>NZ_JASGKD010000001.1:0-3497500 GCF_047600905.1 Hyphomicrobium sp. | reverse complement strand
TCTACGAAGCCGAGACCAACTCCGAGCCACGCGCCGGTGGCCGCTTCCGCTGGATCTTGAGCACCTGCCTCGCCGCTACGGTCGGCGCCATAGCAATTCTCATCGTTATTTATGGCTCGTCCGACAACGATCACATGAACGATGGCCTGCTGCCCGCTCTCAAAAGCATCGGCGAAGGCGCGCTCGTACCCCAAGTTGCTCTCACACCCAAAAACGCCGACGGACTGAAATGGGTCATGCCCAAGTCGGATCGTTTGCAGCTGACGAACGGCGCTCTGTCGACCCGCTACATCATCCACGAATCCTCCAAGAGCCGCCGCGATAGCCGCGAATACGTTCGACAGAAGCCCTACGCTCGTATCGTCGCGCGCTTAGCGCCTGTCCCCGCCGATCAAAGCGATAAGGTTCCGCCCTTCAATCCTTTCAAACTGTACGGCAGCGGCCAGCCGTCGGAACCATCCGCCGACGCCGACGAGAACGCCGGCAGCGGCCTTTCCAAATCGGATGTGTCGACGAAAGTCGTCGAGCTGCTGGGCGGCATCCTGCCGGAAGAAGACGGCCAAGAGCTCGACACGCAGGAAGTCCAGGACATTGTCGATCGCAGCTCGACAGGAGCCGACGCCCCCTACAGCGGCGACGGCAGCGGCGCGCCGCTTGATGGCGTAGCGGCAGGCACTGCGAGTTCCGCTCCCGCAGGCGATGCATCATGGCAGCCCAGGGCATCCACAGCCGACAATCTGAACACCACCGACATCTACAAAACGACGGAAGCCCCCGATGAGCCGACCGACGATTTCGAAGGCGGCAAAGTCATTGTCGTGACCGTCGGTCCACAGGACACGCTCGCCAAAATCCTCGCCAAAGCCGGCGCGCCCGAATGGGACGTGCACAGCATGATTGAAGCCGGTCACAACATTTTCTCCGAGAACGCCCTCGTTGCCGGTCAAGAAGTGCGCATCACGCTGGTGCCGTCGCTTTCCGATCCCAACAAGATGGAACCGGCGCGCTATTCGATTTTCTCCGACGGCCACGATCACCTGGTGACCGTCAGCCGAAGCGCCGCGGGTGAGTTCGTCGGCTCATCGAAACCGCCGTTCGAGGAAGAGCTGCAGCACGTTGCAAACGGCGACGACGACCCGCAGAGCGCCACCCTCTACGCATCCGTTTATTATGCTGGCCTGACACAGAAACTGCCGCCGGAAACCATCCAGAAAATCCTGAGCGTCAACGCCTACGATGCCGATTTTCGCCGTCGTGTGCGCCCGGGCGATACGCTCGAAATGTTCTTCGACATGAAGGACGATCAATCGACAGACGGCCCGCCGGGCGAGCTTCTCTACACCGCGCTGTCGAGCGGAGGCGCGGTTTATAAATTCTATCGCTTCCGGTCCGCCGATGGCGTCGTCGACTACTACGACGATGACGGCAACAACTCGAAAAAGTTTCTCATTCGCAAACCCGTTCGCGGCGATGATGTCCGCCTGACCTCAGGCTTCGGCATCCGCTTCCATCCGCTTCTGAACACACGCAAGATGCATACGGGCGTCGACTGGGCTTGCGCCACCGGCACGCCGATTATTGCCGCCGGCAACGGCACCATCGAGGAAGTCGCGCATAAGGGCTACTACGGCAATTACATCCGCATTCGGCATGCCAACGGCTATCAGACCGCGTATGGTCACATGAGCCGTTTCGGCAAATTCCATGTCGGCGATAAAGTGCAGCAAGGCCAGATCATCGGCTACGTCGGATCGACGGGCCTATCGTCCGGTCCCCACGTCCACTTCGAAGTGCTCGTGAACAGCCGCTTCGTGGATCCGATGTCGATCCAAGTGCCGCGCGAGCGCAAGCTCGATGGCAAGGATCTTGTCGAGTTCCAGAAGGAACGGGGCCGCATCGAAGAGCTGATGCGGCGCGCTCCTGTGATGACCGCGAACAAATAGCGCTCGCGCGGCTATCCCATCGCCGAAATGGAATAGTTCAGCGCCACCAACAGCGCGAACACCGCAATGATCCCGAGAAATTCCTGCCTGACGTCTTTGGACGCCGGAACAGCTTCGTCAGCCTCATCGTTGCGGAAGCCGAATTCGTATGCCGCCCATGGCAAATAAGCCGCCGACCCGATGAATCCCCACGGCTCGGGCAACAACGCCGCAATGATGATGACGGGAAGGATAATGACAAAAAAAGCGCCGAACATCGCCCCGACGAATGCAGCAATCGGAGGTACGCCACCGCGAATTTGTACCATCCGGCTCGCGCGCATGGTCGCCGCGCCGAGCAGAATGGCGAGAACGATGATGTGCATTTCGTTTCTGTCGATCGACACCCACCGCCAGTCGATCCAGCCGAACAGAAAAGTGCCGATCTTTTCGACCAGCGATTGGTAGCCTTCCGCCCAATCCTTGACCAGTCCGTAGAGCTTTATCGGGCTCAGATCGTGAATGAGATTGAGCACGCTCAATCCACCTAAAACCCAACCGAAAACCGACAGCCCGTTGAAACGAAATCCTTCGCTTTTCGACATCTCCGACATTTCCCCCGCCCCATATCGAACACGATGACTAGCAGTTCGTCGTTCCTTTGCAATCTACCGCCAATACTTCGCGATAAGTATTGCACGGTCTCTAGGCAATATTCGAATTTTGCTAAAGTGCACGCGGAAATTCGCTGACACGAATTCCAATTGCCATTTCGCACGCTCGAGTTCGCCCGCCGACCTTGCCCTGGCATTCAATGCTTCGCACATTGCGGGCACCGTGTACCTCATCAAATTCGATCTCCCGAGACCATGCTCGAACGCCCACCCCAGTAAAGGAATTGCATAATGACCAATACAGTGACGACCAAAGACGGCGTGACAATCTTTTTCAAGGATTGGGGTCCCAAGGACGCCCAGCCGATCGTGTTCCACCACGGCTGGCCGCTCTCCGCCGACGATTGGGACACGCAGATGCTTTTCTTCCTGTCGAAGGGCTATCGCGTCATCGCCCACGACCGTCGCGGCCATGGCCGTTCCTCGCAGGTGAGCGACGGCCACGACATGGACCACTATGCCGCCGACGCCTCCGCCGTCGCCGAACATCTTGATCTGAAGAATGCGGTCCACATCGGCCACTCGACCGGCGGCGGCGAAGTCGCACGCTACGTCGCAAAATTCGGAGAACCGCAAGGCCGCGTCGCCAAAGCGGTGCTCGTCAGCGCCGTTCCGCCCTTGATGGTGAAGACGGAAAAGAATCCGGGCGGAACACCGATCGAGGTCTTCGATGGCTTTCGCGCGGCTCTCGCAGCCAACCGCGCCCAGTTCTTCCTCGATGTCGCCTCCGGTCCCTTCTACGGCTTCAACCGCCAGGGCGCCAAAGTCTCGCAAGCCGTCATCGACAACTGGTGGCGTCAGGGCATGATGGGAAGCGCCAAGGCACACTACGAAGGCATCAAAGCCTTCTCCGAAACCGACCAGACGGAAGACCTCAAAGCCATCACCGTTCCGACGCTCGTTCTCCAGGGCGACGACGACCAGGTCGTTCCCTATGCCGATGCCAGTCTTCTGCAGGCCAAGCTTCTGAAGAACGCGACGCTCAAGGTCTATCCGAGCTTCCCGCACGGAATGCTGACGACGCATGCGGACGTCATCAATCCTGACCTGCTCGCGTTCGTGAAGGGCTGAAACATTTTCGCGTTTGCCGTAATGTCGGATGGGATCGGCGCACAATCCCATCCGGCGATGCCGATTTTACAAATCGCGAGAATAACGAAGTCGGATCGAGGGCTCGCCTCGAAAGCGCGAATCGCCGACTTTCGACACATAGCAACGCCGTCCGCGGGGGACGCACTCATAGGGGGAAAACTATGAAAGCCATCGCAGGATGCATTGTCGTAGCTGCCGGCCTCGCGCTCGGCCCTGCCGCCGCCAACGCTGGCGAACGCGTAACGGACGCGGCCTTGGGAGGTCTTGCCGGCGCGGTCGTCTTCGGACCGGTCGGTCTGGTTGCCGGCGGCGTCATTGGCTACACCGCCGGACCGAAGATCGCCTGCAAGATCGGTGCGAAGCGATGTTATCGCCATCGCGCTCGCTACCGTCGCAACTAGCAGCGCGTCGAGCCGACTGAAATAAAAAAGCCGGGTGCCTATTTGGCTCCCGGCTTTTTCGTATCACCCTTTAAAAAGGTGATGATCTTGGCGCGCTCCTTCGGGTCAGACAGACCGCTGAAAATGGCGCCCATGTTGTTTCCCGGAACAACCGCATTTGGATTGGTAATCCATTGGTCAAGGATCTTTTCGTTCCAGGTGATCCCGGAATCTTTGAGCGATTCAGAATAAGGAAATCCCGGAACCGTTCCGGCTTTACGCCCGACGACGCCGTAGAGCGTCGGTCCGATGCGGTTGTCGCCCTTGTCGAACTCGTGACACTCGCGGCAATGTCCGTTGAATGCCAACTCAGGATCGTCGTCCGCGAACGCCGCAGACGAGATAGCGGAAACGCTTAGACTTGCTATAAAAGCTGCAAATGTAACTGCGAGTTTTTTCATGTTCGCCAAACGCATTCTCAAATCCTTCCGTTCCCGCTGAATTCCGTTACAAATCGGTTATCGTTCGAACGATAGACGATCCAAATTCAAGATTTATGCACGGTCGCCAATGCGCAGAGAGGCGAACGGCATAGCCCGCTTCGCCGATCGGCCGCTTCTCCGGAGACTCCCATGGACATCAAGCGAGTTGGCACGCGGTCTTTCAATACGGGGTCGGCGGATTATTTCACCGGCGCCGTCCGCATTGAACCTCTCGTCCAGGCAACCGATCCAGCTCGAGTTGCCTGCGCCAGCGTTACTTTCGAGCCCGGCGCTCGCACCGCATGGCACACCCACCCCCTCGGCCAGACCCTGATTGTGACGGACGGCATCGGCTGGGTGCAGCGCGAAAACGGCCCGGTCGAAGAAGTCCGCGCCGGAGACGTGGTCTGGTTTCCCCCTGGCGAGAAGCACTGGCACGGGGCGAGCGCATTGGTTGCAATGACACACATCGCCATTCAGGAAGCCCTTGACGGGAAAACCGTCGAATGGCTCGAAAAGGTTGACGACGATCAATATGCCCTCTGAATTCGCGGACAATTGATTTGATAGACGCCCGGAAGAAGCACTCAAAATTAACGATGGACCGAGACCGTTTCAGGCAAATCCGTCGCCGCACTTTAAAGTCGTGCGCCGAGGGGGATCGTCAGCACGTCAACCATGGAGACCCGCAGATGCTGCGTCGTTTGTTTTTCGGCTTGGTGGCAGCGCTACTCGCCCCGGCAGGCCTTGCCCATGCTCAAACGAGCGCCGCTGCCGGCACGGCGTTCAAGCAGCTCGACAGCTATCTGCAGAGCAATCCCCTCGATTTCGAGACGAACTTCGACGCCAGCTCCGACGGCAACGAGCTATATCGTGGGAAGGGCCACTTCATCCTTCGTCAGCCCGATGCGCTGAGAGCCGACACGACGCTTGCCCAGAACACCTATCTCCTCATCTCCGACGGCACCGTACTGACAATCTATAATCCGCAACAGAAGCGATACTCGGAGTCTCCGGCTCCGCAGTCTCTTTCGGCCGCATTCGGCTTCTTCACCGGTGAACTCGGCATCGATTCCCAGGTCCTGAATTTCATGGGCATCGTGCACATGGTCAACACGGGCGGCGGTGACGGCATGAAGGTGACCGACGCGGGAACGGAAAACATCGGCGGGAAGTCGTGCGATAAGTTTCTGATCAACGACCCGACCGACCAGGGCACTTGGCAGGTCTGGCTGGAAAAAGGCGACAAGCCGCTGATGTGCAAGCTCATCTATCGCAGCGTCGATGGCACCGAACAAAGCAACGTGTTCCAGTGGAACGCAGTGCCAACGCTGACGCCTCAGACCTTCACGTTCTCTCCACCTGCGGGCAGCACGAAGGTCGATATCGGCGACTTGAACATGGCGTCGCCATAACGGTCACGATCAAAATTTACATGGCGTTGCGCAGCTCGACGCGCCGGTCGAGCTGCATCAGGTCATCGCGCGAATATTTCGAGCGGTCAACTCCCATGAACGGCTGCGTCGCTCCTTCCGGCAAAAGCTCGAGCTTGCCGTTATAGCCGCCGCCGCGCAGGATCGCGGATACGGCATCGAGACGCTTGCGCGACAGCTCCATGTTGTATTCCGCCGTTCCGCGCTCGTCGGCATGACCCGACAACGTAACCGACGCGAATTTCTTCAGCTGCAGGTATTCGAGCAGAAGCTTCGCCGTTTTCTCTCCCTCAGGCGTCAGCGTCGCCTCGTCGAAAACGAACGTCATCGGCACCGGGATCGAGGCGGATGGCGGATGCCCGGAATCTTGCACCGCTCCTGATGAGGGAGCGACCTCGGCCACCTGCGGCGCTGGTGCCGTCGGGACCGGGGCCTGGGACGGCGATAGACCGGGCGCAGCAGGCGCCGCGTTTTGCGATGGCAGCCGCGTCGCAGCCGCCGTCTGCACCTCTGCCCGTGCCTGTACCTGCGCTTCCTCGCGCGCCGACGCGACTTTCTTTTCGAAATTCTTCAATAATTGACCGGATGGCGATGACGGCTGGCTCGCCGCTTCGCTGACCGGCGCTGAAGCGGGCTTTGACGATGCCGCCGCACTCGCTGACGTATGCGTGTCTTCGTCCGGCAGCGTCGCCGCTCCGGCGCGCAAACTGAATTTGGGGTCCGGGCCTGCAAATTTATGATCGGTCGCGAGCGACCAATCGCCGTTGATATTCGCCTTCGCCGTCGCAACCGGGACGTCGTTCTCGTAGACCGTCACGTCCGAGCCGGGGGCCGCGCGGCCCGCGAACACGGACGTCGAGCCCGAGGTCGATATTTGCGCCAGATCGAGCTTAATGCCGTCGCCGCCGCTCGCCTGCGCGGCACCGTCCTCAGCTTTCGGCTTGTCCGCATGATCAGGGGAATTGGCCCCAGGCGTTGAGTTCGGCTCTGAGGACGTCCGGGACGTCGACGTATCGAGCGCCGCCAACGGCGCCTCGGAAGAGGAGCCCGTCGTGTAAGGCTTCAGCGCAGCTTCGATGTTCGGCCGAAAATGGACGGTCAGCGCACCTGCGCCGACCGACAGAAATAGAACGAAAAGCAATATAACCCAACGGCGCATTGCAGCCCTCACACAACGCAAACGCGAGCACTTTCATACGCTATTGGGGCGTTTGCAAGAACCTCGCGTCGCCAAGGCAAATTTCCCGCAGGGTACCTAGCCCGCATCCGCGACAAGTCAATCGGGCACGGCAACGCCCCTGCTGAGATATCCCACCGCGCGAGGAACGCCGCTCAGATAGTAGTGATCGACTTCCGCAAGCCGGAAGCCGGCATCTTCGAAGTTCGATGCCACGGGCCGGTTGAGATTGCAGCCGACGGCGAGACGCTTCCACATCGGGTTGAGCCGATGCTGCCAGGTCGAAACCTTCCGATCATGTGCCAATCCATGTTCCAGGAACAGCACGCGGCCCGTCGGCTTCAGGACACGCCGTAGCTCTGCAAGAACGCGCCCGGGATCTTCAACCGAGCACAGCGTGTACGTAACGACTGCCGTATCGATCGAAGCGTCCGACAGCGGCAACGCCTCGGCGGGCGCTTCGATAATCGCCAGCGGAACAGGAGATTTCGCATGTCGCTTCGAACCGATGCGCAGAAAATCCGAACCGGGATCGACGCCTATCACGCGTTCCACACGCGCGCGATCGTAGAGCGGCAAGTTGAGGCCCGGACCAATGCCGATTTCAAGGACGACGCCGGACGCGTTTGGCACGACCTTCACGCGTTCGGCGGTGATATCCTGCATCGAACAGAGGCAGCTTACGAAGCGCGGACCGATGTGGCGAGCATAAAGACCCATGACCTTCCCTTTTAAATCATTGGAGCTGGATCCAGTTAAAGAGCGGCCTGCTGCGCAAATGTTACGTTGGTTACACCTCTATCGTCCGAACGATCCGCCCCATGTTATCGCGTTCTCGTCGCATTCGCGAGTGTTGCGAAGCACTCTGATCTTTCACGCGATCTTAGAGAATTGCTCATCAAGCCAATCGAGCATGCGCCCATTGACGAGCGAGCGGTTGCCCATTTCGCAATGTCCGCCCGCACCCTCGGCGGCGCTGAAACGCATCAGCGTCTTCGGACATTTCAATGCCTCGAAGAAAGCATCGGCATAAGAGGCCAGCACATCGCCTTCCGCCTTGGTGATCAAGGTCGGGCATCGGATCAGATCTGCCCGTCCCCGCATGGTGAAAAGCTCGGTCGAGGCGAGATAGGCGCGCAAGCCGCTGACGCCATGCACCCAGAAGCCGCGCTGCACGACCTTCCAATACATTTGCCGGTTACCGCGGATGAACACATCCATCTTGTCGATGATGGCTTGATCCAGCGCACCGAGATCCGTTGCCGACTCCGGCGGCAAGCCGAACTTGTAAATCACAACATCGCGAAAGCCGTCTGCGATGCTCCACGTGCCGGGGTCGGCGATCAGCGCGGCAAGACGATGCTCACCCGAAGCACCGCGCGGCGCCAGATATCCGCCGAGGCTCCAGCCGTAGAGCGCGATGCGCTTCGCATCGACCAGCGGCAGCGATTCCACGAAGTCGACCACCGCTTTGATGACGGCCTCCCAGTCCGGCCGCAGCGGAACGCCGCGTTCGTACAGCATCGCGCCCTGGCCCGGCCCGTCGAACAGCAGGCTGTGATAGCCGCGCCTCGAAGCCGCGACCGCGGCTGCGAAATAGTTGTCCGTGATGGTGCAGTCGTAACCGCTGTTGAAGATGATGAGCGGCCGCACTTCGGTCTCGAAGCCGACGGCCGAAATGAAATAGCCGGGAAGCGTCGTCCCTTCGAACGGAATTGCAATCGGCGCAACCGGATGCGGGCCGAGTGCCAGCCCTTTGTCGAACGCGGCGACGCCCTTGCCGAACGCCGCCGTCAAGCGTGGATCGACCGGCGCACCGTAAATCGGATGGAAGGACGTGATGTAGAACACGCTGGCTTTAAGGTAGAGCGCGCGGGCACTTGCGATGTGGTCCTTGGCCCGCGCCGCGTCGGCTTCGGCCGAGAGCCGATCGGCGGCAGCGATCCACGCATCATAATACGCGCCGTCGTCGCCATCCCCGATAGCCGCAGCGACGGCGCGGATCTCTCCGAAGTCGGCGCCGCCATAAGGAATGTAGGCAATTGGCCAGGTACCAAAATCCTCGTGAAGCTCGTTGCGAAAAAGGATCGTCAAGGCTGCTGTTCCCCATTCCACGATACCGCTGACGCCCTCCTTCAAGCGGCTCGGCTATGAAGGCTTCGTGTCGTGCGGAACTGCAATCTGTTCGGCACGCGCTGCGGCGTCAAGGAGGGCGGGCAAGCGTTCCCGAGGAGCGCGGCTGACCGGCGGAACGTCGATGATCGGCGCATTTCGCCTACACCAACTCGCTTCAATTCATCGGAACGCTGTTAATTGCGAGTTCAGGTTGTCCGGCGAAAACTGCCAATGCGTCCGCTGAATAATCAATATAGCGCGCATTGAAGGAGAATTCGCCATGACGAAGCTTTTCGCGCCTCTACTCGGTCTCGCTGCACTTCTCGTCGTCGATCTGTCATATTCCGTCACGCCCGCTTCCGCGCTCGGCGGCTGCGGTCCCAACCGCCATCGCAGCAGCGTCACCGGCCGCTGCATCTGGGGTGGACAAAATCAAGCCTGGTGCGTGCAGCATACGGGCCATCGCGCCGTTCGCATGCCGGACGGCCGAATGGTTTGCGTTCGGTAGAAAAACGCGATTAATCCCACCTGGAAAACGTCTACCGTCGGACGCGAGTGCTCATCGCATCGCGTCCGAAATTTTTTCTCGTTAAGGCAGACCGTTCGCTGCGCCAAACGATTTTCCTGTACACCTCTCGCGGCACGCGCTCGTGCATTTCGCGCCCGCAAAAAAATATTCATCGTTTACCTTGCGCAATATCAGCTGGCGCGTCGGTGCGAAAATCGTAATCTGCATCACGGCGTGGGGGCATCGAGAGGGCAGGAGCCTATACGATGCCAATAAAGTCAGCGCGAGGACGGCACGCACTCAATAGTGCGCTTATTGCCGCTTGTTCCTTTGCCATAACCGCCGGCACCACGACAGTCCTCCGAGCCCAGACGATCAGCCCGCAGGAAGCGCATGATATCGCTGTCAACGCCTACCTCTATTTCTATTCCCCAGTGACGATGGATTTGACGCGTAAGCAGCTCACCAATTTGCCGGCCGGCAAGGAATCGATTGGCGGCCCGATGAATACTTTCGCCAATATAGGTGCCTATCCGACCGCCGACATGAGGACCGTCGTCCGGCCCAATTTCGATACGCTTTATTCCAGCGCATGGCTCGATCTCACGAAAGAACCCGTCGTCGTCTCGGTGCCCGATACGCACGGGCGATATTATCTTTTGCCGATGCTCGACATGTGGACGGACGTGTTCGCCTCGCCTGGCTGGCGAACGACGGGCACACAAGCCGCCAACTTTCTCATCGTGCCGCCAGGTTCGACGCCCGAATTGAAAGGCAAGCTTGTCGAGAAGTTCGGGCTGCCCAAAGACGCGCAGCTTATCGATGCGCCGACGCCCTACGTCTGGATTATCGGCCGTACGAAGACGGATGGACCAGCTGACTATGATGCGGTTCACGAAATCCAGGCAGGCTTCAAGATCACGCCGCTGTCCGAATGGGGAAAAACGCCGACGCCGATCGAAGCCAAGATCGATCCGAGCGTCGACGTAAAGACCCCACCAAAAACGCTCGTCGATACGATGCCTGCCGGCAAATTCTTTGCTTATGCCGCCGAACTTCTGAAGCTGCATCCTCCGCACGTCACCGACCAACCGATCATCGCACAGATGCGCCGGATCGGCATCGAGCCGGGCAAGAGCTTCGACATCACGAAATTGGATCCCGCCGTTCAAAAGGCTCTCGAAACGGTTCCGCAGGACGCGCAGCAACTCATCAAGTGGAAACTCCCGACACTCGCGCGCGTCGCCAACGGCTGGTCGATGAACACCGACACGATGGGAGTCTACGGCAACTACTATCTGAAGCGCGCTTTGATCACCCAATATGGCCTCGGCGCCAACCTGCCTGAAGACGCGATCTATCCCGCCAATCTTGCGGACGACACCGGAAAGCCCCTCGATGGCGCCAACAAATACACCATCCATTTCGACAAGGCGACGATACCTCCCGTCGATGCCTTCTGGTCGATCACGCTTTACGATGACGAAGGCTTTCAGGTCGGAAACAAGCTTGATCGTTTTGCCCTGAGCAGTTGGATGCCGTTCAAGTTCAATACCGACGGCTCGCTCGATCTCTATTTCCAGAATGAGAGCCCTGGGGCCGAAAATGAAGCGAACTGGCTGCCTGCACCAAAGGGGCCGTTCAATCTCACCATGCGCCTCTACGCTCCGAAATCCGACGCGCTGACCGGCAAATGGAATCCACCTGCCGTGATGAAAAGCGGAGGCATTGCACCGTTGAGCGCGCAGTAAACCCACCACGGCGCAACCGGCCGGCTCCGCGGAGCGGAGTTGGTTGCGCCAAACAACAAAGGGGCGGGACGGCACGGCCTCGCGCTTTGTATTTTTGATTGGGGATGCGGACCATTGCCGCCCCGCACATGCCAACTCTCCGCCTCGTCCCCGGCCCATATGTCCGGAGCCTCTCGTATGAGTGCGGATCGTTTCTTTCGAAGCGATCCCTGAGCCGTCGAACCCGCCATCCGCCCCGCATCTCCAGTCCGAGCGGCGTTTCACCGCGCCGAGCACCCTATCGTGCTTGTCGCGCGGCAGGCAGCGAACCCGCGGCATACCGATTTCTCCGCGCGGCCCCACATGCTCTTCCCACCCACGTCTCGCGGCACGAGCTCATGCCCTTTGTTGAGCGCGGGAAGATGCGAGTGAGTATGCGGGAGGTTCAGAGAGCGGGGATAAGTTTTTCGCATGCTGATGATGGTAAATTCGCATTAAATCGTCTCTATACGTTGCAACGCAACGACGATTACAATTGACCTCGCAGAACATTGAGCAGAGTTTGCCCGCCGGACGGGACTTATTACGGCATGTTTCCGGGGGACCGGAGCAATGCGATGCCGCCGATATTCGGTTTTAGATGCCCGACGGGCATCAGTGGTGTCCTACCAATTTTCTCTCATAAATCATTGAAAAAAGCCTCCGAACGAGGAGATATCCATGTTCGATATTCGGCAATCAAATAAGCTGGCGGGATTATTGACCGCCGCGGCGCTCACTCTTCCAGCGCTCCACGCATCCTCTGCGCAGGCGCAGGCCCAATCCCAACCGAACATCGTCGTCATCATGGGCGATGATATCGGCATGTGGAATATCGGCGCTTACCATCGGGGATTAATGGCCGGGCGCACCCCCAACCTCGATAAGCTTGCGAAGGAAGGAATGCTGTTCACCGACTATTATGCCGAAGCAAGCTGTACGGCCGGCCGCGCAAACTTCATCACCGGCGAACTTCCGATCCGCACCGGCATGACGACAGTCGGCCAGGCCGGCGCATCGGTCGGCCTCCCGGCTGAGGCAGTGACCATTGCGACAGTGCTGAAATCCATGGGCTACGCCACTGGACAATTCGGCAAGAACCACCTCGGCGACAAGAACGAATTTCTTCCGACCGTCCACGGCTTCGATGAATTCTTCGGGTACTTGTATCATCTGGACGCGATGGAGGACCCGGCGCATCCCAACTATCCGCAAGACCTCCTGAACGTCGTCGGCCCGCGCAACATGGTCCACAGTTGGGCGACCGATACCGACGATCAGACCGACATGCCGCGTTGGGGCAAGGTCGGCAAGCAGAAGATCGAAGACGCCGGTCCGCTTTATCCCAAGCGCATGGAAACCGTGGATGACGAGATCCGCGACTTCGCCATCAACTTCATGGACAAGGCCAAAAAGGACGGCAAGCCGTTCTTCGTCTGGCTCAACCCGACGCGGATGCACATCGTCACGCATCTCTCACCGAAATATGAGGCGATGCGTAACTCTGAGAATGGCTGGTCGGAAGAAGAAGCCGGCATGGCACAGCTCGACGATGACGTCGGCCTCGTGATGCAGAAGCTCAAAGACCTGGGCGTCGACAACAACACCATCGTCGTCTTTACCACTGACAACGGCACCGAAGTCTTCACATGGCCTGATGGCGGTCAGACGCCGTTCGCGCAGTCCAAGGGAACGGTCCTTGAAGGTGGCTTCCGGGTACCCGCGATCCTTCGCTGGCCGGGTCACGTGGCGGCGGACTCGATCCAGAATGGTATCTTCTCTGGATTGGACTGGTTGCCGACCTTCGCGGCCGCCGCCGGTAATCCGAACATCACCGAAGAACTATTGAAGGGTAAGCAGATCGGCGACCGGACCTACAAGAATCATCTCGATGGTTACAATCAGATGGACTGCATTACCGGCAAAGGTCCGTCCGCCCGCCACGAGATTTTCTATCTCGGCGAAAGCACGGTCGGCGCGGTACGCATCGATGACTACAAGTTCCGCTTCATCGATCAACCGAACGGCTGGGTCGGCGAAAAGACCCACCCGGATATTCCTTACATCACCAATCTTCGCCTCGACCCGTTCGAACGCACCGGCTGGCCAGAAAACGGAACGAAAGATGGCGGCCAGCAATACTTCGATTGGTTCAAGTACCAGTTCTGGCGCTTCGTGTTCGTCCAGCAGATCGTCGGCAAGGAATTGCAGACGTTCATCGACTTCCCGCCGATGCAGCGCGGCGCCAGCTTCAATCTCGACGCTGTAAAAGCCGAGATGCAGAAAAGGATGGCCGAAGCCGAAGCCGCAAGCAAAGGCCCCGGCCAATAATAAACGGTCAGTCATAGTCGCGATCAGCTCACGCCGTCGAACGACGCATCGGGTGAGGGGGCTTGATCCCCTCACCCTGACCCTCTCCCCGAGGGGAGAGGGAGCCGCGGCCGGCGCGAACCAGACATGCGCAACCGGCCGACTCGCAGAACGCGAGTCGGTTGCTCCAAACAGTGATGCCTGAGCCGTTGAACCCGCCATCCGCCCCGCATCCTATTCGCAAGAAGCGTTTCACCGCGCCGCCTCCCGAGAGGCCCAAGCGTGCAGGCAGAGAACCCGCGGAATACCGATTTCTCCGCGCGGCCACACATGCTCTTCTCACCCACGTCTCGCGGTCGGCGCGGTTAACGCAGGCGCCAGAGAACATCGGACATGAGGGGCGCACTAGACGCGGAATACCGTTCGCGTTCCACCCTGCTGCGCGAGGGCGTCGGCGAGTTGTTCTCCAGCAGCCGTGAGTTGGCCAGTCGCATCGAGCCAGCCGTGATCGGTTGCAAAGCGTGCCACGTCGTCAGCGCTGCCGCCGCTCAACAACATCCCAGCAAATCCCAATACCACGCTCTTGTGGTCTGCAGTGGCGTCGTCGTCGGATTGATCTTGCATGAAGTCCCCTTCCACTTGCAATCGACCGCGTGATGAGCCGATCACCGGTGGCAAGATACCGATAGCCGGATCGCCTTTCAATTCGACTGACCGGCGGATCAGCAACCGGCGAACGGGGCGGTGTTTCAGCGAGCCCGGCCGCGCTGATCCTCGCGCGACGACACTTCAACGTCATCCCGGCGCGCGTCGGGCGAGGGGGAGTTCATTTGCGAGCGGAGGTGTTCGACCAGTCACCCTGACCCTCTCCCCAAGGGGAGAGGGAACAAGTGAGATCAAGCCGCGGCTTTGATCGGCCAGCCGTTGATCGTCAGCGCGCCGTCGCGCACCGACACCGTCACCGTATCGCCGTCCTTGACGCCGCCCGCGAGGATCTGCTCGGCAAGCGGATCCTGCACATTGCGCTGGATCACGCGCTTCAAAGGCCGCGCGCCATACGCCGGATCGTAGCCGCGGTTCGCGAGCCACGTCTTCGCCTGCTCGTCGAGCTCGATCTTGATCTTGCGATCCGCGAGCAACTTCTGCAAACGCCCGACCTGGATATCGACGATCTTCGTCATGTCCGCGCGCTGCAGGCGGTGGAACAGGATGATGTCGTCGAGACGGTTGAGGAACTCGGGCCGGAAGCGCTGCCGCACCTCCGCCATCACTTCCTCGCGCACGGCTTCCGTTTCCTCGCCTTCCTTCTGCTCGACGAGGTACTGCGCGCCGATGTTCGACGTCAGCACGATCAGCGTGTTCTTGAAGTCGACCGTGCGGCCCTGGCCGTCCGTCAGCCGCCCGTCGTCGAGCACCTGCAGGAGCACGTTGAAGACGTCCGGATGCGCCTTCTCGATCTCATCGAACAGGATGATCTGATACGGACGCCGGCGAACGGCTTCCGTCAGCACGCCGCCTTCCTCGTAGCCGACATAGCCCGGAGGCGCACCGATCAATCGCGCGACCGAGTGCTTCTCCATGAACTCCGACATGTCGATGCGGATCAGCGCCGTGTCGTCGTCGAACAGATAGCCCGCGAGCGCCTTCGTCAGCTCAGTTTTGCCGACGCCGGTGGGACCTAAGAACATGAACGAGCCGATCGGCCGGTTCGGGTCTTGCAGCCCAGCGCGCGCACGCCGCACGGCGGTCGAAACGGCGATGACCGCTTCCTTCTGGCCGATGACGCGCTTCGACAAGGCGTCTTCCATCTTGAGAAGCTTGTCGCGCTCGCCTTCGAGCATCTTGTCGACCGGCACGCCCGTCCAGCGCGACACCACCGCCGCGATCTGATCCGGCGTCACGGCTTCCTCGACGAGAGCGCCCTTGCCTTCCTGGCTTTCGACCTCGGCGAGTTTCTTTTCAAGCTCGGGGATCTTGCCATAGCGTAGTTCACCCGCACGCGCGAGATCGCCCTTGCGCTGCGCCTGCTCGAGCGCGTTGCGCAGGCTGTCGAGTTCTTCCTTGAGCTTCGTCGCCGAGCCGAGCTTCTGCTTCTCGGCCTGCCAGCGCGCCGTCATCGCCTCGGATTTCTCCTTGAGGTCGGCAATCGACTTCTCGAGCCGCGCTAACCGATCCTTCGACGCCGCGTCGGTTTCCTTTTTCAACGCTTCGCGCTCGATCATCATCTGCATCAGATCGCGGTCGATCGCGTCGAGTTCTTCGGGCTTGGAGTCGACTTGCATGCGCAGGCGCGACGCCGCCTCGTCGACAAGGTCGATCGCCTTGTCGGGCAGGAAGCGGTCGGTGATGTAGCGGTTGGACAGCGTCGCCGCCGACACCAGCGCGCTATCGGTGATGCGCACGCCGTGATGCAGCTCGTACTTCTCTTTCAAGCCGCGCAGGATCGAGATCGTGTCTTCGACCGTCGGTTCGGTGACGAAGATCGGCTGGAACCGGCGAGCCAGCGCCGCGTCCTTCTCGATGTGCTTGCGGTATTCATCGAGCGTGGTGGCGCCGACGCAGTGAAGCTCGCCGCGCGCCAGCGCAGGTTTCAAGAGGTTTCCCGCATCCATCGAGCCTTCGGTCTTACCGGCGCCGACGATGGTGTGCAGTTCGTCGATGAACAGGATGATGTCGCCCTCGGCCTCGACCTCGGAGAGCACGGCTTTCAGCCGTTCCTCGAACTCGCCGCGATACTTCGCACCGGCGATGAGCGCGCCCATGTCGAGCGACAAAAGCTTCTTGTGCTTCAGGCTTTCCGGCACGTCGCCCTTGACGATGCGCAGCGCCAAGCCTTCCGCGATCGCCGTCTTGCCGACGCCCGGCTCACCGATCAGCACAGGATTGTTCTTCGTCCGCCGCGACAGCACCTGAATGGTGCGGCGGATTTCCTCGTCACGGCCGATGACCGGATCGAGCTTGCCGGACCCGGCCGCTTCCGTTAGATCGCGCGCATATTTCTTCAGCGCGTCATACGCCTGCTCGGCGTTGGCGCTGTCGGCCGTGCGGCCCTTGCGGATGTCGTTGATGGCGGCGTTGATCTTGTCGGCGGTGACGCCCGCGTCACGCAGGATTTTGCCGGCGTCCGTCGAAGTGTCGAGCGCCAGAGCCAGCAGCAGCCGCTCGGCGGTGACGAACTTGTCGCTCGCCTTGTCGGCAAGTTTCTCGACGGCGTCGAACAGCCGCGCAAGTTCCGGCGAGACATAGACCTGTCCCGATCCGCCGGTAACCTTCGGCTTTTTCGCCAGGCTCGCCTCGACGGCACGCAGCGCGGCGCGCGAATCTCCGCCCGCCTTTTGAATAAGCCCGCTCGCCAGACCTTCCGGGTCATCAAGCAGGATTTTCAGTAGGTGATCGGGGGTGACCTGTTGCTGGTTTTCTCTCAGTGCCAGCGATTGGGCCGATTGGATGAAGCCCTTGGCGCGGTCGGTATATCGTTCGAAATTCATGTCGCGTCCTCCAGCACATTCCTCACCGTCCATAAGGCCCGGTCAGAATGCCATGCGATTTGATTTTTATCATCTGAACACAGCCAAAGACCCGATGGCCGGCATCCCCGTGCGTCCGTACGACGTTGGGGATATAGGGTCGGGCGCCGCCTGAAAAAGAGGCAAAGGCAACCAAACGCGGAGAAAATTCGCGACATCGGCAGACCCGGAAAAAGGGACGATCCGGGTGCTTTAGACGGCCCCGGTTAAGGGATTGCCGCCGGAACCTCTTCAAAGCCTGGAATTAACGCCATTCCGCTCGAAAAGGTCCGTGCCTTGCGGACGGCTCTCGGGACGAAAGCGCAAGGCGCAAATAAAAAAGAGCCCGAAATCGGGCTCTTTTCTTATTCGCTGTCTTCGTTTGCCGCTGGCGGCACGGCGGGCGCTGGAGCCTCCTCGCGCCGAGGCCGACGAACCGGACGCCGCAGAAATGCCGGCTGCTCCTGCTGCTCGGCAGGTTCCGGCGCCGCGACCTGTTGGACCGGCCGCTCACGCTCGACAGGCGGCGGAGCAGAAGCGACCGACGGCGCGAAGCCGCCGTTGGCGTGCTCGCGATCGGCGCCGTTTCCGTTGCCGTTCGGATTGCCGCCGTTGGGGCCTTGATAGCGTTCGCGCCTGCGATAGCCGCCTTCGGCCTGATGACCTTCGCCGTTGCCGCCGTTGTTGTGCGGCCGGCGGTCGTCGCGATAGCGACCTTCGCCGCCGTTGCGCTGCTCGTAGCGATCCTGACGATCACCGCGGTCGTTGCGATCACCGCGAAAATCCTGCCGGTCGCCCCGGTCGCCGCGCTCACCACGATCGTGGCGATTGTTGTTATAGCGGTCGTGCCGCTGACGATTGTCGTAGCGGTTCTGATTGTCGAAGTTCCGCGGCTGCTGTTGCTGGAACGGCTGCTGCGGCAGATCCGGCTGGCCGCCCTGACCGGCGACCTGCGGCTGCTGACCGGCGCCGAACTCGTCGCCCTCGTCTTCTCCGAACTCGTCGCTATCGACACCTTCGGGACCGGCAAGCGAATGCGTCCGCGCCGCGCCGTTGCCCATCGGGTCCATGCCGCCCTGCTGAACCATCTGCTCGCGATAGCCCAGGATGATGCGGTTGTAGTGCTCCGCGTGCTGCAGATAGTTCTCAGCCAGCACCGGGTCACCCGAGGACAGCGCATCGCGCGCAAGGCTGATGTACTTTTCCGCAATGTGCGAGGGGGTGCCGCGAATTTTGACGTCGGGCCCCGAACTCTCGAAGCTGCGCATCAGCGGATTTTGCGATTTGCGGTTGTTGTTATTGTTTCGTCCGCGACCGCGACGGTTCTGTTGACCTTGCCTCATGGGCTCCCGTTCATGCTCGTTGGTCTTTGCCTCCGGCGCACGCCATTTTCGCGAGGCGACGCCTTGGATCTTCCGATCCAATTCAAAAGGTTGATTCTAAAGTCACCACTGTTCCAAAGGGCGAGCCCCGAGGATCCACGCCCAGGCTCTTGCCCCCACGGCCCCGGGCAAAATCGCAACAATCCCAGTCATCACGCTTGCAAGATACCAGAGCTGTTCTCAAAGGAGCTTTCCAGCACGCAATGCCGAACAGATCAGTCTCGACACTCGCCAATCGACGGACCGAAACGTCCGCGAAAGTTTGTGCTGATGGATCCGAGACGGGAAGGCTGGCTCTCTGACCGCTTCAGCGGCGATATTGGCCAAGCACAACCGATCAAACTTTTTCACTGCCGATATTACCCTGGAAACGCCAATCCGCAAATAGAAATGATCGCTTAGGCTAAAGATGTATCTCCAGCGCAACAGCCCGTGTGTGGCCGCCCAGATCCCGTCGCGCCTTCAGAAAATGGGCGCCGGAATTTGAGAAAATCTTTACGACGTCATCAGCCTGCGTGGCGCCGACTTCGAAGACCAGAAGCACGGAAGACCGCTGCAATTCCACGATATTTTGCGCGATCTCACGGTAAACGCTGAGGCCGTCTGCGCCTCCGTCCAAAGCCTCGAGCGGATCAAAATCCCTAACAGACCGCTCAAGACCACCGATCTCTCCTGTGGATATATAGGGCGGATTCGAAATCACAAGGTCGAACGGCCTAGTGCAACCGTCGAGACCCGTTGTCGCAACGAACTCGACCCTGTCGGCGACCCCGATGGCTTCGGCATTCCGGCGGGCGACGTCGAGAGCCGCTTTGCTGATGTCCGTGGCAATGCCCCGGGCGTTGGGCAGCTCGGCGAGCAGCGTCACGATCAGGATTCCCGAACCCGTTCCGATATCGGCAATCGACAGCGCTTCATCCGAAAGCCCACGCGCCTCGATGAGGTCAAGCGCCAGTTCGACGGCCGCTTCCGTATCGGGCCGCGGATCGAGAACGTCAGGCGTCACGATGAAGTCGCGGCCATAGAATGCGCGACGGCCGAGGATGCGCGAAATCGGTTCATGCGACACCCGACGCCGAACGGCCTCGCTGAGACGGCCGGCATCCTCCCCCACCGGCCGATCCGAACGCGCCAGCACGTCAGCGCCGTCGAGACCGAGAATGCCCTGCAGCAGAAAGCGCGCGTCGCGCGACGGCGCCTCGATCCCCGCCTCGCCGAGCGTTCGCGTCAGAAGCGTCAATGCCTCTGCGATCGTCGTATCCGGTCGGATATCCACTCGCATCGGCACATCGCCCGCGTGCGCGCTCGCCATCATCACGCGGCGCTGAGTTCGGCGAGCATCGTCGCCTGGTGATCGGTAATGAGCGCGTCGATCAGCGTGTCGAGCCCGGGCCCCGCGAGAACCTCTTCGAGATTGTAGAGGGTGAGATTGATGCGATGGTCCGTCACGCGGCCCTGCGGGAAGTTGTACGTCCGGATGCGCTGCGAGCGATCGCCCGATCCGACCTGCGATTTTCGCGCGTCGGACCGCTCCGTCGCGGCCCTTTCCCGTTCCAATTCATAAATGCGCGACTTCAGCACCGCCATGGCGAGGCGTCGGTTCTGATGCTGCGATTTTTCCGCCGACACGACGACGATTCCAGTCGGCAAATGCGTCATCCGCACCGCGCTGTCCGTCTTGTTGACGTGCTGACCGCCCGCGCCGCCGGCACGCATCGTGTCGATGCGGATATCCTCGGGCTTGATGTCGATATCGATGTCTTCGGCTTCCGGAAGCACGGCAACGGTGGCGGCAGACGTATGTATCCGCCCGCTCGCTTCCGTCGCCGGAACGCGCTGCACCCGGTGCACGCCCGACTCGAACTTCAGCCGCGCGAATACGCCCGAGCCCGTGATCGACGCGATGATTTCCTTGTAGCCGCCAAGATCGTTTTCGGATGCCGAGATGATCTCGGTCTTCCAGCCCCTGAGATCGGCATAGCGCGTGTACATGCGGAAAAGATCGGCTGCAAACAGCGCCGCTTCGTCTCCGCCTGTCCCGGCGCGGACTTCCAGGATCGCGCTTTTCTCGTCCGCCGCGTCCTTCGGCAGGAGCGCGATGCGGAGCTGCTGCTGCAGGTCCTCGATCCGCTCGGCCAACGACGCGCGCTCGGCGTAGGCGAGATCGACCATTTCCTTGTCCGCACCCGGGTCGCGGATCATCTGTTCGAGATCAGCACTTTCCGCTTCGGCTTTGCGCAGCGCGTTGATCTGCGCCACGACAGGGCTGAGTTCGGAAAATTCCTTCGACAGCTTGACGAATTCGGCCTGCGGCACGCCATGATTCATGAGGTCCTGGATGGCCAGGAACCGTTCGGAAAGGCGGTCGAGTTTATCGCGCGGTAGTGCTGACATGTGTCCGATGGGCTTGAATGGCGGGCCGCGAGCCAGGCGGCCGGGAAGGCGGCGAGAGCGCTACGTAAGCTTCGCGGCGCCTCAGACGGCCGTATCTAATACGAACCGCCGGTGATCTGCAATTTATCCGCCCGCCGCGTTCTGGGATCGTCGACTTCAATGTAGCGCATGCCGTCGCGCACGGGCCCGTAATGCTCCTGAACGTAGGAGCTGACCCACTGCACGGCCTTGCCGAACGGCTCGGAAACCGTCGCCAGTATCGACGAATGCATCGTGACGACCAGCAGCCCGAGCGGCAGCGAAAGGGCATAAAGCGCCCGTTGCGGCCGCTGGCGCACCTGATTGAGGGCCTGTTGCGGCAGCCGCCGCGCGCCGCTGGCTATGACCGAACCCGCCTTGAGCAGGTTCCGGCTCGAAACCGCGAGCCCCGAGCGCGCGATATCGGTCTCCGTTTCGGCAAATTCGACAGGCCGCGGCAGTCTCGCCGGCGGCAGGGCTCGCTGGGCCTGAGCCACGACTGGATAGGGCTGCGCCGGATATGCCTGCGGCCGACCGGAATTGTGAGGCACGGGGTTGTATGCCAATTGCGACGGCGGCATCGATGGCCGCTGGACAGGCCGCCGCGGTGGCGCTGCCCGCACCGAAAGCTGCGTGAAAAGCGTGCCGATGGCATTGAGCACCGGTCGCCCGTTGACGCCCGCCATGGCCGTATAGGTCATGATGATTGCCGAGATTTCCGCCCATTCCGGCAGGTATTCAACCTGCCCCGTCTCGAGCGCTTCGATGACTTCCGCCCGCACCGACAGATAATGCGCCGCCTGCGGCACGGTGAGCCGCAATGCCTGCCTCAAATCGATGAAAAACTGCGCAATCAGCGCTCGGCTTTCCGCCTGAGCTTGGCCCGATGCCACCGGCACCGGCAAACCGGAGCGGCTATGGCCCTGCCGCTCGTGCCCATGACTTCCAACCGAAACGTTCCGCCCAACGCCTCGACTTATACCCTCTAAACCGGCAACACGCGCCGGCCCCCAACGTTAAGCATACTGTTGGCTAAAAATCGTTGTTTGTCAAAGGCTCCGTTCTGAACGCCCGCCACTCGTTAACCATCGATGGCGACGTGCTCTTTTTCTGCGAACTGCTCCAAGGACATGCGCACGTCTTTCGCACCCTCTTTCAAAAGATTGTCGACGAACGACTTCACCTTCGCGGAGTCGAGCGACAGCACCATCGACTTGATCGGACCGATCGAGGCCGGCGCCATCGACAGCGACCGGAAGCCGAGCGCGATCAGCGTCATGGCTTCGAGCGGGCTGCCCGCCATCTCGCCGCACAGCGTCACCGGCACGTCCCGGGCATTGGCCGCCTCGATCAGCGTTTTCAGCGCTCTGAGCGGCGCCGGCGCCAGAACATCGAAACGGCTCGCAACACGCGCATTCGTCCGGTCGGCGGCGAACAGGAACTGCATCAGGTCGTTCGAACCGACCGACACGAAATCGACCCGCGACAGAAACCCATCGAGTTCAAACAGCAGCGCCGGAACCTCGAACATCGCGCCGACGAGAACGTTGAAGGGCAGCGGATGCCCATGCTCGGTCAAAAATGCCTTTTCCCGCTCGATCAGCGCCCTGATTGCACCAAGCTCGTAGGCTGCCGAAACCATCGGGATCATGACGCGAAGCTCGCGCCCGGCCGCAGCCTTGAGCAGCGCCCGCATCTGCAGCCGGAAAAGCTCGGGGCGGTCGAGCGCCATGCGGATCGCGCGCCAGCCCATCGCCGGATTTTCTTCCTTCGGCTGGCGAAGGTAGGGGAGAACCTTGTCGCCGCCGATATCGAGGGTGCGGAACACGACCGGCCTGCCGCGAGCCTCATCGATGACGGACTTGTAGAGCTGCGTCTGCCGGTCGAGGCGCGGGAACGCCTCCGACAGCATGAACTGCAATTCGGTGCGATAAAGCCCGATGCCGTCGGCGCCCGACTCTTCGAGATGCGGCAGGTCGACCAAGAGGCCCGCATTCATCATCAGCGCGATCTTGACGCCGTCCTTCGTGATCGCCGGCCGGTCGCGCAACGACTGATAGCGCTTTTGCCGCCGCGCTCGAAAACGCACCTTGTCGGAATAGGCCGAGATCAGCTCACCGGTCGGACGAAGATGAACCTCACCCGTCACCGCATCGACGATAGCGGCATCTCCTGCCGAAACCCGATCGACGATGCCGGCCGCCTGCCCGATCGCCGCGATACCGAGCGCCTTGGCGACAACGGCAACATGGCTCTGGCTCGACCCATCCTCGACCACAAGACCGCGAAGCCGCGAGCGGTCGTAATCGAGCAGTTCCGCCGGCCCCATCGTCCGCGCCACCAGGATCGTGTCGGGCGGCAACCCGCCGTCGTCCTCGGAACTCTTTAGCCGTCCGGCAAGCACGCGCAGCAGCCGATCCGAGAGATCGTCGAGATCGCGCTGACGCTCGCGCCAATAGGTGTCGTGCTGGCGCAGCATGCGCGTCCGCATCGCGTTCTGTACACGCTCGACCGCGGCTTCGGCCGTCAAACCGCCTTCGACCGCTTCGCGAAGGCGCCGGTGCCAACCCTTGTCGTGCGCGAACATCCGGTAGGCTTCGAGCACGTCCCTGTGTTCGCCGATGTTCGAAAGATGCTCGTGATCGAACATCTCGTCGATGTTGGCCTGAAGCTTTTCGAGCGCCAGCGACAGCCGCTCCAGTTCGAGCGCCGGATTTTCGGCCATCAGCTGCGTGACGACGATCCTCGGCTCGTGCAGCACCACATGCCCGAGCGCGATGCCGTCCGAAAGCGGCTCGCCTTCGATCAGCAGCGGCTGCGAGCGCGACGCTTCGATCGCCGCTACCGTTCCCGCAACCGCGCCCGAGACCAGGTTTTCCGCGATTACCATCGCGGTCGCCTGCATCACTTCGACGTCCTCGTCGGAATATTCGCGCGGCGTCCGGTTTTGAATGACGAGCACGCCGAGCACCTGCCCCGACCGCGCGATCGGCACCGCCAGCAGCGAATGATAGATTTCTTCGCCCGTCTCCGGCCGATACGAGAACGCCGGATGGCTCGATGCTTCCGGCTCGTTGACCGTCACGCCAAGTTCCGCCGCTCGCCCGACAAGGCCTTCGCCGCGCTTGAGCCGTGTCGAGTGCACCGCGCTCGGATTGAGGCCTTCCGACGCGAACAATTCCAGCGACCCATCCTGCCGCTTCAGATAGATCGAGCAGACTTCGGCGACCATGACGCCGGAAATCTGCCGGACGATGCGATCGAGCTTATCCTGCCCCTCGCCGTCGTCGGCCATGATCTCGCGCAGATGGCGCATGATGACCCGGAGCGAGGTCTCGCTCGGTAAGGGTCTTGGATCTTCGCGCCGCACCATCTTTCTCTGCCCATCGTCCTTGCCGGTAGCACCACCGGCAGTTCGCACTTTAGTCACAAAGAGACGGGGCTGGTAAGAGCGCCGCCGTCTCTAGTCGTTGTCGAGCCCATAGGCTGAATGAAGCGCGCGCACCGCAAGTTCGGCATAGGCCGCATCGATCAACACGCTGACCTTGATTTCCGACGTCGAAATCGCGTGAATGTTGATGCCTTTTTCCGACAGCGTCTTGAACATTTGCGCCGCAACACCGGCATGGCTGCGCATGCCGACGCCGATCACCGAAATCTTCACGACGTCGGCCGAGCTTTTGACGTCGACATGCCCGATCTCGGACTTCGCCTTTTTCAGCACATCGAGCGTGCGCGGAAGCTCGGCCGCTTGGACCGTGAAGGTCATGTCGGTGTGCTTGCCGTCGGCCGTGACGTTCTGCACGATCATGTCGACGTTGATGTTGGCGTCCGCCAGCGGTCCGAAGATCCGCGCCGCGATGCCCGGCTTGTCGTCGACATTGAGAAGCGTCACCTTCGCTTCGTCCTTCGCATAGGCGATGCCGCTTACGACCTGCTGTTCCACGATCTCATCCTCGTCGCATACGATGGTGCCGATATTCTCGATGTCGTCGGCTTTGAAAGGCTTCATGGCATCCGGCGCGACAAAGCTCGACAGAACCCGAGTTTTGACTTTGTAGACCATCGCCAGCTCGACCGAGCGCGTCTGCAGGACCTTCGATCCAAGCGACGCCATCTCGAGCATCTCTTCATAGGAAATCTTGGCCAACCGTTTCGCCTTCGGCACGATCCGAGGGTCGGTCGTGTAGACGCCGTCGACGTCGGTATAGATGTCGCAGACATCGGCTTCGAGCGCGATCGCAATCGCAACCGCGCTTGTGTCCGAGCCCCCACGGCCGAGAGTCGCAATGCGGTTTTCGATCGGCTCGATGCCCTGAAAGCCGGTGACGACGGCGATCTCGCCGCCCTCGATCCGCTTTTTGATCTCGGCTCCGGGAATGTCGAGGATTCGCGCTGCGCCATGAGCGGCGTCGGTTTTCACCGGGATCTGCCACCCCGTCCACGAACGCGCCCTGAGGCCCATGGCCTGCAGCGTGATCGCCAGCAGACCGGCGGTCACCTGCTCACCCGTGGCGACGACTGCGTCATACTCGCGCGCATCGTAAAGGGGCGAAGCCTCCTTCACCCAGGCGACCAGCTGATTGGTTACCCCTGCCATCGCCGACACCACGACCGCGACCTTGTTGCCGGCGTCGACTTCGCGCTTCACGTGCCGGGCAACGTTCTGGATGCGCTCGATGTTGGCGACCGACGTGCCGCCAAATTTCATGACTACGGTCGCCATTCTCGAAGCGCTTTCTGTGCCTATGCAAGCCCGCTCGGCCCCGGTCCTGAGCCCTGCGAACATTAAGATTTGGATTGAGTCCGGCGCTTCTTAGCGGCTCACGCGCCCCCCCGCAACAGCCGAAAATCGACGCTTAACGGACAATCGCTTGACAAGATGAGCGCCGGGTTGACGTGTAGGGCCGACGACGGAGAAAAGAATGACCGCAACGCAACAAGTCGGCGCCGGCGAACGCACGCTCGATACCGAAGAGGTCGAGCGCTTTTCGCGGCTGGCGTCCGAGTGGTGGAACCCGAGGGGCAAGTTTCGCCCCCTGCATCAAATCGGTCCGCCGCGGCTGTCCTTCATCCGCGACGCCGCCGTCGCGCAGTTCGGCCGCGACCCGAAGGCGCTGCGTCCCCTGTCCGGTCTGACGGCCGTCGATATCGGCTGCGGTGGCGGCCTCGTATCCGAACCGCTCGCGCGCATGGGCGCCACCGTCACGGCCATCGACCCGTCTGAAAAAAATATCGCCATCGCCAAGACCCACGCCGAAGGCCAGAACCTCACGATCGGCTATCGCGCCGCGCGTGTCGAGGATCTGGTCGCGGAAGGACGCACGTTCGACATCGTTGCCTGCCTCGAAGTTGTAGAGCACGTGCCGGACCCCGCGAAGTTCGTTGCCGAATGCGCAAGCCTCGTCGCGCCGGGCGGCATCGCGATCTTCTCCACCCTCAATCGCACGCTTAAGGCATGGGCACTTGCTATCGTCGGTGCCGAGTACGTGCTCGGCTGGCTGCCGCGCGGCACGCATCAGTGGGAGCGCTTCATCACGCCCGACGAACTCTCAGGCTACGCCAAAGCAGCAGGCCTGGATGATGTTCGTTTCGAAGGCATCACGTATAATCCGCTGCAGGACGTCTGGTCGCGAAACCCGGATACCGACGTCAACTACCTGATGTCGGCAAGAAAAGCGAAAGCGGTCTGAATGACCTCAGCGACGTGAAAAGATAGAGGGGGAAGGGTGCGATGTTTCCGATCGGCGACGACAACTCGCAAGTGCGCATCACGCCTATCGTCACGACGGCACTCATCATCGCCAACGTCCTTTTCTTTTTTATCGAAATGAACGGCGGCGACGCCTTCATTCAGAAGTGGTCGTTCATCCCGAGCCGCTTCACGCAAGATCCGGCATCATCCTGGCCGACAATTTTCACCGCCATGTTCATGCACGGCGGCTGGATGCACCTCTTCGGCAACATGCTCTATCTCTACATCTTCGGCGATAACGTCGAAGAGAGCTTCGGGCACGTCAAATTCCTGATCTTCTATCTCGTTGCCGGCATAGCGGCGACGTTCGTGCAGTACTTCTTCAATGAAGGCTCTGGTATTCCGAACCTTGGGGCCTCCGGCGCAATCGCCGGCGTGCTCGGCGCTTATATCCTTCTGTTTCCGCAGGCCCGCGTTGACGTACTCGTCGGCCGCATGGTCACGTCGATGCCCGCACTCATCGTCATCGGCTTCTGGTTCGTGCTGCAGCTTTTCAGCGGCGTCGGCTCGATCGCCGATACCCAGACGGCCGATACCGGCGGCGTCGCCTATATGGCGCACGTCGGAGGCTTCGCGGCGGGCCTCGCCATCGCGCTTCTGTTCAAAGGCCTGAGCCGCCCGTCGCGAACGATCTGATCACGCCTTTAGGGCTGCGCCGCCATGCGCTGGCGCAGCGGCTTCAACACCGCGATCGCCAGCACAGCGGCGAGAATATTCATCGCCGCCGCCGTGTAGAACACGGCATGCCAGCTTCCCGTCGCCTTCGTCAGCACGCTCGAAAACGGCACGAGCAGGGCTGCTGTGCCCTTTGCCGTGTAAAGCAGACCTGCGTTCGTCGTCGCGAACTTCGAGCCGAACGTGTCGCCGCACGTCGCCGGGAACAGACTGTAGATCTCGCCCCACGCGAAGAACACGAGGCCCGTCAATAGCACGAACAGGATGGGGTCATGACCAAGGTGTCCCAGCGCCAATAGGCCGACGCCTTCAATGCCGAAAGCGATGAACATCGTGAGTTCCCGCCCGATCTTGTCCGACACCCAGCCGAAGAACGGTCGCGTCACACCGTTGAGAATCCGGTCCAGAGACAGCGCGAATGTCAGCGCCGGCAGCGTGATCCCGGCGAGCGACACAGGAATATCCGCGACCTTGAAATCCTTCGCGATCGGTGCGAGCTGCGCGGTTGCCATCAGACCGCCCGCCGCCATCATCACGAACATCAGGTACATGATCCAGAACACCGGCGTCTTCAGCATCTCGGTCGGCCCGATCGAACGCTTTGAGGAAACAAGCGTCGTCCGCGCGGCGATTTGCTCTTTCGACGGCGTCTTCAGTAGGAAAGAAGCAAGGACGATCACCACGCCTTGCAGAAGCCCGAAATAGAGGAACGCAGCTTCATATCCTTCCCCCGCGATCACCTTCGAAATCGGAATGATGGTGAGCGCCGATCCCATGCCGAAGCCCGCCGCCGTCAACCCGGCCGCGAGCCCGCGACGATCCGGAAACCATTTGAGCGCGTTGCCGACGCAGGTTCCGTAAACCGCGCCCGCTCCGATGCCACCGATTGCCTGCGCAATGTAAAGCGTCGTCAGTGAAGTGGCGTAGGAGTTCACCACCCACGCGATCGCGACCATGGTGCCGCCGAACGCGACCAGCGGCCGCGGACCGAAGCGGTCTTCGAGATAGCCTTCGATCGGGATCAGCCACGTCTCCGACAGCACGAAGATGGTGAATGCCCATTGGATCGCGGCCAGCTCCCACCCGAACTTTGTCGCGATAGGATTGACGAAAAGCGTCCAACCGTATTGCAGGTTGGCGATCATCGTCATGCATAGAACACCGAGTGCAAGCTGCAGCCACCGGCCGGTCAACTGTGCCGCATGGCTTGAAGCCGGAACATGCGTCTCCGCCTCAATGGTCATCCTTGGCATCCCCTCAGGCTTGTAATTTCTTTTTGTTTCGCACTAAAAGCGCTCCAACATAAAACGTGAAAAACCACGTTCGACAAGCGCAGCTTGCAAGCGTCTGCTTTCACGGATTCTTGCTGCATCGCGATACGAAATCGAGGAAAGCGGTCGATGAAAATTTGCGTCGTCGGCGCGGGCGGTATCGGCGGCCTGTTGGCCGCCCGTTTGGCGCAGTCCGGCGAAGACGTGACCGTCGTCGCCCGCGGTCCGCATCTCGCGGCCATTCGCGCCAACGGTCTGAAGCTGATCGAAGAGGACGGGCGCGAAAGCGTCTCTCGCATTGCCGCAACCGACAAGATCGCCGAAGTTTCGAAGCAGGACCTCGTTATCCTCGGCATGAAGGCGCATCAGGTCGCAGCCGTCGTCCGCGACTTGCCCGCGATGTACGGCCCCGACACGGCTGTGCTGACCGCACAAAACGGCATCCCGTGGTGGTACTTCATGGGCATCAGCGGTCCGCATGAGAATCGCCGGCTCGAAAGCGTCGATCCCGGCGGCACGATCGCCGACAATCTTCCCGCCGACCGCGTGCTCGGCAGCGTGGTTTATCCGGCCGCCGAAATCACCGAACCCGGCGTCATCAAGCACATCGAGGGCAACCGCTTCTCGATAGCCGAAATCGATAACTCCAAAACCGAACGCGTCACCCGCGTGTCCGAAGCTTTGCAGAAAGCTGGCTTCAAGGCCCCGGTTGTCTCCGATATCCGCACCGAGATCTGGACCAAGCTTTGGGGCAACCTGAGCTTTAATCCGATCAGCGCCCTGACGCATGCGACGCTGGAAGACATCTGCAAGTTTCACCCGACCCGCGACGCCGCCGCGCGCATGATGCGCGAGGCCCAGGCCGTCGGCGAGGCGCTCGGCGTCCGCTTCCGCATTCCCCTCGAAAAACGCATTGCCGGTGCCGAGGCTGTCGGCCCACACAAGACCTCGATGCTGCAGGACGTCGAGGCGGGGCGCGCGATCGAAGCCGACGCGCTGATCGGCTCGGTCATCGAGCTTGGGCAGGTTGCGAACGTCCCGACGCCGCAGATCGAAACGGTCTACGCCCTCGTCAAACTGCTGGCTGCGACGCTGGCGCACGATCACGGCCGGCTGCGAATTGAAAAGGCCTGACGACACCTTCAGGGGCCGCGGGCACGGAGAACATGACGACAATGGCAACAAGCACGACGCTTCTCGATCTTCTGCAGGCTGGCGCCGACACGGCACCCGCGATCCGCGCATCCGGCCTCGAACCGCTGACCTATGGCGCCTTTCGCAGCCTCGTGACGCGCACGATCGACCGCCTGAACGAGTTGGGCATTGGCCGCGGCGACCGTGTCGCGATCGTGCTTCCCAACGGACCCGAAATGGCGACAGCTTTCGTGGCAGTCGCATCAGCGTCAACCGCTGCGCCGCTCAATCCCGGCTACCGCGCCGACGAGTTCGACTTCTACATGTCCGACATCAACACGAAGGCGTTGGTGGTCGAGGAAGGCAGCACGTCGCCCGCCATCGAAGTCGCGAAAAATCGCGGCATAACGCTTATTACCTTAAAGCTCGATTCCGCCGGCCGCGCAGGCTCCTTCACTCTCTCCGCTGAAACCACAGGCGCAAAGCCCGCCCACGGAGGCCCGGCAACAAGCGACGACATCGCCCTCATTCTACACACCTCAGGCACGACATCGCGCCCGAAGATCGTGCCGTTGAGCCATCGCAACGTCGCCGCATCGGCGGGCAACATCGCCGCCGCCCTGAAGCTCTCGGCCGATGACCGGGCGCTCAATATCATGCCGCTCTTTCATATCCACGGTTTGATAGCGGGCGTGCTCGCGCCGCTGTCGCGCGGTGGCTCGATCTTTTGCACTTCCGGTTTCAACGCCCTCAAATTTTTCCACGCCATGGATGAGGCCGCACCGACCTGGTACACCGGCGTCCCAACCATGCATCAGGCGATCCTGAGCCGCGCCGACCACAATCGCGAAATCATCGCGCGCCATAAGCTGCGCTTCATCCGTTCGTCGTCCTCATCGCTGCCGCCGCAGGTCCTGGCCGAACTCGAATCCGTGTTCGCCGCGCCGGTCGTCGAAGCCTACGGTATGACGGAAGCCGCTCACCAGATGGCGTCGAACCCGATCGGCGCAACAAGAAAGCCAGGCACTGTCGGCATCGCTGCTGGACCTGAAGTCGCGATCATGGATACCGAGGGGAACATGCTCTCGACCGGCGACGTCGGCGAAATCGTCATTCGCGGCCCGAACGTCACCGCCGGCTATGAGAACAATGAAAAGGCCAATGGCGAAGCCTTCACCAACGGCTGGTTCCGCACCGGCGATCAAGGCACCATCGACACCGACGGCTACATCACGATCACCGGCCGCTTGAAGGAAATCATCAACCGCGGCGGTGAGAAGGTTTCGCCGCGCGAAGTCGACGAAGTCTTGATGGATCACCCGGCCGTGCTTCAGGTCGTGACGTTCGCCATCCCGCACGACAAGCTCGGCGAGGACGTTGCCGCCGCCGTCGTCCTGCGTGAAGGCCAGCAGGCGACCGAGCGCGAACTCCGCGATTTCGCCAACGAGCACCTCGCCCACTACAAAGTGCCACGCAAGATCCTGTTGCTGCCCGAAATCCCCAAGGGCGCGACCGGCAAATTGCAGCGCATCGGCTTGGCTCAGAAGCTCGGCCTCGCCTGAACGAACGGGCGCGCAAACCAAGGACAAACAAAAATGCCCGGCGGCGAGCCGGGCATTTTCTTATTCCGAAATCGAAGTCCGCCGTCAGCGATCGCTCGATTCAAACTGATGGCTGAGCGCCAGCGCCAGAAGGGTACAGACGGCACCGGACAGAAGATATCCGCCGGCGGCCATCAGACCGAGGTTGCTCGACAGCCAGAGCGCCACGAACGGCGCGAATCCGGCGCCGACCAGCCACGCCAAATCTGTCGTCAGCGCCGAGGCGGTATAGCGATAGATCTTCGCAAAGCTCGACGCGACCACGCCCGACGCCTGACCAAACGACAGTCCGAGAAGGATGAAGCCGATCACCATGAACACGATTTCGCCGATGTCGCCGCCATTCAGAAGCTGAGGCGCAAATCCGCTGAAGACCGCGATCGCGCCGGCCGTCGCCAGCAGCAGATTTCTGCGCCCGACGCGATCCGCGACGTATCCCGACAGAACGATAGCGATCAGCCCCACGAACGCGCCGATGATTTCGATGACGAGAAAGCGCGACGGGCTCTGTTGCGTGTAGAGAAACACCCACGACAGCGGGAACACCGTCACCATGTGGAACAGCGCGAAGCTCGCAAGCGGCGCGAACGCTCCGATGATGACGTGAACACCCTCGTGCTTCAGCGTCTCGCCGATCGGCTTGGGCTCTAGGTCCTGCTGCTCGAAGTGTTCGATGTATTCGGGCGTATCGACCATACGCAATCGGGCGAACAGCGCCACCACGTTGATTGCGAAGGCGACGAAGAACGGATAGCGCCAGCCCCAGTCGAGGAAGTCTTCGCTCGACAGGTTCGACGCGAAGAACGCGAACAGCGCCGCCGCCACGATCAAGCCGAGCGGCGCACCGAGCTGCGGAATCATCGCATACCAGCCCTTTCGGCTTTCCGGCGCGTTCATCGCGAGCAGCGACGGCAACCCGTCCCACTCGCCGCCAAGCGCCAAGCCCTGGCCGATACGAAAAATCGAAAGCAGAACCGCCGACGCCACCCCGATCGACTCGTATCCCGGCAGGAACGCGATGGCGACGGTGCAGGTCCCGAGCAGGAACAGCGTAATCGTCAGCTTGACGCTCCGCCCGTAATTGCGATCGAGCGCCATGAAAAGCACTGTGCCGATCGGCCGGGCAATGAATGCCAGCGCAAAGATCGCGAACGAATAGAGCGTGCCCGTCAGCGGATCGAGATACGGAAAGACGAGCTTCGGAAAAACGATCACCGACGCGATCGCATAAACGAAGAAATCGAAGAATTCTGATGTCCGGCCGATGATAACGCCGACGGCGATTTCGCCGGGGCTTACGTGTCCGTGCCCGCTATCCTGCTCGTATGTGGCGGAGGCTCCACTCATAGGCCGCTCATGCTCCTTGAACCGTGCCCTGGCTTCGCGCGCAAAACGGTCCGCGAGCCGCAATGGTAGCTTCTTGTCCCCTGACACCGCGCGAGGGCATTGGGCAAATTGTCCAATGTGCGAATGACGCAGAATTCAGGCCTTCAAAGCTTTTGCCTTGATCCTGTGGCCTTTGCCAAGGCCTCTCAGACGGGAAAGCCATCAATTCGGATGTCGCGGCTGGAACGCCCGGCCGCGATCGTGTGTCGCGTCAGGCCCGCGGAGGAATTTCGCTCGCCTGTTTCCGACCCTCGAGATGCCGTCTCATCAGCCAGCCGTCGCGGGGGTGTCTCAGCCTATGCACAAACAGCCGCAATCGTTCGCTGAGCGAAGGCGAAACCTCCACCAGAACGCGTCGGCGCTTTTGCTGTGCGGCCGGAGACAACGCAAACCCTCCCACTAGGTCGACAGTAGGCATGATAAGCACAGTGCCGTTTAAGCCGCGTTCAGCAGATATTCGGGATTTTAAGCTCTTGGCCCAATGGCCATGCGTTGTAGAGGCGCCGTTCGGTGGCCGTCTCTTTCGCTTATTTGGCCTTATCGTCGCGCCGTTCGTCGGCCGGTGGAGGCGGCGCGGCCTGCGGCACATAACCGTCGTAACCGGAGCCATCCGTGCCGTCGTCTTTCATCTGCTCCCGGTGATGCGCATTGCCCCGTTCGATCGGAACAACCGGCGCGGTTTCGTAGGCTTTTTCAGCCTGCTCTTGAATACGGATGCTTTCGGGAACGGAATCTGCAATTGCGATACGCCCGTACAAGGCAATCCCCAATCCGACCAGCACAATCAGCAGGCGACCGCACTGGAATCTGCGATGACCCTGCATGTCTGATGCTCCTCAGGCTTTGCGCGTTTTTCTGCCATCAAAGTACGAGAAAAAGTCCACTTTTTCAAACGGATCGGTCACTCTCATACGTTATTTGAATGATACTGATTGGCCTCTTGCGGATTCGTTTAACAAGCCCGCGAATTTTAAGGAATCCTCAACTAGCAGAGCACTTTGCGCACAAATTACTGAAACTTCGCGTAAAGTTTCTACCCTACTCAATTTAATTCCATTTCGAATCCGACAGAATCAATGAGCCGAATTCCTGACCCTTCCGACGACCGCCCGAAACCACCCGCCAGTTCGCCGTTCCTGCTGACGGTAATGTGCGTCGTCGTGGTGGCCTTGGCGACATGTGCGCTTTTTCTCGTTCGCTGACGTGCGGCGTCGCACGCTAAGGCAGTTGAAGCGACCCGGGGCGGCCGGCGACCCTTCTTGTGGCGCCAAGCGAAATACTTATGTGCCTCATAGCTAGGCGGTCTCGCGGCCGATCAGCCGGAGCATTAAGATGCAAAAACACATATTGACGGCGATGGCGGCGTTGCTTGCGAGCGCGGCGCCGGTCTGGGCGCAGCAGAGCGTCAGCCCGCAGCCTCAGGGCGGAACGGAATCAATCATCCGCACCCCGTCGAGCAATTCAGGCCAGCCTAACGGTGTATCCGGAAACGTAGCTACGCCAACGCCGATGTACCCCGGCCGCGTGCCCAACTATAGCAATCCGGCAGCGACTTACGGCCGGTTCGGAAGCCCCTATACCGGCGTCCGTCCCAGTCGGCGTTGAAACGGACGTGACTGCCTGTCACTTTGGCTGGGGCCGCGCCAGATAGGCGAAGTCGGACGTCACGCGATCGTATATCCCGCGTTTGAAAGGCACGATCAGATTTGGCACCGTCTCGATCGGTGCCCAGCGCCAGGTGTCGAACTCGGCCTTGGTCTCGCCTTTGGCCGAAATGTCGATGTCGCTGTCGTCCCCGAGGAAGCGCATCGCAAACCACTTCTGCCGCTGGCCGCGATAGCGCCCCTTGAGCGCCACGCCGAGCAAGTGCGAAGGAAGCTCGTAGCTCAACCACTCGGGATGTTCGGCGAGCACCTCGACGTGCGTGGCGCCCGTCTCTTCCCTGAGCTCCCGCAGCGCTGCAATTCGTGGCGCTTCGAATTTCTCAATCCCGCCCTGAGGCATCTGCCAGATATGATCTTGGCCCTCGCCGGCCCACTTCGGACGTCTGCGGCCGACCCAGACCAAACCATCCCGATTGAGCAGCATGATGCCGACGCAGATTCGAAACGGCAGCCCGCCGGGCGACAGGCTCGATGCAGTGGTCAGCAACGTCATCCGTCAGTTGATCCGTTATGGCATTCCGATCAGGGTCGCCCCTGATTCGCTAGTCTACAGAAATTCGTAGCATCCATATGACATTAGACTGTCATATATACAGTCAGAACCACCTCAAGAGCTATTTTGAGGCAGGATGCGGCTCAAAAAGCAGCACCGGCCGCTGTGCTATCCGCCGAAAGGACGAGCCAGCGGTGCGAATTCGTCGAGCACGTGCCGGTACACGTCGCGCTTGAACGGCACGATCAGATCGAGAAGCTCGCCGGCCCGAACCCAGCGCCACTCCGCGAATTCGGCATGCAGCCCCGCGGCCGCTGGGGTGATGTTGATTTCGCTTTCAGCGCCCGTGAACCGGTAGGCAAACCACATCTGCTTCTGGCCGCGATAGCGCCCGCCCCAGGCCACGCCGATCAATTCGGCCGGAAGATCGTAGGTAACCCAGTCCGAGAGCGCGGCGACCTGTTCCACCGACACCATCGCCGTCTCTTCGAAAAGCTCCCTCCGCGCCGCGACGGCTGGATCTTCGCCCGGATCGATTCCGCCTTGGGGCATTTGCCACCAGGTCCCGCGTCCCTCTGCGTCGCCCGGAAGATCGGCCCGGCGTCCGACCCAGACAAGCCCGTCCGCGTTGATGACCATCTGGCCGACGCACGGCCGATACGGCAGATCGCTGGCGTGGACGCTCGATTTCGATGGCTTGGTCATCGGCAAAGTCTCGGCTGTTGATCGCGGCTCGTCGATAGCACGAAGGGCGCCGATAAGGGCGCCCTCCATTCAATAAAACGACTGGAACATCTAAGGCTTCCGCCTCAGTTCGGCGTCACCTTCTTGTCGTCGTCCGAAGACGGGACCGGCACCTTCTTGTCACCGCCGTCGGTCGAAGGCTTGGCTGCCGGCGCATCCGGCGGCGTCGCGCTCGACGTCTCCGGACCCTTCGCCTTGCCGTCGAGGAACGAGATCGCGTACTGCAACTGCGTATCCTTATCGACGTCCTTGTTCACGAACGAAGGCGAGCCCGACGGTTCACCAAGGTCGTCATCCTTGGTCTGGTCCGTGCCATCCGGGTTCTTGAGGTGACCGCGAAGGCTCGCTTCACCGCGCGGCTTCTCGGCTGCGATCTTGTCCTTCAGATCGTCCGGCACCGCTTCCGCGACGTTGATATCCGGATCGATGCCCTTGGCCTGGATCGAACGGTTCGACGGCGTGTAGTAGCGAGCGGTCGTCAAACGGATGGCTCCGTTGGCGCCGAGCGGGATGATCGTCTGCACCGAGCCCTTGCCGAACGAACGCGTGCCGATGACGGTGGCGCGCTTATGATCCTGCAGTGCGCCCGCCACGATTTCGGACGCCGAAGCCGATCCGCCGTTGATCAGCACGACGATCTTCTTGCCGTCCGAGATATCGCCCGGCCGGGCGTTCGCCCGCTGCGTCTCTTCGTTGTTCCGGCCCTTGGTCAGAACGATCGCACCCTGCTCGAGGAAGTCGTCGGAAACCGCGATTGCCTGATCGAGAAGACCGCCGGGATTGTTGCGAAGATCGATGATAACGCCCTTCATATTCGGGCCGATCTGCTTGTCGAGGCTTTCAATCGCCTTCACCAGATTGGCGTGCGTCTGCTCGTTGAACGTCGAAATCTTGACGTACCCGACATCGCCCTGCGTGCTGAACTTCACCGGGTTGATGCGGATCACGTCACGCACGACCTTGACGTCGAACGGCTCGTCCTTGCCCTTGCGCACGACCGTCAGCGTGATCGGCGTATTGACCGGACCGCGCATCTTTTCGACCGCCTGTTCGAGTGTCAGCCCGGAGATCGCTTCGTTGTCGAGATGCGTGATGAGGTCATTGGCTTGCAGTCCGGCCTTCGCCGCAGGCGTATCGTCGATCGGCGAGACGACCTTGATGACGCCGTTCTCCATCGTGACTTCGATGCCAAGTCCGCCGAACTCGCCGCGCGTCTGCACCTGCATGTCGCGGAAGTTCTTTGGGCTCATGTAGGACGAATGCGGATCGAGCGACGACAGCATGCCGTTGATCGCCGATTCGATCAGCGCCGTATCGTCGGGCTTGTCGACATAATCCGACCGCACGCGTTCGAGCACGTCGCCGAACAGATCGAGCTGCTTATAAAGCTCGGAATTCTGCGACGACGTCGCTGAATAGGTCTGGGTGACGTTGAGGAGCGTTGTCGCCCCGGCCAAACCCGTCATCAGCAGGAATGTCCAGAATGCATAGTCTGTCTTGCGCATTAGCCTTGTACCTTCTGCTGACCTGATGCCCACCAGGGATCGGGATCGATAGGACGTCCATCTTTACGAAATTCAACGTATAATACCGGTCCGCTTACTGGTGCCGCGGACGATGAATTCTTTTGTCCACCACTCATTGTACCGACAGGCTCGGCGGTCAGGACGAACTGTCCGGGCTGGACATCGATCTGGGATAGCCCCGCGAGCAGAACATGATAGCCGTCGCCGGCATTAATGATCAAGAGTTGGCCATAGCTGCGGAATTCTCCAGCGTACACCACCCAGCCATCACATGGTGCCGTAACTTGGGCGGAATAGCGCGTCTCTACGACGATTCCCTTGGATTGCCCGCCAAATTGCGTCCGTTCGCCGAATGCCAGAGCGCGCCGGCCCTGTGCCGGTAACGGCAGTTTGCCGCGTGCGTCGGAAAATGGAATGGCAGGCTTGATACGGCCCGGACTTCCCGGCACGAGCGACGCGCCGGCAGGCTCGAGTTCCACCATCGCAACCTTTTGTCCACCGATCGAGGTCGGTGCCGGAGGTGATCCCGCCTCCGCTGCAGCCACGTTCGTTGCCGGAGCGGCGGCAGGCGCCGCTTTTGGAGCCGGAGCGGAGGGCGGCGGCGCGTTGGCGGCCTGTTGATTTCCACTGCTTGCCGCAGTGGCGACCTTGGACGCAGTATCTTCAAGCGGCGGAGGCGAAATCGTCTGCGGCCCCGAAGCTTGAGCCGCCGACGCGGCTTTGATGCCCTCGGCCTCGTGCCGCTTCTTCAGCTCGTCGTCGTAAGCGCCAAGCCCGGTCTTCTCCGTTACGGCCGCGTCGAGCTTTCCGATCAAATCCGAGAGGTTCTTTGCGCCCGTCATGATCTTGCGGGACTCTTCCTGCACCGCCACCAGCTGCGATTGGCGATCCTGAAGCGAAAGCTTTTTCGCTTCCATCAGACTGGCGAGCCGGGTCCGCGCTTCATTGAGCCGGTCGGTCTCCGCCTGCAGCCGAGCACCCTCGGTGCGGATATTGCTCATGACGCGCTGCAGATCGCTAAGCTGCGTGCCCAGAGCGAGCGCCTGATCCCTGAGATCGGGAAACGCCGACGCCAGCAGCATGGCGCTGCGAACCATCTTAAGAGCATCTTCGCGTCGCGTCACGAGAACGGGCGGCGGATTGCGGCCCATACGCTGCAAGGCGCTCAGAAGCGTCGCGATCTCGCCATGCCGTTGCGCCAGCGATCCGCGCACGATGCGGTCTTGCTCTTCGAGTTCCGACAAACGGCCTTCGATCGCCGTCATCTGACCTTCGCTGCGCTGAATGAGGCCGGCCGTGTCGATCAAGCGTTCGTTCAAACGCTCGCGCTCGGCGTCGAGCTGCGCCACGTCCGACTGGATCGTCAGCTCCTTGGCGGCATTGACGTCGAGTTCGTGCTTCTTCTCTTGCAGAATGCGCTTGGCCGAAATCGGCATCGGTCGGCACCGCATCCTCGGCGACGGCCAGCGTCGGACTGAAGGCAATCGACAGCGCCAGGATACCTGCGAAGCGCATGCATCCGCCGGCATCGCCGGAGCGGGAACGCAGAAAGCGCAAGGCGGGTTTGTTCTCTGACACGAAGCCTCAAGCCGATGGGCGCATGACGCCGGAAAGAACGGATGCCGCCCGCCTCGAAACCGGATCTGCGAATGATGCGTCGAAAAAATTAAGGGATTTCGAGCGGAGAGCAAATTTCAAATGCGTAATGGTTCGCCCTCGGAGGGTTTTATCGGCCGTTGCGACATCACAATTGCGGTGCCCCCCTGAAAGGCTTAAGCAAAACAATCGATTTGGCCCCGGAACACCCCGATGCAAACGTTTCTCTATCATGCCACGACTGTTGCTGTTTTCGCCGTGCTCTTCGTTCTGCTGTGGGGCCTGTGGAACATGATGAAGGGCACCAGCCCCAACCTCAGCCAAAAATTGATGCGTTGGCGCGTCGGGCTCCAATTCGTCGCGATTCTCATTATTCTTGCCTACGTCATTGTGACCCACTAATGGCCGACGTGGGCAGCGCGGCTCCAAAACAGCCTCGGCCACGCCATTTAGGCTGAATGAGATAAATCCAGGTCCAGAGACATGGTCGTACTGAACCGCATCTACACCAAGACCGGAGACGCCGGCACGACCGCGCTCGGAACCGGCGAGCGCGTATCCAAGACCTCGTCGCGGATTGCGGCCTACGGCACGGTCGATGAAACCAACGCCGCCGTTGGCGTCGCCCGCACCCACTTGGCCGGAAGCGATCCGGACGTCGATGCCATGCTTCTTCGCGTCCAGAATGACTTGTTTGATCTCGGCGCCGACCTCTGCGTCCCGGATAAGGGGCAAAAATTGCCCTACGAACCGCTGCGCATCGCCGACGCGCAGGTGTCCCGGCTCGAATCCGAGATCGATCTGATGAATGCGGAACTCGATCCCCTGCGATCCTTTATTCTTCCCGGCGGCACCCCCACAGGGGCGGCCCTGCACATCGCCAGGACGGTATCCCGCCGCGCCGAGCGGCTGATGGTCGAGCTGTCGAACGAGCCCGGCGAAACGGTCAGTCCGCCGGCTCTCAAATACATTAACCGCCTGTCCGATTTCCTGTTTGTCGCAAGCCGTTACGTCAACGGCCGCGGCAAAGGCGATATCCTGTGGGTGCCCGGTAAAAATCGCTGATCGCCGCGGCCGATGCTCGCCCCGGAACCCTGAGGCCAACTCCGGCAATATCCCGAGAGACGTGCCGGGTCGGTTAGGCGAAAGACTTAACCGGGAATGCTCGTTTTCACCCCCACCGCGACGCACGCGACGATTGACTCGAACAAAACCCACCCGTAGCTTTCGCTCTTCGCAGTTGCAAAAATTGCGCGTTTTATGCCGAAATCAAAACGGCATGGGCGCATGCCGCCCGGCCCGGGCGCGCGAAGTTGCACTGCAAAGAAACCCGCGTTCGTCCGAAGCGCGGGAAACAACAAACAGGGGAGCGCCAGAACTCTGGCGAAAGGCATGAAGATTGTTGTGCCGGTAAAGCGCGTCGTTGATTACAACGTTAAAATTCGCGTCAAGCCGGACGGCTCCGGAATCGACCTGGCAAACGTCAAGATGTCGATGAATCCGTTCGATGAAATTGCCGTCGAAGAGGCCGTGCGCCTCAAGGAAAAGAGCGGCGCCCAAGAGGTCGTCGTCGTATCGGTCGGATCGGCCAAATCTCAGGAAACGCTGCGCACCGCCCTCGCCATCGGCGCCGACCGCGCCATCCTGATCGAGGTGCCCGAAGGCGCCATCGTCGAGCCGCTTGCCGTTGCCAAACTCTTGAAGGCGGTCGTCGAAGCCGAAAAACCCGAACTTGTCATCCTCGGCAAGCAGGCCATCGATGACGACAGCAATCAGACCGGTCAGATGCTCGCAAGCCTGCTCGATTGGCCGCAGGGCACATTCGCGTCAAAGGTTGTCCCCGAATCTGGATCGCTGTCGGTCACGCGCGAGGTCGACGGCGGCCTCGAAACCATCAAGCTCAAGCTACCGGCCATCGTGACGACCGACCTGCGCTTGAACGAACCGCGCTATCCCTCGTTGCCGAACATCATGAAGGCCAAGAAGAAGCCGCTTGATGTCAAGAAGCCGGAAGACCTTGGCGTCGATATCGCCCCCCGGCTCAAAGTTTTGAAGACCGCCGAACCGGCGACGCGCAAAGCAGGCGTCAAGGTCGGCAGCGTTGCAGAGCTGGTCGAGAAGCTGAAAAGCGAAGCGGGAGTTCTTTAATGACGACACTTCTCCTCGCCGACCTCAACGGCGCTAGCCTCGCACCCGCCACTGCAAAAGCCCTTTCCGCGGCGAAGGACCTTGGCGGAGACGTTCACATCCTGGTTGCTGGCTCCGACGTTGGTAGCGCCGCCGAGTCCGCAGCCAAGCTTGCCGGCGTCTCCAAGGTTCTCGTCGCGGACGCCCCTCAGCTGGCCAACGGCCTCGCCGAAGAAGTGGCGGCTCTCATCCTGTCGATTGCGAAGGATTATTCGGCAATCGTCGCCGCCGCGACCGCCTACGGCAAGAACGTGCTGCCGCGTGTCGCCGCCAAGCTCGACGTGATGCAGATCTCCGACATCACCAAGGTCATCTCGCCCGACACGTTCGAGCGGCCGATCTACGCCGGCAACGCCATCCAAACGGTTCAGTCGCCCGAAGCGACGAAGGTCATCACCGCGCGGACTGCGGCGTTTGCCGCCGCGCCGGAAGGCGGCTCCGCCGCCGTCGAAACGATTTCGGCTCCCGCCGCAGTTGGAATCTCGACGTTCGAAAAGGCCGAGCTGTCGAAGTCCGATCGGCCTGAGCTGACGTCCGCAAAAATCATCATTTCCGGCGGCCGGGGCATGGGCAACGGCGAAAACTTCACCAAATACATAGAGCCTGTCGCCGACAAGCTTGGCGCCGCGATGGGCGCATCCCGTGCCGCCGTCGATGCCGGCTTCGTGCCGAACGATTGGCAGGTCGGCCAGACTGGCAAGGTCGTCGCCCCTGACCTCTATATCGCCGTCGGCATTTCGGGTGCCATTCAGCATCTCGCCGGCATGAAGGATTCGAAGGTCATCGTCGCGATCAACAAGGATGGCGACGCGCCGATCTTTCAGGTTGCCGACTATGGGCTCGTCGCAGATCTCTTCCAGGCGCTGCCCGAGCTCGATGCCGAACTGCAGAAAGCCGGACGCTGACAAACACCTGACCCGCGAGGACACGCTTTCATGTCGCAAGCTCAAAGGCTGATGGAAAAAGGCAAGGTCGGCGTCCAGCCTGCCCGGACGATCAGCAAAGTCGGTGTCATAGGCGCCGGCCAGATGGGCAGCGGCATCGCCCACGTCGCCGCGCTTTCGGGTTACTCGGTGGCCCTCAACGACCTGAAAAAGGAATCCTTCGACAAGGGCATCGAAGCCGTCACCAAGAACCTGGCGCGCCAGGTCTCAAAAGGCGTCATCACCGAGGAAAAGCGCGACCAGGCGCTCGAGCGCATCACGTTCGCGCCGACGATGGAAGCATTCGGGGACTGCGATCTCGTCATTGAGGCGGCGACCGAAGACGAAGCGCTGAAGAACAAAATCTTCTCCGCGCTTTGTCCGCACCTGAAACCGACCGCGCTGCTCGCATCCAATACGTCGTCAATCTCGATCACGCGGCTCGCGTCGAACACCGATCGACCGGAAGATTTCATCGGCATGCACTTCATGAACCCGGTGCCGGTCATGGAGCTTGTCGAATTGATCCGCGGCATTGCCACCGAAGATGAGACTTTCTCGACCGCGAAGGTGTTCGTCGAAAGCCTCGGCAAGACGACGGCGGTATCGGAGGACTTCCCGGCCTTCATCGTCAATCGCATCCTGCTGCCGATGATCAACGAGGCCGTCTACACGCTTTATGAAGGCGTCGGCACCGTCGAAGCCATCGACAAGGCGATGAAGCTCGGCGCCCACCATCCGATGGGACCGCTCGAACTCGCCGATTTCATCGGCCTCGATACCTGTCTGAGCGTCATGCAGGTGCTTTACGAAGGGCTTTCGGATTCGAAATACCGCCCGTGTCCGCTTCTGGTGAAATACGTTGAGGCCGGCTGGCTCGGCCGCAAAACCAAGCGCGGCTTCTACGATTATCGCGGCGAGAAGCCGGTTCCGACCCGATAAGTCTTCAGCCGCCCGTCAAGCTGCTCATAACCCCCGCGACACCGCCGTGCGTAATGAGCGCGCCGAGGCCCGGGTAAACGACGAACCACGACATCGCCGCAATGAAAAGCGTGACGCCGATTGCGATCGGCCACGACATCCCCCAGAACCGCTTGTGAGCCGCGGTCACGAAAATTAAAATTCCGAGCAGCGCCAAAACCGACAGCGATTCCCACAACGCTTGGAAGTCGAAAAAGATCTGGTTTTTGAGAAGACCGATCGTCACCGCGAAAAAGATCAGAGAAACGCTGATCCAAAGCAGCGCCCCATAGCTGACGCTCAGCACGCACAGCTTGACGTAAGACATCGGCGACCGCCGCTGCGTTCCGAGCGCACGGCAAATATAGTATTGGATCGGCGTCAGGATCGCCATGCCGACGTACTGCACGATCTCGTTGCGCACGACCTCGGAACTATCGGCCGTACTCTGTAAATTGAGCAGGATCGCATAAAGGCGCGGCAGGATGACGAATGTCAGCGTCAACTGCGTGCCGACCGTTGCCGTCAGGAAACCCCACTGCCCCCGATAGCTCGGATCGTCGGTCAAGCGGATGATCGTATCGATCGGATGGCGCAGAAACGACAGCGCGACCGCCAGCACGCCGTTTCGCCCGCGTGAATTCATAAACTCCGAGGTCAGTCCGCCCCAACCTTCCGAGACGCGCTGCGGCGAAGGCGACACCTCTGCCGCCGGGGCCCCGCAAGCGATGCAGAATTTCCCCTCCAGCGCCGTCCCGCAATTCGAGCAGAATCGCGCGGCCGCCGTCCCGGCATTTGCTCCCGATCCCAAACCTGCTTCGGTCATGGCCGCGAACCCCCGAATGCGCCGCTCCGATCGGCCCTTCTACCACGCGCAAATGACGGCAGAAACTGGCGTGTTCGGACGTTCCACGATATGCAGCCTTTCCACGGAAAAACCGATGCGGAATTGAAACATGGTTCAAACGAAGCGCGTCGCGCTGGTGACGGGTGCGGGTTCCGGTATCGGACGCGCAGTGGCATTGAAACTTCAGGCCAATGGCTTCGACGTCACGCTCGTCGGCCGGCGCGCCGAAGAGTTGCAAAAAACCGCCAGCGCCGGGTCGCCCGAAGGCGGAAAATTCCTTGTCGCCCCCGCCAATGTCGCGGACGAATCGGCGGTCACGGCCGCTTTCAAATCAACGGGCGAAGCGTTCGGCCGCCTCGATCTTCTTTTCAACAATGCTGGCACGTTTACCCAGGGCGTGCCGATCGACGAGCTTTCGCTTGCCGAGTGGCAGCGCGTCGTCGACGTCAATCTGACAGGATGCTTTCTGTGCGCCCGCGAAGCCGTGTGCATGATGAAAGCGCAAACCCCCAAGGGTGGCCGCATCATCAACAACGGCTCGATCTCTGCTCAGGTGCCGAGACCCTTTTCGGTCGCATACACGGCGACGAAACACGCCATCACTGGCCTGACCAAATCGCTGTCGCTCGACGGCCGCGCCGACAACATCGCCTGTTCCCAGATCGACATCGGCAACGCCGCGACCGACCTGACGGCGAAAATGGGCAGCGGCATTCTGCAAGCCAACGGCACGAGCATGGTCGAACCGCGCTTCGATGTCTCCCACGTGGCGGACGCGGTCCTCTACATCGCCAACTTGCCGCTCGACGCCAACGTTCAGTCGATGACGCTGATGGCAACGACGATGCCGTTCATCGGGCGCGGGTAAGCCAAACCCGCCGTCATCCCGGCCTTCGCCGGGATGACGTCAGAGGGACTGTGACGACTTCGCCGTCACTTCCGTCGAGAGAAATCCCGTCAAATCGCGCGTGAGATAGTGGATGTGCTCCGGTAATTCCCGCCATTCGCGGACCTTGAGCTGCGCCGGATGATCGATGTAATCGGAATGGACGAGCACGGTCGTCATTCCGAGCGTCGATGCCGGTTCGAGATTGTGCGGCATATCTTCGAACATCGCCGCTCTTGCCGCCGGTAAGCCATGCAGCTCCAGCATCTTGTCGAAGGCTTGCGGATCGGGCTTCGGCACGTAGTCGAGCGCGGCGATATCGCAGATGTCTTCGAAAAGATGCAGCACGCCGAGCTTGCGCGCTACGTTCTCCGCGTGCCGCCGCGAACCGTTGGTGAAGATCAGCCGCCGCCCCGGCAGCGCCGCGATCGCCGCTGCCAGATCCGGCAGCTCCGGCACCACCGAAATGTCGATGTCGTGAACGTATTCGAGAAACGGCCCCGGCGGCAGCTTGTGCACCTTCATCAACCCCGCAAGCGTGGTGCCGAATTGCCGGTAATAGGCTTTTTGCAAGTGCCGCGCGTGTTCCCGCGGAACCCCGAGCGTCTTGGCGATATAGCCGCTCATGCGCCGATCGACTTGCGCGAAGAGATCGCAGGACGCCGGATAAAGCGTATTGTCGAGATCGAATATCCACGCTTCGATATGATCGAAGCCACGCCGGGCGGCAGTCGTGCGCGGCACGTCCGTCGCTCCCGCGATTTCCGCCATCAGGCCTTGCCCTTCTTGCGTTCGGCGCGCTTCACCAGCGTGCCGACGCCGTGCTCGGTGAAGAGTTCGAGCAGCACGCAGTGCGGCACCCGCCCGTCGATCACGACGACGCCCTCGACGCCCGCTTCGACGACCTCGATGCAGCCCTCGATCTTCGGGATCATGCCGCCCGAGATGGCGCCGCTCTTGATCATCGCCCGCGCTTCGTCGATCGAAAGGCTCGGAACGAGGGTCTTGTTTTCATCCAGGACGCCGCTGACGTCGGTCAGCAGCAGCAGGCGCTTGGCTTGCATGCGCGCCGCCAGCGCCGAAGCAAATGTATCGGCGTTGACGTTGAGCGTCTCGCCTTCGCGGCTGATCGCAACCGGCGCAATGACGGGAATGAGATCGGACTTCGAAATCACCTCGACGATGTGCGGATTGATCTCCAGCGGATCGCCGACATACCCGATGTCGACATTCTTCATGATGTTCGACTGCGGGTCCGGCATTTCCGTGATCTTCTTCGCGATCATCAGGTTGGCGTCCTTGCCCGAGATGCCGACTGCCTTGCCGCCCTGCTGGTTGATCGCCGACACGATCTCCTTGTTGATCTTTCCGGAAAGCACCATCTCGACCACTTCGACCGTCGGCTTATCGGTGACGCGCAGGCCATGCACGAAGTCCGACTTGATGGCGAGCTTCTGCAGCATGCTGCCGATCTGCGGCCCGCCACCGTGAACCACGATCGGATTGATGCCCGATTGCTTCAGATAGACGATATCCTGGGCGAACGCCTTGAACAGCGCATCGTCGCCCATGGCGTTGCCGCCGAATTTGATGACGACGGTCTTTTCGTCATAATCGATAAGGTGAGGAATAGCCTCCGCCAGGATGCGCGCCTGCTGGTGCGCGGTCAGCGGCGCCTCGGCCGGGGCGGAGGGCTGAGTCACTGCGGCTTTTTCAGACAGGCTTTTCGCTGACGTCACGAGTTTCCCCTTATCACCAATATGGGTCGCCCCGGCGGGGCGCCGGGCAGCTTGTCGCGGTCTTATAGCTTCTCGGCAGCGGGCCTCAACGGATTTCCCCGGCCGGGAGCCCTTCGGGGCGGTCCTGACGCAGGCAAACGCCCGGCGTCTGGGGACGAAAACCATTCTCGCCCTGCCAACGGCCGACTCGCTGCTATAACCTTGCCATACGGCTGTGTTTTCGCCACGCTGTAATAAATAAGTCCTGGCCAGTCCTGCCCGTCTTGGCCTTCGTTTCAGGAGATGTCGTGGGCGTGACGGCACCAGAGATTGCGCAGATCCCGATGTCGTCGGAGCTCGCGGCGACGCTCGCGCGCGGCGCCGAGCTTGCGGGCGAGACCGGCGCCGGCGAGGTCACGCTCGAGCATTTGCTCGCCGCCCTCTGCGACGATCCCGACGCGCTGGCTGTCCTCGACGCCAGCCATATCAACCGCGAGCGGATCAAAGACGACGTCATCGCCCGCCTGACGCAAAATGCCGGGCCGATGCCCGCAGTCGGAGATTCCCTCGGCGTATCGGTCGAAGTCCGGCGTATCCTTGAGGCAGCGGCCGCCGCCGCGAGAGGAAGCCGCCGTCGCGACATCAATGGCGCCATCGTGCTTGCCGCCATCGTCGGAGACGCCCGCAGCGTCGCGGCCCAGATCCTCGAAGCCCACGGATTGACGTTCGAGAATGCCATTCGCGCCTTGCAGGCGGCGCTCGCACCGCCCCGTGAGGCACCGCAACCGCAGCCTCCAGTCGCCGACGAAGTCCTGGCGCGGGCCCGCGAGCGCGTCCAGTCCCGCTCCGCCCCATCGCTGCGCGAGATCATGAAGGACATGCCGCGGCCGGTACCGCCGGAACCGCCGATGCCTGCGGCCCCGCCGCCTCATGTGCCGATGCCCGAGGCACATGTCCCGGACCCATCGTTTCCGCAAATTCCCTTCGACGCCGACATCTCTCGCGGTGGGTCGAATAATGATGCAGCTCTTCCAAGTGCGGCTCCGCCCGAACATGCGCCGGTCGAACCATCACCCGCGCCCAAAACCGAGCCGCCGCGAAGCGAACCGCCACGACCAGCGGCGCCGGTAGCGGAACCCAGCGCGCAGCAGCCGTATCCGGCTCCCTCGGCACCGGCCGAACCGAGATCGCCCATCGTACCGCATCCATCGCCGGCTCCGGAACGAACGGCCTTCCCTCAGGAGCCGACGCTACCGTTGCCACCGCGCCCGGCGCAGTACGCTCCGCCCGGCGGCGCGCGGCCGGATCCCGGCGCTTACCCGCTGCCGTTCCCGGGAGCACCACACCCCTCCGGCCCGAGCACGGGAGCGAATGCGGCTCCTCCTCCGCCAGCGCCTCCGCGCGAGATGTTCGATCTGCCGCCGCGCCCGCAGCCGTCACGCATTCAGCCGCCCCCGATCCCGCCCGCGCCGGGACTTGGCGGTCCCGCGAGCGTACAGCCTCGGCAGACAGGCCCTTCGCCTGCGTCCCCTTCGCCTCCACCGGGCGCGCAACCGCAATTCGGACCGCATGGCCCGAGCCTTTCTGTGCCCGGCCCGATCGCCGCGCCTTCATCGGCAGGCATTCAGGCCCCACGCCCCAACCTCGGCCAGGACCCGAGCTTCCGCCCCGGCGCGCCCGTCAACGCGCCCGCCACCCAGCAGCAACCGCCACAACCGCAGCTTCAGCGGCGAGCGCCCAAACGCGCCAAGTCGGTAAACGTCGAAGCCGGTCAGCTTGCCGAAAATATTCCGCGCGCGATGCGCGTCGGCAAGACCGTGCGTGCCGAGGTCCGCATCGCCAAAGCCTCGATCAAATCGATGACCGAAGGCATGGACGGCGGCGGACAGGTTTGGCAGCACCCGATCGCCATAACGCGTGCGATGTCGGTCCGCCTGCGCGCCCCCGACGGCGGCTTCTTCATCGAGTCCGCTTCGCCCGAAACGCAATGGATCGAAAGCAACCTCGGCTATTCAAGCGATGATTTCGCCAGCTGGCGCTTCCTGATCACGCCGCAATCGCGCGGCTGGTCCGATCTGCAGATCATCGTTTCGGCGCGAACCATCGGAGCTGATGGCGTAGCCGCAGAAACGGCGCTTCCCGACCAGATCGTGGAAGTAAAGGTTCGCGCCAACCTCGGCCGCGCCATCATGCGCCTGATCGGCTGGACGATTGCCGCCGTCGTCGGCGGCGCACTCGCGACCTTCGGCGAATCCGGCATGACGATCGCAAAAACGCTACTGCAAAAGTTCGGGCATTAGCGTCAGCTGCCGTGCGCCTCGAGAAGCTGTGCGATGGTCGCGCGCAGGTCTTCGAAACCCAATGCCTTCTCCGACGACGTCAGCAGGATTTGCGGAAATGCCGCCGGATGCTTCGCGAGCACCTTGCGCGTGTTTTCGCTGACCTTTTCCAGATCGGTCTTGCTGATCTTGTCGACCTTGGTCAGCACGACCTGATAGGACACCGCCGCGCCGTCGAGTAGCGCCATGATTTCATCGTCGACCGGTTTCAGCCCATGGCGCGCGTCGATCAGCAGAAAAACGCGCAGCAGCGTCCGCCGTCCGGCAAGATACGTGCGCAACACTTTGTTCCACGCCGCGACTTTGTCCTTCGGCGCTTCCGCAAAGCCGTAGCCCGGCATGTCGACGAGATAGAGTTCGTCGTTGGGGTCGGTGAAGAAATTGAGTTCTTGCGTCCGCCCCGGTGTGTTCGACGCGCGCGCCAGCCTCAGCTGCCCAACCAGAGCATTGATCAGGCTCGACTTGCCGACGTTCGACCGCCCCGCGAATGCGATCTCGGGCCTGTCATCGGGCGGAAGATGATCGAGATCGGGCGTACCGCGCGAAAAAGTCCAGGCACGCGTAAAAAGCCGCCGGCCTTTCTCGATCGCGTCGGCCGAAAAGATGTCCTCATCCGCCATGGATCGATCCAATGCAAAAGCCCGGGAATTCACCCGGGCCTTTGGCCAAGCCTATTTCTCGGAACCGCCGCTCGCACCGAATAATCGGAACAGCGGCGCAAACGCGCGCTTGAGATTGCCGAAAAGATGGATCTCGGCCCCGTTCTTCTTGTTGATCCAAAGCTGCTGGCAGATCGAGAGCGTGTTGCTCCATGCCCAATAGATCACGAGGCCGGCCGGGAAGCTCCCGAGCAGGAACGTGAACATCACCGGCATCCACTGAAAGATCTGCTGCTGGATCGGATCCGGCTGCGGCGGATTGAGTTGCATCTGGATCCACATCGTCATGCCCATGATCAGCGGCCAGACGCCGAGGTGAATTCCAAAGACGTCCGGCGCCTGGAACGGCAGCAAGCCGAACAGGTTGAAGATCGACGTCGGATCGGGCGCCGACAGGTCGTGAATCCATCCGAAGAACGGCGCGTGACGCATGTCGATGGTGACGAACAGCACCTTATAGAGCGCGAAGAACACCGGGATTTGCAGCAGGATCGGCCAGCAGCCTGCCAGCGGATTGATCTTCTCTTTGCGGTAAAGCTCGAAGATCTCCTTCTGCTGGCGCTGTGGGTCGTCTTTGTACTGCTCTTTGATGCGCGCCATCTCCGGCTGCATCTTCTTCATGCGCGCCATGCTCTCGTACTGCTTGTTCGCGAGCGGATAGAATGCCGCTTTCACGATCACGGTCAGAATGAGAATGGTGATGCCGAAGTTGTGCACGACGCCATTGATCAGCTCCATCAAGCGGAACAGCGGGCGCGTGATGAAGTAGAACCAGCCCCAGTCGATCAGACGGTCGAAGCGCAGAATGTTGAGCGCCTTCTCGTAGCCGTCGATCAAAGACGCCTGCTTGGCGCCTGCAAAAAGATGTCCTTCGACGCCCTTGCGTTCGCCCGCGGGAATGGCGAGCGCGCCGAGCAGATAATCGGTCTGAAACGCATCCCTGCCCGATGGATCGCGCGCAGGCAGCGCCGAATACATCGCGCGATAAGGCGCCGTCTGGTTCGGAACGAGAGCGGTCGCCCAGTATTTGTCGGTGATGCCGAGCCAGCCGCCGACCACATTCTCGAACGTCTTCGGCACGCCCGCCTTGACGGCCGCGGCGTAGGTATCTTCCACCAGGCCGTGATCGCCGGAAACGCCGACCAGACCTTCATGCAAAACTGAATAAACGTGCGATGGCGGATGCCCGCTGCGATGAACGCGCGCGTAAGGAAGCAGCGAGATCTCGCCGCTGGTCTTGTTCTCGACCTCGTCGACGATCTTGAACATGTAGTCGTCGTCGATCGAAATCGTGCGATGGAAGATCACGCCCTGGCCGTTGTCCCAATTGAGCGTGACCGGCGTCTCGGGCGTCAGCTTCGCGCCGCCTTCGACCTGCCAGACCGTATCGCGGTCGGGAACCTTGATCGATGAACCGACCTGCGGCACCCAACCGAATTCCGCGAAATAGGGATCGAACGATCCCGCCGGCGACAGCAGCGTCACCATCGGGCTGTTCGGATCGACCGTCTCCCGATATTTTCTTAAAATGAGATCGTCGATGCGTCCCGTCTTGAGGTCGATCGAACCCTCGAGCGATGGCGTGTCGATCGTGACCCGCGGCGTCATCTTCAGAATTTCTTCGCGCGACTTCGGCGGCTCGGTCGAAATCTGCTGACCGGCTGCAGGCACAGCAGCCGACGGCGTCGCGATCGGCGCGTTTGCAACGTTCGGCGGACTTTCGGAAGTTGCCTTGCCGGTGTTCTGCGCGTCGAGTTGCTTGTTGAACTCCTGCCGGGCCTGCTGCTGCTTGATCTGCGGAGCGGCAAAGAAATATTGCCAGCCCATCAGCACCAGGATCGACAGCACCACGGCGATGATCAGGTTATTCTGGTCTTTTGGATCGCTAGGAGAGCTCATCAAATCCTCGAGTCGAAGTCGGCTTTTTGGGGCCTGTTATTGCCCGGAAGGGATGGAGAAAACTGGCGATAAAGGGAAGGGGACACCCGGTCACGCTGACCCTTTTCTGTCGGCCCGCGGTGGCGAACCGCCCTGCAAGGCGGCGAGCGCCCGATGAATGTCGCGGCGAAGCAGCTCGAACGGCCGTTCGAGCGCCGCCTGCCGCGCGACAATGACATAGTCGCACGAGCCGAGCTTTGCATCCCGGGTTTCGGCCGCGAATGCCTCTTTGAGGCGCCGCCGGATCCGATTCCGCGTGACGGCGTTTCCGATTTTCTTTGTGATTGTGAAGCCAAAACGCGGCCCCCCGTCGCTCGGAGAGCCTCGGCGCACCGCTGCTGCAGCGGGCCGTTCGCGCATTTCGATCAGAAATGCCGGCGTCGATTGCCGCCGGCCGCCACGGACAGCAAGAAACTCGGATCGCGCCTTGAGAGTGGGCAAAATAGGAATGACAGCCTCCAGAGCCGCACAAAGCGGACAGCGGGGCCTAGGCGTTAGACCCGATTAGGCCGAAAGACGCTTGCGACCCTTCGCGCGACGGCGCGCCAAAACCTTCTGACCACCAGCCGTCAGCATGCGTTTGCGAAATCCGTGGCGGCGCTTGCGAACAAGGCGGCTCGGTTGATATGTGCGCTTCACGGAAGTCTCCGTCCAGGTCTCTTGAAGCCACCAACCGTTGACGGCAAGGCGGCCAAATTACATTGATTTTTCCGTGTGTTACAAAAACACATCGCCTGGGCGAAAACCCCAGCCGATTGCGCATGTATCCGGAATTCGCGCCCTTATAGTGGGCCCCCGAGGGCAAGTCAACGAGCCGCTGGCGCCGAATCCAGTCAAAACCGGGCCGGCAACCGCATCACATGCGCTCTCGATCCCTTTCCAGCAGGGGATAGGACCGATCTGCGGAGTGAAAAGTCGCCGCGCCATCATTAATCTAATCCGAACGGTTCGCGATTTCCGGATATTTTGCATGCCCAAGGATATGGCCGGCCCGGCCCCAGCGCCGCAGACACTAGACGCCGACTTCTGCGTCATCGGCGCAGGCTCCGGCGGCATTGCGCTCGCGACCACCGCAGCCGCTTTCGGCCAGCGCGTCGTCCTCATCGAAAAACACAAGATGGGAGGCGACGGCCTCAATTACGGCAGCGTGCCCGCCAATGCGCTCCTCGCAGCAGCCCGTCGCGCCCAGGACATGCGCACCGCATCGCCTTTCGGCATTGAGAGCGTTGAACCGCAGATCAATCATGCTGCAGTCAACCGCTACATGGCGGGCGTGATAGCTCGTATCGCGCCCAATGCAACGGTCGAGCGTTTCGGCGGCATGGGCATTCAAGTGATTTCGGCGGCCGCCAAATTTCTAAACCCGACAACTGTCGTCGCCGGCGAATATCGCATCTCCGCGCGCCGCTTCGTGATCGCGACCGGCTCATCGCCGATCATTCCGCCGATCCCCGGACTTGCCGACATTCCCTACTTCACCAACGAGACGATCTTCGACAACGACAAACCGATCGCACATCTGATCGTGATCGGCGGCGGCGCGACCGCGCTCGAGCTTGCGCAAGCACATCGTCGCCTCGGCTCCAAGGTCACCATCATCGACGCCGGCCGCGCTCTCGCAGATGAAGATCCCGAGCTTGCGGTTGTCGTGCTCGCGCAGCTTGCTGCCGAAGGCATCGTGTTTCGCGAAAACACCCGCATCAAGCGAGTCTCCGGCACCATCGGCAAGATCGCCGTCGATGTCGAAGGTATAGCTGGCGCCGAAACCCTCGAAGGCACCACCATCCTTATCGCCGCCGGACGCAAGGCCAATGTCGCCGACCTCGGCTTGGACTCCGCCGGGGTGAAAATCACCGGCAACATCATCAAAGTTAATGCCGCCCTGAAGACCACCAACAAGCGCGTCTATGCCATCGGCGACGCCGCGGGTGGTCCGCGCTTTGCCCACGCTGCGGCGGAGCAGGCCGACGTCGTGCTGCGCCGCTCGCTCTTCCGTATCCCGGCCAGATCGGCAGGCGCCGCAGTCCCACGCGTGATCTTTACGGAACCCGCGCTGGCGAGCGTCGGCCTCAGCGAAACGGAAGCGCAAGCTGCCTACAGCCACATCAAAGTGCTGCGCTGGCCTTATCATGAGAATGATCGCGCGCAGATCGAACGCAAGATCGAAGGACATATCAAGGTCGTCACGACCAAGCGCGGCCGTATCCTCGGTGCTGCCATCGTCGGCGCCGAAGCAGGCGAACTGATCCAGATGTGGTCGCTGGCCATTTCCCACCGCCTCAACGTCAAGGCGATGACGCAATGGGTCTCGCCCTATCCGACATTTTCCGAGATCAACAAAAGGGCCGCGATCCGTTACTTTGCAACACTCCCGAGTAACCCCGTTTTGCGCAAAGTCATCGCGTTGCTCGCAAAGCTCGGTTAATGATCTCCGCCGAGGAGATGCTCAGTCCAGTGCAGCGCGCGATTTTCAACGGCAACGATAACGATAACAAGAACGCCACGGGAATGGTCTCCATCATCCGGGCGCCGTGGCGTGCCGTTGCCCGCTTTTGGGCCAACCGCGGTCTGCCGGTCAAACTCATCCTGCTGACGGCGATCTTCGTCCTCGTTGCCGAAGCACTCATCTTCCTGCCGTCGATTTCAAGCTATCGCGTGACTTGGCTGCAGGAACGCTTGACGGGAGCGCAGCTTGCGGCGCTGACGTCCGACGCGTTCCCGGGCGGCCAGATCCCCTCCGCTCTCCGCGCCGATCTTCTGCGCACGGCACAGGTCAAGGCCATTGCATCCAGAAGTGCCGGCGAACGCCGCCTGGTGTTCCCGCCCGACGGCGATCTCACCATTGATTACGTCTACTATCTTCCGCCCGAGCCGACGTCCTTCTGGGATAGCCTGTCGACGCGCTTCGAGCAGGCCAAGGATGCCGTCACGACTCTTCTGTCGAGCAATCGCACAATTCGCGTCATCGGTCATAGCGGTCCCGACAACAACAGCCTGATCGAGATCGTCATCCCGGAAGAGCCGCTGAAAGCCGCCATGATCCGTTACGGCATGAACATCCTTTGGCTGTCGATCATTCTTTCGCTGCTGACGGCCGCCGTTGTTTATTTCGCGCTGAGCCGGCTGTTCGTGAAACCGTTGACCCAGATCACCACCAACATGCTGCACTTCGCCGAGAACCCCGAAGATCAAAGCCGCATTATGCCTGACACCGGCCGCCGCGATGAAATCGGCGTCGCCGAGCGCGAACTCGCCAGCATGCAGCGCCAGCTCTCGAACTCGCTCGCTCAGAAAAATCGCCTCGCACAACTCGGCATGGCCGTCTCCAAGATCAATCACGATCTCCGCAACATGCTCGCGAATGCCCAGCTGATCTCCGATCGCCTTGTCGCCATCCCCGATCCGACCGTCCAGCGCTTCGTCCCCAAGCTCATCGCCTCGCTCGATCGCGCCATTCAATTCTGCAATTCGTCATTGCAGTTCGGCGGCGTTTCCGAAGCTGCACCGCGACGCGAACTGATGCTGCTGAAGCCCCTCATCGACGAGGTGGCCGACAGCCAGGGACTACCGCGCGAAGGCTCCGTTATGTTCGTTGCCGATGTCGACCCGGCACTTCTCGTCGACGCCGATCACGAGCATCTCTTTCGTGCCCTCTCCAACCTCATCCGCAATGCCGTTCAGGCGATCGAGAGCATCGACGGCAAGACCGACGGCGAGGTCCGCGTCGCGGCGCATCGTGAAGGCCGCAAGGTCGTCATCGACGTGATGGACAATGGCGCCGGAGTTCCGAAAAAAGCGCGCGAGAACCTCTTCAAGGCGTTTCAGGCTTCGACAAAAAAGGGCGGCACCGGCCTCGGCCTCGTCATCGCCGCGGAACTTGTGCAGGCCCACGGCGGCACCTTGACCCTCGTCGATAGCACCAAAGGCGCCGATTTCCGCATCGAACTTCCCGACCGTCCCGTCGATTGAGGTTGTTCCGAAGCGGCAGGGGTGTCGTCGCCCACCGTTCGAAGCGCGGCGAGACGTCTCCGGCCGCGTGTAAGAGGGGGTCTTGCGCTTCGCACCGCGACCCACTAGAGAGGGTGCCTTCGTCGCCCGGCCACGCCGCCGGATGGCCTTTCGGCCTGACCGCAACGAAAAAAGCGCCGGTAGCTCAGTTGGATAGAGCACCAGACTACGAATTTGGGGGTCGTGGGTTCGAATCCTTCCCGGCGCGCCAGCTAAATCAATGACTTAGCTCATTTCTGGCAAGTGGTCGTTTTCCGCTAGCAACCAATTAGCAACAGCGCCGAAGAAAATTCGGGACTGATCAGCCTGCGCTCATCGCCTGTGTCGATCGGGATAAAGAGCGGCGTTACGGCGGACCGCATGCGGCGCCGAGACGGCGCAACGGCCGCTGAGTGTTGAGGCTTTGCGGCGATCGTTCCCGTTGGATGATAAGGGCAGCGCCCGCCGCCCGACCGCATGCACACCGGATAATGGCCGGGAACATTCCGAGGCGCATGGACGCAGACCGTCGACGGTACTCGCCCTCCACCACGCCCTGCACCCGCAATCGAATACCAAGCTAGTCCGGTCGTTCGTCGACACGGCTGGGGCATTTCTGGCGGAATAGATTCAGTTTCATCCACAACCAGCTTTTCCGCGCGTGACGGGGGCGGGGGGCCGAATGCGTTCGCGCGTCTTTCGCGCATGGTGGCGGACTAAAATTTCAAAAAATTTGTCTAGGGATTATGTTTCGTGACCTAGTAGCGTTCGTCCGCAAACGCACAATCGACGGTGGCATACTGATGTCGGCTGAAACCAAAACAGAAAAACCACTGGTGCTTAAGCTGCCCGCCGTAGCCGTTGATCCAAACAACGTTTGGGCTGGCGACAAGCTCGAAAGAAAACTGCTAGCCCCCCACCTTAAGCAGATTATCGAATCTGCGAACCAGAGTTTCACCCTAGGTATCGATGGCGAATACGGAAGCGGAAAAACATTTTTGCTCACTCGCTTACAATACGATCTGCCAAACACCACCGTCGTCTACCTGGACGCTTGGTCAAGCGACTTTTCCGGCGATCCGATGGCTGCTTTCATTTCCGCGTTAGACCAGCAATTGACGAGAGTCGGTGCCAAGTCGGAGATCAAGAAGCGGGTTAAAGACCTCGCGCGTGCGGCCGCACCGCTCATGATAAAGGCTGTCGCAAGAAAGGCGCTCGGAGAAGAGGGCGTGAAGGAGTGGCTAGACGAAATCGGGACAGACGGTGATCAAATCTCAGAGACGCTTAAAGGGCTGGCGACGAAACGCATTCGGGCTCAACGCGAGACTGAAAAATCAGTTGAAGGTTTTAAAACCTCCCTCGCGGAAATCGCCTCGGAGCTTCGAAAAAATTCACGGGGTCCAGGGTTGGTTGTCTTCGTTGACGAACTCGATCGATGCCGCCCGAGCTACGCCATCGAATTACTCGAACACATCAAACACTTTTTCTCCGTCGAAGGCGTCGTTTTTGTCGTTGCGACGGATCGCGCCCAGCTCAAAAGCACCGTGAAAGCGCGCTATGGGAGCGAATTCGACGCCGACGGCTATTTGCGGAAGTTCTTTGATTGGTGGATACGGCTGCCATCGCCAGACTTCAGGCGCTACGCGAACTACCTAGTGGAGCGTTTCAACTTGGTAGCCGATGGTGTCCTAGTGAGCATGGACTACTTCGACAACGGCGCAAAGGTTTTGTCAGCGACTTTTGCCTCGATTGCCGAGAAGTGCGATCTAACTTTACGGGAACAGGAGCAAATATTCGTCGATATCAACGCTGCATTGCGTTCTTCAAACAGAAAAATTCCCTGTTTTGCGGTTTTTTTGCCTATTTTCGCCATCGGACACCACGTTCTGCCCGACGAGTGCAGAAGATTTTGCACTCACAAGTATCCTGACAAAGCGTTCCTGGACTGGGCCGAAAAGAGCTGCCAAGACGTTGACTTTCCATATGAGGAAGAGCCGCTCGTCTCGCTAGCTGCAACATACATAGACTTGAATGAAGCAGAGAAAGCGCGAAAAAAGCGCTCGTTAGGAATGACACCTGAATTATTTGAAGGGGCAATAAAGCATCGCTCCCAACTACTCACAGGATCAAGAATGCCTCATTTTTTCAATCATTCACTTGCGAGCTTGATTTATTCCGAAATCGTTTTTTGGTCCAACTTAACATCGTAAGCGGTGCGTGACCGTATCGCCCGACCACGGCAGCCTTACGAATCACTTTCCTTTTTCGACGGTTTTACGTCGGCGATGGGTTCCCCCCATTTCAGTTTTTCAAGGGCCACGCTCTGCTCTGCGCGGTTTTGTTCGCTCGCCCTCTGTCGGTCCAAATGCGCAATATACCCCTTCGCGAACTTGGCTAGCATCGGTGTCTGACCGTCATTCCACGGCTCGATAAGTTTCTTCTTGTGGTTATAAGCTTCGACAAATCCGAAAGAACCGTTCACTACTCCTAAGCTGTCCAGAACGTAGTGCAAATCGCGCTCGAACGTGGAGTCCATTTCTGACGAGGATGCAACGACTTCTTTCAATACCTCGAACACTTCGGGCGCGCCCTCATACCTTTCGAGTGCGCCAATAAATACTCGCTGTTTTGCTCTGTCCGAACTCCGACCAAATTCTATCAGCGGCGACCGCAAAGGCTCTGTGATCGAGGGATGTATGCATTTTATCAAGCCGCCAATCTCAGTCTCTCTCGCGGGGTTGTCTCGCCACAACGCAGCAGCCGTTTCGAGTAAAAAATCCACCTCGTTACGGAGTTCCGACAAGTCAGGAGACGCGAAAGGAATTGCGTCATAGCCGGTAGGCGCGATCGTCTGTTCCGAATATGCGATGCGGTCGCTGAAGAAGCTTATAACGGCCCGCGGGTTCGTCTCCGAGATTGGCTGTAGGAAAGATTCCAGTTGGTGATCGGCTTGTGAAAACGGCATAACGGATTTGAGAATTATCCGCACCTCATCATCGCTTAAACTTCCGCACACTGACTTGAGGCCGTCCAAATGCCAAACGTGATAAACAATGTCGGCGTTTCCTCGGTCGCCCAGCCATTTAAAGGCCTTCAGCAATAGCGCCTTGTGCTCGCCGCTGGAGGGATCGTAATTCGCAATAATTGCGGCCGTCGTTTCATTCACTACGCGCGTGTCGCCCGATGCGGTCGCAGATTCATACAGCGAAGGCAAAATTTCCGCAGAAAATCTCGGGAGAAAATGCGTAGCGCTTGCAACTTCGCCAAGATAAACGCCCTTCTCTATCCATTCGCGAACGATCGGCACACACAAATTTTCATGCCCACTTTCAGCTAGCGAGTTCAAAATCGTCGGTAGAAACCGAGCAAGGTTTCCCCGAATACCCGGCAGCCGATCGACAATGAACTTTGGCTTCTCACTGCAAATCCGGACCAAAAATTTCTGAAGGCCTGTTCTCGACATTCCGTTCGAGAATTGCGGTGCGGCGCATCGCTCTAAGCGCTGCCACCAAGCGTCCTCATTCCCATCGAGAGATTGCATAAAAGTTTCGATTTCGCCGTCACGGATATTTTGGGAACGCTTGTAGAACCTGGATCCGTCCTCCCAATCTGCAGCATAAACCGAATTAAAACTCGCCAGGGTCTTGAAAATATTGAATTCAGAGTCGGAGGAGAGCGCATCGCGAATGGCACGGCACTCTTCCGATATCTCGGTTCTAAGCTGAGAAATGGCTTCTAGCTGAGGAAGAGGCCCGGTACAGAACATCCGATGAATGTTCCAAGCGCTGTATTCGATTTCATTCTTAACCTCGAACGAAGCGGCCGTCATCTCGGCCTTCAAAAATCGCAGCACTTCGAGTGTATCTTGCAAAATGCAAACGAGGAGTTCGTCAGAATATTGGCCTTGCGTCGGTGGGCTTGCGACTTGCAAGAGTGCATTTATTACTTCGTGCCGTTCGTTATCTGTCGAGGCGTCGGTGTAGAGAAACTTTAGCAATTCTACAACTGACGTACGCGCTGCGCCGATGTCTTTGCCCGGCGATATTGACACTGAAGCGAAACTGAATGTTCGATACGAGCCCTTCACTGAAGTCAGTGACGGCTTTAGCAAATTTTTTCCAACCCCAAGAATCAAAGCCCTTTGCGCTCGCCTGTCATCGGCGCTAAGTTCTTTCATCGGACGTATAAGCGCTAGATGAACTGCGCCGCCGTATCGTTGAAAAAGATCATAAGGGATGTCGGCCAGATGATCGGCCGCTTTAAGATAAAGCTCACGCTCTTTGGTCGATTCAGCGGCGCCGTGCAGTCTCATAAGGAGTTGCAGTGATGCCTCGGGGTCTCCGCGCATTATGTCTTCAAACAACTCGACCGCTTTTCGTATGACCTGCGCACCGTCGAAGCCATCGACACTAAAGTCGCCCACCATCCAAGTAGACCTCGGGGTGCCTCTGCTTATAGCTATGGCTTGCTCGACGGTGGTTAGAAGCTCGCTAAGTATTGCTGGGGTGCCAGCATCGAGATTGGGCAAGTAGTGATCCATTATGAGATCGAGTACGTTCCAACGCTCGTTATTGTCTTTTGCATCAAGCAGATTTTTCAAAGGCCCGCGTTCCGATATCGCTAGACCTTTCATTACACTGTCGTAGTCTTGTTGAGCTTTCTCGAACTCATGACCTGCGGGCGCAAGATATTTTAGCATTATGTCGGTTAAGCGCTCGTCGATTTCTCGGAGTTTCTGTGTCCCAAACTCAAGACTATCGCCGCGCTTGTACCCAATATCGTGGGTAGCCTCTGACCATGCATGATTTAGAATTGTTTGGACCTGAACTTCGCATCTTAGACCCGCGAAGCGTTTGTATTCCGGGAGCGCCGCTCTGTCGGACTTCAGCCGCACAACAAAGTTATAGCTCCGAAACTGCGAAGCGTTTTCGTCGTCCAAGACAGGGTGATGAAATTTAGTACTCTCATCAATTTCGAAATTGTCAAATAGTACGCGAGTGGAGAGGAATTCATTGAACGCGCCGTTGCTGTAAAAGATAAGTCGGCAGCCAGCTAAATCTTTTCTGTGAAGCTCGATCTCATCACTGTCAGTTAGGCCCTTTTCGCGCAACCTCTTCGCTAGGCTGGCCTCACCCTTTGCGCGGGTTTGGATTTGCGGTGCCGTGGATTTGAACGCACCCGTTCGCTTGGCCTCATCGAGAGCCGCCACTATTATCTGCGAAACCGCTTTCGCAAAATCGGCATAGAGCATTGCGCCCTCCGAAACGTATGTTCTTAAATCCATTTGATGACCCCGCGGCAAAACCCGAGGCTGCTTCATAGATCAAAATTTATTGCACGCACGCTGCCTGACGCGCAGTTCGGCAGCGATACTGTGGAAAGCCTGTACGACGTTGCGAAGCGGCCTCGAACGGTGAAACAGTCGGCCGGTGCTGAAGCGTTGAGCCGTCAATGGGCGCCCACGGCGCAGTAATGGCGCGCCGAGGCTTCGAGGCGGCATGGACTGCTCGCCTTCACGGCTCTCGGGTTTGAGACTTTGCGGAGCGTCGGTTACAGACGCCAAGATTAAATTGCACCTAACAGTTTGCGATCGCGGTTACACGATTTGCGCGAGAACGCTACCGCAGGCACATTTCCCTCACCGCAAAAAAAAAGCGCGGCAGAAAGGAGGTAAAAATGTCCAGATTATTTAACCTGCGAATTTTGATTTCGGTACGCATAAATATTGTGCGCACCTCGTCGATAATTTAAAATTCCGAATAACCGTCCGTGGCGGACCGCGGCCCCACGGGCGATTTTTCGCTAAATAATTCAATGCCGGATGATGTTAAATAAGCAGCAAGTTTTGGCCTACGCGTTGGAAATCAGCCCGCAAAATCAAATAAATTATAATTCGTGATGCCAAACCCGCCCGATAAGCCCCAAAGCCCCTTCCCCAAGAATCTGGACGTCAAATAAGCAAATCAGGTATTTAGCCGTCTGACGAGGCCAAAGCCCCGCTAGCCGGTTAGCCCCTCATGCCCTCGTCGTTCCCCAAATTTAAATCGGGCCGACCGCAACGCCTTAGAGCGCGCACAACCGCGTGTCTGCCCGGCCTTATCCGCTTGGAGCCGAAGACATGTGGAACGCCGCTATGGAGCAAATTCTGCGCGATAAATGGGACGGCGAAGGGCTCGCTGCGCCGGATATTGCCCGGGAGTTGACAGCGCTCGCCGGCCAGCCCGTCACGAAAAGCATGGTCGTCTGCAAAGCGCGGCGACTGAATTTAAAATCCCGCCGTCGAGGCATCAGAGCGTACAAACGAAAGCGTCATGCGCCCCGCACGCCGTTTCGCGGATTTAAAGGCGAGGGGTTTTATTCGCCGCTGCCGCCGACGCCCGAAGTTGTCTATGCTGACGATGTCGTGCGCGTCTCATTTCTTGATCGCGAGCCGGGACAGTGTGGGTGGCCGATCGGCGATCCACTCTTGCCGGGCTTTGGCTGTTGCGGCGACAAAACCGCAAAGGGCGAAATTTATTGTCCTCGTCATCGGCACCGCTCGCTTGAACCGATTGTAGACGCGACGCCCGCAACCCCACGAAGTGTTGACGTAGCGTCCTCACCACCGCCCCGCAATCCGTCGACGTCCGCGTCGAGTGTAGACGTGACGTCAACACGGACCACCGGTGAAGGCGTGGCGTCTACTGAAAACGGCTGCACATCCGGCTTTGCCATTCGCGAACAGCTTGAAAGCTGCAACGCGGCAGCCTCTTCGAACCGAAATTTAACGATCGGCCGACAGCAAGACGTCTTGCAAAATGGAGAGACACATGTTGGGGCGGATGCATTGAAGCTTTGAGGCGATTATTGCCCTGCAAGTCTCATCAGTAAGGAATTTCGCGATCGAAAGTTGGGCCGTCAGAGTAGCAGCAACGACAGTCGCAGCAGATTGAAAATCGAACCAGCGGCCACGGGGGCTCGCCATGCTAGCAGAAAATCCAAATACCATTTCCTTTGTTGGCGGCGGAACGACCGCTCCACTCACTTTTCCATACCGACTAGATGCGCCGGAAGAAATGCAAGTGTGGCTCACGTCGGCGACGGGTGCCAAAAGCCTTCGTGTGGTCGGCGTCGACTACACAATCGTCGTCGCCAACGATTTCACTTATGCAACCGTGACGCCGCAACCGGCATTTGCCGCACTAGCATCTGGTAAGAACATCGAACTTCGCCGCGTGCTGCCGTTCTCGCAGGACGTCGACTTGATTTTCAATCAGCGTTTTAACGCCGCCGTTGTGGAGAAAGCGCTAGATCGTGCCGCTATGCGGGATCAGCAGCTTGACGGACGTATGGACGCCTACGAGGGAAACATAGCCGGGTTCCAAGATGCGGTCGTTTCAGCGGTGACGGCAGCGAACACCGCGACCGACCAAGCAACGAACGCGTCTAACTCTGCGGACGCCGCCGCTTCGTCAGCGTCAGTGGCTTCCGCATCGGCTACGGCAGCCGCAAATTCTTACGACAGCTTTGACGATAGATACCTCGGCGCAAAGTCGAGCAACCCGACGCTCGATAACGACGGCAACGCTCTGCTTGTCGGCGCCCTTTATTGGAACACGACAAGCAACGTGCTTCGCATCTGGACCGGCTCTGCGTGGACGAACGTCGGCGGGACGTCGGCGGGTGCGGTGTCGTTTAGCCCCACGGGCAACATCGCAGCAACAGACGTTCAATCGGCTCTCGCAGAGTTGGACAGCGAGAAAGCAGACTTTCAGTCAGGAACCTGGACGCCAGCTTTTACATATTCGACTTCCGCGTCGGGCATCACTTACGCCACACAGGCCGGATATTACGTTCGCATCGGCAAACTCTGTTTTATCAAGGGCCGCATAACGACGAGCGCAAAAGGCACCGTCGCAGGAAGCTTGCAAATCACGGGGCTGCCTTTCACGTCTGCCAACGACGCAAACACCGATGCTGGTGTGCTACCCGCTTCATTAGGCGCGTTATTCACGTCCATAGGTGGCGGCCTGATCGTGATGGTGGCGACGAACGACACTAAGTGTTGGGTCCGCTGCGGAACAACGACTGGCGTTACAGACGTGACCGACGCAAACACAAACGCAGGCACAACAATTTACTTCGAAGGCGTTTACAGGATCGCATGACGATGACAAACAACACATATTTGCGGGACGGTTCGTCGATCAATATTGCCGTTATCGACACGGCCGAAGACGGTAACATTCATCGGTCGGTATTGACGCCCGGCCATGTTCAAAACGGCGCATGGGCCGATACGGATTTGAGTACCTATCCACCCGAAGCGCAAACGCTAGCCGCCGAACTTTGGACCCCCGAAGCGGTCGCCGTCGTGAGGGAAGCCGCGTTAGCGAGCCTCCCCGTTCTTACGGAAGCGGACTACAGCCGCGCCATTCAAGGCGTCATCGACACTATGGCGCAATCGCACAACTATGCGGACGGCGTGTCGCTCGCATCGTACAAAGACAGCACCGTTCCAAATTGGGCGGCGGAAGCAAGCGCGTTTATCGCTTGGCGGGACGCGGTGTGGAGTTACGTTTATTCACAGCTTGCAGCAGTCCAGGCACAAGAGCGAAATCAGCCTACCGTTTCGGGATTGATCGGAGAATTGCCTGCCATTACGTGGCCGTGATCTGTGCGAGGTGATGCGCATCGGGCAGTCATTTTCGTGTGGATGCTGCGATTTCCCACGATCACGCTACACAAAACAGCCGCTAAACTAGTGGCATTGCGCTCCCCGGCTAATCCGAGAGAAAATTTTACGCGACGCCGAGGGAGAAGCCCGCATTGTTGGTCGGGGGTCAGAATGAGTATTTTTGATGAGCCGAGCGGTAATCAAAGTGGAGTGGAACCAACCTCAGGGGGCTCGGCATCCCATTTAGAATATAGCAGCGCATTCAGCTTCGTGGGCCGGTTCATATATTTTGTGATCGAAGTCGTTTTAGAAGTTGCATTGACGGTCGGCGCTCTTGTCCTCGCGTATTGGCTGTTTGTTCAAGCGGTCGAGATAATCGACACTCTTGCAAAAATGATCCGGGCGTGGGCGCAAAGAGATTAGGCGCTACGTCTCAGCCCAATTGTCGAGCGTTGACGTAGCGCCCACACTTGTCGCAAGCGTTGATTTCACATCAATCTTATTGACGCGCCCCGCGGCCCGGTTTTCATTCGAACGGCACCGCTCTTTTCAAGGCTTCGGAGTTGCTTTTTGGCAGTTGGTTTCGACACGCCTAGCGCACCGGCAATTGCTGCGTGAGTAGCTGTTACCTTACCGTCGCGCGCAATCGCTTTAAGCTTTTCGAGGGAGTCATCGGCAATAAGGCTCGGCCGTCCGCGCTTCCGCTTGACCGCTACCGGCACGCACGGCGGGAGCGTTTCAGTATGGACGACACACGCCGCGTCTATAATTGGCGCGACAGCCTCAGGCCCCCCGATCGTTGTCGGCGGCGGCGTGCTCGGCGCCGCGGCTTCTATTTCTTTCGCCATTGCGGTGTCGACACCGGAAGCTACAAGCAATCCAAATATACTTCCGACCTCGATTAGAAGAACGCCAGACAATCCCAACCAGGTTGATATCGTATCGGGCGACGGAGGTGTTGCGACGCGCGCCCAGACCCCGGCGATAGCTTCGGTCGTAGGATCAGCGACTTTCGGAGGGGGCAACCGATCGAGCTTTCCCTGCGCAGCTTTTAACTCACCTTGAAGCCGCGCTCGCTCAACGGCAATTGCGCGCTCGGTTCGAAGCTCTGCGACGCTCGGGCAAACACGCCGAGACACCGGCCCGTCTATGGTGTGACAATCCCCTGCAAGTGGATCGACTAGCAGAGCGGAAATTTTCGCGTCAAGCTCATCGACCGACCGGCTCGGAGCTAATGCTTTCAGCGCCTCGTCGGCTTCACGGTAAGCAACCTTTGCGCGTTCGTAGACGTCGTTCGCAGCCGTCCTCGAATTTGTAGCGTTCTCGCTGCTCGCGTGGCTGTAAGAGAGCGCTGATGTCAGCGAATAGCTCGCCGTCACAGTCAGAACAACGACGCCCGCTATGGTCCGCAGCACATCGCGTCGAGCTATTGCCCAGACAATGAGAAGCGGCGTTAGGGCTTTGAGGACGTCAGAGGCGACGCTTGCTGCTGCCCACGTAATTTGACCCGTGAGGAATTCGGATTTCGCAAGCCCGGCTTGGAGGTTCATCGCGATCGACACGCCTACAAGGGATAAAGCCGCAGCGTAGGCTAGAACGCGCACACCTCTTTGAGAGCCGCCATTACGCCGATGTGTCGACGAAAGAGATTGCGGCCGCGGCCAGGATGAACCCGGCGATGCTGTATTATTATTTTGAAAGCAAGGAGGAGCTGTTTCGGAGTGTCGTGGAGACGACTGTCCAACAGGCATTGCAGCACTTTCGGGATCTGCAGGAAAACGCGAAGTCGCCCCGCGATATCATCTCGGGATGGCTTGAAACGCACATCCGTCAATTTGAGATCATCCGAAAATTCGTGAAGATGACCCTCAATTATCGAAGCAGCGGAACGAGGTCGGACGACATCGATGCCGCAATCTTGCTTTTTTACGATACAGAACGGAGCGTTCTGACATCGGCAATCGAAGCCGGCATCAAAAGGGGTTCATGTGACGTTGTCGATGCTGACCAAATCGCGGCGCTCATTTCGACATTTCTCGACGGCATCATGGTCAGGTCCATTATCCTTCCCGACTTGGATGCAACGAGGGAAATCGGCAGGTTCAACGTCATGATCCACATGCACCTCAACTGGAGGATCTGATCGGCTTTTCGTGGCAAGCCGACTGGCGGCGCACCTAATCGTATTGGGAAGAGGATTTAACGATTTGTAGAAGTTCGGGATAATTGGGCATGATCGCGTAATCCGCGCAGCGCGACATATCCTCCTCGAAATCGTCCCATTGCATTGCGTCAAGATGAGCGCGGTCGAAGCGATTGAATACCGAGGCGCGATGCATTTGCGCGACGGGATTACAGGCACCGGCCGCTAGAGACGCAGCGACAGCACCGCTTTCGCTCGCGATATAGTCGAGGAAAATCTCACCGGCTTCAAACGGCAGCGCGGCGTGATTGATGAGCGCGTTGATTTCGACAAAGGCAACGCCGCCTTTTCCCGAAATCGGCCCGTTCTCCGGCGTAATGGCGCGGACTTCCACCCTGCCGGAGAGCCGTGCCGGCGATGCCGTGTACGTTCCGCCGCTGATGTAGAAATCGATATCGCCATCGACCAAGGCTTGGTTCAAGAGATTATGATCCGGCGTAACTGTTCGTGCCGATCGGAAAATCGATCGAGCCGCATCGGAAAACATTGCAATAGCCGGATCATCAAGTGGCTCGAACGGATTGAGGCCAGCCGCGATTGCGATGTGCATGGCGTTGAAATCCTCGTAAGCGAGAATTCCGAAGCGCTGGTAAAAATCCCGATTCAACGCGAGGCTAAAACCATGCTCCCTGGCGAGCGCAGGTGAGAGGCGATTCCGATTGATGACGAGGTTGAATGGGCCACAGCGTTGGGGAATGCCGAGAATTTCTCCATTGGGGCCCTCCGCGGCGGCTTTGAAGCGCGAAAATACACCAACGAGCTCCCTAATCTTCGGCTCAAATTTATCCGGAAGCGGGCGGACGATGCCGCGCGTATGCAAGACATCGCGCACGAACGGCGTATTGATGTTGACGATGTCCCATGCAGCGGGTGCCGCTTGCACGGTCCTGCTCGCGAGATCATCCGATAGATGATTTTCGCCCTCGATCTCTAAGCCCGTATCGCGACGAAGCGCGTCGGCAAAATTACCGTCAGCGTAACCTTCCCAACCGAGATACCGCAGCTTCGTCATCGTAAATTAATCGTGCTTTCTCTCGTCATTGCTCAACGGGATCGAAATAAGACTGCTCGAGCGCGGGGCGCTCAAGCTTCCCCTTTTCGATGAGCGCCGAAAGGTCTTCGACCATCCAAGCGAAAAGCTCGCGACCATCCTCGATGCGAGCACGGCTCGGCGCTCCCGTGACGCCATTCTTGCTGGTTCTGTTGACGGGATGCGCGAAGACAAGTCCCTCCGTGCGATCGGGATCATCCGATGTCGGTATAAGATCGCTTCGGGCGATTTCCGGCGCTTCTGCCAGCATAAGTGCCGTCTCTGCAGCGTTGGCATGCCAGTCTTGTGCGTCGGAAAAGTGCTCCGTCCGCACCCTTTCGCTGATGGTCGCCGTATTGATTACCGCGACCATCATGTCGTCGTGCTCGGCGCGGAGCATCTCGAGCGCGCAACGCAGCGGGGCTGCGTTCGTCACGTGGCTATTGACGATGAATAGTCGGCGCACTCCGCTGTGGTACGCCCAATCGCCGATTTCCTTGACGACCGTAATAAGGGTGATCGGCTGCAAGGCGATCGTTCCCGGCCACCGCCGGCTGTGCCCAAGGGAGCATCCGTAGGGAAGCGTTGGGAGCATTGGTACGCCCGTTCGCTTCGCAACTTCGCTGCACAGCTTTTCCGCTATGACGAAGTCCATGCCGGTACCGAGATGTGGCCCGTGCTGCTCGGTGGCACCGACAGGGAGTATCGCCGCGCGACAGGCTTTCGCCAAATCGCGAGGCAATTCGCTCCAGGTTCTTACCGCCCACTTCATCGCAGAGCCATCAATAGAACTTGAGATAGCGCGCGCGTTCCCAGTCGGAGACGTGATTGATGTAGCTCAACCATTCGTCCCGCTTGAAGTCGACCCAGGATTTCTTCATCGCAGAGCCAAAAATTTCCTCGCTTAGCGGGTCGGCGTCAAAGGCGTTGACCGCCTCTTCGAGCGTGCGCGGAAGATGGAACACGCCCAATCTTTTGAGCTCTTCTTCGCTTTTCAGGTACATGTTCTCGGTGTGGGGATCGCCCGGATCAAGTTCTTGAGTGATGCCTTCAAGACCGGCGGCAAGCACCAGCGCAGCACCGAGGTACGGGTTGCACGAGCTATCGGCTGCCCGCAATTCCACGCGACCGCCGCCCAGCGGAATGCGCAGCGTGTTCGTGCGGTTGTTGTTGCCGTAGCAGGCCCAGACCGGCGCCCACGTAAATCCCGACATCGAGCCTTTGAGAACGAGACGCTTGTAGCTGTTCACGGTCGGCGCGACGACGGCGCAGATTGCGGGCAGATGCTTCAGAATGCCGGCAAGGAATTGATAGCCGAGTTTCGAGAGCCCGCACCCGCGCACATCTGATGCGTCGGCGAATAAATTTTTTCCTGTCTTCTTGTCAAAGAGCGACATGTTGAAATGAGCGCCGCTACCGGCGCGATCGTCATAAGGCTTCGGCATGAAGGTCGCGAAGCCGCCGTGCTTGCGGGCGATCTCGTGCGCCATCATCCGGAAAAATACGTATTTGTCGGCCATCGACAGCGCGTCGAAATAGCGGAAATCGATTTCGAACTGGCCGATGCCGTCCTCGTGATCGAAGCTGTAGACATCCCAGCCTAGGCTGTTCATCGAATCGATGAGCTCGCCGATCCAGCCGAGGTTGTCGAGCGTTCTGGCAACGTCATACGCTGGCTTCTCGAGGTTCTTGCGGTCCGACAGCGGCTTGATGCCCAGGACCGGATCGTCCTGAAGCACGAAGAACTCGGCTTCCATGCCCAGGTTGAGGCCGTAGCCCAGAGCTTCCGCTTTTGCCAGCGAACGCTTCAGAATGTTTCGGCTGCAAGCCTCGAACGGTTTGCCTTGGCACCAGAGATCGCTCGCGAACCAGGCGACATCCTTGTTCCACGGAAGAACAGCGCAGGACGAGGCATCCGGATGTGCCGCCACCTCTTCGTCGCTGACATCCTGCGGGATGCCATCGAGAGCTGCGCCGGTGCAAAGCTCGGAGCCCGCCATCATGCGGTCCATATGCGCAATAGGTACGGTCTTGCCCTTTGAGACGCCGTGCATGTCGACGTAGCTTGCAAGCAAATACTTCACTCCCTCGCCAGCAAGCTTGTTTTCGAGCTCTGTCGGCCCTTTGTTCACGATGGCATCCATTTTTCGTTTTTACTCCGTTATTGGTCTCAGTCTGTCAAAGTCACGGGGCCGGTTGGCGGCGAAGCAGCCATTGCGCTTCGCCGTTTTCTGTTCTGCGATTACTTCGAAGCGACGAGCGCGCTAACGAATGCCGCGTCGAAAGTATCCTCGATTTTCGGAGCCGCCTTGATCTGCCCGCGCTTAATCAAGACATCCGCAATCAGCTTTCCAGAGGTGAAGAGAGACTTTGCGTCCTCATGGGGCGTGAAATATCCGGCCATTTCGGAGACCGGAATGTTGTAGGCGCCCTTGGCCTGCTCTTTCACATCGTCGACCGTCGTCGAGAAGTACTTAGCGACGATCGCATAGGCCTCGTCGGGATGCTCCTTCATGAAGGCCATGCCGTCGATGTAACCCTTGATGACGGCGTCAACCGTCTTCGGGTTCTTGCTGATATAGTCGGTCGAGAAATAGAGGATATCGGTGATGAGACCCGGTGCGGACGCTGAGGTGAAGATCGTGTGGTATCCGCCATTGACGTCGAGTTTCAGAATTTTGCTGACATTCGGTTCGTAGGTCGCGCCGGCGGCAGCGCCTCCGACCAGCGCGGCCGCAACGTTTTCCGGCGTTGTGTCGAGACCTTCGACGTCAGGCTCCGCGAGGCCCGCTTTCTGCAGTCCGTAGGAAACGAGAAGGTTGTCACAGGTTGCGAAGGGATAAGCGACTTTTTTGCCTTTGAGGTCGGCCATCGAACTGATCGACTTCAGGGCGACGACCGCATCGGCTCCGTTCGAGTAGTCGATGGGCATGACGACGCGAAAGGCGTTGCCGTTTGCGGTGAGATTGATCACCTGGTCGTAGGTGTACATGGCGCCCTGGATGCCGCCGCTTTGCAAAGCCGCTGGGATGAGGGCCGGATCCTCGAAGTCCTTCAGTGCGACTTTGACGCCGTATTTCTGGAACAGGTTCTTTTCGACGGCGATGTAGAACGGCGCGTATCCGATCCACGCGACTGTCGCGAGCGTCACCTGCTCTTCTGCGTGTGCGCTGCCCGGTTGAAGCGAGCTGGCGCCCGCGAGCGCAACCGCGCAAGCCAATCCGATATTCCGGAGTTTAGTCCAAAACTGTCGCATCATGGGTACTCCTTCAAGAATGTTGCCGAGCGGATGCTTCGGCTCCGATGCTTCCCAAGACAGACCTGTCGAGCGACAGGCCAACGGTTTGGCGGACGCGTTCCATCACCGTCCGCTTAAGAGTGAGAAACTGTGGATCGATCCGCATCATGACGTTGCGCTCCCTCGGCAACGGCACGTCGTAGACGGTGTCGATGCGACCGGGATGCGGGGACATCAGTACGACGCGCGAGCCGAGATAGAGCGCTTCCTCGACGTCGTGTGTAACGAACACGATCGTCGTGCCTTCCTGCGCGACGACGCTCAAGACGAGATCCTGCATCACTTCGCGCGTTTGCGCGTCGAGTGCGCCGAATGGTTCGTCCATGAGGATGATGGATGGCTTCGACATGAGCGCGCGGGCGATTGCAACGCGCTGACGCATTCCACCGGAAAGCTGTGATGGGTACGCGTCTTGTGCGGCACCAAGGCCGACGAGCGAGATAAGCCTCAGAGCTCGCTCATTCTCCGCGCCCCGCTCGAGAGCCAGATTGTCGTGAGTGTTAGCAGCGAGACGACGGCTGAACAGAACATTTTGCCTGACGGTCAGCCACGGAAACAAACTGTAATCCTGAAAGACCATCGCGCGATCGACGCCGGGACCGTCGATCGATTGGCCTCCAACGAGAACCACACCGCTGTCCGCTGCTTCGAGGCCGGCAATGATCCGGAGAAGCGTTGATTTTCCGCAGCCGGATGCGCCCACGATGGTCAGAAACTCGCCCGCAGCGATCGAGAGCGATATGTTGTCCAGAACGAGCGTGCCGCCTTTATTGTTGGCAAAGCTCTTGAAGAGTCGACTTAGCTCGATTGACTTCGTCATCGACTATTGCCTCCTCAAATACGGGAAGAGGACGCGGTGCAGGGCGCGGAGAAGTTGGTCCTGCAAGAGGCCGAGAAATCCGATGACGATGAGGCCCGCGAAAATTTTGTCTGTCTGGAGGAAATGCTGAGCTTTCAGGACGGCATATCCAAGCCCAGAATTCGCGGCGACGATTTCTGCGACGACAAGGTATGTCCACGCCCAACCAAGCGTGATCCGGCACGTCGTTAAGAGCGCGGGCGCCGCCGACGGAAAGATCACCTTGTAGAGTATCTCGCGCCGCGTCCCACCCATCGTCTGAGCGGCTTCGATCTGCTGCATCGGCACTTTTCTGACGTCGTCGGCGAACATCAGGACCATCTGAAAGAAGGTGCCGATAAAAATGATCGAGATTTTTGAAAGTTCACCGACGCCGCACCACAGCATCATCAATGGGACGAACGCGACAGCAGGCATGTAGCGGATGAAATCCATCGCCGGTTCGAGAAAGGCTTCGGCGGGTTTGAATGTGCCCGCGAGCAATCCGAGCGGAAGGGCGACGATTAGGGACGCGAGGAATCCGATGCTCACGCGTTCGACGCTGATGAGGAGATCGCCTGTGAACCCCTCATTGAGGACCCACGTCCAGAAGCGTTTGACGACGTCCAGAGGCCCGGGCAGAAAAATTTTCGGGACGACCGCCGCCTCGTTGAGGAACGCCCAGAGAAGAATAGGAGTGAAAACGCCTGCCACAGCGTAAAGCGCAAACTGTCGTCGGCTAAGCGCTCCACGGATCTGCCATTGGCGCCCACGCGCAGAGATCTCCGGCGCAACCGGCAACGCGGTCTTGGTCGAGACGTCACCAGTCGAAGCGTTCATTAGAGCTGTCCGCATATCGAAGCGCTCGTCGTGTTGGCCGGGGGCTTCCTCACTTGAGAAAGCCTATGGACACTTGCGTAGATCATAATTAAACGATTAATTAATTATGGAGCGCAAGCGGTTGCTTCCCTGAAACTGCGGAATTTTTGAACATTCTTTCCACCAACCCGCACAAATTCGAGGCGCGATGGATACCGGCAGGCACTCTGGATTTGCTATTAAGGTCCGCAAGACAAAGAGATTCGGGAGATAGAAGCTTGGGAAATCAAACCAGATCGCCGGCTGCCGTTCGTTTGCCGCGGCGACGTGCAGAGAAGGCTAGGGGTGGGCGAAGTGCGCGTGTCGGTCGTCCGAAGCTTGATGTCGATTCCCTGGACGCCGAAACCCATATTCGCGAAGCCGCTCTCGACCTCTTTGCGGAGCGCGGATTTTCAGCGGTCACGACAAAGGACATTGCCGACGCCACGGGCTTCAATCCGGCTCTTATCTACTACTACTTCGGAAGCAAGGAGGAGCTATTTCGGAAAGCGGTAACGCTCGCCGTCGAGCGCGCATTCCAGCAGTTCCGGATCGCTCGCCAGGGGCTGAAGGATCCACGTGCCATCATCAATGGATGGCTCGATAACCACATCAAAGAGTATGAGACGATAGCCAAGCTCATCAAGATCTCTATCGACTATGCCAAGACGTCAAAGCGCAACGTGCGGATCGATGACGCGATCCGGCGCTTCTATGAAGACGAGCGCGACGTACTACGGGCGGCTTTGGCCGATGGAATTAAGAGCGGGGAATTCCGCAAAGTTAATGTCGATGAGACGGCCAGTTTTATCTCAACCTACCTCGACGGCGTATTCGCACGAGCGCTGATCCTCAAGGACTTCAAACCGGTTCAGTCGATCCGTGAGCTCCGCTCGTTTCTGAGCGCTTATTTGGATTGTAAGAAGTAGCGCGTGTGCAGACGTGGAGGTTCGAGCGAGAATTCAACTGTACGGTGGAGGATAACAATTGATTTTTGGGTGGTCTTGCGTAGTTGGGGGGGGCATTCGAGCACTATTTCTTCAAGCTCGGCAATATCGATCCTTACGATGATTAACTCTAGGGTGAAGGAATTTGGGGTCACTCGCCCGCCGGAGTGCTTGGCATTCCTCTAAACTGTGCCGCGAAGAGCCCGAAGAAATTAGCGCAAATGCGTGCCTGTACTTCCTGGATTTGAGTTCCTCGTTTTGTCTGCTTTAAGCCGCATGAAACGACGAGAACTGCTCCGATTGGAAGCGGCTGGGACGCGCTACGGCACCAGCTTGGGCGGATCCTGGATCAAGCCCTACGTCTCAACAACCCCACGAACCAGAGCTTTCAAGACCGCTTGGAACAGGGCTTGACTGCGGTCCACAAAGTTAGGTCCGCTATCCGAAGCATGGCAAACCTTCACAAGACCTCGGTCCACTTTCACTTCTTGGGGACGGCCGATGTCCGCAATCTCGGCAAAACTGACTTAGAAGTTGCCTCGCAGGTTTCGTACAAATTTCAAGCGGGCGGTTTTGCGGGCCGCTTCTAAGCCGAGAGCTGCTTTGCCGAGATAGCAGACGTCGCCGTGAAAGGTCAGATGCTCACGGAACGATGCGATTTCATGACTGTTCACCCGCGTTCAGCTGACACCCAATCCCGTTCTTTCTATTCATCTCATCCAAGCCTGGGGATCTTCGGCCTGACCTGCGTTAAGGTTCGGATGCGGCGGCACTTGCCGCCGATGACGAGAGAGATCGCCACATTCCCTTTTGTTCGCCTAGGCGCCCGCTTTTGTAAGAACTCTATCAGACGCGTACGCTGATTGGCATCACTTGGATTTCCTTCGTCTATCTGCTCTCCATGATGCAGAACGATGGCCCTACGCGCCTCCGAAAATACCAAATCCAGATCATGTTCAATCCAGAGCACCGCGAGTTTTTTGCGCGTGAGGGCCAACCGGACCATCTGACCGATAAGAGGACGCTCATCATGGCTCAGCCCCGAAGCCGGTTCATCGAGCAGAAGAAGTTTGGGCCTACCAATTAGTGCACGCGCGAGGTCGACGCGCCGAAGAATGCCAAACGGTAGTTCGCTACAACGCTCCCCCCAGATTTTTTTGAGACCGCACAAATCGAGTATTTCAAATGCTTCTTCGCGTGCGAGCCTTTCAGCCCTGAGTGCCGCCCACGGCTGCGCCAGCATTCCAAACACATTTTGCGCGAAGTGAGTAGTCCACCCGAGAAGAACATTATCGAGCACCGAATGGCTGGATATCAGATTCAATCCCTGAAACGTCCGGCTTACTCCTGCCCGCGCCCTGCGGTGCGCCGGAAGACGATCCAGCCGCACACTATCAAGAGTGATGCAAGCGTTTCGTTGTACGGGATAGACGCCGCTAATGCAGTTCAGAAACGCTGACTTGCCGGCACCGTTCGGACCTATCAACGCCACGACTTCCGACTCCCGGACCGACAGGTTGATGTTATCCAGAACGACCATGCCGCCGAAAGACAAGCTGACGTTTTGAACATCGAAGATGGCGGGCTGTTCGGCTCGGTGCAATAACATTCAAGCGCTCACAGGAAAGGGGCTGACCAAACCCAAGAGCATGCCGTGGATCGTTTCGAGATTGGAGGAATCAATCCGATCGAATGTTGCAATCGGCCAACCCCGGTCAAGTACAAGAACGCGGTCGGCAAAGTGTGGGATCCATTGCGTGTCAGATTCGGCGACGAGAATTGTAAGCGAAAGCTCTTGCCTCAGACGGCCCAAGCTTTGACAAAGGAACTCCACGATCGGCGTAGCCAGCCCGAGACTCGGCTCATCAAGCAACAAGAGCTGGGGTGACGCAAGGAGCGCCATCGCAAGAGCCAACATTTGCTGCTCACCGCCCGATAAATTTCCTGCTTGGATCTTTCGCCGTTCCGCCAAGCGGGGAAACCAATCAAATGCATCGGCTTTCTTTCTGCTGTGCCGAGCGCGCCCCCCAATTTCAAGATTCTCGTCGACCGTCAGCAGCCGGAACACCTTATCCTTTTCCGGCACCAGACCAATTCCGATACGTCGCCGTCTGTTGATGTTACCCCATGGCAGATCGTCACCATCGAAGAGTGCCTGCCCATCAATACTTTGGCCTTTGTGCAAAAATCCCGCGATAGCACCAAGAAGGGACGTCTTGCCCGCACCATTGCTGCCGACCAAAGCAAGGCTCTCGCCACGTTGGACTTTCAACGACACCTTATTCAACGCGAATTTTCTATCGTACGCGATGCTCACGTCTTTTAGCGACAGCAAATCTTCCTCAGAACTAGCCACGATGCAATCTCCACTTTCGAAGTTTTGCAAGCGTACGTTGGGGAACGCGCAGGAGCGCTAAAATCAGGATGGTTCCGATTGCGATACTTTCCAAACCCGCGGCGCGCGAGGTGGCATCGATGGAAAATAACTTCAACAGGGATTGGATTATTTGGGGCAACAGGACGATCAGATAGGAAGCCATAATGGCACCCATTAGATTTCCCGGCTTGCCCAATGCGCAAATCGTCAGATAGACGATTGCCAATTCGAGCGTATAGAATTCCCGCCTGGACATTGCTCAGATGATAGGCGCTGATCACGCCAATTATTGCTATGATTGTGGAAGTCAGAGCAAAGACCTGAATCCGGCTTTTTGTAATCGAGATTCCCAAAGCTGCAGCGGCAGCCGGATGCGTGCGTAGCAATGCCCATTCGCGGCCAACGTGGCTTAGCTGCAGATAGCGGAAGGCGACGTAAACCACGCACATCAGCGGCGCAATTAACGTCCACCAGCGTTGAAGGGAATTGATGTGGATGCCAAACAGGATCGGATCGTCGAGCATGAAGCCGGCGGCATAGGTCAACTTCAAATCGAGGTCCGTAGCGACAACTCCGATGGCTCGTTGAAGCGCCAAGGTTCCGACCGCGAGATAAAGACCTGACACTCGAAGCGTGGTCGCAGCCACTATTGTGCCGCTCAGAAGCCCAAGCACCGCACTAACCGCAACGGCAGGGAGCAGCCCGAGCCCAAGGCTGTTCGACAAAATGCCGGCGGTGAACGCTCCAATGCAAAGGAAGGCAGCGGTCCCAAGCGATGGCAGTCCTGCTGATCCCACGAGCACCGTAAGCGGCATCGCTGCGAGCGCCAACAAACCTCCGCTCACCGCAAGATGCAGCGCGAGATTGCCAAGCGCGAACGGCGCAGCAGCTATGGCGGCGAAGATAACGAAGACACCGGCAAATCGAAGTCGTGCAGACTTATCGATACTGTCCGTTGATAGCTCGCTGCCCACGTCACGTCCGGAATATGCGTTCAACACGAGAACTCAACCCCCAAGGACGGACCATTAGAAGAATGAGAAGAAATGCGACTGGGACGACCGTGCTGTAGCGGACGTCAAAGAACAGCGAGATTAGATTCTCGCCGGTGGCCAATATGAGCGCTCCTGCAAGCGCCCCTCCCGGGCTCGTTAAGCCGCCGATGATCGCGGCGACGATGCCAGAAAAGCCAATGGCTGATCCCTCCACCGATATCGCCGAAACAGCACCCGCAAGGACGGCGCCGATGCCGCACAGAATGCATGCCCCAATCCACGTCATCAACATTCGCCGTTCGACAGGAATGCCGTTGAGCATCGCGAGTTGGCGGTTTTCGGCTACAGCCTGCAACTCGACACCTATCGGCGTCCAATAAAACAGGGGCAACACGGTCAGCACTGTCAGAGCCCCCACAGCGATCGCGACGAGGCCTACAAGTGGAAGCGTTGCGCCTCCAATCGTCACAAACCCTTTGACAAGGGGGAGTTGCTCGACAGAGCTACCCCATATGACGGACATCACACCGACGAGGATGATGGCGAGCGCGATGGTGATTGCCGTTCCAACGAAAGGATCGTCCTGCTTTTCCTGGCTGAGAATGAAAAAGAGAACCACCCCTCCTGCAACATCGACTCCCAACGTGGCCAAAACTGCGAACGGCAATCCAGCTACAGTCTGCCCCGACCAACTCCACACCTCTGCCATTACGTAAGCCGACACTGTGCCAATTTCGCCAACACAGAAAAATAGGATACGGCCGGTGCGATAAGCGAAGACGACGGCCATAGCAAATAAAGCATAGACCATCGTTGTACTGAGTGTGTTGACTGCGAACGACGCAAAGTTCATCGGACTATTTCGAAATTTTGCCGTCAGTTGCGACCTTCAGCCAATCACCTACGGGGGTGAAATGGCGCGTGACGTTATCGAGCTTTGTAAGCCGATACGCGCTCTCTCCGTAATGGTCTTGCGGCGTCAAACGAATGGGCACGCCTGTCAGTCCGTTGGTATCAACGTCCACCTTTTCGAGTGCCGCCGCAAAATCGGACGGACTAGCGCAGCTATTTGCGCATTTACGTAGGGCGTCCGTAATCACAAGACCGAGGACCAAACCGCCGGTGCCGGTTTCCTTGCTTTGTCCGCGCTTCTCAAGTTCCGTGCGCAAGGCCAAAAATTCGGGTTTCGATACTTCTTCAAGTTTTACGTAACGAGCAAAGGAATAGACAGTCAGTTTGGAATCTGCAGGCGTTGCTTTCAGTAGTGTGTCTTCACCAATGCCTGTGTCCATTGAGAGAAAAATGCCGTGATATCCTGACGTCGCGAGCGCTGGCAGGAATGCAGCGACATGCGCCTGTCCCAGGCAAATGGTGACCACATCCGGCTTATCGTTGACAATTCGCTCAACAACCGTGCGGAAATCGCGTTGCTGGATCGGTACGGTGAGGACTTCTCCCCCAGAAAAGCCATGCTCCTTTGCAGTCGCGAGAATCTTTTTGCAGGAGAGAATTGAGCCTGGAACCTCGAACGCCACACAAATTGTGTTCTTGCCGTTGGGGGCCACTTCCTTTGCCAGATATCCGCCGACGGTGCCGGCAAGCGACAGCTCGAGTCCGACTCCAAACGCTCCTGGTTTTGCAGGCGGCAGCACAAGCGGCGTGTTGATGGGATAACCAGCAAGCACGGGGATATCGAGTTTTTTTGCGGCTGCAAAAACAGCCGCGTGCGTATTCGTAGCTGGTAATCCTAGAATTCCTAGGGCGCCGTCGCGCCCAAATTCCTGAACGGCATCGAGCGAACGCTGAACGTCGCTCTGCGTATCGCGTCCGATGATTTCAATCTGCCGTCCGTTTACGCCGCCGCTCAGATTGACGAGGTCGACATATGTTCGGAACGTATTATAGGCAGGAAGCATTGTCGTCTGCTGTGGACCAGACGCATCGACCAAATATCCAAGCTTGTAGGTCGAAGCATCGCCAGCCACCGCGCAGGTGGCCAACGCAGCGGTAGATGACGCCACCAAACATCCAAACGCCAATGTCTTCAGCTTGCCGAAGTGCGAAATTCCGGTTTTCACGTTTGTCCCCTTCACCTCTGATAATTCCAAACCAGCAGATAAGCCTTGATCTGCGCATTCCATTCGTGTCGTCTAAAGAGTGGCAGCACGCCTCTCACTGAATCTTTCCGAGAAACTCTCTTGGATAAGATTTTCTGGTAGTTCCCTGCGCAATACACGCGCAATGTTGGTCAGAACGTCTCTGACTTCTTCGATCAAATACTCGGGCTCGCCTCCGGACATGTGCGGCGTCCAAATAATGTTATCGAGTTCCAGCAAGGGACAGTCGGGTGGTATCGGCTCGTACCGATAAACATCCAAAGCTGCTCCCGCGATTTGGCCAGCTTTAAGCGAACGATAGAGCGCTTCTTCATCGACCAGGCCGCCACGCGCAGAATTTATTAAGTACGCTCCTCGTTTCATCTTTGAAAAAAAGCTGGCATCCGCGAACTTTTCAGTCTCGGCGTTATAGGGAAGATGGAGAGAAACGAAGTCCGACTGTGCAAGCAGTTCATCGAGAGGCGCATAAGAAATGCCGCCAAACGCCGCTTCTTCCTCCGCATTTAGCGGTGCTCGTTTGAAGTAAAGAACACGCAGACCGAGTTGGCTTGCCCTGCGGGCAACAAGACCTGAGTTTTCGCCCAGACCAACAAATCCGATTGTACTCTTTCCAAGAAGTTTTAGCGCCCGGATCTCGCCCCAATTAAATTTGTTGCGCACCGGTTCGTTCGAGAAGTGCGATGGCAGATTAAAATCTGCGCGCGAAACAACGGCCTGATGCGCTGGCATGAGCCTGCGCGCTAATGCGAGGATCAAGGCCGTGATGTGATCGCAAGATGATTGGCTACTCAGCCGATTCAAGTTTGCGACGCGCAATCCTGCCTTCTGCGCGAACGCGATATCAATGTTTCGATAGGCATGACCAAACTGCTGCACAAGGCGCGTTCGCGGAAGGCACAATTTGATTTTCTCAGCATTCAATTTCGAGCTTTCGAGGACGAGAAAGTCAGCAGTGGGAAGTCGATGATCGAGTTGTTCTGCGTTGGTACAAACCGTGGTTTCTAAGGAGCGCGGTAGGCCAAGTTCGTCAGCCATCAGCATCAGTGCTTTGGACGCGCTTCCATAGTCGTCACCGAAGAAGTAGCACAGGGATTTTTCTCCGGCAGGCGTCAGCTTCCGCAGGAGCGCGACTTCCATGAGTCGAAAGAGGGTGTCCTCCTCGGCGAAGACAACATGGATGGACGCTTCATTCATCGCACGTTTCCGTTTCGATCAGATAAGTTGTGTGATTGTGCGCCGTCGCTTCAGTTCGACAACAAAATCACCGAGAGGGCGTAGTTGTCGCCGCGTGGTCGCTATTTTGCTTGAGCCACTAAATTCGGAGCAGGATTTGATCGTACGATGCGAACGCCATCGCCCATCCAACCTGACCATCGCAGTCGATCACACAAACTTCATTTTCCCCAACTCGTAGACAGAAAGCCTTAGGTCAGCACCTGGCCACCCTTGCTCTCGATACGATTGCAGCGCTAAATACTAAAAGTCTATAGATAAAGTAGGCAAAAGATCGCGTCTCTTTGATTCCGTTAAGTTGGTCGCGATTTGGAGACGCACTGGCGGTTCCATCTCGCTAATTTATTGCGGAGTAATTGCGCTCGAGTGCGATACTGAAATGCCGGTTGGCTGCGAGCTATTATCACTTCGCCGCTGCCGACCCGATTTTACCGACATGCTTGGCCCGCGGTCGTTGTACGAGCCGGCGCTAGAATCCGACCTCGACGAAAGGAACAAGACTGCACGCGGCCAGCGGCATCGATTTGCGGACGCACTCGCTTGCAGGCGACGGGCTTAAAGTGGATGTTTAAGTGTGACTTGAGGCCTGCCCGAATCGTTTTGAAAACTGGGGAAGACAAGACCAGCGTTCGCTCAAATGACAAGTCAAATACATTTTTCTTCTATACTAAGAACTAATTCTGTGTTCTCCAACACTACCTGTCCACATTGGCAAAATCTGTTTCATGCTGACCAAAAAGGGAAAATACGGGCTCAAGGCCCTGATCTATCTGTCGCGTCTTGCGCCGGGCGAAGTTGCGCTGATCAACAGCATTGCCGAGGCTGACGAAACTCCGAAGAAATTCCTCGAAGCCATCCTCATTGACTTAAAAAAAGCTGGCTTTGTCCACAGCAAGAAAGGCAAGGGCGGAGGTTACCTGCTCGCGCGCACGCCGGAAGAGATTTACGTCGGGCAAGTCATCAGAGCGCTAGATGGTCCACTGGCTCCCATCGCCTGCGCATCCTCGAATTTCTTTCAGAAATGCGATGACTGCGTCGACGATAAGACATGCGCCGTCCGCCTCACGATGCTCAATGTTCGCAATGCCATTTCCGATGTTCTCGATCGCCAAACGCTCGCAGATCTTCGGGATCTGCCGCGCCAGCAGCGTAAATTACGCCGAGTAGCGCGCTAAGGCTTGCCCGCTTCAATCCAAGTCACGAGACGGTCAACGCCGACCAATGCAGGATCCTCATCGTTGATATTTTTCAGATCTTCATAAAAATTGTGGATCAACCGGAGAGCGCCCGGCGGAAACGTCGTGAGTTCTGAGACAAGCCGTTCACCTTCCGATGCGAGGTCTCCAGCCGGGACAATCCGATTGAGTAGTCCAATCCGGACGGCTTCCTCAGCGGTGACGTCACGGCCCGTATAGATGAGTTCCTTCGCAACCTTTGGGCCGACATAGTCTGCAAGATAGGTCACCACCACCAGCGGTGCCAATCCATGGCGGATCTCATTGAAGCCGAGAACTGCGTTATCGGCACCGATGGAAATGTCTGACTGAAGCGCCAAACCGCTGGCGAACGCCATGCCCCGGCCCTGAATGAGCGCGACGCTCACGCCAGGAAATTGCCGGAGCAAGCTGTTGGCTTTGAGGATTAGCTTGAGGTTGTCTCTCCGACTGACGTTCTCGAGCTTCTCTCCATGGTCCCGCCCGAGCGAGAAATCATTGCCTATTGCCTGAAGAATGAGAACAGCGGCGCCGCTTTTCCCCGCGGCCGTCAAGGCCGCGATGAAATCAAGCATCAGCTGATAGGTGAATTTGTTGCCGGTCTCTGGCGTATCAAGCGTAATTCGAGCGACGTTGTTCGTGAGTTCGTAGCGTATCATTCGACTTCTCTAGACCGAGGTTTTCTCGCAGTGTGGTGCCACGATATTCTTTTTGGAAGACGCCGCGCTTCTGCAGTAGCGGCACGACTTCGCCGACGAAGGCGCGAAGCCCGGACGGATACTCATCGATCATGATGTTGAATCCATCGGCAGCGCCCGCGCGATGCCAACTTTCGATGAAATCGGCAACCTGTTCCGGTGTACCGACGACCTGAGGATGTCCGCCGCCATTGCGGTAGAGTATCTCGCGCACAGTCAGATTTCCTGACGTCGCGAGTTCCACGGCTGCGGCTTGGAAGCCACGGGAAGAATTGAACCGGTCGTTGGCTTTAATACGGTCGATAGGAAGCGGCTTGTCCAGATCGAGTTCGGAGACTGAGACGCCGACGCGGGAAGCCAGCTTTCTAAGCTCGGCATCGCCCGCAAGTTCATCGAGTTCTTTCTTTCTCTTTTGCGCTTCTTCCTCAGTTCCGCCGATAACGGGTAGTAGACCCGGCAAAATTTTCAGGCTGTTTGGATCTCGGCCAAAATTTACGGCGCGTTGACGGAGATCGTCGCGAAACGCTATTGCAGCCGAAAGCGTGTTTTGAACTGCGAAGACGGCATCGGCGACGCGAGCCGCAAACGCGCGTCCCTGCTCGGATGAGCCCGCTTGAAAAAGTATCGGCCGACCCTGTGGAGAACGCGGAAGCGTGCTCGGCCCGCGGACGGCAAAAAAGTTGCCATCGTGGTTGAGAGCATGAACGCGGTCGCGGTCAGCGAAGAGGCCAGAAGCCTTATCGCCGACGAGTGCGCCGTCTTCCCATGAATCCCAAAGTCCGGTGACGATATCGACGAATTCCTCGGCGCGCGCATAACGTTCTGCATGTGGCGGCAACGGGGTCTTGCTGAAGTTTGCAGCAACGTCAGGAATGAACGTCGTCACGATGTTCCAAGCGGCGCGACCGCGGCTCAAATGATCAAGCGACGCGATTCTGCGGGCGAGATTATACGGCTCGCTATATGACGTCGTGGCCGTTGCGACGAGACCAACGTGCTTCGTTACCGCAGCAACAGCACCAAGAACAGTGGTTGGATCCATGGCGCCGAGATTGGGCCTTTCAAAATTCTCTTCGCTCACCGCGAGTGTATCGGCAAGGAAAATAGCATGAAGGCGACCGGCCTCGGCCAATTCTCCAATCTCACGATAGAAATCGAGATCGACGTATGAGGTAGCGCTTTCGGGACGATGACGCCACGCGCCGAGGTGCATACCCACGCCTAAGACCGCAGCATTGAGGATAAGGTCGCTCATAATCGTGCCTTTCGTACCTCGTGTTTTTCCAATCGCGGACCGTCTCCCCGGAAATGTCGGGGGCCGGTCCATAATTTTAGAAGTCGATCGATGCCCGCCCGACGGGCCTTTCTGAATGGCGATCAAAACGTGAAACAGCATTAGTCTATAATTCCGATGTAGTCTATTGATATAGAGCATTGTCGATGTTATCGCCGACCCAAGATGGGTTCGTTGGCAAATGGCAACGGCAGCATCGCGGAGGTGGACGTCTCGAATGCCTAACTTTGATGTTCGTCGGCCGGGAATACTTGTCCCGCCGCTGACGCCTTTCACTGCGAAATTGAAAGTCGACAATATCGCCTTGAAAAATGGCGTTGATGCCGTGATTGAACGAAGCAAGCCGGCTTTAATCATCGCTGCAGGCGTCGAAGCGCAGGAATATCAATTCTTGCCTTTCAAGGAGCGGCTCGATCTCGTACGCGCGACGATAGATGCGACTGACGGACGCGCTCCCGTCGCCGTCGGCATTTCTCACCCGTCGTTCAAAGTCGCCATCGAACTTGCGCACTTTGCGGAGAAGCACGGGGCAAGCGCCGTCCAGTTATTGGCGCCGCAAAAGCCAACGGGCGGGGCACCGACCACATCTGAACTCGTCCGCTATTTTGAATCGATCGGCCGCGAAACACGGCTTCCCTTCGTGCTCTATCTAAACGCCGGACCGGGCGCCGACGTCTCGATCGCCACAACGATCGAACTTGCGAAACTCGGGCACATCAAATTCATCAAAGAAAGCTCGCGCGATCTTTCTCGCGTTTCTCGTTTGATCGCCGAAATCGAGCACACGGGATATGCACGCTATTACACCACTATGCAGATGCTGTTGATCACCCTACAGCTCGGTGGCGCCGGCGTGACACTTCCGCCACCCGCGTCGGAAATTGCAAGGCTCATCATCGATACCTATGAGGCTGGGAACTTGCCTCGAGCGATCGAGCTTCAGCAGATCTTTGCGACATATCCTTCGCGATGGATGCCATACGGGTTAGCCGCGGTGATGAAAGCGTCGGTCGAATGCCTCGGCGTTCCCGTCGGTCGGCCGTACCCACCCTATGATGCCGTCCACGGGTCTGATCTTGATGAGCTACAGAGATTTCTCTCCTTCCATTTCAGTCCTATCGAAAATCTCGCACAGGCTTGAGACCTTGCGTTGATGCAATCCGCATTCACCTTGGAAGAGTGGCCTGGAGAATTGGAGGAAATGCGGGTTTCAATCGGTGAGAAGAAAGATCAGCAATAACAAAACGCAAATTGTTCCGCCGGTTATCATCGTCAACGTCCAGCCACCGGCGTCGTTGGTCAGGGCGCCGAGAACCGATCCAATCGCTCCGCCGATGAAATTTATAGTCATGAAGATGGCGTTGGCGCGCCCCCTAGATTCTTGAGGGCCCGAGAATACGATGCGTTGAACTCGTGATCTGGTTTGCCTGCACGGCGGCGTCAAAAGCGACAGTCAGAATGATTAGTGCGGTGAGCCAATGGAAATAGGAAGCCAAGCCCGCCGCGTAACTTGTAAGACCAAGCGCTGTCATAGCTCCAATCGTCAATATACGCGTCATGCCACGATCAGCCATTTGCCCCACGATCGGTGCTGCCAGAGCACCACCGGCTCCAGCAAGCGCAAACAGCGCGATGCCATGTGAACTCAACCCAAACTGACGCGTGAGCATGATGGGCGCCGCTGTCCAAAATAGATTGAATACGCAGAACATCGACGATTGGTAGAACGAGCGCCTTCGCAGGCTAGCGTTTTTGCGAAGTAACCCGACCATTGATTGCAAAATTCGGAAGTAGCGCTCACTTTTCGGTGGTTGGCGTCTTGGCATAAGGCGCAAGAGGGCGAGGCCGATGCCAACCATCAATAATGCAGACCATAGGAAAATCGCGCGCCAGCCAAAGTGTGCCGAGATGATCAATGCGACGGGCCGCGCGAGCATGATCCCGGCCAGGAGCCCAGCCATGACATTACCAACGATCCGGCCCCTCTTTGCGTCGGGAACGAAATGCGAAATATACGGAACAAGAATTTGGACGCTGGTCGAACAAAGGCCGATGAAAAACGATGCGAGAAAGAAGGAAAAAGCAGAATTGGCCGATGCAGCCCAAACGAGAGCGATCGTTGTAAGCGTTAGATTGACAAGGACAAGCCGCTTATTCTCGACGAGGTCCGCGAGCGAAACTAGAAAAAACAGTCCGGCGCCATAACCGATCTGCGTGATGCCTGTTAGGGATCCCGCAAGATGCGCGGGAATTCTAAACTCTCTTCCGATGATGTCGATGAGCGGCTGAGCATAGTAGATATTTGCAACGAGCGCCCCGGTTGCAACGGCGATACACGCGATCAGCACCGTTGAGGGTTCCGAAACAGCGATACCGGAGCCGCGAGTTGGATCTTTGCTACTCAAGATAACGTTGAAATCATGTAAGAGTCATTCAACAAATAAACGCGCGAAGCGGAAAGCATGGGCAAATACCTGTTGCTCCCAGCTTCAGCGCGCATCAGCAGACTACATATACTGCATTAGCGGCAGTCTCGTGTGGCAAGTTTGCTCTGACCACCCTCACCAATGCATGAGGAACCAACGGGCCATCATTTCAACGCCGTGTGCTCTTCGCCAGGCTCGGCGGGTTTCCAAATGGGGAATGTCAACCGGGCCCAGACATGAGTGTCGTTGCGAGAGTAGTTAGTAGCTCCGCCTTGCTCGACCGCACGGGTCAATTCAAGCAAAAGTTTGGAGCCGCCAAAATCATATCCGACCATACCGCCGACACCGACAATATGACCCTTGCCGACAGCCGCATTCGTGACGGTTTCCTCTAGATCCCAAGCGCCATAGCCGACGGCCCCAACCTGCCATTTGCCGAAGGTACGTGCGACGGTCCAGTCGACGTTAAAATAGTTGGGCTGACGCCGTCCGATATCGTCCGCCGTTGTCACGCCGTAAATCGTGTTCGCTGAAACGATCCAGCCGTCTTTCAGATAACTGAAGGCAACACGGGTTTCAGCTGCCCATCCGCTCGTCTGACCAGAAGTAGTAAAAGAAACGTCGCTGTCGAACGGAAAATAGATACCTTCGCCAACAGAGACAAAGAAACCTTGGCCGAGGTTCCATGACAAACTCACCGGAATGAGCAGCGGGCTGAAAATACCAGCGAAGTCTTTTGACGTTACCTTATTTTGTACTTTGAGAACTTCAGGGATCACGACGGCCGAGTACGATGCTCCAAAGACTTTCCATCCCGTAGACCACGTGAAGGCGGGAACATCCGCTGTGATGCTTTTATCTGGCCCGTCGCCGTAATGCGTGAGATTTGAGACGTAGATCCCGGGAGCGAAAGCAGCGCCGAGTGGAACACCCATGGTTACCCCGGGCGGCGTCCAAGAGACTGCAGCCGCCGGACCAACGACTCCCGCGAAAACAGCAAAGCTCACTGCACCAGCAAGATATTTATTGCCATTGTTTGTCATCGTCGTCCCCTTCAAGCGAATTTTAAAGGCCCCCCACGGGCGGATTTAGGTTCTTCAGTGTTCAGTCGGATGATGCAGCGCGATCGTAATCAGGGTCGGTAATCAGTGTGCTCGTAGAAGTAAGTCAGAGCAGCTTCGGCCACTTGCTGATCTTGAATGGCAGTGCCGGAACTAATGCCAATACCGCCGACAATCTCGCCATTGACGAACACGGGAAGACCGCCGCCGATAACCGAGAAGTGCCCGCCATTGGTGATATGAATGCCGAACGTCGGCTGACCCGGGACGCAGAGTTGGTTGTAGACGTGCGTTCCCTTGCGAGCGACAGCAGCCGTAAATGCCTTATCGACGGCGATCGATATGCTGCTGATCTTGCCGCCATCCATGCGCTTGAAATCGATGAGATGACCGGATTCATCCGTAACCGCGATGCACATTGGCACGCCGACGTCGTTGGAAGATGCGATGGAACCGTCGATGAGAACCGCGGCATCGGCGAGTGAAAGTCTGCGAACCTCGATCATCGAAAGAGCCTTGCATGAGAAAGGATCGAGCCGAACGCGTCGGCACGGAGTTCTTCAAGACGCAGGCGTTGACCCAGCACAGAGACGAGTTGCCCTGGCTGACGAATTCGAAATTTCGGCATTCCGATGTGCAATCCCAACCTTTAGTCGCGCTTAGGCGGCAACGACTCCCCAATTAGGCCAATAACATCGCGTTTTATTTTAATCAATAGACTCTATCGTTTTAGTAGACAATTGAGATGCGACGCATTTGTCGAAGCTCTGCTCAAGTGATCGGCATGTCTGCGAAACTTCTCTCAGCCCACTGGCTATGAACGATTGGGTTAAAATTGACGGTCAAATCCGGGGCAAGAAGACGGATCTTGCACTCCTTATGCCTCGCGATCGACAGAAAACTTCGCAGATGACTGGTCACCGTTTGCGTCAGTGACGTTGCTCCGAGCGAACACTCCTTTAACCCGCCAACTATTCGCTAGAAAAAGACGGAGCGGCCGGCACACATGGAGCTGATCAACCAAGCTCAACAAGCCATTGACGAGTACTTGCGCTTGACGGGGTGCAAGCCTAGCCAGTTCTTGTTCACCGATCGCGGGGGCAGGGGAGCCGACGACAAGGCAGTGCACGGCTGGTTCAGGAGTGGGTTGCGAGAATCGGCTAAAACCCGGTCAAGTTTGGGACCGGCCGTGCTGATCTATCGGCACACCCGAAACTTGCAAGCCGTCCAGCTCTTGTTCGGACACACGAAAATCGAGAGCAATGTGCGCTACCTCGGCATCGAGGCCAATGACACGATTGAGATAGCCGAGAAGATCGACATCTGACGCGACACCTCCGCAAGCGGACATCGTCGGCGACGGTTTCCGCATCGCAGACAATGGGGCGTCGATGGCAGCTATTGGGACGGAGCGACTTCCTCCAGGCTTCGCTCGCAAATGGACACAAGCTTCTCACGCTTTCACATGGGCAGCGCGATCCCTAGCAACGTCCGTAAATTTATAGCGGCCGCGGAATCTCCCCAATTCCCTAGGCGGGGCTTTCGGCCACGCGTGAGACGAGATCGTCGATACGCGAGAGAAAGAGTTTTAAGACCGGCGAGCGGTTAGCCTTGTTGTAACCGACGACGAGATCAATCGTCGGACTATCGTCTCCTTCAATCGGACGGCTGGTGACCGACCAGGTCAGGAAGTTTTTCGCGTATCTCGGCAATAGCGTCAGCGCGCGGGTCGACGCTACCAGCGACATGGCCATGCCGAGATTGTCGATCTTCAGATCGGTTTTTACGGAAAAGCCGTGCTTCGCGAAAAAATCGTCAATCACCTGGCGAAACACCGGCGCCGTACCCGACATATGGATGAAGGGTTCTTTGGCGATCTCTTTCGCAGTGACGCTTTTCTTCTTCGCCAAGCGATGATCACTCGGCATCACCACCATGATCGGCTCACAGAGCACAAGCCGATATTCGAGATCCGGCATGCCCGTCTCGCGGCGCATGAATGCCAGATCGAGTTTTCCGCGCATCAGCGCATCGGCAAGATCGGGCGAATACTGACTCGAAACGGTGACATCGATGTTCGGGAGTTCATCGCGCAAAATGCGCATGGCCTGCGGAAGCCATTCCATTTCCATGCCGGTCAGGAATCCGAGCGCAAAGGATGTGCGCGCCGGTTCCGAAGCCCGCCGCGCCGCCGACACCGCCGCCTCGACCTGAGCCAGCGCCAATCGTGCATGATCCAGGAAGGCGCGACCTGCGGGGGTAAGCTCAACGCCTTTGACGCTTCGGCTAAAGAGCTCGGTGCCGACCTCGTATTCCAAATCTCGGATCTGCCGGCTGAGAGAAGGTTGGGCAGTGTGCAGACGCTTCTGAGCCGCGGTGGTTAGACTTCCCTCCTCGGCGACGGCGACGAAAAACTTGAGATGCCTCAGCTCCATTTGCCGTCCCATACGCGAAAGGCATTGAATGCCAGACGTCCGCCGGCCCAGCTGCAATAAAACGGACACATATCTGCAGCATGCCCAAAGTCCCATGCCTATCAGGTATGGCCGAAACCTACAAAGTCTTTTTCTTTGCGGCGCCCTCGGCCCACGTTCTCGGTCATCGAGTTTGGCTTCACGTTCAACCAAAGGACATTTCTCCATGGCAAATCTGACCAACAAGACTGCTCTCGTTACGGGTGCCTCGCGCGGCATAGGTGCGGCCATCGCCAAGCGGCTTGCGGCCGACGGCGCCAAGGTCGCCATCACCTACACCAAGGGCGCCGACGCTGCCGCTCAGGTCGTCAAGGACATCGAGAGCAAAGGTGGCAAGGCGATCGCTATCCAGGCCGACGCCACTGATGCCAAAGCCGTCAGCGCCGCGGTCGACAAGACAGTCGCGACCTTCGGCGGCCTCGATGTGCTGGTGAACAACGCCGGCACGGCGATCCCGGCGCCGTTCGAACAAGCCACGCTGGAAGACCTGGACCGCGTGATCGATATTAATCTGCGTGGTGTGTTCATCGCCACTCAAGCGGCGTTGAAGCACATCAAGGAAGGCGGACGCATCATCAACATCGGTTCGTGCGTCGGTGAGCGCATGATGACGCCAGGCCTCGCGGCTTATTCCGCCACGAAAGGCGCCGTGAAGATGTTCACGCAGGGCCTTTCCCGCGAAGTTGGCCCGCGTGGTATCACCGTCAACAACGTCCAGCCGGGCCCAATCGACACCGACCTCAATCCGGCCGCCGGTGACTGGGCCGAGCCTCAGATTGCGGTTACGGCGCTGAAGCGTTACGGCCGCCCTGACGAAGTCGCCGCACTCGTCGCTTTCGTAGCGGGGCCGGAAGCCGGCTACATCACGGGGGCCAACCTGACCGTCGACGGCGGCACCAACGCTTGAGGAGAAGGTCATGGCCGATCTTTCCGGCAAGACAGCTCTCGTTACCGGCGCTTCGCGCGGCATCGGCCGCGCCAGTGCCCAGGCGTTGGCTGCGGCGGGGGCCCAGGTACTCGTTCATTACGGCTCGAGTCCCGCACAGGCGGAGGAAACCGTCGCTGCGATCCGTGCAAATGGCGGTCGCGCGGAAGCGGTCAAAGCGGATATGGGGGCGCACGATGGTCCCCATATACTTGCAAAACAGGTTTGCCAGATCGTCGGGGCGCGACTCGACATTCTGGTCGCAAATGCCGGCATATCGAATTCCGCCACCATCGCAGACACGAAAGTCGAGGATTTCGATCGGTTGTTCGCGGTGAACGTCCGTGCGCCATTCTTTTTGGTGCAGCAGCTTCTGCCGATCCTCGGCGACGGCAGCAGCGTAATCTTCGTCTCGTCTCTGGTTGCGCACGCTGCAGTGGGAACACTTTCGGCTTATGCGGCCACCAAAGGCGCGATCGATACTTTGGTCAAACATTTCGCGGCCGAGCTGGGCTCACGCGGAATACGCGTTAATGCGGTCGCCCCTGGCGTCGTCGATACCGACATGTCAAGCTTTACCAAGACCGAGCAGGGAAGAGCGGGAGCGTTGAGCCTTCAGGCGCTGAAACGTGTAGCGAAGCCCGAGGACATCGCCGGGGCCGTGGTGTTTCTCTCCTCGGAGGAAGCACGGTGGATCAGTGGCGATACGCTCCGTGTCGATGGCGGCTCCAAGCTTTGAAGTGGGCTAGAGACATCGGTTTCCAACCACTCCGAGAATCCAAAGCGCGACTCGCTACCTTGGCATCGCGGTAGACATGCGATCGAAATCGCGGAGAAGACCGACGCAATACCTTACTTAGCGGACATGGTCGGCGGCGGTTTCGACAGCGCCTTTCATGTGGCGAGCGACTTCCGCTAATGGGACGAAGCGGTCGTTACAGAGCTGATTGCCAAGCGAGCCGGCTTCTGCCACATCGCTTACAAGCGTGCTACACCCGCCTAGCGGCAATTGGCGAACATGTTCGTAACCCGATAGACCCGCCGCGCCGACCAGCCATGAATATCCTTCCTTCCCTGCTTAGCGAGACCCCAGAGCGAAGGTTTGGGAACGGCGCATAAAAACTACGAGAAAGCGAAGGAAGATCAAAACAAATCTGGGTCACTAAGTCTTTTGTTTCTCCATCATCATCGTCTTCCTTCCCGGCGCTCCATAACAAAAAACACAATTAAATCAGCCGTCGAAAGCGCCACCGGACAGGACGAAGATGAGAACTTGAGCGCATACGCACCACCGTGCCGGAAATTCGGCATAAAGGTCTCCGGCTAATGCTTACACACCCATATGCTCGTGATCCGTCGAGATCGGCTGATCAAGCGTCGTGTCGGGAACGACATGAGAGTCGTCGGGTTGCACGGCGGGGTGAGCGAGGTCGCCCCCGGCAGGCGCGTCAGGCGTCGTTGTGGTCGCTGCAATTTCGTCCGGCGAGAGCGGCTGCTGATCATTGGCCGCGCCGCTCGAATCCGCAGCAAGTTGCGAATAATCGGCGTTTCCAGCGGCGTGATCTACGCTCTGAGGCGCCGGGTCCGGCGGATGATCGGTATGCTGTTCAGCGAGCGCCATGTAGTCGTCCGTGGCCGAGTGCGACGCAAGCGCGTCGTGACCGCCGTCACTGCTCTCGGATCCCGGCTGCTGGTCCAGCGGAGTGTTGTCAACGACTCCAGAGTCCGGCGCGCTCGTATCGTTCGTGTGCACTGCGTGCTCGTCAGTCGACGTTTGAAGCTCGGCCGCGAGATCGTGATAAGGCTGCAGCGGATCGGCGTTCGATGCATCCTCGTGGAGCACGCCATTACCGCCCGCGCCTGCGTCGGTCGTATCGATGGCGTTCGCTTGCGTATCGGCCTGCACGAGATCAGGGCTGTCGATACCGGCGTTCGGATCTGAAGCGACAGTGTCCGAACTCTGTGCGGCTGCCGTGTGATCGGCTTCTTCGCCGGAAGCTGCCGCTTGGTCCGTTGCCGGTTGGTCCGTGCTCGTTGCAGCCGTCGCATAATCGGCATCGGAGATCGAAGCCGTAGCTTGATCCGATGCGGCCGGGCTCTCCGCCAGGCTCGTGTGCAGCGCCGCCGCCTGAACGTCGCCAATGTCCGCTGCACCCGCGGTGACCGCAGCATCATTGCTCTGATCGGCAAAACTGTCGGTAGAAACGCTCGCCGTATCCGTCGCGGCGTCGGCGAGGCTTGCTGCGGTGGGCTGCGAACTGCTGGTCGCCATCGGATCGAGATCGTTATAGGAGAACGACCAATCGCTCATGTTGAAGGCGGTGCCCTGCACCTGGACGGAGAACTAAATCGTATCCCCGGCATGGAGCTCGGGCTGGTAGTCCTGTCCCGCATTGGTGAACGTTCCCGTCGCGGGATCAAAGCTGACCGTGCCATTGAAGCCATCGAGCCAGCCTGTCGTGACAACCCCATTCGGATTGTTGATGCCAACTTGAAGCGCCCATTCCTCGACGCTCCCGCCCTTCAGCATTTCGTCCGTCAGGGTCAGCTGAAACGTCACATTATAGCCGCCGCCCCAGCTCGGATTGTACCAGTCGTTGACGCCGACCAACGTGACATGACCGCCCGCGTCGACCGGCTCGCCGCCGCCTGCGACCGGAGGCGCAGTCTCACTGCCTGTCCCGCCGCTCGGCGCGGTCGTGTTGGATCCCTCGTCACCGCCCGTTGATGAGCCACCGCCGAGACTCGGCGAATTGTCTCCGCCATTCGATGTGTTGGAACCGCCACCCGTAATCGGTTCGTCGCCGCCACCGGTTTGCGGCGTCGAACCATCACCAGTGACGGGCGGCGTATCCGTCTCTCCGCCATTGTCGGGCGGAGTAGTAGAATCTCCGGAACCGGACGTCGTTTCGCCGCTCGAGCCGAGCGATGGAGTATCCGTTCCGCCGGCATTGATCGGAGGCGTGTCTGTGCCCACGCTGTCGCCGGAGCCAGACGTTGTTTCGCCTCCGCCGCTCGACGTCGCGTCGTCGCCTCCGCTGGGGACAGACGTTTCGCCGCCCGTGGACGGTGGCGTCTCAGTTCCGCCGGCATCAATTGGCGGAAGATCGGTATGTCCTGGATCGGTTGGCGTTTCACTGCCAGAACCTGTCGACGGCGTGTCACCGCCGCCGCTATCAGGAGTCAAAGTCTCCCCGCCCGTGATCGGCGGCACATCGGTCCCACCCGCATCGATCGGAGGTATGGTTTCTCCCGAGCCCGTCGATGGCGTGTCGCCGCCGCCGCTATCCGGTGTCGAAGTCTCCCCACCCGTGATCGGCGACACATCGGTCCCACCCGCATCGATCGGAGGCGTGGTTTCGCCAGAACCTGTCGACGGCGTGTCACCGCCTCCATTGTCGGGAGTGGAAGTCTCGCCACCCGTGGTCGGAGGAACGTCGGTCCCACCCGCATCGATCGGAGGTGTCGTTTCTCCCGAGCCCGTCGATGGCGTGTCACCGCCGCCGTTGTCGGGAGTGGAAGTCTCGCCACCCGTGGTCGGAGGAACGTCGGTCCCACCCGCATCGATCGGAGGTGTCGTTTCTCCCGAGCCCGTCGATGGCGTGTCACCGCCGCCGCTATCAGGAGTCGAAGCCTCCCCGCCCGTGATCGGCGGCACATCGGTCCCACCCGCATCGATCGGCGGCGTCGTTTCGCCCGAGCCCGTCGATGGTGTATCGCCGCCGCTATCCGGAGTCGAAGTCTCGCCGCCGGTGATCGGCGGCACATCCGTCCCACCCGCATCGATCGGCGGCGTCGTTTCGCCAGAACCTGTCGACGGCGTGTCATCGCCTCCGTTGTCGGGAGTGGAAGTCTCGCCACCCGTGATCGGCGGCACATCGGTCCCACCCGCATCGATCGGAGGTGTGGTTTCTCCCGAGCCCGTCGATGGCGTATCGCCGCCGCCGCTATCGGGAGTCGAAGCCTCCCCGCCCGTGATCGGAGGAACGTCGGTCCCACCCGCATCGATCGGAGGTGTGGTTTCTCCCGAGCCCGTCGATGGCGTGTCACCGCCTCCGCCATCCGGCGTCGAAGTCTCGCCGCCGGTGATCGGCGGCACATCCGTCCCACCTGCATCAATCGGCGGCGCCGCTTCGCCCGACGGAAGCGCACTTCCTTCCTCGGTCGGCGATGATGGAGCGGCGGAGCCGTCCGATCCAGACGGCGCTTGGGGGGTGATCTCTCCCGCAGGCGGAGAAGTCGCACCGCCGGTTTCAAGCTCTGAACTCGGCTGACCAGTTTGACCGCCCACGCCTAGATCATGGCCCGTTTCGATTGTTTGCGACGACCCTGGCGCCTGCGGACGACCGGCGTCGATCGCATCGTCGTAGCCGCCTCGGCCCCACTCCGAGGGAGGAGGCGTCCCACTGCGGGGAGGCGTCGCTCCGGGCCCGCTTTCACTGTGCGACGTGATCTCGGGGTCGGGATGGATCGAGCGCAGCGAGTCCGATGACGTCAACGGAACACTCGTTGTCGTCCCGGCGGAGACTGCGCCGGCGTCGCCGCCGTGACTTTCGGGGCCCGCGTGCGCAGCCGTCGCGCTCCCACTCGAATCTTCAGTTTCAGGATAGACGTCGGACCACTGCGTTCCCGCCCCGGGGCTCGGAGTCACGACGATGTCGGCCTGCTGTTCGACGTGCGCTGGTCCGTCGGGACCGAAGTCCCAGCCGATCGGTGCTTCCTCGCGCGCTTTCTCTGGCTGCCCGATCGGCCTGTCGATCACTTTCCTAAGGCGCGTGATGGGAATTTCTTTTTGCGGCTCGCTTTTGGACTCACCAAAAAACGTACTTCTGATCGCGTCCGCGATCTCCTTCATGAACTTGGCCATGACGCTTCTCCTCAGCGTTCACGCAGCGCTGTGTCCAACGTGAGGTAGATGGGTTTCAAAAGGTATTGGAATATCGTCTTCTCGCCGGTCAGGATGGTTGCCTCTCCTGTCATGCCTGGCGTGACGACATGGTCCTTGTCGGTGCCGACATAAGGCTGGTCGAGTTCGACCTCGACCACGATGTAAGGCATCTGTCCCTGCGCGTCCGTCGTGTTCGTCGCGGCGATGCGAGCGACGCGACCCGGGATCGTGCCGAAGCGTCCGAAATCGAAGGCATCGGATTTTACGATGGCTTTCTGACCGACGTGAATGAAGCCAATATCGCGCGGAGACGCGTGCGCCTGCATCAGCACGCCGCCGTCGGTCGGCACGATCTCGCAGACTGTCCCACCCGCCGGGATGACGGTTCCAACCGGCGTCTCCGATATTTTTTCGACGATGCCGTTCACAGGGGCCCGGACTTCAATGAAGCCCGACCGGCTTTGGAAGGCGGCTTGCGTTGCCTTCAGTTCATCCATTTGCACGATGACACCCGCGCGCTCGTTGCGCGCATCGGCCGCGGATTTTGCAAGAATGGCGGCGCGCTCGGCCTGAAGCCGCTTGATGCGCGCTGCGTGCTGATCGAGCGATGCCGTGAGCTGCGTGTGGGTACGCTCGGACTGGGCGGCCTGCTCTTCGATCTGCGCGAGGCGGTTGAGTGGAATGAAACCCTTTTTCACGCCATAGCGTGTGCGCTCCAGAAGCTCGCGCGTGGCGTTCAAGCTGGACTCAGCGGCGGGAATTTCCGATTGGGCAGCAGAGAGCGCGGTCTTCTCTTCGTCGATCTCGCGTTCCTTCTGCTCAAGCGTCTGGTCGAGTTGGTGCACCTGCTCAGTATGATGCGACAGCGCCTCGGCGACCATCTGCGGATATTCCACCTTGAATTGCTCGAAGTCAGGCGTGCGCCTGCTGGCGAAGGCGTCGAGACGCTCCATCTCGATGGCGAGATAGGCCATGCGAACGCGCGTGCGCTCGATGTCACGAACGAGATCGGACGCCCGGAACTTGGCGATCAGATCGCCCTTCTTGACGTGATCGTCGTTGCGCACAAGCACCGAATCGAGCGCGCCGCCTTCGGGCGTCTGAATGACCTGCACGCGCTGCACGGGTATGAACTCGCCCCGCGCGCGAGCGATTTCTTCGACTTTGACGACAAGGGCCAGAGCGACCAGAATTCCGACCAGGGCGATGACGGCAAGCAGCAGGGCGCGAACGCCGCGCGTGATTCCAACGTAATCGACGTCGCTGCCGATTTGCGTCGCCGGTCGGCGCTCGTGCGCAACCTCCCGGGAAATCGAAATCGCGAAGTTCTTGTTGGGCTGAATCTCCACGCTAACCTCTCATCCGGCTTTCGCTACGGGCCTTGCGGTCGGGCCGGCATGGCGAACGGTGCCGCGCTCGATGATGACGAGTTGGTCGCTGCGGCGGATCTGGTCGGCCGCATATGGCGCCCAAATCACTGTCGTCCGGCCGCGAATGGCATCGAGATAGCGTTCGATCCTCTCGTCGAGCGCCGGGTCGCTATAGACGCCGAGTCCGTCCAGCAGCAGGATGGCGGGCTCATTGAGAGTCGCCGCAACGAAGGCGACCATGTAGCGGAACTTTAGCTCGATCAGGGTTTCGTTGAACGGATTGAGCTTCCGGTCCAGCACCGGCTCGCGCACGCACGCGAACGTTCGTTGTCCGTCCCAATCGGGGCCGAGCGTCTCCCCAAAGGCGCGCAAAGCGTCCTCGTCGCGCAGCGTCGGAACACGAAGGCGGAGGTATTCGCGAACCGTGATCGGCAGTGCGGGGACAAGCTGCGGCACGTAGCCGATCCACGCCCGGTACTCCATCGTATCGAATTGCCGGATGTCGCGTCCGTTGACGAGCACGCGGCCCGACTGTGGCCGCCGCAAGCCGGCCAGGCACTCGAGCAATGCGGTTTTGCCGCCGCCATTCGGGCCGACGACCGCGACGCGCTCCCCGGCACGCGCTGCAAACGATACGCCATTGAGCGCCGCTTCCTGGTCCGCATCGGGCCGGTAGTAAAGGCGCTCGACGGCAACGGCCGCATTGGCGAGCCCGAACGGACTTGCGATTTCGACGCCCGCGCGCTCGGTCGTGGTGGCCATGAGATTATCGAGCTGGAGGACTGAGCTCTTGATCTGACGCAGCCGCACAAGCGAGCTGAACGCCTCCTGCGCCGGGGCAACGATCCGCCAGATCAGCATCATGGATGCGACGAGGCCACCGGCCGCCATCGAGCCATTGAGCACGAGCAGGATGCCGATGCACATGGTTGCAAGCACGGTCAGCGATCCGAGTGCCTGCCCGATCGCCTGCGCCCGGGCAACGGCGATCGAGTATTCGCAATTGCGCTTTGCCGCCTCGCGTGCGTAGTCGGCAAATTTTCCGAGCCACTGGCTGCCCGATCCCGCATGATAGAACGCATCGATGCCGACGAAGGCGGCGGTCGCGTTCTCTTCGAGCCGCGTCGTGGCGAGACCCGCCGCCGTGGCCTTGTTGGAGACATAGTCGGCGGTCGGAAACGCCAACGCCGTATAGACGAGCAGAGACACGATCGGCACGACAACAAGCCATCCGCCCATCAAAGCGATCGCGAGAAGGAAAATCGCGACGAATGGATAGTCGATCAGATGCGCGCCGCCGGTGCCGCTCAAGAACTGCCGCGCGTTCTCGAAGCTCCGCATGCGCGTGATGTTGTTCTGGACACCGTACTTCGTCGAGACGTCGAGCGGGAAACTCAGCATCTTGCGCATCGCAGCTTCGCCGATGCGCGTGCCGGTCCAACTACCCAATCGCGAAATGACGACCTGACGCCCGACCTTGAGCGCCCAGGCCCCGATAACTGCGACCGTCGCGATCGCCGCGATACCCCAGATCGAGTTCGCAGCTCCGGAAGGAATAACGACGCTGTAGACGATCAGCGTATAGAGCGAGACGGTCAACGCCAGAAAATTGATGAACGTGCTCATGGCGAAGATCGCGAACAACTCGTCGCGAATTCGTTCGAAAAGACTGCGGAACCAGTTCGGCCGGGCCTCGTCGACAGGCAGGAAATCGAGCGCCGGATCGACGACCAGGATCGCGTCGCCGGCTGCAGGTGCGAAGGTCTGTTGCGCTCCCTCGGTCAGCCAGCGATCCTTGCCGTTCGGTTGCCCGAGATAAACGGCGGCTTCATTGCCATTCGCCCTCTGCACCAGGCTCCCCGCCCTGAGCCGCGCCGTATCGGAGGAATTACTCTTCGCGACGATCCGGCGCGCATGAAATCCGAGGTCCGACAGCAGTCGCTCAAGATCGACGAGCGACATCGAAACTTCGGGCGGCGGCAGCAGAGCGGCCAAAGTCCGCATCGTTCCGGGCCACCCAAGCGCCACAAGCATCGACGGGAGGAGCGCAGCGATCGGGGAGTTCGCCTGCCGCTCCGGCCCGACGACGGCGTTCAGACGGTTGAGCCAGACCGTCTCACTCCAGCCCGCCGGCATCGGCGGCGTGGCCGATCGCAGCGTGGCGACTGGGATGGCCGCACTAGTCATGGTCAGGGCTCCGCGTAACACGGATTTTTTCGTCTGCGAGCGCGAGCAACGAGGGATTTCCCGAGACCAGGAAGATCGTCGTCTGCCCCTTCAGTCCTTTCAGTATTTCCAGAAGCCTGCGGGTGCCGTCGAGGTCGAGAGCGCCCCCGACTTCATCAAGACACAGGATCGACGGGCGCCGCACCAGCGCGCGTATCAGATCGATGCGAACGGCAATTCCGGGGCTGACGAGTTCCGAAGCGGCCGGGCCGATCGGCGTCATGAACCCTTGGCGTAACCCGTCGACGAACGGCGCTAAGCCCAATTGCTGCGTGAGCCGGATCGCCTCGGCGTCGAATTGCGGACTGAACAAAGTCAGGTTGTCCAGCAGCGAACCGCGGATCAGCTCGGTGTTGGCGGTCGCCATCGCAATCCGGTTCTTGATGCTGAGGCAATTGAAAGCCGCGCAGGGCTCATTATCGAACGTGATCGTCAACCCCAGCGAATTGTCGAGCTGGGCGACCGCTTCCAACAAAGCCGTCGCGGCAACGGCATCGAGCGACTCGACGTGGACGACGCTGCCTTGACGGATCGATCGCGGACTTCCTTCGATTGCGTCACCGGCAATACCGACTGTGCCGCCGTGAAATGTCTTCTCGCCGCTGCCTGCAATCCACAGTGGAGCTTCGGGAAGCGACAGCACCGCCGCGATCTTGCGCTCCTCACCTTTGCGATGCGCCAGACGCGCCAGATACGAAAATGCGCCCATCGCCGGCCCAATCGACCTTCCGGCAAGCAGCGTGCAGGCGGCCAGCCCGCCTGTCGTCAGCTGCCCGGCGACCATCATGAACGCGCCGGCCGTGACGACTCCGATGGTCGAGATCTGGGCAAGCAGGGAGCCGTTCTCGCGGATCAACGCCATGAGATTTTCGACGCGTGCGCTCGCATCCATCGTCTTGGCGACAGAGTCACGATAGCGCCGCGTCATCGTCGTCTCGGCGGCCATCGCCTTCACCTCGACGATGCCCTTGAAGATCCCCCAGACAAGGTTCCGGCGGTCGATCTCGGTGGCCTCCACGTCGCTAACAGCATCATTGATGGCGCGCGCGACGAGCAGCGCAGCGATCAACGCGATGACCGTCAGCGCGAGAGGTATCAGGGCAATCCAGGACGCGATGTAGGCGATGAGACCAATGTAGATCACCACGAACGGCAGCTCATGCAGCGACGCGGCCGCGCTGCCGGACCAGAATTCGCGCACCTGGCCGACCGCACGCAGCGCATCCGAAAGCGCGGGCGTGCCGAGCGCATGCACCGCTTTTCCATTGGCCCTGAGGACGTGGTCGAGCAGACGCGGCGTCATCCGGCTTTCGAAAGCCGCGCCCACATGGGCAAAGAGAACGGCACGGCCATAGCGGAGCAGCGCTTCTAGTATAATCGCAACGGTTACGCCGGCGGCCAGCACGAATGTCGTCGAATAGGCTTCGTTCGGCAGAATGCGATCATAGGTTTGGAGAAGCGCGAGCGGAACGGCAAGCGAAAGGATGTGCGCGCAGACGGAAGCCGTCACTGCCAACATGGTGACGCTGGGTGGTCTGATATCGTCTGCTAGAGGCGTCACAATACGCAACTCCGCCCCAATATTTTCGGGGCTGATCAAAACAAGAATGGCGTACTGGATGCCGTTTAAAATTATCGGTGCAAGAAGCGACGGATTTTAGAAAAGGTCGAAGGATCGCGCGTATCCGAGCGGATTTTAAGATGCAGCTAGCATCAAGGCCCCGCCGGTCGTCTTCCAGCGCAGCCGCGAGCTATGTTAATGATGATGCAAAAGTTCTCATCTTCATCTTCTCCGGCGCGCCATTTCACCAAACAAGATTCGAACACACTTGTTTGCTCGACCTCTGTGTCCCTTTTGAACAAGGGGGCTTATGAGGAGCCATAGCTGAGATGTGCGTCTTTCCGTGACTTGCGGATATCTGGATCTGCATTCACTCAATTTGAAATAATGGATTTGGTCTCAAGATATTCTTCCAGCCCGTGGGTGCCGAATTCGCGGCCATTGCCGGATTCCTTGTATCCGCCGAATGGCGCATCCAGGTCGTAATCGGGATAATTTATGTAAACCGTTCCGGCACGTACCTCGTCGGCAACGCGTTGTGCTCGCTCACGGTCGGCGCTTTGGACAAACGCTGCCAATCCAAAGTTGCTATCGTTGGCTAGGCGGATAGCCTCTCGCTCGTCAGTGTAAGGTATGATTGAAAGAACGGGTCCAAAAATTTCTTCTTTGAAAATCGTCATCGAGCTGGTCACCCCGGAAAATACTGTCGGCCTTACATAATAGCCACGATCAAAATTTTCAGGACGGCCCAATCCACCGGCAACCAGTCGAGCACCTTCATCAATTCCCTTCGAAATGAGGGCCTGAACTTTGTCGAACTGATTTTGACTGATCAATGGACCAAGCTTGGTCGCGGGCGCAGACGGCTCGCCTATAATGTATGCCTCGGCAGTTGCCCGAGCGATTTTTTCGACCTCCTCAATGCGCCCTGCAGGAACCAGCATGCGGGTCGGTGCATCACATGTCTGCCCATTGTTATCGAAGCAAGCCATAACACCAAGCTCTACAGCACTTTTCAGATCCGCGTCCGCGAGAATAATATTCGGAGATTTTCCACCGAGTTCTTGCGTTACACGCTTCACATTATCTGCGGCAAGCTTTGCAACGGCGATACCTGCACGCGTCGACCCTGTGAACGATACCATCTGGATTCGAGGATGCCGCGCAATCGCCTCGCCCACCGGCTGACCATGCCCGTTCACGAGGTTGAACACCCCCGCAGGAATTCCCGCTTCGTGCACGGCCTCCGCAAACATGATCGCGGTAATGGGTGCCAGTTCACTAGGCTTGAGAACCATCGTGCAGCCTGCTGACAGTGCTGGTGCTACCTTGCAGATAATCTGAACAAGAGGCCAATTCCACGGCGTGATCATACCCACGACCCCAATCGGCTCTCTGCGAATTCGTGTGGAAGCGCGAGACTTGTCGAAGGGATAGGTTTTGAGTGTCGCAATCGCGTGCTCGAGATGAGCGAGCGCGGATGAGACCTGAACGTCGCGTGCGTACGTTATCGGGATGCCGACTTCGAGCGTCAGCATTTCAGCAAACTCTTCCGCCCGGCTCCGACAGGCGGCAATAAGCGCTTCGAGAAGCTCGATCCTGTGGTGTTTGCTTGAATTTGCGAAGCCAGTAAAAGCCGATTCCGCTGCCAGCACGGCCTTTTCGACATCATGCTCCGTTCCACTGGCGATCGCCGTAAGCGGCGAACCGGTGGAAGGATTGATCACGTCGATCGATGCGGAGCCAGTTGGCGGTACCCACTGCCCGCCGATATAGAAGCGTTTGCGGTTCTCTGAAATATTCATCCGCTCACTCGCCGCCGGCCGGCAGCAGCACAGCGTTCTCAGGTTCCCAGCTTAATCCCACAACGTCGGGAAGGTCGGACGTATTCCGTCCGGCGTTTTGAAGGGCAACGGAGACCGGTTTAGTCAGTCCTTCGACGTTTACAAGGATCTGACTCCTCTCGCCCATGTAGGAGCGAGCGGCGATTTTTCCCCGCATGCCGTCGCTATCGTCCACTGCGCCGAGCCGTATCTTCTCTGGTCGGATTGCGACCACCACAGGCCCCCCCTGCTTCATCTCTCCACGTCCCTGCACATATGGAACAATGAGTCTTCCGGCAGGGCCTGCGTCGACCAACGCGCTGCCGTTATCGACCCCCCGCAGCACGCCATCAAAGAAGTTCATCGTACCGATGAAGGCCGCGACGGTACGGCTATTGGGAGATTCGTAGATATCGGACGGCGTATCGACCTGGAGAACTTTTCCGGCAGACATCACCGCCACCCGATCGGAGAGGGCAAGCGCCTCATCTTGATCGTGCGTGACGAAGATAAATGTAATTGCGACACGACGTTGGAGTTCTCGAAGCTCGAACTGCATTTCCTCGCGCAATTGCTTGTCGAGGGCGGAGAGCGGTTCGTCCAGAAGCAGCACTTTTGGCTGCCGCGCCAACGCTCGCGCCAGGGCTACGCGTTGGCGCTGGCCTCCGGAAAGCTCGCTAGGACGGGCTTTCGCTTTGGCCGTCAGCCGCACCATGGCGAGCGAGCGCTCGACAATCTTGCGCTTTTCTTCCTTCGACGCCGTTAAGGTGCGAAGGCCATACCCAATGTTCTCTTCGATATTGAGATGCGGAAACAGCGCGTAGCTTTGAAAGACTGTGTTGATCGGCCTGCGGTTCGGCGGCTTTGCCGTAATGTTGTCCTGCTCCAACAAGAACTCGGCCAGAGCTTGGAAGCTCGAAACCGCCGAGGATTCGCAGAAGCGTCGTCTTCCCGCAACCAGAAGGCCCAAGCAAAGAGAAAAACTCTCCCGGCTTGATGTCGAGCGATACATCGTCGACAGCGACGAAGTCCCCAAAGTGCTTTGACACGTGATCAATCGAGATACACATCGGCCTCACCGTTTCTCCGAATGTTTCGGTTGCCCAGCCGACGGAACCATTCAGCCACGCCGACGAGAACAAACGAGAAGACTAAGATGCAGGTGCTCAACGCCAAGACGCTCGGCAGTCGGCCCGGAAACCGGAGCTGAGACCAGATGAAGAGTGGCAGCGTCGTTTCGTTGCCTGCGAGGAAAAACGCCAGCATGAATTCATCGAGCGAGACGGTGAACGTTAGCAGGAGGCTCGCGATAATCGCCGGGGCCGACATCGGCGCGACAACTCTCACGAACGTCATGAACAATCCTTCGCCAAGATCGCGTGAAGCCTCCTCCAAACTCGGATCGACTGCTTCGAAACGCGGCAGCATGACCAGCATCGCGAAGGGGATGCAGAAAAGAACGTGCGCAGCCCTGATGGCGTTCAACGATAGAGGGAGACCCACGGAGCTTAAAAGAATAAGCAGCGCAATGCCGATCACGACCGCCGGCACGATTAATGGCAATCCGAGCAAGCCAGCAATGACGCCCTTTCCGGGGAGCCGCTTTCTCGCAATTGCCTTCGCCGCCAGGCCACCGAGGATTGTGCTGATGATGGAAACGGACGTCGCGACTTTTAAACTATTCCATAAGGCATCGACCAACTGCCGGGATTCGGTCATTTGCGCGAACCACTGCGTCGTGAATCCTTTCAGAGGAAATGCCGGTGTGACACTCGCGTTGAAAGCAAATATAGCGAGGAACAAAATAGGCGCGTAGAGGATCAGCAAATAGAGAACGACATAGCTTTCCCAGATGTACCGAAAAAATTTCATCGGGAAACACCTTTCGAGGAACGAGTGCTCCAAAGAAAGGCGCAAACGATTGCCGTGACGACCGCTATAGAAATGATCGACATCGCCGCGCCCAGCGGCCAGTTGTTCGACCTTCCGAACATGGATTGAATAACATTCCCGATCATCATGCCGGATGGACCGCCGACGAGCTGCGGGGTGATATAATCGCCAACAGTTGGGACGAAGACGATGAGGCTCGCAGCGACCACACCGGGCATCGAAAGTGGCAGCACAACGCGATAGAACGTCGCCCACCAATCATCCCCGAGATCACGGGATGCCTCGATCAGTGATCGGTCAATGCGTTCGAGGCTGATGTAAATGGGCAGAAGGGCGAATGCGGCCCACGCGTGTGCAAGCGTGATCACCACGGCAAGAGGATTGTACAGAAGAATGCTCAGTGGCTTTTCAATGAGGCCGAGCCATATCAAGCCGGAATTGATGACGCCATTGTATCCGAGGATGACTTTCCACGCGAACAGACGGACGAGGTAACTGGTCCAGAACGGCGCAGTAATGAGAAGAAGCAACAACGCTTTTCGCTTGGTCACACGAAATGCGATGAACGCCGCGACAGGATAGGTCGTGACGATAACCAAAGCGGTAGCCGCGAAGGAGATTGTCACTGAGCGAGCCAATATTTCGAGATAGACCGGATTCGTGAGGAAGGTCGTGTAGTTTGCGATTGTCGGCGTCTTGTCCAGAGACAGATCGTTTTGCGTCCAAAAACTGTACACGACTAAAAGGGCGGCTGGCGCGAGGAGTCCCACGGCAGCTACAAGCAATGCCGGTATAGCGAGCAGACATCCGCGCGCTGGCTCGCTCTCCTTGAGTATTGCGACCGCCGATCGAGGGCCTAGAGGGAACAGCTTCATTGGCGAAGCTCGCTCTGGACCCGTATATCCTTTGAATGAGCTTTGAGAGGCTTGCGGCCTAAGATGTGATCGGAGGCTTTTTCCGCGATCATCAAGGTGGACGCGGTAAGATTGCCGCTGATGATCGAAGGCATTATCGACGCATCTACTACGCGAAGCCCGGACACGCCTTTTACCCGACATTCCGGATCCACGACCGCGTCAGCGTCTGTTCCCATTCGGCACGTGCACGAAGGATGATAAGCGCTCTCAGCAGTGTTCGCGACGTATTGATCGATTTCGGAATTTGTCCGCACCGACCTTCCGGGGAGAATCTCTCCCGCGTCGAAGTGCGAAAATGCTTCCTGCCCGAAAATCTCCCGTGTTACCCGAACGGCATCGCGAAAGAACTGGCGGTCTGCTTCTTCGGCGAGATAGTTTGGCTCGATGAGCGGGTGCGCCGAGGGGTCGCGTGAAGTCAGCTTTAGCCAGCCCCTGCTCCGTGGACGCATAATATCGGCATCGACCTGATAGCTGCTAGGCAGCTTTTTCCCCTTGTCCTCGTAGCCAATTGCGATCGGCAGGAAATGGAACTGGAGATCGGGATGCGCTATGGCTGACTTCGATCGAATGAAGGCGCCTGCCTCGAACTGATTGGATGCTCCAAGACCTTTCCGGGTGAAAAGCCACTGCGCACCAATTCGAGCCTTGCCCAGAAGCGACAGAGATTTTGCGATCGAATCTTCGGTACGGCAGGCGTGCTGGATATAGATGCAAAGATGATCTTGAAGATTGGCGCCCACAGCAGGACGTTCGGTAACGACTTCAACGCCAAGTCCACGAAGGTGATCCGGATCACCAATACCGGACAATTGCAGGAGTTGCGGCGAGTTGATCGCGCCGGCCGCGAGGATGACCTCTCGCGTGGCATTATACGTTTGGGAACGACCGCCGGCTGTGACTTCGACGCCGGTAGCATGTTTCCCAGCGAAAACCACTCTCGATGCCAGCGCGTTTGCAACAATCGCGATGTTAGGGCGATTCGAAATCGGATCGAGATATGCCTTCTGAGCACTCCATCTCTCGCCGTCATGAACGTTCATGTCAAAACGACCGAAGCCTTCTTGACGCTCTCCATTTAAGTCATCACTTTCCGGGTAACCCGCTTCCCGTCCCGCCGAGATCCACGCTTTAAAAAGTCGATTCTCTGCATCCGCTCGCCGCACTTTAAATGGCCCGTCTCGGCCCCGAAAACGATCGTCGGCCGGAGATGTATAGCTCTCAAGCTTTCTGAAGTAAGGAAGAACGTCTGCCCAACCCCAATTCGTTGCCCCTTGCCCGACCCATCGTTCGAAATCCATGGCATGCCCCCGCACGAAGACCATGCCGTTGATCGACGTCGATCCTCCAAGTCCTTTTCCGCGCGGCCAATGAATTGCCCTGCCGTTGAGATGCTTCTGGGGAAGTGTCGTGTAACCCCAATTCAGCTTTGGATTTTGCATCGGATACGCGAGAGCGGCAGGCATGCGCGTCTGCCAACCACGCGTGCTACCTCCTGCCTCAAGCAGGAGGACGCGCACGTCGGGCTCTTCGCTCAACCGAGCCGCCAGCACGCAGCCGGCGGCTCCTGCTCCCACGATGATGTAGTCGAATTCCCGCATAGCCTGTTAGCGCCTACAGACCCTGCTTTACGTCTTCGAACATCTTTTGGACCTTCGCGTAGTTCTTCATCGGCCGTTGAATGACGCTCGTCTTTAGAAACTCGGAAGGATCTTCGGGCAGGCCAAGCTTGGCGAGCGTGGCGCTGTCGACAGCCTTAAAGCCTGCCGCTGTCGAACTCGCATAACCAAACTGTGTCATGCTGTATGCCCTGGCCCGCGGTTCGAGATACGCATTAATGATTTCATGCGCGAGATCGCGATACGGCGTGCCTTTAACGATCGACAGTCCGCCCACCCAAGCCATCACACCTTGCTTCGGCCGCATATAGTGCACGGGAACATTGGCGCCCTTGAGAGCGACATAACAATCGTTCCAGGTGTTGGCGGCAACAATTTCGCCGGATGTCATTGACTGCTGAGTGCTCGTAGGATCGTTAGAGTAGACACGAAGCAGAGGTCGCTGAACCGTGAGCGTCTCGCGGACCTTCGCGATTTCGGCGTCATCCATTTCGTAAGCGTTCACGCCGGCCTTCAGCGCAGCCGCGCCGACCGCATCTGCCATGCTATCGAGAACCGAGAGCCGGCCTTTGTATTTCTCGTCCCAGAGGATGTCCCACGAATCCTTCCCCTCGTACTCCGGCGCGAGATCCGTTCGGACGAGGACCGAACTCATGCCCCAATCGACAGGCACCCAAACGACATTGCCGTCGGCCTTCACACCGTCGATCTCCCGCAGAGGTTCGAAGATATCGGACCAATGAGAGATTTTGGAAATATCGATGGGCTCCAGTAGGCCCGCTTCGAACCAGCGCTTACAGGAATAGGATTGGGGGTAGACGACGTCGGGTTTAAATCCGTTGCGAACCTTGAGAAGAGCTTCTTCCTGATCCCCAAAGATCGCAAACTTGGGAGGCGCACCATGCTTCGCGATGTAGGTCGGGAAAAATTCTGGAACGTCCATCGTTGCCCACGTGAAGAACGTAGGCTCGTCAGCCGCGAAAGCTTTCGTCGAGCCGAGAGATGTCGCGGAAAGAACGACCCCAAGACTGCCGAGCAAACCCAACGCCTGTCGTCGTGACAAATCGCCGGTTCGCACCAAATCGATCAATTTCTCTTCCGATACTCCCATGCCCATTCTCCTCTGGATACAACAAGCGTGTCTTTATTGAAGGAACGACGATCGTCGCGCTGACGGCGAAAGCACGGGCTCAACGCATAACAAAAGGGTCCTCAATCGGATCGTCGGAGGTTCGGATCCACACGGACTTCGTCCGCGAATAATCCTGAAGGGCTTCGAGCCCGCCTTCGCGGCCGAAGCCCGAAAGACCAAAGCCTCCGAACGGCACAAGGGGAGAAATCGCGCGATATGTGTTGACCCAGACGATGCCGGCCCGCAGCTTGGCGATGATCCGATGAGCACGCGTGACGTTCGAGGTGAACACGCCGGACGCCAGTCCAAATCTGCTGTCATTGGCAAGGCGCAGCGCATCGTCTTCGCGATCGAACGGGACGATGCTTAGAACTGGGCCGAACAACTCGTCTTTGATGCAAGGGACTACGTTTTCGTCGGCGCATACAATCGTCGGCTCGAAATACCAGCCTTTCTCGTGGCCCGGCGGAATACGTCCACCCGTGACGATTTTCGCGCCTTGCTCGACACTGTCGGCCAACGTCTTCTGTATGAAATCGCGTTGACGTGAGGACGCCAAAGGCCCCATCTCAGTAGCAAGTTCGAGCGGATCGCCGATTTTGATTTTGCGCGCGCGCTCGGCGAGTATTTCGACCAACTTATCGTGCACCGGTCGCTCGACATACAATCGCGAGCCCGCCACGCAGCTTTGGCCCGAGGCAGCGAAAATTCCAGCGACGATGGCGTTCGAGACGCTTTCGATATTCGCGTCTGCAAAGACGAGCACGGGTGATTTGCCACCCAACTCGAGGGTAACGTGCGAGAGATTTTCAGCGGTGTTTCGAACGATATGACGCGCTGTTGCCGGACCGCCTGTGAATGACACGCGTGCAATGCGCGGATCGCTTGTGAGTGCCCGACCGGCCGTTTCACCATAGCCGGTGATGATGTTGACGACCCCTTTTGGGATTCCCGCTTTTTCAACGAGGCGAGCGAACTGGAGCAATGTCGCCGGCCCATCATCGGAGGCCTTAAGGACAATCGTGCAGCCGGCTGCGAGCGCAGGCCCGATCTTCATCGCAGACAGGAAGAGTTGTGAATTCCACGGAACAATGGCGGCAACCACGCCAATTGGTTCACGACGAAGGAAGACCTCCATATCCTGCTTATCGATCGGGACGTGCGCGCCCTGAAACTTGTCAGCGAGGCCGCCGAAATACCGGTAGTATTCCGCCACGTAACCAATTTGTGCGCGCGTCTCGCGAATGATCTTTCCAGTGTCGCGAGACTCAATTTCGGCCAGTTCCTGGGCGTGCTCCGCCACCAGATCGCCGAGGCGAATAAGCAATTTGCCCCGTTGGGTCGCTGTCAGACCGCGCCACTCGGGCGCTTCGAAAGCTCGAACAGCCCCTCCGATAGCGCGATCGACATCTTCCACGCTGGCTGCTGGGATGACGGCCCACGGCACCCCGTTAGACGGGTTTATGCTTTCGTAGGTTTCCTTGGTATCGACGAATGCCCCGTCAATGTAATTCTGGAATCGAACGAGATCCATTTTGACACCTAAGCGAATGCGGGAAGGACGTGCTCGATGAACAGCTCGAGCGATTTCCGCTTTTTCTGATGAGAAAGGCCGCTATCGATCCAAAGCGAATACTGGTCGTAGCCTAGAGCCTCGTAAGCCTTCAGGCGGCGGATAACTTCGGTCGGCTCTCCGATAACGAGATTGCGGGCAATCACGTCTGGAGCGAACTGCGGCATCGCTTCTCGGTCTGCGGTCGATAGCGGCTCCAGGAACCCCTGCGATACGTTCCGTTTGTTTTGGAACCAACTGCCGAATTCGCAATAGAAGCGGCTCAGTGCCTCTGCGTATTCTTGGGTTTCGCTAGGTCCATCGGACACGAACGTATGCTGAAGCAGCATGATTTTCGGTTTAGGAACTTGCGGATGCGCGGCACACGCCGCGCGGAACCTCTCCATGAGCGTTGAGACTTCCTGGTCGCCGGAGGCTAACGGCGTGACCTGGACATTGCAGCCATTTGCGACCGCAAAGTCATGGCTATTGGGATCTCTTGCAGCGATCCAGATCGGCAGGTTTTTTTGGACCGGCTTGGGGCTTGAGGTTGTCTTCGGAAATGACCAGAACTCACCGTTGTGCGCGTAATCACCTTCCCAGAGTCGTTTGACTGCCGGCACGATTTCTCGCATGCGCTGTCCTGCGCCCCACGCGTCGAGACCGGGCGAAAGTCTCTCGTACTCGAATACGTAGGCTCCCCTTGCGATGCCTAAGTCCAGTCGGCCGGCTGTGGCGATGTCGGTGAGTGCTGCTTCTCCGGCCAGCTTTATGGGATGCCAGAACGGCGCAACGACATTGCCCGTTCCCAACCGGATTTTTGAGGTTTTCGCCCCGAGATACGCCAATTGGACGAATGGATTTGGAGCAATGGTGAATTCCATCCCGTGATGCTCGCCGATCCATGCCGTCTCAAAGCCAGCTCGCTCCGAAAGAAGGACCAGTTCCTCTAAATCCGAAAACAGTTGGCTGTGGGAGACGTCCGGACTGGACCGTTCCATGTGCACGAACAGTGAGAATTTCATTGTTCTCAACCTTCCTGCGGCGAAGCTGTCAACGATCGGACAATACCTTGGTGAGCGGTGCCGACGTAAATTCCGAATTGATCTTCCCGCCGCTCCTTGACGTAGCGGTCGAGCATCGACGCGATCGCTTGATCAGCAATTTTAAGGGAGGGAATATCTTCCAAGCGCACAAGCTGGATACGCTCGTCGCTTGCCGTCGCGGCCAGAAGCCTGCCTCGATAAAATATTGATGTGCTCTGCGAGGCAGCGTCGTCGATCACCGCATAGAGAAAATTGATTTCGGCATCGACACCAAGTTTCGCCAGGAGATCGGCGAGTCCAGCCTGGCTGCGCTCGGCCGAAGGTGACTTCGTCGAGGGAAGAGTAATGTGCTTGTTTTGATCAGCGACAAAAAGAACCCGCTCGTCGCTCTCCAAAATGACCCCGACACTGACGCGCGTCTGGCTGCCCTTGCCGTCGCTGGTGATAGGGAGGGCAAACTTGATGTGCGCGCCCCTGCAATACCCCAGCGGATTGAAAGGTGCTTTGCCGAAGCCCTCCACTTCGCCAATGAGAATGAAGTGATCGCCGGCATCTATGACTGTGTGTTGCCTGCAATCGAACCAGGCGGTGACGCCGTCCAGGACGGGATTGCCGCTCGGCCCCTTTTGCCATGCCACCTTGGCAAATCGATCTGTATCTCGGGTCGCGAATATCGTCGACACGTCCGATTGATTTTCCGAGAGCACATTGACCGAGAACCCTTTGGCTTCACGAAAGCTCCTGGCGCTTGCGGAATTCTTGTTGATGCAGACCGACACCAACGGAGGTGACAGCGACACCGATGTGAAGCTGTTTGCAGTGAACCCTCGCGCCTCCCCGTCGCAGCCGATTGTTGCGACAACGGTAACGCCGGTAAGGTAATTCCCCAGCGCTTTCCGATAACTTCCGGGATCGGTAGACTTCAGGTCGTCGGTGATGCCCTCGGAGGAGGTGAGAAACGCAGCAATTCGTTCGTTCACAATCTCCGGAGCCGTAAGCCCCATCATGTGGCGCTCATGTTGAATAACGTCGAAGCGCCCTTTCGGTGCAAGGCTTGCCATGACCCGCGACATGGAGGGCAGCGAATTGGGATCGAGTTCTCCCGTCAAAAATAGAGCCGGGACACTCAAGTGGGGCAAACGCTTGCTGTGCGCGTCGTCTGATGATGCAAAGATAAGATACGTGTCGCGGTAGCCGCCGATGTTTACTCGCGCGAGAAGCTGACGAACAATCGTCTCCGCCTTTTTCCATTGCTCGGGTACGGGCGAGCCAAACCATCGCTCGATGGTTTGGTCCGAAGGGACCGAATCCGTAGCACTTTCCAAAGCCGCCAATCTTACCGAGACCGAGTTTTTTTGCTCTTCGTTTCGTTGGAATACTGCATTTAACGCGGTCACACTTAGAACGCAACTCGCATCGGAGAGTGCAAACTCAAGCGCAACCAACGCGCCCATCGAGTGTCCGATGATGTGGGCTTTTTCGATCCCGCACGTATCGAGCACCGACCGAACTTGCCCGGCGTAATCGCTGAGTTCTGCGCCGGCCGGCGGCAAACTGGAACCACCGTGACCGAGCATATCAAGCGCGATGACGTCATGGCTCCCGGCGAACGCCGATATCTGCGGCGCCCATACGGTCGCATCCATACCGACGCCATGAATAAAGACGATTGCGGTTCCCCGACCGACGCGGTTGAACCGCGTTGAAACCCGTTTCCCATGCTTATCCGCGTGTACGGCGTATGCGGGTTCAGACATCGGTGCCACCCAGCTCCTTCAAATCTTGGTAGCGATCTCCGATGCGATGATGGGGTCTTCCGCCAATGGACGCGCCCAATGCCACGACGATTTCGTCCGGCGCCGGCGCATCCAGAATCGAGAATTGGATCGTGAGATAGTGTGAACGCATACCCTCATCGGCCTTGTGCATCAGCGGAATTGAGATGGGGCAATTCGGACCTCCGCGCGTGTTAGTGAAGGCAAGATAGCTCTTGGCTCCAACCGCTTTGCGGTAATGATTTCCGAAGCGAAGCGTGTGAATGAGAGCGGAGGCGTGTTCGATTTCGCCCGATGTACCAACGACGGCAGCCTTTCCGTATCCCTCGACCGCTTCTCCGCCACCGGCAATGGCGAGCACATGCCGTGTGAGCAGCTCTCCCAAGGGCGACGCCAGCGCCATGATTTCGGGCTTTAGGTTTTCGACGAAGCCTTTGCCGCTCCACGGATTAGCCATAACCGCCGCGACGGCAATGAGCTTCAACGGCTTTTCGGCTTCGCGCCCCCCTTCAATCAGGGTCTCCTCGACGTACGAAACGATCTTTCTAGGTTTTATCGACATTACCCACCTAAAGCTCTTCTAGGCATCTTATGGTATACCATCTTACGGACTGTCAAATACATTTTGCGATACCGGCTTGCCGCGCGGCCCGAACATGGAGACAAAAGAGGTGCAGGAGGAAATCATGAAGGCAGAAGAACTTCGGATCGATCGCAGCGCGAAGACTTTGAAGAATCTCGCGCTTGATAAGCTGCGAGATGCCATCCTAGATCTTCGCTTTCGCCCCGGAGAACGATTAGTCGAAAGAACCTTGTGCGAGCGATTGGGCGTGAGCCGATCTGTCGTCCGCGAGGTTCTTCGGCACCTGGAGGCCGAGGGGCTTGTGGAGCAAATCCCCTCGCAAGGCCCAGCTGTCACGCGGCCCAATGCGGCAAAGGCCGCCGAGATTTACGAAATTCGCGGCCTACTTGAAGCCGAAGCCGCAGCGGCCTGCGCCGAAAAAGGGACGAAAACCGAATTTGCAGAACTGAAGGGTGCGATTGATCGAATCGAAAGCGCCTTTTCTCGGAAAAATCCTAAAGACGTTCTTCGGATGACAACGTCCTTTTATCAGGCGCTATTTGAGATCGCCGAGAAGCCGGTCGCTTGGAGTGTCGTGCAATCGCTTAACGCTCAAATCAATCATCTTCGCGCAATGACAATCGCCACGCCGGAGCGCGCACAACACGCCATCGCTGAAATGCGTGCGTTACACAAAGCGATTTGCCAGCGCGACCAGAAAGCTGCAGCAGCGGCAAGCCTTGAGCACATTCGGCGCGTCGCCGAACTCGCGCGGCTAGCCATCGAGAAATCGGAATTCTGACAGCGATCAAACGGGCATTTTCAATGCGAAATCTCAGGAGTAGCCCACAAATTACAGCGCTACTTCAATAACATAGGTGTTCGAACTTTCATCCTGTCCGGTGCGCCACTGCAAAGAACCCAATAATTCAGCCCTTGAAGCGCTACCGGACCGGGCGAAGATGAGAACTCTTCGTTAGGACACCTGGCCCTGTAGTCCGCGACTCACACCCAATCCCTCGTCACTGTGTCCGTGTTCCGCGCGCAAGCGGGGCTCGACAGCGAATTGTGTGAACGACCGCTTCTGGCCTAGCATTGGCATAATCGGAGTCTTGTGGGCATCAGCTGTTAGACAGTAGGGAGACCTACATCGATCAGCGTGACCGCATCAGCGCTCCCCGCCTGTTTGCCATCCTTGGGGGATTTGATCTTGAGTGTCGCGTTCAGTCTTACTCGAACTCGTTGCTGCGTCCAGCGTGCTCCTTTTCTGGCTTCCGGCGGCTACCCATGCGGCACCTCGCGATACGGTCGTCGAGACCTCCAACGGTGCCATTGAGGGCGTCTCGGAGAACGGCATCATCTCGTTCAAAGGTATTGCCTACGCCAAGCCTCCCGTCGGTGACCTTAGATGGCGTGAGCCGCAGCCCGTCACCAAGTGGTCCGGCACGCGTAAGGCAAATCACTACGGCAACGCCTGCATGCAGAACCCCGACCAGTCGGCGGAAAATGGTGGAGACCCCGGACCTCTGTCCGAGGACTGCCTTTATCTCAACGTCTGGACACCGACGCTTTCGTCCAAGGCCAAGCTGCCGGTGATCGTCTGGATCCACGGTGGCGGCTACGTGCTCGGCGCCGGCAGCCTGCCGGTCTACGACGGCACGGCGATGGGTAGAAAGGGCGCCGTGTCCGTCAACCTAAACTACCGGCTCGGGCCTCTCGGCTTTTTCGCGCATCCAGCGCTCGACAAGGGAGCGAGCGGAGGGCCCTACAATTTCGGGCTCTATGACCAGGTCGCGGCGCTTAAGTGGGTCAAAGAGAACATCATCAAGTTTGGCGGTGATCCGGACTGCGTCACGATCATGGGCGAGTCCGCGGGAGGGAAGAGTGTGCTCTGGCATTTTGCTTCGCCGCTGTCGCGCGGGCTGTTCCAGAGGGGTATCGCCGAGAGCGTCTATATGCTGCCCGACGTAAAGCTCGAGAAGGCGCGTACCGTGGCGGCGAAGGTTGCAAGCGCGGTCGGGCTCAACGGTGCAGAGGCTTCACTCGATGATCTGCGCAAGGTGCCCCCCGATCGCTTCTTCAAGATTACCGACAAGGAAGCAAATCTCGGTCCTGTCGGGATCGTCGGCGATGCCATGCTGCCGCGCTCGATCGCCGACACGTTCGAGTCCGGCGCGGAGGCGCGTGTCCCGCTCATCATTGGCAACACAAGCGACGATGCGAGCGTCGTTGCCTCGTTCGGTCTGTCGCCCGATGAGATCATGAAGAAGCTCGGCGCGGCGGGCTTCGCCTTGAAGCTGCTTTATCCGGGAGTGCCAGCGGATAAGCTGCCGCGGCAGGCGCTTCGCGACATCCTATTCACGCTGAACACGCGCTGGATCGCGGACCGGCGGGCAAGACATTCGCCCACGTGGCGGTTCTATTTCGATTACGCCGCGGCAAAGGACCGGCCGAACTGGCCGAACGGCGTGCCGCACGGCGGCGAGGTCGTTTATTTTCTCGATACACTGGATAAGAGCTACGCCAAACGCGACCACGCGTATGCTCGCAAAGTCTCAGGCTATGTCTTTGCGTTCGCCGACACCGGCAAGCCGTCGTTCGACGGTGCTGCGGAGTGGCAGGATCACAAGCTGCTGCGCGACCGTACGCTCGTCTTCGGAGAGGACGACATTGAACAGCGGCGCAATTTCATGAAAGCGCGGCTAGATGTGCTAAAGGGCGTGACGAAGATCGCCGATACGCTATTCGGAAAATGAGCTAGTTTCCTACGAGGCCTTAATCGGCTCACAGCCTCGATATTACCATCGCGCGCTACAGTCTTATTATCGTTCGGGATCTCTTCTGCGGGCGGCGATAAAGCCGACTTTGCATATCAAAGGCATTTTGGTCGCCTCTCAATCAACCTTGACGATGATCCGGAAGTTCTCATCTTCATCATCTCCGGCTCGCCATTTCAAAAAGCTTAATTGAATCAGCTCTTGAAGCTCTGCAGGTGCGGACGAAGATAAGAACTCTTCGTTGAAACACTGACTGCGGGATAGAGATCGCACCTCAATACCATGTGGCGATAACAACTGTTATCCACGCAATCTGCTGCCATCTTCGCGGAAAGCCAGAATTTTTTCAGGAGTCGGGGCGAGGGAGATCCAGTCGTCAAAACCGATCTCCTCCCTCCTCGGGCCTCTTACTGTGAGGCCGCTCGCACCTGCATCGATTTCAACAATTGTCTCGGGCCCGAGATGTTCTACTGCCGCGACGCGACCGGCACCAAAGATTTTTCCGGGTGCTTGCGTCATGCGCAAATGCTCCGGCCGAATTCCTACAAACTTTGCATCCGGCGACATTGCAGGATGCCCATCCGGCAGCGAAATTGCACAATCGCCAATCTCGAAGCCTTTCAGGCTTCGAGTGATAACGTTGATCGACGGCGTTCCAATAAAGCCAGCCACGAAAAGGTTTGACGGATCGTCGTAGATCTCGAGTGGTTTGCCGATCTGCTGCACGACGCCGTCGTTCATGACGACAATTCGATCTCCCATCGTCATCGCTTCGACTTGATCGTGCGTCACGTAGATCATCGTGGCGCCCAGGCGATGATGAAGTCGAATCAGCTCGCTGCGCATCGCATTTCGGAGTTTGGCGTCAAGGTTCGACAACGGTTCGTCGAATAGGAAGACTTCTGGCTCGCGCACGATGGCGCGGCCCAGTGCCACGCGCTGACGCTGACCGCCAGAAAGCGTCTTGGGCTTTGCGTCGAGCATCACAGACAAACCAAGAATGTCCGCCGCCGCATTCACCCGCTGCGCGATCTCGGATCGTGGCACTTTCGCGAGCTTGAGCGCAAACTCCATGTTCTCGCGCACCGTTTTGTGCGGATAAAGCGCATAGGATTGAAAGACCATCGCGATATTGCGCAGACGCGGTGCGAGATCCGTCACATCGCGATCGCCGATCTTAATGGTTCCACCAGTTGCTTCCTCGAGGCCTGCCAGCATTCGCAACGTAGTCGTCTTGCCGCAACCGGACGGCCCGACGAGGACGACAAATTCGCCGTCCGCAATGTCAATCGATACGTCTTTGACAATAACGCGATCACCGAAGCGCTTCGAGAGCTTCTCAAGTTGCACGCCACTCACGCGAATGCTCCGAGATGAATGAGTTCAAGGCCGATGAAGACTGCGACGCCCCAAAAGGCCGCCTCGCCTGGCTCCAATCGTTTTGTGCGATAGCTCCATGCAGAAATGCCAAGCTGCAGCGGCAGAGCACAGGCCAGAGTCGCGAGATGGCCAATCATGTCGAGCCTCCGACACGGCGAAGAGCAGCTTGAATTGCCCAGGCGCAAATCGGCAGAACCAGGACATCGACAGCCGAAATGATGAACGGCGGCGCTGCGAGCGCAACCATGCTCCAACTTCCCAGCACGAGAAGCAGGGAATAAAGGAACGCGAAGCATCCCTCCGCATAACGACCCCCGACAAGATCTCGGAAGCATTTGCGCTGGAACCATTCCGTTCGCACCGGCGAGGATATTTCTTCCCCACCGGCGCGTCCGCCCCCCGTCATTTCTTCATGACCTCTTTTGCTTTCGTTGCGATCGCGTTCAGCGCAACATCGGGCTTCTCTTGGTCTGCACCAGCGGCGCTGAGATGTTCCATGATAACCTGCTGCATCTCGATCCACTCCGGAAGCGCCGGGCGCGGATAGAGATAGTCCTTGGCGATCATCTCGCGGAAGAGCTGCACAGGGCCGCTGTCATCCCACTTGCTCTGGGCAAGCACATCTTTGCGGAAAGTTGCGCAGCCAAACTCTTCGCACCGCTCTTGCACGTCCTTGCTCGCGAGCCACTGCGCCAGAAGAAACGCGGCTTCCTTGTTCTGCGACTGCTTCGGGATCACGAACGCATGACCTTCAGAAACGGTCTTATGATTGCCGGGATGCAGGAAATATCCGATCTTGCCAGCGACCTTCGGACATTCCTTCGGCATCTCGAAGAATGCGGTTGAGTCCGCCCACGATGGAACCGAGAAAAGATTGCCCGCGCAGAAGTCGGCATATTCCTCGTCCCAGGTGTATTCCCGGTAGGATGGCGGCGAGTAGGATCTCCACGACAGCATGGTATCAAGCGCCTTTTTGGCGACGGGCGAAGAAAATCCCTCTTTGCCTTCGGCCGAGATCATCTCGCCGCCCATCGAGAGCAGCATGCGCTCGTAATCGAAGATGACGGTCAGATGACGCTTGAAGGCAGCCGCTGTTCCGTAAACGGGGTGATCCAGTGTCTGCCCCGCGAGTTTCTCGCCGGCTTTGCGTCCGAAGAACGAGGCTGCATCGGTCCACTTCTGCCAATCGTCGACGTTGATGATCTTGTCGCCGTTGAAGGGTGTCTCGTAGCCGAACTTGGCCTTGAAGGCGGCTTGTTCTTCCTTATCGGCAGCGATGTCCTTGCGATAGATACCGAAGGGCGGCAGGAAACTATAGGGCATCGCGATCAGCTGGCCCTCGTATTTCATCTGCGTAACGAGCGCCGGAACGATATCTTCAATCTTGAAGGAGGGATCTCTTAGCTTGGCATCATCGAGAAACGGCTGGACAGGTGTTGCAAACTTCTGCCCGCCCCAAACGCCTGTCGAGAACGGATTGATCTGGACGAGATCGTAGATCTGAGTGCCCGTCAGCGCATCGGTCAAAATCTGCTGCTGGATTTGTCCGATGTCTCCCGCTTCGACGTGAACGGTTATACCCGTCGCCTTCTGGAACTCGGGAATGAGTTTTTGATAGGCGATGCATGGCGCGTATGCTTCGCATGCCATGTTTACGGTAGCACCCGAATAGGGCTTAGAGGCCTCTGTGAGATCCCACGCGTTTGCTGGCGCGGATTCGATCCCCATGAAGAACGATAACGTTAGTGGTACGACGGCACATATGGATCTGCGGAACGAAAGCATGACGGCACCTGGACTTTGTTGACGGATGACGTGTGCCGGGCTTCAGCGCCCGATCCTCGTTATTGTGCCTCCCGATCTGACATCGGCCGCTTGCTGCGGCTCTCTCACGAACCTCCGAATTCCTGGCAATGCTGAGCCAGCACGCGAAGGAAGCGACGGTGATTGACGGCCCCATAGCCGACGTAGTCTGCGGCTTCTCCGGGAAAGAGGTTCCCCATGGCGGCCGCAACTTTCTCACCTGGAACTACCGATACGAGCTCTTGCAGCGGAGCCCACAGATATTCACGCAGCGTCGCTATGACAGCGAAGATCGAAAGTTGGCGGACTGCAATCCGATCCGCCGCGATACCGTAGGCTTCCAGCGCGGCAGGCCAAAGCGCGCGCGGGATTTCGCCGTTGACCAGAAAGCCCGCTACATCGTTGAAGGGATGCCCCACGCCGCCATGATCCCAATCGACGAGCTTGAGACCGCCGCAACCGTCGCGGATGAAGTTTTGCGGCAGCGGATCGTTCTGGGTGAAAGCGGGCGTAAACGGCAAGACTTCAGCTTCTAAGGCGTCCGCGAGTTTTTCATGCTCTGGAAGCTCCGGCGTAATCCGGCTTCCGAGCGCACGAAGCTGTCGGCAGTAACCTCGGACCGCTTCAAAATAAGAGACGTAACGTGTCGGCCCGATAAGCTTCGACGTTCCGCGATGCAGCGTTCGCAGAAGCAAGAGCACTTGCTCGACCTGCGCCCAGTTCTTCAGGTCGTCGAGCGACAGCGAACCGCCCGGCACATATTCCATCACGGCAAGCGACGGCTCGATATGGCGAAGCCTCGGATTGACCCCAATGTCCGCCGCCGCACAGATCGCCGTGCGAATGAACCGGTCGTACATATCGTGCGGCACGATATCGAAGCCCACGCGAGCGACCGAACGCGTCGAATTATCATCGATCAACCAGGAAAGATTAGTCAGGCCGCCCAACAACGGCGTCGCACGCGGCGCACGCCATAGCGGAAGTTCGAGGATGTAGGCCTTGATCTGGTCCTGAGACCAGCCGGGATCGATCATGCCGATTTCCCTGCCTCATTTCTGTGCCTGCCAAAGAATACGCCAATCATAAAATTAGTCCAACAATTTTTGTGACTAATTCCACAAACATAGTTGGATTTTTTGCGATATTAGGACGCAAGCCCGCAGCCGCCGGGCAAATTTGGCGACCTGCAATCACGAATATTCAAGAATTAGCTGGAGAGAGCCGCGGAAAGAGCGACGTCTTCGTCGTCGCCTTCCACGCGTGCGATCCGTAATTCGACCCCTGCTCGTCGGATGGCGTTGAGCAAGTTGCCCTCGGGCAGCCGATCGGTGACGAGGACATCGATGTCGTCGAGTGGACAGACAAGATCCAGACGACGCATGCCGAACTTGGTATGATCGGTCAGCAGGACCACACGCTCCGATCGCTCCATCATCGCACGGAGATTCCAGGTAATCCCGGGAATCGATTCAAAGGCACCTTCTTCAGTCAGACCGCTTGCACCGATGAAGACAGTGTTTGCTCGGAAGCGAGAAACGAAATTTGTCGTTTCCTGGCCGATCACGGTCGCTTCGCCAGGATAGTATTCGCCTGGCATCAGCAGCACGCGCGTCGCAGGATTGCTGCTGAGCGTAGTCGCTACGTTTACGCTTGGTGTCAGCACGGTGACGTCAACGGCGCTTGTTGCCAAGCGCTGAGCAAATCCAAACGCCGTAACGCCGGAACTGATCATCAAAACCTCGCCGGGCGAAACCAATGTCATAGCTTCGCGAGCGATCCCTGCCCGCTCGCCTTTATTCATTTCCAGGCGTTGCTTTAAAGTTGGATCGGTTCCGAGCGGGACTACGGAAGCACCGCCGTGCGTCCGATTGATTAGACCTTGGCTGCTGAGTTTATCGAGATCGCGGCGAATGGTTTCACTGCTGACGCCGAACTCGTCCGCAAGCTCATTCAGACGAATCGTAGAATTCGCCCGTAACGTCAGAAGGATCCGCTGCAGCCGGTCGGCGCCGCGCAATTTCCGTGATTTTTCCGAGTCGTGTGCCATGCTAACCTTTCACCGCACCGAACGTCAGCCCTCGAACGAGGTGCTTCTGAACGAAGAACGTGAAGATGATAACAGGAATCGACTGCAACGTTGATGCCGCCGCGACTTCTCCCCACAAGGTACTCGTCTGAGAAACCAACGTGGGGATCATCACTGTAATGGTACGCTCTCCGCCGGACGTCAGGATTAAGGAAAAGAGCAGTTCGTTCCAGGAAAATAGCAGAACGAAGATCGTAACGGTAATCAGTCCAGGCCAAGCCATCGGCAAGCTGACACGAAAAAAGACGCCGAACGGACCACACCCGTCAATTTCTGCTGCTTCTTCGACTTCCCGGGGAACTTCATCGAAGAACGCCCGCATCATCCATACGACCAGGACGAGATTGAAGCTGGCATGGGCGATGATGATCGCAATACCGGCGCGCAACAGGCCGAGCTGGTAAAAGAGCAGATAGAGGGGCAACGCATACGCGACCGGCGGACCAAGTCGGGTTGACAGGATCCAGAAGAACAAGTGGCTCTTGGCCGGAATTCGGAAACGCGAAAAGGCGTATGCCGAAAGCGTCCCGATAAACACGGCGAACACAGTGCTTGTCACGCCGATGATCAGCGAGTTGAGCAAGTACCCATCGAAGTGCTTGCGGAAGAGAACGGTTTCATAATTGCCAAGCGTCGGCGAAAACAGAAAAGTCGGCGGCGAGACGAATATCGCTGCTCGTGGCTTGAAGCTCGATAGGAACATCCATGCATATGGGACGATCGCCACAACAAGCAGGATGGCTAGCGGAATGGCCCAAAAGACCAAGCCACGAAGATGTCCGCGCCCCCGCCACATCACTGAGCCTCGCTTTTCGAAACGGCTGAATAGAAAAGTGCCGCCGCTACGATCGACAAAAAGGCGAGCACCTGACATACGGCCGCGCCATACCCGAGCTGCCACGTCCCGAATATGGTCTTCTGTGCGAACAGCGTCAGGGATTCCGTCGCGTTCGCGCCCGGACCGCCGCCGGTCAACACATAGATCGTGTCAAACACCTTCGACGCATCGATCGTTCGAAACAAGACAGCGATGACGATCAGCGGCTTCAACATTGGAAGCTGAACATGAAAGAATATCTGCGCACGCGTTGCACCATCAAGCTCCGCCGCCTCGACCGGCTCTTGCGGCAACGCGTTTAACCCTGAGAGCAAGATCAGCATCATAAATGGGGTCCATTCCCAGATATCGATCAGCATGATCGCGGCGAACGCTGAGATTTCTCCGGAAAAGACGGATGTATTGTTGAACAATCCGAATGTGTTCAACACATACGTGAACAGCCCGAAGCTCGGCATCAGCATGAACCGCCAAGTCATTGCTACAACGACGGGCGCAATCATCGTTGGGATCATCAGCAATGTCAGAACGAGCCGCCGCCCTTTGAATTCGCGCGCAAGAAATAGCGCGATGGCCATCCCGAGGGCCAACTCGGCTGGAACTACAATGACCACGAAAACGAGGGTCCGGATGACGGCGCTCCAAAACTGCGGATCGTCGCCGAGCAGTCGGCGATAATTGGAAAGCCCAACGAAAATATCGTGGCTTCCAAAACTCGTCAGTCGCCAGTCGGTGAGGCTGTCCGCAATCGCCATCACGCTCGGCACGAGCGAAGTGATAGTGAGAAACAGAACGACCGGCACCATGCAAAAGAGAATGAAGACCGATCGGTCGTTCAACATCCGGCGTTTGCTGGCCGTATTGCTCATTCGGCAGCCCGTACCGAATGAGAATCGAAAGCTTCGCTAGACATCACCTGGACAGGAATTCTTGCCCCGCCCTTGCGAAGCTCAAAGGTGCCCCCAAGATTAATGCTCTTCCCTGGCGTCGCGCGCACAAAACCAATGGCGATCGCCCGACCAAGACGCTTCGACCAGCCCCCGCTCGTCGTCCAGCCGACACATTTGTCGTCGCAAAAAATGGCTTCAGCACCACTTAGGACAGCACCGCCATCTGCGCTGGAGAAGCGAATAAGTTGTTTGCTCGGCACCGCGGCACGCGCGCTGATCAGCGCGTCGCGGCCGACAAAATCCGATTTTTCAAAATCGACGAGATTGGCAAGTCCAGCTTCCAAAGGCGTCGCGTCGGCACCGAAGTCACGGCCCCAATCGGCCGTTCCCGCTTCGAGCTTGATGCGTGCCAAAGCGCGCGCACCGGCTGGAATTCCGGCGGCCTTAGATCCGGCGGCAGCGAGAGCATTCCACACGGCGACGGCATACTCGGACGAAACAACAAGCAACCAATCGAGGGCTTGCCCCTCCGGCGCGCAAACCAAAGTCACCGGCGCGCCAGCCAATGTCGTGGATGCTACTGTTGATGGAGCGGCCGTTACGGCATCGAATACGCCATCTATCGTCGCGCGCAAAACTTCTGCGGTTCGTGGCCCGACAAGCCCGATGGCCGCATAACCAGCAGTCACGTCGACGGAGACAACATTGTCGCGACCGAACAAATGGCTTCGAAGATAGGCGTCGACGATGGTCGCGCGATTTGCCGGCGCGCACACCAGCTGATCGTTCGCCCTCAACGGCAAAACCAGTACATCGGCTTGAATATGCCCGCGACTGCTTAGAAAGAGCGTGCGAGTCGCGCGGCTGTCCCGCCCAACGTCGGATGTCGCGATGACTTGCAGGGCATCCGTCGCGTTGGCCCCGAGAACGCGAAACTTCGCTATTGCGCTGAGATCGAATAGAGCTACTCCGTTGTCGGCCGCCGACCGCTCGTTGGCGATAGCATCCTCCATCGCCTCGCCACGCGGCGCATACCACGCCGGAACTTCCCAAGCTTGAATAGGCTCGAAGACAGCGCCTGCCCCCTCGCAAAGCGTGTGAAGCGGACTGAGGCGCAGCGGCCGTCCGGCTTTGAAGATCTCCGTCGGATCTCCCTTTGCATAGTGATTAGCAAAGCCTTCCATCGCGCGAACGGCAACTTGCCGGTCTGATCGCATGTAGGCGCCGAAGCGACGAATGTCGGCAGACCAAAGATCATAGGGCTGCTCGCCCTCTAGAATCCAAGATGCAAGAGCTTTGCCCGCACCGCCGCCAGAAGCGATTCCGAAGCCGTTGAATCCTGCCCCGACGAAGACATTTCGAACTTCGGGTGCTTCGCCAAGAATGAACGTACCGTCGTGGGTGAAACTGTCGAGACCGTGAATCCAGGTTTTTATGCCGACATTTGCAAGTGACGGGATACGATGGAGCGCGCCTTCCATCAGGTATTCGAAATTCTCGATGTTTTCCTCAAAGAGCTTGAACTCCTCGTTCGGAAGAACCGGGCTTTCGAGATAAGGAACCGGCGTGCGCTCATAGCCTCCGAACGAAAGACCTCCGACCTCTTCCTTGAAAAATGTGCCGAGATCCGGATCGCGCAGACTGGGCGCATGCCGCGGCAAGCCGGGCATCGGTTCGGTAATGGCGTATTGGACGTACGTCGGCTGAAGCGGAACGCTCACACCAATCGTAGCGGCGAGTTCACGCGTCCAAATTCCGGTGCACAGGACCAACGTTTCGCACGTGATCGTTCCCTGATCCGTCGTGACGCCACGCACTTCGTTGTTGACGACATCGATCTTCAAAACGCGAGTCCGCTCGAAGATCTTCACGCCATTCTGGCGCGCACCCTTTGCCATCGACATCGTGACGTCGCTGGGATTTGCCATGCCGTCATTCGGCAGCCAAAGCGCACAACGCACGTCGTCGACTTGCATAATCGGCAGCTTCGCCTGTGCCTCCTGAGGTGAAATGAGATCAGCCTCTATCCCATAGCTGCGCACCAGCGTGAGCAATCGCTCAAGTTCCGCTTGCCGTCCATCTGACGAAGCCAACCGCAACGAGCCCGTCTGCACCCAGCCCGTCGCCTGGCCGGTTTCTGCTTCGAGCGTCTCGTATAGATCGATGGAATCTTTGACGAGGCGCGTGAGACTGCTGTTGCCCCGCAGATTTCCGATGGCACCGGCCGCGTGCCAAGTCGTCCCCGACGTCAACTGCCCCTTCTCGATGAGAACGACTTCGGTGCAGCCCATCTTGGCCAGATGGTAAGCCGTCGAACAGCCGACGATGCCTCCGCCGACAATCACGATACGCGCGTGTGAAGGAAGACTCGTCATTTGCATGCACCAATCCGAGAACCTACCCCAGGATGCCTCACACAAACGCACATCGCAACTCTTTTTGTTGAAAAATTACAAATTATGTGTAATTTTTTGACAGATATCTCGTCAAAATCAAAGACGATGAGATTATCCGGGGCGGAACTCTGACCAGCGGAAGCAACGATGCAGCAAATCAAAGGGCTCCTCTTCGACAAGGACGGCACAATTCTGGACTTCTATAAAACCTGGATCCCTATCAATCGACGTATGGCGCTGGACGCTGCAGGCGGTGACCCGGACGTCGCGGCCGAACTGTTGCGGGCATCCGGCCATGACCCGGAGACCGATATCGTCAAGCCTGGTGCACTTCTGATCGGCTCAGATGTTACCGTCATCGCTGACCACTTCGCTCAAGTTCTGAAAAACAGATCATCGGCCGATCTTTACGAAGTCGTATCGCGCAATTTCCGGGATGGCGGGGCCGAGCATGCGACGTTAATCGACGGTTCGATCGAAGAGATCGAACGATTGCGCGACGCGGGCTACCGCCTGGGATTGGCGACAAACGACACATTCGATGGCATGCAAGCCTCTCTCGGACGCTTCAGCGGGATACTCGACTTGTTTGAGTTTTGTGTCGGCTGCGACAGCGGCCACGGCGCAAAGCCGGAACCGGGAATGGGCCTCGCATTCGCGCAACACACTGGCCTCGATCCCGAAAACTGCGCAATCATCGGGGACTCAATTCATGATTTGGAAATGGGCCGCCGCGCCGGATTTGGTCTGCGTGTCGGCGTTCTTTCCGGCCCTTACCGGCAGGTCGATCTCGAACCTTATGCCGACGTTGTCATCGACAGCGTCGTCGAACTCGGTGCGCTTTTTAACTTACCAACAAAGGCGGCAACGCAGATCTGAAGGCTGTGGATCGTTAAGATTACGGTAAATAGGCTTTTATGGAGAATTTCGTCATCGCCCTCCCCAAAAAACCAATTCCTAATCTTCACGGAGAACGCTTCGCCGGAACGCCCAAGCTGTCACGGCGCGACGCCAATTTTGATGTTGATCGTCCGCTTACCCAAGCAAGCGGCAGGCATTTGATGGCTCTCAATCGACCGCTTTGACTCGGAATGTACGAGAGATGGAACGCCTCCCGATCGACATACCCGATCACGCACCTCTCAAAGAAAAGCGAATGTGGCTAATGATACTTCTGAAAGTCTTTCTCTAGATGCACCTCCATTTTCCCAGTGGTTCTCATTTTTTCGCGAGAAACCCGCGAGCCAAGGCTTGAAAAGAGCGATCATCGATTCAAGTCCGTCAATATTTCTGACGTGCTTCCTGACCAAAGGAGGATAGCGGAGCCGATCCCTCGGGCAGAACGATCTCACCGCGCGCGCGGCGCTCCTTCAGGTAGGTGAAGCTCTGCATGGTCTGCGCGAAGAGGTGCTCACCCGCTTTCAGCGATGCTTTCAGAGGTTTGTCGCCGTTTGCGAAACGCGGCAAAGGAGCGACGACCGTATCGTAATCCGCCGCGAAGAAGAGCGGAAACGAGTAGCGCTCCTCAGACACCTTCCGCACACGATGGGACGTTGCCGTAAATTCGCCGTTCGTCCAGATTTCCATCATGTCGCCGATATTGACGACATAGGCGCCAGGTACAGGCGGCGCGTCGATCCAGTCACCGGCACCGTTCATCACTTCGAGCCCGGGAGCTGTCGCCCGCAGCAGGGTAAAGCACTCATAGTCGGTGTGAGCGCCGATCCCAGGCCGATCCTCGGCGCTGGCGTCAAATGGGTAGTGGATGAGTCGCAACTGGCTCGGCGGCTTCGTCACGTACTGGTCGAAGAATGTCGGCTCCTCGCCGATCGCCATTGAGAAACCGCGCAAAAGAACCCGGCCGAGCGCGAAGACGGCCATATAGTAATCGTCAACCGCCTTTGCGAAGCCGGGCAGGTCGGGCCATTGATTGGGCCCCAAGAGCGGATTCCCGGAAGCGTAATCGGGGTCATCGGCGGGTAAATCGATCGAGAGGTCGTAAGCCTCCTTTTTGTCCTTCGTCCCGGAGGCGAAGACTTCTTCGCCCTCCGGGACGTAGCCGCGATGGTTACGCGAGTTGCCGATATAGACCTTCATCTTCTCGTTCTCAGGCAAAGCGAAGAAGCGCTTGGTTGCTTCGAGGACGCCATGGAAGAGGAACTCGTCGATACCGGCACCCGTAACGTAGACGAAGCCGACCGTTCGCGCTGCCTTTCCGAGTTCATCCGCGACTGCCTTTTTCTCGGCAAGCGTACCCGTTCGCAGCTTCGCAATATCGACGATCGGAATGCTGGAAAAGTTTGCTGGAGTGGTCATTTTCGTCCTCTCGTCTCAAAGCTTGTGATCAGCTGCAAGCTGCATGAACGTATCGTCGAGCCGGAGCTTGATGTTCGACGTGTCGCCAAGCGTCTTTCCCGGCAACTGAATGCCAATCGCGTCCTTGGACTTGGCGCCATTACCCATGAGCTGGTGATCGAAACAGAAGCTGCGCACGAGGTCCATTGCTGTCACCATTTCCGGCGAGCGGATCGACTTGGCACCGAAGGCGGGATCGTAATAGAACGCCGTCGTCCCGATCTGCGAGTTGATGCTCTCGACCGTCGTCCCCGACAGATCGGCCATGAACTTGCGTGCTTCCGCACTTTTCTCGTCGTTGCCCTTGATGACGTCGAGCGTTTCGAACCAAGCTCCAGTCAGTGCTTTCCCCAACTCCGGATGGTCTTTCAACACCTTGGTATTGACGAGCAGAGCGTCGACCAGTTCTCCCGGCATTTCGGTGGACTGATAAACGACGCTGACGTTCGGCTGCTTCTTCAGCTCGATGAAAGCCGGGTTCCATGCAACGACCGCATCGACGTCAGGCGTCTGAAAAGCTGCCACGAAGTCCGCATCCGAAACATTCTGCAGCTTCACATCATCAATATTCATATGGTGCGTTTCGAATGCCCGGGCCAGCATGTAGTGCGAAACCGAGAACTCGACGAGGTTGATCTTCTTACCCTTGAGGTCCGCAAATGTCTTATTCGCGCCCTTCAGAACAATTCCGTCGTTGCCGTTCGAATAGTCGCCCAGGATCGGAATGGTTGTGTCGACTCCGCCGACCGCGGGAATGGTCAGAGCATCCATCGTCGTGGCAGCGACGGCGTCCGCTTTTCCACCGGTGAACTGATTGATCAATTCGATGTAATCGTTGACCTGAACCAACTCGATATTGATGCCGTACTTTTTCGCCCACTTCTGCAGGATGCCGGCGTGCTGCGCATAAGGCCACGGCAGGTAACCCGTGTAAATCGACCACGCGACCTTGAAGGTCGGCTCTGCACGTGCCGGATGAGGCAGCGCGGCAAAAAGCAGAACAAAGGTGCAGACGACGAAACGAAGAAGCAAACGCATTGTCATGAGGCTCTCCCTGTTATTGAGCGGAAAAAGGAAAGCGCTCCTTCGTCGTGTTCCTGCCCTGAAATCGTTTGTTGTTCGTCGCCGACGTCGAGGTCGACGATTTTCCAATGTCGTACGGATGGCGTCCCTGTTGCGGTGATGTCGGTGGTCGTCAGATTTTTTCCGTCGAGCGAGAACGATGGCGCAAGATCGGCCTTAACCCGGAAAGGAAGGCTGGACCGGCCGATCGACCAGGATGCGCCGTGAATGCGCCCCAACGAAATTTCGCAATCAAGAAGCGCACGCGCTTCCGCAAGCGAATGCTTCGCCACCAATTCCGCGAGCGAACCTCCATGCGGAAGCGTCTCGGCTCGGTTGCGGACGTACATGAAGATATCGCCGATACGGACGAGAAATCCCTCAATCCCGTGCTGATCCTTCATTCGGATGGCAAAGTGCGGGGAAAAGCGCTGCGCAGTTTGATGCCAGTGCTCGATGTAAGGGATATCTCTGCCTCGCTCGACAAGCACCCCCTCGGAGAATGCGAGATACCCGGCGTCTGCGGCATCGCTCGGGCATTGAAAATCGATTATCCGCTGCCATTCGAAGGCATCGCCAGCGACCACAAAGCGACCGGCAAACCCCTCCTGGCCGGCCAGCCAATCGAGATGAGCAGGTTCAAGATCGTTGAGACACAAAACCCCATCGAACGACGGCGCATTGGGCGGCTGGCGCAGATCAGCGAATAAATTCGGCCCCTGCATCCACGCGACGTACGTCGTCGTATCCTGACGTCCGTCGGGCCAAGCGATAAGCGATCGCTCCCACAGGCCAAGCGTATCCTTAATTCCAACCATCTGCGCCCCTTCTACGATAGGGCACGATGGCATTGGCTAGGCGACGCCAGAAGCAGTTGCATATCGATACGAGCCATAAATGGAATCTATGGCTCGGCGGCTCGCGCAGCTTAGTCTTTAGGGTCCGCAGGCTTCAGATGCATGTCGATCATGTCGAGAAGCGCCCGTGCCGGCGCTCCGAGGTTGGCATCTCGCGTGACCAGGTAGACATGGTATGTCGGCAGGATATCCGGCTTGAGCATTGGCCATAGCTCGCCCGCGTTGACGGCCTCCGCAGCAACCACTGTTGGCAGAAAGCCAATACCGATGCCGATTTGAATGAGGCGCTTGACTTCGTGCAACGTCTCCGCCGAACCGCCTGCGCGCTCGCCGAGGCCATATCGCTGCCGAAAGCTCGCAAGCTCCGCTGGCTCGTCCTCACCTGTCAGAACGAAAATTTCGTCCGATGCGGCCTCGGGCTCCAATGTCCTTTGACCGAAGGCTGGATGCCCCCTGCCGCAATAGAGCTGCTGCCATTCCCGCATGAGCGGCCGGTAACAAAGATCGGTGCTCGTTACCGCATCGCAGGCGATGCCGATATCGGCGCTGCCATCCTTCACCGACAGAACGACGTCGCGCCAAGGAGCAATGTCGAGGCGAATCTCCACTTCGGGGTTGACCTGATGGAAAGCGACCATCGCGTGGTCGAATTCGGGAGATACGAGATCCGAGATCACGCGCACGGTCACGAGCCCCTGAAGATGCCCCGAAGTGCGCGCGACCTCCCCCGGCAGACCTGTGATCAAGACTTCGATGTCTTCAGCGGCCTTGAGAAAAGAGCGCCCCGCCGGTGTCAGAGCGACGCCACGGGCAGTGCGAACGAAAAGCGGAGCGCCGACATGGTCTTCAAGGCGTTTCAGGCCCGCACTGATCGTCGGCTGTTGCTTGTTGAGCGCGCGCGCAGCCGTGCTGATACCACCGGAGCGGACGATGCCGAGGAAAAGTTTAACGAGGTTCCAATCGAGATTTCGCGCAAAAAGCTGGCCGCTTTTCGAGACGCGTGATCCTTCGGCCATGTGTTTGAGCTTGCCCGCGACGCTTGAAACACTTCAACATAACGCGTGCTGGCGGCCTGCCAACCCACCCCGACTAGACCATTTGTCTCGGCGTTTTCCCATTGTTCGCATGAGAGCGTCGAGGCCCGTGTCGGCTGCTGGCCCCAAGCGGACCGCAATTACCGGTCGTGTCTATTTCCGTTGATGACTTCAGAGGGGACATCGTGCCGGAAGGCACTAAGCTCACTATATAGTACAGCTATCAATCAAACTTAACGATGATCCGGAAGTTCTCATCTTCATCACCTCCGGCGCGCCACCCCGAACAAGAGTCGAACACTCCGCGATGTCCGCGTCGCAGAGAGTGTGGGCGGGCTTCTCGACACAATCGAGAAACGCGCGTGAGGATAGGAAGTCGCTGATGTGTATCCGGCCTGTTTGATCGGCTTGCGGGCCGTGGACCGTGATAGGGATATGCACCAACCATTGTCTCATTAGCTGATAGATCGTCTAGCGACCATTTCTCTACCTAGACTTCGGGTGTGAGTGAGCGAAATGTTTGGTTTGGACGGTGGTTTGACACCCCCGCTGCTTCCGCTCGGCGATTTTCATCTTCTTTTTTATATTGCGATGCAATGTTGGGAGAACCGACGAGCGGCCGTGATATCATTATTTAAAACGCTCTCCATTCGGCCTCGATGTCGTCCAACCGGTTTGCGCTTTCCAGCGTCGCCATTTTCAGAGATCTTCCCGCCGCGGCGCTTCGGCTTCTCGAAGATCGCTTGCAGCCGATCCATGTCCGTCGCGGTGAGTTAGTCGTCCGACAAGGCGAACCCGCAAACGCTCTCTACGTCGTCCTATCGGGACGTTTTGCCGTCGAAATCCGCGACTATTCCGGCACGGTCGCCGAGATTTCGCGCGGTTCGACAATCGGCGAAATCGCATTTTTGGCGGGCGGCAAAAGAACCGCGACGGTGCGAGCTATTCGAGACGGAATTCTCGTGCGTCTGACACGCGCCGACTTCGATGCGATTTCCGAAAACTCCTCCGCAGCTTGGGCCGCCGTCACGGCAACGCTCGCCGAGCGCCTAGCAGCAGAAACACGACGTAACTTCGAGACGACCCATAGTTCCGTTGCACCGCGTGCGAGGCCGAGGCCGCGCACAATTGCCGTCATCGGAGCAACTTCGGGATTTGTTGCGCCGCCGTTTCTAAAAGAATTTGCACAAGCTGCTTCGGCCAGATCCGGCACGCTGGTCGTCTCAAGCGCGACGATAACCGATGTCATCGGTGGCCCTTGCGATACCGATCTGGATTTTACCGAAGCGCTGAATGAACTCGAAGGTCGCTTCGAAACGATCGTATTTATCACTGATGAAGAACTGACCCTCTGGAGCGAAAAATCGATCCGGCAAGCGGATGAGATAGTGATTGTCGCTTCTTCCTTCGATGAGCGCGTATCAGCGACCGTTCCGTTGGGAAATCTCGAAGCCTTTGCGCTGTCAGTGCATCCGCGTGCTTCACGGAGGCTGGTGATCGTCCACGCGCAAAGCGGATTTGCGGAGGGCACGCGCTATTGGCTCGCGCTGAGGGAGCCCGCGATGCATCATCACGTAGCGCTCAACAGTGCCGATGACATTGGCCGCCTCTGGCGTTTCCTGGCAGGTGAAGCTTTGGGCTTCGTGGCCTGCGGAGGTGGTGCGTACTGCGCGGCCCATATCGGGGTTTACCGGGCGTTTCGCGAAGCGGGCATAGCGTTCGATATATTGGGGGGAACTTCCGGCGGCGCCGCGATGGCTGCAGCGTTCGCGAAGGATCTCAATCCGCTTGCGATAGATGCCGGCGTGCATCGGATGTTTATCGAGGGAAGAGCCCTTTCGCACTACACCCTACCGAAGTACGGCCTGCTCGATCACACTCATTTTGATGATCACCTCAAACGTGAATATGGCGGTGTGCGCATCGAGGATCTTTGGAAGCCCTATTTCGCTGTTTCGGCTGATCTGTCGAATTACGAAGCCGAGGTTCATCGCTCCGGTCATTTGTGGCAGGCCATCCGCGCGAGTGCGGCAATACCTGGCTTGCTGCCGCCATTCTATACGGAGGATGGCCGCATGCTCGTCGACGGCTCGGTGATCTCGAATGTCCCAATCGAGTCGATGCATGCTCTGAAGCGTGGACCTAATGTCGTCGTGAGTTTCCACGGGGCTGAAGGACAGAAATTCGCCGTTGACTACGCGGCGCTTCCCAAACGCGGTGACTTGATTTGGCGAACGCTCAATCCTTTCTCGGGACAACCTTTGCCGGCGGCTCCATCCGCTGCAACAGTCCTCGTTCGAAGCTTGATGGCTAATCGCGGCCGTTTCGATCGCCATTTAGAACCAGATGATTGGCTGTTGGTGCCGCCAACGCCCGCCGGAATGGGCGCACTTGATTGGCGTCGGCACACGGAAGTTATGGACGCCGCCTATGAATACTGTCGTCGGGCAATAGCTTCGCGTGACCCAGCCTCGTGGATGAGGTCTAAGACCTAACCGGAAATGCCGCTGGCAAAGGCACAAATCAGAACGATTAGACTGCAAACGACGTCGGTAGGGCGGCGGCCATCAGACGGGATATGACGCGATCGGCGGTCGCCGATGTACCGGCACGTGCTTCCGAGCCGAGTGGGAGAGTGCGTTCGTCCACAATTCGGGTTAGCGCTTGGAGATCGTCGTCGGGGACGTCGTGGATGTGAGCGTGCCGGGCGATGGCAACGTAATCCTTGCGCCACAGCGCGGCCATCAGCGCCAACGGACCAAATTGTTCCTTTTGCATCACGATGGCCTTGTGGCCGCCCTCTTCGCCGGCAGACTTCAGATATTGCTCGTAGTAGTGGCTCCAGTGCCGCGCCGGCTTCTGATGGTGTTCCACATGATAGTCGAATCCGAGATTGCCATGCTCGGCATCAACGAAGTCGATCGTGTGGCCATGAACCTCGTGCGGATCGTTCGGGTCGACGAGGCCATGCTGATAGAACGTGATCAAAGTAATGAAGGGGCCACCAAGGAAGCGTGAAATGAAGAGATACACGGCAGCCGCTGGATTGAAGATCGCGACGGCGAACACGAATGCGTACCAAATAACAAGTCCACGAATAACTTCGCGAATTTGACGCTTTTTCCCTTTTTTTATGAGGTACTGAAGGAGCAGGCAGCCTGACACCAGATCCACGCTTTGCCAGAAAGCATGCAGGCTGAAATCGAAGAAGCTTGTCCGGTCGTAAGGCAGTGTTGTCTGCGTATCGAGCGGACCATTGTCCTCCGTGTGATGCACGTAGACGTGCTGCACGCGATAAAATCCCGGCACGCGCGAGGTCAGCAATGCAAAGACATACTCGAAATAGAATTGCAGCACGCCGAGCAGCATCTTGATACGCGGACTTGCGCCTATCTTCGGAGCAAAGACGCGCGTGTGGATGTTCTGGTGCTCGACAATCTCCTGCGGGAACTGGCCCAATAGCAGCGTCGTCGCGTAAGCCATGATGACGAAATAGTTGATCGTGCTGGGCAGAATTAAAAGCACGGTCATCGGAGCCATGAGAATAGAGTTCGCTACCCAGATCCGCGTGAAGATCGCGTCGACCGGATGGTGGAGAACGCTCGCGAGCCAACGCTCGATGGGACGCTCTGCAATTGACGCTTTGAGGCCATCGAAAGTCTCGGCGCACTCCGTATAGAACAGATAGGCTCGCGCAAGGAGACCGAGGGACAGCCAAAAACTAATCTCGATAAGGATGTCGCGCGGGTTGGAATAGTCAGGAAAGAACCCTGGAACAGACTGGGAGATTACCGAAGTGAGAACCGTCGTGGCGATGAGCCAACCGAGCGGGTGCCGCTTGATAACCGACCGAGGTACGATCTTGGCGCCCAATGCTCCGGCTCCCGCAACCAGCCAATAAAGCATCCCAGCGGCAAGAACAAAATATCCAGCCATGATGGAGGCAAACGCGGTCAGCATCGCGCGGAGCAAACTTATTTTGCTCACACCGGAACGTGTTTCGGTGGATGAAGAAAACTCCGTGGCGGCTATCGGGAGCGCGTCTTCGCTCATATCACTTCCCCAAGATTGAACTACGCAAGACGTCGTGAAGGTGCAGACGGCTAGTCGTCTGCTCCCAGAGGCACGTCATTCGCCATCGCAGTGCTGAGAGTGAAGGTCGGAGCGACACAACGGAACGCCGCAGCACGCGGAGGAAATGTCGTTTGACAGCCAATTACCGACCTCATGCGGTCGATGCTGTTCCTTGCGTTACCGCTGCAATGTCGGTGCCCGACTATTGGCTCTTTACTCAATTGGCTGGGAGGACCCTATGGGACATGCTGTAGATGGGCGTGCTATGCAATGGACCACATATCCTGGAGACTCGCGGATGGCCGCGCAGGCTGGCATTTGGGCTAGCAACTACTGGATGGCCGATCGATCGGCGCCTGGCCCAAGTCCTGCGCTTCGCTCCGACATAAAAACCGACGTGGTAATCATCGGCGGCGGTTATACGGGTCTCTCCGCCGCGTACCATTTGAAGTCCGCCGACCCGGCACTCGACGTCACGGTGCTCGAAGCCGAGCGCACTGGATTTGGCGCAAGTGGCCGCAACGCCGGCTTCGTGATGAGCTTGTTTGGCGCTTCTATCGGCCTGATGAAATCGTTGCACGGCAATCAGGCCGTCCGGGATGCCCACATCTATATGGAGCAAGCCATTGGCGCTCTAGAAGATATGCTGAGAAGCCACTCGCTCGATTGCGATTACGAACGCAGCGGCTTTCTGAAAGTCGCGACATCGCCCGCCTATGTCGCACGCATCCAGAAGGAGATCGAAATTTTCGACTCCCTCGGCGTCGGGGGATTTCAATGGCTCGATCGGGCACAGACACAGGCACGCGTCCATTCGGAGAGCTATTTTGGCGCCTGCTATGAACCCCGCTGCGGTCTCATCAATCCTGTAAAATGGTTGAATGCTCTGAGGCGGCTGACGCTGGACAGCGGCGCTCAGCTGTTCGAAGTCGACGAGAGTGCGCGAAGTTCGGCGCGACGGAAGCCGCTTTCGTCTTACGACGGACGGCGGTTCCGTGGTCGCGGATCGCGTCGTCTATGCGTCGAACGGCTATTCGCATCTTTTGCCGGCGCTGCAAGCCAAGCAAACTCCGGCATTCGCGTACATCATCGTCACGGAGAAGCTTTCCGATAAGCAACGCGCCGCGATCGGCTGGGCAGGTCGAGAAGGCATAGAGGATGCACGCAACTTCATGCATTTCTATCGCCTGACGCCCGACGGACGGTTGCTCGTCGGCGGTGGACCCGGGCTGGTTCCCTATGCGGGCGATATGGACAACGATGCGTATCCGACGGCATGGGAGCATCTTGAAGGCTTCCTTGCCGAGACATTTCCCGCGCTCAAATCTCTGCGAATTGACTATCGGTGGGGTGGCGCATTCTCGGTGACGCCAAACTCAACGCCGCAAGTCGGTACGCTCGACGGCGGCAGGGCAGTCTACGCGATTGGTTGCACCGGCCACGGCATAGCGTTGACTCTCATGAACGGTCGCATCATTCGTGATCTCGTCCTCGACCGAAAGACTGAGCTTACCGATCTGTGGTTCGTAAATCGCCGATCTTGGCCGATGCCGCCAGAGCCGGTCCGCTCGGCCGCCGTGAAGGCCGTGACGACCGCGATGAAGTTTGACGATTGGTGGCATGATCGCGGCAAAACGATTTGGCACCGAGAGAAGAAACCCTGCTGAATTACATTTTTGGGATCGGCAGACACTCCATCACTTCCACCCGATCACCGGGGAAGATCGTGAAATGCGGATGGTTGAGAAATAGTCGCGCGGCCTCATCCTGAGAATTCGCCTTCACGAGCGTCCACGCGCCGAGTTCGTTGCGCACATCGGAAACTCCGTTCTTGTCGGTGCGCTTGGTCTTGCCGAGGGGAGAGCCCATCTCGGCGATTGCGTCCTTATGATCGGCGACCCACTTGTGCCACGCCGCGATACCACTCTCTTCGCGCCGTTTGCGCTCAGCATCGGGGAGCGCCTTCCATGCGTCCATCGCCGCAGGACTACCCATAAAAACCGCGAGATATGTTTTCATTTCAGTCCTCCAATTCTTTTTCGGGGTCAGGGGGAGTTGTTCATTTCTTCAACGGCCCGTTGATGGCCCAGATGACACCGAAGGGGTCCTTCATCTGACCATAACGGTCGCCCCAGAACATGTTGTCGAGCGGCATGATCGCGGTGCATCCCGCTTCTATCGCACGATTGTACCAGGCATCGGCGTCATCGACTTTCAGCATCACGCTGAAGCCTGCGGGAGCAACCGGGGGATGTCCGTGCTCGGGATAGAAGTCGCTCATCATCACGGACGCACCATTGATATAGACGTGCGCGTGCATGGTGCGGCCTTTATCGTCGGGCGGTATTAGAGCGGCCAACTCTGCGGCAAATGCCTTCTTGTAAAATTCAGCTGCTTTCACCGCGCCATCGACGGATAGGTAGGCGACGGCGCCGCCTTTGACCGGCGGATTGGGATACTTGTAGTCGGACATGACCATCTCCATTTGCTGCATCTCAATGACGGGGCAACAGGCGTCGATCCGACACCGCTCGCATAAAAAATTTATCTCGCGTCCTGCATCAGTCGGTCGAGGTGTTGGCGAATATGTGCGGCTTGGGCGGGCGTCGCGGCCAAAGCGATGGCGCGGTCGAAATCTGCTTGCGCCTCGGTCAAACGGCCAAGTTGCAGCAGGAACGCGCCTCGAACACCGAAATAATGAAAGTATCCGGACAACGCGGCCTCGAGCGGCACGATCAACGCGAGCCCTGCCTCCGGCCCGCGAACCTTGGAGGTCGCGACCGCGCGATTGAGTGTTATGACCGGCGAAGGCTGCATTCGTTCGAGCGCGCTATAAAGAGCATCTATGCCCGCCCAATCGGTTTCCGCGGCGGTGGCAGCCCGGGCGTGCGTTGCCGCGATCGCAGCCTGAACCTGATAGGGGCCCGGCCGGTTATGGCGCATCGCTTTATCGATGAGCGCGAGACCTTCGCTGATGAGCTTAGCGTTCCAAAGCGAACGATCCTGATCCTCGAGAAGAACGACTTCGCCGGCGGCATCGAAGCGCGCGGGTAATCGAGACTGCTGCAACAGCATCAGCGCGGTTAGTCCCATTATCTCAGGCTCAGTCTGGAACAAACGCAGAAGCAGACGTGCAAGACGGATAGCTTCGTCGCACAGCGGAGCGCGCGCCGGATCGTTTCCGGCGGAATAGCCTTCGTTGAAGAGCAGATAAATCATGGCGGCGACAGCAGCGAGCCGTTCCGCACGCTCGACCGCACCTGGCGTCTCGAATGGTACATCAGCCTTGGCGATGCGTGCCTTGGCACGCGTGATACGCTGCTCCATCGCCGCGTCGCTGACAAGAAACGCGCGAGCGATCTGCGCCACCGAAAGACCCGAGACGATGCGGAGGGCAAGTGCGATCTGCTGGGTAGCCGGAAGTTCGGGATGGCAACAGATGAACAGCAGTCTCAGGACATCATCGCGATAGTGCGAGCCGTCGAGACGTTCGACCATCGGCGCCTCGACGTCATCAAGGTCCGAGATCGTGTCGTCCGGCGGCAGCTCTACGTCTCGGCTACGCTTGCGCACCCGGTCCAAGGTCGCATTTCGACCGACAAGAATGAGCCACGCCGTCGGATCGCGTGGTGGTCCATTGCGGGGCCAGCTGTCGAGTGCACGCAGACAGGCCTCCTGATAGGCCTCTTCCGCCGCGTCCATATCGCGGAAATAGCGGAGCAACGCGCTGATGGCCTGCGGCCGGGCCGCCGTCAGGGCACCATGCATCCAGGCGGGATCGCAGATCAGCTCTGTCATCTCAATAGGCTTTGATACGCTCCTTCGGCGCATTGGCTCGCGCTTCAGGCACATAGAGAGCAACCGGACGGATCTCGTAGACGCTCGTCGGATTGGCCGCCGAAAGCTCGCGCGCAATCGCCAAAGCGCCGTCGAGATCCGGGACATCGATGACGTAGAAGCCGAGAAGCTGTTCCTTGGTCTCGGCGAAGGGCCCGTCGATCACCATGTTGGGTGCACGTAGCGTTGTGGCGGCCGTCGTCGGCAATAGGCGTAGTGCCGGTCCGAGCTTTCCTTCCTTCACCAGCCTTTCGTGGACGACATTCAGGCGCTCCATGACCGCATCGTCTTCTTCCTTCGTCCAAGACCAGACGACATCTTCCTTATTATAGCAAAGCAGCGTGTAGAGCATGGGCGTTTCCCTTACGGTTGTATTGAAGACGGCTCGGCAAGCCTGGGGCCGACATGCAAATAGAAAAATAAATGATCGGATGTTTGTCGGGTCCGATATCTCGGCATCGTCCTAGAGTGGAAACTCGAAGATGGCGATCTGTGCCAGCACTTTTCGTCAGTAAAAAGGGAAAACGTTATGCCGGATAAGAAGCAAGCCGCCGCGGCACAGACAAACACCGTTCGGTTGCACCGCGTTTTCGCGGCCAAACCCGAGAAGGTCTATCGGGCCTTTCTGGAAGCGGATGCGATGGCGAAATGGTTGCCCCCCGACGGCTTTACTTGCCACGTCGAACATATGGCCCCGAAGGTCGGCGGCACGTTCCGGATGTCGTTTGCGAACTTCACGACCGGAAACAGCCATTCATTCGGTGGCGAATACCTGGAACTCATCCCACACGAACGCATCCGCTACACCGACAGATTCGATGATCCGAACCTTCCCGGAATCATGCGCGTGACCGTGGATCTGAAGCCCGTGTCTGTGGGCACGGAGATCGAGATCGAGCAATCGGGAGTGCCTGGCGTCATTCCTATCGAAGCCTGCTATCTCGGCTGGCAGCAGTCGCTCGCCCAACTTGCACGTCTCGTCGAACCCAACATCCCCGACTGATCAACTCTTTTACCGGGTCTATTGATGTAGAGATTGAGAGGGACCTTCCCATGGAAAATCATACGACAGTCGAACGAACATCTGAGCGCGATCTGGTGGTCACGCGGACCTTCAACGGTCCGGCGCGCATCGTGTTCGAGGCATGGACCAATCCGGTCTTGCTCAAAAAGTGGTGGGCGCCGACGTCGATGGGGCTATCGCTGCTATCCTGTGACGTGAATGCTCACGTCGGGGGCAAATATCGCTTCGAGATGGGCGACGGCGCTTCGAAGCCGATGGTGTTCTTCGGCAGGTACATTGACGTAATACCGAATTCTCGCCTCGTTTGGACAAACGAGGAAAGTGATGACGGTGCCATAACTACGGTGACGTTCGAGCAGAAAGGCGACCAGAACTCTTTTGGTCCTGAGTGAACTCTATCCCTCAAAGAAAGCTCTGGACGATTCCGTCGGCGGAATGGAATGTCTAATTCCCTGCCATGCTTTGCGACGAACCAATCGATTGCTTCCTTTGGTCGTTCGTTGGCAGGGAGATGCGGCTCCCATTCATAGTCATCCCAAAGAATAATTCCGTCCTTCTTCAGCATCGGCCAAGCCAGGACCGTGTCTTGCAGCGATCCGCCCAGGGTGTGGCTTCCGTCCACGTAGATCAAATCATACAATTTCTTCCCGACGAGCAGTTTCTCGAGCGCACGGCCGGATTCGCTCCGCATCCTGGTAATGCGGTGTTTCCACGCTGAGGTGTTGCGATTGAAACGATGGTTCTCGTCTCCGCCCCAATAATCGATGCAGGTCAGGGAGCTGTTTGGAAGAAGGTTGAGCCAGGCTATTGCGGAGCGGCCTTCCCACGATCCGATTTCCAGAATGGAAGGAGATCGGACGGTAATCTGCTTGGCAAGACTCTGCCAAAAACCGAGTTTCCAATGGACCCAGTCCGAGGTGAATTCTTTGTCGGCAAACCAGGGTTCGCTCACGGCCGTCGGCAATTGCGGGAACAACATCTCCGGCCATTCGGCAGCCGGTTTCTCTCGTGGAGCTGCGACGTTCATCAGCTGTGACCTTCCAATCAGGTGATGAGCTATTCTCGCCACAAGGATCGAAATTGAAAGTCCTTATGCGAACTAACTGGGGGAAAACCGCCTTGCAAAATTGACAGTAAATCGCAGGATATTCACGATTGCTCGCTTTTGATCAGGCAGGGGCCGTCAGGTGAGCGTCGTTTCTTACCCCACACAATACGTCATCGCGAGCGCCGACATCGTCTCCGAGGAGTTCGACGGCGAGTTCGTGGTGTTGGATTTGAGCTGCGGCAAATATTTCAGCATGGACGAGACAGCGAGCGCTATTTGGCGGGCCGTCGTCTCGGGAGTCTCGACACAATCGCTCGCAGAAGCAACGGGAACAAACGGACCAACGAATTTCGCGTCGATCCATGAATTTCTGCAAAAGCTAGTCGGATACGGCTGTCTTGTCCCTTCCGACGCGCCGAGTTCCGCGCCGATCGACGAGGCCACACTTCAAAAACTGCTGACAAGCGACAAGCCACCGTCTGTCGAGATGTTCGACGATCTCGCGGAGCTGATCATGGCCGATCCCATCCACGATGTTGAGGAAGCAGCAGGATGGCCAGTGCGCAAATCGGAAGTAGCCTGAGCGCAACGCGCGAGCGCTACGCCCACCTGATCGTTGAGTATTGCCGGACCCTCCTCGATTTTGCCGAGTGGGAGTTCCAAAATCTCGCCTCCAAACAAACCTTTGAGATTGCGGGAGTGTCTCTGAGGTTTGGTTGCTCCTCGCCCGACTATCTTAGGCTTTGCGAGCGCGCGTATCCCACGGCTTCCGCGAGCGAAGACGAAGATCTGCGGCCGGTCACGCTAGCGATACTAGACCACGCTTCGCTACCCGCGTTGCCATTCTGGCCGGGTGCTTCGCCCGGAATGGGTAATGTCGCGCTGGCGCTCGCCGAACAAGGTCTGCGCGGTGCTTACGATCCGGATCATCGCATCTGGTACGTCTACGATCCCGACCGCGCGCTGGCCGTGCAAGTCATGCCATCCTTCGATAGCCGGCCAGCATGGGAGGGATCATTCCCCGCGCGGCTCTTGATCCATTGGTCGGCGCGATCGGAGGATCGCGGAATGATCCACGCGGGGACGCTCGGCCACGCCCGCGAAGGCGTCTTTTTGGCGGGCGCCGGCGGAGCGGGCAAATCGGGGACCACCCTTTCCGGCATCTTGAATGGCCTCGAAAGCGCCGGAGATGACTACGTCGCGGTGCGCTTTGCACACGGCCGGATCGAAACCCAACCCGTTTTGCGCCTGATGAAGCAAGATGAAGCAGGTCTGCGCCGTCTCGGTCTCAAGAGTGTTGCCTTCGAAGGTCCGAACTGGCAGGGCAAATTCGAATTCGATTTCGACAGCCTAAGGCCGGGCGCACGCGCCGGCAGACTTGCGATGAAAGCAATCCTGATACCGCAGATATCCGGCGCGGCGCGATCCTCGTTTCGGCCGGCGAGCGGCCGGGAAGCGATGATGTCTCTTGCACCCAGTTCGCTCTATCAGCTCTACGGCACCTGGAAGGAGGATTTCGGCCTTCTTGCTTCGATCGCACGTGCATTGCCAGCGTATCATCTGGCTCTCAGCGAAAACCCGGCGGAGATCGCCGACGCCATTCGTAATTTCATTGGCGGAAACGCATCATGAAAGCCGCGATCATTATACCCGCTTACGAGGCCGAGGCGACGATCGCTTCGTCCATCAGATCGTTGCTTCGCCAGCGAGACGCTGCAACGTTGGATATTATCGTGATTGATGACGGCTCAAGCGACCGGACCTGCGCCGTCGTTCGCGAATTGATGGCATCGGAGCCGGAAATCAGGCTCATTGAAAATGCACACGGCGGCATCTCGAAAACGCGCAACGCCGGGCTGAAAGCGCTTTCGGAAGATACAGACGTCGTATCATTCCTTGATGCCGACGATCTTTCTCCCGATGGAAGAATGAAGCGCGATATCGCCATCCTCGAAGCCGATGCGGCTATCGATTTGATCTATGCAAAGGTTCGCTTTTTCGATTTTGAGGATCAGCACACGCTTTCGCCTCGCATCGGAGCGAACGCTGTCGACGGCCGCGTTGTGCAGCTCGCGGCGGGATTGTACCGGCGCACACTCATCGACCGCGTCGGCCTGTTCGACGAAACGCTCGTGCAGTCGGAGGACCTTGATTACTTAATGCGCATATTCGAGGAGCGACCGAACTATTTCGTGTCGGACGAGGTTGGCGTTTATTATCGCAAAAACAATGGTGGCATTACAGAGCAACGAAAGCAGGCTCAACACGAGCTGATGCGCGCCCTGTTTCGTGCGCGCAAGCGGCGCTCGAAACTTGCCGGCTTCGAGATGCCAAGGGACATCTTCAGTTCGGACCATCTGGCCGATCTCGAGAGGTGGGCAAAATGAGCGCCTATAGCGTGATTATTCCCGCTTACAATTCGGAGGCCTTCATCGCAGACGCCATTGCATCCGTCCGCGCACAAACCGTAGGCCCAAGCGAAATCATCGTTGTCGACGACGGATCGACAGACCGAACCGCAGATATCGTTGCTCACATGGGCGCTGATATTCGGCTCATTCGGCAGGCAAACAAAGGAAGCGGCGAGGCGACCAACTCGGCGCTGCGCGCGGTGACGACAGGCATGATCGCAGGACTCGATTCCGATGATGTCTGGCTTCCTCATAAAATGGAGACGCAGCTCCGCGAGTTTCAATCCAACCCGGATATCTCCGGATGTTTCGCACGGACGCGCCAATTTCGCGACGGGCGCCCCGATGACGGCAGTGGATGGACCGCGGACGCATGGACGAGAACGACGATGGTCATCCGCACGGACGTCGCTCTCGCAGCTGGTCCCGTTTGCGATCCGCCCGGGGGCGTCGGCGAACTGGTCGACTGGCTCGCACGCATCCGCGAAGCAGGAAGCCTTCTCCACCTTATACCGGAGGTTCTGGCACTCAGGCGGCTCCGCCCGGGCAGTTTGACTCATAAGCGAAGTGAAGCCGCCGGAAGAGGGTATCTGTTCGCGGCACGGCGTTCCGTTCTTCGCCGCCGCGCGTCGTCATCAGCTTAGTGCTTCGGGCGCAGCCATGTTCATACCACAGCATTTTTCCGCTGCACGACGCTTCCCGCATCTTTCCTGGACGTGGCCAAGCGGAGATCGCAACGCGCTCCTTATCGCGGCGGGCCATAGGGACGAGCACCGCGCGGCGGCATCGTTTGTCGACTGGCAATTGCGAGCAGACTTCGACAAGGTGGAATTCGCCGAGCAGCGACTCCTTGTGACGGCGACGAATCGCTTCCCGGCGACGCGCCTTACAGTGCCCAATCGCGCTCGACTCGACGGTCTCGTCCGTATGTTTTGGACGCGGTCGCGCCTGTCCTTGAACCAAGCCGCTCCAGCGTTGCGGGCGCTCCGGGCGGCTGGCGTGGAAATTCTCGTGCTCAAGGGCATGGCGGCGGTCGCGCACGATCTACAGAACCTCAAAGGGCGGATCGCGCACGACATCGATATTCTGATCCACACGCGTGACGTGCCGACTGCCCTTGTTACGCTAGACGGACAAGGATGGATCCCGAACCGTGGAGAGTCACTTCTCTTCCTCAAGGAGCAGGGCGCGCGTTTTCGCAGCATCAATTTTCTGAAGCGGCCGTTCGGCGACATCGATCTGCACACGCGAGCCTGTTTAACGACCTCGGCCGACAGCCCGGCGGAGACTGGCATCTGGCAGAGAAGCACTCGTGCTTTCCTCCTCGACGCCGATGTTCTCGTTCCCTGTGCGACGGACCGTCTGATGACGGCGATTGCTCACGGGGCGCTCGATGCAAACCATCACTCGGACTGGTTGATAGACAGTGCTCGCCTGATCGCCGAGGAAAAGATCGATTGGCAACTGCTCGCAGCGCTCGCCGAAGAGCTTTCAGCCTCGGCACAGCTATCGAGCGCGCTCTTCTATCTGCGTGACATTCTCGACGTCGAAATTCCAGATCAGTTCCTCGTGCCGATCTGGGAGCAGGCAAGAAAGGATTCGACCGCGTATTTCAAGGCGCTTCTGCTCGGTTACCCCCGGGACAAGCACTCGGTCTTGACCGGATTGGGACGGCGCATCTTCAAATTGCACCATAGTGCTCAAATCAACGCGGCAAACAAGAAGGCGTCGGCGGCAGTTCCAAAGAGCGATATCAGAATGCACCGGATATCGAGCGGATTAGCTGTTGCCGCTTCGCCCCGGGGATTGCGCCATCGTCTTGTCGTCGGCGAAGATGCAACAAAAGTCAAAATTCTGATTGGCGTCGAAGGCACCGACAAGCCTCGGCGCTATCTGTTCGAGATTAACACCGGCCACCGGCACGTCACGCGCCTGCGATACCGGGATCGTTGTGGCGCAGGATCGGAGATCAAACTTTCCGCCGAATTATCTCTTCCAAATGATCTCGCGCGTGACGATCTGTGGATCGAGTTGCGACAGTCCGGGCCTCTTCCCTCTCTTCATAGCGAAGACGAGAAAATGTTGTTTGGGCCACGCCCTTTTTCCGTCTCGGTGTCGATGCGCTAAGAGCCAAAGACACTTACGGGCATCCGCAAACCATATTCGGTTCTCGACAATTGGAGGACGTGGTTCGACGATAATGATGCGGGCCACTACCACAAGACAGCCGACTTAGGATAAAGCCGATAAACTAGATGGTCGCTTCAACGACATAAGTGTTCGCACTTTCATCCTCCACGGCGCGCCTGCTCAACAAGAAACTGATATTTCTTGAAAAACGCTCGCACCACAACCGACCTTTAGCTCGGTTGGGTACGCAAAACTGCCCCTGGTAATGATATTTTCCAGGTGTGCGGCGATTACTTTGATGCTGAGGTATCGACCCATACCGTCATCCCCGGCTTGATATCTTCGCTTGCACCTATGGGATCGATGCGCACCAGGAAGCTGTTGAGGTCGTGATCATTGACGGCACGCGCCGCACGCCAGACCGCGAATTCTCCGAGAGACCGAAGCTCCGTCACGCGGCCTGGAATACGTTGTCCATTCGAAGACAGAACAGTGACCGGTGCGCCAATCGCGATGTTACCAAGGCGATCCTCGCGGATCGTGAACGAAAACCAGCGTCGATCCGAGGCATTGAGAGTTAGGATTGTCTGCCCCGGCGACACCACTTCGCCTGGCGAGGAAACCAGCAGCCCGACGACTCCGTCGATCGGCGACGTGATCTGGATTTTTGCAAGCTGCGCTCCGGCATCGGCCGTCGAGGCTGAAGCCAAGACAACTTTAGCATCCGCAATACCGCGTTCCTCGAGCGTCGGCCCGGCATTGCTTTCCGCCAACGACGCCTCAAGTTCGGCGAGATTACCTTCTGCCTTCTTCAGAGTGTTTTCAGCTTCGTCGAGTTTCTGCCGGCTCGAATAGTTTTGTGCCGCCAGTGCGGCGGTGCGATCATATTGCTGTTTCGCAAGCACGACATTCGATTTTGCGATTTCGACATTATGTGCGGTGATTGCGCGCCGCTCCTCACGCACCCCGGCATAGACATTTTCGCGGTCGGCGCGGACCTGCGCTTCGCCGGCCCTCGCTTGCGCGAGCGAAGCCGTGAGTTCGGGGCTATCGAGCTTGGCAAGAACGTCGCCCTTGCGTACGTATTGCCCAGGCTTGACCAGGATCGTGTCCAAGCGCGCGATAACTTCCGGCGCGACATGGATTTCGGTTTCACGCGCAATCCCGATCGGCATCGCACTTTCTGCCTCCGGCTCGCGGTGGAGATAATAGATCGCTCCCAACGCGCCAAGCGTGATCAGTCCGAGCAGGAGAAGACGGCTCCGCATCACGGTCCCCCATTCGCAAGCTTGGCGCTGCGGCGCCCAAGGAGCCAACCGGAAATGGCCGTCAGCGCCGCGTACACGGCAACGAGCAGCCACAAATGCAACCAATCGCTTGAGACTTCATTCAGCGTCGCTCCCATCTGATTGATGCGCACGAGGCCATCGATTGCCGATGTGCTCGGAAAGACGAAGCTGAAAGACTGCAGCACTGGCGGAATAGCTTCTCGCGGCCACGCGACTCCAACGAGAAAAAACAGCGGCAAGCTCGTCGCAATGAAAAGGACGACCGCTGTTTCTCGCCGCTTGAACCAAGAGCCGGCAAACTGGCCGAGCAGGCTCACCGATAGGGCGAACGGGATCGCCATCAGCAGCAAGTCGAGAACGCGGTTGGAATAGGCAAATCCATAGACGCGCGGCAGAACGATCAGATAGAGCGCCAGAGCAGGCAACACCAGGCAAAGATGAGCTAACGATTGGCCAATGACGGCGCGAAAGCCGCCGCGGCGACGGCGGGCGGAAATCCCACCTTGCTCGTTTGCGACGCCGCCGAGCGTCGCAGATCCCATCAAGAGCGTTTGTTGGATGATCAGAAGGAAAGCGGCGGGAACAACATAGCTGGCATAACCTCCCGTCGGATTGAAAAGCGGTTCACTCAGGGCTTCGACGGGCGAGACCTTGATGATGCCGGCATGCGCGAGGCTGCCGTCGAGGCGAGCGCCACGCGTGGCGATATCCTGGTTGAGGACTCCGGTTGCCTCCGATATTCCTTGCAGGATCCTGCTATAAACCAGGAAATAGGCGGCATCGACGTAAGTGCCGATGCGAGCGGAATTACCTCTCAGCACTTCTTTTTCTGTGTCCCGCGGAATGGTGACGATGCCATAGACCTGCCGCTTCGCCAAAGCCGCTCGGGCATCGGCGATCGTATCCGCGGAGACGGCAACCTGGGTTGCTTCATCGTCGTTCAAAGCCTGGATGAACCGGCGGCTCAACTCGGTATGGTCCTGATCGACGACGGCGATCGGCAGACCACGCAGCAATTGCCCGAGATAGGGCTGCGGATAGAGGACGCCGTAGACCACCGGAGCCAGAACGATCAGACCGAGTACGCCCCTGTCGTTCAATACCCGGCGGATTTCGTCGAACATCGCCCCGCCGATGCCTGGCGCCATCGAGACATCGGCGTCTTCGCCCGAAGCATCCTCTTTCGGAACCTTTGCATCGCGGATCGCCGACAGTCGCCACCAGCCGAGCATCAGGAACATAACCGCCAGAAGACCCAGAATCGCAAACGGCTTGACCGATTCCGATGGCGGAAGGCCGCGCACGGCCTGATCGAACAAAATTTCGATGTACCATCGGAGCGGCAGAATCGCGCCCCACATCTTTGCAAAGCCGTTCATGGCCAGCACCGGAAAGCCGACGCCGGCAAAACCGAACGCCGGCGAACAGAAAATCGCGGTGAGGCTCAGTCCGAGCGGCAGATTGCGCACGAGCAGCGCAAAGAGCGCGCCCATCGCCAGATAGCTGATGACGAGAAGACACGCAGCTGCGCCCATGATGATAGGGTCGCCCCGGAACGCAACATGAAACGTGCCATGAATAATGATCGCAACGACAACCATCATCAGCACGAAGATGCCGAAGAGCGGCAGGAGCTTGCCGATAAGGGCCGTCAACGGGCTGCCTCCCGCCGCCCGCATCCATTCCGCCATGCTGCGCGATGAGAATTCGGAGCCTACCGCATATCCCGCTGCGATCGCTGTGATCACATGCAGGACCGTCGGCAAAATCGCGCGCAACAGGAATTGCGCATAGTTCAGCGCCGGATTGGTCAGCACATATTTTTCCAGCACGAGCGATCCCGGCTCGAAAGACGTTGCGCGCCCGACGACCGGCGAAGGCAGCCCGGCGGTCGCAGCGGAGATGGCCGATGTCAGCGCGCTGTTGGCGTTATTGCCGGGCGTGAAATATTGGCGATTGTAGAAAACGACGATTTGCGGGCGCTTTCGCCCCATCAAATCGCGCTCGAAATTTTCTGGCAGGAACACCGCAGCGAGCGATCGGCCCGAGCGAATATCTTTCATCGCGTCGTTGAGACCATCGGCGCTGTTCGCAACGCGCACCCCCGGAGCCGATGCAATAGCCTGGATATAATTCATCGATGTCGGCGTTCGATCGCTGTCGACGATCGTGACTTGCAGATTGCGGATCACCGCGCTGCTGAAAGTGAATGCCAGCAGTGTGAAAGCGATCAACGGGACGCCGAGCACAAGAAAGAGCGCCACGCCGTCGCGCCGCATCCACCGCAATTCGCGCGTGGCGACGAGAAGAATACCTGGTCGCGGTACGCTTTTCATTTTACGCTCGGCGCCGGAGCGACGGCATAGATGCTCATGCCCGGCCGAAGCTCCGGTACTGCCGGATCCGGATATGCGCGGACCTCAAAAGTCCTGAGATCGAAATCTCCCGTCGCTCGCGTGGCACGCCACCCCGAGTATTCGCCTTTCGGTGCGATGACACGAATAGCAGCGGTGATTTCCCGATTGCCGAGAGCAGGCACGCGCATCTTGAATTCGTCTCCGACCCTCAGGCCCTTCACCAGGTCTTCGCGCAGATCGAAGCGGATCCAGACGTCATTAAGATCAACGAGCGACAAAAGCGGCACGCCGGGCGACACGTACTCGCCCATCTCGGCGCCGATCTGATAGACCTGCGCGGCGATCGGTGCAGTGACTGTCAGTTCGTCGACTTGCGCCTTGATTGTATCGATCGAGGCTTGGGCCTGCGCGACGTTGGCATGAGCGATCGCCCGCTGCTCCGGCGTATAGCCGTTCACAGCTTCCTGGTACGCGATTTTAGCCTGTTCATCGCCGCTTTGAGCAACCTGAAGATCATTGGTGACTTCATCCAGCCGTTGGATCGATGCGTTGCCGTTGGCCGTCAATTCCTTGACGCGTGCAAAACTGTTCTTTGCCAGCACCAAGTTTGCTGCGGCGACATCCTTTGCCGCCTTTTTCTGTGCGACTTCTTCCGGCCGGGTGCCGGCTTCGATGTTGGCGAGATTGGCTTTTGCGACGCCCAATGACGCCTCGGCCTGCTGCAGCTTCGTGATGAGCTCGGGATTATCGATTTTAAATAAAACTGCGCCGGTTTTGACGTTGTCTCCACGTTCGACCGGCCGTTCGCCGACTTTGCCGTCGATACGCGCCGCGATGTCGATACGCGTCGCATCGGCCTCTCCTTGGACGAGCACCGGCTGGGGCTGCGCGAGATACCAAAGGGACAGACCAACGATCGTCGCAATAATGATCGTGACAATAATTGCAGAAGCACGCGCAACTGATCCACCGCCTTGGAGAACATTTGCCTTGGGCTCGCTCTCCTCGATTTCCGCCGGCGTTTTCGTGGGATCAGCGTCCGTCATGGAAAAGTCACACCCCCAAATGTCTGCACCGATGGAAAAATCGTCAGCGAGATCGAAACTCTAATGCATAGCTTATCCCGTGCCAATGACGGTCGAACGGTTAGCCGTCGCCTATATATGCGGCAAGCGCACCGTCGAACTATTCGAGCAATGTGTCCGACAGGGAACGGACGCTGGCAACTGCGCTGCTCTTTCGTCCGCGTCATCGCACAAACGACAAAAGTCGAAACGGAAAAAGACTCTGCCCCTTTTCCCGCCCTCACCGGAATCCAGATGATCGGCCGCATGACTTGAGCGCCTGAGGCAGTCCTTTCGTCCAATTGAACTCTTTCAAGAGGAGCCGCGTTTGCCTTATGCGCGCGGTGTCAACCGGCCGCAACGGAGAACGATGGACGTGGCCATTTTGCCGGCTCTGGCCGCGACAACAACGCATTGGTACGCGCTGACATCTAACCCGTTCCGCGCGCATTTTGCTGAAGCAGACGTGGGATACCCGGCGCCAATAGCCCCGCATCGCCGTGCAAAAGAGCGTGGGAACAAAACAAACCTCGGAAGCTTTTGGCTGGTATCAGAGACTTATGGAGGCAAACCCCATGAAGAAACTTTCCCTCGGTATCATCGTCGCGACGTCCCTGCTGGGCGGCGTTGTAACAGTGCCGGCCCTTGCCGCCGACAACGTCCAGACTGCGGACGAATTTCGCACCAGCAAGCTGGTCGGCTCCAAGGTTTACAACAACGCCAACGAAAACATCGGCAGCATCGAAGACATTATCCTGAAACCCGATGGGTCGATGGACGAAGTCGTTCTCAGCGTCGGCGGCTTTCTTGGGATCGGCGATAAATACGTCGGCGTTCCGTTCAATTCGTTGAAGGTCATGCGCGACAACGGCAGCGTGAAAATCACCACGGATGCCACCAAGGATTTTCTCAAAGCATTACCGGACTACGGCTTCTTCAAATCGTAGTGCCAGTACGTATGACAGCGAGGCCGAGTGCTTTTATTGGCCTCCAACTGGCGCGGGTGGCAACATCCGGGCCAGTTGTTGTCGCGTCCTTCTACTCATGATGTGATCTCGCGCGCCGTGATGGCGTACTTGAATGCGTCGGGATCGAGGCTGTCGAGCCGGATACCACCCACCTCCGCCTGCGGATACATCAGGAAGCCGACTTTCGGACCCGTCGAACCCGGGAGAGAAACGTCGTGGGCGCTGTTGTAGGCCAGCCAATTGCCCTCCCACGCGCCGAATAACGTCTTGCGCGCCGCCACGACCTTTTCGTCGGTTATCGCCAGGTTTCCCGGTGGTTCCTCGAGGACCACCTTTCGGACATCGGCAGGATCAACCGGCACCCATCCGAAGTCGGCGAGAAACACTTCAGCACGGCAGTGCTGAGCCTTGGTCACGACTTCGTTCTTGGCGCCAAGGCTCTTATATCCGAACGCCGACGGAACGACGCGCAATCCGTAAAGGTCTCTCGCCGGCAAACCGGCGGCGCGAGCCAAGCCGACGTAAAGCGCATTGAGGTCCGCGCATTTTCCGCCAAGATTGCCGGATTTGAGAAGGCTCGCGACATCGCCGATTCCGCATCCTTTTGTTTTCGGATCGCGGTAGCAGTTCTCGACGATCCACTCATAGATCAGTCGCGCCTTGCCGATATCGTCTTTTGCACCCGCCGTGATCTTGTCGGACGTCTGCTTGACGATGCCGTCGGTGGGAATGAGATCCGTGGGACCAAGATTGATTTTTCGCTCCGCATCGGAAAGGACGTGCTTGCCAAGCGGCTTGTCGAGATCGACGGCACGGCTCTGCGTCGCAAATGCGCTCTTCACCTCGATCACCGGCGCGCTCTCGCCTTCCGCCCAGATGACGTGGAGAAACTGTGCGTCCGAGTTTGGATCTTTGCCGATCTCGGCGAACTTCGCGTTTGTCTGCCAGGTGCTGCCCTCGGGCTTAAACCAATCCGGGCTGGAAAATGCCGGCAGCGGTATCCAGGCCTGCGCCGAGCCGGGAGCGTTGGCGATATTGACACGCGTGAAGATCTCGAACTTTCGCCACGTCCCGGGCTGCGGCGCAAAGTCCGCTCGTGCGGGCCAGCTTGGCATCATCGCCATGGCCGAGACAGCGCCACCCGTTTTCAGCACATCGCGTCGCGTAAGTTTCATCTGAGATCCTCCTTTGCGCAATCGGCGCCTTGAGAATTTGTTTCGCTCGCCAGCGCCGTCTCGATCGCAGCGCCGACGTCCGCGCTGTTCCAATCGACCTCGCGTGTGGCCAGGAGAATGGGCTTGAGCTTTGCATCGAGTATGACTGTCGTCGGCAGCGCCTCGACAGCCCAAGCCCTAGTTACGGAACGATCAGCGTCGAGCAACACGGTAAAGTCGACCGGGGTCTGCTTAAGAAAAGTTCGCACCGCGCCCGGCACCTCTCCGACGCTGACCGCGAGCACGTCCAATTGATCCCGGCGCTTTTCGAAAAACGTCTGCAGCGGCCCGAACTCGGCTTTACACGGCTCGCACCAAGTCGCGAAGAAGTGAAGCACGACGGGATGGCCCCTCTGCGCCGCCAACTTCTGCTCACGTCCGTCGACGTCCGGCAGCGCAAACATCGCGCCGCATTTGGGCGAGGAGACGATTGAAAATGGTTGCTGCGTTTCGGCTCCCGCGCTGGCCGGACTCGATAGAAGACAAACGCCGGTAAAAACGAGAAAAGGCACTGGCACGCAAGCTTCCCAGCGCCGGGCGAGCGCGAAACGCTCAAACATGTTGCCCCGAAACTCGGGAGCGCTGATGCGGAACATTGAGCGGGTACGGTAAGCTTAGATCATTATCGCGGTCAATCGCCCGGAACCGAGAGCAGTTCGCGGTTGCGATCAGATACTCGGAGGGGACCGGATCAACGTATTTCGGATTTGCACGCCAACCGAGACAAAACCTGCGCCTACTGGCGGCGAGGCTCCGCTTTAGTCTGCGATATTTCCGTCTTTCGAGAGCGCAACCGCGACCCAGCGCCACCTGGGAATTCGGGCACACACGATCATCACGACGACGAGAATTGGCACGCTCAAAAACATCCCAGTGATGCCCCAAATCAGCCCCCAGAACGCCAGCGACAGGATTATTGCAAACGGGCTCATTTCAGCCCATTGCCCATCAGCATCGGCCCAAGAACATTCCCAATCGCGACTTGAATAAAGGTCAGGCTGACAACGAGTAGGATAAAGAGGAGACAAGGTTTCAAATTGCACCAGCGCCAGCAGGCCAGAAGCGAGGCTGCTATGATCGAACCGACGTTCGGAATAATCGACAAATGCACCGCAATGGTGATTTAGTTTGACGACAGACTAATTGTTGAGAACACTGTGCCACGACATTTTTCGAGGCCGAAGAAACATCTGGGCGCGAGATCGACATGAGCATTGCCCGGCAAATCGCGCTGATTGTGCTAGGAGCGATCGTCATTGCCGCTGCGGTTATTCTTTGGAATTTTGCCACCGAGATCATGACATCCATTGTCGAGAAGACATGGTGCAAGACCATAGATAAATCACATGACTGCAGCGTCCGAGGCTACCAGCATGTCTTGATCTGGTCCTTCTTTGGACTGATCAATCTTTTGATCATGGGCTTCCTCATCGAGCGCGCTCGTCGCTGAGCGCAGATCTGCCGACGATTTTCCAATCCGCGCCTTTGCGAGGACTGCGCCGTAACGTCAGCGGCTGTCTGACCCAAAATGCGGCCCCCGGCGCGGTTTTGCGATCTCGATCAGCAAAACCTCATAAAAAGCATCATGGTCAGAAATATTGCTCGGATACAAATTCGCATTTCCGAAATAACAACTTGCAAATTTCACGACAAAAAATCAATACTGAGGAGTACAGAACCGGAAAGCGGGGATTCCAGTGGCGGTATCCAAAGACAGCGTGGTGGTCGCTTCAGAAGAACAGGACGGCGATCTGACGCCAACCCAGGTCGGAGCCGAAATCCGCGACTTGCGCAAAGCAAAGAGGCTGACGATCAAGGAGTTGTCTCTCGCTGCCTCAGTATCGATCGGCCATCTCAGTGAGATCGAACGCGGCATCGCCTCGCCGAGCATCAAAACGCTCCGAGACATCGCGAAGGCGCTTGGCGTCACGATCGGCTGGTTCTTGTACAATGCCGAGGGCTGCGATCCCGCAGAACGCGATTACATCGTCCGCGCGGGAAACCGCCGGATGCTGCGCTTCGCATCCGGCGTGACTGACGAACTGCTGTCACCCAATCTGCGAGGTCAGCTTGAACTGGTGATGGCGCGTTTTCCGCCCGGCGCCACGGAAGCCGAGCCGGCATATTCGCATCAGGGCGAAGAAGCCGGACTGGTTCTGTCGGGTACATTCGAACTTTGGATCGGCGATCAGCTTTTCACCCTGCAGACGGGCGATAGCTTCAGCTTCCCCTCGACCACGCCGCATCGCTATCGCAATCCCGGCGAAGTCGAAACAATTGTCGTGTGGGCAATTACGCCTCCGACCTACTGACGCCCCTGGCCGTCAGATAATCGGCGGCGTGCAGGCGCAAGCGATGACGGCGACGGTCTTGCCGACATTGCGAAGCCGATAGGGAACCCGGCCGAAAAGTTGATAACCCCCGCCCTTCGTCAGCCGCCGCACCTCGCCGTCCGTCTGCACTTCGATTGTTCCCTCGATCACGATGACGGCGGTTTCGCCGTCGAACATGATCGGCTCTTCCCCCGTTCCCGCACCCGGCTTGTAGCGCTCCAGAAACATTTGCAGTTTCTTTTCCCGCCGTTCGCTACCCAGAACGCGGAGATCCGCCGCGCCGCGCGAAACGACGGCAAGATCCTTGTCGTCATAGAACAGCGCATTCTTTTGCGACGCGGGCAATGCGAAGAAATCGGCAAGCGAAATCGGAATCGCCGTCAGTAGCCGGTGAAGCGACGCCAGCGAGGGTGCATGCGTCTCCTGCTCGATCATCGAAACCGTGGCATTCGTCACGCCGGCGCGCTTTGCGAGTTCGCGCTGTGACAGTCCGGCCGCTTCGCGGATCGCCTTGAGACGCAACCCCACGCCAAGTTCGCTCGCTTCCTCCCGCGCACGAACTTTGGCCTCGTCCGCGCCCGCTTTTTTCTTCTGCTGTTTCATTTCACCCGTGCCTGAGCGACCCATACTTTCCAGAAGCTCGTTCGTTCGGAAAGATCAACGCGCCAAACAATAGCAGGAGTCGTGCCTCTTGCATGTTAAAATAATTATGCCATTATGCTATATAGTCTTTAACAAGCGGTCAGGCCAGGAGAGAGCGCGATGTCGGCTCTGAAAGATTTCGCTAACCTGTCGAACAAGATCTATGTCGGCGGCAAATTCGTCACCAGCCGCGCCACCGAACGCTTCGACGTTATCGATCCTGCAACCGAAGAAGTTCTTGGCTTCATCGCGGACTGCCCCGACGACGAGATCGACGATGCCCTCGATATCGCCGAAGCGGCACGCAAAGTCTGGACCGCCATGGATGCCCGCAGCCGCGCCGTCATCCTGCACGATATCGCGTCGCTTTTGCGTAAGGATAAGCGTCCGTTCGCCGAATGCCTGACTCGCGAGGAAGGCAAACCCTTCAAGGAATCGGTGGACGAAGTATCCTGGTGCGCGACCGCAATTGACTATTATGCTGAGTTGGCGCGCCACGAAACCGGACGCCTCGCCGGTGCGACGGTCCCCGGGCAATTTCATTTCAGCGTCAAGGAACCACTCGGCACCATCGTCATCGTGCTGCCGTTCAACTATCCGCTGGTGTTGTTGTGCTGGGAAGCTGCTGCGGCCCTTGCCGCCGGCAATGCCGTCGTCGTCAAGCCACACGAACAGACGAGCCTGACGACGCTCAAGTTCATGGAAGTGTTTGCAAGCCTTCCTGCCGGCTTGATCCAGGTGATCACCGGCGGCGCGCGCGTCGGTCAACGGCTCGTCGGCAGCCCCAAGACCCACGGCGTCGCCTATACCGGCTCCGTCGCCGTCGGCCAGGCCGTAGCGCACACCTGCGCGGAAACATTCAAACCAGCCCTTATCGAAGCCTCGGGCAACGATCCTTTCATCGTCATGCCGACCGCGCCGCTTGACATGGCGGTCCGAGGTGCTGCCTTCGCGGCATACCTCAATTGCGGCCAGGTCTGCACGTCCGCGGAACGCTTCTACGTTCACGAGGATATCCATGATTCCTTCGTCGAAGGCCTCGTTGCCGAGGCGAAGAAGCTGCGGATCGGCGACGGACTGGGCGCCGTCGATCTCGGTCCGCTTGCGACGCGCAAACAGCGCGACCGCTATGAAGGCCTGATCGCACGTGCGCGTCAGCAAGGCGCCAAGGTCGCAACAGGTGGCGGCCGACCCGCAGAACTCAATCGCGGCTGGTTCGTCGAACCAACAGTCTTGACGGACGTCACGCCCGACATGGAAATCCTCAACGAAGAACCGTTCGGCCCCGTCGCCCCGATCTGTAAGGTGAAAAGCTTCGATGAAGCGATCAAGCTTGCCAACCGCTCCCGCTTCGGGCTCGGCGCCAACCTCTATTCTCTCGACATGAATGAGGCCTTCCGCGCCGTCCGCGAAATCGAATCCGGTATCCTCTGGATAAATGCGCCACTTCTCGACAATGACGCGCTGCCCTTCGGCGGCCGCAAACTTTCAGGCAGCGGCCGTCAGCTCGGGCCGGAAGGTCTGGCGCAATTCCAGAACACCAAATTCGTTATGATCGATCCCAAAGCGTCCAACCAGGACTTCTGGTGGTTCCCGTATTCGAACGCCGAGAGCTTTAAGCCCGTGTGACGAAGCGCGCCGAAGTGCTAAGACACACGGCCCGGGCTTCTTCTCAGGGACTCGATACCAAAGATGAAAGTTCTTCTCGTCGTCGCCCATCCGCGCAGCGACTCGCTCACGCATGCCGCCGCCAACGCTTTCGCCGACGCCGCCTGCAGCAATGGTCACGACATCGAAGTCGCCGATCTCATGACCGAGGGCTTCGACCCTGTTCTGCGCCAACCCGACGAACCCGACTGGTCGGATCCAAACAAGGTCTATTCGGCTGAAGTCCGCGCCGAGATGGCCCGCATCGAACGCAATGAAGCCACCGTTCTGATCTTTCCAATCTGGTGGTGGTCGATGCCGGCGCTGCTCAAAGGCTGGATCGATCGCGTCTGGAACAACGGCTGGGCCTACGGCGACAAGCAATATCCCCACAAGCGCGCCTGGATGCTCGCTATCGCAGGCAGCGGCGCCGACGCATACGCAAAGCGCGGTTACGACAAGGCGATGCATACGCAGCTCGACGTCGGCATTCTGGACTATTGCGGCATCGCAGAGACCCGGCTCGAATTTCTTTATGGTTCTATCGAAGGCGCGCCCGGCCCCGAGAACATTCTCGCCGGCGCGCGCAAGCTTGGTTCCGAATTCTGATTAGGTCACGATTTGATCCGTTCGCCTTTGGGATCGTACCAGGGCGCAAGTTGGGCGCGCGCCGGATAACGCTTCCACGCAACCTCAATTTCAAGCGGTTCGGCCGAAAGCCAATCCTGCGTGACGCCGTCGTCGTTTCGCACGTAACCCATTCCGAGAGACGCTCCGATCCGGTGTCCGTATCCGCCTGACGTGATCGAGCCGACGATCCTCCCGCCACGCCAGATCGGCTCTTCGTGATAGAGCATCGGCGCATCGGCACCTTCGAGCATCACCTGGACCAGCCTCTTCTTCAGTAGACCCCCGTCGCGTTGCTTCTGCAGCGCCTCACGGCCGATGAAGCCCTCGGGTTTGTTCCAGGCAACGGCGAATCCAAGGCCGGCTTCCAGCGGCGTGTCATCCTCGCCGATATCGTGGCCCCAGTGGCGATAGCCCTTCTCCATCCGCAGCGAGTTCATCGCGAAGTAGCCGGCGTGCTTCAAGCCGAACGATTGCCCGGCCTCCACAAGCACGTCGAAGATATGCTGCGCGAATTCGGCCTGCATCAGGATCTCGAACCCGAGCTCACCCACGAACGTCACGCGATTGACGCGCGCTTTCGCGTAGCCGATCTCGATCTCGCGGCTCGTCCCGAACGGAAAAGCCGCATTGGAAAGATCGGCGTTCGAAATGCTGCTCAGAAGCTCACGCGATTTCGGCCCCATCAAAGCCAGCATCGGCAGCCCCGATGAGATGTCGCGCGCGAACACGTGCCCATCCTTCGGCAGATGCCGCGTCAGCCACGCGAAATCGCGGATTTGCGAAGCCGCGATCGTGACCACCAGGAACGACGTCTCGGACAAGCGCGTAACGGTAACATCCGCCTCGATTCCGCCGCGCTCGTTGAGCCATTGCGTATAGACGAGTCTCCCGACCGGGACATCGACGTCATTGGCGCAAATGCGGTTGAGCGCCGCGCAGGCGTCGCGCCCGTCGACCGCAAACTTCACGAAGCAGCTGTGATCGAACAGCGTGACGGCGTCGCGCGTAGTCCGGCACTCGGCACCGGCGGCATCGAACCAGTTCTGCCGCCCATAGCTGTACTCGATCACCGGCTTCGTTCCTGGAACCCCGAAGAAGCCTGGCCGCTCGTAGCCGACAGCCTCCGTCATGAACGCGCCTTGTGCGATCAGCCGGTCATGGAATGGACTGCGACGTACGTTCCGCGCAGTTTCGAACTGGCGATAGGGCCAGTGCATATCGAACAGCAGTCCGAGCGTTTCGGTCGTCCGGTCGTACAGATACTTTTTGTTCGACTGAAACGGATGCATGCGCCGGACGTCGACGTCCGTCAGTTCAACCGGCGGCCGGCCGTCGCGGATCCACTGCGACAGTGCCTTGCCGACGCCGCCCGACGATAAAATTCCGATCGAATTGAAGCCGCAGGCGCAGAAAAGGTTTTCGACCTCCGGCGTCTCGCCCAACAGGTAGCGATCGTCCGGCGTAAAGCTTTCCGGACCGCAGAAGAACAACTGGATGCCGGCGTTCGCCAGCAGCGGCACGCGATTGATCGCGGTGTTCAAAATGGGCTCGAAGTGCTCGAAGTCTTCCGGCAATGAATCGAAGCAGAACTCGGCTGGAATGCCGTTATGTCCCCACGGCTTGGCGTTCTTCTCGAAACATCCGAGCAAGAGCTTGCCCGCATCCTCTTTGTAGTAGGCTTCTTCGTCCGTCACAAAAAGCACAGGTAAATCGCGCGGCAGATCCTGGATTTTCTCTGTGACGATGTAGAAATGTTCGGCTGCGTGCAGCGGCAGCGAAACCCCGCTCAATGCTGCGAAATCGCGCGACCACATTCCGCCCGAGATGACGACCTTATCGGCGCGGACCTCACCTTGATCCGTGATCGCCCCGACAGCGCGCCCGTTTTCGACGAGAATGCGCTCGACGCGGATATTCTCGAGAACGGTCGCGCCGGCGTTGCGCGCACCTTTCGCCATCGCGATCGTGACATCGACTGGATTGACCTGGCCGTCCTTCGGCATCCAGAGGCCGCCGACAATGCCATCGATGTTGAGTGGCGCCCAACGTTCTTTCAATTCTTCCGGACGCAGAACCTCGACCGGCAGCCCGAAGTTACGCGCCATCGACGCACCGCGCTTCAATTCTTCAAAGCGACCTTCGGTCTTGGCGACACGAAGCGCACCGTTCTGCCGGAAGCCCGTCGCCTGACCTGTCTCCGCTTCGAGATTCGAGAACAGCTCGCCCGTATATTTGGCGAGCTCCGTCATGTTGCGCGTGGCGCGAAGCTGCGTGACGAGCCCTGCCGCATGCCAGGTCGTGCCGCACGTCAATTGCTTGCGCTCGCAAAGCATCACGTCGGTGATGCCGAGCTTGGCGAGATGATAAGCGATCGACACGCCGGCGACGCCGCCGCCAACGATCAGAACTTCGACCCGATTTCGGAAAGATGACATGCGCGCCCGTCCACCACTGCTTTTCTTCTGTACGCTGATGCCATCGCATATATGAAATTATCAACTTTGAATTTCACATATGTGATCTGCATGCGAAAATATTTCGATTATTGACCGACCAATTCATTGGGGAATGCACCACGCTCGCTACGTCCCGACCCGCCTGCGAGCGAGAGCGAACCAGGCGTAAGCCAGTCCGAGGATCGTGAAGACGGATCCCGCGAGCACGAACGACGCAACCGCGATCTGCGGAGATGCGCTCGACCGAAGTGACAGCCACAGCATGACCGGAAGAGTCTGCGTTTCGCGCGTCGTCAGAAACAGCGCCATGATGAATTCATTGAGCGACGTGATGAACGCAAACAAACCCGCCGAAACGATTCCCGTCATGGCAATGGGCACGATGACGTTGAAAAATGCCCGCAGAGGCGATGCCCCCAAATCGCCCGCGGCCTCGATCAAACTCTTGTCGAGCGTTTCGAAAGTCGGCACCAGCACCGTCATCGCAAGCGGAAGCGCCCAGAGCGTGTGTGCGGCCGCAACGAGAATCTTAGAGCCGAAAAGCTCCGAACCGAACACCGTCACCGATCCAAGCCCCATCGCCACTGATATGCCGAGCACCACACCGGGCACGAACAGCGGCAGGATCATTAGCGTTTGAAGCAGCGGCCGCGCTCTCTTCCCCTGCGCGAAGGCATAAGCCGCCGGTAGCGCCAATGCCAGCGACGTGACCGTCGTCATCACCGCGATCTCGAGCGAGTTCCACGCCGCGTTGTTCCACTGCGGATCGTTGAAAAATTGTCCGAACCATCTGACCGAGAATCCTCGGATCGGAAAGCGGATCACGTTGTCGTCGCTGAACGCCATGACTGCGGTCACGCCGATGGGTATCAAGACGTAGAGCGTGAACAGACCGGCGAACACACGATGCAAATAGCGGAAAGCGCGCTCTTCAAACATGGCGGCGGCCTTTCCTGTGGCGCAGCCATTGCGTCAGTACCGCGGCCGTGGCGATGATCAAGATCAGGACGATCGCCAGAGCCGATGCCATCGGCCAATTCCGCCGCGTCAGCATCTGTAGCTGGATTTCGTAGGGAACCGTCCACAGCGAATCCGGACCGAGCGCGTTCGTGGTCGCGTAGATCCCCATCGTGAACACGAAGGCTTGCGTGAAGGCCGCTGCGATTCCGCCCTTCGCGAGCGGCAGCAGAACGGAAAAAAACGTCCTGATCGGCGAAGCGCCGAGATCGGCGCTAGCCGTCAGAAGCCCGCGATCGATACCGTTGAGAACACTCAGAATGGAAAAGAAGCAGTACGACACCGAGATATAAGACAGGCCGACGATTGCTGCGATTTCGGTTCCAAGCAGGTTGATCTTCTGCGAGCTGATGCCGATCGATACCAGCGTATAAGAGAGCAGACCGTTGTAAGGAAAGAACAGCCGCCAGCCGACGATGACCGAGACTTCCGAGATCAGCATCGGCCCGAGCGCGATGGCGAGGAAGATCAAACGCGTGCTTCCTTCGCGCAGCCAGACGAACTGAGCAAAGAAAAACGCAGCGACGACAGTTATCCCTGCCGTGACGAGAGAAATATAGACGGTCTTGCCGATTTCCGTGAGCATCGCCGGCTCGGTGAGCACGGCGATATAGTTGCGCAGCGTCCAAGCTTCCTCATAGACGGTCGGGCCCGGATGATCGTTGAAGCTCATCCGCAGCAGATAGAGCAACGGCCAACCGAATACGAAAATGAGAAAAAGCAACGCCGGCACCAGCAGCCAGGGAATGTTGGCAGTCGCTTTCGACACGCCGGTGCTGCGATCGATGACGTCGGTGCTTGCCATCACGATATCGGAAAATAGGTTGCGTCGGCGCTTCTCCAGCCGATCTTGATTGTATGGTCGAGCCCGACTTCGGGAGCTTTCGTGCTGTCGAAGAACAGCGCTCCATGTTCGGTCTCGGCATGAATGCGATAGACGCCACCGAGATATTCGATTGTCGTCACCCGCGCGATCAGCACGTTCTCGGCGCCCGCGCCGTTGACGAGGCCGAGACTGGTCGGACGGAGGAACAATCGCGCGGCCGGATCCCCTTCTTTCGGCGCGGGCAACTCAAGCGAGCAGGACTCCCCGACGAACGTGTAGACGAACTCGCTTGCGGGCCGCTCGAAGATTTCGATCGGCGTCCCAACCTGCTCGATCCTGCCCTTATTCATGACCGCGATGCGGTCCGACAGCGCCATCGCTTCACTCTGATCGTGCGTCACGAAGACCGCCGTGAAACCCAGTTCATCGTGGAGCCGATGGATCTCTGCGCGCAACTCGAGCTTGAGCTTCAGGTCGAGCGCGCTCATCGGTTCGTCGAACAGCAGAATGCTCGGCTCGACCACCATGGCGCGTGCGAGCGCCACGCGTTGCCGCTGGCCGCCCGACATTTCCGATGAATAGCGCTCGCCGAATTCCGACATGCGAACGACTTCGAGAATGCGCTTCACCCGAGGGCCGATCTCGGCCGCCGCAACGCCGCGCATCCTCAAACCGTAAGCGACATTCTCCGCAACAGTAAGGTGCGGAAACAAGGCCCCCGACTGAAAGACCGTAGCGGTATCGCGCTTGTAACTCGGCAGGCGATCGACCCTGCGTCCCATGATTTCAATGGTGCCGCTGTCCGGGCGGTCCATGCCACCGATGAGACGCAGAGTCGTCGTCTTCCCGCACCCGCTGGGCCCGAGAAGCGTTAGAAATTCTCCCTGCTCGACGACGAGATCGATCCCGTCAACAGCAGCATGGCCCCCGTAGCGTTTGACCACGTGATCCAGTCGAAGGGCGCAAACCATTCCTATCCTAGCTCTTGGACGTCTTGAGCACGGCTTGTTGGAAGCGCTCGCCCATGGCGTCGAAGTTCGGCAGCAGGCGTTCCAGGCCCGCCATCGTCATCAATTTCACGTTCTTGACCAAGTCTTCGTTGGTCGAAGGATAATTGAGCCAGAACGACGGCACCGTCACGTCTTTTCGCGACATGACAGACATCTGAACCTTGATGAAGCGATCCTGCGTTTCCTTCTCCAGAAGATAGCCGAGGAACATGTCGGCGAGCGCGTCGTGCTGCGTGCCTTTAACTTTGATGTACCAGTCGCCGTATGCAGCGGTGCCATCCTCCGGGATGCCCGTCTTGAAGTTCGGGCCGCCGTTTTGCATCAGGCCCAGCGCATCGGCCGAATAGATCTCGGCAAATGCTGCCTGTTCCTGCAGCATCAGGAACGACAGTTCCGCACCGTCTTTATAGTACTTTGCCGGACGCAATTGCTCGAGAGCTTCGAAGATCGGGTCCGATGCCTGCTTGGGCTTCCAGTCATAGAAGGCATTGAAATCCTTCTTCGCACCCCAAATCGCCGAAATCGCGATGAGCCACCAGTATGCGCCCGCGTCGAGCGCCAGCTTGCGCTCAAGATCCTTGTCCCACATCGTCGTCCAGCTCAACGGCTTGTTGGGAGCGAGCGAGGTGTTGAGCATCGGCAGCGCAAAACCCAAGCCCAGCGGGACGCCGTAATCACGCGCCGATTCAGGCCGCGCCGTCAGGAAGAAGGGCTGCAGGTCCGCAAGCTGAGGAAATTTCGAGCGATCCGACTTGGCATACAGCCCCTCGGCGAGCGCGCCCAGCGTCGTATATTCTTCCGAGACGGTGATATCGAACGGCGGCTTTCCTGGCGGCGCCGCTTTCATCTGCGCAACCATCTGATCCCAGCCGCCGACCAGCGAGACTTTGGTGCCATATTGTTCGTTGAAGGGATCCGAAATCGCCTGCTTGAAGGAATCGAGATAACCGCCCGACCAGGCGCATACCGTCAGCTCTTCGCCCTTGAACGCGTCTTTTGCATCGGCGGCCCGCGCCTTGCCGATGATGGCGGGCATCGGCAGCAACGCCGCGCCTGCTGCAACGGCACCTGCCCCAAGAATTTGGCGGCGCGTGACACTGATGCTCTTCACCTTCTCTTCCCCGTCACTCATTGATGAACTCCCAATTGGCTGGTGATGCGGACGCGAACAGTGCCGGCGTGATGCCGAACTCCAGGAACGTAGAACGTGTCAAAACTTGCTGATTCAGCGGGAAAGCGCATAAGCAGCCTTTTTACAGACAGCATTTCGCATATTCCCACGGCAGAAACCCACGATTACGCGCTATCGCGCCGCGTCCGAAACGGGGCGCGGCTCAAGCCACTCTAATCTTCGCGAAGATTTGTATGCGCTGACGCACGGCGGCGTCTCTCGCGATATTGCTCATTCTCCAAGGGAGCGGAAATCCGGATGGCACTCTGGAATGTGGGCCGACCGGCCAAACCGCCGCTAACCCAGATCCCGCCGATAATCGCCCTTGCCCGCGGGGGCTACAAACAGTCGGGTGATCCCGAGATAGACAAGCCCCGCCATCAGAGCCGACGGCAGCGAAGCGGTCGTGTATTCGTAAGGCCACCGGCTCTCGTAGGAAACCGGATTCAAGAGGTAGCAATAGGTCAAAAACCCCGCAGCCATCGCGGTGAGCGCTGCAGGATTGAACCCGCGCCAGAAGTCATACGGGCTGCCGGGGCCGTCCTGATAGATCGCGCGGATGTTCAATCTGTTCCTGCGCAGCACGAACGTATCCGCGATCTGAATTGCGCATAACGGCGCGAAAAAGACGCCGATAAAGGCCAGAAACGTTCCGAAGCTCGAAAAAAATTCTTCCGGAATGAGAACGCCGACGGCCGCAACCGGGACGATCGAGAGCAAGAGGAGCATCCGCCACGAGGCCTGCTCCAGCATCGGAACACGGCGCAGTCCTATCGCGGTCGAATAAACGCCGGCCAGCGAAGGTCCGAGATTGGCCGCCATTACGAAAAGAAGCGCGATCAGTCCATAGAGCGGACCGCCGAGCGAAACCAGCCACGCTGTCGGGTCCGGAACTTTGAGAACGAGCATCGCCGCAAGGCCGACAATGCTGAGTAGCGGCAGCGACAATCCCATTGCCAGCATCGACGGCAATACCGAGCTTGATGGCGACGGCGCTTCACGAACGATGGTGCCGAAATAGGCCCAGAAGCCGAGAAGCGAGACGATCCCGATTTCAACGCCGGCCACATAGTTCCACGCCAGGCTGCTCGACGCCATCGTCGGCTTCGCGACCGCGAGCGCACCAGCTTGACTGGTGAGGAGTTGATAGAGCATCCACAGCCCGATGCCGACGACGAAGACGAAAAGAACATTCGATGCGGCCTCAAGCCCTTTCAATCCGCGCAGCAAAACCCGATAGACGACAACGCACGTCACCGCCGCAACCAATCTTTCGATTGCAAGTGCGTGGTCGGGTTGCACGAGGCTCAAGGTGATAAGCGCTTGCGCGACGGCCTTGCCGAAAAAAACAAGCAGCAGCGCATTCCACCCGATTATTGACGTGTATTGCAGGAAGACCGTGAAGAGCCAGCCGCGATTGCCGAATTGCGGTTTCGACGCTGCGATGGAATCAATGCCGTACTTCGTCGACGCCGGAACGACGGCAAGCGTCAAAAGAAACATTCCGATCATCGACCCTGCGATCAGCGCCGAAACGCCCATCCTGAAGTCCAGATAGAAGGCGACATACTGACCGATAGGTACGACCAGTTCCCGCATGCCGTGACGAGGAGAACGACGGATAGCTGCCGACCAATCCAGGTCTTGTCACGCGGCGTCAGCGGCCAGCCGGATTCGGCGACCTGATCTTTCGCAGAACTCATTCCGCCCCCATCGGAGCCAGAGCCCCGGCATCAAATAAAAACTAGACCCTCACGATCGCGGTCGCCCCTTCGTCCCGGATCGGAGTGAGCCGCTTATAATAGAGGTCGTTGTAGATCGAGATTTCGATGCCCGCGACGCCGGGCAGCGACCGGACGTTCTGATCAATGACCTCAAGCAGCTCGCGATCGGTCTGAAAGATGAACTCGGTCAGGATATCGAAGCGCCCGGCGCAGATGACGATATAGGTCGTGTTGGCGACACGCGACAACGCATCGGCAACGTCCGTGACGCGATAGCCGGCAGCGACGTTGATCGCCACCCACGCCATGGAATTGAATTCGAGGCTCATCGGGTTGATGAGCGCGATCACGCTGACGGTGCCCGTCTCGCTCAAATGCTTGAACCTCAAGCGCACTTGGCCTTCGGAAATATCGAGCTCATCGGCGATTTGCAGAAACGGCTTGCGCCCGTCTTCGCTCAACGACCGAATGATGCGGATGTCGATCGGCTCAATTTCGCGGGGCCGGACGCCCGCCGCAATCCCCGCCTTGTTCTGAGCCGCCGCGAAATGCGCCAGCTGATAGTGAAAGCTCAGATATGGCATCGCCTCGATCGACTGAATCCCCGCGATCTTGCCGACTTCATTCTCGATCGCCCCCTGGAGCGCTGCGCGGTCGGTGCAAATCAGCTCGGCAAAAATCGAATAGCGCGAACTCGTAACGACCACGTAGTCGATCGCCGGAATTTTCTGGAGTTCGATCGCTATTTCGCTTGCAGGCCGATCCGGCCGTGTCTTCAAACCAAGAAGCGCACTGGCGCCATATCCAAGAACGGAAGGGTCGGTAACCGCAGTGATCTGCATGACGCGTTGCTCGATCAGATCGAGGACTCTCGCACGCGCCGTCTTTTCCGTAACGCCGATTTCTCGCGCGATGTGCGAGAACGGCATGCGCCCGTCAGCCTGCAGCAGGGAAACAATGCGACGATCGATATCGTCGAGCGATGCGACCAGCCGGAGATAATCCGTCGTCGCAATGTCCCCTTTCATCCGACCCTCCCCCTGTGCGCGAATAGCGGCGCACGCGCCGACAAGAAAAATTCAAACGAGATCAAAATGGCACCGTTCTTGACTCTGGGTAAAGCCACGAAATACAGTATTTGAAACGGGACATTATGCGGATCGCGGCTAGACGCATCAAGCGCGTGATGCTTCAAAATACTGGACGATGGTACCGACGTTGCGGCCGCCGACCAACTCTGTTTTTTCCGAGTTGGAAAGTTTCCGAACCATCGTCCGTATTGACGCTTGAATAAAAGTCGCGTTGCAAAGGGGAAGTTGTGGTGGAGCGTCTCGATCCCGAACTTGAAAGACGCATTCGCTGGTTTGAAAATTCACCCGACGACGATGTGGGCTTTACGCGTCAAGACTGGCTCCTGCTCATAGCTCTCGGAATTGCCTTTCCGGCCGCATTCCTGATCTGGGGATGGCCATGGTGATGCCCCGAGCGGCGCACCCAACGACCGATTTCAATTGAGCAGATCGACGATGCTGACCAACCTGCAAATCAATTCGCGGCGGCTCTGGGACACACTGATGGAAACCGCCGCGTTCGGCGGCACCGAAAAGGGTGGCATCAGGCGCTTGACGCTCACCGATGACGACAAGCGCGTCCGCGACTGGTTCCAGGCGCAATGCGAAGCGCTCGGCTGTCACGTCGCCGTCGACGAAGTCGGCAACATGTTCGCCACCCGTCGAGGACGAAACAACAGCCTTCCACCAATTGCCATGGGCTCGCATCTCGACACCCAGCCCACCGGAGGCAAATTCGATGGCGTCCTCGGCGTCCTCGCGGCACTTGAGGTCATGCGCACCCTGCACGAGCAGGACTACGAGACCAACGCGCCGATCGAGATCGTGAACTGGACGAATGAGGAAGGGTCGCGCTTTCCGCCTGCCATGTTGGCATCCGGCGTCTTCACCGGAGTATTCCCGGCCGAATACGCCTACGAGCGGACCGATCGCGACGGCATCACGTTTTTGCAGGAACTCGAGCGCATCGGGTACCGCGGTCCGATGAAGGCTGGAGATCATAAGCTCTCGGCCATGTTCGAGCTTCATATCGAGCAGGGTCCGATCCTCGAAGCCGAAAGCAAGATGATCGGCGTGGTCACCGGTGTCCAAGGCATGCGATGGTACGAGATCACCATCAAGGGTCAGGACGCGCATACCGGCGCGACGCCGATGTATCTGCGCAAGAACGCGCTGCTTGGCGCCGCCCGCATCATCGAAGCCGTCGATGCGATTGGCCAGAAACATCAGCCGGGCGTCGCGACCGTCGGCCTGATCGAGAACAAGCCCAACAGCCGCAACGTCGTTCCCGGCGAGGTCTTCCTGACCGTCGATTTGCGCCACCCCGATGAAAATGCGCTCGACGCCATGGAAGAGGAATTGCGATCAGCTCTCGCGCGCGCACTTCCCGCTCTCGAGCTGACTTACGACGATAATAAGATCTGGTCCTCTGCCGCCGTGAAGTTCGCGCCGGAATTGATCGACTGCGTTCGCACCGCTGCTGCAAAGTCGGGCTTTGCCATGCGAGACATGGTCTCGGGCGCCGGGCACGATGCCGCCTACGTCGCTCGCGTCGCCCCGACGACGATGATTTTCGTGCCCTGCGAAGGCGGGCTCAGCCACAATGAGGCTGAAGCGACGAGCCCGGACGAATGCGCAGCCGGCGCCCAGGTCCTGCTCGACGCGGTGCTGGCCTGCGATCACATGCTGACGGCCGAAACCGTGCGCTGACCCACCTCATCGCAGCTGCGAAATCGATCGCCTTTCCATCAAATTCTGCGCCCCGTCAGGGCTATCGCCGCGATAGGTTGAACCTATTGAAGTTGCGACATTTATCCAAATTTTCTATCGCCGGACGTGGCTTATATTGCGATGCGAAAGCTCGAAGCTTTCTCCGTAACCACGACCAGGACAATCCATGTCTCTCATCAATACCGCGATAAAGCCGTTCAAAGCTCAGGCCTATAAGCAGGGCAAATTCGTCGAAGTCACCGAAGCCGACATCAAAGGCAAATGGGCCATCTTCTTTTTCTATCCGGCCGATTTCACCTTCGTGTGCCCGACTGAGCTTGGCGACCTCGCCGATCACTACGCCGAACTTCAAAAACTCGGTGTCGAGGTCTTCTCCGTTTCGACAGACACGCACTTTACCCACAAGGCGTGGCACGACAGCTCCGAAACGATCGGCAAGATCAAATACGCAATGATCGGCGACCCGACCGGCACGATCACGCGCAACTTCGAAGTCATGCGCGAAGGCGAAGGCCTTGCAGATCGCGGCACCTTCGTCGTCGATCCGAAGGGTATCATCCAGGCCATGGAAGTGACCGCCGAGGGAATTGGCCGCAACGCCGCCGATCTTCTGCGCAAGGTCAAGGCCGCCCAGTACGTCGCCGCACATCCGGGCGAGGTCTGCCCGGCCAAGTGGGAAGAGGGTCAGAAGACGCTCGCTCCTTCGCTGCAGCTCGTCGGCAAAATCTAGAACAAGTTTCTCATGGCCTTCCCGCGTCAGGGAAGGCCATGCGTGCACCACCCCACTGCCGCGATCCAACGACTTCAGACAGGAAATTCCATGCTCGACGATGCACTCAAATCCCAGCTCAAGGGTTATCTCGAAAAGGTCGTTCGCCCGATCGAGATCCGCGCCGCGGTCGATGCCGGCGCCAAATCCGTCGAGATGGTGAGCCTGTTGACCGACATCGCCAATCTTTCCGACAAGATCACGCTGGTCGAAGAGGCAAGCAGCACGGAACGAACGCCATCGTTCGCACTGACAAGTCCCGGCCACGATATTTCGCTTCGCTTCGCCGGTATCCCGCTCGGCCACGAGTTCACCTCGCTCGTCCTCGCGCTGCTGCAGGTCGGGGGCCACCCGCCGCGCGTCGAGCAGGCAATCATCGATCAGATCCACGCTCTCGACGGCGACTTCAGCTTCGAGACCTATTTCTCGCTCTCGTGCCAGAATTGCCCCGACGTCGTTCAGGCCCTAAACCTGATGGCGGTGCTCAGTCCGCGCATCAAGCACGTCGCGATCGACGGCGGCGTTTTCCCGCATGAAGTCGAAGCTCGGCGGATCATGTCGGTGCCGGCGATATATTTGAACGGCGAAGTCTTCGGCCAGGGCCGCATGGACATAGAGCAAATCCTCGCCAAACTCGACACCGGTTTAGCCGACCGCGCCGCCGAAAAGATAAAGGCTGAGGCGCCGTTCGAAGTCCTCATCGTCGGCGGTGGCCCGGCGGGCGCCGCTGCCGCCGTCTACGCCGCACGCAAAGGCATCCGCACCGGCATCGCGACCGAGCGCTTCGGCGGCCAGGTGCTGGATACGGCTGCGATCGAGAATTTCATCTCGGTCCGTCATACCGAGGGCCCGGCCCTCGCCACCGCGCTCGAAGAGCACGTCAAGGAATACGGCGTCGAGATCATGAACCTGCAGCGGGCCGAGAAGCTCGTGCGCAAGGGCGAATACCTCGAAGTCGAATTGGCGAACGGCGCCGCACTCAAATCGAAATCGGTCATCCTGGCGACCGGCGCGCGCTGGCGACAGCTCGGCGTACCGGGCGAGCAGGAATATCGCAACAAGGGCGTCACCTATTGCCCGCACTGTGACGGTCCCTTGTTCAAGGGTAAACGCGTCGCCGTGATCGGCGGCGGAAATTCCGGCGTCGAGGCCGCCATCGATCTTGCCGGTATCGTCGAACACGTCACCCTTATCGAGCTGGATTTCAAACTGCGCGCCGACGAAGTCCTTCAGCGCAAGCTCCGCAGCCTCTCCAACGTCGACATCGTGACGGGCGCGAAAACATCCGAGGTCCAGGGCGACGGCCAGAAAGTCACCGCCCTCGCCTACGAAAGCCGCGCAACGTCCGAAAAGCGCGTCCTCCCGCTCGACGGCGTCTTCGTGCAAATCGGCCTGCTGCCGAACACCGAATGGCTGAGGGGAACGCTTGAATTGACGCCGCACGGCGAAATCGTCGTCAACTCGCACGGGCGCACATCGATGCCCGGTGTCTTTGCGGCCGGCGATTGTACGACGACGCCTTATAAGCAGATCGTCATCGCCCTCGGCGAAGGAGCAAAAGCCTCGCTTGCGGCCTTTGACCACCTTATCCGCATCTCGGCGCCGGACGAAAAAGAGGTCAAAGCCGCTTAATCCGACCGAGATCTGAATAGAGTATGACACTTCGCGAACTCGAATATCTTGTCGCGCTCGCGAAGTATCTGCATTTCGGACGCGCCGCCGAGGCCTGCCAAGTCAGCCAGCCGACCCTCTCGGCCCAGATCAAAAAACTTGAAGACGAACTTGGCGTCGCACTGGTCGAACGAGATTCGCGCGGCGTCATCCTGACGTCTTACGGCCACGAGGCAGCGGCCAGGGCGCGCCGGATCCTGCACGAAATTCAGGAACTCAAAGACAGCATCCAGCAGAACCAAAACCCAGAAGCCGGAACGATCCGCCTCGGGATCTTCCCGACACTTGGTCCCTACCTGCTTCCGCACGTCGTCCCCTCCATCCGCAAGCACCTGCCGGACCTCAAGCTGCTTCTGATCGAGGAAAAAAGCAGCACACTGCTGACGAAGCTTCGCGAAGGCGAAATCGACGCCGCCATTCTGGCGCTTCCGATCAACGACAGCCAATTGCGCACCGAATTCCTGTTCGAAGAGCGGTTCCTCCTCGCGGTGCCCGACGGCCATCCTTTTGCGGACCGCGCATCGATCGGCATCGGTGAACTCGTCGATCATGATTTGATGTTGCTCGAAGAGGGTCACTGCCTGCGCGATCACGCCCTTGAGGTTTGCGCCTTCTCAGGCGCTGCCGAGCGATCGGCATTCCGGGCGACGAGCCTTGAAACTCTGCGTCAGATGGTGAACGCCAAGGTCGGGATGACTTTGCTCCCCGAACTCGCGACCCTCAATCAGGGCGCGGCAGCCTCCGAAGTCCGCCTGCTGAGCTTCGCTGACTCCAACCCGAGCCGCCAGATCGCAATGTGCTGGCGGAAGAGTTCGGCGCGCGAGCAACTCTTCCTCAGTCTCGCGGCGCTGTTCAAGAACTGCGGCCGGAAAGTATTGCGCAACCGATCTCGTCCTTCCGCCGCCGAGCACCGGGCCACGCCGCGCTGAAACGGCCTCCACGGACGATATGAAATGTTCGTGATTTCCTGCAACACCCCACAGCTTTAACGTCACCGCATCCGCCCAGCCGATTTCGATATCTTGTAAGTCGGCCTAAAGTGTTTTCGGCAACTCAGCCTGGGGGAGACCTGCCAATGATTGAATGGGCAAACAGGGAGTTATCGACCCTTGAGGGTCAATTGGCGTTCTGGAAGGGCGGCGTCGCGCGTGTTTTCAACGGCCCGGCCTCCGATGACGAGATCACCGAAGCCGTTATCGCGACGCTCGAAAAGCATGTCGCCGACTGGCGAACGCTGATGAGCGAGCATAATATTCCGGTCCAGAGGCTCGTCGCCCAAGACAGTTAATCCGCAGGCGTCACAAAGGAATTTGGCAGCGTTCGAAACCCGTCGAACGCTGCGTTGTCGTTTGGCGTAAGGTATCCGGGCCTCCGCGCTCGTCCTTTTCAGACACTCGACACGCGAGAAGGGCCCGGCTTGGGGGGTAAGCCGGGCCCTGGCTACTGAAGCGGCGCGTTGTGTGGGTGAGGGACGGCGCACGCTCCCTTACAAAGCGGACCCGCCTAACGTGAGAGACCATGCCGATAGGGCCATGGATCCGCTTGGCAAAAACATGTGTGCGCCTCTCGAATTGTCGAAGCCACTCAGCCCGGCGAACTAGCTCGATGACCACGCACTAGGCTGAATGGCCTACCTCCCCTCCGATCGCTCGCGCAATCAGCGCTGCGCCCTGCATAACCTGTCAGGAGTTTAAGAAATCGGTTCTTGATATTCGCCGTGATTGGGTCTGAGGGTGCTCTTCGGCTGACGCGGAAAAAGCGAGATCCGATGCGCCGAGTTTCGTTGAAAGTCCTGATTGCAGCGGCGATCTCGGTCGTTTCGCTTTTGCTGACCATTGCGGTTTCGTATGTCATCGGCCGGGATGCCGTCACGCGTCTCGAGCAGGAAATCGGCCAATCCCTCGCCCTTCTCGCCGACGAGATGCAGGACAAGCTCGACCGCGCGATGTTCGAGCGGCTGCAATCCCTCGACAACATGGCAGCGCTCGGCCGGATCCTGCAAAAAGCCGATTCCCAAGCCTCCCTGCGGACGACCCTGCAGCGTTTTCAAGGCGCCTACTCGGATTATTCCTGGATCGGCTTTGTTGATTCCAGCGGTAAAATTCTGAGCGCCACTGGCGGCGAATACGAAGGCCGGAACGTCAAGGACCAGCGCTGGTTCCAAAAAGGTTTGCACGAAGAGTTCGTCGGCGACGTGCGCCTCCCCAATACCGGCGACACGCCGCGAATTCCGCATGAGGGCTCAGGAGCGTCGGATTTGATCGACCTCGCCGTTCCGGTGGTGGACGGCAATGAAACGATTGGTGTCCTGGGCGCCACGCTCAGTTCCGAATGGGCCGAGGAAGTTCGCGATACTCTCCTCGGCAGCATGAAGGACGCAATTCCCGCCGATGTCATCGTTCTCAATGAGGCGCATCAGGTGCTGTTCGGCCCGGACAATATCGCCGGAAAAACCTTGGATCTTCCGAGCATCCGCGCCGCCCGTCCAGGCAACGCTGACTTTGCCGTCGAGCGCTGGCCGAACGGCAAGTCCTTCGTGACGGGCTATTCGAAGAGCGACGGCTATCGCTCGTATTCGGGCCTGAATTGGATCGTCCTAGTGCGGGAGAACCAACGGCAGGCATTCGCACCCGTCCGCAGTCTGCAAAAAACCATCGTCATCTCGGGCACGATATTCGCCGCTATTGCCGCCCTTCTCGCCTGGATCCTCGCCAGCAAGCTATCTCAGCCACTGCTTCAGCTCGCCGATGTCGCCGAAAGGCTGCGCCGTGGCCAGAAGCTAGAATTCCCGCAGGTGGGCGGCTATCAGGAAGCCCGCGTCCTCTCGCAGTCGCTGCGATCTCTGGTCAAAGAGCTCGACGCCCAGCGGGCCTCGCTCGCGGCCGCAAACCAGTCGCTCGAAAGCCAGGTCCGAGAGCGCACTCAGCGGCTGGCCGAGCAAAACGTCGGGCTCGAAAAAGCCAAAGCCGCGGCAGAAAGCGCGACCGAAGCCAAGTCACGCTTCCTTGCCGCCGCCAGCCACGATCTGCGCCAGCCGTTGCACGCGTTGACATTGTTTGCGCGCGCCCTGTCACGCCGGGTCACTGGCAACGAGGCGACGACGCTGGTCGCCCAAATGGAAGAGGGCCTCAGAGGATTGAAGGGCATGTTCGATGCCCTGCTCAATGTTTCCCGCCTCGACGCCAAGCTGATCGAGCCCACGAGAACCCCGGTTTCGATCGCCGAAATCATCGAGCGCGTGTCGGTGGGCTCGCGCGTCGAAGCCGAGCAGAACGGCCTGAAATTCCTGAGCCGGTCGCGCGACTGGATCATCGAGACGGACCCGGCGCTGCTCGAAACGATCATCCGCAATCTCGTCTCGAACGCCCTGAAATTCACCAAGCACGGCGGCGTCATCCTTGCGGCTCGCTACCGCAACGGCGAACGCGTCATCGACGTCTATGACACCGGCCCGGGCTTATCCAACGATCGTCGCGAACGAATCTTCGAGGAATTCTCGCGTGCCGATCAGCGCGCCTACGGCGTCAACGACGGTCTCGGCCTCGGCCTGTCGATCGCCCGACGCTATGCCGAGCTCCTGGGCATGAAAATCCTAGTTTCGTCGTGGCCGGGATCCGGCTCCCGATTCACGATCGTCTTGCCGAAAAATGCCGTCGTCGAACGGATTGTCCACCTTCCGTCCCCTCAGGCGCCGGGAACGAATGTTTACGGCATGCGCATACTTGTTTTAGACGACGACCCATTGATCGTCTCGGCACTGACGAGAGACCTGGAAGATCGCGGCAACGTCGTCTTCGGCTACCAGCGCAACACCGATGCCGAAGCGGCATTGGATCATGGTCTTGTCATCGACGCCGCAGTCCTCGACTTTGATCTGCGCGGGACCGAAACGGGACTTGAATTCATCACGCGGATGGCGGCAAAATTGGATACCGATATTCCGAGTGTCCTGTTATCGGGTGGCACCGAGTCTGCGACCTTGGCAGTTCTTGCCAAAGCCGGGCGCCCGTGGCTAACGAAGCCTGCTGATCCCGAACTTATTGCAGCAACGCTCGGCGCGATTCTCAAAGCTCATAAAATTTCACGGAACGAACTTCGCACGGAATTCGGAGCAGAAATGAATGCCGGCTAGTCAAGAGATACCAATGGCACATCCTCAGCACGACACCGTTTTGGTCGCCGACGATCACGGCCTTTATCGTTCTGGTTTCGGCTTTCTGCTGCGCGATCGTATGGGCTTCCGCTCCGTGATCGAAGCGGCGACGTTCGACGCCGCGCTCGATCGTCTGGCCGAAACCCCCAATGTCGAACTCGCCCTTTTCGATCTTGCAATGCCCGGCATCTCCGGCCCCGAAGGGTTGAGCATCGTCAAGGAAACCTATCCCGGCATTCGGGTCGCGATCGTTTCGGGATCCGAAGAACGCAATGACGTCGTCAAAGCGGTTGCCATGGGTCTCAACGGCTTCGTTCCGAAATCGCTCGCAGACGATGAGATCGTCGGCGCTTTGCGCGACATACTTGATGGCCGGGTGTTCGTTCCGCGTTTCATGACGGTCGGCGGCAATTCCGCGATGTCCGCGCCGTCAAAACCGCAGAACGCCGAATCGTCGGGAAGCAAAGGGGACCCCAGCGGTGGAGCCACCTACAAATCCATTTCACCACGCCAGCGCGATGTCCTGGAATGTGTCCGCCGGGGCCTTTCGAATAAAGAGATCGCGCGCGAGCTGGATATCGCCGAGGGCACGGTGAAAATCCATCTCGCCGCTCTCTTCTCTCACTTCGGCGCAAGAAACCGCACCGAACTTGCAACGAGAAGCTGACCTTCGAGGGATGGCTCGACGGTCAGACGCAAACTCTACTTACGCAACAACTGCACCGACCCGGTATCGCAACCAGCGTCGCAGAATATCTGGATCGAACGGCTTCCTGACGACGGGAAATGGCAAGGCACCGGACGAATAATCCGCGTGCCCTGTCGTGATGATGGTCGGAATTGAGTGACCGATCGCCGCCGCGATAGCGAGCGCGTCACGAACTCCGCGCATCTGTCCGTCGATTTCGATGTCGGTGATGATAGCCGCGATATTGCCGAGGCTATGGCCGAGTGTCCGGACCGCCTCGCGCGAAGATCGCGCGGCGACGCATGAATATCCCCAATCATCGATCAGCATCGTAAGTGCCATCGATGACCGGTAGTCATCCTCGATCACGACGATCAACGGGCGCGAATGGTCTTCGAACGCCGGCCGAGCACAATCCACCGCCATCTCCCGAGAGGGGGTGATCATCCGCGGGCCTCCTCCATAATTCAGCAAACACAACGATTTGAGGCTCTTTGCATGGCCGTCGCCAGTCAGCGTGAGGCCATAGGCCGCTCGAACTAGCCAACGGCGAAGAATTCCCGGCGCCTGGAATGCGCGCAATCCACACCGCGCACGCGATCGCCGGCGGAGGCTGGGGAAAACCTGTGGTAGGTTTCTGATTTTGCAAAACGATCGAGCTTCAACCGGACGAAAAACCAAGCATGGCAAATAACGATAAAATCGACACGACTCGAAAAGCGCCGCCGCGTTCCCGTTGGTATAGCCCTCGCTCGATCGGCCGCTCGATCGCGTTGCGCCCCCGCATCGTCGTCGGCGCATTCATAGCCATCGCGGCGTTGTTCCTGCTTCCATCCTCGCTCCGTGGTTCGGTTAGAGAAGCGCTCGCCTGGTGCGCCGGAGGAACGGCCTACCTCATCATGGCGTTCAAATTCATCGGTGGATGCCACTCGGATAGAATCCGCTCTCGCGCGGCGCTCCAAGACGACAGCGCAGTGGTTATCCTCGTGATCGTCTTGACGGCGATGTTTTCAAGTTTTGCAGCCATCTTCGGCTTGCTTGTCGCCGCAAAAGGCGCGTCCGATCAGGAACGAATGTTTCTCGCCGCCCTCGCCGCCACGACCATCGTCGTTTCCTGGCTGGTGACGCAGGTGACCTTCACCTTCCATTACGCCCATGAATATTATTCACCGGAGGAATTTTCAGAGAATACTTCGGAAGCACGCGACGCCCTGACTTTTCCAGGCGACAGAAAACCCGACTATTGGGACTTCTTCTATTTCGCGACGTCGTTCGGCGCGGCATCCCAGACCTCGGACGTCACGATCAACAGCAAACACATGCGCCGGCTGACGACGCTTCACGCCATCGTCTCGTTTTTCTTCAATACGATGGTGCTCGCCTTGGTGATCAACCTCTCCGCCAGTCTCGCGTGACGGAAATAAACTCACCGCTTCCTGACGAAAACCGTACCGGCCGAATAGCCCGCACCAAACGAGCAGATCAATCCGGTGTCCCCTGGCTTGAAATCGCTGTTGGCGGAATGGAATGCGATGATCGAGCCCGCCGAACTCGTGTTTGCGAATTCATCCAGGATGATGACGTTCTCTTCCGGCGTCGGCACGCGATCGAGCACCTTCCGGCCGATCATGTCGTTCATGTTGATGTTCGCCTGATGCAGCCATAGGCGCTTCAGGATTTTCGGCTCGACGCCGAGATCGCGCGCATGATCGATGATCATGTCGATCACCATCGGCACGACTTCGCGAAACACCTTGCGGCCTTCCTGGACGAAAAGCTTGTCCGCGGTCCCGATGCCTTCGGGCGCGCAGCGATTGAGAAAGCCGAAGTTGTTGCGAATGTTGTTCGAAAACTGCGTCTTGAGGCGCGTACCGAGAATGGTCCAGCCACCCCGAGCGAGCGCCTCTTCCGTCACCACGATCGCAGTCGCGACATCGCCGAAGATGAAATGGCTATCCCGGTCGCGAAAATTGAGATGCCCCGAGCAGATCTCGGGATTGACGACCAGCACCGCCTTGACCGAGCCGCCAGAGATGAAATCCGCCGCGGTCTTGATGCCGAATGTCGCCGACGAACAGGCGACATTCATGTCGAAGGCAAATCCCGCGATACCAAGCGCGTTTTGCACCTCGATGGCCATCGCCGGATAGGGCCGCTGCATGTTCGACGCCGCACACAGAACGGCCCCAATATCACGGATGTCCCCGCCCCAACGCGCCAGCGCGCCCCGTGCCGCGCGCACCGCCATCTCGGCAAGAACGGAAATGTCCTCATTCGCGCGCTCGGGAATGTTCGGTCGCATGACCGCCGGATCGAGGACACCGGACTTATCGACGACATGACGCGATTTGATTCCCGACGCCTTTTCGATGAACTCGGCCGATGACGGCAGCAGCGCTGCGATCTCGCCCGCCTGAATTGCAGCGGCATTATCGCGGTTGAACGCAGCGACGTACGCATTGAAGGCGGTAACGAGCTCGGCGTTCGAAATGCTGTCGGGCGGAACGTAAAGTCCCGTCGCGGCGATGACTGGCTGAGGCACGAGCGTTTCCAATTCTTGTCGGGCGTTCCGGCCGCCCATTCATTGTTGTCCGTTCGAAGATCGCTCGCCTGCGCACCGTCGGGGCATTAACGATCTCGCCGCCTCCATAGCGCAGCTTGCGGCGAACTCCAATCGCACCGTCTTACGGGCGGGCGCCCCAAGGGCCACCTTCCGCTGGTGTTCCGTGGGTAACGCAGCAAGCAGATCAATCACTTGCCACCCCCGCGCCTGTTGCCGACGGAACAGCCCCACCGCCTGCGCGCCCCTAAAGCTTGTCTCCGGAAGATGAGGAGACAACGCCATGTCCGCACGGATCTCTACGCTGACGACCGCCCCGGCCGCCGCCAAAAGCCCGAACGGCGAGACCTTCCGCATCGCAGGCGGTAAGACCGGCGTATTGTTGATCCACGGGCTCTGCGGCACCCCCGCTGAAATGCGCTTCGTCGCCCTCGGCCTGGCGCGCGCCGGCTACACGGTCCATTGCCCCACGCTGGCTGGCCACGGGGGCTCCCGCGCCGACATCGTTAAATCGACCTGGCAGGACTGGTATCGCAGCGCAGAAGCCGCCCTCGAAGAACTCCGCCAGACTTGCGACACGGTCATCATCGGCGGTCTTTGCCTCGGCGGCATCATCGCCCTGCATCTCGCCGCCAACAATTCGGACAAGGTCGATGGCCTCGCGCTCTTCTCGCCGACGCTGTGGACCAATGGCTGGGCGATGCCCTGGTACAGCAAATTGTTCTCGCTCGTCCGCAGCCGCTGGGTCGCAAATCTGATGCAGTTCCCCGACGCTGAATCGCTCGGCATCAAATGCCCGCGCGTCCGCGAATTCGTTCGCGCGGCGCTGGCAGCATCCGATGGCTCGGACCTCGGCACCGTCGGCACGCCGGGCGCCATGGTGTTCGAGCACCGCCGCCTCGTCGCCGCCGCCAAGAAACTGCTCGGCAAAATCCGTCAGCCCGCGCTGATCGTCCATTCCCGCGAAGACGACTACGCCGATCTCAACAATGCCACCTACCTGCAGGCGAAGCTGCCGTCCGCGACCGACCTCATCGTGCTGGACGACAGCTATCACATGGTCACGCTCGACAAGCAGCGTCACGTGGTGGTCGAAAGAACCCGCGATTTCGTTGAACGTATCGCGACGGGCGGCAATAGCGAAGGCACCGAGGTGGGTGGCAAATCGCGGCCGATCAAGGCGGCTTGAACCGATAAGACGCGACGACCGCAAAAAGCAGATGTCTGCTGCGCCGGCGTCGCATCCAATTCAGCGCGGCCACGCGTCGGATCTGTCGAACTCGAGAGAGTCCGTGGTCTCCGTCAGGCGCAGCCGCGAGGGAACCCCGGATACGCGAAACCTCATTCCGGAGCCCTGATAAACCTACGCAGAAATGGTTGCCATAATGCAAACGTCCGCAAATATCGTAAAAATGACCCGCGAATTTAAGACCTGTTTAACGCATCGGGCTTTCGCAACAGCCAATATATGAGCGGCACTGTCAGTGCATGCGGCAGGATCTTGAGGGCGACGAAAAAGAAGACGTTGAAAATTCCCGGCACGATCACGCGATTTCCGAACATGAACCAGCGGTAGGCGCTGTTGGCGACGCTTTCCGCTGACATCGGCGGCAGAAGATAACGATAGAGCGATTGCTCCGCGCCCATCTCTTCATGGAATGCCGTCGTGACAGGCCCAGGCAAGAGTGCAGCAATGCGCACGCCTTGCCCCGCATTTTCGCTCGCGATCGCTTCGGTCAACGACACGACATAGGACTTGCTCGCATAATACGCCGCCTGGTTTGGTCCGGGAACGCTGGCCCCCAATGAGGCGACATTCAGAATGCCACCGCGTTGCCGCTCAAGCATCGCTGGGAGAGCTTCGCGCGTCAGCCGGGTTGTGGTCGCGACGTTGAGCGCTACCAGTCGGAACAAATCGGCTTCGGAGTGCGTGGCAAACGGGCCGGCCAAGCCCGTGCCCGCATTATTCACCAGAATGTCGAGATAAAGGCCGTTGCGATTGAGAGCCGTCGCAATGACGTCATACGCGCTCGGCTCGGTGACGTCGCACAGAATAGCGATGGCGTCAGCGCCCGTCGATGCTTTGAGCTCTGCCACCGCCTCTTCGAGACGTACGGCATTGCGGGCGACGATCGCGGTTTGGTGGCCCGCCTGCAGAAACCGTCGGGCAATCGCGAGCCCGATGCCGCGCGATCCACCGGTAACGACCACGGCAGGCTCGAGACCGGATACGTCCTGCAGCGCTCGTCTTACAGCCGCGTCGTCAGCGGGAGTATGCCAAGGCCAAAGCCGCGCATACCAGGGAGCCGTCCGCTTTTGCATGTTCTCGTGACGGCCCGCTGATGGTTTTGTCGCCATCAGCGGAAAGTAAGGAAACCTCAATCGGGTCGCAAGGCGGCCCCAACGCAGTTTTCGATAAGCCCATCACGTTGTGCTGACCGAGGGAGCAAGCACCCCATCGTCGGTCTTCGCTTGCAGCTTCTGCAGCAGGTAATCGAGCGAGATCGGTCCGGGGCCCGCAACGGCCAGCCACCCGAACAGCGCCATGTACGACACTTCTTCGAAACCAAGCAGCGTCTCGAGCGAATCGACCTGGTCCCACTTTGCACTGATGATCGCAACGATCATCACAACGACGAGCGGCACGCCTGCAATCCTCGTGAAAAGTCCAAGCAGAAGAAAAAGTCCGCCGAAGAATTCGACGCCCGAAACGAACGGCGTCAAAATCGACGGAAAAGGAATCCCCCAGGATTCAAAATTGGCGGTGATTTGCGGCAGAGCATGCAGCTTTTCCCAGCCACTCCACATAAACACCCAGCCCACGACAATGCGTGCGAACAGCGGCGGCAGCCATAAAAACACCCGCGAAAGCTTCTCGGGAATGTCGATCAACCAATGCGTCAGAAATCTCATGGCGTAAGCCCTCAGCTGGAGAAAAAGGCGGAATTTTCCGCTGCAACTGATGGGGGGTTACGAGGCAAAATGCTGGCCGGTTACATTCACCATCGAATAAATTCGCCGGGCTATCCGCCCCGGCTCATCGCCAAAGCAAAATTCTTCATATTTTTTTTCCGAAACTCGAAACGTCCAAGTTGGATGGTTCGTAACCTTCCTCGTGACCGGTCCAACCGGGGCACAAACGACAGCGTGGAAACAAAATCTTCCAAAGGAACATACCATGAAGATCAGCGTAAAGTCCGGTTCGGCTCTCGCGGCCGCAGCAGCATCGCTCATGCTCGCCAACGCCGTTATGTCGACGGTCGCATTCGCCGATGAAGCAACCGGCCATTGCGTCGGTGCCAACGCTTGCAAGGGTCAGAGCGCCTGCAAGAGCGCCACCAACGCCTGCAAAGGTCAGAACGCTTGCAAAGGCCAGGGCTTTACCGAGACGACGAAGGAAGGCTGCACGACCGGCCACTTCGAACCCGCGAAGTAACACGCAAAATTCAAAAAACGCCGCCTAACCGCGGCGTTTTTTCTATTGGGCCATTCGGCCCGGAAAATTGCAATTGCAGAGTTCAAGGACGATCGATGACAATCAGATTTCTGACGCATGCCGGTTTGGCTTTCGCCCTTATTATTTTGACGGCTATCGGTGCATCCGCCGCCGACCGCAGAACGTTCGATGAGAAGGCATTTGCCGAAGCGCAGGCTCAAGGAAAATCCATCCTCATCGACATCTCCGCCCCTTGGTGCCCGACCTGCCAGGCGCAAAAGCCGATCATAGAAAAACTGGCGGCAGAACCCCGCTACGGCGATCTGACGATCTTCGACGTCGACTTCGACAGCCGAAAAGACGTGCTGCGAAAGTTCCGCGCCCAGTCGCAAAGCACATTGATCGTTTTCAAGGGCGCCAATGAAGCCGGCCGCTCCGTCGGCAGCACAAACGAAAGCGCGATCGACAGCCTGTTGCGCAAGGCGCTGTAAGGGTTCTGCATCATGCTCGCGTCGTTCGCATTGGCCTTCATCGCCGGCGTCTTGTCCGTTCTCTCGCCCTGCGTGCTGCCGCTCGTTCCGATCGTGATGGCGACGGCAGCGTCTGCACATCGATATGGTCCCGTTGCGCTATCGGCAGGCGTCGCCCTGTCGTTCGTCGCGGTAAGCCTTTTTGTGGCAACAGTCGGATTCGCCATCGGGTTGGACGGTGCGTTCTTCCGCTCGGTCGCAGCCACGCTCCTGATTGTGATCGGCGCGATTCTGGTCGTTCCTGTCTTGCAGCAGCGTTTTGCCGTTGCCGCCGGTCCCATTTCCAATTGGGCCGACCAAACGCTCGGTACCTATTCGGCACCCGGCTTATGGGGACAATTCGGCGTCGGGCTCGTTCTCGGTGCCGTCTGGAGCCCGTGTGTCGGACCGACACTCGGCGCCGCATCCCTGCTCGCCGCCCAAGGCGAAGACCTCGGAAAGGTGAGCCTGACGCTGCTCTCGTTCGGGATCGGAGCCGTCGTCCCGCTTCTCGTCCTGGGCGCGCTTTCGCGCGAAATTCTCAATCGCTGGCGCAACGCGCTGGCGTCGGCCGGATCTGCGGGTAAATATGTTCTCGGCGGCGTACTGATCTTGACCGGCCTCGCGATCCTGACCGGCCTCGATAAAGCCCTCGAAGCCCAGATTGTAGCTGCCTCGCCGGCTTGGCTAACCGAATTGACAACGAAATACTGAAACGAGGAGCCTGCCCATGCTCGTTCAAGCGACAGCCGATAACGCGACCGACCGCAGGCAGCAGGCGGGCGCAAAGCCGCGCTACCTCGGTTACGGCTTGGGCCTTCGCGCCCAGCATTATGCCGATATCCTAGGCGGCAATCCCGACATCGACTGGTTTGAGGTGATCTCCGAAAATTACATGGTGCCGGGCGGCCAGCCGCTCCGCATCCTGGACCAGATCCGCGCCCGCTATCCGATCGTCATGCACGGAGTTTCGCTATCGATCGCCTCGACCGCCCCCTTCGATGCCGATTACCTGAAAGACCTAAAAGCGCTCGCTGATCGCACCGAGCCCGTCTTCGTTTCCGACCACCTCTGCTGGACGGGCGTGCACGGCGTCAATCTTCACGATCTGCTGCCCTTCCCTTATACGCCCGAAGCGCTCGACCATGTCGTCTCCCGCATTCACCACGTGCAGGATTATCTGAAGCGGCCCTTGGCGCTCGAGAACGTCTCGTCCTACGTCCAGTTCCGCAATTCCGAAATGCCGGAATGGGAATTCATCGCTGAAATGACGAAGCGAACAGGTTGCTGGCTCGTGTTCGACGTCAACAACGTCTACGTCAGCGCCTTCAATCACGAATATGATCCCTACGAATTCATCGCCGGAATTCCCGCCGACCGCGTCGTGCAATTTCATCTCGCGGGCCATGAGCACAACATGACCCACATCATCGACACCCATGATGCCCTTGTCTGCGATGAAGTGTGGACGCTTTATAAAGCGGCACTCAACCGTTTCGGCCCGGTCTCAACCATCATCGAGCGCGACGACGACATTCCACCGTTGAACGTCATGCTCGAAGAGCTCGGCAAGGCGCGCCATCTTGCGAAAGAGGTTTTCGCTGACTCGAACGAGCGGTAGCAATTCATCATGCCGGCAAACATCATATCCGTTCCTCGAGAAGGCCAGTCGGCGGAAAAAACAAGAACCGCCGCTCCATCGCTCAGCGAAATGCAGGACGCGTTTCAGCGCGCGGTAATGCTCGGCGACGACGCCGTTCTCAATGAGATCCTCGACAATTCGCGGACCGATCGAAACGTTCTCTTTGGCGTTTATCGTCACGCTTACGTCGCGCGCCTGATCGAGGTCGTGCGCAACGATCATCCGCTTCTCTCCGCATACCTTGGCGACACCGCGTTTCAGGACCTGGCGAAGGCTTATGTGCAGGCGCACCCATCCCGGAACCAGAATGCCCGATGGTTCTCCCACGGCTTTCCCGACTTCATCGCCGACGTCCGCCCCTCCGAACCGCACGTTGCCGACCTTGCCGAACTGGAGCGCGCGCTGAACGACGCCTTCGATGCTCCCGACCAAGAGACCGTCAAAATGTCCGACCTCGCCGCCGTTCCCCCCGAAAGCTGGGCCGATCTCATTTTTGAGGCCCATCCCTCTACACACATTCTTTCTTTTTCGACCAACGCCCACGCTCTATGGCTGGCGCTCAAAAATACCGAAACGCCACCTCCGGTTGAGACACGTTCAGAAGCCGAAAACATCATCGTTTGGCGCCACGAGACGACCCCGAAAGTCCGTCGCATGCCCTACGAGGAAGCCATGATGTGGAAGGAAGCAGCAAGCGGCGTACCGTTCGGCGGCCTTTGCGAGCTGGTCGCCGTTTATGATGACCCCGAGTCCGCACCGATGCGCGCCGCCCAATATCTGCACGGCTGGATCGCGTCCGGACTTCTGGGAAAAGGTCTCCTGGAAGAATAGGCCATCAAATAACGACGCCGGCCGCCGAGCCGCCCAATCCAAACCAAATTCTTTCGCTTTCTAGCCCGGACTTATAGAAAGCCTGCGGGCACGATGGGTTTGGACATAGGAAGGCTCCGAGAGCTTCGGACGTTCTGATCCTATGAATTCGGGTGGGAAATTTGAGATTAGCGGGATTTGAATTTGGCACCGGCGCTTGGAGCAAGCGTCTGGCGGGATATGTCAAAATTGCCGTCGTTTTGGCGGTCACGCTCCTTGCAGGCCCGAGCACGATGGCGTCGGCACAAGCCACCGACGATGCCGAAGCAGCCCAGCGTCCGCCCGTCAGCGTTCCCATATTTTTCACGTCCAAGAGCGATGACTGCTACGACAGCGGCATCGTCGCCGCGATCAAACGTGTGGCAACGCTCTCGCAAAATTACATCAATCGCACGGGCGGCATCGCCGGCCGCCAGATCATCATCAATCTCTACGATGACAAACGTGATCCCAAATTGGCGGCCGCCAATCTCGCCGCTGCGATTTCAGACCCGCAGACGGTTGCGATGGTCGGCATGACGAACGCGACGCGCTCCAAAGCGGCGTTCGAGGCCAACGGCCAAGCCCTGAAGGCCGCCAACATCCCATTTCTGTCCGACATCTCTGTCGCCGCCATCATCGCGGATTACCCGTCCGTGTTCACCACCCGCCCATCGGAAGACGATGAGCGGATGCCGATCATCACCAACTTCGTCAAAGAGATGAAATTCGCCCGCGTGGCCTTCATCGGCCTGCAGGACAACGTCGCAAGCGGCAACTTGGGCGACTCTCTGAAGAAATATCTCGGCGCCGATGCCATGGTCGCCGATCATCGGCTGGCGCTCACCGACGACAAGCTCAATCCTGCCGATGTCGCGGCAATGGTTGACGACTTGAAAGGCAAAACGCCGGATCTGGTTTTTATCGCGATCGGCAGCGATCGTATCAAGGACGTACTGAAACAATTCAAGATCGCGGGATATACCCCGCCGATGTTCGCCACCGGGCGGATCGAAGATCTGGTCTCAAAAGGCGGCAGCTTCTATCCCAACGACGTCTACAAACTTGCCTGGGACGGCTTCCCCGATGTCGACAGCGAGCGTCTGCGCGACTTGCTCCTGACAACGAACAACCCCGACTACTGGATCTTCCAGGGCGCCAAGAACGACGCCGCGCCAGGCTGGAAGGACGGAACCTGCAAGGTGAGGGACGACGATCTGCCCCCCAACGCGCTGGACACAGAAAACATGCGCGCGCTGCAGACCGGTATGCGCTACGCCGATATGATCCGCCTCATCGCTGAGGCCGCTCGCGCCGCGCCGCCCGCAGCCAACATTCAGAACCTTCGCGATGAAATCGTCGAGCAGCTCGGCACGACCTACGCCGCCGGTCGCGGCATGTTCAAAGGCCGCTTCGGCAATTGGTCGTTCCGCCCGATGTCACGCGCGGTGGCTCGCACCCCGCTCATCGTCGTGCTGCCGCGGGGAATTAATCATCCCCAGCTCGCACCGATGCAATTCCTTCATCTCCGCAACGACACGATGCGCCGGATCGATACGCTCTACGCCGACATCGATCTGATCCACGCCGATCGCATCGATGACAACGACCAGACATTTCTGGCCGACTTCTACATTTCGATGAACGATCGCAGCGGCGCATCCATCGACCAGATCGAATTTTCCAACGCTTACCTCGATCCCGGATCCAACAGCCGGCAAATCACGATCCGCCCAATCCACGACGGCGGCAAGAGCGACGCCTATCCCGATCACATGAAAATCTATCAGGTGACGGGCAAGTTTCTCTATTCGCCAAACCTGCGTAATTATCCCTTCGACACGCAGCGATTTTCAATCGACCTGCAACCGAAGAACGGCGCCAGCGCCTTTATTGTCCAGCCGCCACCGAAAGAGCTTCGGGATAAGTCCGTCACCGTCGACGGCTGGGACCCGAAAGATCAGTATGTCAGCTACGACGAGGATTTCGTGCGCACCGTCGATGCGCAGACGCTCGAACCGAGCGTCGTCCCGTTTTACAAAGCGAGCTTCGCCTGGCTGATGAAGCGGCAGACGACGGACTATTTCCTCCGGGTCGTCGTGCCCCTGGGATTCATCCTATTCATCGCCTATCTGTCGATCTTCATCTCGACCCATCACTTCGAAGCCATCGTGACGATCCAGGTTACCGCCCTGCTGTCAGCAGTCGCGCTTTACCTCGCGCTTCCCAAGCTCGATGCCAACATCGAGACGCTCTCCGACCGGCTATTCTTATTCACGTATCTCGTCCTGAGCGTCATCATTGCGATCACGATCGCGCGCGTGAACAGGCGCATCGAGCCGATCGGATGGCTGAAGAAATCTCTGGCCTTCATCCACATCGCACTCATTCCGGCGATGTCTGCGGCGATGGCCTATTACGTCTATCAGGCTAGCATCAGCTGACGCGGTTGCTCAGGCTGCGACCGCATCGCTGCGGATTTTATCGAGCAGCTTGATGAAGGCGGCGACCGTCGGATTGCGCGTCTGCGCGGTGCCCGCACGGCCGAGGCATGCCGCCACCAGTTCCCAGGCAAGCCCGGGCTTTTTCAGGCTGGCAATTCCAAGTTTCGGCGAAGCCGCCGAAATGGCGCGGGTACACGCGAACGTTTTCGGTACCAGCGCAATACCGAAGCCGCGCGCTACGAGATCGAGAAGCACCTGGACATCGCCGACTTCGAGAACCGTCCGCCGCGAAATATTGACCGCACCGAACGCGCGATCGACGATCCGTCGTGTCCCCTTGTCGGGTTGGAAATCGACGAAGGTCTCGTCCGCAAGGCTCTCGAGCGTGACGTTCTCGCGACCTTCGAGCCGGTGGCCGAGAGGATGCGCAATCACCAGGCTGTCCGACGCGATCGGTATCGTGACGATCTCGCGGCTCTTCTCGAAAAGGGGAAAGAAAGCCAAGTCGATTCTGCCATCCTTCACCTTGTCCATCATCTTCGTCGCGGTGCCGTGGCAAAGCTTGATTTCCACCGTTGGATGAAGATCGTGAAATTCCCCGAGAAGAAGCGGCAGATCGAAAAATGCGTTGAGACTGCCGCAGGTCCCGATGGTCAGCGTCCCGCGCTCCAGACCGTTGATCGCCGCAACGGCGCTCCGCGCCTCCTTGACCCCGGCGATAATCGCTTGCGCTTTTTCATAAAGCACACGGCCGGCCACTGTGAGTTCGACGTGCCGCGTCGTCCGCACGAACAGCGGCGCACCCATTTCCTGCTCCAGCGCCCGGATCGACGCCGATAAACCTGATTGAACAATGTTCATTTTGCGGGCAGCGCGGGTGAAATGCTTTTCCTCCGCCGCCGCTACGAAATGTTCCAGTTGCTTGAGGTCCAAGGTTCTCAACACCATCCGAGATTAATCGATATCCCAGAACAATAGCATCCTAACATACTATTGGACAGATGGACGGCAATCCCCCAATTCTGACCGTCGTTGCTTCGGTTGTCGGCGCGAATTTTCACGTTGCGAAGCCGGCGAGCGTGTCGGCGTGCCGTTTCGTCGCGACGTGTCAGCTGTTTTCTGAGACGGATGTACGTCGGCTTACGAGTTAGCAGCCTGGGCGCTAGCCCGCGTTTTTCCGCGGCGGCGAGATGGAGACTTCACAGCGATGGCTGCACTTGTGCGAATCGCACTGCGGTTGCCGTACACATTTGTCGTATTGGCGCTGCTGATTCTTCTCACCGGAGGCTTGGCTGCGCTCCGCACTCCGATCGACATCTTTCCTGAAATCCGCATCCCCGTCATCGCAGTCGTCTGGCAGTATACCGGCCTGCCGCCGGATCAATTGTCCGGCCGCATGGTCACGCCCTTTCAACGCGCGCTGACAACGACCGTCAACGACATCGAGCATATCGAAGCGAATTCTTATAACGGCATCGGCGTCGTCAAAATCTTCTTTCATCCTTCGGTCGACATCAGCGTCGCCAACGCGCAGGTCACGGCGATTTCGCAGACGATGCTCCGGCAGATGCCGCCCGGAACCAATCCGCCGCTCATCCTGAACTACAGCGCCTCGACTGTTCCCATCGTGCAATTGGCGCTCGGCGGCGAAGGCATGACCGAGCAGCGCCTCTTCGACCTCGGTATGAACCAGGTGCGTATTCGCCTCGTCACCGTCCCGGGCGCAGCCTTGCCATACCCCTATGGCGGCAAGTCGCGCCAGATCCAGATCGATCTCGACGATGCGGCGCTTCGTGCCAAAGGATTGTCCGCTCAGGATGTGCAAACCGCGCTCTCAGCGCAAAACCTGATCAATCCGGCGGGCACTCAGAAAATCGGTCCGACCGAATACGTGATGCAGCTCAACAACGCGCCGTCCGACCTCGACGCGTTGGGCGATCTGCCGATTAAAACCGTCAATGGCGCGATGGTCTACATCCGCGATGTTGCGCAAGTCCGCGACGGCAACCCACCGCAACAGAACATCGTGCACGTCGACGGCAATCGCTCGGTGCTGCTGACCGTGTTGAAGAACGGCGCCGTTTCGACGCTCGATATCATCCAGGGCATCAAGGACAAGGTGAAGGAGATCAAGCCGGGCCTTCCCGACGCCTTGACCATCTCCTATCTCGGCGACCAATCGATCTTCGTGCGCGGCGCCGTTCAAAACGTTATCCACGAGGGCATACTCGCGGCGGCTCTGACAAGCATCATGATCCTGCTCTTTCTCGGCAGCATGCGCTCGACGATCATCATCGCGACGTCCATTCCACTCGCCGTTCTTGCCTCCGTTGCCATGCTCTCCGCGCTCGGCGAAACGCTGAATATCATGACGCTCGGCGGCCTCGCGCTCGCCGTCGGCATTCTGGTCGACGAAGCGACCGTGACGATAGAGAACATCAACTATCACCTGGAGCAGGGAAAGGACGTCGAGACCGCGATCCTCGACGGCGCCGATCAGATCGCGACGCCGGCCTTCGTTTCGATGCTGTGCATCTGTATCGTTTTCGTGCCGATGTTTTTCCTCGAAGGCGTCGCTCGATTTCTGTTCGTGCCGATGGCCGAAGCGGTGATGTTCGCGATGGTTGCTTCTTTCATCCTGTCGCGCACGCTCGTGCCCACAATGGCGAAATATCTGCTGAAGCCCCACGATCACAACGCCCACGAGAGGCCGACGCGAAATCCCTTCGTACTTTTCCAGCGCGGCTTTGAGCATGCCTTCGAAACGTTCCGCGGCGGCTATCACCGGATTTTGGAAGGCGCTCTCGCGCACCGAGCGATCGTTCTTCTTTTCTCGTTCGGATTTATCGCGGCGTCGTTCCTGCTTGTCCCATATCTTGGCCGCAGCTTCTTTCCGGCCGTCGATTCTGGGCAAATTCTGATGCACGCCCGCCTTCCGGTCGGAACGCGCATCGAAGAGAGCGCGCACGAATTCGCGAGAATTCAGGACGCGATCCGTGAAGTTATCCCGTCCGACCAGATCGAAGTCATGGTCGACAACGTCGGCATGCCGATCAGCGGCATCAACACGACCTATAACAACACCGGCATGATCGGTCCGCAGGACGGCGATATCCAAATCGCTCTTAAGGAAGGTCACGGCCCCACTGCGGAATATGTGAGGCAGCTCCGCGACAGGCTGCCGAAGGAATTCCCCGGCGTGACCTTCTCATTCCTTCCCGCCGACATCGTCAGCCAGATCCTGAACTTCGGCGCACCGACCCCCATCGATTTGCAAATCAGAGGCAAGGATCTCGACGCCGCCTTTGCCTACGCGCAGAAGATTCTTCGCCAGATCAAGATGATCCCGGGCGTCGCCGACGCACGCATTCAGCAGTCGCAGCGAAACCCGGGCTTCGACGTGAATGTCGATCGTTCGCGCGCGCAATACGTCGGCGTGACGGAGCGCGATGTCACCAACAGCGTCGCAACGAGCCTCGCCGGCACTGGCCAGGTGGACCCCGCATTCTGGCTGAACCCGAAGAACGGCGTGCAGTACCCGATCGTCATCCAGACGCCGCAGTACAAGCTCGACTCGCTTGCTTCGCTGCAAAATCTGCCGATCACGTCCAGCACCGCGCCTTCGCCGCAAATTCTCGGTGCCGTCGCCGATTTCCAACGCCAGACGAGCAACGCCGTCGTCTCGCAGTACGATATCCAGCCGATGGTGCAGATCTTGACGACGACGGAAGGGCGCGACCTCGGCGCCGTCGCAGCCGACATTCAGAAGGTCATCGACGCTACCGCGGGAGATCTTCCCAAGGGCGCCACCGCCGTCATGCTCGGCCAGGTAAAGACGATGAATACCGCCTATTCCGGAATGTTGTTCGGCCTCGCGGGCGCGATCGTGCTTATATACCTGCTGATCGTGGTTAACTTCCAATCCTGGGCTGATCCCCTCGTGATCATCATGGCGCTACCTGCGGCTTTGATCGGCATCGTCTGGATGCTGTTCCTCACGGGCACGACGTTGTCGGTGCCAGCGTTGACGGGCGCCATCATGTGCATGGGCGTGGCAACCGCAAATGCCGTGCTCGTCGTCAGCTTTGCCCGCGAGCGGCTGGCCGATCACGGCGACCCGATCATGGCTGCCGCCGAATCTGGATACGTGCGAATCCGCCCCGTCCTGATGACGGCGCTCGCCATGATCATCGGCATGGCGCCGATGGCTCTCGGACTGGGCGAAGGCGGCGAGCAAAACGCCCCGCTCGGTCGCGCCGTCATCGGCGGTCTGATTTTCGCGACCGCCGCAACGCTCTTCGTCGTGCCGGTCATCTTCAGCCTGATGCACAAACGCCGAACATCTAACTCTTCGTCGCCACAAGCCGCAATGCCCGGAGAATTCCATGCAGCCTGAAGCGCCCGCCGAGCAGCCCCAGCGCTCGCGCTGGAAGTTACCACTGGCGACGATCATCTTCGTCGGTGGTGCTGCGTTTCTCGCCTTCACCGGGATTGAGAGCCGCCAGCAGACGGTCGCTCAGTTGAAAACGAAAGCCGCGGAACGGGCCGTGCCGACCGTCGCCGCCACCAATCCGACCGTCAAGCAGAGCATTGGCGTGCTTGATCTTCCCGGCCGTCTGGACGCCTACTATCAGGCCGCACTGTTTGCGCGCGTGAACGGCTACGTGGCGACTCGCAATGCCGACATCGGATCGAAAGTGAAGACCGGCGACGTGCTCGCGACGATCGACGCGCCCGATCTCGATCAGCAATTGTCTCAGGCCGAATCCGATCTGACGAACGCCAAAGCCAACGCTCAGCTTGCCCAGGTTACCAACCAGCGCTATCAGGCGCTGCTGCCGAGCAATTACGTCACGCATCAGGCCGCCGACGAAAAGAAAGCCGATCTCGACGCCAAGAACGCGCTCGTGAAGTCCGAGCAGGCAAATGTCGACCGGCTGAAGGCGTTGACCGAATACAAGCGCATTGTCGCGCCGTTCGACGGCATCGTGACGGTCCGCAACACCGACGTCGGCAACTTGATCAATACCGGCAGCTCGTCCGGCGCCGAGTTGTTCGTCGTCGCCGACGTGCACAAACTGCGCCTTTACGTCAACGTGCCCCAGGCCTACGTGCCGATGATCCCGACCGGAACCGTCGGTATTTTGACCGTCCCCGAACGCCCCGGCAAGAAATACGAAGCCAAGGTCGAAGCATCGTCCGGCGCCGTCGACGCGGCTTCGGGAACAACGCGCATGCAGCTTATCGTCGACAACGCTGCGGGCGAGCTGATGCCGGGCGCTTACGCCAACGTCCATCTTACCGTCGGCAACAAGCATAATGTGCTCGTCATTCCCTCGAGCGCCATCATCTTCGATAAGGAAGGGCTGCGCGTCGCAACCGTCGGCACCGATGACAAAGTCAACCTCAAGCCCATCGCGATCGGACGCGACCGCGGCGCGACTGTCGAAATCGCATCGGGACTCGCGCCGGAGGATCACGTCATCGAGAACCCGCCGGATGGCCTAAGCGACGGCGACAAGGTGAACGTCAAGGAAAAGCCAAATCCCGCGAATGCGCCGTCGACCTCCAATGGGCCGACGCCGCCGAACAAGGGCTGAGGGGAACCGACCGCGCATTCCGCATTTTTGGGAACAGGTCTATCGGCCCATGCGTTCCCGCATGGAACGATTGAAAGGACCATGTCCAATGACGGAGAAACGGCTTATCGCAGCCGCGGCCGCCGCGGCAATCATCGCAGCTTCGATGCCGGCTCACGCCGACAGCGCGGTCAGCCCCGCGGACCGAGCGAAGACCATTGAACCAGGAAAAGTTGGGCCGGGAAGCGAAAATAACGCGGTTGTTTCGCCGACGTCGCCCTCTGTGCCGATTAACAAGCAGCCGCCGCCCGAGATCAGCCTGCCGGCAGATTCCGGTGCTGGCGGCAGCACCGGCGAAAAAGGCAGCGGACCGGAAGCAACGACGCCGCCGCACAATCCATCCTCGCCAGGTCTTCAGTAAGCGGCCTCATTCGCCGATCAGCTTGCAGTCGATTTCGACTTGCCCGGCCATCGCGGCGTCGCCCTGATAGATGCCGCAGTTGAGCAGATTGTCCTGGAACACCTTTCGGCTCGTATAGACGTTGATGAGCAGCATGGGACGGCCCTCGGACGTCTTTCCGATATCGGCTTCGGAAATTGAAATGCCGCCGAGATTGATCGCCGTCGTGCCATTCGGCAGATCGACGACCTCGTTCGCCAGACCGATCTCGCCGTCATCACCGGCAGCAATCCCGGTCTTCGCCGTCCCATAGTAGGAAGCCGACACGCGGACAGTTTCGCCTGACGCCGAGAGCTTGGCGGCAGCGGCCGGGGAAAGCGTAAGCTGTACGATGTACCTCGGAACGACGCGTGCGCCGCCCACAGTTGACTGCGTTGGTCCGGCAGCATGGGCCGAGGCGGCCGCGCACCCTTGATGAGCCTCGATGTCTTTAATTCGCTGGACATCCGCTTCTTCGCCAGGCGTCAACTTGCCGAACGGCGCGAAGCATCCCTTGCCGAAAATCGCTTGCGCGTCCGGACTTGTGAAACAATAACCCTTGTTGGCAAAAATCGCGTTTCTCGCGCGCCAAAGCGCATCGCAGACGTCGGCGGCTTCGGCGCTTCCGACATTCGCCCACGAAATAAGCATCGCCGCCAGCAGCGACTTGTTCATACCTATCCGATACATCGAGCGACCCACGTTTTGCATCCGCGCGAGATTTGAAGCGCCGCGCGCACGAAATGCCAAGGAATTTCGCGTTTTGATTAAAAACGCCGAAACCGCCCGACGCGGAATTTGCCAAAGCTGGAATTCATCGTTGCGTTTGCGGCAGCAGCGAGCAACTGAATTGAAGACAACAAGCAAGAGGCAGCAGATGACGAAGTTCCTACCCCTCGCCGGCGCCGCATTAGGCCTGGCGATCCTGGCGCCCTCAGCGGCCCAAGCCCATCATTGGCATCATCGCCACAATGGCGAATTCCGGCTCGGCTACCATCGCGCCGGTCCGCCCCATGGCTATCGCTTCGGATTTGCGACTTACGCCGGCGATCCCTTCGCGCGCGACGACTACTATGACGGTGGCCGCTGTCACTATCTCCACCATCGTGACTTCTGCTACGGGCCGCGGCCGTTCGGCTGGATCCGTTAAGACTCTTTAAATCCGCCTATCGGGAGGATGCCGGAACACCGGCTCCTCCGTACGCGGCAGACGGTGGGCGCTTCACCAAGCCGGAACGCACACGCTGCGAACACGAAAATCGTAGCCGTTGTCGTAATAGCAATATCGCACGGGATACGCGGGATAGACGGGCGCCGGCACCGGATAGACCGGATAATAGCGCGGCAGCGCGTAGTAGCTGCCCGCCGGATAAAATCCGTAGGCGGGATAGAAACCCCAGCCCTTGCGATACGCACGCCGGATATACGTCGGGCAGCCGCGGTAATCGGGTGCGTGGTAGCCATAGGGGTCGTACCCGCAGCCACGATAGAATGTTGCATCGGCAGCCGACGAGAAAGCTGCAAGGCTCAAACCCGCGGCCAGAGCGCCGACGACAAACTTCAAACCAGACATGGGACGTCTCCCAGATACATTCCTGACCCGGTCGGGGATCGGACGATCTTAGGCGACGAACCTTAAATTTGAGAGTATCGAGCGAAGTTAGAGTGAATAAAGCCTTGATTCATCTAACTCTGACGGCCCGGTAGATGCCTACTTCGACGCGGCAGTCGGCGTGACCGGAGTCAGATTGATGCCCTCGGCAAGCACTTTGATTTGCGAGAGCGACTTTTCATCGATTTCGATCAGCTTCGGCAGTCGCTTCGCCATTTTTTCTTTCAGCTCGGCCGGACATCCGGGCGCAAGGCTGGCAAGGTTTTTAGCCACTTCCGCCTTTGCCTTTTGCTCGACGTCTGCGCGGTCAACGGCGGTGTCGACGCATTGGTAGAGGCTCAGAATATAGGGCGTCGTTGCCTTATAGAATTTTTCGAGCTTGTCCGCTTCGGCATTGAACCCACAGCGACGCGCCAATTCCACCTGCTGGAACTGATCGGCAGCCTGCTCTTTCATCAGCAGCGATGTACAGCCGTAACCGGTGGCAATTCCGGGTTGCTGTCTGCATAAGCCGACCCGCGTCTCCGGCTTTTGGATCTCGTTCATGGTGCATTCCGCGTATGCGCTCGACGCGATGACGCTGAGGCTGGCAGCAAGCAGAAAGGTTTTCGATTGCGCATTCACGATGTCTGGTCCCCGTCCCGGAAATAAAGCCGTCCAATGATCTCCGACCGTATCAGCGAGAATGTGGCAGACTCCGTGCAGAAATGGCCAATGTGACCTTATGCACCCGAAATCGCCGCGGAAACGCTGCAGTTTCAGCAGCTTCGCCGATGCCTCTCCGGCACATTTCGTTGCAAGTGTTACGCGCTGGTCACGTTTTGTCTCCTCGTCCAATGGTAGCCTCAATTCGAATCTGTCGTTGTCGCGTAGCGCGAGGGAACGACAAAAAACTTAGGCGGCCGAAGCATGCCGCCATCTCCCCGCGCTTTGCACTCCGACACGTTGTGCGCGAACGGGAGCGACGCCGAGGGCTTTTCTCAACGGAGAAGCCGATATGCCAAAATTCAAGGTCGTTGTTTGGTGTGATCATTGTCTGAATGACGCCGAAGGATGTTTCGGTGGCGGCACCGAAACGATCGGTAGTTCATTCGAAACCTGGGAAGACGCGCAGAAAGCCGCGTCGGAATACTGCGGTCATCTTCCATACGGTTATCGCGTCGAGGAGGACGACGAGTACTGAGCGACGATGACGGCAGGCATAGCCGTCGGAGGCGTATGTCACTCGCGCGCCTGACGGGTGGCAACGGCACGGCTGGGCCTGCCCGCAACGGGCCGATCGTTCATCGATTTGTTACGGCGTCTGACACGCTTTGTGAATTGTTCATGACAGCAGCATTAGGTATCGCTGCAAGTCTCAGCGGGAAACGTGTCGCTGCCAATCAGGTCGGACGAGCGGGACCGAAACCGATCGGCGCGAGGGCGGCACAATCCTGTAGGCCCTGCCAGTCAAATGGCAGGGCCTTCCGCTTTCTAGCCCCTTACGTCCGCAAATCATTCTTAAGTCGCAGGCATCTGTCGCGTCGGATTAGATGCGCCGCAGCACCCTCTCCGAATTCAGATGCCGTCCTGCTACACGCCAACGGCAAATCGTTCCGTATACCTCAGATGTGCTTGCGAACGTCCGCTCGCGGGCATTTGCTGGGACCAGTCGCTCGGCTGCCGACCTCAACCCCCGGCATCGAGCGACGCACAATCAGAATGCATTTCCGCATTCTGACCGGTAAAGGCCAGGGAGCGATGGTTCACACCCGTCGCTCTTTTGCTAGGCCCGCTCGAAAATCAAAAAATCAGTCGCTGCCGCTTCTGGCCGCCGCCAATAGCCAATCGTTCAACATTTGCGATAGCCCGACGAGTTCGTGCGTGCCGCAATCATCGGTATTCAAAGCGCAAAGCGATATTGCGTCGTCCTCGCCACCGATCGAAGCGTAAACCAACCCTCGGATCCGGCCGCTGCGCGCCTGTTTGAGCAAGTCTCCGACTTGCGATACGAGACGGTCCTGCTCTTTCGTAAGCCGCAGCCGCTGGTCTTGCAGTACGATCAGTTCAGCCATTCTTTGACGGTCCCTTGGTCTCGACTAACCTTTGAACCGAACCCGGGAATGCAGGGTTCCGAGACGCGGCGTTGCGGCAAATCGGCGATAAGAAACCGCCCCGGCTTTCTTTAAGGAAACCGGGGCGAAACATGCTTTTGGAAAAGGTAGTTCAGTAGCGGCAAAAGCGACGACCGTGGCGCCAATAGCAATAATCGTAATCGTCGTCGTAATAATCGTCGTCGCCGAGATAGATCCCGGGACCCCAACCGTAACCGTACCATCCACCGCCACGCCAACCACGGCCGCCATGCCAATGCCCTCCGCCGTGCCAGTTGCCGCCATGAGCGAAATGACCGCCGCCAAAATGCCCACCATGACCGAAACCGCCCATGTGGCCACCACCCATATGGCCGCCACTGAAATGGGCCGCGGACGCCGGAATTGAGAACGCAGCCAAGGCGCACGCGGCGGCGATTGCTGTAGCTGTTTGTTTGAACTTGACCATCGGATGTTCTCTCCTTTGAACGTAGCGTTTGAAGAGAGAACCGAAGCCGCCTTCAGCGAGTTTCAAAACCGCAACCTTACGGATAGTTGATGGATCAACGAGCGCCGGAATCGCTTCGTGTGCATGACGGCATGCGTCATTGGGCGGCGAAAATAGCGCGCCGCGGCAGCACTGAATTTGACGAGGATACGAGGCCGAAGCGAAGCGTGAGAAATCGTACGAAAATGGTGCCGCTTGTGTGACTCGAACACACGACCCCGTCATTACGAATTATGTGGTCTTTGAATTTCTGGGAGTCAGGCGGCCCTCTCGCGCATTGCGTTGCAAGTGCATTTTATCCTTTTAATACGTCACTTATGCAATTGGATTGACTCCGAATATCGTGACAGGTTCTGACCACGTCATCACTACGACCCATTCAGAATAAACCAGGGGTATACCAGGGCGGCTTGCATGAAAGCGATTTTCCTGGTATATTAAAGATGGGGTCGTTCAAAGAGGGCAAGCGAAATGGCACGGACCGCGACCAACGTCCTGGTCTTCAACAACCTGGTCGTGAAGCAAGCAATCGAGGAAGCGAAAGCACAGCCGCAGAAGGAATGGCGGTTCGAGCGCGTACTCAATCCTGGCAAGGGTGGCGAGCGACGGGCGCCCATGCCTGGCCTGGTCTTGGTCACACAGCCGACCGGCAAAGGCGTCTTCTACAAATTCTATCGCAACACGGTCGGCAAGCTGAAGAAGCTGCGGCTGGGCGACTACGACGAGATTGGCCTGGAAGGCGCTAGGAAGCTCTGGGAAGACAATTCGCTATCGATTGCCGGCGGCACCAGCCCGGTAGACGAGAAGCACGCGCTGCGCCAGGCGATGACTTTTAAGGAACTGGCCAAGGCGCTTCTCGCAAACGGCAAGCTGGCAGCCAACACCCGCGCCAACTATGAACGCCACCTTGAAACCCATATCTACGACGTGATCGGCGACAAGCCTTGCCAGTCCGTGACGAACCAGGACGTCCTCGCGATTTGCCGGAAGGCGGAAGCTAAGAGCAACTTCGCACTATCCAACATGCTGAAGTCCATTGTTGGCGGCGTCTATCGGTATGGACGCAACCAGGGTCTTTGCGACGACAACCCATGTCTAGGCATTGGGCGTCGCGGGCCGAAGGTTGCACGGGATCGCAACCCGACAGGAGACGAGATTGCCGCCCTGTGGAAGGCTATGGACGTCGTCGAGACCCAGCGCGACGAGGACGACGACACGCCCGTTGCCAAGCTTTCCCCGGCCATGAAGCTGATTATCAGGCTCGGCATCGTGACCGGCCAGCGGCGTACGGAGGTTGCGGGCGTGCGTAGGTCTGAGCTGTCGGACCTGGACGGCAAAGACCCGCGTTGGACCATTCCAGGCGACGTGAACAAACGTGGCAAGGTCGTAGAAGGGCGCACCAAGAATGGCAGAACGCAAATCGTGCCATTGTCGCCGCTAGCCGTGACGCTCTTCAAACAGGCGCTAGCAGAGTGTGCGAACCGCGAATATCTGTTCCCGGCCGACGCGACCAAAACCAAAGCCGACAAGCCGCGCACCCCGCACGTTCATGGGGAGTCGGTCTCCAAGGCCATGCGCCGACTACGTGTAAGCGCTGGCATCGAAGACGTATCTATCCACGATATGCGCCGCGCACTATCGAATTACCTCAAGGACAACGGCGTAGGCCGGGAAGTTCGGGACCTCGTGTTGAACCATGCTGACGGTTCCGTTGATGGCCAGCACTACAGCCAGGACGCTAGGATGCTGACGCAGGTGCGGGCAGCGTTGGAGCTGTGGTCGCGTCGCGTTGAGAGGCTTGTGTCTGATGAAGCCGACGAAAGCTCGAACGTCCACGAACTGAAGAGGGCCTAGCCGGCTTCTCGCGTGCACGGGGCCGTATGAATGTCCATATCACCGGTTAGACGCGCGGTTGATTACCGCAGAACATGACTTTGGAATTGCGCATATCGCCAATTAATTCCGGCAATCGCACTTTCTTATAACCCCCATTTAGCAGACGCTGGCGCCAAAAATCTCTTGTGTCGGCGGAATGCGATTGCGGCGCCAGCGGACAAATCACTCAATTACTGTTATAATAGTGTTTTGGGTAGGCTGCCCTGTGTTTGCGCGTCGAGCCGTGTGCCTTGAGTAATCGCCGCTTTGTCGGCAACGGCCTTTCAATGATATTCCAAGTTCTACGAAGCGGGGCATTCGCCCGGCATGAGTAAGTTGCATGCGCTTGGCGACGGTCCGACAGATTGGGGCGCCGTCTTTGGCAATACAGGCGAAAGCGAGAAAGACGAAGTGCCAGGCGCCCCCAAAAGGGCGGGCAGCTCAAGTCTTGACTATTGGTGGAAGGACTGCGGCCACGTCGTGTCAGAGCGGTCTGATGCGCTCAGTCAGCACAGCACTGAATGGACGAAAGACTTGCGGCGTTGGACCCGCGAGGTGCAGCGAGAACGCCTCGCTACACAACTCAATCGTGCGCGTCTCGAACTCGAATACCTATCCATGCGACTTGCGGAAAGTGTGGTCGGCAAAGAGCTGCATAAGCGGCGGAAGACAGCCGAAATGAACACTCGCTATGTCGGACGTAAGTACATCGGGAAGAAGACAGTCGATGCTCGCAAGGCGAAGAGGGCGGCAGCAGCGTGCGACAGAAGATTTCGAGAATACGCAAAAACTCATGGTGTCAATTTGGCAACAGACATTCAATTCGATCAATAAAAACGGGTCTAACTGCACGTCACACAGTGTGTAGTCGTCGGTTACGGGTCCGAATGTTTTCCGCATAGTGTAAGGGCGCATTTCTAAGTTCACCGTTCGCCCCGATCCCCGCACCATCGTCACCGTTCTGCTAGCCGCTCACCGGTCTTCCTCCCGGTTCGGAGCGCTTCGACGTCGGCGATGGTGCGGGCTTTTATTTGTTCCAGCAACCACGACAACAATACTTTGGAGAACAACATAATGAACGAACTACCTAACGAACCTGGCTGGCTGACCACCATGCAGATGGGCAACCGGTACAATGTCAGCATTCAGACACTGCATCAGTGGACACGCTACGCCGGGTGGTCGGCGAGCGCCCGGAAGCGAAGCGGCCAACACGTTCTTTGGTCCATTGAGGCCGTAGACGAGTTCCTTCGCAATCGGCCGGTTAGCAAACGCGGCGCGCGCCCTAGGTGGCTCGAAGTCGTCCAGCACCCGGAGGCTTGATCCAATGGTCAGGGTAACAATCCATTCCGTAGGTCGCGGAAAGGCCGTGACGTCGCTCAACGAAAATCCGCTTGTGACTGTGCCGACCTCCGTTCCGATGTATGCTTCCTGCCGGGCGTTGGTTGCGCTCGGCTACCTGGACGGTCCTGTCGAGTTTGTCCGTGCTGGCAGCGATATGGTCACTGCCCGTATCGGCAGCATCCATGCGGGCGCGAAGTTGACCGTTCAAGAGACTGACAAAGGCGGTCTGCGAGTAGTTCCGTACAGGCCGTTCGAAGGTGTATCAGGTAGCTTGGTAGCCGAAGACGACGAAACGGCCGCTGGCGACGAACCGGCGCACATTCTAGACGGCGTCTGAAAGGCCAGCGTCCCCGGCCATCGGCACCAAAGTAGTCTGTAGCGTGCGTTTGCCGCCCTTGCGCGTTCTGTGTGCGGCGTGAAGCCATCCAACAAACCCGAGGCAATCATGCTGGTTCAAGCAACCGGCCCGCCGTCCTTCGCCCTTCGTCCGCACAAACGTCAGCGGCGTCTCTCAATGGATCGTGTCCGGGCGAGTGAAGTTAGATCGTCGGAGTTCAGAGAACGACGGCGGCGAGAAGTCGAGTTCGAGTATTTGCGTTTAGAGCAGGAAGCCATTCGTCAGGCTCGCAGCGACCGTCTCCTAGATCGTCTAGGAGACTTGGTTGCTGCGTCGCTGTCCGTTGAGTGGCGGCCGATTTTGAGGATAGAGCCCGTGAGCCGGAAAGAGGCCGGGGCGGATGAATACAATGGGAAATGAGAATGGAAGTAGGACAAACAGAAGACACCTCGCCGGGGGAAAGCGCAGCCCGCTATCCGAACGCAAGCTGGACGATGAAACGCGCGGCGCAATTCTACGCCAGCCAAGGCAAGATGGTCTTTCCGGTCGGCACGGATAAATTGCCGCTCATCAAGGAATGGCCGAAAGCAGCGTCGTCGGACCGGGCTCAAATTGATTGGTGGTGGTCGAAATGGCCTGACGCCAACATTGGCGTTCTGACCGGCCCGGCTTCAAACCTCGCCGTTATCGACATTGACGTGAAGGACGGCAAGGGCGGGAAGGCGAGCGCGGAGGCGTTAGAAGATGCTCACGGGGAATATGCCAGCGGGTTGATGGTTAGCACGCCGTCAGGTGGAAGCCACCACTGGTACGAATATAGCGAAGCGCCTTTCAATTCGAACGCGGGCAAGGCCGGCGAGGCAATCGACCTGCGTTCTGGCAATGCTGACGGCAGTGGTAGCGGTTACGTCTTGGCCGCGCCGAGTACCGTAGACGGGAAGCGTTACGTCTGGATCAGGACCGACACTGACACGCCGTCCACAATCCCCGATGGCTTGGCTTTGGCACTTTGTTTTTCGAAAGTCGAGCTTGCTGTTATCGCGAGCACGCCAGGGCTTCGGAAAAAGATTTTGGTCACGCCGCGCACAAGCTGGCGGGACGAATACAATCTCGCACGGACGTTTTCGACGTGTGGACTTCAGCGGCTTGCTTCTGGCGCAAAGCCACGCACCGATCTGGACTTCGACACCCCATACATCGCCACGACAATCGAAGCCGAGCTGACTGGCATCGCGAGAGCTTTGAAAGACCAGAACGACAACCTGTCCCGGCGAAGCGCATCACTCGGCACGTTGCTCGGCGGAATGGGTATTGCGTCTGGCAGCGCCGACGCTGAATGGCTTAAGAAGGAAATCAAGGCCGCCGCTCTGTCCATGAGGGCGTTAGACCCGTCGCGCCCCTGGAACGATGCAGCGGGACGGCGAGCAATCGACGCTACGGTGGATGGCCAATTTGAGTGGGGTTTACTTCATCCGCGTGACTTATCGCACGTCAATGCGAAACGTGCGCGTGTCGATGACGATTGTCGGGACGACGGCGAGGGCGGCGAAGCTGATGCCGGCCAGGGCGATGCTGCTAAATCCGAAAGGCCGCGCAACACGCGCATCGCACAACTTCTTAGTATGGCCGATGTTGAAGCCAAGCCAGTGGAATGGCTCTGGCCGAAGCGTATTCCCAAGGGGGCGCTAAGTATTATCGCCGGAGACCCGTCACAGGGAAAGTCGCAGATTACCTGCTATATGTCTGCAACCGTTTCTACCGGCGGAGCATGGATAGACGACGAACGGAATAGGACGCGCGAAGCTCAGTCAGTCATACTGCTGAATGCAGAAGATGCGGCCGAAAACGTCATCAAGCCACGGCTTATTGCGGCCGGCGCGGACGTATCGAAAGTCTTCACGATCAAAAGCGTTTTGCGTTACGACGAAAAAGGAAATCCCACCGAAACTGACGTGTCGCTGGCACAAGACATTCAGACCCTTGACGCCGTGTTGAGCGAACGCCGTGACGTCGGCCTCGTGATCATCGACCCAATATCCGCGTACCTTGGAAAAGTGGACAGCCACAACAACAGCGAAGTTCGCGGCATCCTTGCGCCGTTAGCTCGGCTGGCCGAAAAGCACAACGTCGCGATAGTTTGCGTGAGCCACTTGAACAAGGGAAATGGCGGAAAGGTAACGGACCGCGTCACGGGAAGTTTGGCGTTTAGCGCGGCGGCGAGGGCCGTATACCTCGTCGGAGCAAGTCCGGAGGAAGGCGCTGACGAAACAACCAAGATGTTTGTCGCCGGCAAGACAAACTTGGCGCCGAATGTCGAAGCCCTCTCGTTCAAAATCGATGGGCACCAGGTGATGACGTCAGACGGTCCCATTGAAACGTCGCGCGTGCAATGGCTGGAAGCGCTTCCCATGACGGCCGACGACGTGCTGCGCGGCAAGGACGAGAAGCGCGACGGCAGGAAGGAAGGTCGCGAAGGGTTAGAGACGTTTCTCTCCAAGTATCTCGCAGACGGCTACCGGCATCCATTCGAGAAGATCGAAGAGGCTGCAAGGCGGGCCGGCCACGACAAGAGCAAGAGCACGTTTCTCCGGGCCGCTCGCACCATCGGCGTGGAAATTAAGCGGCCAAGCGTGGGTGGCGCCGGGTCGGAATGGCAGTTGTCCGCACGCCATTAGTCTGCATCCCGTCGCGTCATCTTCTCTAAGGCTCCAAACATTTGACGCGACGGGTTCTATAGTACGTATAACACATTGAATTATATATATATTTACGTCACGTCATGGAGTGCAAATCTTTTGACGTGACGGGAGAATTTGACGTGACGGTAAGTTCGTGACGTGACGGCCTCGTCGCGTCAAATCATTTTGAGAAAGTGACGTGACGCAAAAGCCCAATAAATACGGGCTTTTCCGCATGTTTTTCACCCGTCACGTCAAATGTTTTGAGTGGCAGAGAGAATGACGCGACGGCGCCCCGATAGCCCTTCGTTTGTGCTGCGTTCCTCACCTCTTCAACAACCCGCACTCATCCGCCGCTGGCCATCCAGCCGGCCGCGCCACCGTGCGCCTTCAATCCGAGAACCGAATGACAAAACGAAAGACCACCGTTGCCGGACGCACAGCCGCGCTCGCCGACGCCTTCCCCAAACATGAACATCAAGACGCCTTCCTAGAAGCCGTTGCCACCCTGCGCGCTGAAGACCTGGCAGCCGACAACATCGCCCCGCTGGAAAACGGCGCTGCTCTACGCGTGGCCAAGGCTGAGTTCCTTGGTGCCCTTCACGCTGTCTTCTTCCCGCCTACGGATGGCCGCTTCGTGTTCGTCTGGGCATCAGCCAGCCATGCGCGCGCCCTGGTCCACTACACACAGAGCGCATGGGCGGCCGGCGACGGAAAGTATGGCGAACGCGAACCCGTCCATTTCGAAGCGAAAAACGAAGCCCCGAAAAGCTGAATAGAAAGTACCGTACAAATGTCGAAGTACCCTGAAGTCGATGCGTACACAGCCAGCGAAGCCTTCCTGAAAGAACGACCGGAGTTGAAGGGCGTATGGCTGGTCCCTTGCCCCTACTGCAACCACGTCCATTCCCATTCCGCCACCGGACCGAACGGCACGCCAGAGCGCGTCGCACACTGCCCGCACCCCGACAGTCCGACCGGCTTTCTCCTGGAAGGCAGGGAACGGCCAAGCATGTACCGCCTCAAACTGGTCGGAACGATTGATGACGATACGATGCTGGACGAAGCCGCAGAACGACGGGCGGCGAAATACAAGGCTCATTACGAAGCCATCGAACAACGCCGCGCAGACCGCGTCCAAGCATCCCGCGCGACCGCAGGTCTTAACGGCGCAGCCCGCGCTTTGCGCTCAAGCCCTTCAGGCGCCCGTCATGCGTCTCAGAAGAGGAAGGCCGAAGCTCGCCTCTAACGCCAAGCTGGCCGGCGGCATTCAAGCTCTGGTGGTGAGCCACAAAGGCAAATCCCTGACGCTCTTCCAATGGTCACGTCGCACAGGCTGCGGCCTCAAACCCGTGGACATTTGGCGAAGACTGCGCGCCGGGTTCCCGTTGGAAGAGGCACTAGGCGGTCGTGACGCTGTCCGCCGTGCAGTCAGTTACGTCAGCGTCGGAGAGCGAAAGGCAGCGAAGCGAGTGGCGAAGCTGATGGCAAAACAGAGACGTCGCGTTGTAAGGCGAAAGCGACCGCGACGAAAATAAAAGCATTCCCGACGACGGCATTGAACTTCTTGAAAAATATCCGGCTGGTCACGCGCAACTGAATTATGCACGCGCGACGGCCTTATTTAATTAGCTTTCCAAATCAGCAATTCTATTCGTTGCCCAGTCCAATCTCAAATCGACGAAATCAAAAAGCGCATATCCGCGTCAAGAGAAAGGACACGCAAATGGACTACGCAACACCGACAAACGAATGGAATAGAGAAGCCCGGCGGGCGGCGGAGATCATGGCCGATTTCCGCAACCACGCGACCGCCGAAAAAAACGAAGACGGCTTCATGGTCGTCATCGGCTACGCGCTCAACGAGGTCGATGCGCTGCATATCGCATGGTGCCCGAAAGGCCGTGTTTCCGATGCTTTGTTGGCAGTTCAGCATGGAAACCCGCATATGTTGGCGCTTCGGTCTTGGCTGCCAGCAACAGTATCGGACGTCTCTGCTCACCTGAAGGCGTTGCAAAAGTTTCGGACCAGAACGTGCGCCGACAATTGGTTCCGGAAGATGCCGCAAGTCGAAGCGTATTTAGGCCAAGTTCGAATTGGGATTTACGGTGCGGCGTCGGCCGAAGTGGAATTGAAGGAAATTAAATCGGCACCCGCGACCACTCTCCTGACGCCGCCGAAGAAAACCGCGAAGAAAAGACGTTCGAATAAGCGTCAAGCGAAACGCCGTCGCCGCTAATTTCGAAATGCGGAAGGAATTATTCACCAAATCACGGCACCGTCGAAGGCGCCCACAAAAGGCGAACGGAGCCTAAGCCCTGGCAGGCCGGCTCCGCTCTTGATTGAACCTACCGTTGATAGGAACAACCCGATGTCACACCACACCCGAATTGCGTCCAAACTACAAACGAATTTACCCGATACCATCAATCGGCTAGACCGATACAAACACACGCCCTGGTCGGCCCTCGCACTGACCGCTGGCCTAACCCTCGGACTGGCTTCAGCCTCGACCAACGTGCTTTATGGCTGGCACCGCTACGACGGCGACATTGGCTACCAACTGACATGGGCAGCTGTCAGCGTCGCGGCGTCCGCCATCCTCGCCCTTGGCCCTACCGCACTTCTCAAGTCGATCAAGGCACGGTCACTCGCCGGCAGCATCGTGGCCAGCATCGCCATCGCCCTGACTGGTTCCTATTCCCTCACAGCCGCAATCGGGGCATCAGCTGGCCAGAGGCTTTCAGCGCAAGTCAGCCAGACCGACACCGGTGGCACTCGCGCCAGGCTTCAGACCGCGTACCAGACGGCCAAGGACGATCTGGCAGGGCTGCTTCCCGTCTCCGCTACCGTGGCAGAGCTGGACGCGAAGATTGACGCCCTGAAGCAAACGCCGGGCGCAAACGGGTGTACCGCCATAGACGGACCTGTGACCAGGCGGGTTTGTCCGGAAGCGTCCGCCCTGGAAGTCGAAAAGGCGCGGGCGTCACGTCGGGAAGAGTTGCAGGCCAAGATGACGAACGCGGACGACGGGCTGAAGGAGCTAGGACCGTCCAAACCCGCGAACACAGACGCGACTGCTATCAGTGGATACCTAGCCGTTGCCGGCATCACAATTTCGGTGGCCGCCATCAATCAATGGCTGGCGCTGTTGGCAGTAGCTGTCGTTGAATTCGGCGCCGGCTTGGCTTTCGCACTGTCCGCCATCCTTCGCGAGCCCGTCATGGCGCCCGTGACAACGAAGCCCAAAGACATGGCGTCCCGTCCCGTCCCGCAACTGGCCGTCGAAAGTCAGGAAGCGCCGAAGCAAATCGAAGCCCGCCCGGCGCTTAAGGTCGTGTCCAATCGGGCTTTGCGGAAGCGTACAGTCGATAAGAGCTTCGGTGGACGGTTGCTGAAGATGGTCGGCGAGCGTGGCGGCGAGCTTTACTCAGGCCATCGTGCATTGGGCAAAGCGTTAGGGTGCAGCAGCGGCCATGTCGCGAACGTCTTAAGGGAATTGACTGCGGCAGGCCAAGTGACCGTCGAAGCCAACAAGATGGGGACGGTCATTCGGTTGGCCGCGTAGCCGCGCGATGCGATCCAGATACACTTTCCCGCAAATCCGTCCGTGAGCGTCAGACGTTCTTGTGCTCAATCTGAAGTGGGGATTTGCTCAAGGCTGTCGCTCAGTGCCGACCTCAAACCCCGGCATTGAGCGACGTCCAACAGGATGCACTTCCGCATTCTGTCCTGCAAAAGCCGGACCGGTAGTTTCACACCTGCCGGTCTTTTTTACGCGTCGATCGGAGACGACCTTGGCGAGCGTCAACGTAATTCGTCAGCACGACGTTCAATCAGTCGTATCATACCCCGAGACTGGTATGGGGTTTCAGTTATTCGAAGTCAGACGCAATTCTTACGCGCTCGTTGTCGCAAGTTTGGTTGTCGTTAGCTTCGCCGAACGATCAGAGCTGTTCGAGGCACTTCCTATTGCTAACGATTTAATTTTCGAAGTGAATACAATTTACAAATTTCCCTTCGACAGTTCAGACATTCAAGCCGAATTTTATTCCCGCGCCGAGTGGGGAACGCTGCTAACAAGAGATAACCCGCTGGTGTACTCGCTCCTTCATGCCGGCCCTATCGAGAAGCCTAAGGTTGCGCCGGTCGAGTTGTTTTATTCAATGCCTGGCGGTCACCCAGAATTGTTCTTCCGTTACTCCGCCAATCATTCTGATCCCCGCGTGATGAAGAATGGACGTATTAAGGCTGGCACTTACGCCACGACATACAATGACAGCCGTATGATACCAAGCGGGCTTGCCGCAGTCGGTCGGTATGCGTTGCCCGTATCCGCAGCAGCAGAGTTCATGTTTCCGATCATGACCAATGGGCCTTATCGGATGGGCACTGCGCTTCCCCATTTCGGACAGGCCGGCGGTGGCGTCGAAGTATTTTTCAAAGACGAGTTTCAAATGCTGGTCGCGGAACCGCATCAAATTCCTATTGGGTAGGCGGCAGCGGGTGCTGGCGACGTTAGGTTTCCTCTGACGCTTAATCGACGCGATATTTCGAGTTGGGTCTCAAAATAGCAAATTAGCTCTGGGTTTGAACGTCGTTTTGCGTTATACTTTCTTTGTCTGGAAATTGGTCCAGCGAAAACACAAAAAAGGAATTGAATAAGTAAAGTGAGTTTATTTTCAACGACCGCGCTTTTGATGATGCTGGAAGGCATACGAGGCGCTCAATTTATCGACTTAATTTTTGAACGCCAAGGTTTGTTGGCACCATACGGAACCAAACGACATTCTGATTGGAAAAGACAAGGCGATGCTTTGCAAGCAGAGCTGCAACGTCGTGCTGTCCGTTTTGCTCCTTTGATCTGGAACTAACAACGAGAGAGAAACGGGGCGTTTGTCCCGTTTCCTTCCACTCGATTGAGAAATTGCACGGCTCGCGAGCACACCACGCTTGCGGGCCTTTGTTACGTGCGTTTTCACACCAAAAAGGCATAGCCTAGAAAGCAATTACATGAAGACCTTTGACCAGGTTGGCGCCATCAACGCCGACGTAAACAAAGACGTCAACGCGTTCGCACTATCGAACGCTCTCACCAAACAAGCCGCGCAGATGGCGCCCGCCCAACAGCAGGAAATCTACGCACCACACTTCGACGACAACGCATTCAACGCTCAGCTGGACAATGCCTACCGCTCGCATGTGACGGCGAACCTGCCGAAGCCAGAAGTGGAAAATCCGTCTCTCGACGCGACGCTGAAGGCAGCGTTCCAGACGGGCAACGTAATCGGCTCTGCACTGTCCAGTCAGTCATTGGCAGAAACACTTTCTCCGACCCGCGCAAGCCGACAGCTGACCGACGAAGAAATCATCGACCAGGTCTCAAAGGCTGGTCTCTCTCCCTTGCTTCAGAAGTTTCAGGGAGTGACGAACCAAGCTCAACTTGATGCGCGTCTGGCCGACATTGAGCGCGAACAGAAGAACCTGGACATTCTGGAAGCGTCGGGATTGACCGGTACAGCCGCGTTGCTGGTGGCCGGCATCGTGGATATTCCGACCCTCATTCCGGTTGGCAAAGCGCTTCAGCTAGGGAAGGCCGGCGCGTCACTTCTCGAAACAGCCGGCAAGTCTGCGGTGGCTGGTGCAGTGGACGCCGGCATTTCGGAAGCTGGACTTCAGACAACACAGGAACTTCGGACGCCGGAGGAAGGCGCGGTCAATATTGCGTCCGGTGCCATCCTTGGTGCGGCCATCGGCGGTTCTATCCACGCTATTCTTGGAGACCGTGCACCCCACGTCGAAGCCAATCTGGACAAGTACCGGGAAGACGCCTCGAACAACTTCCCTGAAGCCCGTGCGGCGGTGGACAGGCTGGACGCTGAAGTGTCCAAAGCCAACGGTGTGGACGTGTCCAATGGCGGTGTCCAGTCCGACAAGCCGACCCCGTCCAGCGCGGGCGCCGCTGCCGTCAACTGGGACGAATTGAAGGCGGAAGCTAATGCCCGCGGCGAGCTGGCCGACGCTAAGGTTTCCGCAAGCCTTTTCGACAAGGTGCCGTCCATTACGACCGTTCCCACTGAACTCCTGGGCAAATTCTTAGGAGGTAAGACACTATTAGGAAGACCGCGCGACGCCCTTCGCCAATCGCCACTAGACACCGTGAGGAATTTTGGACAGCGCTTTTACTCCGCACCCGAAATCTCCGAAGCCAACGTCCGTGGCCTGGCCAACAGCCGGCGCAAAACTGTCGAGGATCACCTTGATGAAGACCGCGCTGCACTTGGTCGGTTCAAGGCGTCAGTCGAAGACATTTACGCGAAGAACTCCGGCCGCTTTAAGAACGTCCAGGACTTAGCGCAGCGTGCCTACTACGCGGCGTTGAACGAAGGCATCGACAGCGTTTCGTCTGATCCTGCCATTGAAGCCGTCGCACGCGAGTTTCGGAAGTACGTTGACCAGCAAAAAGACAAGCACGTTAAGAACGGGAAACTGCCCGAGGATTTGGCCACGTTGGGCGCTAACTCGTATGTCTCCCGGGTATACAATCAGACTGCGCTCCGCAATGATAAGGGTCGCGCCATGTCGATGTTAGAGGCATGGGCTACGCGGAAAGTGACAGCGGACGTCGAAGAAGAGCTAGCGCACACGAAATACACGGAACGCCTTGCCGCACACGACGCCAGCGTTGCATCATTCGAACAGCGTATGGACTTCTGGAACAAACATCCGGAGCGATTGGCGCAATGGGAAAATCGTCGAGACGTCGCGCTGGCACAGGACAAAGCCGACTATCAAACAGCGATGGCCAACTGGCGGGAGCGCGTTGCTGACCACGACGTTGGCCGGACTGATGCTGTTGCCCAAGACGAAGCGTTGTTCAAAGACGCGTATCGCGTGTGGGAAGACAGAGCGCGTGAATTTTTATCTGACCCGGCCAACGAAGGTAAATCTTTCAAGGAAATTAAGCCCAAGCGCAGCGACTTCAAGACGTTCGAAGAGGGTTACGACAAAGGAACACCGAAGCCGAAGAAACCGCTGGTTGGTGAATACGAAGGCGGCATCAAGTCATTCGAACAGGAGTTCGGCCCGCGTCCACGCAAAGGCGACAAGCCGACAATCACTGAAGGGAATGCGAAGCCGGCTGTTCCGAAGGGCAAGTACGGCGTGCCGATGACGCGGGACAAAATTCCCGAATATGCGCGCGCCCTGGCTCAAGACGTTTATGACACTGTCGCGGGAATTCGGTCCACCATTCCGAATGCCACGACAAGCCGCGTGCGTGTAAGGACCGGCTACCTTCAGGGTCGTGTTATCGACATTCCTGACGATAGCCTGGCCGACAACTTCTTCCTTCGCACCGACCTGTTGGACCACGCGGAACTTCTTCACAACACGTCCGGCAAGCAGGCTGCGTTCGGCTCCGTCTTCAAGACCGTCGATGGTTACGGCAATGAAGTCGGCGACTACACGGGCAACGGTATTCTCGTCGATATTGAGAAGGAAGCAAAAGCAAGGATTGACGCTGCCGTTGGTGATGAAAAGACAAAGCTGATCGACGAACGCGACAAGTACATGCAGGGCGTTCGCAACGAGGTTGAGAACTTCCTAGGTGTCTATGACCAGGGGAAGGGCTTCGGTTTTCTTGGTCCGAAAGCCGCGCACACTCTCGCGTCACTGTCCTACGCAGTACGTCTCGGTGGCGTGACGGTGTCGTCTCTGACTGACGCGCCGAAGATTGCGATTGCCCAAGGTCTTGGTAACACGTTTCGATATGGCGTGATGCCGATGTTCACGGACTTTCGGAATGCCGTGCGCAAAGGCGGTGTGATGCGACAGCAAGGTTTGCGCATGGGAACCGTTGCCGAAGCCGTCCACGCCACTCGCCTTCGTGACGCGTTCGAACTCAACAACCCGCATCAGATTGGCGACCCGTGGTTGGAGTTCGTCGATAGAACCACGCGTTGGGCAACCAGACTTTCCGGCATTAGCTACTGGACGGACTTCGTCAAACAAATCACTCACAACGTGTCCAGTTCGCGCATCCTCGGCTATTCGCAGATTGGACACGACCGACTATCGGCGAAGAATGTTGCTTGGTTGGCGAACCTTGGCATTGAAGCGCACGACCTTGCGAAGATCGGCGAGGAATACAGCAGGCAGGATTTGAAGCACGTCGCCGGCGTCCTTTATGCGGACCTCGACAAATGGTCCGACCAGGATTTAGCGGCGCGCTTTGAAACTGCGCTTCGTCGTGAGAACCGCAACACGATTGTCACGCCTGGCTTAGGTGATCGTCCGCAGTTCACTTACGACGCCACTGGCAAGCTGATGTATCAGTTCCAAACGTTTATGCTCATTGACCAAACCCGCTTCCTTGCGCGTCAGGTCCAGCTGGCAAACGTAGGAACTGATGCAGCGGAAAGAATGCGTCAACGAATTGCATTAGGCGCGGGCCTTTCCAGCCTTGTGCTTGGCGCGGTGTTCGTTGACGCCATGAAACGGGCTCTTCGTGACAACGACGCTGATTGGAACGAGTTCTCGGAAAGGTGGAACCGCAATCCCGGGGCTTCAATGTACGACGCATTGGACAGGTCGGGCATCATGGGCTCACTGTTCACTGCGTCCAATACAGCGTCCAAACTTCCATTCGGCCAGTTCAGTCTTCGTGGTGGCATGTCTTGGCTTGCAGGCGACGCTGACCGCAGCGACCCGCGTAAAGTGCAGGATATTGGGCTCGGCGGTGTGTTGCTCGGACCGACCGCCGGCATGGCGGAAGACGCTGTCCATTCGGGCCGCACACTGAGTAAAGCTGTTAGTGGCGGTGAGATTTCGCGAAGTGATCTTCGACGCTTCCAGAATTTGCTGCCATACCACGCCGTCCCTGGCATCCAGCAAAGCCTAAACGCAATCGCTGATTTTTCTGCGTCGGCGATGGGTGCTCCGCCGGAACCGACGCGGCACTAGAAGGACGACACGCCCTTCGAGGGGTCGGAGGTGAGAGCACTACTACATCTAGTATCGGTTGCATGCGCCTCCCCAACATCCATATTAAATCCCCTTGACGGTGCGGCTGAGCGCGCCAACTATCCTTTTGCTCTCTCCATCTGACGAAGATTTAAGGGCGCATTGCGTGCGCTCGGTCGGTTAGAGAGATCGCCATGGGCTTGTTCGAAGTATTGCAGCACCCTGAAGCCATTGGGGTTGGGCTATTGCTTGCAGTTATGGCTGCATACTTCTGGCGAAAGCTGAAGAGGTTGATCTTTGTGGGTTACGGTTCCGAGGCATTAGCTTCAGGGGCAACCCGGCTTCATCTGATTGTCTATGTCGATATTCCGAAAAGGGAGCCAAAGCCACTCGACGGGGGCGCTAGCGAATAATTCCGAGGCTGGGAAGCATCAACTTCCCGGCCTCTTTCATTTCAAAGGATCAAACACGAATGGCACTAATCGACGTGCTGGCCAAGCTGGCCGAAATGCACGGAACGACGCTTGAAGACGAAATAGCCAAGCACAACGCCTACATTGAGCAGCGTATTGCCAGTGGCGATTTGCACCCTGAACTATCCGCAGAAGAGCGTCAGGCGCGGACGAAGGCCGTTAAGCGCCGCGCCTTAGACAAAGTGAAAGCCAAGCGTGCCGCGCTAAGAGCATCGAAGCTGAAGCCTACAACTGAAGAAATCGCGGCGAAGGCGTTAGAGAGAAAGGAAAGACGAAAAGCAAGCGCCCGTAGGCATCGAGTGCGAGCGCGGGACGCGTTGCGTGCTGTTCGTGAGAAGACTGGTCGTGCGCGCGGCGGCGGACCACAGGAGGGCGTGCCAGTGTCTGAGCATCGAGTGCTTACGGCGGAAGAGAAGAGGGCGCGTAAGAACGCGGTCGATAGAAGTTATAGGTTGGCTACGAGGGATGCGTTGCGAGAGATGCGCAGCCTGGTGTCGCGACCAGTAGGTCCTTGGAAGCGGGCGGTTGATAGGGCGCGGAAGAACGAGTAGGAGGGCACGGCAGGCAGCTCTTGATTTGTCGGAAAAAATGCTATATATTTCTGACAAGATACTGTCAATTTGGATTTCATAAGTGACTGGTATAAATCATAAAATACTGAAAATTGTAAGAGGTAGTGGTCGTGGAAATAATGTGTACTCTGCGAAGGACTTCTTGCACCTTGCTTCACGCGCGTCAATTGACCAGGCACTTTCACGTTTAGCTAAGGCAGGCAAACTCCGTCGGGTAGGAAGAGGGCTGTACGATTTGCCTCGCTCCAATCCACTCCTGAAGCGCCCCTCGCCTGCTAAAACAAGCGCGGTAGTTGATGCCGTTGCACGGCGCCACGGATTGAAGATCGCTCCCGATAATATCGCCGCCGCCAACGGTCTTGGCCTAACAAACGCGGTACCGGCTCGGCCCGTATATGTTACCGATGGACCTTCACGAAGCATCGCAATTGATGGGGGAAAAATCCGTCTAAATAGGGCGAGCACGTATCTTCGCCCTTGGTTGGGCAGCCCCGGACAGCATATCGTACAAACCCTACTTTGGTTGGGCAAAGACTTGGGGTCGTCGCCGGACACAATAGCGGCTTTACGAGCGCGACTTCCAAAAAAAGTGAAAAGAGATTTGGCGCAAAAGAAGGCGTACCTACCAGACTGGGCAATTCGTGTGGTCAATGCGGTGATAGCGGATGCGGAAGAGGGAGTACGAACGGTTCCAAGCCCAAAGCGCTGACGACAGACGCGGTGTCTTTACGGAGACGGCCCGACGGATCGGAATATCCGACTTCCTCGCGGAGAAGGATTATTGGGTATGCCGCGTCATAGACTTGGTTATGAAGGAACCTCCTTGGGCACCCAAGAGATTTTTCAAAGGCGGGACGTCCTTATCGAAGGGCTTTGGAATAATCGAGAGATTTTCTGAGGATATCGATATTGTATTCAACAGGCACACATTGAAGTGCGATGAAGGCATCGCTTTTAAGGGCGACTTCGACCCCGCCGATCCGGAAGTAGTGTTTCTGGGAAACGACGGAAGACCCTCGCAAAAGAAGCGAGAGCAGAGGTTCGAGAAGCTGCAAGACGCTTGCGGCAGATTTATATCCGGACCTATGAAGGACAAGCTCAGTCGAGCGTTGCCCGAATGCCGAGTTGTTACGTCCTGTGAGGAACCTCAGACACTTTTCGTCAGGTATCCCTCTCTATTTGTCGAGGCCAATCTCGACGCTCAAGAAGACGATGAACACGGCTACTTCTTGCCGCGCGTGAAAATCGAGGGAGGTGCGCGATCTGCTCAGTCCCCCTCGGTCGAGCGACCGGTCGTTCCGTACGTCCAACACGAACTCGGAAATGGGCTGAACTTGGAGATCAGCAACGTCACGATGATATCGCCCGCACGAACGTTCTTGGAGAAGATCGCGATAGTACATGGCCACAACTGTCGTTTTAGAGACGACGCTCGCGTCCCTGGCGATAGAAACCGCCTATCGAGACATTACTCGGATTTGGCAAGATTGAGCCTCCATCCCATGGGACGACGCGCCATGAGAAATGCCGAGCTGTTAGATGACGTACGGGAACATGATAAACTTGCATTTCGAAGCGCATGGCGCAAACACGATGAGCTTCATCATGGACGTCTTCAAATCATGCCCGCCAATGAAGTACGCCAAGTGCTCGAGCAAGATTACGCGCGAATGCAGGACATGATGTACGGGGATAGGCAGGATTTTAATTGGGTAATGGACCGCCTTCGTGAAATCGACACCGTAATGAACCGTCGAGATTAAAAATTTCTCATCGGTTCTCGCGCTCGGTGAATGATTGCTGATAGTGAATGGAGAACTAACTTCGGGGCCCCTGAACAGTTGGCAAAAACAACTTATCCAGAAGAACAAGTTGCACAGTGGGACGCGCTTCTGCGGAGCGATTTGGAGACGCTTTTTCGACTTATTGTGCGCCATCAGGAGGCACTTGACGAAGGCAGCATACGCGCTGCTTCACCTATTCTGCGACGTTGGCTTATCGAGGGCTTACTGGACAAGTTCTGTCGTGCGGTAAGCCGTGTTCCTAAACTACCTGCCTTGAACAACGAACACGTTGTTAGCGCTTTACAGAATGCGCCGGACGTAACCATCTTCTTAACGGGTGGGGTACGTTTCAATGGCGCGGAGATGTCCGGGATTTATTCTTCAAGTTCGCCGTTCAATGGTAAGTTGCGGGTACCGGCTCATACGATGAAGTTCGAACTCTTCAAACTTGGCGCCTTCAAAAGGCAAAAGCGGATATATTTTTCGGGACGCTTTTTCACCTGCGAAGAAATCATAAAGTTTGTTGCTAACAAACTTGGCGGCGTCCACTTCGATGCAGAGCGCGACGAAACTCACAAAGCGATGGAAGCAGCGGCGGATGCCATGACGTTTGGCGGGCCACCCAACAATGTGGTTAGAGGCAAAATCGGGCAGATGCACTTAATGGTCGAGCCCTCGTCAATAGAGCCGCTTAATGCTTTCCACATTGAAATTATTGCGGCGGCGGCTTCGCTTCTGTGTCTCCACTTAGACGGCAAACAGCTCATCGAGTTCAACGTCAGCAAAACACTTACTTCGCGCATTTCTAACTACTTGGGCCTTAATCAAAAAGCGTTTCGTCGCTCCGTAAACTTGATTGAGCGCTCGAAGTAGTCGAGTGCGTGAGTAAGCGCTGTCAGCTGCCAACGAGGCATTACCCCAGACGCGCCGCAGTGCCGAATGAAAACCGTTCCCCATACAGAGCGTTCAACATTGCGTGCGCAAAACGTCTGCGGCACGATGCAACAAATAGGCTCACCAAGCCGACGTTACCGCGAGGGTCACCTCTCACGACTTCAACCCAGAACTGAGGTCGATAACGGACTAAGTCAGAAAGAATGAACATGCCGGCGTAATCTGCAATTGGCCGGGGAACATATCTACGTTTTTTCCCGTCTGACAAGTTCAGTGCCGGTCCCACAATATACCTGCCGCCAACATCGGGGTGCTCGAAGCCCAAATATGCTGGACTTTTTAATAGATGATTTCGGCTCGTCACAGTGATGGCTTGATCATGGAGAAGCGCCGGGGAAATTTCGAAATCCGGTTCGATGAAAGCGAAGATTTTTTTAAATTCGTCCACTGATCTTGTTGAGGGGTACATCACGATCTTTACCGGATCATCCGAGACGGTGGAGCTGTATAATGGAAACGTGAGCGAACCGAAATTATTCATTCTGTTGTATGCGACGGCAAGTTCCGCGTCGGTCTTAAGAATATCGTCGAACGTAAAGACATCTCCCACCGCAATGTTTTGCACGCCATATAAACCTGCTAAGCGCGTGAATACACCGCTATTGGCAGATGCGTACTCGTCCGAGAGCGTCCACTTATCGGGAGTTTCCTTATATAACTTCAGATCCCCAGAGCGAGGCCGACTATCGAGCCCGTGATATTTCAAATCGAGTAGCGATATCTCGTCGTTCCAGGCTAATATGGCGGCTTTCGACAAAGTGAGCATGCCGTAGTAGAGAGGAAGAGGCCGGGTCGCCAACGAAGCGACTTCTGCCGATCTGTAGTACTCCTCCGCTTGAACAATCAGATAGGCGATGTCGCGCGATCTTCTACCCGCAAGTTCACTTGAAAAGACATTCTCGCCACCACGAGCGCCACTATTCCCCGTCAAGATGTTCTCCACCGCAGCGGGTTGTTGGAGAACTCGCAACAGGTCCCAGATCGCCTGTTCCGGGTTTGCGGTCCAAATATGTGGCAACCGTCGCGTCGGAGACTGAAAGAACGTGCCGCGCATCAATAGGCTCGCGAATTTCGGGTGAATTGGAAATTATCACGACGTCCACCTATGTTATCGGTCGTCATGCGGCCGTTCCACTTTGTTGGCTTTTTGGCCTCTCTTGCCCAGCCGTTTGTGCCGCTCATGGAAATCGTCGAGCACCGCCGCTAGGGTCTCAGACGAGAAGTCCTCGACTTTGAGTGCACTTTCGCTCTGCCACAACGTTCCGATCAAGACTTGGCGCGCAAACCATCTTGCCAGCTCTGCGGTGTCCGCAAGATCGGGCGAAAGAGGTGAACGCTTTCCATGAGAAAGATCATTTCGCGCACCGTACAATCTCTCGATTTTTTCGTTATGTTTCTCCCAATCGCAGAAATACGCAGAGCGGTTCTTTACAGTTGAACGTATAGCCCCTGTCTTTGTTGGAAGCAGAAGTCGCTCAACTGCCATTAAATACAGCACTAGTTTTGCGGCGGCCGAAGTGTCTTCCGTCGCGAGCCCATACCAATGTAGCGCGTCCGTAAATCGAATGGCGAGTGGCGTGGGTTCTGCCACTAGAAATCGAGAGGATATTGCGACGCCAAGAATGCGTCTGAGGAAAGTACCTTCGTCGCTTTCAATCCACTTCCAATCGCCTTCGTCGAGAGGATATATCGAGGAGTGGTGAGCCACTTCTGTTTGTTCGATTTTTCCTGATGCTAATACTATGTGGGATCGAACATGACTATGACCGGCCGCACCCGCGACTAGCAGCCGATTGGACTGCCGTCCTCCCAACAAGAGCCTGAGGCCTTCGACTGCTGCCGTGGTTATCTCTAGTGCGGCTTTTCGTGAGGGCGTCGGCTCCCAACCGGCAAGCGTCACTTCTGCAAGCCAGTTGAATTCCGCATAATACGTTCGAATGTCCTGACGTAAGCGCTGTCGCGTATTGTCGTTATAATTCGGATTGGTCGGCCAGTTCTGAAGCTGCCGCTCTATCTCCGGCCAACGCCAATCATAGTGGCTAAACTTAACTGGTCCTATTTCGAATGCGCTCGGATCGCTTGTGTTCACTAGCTGGCACGGAATTAAGTGCGTCAGCTCCTTTGTCCGACTGACCGAGCAAACGAGGCTAGATGCAAAGGCTGCTGATGCTTCGTCGTCTGACAATTCAACGCATCGCCTAATGAAGCGATCCACGATTTCTTCTTTGAATTGCCGAACCAGAGGTTCAACTTCGAGTTTGCCTGCGTAGCGGCCGTTCGCGACCTGGCTTTCGACAAACTCCCGTAGTCTCCGTTCGGCGTTCGGACCGATGCATAGCGCGCCGTAACCGTCACCTTTTGGATCTGGAATTGAATGCAACCCGTCCAGTGGTCGCTCAAGTCCTGTTCGAAAATCGCCTCGTGCAAATTGCTCTTGAAATCGCGCGGCTTCCGTAAACACGAAAGAGACGACTTCACTCGATGATAGCCCGGTCATAGTTCGTCGTCGCCAGAGGCCGGGTTTACACCATGCCGTTTCCCAAACTCGACAAACGATTTCAGGATCGACGGTATGCAGCAAAACGAGAAGAAGAAGCAAATTTCCTCTAGTTCTTTCCCATCCAGCGTTACTCGATCCCCTCTTTCGTAGACCTTTTCGCGGCGAACACGCTTCCCGACAATCTTAGTCGGTTCTGGCAACACCTTATCTATAAGTTCTGCGTATGGAGTAATCGCACCGCTTCCCTCTCCGACACCAAACACGTCGAAGGCTTCCCAACTGACAACGAACTTATTCTCGGCATTCAGCGGCTTGTCTGTGACCGTTTGAAAATTATGGTCAATGATGTTTCGCAGCTTATAGAGTTGAGTTATCTGTTCCTCGAACTTAGTCTCTATTTTGAAACGCGCACGTAGGTCCTGAAACTTGGCGGCTAAACCCGGGTTTTCGAAGTGGTTCCGCTGCAAAGTTGCCGGATCACCTAGGTACTTCAGCAGGTCGCGAGTTTGCAGAACGATCATTGCCTCGTGATGCAGTCGCGCGAGCAACAAGCCATAGTGCTCCAAGATCTCTCGCAAACCGCACGCGACTATCCAATCGGCAAATGTAGCTTTGAATTGTTCGATACGCGCGTCGTCGACCGGACCAATTATCTTATAGCCGATGGTCTTCGCGTATCGAGGTATCTCGGTGAGCTGGTATTCTTTGAAGTCGGGCCGATTAGCCGCGTTCAGACCGAGCCCCATGAAAATAGCGGCACGGCGAATGCCGGTATGCCCAAGGTCGGCAATTTGCTTCAAGTCGATATGATGAGTGAGAGGTTTGGCCATCGGCAGCCCTACCCAAACGTGAACGTAAAACTCTGCCCGCCAAACGTGCCTGTGCCAGTTCCTTGCGAACCCGTCGAAACGAATTGGAATGGACCGGACCTACCATCGTCGCAGTTGAAGACGCCGCTGCCTTGTCGTGGCGTGACGTAGACGAAGTTCCCTTTGCAGGTCGTCCCTTTGCTCGTTTTAATTTCGAGAGTGCCGGCACCGTTCGTGTAGCCAGTCGCTGTTCCGGTCATCGTCTCTTTGCCGCCATCCACGACACCTTGAACTGGCAGCGTCATCGAACATGCAGAGAGAAACAGTGCGGCGGCAGCAATCGAAGAATTGCGAATGAAGGGCATCGGCTGAAATCCATTCGAGGTTATTCGGCCAAGTGACGGGCGTGCAGTTGTTCAATCAAGCGCGGTCGCGGTTTTATCCACGGCGGAGTATATTGGGGGTCCACGGAATTGAGAGGGACAGGCGATGAGGCTGAATGGCTGGCAGCGATTAGGAATTGTCGCGACTGTGATTTGGGCGGTTGCCGCGTACTTCACCAGCATGAACACCAGCTTGAAATTTGCGGGTGGCCTTTCGAACCTGGATTATCAACTCTGTGTTCAGGAGAAGGTTCGAAAGCAAGAAGACACTGCTTCGTGCGGACCAAAATCGCATGTGGTCTTCGATAGGATGATGGAAGGTAGCGTTGGCAATGCGATCGGATGGGCGCTAATTCCCGTTCCCTTCGCTTGGCTGGTCGCTTACGTGATTGTTTGGGTTGGACGGTGGATAGGACGAGGCTTTCAGCGCGCGTAGGCATTCGTTGTTGATACATCGAACTAAATCACTGAAATAGATTTTGTCCGGAAATCGCGCCCCATGTCAGACAACCAATAACAATAATCACGGGTCCTGGCTGGCGTTTTGGTCCCCACCCCCCGCCACCAATTGCATTTCAACCCGGGTGGTGGCCGCCTTATAGCAGTGCGCGCACCATCTCGGCATCTCGCGGGGGCTACTGCCGGGGACGACGGCGCTGTTCGTCGAGCAATTCACGCCAGGCTTTCAGGTCCCGCGACAGCCATCCACGTGCACGCTCTCCAATGCGTAGCGGTGGTGGGAACGTGCCGGCCGAGACCATGCGATTGATGGTACTCTTCGACAGGCCAGTCAGGCGCACAACTTCGACAGGGCGCACCACGGTATCGTCGGGCGGCAGCTCCGGAAGCTTGGCCAGCGGAACCGCCTCACTGACGTCGGCTTCGTCATTCGAAGGCGGAAAAGCATCGAAGACTTGAACCCAGCGCTCAACCAGGCAACCGAACTCGCGATCCGTCAGCTTCTTGCCGCTGGTGCTCTTCCCGGTCTTCCACATTCGAATAAGGTCATGCGGACTGGCATCGCGGAAGTAGTCGGCGTTGGGCATCCGTTCGACGTCTTCGCGTTGCGCCTTCCACTGGTCAGCAAGCGCTTTCGCCTCTTCCAATGTGACCCGCCGCATCGGTGCCCCCGCCTATCGTTGAGCGGCGAGCATCGGTGATTTGCGGCGGTTCCAGAAGAGGGCGCAGAAGGGCCACCTTTATGTGCGGAATATACCAGGCTTATACCAGGGAGCGATTTCGGGGGACGAAACCCAGCTCAAGAGAAGTAAGAGCTTCCGCCAAGAAACCACTGATTTTATTGGATTAAATTCATGGTGCCGCTTGTGTGACTCGAACACACGACCCCGTCATTACGAATGACGTGCTCTACCGGCTGAGCTAAAGCGGCGTTTCTCCGTCGGGCGACGAGGCACCCCGGGAAGGCGCGAGGGATACTCTGCGCCGCTGGGAATTGCAAGGGTCGGCGCCCCAAAAGGCTCGACTGCCGCAGGCCTTGCGCGGACGGCGAGGCAAGCACCCCGTCGACCCGCCAACTAATTGACCGAGCGGTAGGTTCGCCGCGCGACAGGCTGCTCCAATTCCGGCTCGAGCGGCTCAGTTCCGGGATCGTCCGGCGCTCGGGGTGCAACGAATACCGCAGGGTCGGAGCGCGCTGTGGACGATCGCTCCTGCGGGAGTGTCTTCACCGTGGCGCTCACCCCATCGTTGGACTGAGTTGGAGATCCCGCCACGCCAATCGCGGACGGGCGCGCCGCGCCGTTTGCATTTTCCGCCGCGGGCTCCTTCGGGCCTCCCGCAGCGGCAACTGGCGCAACAGTGACTGTCACGGGCTCGACCGTCACGACGTCCGGCTCGTCCACTTTCGTTTCAGGCTGATGTGCTGGCTGCTCTTCAACCTTGCTTTCCGCATCCGCACCCTCGATCTCAGTCCTCGCGGGCGCAATGGCAATGAGTTCGTCCAGCTTTGTCGCCAGGATTTCCGTGCCGCCGGCATCCCGCGTCTCGACGGGAACGCGCCATTGGAAAGCATCGAGACGGCCATCGACCGGCGACGTCGGCTCCCAGTGATCCGAAATCACGCCGTCGGCGGTCCAGGCAGGGTCGCGCGCTGCGTTCATCGCCCGCGCCAGCCATTCGCGGACGCGTCCCTTCTCGCCGTTCTCGCCCGCTTCGATACGCGCCATCAGAAGTGCCACGCGTTGCGTAAGACGCTCGGCCAGAAGCGGCTCGAGCGCGCGCCGGGCCTCATCGTACATCCGCGCTTCGGTCGCCGTGGTTGCTACCGCGATCGGGCTTTCGATCGAATGCGGATTGAGGGCGGCGAGCTGGCGCACGCGATCGAGCCTATCGCGCGTGCTGTCGCCGACGCGGGCGTGGGCATAGACCATCGCAAGATCGGGATGCGGCGACTTCGTCCACGTCTTCTGGATGACCTTCGCGGCCTTGGACGTGTTTCCGCGCGACGCCAGAATTCGCCCGGCGAGGACGGCCGCCGGCACGAGATCGGGAGCCAGCGCATGCGCTTCGAGCGCCCAGCCAAGCGCCTTGTCCGGACTATCCTCTTCCGCCCCGATCGCCTTGGCAGTCAACAGCACCGCGCGCTTGCGATCGGCAATAGCCTTCGGCAGGTGGCCGCCTTTTCGCGCGTGATCGAGAGTCGCCAACGCCCCCGACCAGTCTTTTTGCTTGCACTGTTGATCGAAGAGAGCCGTCGACGACCACTCGAGCTTCGGATTGGCCTTGAGCGCACGGGCGGCGAATTGCCGGGCGGCTTCGCCGGCGCCCTCGTGCTGCGCTTCGAGAAACAGATGTCTGAGCCCGAGCTGCTCTGTTTCGGGCGACGCGAGCATCGCTTCGTAAATCCGTCTTGCCGCCGCCCGGTCGCCCGAAAGCTCTGCCGACTGCGCGCGCAGAAGCTGCGTCAAAGGCTCATGCGGTAACGCTTTGCGCGCCTGCAGCGCATAGCGTGCGGCGAGCGCGCTGTCGCCCGCGCCGATCGCGATCATGCCGCTCGAGAGTGCGTCGAGGCCCTTGCGCTGGCGTTGCCGCGCCAGCCGATTTCCGAGCGCGGCCGGGCTGTTCCAAAGCGTGCGGAACACCGACCACAGAAAGATCAAGGAAGCGACCGCCGCAGCCAACATGACAATGGCGCGAAAAACCGACGTCTCGATATCGTAACCCTGCCAGACGATTTGCAGCGTGCCGGGCCTGTCGGCAAGCCACGCGAGGCCTGAGGCGATAAGGGCGATCGTTAGCAGATAGACGACGAGGCGCACCATGACGCTTTACCTTTATCGATTATGGCTGCGGCTTTGCCGATGGCTGAGCAACGCCCGCAATCGACGTCTTCAGTTGCGAATTGAGGTTGGCGAGGGCGTCATCGACGCTGACGCGCGCAGAGACCTTGTCTAGAAACGGCTGCATCGCATCGTGCGCTTTGGGCGAAAGATCCTTGGCTTCCGACAGAACGTCGGCAAGACGCCCATCCGCCAGCGCGACCTGCATGCGCCCGACGACCGCCTCCGTGCTCTTGTCATCGGCCTTGAGATCGATGCGGCGCACCCTCACGACCGATTTCGCGCCTGCCCACAGCCGATCGACGACGCCGGCGTTTTCCGATTCTGAATCTGCATCGATGGCGCGATCAGCGGCGGTACGAAACTGCTGTGTCAGCTCCGCGAGAGTCGGAACGCCCGATTCCTGCAGCTTTTCGAGCGCCGATAGATCGAGTTGCGGACCGGCGATTTTTTTAACCTCCGCAAGCTGCGCCGAGAAATTCTGTCCACTGTCGAGCGCTCGCTGCAAGTTCTGCAGTTCGAGCGCAAGGACGATCCGTTGCGCGCTCTCTTTGCGCAGAGCGTCGCTCTGAACCACATCCTGCACGCTCTTTTCGAGCGCCGCCGTCTTCTCCTCGACCGGGCGCACGGCGGCGGTGATATCGGCGGGCTTGGCCGCGGCGGTGCTGAGGCCCTCCAGCGCGGTCTTCAGACTTTGTAGCTGATCCTGCGTCACCTTAAGATCGGCGGCGATGTGATCGGCTGTCGTTTTGACCGCGTCGATCTCGGTCCCGACTCGCACATTGTCGGTCTTGAGGCCGGCGACATCCTTGTCGATCCGCTGCGTCCCGGCCCGCGCCGTTTCGCTCACTTCCGTCGCTGATTGAATGCGGCCGTCGACGTCCTTAGCGACATTGGTCCGAAGCTCTGTGAGCTGCGTGGCGAGACTGGTCTGAAGATCGGAGACTTTACCGATCAAGGCTGCAAGCTGCTCGCTATGCGTTCCGTTGGGATCATTGACGCCGGCGTCCGCCATTGCCTTGAGCCGGTCTTCGACTTTGCCGAGGCGCTCGATGAGTTGCGTCGAACCTGCATCGGATGCGGCAGCTGCCAATGCCGCCTTCGTTTCCGCGACGAGACGCGCCTGACTCTCGATCAGCGAAGGAATTTTCTGCGCCGCGTTTTCAAGATTCGAGATGCGCGATTGGATTTCGCTGAGATCCGGCGCAGGCGGCACTTTTTGGTCGTTCTTCTCAACCATGGCGAGACGCTGCGAGAGGTTCGCGATCTGATCTTCCGCGCCCTCCTCCACACCAAGCTGCGGCAATGCCCAGATCGCCGCCCCGAATGCCAGCGCACCGCCGACGATGCCGGCAGCGAGATGGCTGAAAAAGCCGCCCGCCTTTTTCGCCGGTATGGTCTTCGGCGCATCGTCGTCGAAACCAGACCGGGCTGATGAGGCCGCTGCGGCGGGCCTTTCACTTTTAGCGGATGTCCCGGCCGCCGCACTTGCAGAACTCTTCGCTTCGCCTGCCGTTTCGGCATAGGACCGCGCCGCTGCCGGACGCGGAACATCGCCCGCCGCCGCGCTCGAGCTTTCCGTCTGCGAACCTTTGACCGGCGTCACCTTGATTTCGGTCGCCTTGAGATCGATCGTGGCATAGGGCCGCTTGCCGGCGCCACCGTTCGATCCTGCACCCGATTTTTCGTCTGCCATCGGCGCCTAATCCTTCTTACGAAACTCGATATGCCATTCAGTCCCGTTCCAACCATCCGGGTGTTTCAGGCGAAATTTATGTTTTGAGAGAGCTTTCCCGCCGAGGCTGCCAGCCGGCCTGTGTTACTCCGCTTTCCAACCTGCCGCGAGACGTTTTACCAGCGCAAGCATTTCCTCGACATTGGGATGCGACGGGACCAGAACCTTACCGGCTTTTGCTGACGGGCCCAAGGCCCCCCGTACACGCTCGGATAGACACACGTATATGACCCCGGAAAGTTGTACCGGCGGCATGATTTCGGCGGTAAGACTTGACCAGATTTTTGCCGTCCGCGGCGACATCAGCGTGATGACATCAATGCCGCCCGTTTGCAGCTCTTTGATGACCGCAGCGGGTAATGTGTCGGCGGCGATCGAGCGATAAGCGAGAACGGACACGACGTTAACGCCACTTTCGGCCAAGGCGGCCGCGAGGTCGTACGCAATCTCGTCGCCTCTGAGATAGATCAAACGTCCGCCAGCGGGGGCGCCCTTGGCGACGACGGGAACGAGGCCTTCGGCTCGCCCGTTCGTCCCCTCGACAATCTGCGTGAACCCTATCCGGCGCGCCTCAGCCGCCGTCCCGGGACCGACCACGTACAATGGCAGTGTCATCGCCGACGGCAATGCCGGCGACTTGGCGAGCGCCGCCAGCGCATTCCGGCTCGTGACGACGATCCCGGTCGCCCCGCTTAGAGCGTCCAGCGAAATATCGTTTGCCAATGTCTCGATCAGCGGCGCGATGCTGACACGGCAGCCCAGAGCTTCCAGGCTCGTCTTGAACGGCCCGGCATCTTGAACAGGACGCGTAACAAGAACGTGCATCAGGCGTTCGAACGAACAAGAAGCGCGGCGTCGGCCTTGCCCAGGATTTCATCGGCTGCCGAAAGCCCGAGCGCTCGAGCATCTTCGACGCTGCCGCTGCGGGCGACATCGTAGCACTTGGCGCCATCCGGCGAGAGGAGCTGCCCGCGGAAATGGACCTTGGTCCCGTCGATCGTCGCGTGCCCCGCGATCGGTGTCCGGCAGGAGCCTTCGAGCCGCGCCAGGAATGCCCTCTCTGCGGCGACGGCGAATGCCGTCTTCGCGTCGTTCAAAGCGGAGACGATCGGCGTGATCGTTTCATCGCCGTCCCGGATTTCGAGCCCGATCACGCCTTGCGCCACGGCCGGCAGCATTTGTTCGGCTGAAACCGGCGACGTGATCCGCTCTTGCAGGCCAAGCCTTTTGAGACCGGCGACAGCAAGAAACGTCGCCTCAGCGACGCCGTCTTCGAGCTTGCGCAACCGCGTCTGCACATTGCCGCGAAAATCGACGACGCGAAGATCGGGGCGTGCGTGTAGCACCTGCGCCTTCCGCCGCAACGACGACGTCCCGACGACTGCGCCTTTGGGAAGTCCATCGAACGACCGGTGCCGCAGCGAAATGAACGCGTCACGCGGATCTTCGCGCGGCAGCACCGCCCCGATGACGAGGCCGTCCGGCAACACGGTCTGCATGTCCTTCATCGAATGGACCGCGACGTCGATCTCGTTGGCGAGCAGCGCTTCCTCGATTTCCTTCGTAAACAGACCCTTGCCGCCAATCTCCGAGAGCGGCCGGTCGAGAACGCGGTCACCCGTCGTCTTGATGACGTTGACCGTTACCGCCTCTGCGCTAAAGCCATGGGCGGCGATCAACCTGTCCTTCACCTCATGCGCCTGGGCGAGGGCCAAGGGTGAACCTCGGGTCCCGATGCGGATAGCTTGCAAAAAGGTTTCTCCGGATGCTAGGCGGGGGCCGTCGGGCCCGGGTGCCGGTAATTCGGGCGACAGGTATGCTCCAAAGAGGCGCGGATTCCAACCTCGCGCCGATAACTTCCTGAACAGATGACCGAGCTTTCCGATATTGCATCTTCCGACGCGCTTGTTCTCGGCATCGAGACGAGCTGCGACGAGACCGCCGTGGCCGTCGTCGCCCGCAATTCGGCGGGCCGCGGGCGGATCCTTGCCAACGTCGTCCTTTCGCAGTTCGACAAGCACGCGATCTATGGCGGCGTCGTCCCCGAGATCGCCGCTCGCGCACACGCCGAAAGCCTCGATTATCTCATCAAGGCCGCTCTCAATCAGGCCGGCGTCAGCCTGCCTGACCTATCAGGCATCGCCGCGGCGACGGGACCCGGCCTCATCGGCGGCTTGATCGTCGGCGCCACCACGGCCAAAGCCTTGGCGCTCGCGACCAAACGTCCTTTTCTCGCCATCAACCATCTCGAAGCGCACGCCCTGACGGTCGGCCTGACGGAGAATGTCCGCCCGCCTTATCTGATGCTGCTCGTGTCCGGCGGCCATACGCAATTGCTGCTGGTCGAAGACGTCGGCCGCTATCGCCGCCTCGCCACCACGATCGATGATGCCTTGGGCGAAGCCTTCGACAAAACCGCAAAGCTGCTCGGGCTGCCGATGCCCGGCGGACCGTCGGTCGAAAAGGCGGCGCTCGCCGGCAACGGCGCGCGTTTCGATTTGCCCCGGCCGATGAAAGGCCGCGAAGACCCGCACTTTTCCTTCGCCGGATTGAAAACGGCCGTCCGCCACGCCGCGATGCAGAACGCGCCGTTGGCCGCGACGGATATCGACGACCTTTGCGCGTCGTTCCAGGCCGCGGTTTGCGACAGCGTCAGCGATCGCGTCGAACGAGCCATGCGCGCGGTCTTGCCACTCTTTCCCGATGCCGGCCATCGCCCGTTCGTCGTTGCCGGCGGCGTCGCTGCGAACAAGGCGCTCCGCTCAACTCTTGTAAAGGTCGCCACCGCACATGATTTCACATTCTACGCGCCACCCTTCGAGCTTTGCGGCGACAACGGCGTCATGATTGCCTGGGCCGGCGCCGAACGATTGGCTCGTGGGCTTGCCGATCCGCTCGACGCGCCCGCACGGCCGCGCTGGCCGCTCGATGCGGAGGCACCCAAAGCTGCGGGCGCCGGCGTCAAGGCCTAGTACGCAGAAGTCAAATTGCCGTGCTAGATTGAATTCGACATTGTCTTCGGGGGCGCTTTTGCAAATTCGTTCTGTCAGTGTTGTCGGCGGCGGCGCCTGGGGAACGGCGCTCGCTCAAACATTGTCGCACGGCGGCATAGACGTCACCCTGTGGGCGCGCGAGTCGGAAGTTGTCGACGATATCAACGCTCGTCACGTCAATCGCACCTTCTTGCCGGGCGTCGATCTCAATCCTGCCATTCGCGCCACCGGCGATCTCACAGCCGTCGCGACCGCCGACACAATTCTTGCGGTCGTCCCCGCTCAGCATCTTCGCGATATCATGGCGACGCTGGCAAAAAAAATCGCGCCCGACACGCCCGTCATCATATGCGCCAAAGGCATCGAGCAAGCGACGGGCCGGTTCATGGGCGACGTTCTCGAGGAAGTTGCGCCCCACGTTCTGCGCGTCGTGCTCTCAGGCCCGAGCTTCGCGGCCGATGTGGCCCGCGGCCTTCCTTCCGCTCTGACGCTTGCCTGCCGCAACGAGACGGTCGGCCGGAATCTTACCACCGCCCTGTCGTCCCGTCAGATGAGGCTTTATTGGTCGAGCGACGTGCTCGGTGCCGAGCTTGGCGGCGCCGTCAAGAATGTCCTCGCCATCGCCGCCGGCATCGTCGAAGGCCGCGGCCTCGGTGCCAGTGCGCATGCCGCCTTGGTGACCCGTGGCTTCGCCGAATTGCGCCGCTTTGGCGAAGCCATGGGAGCGCGTCCTGAAACGCTGCTGGGTTTGTCCGGATTGGGCGACCTCATCCTGACCTGCGGCAGCCCTCAATCGCGCAACATGTCCCTGGGTCGTGCCCTTGGAGAAGGCCGCGCACTTTCAGACATTCTGGGCGCGCGTGCCGCCGTCACGGAGGGCGTCTATACGTGCAAGGCGCTCGTCCGGCTGGCTCACGACAACGGCGTCGATATGCCGATCGCCAAAGCCGTCAACGGCATCATCGAAGGCCGCCTGACGGTCGAAGAAGCCATTACGGCGCTGATGCAGCGGCCTTTGAAAGCTGAAGATTGAGTGCCGCCCGATCGACTTTCCAAACGTGATAGATGGAATGTGGGTTGGAAAGCGTTGCGGGCGTAAGAAAGCTCGGCGCCTTTCCGTTGATCAGATCGGCTTTGAGCGTGCCTTTCCACTCCGGATCTTTCAGCATCGGCTTGTCGAGCCCGTCGCAGATCGCCACGTAGTCGACGTCCTGCTGCTTCAGCAAGCCCGCGGCCGTTCTCGCATCGTGTGCCGAAAAAATTTCATGGTTGGCAATGATCGCATTGGCGATCCGATGATACGGCGCCGCCAACGCCCTGAGCGGCGTGTTGACGGCAATGAAGGCGCCGACATCGATATGCGACGCGATGATCCCCGGCGACAAACCGGCGAGGTCATGAATGTTCTCGGGCTTGGAGCACGCACGAGCATCCTCGATCGCTTCGGCGGTCTCGACGTTCGGCGCGCCCAGCAGTGCGTTAACGCCACCCGACATCCAGGCGAGCGTCGATTGGTTGAGCAGGACGATGGCGCCGAGCTTCACCGTCGCGGCGCTGATCTCCCCGATCGAACCGAGCCCGCTGAAAACGATCGCCACGGGCGCAAGGCTCAAAAACGACGCATACGACATGAATTTGTATTGCCAGCACGCAAGCCCGATAAACGTCACGAGCGACGCCAGCAGAAATAAATCCGCCGCCCGCCAGCGATCTCTCAGCCGGTAAACCTGTGCTGCGATGGCAATGCTGAAGAAAATCAGCAATCCAAACGATTGCTCCAATTTCCGATGAACGAGATCGTCGACGAAGCTTGCGTTCTCAGCGACTTTATTGAGCCAGATCTCAAGCACCAACGGCGGCAGCTGACCCTTAGGGCCGGCAAGGCATTTCGGCTCCAGCATGCCGTAAATGGCGATACCGATGGCTCCGCAAGCGGCGATCGCACCAATTCGCGCGGCAAGTGGCCAGCCTTTTCCAGGGCCAAGCGCGACCAGAAATCCTGTGACGCCCGAACCAATGAGCGCCACCATGTTGAGTGAGATTGCATCGCAGCGGATATCCATCCATCGCGACGGCGGGATTGTCGCAAAGAATGCCGCCGTGAACGTCAGCGCCAGTGCAATCGCAAATGCTGCAGCGCTCTTCTCCGCTTGACGATCGAACAGAGCCCACGCCGCCACGAAGGTGCTGAGCGCAACGGCAGGAGCCAGCGCTTCATATCCCACCGCCAAGGCAAGACCGAGCAACAGTCCCGCAACCCGCCACACCTCGATACGGCAAGGATAGGCCCACATCAGCAATGCGGCGGAAACCGTGGCAGCGATCATGACGTTGTGATGATCGATGCGCCCGACTGCGAATTGATACCAGGCAAGCGGCGTCAAGGCCACGAAGAGGATGGACAGACGGCCGGCCGTTTCACCGCCGACCTTTGCGGTCGCCCTGAACAACACCCACATCAGCGCGCCGAGCAGTGAAAGCGGCCAGACGATGTGCGTCAACCGCTCGGCGTCATCGAGCGGCATGACAAGATTGAATGTCGCAATCAGCGTCGCAAGTGGAAGATCAACGAGCCGCGACCAATGCGACAGCATTCCGGCATCGCCGCCGACTTTCATCGTCGTGGTATCGAACCAATGCCACGAAGCCATCAGTTCGCGAACTTGAATGAGGCGCGTCGCGTCGTCCGGATCGCCGAAAAAGCCGTAGACCCCGACGCCGCCCACATACCAGCTGCGGACGCCGACATAGCTTAGCGCGAGCAGCCACCACGCCCAGTTCGGAATGTCGCGAATGCGGGCAATGCCCTGCCGTTCGGCCGAAGCTTTCAGTGTGGCGGAATGCATGCGTTGGTCCCTGGGAAAGCCCGCAGTTTATCCAAGCGCAATTAGGGGACCGTAAACTTTGGTTGGCCGATCACAAAAAAGAGTGCGCGATTTCATCCGAGGCTTTCGTCGAATTATTCGCAAATATCAGCTTTTGTTTACCCATAATCCCTAGTCTGACACCTGAGGTGCACTGAGCTCGTGATATCGGCCGCGCCGGAAACCGTTTGTTTATCTGTTCGCAAGCGTAGGCGTAGGCGTACCACATGTCCCACAGCGAAGTGTTTGTCATCGGCGCAGGCCCGGCCGGCCTCACCGCGTCCTACCTTCTGACAAAGCAAGGCATCTCGACGACGGTCATCGAAGCAGATCCGCGCTACGTCGGCGGCATCAGCAGAACCGTCAACTACAAGGATTTTCTGTTCGACATCGGTGGCCATCGCTTCTTTTCGAAGTCGAAAGAGGTCGTCGATCTGTGGAAGGAAATCCTGCCTCAGGATTTCATCAGCCGTCCGCGCATGAGCCGCATCTACTATGACGGCAAATACTATTCCTATCCGCTGAAAGCCTTCGAAGCACTCGGCAACCTCGGCGTCGTCGAGAGCGCAATGTGCGTGCTTTCGTTCATGTACAAGCAGGCTTTCCCGAACGAGAAGCCGGAAACATTCCACGAATGGGTCTCCAACCAGTTCGGCGAGCGCCTGTTCTCGATCTTCTTCAAGACCTACACTGAGAAGGTGTGGGGAATGAGCTGCGATGAGATCTCGGCCGATTGGGCCGCCCAGCGCATCAAGGGTCTCGACCTCTGGTCGGCGATGGCGAATGCCCTGCGCAATTCGGTCAAGCCCAAGGGCGTTAAAGATGGCACCTCCGCCCATGACGGCGAGGTCATCAAGACACTGATCGACAGCTTCCAATACCCCCGCAAGGGCCCGGGCATGATGTGGGATGCCGCCGCCGCGAAAACACGCGCTCAGGGCGGCAAGATCCACATGGGCACCGAACTTTCAAGCCTCGCCTACGACAAGAAACAGAACCTCTGGACCATCAAGGCGCACACGCCCTCCGGCGATACCGCAACGTTTACCGCACGCCATGTCATCTCGTCAGCGCCGATCCGCGAACTGATGCACTCTTTCGCCGACAAGCCGTCGAGCCTCGCCGCCGCTGATGCCTTGCGCTATCGCGACTTCATCACGGTCTCGCTCATCGTCAAGAAGCCCGACCTTTTCCCGGACAACTGGATCTACATTCACGAACCGAGCGTGAAGGTTGGCCGCATCCAGAATTTCCGCTCTTGGTCGCCGGAAATGGTGCCCGACAGCAACCTCGCCTGCCTTGGTCTTGAATATTTCTGCTTCGAGGGCGACGGACTTTGGGCTGCCGCCGACAGCGATCTCCTCGCGCTCGCCCGCAAAGAGCTGGCGATCATCGGCCTCGCATCGGAAGACGAGTGCATCGACGGCTGCGTCGTCCGTCAGAAGAAGGCCTATCCGGTTTACGACGACGGCTACAAGCGCAACGTCGAAGCCATTCGCTCCGAGCTTGTCGAAAAATATCCGACGCTGCATCTCGTCGGCCGCAACGGCATGCACAAGTACAACAACCAGGATCACGCGATGATGACCTCGATGTTGACGGTCAAGAACATCGCTGCTGGCGAAATGCTCTACGACATCTGGAACGTCAACGAGGACGCCGAATATCACGAGGCAGGTGACTCGGGCGCCGAGGAAGCGTTGAAGAGCGTCCGCATGGTCCCGACCAGGCTTCGCAAAGCGAGCTGATTGAATGGCACTCGCAACGACCAATGAGGCAACGATAGCAAGCGGCGCTTGCCCAGGCACCGCAGCGTTCGTGCCGCAGCTTTCACGTTATTCCGTAGTCAGCGTCATCGCGCTTGCCACGGACTTTGGCGTCTACCTGTCGCTCTGCGCATTGGCCGTTAACGCTCCGGTAGCAGGTGTTATCGGATACGCTGTCGGCATGATCGCCCACTACGCATTGTCGTCCGCTTTCGTCTTCGACGTCGCCCACGCGCGCAAGTCCGCGCCGCGCCGATTGGCCGAATTCGCGGGCTCCGGTTTGCTTGGGCTCGTCCTCACCGGCTTTATCATCGCGGCGCTCACAACGCATTTTGCCGCATCGGCAATTTTCGCCAAGGCAATCGCCGTCGTCGTCAGTTTCCTCGCCGTTTTTTTGCTGCGCCGCTGGATCGTGTTCGCGCCGGCGTCAAATGCAAACGAATTGGAAACCCTGCACGTTTACGCAAAATCAGTGTCTTCCGACTAACATTGGCTTTCACGGCCATACGGGACAACGCTCACCGTACGGCAACTAGATTTTCAAGGTTGTGTCGCGTCCGGACCTCCGTACCCCCAGGGTGCGGAGGTTCTGCGTTTTGCACGCTTGAGGTCGTCTGCGTTCCACGCTACGCACGTCTGTCTCGTGGAATGCTCACTCTCATGCAAACTTGGCTGTTCAAATCCGAGCCTGACGTTTTCTCCTGGAGCGACCTTGTGGCGCGCGGGCCAAAAGGGGAAGCTTGGGATGGTGTCCGCAATTACCAAGCCCGCAACAACATGCGGGCGATGAAGGTCGGCGACCTTGGCTTCTTCTACCATTCCAATGAAGGCAAGGAGATCGTCGGAATCATGCGCGTGATTGCGCTCGCGCATCCCGAAGCGAAAGATCAAACCGGCAAATGGGAATGCGTCGACGTTGCGTCCGTCACGCCGGTCCCGACGCCCGTCAGCCTCGACGCGGTGAAGGCGAACCCCCATCTCGCGCGCATGGTTCTCGTTAACAATTCGCGTTTGTCCGTGCAGCCCGTTGCCCCGGACGAATGGAAGGAAATCTGCAAAATGGGCGGCGTCGACTTAAAGAAGCTTAAGGGCACATGACCTCGGGCAGGCTCGATCCCTCCGACCCTCGCGACGCCAAGCGCTTCATCCTCGAAAATACCAAGGCGATCGCGCCGCCGCTGGTGCCGGAGATCACGCTGCGGCTGGCAGAAGAATCCCTCCCGATATGGCAAAAGACCGAGGATGAGTTGGGCGAGCTGAATGTCCCGCCCCCCTACTGGGCTTTTGCCTGGGCGGGCGGCCAGGCCGTGAGCCGCTACCTTCTCGATAACCCCAATGCCTGCGCAGGCCTCCCGGTCCTAGACCTCGGCGCCGGCTCGGGAATTTCCGCAATCGCGGCCGCGATGACAGGCGCCGCCCAAGTTCTCGCAGCCGATATCGACCGGCTGGCGCTCGCGGCCTGTTCGATCAATGCCGCGGCCAACGCCGTGACACTGGAAACGACTGATAGCGATCTCCTGTCGTCGCCCCCTCCCCGATCAGGCGTCGTCATCGTAGGCGACCTCTTCTACGAGCGCGAGCTTGCCGACCGGGTCCTGCGCTTTATCGATAGGTCTAAAGAACAAGGTTGCTCGGTCTACATCGGCGATCCGCGCCGTAGTTACTTTCCGCAAGGAAAGTTTATGCCGCTGGTCGAATATCAGGTACCGGTCACCCGCGAACTTGAGGACTTCGAGATCAAGCGGACGACGGTCTGGCGTGGCTGAAGAAGCCGCGCCGCAGTGCGAGATTGATCCTGGTCATTTTGCCGGCAACCCCCATCCCTCCACGATCGAATATGTTGTGGAGCGCGGCGCGTCGCCGCATAATACGAAGAAATGGCTGCAACGTAGACGGCCAAACGGAGGAGCGCTCGATGTCGGATAAGGTTTATTCGGTTCCCCCTGCGTGGGCGGAACGGGCATATGTCAATGCCGCCAGTTACGATGAAATGTATCGGCGCTCGGTTGAGGATCCCGAGGGCTTCTGGTCGGAAGCTGGCAAGCGCCTGCATTGGATCACGCCTTATACCCGCGCCAAGAATACGAGCTTTGCGCCAGGCCACGTCGACATTCGCTGGTTCGAAGACGGCACGCTCAACGTTTCGGCGAACTGCATCGATCGTCATGTCGAGTCGCGAGGCGACAAAGTCGCCATCATCTGGGAAGGCGACAATCCCAACGAAAGCGAGCAGATCACCTATCGCCAGCTGCACGACCGCGTGCAGCGTTTTGCCAACGTCTTGAAAAAACATGGCGTCAAGAAAGGCGACCGCGTCACCATCTATCTTCCGATGATCCCGGAAGCCGCCTATGCGATGCTGGCGTGTACGCGCATCGGCGCCATCCATTCGATCGTTTTCGGCGGCTTCTCGCCCGACAGCCTGCAGAACCGCATTGAAGATGCGGGCTCGAAGCTCATCATCACGGCCGACGAAGGCCTGCGCGGCGGCAAGCCGGTGGCTTTGAAGAAAAACGCCGACGCCGCCCTCTCCAAATGCGCGGGCGATGAAAAAGTCTTGGTTGTCCGCCGCACCGGCAATCCGGTCCCTTGGACTCCGGGGCGAGACTTCTGGCTTCACGAAGAAATCATCACGGTCCCTGCGCAATGCGAACCGGAGGAAATGGCGGCCGAAGACCCGCTGTTCATTCTCTACACGTCCGGTTCGACAGGAAAACCGAAAGGCGTGGTGCATACGACAGGCGGATACCTCGTCTACGCCTCGATGACTCACCAATACGTTTTCGACTGCCGCGACAACGATATTTATTGGTGCACCGCCGACGTCGGCTGGGTCACCGGCCACAGCTACATCGTCTACGGCCCACTTACGAACGGCGCCACGACGCTGATGTTCGAAGGCATCCCGACCTATCCGTCGGCGTCGCGCTTCTGGGACGTCGTCGACAAATGGAAAGTCTCGATCTTCTATACCGCTCCAACCGCCATCCGCTCGCTCATGGGCGCCGGCGATGCGTTGGTGAAAAAGTCGAGCCGTGCGTCGTTGCGCCTTTTGGGATCGGTTGGCGAACCGATCAATCCCGAAGCATGGGAATGGTATCATAACGTCGTCGGCGAGGGTCGCTGCCCGATCGTCGACACTTGGTGGCAGACGGAAACTGGCGGCATTCTGATTTCGCCGCTCCCCGGCGCAACCGAGCTGAAGCCCGGCTCGGCGACGAAGCCGTTCTTCGGGGTGAGACCCGCGCTGGTCGACGACAAGGGCAAAGTCCTCGACGGCGATACGCAGGGCAATCTCGTCATCCTCGACAGCTGGCCCGGCCAGTCACGCACGGTCTACGGCGACCACGATCGCTTTGTGCAGACCTATTTCTCCGCTTATCCCGGCACGTACTTCACCGGCGACGGCTGCCGCCGCGATGCAGACGGCTATTACTGGATCACCGGCCGCGTCGATGACGTCATAAACGTCTCGGGCCACCGCATGGGAACAGCCGAAGTCGAAAGCGCTCTCGTGTCCCACCCGAAGGTGGCCGAAGCCGCTGTCGTCGGCTACCCCCACGATCTCAAGGGCCAAGGGATCTATTGCTACGTTACCCTGAACTCGGGCGAGAACGGCGACGACAGCTTGAAAAAGGATCTCGTCGCCCACGTGCGCAAGGAGATCGGTCCGATCGCCTCGCCCGATCTGATCCAGTTCTCACCCGGCCTTCCCAAGACGCGCTCGGGCAAGATCATGCGGCGCATCCTGCGGAAAATCGCCGAGGATGATTTTGGCAGCCTCGGAGACACCTCGACACTCGCCGATCCGGCGGTCGTCGACGATCTGATTTCCAACCGGCAGAACCGCCGGCCGGCCTAAGGTCAGAAAAATTGCTCTACAGGGCGTCCGCGTTACGCGGCGCCCTGCTTGCCGTTGACGTCGCCGGCACCGCGACTTGCCTGACCCCGCACCAGCTGCTGATGACCATCGCGACGCTACCCTTTGCGTCGACCGTGATCGCGCCAGCCTGCCGATCGATGCTGATGGACGGTGACGCCACTGTCCCGACATGACGAGCCAAGGTCGCCACCTTGTCGAAATGGGACAAAACGATTGCTTTGATCCCTTCGTCCGTAAGCGCGGTATCGTCCATGGCTTCGAGGCCCGCCGCAGACGCCGCATTTACCGCGAGCGCAATGCCTTCGCGCATATTGACGACCCGCGCATAGTCGAGCGCAGCGCCCGTCGCAAACAGCAGCGCCACGATCATCGCGAGAAAAATAATCAGGCTCGAATGGCGTTCATTACGGTCGAAAGGTAGAACGCCAGCAATCCGACGCATCAGCATCTGTCCCTCCTTGATACATCCCCGCCGTTATTTATGCGGTTATGCAACTCGGATGCCGGACAGGCAGATAAGACACGCAGAATTTCGCGATCGACTTTGCGCCGCCCCGTTTTTCGCCTGTTCAAAATATTTTTTGCGAGGACTGATCCATTGATCAGAAGTCGGAGGTTATGCCGCCTTTTTCCCAATCGCCGAAGCGGGTCGGCTCGGGACCGTCGCGGCCGCCGACCTCCTTGGGCTTTGCCGGAGCGCCGTCTTGCTGCTTTCGGCGCGCTTCCGCTTCCGCCAGCGCTCGTTTCGCCTCTGGTGTCAGGACGCGGACCGATTGGCCATGATCTTCAGTCGAAGCGTCGTCGTTGACCGTCATCTCCGGACTTGTTTCCCTATAGGGCAGCGCTACCTTTTTCGGCACGTCACCTTTATGAATGGTCGAACGATCAATATATACGCGGCTGTAAGGTCGTAAACCAGATCCGGGCCATGACGTCGCGAGTGAACCAATGCCTATGAACTATGCCAAGACTGCGCTGCTTCTCGCCGTGCTGACCGGCATTTTCCTTGTGCTCGGCGCCGCCGTCGGCGGTAAAACCGGCCTTATATTCGCGTTCTTCATGGCGCTGGCGATGAACGCCTTCAGCCTCTGGAAGTCCGATAGCGTCGTCCTGCATATGTTCAATGCGCAGGAAGTGACCGACGCGACCGCACCCGAACTCGTCGGCATCGTCCGTGACCTTGCGCGCCGTGCCGAACTGCCGATGCCGCGCGTCTATATCATGAACAATCCGCAGCCGAACGCATTCGCGACCGGCCGCAGCCCGTCTCACGCGGCGGTTTGCGCCTCGACCGGTCTCTTGGAAACGCTCGACCGGCAAGAGCTTTCAGGCGTCATCGCGCATGAGCTTGCGCACGTGAAGAACCGCGACACCCTCACGATGGCCGTTGCTGCCACGATCGGCGGTGCCGTGTCGATGTTTGCGCAATACATGCAGTTCGGCATGATCTTTGGCGGCAATCGTGACAGCGATCGTGGTGGCCTCGGCATCATCGGAACGCTTCTTGCCGTGATCGTCGCCCCAATGGCTGCGGGCCTCGTCCAGATGGCGATCAGCCGTTCGCGCGAATATCAGGCGGACCGGATGGGCGCGATGATCTGCGGCAATCCGATATGGCTTGCCACCGCGCTTCGCAAGATCGACCGCATCGCGCGCCGTGTTCCAAACGAAGAGGCCGAAGCCGTTCCCGCGGCCGCGCATATGTTCATCATCAATCCGCTCAACGGCCACGGCGTCGATAACCTGTTCTCGACCCACCCGAACGTCGAAAATCGCATCGCCGCCCTCGAAGCCTTGGCGCGCGAAATGGGCGTGAGCGGCAGCTCCGGATCGGCAAGTTCGCGTCCATCGGACAGGGACGGCACGCCGGGTGAAGTCTGGATCGGCGGACAAAACTACACGAAGCCGCCGAGCCCCTGGGGTTGATGTGAAAGACATCACGAAATCCAGGAAATCTGCCGCGCAGCCGGGGCCGGCGCGCGCCGGGCGCGTTTCGCCAGGACCCGCCGCAGGCCGACGCGGCGCCCAGACCAATGACGGTCTGAAAACACGCGATGTCGCCGTGTCAGCGCTCTACACGGTATTGGTCGAACGCCGGCCCTTCGATGAAGCCTTCTCGCGCGCCGCGGCCGCCCGCGACCTGCCCGCCCGCGATCGTGCATTCGCCCGCCTGATCGCGACGACGGCGCTGCGCCAGCGCGGAGCTTTGCAAGCCATGCTCAGCACCTATCTGGCGAAGCCCCTGCCCGAACGTATGGGCCGCCTCGACGAAATTCTGCTCGCTGCCGTCACGCAGCTTTTGATTTTAAAGACGCCACCGCATGCCGCCATTTCGCTCGCCGTCGATCAGTGCCGCGCCGACCGCTCGGCCAAGCGGTTCGCCAACCTGGCGAATGCCGTTCTGCGCCGCGTCAGTGAAAGCGGACAGGGAAGACTGTCTTCCCTCGATAACGTCGCGCTGACGTTCCCCGATTGGATGCTGTCGCGTTGGACAGATGCGTATGGCGCCGCGACCGCGCGGCAGATCGCGCGAGCATCTTTGATCGAGCCTGCTCTCGATCTGACCGTCAAATCCGATCCGGAAGCGTGGGCCGCCAAAATCGGCGCAGTCGTTCTGCCGACAGGATCGGTTCGCTGCGCCGAAGCCGGACGCATCGAAGATCTTCCTGGCTATACCGAAGGAGCGTGGTGGGTCCAGGACGCCGCCGCGGCTTTGCCGATCAAACTTTTCGGAGATGTCGCCGGACAGTCCGTACTCGATCTCTGTGCCGCCCCGGGCGGCAAGACCGCCCAACTTGCTGCCGCAGGCGCCGACGTCACCGCCGTCGACAAATCCTCCGGCCGATTGGCGCGTCTCACCGAGAACCTTTCACGCCTCGGGCTCACCGCAAAAACCGTCGTCTCCGATGCGCTCACCTTCCCCACCGGCAAGGCGTTCGACGCCATCCTTCTCGACGCGCCTTGCACGGCAACCGGCACCATTCGGCGCCATCCCGATGTTCTCTACCTGAAGCGGCCGGAGGATATCCCTGCGCTCGCCGCGCTGCAGGCCAAGCTGCTCGACCATGCGACAGAGTTGCTGAAGCCAGGCGGCACGCTCGTCTATTGCATTTGTTCGCTTGAGCCTGAAGAAGGCGAGCAGCAGGTCGCAGCCTTCCTTGCCCGTCACCTGAATTTCACCCGGCGACCGGTCATGCTCGATGAAATGACTGTTCCGATGTCCTGGCGCACAGAAGGCGGCGACCTTCGGACGCTGCCGACGCATTTCGCCGATTTACCCGAAGGTCTCCAAGGACTTGACGGCTTTTTCGCCGCCACTCTGGTGAAGTCCTGTTGAGTGCGCCGGCCAGCGAACAGGTCCGCCTTGTTTTGAATGAGGTCGCCGTCTAAGCCATTCTGAAACGGCATGGCGCAGGAGGGGAGCCGGACTTTGAGCCTCAACGTCTCGGAACGGCTGAAGATCCGCTCGCTCTCGGTCGAGCGATTGCGTCGCCGCGCCGTGACCCTGACGCTATCCTCACCTCTTCTGCGCTGGCGCTACGCGAGCAACGGCGCCGATCAAATCCTCATCGTTCCGCAAGAGCTGAGAGCCGCCGATCCAAGCTTCTGGACCGAAGTCGCTCATGGCTATTTCGGCCTCGCCGCACAAATCGCCGACCTCAAGGGTGCCTCTCCGTTTCGCATCGCGCCGCCGAGCATCGCCTGGGAACGCGAACTCCACGGCTTCGGCTGGCTTCGTCACCTCGCCGCGACCGAAGAGGAAGAACCCGCGACCGCCGCCCGCGATTTGGTCCTTGAATGGATCGCGCTGAAGAAGATGTCGCACGGCACCGCTTACGAGCCCGAGGTGATCGCCCGACGGCTGATCTCCTGGATCTCGCAAGCCAACATGCTGCTCGAAAACCTCGATGCGCGGGCCTACACGCAGATCATGTCGAGCATCGGCCAACAGATCGTGGCGCTGCGGACGACATGGCGGAACGCTCCTGATGGCGTCCCGCGTATGATCTGCCTCATCGCGCTCGTCTTGTCCGGATTGGCCATTTCCGGCCACGACAAGCAGCTGAAAGAAACGGAAGCCTTGCTCGTCGCCGAGCTGAAACGGCAGATCCTCGACGACGGCGGCCACATCAGCCGGAGCGCCAGCACCCTCTCCGATCTCGTGCTCGATCTTCTGCCTCTCGGCCAATGCTTCAGCTCGCGTGCCCTCGTTGCGCCGGAGGAAATCAACGCCGCGATCAAGAAATCTCTGCGCTTCTTGCGTTTCATGCGCCTTGGCAATGGCATGCTCGCGCGCTTCAACGGCGTCAGCACCGGATCGCCCGCCGCACTGGCCACCGTCCTCGGCTATGCCAGCGGCGAATTCGATGTGATGCCGATCGCGCGTCCGTCAGGCTACGCCCGGCTCGAGCGCGGCCCGACCATCGTCTTGGTCGATATCGGCTCGCCGCCGCCGCTTGAACTCTCGACCGAAGCTCAGGCCGGCGCTCTGTCGTTCGAAATGACCTCGCGACAACATCTGATTTTTGCCAACGGCGGCTTTCCGGGACCAGCGGACCGCGATTGGGAATCCGCCGCACGGGCAACCGTCAGTCACAACACGCTTTGCCTCGCCGAAACATCCTCCTCGCGCCTCATCCGCCACGACCAATTGGAGACGATGATCGACGGCCTGCCCATTCGCGGACCCGACACCGTCACCTGCGAATTCCACGACGGCTCCAATCAGGCGGAAGTGCTCGCCAGCCACGATGGCTACGTCAAACGCTTCGGACTGATTCACAGCCGACGTCTGTCACTGTCGTCCAAAGGCGACAGGCTTGACGGCGTCGACACGCTGGAACCGCCGAAAGGCACGCTGCGGCTGAAACAGGATCTGCCGTACGCCATCCATTTTCATCTCCACCCCGATTGCCGCTGCAGCGCCGACGGTCATGGCCGATGCCGCATTACGCTCCCCGACGGCGAAAACTGGATTTTTACCGCCGACGACACGGCCCGAACCTCGATCGAGGAAAGTCTTTATTTCGTCGATAGCGCCGGCCCGCGCCCGAGCCTCCAGATCGTACTTCGCGGCACCACCTACGGCGAAACCTCGGTCCATTGGTCGATGCGGATCGACGCTCCGGAAGTCACTAGGGTCTGATGGCCGGCGCGCTGCGCGGCACAATCGCGCGGCCGCTCGCCGGTGGGATGGCCTCGCGCGTCCCCGCGTGATAACGGCCAGTGCAAAAAGCTGGGGTGAACATGGCCGATCAAAAAATACGCCGGGCTTTACTTTCCGTCTCGGACAAGACCGGACTTATCGAATTTGCCGCCACGCTCGCAGCGCGCGGTATTGAGCTGGTCTCGACAGGCGGCACCGCCGCCGCCTTGAAATCCGCCGGGCTCGCGGTCAAGGACGTTTCCGAATTGACCGGCTTTCCTGAAATGATGGACGGCCGAGTGAAAACTTTGCACCCCAAAGTTCACGGCGGCCTTCTCGCCATCCGCGGCAACGCCGTCCATGACGCCGCCGCTCGCGAACACGGCATCGTTCCGATCGACCTTCTGGTCGTGAACCTCTATCCGTTCGAGACGACAGTCGCGAAGGGTGCATCCTACGACGACTGCGTCGAGAACATCGACGTCGGCGGCCCTGCCATGATCCGCGGCGCCGCTAAGAACCACGACAGCGTCACCGTCGTGGTCGAGCCGTCCGACTATCAACGTATACTCGCCGAAATCGCCGCGAATGCCGGAGCAACGACGCGCGCGACGCGACAGGCGCTCGCCGCCAAGGCCTTCGCACGCACGGCTGCCTATGATGCGGCGATCAGCAATTGGTTCGCCCGCAAGCTTGCCACGATTGCGCCCGACTGGCGCGCATTCGGCGGTCATCTTGGCCAGGCGTTGCGCTACGGCGAGAACGCCCACCAGACGGCAGCGCTCTATTTGTCGGCCGACGAGCGCGTCGGCGTCGCGACGGCGCGTCAGGTCCAGGGTAAGGAACTCTCCTACAACAACATCAACGACACCGATGCTGCCTTCGAACTCGTCTCCGAATTCGACGCGAAAACACCGGCCGTCGCCATCATCAAACATGCCAACCCGTGCGGTGTCGCGGTCAATGCTTCCCTTGCCGAAGCCTATCGCAAAGCGCTCGCGTGCGATCCCGTCAGCGCCTTTGGCGGCATCATCGCTCTCAACAAGATGATCGACGCCGAAACCGCTGAAGAGATGACGAAGATCTTCACCGAGGTCGTCATCGCGCCGGATGCGACCGACGACGCCAAGGCCATCTTCGCCGCCAAGAAAAACCTGCGCTTGCTGTTGACCGGTGGGCTGGCAAATTCGCGTGCACCCGGTCTCAATTTCAAATCTGTCGCCGGAGGCTTCCTCGTCCAATCGCGCGACGCAAGCAACGCCGACGATCTCGATCTGAAGGTCGTCAGCAAGCGCGCCCCGACCGAAGGCGAACTGAAAGACCTCCGCTTCGCCTTCAAGATCGCAAAGCACGTCAAATCGAACGCCATCGTTTATGCGAAAGATCAGGCGACCGTCGGCGTCGGCGCCGGCCAGATGAGCCGGGTCGAATCCTCACGCATCGCCGCGTGGAAGGCCGCCGAAGCCGCCAAGGCGCTCGGTCTTGGCCAATCGCTGACGATTGGATCGGTTGTCGCGTCGGACGCGTTTTTCCCATTCGCCGACGGCTTGATCACAGCGGCTGAAGCAGGCGTCACCGCCGTCATTCAGCCCGGCGGCTCGATGCGCGACGACGACGTCATCAAGGCCGCCGACGAGCGCGGGCTCGCGATGGTCTTTACCGGCGTCCGCCACTTCCGCCATTGACCGGCAGGCAACTCAGCGCGCCGGCCGCGCTCTGACGAACAGCATCATCACGGCCCCGATTGCCAGAAATGCCAGGATCGCGCTCATGCCGATCCGCTGGCTGCCGGTTTCCTGCGTGAGAAACGCGACGAAGAACGGCGCCAGAAACGCCGTGACCTTGCCCGAAAAGGCGAACAGCCCGAAAAACTGCGTGATCTTGTCGGCCGGAGCGATGCGCGCAAGGAGCGAGCGGCTGGCCGCCTGAACCGGCGCCGATACGATGCCGACCAGGATTGCGAACGCCAGGAAAACTTGCTCGCCCGGCGACGAAAACGGCTTCGAGCCCGCCGCTTTCTCCGCAACTTCGGTCGTGAAGAAAATATGGTTCTTGTCGACCGACAGAATACCGATCGCTCCGGCGATCAGCGCGACGAGCGCCAGAATGATCACGGTCTTGGCACCGATGCTGTCGTCGAGCCAACCGCCCAACAGAGCGCCGAAGGCACCGACCAGCGCCAGCACAATCCCAAAAATTCCAAGTTCGAGCGGACCCCATCCGAACACCGATGCGCCGTAGATGCCGCCGAAGGTGAAGATCGCCGTAAGCCCATCGGTGTAGAGCATCCGCGCGATCAGGAAGATCATCAGGCTCGGCATCGACGGCAACGACTTGATCGTATCCCACAGTTCGCCCACGGCCGATCGTCCCTGATGAACAACGGCCTTGTGTCGATCGGGGACGAACAGGAAAAATGGGATGATGAAGATGACGAACCAGACCGCGGAGAACGGCCCTGTGATCCGATCGCCCTGGTGCGTGGCGCTATCGAGATGTAGCAACGGTTCGAACCCGAGCATCGTCGTCGCTTCGCCCGGCATCGGCACCAGCAATCCGGCGACGACTGCAAGGCTGACAAGCCCGCCGAAATATCCGACCGCCCATCCGGTCCCCGAAAGCCGGCCAAGCTCGTCGTTCGGCACCAGGCCGGCCATGATGGCGTTCGAAAACACCCCCATGAGCTCCGCCGCCAGCGTCGCGACGATGAAGCTCGCAAGTACCATGAGCACGGTTCGCATGTCCGCGTCCGGCACGCCGAGCCACAAGCTTGATAACCCGGCGAGAAAGAGCAACGACAGACAGGCCATCCACGGCTTGCGCGAACCTCGCCCATCGGCCGCCGCGCCGAGCAATGGACTGAGAATCGCAATCAGCAATCCAGCGACCGACGCGGCATATCCCCATAACGCCTGTCCACACGCGGCTTTCGCGCTGCCTTCCGCGATCATCGTCCCGCACACGGAATTCTGAACCACCGCATTGGCGAAATACGGCGCGAACAGGAACGTCTGCACCAGCGTGTAGTAAGGCTGAACCGACCAATCGAAAAGCATCCACGAAATGCGCGCGCGAAGCGGCGCACGTGCCACAGCTCCCGTGCCAAGTTCTGCGATTGCCATCCCCGCCCCTCGTTTTCCGGCTGTGAACCCCTCGTCAGAACATCAGCTTCGCAAGACGATCAAATGATCTGGCAGTTCATTCGGATCGATTGTCCCCGGCGGAAAATGCGCGGCCAACCGCTCGCCGATGCGCGCGATGGCTTTTTCGAAACCTTCAACCTGCTTTCGTGCGCTGATGTCCGCCGTGAAATCGTCGACGATGTTCTGCCACGTCCCCTTTTCGACCAGCGCATCGATGCCGCTGTCGGCGATGATCTCGACGCGTTTTTCCGCGACCGACACGAAAATCAAGACACCGGTCCGCCCGCTCGTCGTATGCAGGTTTTGCGCAAGGAACTGCTCGCTCGCCCGCCGCCGCGTGTTGGCGTTGAGAATCGCTTTCGGCACGAGCGACATTCGCACGCGCGGATGCCAGGCCAGCGCCAGCAGTCCGAGGAAGACCAGTAGCTGAATGAGGAAGATCCACTGCACCTTCATCCAAGTGAAATGGATCAGAGGCCACGGCACGATCAATGCCAGCAGCGCCGCCCACATGAAGGGAATGTGCTGATACCGGCTGCTCTGATCGGCGACCACAGCAACGATCTCGCCCGACGTATGGCGCTCGGCCTTTGTTATGGCCGCCGAAATCCGTTCCGCATCTTTGGCGCTGATGAAGCTCATCGTTGTGGGCCACCCGCTCGCGTTGCCATCGTCATCGTTACCAGCCCCCCGAAGCCCCGCCACCGCCGAAATCGCCACCGCCGCCGGACCAGCCCCCGCCACCTCCGCCGTCGCCACCGCTCGACCAGCCGCCGCCCCAGTCGCCTGAGCCGCCTGGAATGATGATAACGCCTCCGCGCCGCCGCGGCGAACCCGGCATGCCGGCCCGCATCGCCTGGGCGTTGCGATAGTTGACCCAAATGATGAAAGCGACGATCAGGAAAAAGATGACGAGATGCAGGATCACAGTCGGATCATCTTCCGGCGCACGCGATCCCGCCGCGCGCCGTTTCACTTCTTCGGCGTCGCCGAGCACCACCGATTTGATGTCGCGCACGCCGTCCTTGATGCCGCCGGCAAAGTCGCCGCGCCGGAATTTCGGCAGGATGGCATTCTCGATGATCAGCGCCGACATCGTGTCGGTCAGAAACGGTTCGAGCCGGCGGCCGACCTCGATCCGAACCTTGCGGTCATTCGGCGCGACGATCAGAAGAATGCCGTTGTCCTTGCCCTTCTGCCCGATCCCCCATTTTCGCGCGAGGCCGATGCCGTAATCCTCGATCGAATAGCCTTGCAGCGATTTGACGGTCACGACGGCGAGTTGATCAGTCGACGTCTGCTCGAGCGACGCCAGATCGCTTTCGATATCCGCCTTTTCCGCCGGCGTCAGCAAGCCCGCTTCATCCGTCACCCGCCCTGCAAGCTCGGGATAGACCGGATCGGCAAAGGCCGGAACCGAAAGCACCATGACCACGAGCGACGACAGTATCGCCATCGCTCGCAGCAGCACGAACGCGCCGCTGCGCGATGTCGAAGACCGAGCGGCGTGCATGGCGCCAGCCATCGGACAGGCTCCTGGCAAAGTCGACGCGGTCAGCGTCTCAAGGCTTGCTGAAATCGACCTTCGGAACCTGCTGCTCCGCCGGTGAGATGTCGAACGTCGCCATGTCTTTCGCCTGCGGATACATCGCCATCTTCCACAACCGGCCCGGGAACGTGTTGATCTCGGTGTTATAAGACTGCACGGCGGCAATATAGTCGCGTCGCGCTATGGCGATCCGGTTCTCCGTTCCCGCAAGCTCGCTCTGCAAGGCCAGGAAGTTCTGTCCCGATTTGATGTCGGGATAGCGTTCGACGACCGCCATCAATCGCCCGAGCGCACCTGAGAGTGTCGCCTGCGCATCCTGGAATTTCTTCATTGCATCCGGATTGGTCAGAATATCTGGCGGCAACTGGATGTTCGTCGTCTGCTCGCGCGCTTTCGTCACCTCCGTCAGGACGCTCTTTTCCTGATCGGCGAAGCCCTTCACCGTCTCGACCAGATTCGGAATGAGATCGGAGCGGCGCTTATATTGGTTCAGCACCTCGCTCCAGGCAGCCTTGGCCTGCTGTTCTTTGGTCGGGATCGTGTTGACGCCGCACCCGGCCATCGCCAGGGCCGCGGCGATGAGCGCGAAAAATGCGATCGGACGAACAATGAGAGTTCTTGTGCTGGCGATCATGGCGCAGGTGATCCTCGTTGCTGATCGGAAGGTCTCGGTGTCGACGATGGAAATGCTGTCAGGCGGTCTTTGAACCGCACGCTTGTCGTATGATTTTCGTTTGCAACGTTCAAGCGACACCGTCACGACTTTAGAGCAAACGTCAGCGCGAACACGGGAAGAGTTACCTCGACCGTTTGCCCGATGCGCCGCGGCTAACGATTATTCAGCCAGCGTTCAGTTTACCGGCCTCAATATAACACAAGCCGCGCCAGAGCTTGTCTATGGCACGAAACATTCATCCTCTTAGATGGATGCCGAAACGTTTGTCCGGTCCCGCGAAAGTTGGAACGGCACCTAAGGTTCGCGTGTCTTAACGGCAATTGTTCGCGGCGCATAGCCAACGAAACCCAGATTTCTGCACTCGCTCACACAAGCTCACGGGACCGCGTTGCCATGGAAAATGGATCGTTGGTCTACGCCTTAAACTGCCTCGCGAATGTCGTCTGCCTGCCATGCAAAATTGCAGGAAATGCATTGGAAACGTTGTTTAATGACACCACGTTCCTTCCAGCCGGCGATCGAACGTTTCGAGATTCGATATCGTATGGAGCAAAAGATGGAAAAATTTAAAAAGGTGATCGCCGGGGCGATAGCAGCCTTGGCGCTCGGCGGATTTTCCGCAGCGGCCGATGCGCATGGCTATCACGGCGGTGGCGGCTTTCATGGTGGCTTCCACGGAGGCGGGTTCCGTGGCGGACATTTCGGCGGCCATTACGCATACGCTGGACGATGGCACGGCGGACACGGATGGTATGGTCATCGCGGTTGGCGCGGCGGCTATTACGGTTGGGGGCCCGGCATCTATTTCTACGGCGGTGGTCCCTATTACGACGACTATTATGGCGGATACGCTTGCGACGACTATTGGTATCGTCGCCACCATCCCTATTGCTACTATTGACGATCAGTCGATTCCGGCCCCGAAAGGGGCCGGTTTCGTTTGCGGCATCAGATGCGCGCGCTATCCGTTCGTGCCTTGGTGGCCAAGCATAAATTGCGCGGGACTCATGAACGAAATACCAAGGCGGATTGGCGTTGCGGCCATGACGACCGGAATGCTGAAAATCAGAACGACCAGAATTCCGCCGATAAGTGCCGCCTGAAGAAACTGCACATAGCGTTTCAAGTGAGTTGCACCCTTTCATACCCCAGCAGGATGCAATTATTCTCCCTTCTCGTGGCGTGAGATGGGCGTCGCGACGGCGGCGGTGCGAAGGAAATGAGTCAAAAGAAATACGGCGCCGCATCGGGCGCCGTATGCGATCTCACCAGTAACGGCAATGACGGTGACCATTTCTCCACCAGCAATGGCGATGATGCCAACGACGCCAGTAGACATCCTGAGTCGAAGAAGACTGCTCGGAAATGAGTTTGAGCGAATGCACGTCGCTGCTGAGGCTCGCCGCGTTCGCGAAACTCGCGCCAAGAACCATCACTGCAGCGGCAATAGCTACTCCCAACATTGATTTCATCAAGTCTCTCCTTGCTTGCGCGCGTCGGTCTGACGCCGGACGCGGCGCCATCTATAGCCGCACCAAAGCGCGGCTCCTCAATACGGTTTGGTAAAGAGAGACGGGTCGGCCTAATGCGCCGCCCGAGTGTTACAATGCGGCGCCGCCCTACCCTTCGAAAGGCGAACCCCGCCTGACGAAAAGCCAAACCGGGCTTGGCCGAAAGTCGATTTCAGGAGGTATGGCTGAAATCCGAAGAGACTGGAGCGGGCGAAGGGATTCGAACCCTCGACCCCGACCTTGGCAAGGTCGTGCTCTACCCCTGAGCTACACCCGCATATCCAGATGCTTACGCCGCCTTGCGGCGGCGGAAGACCCGCCTTATGGCGCAAGTGTTCGGGCAATGCAAGGCCCTTGAGTCACGGCGGCAAAAGCGGCTCTTCGCCTTATATATCGGGGACGGGAAGGCCGGGCGAGCCGCCTTGGACAACGATTATGCCAATGAAGAGAACCCAGAACCGATGCCATTGACGCGTCAAGAACTCTTTTCCGCCCTGGCTGACCTCGGGATCAAAACCGAAACCGTCGACCATTCCGCCGTCTTCACGGTCGCCGAAAGCGACAAGGTCGAGATTCCCCTGCCCGGAGCCCATACCAAGAACCTTTTTCTCAAAGACGACAAAGGCGCGCTTTTTCTCGTCATCGCCAACGCTGAGACGCGCGTCGATCTCAAAGCCCTTTCAAAGCGCTTGGGCGCCGGCCGCTTTTCCTTTGGCAAACCCGAGTTGCTGATGGAAACGCTTGGCGTGACGCCAGGCTCCGTCACGGCATTTGCCGTCATCAACGACACCGCCAACCGCGTGAAGATCGTGGTTGACGAAGCGTTGATGGCTGACGAAACGCTGAATTGTCATCCTCTTGAAAACACGGCGACCACAAACATTGCGTGCGACGACCTTTTGCGGTTCATTCGCACGACCGGTCATGAACCCCGCGTCATGGTATTGACCGCAGCTTGAAGGTTTAGGCGGGGAGGAGATTGGTTCTATGGAATTCGGTGCAAAGGGAGCGGGCGCAGAGTTCGGCGCGACAGGCGCTGCCGATATCGTCAAGGACGCGACGACCGCCACCTTCAAGGCCGATGTCATCGACGCCTCGAAGTCGATGCCGGTCATCGTCGATTTTTGGGCGGCGTGGTGCGGTCCGTGCAAACAACTGACACCGGTAATCGAGAAGGTGGTCCGCAGCTATCGCGGCAAGGTTCGCCTCGTCAAAGTCAACGTCGATGAAAACCAGGCGATCTCTGCGCAACTTCGCATTCAATCGCTGCCGACCGTTTACGCCTTTCGCGACGGTCAGCCCGTCGACGGCTTCGTCGGCGTGCAGCCGGAAAGCTCCATCAAGGCCTTCATCGACCGCCTCGTCGCCGACGACGCCGAGGTCGGCATCGCCGATCTTTTGAAGACCGGCACTGAACTTCTCGAGCAGGACGACTTGCAAGGCGCCGCCGAGGTATTCGCCGCCGTACTCCAGGAAGATCGCACCAACGCCGAAGCCATCGCCGGTCTCGCCTCCTGCTATATGAAAAGCGGCGACGTCGAACGCGCCAAGCAGACGCTCGAACTCGTGCCGCCCGACAAGCGGGAACTCGCAGCCGTCAAAAGCATCGAGGCGGCGATCCTGCTCGCCGAAAAGGGCGCCGACACTGGCGCCCTCACTGAGCTGAAAAACCGCGTGCTCGAAAATCCCCAGGATTTCCAGGCCCGTCTCGATCTCGCTGTGGGTCTGGGCGCATCCGGCGACCGCCAGGACGCGCTTGAACTTCTGCTTGATCTCGTCAGGGTGGACCGCAAATGGAATGACGAAGCCGCCCGCAAGCAGCTTCTGCAGTTTTTCGACGCCTGGGGCCCGAAAGAGCCGCTGGTCGCCGAGGGCCGGCGAAGGCTATCATCCATCCTGTTCAGCTGATCCCGTCGACCTCCAGCGGAGACGATCCCTCTTGACGCTCACCGACCGCTATCGCCGACCGGCCGATTTGCCCTCGAGGATTCCCGTCTTTCCTCTACGCGGCGCGATCCTGCTGCCGCGGGCCACCCTGCCCCTCAACATCTTCGAGCCGCGCTATCTCGAAATGATCGACCACGTCATGTCCGGCGCCCGCGTCATCGGCATCCTGCAGCCTGCCGTGGCAGGCGATGACGAGCAGGAAAGCCCGATCGAAAAAACCGCAGAGCTTCGCACCGTCGGCTGTGCCGGTCGTGTGACGTCCTATCAGGAACTCGACGACGGCCGCCTGATCATCACTCTGACGGGCATCACACGTTTCGAATGCGTCGGCGAAGCCGAAACCGAAATGCCTTATCGCATCATGACGGCAAGCTACGACAAGTTCGCCAGCGATTTGACCGAGGGCCTCGGCGAAGAGCTTGTCGACCGCCAGAATTTGTTGCGCGTCTTGAAAACCTACCTTGAAGCCAACCGCCTCAAGACGGATTGGTCTACGATCCAGCGCGCCTCGAACGAATTCCTGATCAATGCCCTGTCGGTGATGTGCCCCTACGGCCCCGAAGAGAAGCAAGCGTTGCTCGAAGCTAAGGATCTGCGCTCGCGAGCCGAAGTTCTTGTTGCTTTGGCCGAAATCGATTTGGCCTCCAACGGCAGCAGCGGCACGACGCTGCAATAGTGCCGGAGATTGACGATGAGCAATGACGTCGAGGACGGCGGCGAGGAAGCCTTGAACGCCGTAGATCCGAAACTGCTCGAGTTTCTGGTCTGTCCGTTGACCAAGACAAGGCTCGTTTACAACGCCGACACGCAAGAGCTTTTGAGCAAGGCGGCGGGTCTGGCATTTCCGATCCGCAACGGGGTGCCGCTGATGATCGAGGAAGCCGCGCGAAAATTGACCGACGCAGATCTTCGCCGGCTCTGACGCGCACGACCGGCGCCTCTGCTCATGCAAAAAATTTGATCGCCGCGATGCTGCGCTTAACCACGTCTCTTTAGATTCTGTAAAAGGCCCCCGGCCGACTGTCTCCGCGCATTCAGGGGCCACAACATTGCTGCGGAAAAGAATCTACTCGCAATCCGTCGAGGAGGGCGTGGATACGTCCTCATCCTACGACGGGCAAAAGCGAGCGGCTTGGACATTGCGCATGAGCGCTTCGATCGCGGCGGCCACCGGCATGCTGCTGATCGTGCTCGGCCTTGTTGCGATCCTCGCGGGCTTTGAAACCGGAATACTCGCCACGCTGGTCGGCTTCGCCACGCTGACCGCCGCCGCCGTTTGCAATCTTGTGTTGGTCCTCCGATCGCCGAGGCCGCGGATAAGACAGAAACGGGCACAAGATCGGTCGCTGCTATGCGCGCAACTCGAAGATTTGGACGACGCCCGTTGGCGCCTGTCCGATAGCGCCATCCGCTACCGCCAGTTTCTCGATTCACAGCGCGAGTTCGTCGTCCGCCGCACGCGCGATGGTCGTATCGTCTTTGCCAATTCGGCGTTTCTCGACGCCTTCAACCTGCGCAACGACGAGGTACTGGGTTCACGCTACCGCCCGCCGGCTCTCAGAACGGAAGAGCCCTTGGGCTCATTGACCTTGGGCCGTCGAACACTTGAGCTTTTGCCGACATGCGCCGGCGATCGCTGGATTGCATGGGACGAGACAGAGATCGCGGCGACGGCAGGCGACATCGAAATCCAAAGCGTCGGTCGCGACGTGACGATCGAACGTGAAATCGAGGAAACGCTGAGAAGCGCGCGCGACCGCGCCGAAAGCGCAACCCGTGAAAAATCTCGGTTCTTGGCGGCAATGAGCCACGAAATTCGCACGCCGATGAACGGCATCATCGGCATGATTAGCTTGCTGCGCGACACCGAGCTTGATCCCGAACAGCGAACTTTTGCCCGGGTTGCAGAGGATTCCGCGCGCGCTCTGCTCGGACTGATCGACGGCATTCTCGATTTTTCCAAGATCGAAGCGGGCCGCCTCGAACTCGCAAACGAGATCTTCTCCCTGCGGGCTTGCATCGCCCAGATGATCCAGCTCATGTCGCCCGAAGCCGTCGCCAAAAAACTTCTGCTGACGTCTTCCGTATTGGAGACTGTGCCGGAATGGGTGCACGGCGATGAGATCCGTCTGCGCCAGATCGTTCTCAATCTGCTGTCGAATGCCATTAAATTCACCGACAAAGGTAGCGTCTCCTTGCGCGTCGGCATCGCCAACGATCGGCCCGCCGAAACCGGGGGCGTACGCATCGCAATCGAAGTCGCCGATTCCGGCATCGGATTTTCGCTCGAGGCGGCGCGTAGATTGTTCGGCGAGTTCGAGCAGGATGCCAGCGCCATCAATCGAAACCCGTTTGGCACTGGCCTCGGCCTTGCGATATCGAAACGGATCGCCCAAGCGATGTCCGGCGAGATTGTAGCCACCGCCGGTCCAAACAGGGGCGCCGTTTTCACGGCCCGCATCGAGCTTCGCGCAGCCGATGCCCCCAGCGCCGCAAATTCCGTATTCGCAGAAGCAAACAACGGAATCGCCGAAGGCCATTACAACGACGGCCGCCGGATTGTCGCCCAACCTCCATTTCGCGTCCTGGTGGCGGAAGACAACCAGATCAATGCCCTTCTCGCCTGCAAGATCATCGAACGCGCCGGCGGCCGGGCATCCGTCGTCGAGAACGGCAGGTCCGCGATAGCGGCGATCTGGCAGACGCTCGAACGCAAGCGGCCGCCGTTCGACCTGATCCTGATGGACGTCTTGATGCCCGAGATCGACGGCATCATGGCGACAAAATCGATCAAGGCTCTCTACCGGGAACGAAAAGATCTCGATCATCCCTGCCCGCCGATTATCGCGCTGACGGCCAACGCCTTCGCCGAGGACCGCGACCGTTGCCGGGCCGCCGGCATGGATGACTATCTCGCCAAGCCATTTGACGCCCGCGATCTCCACGATCTCCTGTTGCGATGGGCGCCCCCTTCGGCCCGTGCGGCCCCACCTGCCGCTTGATCAGACGACTGTCCGATCTAAAAACTGTCACGGAATCGTGCTAGCCGCGTTCCCGGTGCATTCTAAGGATTGGCGTTCGATGTGGCAGGCAATCGCAGACCGCAGCAAGCGTAGCCCGGCCCGGGCCGCGAAACTTCCGCCTAGCCTCGCCGCGCTCGGCGCCCTGAGCGCCTCGACCCGCCCCTTCAAGAAATTTTCTCGCGACATCGAACCCAAGATCTATGGCCGCGTCGGCAACCTCGAAGTGCGCCTCGCCCGCACCTGGGCTGAAATCAAGCTCGCGCAGCGGCTGCGCTATCAGGTGTTCTTTGAGGAGATGTCGGCGGTCCCGTCCCGCCTCGCGCAATTCCGCCGCCGCGACGAAGATGCCTACGATGCGCTCTGTGATCATCTTCTCGTCGTCGATCTCGACAAGACGACGCCAGGCCGCCATGGCCGCCCGGAGCGTCCCAAAGTTATCGGCACCTACCGCATCCTGCGCCAGGAAGTTGCCGAGCGCGGCCCCGGATTTTATTCCGCCGGCGAATACGACATCGCCCCGCTCCTGAGAAGCAAATCGCCGACACACCGGTTTATGGAACTCGGCCGCTCCTGCGTCCTCGCGCCCTATCGCAGCAAGCGCTCGGTCGAGCTGCTGTGGCACGGCCTTTGGACCTACGTGCGCGAAAATCGCATCGACGTCATGATCGGCTGCGCCAGCTTCGAAGGCATCGATCTGGAAGAGCACAAGATGGCGCTGAGCTATCTCTACCATAAGGCACTGGCGCCTGAGGAATGGCGCTGTTCCGCCCGTGCGCCGCTGTCGGTTGCGATGAACCTCGTTCCGGAATCGAAGCTCGATCCGAAATCGGCCCTGAAATCGATGCCGCCGCTGATCAAAGCCTATCTGCGGCTCGGCGCCTATTTCGGCGACGGAGCGGTGATCGACAGGCAGTTCGGCACGACGGACGTTCTCGTCATCATGCCGGTTGCCAACATCGATCCACGCTATTTCGAGCACTACGGCACGCCGCACGAAACCAAGAGCCGGATCGCTGTCGACGCCTAGGCCGAACGCAACCCCGCATCACTCCCGGCGCGCACCGTAAGCGGCCAATGCCGCCATGTTGACGATATCGGCGTCCGTCGCGCCGAACGTGCAGATCTGGACGGGATGCGACAAGCCCACGACGATCGGGCCGATGAGCGTCGCCCCGGCGAGTTCCTTGATCATCTTCGTCGAGATCGACGCCGCGTGAAACGCAGGCATCACGAGTACATTGGCCGTGTCCGACAGCCGGCAGAACGGATAGTGCTCCATCAGCGCCTTGTTGAGCGCCACGTCGGCCGCCATGTCGCCGTCGTACTCGAAATCGACAAGACGCTCGTCGAGAAGGCGCACGGCCTGGCGCACCTGCTCGGAGCGCTCGCTTCGCGGCTGCCCGAAGGTCGAATAGGCGAGCAACGCCACCCGCGGCTCGATTCCGAACGCCCGAGCCGCGTGTGCGGCTTCGACTGCGATGTTCGCAAGCTGCTCGCCGGTCGGCAAATCGTGGATGCTGGTATCGGCAATGAGCACGGCGCGGCCGCGGATCAACACCAGCGACACGCCGATGACGAGCCGACCCGGTTTTTCGTCCATCACCCGATGGATGTCCGCATAAACGCTGGTCCAGTTGCGCGTGACACCAGAAACCATCGCATCGGCATGACCGTGCGCCACCATCAGCGCCCCGAACACGTTGCGCTCGTTGGTCACGAGCCGCTCGCAATCGCGCTTGAGATATCCTCGCCGCTGCAGGCGCGAATAAAGGAAATCCGTGAATTCCTCGATAAACGGTGATTCGCTGGTATCGATCAGCTCATACTCTGGCCTGAGCTGGATTCCGAGTTCGCGAAAGCGGTCCGCGACGACCTTCTTGCGTCCGACCAGGATCGGTTGACCGAACCCTTGCTGAAAGAATGTATGCGCGGCACGGATGACGGCAGGTTCCTCGCCCTCGGCGAAAACCACTCGTTTTGGATCGTTGCGAACCGCATCGAACGTCGATTGCAACCATCCTTGCACTGGATCGAGCCGCGCGTTGAGCCGGGCGACGTAGCCGTCCATATCGACGATCGGATTGCGCGCGACGCCCGAATCCATCGCCGCCTTCGCCACCGCCGCCGAGACATGCGGCAACAGGCGCGGATCGAACGGTGCCGGAATGATGTAGCCCGGCCCGAACGTCGGCCGCTCGCCAAGAAATGCCGCCGCGACCTGATCGGGAACCTCCGCCCGCGCCAGCGCCGCGATCGCCTCCGCCGCCGCGATCTTCATCGCGTCGTTGATGGTCGTCGCATGCACATCGAGCGCGCCGCGGAAGATGAAGGGAAAGCACAGAACATTGTTGATCTGGTTCGGATAGTCCGACCGCCCCGTCGCCATCACCGCGTCTGAGCGGACAGCCTTGACTTCCTCGGGCGTGATTTCGGGATCGGGGTTCGCCATCGCGAAGATCAGCGGCTTCGGCCCCATCTGCGCGACCATGTCCTGAGAAAGCACGCCGCCCGCGGACAACCCAAGGAAGATGTCGGCGCCACCGATGACATCGGCCAAGGTCCGCGCATTCGTCTTCTGTGCGAAAGGCGCCTTGTAAGGATCCATCAATTCCTTGCGGCCCTCGTAGACGAGCCCTTTGATGTCGCACACAGAGATATTCTCGCGCTTCACTCCGATCTTCACGAGCAGATTGAGGCATGCCAGCGCCGCCGCCCCCGCACCCGAGCACACGAGCTTCACATCGCCGATGTCTTTTTCGACGACGCGCAGTCCGTTCAACACGCCCGCCGCCACGACGATCGCCGTCCCATGCTGATCGTCATGGAAAACCGGAATGTCGAGCAGGCCTTTGAGCGTCTCTTCGATGACGAAGCAGTCCGGCGATTTGATATCTTCGAGATTGATCCCGCCGAACGAAGGCCCGAGATACCGCACCGAATTGATGAATGCGTCCGGATCCGGCGTATCGACGAGCAGATCGATGGAGTCGATATCGGCAAATCGCTTGAACAGGGCCGCCTTGCCTTCCATCACGGGCTTTGCCGCCAGGGCGCCGAGATTGCCGAGCCCCAGAATCGCCGTGCCGTTCGACACCACGGCAACAAAATTGCCTTTGCTCGTGTAGGCGTAAGCGTCGCGCGGATTTTCCGCGATGGCCTGAACCGGAATCGCCACACCCGGCGAATAGGCAAGCGAAAGATCGCGCTGTGTCGCCAGCGGTTTGGTCGGCGTAATTTCGAGTTTTCCGGGCTTGCCGTTGGCGTGAAAGGCGAGCGCTTCTTGGGCCGTCACTTGGGCCGCGCGGTGAAGGGAAGGCATGGTGTTGACCGTTCAGGATTCCGTGCGCCAGGGCGGGCAGCCGGGGCACACATCAGGGGATAAGGGCCGGCACGATAGGTTGCGGCGGCCGGAACGGCAACCTATGCATATCGGGCGCGGGGACAGGGACGGTGGGGCGTTCCTTATTGCGCGATCCGTGAATCCGAACAGTGCAAATTGAAACGTAATCTCTTGATGTCCAGAACCGCTGAGCCGCGCAAGAACAGGCAGGCCCAATCGACGGCGGCTGCGCCTGTCGAAGTGTCGCACAATGACGATGCCCCCACCGCCGCCGCCGAGGCAACGCCTTCGATGGCCCAATATCTTGAAATTAAGGCTGCAAACCCCGGCAGCCTGCTCTGGTACCGCATGGGTGACTTTTACGAGCTGTTCTTCGACGATGCCGTGGCTGCATCTGAAGCGCTCTCGATCGTCCTGACCAAGCGCGGCAAGCACAGGGGCGAAGATATTCCGATGTGCGGGGTGCCCGTGCATCGGGCCGACGAATATTTACAACGTCTGATCCGGCAAGGTTTTCGCGTTGCCGTCTGTGAGCAGATGGAAGACCCGGCCGAGGCCCGAAAGCGGGGCGCCAAGGCTGTCGTAAAACGCGACGTCGTCCGACTTGTGACACCCGGAACTCTGACGGAGGAAGCGCTTCTTGATGCCAAGGCGCGCAACTACCTGACCGCAATCTTCCTCGCGACACCGGCCGAGAATGGGTTAGCCGCACCTCAAGCGCGCATCGCCCTGGCGTCCGTCGATATCTCGACCGGCGAATTCGAGGTCTCGGAAGTCTCGGGCATCGACCTCTCCGGCGAATTGATCCGACTGGCTTCCAGCGAAGTAATCGCGCCCGACACGCTGATCGGAGACGAGGCGCTCGCGCGCATGGTCGAATATTCCGGCGGCAAGATCACGCCTGTCCCTTCCGCCTATTTTGACAGCGCATCCGGATCGCGCGACCTCAAAGGCTGCCTCGGCGTTGTCGATCTCGCGGGCTTCGGCTCGTTTTCGCGCCCCGAACTCGCGGCCATCGCCGCCATCCTCAAATACATCGATCTGACACAAATGGGCCGGAAGCCGCTGCTCCGCGCCCCGCGCCGGTCGGGGAACGCCTCGCTCTTCATCGATGCTGCAAGCCGCGCCAGCCTCGAACTCGTAAAAACAACATCGTCCGACAAGTCATCGACGCTTCTTGCCGCGATGGATCGCACCGTCACTGGCGCCGGCGCACGCGAGCTTCAGGCTCGCATATCCAGCCCGCTCATCGCCGCCGCCACGATCGAGGCACGCCTCGATGCCGTGTCGTCGCTTGTCGATAATCGCAGCCTGACTGACGATATTCGCTTCGCACTCCGCGGCACGCCCGACCTAGCGCGCGCACTCCCACGCTTGGCGTTCGGTCGCGGCGGCCCTCGTGATCTCGCAGCCGTTCGCGATGCCCTCGAAGCCGCATCCAGCATCGTCGGCATGTTGAATGATGACGCGAGCGCCCTGCCGCTTCCGCCCGAGCTTTTGTCGATTTGCACGCGCCTGAAAGCCGTCCCCGCATCCCTTTCGCAGGCGCTCGATAACGCCCTTGTCGATGACCCGCCCCTGCTCCGTCGTGACGGCGGCTTCATCCGCGAAGGCTTCAACGCCGACCTCGATGCCGCCCGCACCCTGCGCAATGACAGCCGCCGCGTCATGGCGGAACTCGAGGCGCGCTACATCGAAGAAACCGGCATCAAAACCTTGCGCGTCCGCCACAACAACATTCTCGGGTTTTACATCGAAGTCACGCAGCTCAACGCCAAGCCGCTGATGTCGCCTCCGCTGGCCGAGCGCTTTCGCCATCGCCAGACCATGGCCAACGCCGTCCGTTTCGCCACCGCCGAGCTTCTCGAAACCGAAGGCCAGATCGCCTCCGCGAGCGAACGCGCGCTCAATCTCGAGCAGGAGATTTTCACGTCCCTGACGCGCGACATCGCCGCCGCGAACGACGCCCTTTCTGCCGCCGCCGCGGCTTTGGCGGAACTCGACGTCTATACGGCGTTAGCCTCGCTCGCCCTCGAACAGGGATATGTCCGGCCGATCATCGACGAAAGTACGGTCTTCGACATCCGTGGCGGCCGCCATCCCGTGGTCCAGCAAGCCCTCGCCAAGCACGCCGCCGCCGCTTTCATCGAGAACGATTGCATTTTGGGAAATGGCCCCGCTGCCAAAGAGACCGACGGTGCCTCAGCCCTCCCCGACGCCCGCATCTGGCTCGTCACCGGCCCGAACATGGCGGGCAAATCGACCTTCCTGCGCCAGAACGCGCTCATCACCGTGATGGCCCAGATGGGCTCCTATGTGCCCGCCCGCTCGGCACGCATCGGCATCGTCGATCGCCTGTTCTCGCGCGTCGGCGCCTCCGATGACCTCGCGCGCGGCCGTTCGACTTTCATGGTCGAAATGGTCGAGACGGCTGCGATCTTGAACCAGGCAACGGAGCGCTCGCTCGTTATTCTCGACGAAATCGGCCGTGGAACTGCGACTTTCGACGGTCTCTCGATCGCCTGGGCGACGGTCGAATACCTCCATGCCGTCACCAAGGCGCGCGCTCTGTTCGCGACCCATTACCACGAGCTGACCGCGCTCGCGCGCCGCCTCGACGGCATCGCCAACGTCACGATGGACGTCGCCGAGTGGCAGGACAGCATTGTTTTCCTGCATAAGGTTAAACCCGGCGCCGCCGACCGCTCCTATGGCATCCAGGTCGCCAAGCTCGCCGGCTTGCCGGAAACCGTCGTGTCCCGCGCCCGTCAGGTCCTGGCTCGGCTCGAAAAGGCCGATCGCCGCCCGCGTGTCGGTGACGAAAGTATTGACGATCTGCCCCTATTCTCGGCGGCGCGGCCGAGAGGCGCAGCACCAGACGATTCGCCCTCAGCCGTTGAAAAGCTCCTGCTTGCCATGCATCCTGACGATCTGACGCCGAAAGCGGCGCTCGAGAAGCTCTATGAACTCAAGGCTCTGGCCGAAACCCTGAAGAAGACGAAGCCTTGACCGACGATACCGCGAACCTGCTCATCCCTCCGCCTTACTTCGACCGGCTTGCGGCCCGTCGCGAGCTGACGGCGCATTTCAACGACAATAACGCCTCTGCCGCCGACGCCCGTCCGGCCGTGCTCGAAACCCTGAAAAGACTTTCGAAAGATGCACGCGAAGCAGCCCGAATCGCACTCGACGCCGACGGCAACGGACGCCGCTGCGCGGCGGGCCTGAGCCTGTTTCAGGACGAGCTTATCCGTCTGATCTACGACTACACCGTCACCCATGTTTATCGTGCCACCAACCCTTCCGATGCCGAGCGTATGGCGATCGTCGCCACCGGCGGCTATGGCCGCGGCCTTCTGGCGCCCGGCTCCGACATCGACCTCTTGTTCCTGCTGCCCTACAAGCAGACGCCATGGGGTGAGAGCGTCGCCGAATACATGCTCTACATGCTCTGGGATTTGGGCTTCAAAGTCGGCCACGCCACCCGCACGGTCGAGCAATGCGTCAAGCTCAGCCAGGCCGACATCACCATCCGCACCGCGCTCCTCGATTCGCGCTTGATCCTCGGCGACGGCCAGCTCTTTGCCGAGTTCGAGGATCGCTTCCGCGCCGACGTCGTCGCCGGCACCGCACGCCAATTCATCGATGCCAAGATGGCCGAGCGCGACGAGCGCACGCGCCGCGCCGGTGAAAGCCGCTACAAGGTCGAGCCCAACATCAAGGACGGCAAGGGTGGTTTGCGCGACCTTCACACCCTGCAGTGGCTTTCGAAATACATCTTCAATCAGGAAGTCGGCGCCGCCGCCGTCGAAGCCGGCATTTTCACACCCGAGGAAGTCCAGACGTTCCGCCGCTGCGAGGATTTCCTCTGGCGCGTGCGCTGCTTCCTCCATTTCATGACCGGACGCGCCGAAGAGGTTCTATCGTTCGAAGTCCAGCCTCAGATGGCGAACAATCTCGGCTACACGTCGCGGGAAGGCTTGCGCGCCGTCGAACGCTTCATGAAGCACTACTTCCTGATCGCCAAAGACGTCGGCGACCTGACGACGATTCTCTGCGGCGCGCTCGAAATGCAGCAGCTGAAGACGTCGCCCGGCTATAAAAGCGTTCCCAGCCCGGCAAGCTGGAAGACCCGCCGTGAAGTGCGCGAAAAGACCGATTTTCGCATCGATAACGATCGCCTCAACGTCTCCGATCCCGAGGTCTTCGCGCGCGATCCCGTCAACCTCATCCGATTCTTTGCTCAAGCCGCAAACACCGGCGCATACCTTCACCCCGACGCCATCCGCCTGCTTCGTGGTTCGCTTCGCCTGATCGACGACAAGCTTCGCAATGATCCGGAAGCCAACGCCATCTTTCTTTCGCTGCTCACCGCCAAGGGAAATCCCGAAGCCTCCCTGAGGCATATGAACGACGCAGGCGTGCTCGGCCGCTTCCTGCCCGAGTTCGGACGCATCGTCGCGATGATGCAGTTCAACATGTATCATCATTATACGGTCGACGAACATCTGCTCCGCACGCTCGGCAACATCGTCGCGATCGAGCGCGGCGAGCTTGCCTCCGAGCTGCCCCTTTGTACGGCGGTGTTCTCCTCGATTCAGAACCGTCGCGCGCTGCTCGTCGCAGCCTTCATCCACGATATCGGCAAGGGCCGGAAGGAAAGCCACTCGCTCGTCGGCGCTCGCATCGCGCGCAAGCTTTGTCCGCGACTCGGCCTGACGGCTGCCGAGACCGAACTCGTCGCATGGCTGCTGCAGGAACACCTGACGATGAGCAATTTCGCTCACTCGCGCGACATTTCCGATCCCGACACCATCCGCGCCTTCGCCGACATCGTGCAAAGTCCGGAGCGCCTGAAGCTGCTTCTTCTGCTCACCTGCGCTGACATCCGCGCCGTGGGGCCGGGAGTATGGAACGGCTGGAAGGGCCAGCTTCTGCGCACGCTTTATCACGAGACCGAGCCGCTCGTGGCAGGTGGCCACACGCAAATCCCGCGCGACGAACGGATTGGCAAAGCGCAGGCGGCGCTGCGTCAGATGCTTTCCGATTGGCCCGAGAAGGCCGTCGATGACTTCATCGACCGGCATTATCCCAATTACTGGCTGCGCACCGATCTTGCGACCCAGGTCGTGCATGCCAACGTCGTCCGCGACGCGATGACGTCGCGCACCAAATTCGCGACCAACGTCAAAACCGACGCCTTTACGGCGATCACCGAGCTGACGGTATTCGCACCGAACCACGCCCGGCTTCTGTCGCTATTCGCGGGCGCATGCGCTGCTGCAGGTGCCAACATCGCCGGCGCCCATATCACGACCACGCGCGACGGCTACGCCCTCGATACGTTCCTGTTGAACCGGGAATTCGTTGAAGACGAAGACGAGCTTCGTCGCGCCAAACGCATCACCGACACCATCGAGCGGCTGCTGAACGGCAAAGAGCAGCTTGCGGCACTTATTAGAAAGCGGCGGATCGGAACACGCGGTCTTGACGCGTTCACAGTCGAACCTGAGATCGTCATCAATAACGCGTTGTCCGATCGCCTGACGGTGCTCGAAGTAGCGGGCCGGGACCGGCCGGGCCTGCTTTACGAATTGACGTCGGCTCTATCGGATCTGTCGCTCGACATCTCATCGGCACACGTGACGACCTTCGGCGAGAAGGCCGTCGACGTCTTTTACGTGACCGATCTCGTCGGCAAGCAGATCATCAACGAGAGCCGCCAGGCGGCCCTTCGCACCCGCCTCAGATCGATTCTCGATCCCACTCGCACCAAACCGGCATCGGAAGCCGCCCACGTCTAAGGCTTGCGAGGTCACAGCAAAACTTTTCTGGTCCGGCCGTGACTTCGCGGCCACGGCCCACAGGCGAGGCCCGCGAGCCATCAAATTGCCCGATGTGTGCCGCCTCAACCCGGTCTATGAGGGCCAGTCTTTGTTTGGGTCGAAACCGCAAATCATTCATCCGTATAGGCAATGAAACTCTATAAATCCTTTGCCACCGTCGGCGGCCTGACGCTGCTGAGCCGTGTGTTCGGCTTCATGCGCGACATCCTGATCGCCGCCACACTCGGATCGGGTTGGGTCGCGGACGCATTCGTCGTTGCCTTCCGCTTTCCCAATCTCTTCCGCCGGCTGTTCGGCGAAGGGGCCTTCAACTCGGCGTTCGTCCCGATCTTTGCAAAAAAGCTCGAAGGCGACGGACCGGAAGCAGCCCGCCGCTTCGCCGAAGACGCCATGGCAGGCCTGCTGTTCATCCTGCTGATCGTCACCGTCGTCTCTGAAATCGCCATGCCGGTGCTGATGTATGCGCTCGCTCCAGGCTTTGACGCCACGCCGCAGAAGTTCGACCTCTCCGTGATGCTGACGCGCATCACAATGCCCTACCTGCTCTGCATGTCGATCGTCGCGCTGATGTCGGGCGCGTTGAATTCCGTCGGCCGCTTCGCCGAAAGCGCATCCGTCTCGATCGTGCTCAACGGCGTGATGATGATCGCCACGCTGATCTCGATGTGGATCGGCTACAAAGCCGAACCGGAGGCCGGCGTCATCCAGGCGTGGGGCGTTTTCGTAGCGGGCTTCCTGCAACTTGCACTTTTGATGTGGGGCATGCGTCGCGCCGGCATGCATCTTCGGATCCGCCGGCCACGCATGACCGGCGACGTCCGCCATCTCATTCAACTCGGCATTCCGGGCGTTATTTCGGGCGGCGTCACCCAACTCAACATTGCCATCGGAACGATCATCGCATCATTGCAGCCGGGCGCTGTTTCGCATCTCTACTACGCCGATCGCGTCTATGAGCTTCCGCTCGCGATCGTCGGCATCGCCGTCGGTATCGTCCTGTTGCCGGACGTCGCCCGTCAGCTGCGCGCCGGCGATACCACCGCCGTGATGGACAGCCAGAACCGTTCGCTCGAATTCGCGCTTTTGCTGACGGTCCCGGCTGCGCTCGCGCTCGTCGCCATCCCGACCGATATCGTTCGCGTGCTTTTCGAACGCGGAGCCTTCGGCCCGAACGACACCCACGTTACATCCTCCGTATTGGCGATGTTCGCGTTGGGCCTTCCGGCCTTTGTGATGATCAAGGTGTTCTCGCCCGCCTATTACGCACGCGAAGATACCAAGACGCCGATGAAATACGCGACCATCAGCCTGACCGCCAATACGCTTGGCTCGATCGCGCTGTTCTTCGTTTTCCGTCACTTGGGGATGATGCCTCAGCTCGGCATCGCCATCGCGACAGCGCTCGGCGGCTGGCTTAACGCCTATCTTCTTTGGGCCACGTTGAGCCGCCGCGGCGATTTCGTCGCCGACAGCCGCATCAAGCGCAACATCCCGTTAATCCTGTTGGCGAGCGCGCTGATGGTCGCCGCGCTCCTTGGAACGAGCCACTTTCTGTCACCCGGCAGCGGTTTCTTCGTGAAGGCATCGATCCTGGCGGCGGAAATTTCCGTCGGCTTGGCCGTCTATGCCCTGATCGTGCTCGCGAGCGGCGTCATGACCTTCGGCCAGCTCGGCCGATTGACCCGCGGCCGCCGTTAGCTGCGACCTTCGGACTTGCGCCGACGCCGCCCGCACGCGATAAGGCCGCCCAATTCGCCTTCAACACGGTAGCAGATCCCATGAAAATCACGCCGCGCGTCTTCTCCGGCATGCAGCCGACTGGCAGCCTGCATCTCGGCAACTATCTCGGCGCGATGGTCAACTGGATCAAAATGCAGGAGACGCACGAGTGCATTTACTGCGTCGTCGATCTCCACGCCATCACGGTCGCGCAAGATCCGGCTGAATTGAGAACCGCCATCCGCCAGGTGACGGCCGCCTATATTGCCGCCGGCCTCGATCCGAAGAAAAGCATCCTCTTCAACCAGTCGCAGGTCTCGGCCCACGCCGAGCTCGCCTGGGTCTTCAACTGCGTCGCCCGTCTCGGCTGGCTGAACCGCATGACGCAGTTCAAGGAAAAAGCCGGCAAGGATCGCGAGCAGGCCTCCGTCGGCCTTTACGCCTATCCGAATCTGATGGCGGCCGACATTCTCGCCTATCGCGCGACCCATGTTCCGGTCGGCGAAGACCAGAAGCAGCACCTCGAACTCGCCCGCGACATCGCTCAGAAGTTCAACAACGACTTCGCATCCTCGATCATCGCCAACGGCTTCGCCGACGGCATCTTTTTCCCGCAACCCGAGCCCGTCATCACCGGCTCGGCGACACGCGTCATGAGCCTGCGTGACGGCACCAAGAAAATGTCGAAGTCGGACCCATCCGATCTTTCGCGCATCAACATGACGGACGACGCCGACACCATCGCGAAAAAGGTGCAGAAGGCTAAAACCGATCCTGAGCCGCTGCCGAGCGACGAAAAAGGCTTCGCGGGCCGCCCCGAAGCCGAAAATCTGATCGGCATTTACGCGACGCTGGTCGACAAGCCGGTCGATGCAGTTCTGGCCGAATTCGGTGGTCAACAGTTCTCGTCCTTCAAGAAGCTCTTGGCAGATGCTTTGGTGGCCCGCCTCGAGCCGATCGCAAACGAGATCGAGCGCCTCTCCTCCGATCCCGCCGAAATCGACCGCATCCTCGGCGACGGCTCGGCGCGAGCCCGCGAAATCGCGACGCCGATCATGGACAAGGTGAAAGACATCGTCGGCTTCATCCGCAGCTGAGCAGCCGTAGCCCGGCCGCTCCCAGGTTGCATAGGATGCCGACGCGAGACCATTGCGGGGGCTCGCGCGGAATGGCAGCATCGCCGCTATGAAACTTCGACGCTCATTCGAAGAAGGCCATCGCCGCAAGTTCCTGATCGTCGTTGACGAGAGCCAGGAGGTCGAGAGCGCGCTTTATTATGCCGCGAGCCGCGTGCAGCGCTCGTCAGGTCTGATCGTCATGCTCTACGTCATCGAGCCGAGCGAGCTTCAGAATTGGGCCGGCATCCGACAGGTGCAGATCGAAGAGGAATCGACAAAAGCCAAGGCCTTGTTCCGGCTCTTCCGTCGCAAGCTCGCTCATGCCGGTTTTGAAGCCGTCGAAATTGAAGACGTCATCCGCGAAGGCCGGACCGCCGAAGAGATCAACAAGCTGATCGCCGACGATGAAGACATTGCCATTCTCGTCCTTGGCGCTTCGATCGACGCCAAGGGACCGGGACCGCTTGTCGCGTCTCTCGCGGCGGGCCGCGCGGCGGGCGGATTTCCGGTGCCCGTCACGGTCGTGCCCGGGCAACTTTCACTCGCCGAGATTAAGGCATTGGCCTAAATTGGCGTAGCTCTACGGCCGATTACTCGACACCGTTGGTGGGCATACCTATATTAGAATTTCTCTAATTGGTGGCCCTCGGACCGTGCCCAGTACGGACGCCGAATACGAAGTGAGGCAGCATGTTTATCCAGACCGAAGCCACGCCCAATCCGGCGACGCTGAAGTTCATCCCGGGCCGCGACGTCCTCTCGGACGGCACCGCCGATTTTCGCTCGAAAAGCGAGGCCGCGGCTTCCCCGCTCGCGACACGCCTTTTCGCCATTGAAGGCGTCCACGGCGTGTTCCTCGGCTCCGACTTCATTTCCGTGACGAAGGGCGACATCGAGTGGCAGCATTTGAAACCGATGATCCTCGGCGCCATCATGGAGCATTACATGTCCGGCGCGACCGCGACGGACGAGGAAGATTCCAACGACGGCGCGGCCGAAAATTACGATCCGGAAGATGAATCGGTTGTCGCGACGATCAAGGAACTGCTTGAAACCCGCGTTCGCCCGGCGGTCGCACAGGACGGCGGCGACATCACGTTCTCCGGCTTCCGCGACGGCGTCGTTTATCTCCACATGCGCGGCGCCTGCTCCGGCTGCCCGAGTTCGACGGCCACGCTGCGGAATGGCATCGAAAACCTTCTGAAGCACTTCTGCCCGGAAGTGCGGTCGGTCCAGGCGGCCTGAGCTTCAGATGTCTTCCTTCGAACCCCGCCCCGGCGGGGTTCTTCGTATTTGGCCCCGTTGCAAGGCAGGAATTCTAATGAACGTTTCTCTCGATCAGGCAGCACTCGATCAATTGTTCGACAAGGCGCGCACAAATAACAAATGGCTGCCTCGCGAAGTCCCCGACGAACTTCTGAAGCAGATCGTCGAGCATATGAAATGGGGCCCGACCAGCGTGAACTGTTCTCCGGCCCGACTAGTCTTCGTCAAATCGCCGGAAGCAAAGGCGCGACTGAAACCGCATCTGAGCCCAGGCAATGTCGAAAAGACGATGGCCGCGCCGGCAACGGCAATTATTGGCTACGACCTGAAGTTCTACGAATATCTGCCGAAGCTTTATCCTCCCGCCGATGCCAAGAGCTGGTTCGTCGGAAAAAAGGACCACGCGGATACGACGGCATTCCGAAATGGCAGCCTGCAAGGTGGTTATTTCATTCTCGCGGCGCGCGCTTTGGGATTGGATTGCGGCCCGATGTCCGGATTTAACAATGCTGCCGTCGATGCCGAATTCTTCTCTGGAACCGATATAAAATCGAATTTCCTATGTAATTTGGGATATGGGGACCCGGCGGGCATTTACCCGCGTTCGCCACGATTTAGCTTCGACGAAATGGCTACAATCGTATAAAAGACCCGCTCGGAATGAATATTCTCTCGCTGGATACCTGTTTCGATGCCTGCTCCGTCGCGGCGGGCCGGGGGCTGCGCTCGCTCACTCCCGGCATTTCCTTCGCATTTGAAGGCATGCAGAAAGGCCATTCCGAGCGATTGATGCCCATGATCGAAATGGTCATGGCCGAGGCAGGCCTCGAATTCAAATCCCTCGATCGCATCGCCGCAACCTTTGGACCCGGTACATTTACCGGCACGCGTATTTGCGTCTCAGCCGCGCGTGCCCTGGCGCTCGCGACCGGCGCCGAGTTCGTCGCGCTCTCGAGCCTGCAGCTGATGGCGATGAGCGCGCGGATCCCCGCTGCTCCCACCCGGCACATCGCCATAGCGACCGACGCCCGACGCGACGAAGTTTATATCGAGGTATTCGACCGCCATTCGCTCCAAAGCGTGAATGGCCCGCAATGCCTGGCGATCGAAGACGCAGCCGGCGTTCTGGGGCCAGGCCCTATCGTGATCGCGGGCTCCGGCGCCGAACGGCTTGCTGCGAAGGCCAATCGCAACGGCATCGAAGCAACCGCCATTTTGCCAGATCTTTTGCCTGATGCGCTCGACGTGCTGTTTCCCGCATGCGAGCTGCCCGTGACCGACATGTTGCGGCCGCTGTACCTCAGGCCACCCGATGCCAAGCCTCCCGCCCCGAGCCCTTATCTCGGAGCCGGCGTATGACGAACGTCACGCCATTCCGAAACGTCAAGCACGCAAGCATGCTCTGGGCGTCGCCGGACCGGGCGGAAGAAATCGCGGCTCTGCACGCCAAGCTCTTCGATCCGGCATGGGACACCGCCGCGATCCAGACCCTTCTCGAACATCCTGCCGCCACCTCGTTGGTTGCCGTCGCCGGTAGCCAGAAGAAATCGGTGATCGCTTTCGTGCTCGGCCAACTGGCAGCCGATGAAGCCGAAATCCTTTCGATCGGCGTCTCGCCGGATTGGCAGCGTGTCGGCCTGGCGACGGGCTTGCTCGAAGGTTTGACCCGGGCCGCCCGTCGCGGTGGCGCCAAGCGCATCTTCCTCGAAGTTGCAGAGGACAATGCAGCCGGCATTGCGCTTTACCGCAAACTCGGATTTGTCGAAGCAGGCCGCCGGAAGCGCTACTATGAACGCCCCGGCGGCGCGCGCGCCGACGCGTTGACGCTCGTTCTGAACTTCGATTCCGCCGAAGCTTAGTCCCGATATAGACGCGGCGGCTTGTGACTGCCTATAACGCCGCCATATTCGTGCGGCGAGGAATCGCCTTCAGCCAAAGCTTGATCGTCATGACCGCACCTTCGGCCAAGCCTGAAACAACGATCGAACTGCGATGCGCCGAGTGCGGTTTGCGGATGACCGGCCAGCGCCGCGTCATCGCGCAGGTGTTGTCGTCGGCGACCGACCATCCCGACGTCGAAGAAGTCCACCGCCGCGCCCACACGATCGATGCGCGCATTTCGCTGTCGACCGTCTATCGCACGCTCAGGCTCTTTTCCGAGAAGGGCATTCTCGAACGACACGACTTCGGACACGGCCGCGGCCGCTACGAGCCTGCGCCGAGAGAACACCATGATCATCTGGTCGATATCGAAAGCGGCCGCGTGATCGAATTTTCCAACTCCGCCATCGAAGCCCTGCAGGAACGTGTTGCCCGCGAATTGGGCTTCGAGCTTGTCGGCCACCGCCTCGAACTTTACGGCGTGCCGATCGCAAAGAAGAAATCGACCGGCCGCAGAGGCTGACCAACGCGATGGCTCAGGGATCGCTCCGCGCTTCGTCCGTCCTGGCTGGCTTCTTCGGCTTCACGCTGCCGCTGATGCCGGTGCAGGCGCTTCTGCTCAAGGTCTCGCCTTCGGCCGCGCGTCGCTTTCCGAATTGGTATCATAAGAACGTTTGCCGCATTCTCGGCATCACATTGAACGTCGACGGCGCCGTCGTCAGCGACAAACCCGTACTTCTCGTCTGCAATCACACATCCTGGCTGGACATTCCCGTGCTGTCCGCCGTCGCGCCAGTTTCGTTCGTCGCCAAACTCGAAGTCGGCAGCTGGCCCTTCGTATCGGCACTGGCGCGACTGCAGCGCTCCGTCTTCGTCGACCGCACGCGCCGTCAGGCAACAGGCGAAGCCGCCGGCGAAATCGCTGCCCGATTGAAACAGGGCGACGCCATCGTTCTTTTCGCCGAAGGAACGTCGAGCGACGGCAACCGCGTGCTGCCATTCAAGACCTCGCTGTTCGGCGCCGTCACAGCCAACGGCAGCCCGCCCGAGAACGGCTCCAACGGCGATGTCGTCGTGCAGACCATAGCCATCGTCTACACCCACGTTCGCGGCGTTCCGCTGACCCGTGCCGATCGTCCGCGCATCGGCTGGTACGGCGACATGGAATTGACGTCGCATGCCTGGGGCGTCCTGAAACTCGGTCCGATCACGGCGACGATCAAAATCAGCCCGCCCGTACCGCTCTCGGCCTTCAAGGATCGCAAGGACTTGGCTCTCAAGACCGAACGCACCGTCCGTGCCGCGGTCCTCGGCGTTCTCCGCGGACGCCCCGACGATCCGGCGATCGTGCCGGTGGAACCGAGCCACGAAATCCGCCGCCACAAGCTCGTCTCGCCCCAGGTCCGCAGCGAGAAGTGGACATGATTGCCGCTTTCTGTGCTATGCGCTTGGCCTCCGAACCCCTTCGAAAAGTCCACCCTTAACCGGCCGACCGACGTGCAGCGCTCCAAGACCAAAAGCTATTTCCTGAAGACGTTTGGCTGTCAGATGAACGTCTACGACAGCGAGCGCATGACGGAGGCTCTTGCGCGCGACGGCTACAGCGAAACCGACGACGTCGCCCACGCCGATCTCGTGATCCTCAACACCTGCCACATCCGCGAGAAGGCCGCCGAAAAAGTCTATTCCGATCTCGGACGTCTGCGAGACATGAAGGACGCCCGCAGACGCAACGGCAAGGAAACGGTGATCGCGGTCGCGGGTTGTGTCGCGCAAGCGGAAGGCCGCGAGATCACCACGCGCCAACCCGCGGTCGATCTCGTCATCGGCCCGCAGAGCTACCATCGCCTGCCCGAACTCATCGCCCGTACGGAAAACACGCGCGAGCGCATCGTCGAAACGGAATTTCCGGGTGATGAAAAATTCTCATCGCTGAAAGCGCCGCGCCGCGTCTCGTCGCCGTCGGCCTTTCTCACCGTGCAGGAAGGCTGCGATAAGTTCTGCACGTTTTGTGTCGTGCCTTATACGCGCGGCGCCGAGTTCTCCCGCTCGCTGGCGAAGATCGAGACAGAAGCACGCGAGCTTGTCGCCGCCGGGGCCAAGGAACTCGTTCTTCTCGGCCAGAACGTCAACGCCTATCACGGCGAAGGCCCAGCCGGCCGCTCGATTGGCCTTGCTGAATTGATCCGCAGACTGGCCGACATCGATGGCGTCGAACGCATCCGCTACACGACGAGCCACCCGCGCGACATGGACGATGATCTGATTGCCGCCCACGCCGACATCCCGCAACTGATGCCGTTCCTGCATCTGCCGGTGCAGTCGGGTTCAGACCGCATGCTCGCCGCCATGAACCGCAAGCATAACGCGTCGGAATATATCGACCTCATCGCGCGCATCCGCTCGGCCCGACCCGATATCGCGCTTTCAAGTGACTTCATTGTCGGCTTTCCAGGCGAAACGGATGCCGACGCCGAGGATACCCTCTCGCTCATCCGCGCCGTCGGTTTTGCTCAGGCCTTCTCTTTCAAGTACAGCCCCCGGCCGGGAACGCCCGCCGCCACGCTAGACGCCCAAGTGCCCGAAGACGTCAAATCCGAGCGCCTGCAGCGTCTCCAAGCCGTTCTGGAAGAGCAACAGACCGATTTCAACGCCAGGAGCCTGGGAGGCGTCGTGCCGGTGCTGTTCGAGCGCCGCGGCCGCCAGCCGGGTGAATTTGTCGGCCGCACACCCTATCTACAGCTCGTTCACGCAGCGGCTGAAGGCGACCTCGTCGGTCGGACGGCAAATGTGGCGGTGACGGAAACCCGCCGCGTCAGCCTGTCGGGTGTCATCGCGGCAGCATAATCGGCCTATAATGGGGCTTGTTGTGCGTTAACCACACCAGCCTATGCCGAACTGTTATGACGCATGCTAACGTCAGGTCACGGTCGATTCGATTTTGAACGCTACGGGTAGAAGAACCGCCAGCAAAGGAGTGTCAGGATTGGCAGCATTCCGCGGGTCCTCCGCGTCGGCATCGAGAAGGCCCAGCAAGGCCGAACTTGAAACCGCTCGCGTCGTTGTGCCCTTCGAAGACAATCGGCTGCTGACGCAGCTGCTTGGGGAATACGACAGCCACCTGGCCCTGATAGAAGACCGACTAGGCATCGACGCCCACGCTCACGGCAATGTCGTCATTCTCACGGGCCCGGCGCCGGCCTGCGAAATCGCCCGGAATGTTCTCGAACGGCTTTACGCTCGCATTCGCAAGGGCGAAGCCGTCGGCGCCGGCGATATCGACGGCTTGATCCGCCACGCCCGGGCCGAAGGCTCGGCGGGCGACGGCCAGGCCCAGATCGCGACGCGCCGCAAGGTCGTCAAGGCGCGCACACCAACCCAAAGCGACTACATGCGTGCGATCCAGAAGCACGATCTCGTGTTCGGTCTTGGTCCCGCCGGCACCGGCAAAACCTATATCGCCGTCGCCTTCGCCGCCCATTGCCTGGAACGCGGCCTCGTGGAGCGCATCATCCTTTCCCGGCCAGCGGTCGAAGCCGGTGAACGCCTGGGCTTTCTCCCGGGCGACATGCGCGACAAGGTCGATCCCTATCTCCGCCCGCTGTATGATGCGCTTTACGATGTCCTTCCGCCGGAAAAGGTCGAACGCGATATCGAAACCGGCGTCGTCGAAGTAGCGCCGCTCGCCTTCATGCGCGGCCGCACGCTGTCCAACGCCTTCGTCATCCTCGACGAAGCACAGAACACCACCAGCATGCAGATGAAGATGTTTTTGACCCGTATCGGCGAAGGCTCGAAGATGGTCGTTACCGGCGATCCCTCGCAGATCGACCTTCCGCCCGGCACTAAGTCGGGCCTGGTCGAAGCGGTCGATCTTCTCGCCAATGTCGACGACATCTCCATCATCAACTTCATGGCTGGCGACATCGTCCGGCGTGACCTGGTCGCCAAAATCGTCGACGCCTACGAAAAGCCGAAGTAACCCATGTCTGCGTCCATCAAGGCGGCCGATCAGGTCTTCGACGTCGAGATTGTCGAAGACGATGGTGATTGGTCGCGCATTCCGGGTCTCGAAAGCCTGATCGAGACCGCCGCCCGAGCCGCCGTCGCGGCTGTTCAGGGCCCCGCTTCCGGTTTCGTGTCCGTCGCCCTGTCCTCCGACGCAATCGTGAGCGATCTCAACGGCCGCTTTCGCGGCAAGCCTAAGCCCACGAATGTCTTGTCTTTTCCATCGGGCGAGGGAGCGCCGCCCGGCCAGATTGGCGATATCATCCTAGGTTTGGAAACGGTCGAGCGCGAAGCCGCGGAGCAGGGCATTCCCGTTGCGCACCATGTGCAGCACTTGGTCGTCCATGGCGTGCTCCACCTTTTAGGCTATGATCACCTCACGGCAGCGGATGCGGAACGTATGGAAGCCATTGAAATAGCAATACTTTCCAAATTAGGCATCGCAAATCCCTACACCGGCGAGTTGGAAACCGGTACAAAGAGCTGACCGGGTTTCAACCCATAGCCATGACTGACAACACACACACAAAGCCAGTGTCCGAAACATTCGCCGACGATCCCCGACCTTTCGGCTCGCTCGGCTGGCTCCAGGCGCTCGGCGCCAAGCTCGGACTGATCGTTCCCCAAAACGTCCGCGACGCCCTCGAAGGCGCGCTCAAGACCGGCGGCACGGAGAACTTCACCGACGCCGAGCGCAAGATGCTTGAGCGCCTGCTCCAGTTCGGGTCGAGCCGCGTCGCCTCGTTGATGGTGCCCCGCGCCGACATCACGGCCCTCGATGAGAACGAGCCGATCTCCGAGCTGCTCAACACCTTCAATGAAGCCGGCGTTTCGCGCATTCCCCTTTTTCGCGAAACGCTCGACGACCCGCGCGGCATGATCCACATCAAGGATGTGCTGCGCTGGCTGATGACGGAAGCGACCGGGCAGGCACCGAAAAACACCAAGGTCGACGCCGAAGCTGAACCGCAGCCCATGAACGTTTTCGATCTGCGTGCCATCGACCTCAACAAGCCGATCACGACGGTCAAGATCCGCCGCCAGATCCTTTACGTGCCGCCCTCGATGCCCGCAGTCGACCTTCTCATCCGGATGCAGACGACACGCATCCACATGGCGCTCGTCGTCGATGAGTACGGCGGCACCGACGGCCTCGTCACCATTGAAGACCTGATCGAGCAAGTCGTCGGCAACATCGAGGACGAGCACGACGACGATGATGAAACCAACATCGTCGTCGATCCGAAGCTCGGCATCGTAGCAGCCGCACGCACGCCGATCGAGGAGCTTGAAAAGCACCTTGGCGTGAAGCTCGTTCCCGACGACGAGGAATCCGATGTCGACACCATCGGCGGTTTGATCTTCTCGATGCTTGGCCGGGTGCCCGCGCGCGGCGAACTGATCCGTCATCCGACCGGTGTCGAATTCGAAGTCCTCGATGCCGATCCGCGCCGCGTCAAAAAGCTGAAGGTCCATCCGCCGCGTCTACCGGCCACCAACGCCAAGTCCTTGCCTGAAACGCCGAAGGCGTGATGGATGCCGCAGCGATAAATCGGCCGCCGATCGCAGCCGCGCGGGCCAAAATCATGACGCTCGACGGATGGCGCCGGGCCCTTCTCGCCATTTTGGCGGGCGGTCTATCGGCGCTGGCGTTCGCGCCGATGTTCATCACGCCGATCCTGTTTCTTACCCTTCCGGTCTTTGTCTGGTTGATCGATGGCAGCACGAACTGGCGGCGTGCATTTTCATCCGGCTGGCTGTTCGGCTTCGGCTATTTCTTCTGCAATTTGTTCTGGGTCGGCGAAGCTTTCCTTGTCGAAGCCGACAAGTTCGCGTGGCTGTTGCCGTTTGCGATCACATTGCTGCCCGCGGGCCTCGCGCTTTTTTGGGGCGCTGGCGCGGCGGCCGCGCGCGCGGTCTGGCCCGAGGGTCTCGCGCGCCTGTTCGTCTTCGCCATTGCGCTTTCGATTGTCGAATGGCTGCGCGGTCATATCCTGACCGGCTTTCCGTGGGACCTTCCCGGGTACGCGCTCACCTATCCGCTGCCGCTGATGCAAAGCGCGGCGCTGTTCGGTGCCTATGGCCTGACCGCGATCGCCCTGTTCGTATTTCCTGCGCCGCTCGTTTACTTGGGTGATGCCGTCGGCCGCGTCACGCCGCGCAAGATGCTCGACGCATTTCTTCTTGCCGCTGCCCCTCTCAGCCTGATGTTCGCTTACGGCAACTGGCGACTGGAAACGCCGCAGGAGTTCGTGCCGAACGTGAAATTCCGCATCGTCCAGCCGAGCGTGCCCCAGCGCGAAAAATGGATGGCCGAATATCAGCGCCGCATTTTCGACGACCACGTCGCGCTGTCGCTGACTGATCCCTCCGGAAAGACGGATTCGCTCGCGGGCATCACGCATCTCGTCTGGCCCGAAGCGGCAATGCCGTTCTTTCCCCTCGAAGCCCCCGTCGCCCTCGACATCCTGGCCAACATCCTGCCGCCGGGAACCACGCTGATAACCGGCGCGCTGCGACACGATCCCCTTTTGCCGCCGGGATCGCCGATCACGCCGGAAACGCGGACGCTGAACAGCATCCTGGTTCTCGACGAGAAGGCTCGAGCCCTCGCCTCCTATGACAAGACGCATTTGGTCCCGTTCGGCGAATACATGCCCTACGAGCAAACCCTCGCCGCGATCGGCATCGAAAAACTGACGCACGGCCGAGGCTCGTTCTCGACCGGCCCTGAACCGCGCCCGCTGATGAACATTCCGGGCTTGCCCCCGGCCTTGGGGCTCGTCTGCTACGAAGCGCTCTTTCCCGGAAACGTCGTTCAGGGCCCGGAACGCCCGGGCGTCATCATCAACGTCACGAACGACGGCTGGTTCGGCGAAACGACCGGCCCATATCAGCATTTCCACCAGGCACGCGTCCGCGCCGTCGAAGTGGGTGTTCCGCTGGTCAGGGCCGCCAACAATGGCATTTCGGCGGTTGTCGACCCATACGGTCGCGTCCTCCAGTCTTTGGGCCTCGACGTCCGCGGCCAGATCGATAGCGCGCTCCCGAAGGCGGTCGCATCCACGCCCTACGCCCGCTTTCACGACTGGATGTTCGCCGCCATTCTAGTGCTTTACGCCGGAATGACTCTCGGCCTCCGGAAAAATGGCCGTTAATCAAAGTCTTGAAGTCAACTTGTCGCGGAAGCGGTCTGACATTGACGCCTCGCGTGCGTGCACCTAGGAAGTGCAGAGCCTTTGTTTCTGGAACTGCTGGCTGTAAGAGTGATGGTCAATCAAATTTCGATCGAAGACGAGTCGGGCGAAGAGTCTCCCAAGGGGTCGCGTCGGGCTAACCCAATGGACGTTCATGTCGGCTCGCGCGTCAGGCTTCGACGCATGCTGCTGGGCATGAGCCAGGAAAAGCTCGGCGAGCATTTGGGCCTCACGTTTCAGCAGGTTCAGAAATACGAAAAAGGCGTCAACCGCATTGGTGCTAGCCGCCTCTTTGACCTCGCCAAGGTTCTCGGCGTACCCGTGCAGTTCTTCTACGACGAAGCTCCGTCCGGCGCACATAGCGCCGGCGCCTCGGCTCCGGGCTTCGCCGAGCAACCCGACGAAAGTTACGTCGTCGATTTCCTCGGCACCCGCGAAGGGCTCGAACTCAACAAGGCCTTCGCCCGCGTCACCGATCCCAAAGTCCGCCGCTCGATCGTCGATCTCGTTCGCGCTCTCGCTGGCGAGGAAAGCTGACATTTGTGACAGCGGCGCAACGGCCAATTTATTGGAAGGGTCGCTACGTCGCAGACGGTTTACCGGGGCTCCGCGCGCGGTCGCTTGACCGCATTCGACAAGACTGCGACAACCCGGCGCTTTTCATCAACGGAAATGCCGCGCTCCGCGCAGGACCAAGGCGGCAGACGCAGACCGAATTTTTCACCATGGGGGCCAAAAGTGGCGCGCAAGTCCTTCCTTTTCACGAGTGAATCCGTCTCAGAAGGCCATCCCGACAAAGTCTGCGATCGCATTTCCGATGAAGTCGTCGACGCATTCTATCGCGAAGGCGCCAAGGAGGGCATCGACCCGTGGAGCATTCGCGCTGCCTGCGAAACGCTCGCGACCACCAACCGGGTCGTGATCGCGGGCGAATCGCGCGGACCGAAAGGCGTCACCGTCGCCGCCATCGAAGATCTGACGCGCAAAGCCATCAAGGATATCGGCTACGAGCAGGAAGGCTTTCACTGGGCCAACTGCAACATCGAAGTTCTGCTGCACTCGCAATCAGCCGACATCGCAGCCGGTGTCGATGCCAAGCAGCCGACGAACCAGGAAGAAGGCGCGGGCGACCAGGGCATCATGTTCGGCTATGCCTGCAACGAGACGCCGGAGTTGATGCCGGCACCGATCTACTACGCCCACAAGATCCTGCTCGACCTCGCCACGGCTCGCAAAGCCAAGCAGGGCGATGCCGCCAAGCTCGGGCCCGACGCCAAGAGCCAGGTGACCGTTCGCTACGAAGACGGCAAGCCGGTCGGCGTGACGCAGATCGTCGTCTCTCATCAGCACATTGTCGAAGACCTGAGCTCGCGGCAGGTTCGCGAGATCATCGAGCCCTACGTTCGCAAGGCACTGCCGGAAAGCTGGATCAGCAATGATACCGTCTGGCACATCAATCCGACGGGCAAGTTCTTCATCGGCGGACCCGATGGCGATACTGGCCTCACGGGCCGCAAGATCATCGTCGATACCTACGGCGGCGCAGCGCCTCATGGCGGCGGCGCCTTCTCCGGCAAGGACCCGACCAAGGTCGATCGCTCCGCCGCCTACGCAGCGCGCTATCTGGCGAAAAACGTCGTCGCTTCCGGTATCGCCGGACGCTGCACGATCCAGCTCTCTTACGCCATTGGCGTCGCCAAACCGCTGTCGATCTACGTCGATACCTACGGCACGGGTAAGGTCGACGAAGCCTTGATCGAAAAGGCACTCGGCGAAGTGATGGATCTGACGCCGCGCGGCATTCGCAGCCAGCTCGACCTCAACAAACCGATTTATTCGCGCACCTCCGCCTATGGCCACTTCGGCCGCCCGGCGGAAAAGGACGGCGGCTTCTCCTGGGAACGCACCGATCTCGCAGAAAAGATCGCGAAGGCCGTCGCCTAACCACGGTGCCTGCTAAAAGTCTTATGAGACGGCCGCTTCGGCGGCCGTTTTCTTTCGGCTCCTTTTCCTCTACTCACTCCATGGCCGGGTCACGCCTGGCCATGATGTTACCGATTATGAATCCGAAGTCAGACGATAAACCCGAAGAACACGAGCTCAGATCATATGGGCGCCGCCGCGGCCGCAAGCCGAGCGCACGTCAGTCGGCATTGCTTCGCGACGATCTTCCGCGACTGACATTCGATCCCGCAGCTGCGCCCGAAGGCTATCGACAAACCTGGCTTGAAATCGGCTTTGGCGGCGGCGAGCACCTGCTCTGGCAAGCCCGACATAATCCGAATGTTCTGCTGCTCGGCTGCGAACCCTTCGAGGACGGGGTGATTAAGGTTCTGACGGCGATCGCGGACGAAGACCTGAAGAATGTTCGCCTCCACATGGCCGACGCCCGAGAAATTGTCCGCGAGCTTCATCCAGACAGCATAGACCGGGCCTTCATCCTGTTTCCGGACCCCTGGCCGAAACGAAAACACCGAAAGCGGCGCCTGGTTAACAAATCCCTGCTCGGCCTTTTGGCCGATGTCATGCGCTCAGGCGCCGAGCTGCGGATCGGCACCGACATTGGCGATTATGCCCGCACGATGCTTGAGGCTTTTAGCCTGGAGCCGCGCTTTGTGTGGCAAGCCGAAAGCCCCGATGACTGGCGCGTCCGGCCGTCCGATTGGCCGCAGACGCGCTATGAGGCCAAGGCCGTTCGCGAAGGTCGCAGACGCTATTATTTCCGCTTTCTGCGCGCCTGATCGGATCCAAGCCTTGCGCAAACGGCAAAACTCGCCTATTTAGCAGCTATTCCAATAACACGATGCATTGATTGGAGAGTGGACCGCAGGGCCCGCTCCAGACGGACTTTAAGCTCAGGAACGCCGTTGCAAGACACCATTGCAAGCAACCAGGATTCGCCCGCGATAGAGAGCGCGGGGACGGAGCGCTTTTTGCGCGAAACCGGCATTGCGGCTGACATCGCCGCCATTGTCGAACCGGTGCTGGGTGATCTCGGCTTCCGTCTCGTGCGCGTCAAAATCCAGGGCGATGGCCGCGATCGCATCGTGCAGTTGATGGCCGAGCGCCCGGACGGCTCGATCACCGTCGATGATTGCGAGACGATCTCGAAGGGCGTGTCGCCGGTCCTCGATGTCGCCGATCCGATTTCAGGCGCCTACCGGCTCGAAGTGTCTTCACCCGGCATCGACCGCCCGCTCGTTCGCCCGAGCGACTTCGAAGACTGGTCGGGCCATGAGGCCAAAATCGAATTGAAAGAGCCGATCGACGGCCGTAAGCGATTCAAGGGGGTTCTCGAAGGTTTCGAGGACGGCGAGATCCGCATCAAAGCAGACACCGGCGAACACGGCATTCAGCATTTGGGGCTTCCCGTCCATCTGATCTCGGACGCCAAGCTCGTCCTGACTGACGAACTCGTTCGCGAAGCACTTCAACGCGCCAAAGAGCGCCATTCAACCCGGCCCGGCGACGGTGCCGAACTCGACGAAGACGATCTGGAGGATTGATCCCATGGCCATGGCAGGCATCAGTGCCAACCGGCTTGAGCTTCTGCAAATCGCAGATGCCGTCGCACGCGAAAAGACGATCGACAAGAAGATCGTCATCGAAGCGATGGAAGACGCCATCCAGAAAGCTGCCAAGTCGCGCTATGGAGCCGAAAACGACATCCGCTGCGAAATCGACCCGAAGACGGGCGAAGCCAAGCTGACGCGCGTGCTCGCCGTCGTCGACGAAGTCGAGAACGACGCGACGCAAATCAACGTCGAAGACGCCAAGAAGCGCAATCCCGACGCCAAATCCGGTGACATGATCGCCGAGACCCTGCCGCCGCTCGAGTTCGGCCGTGTCGCTGCTCAGAACGCCAAGCAGGTCATCGTCCAGAAAGTGCGCGAGGCCGAGCGCGACCGCCAGTTCTCCGAATACAAGGATCGCACCGGCGACGTCATCAACGGCACCGTCAAGCGCGTCGAATACGGCAACGTCATCGTCGATCTTGGCCGCGCCGAAGGTATCATCCGCCGCGACGAGATGATCCCGCGCGAAAACGTCCGCCTCGGCGATCGCATCCGCGCCTACATCTACGAGGTCCGTCGCGAGCAGCGCGGTCCGCAGATTTTCCTCACTCGCGCCCGCCCCGAATTCATGTCGATGCTGTTCCGCTCGGAAGTGCCCGAGATTTACGACGGCGTCGTCGAGATCAAGTCGGTCGCCCGCGACCCCGGCTCCAGAGCGAAGATCGCCGTTATCTCGAAGGATTCTTCGATCGATCCGGTCGGCGCCTGCGTCGGTATGCGCGGCGCCCGCGTCCAGGCCGTCGTCAACGAATTGCAGGGCGAAAAGGTCGACATCATCCAGTGGAACCCGGATGCCGCGAGCTTCATCGTCAACGCGCTTGCGCCCGCTGAAGTGACGAAGGTCGTCCTCGACGAAGATTCCAATCGCATTGAAGTCGTGGTGCCGGAAGCGCAGCTTTCGCTCGCCATCGGCCGCCGCGGCCAGAACGTGCGGCTTGCTTCACAGTTGACCGGCTGGGACATCGACATCCTGACCGAGCAGGAAGAAAGCGAACGTCGCCAGAAGGAATTCGCTGAGCGCACGCAACTGCTCATGGATTCGCTCGACGTCGACGAAGTTATTGCCCAGCTTCTCGTCACCGAGGGCTTCGCCACCATTGAGGAAGTCGCCTACGTCGATCTCGCCGAAATCGCCCACATCGAGGGCTTCGACGAGAATACCGCCGAGCAAATTCAGAGCCGCGCCCGCGAATATCTCGAGCAGCAGGAAGCCGAACGCGATGCCAAGCGCCGCGAATTGGGCGTTGCCGACGACATGTCTGAGATTCCCGGCGTCACTACGGCCATGATGGTCGCGCTCGGTGAAAACGGCGTCAAAACCGTCGAAGACTTCGCCGACTGCGCCACCGACGAACTGATCGGCTGGACCGAGCGCAAGAAGGAAAAGGACGCCGAGCCGGTTCGCCACAAAGGCTATCTCGACGGCTTCGAGCTTTCGCGCACCGACGTCGAAAACATGATCATGGCGGCTCGCGTGCACGCCGGCTGGATCAAGCCGGAAGATCTCGAGAAGCCCGCCGAAAACGAAGCCGAAGCGACCGACGCCACTGGCGTCGGCGCCGAAGGCTGACGGGAATGACTGGAAAGGCGACATACGCGCGTGATGGCAAAGCGGCAAAATCGGCAGACGCTCGACCGGACGGAAGAAGATTCCGTTGCCGGTTCGGAGCGGCTGTGCGCCGTCACGCGGCAAAGCCATGACGCGCGCGATCTGATCCGCTTCGTCCTGTCGCCTGACGGTATCGTCGTTCCCGATCTCGATCGACGCCTTCCTGGACGCGGTGTCTGGATCGGCTGCGACAGAAATTTGGTGGAAAAGGCCGTCCGGACGCAGGCCTTCTCAAAAAGCCTCAAGACCAAGGCGGAAGCCCCGCCGGACCTTGCCGATCGGGTCGACGCCCTTATCGTTAAGCGCGTCGCCGGAGCGCTGTCCCTCGCCAACAAGGCCGGGCTCGCGATCGCTGGTTTCGAGAAGGTTTTCTCGGCTCTCGACAAAGGCCCGGTGCGAGCCATCGTCCATGGCGCCGACGCTGCCGCCGATGGTTGCTCTAAAATTGATCGAAAATACAAGGCTATTCAGGCAGATCGTGGCCAGCGGGCCGCCATTGTCAATGTTCTGACGATCGAACAAATGAGCTTGTCCATTGGGCGCGGAAGTGTGGTACATGCTGCGCTCATACCCGGAGGACTGTCGGATCGGTTTCTGGAGGAAGCGGAGCGGCTTTGCCGCTACCGGCGCTCCACGATTGAAGCCGCCGCACCCGAAACCGACCCGGGCGCGGCAGATGATATTTCGGAACTTTCTAGCTGAAGGCTGAACGGATAACGCATGACGGATTCGAACGACCAGACCGATAAGACCATCCGGGCCGGAGCGCGAAAACCGCTATCGCTCCAGCGAACGGTCGAGTCTGGCCACGTGCGGCAAAACTTCAGCCACGGACGTTCCAAGTCCGTCGTTGTCGAAAAGAAGAAGACGCGCAGGTTTGGCTCGGAAGGCGAAGCCAGCGCTCCTTCAGCGCCGCCACCGGTCGAGAAGGCTCACCAGCCGACACGCGTTGCGCCGCCGCCTCCCGCACAACAGCCATCGGGCGAACGTCCGACCGGCCGTGTCCTCTCAAACCAGGAACGCGCCGCCCGTGCGAGCGCGCTCGCTGCTGCGCGCGCCGAAGATTCAAGTCGTCCGGCCGAAGAGGTCGAGCCGATCCGTTTCGAACCCGTTGCGCGTGCTCCTGAGCCGCAGCCGCGCATCGAAGAACAACATTCCCAGCCTGCGCATAGCGAGCCTGCTGCCGCTCCGGCTGCGCCGAGCCCAGTCCAAGTTTCCGCCCCGGCAACCGCGGCCCAGCCTGCCGTCGCTCCGGCACAACCGCAGCCGGTGGCTCGCGAAAATGCTCCGCCGCGCGAAAACCGCCGTGACGGCGGCCATGCCCCTTCGCCGCGCGGCGACGGCGGTCGCCCGCAATACCAGCGGGGCCCGCGCCCGTCCGGCAACACAGCGTTGATGCCGCGTGAAGCTGGCCGTCCGCGCGAAATCGAACTTCCGACGCCCGCGCGCCGCAGCGCCGGTCCGTCCGATTCCACAACGATCGAGAAGCCGTCGCGTCCAGCCCGGCCGGTTATCGTCCGCGAGCAGACCGACGAGGATGATAGCCGCAAGCGCGGCCCCGGCGGCGTCAAGGTCCCGCGTCCCGCGGTCAAGACCAACGACGACGGCCGTCAGCGTCAGAAGCTGACGATCACGAACTTCGATCGCGAAGCTCAGGTCCGTTCGCTCGCCTCGCTCAAGCGCAAGCGCGAGAAGGAAAAGCTGAAGGCCATGGGCATTCAGCAGCCGCGCGAAAAGATCGCCCGCGAAGTCGTCATCCCTGAAGCCATCACGATTCAGGAACTCTCGAACCGTATGGCCGAACGCGCCGTCGACCTCATCAAATACCTGATGCAGCAAGGCGCGATGCATAAGATCACCGACGTGCTCGACGCCGACACGGCGGAACTTATCGTCCAGGAATTCGGCCACACGCCGAAGCGCGTTTCCGAAGCCGACGTCGAAATCGGCTTCGTCGGCGATAAGGATGCCGATGATTCCTCGCTCGAATCGCGCGCCCCGGTCGTGACCATCATGGGTCACGTCGACCACGGCAAAACATCGCTTCTCGATGCGATCCGTTCGGCGAACGTCGTCTCCGGCGAAGCTGGCGGCATCACGCAGCATATCGGCGCCTATCAGGTGACGGCGCCCGACGGCAGCAAGATCACGTTCATCGACACGCCCGGCCACGAAGCCTTCACGGCCATGCGTGCCCGCGGCGCCAAGGTGACCGACATCGTCATTCTGGTCGTTGCCGCCGACGATGGCGTCATGCCGCAGACGGTCGAAGCCATCAATCACGCCAAGGCCGCCGGCGTCCCGATCATCGTTGCGATCAACAAGATCGACAAACCGCAGGCCGATCCGAACCGCGTCCGCACCGAACTGCTCTCGCACGAGATCGTGGTCGAAAGCATGGGCGGCGAAACGCTGGAAGTGCCGGTATCGGCGCTGAAGCACACCAACCTCGACAAACTCTTGGAAGCGATCCACCTGCAGGCCGAAATCCTCGACCTCAAGGCAAATCCGAACCGCACCGCTGAGGGCGTCGTCATTGAGGCGAAGCTCGAGCGTGGCCGTGGCCCTGTCGGCACCGTGCTCGTTCAGCGCGGCACCCTGCACGTCGGCGACATCATGGTTGCCGGCACCGCCTGGGGACGCGTTCGCGCCCTGCTCGATGATCGCGGCGCCAACATCCAGACGGCAGGACCTTCGGTTCCGGCCGAGGTTCTGGGCTTTGACTCCGCTCCCGAAGCCGGCGACCAGTTTGCCGTCGTCGAAAACGAGGCCCGCGCCCGCGAACTCACCGATTACCGCCTGAGAAAGCGTCGCGAGACGCTTGGCTCCGCCGGCACGAAGAGCACGCTCGAGCAGATGATGCAGCAGCTGAAAGATGCTGGCCGCAAGGAATTCCCGCTCGTCGTCAAGGGTGACGTCCAGGGCTCCGTCGAAGCCATCGCCGGTGCGTTGAAGAAGGTCGGCAACGACGAGGTAGAGGCCCGACTGGTGCACTCAGGCGTCGGTGGCATCACCGAATCCGATATCGCCCTTGCGGCAGCGGCCAAGGCCGTCGTCATCGGCTTCAACGTCCGCGCCAACGCCCAGGCGAAGCAGGCCGCCGACGCGCAAGGCGTCGAGATCCGCTATTACAACATCATCTACGATCTGGTTGATGAAGTGAAAGCGGCGATGTCCGGCCTTCTCGCGCCGACGAAACGCGAAATCTTCCTCGGCTACGCCACGATCAAGCAGGTCTTCAACATCTCGAAGGTCGGCAAGGTTGCGGGTTGCGTTGTCACCGAAGGCAAGGTTGAACGCGGCGCCAAAGTCCGCCTGCTGCGCGACAACGTCGTCATCCACGAGGGCACGCTGTCGATCCTCAAGCGCTTCAAGGATGACGTGAAGGAAGTGGTCGCCGGTCAGGAATGCGGTATGTCCTTCGCCAACTACCAGGACATCCGCGAGAACGACCAGATCGAATGCTTCCAGGTCGAGATCATTGCAAGGTCGCTCTAAGCGACCTTGCAATCGCTATCCGCGCGACCTCAGGTAGCTTGGATTGCGATGCTGTGAGACATGAAGAATAGTTCAATTGATTGAAGAAGCCGCGCGCGGTCCAATCCCGCAGCGGTCGGACAATGACAGACGAAAATATCACCTTGCCGCTCAGGCTTTCCTATCAATTGACGCGCGCCGACGTCGCTGCCTACGAGCGCCTGCCGCGCGAGTTCACCCGCATGGGGACGTTGATGTTCTTCGGTGTCTTCTTCGTCTGCGGCATGGGCCTCGCCCTCTTCGACGAAGAAATCGCCGGCATCCTGCCCTCATGGCTGACGGACTATCGCAACATCGTCTCATCCATCGCCGCCGCGCTTCTCGCCTACCTGATTTGCACGATCGCGTTGACGGTTCGCACCAACTGGCGCATCGCCAAGGCCGACATTCCGATAAATGAAATCGAGATCGAAGCCTCGCAATCGGATTTGCAAGTCAGCGACGGGCGCGCGCCTCGCAAGCTCTCCTGGAGCAGCATCGCACGCGTGATCGATACGCCCGCCCATGTGTTTTTGTGCCTGACGCCGCGCAGTGCCGTCATCGTGCCGGTCAGGGCATTTTCCTCGGCAGACGACATGCGCGCGTTTGCCGATCTATCAGAAACATTATCCCGCCAAGCCGACGGCGACGCGTGAACGAGGATTTTTAGCCGTGCGATCGAAATCGAAATCCCTGCCTTCGAAAGCCCCGTCGCAGCGAATGCTGCGCGTTGGCGAGTTGATCAGGCACAAGCTGTCGGAAATGCTGGCACGCGGCGACATCCATGATGATGTTCTGTCATCCCACGTCGTCACGATCCCCGAGGTGCGCTTATCACCCGACTTAAAGCTCGCGACCGTCTACGTCATGCCGCTCGGCGGCAATGACGTAAAGCCGGTCATCGAAGCGCTGACACGCAACAAGAAATATATCCGCGCCGAAGTCGCCCACACGCTCAATCTGCGCTATGCGCCGGATCTCCGCTTTCGTGAGGATGAAACCTTCGAGGAAGCAACCCGCATCGATCGCTTGCTCGACAGCGATCGCGTTCGTCAAGACACACAGAAGAAATAAGCAGACATGGCACGACGTAAAAAAGGCAATGCCGTTCACGGCTGGCTCGTTCTCGATAAGCCGATCAACATGACATCGACGCAGGCCGTCGGCGCGGTACGGCGCGCGTTCAACGCGCAGAAAGCCGGACACTCCGGCACGCTTGATCCGCTCGCAACGGGCATTCTCCCAATTGCGCTCGGCGAAGCGACAAAGACCGTGTCGTTTGCGGTCGATGGCGAGAAGGCCTACCGCTTCACTGTGCGTTGGGGCGCCGAAACCGAAACCGACGACACCGAAGGCGCCGTCAGCCGGACGAGCGACAAGCGCCCCGCCCGTGCCGACATCGAAGCGCTGCTGCCGCGCTTCCACGGCGAAATCATGCAGGTGCCTCCCGCCTATTCGGCAATCAAGATCGACGGCAACCGCGCCTATGATCTGGCGCGAGACGGTGAAACGGTCGTGCTCGAGCCGCGCCCGGTCGTCATCGAGTCGCTGAAGCTCGTCGACATGCCCGACGACACGACCAGCGTCTTCGAAGCCCGCTGCGGCAAGGGCACTTATGTCCGCGCGCTCGCCCGCGACATGGGCCGTCTGATGGGATGCTACGGCCACGTCATCGCGCTCCGTCGCACTGAGGTCGGACCGTTCGACGAAGCCCGCGCTGTCAGCTTGGATGCCCTCTTCGCCGCCGCCGAGTTCGAAGACCCCAACGACATCGCCAAGCTTCTGCTGCCCGTCGAATTGGCGCTCGCCGACTTGCCTGAGTTGCTCGTCTCGCAGAGCGACGCCGCCACGCTGGCCCGCGGCCAGACCGTGCTGATCCGTGGCCGCGACGCACCGATTCTGACCGGACCCGCCTACGCAACGTCGAAGGGGCGCCTGATTGCACTCGGGGAGCTCGCCAAGGGCGCGCTCCACCCGACGCGGGTCTTCAACCTCGGATGAAATCAAATAACACTTTGAATAAAAACACTAAATTACATGCGAAATCCAACTCGCCTTTGGCCGGAGTTCGTGTATAAGTAGCCCACCCGCGCGGGCCTCGGTTCCGCGCGGCTTTCATTTGCGACCCTGCTGGACGACATCCCGGCCGCGGCCGCTCTCCTCAAACTCCAATTTCGAAAGGAGCATTCGATGTCGCAGATCGCACCTCACCGCCGTGAGGCCAAGACCGCTGTCATCAAGGACAACGCGACGAAGGCCAACGACACCGGCTCGCCGGAAGTCCAGATCGCCGTGCTGACCCACCGCATCAACGAGCTGACCGAACACTTCAAGGCCCATAAAAAAGACAACCACTCGCGCCGCGGCTTGCTCAAGATGGTCAGCCAGCGCCGCCAGCTCCTTGACTACGTCAAGGCCAAGGACAACGCCCGCTATCAGAAGATCATCGAAAAGAACGGCATCCGCCGCTAATTGCGCGCGCCTAGGGCGCTCGAGACAGGACGGGCCCGATGGCCAGTCGCATAATTCAATGAACGAGAGAGACGTCGGCGCCCAGATCGGTGCCGGCGCTATGAGCGCTCATTCGGCATGAGGCCGCTTGAGCTGACCGACCGAACAGAAAAGCGAAAACGAAAGATCCAATATGTTTGACATCCATCGCGTCGAAATCGACTGGGGTGGCCGCAAGCTGAAGCTTGAGACCGGCCATTATGCTCGCCAGGCAGACGCCGCCGTCATGGCGCAGTACGGCGATACCACGGTGCTCGCGACCGTCGTCGGCGCCCGTTCCGCCAAGCCGGGCATCGACTTTTTTCCTTTGACCGTGAACTATCAGGAACGCACCTACGCAGCCGGCAAAATCCCGGGCGGCTACTTCAAACGCGAAGGCCGGCCGTCGGAAAAGGAAACGCTGACGTCGCGCCTGATCGACCGCCCGATCCGCCCGCTCTTCGTTGAGGGCTTCAAGAACGAAACCCAGGTCGTCGTGACGGTCATGTCGCACGACCTCGAGAACGATCCCGACATTTTGGGCATGGTCGCAGCGTCTGCTGCGCTGACGCTCTCGGGCCTTCCCTTCCTCGGACCGATCGGCGCTGCCCGCGTCGGCCTGATCGGCGGCGAGTTCGTGCTGAACCCGATGATCGACGAGATGGCGGAAACGCAGCTCGACCTCGTCGTCGCCGGCACCACTGACGCCGTGATGATGGTCGAATCGGAAGCCAAGGAGCTTCCTGAATCGCAGATGCTCGAAGCCGTGATGTTCGGCCACAAGCACATGCAGCCCGTCATCCAGGCGATCATCAAGCTCGCAGAAAAAGCGGCCAAAGAGCCGTGGGACATCAAGATCGCCGACAAGGCGAAGTACGCGGGCGACGTCAAGAAGCTCGCCGAAAAGACCCTCAAGGAAGCTTTCTCCACCAAAGAGAAGGGCAAGCGCCAGGATCTCGTCGCGGAAGCCAAAAAGGCCATCAGCGAAGGCATCGCTATCCCGACCGACGACCCGAACGAGAAGGTCCTTCTCGGCGACGCTTTCAAGTCGCTCGAAATGGACATCATGCGTGGCGACGTCTTGAAGACGAAGCGGCGCATCGACGGTCGCGACCTGAAAACGGTCCGTCCGATCCTTTCCGAAGTCCACGTCCTGCCGCGCACGCACGGCTCCGCGCTGTTCACACGTGGCGAGACGCAGGCGCTCGTCGTCGCGACGCTCGGCACCGGCGAGGACGAGCAGTTCGTCGATAGCCTCGAAGGCACCAAGAAAGAACGTTTCCTGCTGCATTACAACTTCCCGCCCTACTCGGTCGGTGAAGTCGGCCGCATGGGATCGCCCGGCCGCAGAGAAATCGGCCACGGCAAGCTCGCTTGGCGCGCCATCCATCCGATGCTGCCGAGCCAGGAGGAGTTCCCCTATACGCTCCGCGTCGTCTCCGAAATCACCGAGTTCGAACGGCTCATCTTCGATGGCAACCGTCTGCGGTTCCTCGCTCGCGTTGATGGACGCCGGCGTGCCGCTGAAGGCACCCGTTGCCGGTATTGCGATGGGCTTGATCAAGGAAGGCGACGACTTCGTCGTTCTCTCCGACATCCTGGGCGACGAAGACCACCTGGGCGATATGGACTTCAAGGTGGCTGGCACCGAAAAGGGCGTCACGTCGCTGCAGATGGACATCAAGATCACCGGCATCACCGAAGAGATCATGCGCGTCGCTCTCGAGCAGGCGCATGAAGGCCGCATCCACATTCTTGGCGAAATGTCGAAAGCCATCACGGGCGCACGCACCGAGCTCGGCGAGTACGCGCCGCGCATCGAAACGATCAAGATCCCGGTCGACAAGATCCGTGAGGTCATCGGTTCGGGCGGCTCGGTTATTCGCGAAATCGTCGCCGAATCGGGCGCCAAGATCGACATCGAGGACGACGGCACGGTAAAGATCGCGTCCGCCAACCGCGAGTTGATCGAGAAGGCGCTCGGACGAATCCGCGGCATCACCTCCGAGCCCGAGGTCGGCCACATCTACAAGGGCAAGGTCGTCAAGGTCATGGAGTTCGGCGCCTTCGTGAACTTTTTCGGTGCCAAGGACGGCCTGGTCCACATCTCGCAGCTTTCGCAGGGCCGCCCCGAGACGGTCGGCGAGGTCGTCAAGGAGGGCCAGGAAGTCTACGTCAAGCTTCTGGGCTTTGACGATCGCGGCAAGACCCGCCTGTCGATGAAGGTCGTCGATCAGACGACGGGCCAGGAAATCCCGCGCGCCGAAGGCGAGCCGGAAGAAGTCTTCGAGAGCCGTCCTCCGCGTCGTGAAGGCGGCCGCGGCGACCGCAACCGCGGTCCACGCCGCGAGCGCGGCTGAGCCGTTCTGAAATCTGAAATCACTGAATAGCAAAGCCGCCGGAACCCGCAGTCCGGCGGCTTTTTTTGCGCCCTCTAATCACGACGATTGTCATCCCGCCCGGAGCGTAGAGCAGAGCCGGGACCCAGAACCGCGCTCGACATGTTTTCTAGGTCTCGGATCTCGCAAGGAAGCTTACCCGGAATGACGGCCTCGTCAGATCAATACCAACGGCAGCGGCGAACACCCCAGCTGTTGCGCCAGCATTTGCGCGCCGTGCACTGCACGCGGCCGACGCCTGGAATCCATTTGTGATATCCGCCGATGCCCCAATGACACCGGCTGTTCCACCCCGCCTTTTCGACTATCGAAGAGGCCGCAACACCCTTCAATTGACCAAGCGACGCTCCAGTCGCCGCCATGCCGGCCGTTCCCGCCAGAACCATCCCGGCCGCCAAGGCCGCGGCGACGATCGAAAGCTTTCCTGACATCCGGTGTTTCTCCTCTCCCCTGCCGGCGGTAGCCGCCCGCCAGCATTTTTCTCCCCCGCGACGCTAGCAGCACGGCAAGCCTTCCGACAACGGATCAATGTCGGGCGGCAATCGAGATGATGTGGGAGCGTTGCCGCCGCGCGTCAGGCCCTGGCGAAGGCCGGCACGTCGGACCAGAAAACCCGTGCTTTTTCGCTGACGTCTTGCGGATCACCGGTCGTAAGCAGCGTGACCGACCCGCGCTCATCGCCGTTCAAGTAGTTCGTCCGCCGCGCGAGATAATCCTCGAAACTGTCGGCGACCACCTCCGGCTGGGAAAGAATGCGCGTGAACGGCGGCAGATATTTCCGGAACAGATGCTCAACCAGCGGGAAATGCGTGCAGCCCAGGATGGCGCGATGCGGCGGCATGTTGCCGTTGCTCGCAAGCATCGCCTCGACGCCCTCGCGCACGAGACGGTCAAGCTCCGCTTCGGGCCGCTTGTCCTCGATCGCGCCGGCAAGCTCCGAACAGATCTGCTGCACGACGGTGACCTTCGGACACCGCTTGCGGATCTCTTCCGGGTAGACGCCCGATGTGATCGTGCGCGTCGTCCCGAACACGGCGATGGTGTCGGTGTTGTACTTCTGCGGGTACTGCGGCGAGGTCACCGCCCACGGCGTCTGCGTCGCGCCCTCCACCGTCGGCGCCACGATCCCGAGCACGTTGTGACCCGCAGCCCATTTGCTCTCAGGAAGCCACTGCTGCTGCAGCCGGCGCAGCGCCACCGCCGTCGCCGTGTTGCAGCCGAGCAGGACCAGCTTCGATCCGCGTGAAAACAGCTCCTCGACGCAATCGCGCGTGTATCCGATCACGTCTTCAGATGGCTTGTTTCCATAAGGAACGTGAGCGTGATCGGCGAGATAGACGAAATCGACCGTGTTGAATCGCGCGACGAGTGCCCGAAGCACCGTCAAACCGCCAAGCCCTGAATCGAATACCCCGATCATGGCCGCAGTGTTTGCGACGGAGAATTGTGGACGTCAACGGCCCTTCGCCGCATCACTCCGCTGCGGCGGAGGGCGACGTGCTCGGCCCTTTGGCCTTGCCTTCGGTGTCCTGCTCCTTGAGGCTCTGCAGCGACGGCATCGACACGGTATTATAGCCGCAGTCGACGAAGTGCACTTCGCCCGTCACAGCGCCCGAGAGCGGCGACAGCAGATAAAGCGCCGAGCCCGCGACTTCATCGAGCGTCGGCGTGCGCTGCAGCGGAGAATTATCGCGCTGGAAATTGAAAATCACGCGCGCGTCCGAAACGCCGGCGCCCGAAAGCGTCCGCATCGGCCCGGCTGAAAGCGCGTTGACGCGAATGCCCTGCGGTCCGAGATCGGCGGCGAGATAGCGGACCGATGCCTCAAGCGCAGCCTTCGCCACGCCCATGACGTTGTAGGACGGCACCCAGCGCGTCGCGCCGCCGTAAGACAGCGTAATCAGCGACCCGCCGTTGGGCATCAGCGCCGACGCTCGCTTCGCAATCTCGGTGAACGAGAAGCACGAGATGACCATCGAGTTGATGAAGTTCTCGCGCGTCGTGTCGGCGTAGCGGCCGCCGAGTTCTTTCGGATCGGAATAGGCGAGCGCGTGCACGACGAAATCGAGACCGCCCCATTCGGTTTTGATGCGATCGAAAACCCGGTCGACGCTTTCGAGATCGAGAACGTTGCATTCCTCGATAATCTTCGCGCCGAGACCTTGCGCCAGCGGCACCGCGCGGCGGCCAAAGGCGCCACCTTGATATGTGAAAGCAAGCTCGGCGCCCTGTCCGTGCAGAGCGCGAGCGATGCCCCATGCGATCGAGCGATCGTTGGCGACACCCATGATGAGACCGCGCTTGCCGGCCATGATCGGCCCGGGCTTGGTGATGTCGAAATCGGTCATAGGAAGCCTCGTTTTGTCACCAAATGTACGCCCGCGTACGTCAAACCAACCAGCACCGCGCTTATATACTCTCATCGTCCTCGACCGTCCGCAGCTGAGCAGTCCCAGCGGAGACAGGGGACGCTTCGGCTAATCAGGCATCATGCCGGCAGAAGATCAGAGTGGCATTGGTGCCGCCAAAACCGAAGCTGTTCGACATCACACAGTTAAGGCTTGCGTTGTCGATGCGACTGCGAGCGATTGGCACATCGGCGAACGCCGGGTCAAGCTCATCGATATTGGCGCTTTCAGCGATGAAGCCGTTGTTCATCATCAAAAGCGAGAAGATCGCTTCCTGCACACCGATGGCCCCGAGCGAATGCCCCGTTAACGATTTGGTCGCCGAGATTGCCGGGATTTTGCTGCCGAACACGGCACGGATGGCGTCGATTTCCTTGGCGTCGCCGACCGGCGTGCCGGTGCCGTGCGGATTGATGTAATCGATCTGCGGCAAACCCTTGCCGTCGAACCCCTTCATCGCAAGCCGCATGCAGCGCTCTGCGCCTTCGCCCGAGGGTGCGACCATATCGTAGCCGTCGGACGTCGCGGCATAGCCCTTGAGCTCGCCATAAATCTTCGCCCCGCGCGCTTTGGCACGTTCCAGCTCTTCGAGCACTACGACGCCCGCACCGCCGGCAATTACGAACCCGTCGCGGTCCTTGTCGAACGGTCGGCTGGCGCGCTCCGGCGTTGCATTGAAGCTCGTCGACATCGCGCCCATGGCGTCGAACAGGTCCGACAGCGTCCAGTCGAGTTCTTCGCAGCCGCCCGCGAACATCACATCCTGTTTGCCCCACTGGATCATCTCGGCGGCATTCCCGATGCAGTGCGAACTCGTCGCGCAGGCCGACGCGATCGAATAGTTAACACCCTTGATCTGGAATGCGGTCGCAAGCGCCGCCGACGGCCCCGAGCACATGCCCTTGGGCACTTCGAACGGACCGATCTTTTTCGGGCTGCCGGATTTGAGCGTCGTCTCGGCGGCTTCGACAATCGCGCGTGTCGAAGGCCCGCCCGAACCGACGATGATGCCGGTCCGCTCGTTCACGACGTCGGAGGGGTCAAGGCCTGAGTCGCGAATGGCCTGATCCATCGCGATCCAGTTCCAGCCGACGCCCGCGCCCATGAATCGCTTGGGCTTGCGCGGCACCATGCTTTCCCATTCGATGACGGGTGCACCATGAACTTGGCATTTGAATCCAAGCTCAGCGTATTTCTCTGCGCGAGAAATCCCGGACTTCGCTTCTCTCAACGAAGCGAGAACTTCCTGGGTGTTGTTGCCGATCGAGGACACCACACCCATGCCAGTCACAACAACGCGCCGCATGCGCTCCTTCACTCCTGCGGTTCCTGCTGCCGCCTGCCGTGGCAGCCGGGCCCATTGCGCAACGCTTAAGGGCCTTCACTCGACTTGAGTAGGACCCTCAAGTCCTTGGCTGTGTATATCACTTCGCCGTCGGCTTTCAGGACCCCGTCAGCTTCGGCAAGCTTCAGTTTGCGGGCGATCACCCGTTTGATGTCTATGACATATTCGAGCTTTTTGACGTCAGGGGTCACTTCACGCATGAACTTGACCTCGCCGACGCCGGAGGCGCGGCCCTGCCCGGTAAGTCCGAGCCAGCCCAGAAAAAAGCCGGTCAACTGCCATAGGGCGTCGAGGCCGAGGCAGCCGGGCATCACCGGATCGCCCTTGAAATGGCAGGCAAACAGCCAATCGAGACGTTCATTTCCCGCGACGTTAAGCTCGGCAACGATCAGTCCCTTGCCATGCGCCCCACCGGCCTCGGAAATCGTCGCAATCCTGTCCACCATCAGCATTGGCGGCAGTGGCAATTGGGCGTTGCCCGGCCCGAACAGCTCGCCCCGGCCGCACGCCAGCAGATCTTCGAATTCGTAGCTAGAACGGCGTTCCGCCATGGATCCCCTCGTTTCATGGCCGATGGTGTCGTATTGCTGCACAATATGCTCCGGCCGCTCAAGATCAGCGGGGGTCCTAACACAGGCTTGGGCCCCCGCCTAGCGTGGCCGGCAGCGAGCCTGTAACGGGCCGATCGCTGGCCTCAAAGCCCTGTTTTGCCCAAAAGTTGCGGGTTTTCCAGCAAGTGACTATACTGAAGCGTACAATACGCGTTGCTTCGGCGGCCAGTCTCGTCGCTGCAACGTGGGGATGCCAACACGGTTCTGCAAACATAAATGTCCGAGAAATCTCCGCACCATATGGAAGACGCCACTCTGGTAACCACGTCCGATCTCCTACGAAAGGCGGGTTTGCGGCCGACACGGCAGCGCATGGCACTCGGCCGTTTGTTGTTCGAGGGCGCTGATCGCCACGTCACGGCGGAGCAGCTGCATGCCGAGGTCGCGGGTCTCGGAGAGCACGTCTCGCTTGCGACCGTTTACAACACCTTGCACCAGTTCAAACGTGCCGGGCTCTTGCGTGAGCTGGCGATCGAGGGATCGAAAGCCTACTTCGACACCAACACCTCGAACCACAATCATTTCTTGCTCGAACCGAACGGCGAGCTGATGGACATTGCCGGCGACGCCATTTCGGTCGAGGGCCTGCCGGAGCCGCCGGAAGGCATGAAAATCACGCACGTCGACGTCGTCGTGCGTCTTGCAAAGATTTAAATCGCCAATCGGCCGATCTCATTTGAACGTCTCGCCTTCGTAGACGCCCCAGAGCTTTTTTTGCTCGATGTAGCCGCTGTATTGATCGACGGTCACTCTGCACCAGCGGCCGTCGCATGAATGCAGATCGGCGATGACGCCCGCTTCGACGTTGACGATCACGCCCGAGCGCTCGCTGTCGCTCGCCATGATCGGCACCAGCGGCGGCGTTGTACCCGTCTTCCGTTCCCACGGCAGCACAAGGCCTGTCCTGCGCCCCGACAGCAGCGACTGCAAGACCCAGCCGGTTGCCCCTTCCGAATCGCGAACCTGCCGCCAGGTTTCGAACTCCTTGATGACCTCGACCGGCAGCCCGACGCGACGATAAACCCAGCCTGTCGGATAGTCGGTGCCTGGACCGTTCCTGAGATTGACCCTGTCGGACTTGAGACTGACGAACCGTGGGACGGGCAGACCGCTGCCGACGACGGCCGGCGAATCATCAGCCGCCGCTGGAAAAACAGCCGTCAGCGCGGCGAGCGCCAGCAAGACGGCCGCAACCGGCCCCAAATTGCCGGACCGCAGCCCAAAATAATAGCGGTTTTGCCTTATGGTGACGAATTCAGTCATTCGAGAAAGCGCGCGGCCCCGGCGTTCGAGCATGGATCGGATGCGAAGCCCGCCAACGGGGCGCTGCTATTTGATTTCAGGACTTTGTCTTCGCAAAGGCCATCTGATAGACACGGGGCCGCACTTTCTCAAGCGCCGCGGTCGGCCGTTCGAATGGCCGCGTCCTTCAAGCAACGGGAAGAGAATGCCGACGTCCCCCAGGAAGCCCACTGTCGTTGTCACCCGAAAACTCCCGGACGTCGTCGAGACGCGCATGTGCGAGCTCTTCGACACACGCTTGAACGTCGATGACAAGCCGATGAGCCATGCCGAACTCGTCGAAGCCGTCAAAAACGCCGACGTTCTCGTCCCGACCGTCACCGACCGCATCGATCGCGCCGTACTGACCCAGGCAGGGCCGCGCCTGCGCATGATCGCGAACTTCGGCACCGGCGTCGATAACGTCGATCTCGACACGGCACGCAACCGCGGCATCCTCGTCACCAACACACCGGGCGTTTTGACCGAAGACACCGCCGACATGACGATGGCGCTCATTCTCGCCGTTCCACGCCGGCTCGCCGAGGGCGCCGCCTACATGCATGATCCCAACTCCAAATGGACCGGTTGGTCGCCAACCTGGATGCTCGGCCATCGCATTTATGGCAAGCGCCTCGGCATCATCGGCATGGGCCGCATCGGCCAGGCCGTCGCCCGGCGCGCGAAGGCTTTCGGGTTGCAGATTCACTATCACAATCGCCGCCGCGTCCTCGAAGAGATCGAGGAGGAGCTTGAGGCCACCTACTGGGAAAGCCTCGATCAGATGCTGACGCGGATGGACATCATTTCCGTGAATTGCCCGCACACGCCGGCGACGTTCCATCTGCTGTCCGCGCGCCGACTGAAGCTCTTGAAGCCGTCGGCCTACATCGTCAACACCGCCCGCGGCGAAGTCGTCGATGAAAACGAGCTTGTCCGCCTTCTCGAAGCGGGCGCCATCGCCGGCGCAGGCCTCGACGTCTTCGAGCACGAGCCCGCCGTGAACCCTCGACTTCTCGCCTCAGATCGCGTCATCGCTCTGCCGCACATGAGCTCGGCGACGATCGAAGGTCGCGTCGACATGGGCGAGAAAGTCATCATCAACATCAAGGCCTTCGCCGACGGCCACGCGCCGCCCGATCGCGTCCATCCAGCGATGCTCTAATCGCGACCGGCCGAAGGCGAGATTACAAGCCGCCTTCGGCCATCGCATCCTGCAGCATGCGGAACGTGATCGCCGCATAGAACCCGAGCGTCGCAACATAACCTGAAGTCAGCAGCAGCGCTTCCTTGCGTGTCAGCGGCGCCGCTTGATTGAGCGTGTTCGTTCGCATCGACAAAACGCTCGGCACGATGAGCAGAATGAGCCCCATCAAAAGGTAATCCCTGATCAGCGCTGCCAGTCCGATCCCGATCATCAGCGTCGCGCCGTGAACCGCGCGTGCAGCGCCCGGCGGCAGCCGCGAGGTCAACGCCTGCAGAATGCGGCCGCCATCGAGCGGCATGATCGGAAGCAGGTTGAGACCGTTCACGGCGGCGCTGATGAAGGCCATGTCGGCGAGATTTTGATCGCCGTTTTGCCGCGACAGCCATAGGAAAAGCGCGGTCGTCAGCATGCTCGCGGCTGGACCCATCAGCGCCACGAAACCGCGCACGGCCTCGCTCCTGCCGAAATGCTCCCCCACCGCCACGCCGCCGAAAAACGGAATGAAATAAATTCCGCGCACCGGAATACCGACCGAGCGCATCGCGATCACATGCCCGAGTTCGTGCAGCAGCACGACGATCAGCAGCATCACCGCAATCGACAGATCAAAGAGCGCCGAGAAGCTAGCAAGCGTCAGCGCCCCTGTGATGATCGCGTTCTTGATTTGACCGCCGCCGCCAACTGCGCGCCGGCCGGCGCGAATTTCCGCGGTCCGCTTCAGACTATAGAGACTGCGCAGAACGGTGAACGGCATCAGCAGCCGCGTCGAAAACTTCGTATGCGTCAGCTCGCAGCATTCGGTGATGGCGGATTGTTTATCGTCTCCCGAAACCGCGACAGCTCCGATGTAATCGGCGCCGAAGTGATAGATCGGATCGCATTCGTCCGGAAGCAGACGCAGCTTCAAAGCTTCGCCCGGCGTTTCCGACAGAATCTGATAAGCAAACCGCAACCGTTTATCGCCATATTGGCAGATCCCGGTAAAAACCCCGGGCCGCGCCGGATCAGGATCGGTGTCGAGTTCCATCTGCGGCGGCCCTTCGAGCCGGATCTTATTCGCCGAGACAACATCCCAAGCGACGCTTTTGGGCGCATCGACCGGCCGGGAGATCTCATAAATGCGCCGCCGCGTGCCTGAGAGAATATCGAGCGGCACTCGCAAAAGCTCTATGATCAAGAACAGCAGATTTCGCAGCAAGGGCATATTCGGGCGACCTCGCGATGGACGCTTTCGCTAGGACCGCGAGCCCTCAGCAGCGCGCAATGAACCACGCGCTCCATCGCACAGAGTGTGCTTTGAATCCATGCCCATCACGACAGCTTCATTCCGCGGCACAGGCCGGACCGGCGGCCAGTTGGTGGGATTTGAGATCGAAAATTGTCGGATGTCGGCCCGAAAGCGGATTGTCGGGATCCCACGCGATGGTAACCGTCTCGAAACGCGTCGCCAGCGCATCACAGATCAGCAGTCGCCCGGCCAAGCTTTCACCCAGACCGAGAATTTCTTTGACGACTTCCGTCGCCTGCAGCGTTCCGATCACTCCGGCGACCGGCCCGAGCACGCCGACTTCTTCACAGTTGGCGACGAGCCCGGCGGGCGGCGCTTCAGGGAATAGGCAGCGCAGCGTCGGAAATGGCGTGCCCGACGCATCTTTCTCGTAGGGCTTGAACGTCGAAATATATCCATCGAACGAGCCGAGCGTCGCATAAACAAGCGGCCGCTTCGCGAAATAGCAGGCATCGGCGACGAGATAGCGGGTCGCGAAGTTGTCCGAGCCGTCGGCCACGATGTCGTAACCGCCGATCAGCACCAGCGCGTTCGACGCATCAAGCCGCATCGCATGCGTCTCGACTTTGATGAGCGGATTGATACGCAGAATTGTATCTCGCGCGCTGTCGACTTTCAGTCGGCCGGCGTCTTCGCTGCGATGTGCGATCTGCCGTTGCAGGTTATCGATCGAAACGCGGTCGTCGTCGATGATCCCGATCGTTCCGACACCCGCCGCCGCCAGATAAGTGATGACCGGCGAACCAAGTCCGCCGGCCCCGACGACGAGTACCCGCGCGCCCTTGAGCTTTTGTTGCCCAGGCGCGCCGACATCACGCAGCACGAGGTGGCGCTTGTAGCGCTGCACCTCTTCTGACGTGAGCGTCGCCATCGATACCTCTGGAAACGATCAGCTCCGCGCCTGCGGATCGACGAACAGTTCGCTCGAGTAATACCGCTCGGCCGACGACGGCGCAAACGTGACGATCGTTTTCCCGGCAAACTCGGGCTTCTGCGCGACCGTGATGGCGGCCGCAACATTGGCGCCCGTCGAAATACCGCCGGGAATTCCTTCGACCTTGGCGACGGTGCGCGATACTTCGAACGCCGTATCGCTGGAAACCGTCACGACTTCGTCGATCAATCCCTTGTCGAGAATGGTCGGAATGAAGCCTGCGCCGATGCCTTGAATTTTGTGCGGACCGCGCGGCTGGCCGGAGAGCACGGCGCTGGTCGTCGGCTCGACTGCGAAAATCTTGAGTCCCGGGATTCGCTTTTTCAGCGCCCGCCCGACGCCCGTCAGCGTTCCGCCCGTGCCGACGCCGATAACAAGCGCATCGACCTTGCCCTTGGTATCATTGTAGATCTCTTCTGCGGTTGTCTTCTCGTGCACCAGCGGGTTGGCCGGATTGTCGAACTGTCCGGGAATGACGGCATCGGGAAGAGATTTTGCAAGTTCTTCGGCGCGAGCCACAGCTGCGGGCATGCCGCCCGGCCCCGGCGTCAATTCGAGTTCGGCGCCGAGATGCGCCAGAATCTTGCGGCGCTCGATCGACATCGTCTCCGGCATCACCAGGATGAGTTCGATATCCGCGTGCCGCCGCGACGAATGCCAGACCGATACCCGTGTTGCCCGACGTCGGCTCGATCAGGACCGTCTTGCCGGGTTTGATCCGCCCTTCCGCCTCGAGCACGTCGATCATCGCAACGCCGATACGATCTTTGACCGATGACAACGGATTGAAGAACTCGAGCTTCAAAAGGATGTCAGCCTTCAGATTGGCCGCCGCTTTGATCTTTGAGAGACGCACAAGCGGTGTATGTCCGATCGTCTCGGTAATACTGTCGTAGACGCGTCCGCGTCCCCAGCTTTTGGTGGCTTCAAGCGTCTTGATCTCAAGTGTCTCTGTCATGGCCTGTCTCGGGTGTTGCTGGCGCTTGTCCGCACCTACTAGATGGGCTCGTTTCTCGCAGGTTCGAGTCCCGGCCTCAAGAGGTGATTGGCGCGCACAGAGGCCCATAAGCATTGCACTTTTAGTGCTTAACGTAGTGTCTTCCGCTTGGGCGCGCGAGATTTTGTTTGCGTTTTCGCGCGTCGGCTAGCAACAGCATTCCTCTTGACCGACTTCGCTTGGGACGATGTCTCGCCGCTGCCGGTCGATCCAAAACCGCCGGCACCACGCTTCGTCTCGGAGAGTTTACCGGCCTCGCGTAGTTTTACGCGCGCGACCGGCGCGATGATCATCTGCGCGATCCGCTCACCCCGCGCAACGACGAACGGATCCCGGCCGAGATTGATCAGGATGACCGCAACCTCTCCACGGTAATCGGCATCGATCGTGCCGGGGCTGTTGAGAACAGTCACGCCATGCTTGACCGCAAGCCCCGACCGCGGCCGCACCTGCGCTTCCATCTTCTTCGGTATCTCGAAAATGAAACCCGTCGGTATCAGCACGCGCGCACCGGGCTGAATTGTCACCGTCGTGTTCGCGCCAATCGCCGCCACGAGATCGAATCCTGCAGCATCGGCCGTTTGATAATCGGGAAGCGCGAGGCCTTTGGCGTGCGGCAGCCGCTTGATCTTCACGTTCATTCCGCCGCCGTCCGCCTGGCGTGAAGCTCGACGGCCGCCCGCTCCATGATCCGCTGCGCGACTTTCGCCTTGCTCATCTCCGGCCAGTTCTCGACGCCGCCTGCCGTAATCACGTGCACCGTATTGCTCTCCCCACCCATCACACCCGACGCCGGCGAAACGTCGTTTGCGATGATCCAATCGGCGCGCTTCGATTTGAGCTTCTTCTTCGCGTGCGCCAGCACGTCCTCCGTCTCGGCGGCAAAGCCGATGACGAGTCGCGGTCGAAGCGGCCCGGACTGCGCGATTGTCCGCAAGATGTCAGGGTTCTCCGTCAGCGTCAGCGTCGGCGCGCGTTTTCCTTCGGCCTTCTTGATCTTTTCCGTTTGTGGTGCGTCGACCCGCCAGTCAGCGACCGCCGCCGCGAACACGGCGATGTCGGCGGGAAGCGCCGCCTGCACCGCTTCAAGCATCTCTGCCGCCGTTTTGATGCGCACGATGGTGATGCCTTGGGGCTCGGGCAAGGCGACAGGCCCGGTGATGAGCGTCACGCGTGCGCCGAGATTTCGCGCGGCGGCGGCAAGCTCGAAACCCTGTTTTCCAGACGATCTGTTGGCGAGATATCGGATCGGATCGATCGGCTCATGCGTCGGACCGCTCGTTATCAGCACGTGACGGCCAGCCAGTGCGCCGCTGGTTTCAGCTTCACCCTCGAATATGCTTTCGATCGCGGCGATGAGCTCGGGAACCTCGACCAGCCGCCCTGGGCCCGCCTCGCCGCGCTCGGCCATCTCGCCGACCGCCGGGCCGGCGAAACGGATGCCGTCGGCTTTCAGCTGCGTCACGTTCCGCTGCGTCGCCTTATTGCGCCACATCGCCGGGTTCATCGCCGGCGCAACCAGCACCGGCTTGTCGGTCGCGAGCAGTACTGCAGTCGCCAAGTCGTCGGCGTGGCCGCCGGCCATGCGCGCCAGCAAATTAGCTGTGGCGGGCGCCACGACGATCACATCCGGGTCGCGCGCCAGCCGGATATGTCCGATCTCGCGTTCCTCATCGAGGTTGAAGAGGTCGGTCAGCACCCGCTCGTTGGTCAACGCACCGACCGATAACGGCGTAACGAACTGCTGCGCCGATTTGGTCATCACCGCACGGACGCGGTGACCGCGATCACGCAGCCGGCGGATGAGCTCAAGGCATTTGTAAGCTGCAATACCGCCGCCAATTATCAGAAGAATATTCTTGCCCGCTGCCACCGCGACAAATCCGATGCTCAATTCCGACCGGCAGTCATTTTAGCATATTCCGGCAAGTGGAGCGTTAAGCCGAAATATCTGCCTCAATTCGCGCCATGACTAATGAGAGGGCAATTTCCCGACCGCCTTCGAACCAGCAAATTGACCACCGATTAGGCAGTCACAAAATCGAAATTATTTATGTCGCGCGGTGACTTGACGCAGAAGACACAATGGTACATGGTGCCCGCACTTGCGATGGTCGGGACCGGTCGCAGGGGAAAAAAAACGAATAAAGGTCCAAGTCTAGGGACGAAACTATTGGGGTGGCTCGTTTAGCGAGCCACCCCATTCAGTTTCTGGGACTAACGCCCGGAATTCGGGTTTTATCGCCGCCATTCTCCGCTTTTCGCCGATCGCAGCCTAACGCCCCACAATCGTAATCTCGCTTGCCTTGATCGGAACGCGTTTCTGACGCCAATAGCGCGCGTTCGATACAAAGTGGGGACGCGGAGAGGTTCGAGAATGGGTCTGGGGGACATCGCAGGCGCGAGCCGGCCATCAGGCCGCCTTTTGCTGGCCAGCCTGCTGCTATGGCTGCTGCTGGCCGTCGCGCTGCCGTTATGCGCCCTGACGCTCAATGTCGTTCGTTTTGCCGGCTTTCCGTTGGGCTTTTGGATCGCAGCCCAGGGCGCGATCATCGGCCTCGTTGCCTTAGTGGCTGTCTACGCCTGGCGCGCGGGCGGAACTTCGGCGCGTGAAGGCTTTGGCCCCGCGTTGGTCTTTGCCGGCGAATGCGTGGGCGCCGTCGTCCTTCTCGGCTTCACCGGCTACATCGCGGCAATGGGCTACGACGGCCTCGCACTCCCGCTCGGCATGGTCGCGGGCATTGCCCTCTTGGCCATTCTCGTTGCGCCCCGTTTCGTCCTCTACCCCGTTCAGTCGATCAGCGGCTTCTTCGCCCTCCGCTACGGCAGCACGCTGGCGCGACGGCTTGCGTTCCTGATCGCCTTCGCCGGGACCGGCCTTTTGCTGGCGGCCGACATTCGTGCCGGATCGCTTGCCTTCCAAAGCCTGGCCGACCTTGCCCTGCCGCAGGCCATTCTGATCCTGACACTCGCGATCACCGCTGTCTGGCTGCTGAGCGCGCTTCTCCCGCCGAAAAAAATCGACGGCCTCGGCTTCCTCGCCATCTGCGCCGGGCTGCTCGCAACCTTGATCGCGATCGCTCTGGTCACCGGCGGATCGGCGTTACCGCATCTGTCGCTCGGCGCCGCCCTCAAAAGCCACGCCGACCTCAATCAGAAGCTCATCATCAATCGCCTCTCGAACGTCGAATCGCTGACACCGATGACGTCGCCGTTCCTTCTGCTGTCGATGAAGAACTTCGCCGGCCTCCTGCTCGCCGTCGCGCTCGGCATCGTCGCCGCGCCGCACCTGCTCGGCCGCCACATGTCGCAATCCGCCGTCGCGCCCGGTGCCGCCGTGAAGCGCACGGCCGCCGCCCTCTTCGCCGTCGCGATCATCATCGCCAGCCTGCCGCCGCTCGCCGTCTACAGCCGCATCGGCTTCGAGCAGGCGATGTCGAAAGGCATCGAGATCGCAGATATTCCGCAATCGCTGGCGGAAGCGAGCGCGCTTGGTTGGGTCAAGGTGTGTGATCGCAACAGCGATGCAACGGCCGATCTCACCGCAGCCTGTCAGAAAGCATCGGGCCAGCGCGGCTTCGTGCGCTTGCAGGATCTCGCGTTTACGACCGACGGCTTCGTTGTCGCCGCGCCGAAGCTTTCCGGGCTAGATCCGTGGCTTGCCTATCCGTTGCTGCTCGGTGCCGTTCTAGCATCGATACTGGCCGGCAACGCCCTCGTCTCGGGCATCGTCGTCGCCGACAGCGAAGTGAGGCTGACAAGAGATGGCGACCGTCGCTCCGGCGTCGATTTCCGCTCGGCGACCGTCGGCGGCTTCCTGATCGTGGCAGGCGCTCTCGTCGCTCTCTATGCCGCCATCGGAACCGGGCTGCTGGCTGCGGAAGGCTTTGCCGTGCTGGCCGCGGGTCTCTTCCCGGCGCTCGTATTAGGGCTGCATTGGCGGCACATGAACAAGGCCGGGGCCATCGCCGCAATGACCGTCGGCATCGCGATCACCGGCATTTACCTGCTGGGCGTCAACCTTTGGCCCGTCGAATTCTTCAACCTGACCGGCCAGTTGTCCGACGCCCAGCCCGAAGCCGCGAAACGCTTCGCCGACTTGCAGGCTGCCCTCGCCGCCGCGACGACCCCCGAAGCCCAGGCCGCCGCCCACGCGGCTCTCGCCAGGCAAGTGACGGCGATTGCCAACTGGGGCGGATTGAAACCTGCCGCGATCACCCTCGTGTCGGTCCCTGCGGGCTTCGTCGCCGGACTTTTGTTCAGCTTGCTCTTCCGCACCCGCCGGGCCGCCGCCCCAGCCAAAGCCTGAGCCTTCGCTCGGGCATGCGAGTCACCTAGAGTTCCGCGCTAGAGCCAACGTCGCGGGAGCGCGCTCCATGGCAGACGAAATCTACGATCTGCTCGTTATCGGCGGCGGCATCAACGGCGCCGGCATTGCTGCCGATGCAGCCGCACGTGGTTTATCCGTTCTGCTGGCGGAAGCCGACGACTTGGCGAGCGCGACATCGTCGGCGAGTTCGAAGCTCATCCACGGCGGCCTCCGTTATCTCGAGCATTTCGAATTCCGCCTCGTCCGCGAAGCCCTTGCCGAGCGCGAAGTGTTGCTCGGGAAAGCCCCACATATCATTCGCCCCCTGCGATTTGTTCTTCCTCAAGTCCCCGGCATGCGCTCGGCCCTGATGATGCGCGCCGGCCTTTTCCTTTACGATCATTTGGCAGCGCGCAAATCGATTCCGGGTTCGCGCGCCATCGCTCTGCACGCCGACCCCGCCGGCGCACCGCTGGTCGCCGACCTCACCCGCGGCTTCAGCTATTGGGACTGCGCCGTCGACGATTCCCGCCTCGTTGTCCTCAACGCCGTCGCGGCACGAAACGCAGGAGCGCGCATCGAAACGCGGACCAAAGTCACGGAGCTCAAGGCCGAAGGCAATCTATGGATCGCGTCGCTTGGTCGAAATGACGAGCGCCGCGCCGCCCGAGCCGTCGTCAATGCGGCAGGCCCCTGGGTCGCCGACGTCGCCAATCTTGCACACCCGTCCTCGTCCCGATCACCCGTTGTTGTCCGGCTCGTCAAAGGCAGCCACATCGTCGTCCCGCGCATTCCAGCCGGCGACGACGCCTACACATTCCAGAACAGCGACGGCCGCGTGGTCTTCGCGATTCCATTCGAAACCGATTTCACGCTGATCGGAACCACCGAAGAAAAGATCTCCGGCGATCCGCGCGCTGCGGCCCCGACCCGCGACGAAGAAGATTATCTGCTCAGCATCGCCGCCCGCTTCTTTCGCGCGGCGCCCTCGCGGGCCGATATCGTCTGGAGCTTTGCCGGCGTTCGCCCCCTCGACGATGACGGCCGCGAAAGCGCATCCGCCGCCAGTCGTGACTATCACCTCGAATTGCGCGCAGGCGACACGCCGCCGATCCTTCATGTCATTGGCGGCAAGATCACGACCTACCGCAAGCTTGCCGAAGCGGCTCTATCGCTGTTGCAACCGCATTTCCCGAACATGAGACAGGGATCGACGGCGACGACACCGCTTCCCGGCGGCGACTTCGGCGGTCGATCGTTCGCTGCATGGTCGGAAGATTTCGCTCGCAACAACCCTGGCTTCGCGCCGCCGTTCCTGAGCCGCCTTGCGCGCCGCTATGGGACGCGCGCGACCGATCTACTCGCTGGCGCGCGCTCCGAGAAAGATCTCGGCGAAGCGCTCGGCGGCGGCCTCACCACCCGCGAAGTTTGCTATCTCAAATCCGAAGAGTGGGCGACGACCGCCGAAGATGTTCTTTGGCGGAGAACGAAGGCGGGCCTGCATCTTCAGCCGGCCGAACGCCAGCGCGTCGCCGAAAAAATTCAGGCATGCGTCGATAAAGCCTAGACCGCGAGCCGCCTACATCAACTTGCGCCGCGAGGCGCGAAGTGCGCACGTCGCCGGACAGACCGACTCCGGGCAAAGCATCTGGTTGGTCTTGCGCAACGCCGCAGCGAGCGCCTGCGCGCCGTTGAGCGTATCTCCGATGTCGTCCGAACCGATCAGCGCCGCCGCCGAAGCAGCGAGCGCTTGCCGCTCATCGTGCTGGCACGCCGCAATGATCGAAATGGCCAGACATTCGTCGCGGCAGAAGCTGCGGCAACCGGCGGGCGAGATTTCGATATCGCGCTGCGCGTTGGCTTTGACCGCGCGCACAAACTTGGAAAGGTCGAGCAGAAGCGTCTTGGCGTTCTCGGGCCCGAGCATTCCGGAAAACGTGTTCCATGCGTCTTCCCAGCATTTGATGTCGCCGGTCGAAAGTCCTGCGAGCCAGCAACGGAAACCGACGGCGACCAGCCGTTCCGGTGCGCGTGCGGGCAGCGGCACGATTTTGGCCGAACGCGCCGATTGTCCGGGAGCCGTGTTCGTCGACGAGCTAGCCATTGCACAAGCCCTCCTCAGAGAAGCACGTGCGCGCGGCACCATTATCGGATGAGATAAGCGCGGAAGAAGCGCTGTCGACAGCGCGAATGGATCGGGTCATCGTCTGCTCCAATATTCGAGGTTCAAGGCCCCGGTATCGGGTTGGCGCCAGTCAACCGGCGCGTGACGTCGTGGTGACATCATAGCCTGACGTAACGCGACGAAAGCGATGCGGTCAACACTTAGTAAGCTGCGCGCCTCACATTAGAATTTTTATAATTTTCAAGTAGCTAAGAGAGCCATCGAAGCGTGTCGCAGCGTCATTTGAAGCGCTGCGTGAAATCGCCAAAAAGGATCGTTGCCGTCGTACCCTTTTGCGGCGCGCTGTCGAATGCGATGTCCGCCCCCATGTCGCGCACCAATGCTTCGACCAGCGGCAATCCGATGCCGTGTCCGCGCGCCCAAGCCAGTTGCAGCTCGGCCGCCGACTGAGCACCCGCACCGCTTGTTGCGCCCGGCTCCGTGATCCCCCGCCCCGTATCGCGAACAGTCAGAAATACCCGTCCATCGTCCATAAGCCCCGTCGCGATGCAAACATCGCCGCCAGCCGGCGTGAACTTGATCGCATTGGTCAACAGATTGAGCAGGATCTGACGCAGCGCAGTCGGATTGGCGATGACGTACGGCTTGCGGCCACCAGCGTCGAACGACAGATTGAGCCCGCAGGATTCCGCAAGCGCCTTTACGCTCGAAACCGTGCGCTCGGCAATGGCATTGAGGTCGATCGCGATCAGCCGCGACGCCGGCGCAGCCGTTTTCGCCCGTTCCGAAAGCAGCGCCGCGATCACGTCAAGCGCATGCGTGGCGCTCTCGTGAATATCCGCTGCGTAGCTCAGATAGCGCGCGTTCTTCATCTCGCCGAGCCGTTCGTCGCGCATGATTTCAGCGGCAACCGCGATGGCCGTCAGCGGCGTCTTGAGCTCATGCGCGAGCTTCGCGATGACATCGGGATCGAGTGTGTTGGATACAGGCGATGAAACACCAGCCGCCTTGTCCTTGTTTGGAGGACTGGAAGGCCCGTGCTCGCGGCGCCGCAAGGCTTCATCCGGTGCTTCCACCGTCTCGATATGAAGGATCAGGACTTTCCGGTCTCGCCCTTTTCCCTGCGTGATCTTGCATTTGACGCGTTTGAGCTGCCCGCTCCTCCAGAACAGCAGGGTTTCGACATCGCCTTTCCCAACGCTGCCCGTGCTAGCGATCTGACGTAGCCTTGCGACAGCCGGCATCGCCGGATCGAGCGCGATCGGGAACGTCGCATAGGAAAAAAGACCAAGCGCCGCACTGCCTTCGGCGTTAGCGGACAGGATTTCAGCGGTTTCGGGATCGACGGCAACGAGGGCTTGCGTGTCGCGCGCGGAATCTGGCGTTGAAGCCTCGGCACCGTCGGTCAGCATTGCAGGTTTAGCAGCGACCGCCATCGTGAATGGTCACACGTTCCAAAGGCTTATTCGCATCACTTCGCGGTAGCGTAAGCGATTTGCGCGTCGCCAAGAACGGGCGCCCTGAGATTTTCCACCGCCATCCCCATAAATGCTGAGGTGGCTTCACGTATATCGCCGTGGAGATGCAAGCGCCGAAAAATTGGGCTCCGCCAAAGTGCATCCCAGCGCGTTGCCAACGCCGCTAGGCGGCCTTGTTCAGAATGGCTTCGCGAAGTCGCCCGGGATCCCGCTCGCCCTGATCGGCCAAATCGAACAGTTTCTCGATAATGTCTTCATCCGAGATATTGAGCGATCTCTGATGCGCTTCGGCGATGATGCTGTCGAGCAAATGCTGCAGCTCATCAAGCTCTTCCGAGCTGTAATGACAAAGGGTCATGATTTTCCGTTTTCCCCCGAAAACGATATCTATCGGTCCCCACCCCGCCTGTATACTCCGTTCACCGTCCGGAGTTCCATGCCCTATTTGGTCGGATGTGGCGTCTCCCGCGCTCGGCACGGCTTGCGCACGCAACGTGCCGACGGCAAAGTCAATCACCTAACCGCCTAAGATAACTGGGGGTTTGGCTTCAGCACCGCAAACACAACTCGCCGGTTTGATCTGCCGCGCGCTGCTATTTTGCTTTCCGCTTCTTGCGCTGGACGTCGCTGCGCAGAAGGCCGATGAGATAAACGCCAAGAACCAGCGGCGCGCCGATCGCGAGGACGACTTTGATATCTTCCCACATCGTCGGATCTCCCCTCAGGCCGAGCGACGAACGTCCATATCATGGATGCAGCACGTGAAGAACTCATCACGGATGGAATGGAAAGCCCTCAAGGCTTCTCGACCACCCGAACCTTGTCCGCCGAAATGACGAGATAAAGCGGATCCGCAAGTCGTTCGGATGATTGGCGGTTTGCGCTACCTTTCGCGCCCGGAGACCTCGCCTTGTCGGCCTCGGGGACCGGTCTGAGATCGACGCGCGCTTGCTGCCCTTTGTCCATGCCGTTCAAGCCTCTCGCGTCTCCAGCAAAATAATCCCTAAGCTGACCGATTCGTTCCCTGCACAACAGGTGAGGTTCCGATCTATCCCCGGTCTGGATCGGCCGGCCAGCTTACGATTGGCACCCCGAAACGACGAGTTCATGGCCGCACGTGCTGGTTCTGGCGTCTGCGGCATTCGGGCAGTCCGGATTGCCCGGTCTCGTGAGCTTCGGCTTGGAAACTTCAGGATCTTCTCGCGAAATGCTCCTAACGGTCGCTGCCTTCGGACTTGACCCGTGGTGATACCTGTGGTGATAGCAGTGCTCCCCCAATTTGGGCGACAGAGCGCCGTTCGGCATCTCGTTGCTATTTGGGGTGGCACAGGTGAAACGGCCAAAAATCCGGCCCGTAGCTTCGGCTACAACTGTGCCGAGCAACGTATGCCGCCTTAGCTCAGTTGGTTAGAGCGCTAGATTGTGGATCTAGAGGTCCCCGGTTCAACTCTGGGAGGCGGTACCACCTTGAATGCACGATCAAATCGGCGCCACCCCTGGTTGAAGCGCGTTCCTCTGAAGGCTTGACCGGCATGGCCTCCGACAATTCCTCGAATTCGCCCGTCCCCAAGCGCAAGCATGACCTGAATTCGCGCCGCGCCTTCCTGCTCGCGATCTACATTTTTGCGCTTGTGATCCTGGCCAAGCTCTATTGGCCCGGTTGGCCCTTTCCGGATAGGCCCACACCCGCGACACCAGCGCCCACGGCACCCGCTTCCGGACCCCAGGTCCCGCATAATTAGATTTGCCGCTTTATAAGCCGCTGCCGCCCTCAATCCTGGCCCGGCGGCGGAGCTTCGCTCGGCAACGGCAGATTTGAATCCGGATCGGCACTCGGCCCTGTAAGGACGTTGACATTATCGTCGACGGTCAGTCCGTCGACCTTGACCTGTTCGTCATCCTCGACCGCTTGTTCGTCATCCGGCACGGCCATCTGGTCTTCGTGCTTGGTCGCGTAAGCCTGACAGCCTTCGATGAAATCCTTCGAATTTCCTCCGCACTCCGACGGATCGTTGATGCCGAGTTCCTTGCCCCAGGCGTATCCGGCATCGCGGCTTACGCAATCGACATCGCAGGGCGGCGCCCTGTGCGCTTCTTTGGCCTCGGCAAAGCCGATGATGGCCAAAAGCGCAAAACTGAATACGCGGACAAAGGCCTTCGACGGACGAATAGTGAATTGACTACGACGCATGATGCGAAAACCCCTCAGCTCACAGAGCTAATCTAGCAGAAGGGTTTAAGCGAAACAGCCTACTTGACGCGCCGCTTCTCAAGTTTCCGCGCCAGCGTCCGCCGATGCATCCCAAGCCGCCGTGCCGCTTCGGAAATATTGAAGTTCGTCTCGACCAGCGTCTGATGGATGTGTTCCCATTCGACAGTCTTGATCGAAGTCGGCCTCTCCGTCAGCGCTACTCCGGCATCGCCCGCCGCCCGGCCGAATGCGTCCTCGATATCATCCGAACTCGACGGCTTGACCAGATAGTGGCGCGCCCCGAGCTTGATTGCCTCGACCGCAGTCGCAATGCTTGCAAAGCCCGTCAGCACCACGATCACAGTGTCCGCATCGTGCGCGTGAAGCGCTTCGACGCAAGTCAGTCCCGACGCACCGGCGAGTTTCAGATCAACCACGGCAAATCCCGGTGTGCGCACTTTCAGGATATTGCGAAGCTCATCCGGCCCCTCGGTATGATCGACCTGATATCCCCTGCGCTCGAACGAACGGATGAGAGTTGCGGCGAAGGCGCTGTCGTCTTCGACGATCACCAACCTCCGGTTCGTGGCCTCCATGCTAACGGGCTCCAAGTGCTAGGGCGGCAAGCGGCAGCTTCAGCATCACCACCGCGCCGCCCTCCGGCCGATTGGCCGCCGAGACGATGCCACCGAGCTTGCGTATCACATTCACGACCAGGAATAACCCCAGCCCACCGCCGGGCTTGCCTTTGCTCGATTGATAGGGCTTTCCGAATTGCGCCAGCATTTGCGGCGTGAAGCCCGGGCCGCGGTCCAGGATCCGCAGAACGAGGCTGTCTCCCTCCCTCGCAACGCGCACGCCGACCCAGTCTGGCGACGAGTCATAGGCGTTATCGAGAACGTTGAAGATGATCTGCTTTAAAGTCGAATCCGAAACGATCGATAGATCGGGACCGAAAGCGTTGACGTAGTCGAAAGCCGAAGGCGCCCGCGCTGCGCGCCATTCGGCAATCAAATCTTCCAAGAACGTCGAAACCGTCGTGACACGGGGCGCTTCGCCGCGTGCTTCGCCTGCCGACAGCAAAACGCCCGTTAGGATCGTCTTGCAGCGTTTGACCGCCGCCTGCATCTCCTCGACTTCCTGCAGCAGCTCCGCATTGGACGTGATGCTGGGCATGCGATGCCAATCGCCGAGAATGACCGAAAGGGAGGCTAGCGGCGTGCCCAGTTCATGCGCGGCGCCCGACGCCAACAGTCCCATCCGCACGATATGATCTTCTTCCGCCGCATGCTGCTTCAAGGCCGCGAGCCGCGCGTCGCGCTCGCGCAGGTTTCGCGTGATCCGAGTTACGAATACGAAAAGCAATGCCGCATCGACTGCGAAACACACCAGCATCCCGGCGATGTGAAGCTCAAAGAGATCTTTGCTTCCCGGCGGAAGTTCGAACGGCCGATAGAAAGTTGTCAGCAGAGCGAAGCTGGCGCTCGTCACCACCATCACCGCCCACGTCCGCCGCGTATCGAGTAGCACCGCGGCGAGCGTCACTTGCAGCAAATAAAGAAACACGAACGGATTGGTCGCGCCGCCGCTGAGATAAAGTTGGCCCGTCAGCGCGGCAACATCGAGCAGCAGTGAGACGAGCAAACCATCATCGCCGACGTCACGGCCGCCACGCAGCCAGAGCAAGCTCGCGACATTGAGAAGAATGAGCGCCGCCGTAATGGCTACCATCGGCAGCAGCGGTAAATCGATCCGCAGCACGCCGGCGACGAACGCGATCGTCAAGGCTTGGCCGGCAACGGCGATCCAGCGCAGCTGGATCAGCAGCAGCATATTCTTTACGCCGGCGGTATCACCGCGCACCGATGCCGCCTCGCGACGGTCGCCGTCATCACGCGATGGCGCAGATTCGGACGATCCTGAATTCGACATGCGGGGCAGTTTCAATCCGTTGATGCGGGCCGCTTGCCTGGCACCCTCTTCCTCAAACGGATCTCTTCCATCAGGAAGCGCAGAAGGCCACCCGAAAGCAGCAGCGCCAAGCCGAACCAGGTTAGCGCATAGACCAAATGATTGTTCGGAAAGTTGATGACTGTCAGGCCGCCGACCGGATAGCCGCCAGGGTTAGCCGTCGCGTCCGCATCGATGAAATACGGCGCATAGTTGTCGAGCCCACGCTTGATCGCGATCGCATCGACATCGCGCGAGAACCAGCGGTCCGCCGAAATGTCGTTGCGGCGCAGGAAAGCGCCTTTGGGCTCGGTCATGCGCAGCAGGCCTGTGACCGTGACCTCTCCGGCAGGCTCTCCCGCAGGTCGTGTCTCTCGGTCTTTTCTGTCCGTCGGTACGAAACCGCGATTGACCAGCACCTCGAAACCGCTCGTCGTCTTGAGTGGCGTCAGAACCCAATAGCCCGAGCCCTCATCGGTCACCGCTAAGACGAGCGTCTTCCGATCGTTGAGAAAATGCCCCGAAACCTGGACGCGCCGGTATTCATCGTCCTTGGCATTGACGGTAGGCCAGTCCTGAGGCCCCGGTGCCGGAACGGCGGCCGCATGGATGCGGGCATCGACACGCGCAATGAGATCGAGCTTCCACGCCCGCCGCTCAATCTGCCAGACGCCGAGCCACAGCAAGACCGCGATCCCTGCGAGCGCAAAAAGGCTGACCACCGCTACAAAAAAAAACGAACGGGGCGCGCGTGCTGCCCCGTTCTCCGGCTTTCCCTGATCCGAAATCCGAACTGCCTTTTCCCCGCGTCCGTCCGCGGGAGATGTCACGGCAGTTTGCTCGGATCCATGGGCATCATGTTGGTGGTGAGGTGATACATGACCCACAGCGAACCCGACAGCGTGATCACCACCATGACGATGGTGAAGATCAGCGCCATTAGCGACCAACCGCTCTCGGCGCTCGGCGTCATATGCAGGAAGTAGATCATGTGGACGACGATCTGGATTGCGGCAAGCGCCAGGATGACGACCGTCGTCGCTTCGTTGCTGCCGAGCTTGCCCGTCATCACCAGCCAGAACGGGATCGCCGTCAGGATCACCGACAGGACGAAGCCCGTCATATAGCCCTTAAGCGTCGATTCCGGATGCCCGCCGTGACCATGATCGTCGTGCCCCGGCGTCGGCGCGATATGGCCGTGCCCATGATGGCTGTGGGTGTCCGTGCTCATCGCAGCACTCCCATGAGATAAACGAAGGTAAAAACGCCGATCCAGACGACGTCGAGGAAGTGCCAGAACATGCTGAGACAAAGAAGCCTGCGCTTGTTCGCCTCCGTCAGCCCGAGCTTCCACACCTGCACGATCAGCGTGATCATCCAGATGATGCCGAACGTCACGTGCAGACCGTGCGTGCCGACCAGCGTGAAGAACGACGACAGGAACGCGCTCCGCTGTGGTGTCGCGCCCTCGTGGATCATATGCGCGAATTCGGAAAGCTCGATGAACAGGAACGCACCGCCGAATATCATCGTGACAAGCAGCCACAACAGCATCGGATTGGTGCGGTTCTTCTGCATTTCAAGCACGGCGAAGCCGTACGTGATCGACGACAGAAGCAGCATCGTCGTATTGAGCGCGACAAGCGGCAGATCGAACAGATCCTTCGGCGACGGACCGGCCGCATAGCTGCCGCCCAGCACGCCGTAAGTCGCGAACAGGACGGCGAAGATGAGACAGTCGTTCATCAGGTAGAGCCAGAATCCGAGTTGGGTGCTGCCACCGTCCCCGTGCTCGTGCTCATCGGCCACGTAGAATGCCCGCGCTTCCTTTGCCTCACCGGCCTTGGAAGCCGACGCGCTCGCCGTCATTGTCGCCATCGCTTAAGCCCCCGCCGATTGAAGGAGCTGCGTGCGCTCGCGCTCGGTTTCAACGATCTGCTGTGTCGGAATGTTGAAGCTCCGGTTGTAATTGAACGTATGCCCGATCGCAGTCGCCAGCAGGGCAACGAAGCCAAGTGCAGCCAGCCACCAGATGTACCAGATCAACGCGAACCCGGTGATGAAGCTCAGACCCGCGAGAATGACGCCGGCTCCGGTGTTCTTTGGCATATGGATGGGCTTGAAGCCTCCCATCGGCCGCTTATAGCCGTGCTCCTTCATGTCCCACCACGCATCGTGATCATAGACGATCGGCGTAAAGGCGAAGTTGTAGACCGGCGGCGGCGACGACGTCGACCATTCGAGCGTCCGCCCGTTCCAGGGATCGCCGGTGAGATCGCGCAGCTTTTCGCGGTTCTTGATGCTGACGGCAATCTGGATCAGGAACGAGCCGATGCCCAACGCGATCAGGAACGCGCCGAACGCCGCAACGACGAAATAGATTTGCAGCGACGGATCGTCGAACACGCGCAGGCGGCGGGTTACGCCCATCAGGCCGAGAACGTAAAGCGGCATGAACGCGAGGTAGAAGCCCGAGACCCAGAACCAGAACGACATCTTGCCCCAGAACGGATCGAGCTTGAAACCCGTGACCTTCGGGAACCAGTACGCGATGCCCGCAAAGCATCCGAACACCACACCACCGATGATCACGTTATGAAAGTGCGCGATCAGAAACAGGCTGTTGTGAAGCACGAAGTCTGCCGGGGGAACCGCGAGCAACACGCCGGTCATGCCGCCGATCACGAACGTCAGCATGAAGGCGACGGTCCACATCATCGGCAATTCGAAACGAATCCGGCCGCGATACATCGTGAACAACCAGTTGAAAAGCTTCGCACCCGTCGGGATCGAGATGATCATCGTCGTGATGCCGAAGAACGAGTTGACGCTGGCGCCCGAGCCCATCGTGAAGAAGTGGTGCAGCCAGACAAGGTACGACAGAATGGTAATACAGACCGTGGCGTAGACCATCGACGTGTAGCCGAACAGGCGCTTGCCCGAGAACGTCGCGGTCACCTCGGAGAAAACTCCGAAGACCGGCAGCACGAGAATGTAGACTTCCGGATGGCCCCAGATCCAGATCAGGTTCACGTACATCATCGGGTTGCCGCCGAAGTCGTTCGTGAAGAAATTGGTGCCGACGTAGCGATCGAGCGACAGCAGCGCCAGCACGCCCGTGAGAACGGGGAAGGCGGCAACGATCAGAACGTTGGTGCACAACGCGGTCCAGGTAAAGACCGGCATCTTCATCATCGTCATGCCCGGACAGCGCAACTTCACGATCGTCGCGATCAGGTTGACGCCCGATAGAAGCGTTCCGACGCCTGCGATCTGCAGCGCCCATATATAATAGTCGACCCCGACATCTGGACTGTACGCATAGTTCGAAAGCGGCGGGTAAGCGAGCCAGCCGGTCCGCGCGAACTCTCCGACGAACAGCGATGCCATCACCAGAATCGCGCCCGAAACCGTCATCCAGAAGCTGAAGTTGTTGAGGAATGGGAAGGCAACGTCGCGCGCGCCGATCTGCAGCGGCACGACGTAGTTCATCAGGCCGGTGACGAGCGGCATCGCCACGAAGAAGATCATGATGACGCCGTGCGCCGTGAAGATCTGGTCGAAGTGGTGCGCCGGTAGATAGCCTTCGTTGCCGTTGAAGGCGATGGCCTGCTGCGCCCGCATCATGATGGCATCGGCAAAACCGCGAAGCAGCATCACCAAGCCGAGAATGATGTACATGACGCCGATCCGCTTGTGATCGACGCTGGTGAACCACTCGTGCCAGAGATAGCCCCAAAGCTTGAAGTAGGTGATGGCGCCCAGAACCGCCGCGCCGCCGATGGCAACGCCGACGAACGTCATCACCAAAATCGGCTCATGATAGGGAATGGCCTCGAGCGTCAGCCGCCCGAAGATCGCTTTCTGGAGATCAAAGTTTTCGAACATCTCTGGAATTTGTCCCGGTCAGGAATTTGACGGCTTTCGCGTCGACGATTGGAACATGCCGGGCAGCGGCAGCCCCGCCCCGACAAGCGGCATCGTGCTGACAGGCGTCACCTCGGTGGCGGCTTGAGCATCCATGCCCATCGGCGCAGCTTTCGTGCATACGCTCGCGACGTACGACTTCTTGGTGACAGGCTCATCGCCGCGGCGCGTATACTTGTCGTATTCGATCGACTGCACGATGTCGTTGCCGGCAAGCCCCAGGCCGCCCTTTGCGTCGATCGCCGCCATTTCGTGCATGCACATCTTGCCCGGCTGCACGCACATGTTGACGATCAGATTGAAAAGCTGCGGCTCGACGGTCGGAAACTTCTTTACGGGCACGCTCTCGCTCGGACGTTCGAGTTCGAGATACTCTGTCCGCCCGAGATTGCCGCCGTTCGAAGCCTTGACGTCCGACACCCACTTGTCGAACCCGGCGTCGTCAACGGCGAGGAAATCGAAGCGCATCGTCGAGAAACCTGAGCCGCTGTAGTTCGACGAAAAGCCCTTGAAGGTGCCGGGCTTGTTGATGACGGCATGCAGCTGCGTCTGCATCCCCGGCATCGCATAGATCATGCCGGCGAGCGCTGGAACGTAGAACGCGTTCATCACCGAGGAAGACGAGATATCGAAGCTCAGCGGCCGCCCGACAGGCGCCGCCATTTCGTTCACGGTCGCAATCCCTTGCTCCGGATAAATGAACAGCCACTTCCAATCGAGCGCAACTACCTGGACTTTGAGCGGTTTGACGCCCTGCGCGATCTCCTTGTCGGGGCCCGTCCGGCTGAGCGGCCGGAAAGGATCGAGAAGATGCGTTGCCATCCACGTGACGGCGCCAAGGCAAATGATGATCAGGAGCGGAGCCGACCAGATGATGAGTTCGAGGTGGGTCGAATGCGACCAATTCGGATCGTACTGCGCGCTCTTGTTGTTTTCGCGGTAGTGCCAGGCGAACCAAGCCGTCAGCGCCATCACCGGCAGGATGATCAACAGCATCAGGACGGTCGAGATGACGACGAGATCCCGCTGCTGGATGGCGATGTCGCCTGAGGGATTGAGTACGACAGCGTTGCAGCCGCCGAGCAGCGCAAGCATCGGCAGCAGCGCAAATATCCGAAAACGTTTCAAGGCAGGTCGCATCCTATCGCCAGAGCTTCCTCTGATCTCCGCTAAACGTGCGCGGGATGAAGCTAAATTGGACAATTTGCCCAACGCCAGTTGGCCGCAGGATGCCTCTCGGCAACATATCACTTCAAGTATAGCTTTTATTGTCAGGCAGCCGACGTCGAAGCCGTCCCAAAGCTAGACCTGATTTGAGCGGAATTTGCCACTTTATTCGACGTTCGGAAGGCGTGTCGGCCGGACGCGCCCGGGCTTTAAGGCATCGTCATGAAGTTGGATCAACAGACCGCCCAATCCATGCTCAGGGCGGCGATGCGCGTTCCCCAGGCTCCGGGAAAGTACGATGTCTTCGCCTGGATTGACGGCGACGGCCTGCACACGATCACTGTCGCGTGGAAATCCTTCACCAAACGCTCGGTCGCTCTGGAAACCGCCGTCCTGGAAGAGGGCGAGGAAATTCAAACCAACGCCGGCCCGCTTCCCAACGGCATGGGCCGCAACACCGGCCGCTATGTCGGATCGTTCCGGGTCGACCGCAAGCCCGATGCTGCAGGCGAGCCATGACAGCGGGCTTAGGCACCCGGTGGAACGGCTTACGCCGCCCGTCCCGACAGCCGCTTCAATTCCCCGACGAGGGTATCGGCCATCCGCTTCGCCGAATCGTCCTTCGCCGCGGCGAGCTCCGCTTCCGCCGATTTCAGCTCGTCCGAAATCGTCGCCCCCGACAGCTCATCGACGTCGTAAGCCTTCTCAGCCAGGATCGTCAGACGCGACGGGTCGACTTCCACGAACCCCGATTTGACGAACAGCCGCTTGCGAACGCCGCCCGCGGTCACATCGATCACACCCGGACGCAGCGTCGAAATCACCGGTGCGTGGCCGGCCAGAACCGCGAAGTCGCCCTCGCTGCCGGGCACCACGACCTGATCGGCATCGACCGACATCAGCACCCGCTCGGGGGAGACGAGTTCAAATCTGAATGTGCCTGCCATGACGCTTCCGATCCTCCGAAGGCATTCGACCTGATTTTTTTATTATGCTGGGCGCGGTTCTTCTTCGCCGTCATCTTCGGCGCCGGCCTTGGCCCTCACTTCTTCCGGCGTCTGCAGCTTGGTGCCGCAGAACGGGCAGAAGAAAAGCGGATGATCGACGAGCCCGGGCTCGTCTTCCTCGAGATCGACGAGCCCGACGGTCATATAGATGACCTCGTCGGGACCCACCGTGATCAAGGGTTCGAAGTCCCCGCCTTCGAGAGCCTCTTTTAGCTCCTCGCAGCAGCTTCCAAACGTCTTTCCGGCTTCCGCCATGAACTCATTTCTCCTGGCGGCGCCTTCGGACGGACCTTCCGCTCGAAGCGCGTAGCCTCTTGTTATGCCGCTTCCGCGAGCTTCTCTGCCTTCGCGATCGCTTCGTCGATCGAACCGACCATATAGAACGCCGGCTCCGGCAGGTGATCGTACTCACCCTCGCACAGGCCTTTGAACGCCTTGATGGTATCCGCGAGCGCGACGAGTTTGCCCGGCGAGCCGGTGAACACTTCCGCGACGTGGAACGGCTGCGACATGAAACGCTCGATCTTGCGGGCGCGGGCAACAGTCAGCTTGTCCTCTTCGGAAAGCTCGTCCATGCCCAAGATCGCGATGATGTCCTGCAGCGACTTGTACTTCTGCAAAATCGCCTGAACCTTACGTGCCACCTGATAGTGCTCTTCGCCGACGATGCGCGGGTCGAGCATGCGCGACGTCGAGTCGAGCGGATCGACCGCCGGATAGATGCCCTTTTCCGCGATCGAGCGCGACAGCACGGTCGTCGCATCAAGGTGAGCGAACGAGGTGGCCGGCGCCGGGTCGGTCAAGTCGTCGGCCGGAACGTAGATGGCCTGAACCGAGGTGATCGAACCCTTCTGCGTCGTCGTGATGCGCTCCTGCAGCGCGCCCATGTCGGTCGCGAGCGTCGGCTGATATCCGACGGCCGAAGGAATACGGCCGAGAAGCGCCGACACTTCCGAGCCCGCCTGCGTGAAGCGGAAGATGTTGTCGACGAAGAACAGCACGTCCTGACCCTGGTCGCGGAAGTGCTCGGCGACCGTCAGGCCCGACAGCGCCACGCGGGCACGCGCGCCCGGCGGCTCGTTCATCTGCCCGTAAACCAGCGCGCACTTCGAACCGGCCGCCGATCCGTTGTTCTTCTTCGGATCCTTGTTGACGTTCGAACTCGATCATTTCGTGATAGAGATCGTTGCCTTCGCGCGTACGTTCACCGACGCCTGCGAACACCGAGTATCCGCCGTGCGCCTTGGCGACGTTGTTGATCAGCTCCATGATCAGAACCGTCTTGCCGACTCCGGCGCCGCCGAACAGGCCGATCTTGCCGCCCTTGGCGTAAGGCGCGAGCAGATCGACGACCTTGATGCCTGTGACGAGAATCTGCGCTTCCGTCGCCTGATCCTCGAACGTCGGCGCCGGCTGATGGATGGCGCGCGTTGCATTCGTCTTGATCGGGCCGGCTTCATCGACCGGCTCGCCGATGACGTTCATGATCCGGCCGAGCGTTTCATCGCCCACCGGCACCGAGATCGGCGCGCCTGTGTCGATGACCTGCTGACCGCGAACCAGACCTTCCGTCGAGTCCATGGCGATGGTGCGCACGGTGTTCTCGCCGAGATGCTGCGCAACTTCGAGAACGAGGCGTTGGCCGTTGTTCGTCGTCTCGAGCGCGCTCAAAATTTCCGGCAGCTTGTCAGCGAAGTGCACGTCAACGACGGCACCTGTCACCTGGTAAATCTTCCCTACGTTCTGTGGCATTTTTTTCTCCAGTGAAATTGATCAGGCGACTGAAAGCGTCACCGGGATGTTGTTGCGCGTCGCCTTCGAATACGGGCAGATCTGATGGGCATCTTCGATCAATGCCTGCAGCTTGTCCTTGTCGGCGCCGGGAATGGCCAGTGTCAGATGCGCCTTGAGGCCGAAGCTCGTCGCATCCTTGTCGAGTTCGACCTCGCATGTCACCTTCGCGGCCTGTCCGTCGAGACCGTGCTTTTTGGCAAGAAGCAAGACTGCCTGGCCGAAGCACGCCGACCAGCCGAGCGCGAAAAGCTGCTCGGGGTTGTGGCCTTCGCCGCTGCCGCCGAGATCCTTCGGCAGCGCCATCGCCAGGGCGAGCTTGCCGTCTTCGAGAACGGCACGGCCGTCTCGGCCGCCCTTCGTTGTTGCACGCGTCACGTATGCCATGACTTACCTCTCGATCAGAGCGCTTCCGCGCCCGAAATGATCTCGATCAGTTCCTTGGTGATGTTGGCCTGACGCTGACGGTTGTACTTGATCGTCAGCTTGTTGATCATGTCGCCGGCGTTGCGCGTGGCGTTGTCCATCGCCGTCATCTGCGCACCATAGAACGACGCGGAATTCTCAAGCAGGCCGCGGAAAATCTGCGTCGAGATATTGCGCGACAGCAGGAAGCCCAGAACCTCTTCCTCGCTCGGCTCGTATTCGTGCACCGCGCCGGCACCCTTGGCATCCGCCAACTCGCTGACCGTCGCCGGGATGAGCTGAAGCGCGGTCGGCTTCTGCGCAATGACCGACTTGAATTCCGAGAAGTAGAGCGTCGCGACGTCGAACTCGCCCGCCTCGAACATCTCCAGCACGCGTTTGGCGACGTCTTCGGCGTGCGCGAACGTCAACTGGCGAACGCCCTGGAAATCCTTGCGCTCGACGATATTTTTGCCGAGATCGCGCCGCAGGTTGTCCGCGCCTTTGCGGCCGACCGTCAGGATCTTCACCGTCTTGCCGTTCGCGATCAGCCGTTGCGCATCACTGCGCGCCAGCTTGGCGATGTTCGAATTGAAGCCGCCGCAAAGACCGCGCTCGGCCGTCATCACGATCAGCAGATGCACCTGGTCCTTGCCGTTGCCGACCAGCAGCGGCGAAGCGCCGGCTTTGTCCGACACTTTCGATGCAAGGCTTCCGAGCACCGATGCCATCCGCTCGGCATAGGGCCGTCCGGCGGCCGCGGCCTCCTGCGCCCGGCGCAGCTTTGCAGCCGCCACCATCTGCATGGCTTTGGTAATTTTCCGCGTCGCCTTCACCGAAGCGATGCGGTTGCGCATGTCTTTTAAGCTCGCCATCGGGCGTTCTCCTCAAGGAACCCGATTAAGCTGCAAAGCCCTTGGCAAACTTGTCGAGGAACTCGACGAGCTTCTTCTCCGAGTCGGCCGACAGTGCCTTTTCCTTGCCGATCGTCTCAAGCAGCGTCTTCTCCGAGCGAAGCCCGGCGAGAACGCCCTGCTCGAACTTGCCGACAGCCGAAACCGGAATGGCATCGAGGTAGCCGCGCGTACCGGCGAAGATGACTGCGACCTGCTCTTCCATCTTGAGCGGCGAGAACTGCGGCTGCTTCAGAAGCTCCGTCAGGCGCGCACCGCGAGCGAGCAGCTTCTGCGTCGCCGCATCGAGGTCCGAGCCGAACTGCGCGAAGGCCGCCATTTCGCGGTACTGCGCCAACTCGCCTTTGATCTTGCCGGCGACCTGCTTCATCGCCTTCGTCTGCGCCGAAGAGCCGACGCGCGACACCGACAGACCGACGTTCACGGCCGGACGGATGCCTTGATAGAAGAGGTCGGACTCAAGGAAGATCTGGCCGTCGGTGATCGAAATCACGTTGGTCGGAATGAACGCCGACACGTCGTTACCCTGCGTTTCGATGACCGGCAGCGCCGTCAACGAACCGTTGCCGGAAGCATCGCCGAGTTTCGCGGCACGTTCCAGCAAACGAGAGTGGAGATAGAAAACGTCGCCCGGATAAGCTTCGCGGCCCGGCGGACGGCGAAGCAGCAACGACATCTGGCGATAGGCAACGGCCTGCTTGGAAAGGTCGTCATAGGCGATCACGGCGTGCATGCCGTTGTCGCGGAAGTATTCGCCCATCGTGCAGCCGGTGAACGGCGCCAGGTACTGCATCGGCGCCGGATCGGATGCCGTTGCGGCGACGACGATCGAATATTCGAGAGCGCCGCGCTCTTCGAGAACCTTGACGAACTGCGCGACCGTCGAGCGCTTCTGGCCGACGGCGACATACACGCAATAAAGCTTCGCGCTTTCGTCGGTGCCCTGGTTCAGCGGCTTCTGATTGAGGAAGGTGTCGAGAATGACCGCCGTCTTGCCGGTCTGGCGGTCGCCGATCACGAGCTCGCGCTGCCCGCGGCCGATCGGGATGAGCGAGTCGATCGCCTTGAGGCCGGTCGCCATCGGCTCATGCACCGACTTGCGCGGCAGGATGCCGGGCGCCTTGACGTCGACGCGCATCTTCTTGTCGAACTTGATCGGGCCTTTGCCGTCGATCGGATTGCCGAGACCGTCGACCACGCGGCCGAGCAGGCCCTTGCCGACCGGAACTTCGACGATGGCGCCGGTCCGCTTGACGGTGTCGCCTTCCTTGATCGTCCGGTCGTCGCCGAAAATAACGACGCCGACGTTATCGGCTTCGAGGTTCAGCGCCATGCCGCGGATGCCGCCGGGGAACTCGACCATTTCGCCGGCCTGGACGTTGTCGAGGCCATAGACGCGTGCGATGCCGTCGCCCACCGACAGCACCTGCCCGATCTCGGAAACCTCGGCTTCTTTGCCGAAGTTTTTGATCTGATCCTTGAGGATCGAAGAAATTTCTGCGGCCCGGATTTCCATTGAGACCTCGTTCCTTGGTCGTTTCCATTTATCGGAGCCTGGATCGGCTCCTTATTCCAATTGTTAAGCGCAAACCTCGCCGTGTCGCTGGCCGGCCCGACGACCGTCAGCGGAACCGCGAAGCTTTTTAGGCTCCGGCTCCGCTCAGCACCGCCTTCATGTTCTGAAGCTTGGTCTTGAGCGAGGAATCGATCATGCGACTGCCGACCTTGACGATCAGGCCGCCGAGAATGCTGGGATCGACGCGCGACTGCAGCGTCACGTCCTTGCCGACCGACGCCTTGAGCGTCTCTTTCAGTGCAGCGATCTGTTCGTCGTTGAGAGCGAACGCGCTTGTCACTTCGGCCGAGATCTCGCCGCGCGCCTTGGCGGCGAGCAGGCGATAGGCCTTGATCATGTCTTGGATGACGAACAGCCGGCGATTGGCCGTCACGAGCTTCAGGAAGTTGGCGGTCAGGCCGCCGATGCCCGCTTTATCGAGAATAACCACGATCGCCTTGCTTTGATCGTCGGCTGCGATCACCGGGCTGCGGACGAGGCGCACGAGATCCGGGCTCTCATCGAGCAGCGCCTGAAAATTCACGAGATCTTTTTCGATCGTTTCAACTGCCGAACTCTCGTTTGCGAGTTCGAACAAGGCCGACGCATACCGCCCGGCCACCCCATCAACGCTTGTATCGTCTGTCGCCACGTCGCTCTCACTTCGCGCCTTGGGGCGCATAGAGGGCGGGGCACAAAAAAGGCCCTAAATTGCGCCCGCTCCGAGGAAAGGCTTTTGACAAAAAAAGAGCGAACGGGGCCGGAACCCACCAGCCGCCCCCTTCCAAAGCCGGGCTGTCCTTAACATGCACTCCCGAACGCTTCAACAGTGCGCCAAGAGGGCGCGTTGCCGCATTACAATTTTGCAAGAAGCCAGAATTTCGGGCGTTTCCTCGCGCCTTTTGCTCAGAGCGCGCCCTAAATCCTGAACGAAGGTCTGGGCCGCCGTTCAAACTCCGTTCAGCCTGGGATTGCTAAACAAGCTTCAACACGCGATCGGCCAATGGCCCGCGCTGCAAGTTTAGGTCCCTGCACTTCACGTCCCAGCACTTCGGGACCCGCCAAAAGCGGGTCCTTTTTTATGTCAGAGTGCGTCGCGCATGATGATCGGGAACCGCCAGGGCAGCACGAACACTAAGTCGAACCCGACATCGTAATCCTGATATTGCGGATTGCGCGCCAGCCAGAGGTCGGCTGCGCGCCGCACCCGCCGGCGCATCGTCAGCGTGATGGCGTCTTCGGCATCTTCCGTCGTCTGCCGCCGCTTCACCTCGATGAAGGCCACCCGGCGCTTGCGAATCGCAATCAGGTCGATTTCGCCGACCGGAGTTTTGAAGCGCCTGCCCAGAATGCGATGCCCCGTCACCATATAAACGGCCGCGACGATCGTCTCCGCCGTCAGCCCGCTGCGATGGCGCCGCCGGCGTTCGAGCCGCTGCCGAAATTCATCGTTGACGTTGGAGCTCATGGCCGCGCGTCCTTCGCCTTGATCCCAAGCCCGTAAACGCGCGACTTCGGCACCCCGAATTCATCCGCCAGCGCCTTCGCCGCGTCCTTGAGACTCATGACCTCAAGCGCGCGCGCAAGGCGCTCGGCCAGCGCGTCATCGCTGACCGATTGAGCCTGCTCCGGCCCGACCACAATGACAACCTCGCCCTTGAGGCCGTCCACCGAAGTTGCCGCGATCTCCGTCAGACTGCCGCGCACAATGGCTTCGTGAAGCTTCGTCAGTTCGCGAGCCACAACCCCCTGCCGGCCGCCGAAAAGGCTCGCCATATCGGCAAGCGTTTCCGCTACCCGATGCGGTGCCTCATAGAAAACCAGACTGCCCGGAACGGCCGACAGTTCCGCCAGGCGCGCCCGCCGCGCCGCCTGCTTCGGCGGCAGGAACCCCGCAAAGAAGAACGCATCCGTAGGCAATCCGCTGGTCGTCAAAGCCGCAAGAAGCGCCGACGCACCCGGAATGGCGATGACCGGAATTCCGTCCGCCGCTGCCGCGCGAACCAGCTTGAATCCCGGATCGGAAAGAAGCGGCGTGCCGGCATCCGAGATCACCGCGATGCGCTTGCCCGATTTCAATTCGGCAATGATGCGCTCGCTTTCGCGCTCTTCATTGTGATCGTGAAACGGCCGCGTCCGGGTTGTAATGGCATAATGCTGCAGAAGCTTGGCCGAATGCCGCGTGTCTTCGCAATATATCGTATCGGCCCGCGCCAGCACCGAAAGCGCGCGCAGGCTGATATCGCTGAGATTTCCGATTGGCGTCGCAACGAGATAAAGCCCCGGCGCCAGCGGTTCGGATATGAGCGCCGCTATCGCCGCTTCCGCTCGCGCCGATGGTCCCAACCCTGCAACGCGCCCGGCGGCCGGCTCCGAATCGGAAAATGTACGGTCGTGATCCAACAGAATGACCCAGCGGACTCGCAATAATGAGACCCACCTTTATCAACCCGCAGGTGCGACTGAAAGCTTTTGCGGCCAGTTTCGCGAATGCCGGCTTAAGCCGCGATAGCCTCGCCGATCGGCAGTATGGCCGGAGCGTGCGAAACGCCGAGCACATGCACGGTGGCGCGACGGCGAACCCGGCCGCCCATGTCCATGACGGAGGACAACTCGTCGACCAGCGAGGTCAGCGCATACTGCGCCAGATCAAGCTGCTGAGTTGCAGACGCATGACAGCGGGTCGCCTCCTCGGCGCGGCGCGCAGCGCCCATTACGATATCGTTGAGGTAAGTCCACTGATCCGCCAACGATAGCCGGCGCGGCGCGGAGACCTTCGGCAATTCCGCTTGAACCGCGACTTCTCCAAAAGCCCAGACGGCGAATTGCCAAGCAGCCGAAACCGCCCGCTGAATTGCAGCGGATATATAGGCAACGGCAATTTTCGATGTATCTGCCATAAATTCGAGAATCTGGGGAATAGGTTAGGAGACAATTAAAATTGCCGTGATTTGGTCAAAATAACAAGTAATGCGCAGGCCGTTTTTATCTCATTTTTTAAATTAAGGACAAATTCCGAAAATATCGCCCGGGAATCCGGGATCGGAATCGTCATGGCCTTTGAATATCGCGATGCACCCGAATCAAATTTCGAGTGAATGCAGTCGGCCCAGCAAATTCCTCTCGCTTCAGACCTTCAGGCGAAAATCACGCGACGGATATCATCCGCAGTCGCCCCTTCGTCGCGCAGCGCGCGCAGCCCCATATCCTGGTTCGACTTCGAAAGCTTTCGCCCGTCCGACCACTTGATGACGCGATGATGCGAATAGACCGGCGCCGGCAAATCGAGCAGCTCTTGCAAAAGCCGCTGCAGATCCGTTGCCGCCAGCAGGTCTTGTCCACGCGTGACATGCGTCACGCCTTGCCGCGCATCATCGACGACGACGGAAAGATGATAGCTCGCCGGCACTTCCTTGCGCACGATGACGGCATCTCCCCAGCGCGCCGGATCAGTCGTTATTGTTTGCTCTGAGCCATCGTCTGCGACTTCGATGAATGTCAGTGGCTCGTCACCGCGTTTCGCGCGCAAGGCCTGCATCGCGCCGTCCATGTTGATGCGCAGTGCGGGCGTTTCACCCGCGGCCATCCGCGCGCCGACTGCTTCCGCAGATGCGCCGCGCCAGATACCCGGATAAAGCGGCGCGCCATCGGGATCGGTCTTTGTCGGATCAGCCGCGTCGGCAATTTCCTTGCGCGTCGCAAAACACGGATAAAGCAAACCCATCGCGATCAAACGATCCGCTGCAGCGAGATAGTCGGAGAAATGCTCCGACTGCACCAGCACCGGCTCCTCCCAGGTCAGTCCCAGCCAATTGAGATCTTCGAAAATCGCCGAGACGAATTCCGGCCGCCGCCGCTCGATATCGATATCCTCGATGCGCAACAAAAAGCGTCCGCCGTTTCTGCGCGCGGTATCGTGAGCGATGATGGCAGAGAGCGCGTGTCCGAGGTGCAGAAGCCCGTTGGGCGACGGCGCAAATCGCGTAACGGATGTCATCGGGCGCGATCGCTCGCTCGATTTGGCTGTAAGCGATGATGATATTTATGCGCGGTGATCTGATGACTCATGGACTCAACTGTCGATAGGGTCGGCCGCGGCGGCTTCTGAATTTCCGCTCGCATTCTATATTCCGGTGTCGGACGTCAATGGTCCGCAAATTGGATGCGCGAAGCTTGCACCTCTGGCAATGGCAAAACCGTGACGCATGCACACCCTGCAGGCAAACGAAATCCCGCGAGAATCTTATGGTCGAAGCTAGACTCGGGATCAAATAGCGCGTGCACCATCATGAATCCCCGGATGAAATTGCGGACCAAGGATAATCTGCTAAATCGGGATAGGAGATTTTCATTGGCCCGTCCGCGACACATTACCGTAACGACCGAGCGCCAGCTCAAGGCTGCCGCGACGATGCTCGCCGATCAGTGCAAAGTCATGTCGCGCATTTTGAAACGCACCGGCTTGCCGCCGCTCAGAGATTTTTCCGGCGATTTCTCCGGTCTTGCGAAAATCGTCGTCGGCCAGCAGCTCTCCGCCCAAAGCGCCGCCGCGATCTGGGGCCGCATCGCGGAAGCGCTTTTTCCGCTGACGCCGGAAATCATCGCCGCATCCAGCGACGACGATTTGAAGCGTCTCGGCCTTTCGAGCGGCAAGATCCGGACGCTTCGCGCCTTGTCGCTGGCGGTCCTGCAAGACGGCCTCGACTTCGAAATGCTCAACGCCGAACCCGATGACATCATCATCGAGCGACTGACGGCAATCCACGGCATCGGCCCGTGGACGGCCGACATCTATCTCTTGTTCGCCTTGCGCCGCCGCGACGCCTTTGCGGCTGGCGATTTAGCGCTTCAGCTCGCGGCCCAGCATCATTTCAAACTTGAGCGCCGTCCGACCGCCGAAGAGCTGACCCGAATCGCCGAACGCTGGCGCCCCGCGCGCGCCATCGCTGCGCAACTCTTGTGGGCCGATTATGCCGTGGCGCGCCGCGCTCTCCTGGGGAAAGCCCAAAAGACGGCTTCGAAAAAATCTTCGAACCACCTGAAATAACAAGAGAAATTCGTTTCCGCGACAGATCGGACCGAATGCTTCACAGAACTGATATGCGCGGCTAGTATCCCGGCGTCCAAGTGGGGCCAAGACGCGATTCGTCGGATCGAAAAACCGCGAGGTTTGCGCGACTGTGAATGCTCACGTGACAATACCGGACAATTGTCCGGCTCTTGTGCTGAACGCCGATTTTCGGCCGCTCAGTTACTATCCGCTGTCCCTGTGGAGTTGGCAGGACACGGTGAAAGCGGTGTTTCTCGACCGGGTGAATATCGTCTCGGAATACGAGCGCTACGTCCGCAGCCCATCGTTCGAGCTGAAGCTGCCGAGCGTCGTTTCGCTCAAGACCTACGTGAAGCCCGCGCTGTATCCGGCCTTCACTCGGTTCAACGTTTTTCTGCGCGACCGCTTCACCTGCCAGTACTGCGGCGACAAGAGCGACCTGACGTTCGACCATCTGATTCCGCGTTCGCGCGGCGGACAAACGCGATGGGACAACGTCGTTACCGCCTGTGCGCCGTGCAATCTGAGGAAGGGCGGATTGATGCCGCGCGCCGCCGGAATGTTCCCGGCGCACGAACCCTATCGCCCGACGGTCTTCGAGCTGCACCGCAACGGCCGGCTATTCCCGCCGAATTACCTGCACGAAAGCTGGCTCGATTATCTCTACTGGGATACCGAACTCGAACCGTAGCCGCTTCGCCGCATGGCCGCCCTTGAGGCAGCCATGACGTTGATGAGCGCGGGCCAGCTTAAGCCGCTCGCTTGATCGGATGCGCGCAAAGCTCGGACGCGATGAGATCAACGACGCGTTCCCAGCTAGCACCTGCTTCGGATTTCAGCCCGAAAGCAATCAGCGCATCGGCAGGGGCGCCGCCATCCCGAAAAATCCGCGCGCACTGCTCACGGCTGACGGCCACGGCTTGGTGCCATTGAACGGGACTCAAATAATCTGGAACCGAGGGGGTCATTGGATCGGACTCCGTATAACCTATGATCGTGAAACGATTCCAGGAGCTTCGCGTTTCCAAACTTAGGCGGCAGACACACAGAGCGCTGTGACATCACTACGCGAGACCGTGTCACATGATGTCTCGATTGAGGGCTAACTCGAATCACGCTCCGTGCGTCTGCCAGCTCGTTGGAAAGCCAATGCTCTCCGAAATCCTTTTTATGCCAACGCTTTACATCTCGACGCGCACGCAACGCTGAACTTGCGCCCTTTCGGGTCATCTGCCTTTGGCAAGAGCGGCCGCAACGATGGCATTTCGGACCACCTCGCTCGCCACATCTCCAACCGCACGCCAACCCCAATCCTCCTGATCCGCACGCGTCTCGGACCCGACCAAGTGATCGTCGCGAGAGGTGCGGGCGAACCGCAAGGACATACGCTTTGACGATTTTGTCGAAGCAGTTCGCCTAAGTTTGTTAAACGCCCCGGACAGGACCGCTTTCGGCGACTGTCCGCACTCAGACGCAACGCTACGCAACAAGCGGGACGCAACAACGCTACGCTTACTCAAATTTGGGGCGGATCCTGGCGCCGCCAATGGCTCGATGGCCGCCGTCCCAGGCACCGCACTCGAAAAACGCAACGCATACGCCACGGAGAAGGCTCCCTACGCTTGAACATATCCACACGACTTTGAAACTCAGTCTCGTGTGTCCCGCGAACGAAGCAAGAATAGCCGTCACATTCGGGCAACGCGAAGGCGCGATTCAGGCTGCCCCATGATATTCAGCTGCATGTTGCCTTGACTGTTTCAGGCACGCAACGAAATCAACGTTTTTGCGTGCATCGACAATTGTGGAAAATCAAATCGCGGCGCTAAACCGTGCGGCTGCGCGCCCAAGCGGCGAACGCGGCGGCAAACGAGATCGCCATCAGCAGCGCCGACGCCACGACATTCCAGCCGGCGAACGAAATGCCGAGAAAGCGCAATGACGCCTCATCGCACTTGATCACCTTGGTGTGCTGGATTTCGTCCAGGAGATTGCCGGCCGAAGTGGTCAGCGATTGTCCGCCCCCGCACGTCGCCGGGCCCGGCCAGAATTTCCATTCCGCACCGGCGTGGTAGACGCCGAGACCGGCATTGGCCAGAAACGCTAGCGCCACCAGAAAGAAGAGCACGGCCGCCCAGCGCCGGCAACCGCCCGCAGTCAGTATGAGCGCCACGAACAGGACGGGGATGCCGGCATAGTAGGCATAGCGCTCGATCAGGCACAGCATGCACGGCACGTAGCCGCCAATGTACTGAAAGCCGAGCGCCGTCAGGATCGTGAAGGCCGCAAGGAACAGCGCCAGCGCACCGAGCCGGTAGTCCGATCCTCGCCCCGATTGCTCTGTAAAAGCCATGCTGACAAATCCCGGCTCGAACCTGACTAGAAAACATACCGGACGGCGACGAACCCGCCGACCAGCAGCACGACGAACGCCGTCGTCACAAGCCCGAGCCGCTTCTCGATAAAGGCCCTGATCGGCTCGCCGAAGAAATATAGGAGACCGGCAACCAGATAGAAGCGCATGGCCCGCGCGACGATGCTGGCGCCGATGAAAGCCATGAAGTTCATCTTTCCGACGCCCGCCGCGATCGTCACGACCTTATACGGGATCGGCGTCATGCCTTTGATGATGACGGCTGGCACGCCGTATTCCTGCACGAACGTCATGAAGCTATCGAGCGCGTGCTCACGCCCGTAAAACCTCAGGATCGGCAGGCCTACCGCATCGTAGAGATAATAGCCGATCGCATAGCCCAGAATGCCGCCGAGCACCGACGCGATCGTCGCGACCGTCGCGTACCACCAAGCCTTCTGGCGGTCGCTCAACACCATCGGAACGAGCATCACGTCGGGAGGGATGGGAAAGAACGAGCTTTCGATGAACGAGACCGCGGCGAGCGCCCATGGGGCCTCCTTGCTGGCCGCCATCCGCATCGTCCAATCGTAAAGTCCCCGAAGCATGTCAGTTGCTTAACCGGCGGCCCGTCGCTTGTCCACACCGTCCGCAGGCTGAAAGCTGTCTGACAGTTTGGCAACGACGGCATTCAACACCAGGCGGCCCTGTGGTGTCACTCGAATGCGGTTAGACGTCATCGACGAGACATCGGGCGGCAGCCCAGGTCCGGCGCATGCGATAATTTCGTCGAGCTCGTTCGCACGCCAGTCGCCCGATCCGGTCCGACCCGCCGACGCGCCGGACTGAAGCAAGCCGAGGTCCTTGAGCTCTTCGATTGCTGACGCGCTCGGACGTGCTCCGCCAAGATTTGCAAGGCGGCCAAGATCGACGCCTTCCGAAAGCCGCAGACCCATCAGCAGCATCTCGTCCGCCTGTTCACTTCGTGATAGCGCCGTCAATTCGACGATGCCGTTGCCGTTCTCTTCCACGCGCGCGACCCACCCCTCGGGATTGCGTTCGGCAATCGTCGCCTCGCGCGCGGCATCGGCAACGATGCGGCCGTGCGCGCCCGGCCCGATGCCGGCGTATTCGCCATAGCGCCAATAGAGAAGATTGTGCCGGCTTTCCGCCCCAGGCCGCGCGTAGTTCGAAACTTCGTAAGCGGCGAGCCCGCGGCCCGTCGTCATCTCTTCGGTGATTTCGTAAAGCGCGCTGGCATCGTAGTCGTCCGGCACGACCAGCTTTCCCGCTGCATGCAACGCCGCATACGGCGTGTCCGGCTCTATCGTCAGCTGATAGAGCGAGAGATGATCGCCCGCGAGATCGAGCGCCTCGGCAAGCTCGCGACGCCACGCATCCGCGGTCTGCACCGGCCGTGCATAAATAAGGTCGAACGAAAACCTGTCGAACGTGGCGCGCGCAATCTCGATCGCGCCTTTTGCTTCTGCGACGCTGTGAATGCGTCCGAGCTTACGCAGCTCATCGTCTCGCAGCGATTGCACACCGATCGAAACGCGATTGACGCCTGCTGCGCGAAAGTCGCGGAAGCGCTGAGCTTCGACACTACCGGGATTGGCTTCAAGCGTGATCTCGGCGTCTTGCGCAATGCCCCAGCGCTTGCCGATGTGCTCGACGATGGCGCCGACTGTCTTCGCCTGCATCAGCGACGGCGTGCCGCCACCGAAGAACACACTTGTGACGGAACGCGAGCCGATCCGATCCGCCACCCAATCGATCTCACGCCGATAGGCGGCAAGAAACCGGTCCTCGTCCCAGCCCTTGTGGCGCACATGACTGTTGAAGTCGCAGTACGGACACTTCTGCGCGCAAAACGGCCAATGCACATAAACGCCAAACGGTGTGTCGCGATCAGTCATTGCTCGCCGCCAGCATCGCTTTCGCCAGTTGCCGCCAAGCCGGTTCTTCGTTCGACGGTGCACGTTGAAGCTCGCGCGCAAGAGCATCGAGATAACCTTCGAGCGTCGCGTTCTTCCACTCGGCTCCATGTGCAACGAGATCATCTTTCATGCGCGCGACGAACGCCGCGGCTTCCACGCGGGTTGAAAGACTGGCCGCCGCCGCCGCGAACGCGTCGACGTCTCGGCCCCCGCTGACGTTTGTTGGCGTGGGTGCGATGCCGTCGAGCATCGCGGCTTTGAAGGCCGCGAACGCCCGCGTCCGGTGCGAAATCGCATATTTCTCTTTCGGCTCCATCTCGCCGAACGTCCGCGTTTCGCCGTCCGGCACGAACATCGGATCATATCCGAAGCCGTTGCCGCCACGCGCCGGCCAAACAAGATGCCCGAACACGCGGCCTTCGAAAATCTGCGCGTCGCCATCGGGCCAGGCGAGACAAAGCACCGAAATGAAATTCGCGCGCGGAGCTTGCCCCGCCCAGCCGTGACGCGCAGTGATTTCGTCGGCGACCTTCTTCATCGCGACGCCGAAATCCTTGCCCGGGCCGGCCCAGCGCGCCGAATAAATGCCGGGCGCGCCACCCAGACATTCCACCTCCAGACCGGAATCATCCGCAAGCGCCGGAAGCCCCGAACCCTTGGCCGCCGCAACCGCCTTCAATCGCGCATTGCCTTCGAATGTGGCCTCAGTCTCCTCCGGCTCTTCGAGACCCAACTCTGCCGCCGAAACCGCATCGAGCCCGTACGGCTGAATGAGCTGGTTGATCTCCCACACCTTGCCCGGATTGTGGCTCGCAACCACGAGCTTCATGCCTTTCCAAAGTTTGTTCACGACAGCCCCCAGATGCGGGCTTCCGCGAATTCGAGACAGTTGCCGGCCGGATCGCGGAAATAGATCGAGCGTCCGCCCCGCGGCCATTCGAAATCCGCCTCGATCGGAACGCCGAGCGCATCGAGCCGCGCTCTCCACTCCGCGATATCGACGGTCGTCGCACGAAAACACACGTGCCCTTCACCCTCCGCGCCGTGAGGCGGCACTGGCAGAGCGTCATCGGCAGGCGGAATGCGCGTAGCATCCGGATTGAAGATCAAAAGCATCTGCGGTCCATAGCGGTAAAAGATGTGCCGGCCAGCTGCGGCAGCGAAGGGATCCAGCCCGAACACGCGGCGATAGAACAACTCGATGGCATCGAGATCGCGCGCGTAAAGCACCGTTTCGAGAATCCCGAGCGGCGCGGGTGCCGGCTTCAGATTGATGCCCATAGGAACAATCCGAGGCTGAATGCGCCGAGCCCGCTCCTGACCGCATGCAGCCAGCCCCAGCGCTCGACGAGGGCGCGCGTCTCGTCATCGGCATGTTCGGAGGGTGTTGCTTCGAGCGTTTTGTTCACCGGCATGATCGCAAACCACGTGAACGGCCAGTTGGCGAGCAGCGCCGCCCCGCCCGCGAGCCAGATGACCTTGCCGGTTACGATCCATTCCAGTGTTCCGAGAACGAAACCGATGACCGCCAGCGACGCCTGCATCAGAAACCCGCGCTTGTACGCGGGTTTCCATTCGTCGAGCATCGAGCGGTCATCAAGAGAAAGCCGTGCCGGTTGTTCCGCCCAGTTGATATAGATCGCCGCGCCGGTGAAGAGCGCGGCGACGGCGAGAGCGAAAGGTCCGAACATGGTCAGGCTCCTTCAAAGCCTCAAGCGACCGTGAGCTTCTGAAGCTGAACGAGTTCGCCGATCCCCTTCTTGGCAAGCCCCATCAACTCGGTGAACTTCTCTTCCGTGAACGGTGTCGTCTCCGCCGTGCCCTGGATTTCGACAATGCCGCCAGATCCGGTCATGACGAAATTGGAATCGGCATCCGCGTTGCTGTCCTCGGCATAATCGAGATCGAGCACCGGCTCTCCCTTGTAGAGCCCGCACGAGACGGCGGCCACATGATCGCGAAGCACGGTGTCTTTCACCATGTCGCGCATTTTCATCCATTGGATGCAATCATGCAGAGCCACCCATGCTCCAGTGATCGACGCCGTCCGCGTGCCGCCATCGGCCTGGATGACATCGCAGTCGACCGTGATCTGCCGTTCGCCGAGCTTCGTTAGATCGACGACGGCGCGCAGCGCCCGTCCGACCAGCCTCTGGATTTCCTGGGTCCGGCCGGAAGGATGCCCGCTCGTGACCTCGCGCCGGGTCCGGTCGTGCGTCGAGCGCGGCAGCATCGCATATTCGGCCGTCACCCAGCCGCGGCCCTGCCCCTTCAGCCATTGCGGGAGACGCTCTTCCAAGCTCGCCGTGCAAAGAACATGGGTATCGCCGAATTTGATCAGGCAGGAGCCCTCGGCGTATTTGGAAACGGCCCGCTCGATTGAAACACGGCGCAACTCGTCTGGCTTGCGTTTGGAAGGTCGCATGAGTTCCCTGAATTGTTGGTATTGCGGCCGCGACCCTAATGAAGGCCCCCCCGGCCTTCAACCGGAAACCTTTAGTCGAAATGGGGGGTGCGCCGGGCCGCCCGGCGGCGCAATATTTGACGTAGAGGCCCGTCATTCATAGATTTTACCGATGCGCATAGAAGAGCAAATCGTGGCCGCGACCCTGCTGGACGGCAAAACCCCACTGCAAAAGCTTAACGAGCGGTCGCGGACCATCCTTCGGCGCATCGTCGAGAGCTACCTTGCGACGGGCGAACCTGTCGGTTCCCGCAACCTGTCGCGCGCCCTGCCTATCGCGCTATCGCCCGCCTCGATCCGCAACGTCATGTCGGACCTGGAGCAGCTGGGCCTCATCGTCTCGCCGCACACCTCCGCCGGCCGCCTGCCGACCCAGCTCGGACTCCGCCTGTTCGTCGACGGCCTGCTCGAGGTTGGCGACGTCACACCCGAAGAACGCCGCCAGATAGAAACCCAGATCGCTTTCCGCCGCGACAAGTCGGTCGACCAGCTTCTGGCTGAGGCCGGCGAGATGATGTCGGGCCTGTCGCGCTGCGCCGGCGTGGTGCTGGCCGAGAAGCAGGTCGCCCGCCTACGCCATATCGAATTCGTGCCGCTCGAACCCGGCCGCGGCCTCGTCATCCTCGTCGATGAAGACCAGAACGTCGAAAACCGCATCATCACGCTGCCCGAAGGTTTGCCGCCGTCGGCGCTGCAGGAAGCATCGAACTACCTGAACACCCACCTGCGCGGCCTGACGCTGACCGACGCCAAAGCCGAACTCGAAAAATCGCTGAGTGCCGCTAAGGCCGAGCTCGATCAGCTGACGCAGAAGGTCATCCAGGCGGGCCTGGCCGAATGGTCGGGCGTGTCGGATGATCGCAAGAGCCTGATCGTGCGCGGGCAAAGCAATCTTCTCAAAGACGTCACCGCCGCCGAAGACCTCGAGCGCATCCGTCAGCTCTTTGATGCATTCGAGTCCAAGCAAGATATCGTCGAGTTGCTGGGCGCATCCGAAATCGCCGATGGCGTCCGCATTTTCATCGGCTCGGAGAACAAGCTGTTTTCGCTGTCGGGATCATCCTTGATCGTTGCCCCATTTCGGGACCAGACGCGCCATGTCGTCGGCGTTCTCGGCGTCATCGGTCCGACGCGGCTTAACTACGCCCGCATCATTCCGATGGTTGATTATACCGCCAAGCTCGTCAGCCGCCTGATCGGCTGATCCCACGCAGCCCAACCGCCTTGATTTTTACGGCCCGGCGGCCGATATCCCGGCACCGGAATTTGCACAGCCTTTCCAGCGAAGAGAAAAATGAGCGACGACAAGAAGGCCATCGACGAGACGAGCCAACCGGGCCCCGCTGCCTCCGCGGAAGGGGGCGAGGTCGGCGTCGAGCAACTCAAAGCCATGATCGCTGCCCTTCAGGCCGATCTCGAAAAGAAGTCCGCCGAAATCGCGGCCAAGCAGGATCAGTACCTGCGCGCCGTTGCCGAGACCGAAAACGTCCGCCGCCGTCTCGAAAAGGAAAAGGAAGACATCGGCAAATACGCCATCACCAAGTTCGCCAAGGACATTCTCTCGGTCGGCGACAATTTCCAGCGCGCCATCGCCGCCGTGCCGAAGGACGCTGTCGAGACCGACCCCGCGCTGAAATCGCTGCTCGATGGCGTGACGCTGGCGGAGCGCGACTATAAATCGGCGCTTGAGCGTCACGGCGTCCGCATCATCGATCCGACCGGCAAGCCGTTCGATCCCCATCACCATCAGGCGGTCATGGAGCAGGAAAATACGTCCGTCCCGGCCGGAACCGTGCTCCAGGTCTATCAGGTCGGCTACATGATCGATGACCGCAACCTGCGTCCGGCGATGGTCGTCGTCTCGCGTGGCGGACCAAAGCCCGCCAAGACCGACGACACCGCATCGGCTACGGCGAAAGAGCCGCCTCAAGCCGACGCTTGAGCGGCTGGACCGCCCGCCTGCGACGACGTTACCGCGTTAGGACTTTGCAAACGCTGAAAAGAAAGCAAAGCCCTGCCGCCTAGCCGCCTGCTGGCGCTTCAATCGCGGAAAAAAGCACACAAATCGATGCTTTAGGTCAAAGCGGGCAAAGCCGGATGGGCGCAATCCAAAGGCGATAAAGTTGATCCATTGAGGGGATAAGAAGCGTTGCACGCCCAAAACAGGCGCCTATATAACCGTCGGTCACACAATTGAAATCCTGGGGACCGGTGCCTCTAACCTCTCGTTGGGGAGCACGTTGGATGCCAAATAGGGTCCACCCGGTCTGCCGCAACTGAGAAGGATTACTGTAATGGCAAAAGTTATCGGTATTGACCTCGGCACGACCAATTCGTGCGTCGCCGTCATGGACGGCGGCAAGCCGAAGGTCCTCGAAAACGCCGAGGGCGCCAATACCACCCCGTCGATCGTTGCATTTACCGCCGATGACGAACGTCTCGTCGGCCTGCCGGCCAAACGCCAGGCGGTCACGAACCCCACCAACACGTTCTTCGCGATCAAGCGCCTGATCGGCCGCCGCTACGACGACCCTGAAGTCCAGAAGGACCAGAAACTCGTTCCGTTCAAGATCGTGAAGGGTGCCAACGGCGACGCCTGGGTCGAAAGCCACGGCAAGCAATATTCCCCGCAGCAGATCTCCGCTTTCATCCTGCAGAAGATGAAAGAGACCGCTGAAGCCAAGCTCGGCGAGAAGGTCACGCAGGCGGTCATCACCGTTCCCGCTTACTTCAACGACGCCCAGCGCCAGGCGACGAAAGACGCCGGCAAGATCGCGGGCCTTGAAGTCCTCCGCATCATCAACGAGCCGACGGCGGCAGCGCTCGCCTACGGCCTCGACAAGAAGAAGGACGCCAAGACGATCGCTGTCTACGACCTCGGCGGCGGCACCTTCGACGTTTCCATTCTCGAAATCGGCGACGGCGTCTTCGAAGTGAAGTCGACCAACGGCGACACGCACTTGGGCGGCGAAGACTTCGACATGGTCCTCGTCAGCTACCTCGCCGACGAGTTCAAGAAAGAGCAGGGCATCGACCTGCGCTCCGACAAGCTCGCGCTTCAGCGTCTGAAGGAAGCCGCCGAAAAGGCCAAGATCGAGCTGTCGAGCGCACCCTCGACCGAAATCAACCTGCCCTTCATCACCGCCGACGCAACCGGCCCGAAGCATCTGACGATGAAGCTGACGCGCGCCAAGCTCGAAAGCCTCGTCGATGGCCTGATCAACCGCACCAAAGCGCCTTGCGAAAAGGCTCTGAAGGACGCCGGCCTCAAGGCTGCCGAGATCGACGAAGTCGTTCTCGTCGGCGGCATGACGCGCATGCCGAAGGTTCAGGAAGTCGTCAAACAGCTGTTCGGCAAGGAGCCGCACAAGGGCGTCAACCCGGATGAAGTCGTCGCCATCGGCGCTGCGATCCAGGGCGGCGTTCTGCAGGGCGAGGTCAAGGACGTTCTCCTGCTCGACGTGACCCCGCTGTCGCTCGGCATCGAGACGCTGGGCGGCGTGTTCACGCGCCTGATCGACCGCAACACCACGATCCCGACGAAGAAGAGCCAGACCTTCTCGACCGCCGAAGACAGCCAGAACGCAGTCACCATCCGCGTCTTCCAGGGTGAGCGCGAAATGGCCGCCGACAACAAGATCCTCGGCCAGTTCGACCTCGTCGGCATTCCACCGGCGCCGCGCGGCGTGCCGCAGATCGAAGTCACCTTCGACATCGACGCCAACGGCATCGTCCACGTTTCCGCGAAGGACAAGGCGACGGGCAAGGAACAGTCGATCCGCATCCAGGCCTCGGGCGGCCTCTCCGACGCCGACATCGACAAGATGGTCAAGGACGCCGAAGCCCATGCCGCCGAGGACAAGAAGCGGCGTGAGCTGGTCGAGGTCCGCAACCAGACCGAAGCCCTGATCCACGGCACCGAGAAGTCGCTCGAAGAGAACGGCTCGATCCCGGCCGTCGCCGCGATCAAGGGCGAAGTCGAAGCCGCCATCACGGCTGCCAAGGACGCCATCGCCGGTGAAGATGCCGAAGCCATCCGCTCTGCCTCGACCGCGCTGACCCAGGTCGCCATGAAGATCGGCGAGGCCGTCTACACGGCTAAGGGTGGTGCCGAAGGCATGGGTGGCGCTGAAGCGTCGTCCGAGAATTCGTCCAGCGGCGACGACGTCGTCGATGCCGATTTCGAAGAAGTCAAAGACGACAAGAAGAAATCGGCTTAAGAGTCGAATCCAAGATTCGCCCTCAGGTTATCGTGGCACCCGCTTCTTTCCAGGTGCAACGCCCGGCCTGAGGGCGAAAAATTGAGATAATTGCTTGTTATTGTTGCGACTTTCGCAGCCCATCAACATGGCATCAACGGGTCATAGAACAGCGCATCATGGCTAAGCGCGATTACTACGAAGTCTTGGGCATCAAGCGGGTCGCCACCGAAATCGAAATAAAATCGGCTTACCGCTCGCTCGCGAAGGAATACCACCCGGATCGCAATGCCGGCGACAAAGAAGCCGAACGCCGCTTCAAGGAAGTCAACGAAGCCTACGAAGCGCTGAAAGATCCGCAGAAGCGCGCCGCCTATGATCAGTTCGGCCACGCTGCCTTCGAAGGCGGCATGGGTGGCCGCGGTGGCCCGGGCTTCGGCCCAGACTTCGCCTCCTCGATGTCCGACATCTTCGATGATCTCTTCGGCGACCTCATGGGCGGACGGCGCGGCCAGGCGCGCGGCGGCCGTTCCGGACGCGAAGCGGGCGCCGACCTCCGCTACAATCTCGAAATCTCGCTGACCGAAGCCTACACCGGCAAGACCGCGCAAATCCGCGTTCCCGCCAGCGTCAAATGCGAGACCTGCTCCGGTACGGGCGCCAAGCCCGGCACCAAAGCCAAAACCTGCACGACCTGCGGCGGCATCGGCAAAGTCCGCGCCAGCCAGGGCTTCTTTACCATCGAGCGCACCTGCCCGCATTGCCAGGGTCGCGGTGAGATGATCGACGATCCCTGTTCCGATTGCACCGGCTCCGGCCGCGTCCAGAAGGAACGGACGCTGTCGGTCAATATTCCGGCCGGCGTCGAGGACGGCACGCGCATCAGGCTCGCTGGCGAAGGCGAAGCCGGTCTTCGCGGCGGCACGCCCGGCGATCTTTACATCTTCCTGTCCATCAAGGCGCACGAGTTCTTTCAGCGCGATGGCGCCGACATCTTCTGCAAGGTGCCGATTTCGATGACGACGGCCGCGCTCGGCGGTCAGATCGACGTGCCCACACTCGAAGGCACGACCACGCGCGTGAAAATTCCCGAAGGCACCGAAAGCCGCAAGCAGTTCCGCCTGCGCGGCAAAGGCATGCCGGTGCTGCGCGCCAAAGTCTCCGGCGACATGTACATCGAGGTCGACGTCGAGACGCCGAAGAACCTCACGCGCAAGCAGCGCGAGCTTCTGGAAGAATTCGAACGCGCGAGCCATAAGGAAACGAGCCCCGAAAGCGCCGGCTTCTTCTCGCGCGTCAAAGAGTTCTTCGAAGGCAAGAGCGGCTGAGCCGTCGGCAAACCGCAACCTTGCCAAGGGCTCAAAAGCCGCTAGGGTCCGGCCGCAAACGCCTCTCGCTTTTACACCCGGACTTTGAATCCCGATGACCGACGCTTCTGCGCCCGACCCGCGTCTTCTCTTCTTCGCCGGCAGCGCCCGTCAGAACTCGTTCAACAAGCGCGTGGCGAAGCTCGGCGCCATGATCGCCGAAGCCAACAGCATTCCTTCGACCTTCGCCGACCTCGCCGACTATCCGATGCCGATCTACGACGGCGATCTCGAAGCCGCTTCCGGCCAGCCCGACAACGCTCACAAGCTCAAGAACCTGATGATGGCCCACACCGGCATTTTCATCGTCAGCCCGGAATACAACGCCTCGTTCACGCCGCTTCTGAAAAACACGCTCGACTGGATCAGTCACATCCGCGACGACGGCGAAGGCCCGCTCGAAGTCTTCCGCACGCGCGTCTTCGCGCTCGGTGCGGCCTCGAACGGCGGCATGGGCGGATTGCGCGGGCTTTCGCAACTGCGTCTGATGCTGGAACTTGGCACCGGCGCGTTCGTTCTGCCCAACCAGTTCTTGCTTCCGCGTGCTGCCGATGCCTTCGACGAACACGGACACCTGAAGAACAAGGACCAGACGGAGCAGTTCAAAGCCGTTATTCAAAGACTCGCGCGGGCGGCGCGCGTGCTGCACGGTTAAACAATTTGTTTACGTTTCGTTCCAGACGCGATCACTGCGTCAATTGAATCACAGCAACGAGTTTTCGGACGATCAATGGTTGTTAACAATTGATCGGTGAGTCAGAAATCTAGCTGCCCAGCTTGATTCGCTTCCGCTTAACGTATAAGTCGCGCGTCTTACGCACGCAGTTTCGCGTCGCGCTTTAGCCCGATAAACTGGGGACTAACATGGCACTGGATGCCTTGAGCGATTCTGGATTCCAAAATTGGGAAGGCGAAGTGGTTCGTCAATCTTTCTCGCACCTGAGCGAGCAGGACGCTAAAAGTAAACTTGTTGTCGCGCTAGATGCACCGACCGTTCCAGATGCTCGCAAGCTCTGCGCCAAACTTCGGGACAGCGCTGGAGTTTTCAAAGTTGGACTTGAGTTGGTGATGAGCAAAGGAGGTCTCGCATTTGCACGAGACCTCATCGAGGAAGAACATCAAGTCTTCCTGGACATGAAGCTCCTAGACATTGGAAACACCGTCGAACGAGCAGTCGCGAACGTGGCTAGCTCCGGGTTCCAATTTCTTACGGTGCATGCGACTAACCGCAAAACTCTTCGTGCTGCTGTCGCCGGAAGGAACAGTCAGCGAGAACAGAATCTAAAGCTACTTGCAGTGACTGTTCTTACAAGCTTTGATGAAAATGACTTGCGAGAGGAAGGCGTGTTTGGCCAGACGCCGCTGGAACTTGCAGTTCATCGCGCAAAAATGGCTGAAGAGGAAGGCTTTGACGGTGTCATCGCATCCGGTCACGAAGCAAAATCCATCAGACAAGTCACCAATTCAAATTTCATTATCAAGGTTCCGGGCATTCGCCCAGCAGGCAGCGAAATTGGCGATCAAACAAGGACTATGACCCCAGCAGAAGCGATGGAAGCTGGTGCGTCATACATTGTCGTCGGCCGTCCGATTTACAAAGCGAATGATCCGGCCGCCGTTGCCCGTCAGATTGTTCGCGAGATGTGCGCAGCGCGTATCAGCGATCGTCACTGATTCCAACCTGCCTCATCATCGCCCATCTCTCACCACGCCCAGCGCACACTTCACCGTTTACCTCTCCTTAACCGTCATTGGCGATCAACTGGGCGGTCCATGATGGTTAAGCGTTGGTGGGGTTCACGGACAGTATGCGTTGGCTTTGGTTCTTTACCCGGCAGATGCGCCTCGTCGCCATGGCGATCGCGGTCGCAATCCAAGCTCTGGCGCCGGTCGCGTCGGCCGACGAGCAGGCCGCCGAAAAGCCGCTGCCCTCCTCTGTCGAAGCAGCCCTTCTCCTCAAAGACATTCCGACCGGAGCCCCGGTCTACATCCGCGTCTTCAAGGAAGAATCCGAGCTCGAAGTCTGGAAGGCCCGCGACAACGGCCGCTATGCCCTCGTCAAAACGTTCCCGGTCTGCAATTGGGGCGGCACGCTCGGACCCAAGCGCACGATGGGCGATAGCATGTCGCCGGAGGGCTTCTACCGCGTGACGCCCGGCGCGCTGAAACCGGACAGCAAATACCATCTCGCCTTCAACATCGGCTATCCGAACGCTCTCGACCGCGCCCTCGGCCGCACCGGCAGCTTCATCATGGTGCACGGCGACTGCAAAAGCGTCGGCTGCTTTGCGATGTCGGATCAGGGCATCGAAGAGATCTACGCGTTTGTCCGAGATTCGCTCGCGGCCGGAGAATCCTCCGTGCCAGTCCACGTCTTCCCCTTCCGCATGACGGCGGCGAATATGGCCCGCCATGCCGACAATCCGGCGCGCGACACCTGGCAACCCCTGAAAGAAGCCTACGACGATTTTGCCCGCACGCGTGAGCGGCCTGAGATCGGCATGTGCGGCAGGCGCTATGTCGTCAATCCGCTGATGCCCGTCGGCGACGATCCGAACGCCGCCTGCCCGGCGCTCATCGGCAAGCGCCTCGCCCCGCTATCGCCGCGCATCAAAAAGCGTTTGGCGAAAGCCGATCCGGGTCTGGAGGCCAAGGGCCAGAAGCTCAAGGGTGTCCAAGTTGCGAGCCCCGGCTGGGAGGACTACATCCTCGGCACGACGTCGAGCACGCCGACAGCAAATCCCGCGCCGCGCAAGCAGTCGATCGCAACAAGCAGCGACACCTCCCTCGGCGCTCTCCAGTCGATCGCTAAATAGCGCCGCGAAAATCCCTCTTTCCGCCGCACTGGGTTGCCGAAACGGCATGCATCCGGCTATGGCTGCCCCGTCCGGACACCCGCGCATGCCGCGTTCAAGGAAAGAGAAGCCAATGCCCAAGGGATACGTTATCGCCCGCTCCATCGTCACCGACCCAGATAAGTGGGCTCAGTACGCCGCTAAGACGAAGGCCGCTCTCGACAAGTTCGAAGGCAAGCCCATCGCCCGGGGCGGCAAAAGCGAAACCATCGAAGGCGAGGGCGTGGCCCGTAATGTCATCCTCGAGTTCCCGAGCTACGAACACGCAAAAGGGTACGCCACTTCGTCCGAATATGCCGAGGCAAAAGCCCTTCGCCAGGGCGCCGGTACCATGCACATGACCATCGTCGAGGGTGTTTGACGTCGACCCCGACAATTGGCTGGATGCCGACCTCCGTCGGCATGACGGAAGTTGAGAGACAGGCAAGCTCCAGCAATGTCATGCTCGGGCTTGTCCCGAGCATCCATCGGGCAATAACGCGATTGCACGATGGATCCTCGGCATGAAGCCGAGGATGACAACATAAATGGCCCACTTCCCGACCAGCGACGGACGGCCACCCTGGCGAGCGCAGGTGCTGACGCTGTTTCCGGAGATGTTTCCGGGGCCGCTCGGTATCTCGCTGCTCGGACAGGCGCTCGAAGCTCAAATCTGGTCGCTCGACACCATTCAAATTCGCGACTTCGGTTTGGGCCGCCATCGTCAGGTCGATGACACGCCCGCAGGCGGCGGCGCCGGCATGGTGCTGCGCGCCGACGTCTTGGGCCCTGCGCTCGATCATGCCCGCGAACGCTCGCCCGATGCGCCGCTGATCTATCTGTCGCCGCGCGGCACGCCTCTGACCCAGAAACTCGCCCGCGACCTCGCCGAAGGGCCGGGTGTAACGCTGCTCGCCGGCCGCTTCGAAGGCGTCGATCAGCGCGTCATCGACGCGCAAGGCCTGCGCGAAATATCGATTGGCGACTACGTGCTGGCCGGTGGCGAGGTCGCCGCCATGGTCCTGATCGAGGCCTGCGTTCGCCTCCTCCCCGGCGTCCTCGGCGCCAGCGAAAGCCTGACGAGCGAAAGCTTCGAGACGGGACTGCTCGAATATCCGCAGTACACCAAACCCCGCGAATGGCAGGGGCGCGCCATTCCCGACATTCTGCTCTCCGGCGATCATAAGAAAATCGCGGACTGGCGGCAGCGCCAGTCGGAAGCCCTGACGGCCGCCCGCCGCCCGGATCTTATTGATCCCACCCGCTCCCGAAAGTGAGAGCCGGTCACCGCTTCGCCTTTGCACGGCCAGGATTTCTTGGGCAAATACCGCGGGGGAAAGATTCGCTGGCCGTGCCACCGGCCATGCGGACGGAACTCTCGGCACGTGCGCGTGACCAATCGAGAGACGGCAATGGGAAGCTATAAAAAACTGCTCGCTGGCGTATCGGCTGCGATGCTGCTCGCATGCCCTGCGATGGCCGATCCGATGCCGGCCGAGCCGGCGCACCCGGACGCAGCTGCGGTTCCGCAGAATGCAGCAACAGCAGAGCCCGCCGCGACGCCGCCTGTGGAGCCTGCTCCCGTCGCCGCTGCGCCTCAAATCCAGGATGACCCGGTGCTGACGGCCGCGCGCGCCAAGCTTGCCGCCGAACCTGCCGCCGACGACGAGCACGACCTCAAGGATCAAAAGGCGCTCGTCGATTTCTACGCCGCCCGCCACGGCGAAGCCCTGTGGGTGACGGCATCAGGCGTGAAGCTCGAGGCCAAGGCGCTTGCCGCTGAAATTGCAAACGCCGGCAATTACGCGCTCGACGTCGCGCGCTTCAAGCTTCCCACGCTCGCCGACGGCGCACTCTCGATGACGGACACCGACTCCCTCGCCGACGCCGAGATCATGTATTCGAAGGCAGCCCTGCTCTACGCCCGCGACGCGCGCGGCGGCCGCATTCCCGATCCCTCCGAGCAGCTGACGACGAACCTTGATCGCCGCCCGCAATGGATCGACCCGAAAATCATCATCGAGGCGCTCGCGGCCACCCATGAGCCGGACGCCTATCTGCGCAGCCTCGAGCCGCAACAGCCGCAGTTCGAGAAGCTGCGCCAGATCTATCTGACGATGCTGCCGAAGGACGGCAGCGGACGCTTGAGCCCAGCGGCCAAACGCATTCGCGCCAACATGGAAGAGTGGCGCTGGATGTGGCCCAACATGGGCGATTTCTACGTCCTGAATAACGTCCCCGAGTTCATGCAGTATGTTTACAAGGACGGCCAGATCGTTCGCTCCGAAAAGATCGTCGCCGGCCTCGTCGACAAGCAGACGACGATCTTTTCACGGCCATTGAAATATGTGGTGCTGCGCCCCGCATGGCGCGTGCCCGAAAGCATCATGGTCAACGAGCTTTGGCCGAACCTCATCCGCGGCGGCGGCATGATGGGCAAGTACGGCCTGCAGATCCGCACCAAGGACGGCGCCCGCGTCATCGACTGGCGGCAGACCGACTGGGGCTCGACCGACATCCGTAATTACGAAGTCCTGCAGCCGCCGGGATCGAAGAGCGTGCTCGGGCACGTGAAGTTCTCGTTCCCGAGCCAGCACACGATCTTCATGCACGACACGCCGGACAAATGGATGTTCAAACCCGCGACCCGTGCGCTCAGCCACGGCTGCCTCCGCGTCTGGAAGCCGATGGAACTCGCCAAGATGATCCTCAAAGAGGATAAGGGCTGGGATGCCGCCAAGGTCGATGAACTCGATCGCTCCGGCCCGCTCAACAACGAGATTCCGATCACCAAGGAAATCCCGATTCACATCGTCTACTTCACCGCCTGGGTGACCGACGACGGCAAGCTGAAAACCTTCTCCGACATCTACGGCCACGAAAAGCGCATCACCCAGGCGCTCGACGGCCAATGGAACAGGATCAACAAGGGCCGCGACCATCTCGCGCCCGTAGAGCCCGACTTCAACCCCGAGGCCTTGGCTGCCAAGAGCCGCAATATCGATGACGACGACGACCGCTATCCCGCCAGCAAAAATGCAACGCTCGGCAATATCATCGGCAACGCCCTCGGCTTAGACTACTGACGTTGCAGCGAAATTTTCGCCGCTAGCGTGATCACACGCTGAAATCGGCGCTTTCTGCGTATACGAACTAATCGGTGGATAACTTGGAACGCGGCAGCGACTCCCGCATCGCAACGTGATCAGTTGCTTGCGCAAGTAAGTTGGTTCCTCAATTTTGAGAAAGTGAGTAACTGTCATGGCTCAGAATGAGAAAACGTCTGCCCGAGTAAGTTCGATAGCCTCGAAAGCGCTATCGAACCCCCAGTCTCTAAACTCTGAAGAGATCAAAGAGCTTGCAGCGTCAGTGTTGTCGCAATCTCCAGATCATCAGAGATCGCAGCAAAATGCCCAGAACCAGCAAAATCAGCCGAACCAGCAGAACCAGGGGCAGCAAAAGCGTTAGTTCCGCGTTCTACTTCCGTCAGCCTTTCGATCGAAAGGACGCAGCGAGTGGGTATCGTCATGATCCCGCTCGCTTGTGCTTTTTCGGGGTATTCGAGATCGCCGACGCTCTGGCAAATGACCTTGACGTCGAGAGTGTCCCGCACAAGCCATCCGACCGTCGCGACTTCCACCGGCCGGGCCTCTGGCAGCGCCGACAGATAACGCCACTGGCCGCTGGGCTGCCGGCTGTCGAGCCAACGAATGATGACGAGCGGGCAGTCGGCCATTCCCACCTCCGAGTGTGATTCGCGCCTTAGAAGCATAGCAGATGGAACGGTCTCTATGTCCGTTCGAGGCTTAAGAGATTGATCGCGCCTGTGCGACTGTGGCAATTCGAATCTGTCCCACGCAACCTAGCTTAGCACTCCCCCTCCAGCAGCGTCTTTGATGCGCTTCACATTCCAACGCGCTTTGAAGTAATGGGCGATGGCCAGCAGAAATGGTAGGCCCAGAAGCGGAAGAAAATTGTGCCGGACATCCGGTGGGATCCATCCAAAATAGATTCCCAGTTTCCCGAGCGACGAAATGAAAAAGAGCGTAGCGCCCAGGACCCGCGCGACTTGTACCTTCCTCTGCGCCCGCTCGAGCTCCGAGCCGAAAAAGGCCCCTGATGCCGGGCGGCGCGTGAACCAGTAGAAAAGAAGCTCCGAACCTAGGATGAGTCCGAAACAGAGGATGAATGCGATCTGCGTCGTCATTGCAGGATCTCCTTTGAAGAGTTGCGGTTCTCCAAACTCCGCCGTTCTCTTGGCCCGCCGCAGTTCCGCTGATGACACCCCGGGCTTCGGGCCGTGCGACGAGGATGCCGCGCCAACGTCTCCGCCTCGCCCACCCCACTCGACAAATGCGGCCTCTTCGGCTATCACCCGCGCCAACGATATTCCCCCTCAAACGGGTTGCCCTTCGGGGTTGCATGACCGGCTCGGGTCGTCAAAGACGCCAAGCCGATCCTCTGCTTCATCAAAAAACGAAATGGAATCAACAAGATGAACCTTATCCAGCAGCTCGAGCGCGAGCAGATGGACGCTATTCTCGCCAAGCGAGGCGTCCCCGAATTTGGCCCTGGCGACACCGTCAAGGTGATGGTGAAAGTCGTCGAAGCCGCCGAAGCCGACCCCAAAGACAAGAAAAAGAAGGTCGAGAAAGAACCGACCGTCCGCTTCCAGGCCTACGAGGGCGTCGTCATCGCCCGCTCCGGCGCCGGCCTCAACGAGAACTTCACGGTCCGCAAGATCTCCTACGGCGAAGGCGTCGAGCGTGTTTTCCCGATCTATTCGCCCTTCATTGCCGAGATCGAGGTTCTTCGCCGCGGCAAGGTCCGCCGTGCGAAGCTTTACTATCTCCGTGGCCGCCGCGGTAAGGCCGCCCGCATTTTCGAGCGCACCGACGCTCGTGCCCGCCGCCTGAACGCCGCCTGGAAGGGCTTCAAGAAGCCGAAGGGTGAGGCTGAGGATCTGACGCAGATCAAAGGCATCGACGTCGATCTGCAGAACCGCCTGAAGCAGCTCAACGCCTACAAGATCGAGCAGATCGCGAACCTCTCGGATGAGGATATCGCCAACCTCGACGAGACGCTGAACCTCAAGGGCGCGATCGAGAAACAGGATTGGGTCGGTCAGGCCCAGCGGCTGCTCGCCGAGATCACCGCCGCCGAGGTCCCTGCCGAAGAAGCGAAGTAATCGCCGCCTCCGCAAGATTTGCCGAAAGTGCAAAGCGCCGGGAATTCCCGGCGCTTTTTGCTTGGGTGTCGCAACGATCGGCCACGTATTTCATTGGCGCCGGTTTCGCACTACATATACTGGCGAAAACAGCCCCGCCGTGGAGTTCCATGTCCAACATCGAAGTCACCAAAACAGCCAGCCGCGACGGCAAGATCCCGCTGCATGGCCCGGACGCTTTCGCGGCAATGCGCAAGGCGGGCCGGTTGGCGGCCGAAGCGCTCGACATGCTCGTACCCGTCGTTCAGCCCGGCGTCACCACGGCTGAAATCGACGAGCTTGTGCTCTCTTTCGCGCTCGACCACGGCGCCATTCCCGCGACGCTGAACTATCGCGGCTACCGCTATTCCACCTGCACCTCGATCAATCACGTCGTTTGCCATGGCATGCCGAACGACAAGCCGCTGCGCACCGGCGACATCGTCAACATCGATGTCACGCTGATCGTCGATGGCTGGCACGGCGACACCAGCCGCATGTACCCGGTCGGCGAGGTCTCTCGCCGCGCCGAACGGCTGATGCATGTCACCTATGAATCGCTGATGCGCGGCATCGCCGTCGTGAAACCCGGCAACACCACCGGCGACATCGGCGCCGCCATTCAGCGCTTCGCCGAAGGCGAGCGCTGCAGCGTCGTCCGCGACTTCTGCGGCCATGGCCTCGGCCGCGTCTTCCACGACCGTCCGAACATCCTGCACTACGGCGATCCGGGCGAAGGCACCGTGCTCGAGCCCGGCATGCTCTTCACCATCGAGCCGATGATCAACCTCGGCAAGCCGCACGTGAAGATCCTGGCCGACGGCTGGACGGCCGTCACGCGCGACCGCGAGCTCTCCGCCCAGTTCGAGCACACGGTGGGCGTCACTGAAACCGGCTGCGAGATCTTCACGGAATCGCCCGCCGGCTATCACTACCCGCCGTACGCCGCATAATCGGGAGTAAAGGCGATGTCGCGTTCCGGGGGGTCTCGCGACAGGACAAGCGCCGAAGAGCAGCCGACATTCTTTGCCCCGGCGAATGAGAAGCCGAAAAACGAACCCGACGACCGCCACGGCCATCGCCGCCGTCTGCGCGAACGATTTCAGAATGGCGGCGCCGATGCGGTGCCGGACTACGAACTCCTCGAAATGATCCTGTTCCGCGCCTTTCCGCGGATCGATACCAAGCCGATTGCCAAGCGCCTGCTAACGAGGTTCGGATCGTTCGCCGAAGTCGTTTCCGCTCAACCCGAACGACTGAAGGAAATCGAAGGCGTCGGCGACCGCGCCGTCGAAGAATTAAAACTGATCAAGGCCGCCGCCGAGCGCCTGACCAAAGGCGAGATCAAGTCGCGCTCGGCTTTGACCTCGTGGAGCGGCGTCATCGATTACCTGCGCCTCGCGCAAGGCTTCGAAACACGCGAGCAGTTCCGCATTCTGTTCCTCGACAAAAAGAACCAGCTCATCGCCGACGAGGTGCAGGGACACGGCACGGTCGATCACACACCCGTCTACGTCCGCGAAGTGGTGAAGCGCGCGCTCGAATTATCAGCGACCGCGATCATCCTTGTGCACAATCATCCCTCCGGCGATCCGACACCATCGCGCGCCGACATCGACATGACGAAACAGATCATCGATGCTGCTCGGCCTTTGGGCGTCACCGTCCACGATCACGTCATCGTTGGCCGCAACGGCCACGCGAGTTTGAAGGCGCTGAAGCTGATCTAGGCGCCGCTGAATTTATCGATCTCACTAACATCCCGCGTATCCCGCATCGTCGCGTAGACGATCAGCGACAGCGCGATGCAGCCCGAAACGTACCAGTAGAAATACGTTTCATGCCCAGCTTGCTTCAGCCAAAGCGCCACCCATTCCGCGGTACCGCCGAACAGCGCAACCGTCAGCGCGTAAGGCAGGCCGACGCCCAGCGCCCGGATCGAGGTTGGAAAAAGCTCTGCCTTCACGACTGCATTGATCGCCGTATAGCAGGACACGATCGCAAGTCCTGCGACGACGAGCAGAAACGCATCCCACGCATCGCGCACGCGCGCGAGCTCCGTCAAAATCGGCACCGTCGTGAGCGTGCCAAGAATGCCGAAAGTAATCAGCACCGGCCGCCGGCCGATCCTGTCGGACAGCGCGCCGACGACGGGCTGCAGAAGCATGTAAACGAACAAAGCCGACGCCGAGATCAGCGTCGCCGTGTCTTTCGAAAACCCCGCCGTGTTGACCAGGAATTTCTGCATGTAGGTCGTGTAGGTATAGAACGCCAGCGTCCCGCCCATCGTCAGGCCGATGACGATGGCGACTTCACGCGGATGCTGCAGCAGCGCCGACAGCGAACCCTCGCGCCGTTTCGCGCGCGTAAACGATTCCGTCTCGTAGAGATCGCGCCGCATGACGAAGGCGATAAGCGCGAGCAGCGCTCCGATCGCGAACGGGATCCGCCAGCCCCACGTCTCAAGCTGCCCGGCCGTCAGCACCAGCTTCTGCAGCACGATCAGGACCAGCATCGCCGTCAGCTGACCGCCGATCAAAGTCACGTACTGGAAGCTCGAATAGAAGCCGCGATGCTTCGCTGTCGCCATCTCGGAAAGATAGGTCGCGCTCGTTCCGTACTCGCCACCGAGGCTCAATCCTTGGATCATGCGCGCGATGAGAAGAATGACCGGCGCCGCGACCCCGATCGTTGCGTAAACGGGCGTCACCGCGATCATCGCCGAGCCGAAGCACATCAACAGCACCGACGCCGTCAGCGAAATGCGCCGCCCATGCCGGTCGGCCATCCGCCCGAACAGCCACGCCCCGATCGGCCGCATCAGAAAGCCGACGGCAAAGATCGCCGCCGTGTTCAGAAGCTGCGCCGTCTGATCGCCCTCCGGAAAGAAGGCTTTGGCGAAATAAAGCGAAAAGGCTGCGTAAACGTAGAAGTCGTACCACTCGACCAGATTGCCCGACGAGCCGATCAGGATGGCTCTGATTCGCTGGCCGAAGCTCAGGCCCGGCGCGGCCTTGGCATCCTGCACGCTGGCTTTCCCCCTTGTTTTTCCGCAACCTTAGCACGCCCCGTGCCGCTGTGCCGCACATCGTCCCCGGAAACGTTTTGCCCCGTCCCGGCGACATTGACGATAGCCAACCCGCACCCCTAATTAGCTAACCCTGATCCGCGGGTTGCGGGCGGAGATGTGAGCCATGACCAAGAAACCCCACCACGCCAAGGTGATCATCCTGGGCTCCGGCCCGGCCGGCTACACGGCAGCGGTCTATTCCGCCCGCGCGATGCTTTCGCCGACCCTGATCCAGGGTTCGACGCCCGGAGGCCAGCTGACGATCACCACTGACGTCGAAAACTATCCGGGGTTCGCCGATCCGATCCAGGGCCCCTGGCTGATGGAGCAGATGCAGGCGCAGGCCGAGCACGTCGGCACCCACATCGTGATGGACCACATCAACAAAGTCGATCTGCGCGCCCGACCGTTCCGCCTCGAAGGTGACAGCGGCGATAACTACACCTGCGACGCGCTCATCATCGCGACCGGCGCGCAAGCCCGTTGGCTCGGCCTGCCGTCCGAAGAGCATTTCAAAGGCCACGGCGTGTCGGCGTGCGCCACCTGCGACGGCTTCTTCTACAAGGGCAAGGATGTCGTCGTCGTCGGCGGCGGCAACACCGCCGTTGAGGAAGCGCTGTTCCTGACTAACTTCGCCAACAAGGTGACACTGGTCCACCGCCGCGACTTCCTGCGCTCCGAAAAGATCTTGCAGGAACGCCTGTTCAAGAACCCGAAAGTCAGCGTCATCTGGGATAGCGTCGTCGAGGAAGTCATCGGCGCCCCGCACCCGAAATCAGTGACCGGCGTCGTTCTGAAGAACGTCAAAACCGGCATGACCTCGGAATTGCAGACCGACGGCGTCTTCATCGCCATCGGCCATGCCCCGGCAACCGAACTGTTCAAGGGTCAGCTTGAGACGACGCCGTCGGGCTATCTCATTACCGCGCCGGATTCGACCGCGACCGCGATCCCCGGCGTCTTCGCGGCCGGTGACGTCAAAGACGAGGTTTTCCGTCAGGCCGTGACCGCGGCAGGAATGGGATGCATGGCGGCGCTCGAAGCCGAGCGTTATCTGGCCCGTATGGAAGACCAGGCCGACGCCGCCGAATAAGCCCCGCCGGCCATCAATCTTATAGCCAGATCAATCCGATCTGCCGCCGCGCGCGACAGGTTCGCACCCATACCCCCGTATGGGTTGATATCTGCCATGCTTTCGTTGCATTGCTTCAGGTGCATGGCTAAAGTCTGATCAATCCCAGTAACCCCCCACTGGCGAGCTTCCGAATGGATTGGGATAAGCTTCAAATCTTCCACGCCGCAGCGGAGGCGGGAAGCTTCACGCATGCCGGCGAGCAGCTTCACATGAGCCAGTCCGCCGTCAGCCGGCAGATCTCGGCTCTCGAAGCCAATTTGCGCGTCACCCTCTTTCATCGCCACGCCCGCGGCTTGGTCCTGACCGAACAGGGCGAGCTTCTGAATCGCACGGTCGCCGAGGTTTTCGCCAAGCTGCAGACCGCCGAAACGCTTCTGTCCAATTCGACCACGAAGCCGTCGGGAGAATTGCGCGTCACGGCGCCGATCGGTTTCGGCACCATTTGGCTGACGCCGCGCCTTAAGGAATTCGGCGAGCTTTATCCTGAAATCCGCATCGAGCTGATCCTCAACGACGATCAGGTCGACATCGGCATGCGCGCCGCCGACGCGGCCATTTGGACCCGGGAACCGGAGCAGGCCGACCTCATCCGCCGGCCGTTGTTCGAAAGCCGGGTTCGCGCCTTTGCATCCGCGCAATACATCCGCAAATACGGCACGCCCAAAACGCTTGCCGACCTCGATCAGCACCGGATCATCGGCTACACCGGCCCCTCGGCCCAGCATCTCGATGCCATGTCCTGGATCGAAACGGCCGGCCGCAGCAACGGCGAGATGCGCGAAGCCGCCCTTCGCGTGAATAGCGTCGTCGCCATCAAATACGCCATCAAGGCCGGCATCGGCATCGGCATGATCCCGGATTATCTGACGGACGATCTTAACGAACTCGTGCCCGTGCTGACCGACATCGAGCAACCGTCGCTCTACATGGTCTATGCCTATCCCGAGGAGCTGAAATCCTCCAAGAAGGTCCAGCTCCTGCGCGATTTCCTGCTGTCGAAGATTGCAAAAAATAGAGGAAACTAAACACGTTTCCGTCGCAGCGCGGCCTTGCGGGCCGGGCGGTAAACCACCATTTCGGAGCCATGAACGCGGCGCTCTGGGTGGTTGATTGCCACCGCCGCCCCGGGCTTCGCGTAGACTGCCAACTCCTACAACTGCCGGGCTCCTGTAGCCCGGCTTTTTGCTGATCGGCGCTGCGACGAGCGCTGATTTGCGGAAATGCCGCTCTGACGCTATCTAACGCCTTCGTTTTGATCCGCCGCATCCCAAAAGGCTTACGAAAAGTCATGGCTAAGACGCTTTACGATAAAATTTTCAGCGATCACGTGGTCGAGCAGTCGCCGGACGGAACGAGCCTTCTCTACATCGATCGCCACCTCGTGCACGAGGTGACGAGCCCGCAGGCGTTCGAAGGCCTGCGCATGGCCGGCCGCAAGGTTCGCGCGCCAGACAAGACGCTGGCCGTCGTCGACCACAACGTGCCGACCACCGACCGCACCAAGGGCATCGCCGACGAGGAAAGCCGCGTGCAGGTCGAAACGCTGGCAACGAACGCCCGCGACTTTGGCATTGAATATTTCAACGAGCGCGACAAGCGCCAGGGCATCGTCCACGTCGTCGGACCCGAGCAGGGCTTCACGCTGCCCGGCACGACCATCGTCTGCGGCGACAGCCATACGTCGACGCACGGCGCCTTCGGCGCGCTCGCACACGGCATCGGCACGTCCGAGGTCGAGCACGTCCTCGCAACGCAGACGCTCATCCAGAAGAAAGCCAAGAACATGCGCGTGACGGTCGACGGCGTCGCGCCCAACGGCGTCGGCGCGAAAGACATCACGCTCGCGATCATCGGCGAGATCGGCACCGCCGGCGGTACCGGCTCCGTCATCGAGTATGCGGGCGAAGCCATCCGTTCGCTGTCGATGGAAGGCCGCATGACGGTCTGCAACATGTCGATCGAAGGTGGCGCCCGCGCCGGCATGATCGCACCCGACGAAAAAACCTTCGCTTTCCTCAAGGATCGCCCCAAGGCCCCGAAAGGCGCGGCCTGGGACACCGCGATGAAATATTGGGAGACGCTGCGCACGGACGAAGGCGCGCACTTCGACCGCGAGGTTCGCCTCGACGCCGCGAAGCTGCCGCCGATCGTGTCATGGGGCACGAGCCCCGAGGACGTGACCTCGGTCGCGAGCATCGTTCCCAATCCCACCGACGTGCATGATGATAACAAGCGCGCTTCGATGCAGCGCGCGCTCGACTACATGGGCCTCACCCCCGGCACCAAAATCACCGATATCCCGCTCGACGTCGTTTGGATCGGCTCGTGCACGAACGGCCGCATCGAAGATTTGCGCGCCGTCGCCAAGATCGTCGATGGCAAGAAAATTTCATCCCGCTTGGCTTATGCGATGATCGTTCCTGGCTCTGGCCTCGTGAAGGAACAGGCGGAAGCCGAAGGCCTCGACAAGATCTTCAAGGACGCGGGCTTCGAATGGCGCGAGCCCGGCTGCTCGATGTGCCTCGGTATGAACCCCGACCAGTTGAAGCCCGGCCAGCGTTGTGCCTCGACCTCGAACCGCAACTTCGAAGGCCGTCAGGGCTACAAGGGCCGCACGCATCTCGTGTCGCCGATCATGGCCGCTGCCGCCGCCCTCGAAGGTCACTTCGTCGATGTGCGGGAGTGGCAGGCGTAATCCGCGCCCAAACGCACACTGTCATCCTGGGCGAGCCGCGTTTGTGGCGAGACCCGGGACCCAGACTGTTGCTACGGGTCTGCTGATTGATGGGTCCCGGCTCTCCGCTGCGCTGCGGCCGGGATGACAAAAGAGGATGTGCGCCATGGCTGACAACACGACAGCTTCCGTTCAATCCCAATTCGGCCGCGCGGCTGCCGATTACGCGACATCGGCAGTTCACGCGCAGGGCGAAAGCCTCGCCCGCATCGTCGAACTCACGGCACCTCAAAAAACCTGGGAAGCGCTCGACGTCGCCACCGGCGCCGGCCACACCGCCGCGATCTTCGCGCCGCATATCGCCAGCATGATCGCAAGCGACGTCACCGACGAGATGCTGCTCGAAGCCGCAAAGCTCGCGAACGCGCGCCGCATCGCCAACATGCTGACGGCGAAGGCCGCTGCCGACGCGCTGCCGTTTCCCGACGAAAGCTTCGACCTCGTCTGCTGCCGCCTCGCCGCGCACCACTTCCCAAATCTCGAAGCGTTCGTCCGCGAAGTACGCCGCGTGCTCAAAACCGGTGGCCGTTTCGCACTCGTCGACAACGTCGCGCCGGATCGTGAGCGCCTGCCAAACGCCAGCGCCGATGAAATCAAAACCGCGATCGCCGATTACAACAGCTTCGAGAAACTTCGCGACCCCAGTCACGGCTTCGCGCCGCCGCCGCAAGTCTGGGTCGATCTCTTGAAGTCGAACGGCTTCACCATCGCTGCCCGTGAGCAGATGGAAAAGGAACTCGACTTCGCCTCATGGGTCGAGCGCATGCGTTGCACGCCCGAGACGGTCGCCGAACTCGACCGCATCTTGGCTTCGGGGCCCGTGCCCCTCAGAACATTCCTGAAGCCGCGCCGCGACGACAAAGGTGAACTGCATTTCACGTTGCAGGAACTCCTCATCGTCGCCGACAAGACGCGCTGATCGAAACAGGCCTTCCCATTTCGGCTCGCCCGACCTATCTCCTCGGCTCCAGCCACGAGGAGCGCGCCTGATGCCGACCGATTGGAGCAACGCCACGGCCCCCGGCCTTGCCGACTTCGAAGCGCTCGCCGAAACCGCTTGGAACCGGTTGCCGGTCGAATTCCGCACACTCGCCAAAGACATCGTCATTCGCATCGAGGATCTGGCATCCGACGACATCCTCGATGAACTCGATATCGAAGACCCGTTCGAACTGACCGGCCTCTACCAGGGCGTCAGTCTCGACCACAAAAGCGTCGGCGATCACACCCGCGAGCCGGATATGGTCTTTCTCTATCGCCGCGCCATCCTCGATGAGTGGGCCTCCGGCGAGGAAGAGCTCGGCCACCTCGTCGCCCACGTCCTCGTCCACGAAATAGGCCATCACTTCGGCTTTTCCGACGATGACATGGAAACCATCGAATCGCGCATAAGTGACTGAACCGTGGCCGGAAGTCACATCGGCTTAACCCTGTTTATGTCACAAGACGGCTAAGCTTGAGCCTAAGGACATTTCAGGTCATGTTGTAGGGGCAGGCTGAACGCAGGCGGGGGCAATGTCTGAAAGTTTGAGCGGATGAGCGTACGACGATTCCTTTCCAGGTTCGTCCTGGGTGGTTGCTTGACCATGGCGATCGCGTTTTCGCCATCGGCTGAAGCGCAAGACACGTCCGCGACGCCGCGCGATGGCATTCCGACGCCCGAGCAGTACATCTCCACCGTCGGCGGCGAGAGCTACATCGTCCCGCCCGGCAAATTCAAACTCGATGGCAACACGCAGTATTGCGGCCAGCGCCCGACCGTCATCGACAACAAACTCGACGATTACGGCGCCGCCTATCCGGGCTTCCTGATCATGAACCCGCGCCTGCTCGACAAGGTCTCGACCCCGGTCAAGCAGTGGATTTACGCGCACGAGTGCGGCCATCAGTTCCGCGGTCCCGACGAGGAAACCGCCGACTGCTTTGCCGTTCAGCGCGGCCGTCGTCAGGGCTGGCTGAAGCAGGAAGGCCTTGACGAGATCTGCACGTTCATCACCCCAGCCAAGGGCGATGCCATGCATTTCTCCGGCTCTTATCGCTGCCAGTACATGCGCAAGTGCTTCGAGGACCCCAGCATCCGCTAACCCCGTCGGGCTCGGCCCGGCGATCCGTTGGGCAGCGCAACCGGAAGCAAAATGGATCCTCGGCCTAAAGCCGAGGATGACAACTGAGCCGATCCGGTTTTCCTCCGTCATCCCGGCGCAGGCCGGGATCCAGTCAAGCCTGAGGCAGACCGGCAAAAACTTATCCCCGCCCTCCGCGGCGGCCGTAAACTCGCAGATCCGCTCGACCGAAGGATCTGCCATGCGGCTTGCCGACTACGCCCAACGCCTCTCCGACCTCGCACGCACGGTTAACCGCTGGCTCGCGCTCGCCGCCAAAATCGATGGGCAGCGCCGTGAGAAAGTCGCCCTCTATGCCGAGGAAGTTGCTGCCACTTTGGCCCGCGCGGCCGGTAGTCTCACGGTTCTGGAGGGCGACCCGCACGATCTCCCGGCGCTTCTCGCCGCAACCCGGGAGCTGGGGCGCATTTCGGGCTATCTCGAAACGATTGTCGCGACACTCGAAGTTGATCTTGACGGCCGCAAGCGGGCTGGCGTTAAACGGCGCCTGGAACATCTAAAGCCCTTCGATCTTGAAGCCGCCATCCGGGAGTTCGGCGCTTTCCGGCACGCTCGGCGGCTTGCCTCGGCCGAAGGCTATTTCCGGGCGCTGGCTGACACGTTGCGCGCCTGAAGAGGAGATTTGAGCATGGACAAATTCACGGTTCTGACCGGCGTCGCGGCACCCCTGCCGATCCGCAACGTCGATACCGACATGATCATCCCGAAGCAGTTCCTGAAGACGATCAAGCGGACCGGCCTCGGCAAGTCGCTATTCTACGAAATGCGCTACGATCCCGCGACCGGCAAGGAGATCGAAGACTTCGTCTTGAACAAGCCACAGTATCGCAAGGCGACGATTCTCGTCGCAGGCGACAACTTCGGTTGCGGCTCATCGCGCGAGCACGCACCCTGGGCGCTTTTGGATTTCGGCATCCGCTGCGTCATCGCCACCGACTTCGCCGACATTTTCTACAACAACTGCTTCCAGAACGGCATTCTGCCGATCAAGTTGCCGCAATCGGAAGTCGACAAGCTGATGGACGACGCCGGCCGCGGCGCCAACGCCACGCTGACGGTCGATCTCGAAAAGCAGGAGATCCGCGGCCCCGACGGCGGCGTGATCAAGTTCGACATCGATCCATTCCGCAAGCATTGCCTGCTGAACGGCCTCGACAACATCGGCCTGACGCTCGAAAAGGGCAAGTCGATCGACACCTTCGAAAGCGCGACGGCGTCTTCGCGCCCGTGGCTCTGATCCGGGAAAAAAGAAAATGGCCAAGGCGATCCACATGATGATCCGCGTGCTCGATGAAGCGCGCTCGGTGAAGTTCTACGAGACCTGCTTCGGCCTGAAAGTCTCCGAACGCCGCGACTGGCCGGATTTCTCTCTCACCTATCTGAAAAATGCCGAGAACGATTTCGAGGTCGAGCTGACGGTCAACAAGGGCCGTACCGAATCCTACGATCTCGGCAACGGCTACGGTCACATCGCCTTCGCCGTCGATGATCTCGAAGCCACGCGCGCGAAAATCATCGCCGCCGGCTATCAGCCGAAAGACATCAAGAACATGACGCACGACGGCAAGCCATTCGGCACGTTCTTCTTCATCGACGATCCCGACGGCTACAAGATCGAAGTCTTGCAGCGCGGCGGCCGCTTTCAGTAACGATTGAAGGTCCCTGATGGCGGACGATGATTTCAAGTTCGATGCGGCGCTCGCCGGACGTCTTGCAGGCGCCCTGTCGTTTCTGATCGGTGCCGATCACGCCGCTACCAAAGCCTTGAAGGTCGCCGCCGAAACCGGCAGCGAAAAAGATATCAAGGCCGCGCGCACGCAATTTCTGAAATTAAAGCCCGGCGATCGCCGCGCTGCGCTGACCATGCTGAACGACTAGGCTCCGCGTGTGCTCCTTGCTCCGTCATGCCGACGTAGAGCCTGCCCCGGCGAAGGCCGGGGTCGGCACCCAGGCAAGTATCATCATCTGTCAGTCGAGATTTGAGTGGATCCCGGCCTTCGCCGGGATGACGGAAAATATCAAAACTTCGAGCCTCGCGACGCGACCAGCGCCCCGGTCAGCGCATCGGCAAAATCACGCCGCTCGGCATCCGTCAGGAACGTCCCGAACCGGACGGCCTTTCCTTGCGCCGAAAGCCAGAGCGACGTGCGCCCGTCAGGCCGGTCGACCTTGCACGCGACGCGCGCCCAATAGGGATTGCACTCGAAGGCTTCGCGCTTTCCCGACGGATGGACATGCGTAAGCGTCAAAAGCTCGGGCGTCAGATCGACCGTCTCGTATTCACGGCCCGAGCGGTAATTGAGTTTGAAGGCCCAATAGATCAGCGCCACGTCGAGCCCGAAAAAGCCGAACACAGGCCACGCGCCCATCAGAAAGAACACGATGCCGACGATGAAGCTGACGAGACTGATGAGCGACATCATGATGAGGAAACCGTTCGGCGTCAGCGAACGATGGGGATGAAGCACGAACCGCGCGTCTTTCCCGGATTGCATTTCGCTTCGATTATCGCTCATGTCTCGTGGCCGGCTATCCGTCTCACCACACCATCTCTCGGGCGCAACTGGCGCCGAGAACCGGAGTCCTGATGGCTAAAGTCCCCCCGGTTGTACGCCCCACAAGCATCGGGAGTTCCGCCGTAAAACGCAAGGCCGGAAAGCCCGCTGCAATTGCCGCAAGCAAACCCCGCAAGGCGCGGCTCCTCAGCGAAGCCGAAATTCGTGAGGTTTTCCGGCGCTTTCACGCCGAGAACCCTGAGCCCAAGGGCGAACTGGAATCTGTTAATCCGTTCACGCTTCTTGTCGCCGTTGTCCTTTCCGCCCAGGCGACCGACGCCGGCGTCAACAAGGCGACGCGCGCCCTCTTCAAGGTTGCCGACACGCCGCAGAAGATGCTCGCGCTCGGCGAGGACAAGCTGCGCGACTACGTCAAGACCATCGGTCTTTATCGCGCCAAGGCCAAGAACGTGATCGGATTATCGAAACGTCTTGTCGACGAATACGGCGGCCGCGTCCCTCACGACCGCGACGCCCTGGAATCACTCCCCGGCGTTGGCCGCAAAACAGCAAACGTCGTCTTGAACATCGCCTTCCATGAACCAACGATCGCGGTCGATACCCACGTCTTTCGCGTCGCCAATCGCATCGGCTTGTCGAATGGAACGACGCCGCTCGCCGTCGAGGAAGATCTTCTGCGCGTGATCCCGCACCAATATCTGCTGCACGCACACCACTGGCTGATCTTACACGGGCGCTACGTCTGCAAGGCGCGCAAACCCGAGTGCTGGCGCTGCCTCATCGCCGACATCTGCCGCTTTCCGGACAAGACGCCCGCGCCTTAGCCGTTGGTTGCCAAGCCCGCGAACCACACCTCAACATCGTCATCCCGGCGAAGGCCGGGATCCAGTCAAACAGACACTGTCTCGAAACTGATGCTTGTCTGGGTGCCGGCCTACGCCGGCATGACGGAGGAGAAGCAAACCCCAATACATGTCATTCTCGGCTTTACGCCGAGGATCCATTTCGCCATGAAGCATCCTGCCCGATGGATCCGCGGGGACAAGCCCGACGATGACATTTCACTAGGTATCCAATCGCATCGCGAGTCCGGCGTCCGCCATATAGGCCTTCGCCTGCGGGATCGAGTACGTCCCGAAATGAAAGATCGACGCCGCCAGCACCGCGCTCGCATGGCCGCCCGTCACACCCTCGACCAGATGCTGCAGCGTGCCCACGCCGCCCGATGCAATCACCGGGATCGTCACCGCATCCGACACCGCCCGGGTCAGCTCGACGTCGAACCCGGCTTTGGTTCCATCCCGGTCCATCGACGTCAGCAGAATTTCGCCCGCGCCGAGTTCGGCGACCTCGCGCGCGTATTGCACGGCATCGAGGCCCGTCGGCTTTCGCCCTCCGTGCGTAAAAATCTCCCAGCGCGGCGGCTCGCCCTCGCCGGAAACGCGCTTGGCGTCGATCGCGACGACAATGCACTGCGCGCCGAACTTCTCGCTCGCCTCTTTCACGAACGCGCGATTATTGACCGCCGCCGTATTGATCGAAACCTTATCAGCGCCCGCTTCGAGGAGCTTGCGAATGTCTTCGATCGTCCGCACGCCGCCGCCGACCGTCAGCGGCATGAAGCAGCGGTTGGCCGTCCGCTCGACGACATCGAAGATCGTGTCGCGGTTCTCGTGGCTTGCCGTAATGTCGAGAAAACAGAGCTCGTCAGCGCCCGCCGCATCGTAGGCGGCCGCCGCCTCGACCGGATCTCCGGCGTCGATCAGATCGACGAAATTGACACCCTTAACGACACGCCCGTCCTTGACGTCGAGACATGGAATGATGCGAACTTTCAGCATAGTGGCAGGAAGCGCTTTCTGCTAAACTTAATGGCCAAGTATCACGGTGCGTCCGTTGCCGTCGAGCCCATTGGATATATATGCATGGCGGGAACTTCGGCGGCTGCGCGGCGTTTAGCCGTTTAGCGCTGTTGCGCGTGAAAACTGCAAGGAATCTGGTACCCCATGGTAGACGAATTTGCTCCGACCAACCTTCGCGCCCGGCTGGCAGCGATCGACGAGCGCATTGCTCAGGCCAAAAGCCAGCTCGAAGCCCATGGCATCATCGGCGATCAGGCCGACGAATTGGCGAAATTCGCTGACCAACACGCCGCCATCCGCAAATCGCTCGACGGCGAAGGCACCGTGACGGAACTTCAGCACAGCAAGGCTTCCGCACAAACAGACGCCCTCGAAGGCGCGCTTCAGACCTGGCTCACAAGCGTTGAAGAGAAATTCTCGCATCCGACACGTCGCGAACCCAACATTTCGCTCTGACGTGCGGCACAATGGTTAGATCGCGAAGTTTTTGACGCACATCAAACTTCCGATCGCAATACTCCGACATTTCGTCTTCAGGGGCGGCCGCCGTGAGTGGCAATGTTCTTCGCACATGTCCCGTTTACTAGGGCGCCGTGGCAGTCGCCCCTGCCCTCTCGGATAGCGGCGGCGCTGATTATCACCCACGCTCCCTCAGCGCCGCGAATTTGACGTCCGGAAACCGCTCCGTCTTGTATTTGAGCATCCATGGGCTTTCGGCCAAGAACACCAGCGCCCCGTCACGGTCCGTCGCGATCTCGCCGCGGTGCGCGTTGACGAACTTCTGAAGCTCTGCCGGATCATCCGACGAAATCCAGCGCGCCAGCTCGAACGGCGATTGCTCCAGCGTCACCGGCACGCTGTATTCGTTCGCCACGCGCGACTGCAGAACCTCGAACTGCAGTTGCCCGACGACGCCCAAGATCTGCCGCCCGCCGGCGACCGGCGTGAACACCTGCACGATGCCCTCTTCCGCCAGATCATCCAAAGCGCGGTTGAGCTGCTTCGCCTTCATCGCGTCTTGAATGACGACGCGGCGCAAAAGCTCCGGCGCGAAATTCGGAATGCCGGTGAACTTCAGCGCTTCCTTTTCCGTCAGCGTATCGCCGACGCGCAGCGTGCCATGGTTCGGCACGCCGATGATATCGCCCGCCCAGGCTTCGTCCGCCGTTTCGCGGCCCTGACCGAAGAAGAATGTCGGCGACGAAATCGTCATCGGCTTGTTGTCGCGCACATGCAGCAGTTTCATGCCGCGCTTGAACCGCCCCGAACACAGCCGCATGAACGCAATGCGGTCGCGGTGGTTCGGATCCATGTTGGCCTGCACCTTGAAGATGAAGCCGGTCACCTGATCTTCGCCGGGCATCACCGTGCGTTGCGTCGCAGCCCTCGGCAGCGGCCCCGGCGCCCATTGCCCAAGTGCGTCCAGCAGCTGCTCGACGCCGAAATTTTTAAGCGCGCTGCCGAAGAACACCGGCGACAGATGTCCCTCGCGGAAAGCTTGCAGATCGAATGGTGGCAGTGCGCCCTGCGCCAGCTCCACGCCCTCGATCGTCCTGTCCGCGATCCGCTCGTCGATCCCTTCGATCCGCCGCAGGCCTTCGAACGTCTCAAGCGGTTGCGAATGCCCATAAGACGCACCCCGCTCGGCGTTCTCAGGCAGCAGAATCTTGTTGCCGACGAGGTCGAGCACGCCGCGAAAATCGACGCCCATGCCGACCGGCCACGCCATCGGCACCAGGTCGAGCGCCAGATCCGCCGCGATCTGATCGAGCAGCGTCAACGGATCTTCCGCCTCGCGGTCGATCTTGTTGATGAAGGTGATGATCGGAATGTCGCGCAGGCGACAAACCTCGAACAGCTTGCGCGTCTGGCTTTCGATGCCCTTCGCCGCATCCATCACCATCACCGCCGCGTCGACCGCAGACAGTGTGCGATAGGTATCCTCGCTGAAATCCGAGTGGCCCGGCGTGTCGAGCAGATTGTAGACGATGCCGTTGCGCTCGAACGTCATGACGGATGACGTCACCGAGATGCCGCGCTGCTGCTCGATCTGCATCCAGTCGGAGCGCGTGCGCCGCCGCTCGCCGCGGGCCTTCACCGCGCCTGCCATCTGGATCGCTCCGCCGAACAGCAACAGCTTTTCCGTCAGCGTCGTCTTGCCGGCGTCAGGGTGCGAGATGATCGCAAACGTGCGACGCCGCGCGATCTCGGACGGCAGCGCGTCGCTTGACGCCGCAGTTTCGGTCAGAACGTTCAAATCTCAGGCCTCGATGACTTTCACTTGGCTCGGATCGAGCCAGATTTGGTGATAATCGGCGGGCTTGCCGAAAACTTCGCCGACATGCAGCTCGACAAGTCCGTCGTCGAACTTCACGATCGGGAACGTCTTGCCGACGCAGCCCTTGAACAGCGTGATGAGCTGCTTGTTGTCTTTCGGCACGCCGTCCGGCACGCCAAGCACGCGAACCTTGTCACCGATCTTCATGCCGTCTCCAGAAGTTCAAGCGCTTCGCGGGCATCGAGGCGGCCATCGTAGAGCGCGCGGCCGGTGATGGCGCCTTCCAGCAAGCGATATTCAGGCTTTTTCAGTTCGCGAATGTCCGCGATCGATGCAAGGCCGCCCGATGCTATCACCGGAATGCGCGTCGCCTTCGCCAGCGCGGCGGTCGCGGGCAGATTGAGCCCCTTCAAGACGCCGTCGCGCTCGATGTCCGTATAGATGATCGCCGCGACACCCGCGTCCTCGAACTGCTTGGCGAGGTCGACGGCCGTCAGCTCCGACGTCTCCGCCCAGCCTTCCACCGCAACCTTGCCGCCCTTGGCGTCGATGCCGACAGCAACCTGCCCCGGAAACTTTTTCGCCGCCTCGCGCACAAGCGCCGGATCGCGCACCGCGACCGTGCCGAGGATCACGCGCCGGATGCCCTTGTCGAGCCACGCTTCGATCGTCGCCAGATCGCGAATGCCGCCGCCGAGCTGCGCCGGCATGCTGATCGCCTTCAGAATGGCCTCGACCGCCGCGCCGTTGACGGGCTTGCCCGCGAACGCGCCGTTGAGATCGACGATATGCAGATACTTGAAGCCCTGGCGCTCGAACGCGGTCGCCTGCGCCGCCGGATCGTCGTTGAACACGGTCGCCGCGTCCATCTCGCCGAGCTTCAGCCGGACGCACTGGCCGTCCTTCAAGTCAATGGCAGGAAATAGGATCAACGTTTTTGTCTCTCGTTTCCCTCTCCCCGTGGGGAGATGGTCGGGGTGAGGGGAACGAACACCCTCTCATCCGGCCTTCGGCCACCTTCTCCCGACTGGAGAAGGAAAACGGCCATCAGATTGCTATCTTGGGTTCCTAAATGGTCCGTGCGATCAATCGCGGATCGCAGGCTGCGTCAAGCGCGCATTCCGGCCGGCTCCCCGTAGGGGAGTCGGAATGCGCCAGTAAGAGAGTTCTATGGCAACCGCGTTTCTCGTCGAACCTCCACCCGCCGTCGCCCGCCGCCCCCTGACCGAGGACGACGCCGTCGACATCTGGATCGCGCGCTGGCTGCGCATCCGGCCGACCGACCTCACGCGCCGCTACGCCTGCGACCCCCGCCGCCTCTATGAAATCTGGGAGGAAGTGCGCTTTCCGGGCACCCGCGCCAAGGCGCTCGCCGAGTTTCAGCGCCGCTTCCCGGGGCTTGAAGCTCGCTTTGATCCGGGTCCCCATCGGCGCGTTCCGACTGCGCCCCACCCGGACCAGCTCAACTTGTTCTCGGAAGCCTGAAACCGCGGCGCCAGCGATCCGATTGTCCGCGCAAACAGCCCGTATTCCGGGCATTTTCCACGACATTGCATAAGCAACAATATTAAGAATTTATGCGGAACATTTTTAGAACAAACACTGGACAAGCCAACTGACTCGTGGCATGTTCTTCCTATGTTCACGACGCCCTAAATGAGGCGCCGAACTGGGTCAGAGTAGTGCGTTCGACCCTCCCCGAAATTTTAGGAGAGCCCCCATGCGCACCTATCTCATCTCGTATGATCTCGCCCATCCGACCCGCAACCAGCACGTTCTCGCCCAGACGATCATGGGTATCGGCGACAAGTGGGCCCGGCCCCTCGCCAACACTTGGTACGTGATGTCCGAGCGCGAAGAGGTCGAACTCGAAACCGAGCTTCGCACGATGCTCGCCGAGGACGACGGCCTTCTGATCCAGGCGACGAAGCGTGAAGCCGTCATGACCAATACCTCGCTCCGTTGGTTCCGCCAGCGCCGTCCGGGTCTCGACCTCGCCCCCGACGGCAACGTCATCGCCTTCCCGCTGCCGACGACCCCGGCCGCCGAGCCGATGGAGCCTGAGCTTCCGTTCGCCAAGGCAGGCTGAAGGCAAAACCAATTCCGGTCTTTGGGCGGGGCGGGCCCTTCTCCCCCCTGCCTTCCCAACGGCTCGTCCCGTCCAAAGCCCGATGCTGGAGACCCGGGGATCATGCCCCCCACTGCCTCATGATCCCCGGCTCCCTTTTTGAAATCGCGTTCCTGCGTACCCGCACTCCCCCGCTCCCCCAAGCTCCCCCGGATGAACGCCATGAAGACCTTCCTTCTCCATCACGCCCCCAAATCCGCCAACCAGGATACCTGGACGGTGACGTTCTCCCTTCCCTACATCGCGACCGAATACGCTCCCGCCGGCAACGGCGTCTGGTACGTGAAGACGTGGCTCGGCGCCGAGCAGATCAAGCGCCGCCTCGCGATCCTCTTTGATTCCCCCGACGAGTTGGTCGTGCACGAGCTTGGCCGCGCCGCCGCGTCATCCGCCAATCGTCTGACCTGGCTTCAGGGCCGCCTCGAAGACGACGACACCGACGGCACGTGGCACGTCCCCCGCGGCGTCTGGACCGTCATCCAATCGGCCGTCGGCACCTTGGCGCGCTGACTTGCATAAAGAGCAAACGTCATCCCGGCGAAGGCCGGGATCCAGTCACCATCATTGCACGAAACACGTCGCATTGACGGGGTGCCGACCTCCGTCGGCATGACGGAGGTGTCTACGGCGTCCACTTCAAGAAATTCGCGATCAGCTTGAGGCCGAGCTTCTGGCTTTTCTCGGGATGAAACTGCGTGCCGGCGATATTGCCGTTAGCGACCAGCGCCGTGATCGGGCCGCCGTAATCCGTCTCGGCAACGACGACGCGGCGCTCGACCGGCACCATCGCGAACGAATGCACGAAATACGCATGCCAGCCGTTGGGTCCCGTCGGAATGCCGTCGAGAAGCGCGTGCGGGTGGACGACATTGAGCGTATTCCAGCCCATGTGCGGAATTTTAAGCTCCGGATCGTTGGGCTCGATCGCCCGCACTTCGCCCCTGATCCATCCGAGCCCCGGCGTCTCGACGAATTCGAGCCCGCGCTCTGCTAAAAGCTGCATGCCGACGCAGATGCCGAGAAACGGCCGTCCCTTCTGCCGCACCGTTTCTTCCAGCGCATCGATCAATCCCGGAACCCGTTCGAGCCCGTGCTTGCAATCGCCGTAAGCGCCGACGCCCGGCAGCACGACGCGATCCGCCGCCAGCACATCTTCCGTCCGCGGGCTGACGATGATCTTGGCGTCGGCGCCTGCTCCCTTGGCGGCGCTTTCAAACGCTTTCGCCGCCGAGTGCAGATTGCCCGACCCGTAATCGATAATGACGACGTTTTGCATTTCCTGCCCGGCTCAAGCCCCCGAGCCGAACGGCCAGAAGCGCAATCCGCGCGAACGGTCGGCGGCCATCTGCGGCGACGTGCCATCCGCGGTTGCGATCACCGGCTGCTCCGGCAGCCAGCTTTCGAAGAAGCGACGCTCGCACTCGGCGATGGTTTTGCCATTGACGACCCCGAGCATCTGCCATCCCCGTTGATCGAGCATCCAGCGCTTCAGGCTCGATACCTCGAAACCAAGGTAGATGTTGATCATCAGGAAGATGATGCCGATCCAGCCCGGATCGACCTTCAGCGCATTGAGCAGATAGCCAAGCAGCGCCGAACCCGCGAGATAGGCGACCGCCATCAGCCAAATTCCGTTGGCGATAAATCCGAGTGGCGGGCAAATCGCCGTCAGCCACGAAAACCCGTCCTTGACGAACTCCAGCTCGACCCCGCGATCGATGCGGTCGGCGTCGGACTGGGGCGGTTCATGCACGGTATAGGTCGCCACTGAACTCAAAGCTCCTCACTCCATTCCAACGTTCCGATGCACTTTATGTGTCCGCAGCGCGCCTCAAAGCGAGCCTTTTGTCGAGGGCACCCGGCCCGCCTGCCGCGGATCGACGGCGATCGCGGCCTTCAGCGCCCGCGCCAGCCCCTTATAGCAGGTCTCGGCGATATGGTGATTGTTCTCGCCATAAAGGTTTTCGACGTGGAGCGTAATGCCCGCGTTCTGGGCAAACGCCTGGAACCACTCGCGGAACAGCTCGGTGTCCATCTCGCCGAGCTTCGGTCTGGAAAAATCGACCTTCCACACCAGGAACGGCCGTCCGGAAACGTCGAGCGCCACCCGCGTCAGCGTTTCGTCCATCGGCAGATGTACGTCGGCATAGCGGACGATCCCGGCCTTGTCGCCGAGCGCCTTTGCCACCGCCTGGCCGATGACGATGCCGGTGTCCTCGGCCGTATGGTGGAAATCGATGTGCAGATCACCCTTCGCGCGCAGCGTAATGTTGATCAGCGAATGGCGGGCGAGCTGCTCCAGCATATGATCGAGAAAGCCGATGCCGGTCGAAACGTCGTAGGCGCCCGTTCCGTCGAGATCGACGGTCGCGGAGATCTCCGTCTCCTTGGTCTTGCGCGTTATCGTCGCCTGCCGCTTCACGTGAATCTCGCTCCGCCGTCGAATGGTTAAAGTCTTCCGTCCGCCCCGCCGAGCGTTTATCAGCTTGTCGCCCGGCAGGCCAAGGCCCCAAGAGCCTTGCATCTTGCCGCCAAAAGCTTAACTGACGCGATACATATGACGCACCAGAGCCAAAATGCCGGCGTTCCGAGCTGGCACGCCACCACCATCCTGACGGTTCGCAAGGGCGGCAAGGTTGTAGTTGCTGGCGACGGCCAGGTCAGCCTCGGCCAGACGGTCATCAAGTCGAACGCCAGGAAGGTCCGCCGACTAGGCAAAGGCGACGTGATCGGCGGCTTTGCGGGCGCCACCGCCGACGCCTTCACCTTGTTCGAGCGCCTCGAAGCCAAGCTCGAGCAGTATCCCGGCCAGTTGACCCGGGCCGCAGTCGAGCTTGCGAAAGATTGGCGCACCGATCGTTTCCTGCGCCGCCTCGAAGCCATGATGATCGTCGCCGACGCCACGACCACGCTGGTTCTGACCGGCACCGGCGACGTGCTCGAACCCGAAAATGCCATCGCCGGGATCGGCTCCGGTGGCAACTACGCGCTCGCCGCCGCCCGTGCGCTCATCGACCAGCCGCTCGACGCCGAGACGATTGCCCGCAAGGCCATGTCGATTGCCGCCGAGATTTGCGTTTATACCAACGCCAACATCGTCGTCGAAACCCTCGATTCGAAAACCCCTTGAGCGGCTCCTGAGCGTCAACATGACCAACGGCAGACCAACCGACGATCTCCAGGCAGCCGTCGAAGCGGGCGTCATCGATGCGGCGCAAGCCGAGAAAATGCGCGCGATGCGCACCCGATCCAACGCCCCCCTGGGCCCCGACGGTGAACCCTCCGTCCTCGCCGATGAAGAGCGCTTCCGGTTTCTCAACGGCTTTAACGACGTCTTCCTGACGATCGGCGTCCTGCTGATCGCGGCAGCCTTCCTGACCGTCACGACCACCGGCCTGTTCGGCATCAGCTGGTTCGCGACGCTTGCGGTCGCCGCCGCGACGTTCTGGGTCTTGAGCGAAATCCTCGTCGGCCGCTTGCGCGCCGTTCTCCCTGGCATGGTGCTGTCGGTGCTCTTCGTCACCTTTGCGGCATCCGCTGCGGTCGTCCAGCTTCATTGGGACAACCTCAAAGCCTCGAACTGGGACGTCGGCTCCGAACTCGCCTTCTGGCGCAATCCGACGATGGTGTTCGGTTTGCCCGCGCTCATTGCTTCACTCGCCTATTACTTTCGCTTCCGGCTGCCGTTCGCGCTCGCGCTGATTGCCGTCTTCGGCTTCATCGTCGTCAGCAGAGGATTGCTTCAAATCGGCCTTGGCCCATCGATCGTCGCGTTCGGATATGGCCTCTTTGTTTTGGCGGCGGCGCTGTTTTACGACGCAAAGGATCCGGCCCGCGTCATGCGCTTTTCCGATTGCGCCTTCTGGCTGCATCTCGTCGCCGCCTGCCTCATCGTCTCGCCGCTCATCAACATAATAAAGGAATCGACCGGCGGCCTGGCGACATCGGCAGCCGTGCTTGCAACCGTGTTCGTGCTCGGCCTGTTCGCGCTGGCGATCGACCGGCGCGCAATGCTCGTGTCGTCGCTCGCGTACTTTACCGTTGCCGTCTACCAACTCTTGAGCGGCGGCGTGGCGCTTCCCAACAACGGTGGCATTCCATCAACCTTCACCCTGACGCTCGCACTCGTCGGCGGCTTCGTGCTGCTTCTCGGCGTCTTCTGGCATCCGCTGCGCAACCGCCTGATGCCGATCCTGAGTGCGACCCCAATCGGCCCCTACCTTCCCCAAGCGAGACAATGACCAACTTCTCTCCGCGTGAAATCGTATCCGAACTCGATCGCTACATCGTCGGCCAGGCCGACGCCAAACGCGCCGTAGCCATCGCTCTGCGCAACCGCTGGCGCCGCCAGCAACTGACGGGCGAGCTTCGCGACGAAGTCCTGCCGAAAAACATTCTGATGATCGGCCCGACCGGAGTCGGCAAAACCGAGATTTCCCGCCGCCTTGCGAAACTCGCCGGCGCGCCTTTCCTTAAAGTCGAAGCGACCAAGTTCACCGAAGTCGGCTATGTCGGCCGCGACGTCGACAGCATCGTGCGCGATCTGGTCGAAGTCGGCATGGCCCTCGTCAAGGAAAGCAAGCGCCAGGGCGTGCGCGCGAAGGCCGAGAAAGCCGCCGAAGAACGCGTGCTCGATGCCCTCGTCGGCGCCGGCGCCTCGCCGTCGACACGCGACAGCTTCCGCAAGAAGCTGCGCAACAATGAGTTGAACGACAAGGAAATCGACGTCCTCGTCGCCGATACCTCGTCGCCCATTCCGACGTTCGATATGCCCGGCGGCTCGATGGCGACGATCAACATCGGCGAAATGCTCGGCAAGGCGCTCGGCCAGCGTACCAAGTCGCGCCGCGTCAGCGTTCGCGACAGCTTCGACATTCTGATCGCGGAAGAAAGCGACAAGCTGATCGACACCGACCAGATTTCGGGCGAAGCGATCGCGGCGGTCGAAAACAACGGCATCGTCTTCCTCGATGAAATCGACAAGATTTCCTCGCGCGGCGACGGAACACGCGGCGGCGCCGACGTTTCCCGCGAAGGCGTGCAGCGCGATCTCCTGCCGCTGATCGAAGGCACGACGGTCGCGACGAAGTACGGCCCGGTCAAAACCGATCACATCCTGTTCATTGCCTCCGGCGCGTTCCACGTCTCCAAGCCGTCGGACTTACTTCCGGAGCTGCAGGGCCGCCTGCCGATCCGCGTCGAACTCAATGCGCTGACACGCGACGACATGAAACGCATCCTGACCGAGCCGCAAGCGAGCCTCATCAAGCAGTACGTCGCCCTGATGCAGACCGAGGGCCTGACGCTCGAATTCAAACCCGATGCCATTGATGCGCTGGCGGATGCCGCCGTCGAAGTGAATTCGACCGTCGAAAACATCGGAGCCCGTCGTCTGCAGACGGTGCTTGAACGTGTGCTCGACGATGTTTCTTTCGAAGCCTCCGACAAGAGCGGCGCCACCGTCGTCATCGACGGCCCATACGTCACAGAGCGTGTCGGACAGCTGTCCAAAAACGCCGACCTTAGCCGGTTTATTTTGTAATTCGATTTCCTCTCCCCGCAAGCGGGGAGAGGGGGAAGAGCTGGCGCGGCAAGCCGCAGCTATCAATCGTCCGCAAACGCCTGTAGAAGTGCCCATTCCTGAAGCTCAAAGCCATTTCTGACTATGACCGCCGCGCCCTTAGTTAAGATCGATTCCGAACCGCAGACAGCCAAGCTGTCGCTGGCAGGAATGACTCGCGATCGCCTGAAGCTCGCGCTCGCCGCCGCCGGCGTGCCCGAGAAGCAGCTTCGCATGCGCGTCGGCCAGCTCTGGAGCTGGCTCTACGTCCGCGGCGCCACCTCATTCGACGACATGACGGACGTCTCGAAAGACCTGCGCCGCCAACTCGCCGAGCTTTACACTCTTGATCGCCCCGAGATCGTCTCGGAACAGATCTCGGTCGACGGCACGCGCAAATGGCTCCTTCGTCTCGCGAAGCGCAGCCACGAAGCCCGCCCGCCGGAAATCGAAACCGTCTACATTCCGGAAAGCGACCGCGGCACGCTTTGCATCTCGAGCCAGGTCGGCTGCACGCTGAACTGCTCGTTCTGCCACACCGGCACGCAGCGCTTGGTGCGCAATCTCGAAGCCGAGGAAATCGTCGCGCAGATCATGCTTGCCCGCGATCGCATCGGCGATTGGCCCGGCGCCAAAGGTCCCGACGATGGCCGCCTGCTTCCCAGCGCCGAACGCAAGATCACCAACGTCGTGCTGATGGGCATGGGCGAGCCGCTCTATAATTTCGACAACGTCAAAGCCGCGATGGATGTCGCCTCCGACGGTGACGGCCTGTCGTTGTCGAAGCGCCGCATCACCCTGTCGACGTCTGGCATCGTGCCGGAAATTCCGCGTTGGGGCGAAGAAGCCGACACCATGCTGGCGATCTCGCTGCACGCCACCAACGACGCGCTGCGCGACGAGTTGGTGCCGATCAACAAAAAATATCCGATCGCCGAGCTGATGGAGGCCTGCCGCAACTACCCGGGCCTGTCGAATGCGCGCCGCATCACCTTCGAATACGTGATGCTGAAGGGCGTGAACGATAGCCTTGCCGAGGCCCGCGCCCTGGTGAAGCTGCTCGCTGGAATTCCCGCTAAAATCAACCTGATCCCGTTCAATCCATGGCCCGGCACGCGCTACGAATGCTCCGACTGGGAAACGATCGAGCGCTTCGCCGACGTCGTCAACCGGGCAGGCTATGCGAGCCCCGTCCGCACCCCGCGCGGACGCGACATCCTCGCGGCCTGCGGGCAGCTGAGGTCCGAAAGCCAGCGCCTTTCGGCCAAAGAACGCAACACCCCGTCGTCAAATCCCTGATCGCCTGCCTAATCGCTTGAGCGCACGGCCCCGGGCTATGTAGACTTCCCGCCAGGGTGGGTTTTGGGGCGTAAATCTGTGCTCAGATTTTTCGGCACATTGGGACGGATTTTTCTCGGGCTGATACTCGCCAGTCTGGCAGCGGGTCTCATCACCGTGCTGTTCGTCGATATCGACGTCCTCGCAGGCAAATTCGATCGCCTTCCCAAGACGGTCGCCGAAACGATCGATCTTGCCCTGCTGGCCGCCACCCACATCGCCATCTTCGCGTCGATCTTCGTTTTGATCACTGCCGCGATCGGCGAATGGTTTTCGATCCGCGCACTTTCGTTCTATTTGCTCGTCGGCATCGTGATCGCCCTCCTGGGCTTTAGCGCGCAATACGCCAGCGAAGTCACGGGCCAACCCACGATTTTCAATAACTATGCGATCAAGGCCTTTCTGACCGTCGGCTTTTTCGGCGGCTTCGTGTACTGGGTGGCCGCTGGCCAATTCGCCGGCCGCCGGCCGGAACCGCAGCTCGTGCCTGCCGAGACGGCGACGGCTGAGACGCTGGTCGTGCAACGGGCGGAGTCGAGCGACGACAATGTCAGCGTCGTCATTACCCGTCCTCCCGATGCTGATCGCCAGCCGCGCTGGCGCATGCCGAAACTCGAACGGCTCAAATTTGCCAAACGCGATGGGGCCAGCCCCAGCCAAAACGATGCTCCGCAATCGCCTCAGAGCGACGACAATTCCTCCTCGGCCTGACGCTCTTTGGGCGGCAGACCTCTCGCAGACGTGATTAACCAAACTTGTCCGCTCGACGCTTCGCGGTTGCTGCACTGCAACAGCAGTGCTATGTTGTCGCAGTGTTGGAGGGATAAGCCTTGTTCGATTGCGCCCTGCATTTTCGCTTTCTGCAGAAAGCGACCGAAGCCATGTTCGAAATGGGCCAGGCGTCTGTCGCCGCCGCGCTCGCCTGTCAAAAGCGCTTCTACGAGGAAATGACGCCGGAAAAACTCCGTCCGTCTGAGCCGGCTGTTTGGCCGGCGTGGTTTGGCGGCTGGACACCCGTGGCACGAGCGCCCGCACCGGCTCAGCCTGACCTCATGCAAACTTGGCTGACGATGGCCAATGCTTGCTCCGCTTATTGGTCGGCGCAACAGCCATCGGCGTTTCAGGCGCAAACGCTTTCGCCCACGGCGTTCCCGCCTTCCGTCCAGACCTTCTGGGGCGTAACCCCCTGGACGTTCTATCAGGGCCCGATGGTCGCGATGATGCTGTCGTACGGCGTCCCATATGCGGTTGCCGCGCCGACAGCGCGCGCCAGCACGTCGGCGATGGATGCGGCGGACGCGGCATGCGCGCAGTGGCGCTCGGTCTTCGGCAGCGACGAGGGCCAGAAGAGCCTGGAACGCAATGTTTCGGCTTCCCGCTATTGGACGGGCTACCTGCACTAGATCCAAAAGAATTGGCTGAGCGAGCAGACGCCGATCTAGTCGGCGCCGCCAGCATCCGCAGGAGCGGCAGGCGCTGCCGCCGCCGCGCCGGAATCGCCTCCGCTGTCGGCAGGCGCCGCCGCGGCTGGAGCTTCTTCAGCCGGCTTCGGCTTGGGTTTCTTTGCTGACGCGGTCTTAGTCTTCTTTTTAGCGGGCTTGGTATCGACCGAAGCAGTCGTCGCCGTCGATGCGGCCGTCGAGCCAGTCGCCGCACCTTTCGTCGCCCATGGCAGAACTTCCGGTTCGCCGGGCTTTGCAGCCGCCGTCTTTTTCGCCTTGTCTTCTTCTCTCTTGAGGATGGCGAGCGAGCGGCAGCGCGCTTTCGTCTGCTGACCGGCGTCGTTCGTGCCGGCTGAAACCCAAATGCAAGCCGTGTTGGCCCCGCACTTGTCTTCGCTGAGATTGAGGCACGATGCTTTCGCTGTCTTGGTTTTGGCTTTTGCTGGCGGCGTTGCTGCCGTTGCCGAAGCGCCTGCCGCCGGAGCTGCAGCCGACGTCTCGGTCGCCGGCGCACCGGCAGGCGTCGTAGCCGCCGTTTTCTTTGTTTTCTTATGCTTCTTTACAGGCGGAGCAGGCGTCGCTTCCGCAGTCGATGGCGGTTCCGCGTTCGCGGGCGCAGCGGCAGGCGCGGGAGTGGCATCGGCGGTCGGCGTCGGCTCGGCGGGTGCCGGACTTGATACCGCGTCGGTCGGGTGCGCAGTGGGATCGCTCTGTTCCGATCCCGCAGCCTGCGCCTGGCTCGGTGTATCGTCCGGGGGCACCGTCACAGTCACCTCTTCCGCCCAAAGCGGAACGGCGAGCACAACGCTCAAAAGCCCGAGCCAAATGAGCCTTCCGACAATGCGAATCGATCTGGCCACGACCGCTCTCCCCCACCAAGAATTGTTCCGGCGCTTCTACCAGCTTCCGCCGGTCAGAAACACCGCAAACACCCTTGAACGGCCTTTTTTATGTTCACGAATCGAGTGCAACGCAGTAGCAGCATTCGCTATCAATACTTTCTCGTAAGATATTCATCGCGCTGCTGTAATACGGCGCAAAAACCCTCACGATTTTTCCTTCGTCGAATCGATTTCCCACGCGAGCGCCTGCTCAAGTCTGTCATCGCCCCAGAACAGTTCGCCGTCGCTCGTCGTGAAGCTCGGCGCACCGAAAATTCCGAACGCCATCGCCTCGTCGCTGTTCGTCCTGAGCGCGGCCTTGACCGCCGGATCTCCGGCTAGCGTCCGCGTGGTCTCAGGGTCGAGCCCGGCGGCCAAAAGACATTCCGTCAACACAGCGTCATCGAAGATGTCCAAACCCTTGCCGAAGGCCGCCGCGTAGACCGCTTGACTAAACCCTGCGACCGCACCCTGGCCGCCGGCAGCGATTGCGAGACGGGCCGCCTTTAGGCCGTTGCCCGGAAACGCCGTCGGCATCTTAAACGGAATGCCGTGTGCCGACGCCGTGCGCGCGATGTCGCGAACCATGTAGCGGCCCTTCGCCGGATAAAGATTGAAAGGCGACGTCTCCCAGCCCTGGGATTTGAAAATGGGTCCGAGCAGAAATGGCCGCCACTCGACCGTGACGCCGGCCCGCGAAGCCACCTCTGAAATCCGCATCGCGCTGAGGTAGGAATAGCTCGATGCGAATTCGTACCAAAAGACGACGTTCGGTTTCATAGCCTCCGCCCGCTTTCACCAAACACTCAAAGTAGTTGCGACAAGTCGTGTTCGCGTGTCTACCGCACTTGCAGGCAGCGCCGCCAACCCTATAGTGCCGCGCGTTTCCGCCTGACCCGCAATCTTGAAAAGCCAGAAGAGCCAGACCGTCCATGAGCGCCGCGCCCAAGTCCGTGAAGAAAGTCGTCCTCGCCTATTCGGGCGGTCTCGACACCTCGATCATCCTGAAATGGCTGCAGGAGACTTATGGCGCCGAAGTCGTGACGTTCACGGCCGATCTTGGCCAGGGCGAAGAGCTCGAGCCCGCCCGCCAGAAAGCGCTGATGCTCGGCATCAAGCCGGAGAACATCTTCGTCGAGGACCTGCGCGAGGAATTCGTCCGCGACTACGTCTTCCCGATGTTCCGCGCCAACACGGTTTACGAAGGCGTTTATCTGCTCGGCACCTCGATCGCCCGTCCTCTGATCGCGAAAAAACAGATCGAGATCGCGCGCAAGGTCGGCGCCGATGCGGTCTGCCATGGCGCCACCGGCAAGGGTAACGATCAGGTCCGCTTCGAGCTTGGCTATTACGCGCTCGAGCCCGGCATCAAGATCATCGCCCCGTGGCGCGAATGGCAATTCAAGGGCCGCGAAGAGCTTTTGAAGTTCGCCCGCGAGCACCAGATTCCCGTCGCCAAGGATAAAGAGGGCGAGTCGCCGTTCTCGGTCGACGCCAATCTTCTGCACTCGTCGTCCGAAGGCAAGGTGCTCGAAGATCCGGCCAAGAAGCCACCCGAGATGGTCTATCAGCGCACGATCTCTCCGATGACGGCACCCGATAAGGTGACGACGATCAAGATCGGTTTCGAGAAGGGCGACGCCGTCTCGCTCGATGGCAAGAAGCTGTCGCCCGCCACGCTTCTGAAGGCGCTCAACGATCTCGGCCGCGACAACGGCATCGGCCGCATCGACCTCGTCGAAAATCGATTTGTCGGCATGAAATCGCGCGGCGTCTACGAAACGCCGGGCGGCACGATCCTGCTCGCTGCTCACCGCGCCATCGAAAGCATCACGCTCGATCGCGGCGCTGCGCATCTGAAAGACGAGATCATGCCGCGCTACGCCGAGTTGATCTATAACGGCTTCTGGTTCTCGCCCGAGCGCGAGATGCTGCAGGCCCTGATCGACAAGAGCCAGGACAACGTCGAAGGCGAAGTGACGCTCGAACTCTATAAGGGCAATGTCATTCCCGTCGGCCGCGAAAGCCGGAAGTCGCTCTATTCGCCGACCCTCGTCACCTTCGAGGACGACAAAGGCGCTTACGATCAGAAAGACGCCGAAGGCTTCATCAAGCTCAACGCCCTGCGCTTGCGCACGCTGGGTAAAAGGAACCAGACCAAGACCTGATCGGTACCATTCCGCAAGGAGGCGAACATGATCATCATCACGAGAAACGGCGAGACCACGGTCCTCACGGGCTGGCGCGAATGGCTGTTCAAGATCATCGTTTTCCTGGCCGCGGTTCTGCTCTTCGGCGTCATCGCCTTCGTGATGTTCGGCCTCGCGGTGACGATCGGCGCAATCGCGCTCGTCGTCATTCCGGCCTTGATCATCGTAGGGCTGCTGGGAACTCTGTTCGGCAGTCGCCCATAGCACCCTCACCACAAATTCATGAGGATCGAGAGAATGACAGTCGCGGCGGACGGCCTGCCGGTGGTAACTCCCGCCGAATGGGCGCCTCAAAAAGCCATCTGGACGGCGTGGCCGGCTGACCCCGACGAATGGAACGGCGACCTTGAAAGTCCGCGCCGTGACATCGCCGCCCTCGTTCGCGCCTTGAGCATCGCCGGCAACAAGGTTCGCCTGCTCGTCAACGGAGACGAGGCCAAAGCCTCTGCAGCCGCCGCTCTCGAAGGCGTCGCCGAATTGATCCCGGCGAAATACGGAGACATCTGGCTGCGCGATACCGGCCCGATCTTCGCACACACCGGCAACAGCCGCGTCGCGCTTCGCTTCAAAACGAACAGTTGGGGCGGCAAATACGATCTTCCCGACGACGCGACTGTCGGCGACGACGTCGCGCGTCTGGCCGACACCCCCGTTCGCCAATTTGATTTCGTGCTCGAAGGTGGCGCCGTCGATCACGACGGCGAAGGCACCATCCTCGCCACGGAGCAGACGCTGCTCAATCCCAATCGCAACGGCTGGACGAAGGAAGCCGCCGAGAAGGCATTGGCGCAGGCTTTCGGCGCGAAGAAGGTGATCTGGATCGACGAGGGCCTGAAGAACGATCACACCGACGGCCACATCGACAACATCGCCCGCTTCGTCGCGCCCGCTCGCGTCGTCTGCCAGGCACCAGCCGGCCCCGACGATCCCAACGGCGAAATACTGAATGCCATCGCGGCATCGCTCGAAAAGGCAACCGATGCGGTCGGCCGCAAGCTCGATGTCGTCCGCATCCCCGGCGTCGGCCTTTACCGCAACGCTCTTGGCGAAATCTCACCCGCCTCCCATATGAACTTCCTGATCGCGAACGATGTTGTCGTCGTCCCGATTTATGGAACTGCTACCGAGTCCGACGCGCTGCAAGCGCTCCAGACCGTCTTTCCCACCCGAGCCGTTGTCGGCGTGTCGTCACGCGGCCTTCTCGGGTGCGGCGAAGCCGGCGGCGGATCCTTCCACTGCATCACCCAACAGGAGCCTCTGTAAATGGCGCGGCGTTCGATCACCGTCGGAAGCATCCAAACCTCCTACGGTCCCGATCTCGAAACCAATATCGCCAAGACCGAAGCGTTCGTCCGCGAAGCGGCCGGGCGCGGCGCCGAAGTCATTTTGCCGTCCGAGCTTTTCGAAGGCATCTATTTCTGCACGCGCCAGGACCCGAAATGGTTCGAGACAGCAAAGCCCGTAACGGAGCATCCCGCCGTCGTCTTGCTGCGCGAATTGGCCAAGTCGCTGAACGTCGTCATCCCGATCTCGTTTTTCGAAAAGGACGGGCCCCGCTATTACAACAGCGTCGCCATCGCCGATGCCGACGGCGAAATTCTTGGCGTCTATCGCAAGAGCCACATTCCCGATGGCCCCGGCTATCAGGAGAAGTATTATTTCCGGCCGGGCGACACCGGCTTCAAGGCTTGGAATACCAAGCACGGAAAGATCGGCGTCGGCATCTGTTGGGACCAGTGGTATCCGGAAACCGCGCGCGCGATGGTTCTTCAAGGTGCCGAGGTGTTGTTCTATCCGACCGCGATCGGATCGGAGCCCTACGACGCGAGCCTCGATACGCATCTCCAGTGGCAGCGCGCCATGCAGGGTCACGCCGTGTCGAACGCCGTGCCGATTGTCGCTGCCAATCGCATCGGCCTCGAAGACAACAACGGCGTGAAGCAGAAATTCTACGGTCACTCGTTCATCACCGATCACCGTGGCGAACTTGTGCAATCGTTCGGCGCCGATGACGAAGGCGTGCTCGTCCACACGTTCGATCTCGACCTGATCGAAAGCTATCGCGCCGATTGGGGCTTCTTCCGCGATCGCCGCACCGACCTTTACGCCCAAAGTATTATCTAGGCGCATCCCTCACGCCAGCACGGCGAAAAAAGCGCAAATTCATTGGCATTTCGCGCTTCCGGCGCGTTTCCGCAAATATGTCTTCATCGCGACGAAAATCTCGCCGCATCATGATTTTTTGCTTGCCCTCCGTTATAGCCGCATGAATATAACGTGAAGGGACACCGGGGGGTGTCAGAAAAATTTGGGGTGTGGGTATGTTGCGTAAGCGGGTCGCCGCTGCGATTGCAGTCGCATGCGTATTTCCGATCGAAACGAAAATTGTGAGTGCGCAGGAAGCACCGACGCCTGGAGGAAATGTCACCGCTGATCAGGCGAGCGTCCTGCCGCCGGTCGTCGTCAGCGCTCCCGATCAGCCCCTCATCCGTCCAGCCAAGCAAAAGCCGGTAACGCAAAACAAGTCCGGAACGCCGGGCGGCAGCGGTCAGCAATCGACCGCAGAGGTCGGCGGCGAAGGCTCAGCACCCGGAATTGCGACCGGCGCATTCACATTGGGCCAGATCGATATGATCGGCGGCTCGACGATCACAAACGAAGCCATGTGGACGTTCAACAAGCAGTCGCTCGGCGAGGCCGTAAACCTTCTGCCCGGCGTCTCCTGGGCCAGCACTGGCGCGCCCTCAGCCAACTCGAGCGGATCGCGCAACGAAGGCGATATTTTCGTGCGCGGCTTCAACCGCTTCCAGGTGCCGCTTTCGATCGACGGCGTGCGCGTCTATCTGCCGGCCGACAACCGCATCGACATGAATCGCTTCCTAACGCCCGATCTCGCCGAGGTGCAGGTCGCCAAAGGCTATGTTTCGGTTCTGAACGGACCCGGCGGCGAAGGCGGCGCCATCAACCTCGTCTCGCGCAAGCCGACGAAAGAGGTCGAACTCGAAGGCCGCGCCGGCGTGATCGTCAACGGCGACGTCGATGACCTCAACTCCTGGAATGCCTACGCCTACGCAGGCACCCGCCAAAAAGGCTATTACGCCCAACTGTCCGGCACCATCGTCGACCAGGATCACTTCAACCTGTCGCACGATTTCACGCCGGCCAACTCAAGCACGCAGGGCTACGCCAACGGCGTCGCCGAAGGTTTCTCCTACGAAGACGGCGGCGACCGCGACCACTCGGCATTCCGCGACTGGCGCATCAATACCAAGGTCGGCATCACGCCCAACGCCACCGACGAATACAGCATCAACTACACCAACCAGCAAAGCGAGAAGGACTCGCCGCTCCACGTCGATCGCCAGATCGTCCAGGGCTATTTCAACGGCAGCAACGTCCGCTATTGGCAATGGCCCGAATGGAACACATCGAGCCTTTCTTGGTTGTCGAAGACCAAGCTTGGCGACGCGTCCTATATCAAGACCAATGCCTATTATAATACCTTCGACAACACGATCTCGTTCTATCCGAACGCGACCTACACCAACCAGACGGCAGACAGCCCATACGAGGACTATTCTTACGGCGGCTTCGTCGAGATGGGCACCGACCTCATCCCGATGAACACGCTGAAGGGCTCGATCCACTATCGCAAGGACGCCCACTCCGAACACAGCGTCAACTACGATTACTCGGGCGCGACGACGATCGTCACGACCAGCGGGTTCAAGCGCCAGGCCGAAGAAGTCTGGTCATTTGCCGCCGAAAACACCTTCCACGCCACCAGCCGGTTGGACCTCGTCGCCGGTGTCAGCTTCGATACCGACCAGATTTTGGAAAACAGCGTAAGCGGCAAGGACGCCGGTTCGGTTAAACCGTATAGCGATGCGTGGAACTGGCAAACCGCCGCCATCTATCGCTACAGCCAGACCGGAACCGTGCACGCCGACGTTTCGAGCCGCACCCGCTTCCCGACGCTGTTCGATCGCTACAGCACGCGCTTTGACGCCAAGGATCCCGACCCCAATGTCGATCCCGAACGCGCGACAAACTACGAGATCGGCTTCAGCGACGTCGTCTTTGGAAAAGTTAAGGTGTCGCCTGCCGTTTTCTATTCCGACATCTACAACAGCATCCAAAACGCCTATACGGCTGCCAACTCAAAAACGTCGATCGTCGGCATCAGCCCCGATGGCCATTACTACGGCGCCGAGATTTCCATCGATTGGGACGTGACGCCCACGGTGCGCATTGGCGGCAACTACACCTACATGGAACGCGAACTCGACTTCGCCGGCGCTGCGGCCGACTTGCCGGCGGGAACGACGCAGGCGGTGCGCGATGCGGTTGCCGCGAGCGAGCTTGAAGCTGTGCCGCGCCACAAGGGTTTCATTTATCTTGCCTGGAAGGCGACCGATAAATTGACCTTTACGCCGAACGTCGAACTTGCAGCCGATCGCATCGCGCTCGTCACGAGTTGCTCCTCGACGCTTGTTTCGAGCGGCGGCAACAATGCGACACCGATCAGCTCATCCAACGGCAACTGCGCAAAGGCATCTTCGGGCGCCAAGCAATTGCCGAGCTACGTCAACATCGGCGCTTACACCCTGGTGAACATCCAGGCCGAATATGCCTTCAATCCCAACACAACTTTAGCGCTAGGCGGCACCAACCTGCTCGATCAAAATTATTCACTCGCCGAGGGCTTTCCCGAGCCAGGACGCCAATTCTTTGCTAACTTGAGGGCTCGCTTCTGAAAGGAAGGAACCTGAATGAAGATCAGCGCGAGAAACGTCCTCAAAGGCAAGATCGTCGAGGTCACCAAGGGAGCAACGACGGCGCACGTGCGGATCGACGTCGGCGGCACGATCGTCACGGCGTCGATCACCAACGAAGCCATTGATGATTTGGGGCTCGTAAAGGGTATGGCGGCTTCGGCAGTCATTAAGGCATCCGACGTCATGGTGGCGGTCGACTGAAATGAAACGCTGCCTATTTTTCTCGCTTGCCGTGGGCGCGGCCGCGCTCGCTCTTTCTTCCCAAGCGTTCTCCGCCGAGACCGGCGGCTGCAACAGCTTCGCCTGGTCGGTCGCGACCGAACTGAAATGGATGAAGGCCACCGACAGTCAGGCGGTCGCCTCCGGCGCCAAGCTCCCGTCGCCGCCGGAAAAGGCAATGACGCTGACGCTGGAACCGATGGGCGCGGTGTCCTTCCCCGTCGCCCCGACCGGCAAGCTCAAGCCGCAAGGCGATGTCTACGGCGGCATCGTCAACTTCGACAGCCCGAGCAGCGCGCCCGGCTCGTATCAAGTGACGATGCAAACCGGAGGCTGGGTCGACGTCATCCAAGACGGCAAAGCCCTGAAGCCGACGGCCCACAGCGGCAAGTCCGATTGCGACGGCGTCCGCAAGACCATCCGCTTCAATCTCGACCCCGGCCCTTTCACCGTCGAATTCAGCAATATCGCCAAGGATTCGATCAAGTTCGCGATCCGTCAGGCTGAATAGCCGTGCGGAATTCTGCCGGATCATCAGGCGACCCTTCATGAATTTCATCGCCGATACGCCGAGAGTAGAGCTTTTTCGCCTTGCCGGCATCCCGATCAAGCTCGACATCACCTTCATCCTGGTGCCGATCTTTCTCTTCGGTGTTTTCCAGAGTTCGCCGAACACCTTCATCATCCTGCTGTTCGGCGTTTTCCTTTCAATTCTGCTGCACGAGCTCGGCCACGCCACCCTCGCCCGGCTTTTCCGCGTGCCGGTCGGCGAAATTCTGGTCGGCGGTTTTTACGGCTACGCCCGCATGCTTCAGGCGCCGCCATCGACGTTCGCAAATATTCTGATCTTGTTCGCAGGCCCGCTGACGAACGGCTTGCTATTCCTGGTATGCCGTTATGCCCTCGGTCAGCCGACGGTCAGCGTCACTGGGCAGTTCGGCCCGATCGATCCGCTGCCGTGGCTGGCCGATAGTCCGTGGGGCGTCTACGCCGCCTTCATGCTGGCGCGCATCAACCTGGCAATGCTGGTGTTCAACCTGCTCCCGGCGTTTCCGCTCGACGGTGGCCGCATCTATCGCGACGTGCTTGGATCGGTCGCGCCGCGCGTGCTCGCCATCCGGCTGATTGCCGTGCTCGGCGTCGCCGTCGGTTTGTGGAGCGCTTACACCGCCTATGCCAGTTTCAATCACAACTTGGTTTTGCTTCTGATCGGCGCCCAAATCGCGATCATCAATTGGGCGATCTTGAAGCGGCCCAGGGACGCCGAAGACCGCTAGCCGACGGATTGCAAATTCGCCGCTTCTCCGTGCATATCTGGCGCCCCACACCAACGCCCTTGCTTGGAGCCCGAGATGACCCGCGCCTCCGTCAATCGCACGCTAGCGCGGCTTTACTGGTTCCTGGGCATCGTGCTGCTTCTGCTGCTGGCATCGAAGTTCGCCAACGATGTCCCAGGCATGCCGCCGCTGGTGATCTCGGCCGCCAACAATTTCTATGACTTCATGCGCGATATGTCGTTGTTGATCGCGACCGGCGGCGTCGCCTACATTTCCAACATCTATCAGAAGCGTTCCAACTTCGTCGAAAGCCTGGAAGAAGAATGGCGCAACATCGTGCGCACCAAATCCGTGCTGCTTTCGACCTGCGAAAAGCCCTACCTCGCGACCGACGACTACCTCGCCGCCTATTACAAAGTCAGCGAAACGATCGATACCATGCGCATCGTCTACCGCAACGCCGGCGAAACCGAGGATCTCGTCGGGCTCTATCCCTACGCGCCTTTGCACGATATGCGCCGCGCCTTACAGACGCTCGATCCGCGCATCGAACCCGAGATCACCAGCGAAAAGAAAGCCCTCGTTCGCGATGCGATCCTGCAATCGTTCTTTGCCCTGCGCGAGACGTTCCTTGAAGAACTCGACCTTGAGGAACCTCAGCACCCGATCCTCATTTCCGGCGGACGGCGCATCAAGCAGCCGGGCGCCGCCCGCACTGCCCGCGACCTGCAGGACCGGCAAAGAAAACGTCAGGACAAGTCCGCAGCCTCCCGGCCGGACGTCGATGCGCTGCTTTCCCGTCTCTATGAGGCCGAGCAGCGCCTCGAACGCGCACCGGAATCTAACCGCGCAGAAAAGGCCCCGTAAACGCGCCAAGCGGGCAAGCCTTTACGATCTTGGTGGCCCATCTGTCGCGGGTGACTGGCGATCAGCGCGGGCTTGTGCTACCTCCCGGCCAGCTTTTTGCGGCGCACACATTCCGGACAGACCTGAACTCGAGCGTGGCGCCCTGAATTTTCGGGAAACCTATGGATATCCGTAACATAGCGATCATCGCGCACGTCGACCATGGCAAGACGACTCTCGTCGACGAACTTCTGAAGCAGTCCGGATCGTTCCGGGAAAACCAGAAGGTCGCCGAGCGCGCCATGGACTCGAACGATCTGGAACGCGAGCGCGGCATCACCATTCTGGCGAAATGCACCAGCGTCGAGTGGAAGGGCACGCGCATCAACATCGTCGATACGCCTGGCCATGCCGACTTCGGCGGCGAAGTCGAGCGCATCTTGAACATGGTCGATGGCGTCGTCGTGCTGGTCGACGCTTCCGAGGGTCCGCTGCCGCAGACGAAATTCGTCGTCTCGAAAGCCTTGAAGCGTGGTCTCCGCCCGATTGTCGCGATCAACAAGATCGACCGCCCCGACGAACGCCACATCGAAGTTTTGAACGAGGTCTTCGATCTCTTCGCCAATCTCGATGCGACCGACGAGCAGCTCGATTTCCCCGTTCTATACGGCTCAGGCCGCAACGGCTGGATGGCGCGCGATCCTTCTGGTCCGCCGGAAAACCTGGCGCCGATGTTCGATCTGATCCTTGAGCACGTGCCCGCACCCGCCGTCGACGATGGTCCGTTCCGCATGCTGGCGACGACCCTCGATGCCGATCCGTTCCTCGGCCGTATCCTGACCGGACGCGTCACATCGGGTACCGTCAAGCCCAACCAGGCGCTGAGGGCGCTCGATCGCGAAGGCAAGGTGATCGAGAATTTCCGTGTCCAGAAAGTTTTGGCATTCCGCGGCTTGGAGCGCGTTCCGGTCGACGCCGCCGGCGCCGGCGATATCATCGCGCTCGCCGGCATGAGCGAAGCCAACGTTGCCGATACGCTGGCCGACCCTTCGGTTGAAGAGCCATTACCGGCACAGCCGGTCGATCCGCCAACGCTGTCGATGACGTTCCGCATCAACGACGGGCCGTTCGCTGGTCAGGAAGGCGACAAGGTTCAAAGCCGCGTCATCCGCGACCGCCTGCTGAAAGAAGCCGAGCGCAACATCGCCATCCGCGTCGCCGAAAACGAAGACCGCGACAGCTTCTCCGTCTCAGGTCGCGGCGAGCTTCAGCTTGCGATTTTGATCGAAAACATGCGCCGCGAAGGCTTCGAGCTGACGGTATCGCGCCCGAAGGTGGTCTACGAAACGGACGCCGAAACCGGCCAGCGAATGGAGCCGATCGAGGAAGTCATCATCGACGTTGACGACGGCTACACCGGCGTCGTCGTGCAGAAGCTGTCCGAGCGCAAAGGCGATCTTTTGGAAATGCGTCCCTCTGGCGGCGGACGCACGCGCATGGTGTTCCACGTCCCGACGCGCGGACTTCTCGGCTACCAGTCGGAGCTTTTGTCCGACACGCGTGGCACCGGCATCATGAACAAGCTGTTTCATTCCTATAAGCCGTATAAGGGCGAGATCGCCGGACGCCGCACCGGCGTGCTGATTTCGAACGGCACCGGCGAAGCCGTCGCCTACGCGATCTTCAATCTTCAGGATCGCGGTCCCTTCATGATCAACCCGCAGGACCGCGTCTACGAAGGCATGATCGTCGGCGAGCACTCCCGCGACAACGACCTCGAGGTGAACGTCCTCAAAGGCAAAAAGCTGACCAACGTCAGAGCTTCGGGCAAGGACGACGCGGTGTTGCTGACGCCGCCGATGCGGCTCACCCTTGAAAAGGCGATGAGCTACATCACCGACGAAGAGCTGGTTGAAGTCACGCCGAAATCGATCCGTCTCCGCAAGCGCTGGCTCGACCCGAATGAGCGCAAGCGCCAAAGCCGGAAGAGCGAAACGGAGCGCGCCAGCGGCGCAGCGTAACATCACGGACGGTCATTTCCCCGCGATTTCAATGGCCCGGGAAAAATTCCCGGGTTGCAATGACAGATTTCCCACCCACGTCAGTCCGGTGAGAACCATGTCATAGGAGAGACCAAATGAAACGTTTCGCCATCGTTGCGGGCGCCATGCTCGCGATGTCCGTTCCCGCGTTCGCCGATACGCCGCTCACCGAGGACGAAATGAAAAGCGCGACGGCCGCTGCGTCCGGCTTGGGCTGTGAAGGCGGCAAGTGGGAAAAGGAAACCGAAGGCAGCGGCGTCTACGAACTCGATGACGCCAAGTGCAAGGGTGGCCAGTATGACTTGAAGTTCGACAAGGACTTCAAACTCCTCGACATGGACGCCGACTGATCTCCCCGAATTTGATCGTTTCAGCGGACGGCTTCACGGCCGTCCGCTTTTTATTGCGGGAATAGCCGTGCTTGAGTTCATCCCGAGCATCCATTTGGCCCCGTGCAGATCCGCCGATCGGACCCCATCCGTCAAACCTGCCGGCAACGATTTGACTTCACCAACGGGCTTTGGTTTGTGTTTGCCCGAAGGCCTGATCCCATTGTGCGCGCGGGCCGCTGGCGAAATGCGCTCAAGAATGCTTCAGGACTTCATACAAAGCACTGGCCTCCACGATCTGCGGGGGCGTCCGTGATCACGTGGCCCGACGGCATCACGCCGACGCCCGCCTTCGAGAGAGCGGCAGCCTTCCTCGCCGAAGACACCGGCAATCTCTTCGTCACCGGCCGCGCCGGAACCGGCAAGTCGACGCTGCTCAAAGCTCTCCGCGATGCCTACGAGGATCGCATGGTCGTGCTCGCGCCGACCGGCCTTGCGGCGATCAACATCGGCGGCCAGACCATCCATTCCTTTTTTGGCTTCCCCCCGCGCCTCATTCAGCAGAACGATATCAAGCGCAGCCGCAACGGCCGCGTCATGCGCAAGCTCGAATTCGTCGTCATCGACGAAGCCTCGATGGTGCGCTCGGATTTGATGTGGGCGATTGATCAGTCGCTGCGCATCAACCGCGGTCGGCCGCGCGAACCCTTCGGCGGCGCGCGGATTCTGCTGTTCGCCGACTTGCATCAGCTGCCGCCCGTCGTTCAGGAGCGGGAAGTTTTAGCTCACCTCACCGAAGAGCACGGCAGCCCGTTTTTCTTCTCCATTCCGGCATTGCGCGAGGGCAGTGGCACCGCGTTGCTCGAACTCGAGCAGATCTTCCGCCAGACCGACGACGCGCTCATTCACGTCCTCAACGCCGTCCGTGACGGCAACGTCAGCGACGAAGATTTGGCCTTCATCAACAAGCGCGTCAGCCCGATCCGCACGTTGTCGGAAGGCGAGCCCTACGTCATTCTGACGACGACGAATGCCGCCGCCAAGCGCATCAACACCGCCTATCTCGACGCCCTTCCCGGTCGCGCGCAGCGCTTCGATGCCAACGTCACCGGCGACTTTGCCGCCAACGTTCAGCCGGCCGAAACCGCACTCGAACTGAAGCCCGGTGCAAAGGTCATGATGCTGCGAAACGACCCGGATCGGCGATGGGTCAACGGCACGATCGCGCGCGTCTCGCGCCTGACCGAAAGACAGGTTTTCGTCGAAGTCTCGGGCAAGGAGTACGAGGTCGAGCAGGTGGCGTGGGAACACCGCCGCTACGCCTTCGATCAATCGGAAGAAAAGATCGTCGAGACGGTTGCCGGCACGTTCAAACAGTTTCCTCTTCGTCTCGCTTGGGCGCTCACGATCCACAAAGCGCAAGGCCTGACCTTGGATAAGGTCTATATCGACCTGGGCTCGGGCACGTTCGCTCACGGCCAAACTTACGTTGCTCTGTCCCGCTGCCGCACGCTTGAAGGCTTGGCCCTCGCCCGTCCCCTCACTCGCCGCGACATAATGTTCGATCCGAGCGCGATCGGGTATCGCGATGTTTTCTCCCGACTTTGACAGGCAACGAAACCTGCCTAAAATTTCATTTCGCAAATGCGAACAACAGGATAGGGAATGCCTGCCCGCCTGGGTCAGTGTACTGACATATTTGGGGCATAAGGACGCGATTTGAGAGTCCGAAATGCCGATTTCACGGGTGCACGGCAAAAACTTGTTGCATTGCACAATCAGTCTGCATATATATTCACCACTGGTTTCGCCGTCGTGCACCAGACAGCAGCATTTCGAAAATAACCAAAGCCGATATTCGCTTCAGGAGTGACCCCAATGACAGACGCTTTTACCCGTCAAGTCCAAGACTTCACCAAGCAAGCCCAAGAAATGTTTACGGCCGGCAAGGACGCGAAGGTTCCCGAGAACATCTCGGCTTTCGCAGAAGATGCCATCGCCAAGTCGCGCGACGCCTATCACAAGCTCACCACGCTCGCGAAGGACAACGCCAAGGTCGCCGAGGAAGTGCTGTTGACGACCCAGGCCGGCGCCAAGTCGATCGGTGAGAAGATCGTCGCCAATACGCTCGCCAACACGGAAGCTGCATTCGAAGCTGCCCAGGCGATCGCACGCGCTCGCACCTTCCCCGAAATCGCTCGCCTGCAGGCCAACTACTGGCAGCAGCAGTTCGCCGTTGCCGGCTCGCAGTCGAAAGAGCTCTTCGAGCTTTCGAGCAAGGTGACGAAGCAGGCGCTCGAGACCGTTGGCGCAGCGACGACGAAGTCGTTCGAGCAGTTCAAGAGCGTCGGCTGAAAACGCGCCGCGTCACGCGGCGTGAATTGCATAAAGCAATTGTAAGTGGGGCACTTCACGAACCTGACGCGGAGCACAGTCTCCGCGTCATTTATTTTTTCAAGTTCGCCCTTCCGTCATGATGCCTTTTCCCCGACTAGGGGTTAGAGTGTCTTCATGCTGAACCAGGGCCTCACGGTTTCTGTCCGCAACGCGCGCACTGCCGATGCCGCAGCGCTCGCCACGATTTTCCGCGATTCCTGGCGTCTCGCGTATACGGGCATTATTCCGGCGCTCCATCTCGAACGCGAGGTCTTACGTCGCGACGCCAGTTGGTGGCGCCGCGCCGTCGTCGCCGAACGAAATCTTCTCGTCGTCCTGCATGGTGAAACGCTGGCCGGCTACGCCACCTGCGGCCGCGCGCGCGGGGGAGGCCGCGATATCGGCGAAATCTACGAGCTTTATCTTGCCCCCGTCTATCAGGGGCTCGGTATGGGCGCCCATCTGTTCGAGGCCTGCCGCGCCACGCTCGATGCCTTGGATCTCGAGCGAATGATCGTTTGGGCGCTTGAGGGCAACGAAAAGGCGCATGCCTTTTATCTGCGTTGCGGCGGTCGCCCGGCGCGCCGCTCCTGTGTCCGCTTCGGCAAAGAGCTGAGCACGCGAATCGCGTTCGAATGGTGATGCCCGCGGTTCGTCCGCAGCGGCTTTAATCGCGTCCGCGTTATTTACTTTCATGGCCCCGGCGTGCGACCTATGAACTGTTGTGCGCGGCCCGCTTTCCCGGCAAGTGTGGCGCGCAAAAATGCTTTCATTTCGAGGTCAATTCCGATGCGTCTCGACGCCATCCTTCCCGGCAAAAACCCGCCCGACGATATCAACGTCGTTATCGAAGTCCCCGTCGGGGGCGAACCGATCAAATACGAAATGGACAAGGCGTCCGGAGCGTTGATCGTCGATCGCTTCCTCTACACCCCGATGCGCTATCCCGGGAACTATGGCTTCGTTCCGCACACGCTGTCGTCGGACGGTGATCCGATCGACGTTCTCGTTTGCAATACCCGTGCGATTTTTCCCGGCGCCGTTATCAACTGCCGCCCCGTCGGGGTCCTGGTGATGGAGGATGACGGCGGCGGCGATGAAAAGATCATCGCAGTCCCCTCGAGCAAGCTCACCAAGCGTTATGAAGCGGTGAAGACGTACACCGATCTGCCCAAGATCTCGGTCGAGCAGATCGAGCACTTTTTCGCTCACTATAAGGATCTCGAACCCGGCAAATGGGTGAAGATCGACCATTGGGGCCATGCCGACGAAGCGCGCGACCTCATCATCAAATCTCTGGAACGGGCGAAGACGCACGCCTGATTTTGCGCCTGCCGTTTGACCGGCATCAACGAACACACCGTTTACCGTCCCCGGTCGGCGATTTTGCCGGCCTTCCTCTTTACGCTCGCCCGACGGCGTTGCTATATCGGCCCGCCGAAGGGCAATCGTCGAGCCGACCGGAGTTGACATGAAGATCGCCGTCATGGGCGCGGCCGGCCGGATGGGCCGCGAACTGATACGGGTGATCGCAGCGGAGCCGGGCTGCACGATCAGCGGCGCGACCGAAGCGGCCGGATCCTCCCTGTTGGGCCAGGACATCGGCACGCTCGCCGGCCTGGAGCCGATCGGAACAACCATCAGCAGCGACGCCGCCGCCGTTATCACCGGCTCCGACGTCATCATCGACTTCACGGTTCCAAAAGCCAGCGTCGAATTCGCGCGCCTGGCGGCAAAATCCAAAACCGCCGCCGTCATCGGCACCACCGGTTTCGATGCCGCCTCCGACGCTGCAATCGCCGACGCCGCCAAGACTACGGCGATCGTCAAGGCCGGAAACATGAGCCTCGGCGTCAATTTGCTTGTGGCGCTCGCACGTCAGGCCGCCGCTGCCCTGGGGAACGACTTCGACATCGAGATCGTTGAAATGCATCATCGCATGAAGGTCGATGCGCCGTCAGGCACGGCCTTGATGCTGGGCGAAGCGGCCGCATCGGGCCGCGGCGTCAAGCTCGACGACCGTTCGGTGCGCGGCCGCGACGGCCTTACCGGTCAGCGTCGCCGTGGTGATATTGGCTTTGCGGCGTTACGTGGCGGCACTGTGGTTGGCGAACACACCGTGATTTTCGCCGGCGACGGCGAACAGATCGAACTGACCCACCGCGCCACCGATCGCGGTATTTTTGCCCGCGGCGCCGTCAAGGCCGCGCTTTGGACAAACGGCCGTGCGCCAGGTCTTTACAATATGGCCGATGTGTTAGGAATTTCGCTTTAAAGGCTTGCCGGAAGCGCGACTGGAGACGCCTAGACGCAGACATGACAGACGCTCTGACCGACAACATCCTTGTTCTGGTGCGGCATGGCGAGAGTGAGTGGAATAAGCTCAATCTCTTTACCGGCTGGCGCAATCCCGACCTGACCGAGAAAGGCGTGATCGAAGCGCGCGTCGCCGGCCGCATGATCCGCGACCACAGCGTGAAATTCGACATTGCCTTCACCAGCGCATTGAAACGCGCCCAGCATACCCTCGACATCATCTTGGCCGAACTCAATCAGCCCGACGTGCCGATCATCAAGGACGCCGCCTTGAACGAGCGCGACTATGGCGCCTTGTCCGGCCTCAACAAGGATGAGGCGCGCAAGCGATGGGGTGAAGCCCAGGTGCAGACATGGCGCCGGTCCTACGATATCGCCCCGCCCGACGGCGAAAGCCTGAAAGACACCCTCGCCCGCGTGCGCCCCTATTACGATAAAATGATTTGGCCGCAGATCACGGCGAGCAAGAACGTCATCATCGTCGCGCATGGCAACTCGTTGCGCTCGCTGGTGATGATCCTTGAAAACCTCGACAAGGACGAAATCCTGGAGCGCGAGCTTGCCACCGGCGCTCCCATTTTGTATCGCCTCGGCGCGGACGGCCGCGCCATCGATCGCAAGGACCTTTTACCTGCCCGCTCGCTGGCGGCGCCGCCTGAAGATCGTATCATGTGATCGCACACGCATCAGCCCGGGGGGACTGTCGTATGGCGTTGGAAGAACTCGGAATCGAAGCTGATCATTCCAAAACCCGCGACAAGCTTATCGGCGTCTACGTCGGAATACTCGCTGTCATCCTCGCCATATGCAGCCTCGGCGGCAGCAACGCCCAGCAGGACGCCCTTCAACAAAACATCGCCGCGTCAAACGATTGGGCATTTTTCCAGGCCAAGAACGCACGCCGTCAGGCCTTGCGGCTGCATACCGAAAATTTCGAAACGCTGCTGCTGACGCAGCCATCGATGCCCGACGATGCGAAGAAAGCGATCGAAGCAAAAATCGCCGAATACAAAGCCCAGGACAAGCAGCTGACATCCGATCCGAAAAGCGGCGAAGGCCTTGACGAACTTTTCGCCAAGGGAAAGGCACTGGAAGCCACACGCGATGAGGCGCTGAATAAAAATCCCTATTTCGATTACGGGCAGGCGCTGCTGCAGATCGCGATCGTGCTTGCCTCCGTCGCGCTCATCTCCGGCGGCAACATGCTGCTGTTCGTGAGTTTCGGACTCGGATTGCTCGGCGCCGTCTCAACATTTGGCGGCTTCACGCTGGCCTTCCCGCTTCCAGGATTTCTGTCCTGAAACTCATTTCATCTCGAACGTCACGACGTTCGTCGCGATGATGCCGCCGTCTCGAATGAGCGCGACGCGTCCATCGTAATGCCCGGCGGGCCAGAGATCGCCTTCGCGCTTCTTGCCGATGAACGCCAGAAACGTCGCCTTGTCGCGATCGAGCGGCGCACTGCTTTCATCGAACAATTCACCGGGCGGCCCGAGCGCGGTGAAATTGATGCGATCGCCCTTCTTGAGATTGATGAACCAGCCGTAGAGCACGAAGGCTTTCGACGTCGAGGTCAGCGGCGCGACGTGCTGATCATCAAGCTCGAGCGCGGTGGCGTTCGGATCATCGCCCGCAAACCCCGACCCGATCATCTCGCCATTCTTGTATGGAAATGCCGCTGCCGCCGATGGCTCCCAAAGCCCCGGCCCCCGCGCATTGGGATCGCACGAGCCAGTTCCGTCGGACAGAAACGGATCGATGATCTTGCCGTTGTGGCGAACGCTCAGATGCACCTGCGCGAAATCCGCCATGCCCGAATAACCGGCTTCACCCAGCTGATCGCCGCGCTTCACCGTCTGCCCTTTGGCGACGCGCACGCTACCTTTTCGCATGTGGCAGTACTGGGTCTCCCAGCCGTTTCCGTGGTCCAGGATGATGCCATTGCCGCACTCGCGACCCGCCACGTCCTGCCGCTTCGCCTGCTTGAAGAAGACATCCTCGACGCCGTCCCGCACGCCCTTCACTGTGCCATCGGCCGAAGCCAGTACCGGAAACGGCGTCTTGGTCGCCGCCGCTGCCGACAGCAGCCGGAAATCGACGCCGCTGTGCCGGTCGTAGGTCGCCGTACCGCACGTGTAGTCCTTGGCGCCTGGCCCCGGATCGTCATCGACGTAGGTCTGGATGAAGCAAGTCTTGTGCGGTTGGCAGGCAATCGGCAGCGACAGCACGGGAGCCTCGCCGGCACGGCCGGGCCCCGCGCCGAACAGCCCGATGATACCCAGCAAAATCAGAAATAAAGGGCCGCGCCATCCCGGTTGCATACCGTCCTCTGCGCCAAAGTGCGTTTTTGCCTGCCGGGATCTTGCCCGGCGGCGGCCCAAACGCTAGCACTCCCACCGGCTGAATTCCCTTTTGATTGATCGAGGATTGTTAACCGATGACGACGCACACCCTTCTGCTCCTTCCCGGCGATGGCATCGGTGTCGAGACGATCGCGGAAGTCGAGCGGCTCATTGCGTTCTTCAATTCCAAGAGCAACACCGTCCGCTTCGACGTCGAGCACGATCTCGTCGGCGGCGCGGCCTACGACGCCCACGGCGTCGCCATCACCGACGAAGCCATGGCCAAGGCCAAGAAAGCCGACGCCGTCATCTTCGGCGCGGTCGGCGGACCGAAATGGGCGAATGTTCCCTATCAGCATCGTCCCGAAGCGGGCCTTCTCAGGTTGCGCAAGGACCTCGAGCTGTTCGCCAACCTTCGCCCCGCCATTTGCTATCCGGCCCTCGCCGACGCTTCGAGCCTGAAGCGCGAGTTGGTGGAAGGTCTCGACATCATGATCGTGCGCGAGCTGACCGGCGGCGTCTACTTCGGCGAGCCGAAGGAAATCGTCACGCTTGAAAACGGTGAAAAGCGCGCCGTCGATACGCAAGTCTATACGACGCATGAGATCGAGCGCATCACCAAGGTTGCCTTCGATCTCGCTCGCAAACGCCGCAACCTCGTCCACTCGGCGGAAAAGCACAACGTCATGCGCACGGGCGTGTTGTGGAAGGAAGTCACGACTGCGGTCCACAAATCCTATGCGCCTGACGTCAAGCTCGAGCACATCCTGGCCGACAACTGCGCCATGCAGCTCATCCGCAATCCGAAGCAGTTCGACGTCATCGTCACCGATAACCTTTTCGGCGACGTGCTGTCCGACGAAGCCTCGATGGCGGCAGGATCGCTCGGCATGCTGCCGTCGGCCTCGCTCGGTGCGCCCGATGCGAAAACCGGCCATCGCAAGGCGCTTTACGAACCGGTGCATGGTTCCGCGCCCGATATCGCCGGCCAAGGCCTTGCCAATCCGATTGCGACGATCGCGTCGTTCGGAATGGCCCTGCGCTATTCCTTCGACCTCGGCAAGGAGGCTGATCTCGTCGATCAAGCAATTGCCAAGGTGCTCGATAAGGGCCTGCGAACGGGCGATATCATGCAGCCCGGCATGACCAAGATCGGCACTTCCGAAATGGGCCGCGCCATCGAAGCGGAGCTGAAAGCGCTCGCTGTTTAATCACGTCTCGCGACGAAAGTCTGGGTCCCGGGTCTCGCAAGGGTGCTCGCCCGGGATGACAATTTTTGCCACCACGCTCCTTGTCATCCCGGCCGACGCGAAGCGGAGAGCCGGGACTCAGGAGACGAAATCTTCACTTGGGATTAAACTGCGGGCTCGTCGCGGCAAGCGCTTGATTGGCCTTGTATGGCCCCACGCGCCGTCCAGCGCGGCTTGCCGTCGCTCGGGCCTGGCGCCGCCTGCTCGGTGCGGGAAACGAAATAGAACTCATAGCAGTTCGTATCGACGCGCATGACGCGGTAGCAGCCGCCCGTTTCATCGTAATCGTAGATCGTGCACAGCGTGCCCTGCGTGATCGACCAGTGGCCTCCAAGCGTCATGTCGCGCTCGACATAGTTGAGGCGGCCGTTGCTGGCGTAATGCTCGGTGAACGGCTTGCCGTTGGCATAGCGCCCATCGATCGTCGCGTTCGAGAAGCGCTGCAGTTCCGCATCGTTGAGCCACGCCGAAATGGCGTCCGATCGCGATGCCAGCTCTGGCGCGCACAGCAGCGCCGCGCCCATCGCCAGGCCTGTCAAATTGCGCAACAGGTTCACCGATGCCCCCATCTGCTTCGTTAGGCTGCTGCCTGCTTATCGCGGAATAACGTGTCGCCTTCGCGGCCACGCGAAGCGCGACGCCATTTCGACGATCAAATTCGGTAACCCGAATCTGATGAACATCCGGTGAGAATATGCGGCCTCCGGCAGCCCGAAACGAAGGTCTTGACAGTCCTTGAAAGTCGGGCCCGAGCCGCGTATGTGAACGGCCAGCAAATATGCGCCGCGACCGCTTTCAGGCCGAGACGCAAAATTCTGGGATTTCAAGGACATAAATAAAATGGGCTACAAGGTCGCCATCGTCGGCGCCACCGGCAACGTAGGCCGCGAGATGCTGAATGTGCTCGCCGAGCGGAAGTTTCCGATCAGCGAGCTTTACGCCTTGGCCTCGCGCCGCTCCATCGGAACCGAGGTTTCGTTCGGCGATTCGGTCATCAAATGCCGTGACCTCGAGACCTTCGATTTCTCCGGCGTCGATTTCTGCCTGATGTCGGCCGGATCGACGGTTTCGAAGGAATGGTCGCCGCGCATCGGCGCGCAAGGCGCCATCGTCATCGATAACTCGTCCTGCTGGCGCTACGACCAGGACGTACCGCTGATCGTGCCCGAAGTGAACGGCGACGCCGTCCGCGGGTTCACCAAAAAGAACATCATCGCCAACCCGAACTGCTCGACCGCCCAGCTCGTCGTCGCGCTGAAGCCGCTGCACGATGCCGCAACGATCACGCGCGTCATCGTCTCGACCTACCAGTCGGTATCCGGCGCCGGCAAGGACGCGATGGATGAGCTCTGGCAGCAGACGAAGGGCAAGTACGTTCCGGGCCAGGAAGTCGATCCGAAGAAGTTTCCGAAGCAGATCGCCTTCAACTGCATTCCTCACATCGACGTCTTCATGGAGGACGGCTACACCAAAGAGGAATGGAAGATGCTCGCCGAGACCAAGAAGATCTTGGATCCCAAGATCAAGCTGACGGCGACCTGCGTTCGCGTTCCCGTGTTCGTCGGCCATTCGGAATCCGTCAACATCGAGTTCGAAAAGCCGATCAGCCCTGACGAGGCGCGCGACATCCTGCGTGCCTCGCCCGGCATCCAGGTGATCGATAAGCGCGAGCCGGGCGGCTACATCACGCCCGTCGAAGCCGCCGGCGAATATTCGACGTTCGTCTCCCGCATTCGCGAAGACGCCACCGTCGAAAATGGCCTGTCGATGTGGATCGTCTCCGACAACCTTCTGAAGGGCGCCGCGCTCAACGCCGTGCAGATCGCCGAAACGATCCTCAACCAGCGCCTTCTGCCAAAAAAGGCCGCCTGAGTCCGGCGCTCAAAAATCGAAGAAAAGCGAAACGCCGGCAGCCTACTTGTCGGCGTTTTCTTTGAGCTTGTTGAGCGTCTGCACGATGGCGTGCAGATCCTGCAGGAAGCGCTCGCGCTGCGGCGCTGGCAGGCTCGACAGGATGCGCTCGTCGACCTTGCGTGCCATCGGATCGTGCGTCTTCAGAACGCGCGCGCCTTCTTCGGTCAGCTTCACGGCATACGCCCGAGCATCGTCCCGCGTGCGGCGCCGTTGCAAAAGGCCCTTCCGCAGCATGCGGCGCACGACATCGGCAAGCGTCGACCGGTCGATGCCGGTTCGCTCGACGAGCTGCGTCTGGCTCAGTCCCTCGTTTTGCGAGACGGTGAGCAAAATGGCGTACTGACGAGGCGTTAGCTCGTCGTTGCCCAGTTCTGTTTGGAAGACGTCGGACGCGCACTGTCCGGCTCTGTGCAGCAAATGCAAAGGCGACCGCTCAAGACGGTTGCCTGCGGAGTCTCTTGCCATTCCGTGCCCCAGCGATCTTGCCAGACCGGCCGCCACCTTAGGATCGGACCAACAGACAAGACCAGATAATTTAGTTGTTGACCCCGACAAGGAACACGAGCGGCGCCCGCGCGTCCAGAATAAAAATGAACGGCGTTGAAGAAATCGAATGAATTCTTCAACGGCAAATTGCCGCTTTTATTCGAGGCAAGCTAAATATCTTCCGTCACGCTCGAGGCAGTGACGGGCGTTGTGTCTTCGTATTTTTTTAACACGCCGATCTGCGCCATCGCGAACACGAACGTCAGCGGCATGATGCCGAAGACTTTGAACGCCACCCACGTGTCGGTCGAGAAAAATCGCCACATCACTTCGTTGAGAACCGCAAGGACAATGAAGAACAACGCCCATCGGATCGTCAGTATCCGCCAGCCTTCGCGCGTCAGGCGCATGACGTCGCCGAATACGATCTTGAGAAACAGCCGGTCGAATACCAGCCCGCCGAAAAGAATGGCCGCGAACAAGCCGTTCACAATCGTCGGCTTCATTTTTATGAAATGATCGTCTTGAAGATAAAGCGTCAGCCCACCGAATACGACGACGAAAATACCGGTGACGAGCGGCATCGTCGCGATGCGGCCAAGGAAGATGCGAGACGCCGCCAGCGCGACAATCGTCGTCACCATGAACACGGCGGTGCCGACGAAGATGCCGTAGTGGCTGTTCGCGAAAAAGAACACCAAGAGCGGTCCGAGCTCGACCACGAGCTTGATGAGCTGCCTGCGATCGAATTGCGGAGCCGCATTCGCGTCCGTAATTTTATCCTGCTCCGACATTGTCTTCGTCCTTATTCGTGGGCCGGATCGGGCAAGCGGTACTTCTGCATCAGTCGCGTCAGCACCCAGGCGTAGATGCCCGACACCGGCAGCACGATCGCGACCTTGAAGAGAATCCAGACGTTCACGCCGCTCATCTCGTGGCCTAGAATTTCATACAGGTGATCTTCGACGTAAACCCTGCGAACGTATTCGTTGGCAATGGCCGTCAGGAAGAAGAACAGCGCGAAGCTCCAGGTGAACTTGTTCCAGCCTTCATCGGTATAGCGGAAGGTCTTCTCGAACACGTATTGGAAAAAGTTGTGCTTCACGAACAGGCCGCCGATCAGAAACACGGCGAACAACGCATTGAAGATCGTAACCTTGATCTGCACCCACATCGGGTCGCCTGTGACCAGCGTCAGACCTGCGAAGACAACCGTCACGCTCGATGCGATCAATGGGAAAATCGGCGGCCGGTGAAACATGTAGAACATCACGCCGATCGCCATCAGCGTGGTGATGATCAGCGCCCACGTTCCCGCTTCGATACCCGCCATGGCGTTGACGACGAACATCGTCACCAGGGGACCGAACTCGCTCAGGATGTTGATCGTCTGTTCGGCATTGAACGGAAACCAGCTCTTGCGTGCCGGCGGTACGGTGGCATTGCGAATGTTCACGTCCTGCGTCATTTCGAATTCCGTTCCCCCAGGCTTCAAGTTCCGGCGATGGCGCGCGCAAAATCCTGCGCCGAAAACGGCTGCAGATCGTCCGCGCTTTCTCCGACACCGATGGCATGGACAGGCAAACCGAACTTGGCTGCAATCGCAACCAGGATGCCGCCGCGCGCCGTCCCGTCGAGTTTCGTCATAACCAATCCCGTCACTCCGGCACGATCGCGAAAGATCTCGACCTGCTGCAACGCGTTCTGACCGGTTGTGGCGTCCAGCACAAGAAGGACGTCGTGCGGCGCACTTGGATCCAATTTCTTTAAAACGCGTGTAACTTTTTCGAGTTCTTCCATCAACACTTGCTTGTTCTGCAACCGGCCGGCCGTGTCGAGCAAAAGCACATCCGCACCTGATGCTTGTGCCTGTTTTAAGGCATCGAACGCCAATCCCGCGGAATCGCCGCCGACATCACGCGCGACAACCGGACACGCCGTGCGCTCACCCCAGACTTTCAGCTGATCGATCGCCGCAGCGCGGAATGTGTCACCCGCCGCGAGCAGAACCGATTTTCCTTCGGCTTTGAATTTCGTCGCCAGCTTGCCGATGGTGGTCGTCTTTCCCGTTCCATTGACACCGACCATCATGATCACATGCGGCTTGTGCGACGGCTCGATGACGAGCGGCTTGGCGACGGGAACCAAAACCCGCTCGACCTCGGTCGCGAGCACCTCGCGCACTTCGTCGGCCGATATGCCTTTTTCAAACCGACCCTTGCCGATCGCAGCCGTGATGCGGTTGGTCGTCTCCAGTCCGAGATCGGATTGGATCAGCAGATCTTCAAGATCGTCGATCGTCCCGGCGTCGAGCTTGCGCTTGGAAAAGAGATCGCTGATGCCCGTCGTCAGCTTGGACGAAGTTTTGCCAAGGCCCGATTTGAGCCGCTGGAACCAGCTCTGCTTGGCCGGTTCGGCTTTCGCTGGAACTGGCTGCTCGCCCGCAGGCGCCTCAGCCTCAACAACAGCTGCCACTGCGGTCTGCGGCTCGTCCGCGGCGGGCGCGGCCGCCGGGCTGCCGCCCTTGAACAGCCGGCCGAAAAGACCGCCTTTGCTTTTTTCCTTGGGTTCGCTCACGCCCGCGCCTCGCCGACGAGCTGCTGCGCATTGGCCCCTGTGATCTCGGTCCGGACGATCGCTCCGGCTTCGCCGCGGCGATCGTCCTTGGCAAATGAAACTTCGGCGAATTGCGGCGTCCGGCCCTTGCCGTCGCTTTCGATGAGCACGTCGACCACACGGCCGCGCTGAGATTGAAGATATGAAGCGAGCACTATGTTTCCTTTATCGCGCAGCTTGGCCGCGCGCTCCTTGACGATTGCGCCGTTGACTTGCGGCATTCGCGCCGCCGGCGTACCCCGCCGCGCCGAGAACGGGAAAACGTGCAGGTATGTCAGCCCGCACTCGTCCACGATGCGATAGGAATTCTGAAACATCTGATCGGTTTCGGTCGGAAAGCCGGCGATCAGATCGGCACCGAACACGACATCGGGCCGGAGCGCGCGCGCCTTTTCGCAAAACGCAATCGCATCGGCGCGCAAATGCCGCCGCTTCATGCGCTTCAACGTCAGATCGTCTCCTGCCTGCAACGACAAATGCAGATGCGGCATCAGACGTTCCTCGTCGCGCAAGGCGATCATCAGATCCTCATCCGCCTCCACCTGATCGATCGACGACAAGCGCAAACGCTTGAGCTCAGGAACGAGCTTCAGCACTTGTCGCACCAGTTTCCCGAGCGTCGCTGTTCCCGGCAGGTCGCGTCCATACGACGTGATATCGACGCCGGTCAGCACGATCTCGGCGTAACCTTTCTCGATCAGCGCCCGCGCTTGTGCGACCACCTCGCCCGCAGCCACCGAGCGCGATGGTCCGCGCCCGAACGGAATGATGCAGAACGTGCAGCGATGATCGCAACCGTTCTGGATCTGGACATAAGCACGCGTGCGCGATCCGAAGCCGTCGATCATGTGCAACGCGGTTTCGCGAACGCCCATGATATCGTTGACCTGAACGCGCTCGCCGTCGGCAATCGACAATCCGGCGAATGTTTCCGCCTTCATTTTCTCTGCGTTGCCGATGACGTGATCGACCTCGGCCATCTCGGCGAAACGCTCCGGTTCCGTCTGCGCTGCGCACCCCGTCACGATGATTCGCGCGTTGGGCCTCTCGCGCCTCAGCCGCCGGATGGTCTGCGCCGCCTGGCGCACCGCTTCGCCCGTCACCGCGCACGTATTGATGATGACGGCATCATCGAGCCCGGCCTCACGCGCGTGGCGGCGCATGACCTCGGACTCATATGTATTGAGCCGGCAGCCGAGCGTGATCACTTGTGGTTCGGACATGAACGCGGTTGTCTTCTTTCTGGCTGGCGTCCGCATCGGCGCGCGGGCCGCGAACTACACGGACACTTTCGTCAGTTTCGAAAAATCAATCACGCCCTCGTATTCGAACGCGACCGGACCTGTCATCAGGATGTGATTGTCGGCGCCCCATTCGATCCCGAGAACGCCGCCCGGCAAAGTCACGTCCACCTTGCGCCCGGTGAGCTTCTTGCGGGCCGCGGAAACCGCCGCCGCGCACGCCGCAGAGCCGCACGCCAGAGTAAGCCCTGCGCCCCGCTCCCATGTTCTGAGCAGAAGCGATGACTCGGAAGTCACCTGCGCCAGCGAGATGTTGGCGCGTTCAGGAAAGATTGGATGGTTTTCGAGCAGCGGCCCGAACCGTTCGAGATCGTAGGCTTCGACGTCATCGACCCAAAAAATCGCGTGCGGATTGCCGACGTTGACGACGGACGGCGAATGCAACACCGGGTCGTCGATCGGCCCGACCTGTAATTCGATCGCCCGCGTGTCGCGAAACTCTTCGGCGAGCGGAATGTCCTGCCATCCGAACTTCGGTTCGCCCATGTCGACCGTGATCGAGGTCTGGTCCCTGACGACCGTATCGAGCACGCCGGCGCGCGTCTCGACCAGAAAGCGCCGGCGCACCCCACCTTCCGACAGAAACCAGCCGACGCAGCGCATGCCGTTGCCGCACGCCCCGGCTTCCGAACCGTCGGCATTATAGATTCGCACGTACGATTCCGTGCCTTTGGTCCGCGGCGCGTGCAGCACCATCATCTGGTCAAACCGGGATCTCCGATCCGCCGCCACGGCTGCCACCTCTTCCGGCGTGAACGTCTTGGCACTGTTCCGCAAATCGACAACAACGATCTCGTTGCCGATGCCGTTCATCTTCAGGAAGGGAAGGGTCGTCGCCGTGTTCATGGCCGCCTATATGGCGAGAACCGAGCAGAATGACAATTCCGAACGCCATTCCGAGGCTACCGCATGGGGACTTGCGTCGCTGCAGAACATTTCTTCAAGTGGCTCTCGGACGGAACAATCTTTCGCATCCGACCATTAAGAAGCCCAAAATGCTCCGCTCTCGTCTTTTGGGCATCGTTTTAGAGGCGAAGTGATCTCAATGACGCAACCCGACCGCAATCCATTGCTCTTCCGGCTCGCCTTTGCGCGTCAGCGGCCTTGCTATTGTTATGGTTGCATTTGCCTCACCGAGGACGAGCGCACATACGAGCGCCGCGTCTTTCGCCTCGCCCGTGCCTGGGCCCGGCAGACGAAAGACGCAAATCGCTTCCGATAGGCCGAACGGCCGGTGTGACGAGAGCGCAATCCTGCCGGAAATTCAGAGGCCAACGTCTTGCGACAGGCCGGAAATCGGCGCACACGTTGAGCCGCAAGGCGAGGGGCAGCTTTTCGTTATGACAAGTTTCGTGCGCGCGGCGGCGTTGGCCGGCTTTGGAGCCTGTTTGGCACTTGCCATGGCGCCTTCCGGCGCATCCGCCGAGGACATGCTCTACGCCCTCAAGATCGGCGCATTGGCCCATGACGTGCCGGATCTGTGGAGCGGCTTCCAGATCGAAAAGAACGCCGTCGACATCAACGTCGAAGCCCAGTTCAACGCCGCCTGGGCGCTTCCCTGGGGCGCCATCCGCCCCGTCATCGGCGGCTCGATCAACACCCGGGGGGAGACGAGCGACGGCTACATCGACGCCCGTTGGCAGGGCGATTGCCCGTCTGGCCTGTTCTTCGGCTTGGGCCTCGGCGCTGCCATCCACAACGGTGAAATCGGCGGCGCGGGCTCTGACCCGGATCGCAAATGGCTCGGTTCGCGCGTCCTCTTCCATATCCCGATGGAAGTCGGCTACCACCTCGACGAACACAACGACATCTCGGTCTATTTCGAGCACATGTCGAATGCCTATACCCAGAAATACAACGAGGGCATGGACCGCATCGGTCTGCGCTACGGCTACCGGTTTTAACGGCGAGCCTTCCGCCTCCTGCTCACCTTACTCAGCCGCAATCGGCTCGTCGTCATCATCCTCGCGCTTGTCTTCAAGACCCGGAAACTCGAAGCCTTCGATCTCTTTCAGCTCTCTGCCGGCGATGCCTTGCAGGTCGCCCATCATCCCCGCAGTCGCATCAAGCACGACGGTAATCTGTGCTTCCCGCTTCGCCCAAAGCTTCTGCATCGCCTTGCGCTCTTTCTCAAGATCGGAACGCATCTCCGTGAACTTCTCGACGATGGCCCCGACGCGCCGGCGGAAATGCGGCCCCGTCAGATACTCATAGACAAGTTCCATCTTGCTTTGCTGGCCTTCACCGGCGATGCGCGCGGCCGAGACATCGACGAGAAACTGGCGCAGCGCCAAGGCAACCGGAACGGCACAGCGAAAATCTGTCACCCAGACGCCATCGACCAGATCGAAAGTCTGCACGTCTTTCGGTAGCGTAGTCGAAACGATGATCGATACATCAGCCTTGGCACGCCTCTGATCTTCGCGCAGCTTCGGAATCCAATCCTTTGCCCAGCCCTTCGTACGCTTCGTCTCCCACAAAATCGTGCCGCACGGCGCGCCCGACAAACCCGCCACGCGCTGGACCAGGTCGCCGCCGAATTCGCCCTTTGGCACTGGCTCGATACTGTCGAACGGGAATTTCGCACGCAGCAGGCTCTCGAACTCCAACTCCAGAACTTCGCCCTGTAACTGCTGCGAGCCCTGCTCCGCCTTGCGCTTCAAGTCCTCGATCTGCTTCGCCATCGAAGCGATCTGCTCTTCTCTTTCCTTCACACGAAGCCCGAACGCCTCTTCCGCTTCGAGCTTCGCTTTCGCGCGCTCGCTCTCGAGACCTGCATTGATCCCCTTCTGGACATTCAATTCCATCTCGCGCTTGGCGTCGTCGAGTTCGCGCGCTTTTTTCTCGAAATCCGCCTGCGCCTTCTGCGCTTCGGCGAGCTTTTCATCGCGCGCCTTCAAAACACTCTGCAGCTCGGTCAGCGCCTTGTTTTTCTCTTCAAGGTCTCCGGCCAAAAGCTGCTTCGCCTTCGCCGCCTCTTCTCCGGCAATGCGTTTGCGCTCGACCCCCAATTTCTCCGCGACCGTCGCCTCGACCTCGGTACGCGCAGTCTCCAAGGCTTTCGCTTGCTCCCGGATCGCTGCTTCTTTGGCCGCGATCTCGCGATTTTTCTGAGCCGCCTCGGCTTCAAATTGCTGCTTGGTCTGCGCGATCAATGGCGCCGCCAACGACTCCGTCAGAGGGAATTCGTGTTTGCACTTCGGGCAAGCAATGATGGTGTCCGTCAACGCGAGCATCCTTCTCGACAATGGCTCCAACAATCGGCCAAAGCTAAGCCGATGTTTCTTTATTGTACACGTTTATTTCTCATATTGTTCTATTAAAGCTAAGAATTCACGTGAATCACCCTGACGGCACCCATCCAAACCGACTCGCTCAGCAAATTTGAGGGCATTTGCCCCGGCGAGCCCCAATTCGCTGGGGATTAGCAACATTGACTTCGCCCCCCGTTTCCCTCATACCCACGCCATTCCGACGGCCCTGAACCTCAGAGCCGCCGCCCTGCACATGGCCTTTTTCGCGAAAGTGTCCGGGAGGCAGGGGGGTCAACATCCGGCAGCGCGTTGCGCTCCCGGGTGCGTTTGTGCTTTGCGCTGCCGATCCCATCTCTTCGTCATCAGGGCGATGAGCCGGGATCCAGACAAATCCAACCCGACGCAGTTTTGACTGGGCCCCGGCCTGCGCCGGGGTGACGTAACGAAAGATGATCTTTTAAGGAGGACGGCGACGACGTCACTTCGACGAGCGCAGCGAGGCGAGCGGCCAAGGGCCGCCGGCGCGTTGCGCCGCCCCCGCGGAGGCGGGGAGCGAAGCGACCTCGCCGCGAGCGTATAATATGTTTCAATCGCTCACAGAACGCCTCTCGGGCGTCCTCGATAAGCTCACCCGCCGCGGCGCTCTGACCGAGAGCGACGTCGTCGAGGCGATGCGCGAGGTCCGCCGCGCCCTGCTCGAAGCCGACGTTGCGCTCGATGTCGTCAAGGACTTCACCGAGAAGGTCAAAGCCAAGGCCGTCGGCGCCGAAGTGCTGCGCTCGGTCACGCCCGGCCAGATGGTCGTCAAGATCGTCAACGACGAACTTGTTGCGATGCTCGGCTCCGACGCACAGCCGATCGATCTGCACGCCGCTCCGCCCGTCGGCATCCTGATGGTCGGCCTTCAGGGCTCGGGAAAAACCACGACGACCGCCAAGATCGCCTATCGCCTGACGAACCGCGATCGCAAAAAAGTTTTAATGGCGTCCCTCGACACCCGCCGCCCCGCAGCACAGGAACAGCTCCGCGTCTTGGGCGAGCAGACGGGCGTCACGACGCTGCCGATCATCGCCGGGCAGACGCCGCTGCAGATCGCGCGCCGTGCCGAAGATGCCGCCAAGCTCGGCGGCTATGACGTCATCATCTACGACACCGCCGGTCGCGTTACCGTCGACGAAGAATTGATGGATGAAGCTCGCGACGTCAAAACCGCGATCCATCCGCACGAAGTTCTTCTCGTCGCCGACGCCTTAACCGGCCAGGACGCCGTCAACACAGCCAAAGCCTTCGATGGCCATATCGGCATCACCGGTATCGTGCTGACGCGCGCCGACGGCGATGGCCGCGGCGGCGCCGCGCTGTCGATGCGCGCCGTCACCGGCAAGCCGATCAAGCTCATCGGCGTCGGCGAAAAGTGGGACGCGCTGGAAGATTTCCATCCCGGTCGCATCGCCTCGCGCATCCTCGGCATGGGCGACGTCGTCTCGCTCGTCGAGAAGGCGGCTCAAACGATCGACGTCGAAAAGGCGACGAAGATCGCCGAGAAGATGAAGAAGGGGTCGTTCGACCTCGAAGACTTGTCCGATCAGCTGGCGCAAATGCAGAAACTTGGCGGCATGGGCGGCGTGCTCGGTATGCTGCCGGGCGTCGCCAAGATCAAAGGCCAGATCAACGAAGCCGGCCTCGACAAGAGCCTCGTCCATCAGCGCGCCATCATCTCATCGATGACGCCGAAGGAACGGCGCAACCCGAAGATTCTCGACGCCAAGAGAAAGCGGCGTATCGCAGCGGGTTCGGGCACCAAGCCGGAAGACATCAACAAGCTCATCAAAATGCACCGCCAGATGGCGGACATGATGAAGACCATGGGCCGCAACGGCGGCATGCTGAACAAGTTCCTCGGTCGCACGGGCGCCGGTCCATCCGAAGCCGAACTGCAATCGATGCAGGCCGAACTCGCGAAACTCGATCCGAAAGCGCTGGAACAGTTGCCCGACGATCTGAAAGAGCAGCTCGCCAAGGGCATGGCGCCGTCGCCCGGCTCAGGCGGTGGAATGCCAGGCCTGCCACCTGGATTGGGCCGCGGCCTTCCCGGCCTCGGCGGCGGACTTCCCAAAGGTTTTCCAGGTTTGGGAGGCGGAATGCCGAAATTCCCCGGGATCCCCGGAAAGAAAAGATAACCCCGATCACGAACACATTCGATTTGAACAGGAGAAGAAAAGCATGTCGGTAAAAATTCGTCTGTCGCGCGGTGGCGCGAAGAAGCGTCCTTACTATTACGTCGTCGTCGCCCACGGCACGAGCCCGCGCGATGGCCGCTACATCGAGCAGATCGGCACCTTCGATCCGATGCTCAAGAAAGACGACCCGAACCGCGTGAAGCTCGTCGAAGATCGCGTCAAGCATTGGCTCGGCGTCGGTGCGCAGCCGACCGATCGCGTCCTTCGCCTGCTCGATGCCAACGGCTTCGCCAAGCGTGATGCCCGCAACAATCCTGAGAAGGCAAAGCCGAAGAAGAAGGCCCAGGAGCGCGCCGCCGCCGCTGCCGAAAAGGCTGCCAAGGCCGCCGAAGGCGCTCAGGGCGAACAGGCCTAAAAGCGCTTCCATCGTTGCAAAATCAAAAGCCTTCCGGCTCGTCCCGGAAGGCTTTTTTGTTGCACATCGCACTGGCCCGAGTTTTGGACCGTATTCGACTTTAGATAGTAAATTGGTTCTTAAAGTTCGAATTTGGAGCAACCAGCCTTGGTTGACGGTTTTTTCGAAATCATTAGGGCGCCCAACCGGCAGGCGGCGGCGACCAGCCGATTCATTTTGGTCTGCCGTGGTGGCCGTCTGTTCGGTGCCGACCCCAAAGGTCGCGTTTGCACCGGAAAACTATTATTGCAGCCCAAGCGCATCGATCGTCGCTTCGCGCTGCGTGCAACGTACGAAATTCCGCTCAAGCGGCTTTCGGCGCGGCATGATCCATGGCCTCGATCGAGCATTCGGGTTCCGGTCGCAGGTGAAATCGACCCCTCGGCGAAGTCGCAGAACGCCACGGTCTTCGTCGGCACCCGCAAGATCGACATCGAGATAACCTATCTCGGCCCCTTGCCGTCCTGAGCAACGCACGCCATCAAGGGCTTCATGTCCTCATCCCGCCCGACCTCTGAAAAGTCTTCCGCTGAAAAGCCGCATCGCATTCTCGTCGGTGAAATCGGTAGCGCGCACGGCATCCGCGGCGACGTGCTGATACGCAGCTTCACCGAAACGCCGGACGCCATCGCCGCCTATGGACCGTTGACCGATTTGAACGGCAGCAAAAGCTTTTCGCTCCGCGTTGTGCGGGTGACGGACAAAGGCATTGTCGCACGCATCGATGGTATTCCTGATCGTACCGCCGCCGAGCGGTTACGGGGAACCAAGCTCTATATTGATCGCGCTAAGCTCCCCGCAACGAGCGAAAAGGAATTCTACCACGCCGACCTCATCGGCCTTCGCGCCATCGCTCCCGATGGAAGCGTTCTCGGCAAGATCATCGCCGTCCAGAATTTCGGCGCCGGCGATCTCCTTGAGTTGAAGCCTCTCGAAGGCGAGACCGAATTCATCCCGTTTGAAGATCGCTGGGTGCCGAGCGTCGATCTCGACGCCGGGTTCGTCATCATCAACCGCCCGACGCTGACCGAGGACGACGATGGCGATGGTCCTGAAGATGATGGCGAAGCCACCCCTTAGACGGTGACGCCGCGCGCAAGCTTCGGCAAGTCTCCGGTAATGCCCGCCGCTTCCGCGATGATCAGATTTTTCAGGCTCGGGATTCGATCGAGCACGCCCAGCGCCGCGCCACGTCCGGCGCGCAGAACCATACTGTCGATTGCGAACGCGCGATTAAGTCCGTCATACAGCGACGCCGACATCGTCGAATCGAACCGCCGCCAGCGCTGATATTTTTCCAGATGCGTGCCGTTGCCAAAGTCGAGCCCGATCCGTCCGGCATCGGCGAGAATTTCGATCAGCGCCGCCGCATCACGCAGCGCCAGGTTGACGCCCTGTCCCGCGATCGGGTGCACGCCGTGCGCTGCGTCGCCGACAAGCGCGAATCTCGGCGAGATCAGCCGTCGCGGCAGCCGCAGATCGAGCGGCCACGACCGCCGCGGTCCATCGAGCGAGATCGCGCCGAACCGCCCGCCGATCCGCTGGTCGAGTTCTTGCAGGAAGCTCTCATCATCGAGCCCGATGACGCGCGCCGCTTCTTTCTTGTCGGCACTCCACGTGATGCAGGCGCGGTTTCCTTTGAGCGGCAGGATAGCGAACGGGCCACCCGGGAGAAAATGCTGGATGGCGACGCCGCCGTGCGGCAGTTCGAACTTGACGCGCGCAACGATGCCGGTCTGCGGATAGGGCCAGCCGATCGTCTTGATTCCGGCTTTCTCCCTGAGCTTGGACTGCCGTCCATCGGCGGCGATCGTCAGTGCTGCGGCGATGATCGTTCCGTCATTCAATGTGATTTCACCGGCCGCTTCGTCCCAGCGCGCGCTTTCGATCTCGGCAGGGGCAAACCACGTCACCGCGGGATCGGACGCGACCGATCGATAGAGCGCGTTCGCAAGTAAGTCCGCCGGAACAATATAGGCCGCGGGCGCGCCATCATCCGTATGCGCATCATACGTCACGAGCGCCGGGCGAAACGCGTCCGTGAGCTTTAAATCCGTTATCTCGATCGATGTGACAGTCTCGGCGTCGCCGGCAACCGAGTCCCAGATACCGAGTCCGTCGAGAATTTTCTGCGTCCCGCCCCAAAGCGCGAACGCTCGCCCGTCGTCGGCGTGTTCCATTGCCGGCATTGCGCGGTCGATGACCGCGATCCTGATGTCGGAGCCGAACGTCTGCGCCAACCCGCGCGCGACCGCCAGACCCGCGAAGCTGCCTCCGACGATCGCGACATCGAAACTCACCCTGGACATCCCTAGATCCACCATCGCCTTCGGAGTTTCACTTTGCCGCCTCATCCCGGCAGCCTAAAAGGTGCAGAATTTCACCGTCTCGAAGACCCACCCGACTATAGACCCGAAAGTCCGCCATGACATCTCCGCCCCAGTCGCACGTGGCCCTCGCCGAGCTTCTGCAGACCCTGACGCTGGAGCCCATCGAGGACAACCTCTTTCGCGGTCCGCGCGCAAGAGAAGGCTGGCAACGTGTTTATGGCGGACTTGTTCTCAGTCAGGCCGTGGTTGCTGCTGCGTTAACGGTCGACGCCACCCGCGCGATCCATTCCCTGCACGCCTATTTCCTGCTCGCTGGCGATCCCGAGCACGAGATCATCTACGAGGTTGAGCGCATTCGCGACGGCGGCAGCTTCACCACGCGCCGTGTCCGCGCCGTCCAACACGGCAACACGATCTTCGCCATGAGCGCCTCGTTCCATAAGCCGGAGGCGGGCTATGAGCACCAGTCGTCGATGCCGGAGGTTCCACCGCCCGAGGCATTGCCGAGCGTCACGGAGCTCCTCAGCGCCGCCGCGGCCGATCTTCCGGGCGGCATGCACGACTACTGGCGCCGCGAACGCCCAATCGACGTCCGTATCGTCGACGCATCCCGCTACATGAGCCGCGAGCCGAGACCCGCCAAGCAGGCAATCTGGCTGAAGGCCAACGGCCGGTTGCATGACAATTCCTACATCCACCAGGCCGTGCTGGCCTATGCTTCGGACTTTACCCTGCTCGACACCGCCTTGGTGGCGCACGGCAAGCTTCTATTCGACCATGACATCCAGCTGGCGAGCCTCGACCACGCCATGTGGTTTCACCGGCCATTCCGCGCCGACGACTGGCTTCTCTACGTCCAGGATAGCCCCAGCGCCTTTGGAGCCCGCGCCTACTGCCGCGGCGCCGTCTTCGATCGACAGGGCCGGCTGGTCGCCTCGACCGTTCAGGAAGGTCTGATGCGCCCCAGAGAAACCGCATTCCTGCTCAAATAATAAGCAAATTCATTAAATTGCCCATTTTTCGTGCTTATTTTGTAGGCTACGACCAAACGAATTTCGTTCACTTGTAAATTTTTTATTGTCCCATCAATGCGTTGAGCCATCCGTCACGAACTGGCACGCGTCTTGACTCCCTCTACGGGAAGTCTGCGTCCCAGCGTGGGGATGGAGACTGTTTTGATTGAGCACCCGGTCACACCGGACACAAAGAGAAAAGGGGGCCCTATGAAGCTCATTACTGCGGTAATCAAGCCTTTCAAGCTCGAGGAGGTCCGCTCAGCGCTGACTGACCTCGGCCTTCAAGGCATGACCGTTACGGAAGTCAAAGGCTATGGCCGTCAGAAGGGCCATACGGAGATCTACCGCGGCGCCGAATACGCCGTGAGCTTTCTCCCCAAGATCAAGATCGAAGTCGTCGTTCCCGGCGCCCAGGTCGACAAAGCCCTCGCCGCGATCCAGCGCGCCGCAAAGACCGGCCAGATCGGCGACGGAAAGATCTTCGTTTCGCCGATCGAGCACACCGTCCGCATCCGCACCGGCGAGTCGGACGACGACGCCCTCTAAGCTCGCAATTTTCACTGTTTCATAAGTCAATCAGGGAGCACTCAACATGGAGTTTCGAAAGATAGCGCGGTACGCAGGGGTCTTGGGGGCCCTCGGCGCCATTGCGCTCTTGGTGGAGCCTGCGTTCGCCCAGGAAGCGGCCGCTGCACCTCCGCCGCCGGTCCCGAACAAGGCCGACACCGCATTTATGTACATCGCCGCGGTTCTCGTCCTTCTGATGACGGTTCCGGGCCTCGCACTGTTCTACGGCGGTCTTGTCCGCACCAAGAACATGCTGTCGATGTTCATGCAGGTTTTCGCAACCCTCTGCCTCGTCGGCATCATCTGGGTTCTCTACGGCTACTCGATGGCCTTCACCAACGGCGGCGCGCTGAACGACTTCGTCGGCGGCTTCTCGAAGGCGTTCCTCAAGGGCGTCGACTCCACGACCCTTGCGGCCACGTTCTCAAACGGCGTGTACATTCCTGAGTACGTGTACATCGTCTTCCAGATGACGTTCGCCTGCATCACGCCAGGCCTCATTCTCGGCGCCGTTGCCGAGCGACTGAAGTTCTCGGCGATGCTGGTGTTCATGGCCCTGTGGGTCACGTTCATCTACTTCCCGATCGCGCACATGGTGTGGTACTGGGGCGGCCCCGATGCATTCGCAAGCGCTGCGAAGGCTCTCGCTGCTGCAACCGGCGACGCCAAGGCTCAGGCCCAGGCTGCATACGATGCTGTCATGGCTGATGCCGGCATCGGCTTCAAATGGGGTGCACTCGACTTCGCTGGCGGCACCGTCGTTCACATCAACGCCGGTATCGCTGGCCTCGTCGGCGCGCTGATCCTCGGACCGCGCATCGGCTATGGCAAAGAAGCGATGCCGCCGCACTCGCTCGTCAACTGCATGATCGGCGCTGCCCTTCTGTGGGTGGGCTGGTTCGGCTTCAACGTCGGCTCCGGCCTCGAAGCCAACCAGTTCTCTGGTCAGGTCTTCATCAACACCTTCATCGCGACCTGCGCTGCGGCCCTGTCGTGGATGATCGTTGAGTGGATCGTGAAGGGCAAGCCGTCGGCTCTCGGCCTCGCGTCGGGTGTTGTTGCCGGCCTTGTCGCTATCACGCCGGCTTGCGGTTTCGCAGGTGTTATGGGCTCGATCGTGCTTGGCCTCGTCGTCAGCCCGATCTGCTTCTTCTTCTGCTCGGCGATCAAGAGCGCCCTGGGCTACGACGACAGCCTCGACGTCTTCGGCGTCCACTGCGTCGGCGGCATCATCGGCGCACTCGGCACCGGTCTTCTCGTCAATCCGGAATGGGGCGGAGCCGGCATCGCCGACTACACCTCCAAGCCGGGCGAGATGGTCGCTGGCACCTACGACATGGTCGCCCAGATCACGTCGCAAGCGAAGATGGTCGGCACGACGCTCCTCTGGAGCGGCATCGGTTCGGCCATCCTCTTCAAACTGGTGGACATCATCATCGGTCTCCGCCCGTCGGAAGAGAAAGAGCGCGAAGGCCTCGACATCACCGATCACGGCGAGAGCGCCTACCACTACTAAGACTCGATTTTCCGTGGCCTCAACGTAATCGGGGCCACGGACCTCTTATCCTCTCCCGAGCACGCGTCTCCACCTAGACGTGCTCCACTTGGGCCTAGCGCGTTTAAGCGTTGGGCCCTTTTTATTTCGTCAGAGACGAATGGCGATTTTGCTGTTTCGCGGCAGCCGTGAAACGAGCCGGCGCAAATCATTGTCGCGCAGCGCCACGCACCCTTCGGTCGGCTCGAAATTCTTGCGCGCGATATGCATGAAGATGGCGCTGCCGCGATTGCGCACGCGCGGAACGATATTGTAATCGAGCACGACCACGACGTCGTAAAGACCATCGCGTCGCCACAGGTGCTCCGCGCTGGCGGGATAAGGCAGGCTGACGGGCCGATTGTAGTTGCGATCGCCCGGGCAATCGCACCATCCATCATCTCGCCGGATCGGCTTTAGCCGAATGGCCGACCTTGGCCGTGGCCGCCCCTGCCGGTAAAGCAGATAACTGAGCTTGAATTCACCGCGCGGCGTCGCGCTGTCGCCTTCGCGCTTCAGCGCTTTGACGCCCGCGCGCCCCAGTGCGCAAGGCACCTTCAGCGCACCGAATTCCAGGTATCCGCGCCGTGCCGACTGAGAGAGAGCCCTGACGAAGATAAGCGCTGCGGGCTTTCGGCGCCGGTTCGTCGACCGCTTCATCCAAGGAACCGCCATTCCCCTTGCGTGTTTGCTGCGAGACCCTATGTTGCCCGCGCACACGATGCTAGTGTTCCTTGAAAAGAAGGCAAGAAACTGGAGCCCCCGTCCATGAGCACGGCCCGTAAGGTCCTCCTCGTCGACGACGATGAAGATTTGCGTACGTCGTTGAAAGACCAACTCGTCCTGCACGACGAATTCGAGGTTTCCGAAGCCGGGACCGCGAGCAAGGGCATCGAAGCCGCCAAAACCGGTCGTTTCGACTTGGTCGTTTTCGACGTCGGCTTGCCCGACATGGATGGCCGCGAGGCCGTGAAGCTGCTTCGCAAATCGGGTTTCAAGACGCCGATCGTCATGTTGACGGGCAATACCTCCGATGCCGATCAGATCTTGGGCCTCGATGCGGGCGCCAACGATTATGTGCTGAAGCCGTTCAAGTTCGCCGTTCTTCTCGCGCGCATCCGGGCGCAGCTCCGCCAGCACGAACAAAGCGAGGATGCCGTATTTGCTATCGGCAACTACACCTTCAAACCGGCTTCGAAACTTCTGATCGACGAGGCAGGAAGCAAGATCCGCCTGACGGAAAAAGAAACATCCATTCTCAAGTATCTCTATCGTTCCGGCGACAAGGTCGTCTCCCGCGACGTTCTCTTGCATGAGGTCTGGGGCTACAACGCCGGCGTCACCACCCACACGCTCGAAACCCACATCTACCGCCTGCGCCAGAAGATTGAAAAAGATCCCTCGAACGCCGAGCTCCTGATCACCGAAAGTGGCGGCTACAAGCTCGCACCGTGACCGGCAAAGCATGCGCTGACGAATTCGCGGTCGTTTTCACGTGAATCTTTTGCTTTTGAGCGTTGTTCAACCGGCTTCCACAGCCTGGCGCCGCTGCGCGTACTAACAGCGTTTCGTCGGCAACGCCGATTCAGATACGAAAATCATAGTCGCGTCGCGTTGCCTGCCATTGCGCAGGTTCGCGTGTCGCCGTGTTTTGAACAAGCTGGAGTCCTCTCAACGATGGCGATTGATGCCCTCGTACAACCACTGCTGGCGCTGCCGATTTTTCGCGGCCTGACGCCGCTGCAATTGACGGAAATCGTCCGCCGCGCCGAACGCATCATCTATCGGCCCGGCGACGCGCTGACGACCGAGAACGAAATGAGCGATGCCGCCATCATCATCATTTCGGGAAGCTGCCTTCGCGTTGATGATAGCGGCGATCCTTCGCAGAAATCGCGCGGTGAAATCGTGCCCGAAGGCGCAATGATCGCCGAGCTCGCGATGCTGATCGACTTTCCCCACACATCGACGATCATTGCGCAAGGCGCAGTGAAAGCGCTTCGTCTCACGAGAGAGAAAACGCTCGAATTTATGCAAGAGGAACCCGACCTCGCCGAACACTTTTGCGCGATAATCACCGCTCGTCTAAAACTGTTGGCGAATGATCTGAAAGCTATTGCTACCGGCGGCGATGACGCTACGATCTCGCCGCGATTGCAACGTCCGAAGGTTGAACAGACGGTCGTTTCGCAAGCCACCTGACGTAGAATTCGCTCGATAGCTGTCGCTCCTGAGGCCAGCCACGAATTCTGGAGAACAGAATTTTAGATGCGCAAGCAGAAGCTTTAGAAACGGAAGCTTTGCGACCGGAAACTGTGGGACCAGAAACTTTTGGAATTGAGGGGCCTGAAAACGAGGGCGCCCAGTTCCGGGGGGAGGAACTGGGCGCTATGCGCTTGTCGCGCTCGGCACCGGGAGGGAAGCCGGTACCAGAGGCAGCGTCTTCGGCTAGACGGGGGGCACTACCGAATACAGGGTGACGCCGCCTGCATGTCTCTGAGTTAAGCCCAAGCCAGGAAAATTCAATAGGCCCCGAACGGGCGCATCACGAAAATGTGATCAGTTACCCAAACTTATCCACAGGATGGGTATTGCATCGCGTCAATTGCGCAACAGACTGATTTGCTTCGAAAACTCCCTACGGCGTTGCGCTTTTCGGCCAAAGCGATTGAATTTTAAATAAATTTCCGTCCAGATCGTCGGTCTTAACCAATTGAGAAAGCTGGATTCTGGTGTCCTGACCCTGGGCGTCCGTTGTTACCCATTCTTTCAGCTCCATCACCGGCTTCGCTGCCAGGAACAGCTTTATGCGACCCGGAGAATTGGGATCCTTGTCCTCGAGCGTAAGCACGATGAGGTCTTCCGATTCCTGCACTTCCAGGATCTTGGCATCACGCTGAAGATTGACGTCCTCGCGCAGCAGCAGCCTGAACGGCGTTTGATCGAGAGAAACGCGATCCTCGTTGTTGAGATCGAGATCCTGGATCGCGAGGTTCTGGCCATCGGAAACGATGATCTGGCGCGACGGCAGCGCGTAATCGAAGCGGAAGCGGCCGGGGCGTTTGACGAAGAACTTGCCCTTCATCTTCTTGTTGTCGGCATCGACCTGCGTGAACGAGCCCTTGAGGCTCTGCAGAGATTGGAAATAGGCGCTGACCTTGTCGACCAAGGTCTTTTGGTGGGCGTCGAGCGTGATGCCTTCATCGCTGTTGGCGGGCGCGACTTCCCCGGTCCATCCGTTGACCGCCGGCTTCTTCGCAGGCGCATTGACGATGGTGTTCGTCGGCCCATCCGGATCTTGCGCCGTCGCAACGCCTGCAAACGCGAAAGTCATCGCCGTCGCAACGGCGGCTCCGCGCAGAAATTGCCTCATGATTTGTCCCATTCGCGGCCCCCCACAGCCCCGAAGCCCGAATTTGCGGGCCAATCGCACGAGCTATCGTTTCAACGAAGAATGCGTCCAGAACTAGGCGGACCGGACATTGCCTCGCTTTTGGGTAAAGCCAATTGATTACAAGAGGCAAGCAACCGGCGGCGACACCTCGCCACTTATCCTCAGTTTGACCCGGATCGTCAGTCGATCACGACAGTCAGGCGGCATCCGCGCCACGGCGGGACATCAGAATTTCCCGCTTTCCGACCGAGTTGGCAGCGGAAATCAGACCTTCCCGTTCCATACGCTCGATCAGATCCGCGGCTCTATTGTAACCGATCGAAAGCCTGCGTTGCAGGTAGCTCGTCGAGGCTTTGCCGTCTCTGAGGACGATAGCTACGGCGCGATCATAAAGATCATCATCGCTCGCCTCGCGAAGCCCCGTCGCGACCTCCAATGACTCGGGCGCGTCTGTGATGCCGTCGACATACTTCGGTGATGCTTCGCGCCTCAGCGCGTCGGCGAACGCCACGACTTCTTCATCAGACACGAACGCACCGTGGACGCGCACCAGCTGCCCCGCGCCTGTCGAATAAAGCATGTCGCCCTGGCCGAGCAGCTGCTCCGCGCCTTGTTCATTCAGAATGGTTCGGCTGTCGATCTTCGACGTCACCTTGAATGAGATGCGCGTCGGGAAATTCGCCTTGATCGTGCCGGTGATGATGTCGACCGATGGGCGCTGCGTCGCCATGATCAGGTGGATGCCCGCGGCGCGCGCCATTTGCGCAAGGCGCTGCACCGAGGCTTCGACCTCGCGCCCGGCGACGATCATCAGGTCCGCGAATTCATCGACGATGATGACGATGCGCGGCAGCGGCTCGAGATCCATCGTCTGCGTCTCGAAGCGCGCCGCTCCTGTCTTGTCGAAGCCCGTCTGCACCGTGCGCGACAGCATCTCGCCGCGCTTCTTGGCATTGCGCACGCGGTTGTTGAAGACGTCGATATTGCGAACCGACAGCGCCGCCATCCGCTTATAGCGCTCTTCCATCTCGCGCACGGCCCAATCGAGCGCGGCGACCGCTTTGTGCGGATCGGTGATAACCGGCGTCAGCAGGTGCGGAATATCGTTATAGACCGACAGCTCGAGCATCTTCGGATCGATCATCAGCACGCGGCAATCGTCCGGCGAATGCCGGTAGAGCAGCGACAGCACCATGGCGTTGATGCCGACCGACTTGCCCGATCCGGTGGTACCGGCGACCAGAAGATGCGGCATGCGCGCGAGATCGGCGACAACCGGATCACCGCTGATCGATTTGCCGAGCCCGAGCGGCAGCGTCGCCGCATCCGATTTGAAAGTGTCGGCTTCGAGAATTTCACGCAGCAGCACCGTTTCGCGCCGCGCGTTCGGCAATTCAAGGCCAATGGCGTTGCGGCCCGGCACGACGGCGGCGCGGACGCTCGCAACGCTCATCGAGCGCGCAATATCTTCTGCAAGGCCGATCACGCGCGACGACTTGGTTCCACGCGAGGGTTCGAGTTCGTAGAGCGTCACGACCGGGCCGGGCCGAATATCCTTCACTTCGCCCTTGACCCCGAAATCGGCGAGCACGTCTTCAAGCAGCCGAGCATTGCCGCGCATCACGGTTTGTGAAAGTTCCGGCCGCGGCTTCTGCGCGCCCGGCCGCTTCAGCATGTTGAGCGACGGACGCTTCCAGATCGGCTGCGTGCGGGTTCTCGCGATGCCGGAGAGCAGCGCGTTGGCGGCCGCACTCGGCTTCGTGGTTGAGGTTTTCGGAAGGACGTCCCGCGACACCGGTGGCGGTGGCGGCATCATGAGATCGGGCTCCGCCTCACGCGCAGCGCCCGCAGCCGCGGATGCCGGCGCAAAGCGCTTGGCGATCGCCCGGCTCGAATCCTCGGTCGTATCGTCGAAATCGAATCCGCGATCGGCGGCATCGACCGCGCCGCCATCGATAGCGTCGTCATGTGCAGTGTGCGGCACCTGCGTCACGTAATCTTGCGCCATCGGCCGATCGTCGTGCATCTCCGTGTGCCGGATGGCCGCCGACGGCCTGTCAGCTTCGACGTGACGTGGACGAGCGGTGCGCTCTGGATTGAGATCGAGGGTGGGCGTTGGCTCCGCACCGGCAAATGCATCGAGCGAACGATATCCGGTTTGCGCTTCAGCAGGTTCCGGCGTCCGCCCAAACCAGCCCTTGCGTACGCGCTGCGCCCCGGCCGCAAACGACGATCCGACCGCCGCCATGTCGTCGAGCCGTCGTTTGCTCGACGCATAACGCATGCCCGAGCCGAGCGAGCGCAGGAACGCTTTCATCACGGTCTCGAATTCGAAGCCAATCGCTTTGCCGCTCGTATGAACGGCCGCGGCAAGCAGTACGATCCCCGCCGCCAGCGGCGCCCGCTCTTCGTTGAGCATCGAGAACAGCTTGAGAATCAGGTGGTAGACGCCGTCGCCGAGCAGTCCGCCGTATCCGTGACGCAGCGGCCATCCGCTCAAAACCGGAAGCGCCGAGATCGCACCCGTCAGCGCCAGAATGGAAAGCGGATAGAAGCCGAGCTTGACGCGGCCGTCGGCGACGCGCTCCGACCTCAGCATCTCGATGCCCCAGACCACCGGTGCGATCAGCCCAAGCGCCGCACCGAAGCCGAACATCTGAAACAGAAGATCCGAAATGATCGCACCGACCGGACCGCCGAAATTATGGGCGGGCGTCGTCGTCGTGTGCGTCAGGCTTGGGTCTAGCGCCGACCAGGACACGAGGCTCGTCCAGATGAGCAGCGCCAGGCCGAGCAGAACCATGCCGCTCAAACGGCCTAGCCAGCTCAGCAGACGGTCCTCCATGGACTGCGGCAATAGCCGCTGAGGATCGATTCCTCGCGTATCCAGTGACATCGGCGCGAACGTACTCTTTAACGCAGCACGGAAATCGTGCGTTCGAGCGCTTCCTGGATCGTCGCGGAGTCCTGCACCATGGCGACGCGAACATAGTCCGCGCCGGGATTGGTCCCGTCCCTTCCCGTCTGAGCCAAAAAGCTACCGGGAATAACCTTGACGCCTGCGCGTTGCCATAAGGTTACCGCCGCTTGAGAGCCACCGCCGAATTGACTCATATCGAGCCAGAGGCAGAAGCCGCCGGCGGGCCGCCGGTATCCGTACCGACCGGCTAACACATTGTCAACAATGCGGAATTTCTCGCGATACGCCTCTCGCGAGCGTTCGACATGGGCTTCGTCGCGCCAAATCGCGGCCGACGCATGTTGCACCGGCAAGGGCACCGTCGGCGCACACATGTTACGCACTTCGCCATAGGCTTCGATGAACGCCGCGTCGCCCGCACAGAAGCCCGATCTGAGACCGGGCAAATTCGATCGCTTCGACAGCGAATTGAAGACCACGAGATTGCGATAGCGCTCGGGCGTCCCGATCGCGACCTCGAGCCCACCGGTCGGCGCCGCTTCCGTGTAGATCTCCGAATAGCACTCGTCGAGAAACAGCATGAAGTCGTAGGCGCGCGCCAGTTCGAGCGCCTTCAGGATATAGCCGCGATCCGCGACCGTGCCCTGCGGGTTGGACGGCGAATTGATGAACAGCGCCGCCGTCCGCTGAAGCAAATTTCTATCGCTTGCGATCGCGTCGAGATCCGGAAGAAAGCCCGTCGCCTTCGTCGCGTTGAGATAGATAGGCTTGGCTCCAACCGCGATCGCGCCCGCGACGTAAGCCGAATAATAGGGATTGCACATCAAGATCGCGGGCTGACCATCGAACGCCTTGCGCCCGACGGCGGGAAGGCAAGCAAAAAACAGCCCCTCCCGTGAGCCCGAAAGCATCAGCACCTCGCGCTCCGGATCGACGCTGTCGCCGGGCAATCCGTATCGCTTCGACAGCCACTCCGAGATGGCCTTGCGCGCCTCTTCGGCGCCGCGGATCGGCGGATACTTGCCATAAAGCGCCGTCGCTTCATCGAGTTTCGCCTGGATGAAATCCGGCATCGCCTCGCGCGGCTCCCCGATCGTCAGCTCGATCGGCTTCTCGTGCCCAGGCGCAATCCCTGCGAGCAGCTTGCGAAGCTGCGAAAAGGGCGACGAGATCGCACCGGATGTGAGGGAAGAGAGAGAATTGGCCATGGGAATGTCTTGACGTCGATCTTGCAATAGGAGCCGCTATCGCATGCTATCCGGCAAGAGTGAAGGCTTTCACCAATGTCATCGCCTGACGCCGGCGAGGCTGCGCGACGCAGGCGCACCGAAAATCCTGCGAAATTCGCGGGCGAAGTGGGGCTGATCGTAAAAGCCCGCCGCGTGTGCGGCCGTCGTGAGGTTACTCCCGCTAACAACCTCGGAAACCGCCACACGCATTCGCGCCCATGCCGCGTATCGCCGGCACGGCACACCAATTTCCTCTTTGAATAGATGTTGGAAGCGAGACGTCGAAAGGTTGGCCGCTTGCGCTGCGGACACCACCGAATTCCGGTAATCAATCCCGGACACGGTTCCGTTGGCTTCTGTCTCGATGTGTTCGACCGCACGCCTGATCCGTTCGTCTATCGGACGCCGGGCCTTGGGCGCCGAAAATGCAATGACATCGGCGATAAACTCTCCGGCCCATCGGATGCTTTGCGGATCTTCGTAAAGCGTCCTGAGCGAACCAAGATCGGCGCTCTTACCGATAACCGCGCCGGGCTCTTCGCGCGTCTGCGCGATGAGCACCGCAAGACATTCCGCCGACGTTTGGCTGGCATCGGCATAGAGCACAGCCAATGGCTGGCCCTCCGCGTCGAACTCGTACGTGGTGCCCGCTCTGACGACCGCCGCACGGCATCGCCTCCACGTGCCGCTCCCAATTCGCAGGGCGAAGTCCTCATAGAGACCGGCAAGCAGAACCGGCACGCTATGGCTGTGTGCTGCATTTCGACTCAGAGGGCCTGCAAACAGCATGCGTCCCAGACCGACGTGCCAGAGCGGTCTGAGGTCGTTGTCATTCGGCGCAGCAGATTCATACAAGCGCGCGGATTTTCCCACGGTCTAGCCTCGTGTTGGGTCTGAACATTTGCCTAGGACATCGAAATGACGAAGACAACCATCCGTGAAGCCCTTAGTCCGGCCATGAATCGCCGGGCGCTCATGGCCGCCGGCGCCGGCCTCGCGGCGATGCCGGTTATGGGCGTTGCAACGGCACTATCCGCAAACGCGTCCGCGGCAATGCTCGGCAATTGGCAGCCGAAATTCTACCGGTTCAAGTTCGGAGATTTCGAAATCACGACGATCTCGGATTCCGAAGCCTTTATCGATGGCCCGTTTCCCATCATCGGAGAGAACGCAAGTGAAGCCGATGTCGAAACTTTGATGCGCGATAATCTTCTGCCCGAGAAAAGATATCAGCCGGGCTTTTCACCGACCATCGTCAATACCGGCAAAGAGATCATTCTGTTCGACACAGGCAACGGCGCGAACGGCTTTATCGCGCGCCCGAACGGCGGCTGGCTTGCGGCCCAACTGCACCCCGCGGGCTTCAAACCCGACGACATCGATATCGTTGTGTTCAGCCACGGCCATCCCGATCACGTGGGTGGCACGATCGAAAACGCGCAACCGCTCTTTCGCAATGCCCGCTACGTCATCGGAGGAATTGAGCATGACTTCTGGGCGCCCGAAGGAAAATTTACCGGCGACCTCGAAAAATGGGCCAGTGTCTTCCGATCGAACACGAAGCCGGTCGCCGATAGGTTTACCTTCATCAAGCCCGGCGACGATGTCATCACCGGCATCCGCGCTGTCGAAGCCTACGGTCATACGCCCGGTCACCTCGCATTTTTGATCGAGAGCCAAGGCAAGTCGATCTTGTACTGGGGAGACTGCGCGCACCACCAAGTTGCGTCACTGGCGCATCCTGAATGGTATTGCATCTTCAATTCCGATAAGCCGCTCGGCGCCAAAACACGCCGTCGCATCTACGATATGGCAGCGACAGAGCGCTTACCGGTCATCGGCTATCACATGCCGTTTCCCTCGATCGGGTATGTCGAGAGAAATGGCCCCGGCAGCTATCGCTGGCTGGCGCACACCTATCAGCTCAATCTGTGAGGTTCGATTTCGCCGCCTATTCCGGCAGATGCGTCACGGCTTCGATGTTGTGACCGTCCGGATCGAAGACGAAACCGCCGTAGTAGTTGGCGTGATAGTGCGGCCTGAGACCCGGCGGCCCGTTGTCCTTGCCGCCCGCCGCCAGCGCCGCATCATAAAACGCCTGAACTTCCGCGCGATTCTGGGCTGCAAACGCCACGTGCAGCCGGCCTTTCAGCGATGAACCGGTGCCGATCCAGAATTGCGGCCGCTCGCGTCCGAAGCCCGCGTAGCCGTCGTTCTCGTCTTCGGAAAACTTCATTTCCTTGAGCAGGCCGATGCCGAGCGGCGCCAGCGCCTTGGTGTAGAATTCCAGCGACCGCGCATAATCGGTGACGGGAAAGCCGATATGATCGAGAATATCCAGCACGGTCGCTCCTATCAGATGACGCGATCGAGCCGGAGGTTTACACGCGGCGCTCGACCATCAGTTTCTTGAGTTCGGCAATGGCTTTCGCGGGCGACAATCCCTTTGGGCAGGCCTTGGCGCAGTTCATGATCGTGTGACAGCGGTAAAGTCGGAACGGATCTTCCAGATTGTCGAGCCGCTCGCCCGTCGCTTCGTCGCGGCTGTCGTTGATCCAACGGTAGGCCTGCAGAAGAATGGCCGGACCGAGATAGCGATCCGAATTCCACCAGTAGCTCGGGCACGATGTCGAGCAGCACGCACATAGAATGCACTCATAAAGCCCGTCGAGCTTCTCGCGATCCTCGCGCGACTGCTTCCATTCTTTCGGCGGCGTCGGCGTATCGGTCTTGAGCCACGGCTCGATCGAGCGATGCTGCGCGTAGAAATTGGTGAGATCGGGCACCAGATCCTTGATGACCTCGGTGTGTGGCAGCGGATAGATCTTCACCGCCCCCTTCACGTCCTCGATGCCCTTGAGGCAGGCGAGCGTGTTGGTGCCGTCGATGTTCATCGCGCACGAGCCGCAAATTCCCTCGCGGCACGACCGCCGAAACGTCAGCGTCGGGTCGATCTCATTCTTGATCTTGATCAGAGCATCGAGAACCATCGGCCCGCACTGCTTGCGGTCGATGTGATAGGTGTCGACCCGCGGGTTGCGCGCATCGTCGGGATTCCAGCGATAGATCCGAAATTCTTTCCAATCGCCGTCGCGGTCCGGCCGGTTCCAGGTCTTGCCTTCGGAGATCTTTGAATTCTTCGGAAGAGTGAGTTGAACCATGAGACTGCCGCTGTCCCCACCATCGAAAGCTTTGTGGCGTTGACAGAAGCTTGAACCTGCTCCCCTGTCAACGGCATGCCGGCGCGACGTATGCGGTTCTTTGGCGTCAGCCGGCTTTCTGGTGCTTCTTGAGCTCGCGAACGAGCTCGACCAGCCGGTCGGCGATCTCGCCGCCGGTATCGACCGCGGCCCTGAGCGGCACCCGCGACTGTATGACCTCGTTGAGCCGCTCCTGCTGCTCGCCAAAGCCGAAGAAAATTTCCTCTGGGGCCTCGATATCCCCGTCCTCGATCGCCGTCATCACGTCGAAGGCATTCTGCGCGGCGAGCACCAGCATCGAGGCGATATCGTTCATCAGTTGCAGATAAAGCCGCTGGGCGTCGGCACGGATGCGCTGACCGTGGACTCCAAACTTGAGCGGCGCCGCCGCCTGCCCGCCTTCACCGGCAAAAACCCTCGGGTGCTTGCGGAACCTTTTGAAAATCTCGGAAAGCCCGAGACAGCAGGTCTCCAGATCGCGCAGTGCCGCACCGGTCTTGCGTTTGGTCCGGGTGCGCGTCGCGACCTTCTCCTGCCCCGACCAGTTGATCGCGGCGATCGATGCGATGGCGCCAAGCGCCGCCAACGCCGGGAGCACCGCGGCGAACGGATCCGGCGACATGCGCGTGTCGGCGTCGTCGCCTGCGTCGGTACTGATCTTGCTCACGTTGAGGTGCGCCCTTCTCGATAGCGGCCGCACCATAAGCGACTTCCTGTGACGGCGCTATTTGTACTCGGTATGTCCAGAAGGGCTCAATAAACGCGGGCCTTGGGCTCGATATATTTGACCTCGTTGGTCATGGTCTTGGTGTGCACCGGCCGGTCGTCGAGCTTGACGGTTTTAGTGCCGTAGTCGGCCCACGCCAGCGTGTGCTTCATCCAGTTGACATCATCGCGCTTCGGAAAGTCTTCGCGCGCATGCGCCCCGCGGCTTTCCTGCCTGTTTTCAGCGCCGACGACGGTCACCGCCGCCTGCGCGATCAGATTGTCGAATTCAAGCGTCTCGACCAGATCCGAGTTCCAGATCAGCGACCGGTCGGTGACCGAAATGTCCGCCGCATCGCGCCAGACTTGGCCGATCTTTTCGACGCCTTCCTTCAGCACGGGGCCGTCGCGGAAGACGGCGCAGTTCGATTGCATGATCTTCTGCATGCGCAGGCGAAGCGCAGCCGTCGGCGTCGAGCCCTTGGCGTAGCGGAAATGATCGAGCCGCGCCAGTGCCGGCTCATGCGCATCTTTCGGAAGGTCCGGTTGCGCCAGACCATTCTCGATCGTCTCGGCACAGCGCAAGCCCGCCGCACGTCCGAACACCACGAGGTCGATGAGCGAATTCGAACCCAGACGGTTGGCGCCGTGCACGGACACGCACGCCGCTTCGCCGATCGCCATAAGGCCCGGCACGATATGATCCGGATCGCCGTTCTTCTTGGTCAGCACTTCGCCGTGATAGTTGGTCGGGATACCGCCCATGTTGTAATGCACCGTCGGCAACACCGGGATTGGCTGGCGTCGAAGATCGACGCCTGCAAAGACTTTGGCGCTTTCGGTAATGCCCGGCAGGCGCTCCGCGAGAATCTTCGGATCGAGATGGTCGAGATGCAGGAAGATGTGATCCGCATCCGGCCCAACGCCGCGGCCTTCGCGAATCTCAATTGTCATCGAGCGCGAGACGACATCGCGCGAGGCCAAATCTTTCGCATGCGGTGCATAGCGCTCCATGAAGCGCTCACCTTTGCCATTCGTCAGGTAGCCGCCTTCGCCGCGCGCGCCTTCGGTAATCAGCACGCCCGCGCCGTAAATGCCGGTCGGGTGAAACTGCACGAATTCCATGTCCTGCAGCGGCAGGCCCGCGCGCAGCACCATGGCGTTGCCGTCGCCGGTACAGGTGTGCGCCGATGTGCACGAGAAATACGTCCGTCCGTAGCCGCCCGTCGCTAGGATCGTCTTCTTCGAGCGGAAGCGATGCAGCGTGCCGTCATCGAGGTTCAGCGCGATGATGCCCCGGCAGGCGCCGTCCTGATCCATGATGAGATCGAGGGCGAAATATTCGATGAAGAATTCCGCCGCGTGCCTCAGCGACTGTCCGTAAAGCGTATGCAGCATCGCGTGGCCGGTGCGGTCGGCGGCGGCGCACGTCCGCTGCGCCGGCGGCCCTTCGCCGTAATCGGTCGTCATGCCGCCGAACGGCCGCTGATAGATCTTGCCGTCTTCCGTACGCGAGAACGGCACGCCGTAGTGTTCCAACTCGTAAACGGCCGCAGGTGCATTGCGGCACAGATATTCGATGGCGTCCTGATCTCCGAGCCAGTCGGAACCTTTGACGGTGTCGTACATGTGCCAGCGCCAGTCGTCCCGGCCCATGTTGCCCAGCGCCGCCGCAACGCCGCCCTGCGCCGCAACCGTATGCGAGCGGGTCGGGAAAACCTTCGTCACGCAAGCCGTCTTGAGGCCCGCTTCGGCACATCCAAGCGTCGCGCGAAGCCCCGCGCCGCCCGCTCCGACGACGACCACGTCATAGACATGATCGTGCAGCGGATAGGCTTTTCCGATCTGCGATGGCGCGGCGCTCGCGCCGTTGGCCTTGCCATTCACTGCGGACATCGGCTCAGGCTCCAAAACTCAGTTTCAAAATCGAGAATATGCTCGCAAGAGCAACGGCAATGGCAAAAAACGTATTGAGCATCAAAGCGACGACCTTAAGCCCTTCTTCATGCACATAATCCTCGATGATCACCTGCATGCCGATCCGCATATGGACCGTGCCCGAGATTATAAGCCCCAGCAGCGGCACGGCGATGAGCGGATGGCTGAGCTTCTGCTTCACGGTGGCATAGTCGGCGCCGAGCAGCGACGCAATCAGCCACACCAGAAAGAGGCCGAGAAACACGTTCGCGACCGCAGTCACGCGCTGTTTCCAGAAATGGTCGGCACCTTCTTTTGCCGAGCCGAGATAGCGAACCGTCTTCAGCGGCGTGCGCATCGAAGTCATCAGATCGCTCCCATTGCGACGGAGATCCAGACGATGGCCGTCAACGCCAGCGATGCGGCAAGCGATCCCCACGACAGCAGGTCGACCGTTTCCAGATCGTAGCCGTATCCGGTGTCCCAGATGAAATGCCGGATGCCGCCCATCATGTGATGCATCAGAACCCAGGTGTATCCGATGAGCACGAGCTTGCCGATCCAGGTGTTGCACAAACTCAGAAAGTAATCGTAGGCGTCGGGACCGATCGCGGCCGACACGAGCCACCAGGCCAGCAGCAGCGAACCAAAATAAAGCGCTGCCCCCGTGATGCGATGCACGATCGACATCACCATGTTGATCAGCGGAGCGTAGATTTGAAGGTGTGGCGAAAGGGGCCGCTCGGGGCGCGTGCCACGGCCGGATGTAACTGCCATCGGACGTCCTTCTTATTGTTTGACGCGAATGTTTAGCCTCTCGGACCGGGCGCGGCAATTCGCCAAATGCCACATCAATTCCAAGGCGCCGTCACCCGATCGCGGCCGCGATCGCCCGCCCGAGATGGTTGCCGCTCGTGAAAGCATGTTCCGCAAATGCGCCAAGGCACCAGTCTCCGGCAACGCCAACCCGTGATTCCGCCGAATAAAGATGCGTTTCGCCCAGCGCCTGCCCGACGATGCTCTGCCGCCAGAGATACGCCAGCATCCGCGATGGCCTGACCGGCGACAGACCGAGAACAGCACCGACCTCGCTCCAGAGTTCCTCTGCAACGTCCATCGCGTCGCCCTGTTCGGCCGCAAAGCTCCATGCCGGCGAGGCGTGCGCAACCAGTGTCTCGCCATTTGGCTCGCGCCCCGGCTTCGAGTTGTCGCGGGCGATCCAATGCAGAACTTGCGAAACGTTCCTGAACACGTCCAGGTCCGGAAACGTCTTGTCGTCGATGCGCACCATCAGCGCCCAGCAAGGCAGCATGCGCACCCGCCGCAAAGTCGGCGCAAAACCCTTGATTGGATCAAGCAGCCGCATCGCCTCCGCCGCTGGGACCGCGATGGCGACAAAGTCGAACGGCCCGGACGATTTCTCGTCCTCGAACCAGAGATGCCATCCCTTTTCGCGCTGTTCGAGTGACTGCACCCGGCGCCCGAACGCGACCCTGACACCGTCCGTAAGCGGCCGCACGATCGATGACATCCCCGGCACGCCGACGATCCAGGGTTCGCCTCCGAGGACACGGTGCCCTTCGGCTTCGGCAACGCGCGGCAACCATTGGTCCGCATAGCCAAGACCCGAAATCTCGGCGAGATAAGACCGAAATTCATCGGATTGGGCACACAGATACTGCGCCCCATGATCAAAACGATCGTTGCCGGCGCACATCGTCGCGATGCGTCCGCCGGCATGCCCCTCTGCCTCGAAAACCTCGATCGCGATGCCGGCCTGCCGCAACGTGCGGGCGCACGTCAGGCCCGCCAGCCCCGCCCCGATGATGGCAACTTTCTTCCCCACCGTGCCTCGCTTCAAATAGCCATGACGCGGCGATTATGCCGTATACGCACAATCTAGCCTACCGCCGCTGAAAAATTATTGAACCGGCTGCCTGATTCGCAGCAACCCGAACGCGCGCAAAGTCGATCGCGCCCCTGCTACTTTTTCGTGATCACGCCGCAGCCGATCCGCTTGTCGCCGCCACCCTCGGGATCGCTCTGGTAGTCGTCGGCCTTTTCGTAGATCACGATCGACGATCCGTCGGCATCAAACAGCGTCTCGTCATCATTCATGTTGAGATGGAGATAGGTGCTCATCAGCTCGGCGCGCGCCGTGCCGTCGGGACCAGCCACGATATTCGGAAGATCGCCCGCCATCGGCCCTTCATCGTTGAGAAATCCGTGCTTGGCGCCGAGCGGGTTGTAGATGGCGCTGGCGGAGGAAAAATCGCCCTCGCATTTGCCGGCTTCATGCACATGAAAACCGTGCGCCCCGGGCGGCAATCCTTTGAGATCGACCTTCAAAAGCACGCCGGCAGCGACCTCCGTCAAAGTGATGGTTCCCGCGCTCGATCCGTCGGCAAGTTTGATCTCTGCCACCGCCGCTTCACCGGCCGCGTTCGCCCGAACAGGCAAAATCAGAACGAGCAACCCCAACGCAGCACGTCTCAGCGTCCCGAACATCATGCGACCCGCTCCCTGCCTCCCCAGCTATCCGCCGAGGTCATCCCAGACCAATCCGGCCTTAGCGGGGCAGCACAAGCCACGTATCGAGATCGAGGACAACCCCTTCGGCATATTCGCCCGTCGGCGTCTTGAGGGGAAGGGAAGAACAATCCTGATTTTTGACGCCGACCATCCGAACGCGCAGCGCACCTACATCCTTCCGCCCGGGAATTTCAGCTTTCTCCAGCACCTCCGACCATGCGTAGATCGTATCGCCCGCAAACGTCGGCGCCACGTGCCTGCCGCCATTGATGGCGGCGAGATGAAAGGCATTCCCAAGGCCGTTGTACGAGAGGCCGCGCACCAGCGATATGACGACGCCGCCGTAGACGATCCGCTTGCCGAACCGGCCCTTCAATTCCGTATGCTGGTTGAAATGGACTTTGGCCGTGTTCTGATAAAGCCGCGTCGCAATCTGATGCTCGGCTTCTTCCAGCGTCATGCCGTCGACGTGATCGATCTTCTCGCCGGGCTCATAATCGTCCCACCGGTGCTTCGAGCCGGAAAGATCGAAATCCCATTTGCCGACGTCGATCGCCGGCACGGCCGTCGCAAGATCGGCTGGATCGACACGCTCGGGAAGTTTCGGCACCACTGCTTCCGGCGCCGGAGAACCCTTCGATCGCTTGCGCACCATAACCCAGCGGCAATACTCGAGCACGACTTCGCCGTTCTGATTGCGCCCCGTCGAGCGGACGTAGACCGTGCCCGTTTCGCCGTTCGAGTTTTCCTTGAGACCGATCACTTCCGACGTCGCCGTCAGCGTATCTTCCGGATAGACCGGCTTTAAAAACTTGCAATCGGCATAGCCGAGGTTGGCAATCGCATTGAGCGAAATTTCCGGCGTCGTTTTTCCGAACACGACATGAAACGTCAGAAGATCATCGAGCGGCGATTTCGGATAGCCGATCGCTTTCGCGAACGTATCGGCCGATTGCACCGCGAAGCGCGAGCCATAGAGCGACGTATAAAGCGCCACGTCGCCGACGGTGACGGTCCGTGGCGTCGGATGATGGATGATCTGGCCGTAGGCGAAATCTTCGAAGAAATTCCCAGCGTTCGTCTTGGTCCCGACCATCATCCCGCCCTGTGTCTAGGGAAGCCCGGCTGCGCAGGCTTCGGCTTTTTCGTTGTTTTCGAGATGTCGGCCGCGAACCGCAACCCTTTTTGAAATCTTAAGGACGCGATCAAGGGCCGCACGAGAGATCGGCAGGCGCGTTTACTAAAACCACGGCTCCTCGACTTTCGATCGGGCGTTGATCGCTTCCGCGATCGCGGCAACCCGCTTCGCCATGACGAGATGCAGTCGCTCCACCATGCGTCCTTCGACCGTGATAACCCCCTTGCGCGCATTCTCCGGCTCGTCGAAGGCCTTGATCACCTTGCGCGCCCAGGCGATTTCATCGATCGTCGGCGAAAACACCTCGTTGCACGGCACGACCTGCGACGGATGGATCAGCGTCTTGCCGTCCATGCCAAGCGTCCGGCCATGCTCGCACTCGGCGCGAAAACCCGATTCATCCTTGAAATCGTTGTAGACGCCGTCGATCACGTCGAGCCCGTAGGCGCGCGCCGCGACCAGCGTCATGGCAAGCCACGGCACGACCGCGAACCGGTTGCGGCTCGCGAGCGCCCGGCTCTCCTTGAGCAGATCGTTCGTGCCCAGAACGAAGCACACCAGGCGGTTGTCCTGATCGGGCGCGCACGCCGCGATTTCCTTGGCGTTGATGATGCCCATCGGCGTCTCGATCATCGCCCAGAGCCGGATGCGCGGATCGGCATCCGCCGCCTTGACGACTTTCGCCGTGCCGGTGATGTCGCCTGAATTCGAAACCTTAGGGATAAGGATCGCGTCGGGCACGGCAGCCATCGCCGCGTGCAGATCCGCCATTCCCCAGGGCGTCTCGATCGGATTGACGCGCAGGACGACTTCGCGCGACCCGAACCCGCGTTCGTGAATCGCGGCCGTCGCCTGTGAACGCGCTTTCTCTTTGTTCTGGGGCGCGACCGAGTCCTCAAGATCGATGATGATCGCATCGGCGGGCAGCGATTTTGCTTTTTCCAGAGCGCGCTCGTTGTCCCCTGGCAAATAAAGGACGCTGCGTCTCGGTCTCATGGCCATCGCCTCGGCTCCCGTACGGCTCGAATGGGATTTTGCATCGCAACATGCGCGTTTGCAACATCGACCTCGGCTAGACTTTTGAATAAATCACCATCGCGTTTCCTCGCCGGCCAGAAATCTTCAAGCAACCACCCCTGCAACGGACGTGCGGTCCCCATGCGCCGAATTTTGATGATTTCCTCTTACGTGGCGCGCGATCCTGTGGGTCTCACCGCGACTGCGCCGCCGTTGCAGCGCGCCGGGATAGAGGTGGTCGGCTTGCCGACCGTCGTACTTTCGAACCATCCGATCCGCGCCCACATCGCCGGTATCACGCTCGATCCGAGGCTTCTCGGCGATATGGTCCGCGCGCTCGCCGACAACGGCTGGCTGGCATCATTCGACGCGGTCTTTTCCGGCTATCTGCCGTCGGTACAGCACGTCGAGATGGTGGCGTCGGCGGTGACGCGCCTCAAAACCATAAGGCCGGAAATCCTCTTCGTCTGCGATCCGATTTTCGGCGACGACCCCGGCGGCCTTTACATCGACGAGAAGGCCGCCCGTGCCATTCGCGATCTGCTCGTCCCGCTGGCCGACGTCTTGACGCCCAATCGCTTCGAGTTGTCGTGGCTCTCTGGCCGCGACGTCGCCACCCCCGCCGATGCCTTCGATGCGATTGCACAACTCGGCCGCCCGATCATCGCGGGAACGTCAATCCCCGACGGCGACGGCGTTCTCGCAACGGCTTTCATCGCTGACGGCCGCAAATGGCTCGGAAGCGTTGAAAAATGGCGCGACGTCCCGCACGGAACCGGCGACGTCTTCGCCGGTTGTCTCACCGCGCGGCTGATGCTGGGAGACCGGCCGGAGCAAGCACTCGCCTATGCCATCGCCGGCGTTCGCTGTGTGCTTCAGGCAAGCCGCGGCGCCGACTATCTCAAGCCCTATCTCGTCGATTGGACCACTGGAGTGACGCCCGCCCAGATCGCGCCGATTTCATGAGCCAAATCCGCGCGTTTTTCCACTTCGGCTTGCTGCCGTCCTCATGCCAAGGCATAGCTTTTCCGGAGATCACGCCGACTGAGGACAACACCCGAAGATGAAGCCGGAATCGAGTGCCGCAGGTATCAGCCGAGAAGTTGCATCCAGTCTTGTCTTACTTGCCGCCGCCGTCCTGGCCCTGATCTTCGCAAACTCTCCTCTTCGCGAATCCTACGAGCGCTTTTTTGCGACCCATGTTCAGCTCGGCCTGCCGCCGTTTGCGCTGTCGAAAGAGATTCTTCACTGGATCAACGACGCCCTGATGGTGATCTTCTTCCTGGTCGTTGGCCTTGAGATCAAACGCGAAGCACTTCGCGGCGCGCTGTCGAAACCCGCCGCCGCGATACTCCCCATCGTCGGCGCTCTCGGAGGCATGGCGGCCCCGGCGCTGATCTATACCGCGATCAATTGGAACAACGCCGAAGCCCTCCGCGGCTGGGCCATTCCGGCTGCCACCGACATCGCCTTCGCCGTCGGCGTGATGGCGTTGCTCGGCAATCGCGTGCCGCCGACCTTGAAGGTGTTCCTGCTCGCCCTCGCCATCATCGACGACTTGGGAGCCATTCTGATTATCGCCTTCTTTTACACCTCCGAGCTGTCGTTTCTCGCCCTTTCGCTCGCCGCTCTGGGCATCGCAGTGCTGGCGCTCCTCAATTATTTCAATGTGATGCGCACGGCCCCCTACCTCGTGGTCGGTGCGTTCGTCTGGCTGTGCGTGCTAAAATCGGGAGTTCATGCAACCATCGCCGGCGTTATTACCGCGCTGATGATTCCGCTCTCCAGCCCGACCAAAGGCGTCGACGGCCCCTTGAAGCATCTGGAGCACGCGCTAAGCCCCTGGGTCAGCTTCCTGATCATGCCCATTTTCGCGTTCGCCAACGCCGGTCTCTATCTCGGTGAGCTGTCCACCAACGACATGCTGTCGCAAATCCCGCTTGGCATCGCCTTTGGCCTTTTCCTCGGCAAGACCCTCGGCATATACGGCGCGGTGCGGACTATTATCTCCAGCGGCTTGGGCGAGATGCCTCACGGCGCCTCGCAAAGGCAACTCTTCGGCACGGCCATCCTCGGCGGGATCGGCTTTACGATGAGCTTGTTCATTGGTCTGCTGGCATTTCAGGATCCCAAATTGACGGCCGAGGTCCGCCTTGGCGTCATGGCCGGATCACTTCTTTCCGCAGTCGTAGGCTACCTCGTACTGGTCACAAGCAAGGGCGCCCCGCCCGTTGGGAGCGAAAAATTACAATGAGCAGTTTCCCCGAGACGTTGACCGACCGCTATCGCCGCTTTCGCCATCGCCATTTCGTTCCGAACGCCGACCAATATGAAGAACTCGCGACCTATGGGCAGAGCCCTGAGACGATGATCGTCTCGTGCTCCGACAGCCGCGTCGATCCCGAGACGATCTTCAGCGCCATGCCGGGCGAACTGTTCGTCGTCCGCAACGTCGCAAATCTCGTTCCGCCCTACGAGGTCAGCGGCAAGTATCACGGCGTCAGCGCCGCGATGGAGTTCGCGGTCCTGAACCTTCGCGTCAAGAACATGATCGTCATGGGCCATTCCGGCTGTGGCGGCGTCAAAGCGGCCCTTGATCAGAGCGCCGCGATCCAGACCGAAGCGCACTTCATCTCACGCTGGATGTCGATGCTCGACGATGCCCGCCTGAACGTTCTTGCCGCCCATCAAAACAGCAGCGCCAGCGTTCGTCAGGAAGCGCTCGAGAAGGAAGCCGTCAAGCAATCGATCGCCAACCTGCGCACGTTTCCGTTCGTGAAAGAGCAGGAAGAAAAGGGCCGGCTGTCGCTCCACGGCGCCCATTTCGATATCAAGTCGGGAACGCTGACCGTGCTGAACCACTCGCGTGGCCAGTTCTTCGCGCTTTAGGAAGAAGGACCAGCAGGAGTCGCCTCGGCTTTGGCCTTCGCGATGACAGGCAGAAGCTTGCTGTTGAGCGAGTCTTCGGTAATCGGGCCGACGTGCTTATAGATCACGTCGCCTCGGCCGTTGACGACGAACGTCTCGGGCGTTCCATAAACGCCCCAGTCGATCGCAGCCCGACCGTCACTGTCGGTTCCGACCGCCGTAAACGGATTGCCATAACGGCCGAGAAACCGCCGCGCGGCGGGCGCCTGATCCTTGTAATTGATGCCGTAGATATCGACGCCTGCGGCCTCCTTGAGCCTTTCCAGCATCGGATGCTCATCGACGCACGGCGCGCACCATGACGCCCAGTAGTTGACGACCGAGATCTTGCCCTTTGCCAGATCGGCCGAAGTGAAGCCGGGCTCCGGCGTTCCCTGCGCCGTCTCCAGGCCATCGAGCGCCGGAAACGTCGTTGCCGGCACGGGCTTGCCGACAAGCGTCGACGGCAGCAGCGACGGATCGCCGGATCTGAGCGCCGCTGCGAAAAATCCGGCGATGACCACGAACACGGCAACCGGCAGAAGGCGCAGAAAATTCGATCGACCCTGGGCCACGGTATCTCTTTCCGTTAGGTGGACGAACGCCGCTTCACGCCCTGGCGTTCGAGCGTGTCGAGTTCGGCACGCTGTTTCCAGCCATCGGCGGCGAGCCACATGACGAGGCCCGTGACGGTTACCGCGACGACGGCATACGAAATCCAGATGAATGCGGCGTGCGGCCCGAGATCCATGATGTTCACTCCGCCGCCTGCGGCGCGAGACGGTCGCGGCCCATGACGATCTGGGTGCGAAGCGACTTGACCCGGCGCCGCAGAATTTCATTGCGCATCGCCTTCAAATGCATGGCGAAGAACATCAGCGTGAACGCCAGCGCCATGACGAGCAGCGGCAATCGCATGCTCGGATCGACGGTCGAAGTGAAATCCGTCGACGGCTGATGCAGCGTATTCCACCAGTCGACCGAAAACTTGATGATCGGCAACAGCGTCACGCCGACGAGCGCCAGCACCGCCGTCAATTTCGCCGCCGCGCCTTCGTCTTCCAGCGCCGACCTCAGCGCGATCAGCCCGAGATACAGAAAGAACAGCAGCAGCACCGACGTCAGCCGCGCGTCCCACACCCAGTAGGTGCCCCACATCGGCTTGCCCCACAGCGAGCCGGTGACGAGCGCCAGAAACGTAAACGCCGCGCCGAGCGGCGCTGCAGCCTTGGCCGACACATCCGCGAGCGGATGACGAAAAACCAAGAGCCCGAAGCTCGAAGCGGCGATCAGGCCATAGATCATCATCGACAGCCACGCGCACGGCACGTGGATGTACATGATCCTGACCGTCTCACCCTGCTGATAGTCGGCGGGCGAATCGAAGAACGCCAGATAAAGCCCGTATACCAACAGCACGGCGGTCGCCGCCGCCAACCACGGTATCAGCCGGGCGGAAAGCTCCATGAAGCGGGTCGGATTGGCGAGGCGTTGCGTCAGCGTCTGCATGGGCGGGATTTAAGCCTTAAAACGAATGGGCGCAATGAAGCTCGAAGTTACCATTTATTGAATTACTGCATCTGGACCCGCAGCGCCGCCGCGGCCGCCACCGGACCCAGCACCATCGTGACGAGCGATATCGCCGCCAGGATGAGAAACGATGCTCCGAGCCCTTCGGGCCCCGCTCCCGCGCTGACGGCGGAAATCCCGAAAATCAGGGTCGGAACGTATAGGGGCAGCACGATCAGGGCCAGAAGAAGTCCACCCCGGCGCGTTTTCATGGTCAACGCCGCCCCGATCGCGCCGAGAAAACTCACCGCCGGCGTCCCGATCAGCGTCGTCGCCATCAGGATGGGATACGACGCAAGATCGAGATTGAGCAGAATGCCAAGCACTGGCGCCAGAACGGCGAGCGGAATGCCGGTCGTAATCCAATGCGCGAGCGCTTTCGCCGCGCTGACGAGTTCGAGTGGCAGCGGCCCCGCCGCCAGCACATCGAGCGTTCCGTCTTCATAATCCGCTTCGAAGATGCGGTTGAGAGATAACAGCGCCGCCAGCAGCAGCGCGATCCATAGGACGCCCGCCGCAATCCGCGCCAGAAGATTGAGATCGGGCCCGAGCCCCAGCGGCATCAGCGATACGACAACTAAAAAGAAGCCGAGCGCCGTCCCGATCGCACCGCCTTCGCGAACCGCAAGCCGCAAATCGCGCGTCAGGAGCGCCAGGAAGCTTTTCACGCCGCTATCCTCTGCGCCGCCAGATCGAGAGTCCGCGCACGTTCGAGCCCCAGCGGCAGATGCGTCGCGATGACGGCGAGGCCGCCTTCATCCGTGTGCGCATTGACGGCGGCGACCAGCCGCTCGGATGACGCGACATCGAGCGACGCCGTCGGCTCGTCAAGCAGCCACAACGGCCGATGTGCAACGAGCAGCCGGGCCAAGCCCAATCGTCGCTTCTGTCCCGCCGACAGATAGGCGGCGGGAAATTCCGCAAGGTCTTCCAATCCGAAATGGCGAAGCGCGGCCTCGATCCGCTCGCCCGAATGATCGCCGCTCTCGAGGTAGGCATTCCAGAACGCCGCGTTCTCGATCACGCTCAAACTCGACTTCACCGCATTCGAATGTCCGACGGCATGCGCCTGCTCGGCAACCGAAAGCTCCGGGTCGCCGCCATCGAGCCGGACAAACCCGCGGAATGGCCGAATGAATCCGGCGAGCGTTCTGAGCAACGTCGTCTTGCCGATGCCGTTGGCTCCGGTCAGAACCAGCACCTCGCCGCGCTTTACGGAGAACGACAACCCATCGATGACCCGGCGCGACCCGCGATCTATGACCAAGTCTTCGGCAATGAGCTGCACAGGGATCGGATTCCGTGACTTCTGAATGAGCAAACGCGGCCCAATCGCGCGGAATCTTACCGCGGCAATGATTGGTCTTTTCTTTTCGAGATGCTTATATAAAAGGCACGTTGTATCCTTCGCTAGCGCAAAAGCGAGGGGGTCGCGCGGCCCAGTCTGTTACCAGTCTGATGTGCCACGGGGCGTCCTCGATCCGTCGGCACTCCGGCGGCGCAGCCCTTCGTCTTAATCTTTCGGAGGCCTGACCTTGAGCGCCGTAACACCCATTTCCGACGACAGCTTCAAATGCAAGAAAACCCTCACTGTCGAGGGAAAAACCTACGTTTACTATTCGCTGCCCGATGCCGAGAAGAACGGCCTGAAAGGCATCTCGCGCCTTCCTTATTCGATGAAGGTGCTGCTCGAAAACCTTCTCCGCCATGAAGACAACCGCTCGGTCACCAAGACCGACATCGTCGCCATGGCCGAATGGCTCGATAACAAGGGCAAGACCGAAAAGGAAATCGGTTTCCGCCCGGCCCGCGTGCTGATGCAGGATTTCACCGGCGTCCCGGCCGTCGTCGATCTCGCCGCCATGCGTGACGGAATGACGAAGCTCGGCGGCGACCCGACCAAGATCAATCCGCTCGTGCCCGTCGATCTTGTCATCGACCACTCGGTCATCGTCGACGAATTTGGCAGCCCGAAAGCCTTGGCCGACAACGTCGCGCTTGAATATTCGCGCAACGGCGAGCGCTATAACTTCCTGAAGTGGGGCCAGGGCGCGTTCCAGAACTTCCGCGTCGTGCCGCCCGGCACCGGCATCTGCCATCAGGTCAATCTCGAATATCTCGCCCAGACCGTCTGGACCAACGAGATGGCCGACGGCGCAACCGTCGCCTACCCCGATACGCTCGTCGGCACCGACAGCCACACGACGATGGTCAACGGCCTCGCCGTCTTGGGCTGGGGCGTCGGCGGCATTGAAGCCGAGGCCGCCATGCTCGGCCAGCCGCAGTCGATGCTGATCCCGGAAGTCATCGGCTTCCGCCTGACCGGCAAGCTGAAGGAAGGCGTCACCGCCACCGACCTTGTGCTCACCGTCACGCAGATGCTGCGCAAGAAGGGCGTCGTCGGCAAGTTCGTCGAATTCTTCGGCCCCGGCCTCGATAGTATGACGCTCGCCGATCGCGCGACGATTGCCAACATGGCACCCGAATACGGCGCCACCTGCGGCTTCTTCCCGGTCGATAAGGAAACGATCAACTATCTGACCATGTCGGGCCGCGACGCCCATCGCATCGCGCTGGTCGAGGCCTACGCCAAAGCCCAGGGCCTCTATCGCGAAACAGGCTCTGCCGATCCGGTCTTCACCGATACGCTCGAACTCGATCTTGGCGACGTCGTCCCCTCGATGGCCGGTCCAAAGCGTCCCGAGGGCCGCATCGCACTCCCCGACATCAAGAGCGGATTCGAAACCGCGCTTGCCGGCGAGTACAAAAAACCGGGCGAACTCGACAAGCGCGTGCCGGTCGAAGGTACGTCTTTTGATATCGGCCACGGCGACGTCGTCATCGCCGCGATCACGAGCTGCACGAACACGTCGAACCCGAGCGTCTTGATTGCCGCCGGCCTTCTTGCACGCAATGCGGTGAAAGCCGGATTGACGAGCAAGCCGTGGGTGAAAACCTCGCTCGCGCCGGGATCGCAGGTCGTCGCCGCCTATCTCGCTGACGCTGGCCTGCAGCCCTTCCTCGACCAGATCGGCTTCAACCTTGTCGGCTTCGGTTGCACCACCTGCATCGGAAACTCCGGCCCGCTGGCGCCTGAGATTTCGAAGGCGATCAATGGCAACGGCATCGTCGCCGCCGCGGTGCTGTCCGGCAATCGCAACTTCGAAGGTCGCGTCAGCCCCGACGTCCAGGCGAACTATCTGGCGTCGCCCCCGCTCGTCGTCGCTTACGCGCTCGCGGGTTCGGTGCAGAAGGATCTGACCAAGGAACCGCTGGGAGAGGGCAAGGACGGCAAGCCCGTCTTCCTGAAGGACATCTGGCCGACGACGCAGGAAATCCAGAAGTTCATCGCCGACAACATCACCCGCAGCATGTTCATGTCGCGCTACGCCGATGTCTTCAAGGGCGATACCAACTGGCAGGGTATCGCCACCAGCGGCGGCCTGACCTACGGCTGGAACGGCGCGTCCACCTACGTCCAGAACCCGCCCTACTTCCAGACCATCGCGCGTGAGGCCAAACCCATCGGCGATATCGTCAACGCACGAATCCTGGGCCTGTTCGGCGACAAGATCACGACCGATCACATCTCGCCCGCCGGTTCGATCAAGACCGCGAGCCCGGCCGGCAAGTATCTGCTCGACCACGGCGTGCAGCCGGTCGATTTCAACCAGTACGGCACGCGCCGCGGCAACCATGAAGTGATGATGCGCGGCACCTTCGCCAACATCCGCATCAAGAACCACATGGTGAAAGACGCCAGCGGCAACGTGAAGGAAGGCGGTCTGACGATCCACTATCCGTCAGGCAAGGAAATGCCGATCTACGACGCCGCCATGCAGTACGAAGCCGAAGGCGTTCCGCTCGTTGTCTTCGCCGGCATCGAGTACGGCAACGGCTCATCGCGCGACTGGGCGGCCAAAGGCACGAACCTGCTCGGCGTCCGCGCCGTCATCGCCCAGTCGTTCGAGCGCATCCATCGCTCGAACCTGGTCGGCATGGGCGTCGCGCCGTTCGTCTTCACCGAAGGCGCGTCCTGGGCGTCACTCGGATTGAAGGGCGACGAGCGCGTGACGATCCCCGGCCTTGCGACGGTGAAGCCGCGCGAGATCGTCACCATCTCGATCACCCGCGCCGACGGCTCCAAGATCGACGTCCCGGTCCTTTGCCGGATCGATACCTTGGACGAGATCGAATACTTCAAGAACGGCGGCATCCTGCATTACGTGCTGCGCAACCTGGCGGCCTGACGCCACCATCCTCCTGCGGTCCCGCGCCACGTGGGACTGCAGGAACACCACACGATCAGGAGTTGGGATATCCGAGCCGCGGTTCGAGCCGCTCGAACGTCGTCGACATCGCCCAGCCGTGCGTCAGCGGCAGCCCGATATGCCCATAAAGGATCGAAAGCTGTAGCTCCGCCGCCCATTCGGACGCATGCTTGACCGAAGCCAAATAAAGGGCCGCCGCAAGCCCTGTTCGATCCGCGCCCCCTTCACAATGAATAAGCAGCGGCTTCGGCAATGATGCGAACAGCGTCATCAGCGCCGCGACGGATGCATCGTCGAGCGCCCTGTCGGCCTTCAAGGCCAGATCGGCATGAGCGAGCCTGTTACGCGAAGCAGCAGCAATCTCGTCGCGATACCATGACTTGCCGGGATTGGCGCCGCGCAGATTGAGAACCGACTTGATGCCGTAGGCTCGAACGTACCTATCGATGTCGTCACCGCGCGGCTGAGCCGAGCGATAGAGTTCTCCCGCCACAACCTCATGAAAGTTGCCTCGGTCGATTTCGATCGCGGCATAGACGGTCGCCATCACGGCGAAGACGGCCAATGGCAAAAGAACAAGGCGTCTTATGTTCATTTTGGTCATCCGCCGAACAGTAGGCATCTCTCGCGCCGCAGCAGTAATTCTCAGAGCTTTTTACCGCCCGGAAAAGGTAACATCGCGGCAAGATTTCGCGTAGACGTCAGGGATATGCGCACCATCCCATTGTGACGCCGGCGCTGGCCGAAATTCGTCTGCTGGGTCACTGGTTTGTGAGATTACTTACCCGCGTTTCACTTTGTGGAAAGTCGGTCGATAGGTCTAATAGGTCGAATGGCTGGTTGGACAGCTTCAGGAATACCAATGCGTTTTCACCAAATCTTGCTGGCGGCCGTCGTCCTGTTCAGCGGCGCCCTTCCTGCTCCGGCGCAAGAAATGCCCGTCGAGCAACCCAGCGCACCCGTTAAGGCTGTCGTGGAACTGTTCACCAGCCAAGGCTGCTCATCTTGCCCGCCCGCTGACGCGCTTTTGAAAACGCTCGCTGATGATCCCTCGATCATCGCCCTCTCAATGCCGGTTGACTATTGGAACTATCTCGGCTGGAAGGACACCTTTGCTTCCCCGCGCAATTCCGAACGGCAGAGAAACTACGCGCGAGCCCGGGGCGACGGCGCCATCTACACGCCCCAGGCCGTGGTCAATGGTCTGACCCCCGTCAACGGTGCATCGAAAGACGCGATCGAGAACGCCATCACCGAAACCTCCAAGACGGCAGGCCCGGCGCAAATCCCGGTCCGCTTCTGGCAGGAGCGCAATACCCTGAACTTCGCATTGGGCGGCGACGCGCCAGGCCACCCGCCGCGCGAAGCCACCGTCTGGCTCGGCGTCGTTCAAATGTCCGGATCTGTGCCGATCAAGGACGGCGAGAACGCCGGTAAAACGCTGACCTACACCAACATCGTGCGCGAGCTGACGCCGGTCGGGCTGTGGAAGGGCAGTCCGATGCAGGTTCAACTGCCTCGCGCCGCCATGATGCAGGCCGACGTGCAGAAAGTCGTCGTCCTTCTTCAGGAAGGCCGTAGCGGCCCGATCATCGGCGCCACCCTGGCTGGGCTGTGGTAGCGTTTCCTTCTCCCGTTGGGGAGAAGGAAATAGATTAAGCAGCCAGCCCGCGCTTTTTCAGCAAACCGTCGATCTTCGGCGGCCGGCCGCGGAACGCCACGTAAGCCGCATGCGGATCACGCCGGTTGCCGGCGGAATAAATGAACTCGTGCAGCTTCCGCGCCGTCGCCGGATGAAACACGTTGCCGGTCTCTTCGAAGGCGGCGAACGCATCGGCGTCCATCACTTCCGACCACAGATAGCTGTAATATCCTGCCGCATAGCCCGACATGATGTGCATGAAGTGCGGCAACCGGTGACGCATCACGATCTCTTTCGGCATGTTGATGCCGTTGAGCGTCGCGCGCTCGAACCCTTCGACATCACCGATCTCGGTAACATCGGCCGAATAAAGCGCCATGTCGACCAGCGCCGACGACGTATATTCCACCGTCGCGAAGCCCTGATTGAAATTGCGCGCCGCCTTCAGCTGCTGGCGCAAGGCCTTCGGCATCGGCTTGCCGGTCTTGTAGTGCAGCGCGTGCTTTTCGAGCACGTCCGCCGTCGACAGCCAATGCTCGTAGAGCTGCGATGGCAGCTCGACGAAATCGCGCGACACCGACGTTCCCGAAATCGACGGATACGTCACGTCCGATAGCAAGCCATGCAGGCCATGGCCGAATTCATGGAATAGCGTCCGCGCATCATCGAAAGACAAGAGCGCCGGCGCACCATCGCCGCCCTTGGTGAAGTTTAAGACGTTGACGATGATCGGCGTCTGGCCTTTTCCCAGTTTGTGCTGCGACCGGAACGACGACATCCACGCCCCCGACCGCTTCGTCGGCCGCGCGAAATAATCGCCCATGAAGATCCCGACGTGCTGGCCTTTCTTGTTCAGCACTTCCCAGATGCGCACATCCGGATGATAGCGCGGCAGATCCTTGCGCTCCTTGAACTTCAGCCCGAAAAGCTTCGTCGCCGTGTCGAAGGCGGCGCGGATCATGTGATCGAGTTCGAGATAGGGCTGCAGCTTCGAACTCGTCGAAATCGTATTTGGCCTTGCGGACTTTCTCCGAATAATAGCGCCAGTCCCACGGCATGATCTCGGAGTTGTCGCCGGCATTCTGCGCTTCTGCTGTAAGCAGATCGCGTTCATCTCGCGCCCGGTCGACGGCTCTTTCCCACACCGCGCGCAGAAGCTCATCGACAGCACCCGGCGTCTTCGCCATCGTGTCCTGCAGGCTGAATTCCGCGAATGATTTGAAACCCATCAGACGCGCATATTCACCGCGCAGAGCCACGGCTTCGGTCACGATCTGCCGGTTGTCGGTATCGCCCGCGCGTGCCCCACGGCTGATCCACGCGTTGAACGCCTGCTCGCGAAGATCGCGGCAACTCGAATAGGTGAGAAACCCTTCAACGCTCGATCTAGCCAGCGTCACCAGCCCTTTGCCCTTGAGGCCGGCATCGGCCGCAGCGCGCTCGGCGCTTTCCTTGAGCGTATCAGGCAGTCCCGCCAGATCGTTCTTGCCGTCGAGCACAAGCTGCCAGGACTGCTCGTCCTTCAGGACGTTCTGCATGAATTGCGTGACGAGCGTCGCCAGCCGCGCATTGATTTCCTTGACGCGGGATTTTTCCGCCGGCGACAGTCGCGCGCCCGCGCGAACGAACTCCAGATGATGCCGCTCCAGGACGCGCAGCTCTTCGTCGTTGAGCTTCAACGCCTCACGCCGCTTGTAGAGATCGTCAACGCGCTTGAACAAACGCTTGTCGAGCAGAATTTGTGTTTCGTGCGCCGCAAAGCGAGGCGCCATATCCCGGGCGATTTCCTGCAATTCCGCCGTCGAGTCCGAACCTTCGAGATTCCAGAAGATCGACGCAACGCGCGACAATTGCCAGCCGCTCTTCTCAAGCGCGACGATGGTATTGGCGAACGTCGCTTTTGCCGGATTGCCCGCGATTTTTTCGATCTCGGCTTTGTGCTCGCGAAATGCGGCTTCGAGCGCGGGCTTGAAATGCCTCGCCTCGATTTTGTCGAACGGCGGCATTGCGAATTCGCCGTTCCGTTTCGTCATCAGTGGATTGACACTTGCCTTCGGGCGCGGCTTCGACGCCGCCTTGCGTTTTGCTATCATTTTGACGTCAATATCCAAATTCCCCCACGTCGAAAGCCATATACGCACGAAATGCGCATTCGGCTCAAATGAAACCCTTGCAATGCGGCAACGCCAAAAGGACCGGCTTTGCGGAGCCGGCCCTTTGGGGACATGATGTCCGGGGGAGTAGGGGCGTCTTAGCGATGAGCCAATACGCGACCAGGAGCGTTGCCTGAGAGTTCGGCCTCGAAACTATGGCCCCGGGGGGCTGGGGGGCTATTTATCCAGAGCCGGTCCTTTGAAGTCGGACCCAAAGGCAACGGTTATCTCTATCGCGTTTTAATGCGGCGGATTGGGGCCTGAGCGGAGTCCTGAATTTGTCAGGGTCAGGGTATTTCCGTGCTTTGCGGCCATTCTCGTTCATCTGGCTTCGGCCACAAGATTTTCGCCACCTCTCTTGCTTTCCTCGCGCGTTGGCGCGATCTTTAATCATCAACGATGGGACGGCGCCGTTTGAGCGAGACAACCGAACCGATAGTTTTCCGCCCGCGCACTGCGGGCACACTTGGAGCTTCCGACCTCGGTTCGGAACCAAGGCACCAAACCACTTTCGATCGCCACGAATTGACGGCCATTCTCAATCTCTACGGCCGCAAGGTCGCGACCGGCGCTTGGCGCGATTACGCCATCGATCTTTTGCGCGACAAGGCTGTTTTCTCCGTCTATCGCAAGGCCAGCGAATACCCGCTCTATCGCATCGAGAAAGATTTGCGCCTGGCACGCAAGCAGGGCGCCTACAGCGTGATAGCCGCCGGCGGCCTGATCATGAAGCGCGGCCATGACTTGAAGCGCGTTCTGAGCGTGCTGGAAGACCGCCCCGACGTTGTCAGTTTCTAAGAGCGCCGCGCCGCTCTGGCCTCTCCTGCGATTGGGACCTCTCGAAAAAAGTCTCGAACGCCGACACAAACTCGCGCCTGCGACTCCCCTCCGGGGAGCCGGCCGCAGGCGCCAACAAAAAAGCCGGCAAATAAAAAAGGCCCCGAAAACCGGGGCCTTTCGCAATTTCAGTCTTCGAACTTTAGTTCCTGTTCGCCAATCCCAGAAGGTTCAGGATGTGGATGAAAAGCGTGATGAACGAGCCGTAGAGCATGAAGGCGCCAAAGATCGACGAGCGCTTCAGCTGCTCTTCACCGCCATACTGAGCGTTCTCGATGTACATCGACTTGATCGCCTGCGTCTCGAAAGCCGTGACGACCGAGAACAGCAGCACGACCACCGCCGAGATGCCCATGCTTACCGTCTTGCTGGTGCCGGGATCGGTGATGAAGAAGTAGCTGCCGAGCATCACGACGATGAGGCCGATCGACGCCATCGACAGGAAGCCGCTCCAGCCGGTCATATCCTTCTTGGTCGTGTAACCAATAAGACTTGTGACGCCGAACATCGCAGCGGCGATGAAAAACGCCTGACCAATCAGACCCTCCAGGCCCGACGCGACGTAAAAATGGATCATCGGCGCAATCAACGCGCCCCACGCCGCGCAGTAGAGCCAATAAGCACCATGCGCCATCACTGTGCTGCCGCCGAAGAACAGGCGCGGCGCGAACCAGCCCAATCCCATGACAACGGCAAACAGGACCCACTTCATGGGTCCGACGGCAATGGTCTGCATCACCTGCGGATAGGCCATGAGAAGCATGACGACGGCGGCCGTACCGGCAACACCGAGTGCCATGTAGTTGTAGGTGCCGAGCATGAACGAGCGCAGCCCCTGGTCGATCGCGCCAGATGTCCGCGCGCCACCGTACGGGCTATTCGGTCGCGAAAAAACTTCAGCCATGGTCCTCGAATCCTCGTGTTGTCCGGCAATCCGCCGGTCCTGCGTAGCATATGATCCCGGTTCCAAAACCTTTCAAGATCCGGAAACCAAAAGCAGAATGCTTTTATTCTGAACGCAGATAAGTTACCGCGGGCGCCCTCAGAATCCGCCACGTCCCGAAACCGCCGAACACCGCGATCATCGCGGCCGCGACACCCAGTGTAACAAAAACTGCATTTAAATCAAAAACATAGTCCAGTTCCATGACACGCGTAACGGCAACCCAGGCGATCGCCGCCCCGAGCAGGATCGCCACCACCGCGGCAATCGCCGCCAGCAGCGCATACTCCCAGGCGTGCGCGCCGAGAATTTGCCGCCGCCGGGCGCCGATCGTCTTCAGGATGACCGCCTCCTGAATTCGTCGTCGCTGCGCCGTCACCATCGCGCCGGCAAGCACCAGCGCACCCGCCGTCAACGTCACACTGCCCGCCACACGCACCGCCACCATCACCTTCTCGAAGATCCGGCTGAACTGATCGATCGCATCGCGCACGCGAATGGCACTGACCGACGGATAAGACCGCCCGATATCGCGAACCATTTCAGTCTCGACGCCCGCCGCCGTGCCCTTCGGCAACCGCACGGTCGCGACCAGATTATGCGGCGCCGCCCGCAATGCGTTCGGCGAAAACACCATGATGAAGTTGAGCGCGATGCTTTCCCACTTCACGTCGCGCAGGCTCGCGACCTTGGCCGTGATGTTGCGACCGAGCACGTTGATCGTCACCTCGTCGCCGAGCCCAAGCCCGAGCTTCTTCGCAATCTCCCCCTCGAACGAGACGAGCGGCGGCCCGTCGTAATCCTTGCCCCACCATGACCCCGCCGTGATCGTCGACCCTTCCGGAATAGCATCGGCGTACGTCAGGCCCCGATCGCCGTTGAGCACCCACTGAGCATCGGACGGAAATTTCAGCTCTTCGACCGGCGTTCCTTTCACCGCAACGATCCGGCCGCGCAACATCGGCGCTTCCACCACGCTGGCGCCCGGCGCATCCTTCACGATCCGCGCGTTGAGGCCTTGAAAATCCCCCGGCGGAATGTCGAGCAGAAAATAATCGGGCGCTTCCGCCGGCAGACGGTCTTGCAAATCCGCAACCAACGCCGCGTTGGCAAGCGCCACCACGACCAGCAGCGTCAAACCGGTGCCGAGCGACAGCACGACGGATCGCGTCAGGCCATCGGGCGACGCAATATTGCGCAGCGCCAGTCCAAGCTCCGGACGCGACGTCCGTGGCAGCCGCCGCGCAAGCTTGCCGATGGCCCCACCGAGCCAGCCGAACACCGCCAGCATCACGACGAGCCCGCCAAGAATATAAAGCGCGATCGAGCGCGGCTCCGACGTCGATATTGCAATCGCGACCAGCGCTGCGGCGAGAACACCCATCAGCGCCATCAGGCTCTTGCGCGGGCGGCCCGCAGCAGTGCTGACGCTATCGCGAAATAGCACGGTGGCAGGCACGTTTTCCGCTCGCCCTAACGGCCACAGCGCAAACAGCAGCGCGACGATCAGGCCATAAAGCGCCGCCAGCAAAAGGCTCTGCGCCGAAACTTCGACGTTGATCCGCACCGGCAGCAGGTCGCCGTAAAGCGCGTCGATGACCGACGGCACGACGACGCCCAGCGCCAGCCCGATCGCAATTCCGATCGCGCTCATCACCACGAGCTGCACGAGAAAAATCTGCATGATCTGCGCCGCCGACGCGCCTACGCTTCTCAGCGTCGCGATCACCTTCATGCGCCGGTCGATGAACGTCGAAACCGCGTTCGCGATGCCGACGCCACCGACGAGCAGCGACGCCAGCCCGATCAAAATCAGAAATTGCCGCAGCCGCTCGAGCGCGCGGCTGATCTGCGGTGACGGATCGTAGCGGTCGGCGCTCGTGTAACCCCCAGCAGGCAGCTTTTCGCCGACGGTCCTGCGCAAATCCGCCAGCGCTGTCCTGTCGGCCGGAACGCCGCTTGGAAGCTTGATTGCATACCGCCAGCGGATGAGTGTCCCCGGCTTGACGAGCGCCGTCTTCTCAAGCGTCGCCAGCGATACGAACACGCGTGGCCCATACGTCAGGCGATCGACGATCGCATCGGGCTCGGAATCAAGAATACCCTTGACGACGAGATCCGTTTCGCCGATCCGCAACGGATCGCCGACCTTGAGGCCGAGCCGGTCGAGCAGCATCGCATCGACGATGGCGCCGTTTCCTGAAAGAGCGTCGGCAAACGAAGCCCCGCCCTTTACCGTCGCGGCGCCCGCGAGCGGATACGAGCCGTCAACGCCCTTTAGCTCGGCAAGCGCCTGATCGGCGCCATCGGCGCGCCGCGCCATCGTCCGCATTGTTGCCGTTTCGCTCACGCGACCGAGCCCGCGAAAGACATCGATATCCTCCGGCGTCGCGCGGATGTGCATGCGCGCGAACGTCACGTCTCCGCCGAGCAGCGTCTCTCCTTGCGTCACAAGCCCGGCACGCAACGCATCCGCCAGCGCTCCGACCGCCGCGATGACCATCACGCCGAGCGCCAGGCAGGCGATGAAAATGCGAAAACCGTCGAAGCCGTTGCGCAATTCGCGCAGGCCGAGCCGAACGATCGTCGAAACGCTCGCGCGCCGCGGTCGCAAAGACCCTTCGATACCCATCAGCGCCGTCACGATGACACCGCTTGCTTGACCGATGCCGCACTCTCGTCCGCGACGATATTGCCGTCCGCCATGCGGATCACCCGGTCCGTCATCGCCGCAAGCTTATTGTCATGCGTAACGATAACGAGCGTGGTGCCACGCCGCTCTCGCAGGCCGAACAACAGATCGACGATCTGCTTTCCGGTCCGGCCGTCGAGATTGCCGGTCGGCTCATCGGCGAAAAGAATGTTCGGCGAGCGTGACAAGGCCCGCGCGATCGCGACGCGCTGCTGCTCTCCGCCTGAAAGCTCGGCTGGAAAATGATCGACACGGGCCGCAAGTCCGACTTCCGTCAGCAGCTCTCGCGCTGTCTCGAACGCCTTGTCTTCGCCCGCCAATTCCATCGGCAGCGCCACGTTTTCGAGCGCCGTCATCGTCGGCACCAGATGGAAAGACTGGAACACGATGCCCATCTCCGCCCCTCGCAAAACCGAGAGTTCGTCCTCGCTGAGCGGCCCGAGATCCCGGCCCGAAACGGCAATCCGTCCACCCGTCACCCGTTCAAGACCGGCCATCAGCATCAACAGCGACGTCTTGCCTGACCCGGAAGGGCCGACGATCGCCGCCGTCTGCCCGCGCGGAATGCTGAGCGAAATGCCGCGCAAAATATGCACGGGACCGGCCCGGCTCGTCAGCGTTAAATGCACATTGTCGAGTTTAATGATCGGATCGCTCAAGCTAGAATGCCCCGCGGTTGTCGTATCGGACTTGTGCCGTTCACATTGAGCCTCTACGTCAGCTCAAGAATTGTGTGATTGATGGGGCCGAGACATGACCATGAAATCTCCTCTTGTCCCCGATTGGCTCGCGAAACGCGCGTTTTGCCTTTTGCTCTCGTTCGCGATCATGGCCCCTCTGGTGAACACCGCAACCGCCGCTTCGTCGCGCCCGATTTCGATCGTCGCCTTCGGCGACAGTCTCACCGCCGGCTACGGCGTCAAAACGAGCGAATCCTTCCCGGCCCAGCTTCAGATGGCGCTTGAGGCCAAAGGACACAAGGTCACCATCACCAACGCCGGCGTTTCTGGCGATACCACTTCGGGCGGCTTGGAGCGTCTCGACTGGGCGCTCGATCCCAAACCCGACGCCGTTATTCTCGAACTCGGCGCCAACGACGCGCTTCGCGGCCTCGATCCGAAAATCCCGCGCACCAACCTTGAAAAAATGCTCGACGACCTCAAAGCCAAGGGCATTCCGGTTCTTTTGACAGGCATGAAAGCCCCGAACAACTGGGGCGCCGATTACACTAAAAATTTCGACGCGATCTTCCCCGACCTCGCCAAGAAATACGATGTTCCGCTTTATCCGTTTTTTCTCGAAGGCGTCGCGCTCGATCCATCCTTCACGCAGCCTGACGGACTGCACCCGACCGGCAAGGGCGTCGCCGAGATCGTGAAACGCATTCTGCCCGACGTCGAAGCGCTGATCTCCGGCGTTGAAAAATCTCAGGCGAGCGAAAAAAGCGCCACGCCGTAAGTCTACCTGCGAGCAAGGACATAAAATATGCCCCGCTTGTTCACCGCCATCGAGCTTCCCGACGATATTCGCGACGAGCTCCATCGCCTGCGCATGCCATTGCCCGGCGCGCGTTGGATTGCGCCTGAAAACTATCACATCACGCTGCGCTTTGCGGGCGACATCGGCAACGTCGAGGCCCGCGAATTCATCGCCAATCTGGCGCGCATCGAACCCGACGGCTTCGAATTGCGACTGTCGAGTCTCGGCACTTTCGGCGGCGACGATCCGCATTCGATCTTCGCCGCCGTTGAATCGACCCCCGCGCTCGAAGAGCTGGCGCGCGCCCATGAGAAAGCAGCGCGCAATGCTGGCCTGCCGCCTGATACCCGTGCGTTCAAACCGCATGTCACGCTTGCCCGGCTGAAGCATTCGAACGTCGAGGCAGTTGCCCGCTATCTGTCGCGTTACAGCGGCTATCGCTCGGAGCCGTTCTTTGTCACGCGCACGTTGCTGCTGTCGTCCCGCCCTGGCGTCGGCGGGGGCCCGTACGGCATCGAGGACAGCTTCCCGATGCGCGGCATGGAATTTCTCGCCGACGAAGGCGAAGCAAGCTGGTAGCAGACGGCCTCAGCCCATCGTGATCACGATCTTGCCTGTCGCTTCGCGGCGATCGAGCACGCTCAAGGCCTCGGCGATTTTGTCGAGTGGATAAGTCCCATGGATGCGCGGGCGAAGCCGCCCCTCGCGCACCCACTCCAAGACTTTCGTCATGTTGGCGCGATGCCCGGCAGGATCGCGCATCACCGCTTCGCCCCAGAAAACGCCCGCAATCTCCGCGCCCCGAAGCAGCAGCAGATTGAGCGGAATTTTCGGAATGTCGCCCGCCGCAAAACCGACGACCAGAAACCGCCCTTGCCACGCCAGCGCCCGGATAAGCGGCTCGGAGGCTTCCCCGCCGACGCAATCATAGACGACGTCGGCACCGTTGCCGCCCGTCAGGTTGCGCACTTCGGTTTTGAGGTCCGACCCGGGAAACAGGATGATCTCGTCCGCGCCCGCCGCTCGCGCCACGGCCGCCTTGTCGTTCGACGACACCACCGCGATCACGCGCGCGCCGATCAGCTTGGCGATCTCGACCGCCGCCTGCCCCGCGCCGCCTGCCGCACCGGTGACGACGACCGTTTCGCCGGCTTTGAGTTTGCCGCGATCTGCAAGTCCGTGAATCGCGGTGCCATAGGTCACCGAAAGACCGGCCGCCACCGTCAACGGCACGCCCGCAGGAATGGGCACGAGTTTGCTGACATCGACCGCGATCTTTTCCGCCGCCCCACCCCAGTTGACATAGGCCATGACCGGCTGTTCCACGTGAATCCCGAACTCGTTCGGTTCCACCGCGTCGACCACGCCCGCGATTTCCGCGCCCGGCGAAAATGGCAATTCCGGCTTGAATTGATATTTTCCGCGCGTAATCAGCGTATCGGCGAAATTGAGCCCGGCCGCCGCCACCCGGATGATGGCCTCGCCCTCGCGCGCGACGGGTTCCGGCCGCGTTTCGACGACCAGACCCGCCGGCCCGTCAAGACGCTTGCAAAGAGCTGCCTTCATATGTGACGTCCCACTCGCTGTATGACCTCTGACACACACGAGCGGAACCGAATGTCAAGAAAAGCGACCACATGGCCGCCGCATCCGAAGGGTTATTTCGCCATCGGCGCCGAGCGCATGTCGAAGTCGCTGAACCTCGGCAACCTGATGCGGTCGGCGCACGCATTCGGCGCGGCATTCACCTTCACCGTCGGCGCCACCTACAAGGCCGTCGAAGCCCATGCCGATACGTCGAAAAGCCAGCTTCATCTGCCCCATTACAACTGGGCGAGCCTTGACGACATGGCGTTGCCCGGAGGCTGCAAGCTCGTCGGCATCGAGCTTCTCGACGACGCGGTCGACTTGCCGAGCTTTCGCCATCCGCTGCGGGCGGCCTATGTGCTCGGCCCGGAGCTAGGCTCATTGTCAGAGCCCCTCCTTGAACGCTGCGACTACGTCGTCAAGATCCCGACAGCCTTTTGCGTCAATGTCGCGATGGCAGGTGCAATCGTGATGTATGACCGTATCAAATCGCTGGCGCGGTTCGCCGATCGTCCGATCGGCGAAGGGGGGCCCTGAATGCGCAGTGCGTCGAACATCTTGGCGGTCCTGATCTGCGCCCTCGCAGCACCCTGCACGGCCCGCGCAGCCGAGCAGGTCACGCTCGCCGGCACCTATGGCGACTGGTCGCTGATGACCGACGCGAACACGCCGCACCTTTTCTGCTTCGTCACCAGCGAACCGAAATCGAGCCAGCCGAACGACGCCCAGCGCCAATCGCCCCGCGCCTATATCTCCGCGTGGCCCAAGGACGGCATCCGCGCCGAAGTTTCCTTCCGCATGGGCTTTCGCATCAAGAAGGGCACGCCGGGCACCGCGATCGTCAGCCCTTCGAACTTCCGGCTTTTTGGTTCCGGCGATCGCGTCTACGTCTCCGATTCGACGCGCGAGCTGAAACTCGTCGAGGCCATGCGCAAGGGCGCATCGATGTCGATCGCCGCTTCCCCCGACAGCGGCCCGCCAATCACCGACACCTATTCCCTGAACGGCATCGGCCAGGCGCTTCAGAAGTTGCAGGACACCTGCTTCTAGCTGCGATTTTTCGAACGAAGATGCACGTAGATCGCGCCTTCGCCGCCATGCTGGATCGCCGCCGTCGTGAAGCTGACGACAACCGCCCTCAGATCCGGCTCTTCGAGCCAGCGCGGAACGTTTCGCTTCAAAATCCCGCGCTCGCGATCCGCTTCCCCGATATGAGACGCCTGCAAGCCGATGGCCTTGCCTTTGCCGGTGATGATCAGAACGTAGCGCAGGCCGCGGCTCTGGCAGCTCAGAAGAAAACGTTTGAGTGCCGCATGCGCTTCGTGCTGGCGCATGCCGTGAAGATCGACGCGGGCTTCGATTTCGAGCCGCCCACCACGAATTTTTCGCGCGCTGTTGCGATCGAACCCGGCAAGGTCCGGTGCCGTCGCGCGCGCCGGTTTTGCGGCCGAAATCGGCGGCGCTGCCGCAGCGGCCCGATGCTTGACCGTCGGAGGCTCGGCGCCGCCTGCAACCTTCGGCTTTGAAGGCGCGGACTTCACCGCATCGCTCGCCGGATGAAAGCGGCCCTTGGCGCGCTTCAGCGGCTCGACCGTCGCCGCCGCATATTCCCAGACCTCGTGATCATCGTCCCGGCCCGATCCGCCTTTTTTGGCGCTGCCCTGCCCGTGCGGCTTCTTCACGGATTCATGCTCGCCGTCTTCGGGTCCGGAACAACGGCGATGCCGCCACTTTCGTCTTCGACTGGCAACAACGCATAGAGATGGCCTGGATGCTTGGTGCACCCGGCAATGCGGCCTGCTTCATCGCCGGAACCAAAATAGATGTCGCCGCGCTCCGTGCCCTTGATGGCCGAGCCGACATCCTGCGCCACCATCAACCGGCGGAAGGCACCCGATTTCGTTGCGTGTTTGATTTCCGGAGCGTCGACATAGATCGGCGTACCGATCGAATAGTAACTCGTATCGACCGCCAAGCTCCGCCCCGTCTGCAGCGGAATACCCATGACGCCCATCGGGCCATTCGCTTCCTCGCCCGAAAGCTCGCGAAAGAACACGTAGGACTTGTTCTTCCACAGCACCGGTTTCGCGCGCTCCTTGTCGGCCTTGAGCCAGCCTTTCAGCGACTTGAGCGACATCTCTTCGGCAGTGAGGTGCCCGTCCGCGATCAGCACTTTTCCGACCGAGGTATAGGGGTAACCGTTCTTACCATCGTAGGTGACACGGATCTTTTCTCCGTCCGGCAGTTGAATGCGGCCCGAGCCCTGGACCTGCATGAAAAAGACGTCGACCGGATCCTTGAGATAGAGAAGCTCGAGCCCATGCCCCGCGAGCCCGCCCTGCTCGATCTCTTCGCGCGTCAGATAGGGCTCAAGGCCCCGTTCGGTCTTGCGCTGATGCGTGAACGAACCCGATTTCGCCCCGCGCTCGCTCTCCGCCACCACGTTCACGAGATCCGGCGGCCGGCGATAGATCGGCACCTTGAAGGTTTTAGTCGGCGTGCGCGAACCTTTGACCAGCGGCTCGTAGTAGCCGGTCAGGAGCCCTTGCGGATCGCCGCCGGAAATGTGATGCGGTCGGAAATTCGCTTCGAAGAACTGCCGCGCCTCGTTGCGCGTCCGGATCGATTTTGATTTCGCCATCGTAACGGCGCGCCCGCAGATATCGACGAGCGCTTGAGGCGAGCCTGCGTTGTCCGGCTTGGCCGCCGCAGCTCTCAAGATCGGCTTGCACGATGCCAGAAAAGCCTTCCACGCCGCCAGATGATCATCCTCGTTCCAGCCCGGGAGATCGCTGAAAGCCACTGGCTCGAACGTGACGGCACTGGGCGCCATGACAGGCGGAGCTTTTCCCTGAGAAGCGCTGGAGTCGGCGGCGGCCGGAGCCGGCCCGCATATGATCGAAATTTGCAACAGAAACGACGCGAGGGCCAGCGCCACGCAATGGCCGGCCCGCCAGGATCTCGGGTGATACGCACACCTGGTCAAAAGGCGCCCCCCGGTGCCCGACCTACGCTTTACATCAGCAATTTATAGCGGGCGTCGAAGCCGCCAGGAAAACATTTCCTGATTAACCGCAGCTTAATTCGGCGCCTGTGTTGCAACCAGCCGCCAGTTCGGATTGCTGCGCGCCTTGGCCGTCGAGATATCGCGGCTGAAGGTCCAGATATCGGTGACGTCTTTGATCCTTTGGGCGTCACCCGAGATAACCTGGCCAGACTTGTCGTGCGTCGCCGAGATGAGTTCGCTCACGAAGCGGACGGTCACGAATGCCGTGCCGTTCTTCACCTCGGCTTCGATGATATCGGCCTTCTTGATGCCGACGAACTGCTGCTCGATCGTCTCGCCCCGCGCCTCGCGATCAGCGATGGCGGACGTGAAGCCGTCGTAGACCTCTTTGCTCAAAAGATCTTTCAACGCCCGGCGATTGCCCTCGGCGAAAGCCGAAACGATCATCTCGTAGGCGCGCCCAGCGCCCGCGATGAATGTGTCGGGATCGAGCGCCGGATCAAACTTGGCAATATCGAGCAGCCCGGCGGTAACCGCCGGGTCCTGCACCGGATAGGCGCGAATCTTCGCTTCGACGCTCGGCCCCGCCACTTCCGCCGCCGGAGCAGCCGGCACCGGCTCGCGATCGCGACGCGGCATCGAGATGACATCCGCCGACGCGGTTTCGGTCGCCGGCCGCTGCGCCGCTTCGCGCTCGCGCGTTTTCAGCCGCTCGACGCGCTGCTCGTCTTCGTCGGTGCGCTGGCCAAGCACGCTCCTGAGCTTGATGATCGCCGCAACGGCAACGATGAGAGCAATCAGTGTGATAAGATCGAATTGACCGTACATTCTAAAGGTCGGCGCCTCCGGTGAAGCCTGGGTGAAAATGGCAGAGGACCACCCGTTATCCTGCCAGTGTATCTAGTCCCGCGGACGGACGATTTGAAGACAGTGCTATAGCACCTTAAGATTTCCGCGTCTTCCGCCCATCTTCCGGCCGATTGCGCCCGAAACTAGCCTGCGAGCTTATCCGACCAGGACATGTGAAAAGTGTTGAAACGCCCGATCCAACATCTGCAAGGTGAGTGGCTGGCGACATGCAACCACGCTAAGGTGCCGCGACAGTTTGGCAAGAGTAAATGTCTCAACCTTTGAAAATTGCCCTGATCCTTGCGTTCGCAGCCCTTCCATTGCTGGAAATCGGGCTGTTGATCCGGCTTGGGCAGCTCATCGGCATCTGGTGGCTCGCCGCCATCATCATCGGCACGGTCATTCTCGGCACCTTCGTCATCCGTCGCGTCGGAATGTCGGTCTTCGAAAGGGCGCTTTCGCGGCTCGGATCGGATCGCGAGGGATTCTCTCCCCTGTTCGATGGATTCCTGCAGGTTCTGGCCGGCCTGCTTCTGATCTTTCCCGGCGTCATTTCCGATATCTTCGGGCTCATTCTTTTGGTGCCTCAGGTGCGGCTCCTTGTTATCCGCACCGGCCTTCTGAAACTCGTCTCGCTGTTTCATTATCAGGCTGAGGTCAGCCGCGAGACCTTTCGCGCCGCGCCTGACGTTCCGCCCGCGGAAGCCGAAGGCGTCATCATCGAAGGCGAATACGAACGCGTCAGCGAGCGGCCGCTGCGGGCCGGCCGCGCCGTACAGCCGCGCCGCTCCCGTTCGTAAGCACATTATCACCGGTCGGGCGGGAACCCGCTCCATTGCGCCTGCCGGATTGACGTGCTAGCGACCCGCCACAAAAAGCTTCGCACAACATGAGACTTTGAAGGGACGGTCATGGCCGACAAGGACAGCAACGGAAACGGTGCCGCAGCAGGCGCCCAGGTCCCGATCCAGGCCAAGATCGTCAATCAGTACATCAAGGATCTTTCGTTCGAAAATCCGAACGTCCATAAGCTCATCTCCGGCGCCGGCACTCAGCCGAGCATTCAGGTCGAGGTCAACGTCGGCGCCCAGCACATCGAGAGCGATCTCTACGAAACCTCGATCGCCTTCAAAGCCACCGCCACGAACAACCTCGGCACGATTTACGTCCTCGAGACGATCTATGCCGGGCTGTTGAAAATCGAAAGCATTCCGGAAGGCGCACTCGAGCCGTTCCTCTTGATCTCCGGACCGGCGATGATTTTCCCGTTCCTGCGCCGCCTCGTTGCCGACATCACGCGCGAAGGCGGCTTCCCACCGCTGCTTCTCGATCCGATCGATTTCGGCGGACTTTACATGCAGCGTCAGCGCCAGCAGGCGCAACAAGCCGGAAAATCCGTCGCTTAAGTCGCGAGCCCGGAATTATCAGGCCGTCGATTTATCCCAGAAGCTGATCCACAGCGCCGGTGTCTTCATCGAACTCGACGAATGCCTTGTGCGCTTCGACATCAGCGTCGGCAATGCGCGACGGCAGCGGCTCCGGTCGCTGCAATCCGATCGTGCGGCCGGCGCCAGCCCTCCGCTCGGTCGCTGACTTCGCACCGTTCGTTTGCAGCCCGAATGTCGCCTGCCGCTCACCCAGCAGTTCGACATAGACTTCCGCCAGCAGCCAGCTGTCGACCAACGCGCCGTGCTTGGTGCGCTGGGAATTATCGATGAAATAACGTTTGCACAGCGCATCGAGCGTGTTCGGCCCGGCCGGATGCTTCCGCCGCGCGATCGCGAGCGTATCGACGACGCGATCGAAGCTGATCGGCTTTTGCCCGACGAGCTGCAGCTCATAGTTGATGAACGTGATATCGAACTGGGCGTTGTGCGCGACGAGAACATCGTCGCCCAGAAATTCGAGCAGCTCTTGCACGACGTCCTTGAAAAGCGGCTTGCCGATCAGGGATTCGGTCGTGATGCCGTGGATTTCCTGCGCCTCTCGCGGCACGTCGCGCTGCGGATTGATGAAACGATGGAATTCCCGTCCCGTCGGAATCCGGTTGATCATCTCGACGCCGCCGAATTCGATCAGACGGTGCCCGGTTTTCGGATCAAGCCCCGTCGTTTCGGTGTCGAATACGATCTCGCGCATCGCTGTTCCCCGCGCCCTCGTTAGTCGCGCCAGAATTCCTCGTAAGCCGTGGCGCTCAAGGCCGGAAGTTTAGCGATGATGACGTCGATTTGGCTGTTGCAGCTTTCAATCGATCCGCTCGTGTCCACAACGAAATCGGCGCGCACTTTCTTTTCCGCTTCCGTAATTTGGCGGGCAACGATTGCCTTGAACTTTTCTTCCGTCATGCCGGCGCGGCTGAGAACGCGCTCTCTTTGAATCTCCGGCGATGCCGTCACCACCACGATCGCATCGACATGCTCGTCGCGTCCGCCTTCAAGGAAGAGCGGAATTTCAAGCACCGCCAGCGACGCGCCGTTCGCCTGCTCGGCTTGCAGGAACGCCCGCTCTGCAGCGTGAACGCGCGGATGCACGATCGCTTCGAGTTCCTTGAACCGGTGCGGCGATCGAATGACATGCTCGGCGAGCTTGCCGCGATCGACCGCGCCTTCTGTCAGCGATCCGGGAAAGGCCCGCTCGATCTCCTCGGCCAACGGACCGGCATAAAGTCGGTGCACTTCGGCGTCAGCGTCGAAAACGCCGATGCCCCGCGCGCGAAAACGTGCCGCCGCGGTCGATTTGCCCATACCGATCGACCCGGTCAATCCAACGATTAGCATCATGATCCGCGAATGTTCTCAGCAACGAGGTCATAAAGCTCGGAACAAACCTCAGGCCGAATTCCGAACCACTTTTCGAATCCGGGAACAGCCTGATGCAGCAGCATGCCGAGACCATCGACCCCCACCAATCCATGCGTGCGGACCGACCTTAGGAGCGCAGTTTCCAACGGGACGTAAACGAGATCCGTAACGATCGTTTTCTTGCTCGCGTGGTTAAAGTCGATACCCGGATCGCCGACACCGTTCATTCCGAGCGTCGTTGTATTAACGATAAGTGCCGCGCCGGCGACATGCGCGTTGCGGTCGCTCCAGGCCCAAGCCGATACGTGTGCGCCGAAGTGCCGCGCGATATCCTCCGCCCGCTCGAGCGTGCGATTGAAAACGCGAACGTCCGTCCGTCCACTGTCCAGCAACCCGTGAACGACAGCACGCGCCGAGCCGCCCGATCCAAGCACCAACGCCGGACCGGAGATGCTTCGCCATTCAGGCGCCTTCTGATCGAGGTTCGCGATAAAGCCGTAGGTGTCGGTGTTGGCGCACGCGAGTTGGCCGTCCTCGAACCAAAGCGTATTGGCGGCGCCCACCGCGATTGCCGAAGGCGCACGAGCTTTGGCCGCGGCAAATGCCGCTTCTTTATGCGGAACCGTGACGTTGCACCCGGAAAAGCCGCGCTTCTGCAGCGTCGACAGAAATTCCGACAGATCCTCCGGCCGCACCGGCTCTTTCGTATAGCTGCCGTCGATCCCGTATTTGCGCAGCCAATAGCCATGGATCAGGGGCGAGCGCGAATGCGCGATCGGCCAGCCGATGACACACGCCCGCTTCATGCCGTGATCATCTCTTCGTCGCGCAGCCGCTGAAGCAAAGGCAGCAGCGGAATGCCGAGGATGGTGAAATAATCGCCCTCGATCCGTTCGAACAGTTGCACACCCTCCCCTTCGAGTTCGTAGCACCCGACGCTCGCGAGCGCCCTCGCGCCCATGCGTTCGAGATAGGTGCCGAGGAACTCATCGGAAAAATCGCGCACCGACATTCCGGCCATCGCGGCCCTCTGCCAATGCACGTTTCCATTCCGCGCCAGCGCCACGGCAGAAACGAGATCATGCGTGCGGCCCCTCAGCATGGTGAGATGCTCGCGCGCTTCCTTGAGCGTCTGCGCTTTCGAAAAGATCTTGCCGCCGAGAACGAGCACCTGGTCGGCGCCGATCACCAGCGCTGAGGGATGGAGCACCGACACGACGCGGGCTTTTTCCGCCGCCAGCACGCTCGCGATGTCGCCGGCTTCCGCACCCGATGTCTTTTCAAGGATGTCGTTGCGGATGGCTTCTTCGTCGATGTTGGCCGGGATCACGTCGAAGGCCAATCCGGCCGCTTCCAGCAGTGCCTTGCGTGCCGCGCTTCCCGATGCGAGCACAAGCCGCGTCGTCTCAGGCATTGCTCGGCTCCGCCTCCGCGCCCGTTCCGGACTTCCTGTCCTGCAACAGCTTCAGGATCATCGTCGCCGATTCCTCGATCGAGCGCCGCGTCACGTCGATGATCGGCCAGCCGTGCTGTGCCGCGAGCTTGCGCGTGTAGGCGATCTCGGCCGAAATCGTATCGCGATCGACGTAGGTTTCGAGATCGCGATCGGCCATCAGGATCGCGCGATTGCGCCGGACGTCGGCGATGCGATCGACATTGGCAATCAGGCAAACGACGAACGCCGTATGCGGGTGCAGAAGCTGCTCCGGCAGCGGCACTTGCGGCACCAGCGGCAGGTTCGTCGTCTTGTATCCGCGCTGCGCCAGATAGAGCGACGTTGGAGTCTTCGACGTGCGCGAAATTCCGAGCAGCACGATGTCGGCGTCGCTGAGGTTGTCGGGCAGGCGGCCGTCGTCGTGCGCCATCGTGAAATTCATCGCATCGATGCGGCGAAAATAATCGGCGTCGAGCACATGCTGACCAGCGACCGTCGGCGTCGACGGCGCGCCCAGATAGCTCTCGAAGATCTTCATGATCGGCTGCAGCACCGCAAGGCAGGGAATTTTCAGCCGCTGGCAATGCTCTTCAAGTTCGACGGCAAGAGCGGTGTTGACGATCGTATAAAGAACGATTCCCGGTTCATGCTCGATATCGACCAGCACGCGCTTCAGTTGCCGCTGCGTTCTGACGAGCGGGTGAACATGCTCGATGGCGCGAATGTTCTGATACTGCACGGTTGCCGCTTTCGCGATCGCCGCCAACGTTTCGCCCGTCGAATCCGAGACGAGGTGCATGTGAAAGAGCGAAGGCAGCGTCATGGCGAATATCTCTTGCGCGGGACGCGCGGCGGCATGTTCAAAACTTCGAAGTTACCCCCAGGGCCGGTGGATCGGCCCAAGGTTGAGAGAACAACCATCCCCCAGCCCACGGCGATACCCACATCCTGGCAAAAGGGAAAGATGTTGTTCAGCACATGGCCGTCCAAAGGAACAACCTTCTTCTCCGCGACTTGTCTCACCGTTCTTAACAGGACGTGCTCTCGAGTTGACGGCGCATATCGGCCGCAAGCCCTTGATTAACGGTGCACTTGCGACCCTATTGCGTGCCCCGCGCTACAAACGCTACGGCTCGTGCTACACGATCCGGCGACTGCATAGCCTGTGGAGCGTCTGTGGACTTTTGCATGATCCCCGATGCCCCCTGGCCTAAGAGTCAAAAAAATAACCTTCAAGAAAACTTATCTGATTTGAAGTGAAGGGAAGTTCGACGGTGCAGGACCTGAAAACCGATCAGCTCACAAAGCGCTTTCTGCAACCGTTTGCACGCAAGGCCGTCTCACCCCCTCCCATCTGGCTAATGCGCCAGGCCGGCCGCTACCTGCCGGAATATCGCAAAGTCCGAGCCGAGGCCGGCAGCTTCCTCGATCTGTGCTATTCGCCCAAGCTCGCCGCCGAAGTAACGCTGCAGCCGATCCGCCGTTACGGCTTCGATGCCGCGATCCTGTTTTCCGATATTCTCGTCGTGCCGGATGCGTTGGGCCAATCGGTTCGCTTCGCCGAAGGCGAAGGCCCGCGTCTTGATCCGTTGAAATCCGTTGCCGACCTCTCCCGACTCGCCCTATCGAACACACACGACAAATTTGCGCGCGTTTGCGAAACCGTCGATCGGCTGAGCAAATCGTTGCCGCGTGAAACGGCTTTGATCGGATTTTGTGGAGCACCATGGACCGTCGCGACATACATGGCCGAGGGCAAAGGCTCGTCCGATCAGGCGGCGGCGCGCAGTTGGGCTTATCGCGATCCTGCCGGTTTTTCCGCCCTCATCGACATTCTGACCGAAGCCTCTGTCGCCTATCTCTCAGCCCAGATTGAAGCTGGCGCCGAAGCCATCCAGATTTTCGACAGCTGGGCCGGCAGTCTCGCAGACGATCAATTCGCGCGCTGGGTCATTGCGCCGACGGCGCGCATCGTCAAAGAAATCCGCAAGCGCCATGCCGATATTCCAGTGATCGGATTTCCGCGCGGCGCCTCCGCACTTCTCAAAACCTACATCGACGGAACCGACGTCGATGGCGTCAGCTGCGACACCTCCTGTCCGCTGCAGGTGATGCAGGCGATCGCAAGAACGGGCAAAGCCGTTCAGGGCAATCTCGATCCGCTTCTGCTCGTCGCCGGCGGCGAAGCGTTGGATAAACGCACCGACGCCATCTGCGCCGCGATGACGGGCCTGCCGTTCGTGTTCAACCTCGGCCACGGCATCGTGCCGGAAACGCCGCCTGAAAATGTCGCGCGCCTTGTTACGCGCGTGCGCGCGCCGCGGAGCTGAATGCATGTCGGATCAGTTCGAGACCACGCCGGCCATCGTGCGGATCGTTGGCGCCCCGGCAATCGCGGCCATTGCCGTTGCAATCTTGACGCTGATGCTCGGCGACGGCGCTTATCCCTGGATCAAGGCCTTTCACATCATCGCCGTCATCTCGTGGATGGCCGGCATGCTCTATCTGCCGCGCCTTTTCGTCTATCACGCCGACGTTCCAATAGGTTCTCCTCAGTCTGAGACTTTCAAGGTGATGGAGGCGCGCCTTCTCAACATCATCACCACTCCTGCGATGAACGTGACGTGGGTACTGGGCCTTTGGCTCGCTTGGCAGGGCGGCTTCTGGGCAGCCCCCTGGTTTCATTTAAAGTTGGCGCTCGTCCTTGCGATGTCCGGGTTGCATGGCTATCTGTCCGCAGCGACCCGAGCCTTCCACGACGACCGGAACACGAAGCCTGCCCGACATTGGCGAATCGTCAACGAGATCCCGACCGTGCTGATGATCGGCATTGTCATCCTTGTGATTGTAAAGCCTTTTTGACGCCTTTTCACGCCGCCGCCGATCTGCTATAGGAATGAAGTCCTCATAAGGATTTTGGCAGACGGCACGTTTCGACGTTTCGATACGTCAACGCTCGCTGGGTCTATGACGGGGCGCCCGCCTCGTCGCCGTTATGCCAGGCTAATTCACCCCACCTCACCACCCGATGCCGCTGATATGCGGCGCTCCGTGGAGTTCTTTTTCAATGAAACAAATGAAGCTCGAGGACTTGAAGCGGAAGTCTCCCGCCGAGCTCGTCACCTTCGCCGAAGAGGCCGGTGTCGAGAATGCCTCGACCTTGCGCAAGCAGGAACTGATGTTCGCGACGCTGAAACAGCTCGCGACCCAAGAGACCGAAATCACCGCGACGGGTGTCGTCGAAGTTCTGCAGGACGGCTTCGGCTTCCTGAGATCGCCGGAAGCCAACTACCTTCCCGGTCCCGACGACATCTACGTTTCACCATCGCAGATCCGCCGTTTTGCGCTTCGCACCGGCGACACCGTCGAAGGTCAGATCCGCTCGCCGAAAGACGGCGAACGCTACTTCGCCCTGCTCAAAGTCTCGAACATCAATTTCGAAGACCCCGAGAAGACGAAGCACAAGAGCCACTTCGACAACCTGACGCCGCTCTATCCGACCAAGTGGCTGAAGCTCGAAATCGAAGACCCGACCATCAAGGACCTGTCGCCCCGCGTCATCGACATCGTCTCGCCCATCGGCAAAGGCCAGCGCGGATTGATCGTGGCGCCGCCCAGAACCGGTAAGACGGTTCTCTTGCAGAACATCGCCCATTCGATCTCCGTCAATCATCCCGAATGCTACCTGATCGTTCTCCTGATCGACGAACGCCCGGAAGAAGTCACCGACATGCAGCGCTCGGTGAAAGGCGAGGTCATCTCTTCGACGTTCGACGAGCCGCCCTCGCGCCACGTCCAAGTCTCGGAAATGGTCATCGAGAAGGCTAAGCGTCTCGTTGAGCATAAGAGGGACGTCATCATTCTTCTGGATTCGATCACGCGTCTGGGCCGCGCCTACAACACGGTTGTGCCGTCATCCGGCAAGGTTCTGACCGGCGGCGTCGATTCCAACGCCCTGCAGCGCCCGAAACGTTTCTTCGGTGCGGCCCGCAACATCGAGGAAGGCGGCTCGCTGACCATCATCGCGACGGCGCTGGTCGATACCGGGTCGCGCATGGATGAAGTCATCTTCGAAGAGTTCAAGGGCACCGGTAACTCGGAAATCATCCTCGACCGCAAGGTCTCCGACAAGCGCGTCTTCCCGGCGATCGACGTCGCCCGCTCGGGCACCCGCAAGGAAGACCTGCTCATTCCGAAGGACCAGCTCAAGAAGGTCTACGTGCTTCGCCGCATCTTGAACCCGATGGGGACGATGGATGGCATCGAGTTCCTCATCGACAAGCTGCGCTCGACCAAGACCAACGGCGAGTTCTTCCAGTCGATGAACACCTGAGGCTCGTCCGACCGAATGTCATCCTCGGCTTTATGCCGAGGACTGATCGGCCTGCTTTCCGGATGAAGAACGGATCCTCGGGACGAACCCGAGGATGACAGCAAAGCTGTCGCGTCTACAACTGATTCACGTGAAAACGACCGTCCTTAGCCGCGATCTATTCTCACCGTCATCCCGGCGGAGGCCGGGATCCATGCAGGCATCGGCTGCGATTTTGTAGATCGTTGTCTGGGTGCGGGGGCGCCTGCACTCAAAGAGCTTACTCCGCCGCGTGCAGAACCTGCTCGCGGGCTTCCTGCGCCGGCGTCTTGGCCTTGGCCGCTGCCGCCATCTTCTTGTAGCGCTCCGGCTCGCCTTTGCCGGGCACATAAACCCACGGCAGGATCAGCTGCTCCCAAAGGCTCTTCGGGAAGTTCGGCAGCTCGTCGACACCCATGTCCTTCGACGTCACTTCGCGCGACAGCTTCTCGGTATAGGTCCCGAACAGACGGTCCCACACATTCAACAGTAGCCCGAAGTTGCAATCGCCTTCCGTGCCCCAGTTGACGTGATGCAGGTGATGCACGCGGCCAATCGCGAAGATCTTTTCCAGCGGTCCGACGCGCGCATCGACGTTCGAATGCTGCACGATCAGCGTCACCGAGATGACGAAGCCCAGCACCACGGCGACCGAAGGCGGCATGCCGATGATCACCAGCGGCATGTTGCCGACGATCATGTCGATCGCCTGGTGCAGCGGATGGCGGATGACGCCGTTATAGCCATAGAGCCGCCCGACACCGTGATGCACCGCATGCAGCCGCCACAGCGACGGCAGGCGATGGCTGAGGTAGTGCATGAACATGAACGCGAAATCGGCGACCAGGAACGCGATCAGCACCTGGCCCCACATCGGCCAGTGCGTCGGCCACAGGCCCTGGAACGGGAACAGCCAGCAGATCACCGGGATCAGCAGCACGCCATTGATCGCGCCCAATTCGTAAAGCGCGATATGGCCGGTATTCGTCAGCATGTCGCCGTGGGAGTCGTGGTCGTTCCACTCCGGGAAGTACGGCAGGATCCGCTCGGCAAGGAGCGAAGTTGCATAAGCAGCAATCAGCAGCGGGAAGATCAGCGCGTACGCCCAGGTCTTACCCTCGGCGACGACAAGCTGGCTCACGATCCAATAGGCCACGCTCGTCAGGCCGAGCATCATGAACGGGATGTAGCCGTAGCGGACGACCGCACGCAAAAAAGTCATTCGGGCTGCCTTTCTATGCACCCTCTATATCGCTCGGAAGATACATGCGCCAAGGATATCGGTCTTGAGACGTTTCAACGCGGTAAAGATTGACAGCGATCAATAGTTTAGCTGCGTGCGATCAGAACTTCTTTTCGCATTGTTGCGCCGTCTTGGATGGGTGCCCCGCACACCGGGCCGACACAGACATAAGCGGTTGATTTGCCGTCGATGCCAGCCTTTCCGGCCAGCGGCGACGCCGCCGGGAAAGTGGTCGCTTCCGAAACGAATTCGATCGCACCCGGCAGGGAAACGGACCTGAGCACACGCTGAAGCTCCGAAGGCTCGGCCCCGATCACGGCGACTTGAACCAGCCGGCCGAGATCGAGTTCCGCGGCGATCAGACCGCAATGCCCCGTCGGCATCCGCGCCACCGCGCCGGAGAACACATCCGCCAAGTCCGTCGCCCGTTCATCGTAGCGCGTCTCTCCTGTCAGCGCGGCGAGCGCAATGAGATTGGAAAGTTGGATCGTGTTGGCGCTTGGGACCGCATCGTCATGTGCCGACTTCAATCGCACGACGACATCGCTGGTGTCGTCGGCTGCGGTGAAGTATCCGCCGCTGTCGCTATCCCAGTAATGCGTATCGAGAACCCGTGTCCAGCACTGAGCCTGCACCAGATAGGTCTCCGACTGCGTCGCCTGATACAAACGGAGCGCGGCCCAGACCATGTTGGCGTAGTCGGATGCCGTCGCCGGTGCCTTCGCGCGGCCGTCGCGGAACGAATGAAAGAGACGATCGCCGCCGGCTGAAAGCTTCGTCGCGACACACGTGAAAGCACGCTCGGCGAGCCCTAGCCAATCCGGCTGATCGAACACCATCGCGGCACGCGACAGCGCCGCGATCATCAGCCCATTCCAGTCCGCCAGGATCTTGTCATCCCATCCCGGACGAACGCGCGACGCACGCCGTTCGAGAAGCTTCGCGCGCATCCCCGCGAGCCGCGATTCTTCCTCCTCCGACAGCAGCACTTGTGAATCGAGACGATTGAGAATGGTGTGTCCTTCGAAGTTTCCTTGCGGCGTCACACCGTAGATGCGTGCAAAGAAAGCCGCGTCTTCCGCGTCTAAAACGTCTGCGATCTCTTCCGCACTCCAGACGTAGAACTTGCCTTCCTCGCCTTCGCTGTCGGCATCGAGAGACGCTGCAAAACCTCCTGCTTCTCCGATCATTTCACGCTGCAGCCACGAAACCGTTTCGGCGATGCGGATTTTGAACAATGGCTCCTGCGTCTCGCGCCAGACCTCCGTCATCAAATCGATCAGCAGCGCATTGTCGTAGAGCATCTTCTCGAAGTGCGGCACGAGCCAGTATTCGTCGACCGAATAGCGCGCGAACCCGCCGCCGAGATGATCGTAGATGCCGCCTTGGCAGATATTGCGCAGCGTCGTGACGACCGCCTGCTTCGCATCCTCATCGCTGAACCGGTTTGCGCCCCGCCACAACAGCCAGAAGATGTTCCATTGCGGAAACTTCGGTGCGCCGTTGAGACCGCCATGCTCACGATCGACCGCCCGCGTGATGCGCTGAACAAGATCGCGCACGTCCGGACCCGGCACTGCGCGCTCGTTGGCCGACGCTTCGTCTTTCAGCGATGCGATCAACGCTGCGGTGTTCTTGGCGACGTTCTCCGGCTGGTTCTGATAAGCCTCCGCCAGCCGCAGCAGCACCGTTACGAACGACGGGCGGCCGTAGCGTGATTCACGTGGAAAATACGTGCCGCCCCAAAACGGCTTGGCATCGCTGTCGAGGAACATCGTCAGCGGCCAGCCGCCTTGTTCGCCCAATCGATGCAGCGCGCCCATGTAGATCGCATCGATATCCGGACGCTCCTCGCGATCGACTTTGATGTTGATGAAAAGATCATTCATCACTTGCGCTGTGCCGGGATCTTCGAAGCTCTCGTGCGCCATCACATGGCACCAGTGGCAGGCCGCATAGCCGACCGACAGCAGGATCGGCTTTCCCGTCCGCTTCGCCTCGCTGAGCGCCTCCGGCCCCCACGCCCACCAGTGCACCGGATTGTCCTGATGCTGCAGCAGATACGGGCTGGTCTCGTACTTCAGGCGATTTTCGCTCATTGGGATTTCAGCTGGCGTTAGCAGGAATGCCGCGATCGGGTTGCGGCGGGCGGCGTCTACGAGTACGCGAACCGTATGTCGGATGCTTCAACGATTTTCGCGCTCTCGAGCGCGCCCGGTCGCGCGGGCGTCGCGGTCATTCGTATTTCGGGACCGGCGGCGCAAGACGTCCTGGAAAAAATGGTGGCGCCGCGTCCAAAGCCCCGCTCGGCGGTGTACCGCACGATCCAGCATCCTCAGACAGGGGAGGCGCTGGATCGTGCCGTTGTGCTCTGGTTCGCGGCACCAAAGACGGAAACCGGCGAAGACGTCGTCGAGTTCCAAGTCCACGGCAGCCGCGCCGTCGTCTCCGCCATTCTTGCGGCACTATCCGCCATCCCCGGCTGCCGCTTGGCCGAGCCAGGCGAATTCGCGCGTCGCGCCTTCGAGAACGGCAAACTTGATCTCGCTGAAGTCGAAGGCCTCGCCGATCTGATCGAAGCAGAAACCGATGCCCAGCGCCGTCAGGCTCTTTCTCAAGCGAGCGGCGCGCTTTCGAAGCTCTATGATGGCTGGCGCGCGCGCCTCATCGAAATCGCCGCCCTCATCGAAGCCGCAATAGACTTCTCCGACGAAGGCGACGTCTCGGCATCTTCGTTTGCAGAAGCGCGAAAACGTGCGGAAACACTGGCCAAAGAGATCGTCGCGCATTTGGATGACGGCCATCGCGGCGAGATCCTGCGGGAGGGATTCCGCGTCGCGCTTTTGGGCGCGCCGAACGCGGGAAAGTCATCGCTTCTGAATGCGCTCGCTCGCCGTGACGCCGCGATTGTCTCCGCCGAAGCCGGAACCACCCGCGACGTCATCGAGGTGCGCTTGGATCTCGCCGGATTGCCGGTCATCGTCTCCGATACGGCCGGCATCCGCGAAGCCTCGAGCGAGGTCGAGCAGGAAGGCATCCGCCGCAGCCTCGCCGTCGCCCGCGACGCCGATCTGGTCCTGTGGCTCGCGGAAAAGCCCGAGTCGATTCCGCCCCTTGGCCTTTCACGTGAAACAAGCCTTGTAATTCGTTCGAAGGCCGATCTTCCCCGTGAGTCGAGGAACGATCCAGAGTTCGGCGATCTCGCCGTTTCCGCCAAAACCGGTGCGGGCCTCGACCGCCTGATCGAGGCCATCGCCGAACGTGCCGGGCAGGCCATAGGCAGCCCGGCCGACCCAGCCATTACCCGGGCGCGCCACCGCCAGGCACTCGAAACGGCTCTTGCCGACGTTCAGGCGTTTTTGACGGGAAGCCCCGCCGCCATCGAGCTCCGGGCCGAAGATGTCCGCCGCGCCGCCCAAACGCTGGGCCGTATCACCGGCCGTGTCGATGTCGAGGACGTCCTTGACCAGATCTTCAGCCGTTTCTGCATTGGCAAGTGAGTCCCAAAAGTTTCACGTGAAATGATTCTTCGGATTCGCAAGCCTGGATTTTTCTCCCTCCCCTTCAAAGGAGGGATTCGGGGCGAGAAACCGCCTTTTGCACACCCCCAGGATGCGCTATTTCCCGCCAATGAACCGATATGACGTCATCGTCGTGGGCGGCGGACACGCCGGAACCGAGGCCGCAGCGGCTGCGGCGCGCATGGGCGCGCGAACGGCGCTCGTCACCCATAAGTTCGCGACCATCGGCGAAATGTCCTGCAATCCGGCCATCGGTGGGCTCGGCAAAGGTCATCTGGTCCGCGAAATCGACGCCCTCGACGGCCTGATGGGCCGCGTCGCCGACCGCGCCGGCATCCAGTTCCGGCTTTTGAACCGCTCGAAGGGCCCCGCCGTCCACGGCCCCCGCACCCAGGCCGACCGCAAGCTCTATCGCCAGGCCATGCAGGCCGAAATCGCCGCGATTCCAAACCTCGACGTCATCGAAGGCGGCGTCGAAGACCTGATCGTCGAAAACGGCCGGGTCGAAGGCGTCATCACCGCTGATGGCCGCCCACTCCGATCAGGCGCCGTCGTGCTGACGACCGGCACGTTTCTCAACGGCCTCATCCATATGGGCGAGCAGAAAATCCCGGCAGGCCGTGCGGGCGAAGCCCCGGCTCTGAAGCTGTCGGATCGGCTCTATGCGCTTGGCCTGCAGCTCGGCCGCCTCAAAACCGGCACACCCGCCCGCCTCGACGGCAAATCGATCGATTGGTCCGGCCTCGAAATGCAGAAGGCCGACGACGATCCCGTGCCCTTCTCATTCCTGACCGAGACAATCGAAACGCCCCAGATTGCCTGCGGCATCACCTATACGACCGCGAAAACCCACGACATCATCCGTGCCAATCTCGCGAAATCGCCGATGTATTCCGGCCAAATCGAGAGCGTCGGCCCGCGCTATTGCCCGTCGATCGAAGACAAGGTCGTCCGCTTCGCCGACCGCACGTCTCACCAGATCTTCCTCGAGCCCGAAGGCCTCGACGACGACACGATCTACCCGAACGGCGTCTCCACCTCCCTGCCCGCAGAAATCCAGGACACGTTCCTGAAAACAATGCCGGGCCTCGAAAATGTCGTCATCAAGCGGCCGGGCTACGCCATCGAATATGATTACGTCGATCCCCGCGAACTGACCCTCGGCCTCGAAGTGAAGCGCCTGCCCGGACTGTTTCTCGCCGGCCAGATCAACGGCACGACAGGTTATGAGGAAGCCGGCGCCCAGGGCCTTCTGGCGGGCATCAACGCAGCGCTCAAATCCGGAAATTTACCAAGAGATTCATATACAACGGATTCACGTGAAACGATTCGTCAAGAAATGGATTCACGTGAAACGTTTGGCGTTTCGCGCACCTCCGGCTACCTCGGTGTCATGGTCGATGACCTCGTCACCCGCGGCGTCTCCGAGCCCTATCGCATGTTCACGTCCCGGGCTGAATTCCGCCTGAAGCTGCGCGCCGACAACGCCGATCAGCGCCTGACGCCCGAAGGCATCCGCCTCGGCGTCGTCGGTCCCGAACGGGCACGCCATTTCGAAGCCAAAGCCAAAGCGCTCAGCGACGGCCTCGACTTGTTGAACCAACTCTCCATCACGCCGACCGAAGCCGCCAAGCACGGGCTTTCCGTCAACCGCGATGGCCGCCGCCGTTCGGCCTTCGACCTGCTCGCCTTTCCGGAAATCTCGCTCGACCAGCTCAAGGCGGTCTGGCCCGAGATCGGCCGCATCGAACCTAAAATCGCCGCTCAACTCGAAGTCGATGCCCGCTACGCCGCTTATCTTCGGCGTCAGGACGAAGACGTCGCCCAGTTGAAGCGCGACGAGGCCGTCCGCATCCCGGACGACTTCGATTTCGCGTCTCTGCCCAGCCTGTCGGCCGAAATCCGCCAGAAGCTCGCCCGCCATCGCCCCGCAACCATCGCCCAGGCAGGCCGCATCGAGGGCATGACGCCAGCTGCGCTGCTGACCCTGCTCGCCCGGCTCAAGGCGGCCAAGAACGACCGCAAATCCGCCTGATGGCCGACTCCCGCATCGATACACCCGCGAAGTTCCAAACCCGGTTCGGCGTCTCCAGCGAAACCCGCGAAAAGCTCGAAACCTACGAAGCCCTGCTGAAGCGCTGGCAGAAGACCATCAATCTCGTCGCCCCCAGCACCCTCGACGACATCTGGCACCGCCATTTCGCCGATAGCGCCCAGCTCTGGCCGCTCCGGCCCCCCGCCGCCAAGACCTGGCTCGATTTGGGCTCCGGCGCCGGCTTTCCCGGCCTCGTCCTGGCGATTCTGGCCTCAGAGACCGCCAAAACCGGCCCGGCAACCCGCCACATCCTGGTCGAAAGCGACAGCCGCAAAGCCGCATTCCTGCGCGAGGTCGCCCGCCAAACCCGCGTTGCTGTGGACATTCTGTGCACGAGGATCGAAAATCCCGAGACTCACGCTAAGGTAAGCGTGGCCGACTGCGTCACTGCGCGTGCGCTCGCGCCGCTGTCCCGGCTGGCCGAAGTCGCGGCCCCGTATTTTGCGTCGTCGACACTTGGTATGTTCTTGAAAGGCCGGGAGGTTCCGGCCGAAATCGAGAACGCAGCTCAAGACTGGCAGTTTGCCTATGAGCTGATTCCAAGCCTGACGGAAGAGGACGGCCGAGTCGTGTTGCTTAAAGCGTTGAAACCCCGGGTGCTGAAACCCAAGACGGAGGTATAACCCGTGGCCGGCTACGTTTCAGGCGCGGGCAGTGCGAACGCGGGCCCACGCGTCGTCGCCATCGCCAATCAGAAGGGCGGCGTCGGCAAGACCACGACGGCGATCAACCTCGGCACCGCGCTTGCGGCGGTCGGCGAACGCGTGCTCGTCCTCGACCTCGATCCGCAAGGCAACGCCTCGACCGGCCTCGGCATCGATATCGAGCAACGCTTCAAAACCTCGTTCGACATTCTGACCGGCAACGCCACGATCCTCGAAACGGTGTTGAAAACCGCCGTTCCGAATCTTTTCGTCGTTCCTGCCAACAACGACCTCGTCGGCATCGATTCGATGCTGTCCAACGATCAGAACAAGCCGTTCAAGCTGCGCGACGCCATCGTCGCCATGATCGGGCAACAGCGCACACGCGATCCCGAAACGCATTTCACCTACGTGCTGATCGATTGCCCGCCGTCGCTGAACCTGCTGACGCTCAACGCCATGTCGGCGGCGCACGCCGTCATCGTGCCGGTGCAGTGTGAGTTCTTCGCGCTCGAAGGTATTTCGCAACTTAAGGATTCGATCGAACAAATCCGCGCAACTCTCAACCCGCGCTTGGAAATTCAGGGCGTCGTGCTGACCATGCACGATCAGCGCGTGTCCCTCTCGCGCGAGGTCGCCGACAACGTCCGCGCCTTCTTCGGCGCCAAGGTCTACGACACGGTCATCCCGCGCAACACGCGCATCGCCGAGGCGCCCTCGCACGGCAAGCCGATCCTTCTCTACGATTACGACTGCGCCGGAAGTCAGGCCTACATGCGCCTCGCAACCGAGATCATGGAGCGCGAACGGCGCTTCAAGGCCGCCTGACGGCGCGCGGAAACACCAGGATCTAAAAGACGAAACGACAGCAGGGGACAGAAAAGCAGATGAACTCGTTGGTGCCGAAGAGCCGCCTGGGCCGTGGCCTCGCCTCTCTGATCGGGGAACCTGCACCGCTTGGTCATCGCCTGCCGCCGGAAGGCGAGCAGCGCATGGTCTCGATCGCCGAAGTGAAGTCGAGCCCGCTCAACCCGCGTAAGGATTTCCGCGACGACGAATTGGCCGAGCTGGCGGAGTCGCTGCGCACCAAGGGTTTCGTCCAGCCGATTATTGTCCGTCCCGACGGCTTGACCGGCGGCTACGAGATCGTCGCCGGCGAACGACGCTGGCGCGCGGCGCAAAAGGCCGGAATTCACACGATTCCTGTCATCATCCGCGAATTGAGCGATCGCGAAGTCCTCGAACTCGCCATCATCGAGAACGTCCAGCGCCAGGACTTGAACGCCATCGAAGAGGCGACGGGCTATCGCGAACTCGTCGAGCGCTTCGACTATAGCCAAGAGCAGGTCTCCGAAATCATCGGCAAAAGCCGTAGCCATGTCGCCAACACGCTGCGTCTGTTGAAGCTGCCCACCGAAGTGCAATCGCTCGTCCAGAACGGACAGATCACCGCCGGTCATGCCCGCGCCCTCATCGGCCGCGACGACGCTGGCACCATCGCCAAGCAGATCATCGACAACGGCTTGAACGTCCGCGATGTCGAAACCCTGGTTCAAACCTCGTTCGGCGAACCCGGAAACACTGGCGGCAACCGTCGCAGTCGCGACAAGGACGCCGATACAAAAGCGTTCGAAAAAGAGCTGACGGATCTCCTCGGACTCAAGGTCGAGGTCCGCAAGGCTTCAGGCGAAAGCGGCACCCTGATGATCCGCTATGGCAATTTCGACCAGCTCGATTATATCCGTCAGCGGCTCGGCGGCGGCTGACGATTAAGCCTTTCTCGCCTTTTCGGATCGGTACCGCTTGATTATCCGGCGCTGGCTTGATGGTGTGCGCTCGTTCGGGTTCAAACGTCGAACGGAACCGCGCGAGTCACAAGATATGGCTGAAGAAAATACCCTGGTCCGGCTTGCCGCGCTGATCCACTCGCGCCGCTCCGACACATCGGGCAAGTCCTATACATCTCAACTGCTGACCGCTGGCACCGAGCGTTGCGCCAAGAAATTCGGCGAGGAAGCGGTCGAGCTCGTCATCGCTGCGATGGCAAGCGACGACAAGGCTGTGAAAGCCGAGGCCGCCGACGTGCTCTATCATCTGCTGGTGCTGCTCGAATCCCGCCAGATCGCCTTCGACGATGTTCTGAAGGTCCTTGATGGACGCATGGGCACCTCCGGGCTCGAGGAAAAAGCCTCCCGCAGCGGGAACGCGTCGTGAAATCGCGAGCGGCTCCGGCACGAAAGAAAACCAAACCGCGCGAGGACGTGCGCTCGGAGAACGTCCCGTACTCGCCGTACCGCATCTTTACGCGCGAGGACTGGGCGCGGTTGCGCGCCGATACGCCGATGACGCTGCAGCCTAACGAGCTGGAGCAGCTCTCGGGCATCATCGAAGAACTGTCGGTCGATGAGGTCGAGCAGATCTATCTGCCGATGTCGCGTCTTCTCAATCTCTACGTCGCCGCCGCCCAGAAGCTTTATTCGGTGAGTTCCGAATTCCTCGGCCGCAAGGATACCAAGGTTCCCTTCATCATCGGCGTCGCCGGTTCCGTCGCCGTCGGCAAGAGCACGACCGCCCGTGTCCTCCGCGCCCTCCTTGCGCGCTGGCCCGATCATCCGCGCGTCGATCTGTTGACGACCGATGGCTTTCTCTTTCCCAACGCCGAGTTGGAACGCCTCGGGCTGATGGAGAAGAAAGGCTTTCCGGAAAGCTTCGACACCGAGCGTCTGCTGCGCTTTCTCGGCGATATCAAATCGGGCGTTTCGACCGTCCCGGCGCCGGTCTATTCGCACTTTCAATACGACATTCTGCCGGGCCAGGAAGTGCTGATCCAGCAGCCCGATATTCTGATTATCGAAGGCCTCAATATTCTGCAGCCGGCCGATATGCCGAAAGACGGAACGAGCATTCCCTTCGTTTCCGATTTCATCGATTTCTCGATCTATATCGACGCTGCTCCTTCCGTTATCGAGAAATGGTATTTGACGCGGTTCATGCGTCTGCGTTCGACCGCCTTTCGCGATCCCGGCGCCTACTTCCACAAATATGCAACGCTCGCACCCGATGAGGTGCGCCGGGTCGCCTTGAAGCTCTGGCGCGACATCAACCTGAAAAATCTCGAAGAGAACATTCTTCCGACCCGCCGCCGCGCCCAGCTCATCCTGCAGAAGGGCGAAACCCACCGGGTCGAATCCGTCGCCCTTCGTAAGCTCTGAATTATCGCGTGATAACACGCAAAAAAATGGGCCGCTTGGGGATAGCGGCCCTGGCGAGTGATCACAGGAGATCGCTCTACAGTCGAAGGCGTTGGATCAATGGGTTGTCGGCAAAATGGATCTAGCGGGCTGAAGGAATGACGGCTGCGGCCGGCTCCGAAGCGAGCGCCGCCGCGACCGGCGATGCGCCACGAATATCCTTGGAAAGCTCGATCCGGGTCTTCAAGGCAAAAACCTTATATTTGTCGCGCAGCCGCCGAATGGCCGACGGGTTCGAATATCCCATCAATCGAATGGCGGTTGTCGGTTTCATTTCCGGGTGGACGCGGAGCAATTCATCGAGGCGTGCAATACGGTCGCTGTCATCGATGCCGGTCCCTTTCGGGCGGCCACGTCGGACGGGAGAATGAAGCATTTTGAGCGAACCCCGAAACGAAGCGATTCAATATTTTCGAGATTGCTGCAAGTTAATTCGTAATTCCAGGGAGAATAATTGTGAGTCCGAATTGGACACGAAATACCCCCTAAACATTCTCTATTTGAACGTCGTTCACCTCAGTCGGTATATTCAAGTCGTCCGAAAGTCCAATTCCGAGATCCGGATTGGCTCACGAAATAATGCCGTGTTGCCGTGCGAATCCGGCAAGCGAAACGGCAGGCCGCGCACCCGTATGGCTGATGATTTCAGATGCCGCCAAACTCGCCAAGCGCCCGGCCGTTTCCAGATGCAGGCCTTTGGCATATCCGAATAGGAATCCCGCCGCATATAAATCGCCCGCCCCCGTCGTATCGACGACTTCTTCGACCGGGAAAGTCCCAATTCGAATTGTTTCGCCTTCAAACAGAATTTCGGAACCTTTGGCGCTTCGCGTCAGCACCGCAAGCTTCGTATCGGCACGCGCGTTTTCCGCTGCAAACTCGAATGATTCCGTCTGGTAGAGCGATTTGATTTCGGACTCGTTTGCGAAAAGAATATCGATGCCGGAGCGAATGAGTTTTAAAAATTCATCGCGATGCCGATCGACGCAAAAGCCGTCTGAAAGCGTAAGCGCTGTTTTTCGTCCTGCTTCTTTTGCTGCAGTTAAAGCGGCGCGAAAAGCCTGTTTCGCTTGCGGCTCATCGAACAGATATCCTTCGAGATAAAGAATGGATGAAGCTCTGATCATATCGAGATCGAGTTGCGCTTCGCCGAGGTTCGTCGAAATACCAAGATAGGTATTCATCGTGCGCTCACCGTCGGGCGTGACGAGAATAAGCGAACGCGACGTCGGCGTGCCGTTCGAAACCGGCGGCGCATCGAAAGTCACGCCGATTGAGCGAATATCGTGCGAGAAAATCCGGCCGAATTCGTCATTCGCAACCGTGCCGATGAAAGCGGCGCTGCCGCCAAACGAGGCGATGCCGGCAATCGTGTTCGCCGCCGATCCGCCCGAGATTTCGACCGCCGGTCCCATGCCTGCGTAGATCTTCTGGATCTCGGCGGCATCGACCAGCCGCATGCTGCCCTTGGCGACGCCGACATCTGCAAGGAAGGCCTCGTCGCATCGTCCGATAATATCGACGATCGCGTTGCCGATCCCGATCACGTCGTAACGCGCAGCAGTCATGAATTCCCCCGTTCTGAGACAAAAGCGCTGGCACTATAGGGAGGGATCGCCGGCCCGCAAGCCGGACCCTAGCGGCCGCCCGCCGCAGCCGCTGATATCGCCGCCATCGACGACAGCGCCAGGATCAGCCGCTCGGCAATCACGTCTTCGAGATTGGACGAAAGCCGCGCCGCCTTTGCGGCCTCCGCGATCCGGCGCAGCGCCTGGTCGAGCTTCTCGCGCTGCCAACTGCGAACCTGCCGGGCGAAAATGTCCTTCTGCTTGAAGAACAGCGGCGGCCGCAGATATTTCAAGGCATCATCGAGCCGCTGCCCAGCATCGACGTCACTGCGCACACGATGGAGCTTCACGAAATAGCGCTGCAGCGCTGCGATGATCGCCTGCGCGCTCTCCCCCGATGCCAGGGCCCGCCCGAAATCGCTGATCGCGGACTTCGTGCGTCCGTCGGCCACTGCTTCCGCAATCCGGTCGATCGCTAATCCGGCGGCATCGCCGACAATCAGATCGACATCGTCGAAAGTAACCGGCGTCCGCCCGAGACAATAAAGCGCCAGCTTTTCGATTTCCGAGCGCGACAACGCCCGATCGGCGCCGAGCCGGCTTTGCAACAGCTCGCGCGCATCGCCCTCGATCGTCAATCCGAACGACGTCAGCACCTCCGAAATGAGTTCGTCGATATCGGCGGCGCTATCGGCATAGCACGCGACCGCATAGCACGACGGCTGCTTTTCAAAGAGCGCACGCAGCGCGTCGTCAGCCTTCAGATTGCCGGCCTCGACGATCAGCAGGCCCTCGAGCGGCACCGACGCCAGAATGGGTTTCAAAAGCTGCGCTGAGATCTTCCGCCCGGCAATTGCGCGTACGATGCGCCGCCCGGAGAACATCGGCCGCGTCTGCAATTCCGTTTCGAGCAGACCCGCATCCTCATCAAGCTCCGCGTCGTCGATCTTGAGGATTTCGCCGGGCGGGTTTTCGCGCCCCGCCAGAACGTGGGCCAACGCTGATGAGCGCTCGCTGACGAGTCCCGGATCGCTGCCATGGAACAGCACGGCCGCCAAGTCGGATGGCGGCGCCTTCATGAATTGAGAGGTCTGCTGCGGTTTGATGACGGCCATGACGACGCTCTTATAGGGCGCGGGGCCCAAAAGTAAGAGCTAGAGGCTCAATCTAGGCTTGGTTGCTGGCGAGAACGGCGAGCAGCCGCGTGCGAAGCTCCTCGCCAACCGTTTGAGCGGCGCGATTTTCCGCGTCCTGGCGAGCTTCGACGTTGGCGAAGATCGACGACACGCGGTCGAACGAGGCGCGGCCGTAGCTGGTGCCCGACGCCACGACCTTTTTGTCCGACAGGCGCACGAGATTGTACGACGCATCGACGCCGTAGATCTGGTTGCCGGCATTGCCGTCGACTGCGACGAGCATCGATGTCACCGATTCACGAATGGCGATATCGAGGCGGTACTTCGGAGGTGCCGGAGAGCCGCCGCCCGTCGTCTGGAAGATCAGCTCGTTGCGGATCCGCTGGCCGACGCGGCCTGGGATGGGCGCGACGTCAACTGCCGCCAAGCGTTCGTTGATGGCCGAGCCGTTGATCAGCGCCGAACCATAAAGCGGATGAAAGCCGGTGCCGCCGCAGCCGCCGAGAGCCGAAAGTCCGAGAACGGAGGACGCCAAAAGCAAGCCGCGCACAGCCCTAAGGCCGTACGTGCCCCCCAGTCCAAACCGCCCCTCAGCCAACGACATTCACGATCCTCTGCGGAACGACGATCACCTTCTTCGGCGCGCGTCCATCCAGTGCACGCATCACCGCATCGAGTTTCAACGCCGCCGCCTCAACTTCCTCGGACTTCGCATGACGTGAAATCACGAGTTCGTCCCGTCGCTTACCATTAACCTGTACGGCAATGGTCACTTGATCGTCAACGAGTAGCTCGGCCTCCGGCGCGGGCCACGGTTCGTTCGCGACCAGCGTGTTGTATCCGAGCCGCGCCCAGCATTCTTCAGCCAAATGCGGCATCATCGGGCCGATCATCACCACCAGCAGCTCCGCGGCTTCCCGGATTGCCCAGGCGGTCTCGGCATTTCGCTTCGATAGAGCGCTTTGGAGAACATTGGAAAACTCGTGCACGTTGGCGACCGCGACGTTGAAACGTAGGGCTTCGATCGCCTTGCCGACGCCGTCGAGCGCCCGGTGCGCCGCCTTCCGGACGTCCAGCGCGTCCGCACCAAAGGAGCTGGGCTTCGGCCCCTTCTCGTCGGGATAGGCCTCTGCAACCTCATCGACGATTCGCCACACCCGCTGGATGAAGCGTCCGGCGCCGGCGACGCCAGCTTCCGTCCAGATCACGTCACGCTCGGGAGGGCTGTCGGAGAGCATAAACCAGCGCGCGCAGTCGGCGCCGTAGTGGGCGATGATGTCGTCGGGATCGACAAGATTTTTCTTCGACTTCGACATCTTTTCGATGGAGCCGATCGCGGCCGGTTTGCCGGTCGCGAGTTCGGTCGCATGCCGCCCGGCGCCCTCGCCTTCGACCCGCACATCGCTCGGCAGCAGCCAAAGACCATCCTGCGACTTGTAGGTCTCGTGCGTGACCATGCCCTGCGTGAACAACGCCGCGAACGGTTCGCGCGTATTCGTCGCGAACGTCAGATGGCCGGTGTCGCACATCGCCCGCACGAAGAAGCGCGAATAGAGCAGATGCAAAATCGCGTGCTCAATGCCGCCGATATACTGATCGACCGGCAGCCAATATTGCGCGGCTTTTTTGTCGACCGGCGTCGGTGCGTCAGGAGCGGTGAAGCGCACGAAGTACCACGACGAGTCGACGAACGTATCCATCGTGTCGGTTTCACGCAGAGCCGGCTCGCCGCAGATCGGGCAGGTCGTGTGCTTCCACGTCGGATGCCGGTCGAGCGGATTGCCGGGCTTGTCGAAGGTCGCATCCTCCGGCAGCTCGATCGGCAGATCTTTTTCCGGCACCGGCACGACACCGTGCGTCTTGCAATGGATGATGGGGATCGGGCAGCCCCAGTAGCGTTGCCGCGAAATACCCCAGTCGCGTAAGCGATAGTTGACCTTGCGCGCGCCCTGCGGCTTCGAGCCGAGCTTCTGCTTTTCGAGCCGTTTGGCGGTGTCCTCGAACGCCGCCGTCGTCGAAAGCCCATCGAGAAAGCGCGAATTGATCATCGTGCCGTCTTCGGTATAGGCCTTGTCCGTCAGCTCGAATGTCTCTGCGTTTTCGCCCGGCGGCAGGATGACCGGCACCACCGGCAGATCGTAGCGCCGCGCGAAATCCATGTCGCGCTGATCGCCCGACGGGCATCCGAAAATCGCGCCGGTGCCGTAATCCATCAGGATGAAATTCGCGACGTAAACCGGCAATTGCCAGCTGTCGTCGAAGGGATGCACGGCGCGAATGCCGGTATCGAAACCGCGCTTTTCCGCTGCCTCGATCTCGGCGACGGACGTGCCCATGCGCCGGACGTCGTCGCAGAATGCTGCAAGTTCCGGGTTCTTTTCGGCTGCCGCCTTCGCCAGCGGATGATCGGCCGCGACCGCCAGGAACGAAGCGCCGAACAGCGTATCGGGCCGTGTCGTATAAACTTCGAGCTCGCTGAAGCCCTTCGGCGCCGTCGTCTTGTTGAGCGCCCAGCGGACCAGCAAACCTTCCGAGCGGCCGATCCAGTTGGCCTGCATCAGGCGCACTTTCTCCGGCCACTTGTCGAGCGTATCGAGATCCGACAGCAACTCTTCGGCATAATCGGTGATCTTGAAGAACCACTGCGTCAGCTCGCGTTGTTCCACGAGCGCGCCCGAGCGCCAGCCGCGCCCGTCGATCACCTGTTCGTTGGCAAGCACCGTGTGATCGACCGGGTCCCAATTCACTTTCGACGATTTGCGATAGGCGAGACCCTTCTTCAGAAGGTCGAGAAACAGCTTCTGCTGGTGACGATAATAGTTCGGCGAGCATGTCGCGATCTCGCGCGACCAGTCGAGCGACAGCCCCATCGACTTGAGCTGCCCGCGCATCGTGTCGATGTTGGCGTAGGTCCAAGCGCCGGGGTGAACCTTGCGCTCCATCGCTGCGTTTTCCGCCGGCATGCCGAACGCATCCCAGCCCATCGGATGCAGCACGTTGAAGCCCTTCGCCCGCTTGTAGCGCGCCACCACGTCGCCCATCGCGTAGTTGCGCACGTGCCCCATGTGGATGCGGCCCGACGGATAGGGAAACATCTCCAGCACGTAGGATTTGGGCTTTTTCTGATCCTCCGAGGCGCGGAAAATGTCCGCCTCTTCCCAGATCGACTGCCAGTGTTTTTCACGCTCGGGCGCGTTGTAGCGTTCGTTGGCCATGGGGCCTGGATCTCATTCAAATGCTTGCCGGAACGCCGTAAAGACCCCGAATGATAAAAACGGTCAAGGGACTTACGGATTCGGACGAATGGTTAGGTCGTCGCGCGGTTCTGCCGCCAGGTGTTTTATGCCGCTGGATGTGCCGGAATTGCCGTCACGCGGCTGAGTAAGGTCGAAATACTTGCTCGTTGCTTTTCAGCAGGTCGAGGAACCGCGTATTCAGATAAAGCACCTCACGTCCTTCTTTGCGCGATAGAAGCACATCTGCGGCCGCAAGTTCCTTCAGATACTTCGCCGCAATGTTCCGGCTGGCGATGCCGCTTCCGACCACGTCGCCGGTGCGGCAGTAGGGTTGCGTGAAAAGAAGCTCAACAAGCTCACGACTGTAAATTCGCGGAAGGTGCGCCTTCACATGGCGCACGGTGTCGTCCATCAAAGTTTGGATGGCTTCGATTTTCTCCGTTGTCCAACGTGCGGTGTGCTGGACGGCATCAAGCATGAACAGAATCCAGGGTTCCCAGTCGCCTTTGACCGTGACGCCCGTCAGCAGGCGATAGTAGCTCTCACGGTTGGCATTGATGTACCGGCTCAAATAAAGGATCGGCAGGTCAAGCCGTTTTTGCTCGATCAGATAGAGGATGTTCAGTGCACGCCCGGTGCGGCCATTTCCGTCTGGAAATGGATGAATAGCCTCGAATTGGTAGTGTCCAATGGCCATGCGGATGATCGGATCGATGCCATTGTCTTCATGCAAATACGCCTCCCAGTTGCTGAGTTTTTCGTTGATGACGGCAGCGCCTTCAGGTGGCGTATAGATGACCTCCCCCGTCGCATGGTTCCTAAGCGTCGTGCCGGGAACGGCGCGCACATCGAGATCATAGCCCTTGATCGTGCGGCAGAGCGTAAGGGCCGTCTGCACGGTCAAGGGCCGGACCGTGAGGTTGTTGAATCCGTTGCGAAGCGCCGTTCTGTAGCGAAGAACCTCGCGTGTCGCGGGATCCGCGTGCTCGTCGTCGGCGCTCGCGAATCGGAAGAGCTTGTCGTTGGTCGTGACGATATTTTCGATGGCCGAGCTGTCCTTGGCCTCGCGTAGCGGAATGCTATTGATCAGCACGTCTTGGTTGGGAATGCGCTTTGCCGCTTGGCGTAGTCCTTCAAGCTGACGCGTCGCCTCGATGCATGCCTTGAGGACGGCTTTTGTCTCGACGTCCTCAGCCGGGGGAAGCAAAGGGAGGGCATTAAAAGGGACTTTCGGATCAAACTTGGTCGCCATAAATGCCCTATTTTATCAAAAATTAGTGCATGTAAGAGGTTTTATGCACTTGTTCGGCGCATGTCGATATGAATATGCACTAAAAAATAAAATAGCGATGCACGTTATTCAAACATGCACCGCTCAAGAACAGGTCTTCCAATACATGCACTAAAAAATTTAAATTTAGTGCAAGTTACCGGCCATCAGCACGTATGCGCGCTGGCGCCGGCTTCCGCGACGGTCTGGTCCTGCACGCCGCTGCCGCCCGACACGCCGATGGCACCGATGACGGTGCCTTTGGAATCCTTCAGCGGAATGCCGCCGGCAAAAATCATCACGCGGTCGTGGTTGGAAGCATGAATGCCGAAGAACTGGTCGCCGGGTTGGCTGTTCTCGGCAAGCTCTTTCGTCGAGATGTTGAACGCGCGCGCCGTGAACGCCTTGTTGATCGAGATGTCGATCGAGCCGATCCAGGCATTGTCCATACGGATGTGCGAGATCAGGTTCGCGCCCTCGTCAACCACGGCGATATTCATCGGCTGGCCGATTTCCTTGGCCTTCTTTTCTGCAGCGTCGATGATGCGACGAGCGTCGGCAAGTTTCAGCATGACGGTATTTCCTTTGCGAGGGGGGGGGATAGTCGGGAGCGTTATGTAGTGCGTCGTGATCAGCACAAAATTGCGACACTTGTTCACTGCGTGCCGGAACGTTTATGCAGGGCCGACAGCCCAACGAGGACAATTTGACGAGCGACGGTTATCACGAAAGCGCAGTTGATAGACTAAAGCGCGTAAAAGACGAAATAGTTGCCGCGGCGAAAGCTGCCGGACGCCAATCGGACAGCGTCGAACTCATTGCCGTCTCTAAGACTTTCGACGCAGATGCCATCCGTCCGGTGATTGCGGCGGGGCAGCGCGTCTTTGGCGAGAACCGCGTCCAGGAAGCCGAAAGGAAATGGCCGCCGCTCCGCGCCGAGACGCCGGATCTCAAATTGCATCTCATTGGGCCGCTGCAATCCAACAAGGCGAAGGAAGCCGTCGCCTTCTTCGACGCGATCCACACCATCGACCGTGAGAAGATCGCCCGCGCCGTCGCCGCCGAAATGGTGAAGCAAGGCCGTGCGCTCGAACTGTTTGTACAAGTCAACACCGGTGAAGAACCGCAGAAGGCAGGCGTCCTGCCGCGCGAGGCCTCAGCCTTCGTCGCGCTCTGCCGCGATGAATTGAAACTGCCGATCGCGGGACTGATGTGCATCCCGCCGGTCGATGAGGAGCCCGCTGTCCATTTCGCATTTCTGGCGAAACTTGCCCGCGAGCTTAGGCTGACCGGCCTAAGCATGGGCATGAGCAGCGACTTCGAAACCGCCATTGCCTTCGGCGCGACCTATGTCCGTGTCGGCTCGGCCATCTTCGGCACCAGGTAAATCGTTTTCCCACCGCAAATTTTCGTCTCACCACAGTCGCGGACGCGCGCAGTGCTACGGTTTCAGCTGATTCGCTGAGACGTGTTCATTGCCGCGCGCGAGGAATGTCCAATGACTGCCAATGCCTGGAAGAAAGACAACGTCGAGGCCGAAGCCAAGGCCGCTGCCGCCGAAGCCGCCACCGTCGCGCGCTCGGAGGCGATCGAGCAGGCAAAAAAGGAAGACGCGCCCAAGGCCGCAGTCTCCAAGCTCGAACAGGTCGGCAAAGGCGCGGCGAAAGACGCCAAGAAAGCTTGGCACGACTTCAACGTCGACGTCTGGCTGACGCCCTTCAACTCAATCGAATTCGGCCCATGGAAGCGTGAGCGCAACCGCGGCAAGTCGCGCCAGTTCACCAGCGACATGGATATCTTCGCCGAGATCACCGAGAACGGCGAGCGCACCGGCGTCCTCGGCTATCGCAAGGAGCTTTGGAAAGACGCCAAGGGCATGGACAAGCGCCTGGTGATGAAGCTTTTCACTGAAAACCTGAACTGGAAGGCGAGCATGGACATGATGCTCGGCCGCTCCATCCAGCAGACGCTTGCCGCCGGCCACCTTCCCGTCACCACCTATTCGATCAACACCAGTGAGGACGATTACCTCGTCTATCTCGAGCGCTCGGCGCACAAGTGGCCGCTGCTGCCGGAAAACTTTTCGTTCTTCCTGATGGACGACGGCGTGCCGAGATTTTATCGCTTCCGCCGCGCTCTCATAAATCTTGGCGGCGACTACACGCTGATCGATCAGCATGGTGAGCATGTCGGCTACATCGACGGCGCCATCCTGACGATCGGTGGCCGCTGGCGCTGCCGGCTGCGCGGCGATCACGTCGAGCCGCGACTGTTGCAGGTGATGAAGCTCTTCACCGGCATGGTGTCGTTCAACGCTCAGGCGCGCCGGCACGTGAAGAACATCGCCCGCGACATCCACGACGGCCGCCTGAAACCCGACATTCAGCGCCAGGAAGCCGATCTCTACATGAACCCGCGCCGCATCCGCTGACGCCTTCCCCCGATTTCCCCTCCCCCTTGCGGGGAGGGGTCGGGGGTGGGGTCTCAATAAATCGCCGGAACGTACATATCGTCGGGAACGGGCATCCGGTGATAGTCGGGATTGTGCACGCGCCCAGGCAGAATGACGGGCGCTCGCGGCACTTCCTGATAAGGGATCTGGCCTAAAAGGTGATGGATGCAGTTGAGCCGCGCCCGCTTCTTGTCGTCGGCATGGACAACCCACCACGGCGCTTCCGGAATATGCGTGTGCTCGAGCATCGCTTCCTTAGCTTTGGTGTAATCTTCCCACCGCCGCCGCGATTCAAGGTCCATCGGCGACAGCTTCCACTGCTTGATCGGATCGTGAATGCGCATCTGGAAGCGCAGATGCTGCTCGTCATCCGAGATCGAGAACCAGTACTTGATCAACGTAATTCCGGAGCGAACCAGCATCTTCTCGAATTCCGGCACCGTCCGGAAAAACTCTTCGACATCTGAATCGGTGCAGAAGCCCATCACGCGCTCGACGCCGGCGCGATTGTACCAGGAGCGGTCGAACAGCACGACCTCGCCGCCAGCGGGCAGGTGCGGAACGTAGCGCTGGAAATACCACTGCGAACGCTCGCGCTCGCTCGGCGCCGACAGCGCCACGACGCGCACGACACGCGGATTGAGCCGCTGCGTGATCCGCTTGATCACGCCGCCCTTGCCCGCCGCGTCGCGGCCCTCGAACAGCACGACGACTTTCGCTTTCGTGTTGACGACCCAGTCCTGCAGCTTGATCAGCTCGTGCTGCAGCCGGAAAAGTTCTTTGAAATAGAACTGCCGGTCGAGAAGGCCGGCTTCGCGGTCGTGGTCCTCGCCGTCGAGAAGGCGTTCGAGCCGGTTATCGTCGAGCTCCATTTCGAGCTCTTCATCGAAGCTGTCGGCGATTTCGGCCTCGACACGCGCTGCCATCGCGCGGTCGTTCTTGTCCTGCTCGTCCGTCATCGCGCACAAACCTCTTTCGTCCCAGCTTCCAACCTTCGCGCCGATAGACACGCGAGCCATATGACAGCGCTGTGACAAGCGTGACGTTGATCACGCTTGTTGAATCGCCGCCCGCTGCGAGCGGATCAAACTGGCGGCGGGTTCCGTTCGGTGAACACCGCCTCCTGATGCCAATAAGGATAAGCCTTTGGCTTATCGCTCGCAGCATCGAGTTTGGCGATCTGTTCCGCTGTCAGGTTCCAGCCGACGGCGCCGAGATTGTCCTTTAATTGCTTCTCGTTACGCGCGCCGATGATGACGCTCGAAACCGTCGGCCGGTGCAGCAGCCAATTGAGCGCGATCTGCGGAATGGTTTTTCCGGTTTCCTTCGCGACCTCGTCCAGCGCATCGACGACCGCATAGACATAGTCGTCAGAAACCGGCGGCCCCATGTCGGCGGTCTTGTGCAGCCGGCTGACCTCGGGCAGCGGTTGGCCGCGCCGGATCTTGCCGGTGAGCCGGCCCCAGCCGAGTGGGCTCCAGACCAGCGCGCCGAGACCTTGATCGAGTCCCAGCGGCATCAGCTCCCATTCGTAGTCGCGGCCGATCAGCGAATAATAAGTCTGGTTCGCAACGTAGCGCGGATATCCGTAACGATCCGCGACCGCCAGCGACTTCATCAAATGCCAGCCCGAGAAATTCGAAACCCCGACGTAGCGGATCTTGCCGGCGCGCACGAGCTGGTCGAGCGTCGATAACACTTCCTCCGGCGGCGTCTTGGCGTCGAAGCCGTGCAGCTGAAAAATATCGATATGATCTGTCTGCAGACGTTTGAGCTGCTCGTCGCACGATTTGAGCAGGTGAAAGCGCGACGAACCCACATCGTTCGGCTCGTCGCTGAATCGGAACGTCGCTTTCGTCGAGATCAGCGCCTTGTCGCGCCGCCCTTTCAAAGCTTCGCCGAGCACGGATTCGGAATTGCCTCTCGAATAAACGTCGGCGGTATCGAACAGCGTGACGCCGGCATCGAGACAGAGATCGATCATGCGCCGCGCTTCCGCGACATCGCTCGATCCCCACGCGCCGAAGAATTCGCCCGAACCGCCGAACGTCGCGGCACCCAAACTCAGAACCGGGACGGTTAATCCCGACGCGCCGAGCCGTCGATAGTCCATGGCAAACCCTTTCGCTGATTGTGCAATTTTATGGCGCGTAACTGCGGATTGTCGCCGCAGCTCAGATGGGTACGAAGCGTGATCGCAGTGCAAAAAAAGCGATCACATCTCGGCCTGTTCCGTACGCAAACTTCACAATTTTTTCGCTCATCGGTAGAGTCAAATTCGATCAGAGCGCGAACAATCTGATCTAACTTTTTCATAAATCGACGTGATTCGGTTTACGCGTGTCAGTTGTGCGGCACCCTGACGATATGCCGCGCGTCGAATCCTCTCTTGTTTTCGCCCGATTGGGACGGTGGATGCGCCCCGTTTGTGAAGACAAGTGAAGGAGTGAAAAATGCGATTGGGTTTAATCGCAGTGGCGATGGCTCTGGCCTGGTTGGCCGGGATGTCGTCGGCGGGGGCGCGTGAGTACAAGTCCCACAACGGGAAACGCTACGAACGCAGCCACGCGCATTGGACCGGCGATCGGTCTTACTCACGTCGTTACGCGCAACGCCGTGTGGCCCAGCGTCAGTACTCATACCGCAGATCGGGGGCTCGATACGCCTACAGGTCTGGCGAGCGCCGCAGCTACGCCTACAGTGGCCGCCGCGTTTATCGCCAGTACGGTCAGCGCCAATACAGTCAGCGTCACTACGCACAGCGCCGCTACTACAGCGGTCGCCGCTACGCGTCCGCCGGTGGAGTCGGTGGCCGTCCGCGCGCATGGTGCGGCTGGTGGATGCGCACGCAGCTTGGCGGCGGTCCGGAATATAACCTCGCGGCCAACTGGCGCCATTATGGGCGTCCGAGCGGTCCGCAAGTCGGCGCCGTGGTCGTCTGGCCGCATCACGTCGGCATGATCACCGGCCGTTCCGCCGATGGTCGCTGGATCGTCAAGTCCGGCAATGACGGCAATGCTGTCCGCGAGCGGCCGATGTCGGTTGCGGGCGCCGTGTTCCGCGCCGGCTGACGGTGGCAAATCGTGGGCGGGTCGATCGCGGCCCGCCCATATCCATCCAGCCATATCTCTGAAAAGGGCATTCAAATAACCGGCCGATCAGCCGGAGACGTGCCAGACGAATTGGCCAGTCGAATTGGGTGTCGCCGCCAAAGAATATGGCCGGTGACGCTTATCGCTGTCGCCCGGCCATTTCTCGGAAAAGGAAGGGGCGCAATGAAAGCGCCCGTTCGCCAATATGCATTTGCGTTCGAAACCTGAGTGCCCAGTCCAGAGCTTCAGAACGCCAATGAAATTAGGCGGCCTTCTTCTTCGCCACTTTCTTGACGGCCTTCTTCACCGTCTTCTTGGCGACTTTCTTAGCGACCGGCTTCTTCCGCTTCGCTGCCGTCTTCTTCACTGCCTTAGCCATAGTTTTTAATCTCCCTCTAGGAGTTCGAATCAGCTCGAACACTGCAAACATGAGCAACTTCCAGAAGTTTGTAGACGAAGAAGTTTGATATTGCGGGCAAAAAGGCGGTTATTAACGCTCAACTGTGGCCGCAAAGTCGCAATTTTTCTTATTTTCCGACATTGGGGAGTCTTGGGCTGAGACTCCAATTCGCAAATTTCGCAGCGCATCGACCGCTCGAAAGCGCAATTCGCGAATCAAAACCGTACCTTGAATCGATTTGAATTCGTCTTCGCAACTCACAATTGCGGCGACCCGCGCACGCGCTTTTGCAAATCGAGCGCCGACTGAAAGTAAGTCATCCGCTCATCGAGCATCTCCGAAAACCAGGATTGATAGTCGGGATCCTGCGGAATGATGTCGGCGATAACAGAACCGTCCTCGATCTTGAGTTCGGCACCGTAATGACGGGCGATGGCCTGCATCTTTGCATTATCGGGCAGGCACACGAGAATGAGATGGCGCAGACCGCGATTGCGCGCGGTGCGGATAACACGTCCCATCAATTGCGTCGCGATCCCGCGATTTACGAACGGTTTTTCAACTGAAAACGCCACTTCGGCGCCGCTGCGATGTATCAGGATATCGGGACGCAGTTCCGCAACCGCACGCACTTCGCCGTCGACGAAATAGCCGAACGTCACGTTGCCGAAGTCGGCGCCGTGCGCGGCATAGCGGCTGATGAAATCATCCGACACATCGTGGCCGAAGCGGCGATGCCTCGCCTCGCTATCGAGCCGCAGCAAATGATCGCGCAGCAGATAGGTTTCACTTGTCAGCAGGCGGCGAATGAAGCCGATATGATCGGCGTCCGCCCCCTGGGCCTCTTTCAACATCGTAAACACTCCTCGGTGGGAAACGGCCCGCCAGCCGTTAACCGCTTGGATTAACCTCTAAAATGGCGATTTATTTGTGCCATGCGATAGGAAATGCTGCAGGGCAGCAATGCATTTGCAGGCGACGGAACGCTGCCGCCCTCGGCAAACCGGCGCTTTCGCGGGCCGCCCGCACTAGGGTGGAGACAACCCAATTCGTCGCAATGGTGCCCTGTTGCGTCTTCCGCATCCGCACGCTTACCGAGGTGCGTCAGGCGATGGGGGAATGATGGCGACGATCCTCGAGGGATATCAGCGGCGGCTTGCATCGAACGAGATCGAACATGACCCCGCCCAAGCCGAGGTCGCCGCCCGGCTCGATGCGCTCGAAACAAAACTCGCCGCTTATCGCCCCAAAAACGGCGTGCTCTCCAAGTTCTTCGCCAAGCCCACAGAACCGCCGAAGGGCCTTTACATCTGGGGCTCCGTTGGTCGCGGCAAGACCATGCTGATGGATCTTTTTTTCGAAGAAACCTCATTCGAGCCGAAGCGTCGCGCCCACTTCCACGAGTTCATGGCCGACGTCCATGATCGCATCGCCAAGGCGCGGCATGACGTTCCCGGCGATCCGATCCCGCACGTCGCCGCTGAGATCGCCAAGGATGCGCGCCTCCTGTGTTTCGACGAGATGCACGTCACCGATATCGCCGACGCCATGATCTTGGGCCGCTTGTTCGAAAAGCTGTTCGCGGCCGGCACCGTCATCGTCACCACTTCGAATGCGAGGCCTGCTGAGCTTTATAAGAATGGTCTCAATCGCCAGCTTTTCCTTCCCTTCATCGCGCTGATCGAGAAGCATCTCGACGTCATCGAACTCGGCGCCAAGAAGGATTTCCGCCTCGACAAGCTGTCAGGCCTTCAGCTCTATTTCTATCCCGCCGATGCCTCCGCCAAGGCCGCGCTCGACCGCCATTGGAAGCGGCTCACCGGCAATCATCCGGGAAAACCGCAGAGCATCGAAGTGCTCGGCCGCAAAGTCGAAGTGCCGTTGGCCTCGATGGGCGTTGCCCGCTTCAGCTTCGCCGAACTCTGCGACCGGCCGCTCGGTGCCAACGATTACCTGCACATCGCGCACGCCTTTCACACCGTTCTGATCGACGACATTCCGCTGCTGACGCCCGGCCGCCGCGACGTTGCCCGCCGCTTCATCAATTTGGTCGATGCCCTTTATGACAATCGCATTTGCCTGATCGCGTCGGCGGCCGCCGAACCGTCGGGCCTCTACCCGAAGGGCGATGGCGCCGATCTTTTTGAACGGACCGCCTCCCGCCTCACCGAAATGCGCTCTGAAGCCTATCTCGCCGGACATTCCGGCGGCCGCAGCCGCCATTAACGAATGCAGCGGTCCGTGATCTGGAGCGGACATCGGCAAATCGCACGTTTTATGCGCATGCCTCGAACTTTCGGATGAAACTTGCGGCTTGCGCTTGACGCATGAAGGATTTTGATTAGGCAGCAAACGCCGCCGCCGTTCAAGTCGGTATGGATCATCAATGAATTGGGGGAAGCCAGCATGGCGCGCACCAAAATCGCACTGATCGGATCTGGACAGATCGGTGGAACGCTGGCCCTCCTCGCCGGGCTGAAGGAACTCGGCGACATCGTTCTGACGGACATGCTTCCCGGCGTGGCGAAGGGCAAGGCGCTCGATTTGGCGCAAACCGCGGCGGTCGAGGGCTACAATGCCAAGCTTTCAGGAGCCGGCACCGACGGTTATGAAGCCATTTCCGGCGCCGATGTCTGCATCGTGACGGCAGGCGTCCCCCGCAAGCCCGGTATGAGCCGCGACGACCTTATCGGCATCAATCTGAAAGTGATGGAGCAGGTCGGCGCCGCCATCAAAACCCATGCGCCGAACGCATTCGTGATCTGTATCACCAACCCGCTCGACGCGATGGTGTGGGCCCTGCAGAAGTTCACCGGCCTTCCGGCCAACAAGGTCGTCGGCATGGCTGGCGTGCTCGATAGCGCCCGTTTCTCCTGCTTCCTCGCCGAAGCCGCCGGTGTCTCCATTGAAGACGTCCGTGCCATGACGCTTGGCGGCCATGGCGACGACATGGTGCCGATGGTTCGCTATTCGACGATCGGCGGCGTGCCTCTGCCCGATTGCGTCAAGCTCGGCATGTTCACGCAGGACAGCCTCGACGCCATGATCAAGCGCACGCGTGGTGGCGGCGGCGAGATCGTCGCTCTGCTCGGCACCGGCTCGGCGTTCTATGCCCCTGCGGCCTCTGCGATCGCGATGGCCGAAAGCTACCTCAAAGATAAGAAGCGCATGTTGCCGTGCGCCGCCAATCTCAATGGCGAATATGGCCTAAAGGATACCTACGTCGGCGTGCCCGTCATCATCGGCGCGGGCGGCGTCGAGAAGGTCATCGAGCTGTCGATGGACGAAAGCGAAAAGGCGATGTTCGCGAAGTCGGTGGCTTCGGTCCAGGGCCTCATCGAAGCCTGCAAGTCCATCAGCCCTTCGCTCGCCAAATAAAAAAGGAGCGGCGCGACCAATGCCGCCACGCCACTCCTTCGATAAGATCGAAAGCTCGGTCTCAGCCGAACTTGAACATCTTCTTGAGGCCGTGCGAGAACGCGCCGCGCTTTTCCTTGCGGGCGACGTCGGCTTCGCTTCTGAGCCAGGTCATCTGCACGACGCGGCGCTCGCCGACGAACGGCGTATGTCCGTGCCACGACCAGTCGGAGCGGCGGAACGCGAACACCGTGCCGGTCAGCGGGTTGACCTGCTCGGTATAATCCTCGAAGTCGTGATCGTTTTTGAGAACGCGCAGGCAGCCGGCGCCGGTGCCGTCCCACTTGTCGTTCAGGTAGGTGAGCATGGTCGCGATCTTGGCTTCGCCGTCCGTGTGGATGCGACCGTCTTTCGCCGCCGACAGCTTGCGGATGGTGATCATCTTCGGCTTGCCGACGAGATCGATGTCGAGCTTCTCGGATACGATCTTGGAAACTTCCGGGCTTTTGAGATCATCGAGCAGCTTCGCGAACGCGCCGTGGATCCCCTCGCCGATATCCGTTTCCGTCAGGAACCCCGGCTCCTTGAGGTCGGGAAAATCCGATCTCAGCGGCGCGACGGCAGGCGTCTGAATGAAATTTTCGCCGACGAGATAATTGAAGGGATCGCGGCCGGTTCGCGCGGCCTTCAGGCCGTCGATGTTGATGCAGGCAAAAGTCATGGACATTCCCCGTTGTTGACTGAACCCCTATTGAAAACCGATTTACGGCGGCGCCAGTGTCAACTCAAGAGGCGGACTTCCCGCCCGTCGACAATTGCCCGAGAGGGCCACCTTTACCGCCGCAAATTAGGGCGTAAAAGCGGCGCGATGTGTTCCAGTGCAGGTCATGACAATCTTTTGTGGAGCGGGGCTCGATTATGAACATCCATGAATACCAGGCGAAGGAGCTTTACCGTCAGTATGGTGTCCCGACGCCGAACGGATTTCCCGCCTTCACCGTCGAAGAAGCGGTCGAAGCCGCCAAAAAGCTGCCCGGTCCGGTTTGGGTGGTGAAAGCCCAGATTCACGCAGGCGGCCGCGGCAAGGGCAAATTCAAGGAAGCCTCCGCCGGCGACAAAGGCGGCGTCCGCCTCGCCAAGTCTTTAGAAGAAGTCAAAACGTTCGCTGAGGAAATGCTCGGCAAAACGCTCGTCACCGTGCAGACGGGTCCCACGGGCCGCGTCGTCAATCGGCTCTATGTCGAAGACGGCTCCGCCATCGAGCGCGAGCTTTATCTTTCCGCCCTCGTCGATCGCGCCACCTCCCGCGTTGCGTTCATCGTCAGCCAGGCCGGCGGCATGAACATCGAGGACGTCGCTCACGACACGCCGGAAAAAATCCACACGCTGACGATCGATCCCGCCACCGGCTATCAGCCGTTCCACGGCCGCAAGGTCGCGTTCGCGCTGGGCCTCAAGGGCGATCAGGTGAAAGCCTGTGGAAACCTCGTGGAGAACCTGTTCAAGATGGTCGTCGAGAAGGACATGAGCCTGCTCGAGATCAATCCTCTCGTCATCACCAAGGACGGCAAGCTCATCTGCCTCGACGGCAAGATGAATTTCAATTCCAACGCGCTCTATCGCCATCCCGACATCGTCGCCATGCGCGACCTTGCCGAAGAAGACCCGGCCGAAATCGAAGCCTCGAAATACGATCTCGCCTTCATCAAGCTCGACGGCAATATCGGCTGCCTCGTCAATGGCGCCGGTCTCGCCATGGCGACGATGGACATCATCAAGCTCTACGGCGCCGAGCCCGCGAACTTCCTCGATGTCGGCGGCGGTGCCTCGAAGGAAAAGGTCCAGGCGGCGTTCAAGCTGATCCTCGAAGACCCCTCGGTCAAAGGCATCCTGGTCAACATTTTCGGCGGCATCATGCGTTGCGATATCATCGCCGAAGGCGTTGTCGCTGCTGCGCGCGAAATGGCGATTACGGTTCCGCTCGTCGTCAGACTGGAGGGTACGAACGTCGAACTCGGCAAGAAAATTTTGAAGGAATCCGGCCTCAAGATCATTCCTGCCGATGATCTGGCCGACGCCGCCAAAAAGATCACCGATGAGCTCAAAGCCGTCGCCTAGGGGCTGTTCGAGAACAATTTCAAGCGTCGCGCAGTGGGTTCTGCTTGCTGCACCGCAAAAAATGCGCGACATGTACGCCTGAGAAAAGCCGATCACGATGCGGGGATGGAATGTCTATTCTTGTCGACAAGAATACGAAGGTCATTTGCCAGGGCATTACCGGTAGCCAAGGAACATTTCACACCAAGCAGGCCCGCGCCTACGGCACCAAGATCGTCGGCGGCGTGACCCCGGGCAAAGGCGGCACCAAGCACGCCGACGCCGAACTCTCCGACGTCCCTCTGTTCGACAGCGTCGGCGAGGCCGTCGCCAAGACCGGCGCCACCGCGACCTCGATCTACGTTCCTCCGCCGTTCGCAGCCGACGCCATCCTCGAAGCCATCGACGCCGGCCTGCCGCTGATCGTCTGCATCACCGAAGGCATCCCGGTGATGGACATGGTCCGCGTCAAGCGCGCCCTCGACGGCTCCAAATCCCGCCTCGTCGGACCGAACTGCCCGGGCCTTCTGACGCCCGATCAGTGCAAGATCGGGATCATGCCCGGAAACATCTTCAAGAATGGCTCCGTCGGCATTGTATCGCGCTCCGGAACCCTCACATATGAGGCCGTGAAGCAAACGACGGACGTTGGTCTCGGACAAACGACGGCTGTCGGCATTGGCGGCGATCCCGTTAAGGGCACGGAATTCATCGACGTCCTCGACATGTTCCTCTCCGACGACGCAACCCAGTCGATCATCATGATCGGCGAAATCGGCGGCTCCGCCGAAGAGGATGCGGCTGACTTTTTGGTCCAGCAGGCGAAGAAGGGCCGCAAAAAGCCGATGGCGGGATTCATCGCCGGCGTTACTGCTCCTCCCGGTCGCCGCATGGGTCACGCCGGCGCCATCATTTCCGGCGGCAAGGGCAAAGCCGAAGACAAGCTCGCGGCCATGAAAGCTGCAGGCATTGCCATCGCGCCGAGCCCGGCCGCCCTCGGTCGCACTCTTGTCGAAGTCTTGAACACTTAAAAGGCGCCGAAAATCACTGAACCGTAAAACCGGCGGTGTAGTAACAGTCCGGTTGCTGTCCGCGTCGTAGAGAGCATCGAGGCAACGCTCCTGGCGAATGAACAAGGACGAACGTCATGGCACGAAATGGCCAGAATGAAGCGTTTCTGCGCACTTCCTTTTTGAGCGCCGCAAACGCCCCCTATATCGAAGACATGCAGGCCGAATACGAGCGTAACCCCGGCGCGGTGAGCGACGAGTGGCGGCGCTTTTTCGAAAGCATCAAGGAGCCTTCCGCCTCCGCGACTGCAAATTCCGGCGGCCCCGCGTGGGCGCCCCCGCTCTCTTCGCTGTTGAACGAAAACGGCGCCAACCGTGATCTCGTCGGCGCCCTGACCGGCGACTACGGCGATACAGAACGCACGATCCGCGACAAGATCGAGCGCCGCGCTCACATCTCTGGCTTCGAGATGACGCCGGCCGCTTCGCTGCGCGCCACCCAGGATTCGATCCGCGCGCTGATGTTGATCCGCGCCTATCGCGTCATCGGCCACTTGGCCGCCGATCTCGACCCGCTCGGCCTCGCCGACCGCCGCGTCCATCGCGAACTGCTGCCCGAGACCTACGGCTTCACCGAAGCCGATCTCGATCGTCCGATCTTCATCGATCGCGTCATGGGCCTCGAAACCGCTACGATGCGCCAGATCCTGACGATCCTGCGCCGCACCTACTGCCGCAAGATCGGCGTGCAGTTCACCCACATCACCGATCCGACGCAAAAGGGCTGGATCCAGGAACGCATCGAAGGCGTCGAAAAGGATATCCGGTTTACGCCGGAGGGGCAGAAGGCCATCCTCAACAAGCTGATCGAAACGGAAACGTTCGAGAAGTTCTGCGATCTGAAATACACCGGCACCAAGCGCTTCGGCCTCGACGGCGCGGAATCGATCATTCCGGCGCTCGAGCAGATCATCAAGCGCGGCGGTCATTTGGGCGTGCAGGAAATTGCGATGGGCATGGCCCACCGTGGCCGTCTCAACGTCCTCGCCAATGTCATGTCGAAGCCGCTGCGGGCGATCTTCAAGGAGTTCAAGGGCGGTTCCTTCAAGCCCGACGACGTCGAAGGCTCGGGCGACGTGAAATACCACCTCGGCGCCTCGTCCGATCGCTCGTTCGACGGCAACAACGTCCACCTGTCGCTGACGGCGAACCCGTCGCATCTCGAAATCGTCGATCCCGTAGTGCTCGGCAAAGTGCGCGCCAAGCAAGACCAGCACAATTGCCCGAGCAATGATCGCACCGCCGTCATGCCGCTGTTGATCCATGGCGATGCGGCGTTCGCCGGTCAGGGTGTCGTCGCCGAATGCTTCGGCCTGTCGGGCCTCAGAGGCCACCGCACCGGCGGCTCGATCCACTTCATCATCAACAACCAGATCGGCTTCACCACCGCGCCGCATCACTCGCGCTCGTCGCCTTATTGCTCCGACGTCGCCTTGATGATCGAAGCGCCGATCTTCCACGTCAACGGCGATAGCCCCGAGGCCGTCGTCCACGTCGCCAAGATCGCGACCGAATTCCGTCAGCGCTTCCAGAAGCCCGTCGTCATCGACATGTTCTGCTATCGCCGTCACGGTCACAACGAAACCGACGAGCCGATGTTCACGCAGCCGGCGATGTACACCCGCATCAAGTCGCTGCCGACAGTGGTCGATATCTATTCGAAGGACCTCATCAACGAAGGCGTCATCACCGCCGCCGAATTCACCGAGATGAAGGAAGCGGTGCGCGCCAATCTCGACAAGGAATTCACCTTCTCCGACGGCTACAAGCCGAACAAGGCCGACTGGCTCGACGGTCGCTGGTCGGGCATCACGCGCCCCGACAGCGACGACTGGCGCGGCAACACCGGCATCGCGATCGAAAAGCTGAAAGACATCGGCCATCGCATCACGACGATCCCGAATGACTTTCACATCCACAAGACCGTCGGCAAGCTGGTCGAGCGCCGCCGCGAGATGATCGACACCGGTCAGGGCATCGATTGGGCGATGGCCGAACATATGGCGTTTGCGTCGCTCTTGATGGAAGGCTTCCGTGTCCGCCTCTCGGGTCAGGATTGCGAGCGTGGAACATTTTCACAGCGCCACGCCGTTTTTATCGACCAGGAGAACGAACGCCGGTTCTCGCCGCTGAAGCATCTCTCTCCCAATCAGGCGCGCTTCGAGATCGTCAACTCGATGCTGTCGGAAGAAGCTGTGCTGGGCTTCGAATACGGCTACTCGCTCGCCGAGCCGAATGCGTTGACGTTGTGGGAAGCGCAGTTTGGCGATTTCGCCAACGGCGCCCAGGTGATCTTCGATCAGTTCCTGTCGTCCGGCGAGCGCAAGTGGCTGCGCATGTCGGGCCTCGTCTGCCTGCTGCCGCACGGCTACGAAGGCCAGGGCCCCGAGCACTCCTCCGCCCGTCTCGAGCGCTACCTCCAGCTCTCGGCCGAAGACAACTGGCAGGTCGCCAACTGCTCGACGCCGGCCAACTATTTCCATATTCTCCGCCGCCAGCTGCATCGCAATTTCCGCAAGCCGCTGATCCTGATGACGCCGAAGTCGCTGCTTCGGCACAAGCGTGTCGTCTCGAAAATCGAGGATTTCGGCCCCAATACCAGCTTCCATCGTCTGCTGTGGGATGATGCCGAGCGCGGCACGTCCTCGATCAAGCTGAAGCCCGATGCTGAGATCAAGCGCGTCGTCATCTGCACCGGCAAAGTCTATTACGATCTACTCGATGCCCGCGATGCTAAAGGCCTCGATGACGTATACATCCTTCGCGTCGAACAGCTTTATCCCTTCGCGGCCCGTGCGCTGATCAACGAACTCGGCCGCTTCAAGTTCGCCGAGATCGTCTGGTGTCAGGAAGAACCGAAGAATATGGGCGCCTGGTACTTCATGGACGCGAATATCGAGTGGGTTTTGAACCATCTCGGCTATATTCACCGCCGTCCTCGCTACGCTGGCCGGCCGGCGTCGGCGTCTACCGCAACCGGCTTGCTTTCGCAGCACATCAAGGAGCAAACGGCGCTCGTCGCCGATGCCCTCGGAATTTGACACGTTCACGATCGGCGGCTGACTCGCCCGAAGCAGAGCCGCCGGTCGCAACAAGAAGCCCGAGAGGATAAAAATGTCGATCGAGATCCGCGTCCCCACGCTCGGAGAAAGCGTAACGGAAGCGACCGTAGGCAAGTGGTTCAAGAAATCCGGCGATACGGTCACCGCCGACGAACCGTTGGTCGAACTCGAAACCGATAAGGTCACTGTCGAGGTTCCCGCGCCATCCTCCGGCGTTCTCGGCGAAATCCTCGTGCAATCGGGCACAACCGTCGCGGTCGGCGCTCTCCTCGCCGCTTTGTACGAAGGTGGGACGCAGGCCGCCCCGGTCAAGACCGAGATCAAGGCCGCGCCTCCGCCGCCTCCGGCTGCTCCTGTCTCCGCCCAGCCGCCGCCACCTCCGCCGCCCGCCGCGCAAAAGGCATTGACCGAAGCAGGTTTGGAAGCAGCCGAAATCCAAGGCTCCGGACGTCGCGGTCAGGTTCTGAAGGAAGACGTTCTCGCCGCGGTCGCCTCCGCAGCGCCGCGTCCGGCAACCCCGCCTCCGGTGCACGAGGTGTCGAGCCCAGCCCCGGTGACCAACGTCGTTACGATTCCGACCGCCCCAGCGTTGAAGGCCATTCCGCAGGAAACACGGCTGCCGTCGGCCGGTAACGACGCCGCGCGCGAAGAGCGCGTGAAAATGACGAGGCTGCGCCAGACAATCGCCCGCCGCCTGAAAGACGCCCAGAACACGGCGGCGATGCTGACGACATTCAACGACGTCGACATGACCGCCGTCATGGCGCTTCGCTCGCAGTACAAGGACATTTTCGAAAAGCGCTACGGCGTGAAGCTCGGCTTCATGGGCCTGTTCGTGAAGGCGTGCATCCAGGCATTGCGCGACGTCCCGGCCGTCAACGCCGAGATCGACGGCGATGAATTGATCTACAAGAATTACTACCACATCGGCGTCGCCGTCGGCACCGACAAGGGCCTCGTCGTTCCCGTCGTGCGCGACGCCGACCGCCTGAGCCTCGCCGGCATCGAGCAGCAGATCAACGAGTTCGGCAAACGCGCCCGCGACGGCCGCCTGTCGATCGAGGATATGCAAGGCGGCACGTTCACCATCTCGAACGGCGGCGTCTACGGCTCATTGATGTCGACGCCGATCCTCAATGCGCCGCAGTCCGGCATCCTCGGCATGCATCGCATCGAGGAGCGCCCGGTCGTCGTGAAGGGCCAGATCGTCGCCCGTCCGATGATGTATCTGGCGCTGTCCTACGATCACCGCATCGTCGACGGCAAGGAGGCCGTCACCTTCCTGGTTCGCGTCAAGGAATGCCTCGAGGATCCGCAGCGCTTCATCCTGGAGCTCTGAGGGATGGCTGTGCAGTATGATCTGATCGTCATCGGCACCGGCCCTGGCGGATACGTGTGTGCCATTCGTGCCGCCCAGCTCGGAATGAAAGTGGCCGTCGTCGAGAAGCGGCAAACATTCGGCGGCACCTGCCTCAACATCGGCTGCATTCCCTCCAAATCGCTGCTGCACGCCTCCCACTGTTACGATGAGGCCAAGCACGAATTCGCGTCGATGGGCATCGGCACCGACCCGACGCTCGATCTCGCCAAGATGCAGGCTTTCAAGCGCGAAGGGGTCAAAGGCAACACCGACGGCGTCGCCTACCTCTTGAAGAAGAACAAGATCGATCATCACTTCGGCACCGGCCGCATCGTCAAGTCCGGCCAGGTCGCGGTCACGTCTCCGAGCGGCGAAACTCAGACGCTTGAGGCGAAGTCGATCGTCATCGCCACCGGCTCCGACGTCACGCGCCTGCCCGGCATCGAAATCGACGAGAAACGCGTCGTCTCATCGACCGGCGCGCTCGAATTCCAGACCGTACCGAAAAAACTACTCGTCGTCGGCGCCGGCGTCATCGGCCTTGAGCTTGGTTCCGTGTGGCGCCGCCTCGGCTCCGAAGTTCTCGTCATCGAATTCCTGCCGCGCATTCTGCCTGGCATGGACGGCGAGGTCGCAAAGTCGTTCCAGCGCATTCTCGAAAAGCAGGGCATCGCCTTCCGCCTGTCGAGCAAGGTCGCGAGCGTTGAAACAGCCGATGCGGGCGTTGTCGCCAAGGTCGAACCGGCAGCGGGCGGCGTCGCCGAAACCATTGAAGCCGAAGCCGTGCTCGTCGCAGTCGGCCGCGTTCCCTATACTGAAGGCTTGGGGCTAGCTGAAGCCGGCATCGCGCTTGACGCCAAAAAGCGCGTGCTCGTCGATGGCCACTACCAGACCAACGTCACCGGCGTCTTCGCCATCGGCGATGTCATCGCCGGTCCGATGCTGGCGCACAAGGCTGAGGACGAAGGCGTCGCGGTGGCCGAAATCATCGCCGGTCAGGCCGGCCACGTGAACTACGACGTCATCCCGAGCGTCATCTACACAAGTCCCGAGGTTGCAAGCGTCGGCAAAACCGAAGAAGAATTGCAAGCCGCAGGCATCGCCTACAACGTCGGCAAATTCCCATTCACCGCCAACGGCCGCGCCAAAGCGATCAATCAGACCGCGGGCTTCGTCAAAATCCTGGCGGACGCCACGACCGATCGCGTCCTCGGCGTCCACATCATCGGCGCCGTCGCCGGAGAATTGATTGCCGAAGCCGCGGTGCTGATGGAATTCTCGGGCTCGGCGGAAGACTTGGCACGCACGTGCCATGCGCATCCGACCTTCTCCGAAGCCATAAAGGAAGCCGCCCTCGCCGTCGCCAAGCGCGCCATCCATTTCTGACGCCAGCATCCCCTCACCGTCATCCCGGCGACGGCCGGGATCCAGCCAGGCCTCTGCATACGAGATGATGACAATTGCCTGGGTGCCGACCCCGGCCTTCGCCGGGGCAGGCTCTTCGTCGGCATGACGGAGATATAAAAGTGCTTCCGAGGCTGAGGTGACACGACTCATGCAAATCTACGTCGATGCGGATGCTTGTCCGGTCAAGCCGGAAGTTCTCCGTGTCGCGACCCGGCACAATCTCATCGTCCACATGGTCTCGAACAGCTGGATGCGGCTCGACGAAAGTCCGCTGATCAAGCGCGTGATCGTCGGTGACGGCGCGGACGCCGCCGATGATTGGATCGCCGAGCACGTAACGCCCGCCGACATCGTCGTGACAGCCGATATCCCGCTGGCGGCGCGGGCTCTGAAAGCAGGCGCGCAATGCCTCGGCCCGACGGGGAAACCCTTCAGCGATGCCAACATCGGCATGGCGCTGGCGATGCGGGACATGCAGCGCCACCTTCGCGAAACGGGCGAAAGCCGTGGCTACAACGCGTCTTTCACCGCGCGCGACCGCTCTCAGTTTCTCCAAGCCCTCGAAAACGCCGTGCAGGCGGGATTACGCCGATCGGGATCCTAACGCCGTCGCCTGCGCCCCTCGCCGTCATCCCGGCCTTGGCCGGGATGAAAGAGTTCGCGTGATAATTGCTGTCAGGGCGCCGACCTTCCTCGGTATGAATTCAAATCAGCAAAAAAACTTATCCCCGCCCTCTGAGCCTGCCGCATACTCACCTCATCTTGCCGCATGCGAAGGGCTCAAGGCTCGAGCTGGGATCCTGAGGGCGGCAGGAGCGTGCCGGACTGCCGGGGCCCATCAGCTGGAACCGGGGTCGTCTGCCGGCCGCGGTAGCCCCCGAGGGGCGCCGTGGTTCAACGCCCGTTCGATAAATCGGAATGCGCGGGCGGATGGCGGTGTCGACGGTTCGAAATGGAGGCCCACCTCCGTTGCACGTCGCGGATCGGCGAAGGCTGCATCCCGAAACAAAAACTGAAAAACGCGAGGCGTCGCCGATCTGCCCCTTCGCTTGCTTCATCCTCATCGGCGGCTTCGGTCGGCCGAGTATTGTGCGTGCCCGGCATCTATGTCATCCCGGGCGAACTCAGCGCTTGAGCGAAGCGAGACTGCTTAACCTCGGAGGTGCCGATGCGCAGTATCGATTTCAGCTCTTGGCATAGCTTGCTGCTGACCCTGCTCGGCTTGGGCTTCATCACGCTTGTCGGTGTCGGTATCCGCCTGTTGATGATGCTCACGATCCAGCAGCGGCGCGAGCGCATGAACCGCCAGATCAACGAACGGCTGCGCACGTTGATCGCGGCGTATCGAACGCTTGGCGGTTCGTTCACCGGCACATTGACGGTCGATCCCCGCCACCTGCGCGATCTGCGGCGGCAGGATCAAGCACCGGCCGAAGGCGAGGACGTCAACGCCATCGGTTTAGAGGAAGCCACCGACCGGTCGCGACGAATCCGCGATGCCGTGGAATCGGCGCTCTCCGATATTATTCTGCTCGGGACTGAAGAGCAGGTCGAACTGGCGACACGCGCGGCAAGAGAACTCATCGCGGGGAATAAAATTCATACGCACGAGCTTGTCGTATCGCTTCGCAACTTTATTCGCGAGGCGCTCGACCTCAGTCCGCTTCCCCCCAACCTTGAAATTCCAGCACAAGGCCCCGCGCGGCCGTCACGATCGGGTGGCGGCGGCAAGGCCGAACGAGGAACCGAAGGCCGTGGCGAAGGCTCCGGTGGCAAAGGTGGCGGCGCCGGACTTGGCGGCGGGTTGGGCGGCGGCATCGCCATGGGCGGAATAGGAATGGGTCTTGGCGCAGCCGACGATCAATCGGAGCCTCACTCCTGATCAGCGCGCGCTCATTCGACCGGTGTCACCGTATAACCGGACTCCCGCAGCAGTGCGACAAGCCCGGTCGGACCCGGCAGATGCAACGCACCGACAGCGATGAAGGCATTGCCCTTTTCGAGCAGCGGCAACGCCGCGGTGCGCATCTTCGCGTTGCGATCGACCAGCAGATATTTCTTGAAGCCGTCGAAAACAGCCGGCGACGTCCCGACTTCCTGCGCCAGTGCAAGCTGGAACGGCATCGCCGCGCCGATCTGGCGTTTGACGTACATCTGCACCAGTGTCTCGGTCATGTCGTCGGCACGGTCGATGAACTTCAGGCCGACTTTGAGCATTGCGAGCTGCTGGTCGTCCGGCACAGCGGCGAGCGCGCTGAGCTGATCGTCGATCGTCTCCAGGCCGGTGATCGTGATGCCGTTCTTCTGCGCTTCGGCGGCGACTTGCAGGTCGAGCACGGTCTTGCCGGCCGCCAGCTGCTTCCGTTCGCAGTCCGATGTCGCGAGCAGCATGCTGACGAGCCACGGCTTCATCATCGCCGCCAGTTCGCCGGGCATGCCAGCCTTCGCGACCGTCTGCTGCACGCCTTTGTATTCGTCGTCCGTCAGTGCCGATTTGAGCGATTTACCGTCGGTGTAAACGATGAGCGCCGCCATCTTCGCCATCGCCGCCGCGACGGCCTTGTCCGAAAGATCGGCGACCTCGAGCGTTACCGATTTCGAATGCGCGATGGCATCTTTGACCTCAGGCGACAAGGTCGCGATGCGCGGATCGCTCAGGTGCATCGTGCCGAACAGGTACGAGTTGGCGACGCCGGGTTTCTCGATCTTCCACAGAACCGCTTCGGTATTCGGAAGCGCGCTGCTCTCCGCCATGACTTTTTTATAAACGTCGGGAGATTTTGTTTGCAGGTCCGTCAGCATGTCGGTGCCCTGGCAGCGCGGCGCCGCATCGTCGGCGGAAGCCACGCCCGCACCGAGCGCCGCGACAAGCACAAGCGCTGCAAACATGAGAAGGAAAAAACGTGGTGTCTTGGATGACGTCATGGCGAACTCGTTACACAAAACGCGATTTAGCTGTCAGCGGCGCGCGGCTCTCGGATGCGCTTGATCGTAGACGGCCAGCAACCGGTCGCGGTTCACCTCCGTATAGACTTGCGTGGTCGAGAGCGAGGCGTGGCCTAAAAGCTCCTGAATTTGCCGTAAATCGGCTCCGGCTGAAAGTAAATGCGTGGCGAACGAGTGGCGAAGCGCATGCGGCGTCGCCGTTTCAGGTAAGCCAAGCTGAAGCCGCATTTTTTCCATGGCGAGCTGGATCAGGCGGGGCGACAACGGGCCGCCCCTGGCGCCACGAAAAAGCGGCTCGTCTGCTTCCAAAGGATAAGGGCAGAGCCGCATGTAAACGCCGATCGCATCCGAGACGACGGCAAGCGCTGGGGCGAGGCGTTCCTTCCCGCCCTTGCCGCGGATGTGCATGATATCGCGGCCGTCGATCGGTGCCGTTGCAGGCGTGAGGTTCAACGCTTCGCTGATGCGCAACCCCGCACCATAGAGCAGCAGCAGCACTGCGGTGTCACGCGCGGAAATCCACTCCGCGCGCTCGTCCGCCTCGCGCTCCATCAGCGAAGCTGCGCCTTCGACCGTCAGCGGCTTCGGAATCGAATGCGGGATCTTTGGCGTCGCGACTTGCAGAAAAGCCCGGTTTTTCGCTGTTTCCTCGCGCTCGAGCCAACGGAAGAAAGTCCGAAGTGCCGATAGCGAGCGAGCGAGCGACCGCGAGGTCAAACCGGCCTTGCGTCGGCTCGCAAGGAACGCGCGCACTGTTCGCGCGTCGAGTCGCTCGAGATCGCCGAGGCACGGCGGATGCCCGAGATGCGATTTGAGGAAAGCCAGGAATTGCCGGACGTCGCGCTCGTAAGCCGCGCGCGTTGCGTCGCTTTGGCCCCGCTCGATGATGAGATGCGAAAGCCATCCCTCGACCGCATGCTTGAGGTCACCGCCGAGCGGCAATTCGGCGTCCGCTGCCAGAATGTCGTCAAGCGATTGCGCCACGGACCCCACCGTCGATTGCAAACTGACCCTTCGCGCGTTGGGTTAACAACCCGTTAACGGCGCGTCACACGACCTTGCCCGGGTTTAAGATGCCCTTTGGGTCGAGCGCCTTTTTGATGGCGCGCATCATGTCGATTTCGACGTCCGATTTATAGCGCTTGAGCACCTCGCGCTTCATTTGTCCGATCCCATGCTCCGCCGAGATCGAACCGCCGAACTCGATCACGAGATCGAAGATCGCACCGGACATCTGATCCCACAGCGCGAGATAGCGCTGCCGGTCCATGCCGATGGGCTGCGTGACGTTGTAGTGCAGGTTGCCATCGCCGAAATGTCCGAACGGCACCGGTCGCGCGCCCGGACATGCATGCTCGACGACTTTGGCGGCGCGCTGGAGAAATTCGGGAATGCACGCCACCGGCACAGAGATGTCGTGCTTGATGCTGCCGCCCGCTCCTTTCTGCGCGTCGGAAAAGGATTCGCGCAGCCGCCAGAAATCATCCGCCTGGCGAAGCGATCGCGCGATGGCCGCATCGCTGATCAGCCCTTGCGCATGCGCCGACGTCAGAAGCGGCTCGATGGTGTTTGCAATTCGCGTGCTCTTGCCGCCATGGGAAAGCTCGATCAGCGCGTACCACGGATAACCGTCGGTGAAAGGGTCGCGGACGTTCGGCGCATATTTGACAGCGAATTCCAACGCCCGATGCGCCCAGAACTCGAATGCCGTCAGCGACGCCCCGGCTTCGGCCTCGGCGCGACGAAAGAGTTTGAGTGCTAACTCCGGGTTTGCGAATGCGACGATGGCCGTCTCGCGCTCCGCCGGCCGCGGAAAAAGTCTGAGGCACGCCGCGGTGATGATGCCGAGTGTCCCCTCCGATCCGATCAGAAGGTCGCGCAGGTCATAGCCCGTGTTGTCCTTCTTGAGCCGCCGCAGCCCGTGCCAGACGCGGCCATCGGCAAGCACCGCTTCGAGGCCGAGCGTCAGCGTGCGTGCGTTCCCGTAAGCGAGCACCGCGGTTCCGCCAGCGTTCGTCGCCAGCACGCCGCCGATTTGCGCACTGCCTTCCGAGGCAAGGCTCAAAGGAAACAGGCGCCCCGCGCCCTTGGCCGCATTTTGCGCTTCCGCGAGCGTCACGCCCGCTTCGACGATCATCGTGCCGCCGGCGGCATCGATATCGCGTACTGCCTTGAGCCGCCCAAGTGACAGAAGGATCTCGTTGCCGCCGTCCGATGGGATTTGTCCGCCGACAAGCCCGGTGTTGCCGCCTTGCGGCACCACGGCAATGTCTTCGGCATGCGCGAGTGAAAGGATGCGCGACACCTCTTCGGTCGAGCCCGGTCGCAAGACGATCGGCGTCTTGCCGCTATAGCGATCGCGCGGCTCCTTCAGATACGCGGCCTGATCCTCCGCCTGCGTCAGCGCGTGGCTCGCGCCGACGATGTCAACGAAGCGCGCAATCAAGCTCGCGGATAAGGTTTTGGCGTGCACGTGCTCGTGCCTGTCTCACACGATTTTCTGGCCGGTCTTCTTCCAGTCGTTGACGAAGGCCTGAAGACCTGCGTCCGTCAGCGGATGCTTCACCAATGATTTCAAAATGGCCGGCGGAATAGTCGCAACATCTGCTCCGATCATAGCCGCTTCCTTGACGTGGTTCACCGTCCGAATTGAGGCTGCAAGAATATCGGTCGAAAGGTCCGGATAGTTGTCGTAGATGGTCCGGATCTCGCGAATGACGTCCATGCCGTTCAATCCGATATCATCAAGACGGCCGATGAATGGCGAAACGAACGTCGCGCCGGCCTTTGCGGCAAGCAGCGCCTGGTTCGCCGAAAAGCACAGCGTGACGTTGACCATCGTGCCCTCGCCCGTCAGCGCCTTGCAGGCCTTGAGCCCGTCCATCGTCAGCGGCACTTTGATCGTCACGTTCTTGGCGATCTTCCGCAGAACCTCCGCTTCCTGCATCATGCCGGCATAATCGGTTGCCGCCACTTCTGCCGAAACCGGACCGGGCACCACGGCGCAGATTTCCGCGACGATCTCCTTGAAATCGCGGCCCGCCTTGGCGACGAGAGTCGGATTCGTCGTAACGCCGTCTAGCAGGCCCGTCGCCGCCAACTCCTTGATCTCGGCCACGTCGGCGGTATCGACGAAGAATTTCATTTCTTTCTCCTCAACTCGTCCCTTAAGTCTTGAAGATCTGCCTTTGGTGCGCCGCAACTCCGGGGCAAACCTAACACGACCGATTCTCGGAGGAAGCTTCTAGTCCGTTGAACGCCCCTTTGGATAGCCTGCTTGAAATTCTGGATAACGGCGCCGCTTCGGCCGCCCGCAGCGTGCCCGTGCTGATGCCGGTGGCGCTCGACCAGACCTATGATTACCTGGTGCCCGACGGTATCGACGCGGAGCCCGGCTCCTTCGTCCTTGTCCCGTTTGGCCCGCAGACCCGCATCGGCATCGTCTGGGATGGCCCCCGCGGGGAGGGCAAGCCTGTCGATCCGAAGAAGCTGAAGGCGCTCACAAGCCGCCTCGACGCCCCGCCACTGCCCGAGATTTCGATGCGGTTCGCCGAATGGGTGGCCCGCTACACGCTGGCGCCGCTCGGCATGGTCGTCCGCATGATGATGAGCGCGGATGCCGCCTTCGAGCCGCCGAAGCCCCGCTTTGGCGTCGCGATTGTCGAGGGCGCCTCGCCTCCGGCGAAGATGACTCCGGCGCGCACCCGCGTGCTCGAGATTGCGGCCGATGGCCTCGTTCGCGCCAAGTCAGACCTGGCACATCTCGCCGCCTGCTCGACCGGCGTGATCGACGGCCTCGCCGCAGCCGGCATGCTCGTCGAGGTCGCCATTCCCGAACGCGTCTTCCCGCGTCCGAAGCCCGCGCATGCGATGTCGACTTTTACCGACGATCAGTCGCGCGCCGTCGAAATATTGAAAAGCGCCGTCGATGCCGAAAATTTTTCCGTCACTTTGCTCGACGGTGTCACCGGTTCGGGCAAAACGGAAGTCTATTTCGAAGCCGTGGCGCGTGCACTCGAAGCCGGCCATCAGACGCTCATCCTGCTTCCCGAAATCGCGCTGACCAGCCAGTTTCTCGATCGCTTCGAGCGTCGCTTCGGCGCCCCGCCGGTCGAATGGCATTCGGCGCTGAGCCCTGCCGAACGGGGTCGCATCTGGAAAGGAGTCGCGCGTGGTGATGTTCGTTGCGTGGTCGGCGCCCGCTCCGCGCTGTTCCTTCCGTTTTGCCAGCTCGGCTTGATCGTCGTCGACGAAGAACACGATCAGGGTTTCAAGCAGGACGATCGCGTCCACTATCAGGGCCGCGACATGGCCGTCGTGCGCGGCAACCTTGGCAAGTTCCCGGTCGTACTCGCTTCTGCGACGCCCTCGATCGAAAGTCACGTCAACGCATTGATCGGACGCTATCGCCACGCCGTTCTGCCGGGGCGGTTTTCTGGCGTCGAAATGCCCGACGTTTCCGCCATCGACTTGCGCGCCGAGAAACTCGAACCCGGCAAGTGGCTGTCGCAGAGCCTCGTCCAGGGCGTCACCGAAACGCTTGAAAAAGGCCAGCAAACACTCCTGTTTTTGAACCGCCGCGGTTATGCGCCGTTGACGCTCTGCCGCTCGTGCGGTTATCGCGTCGAATGCCCGCAATGCACGGCCTGGCTTGTCGAGCACCGCTTCAAGAAAAAGCTCACCTGCCATCACTGCGGTTTCCAGCTCGCGCTGCCCGAGAAGTGCCCGAAGTGCGCGACGCCGGGTTCGCTTGTCGCTTGCGGCCCGGGCGTCGAGCGCGTGCAGGAAGAAGTGAAAGAGCGCTTCCCCGACGCCCGCGTCGCGCTCCTGTCCTCCGACTTGATCCCGAGCCTCACCGAAATGCGCGAGATCATCCGCGCCATCGAGGCGCGCGAATTCGACATCATCATCGGCACGCAGATCGTCGCCAAGGGACATAATTTCCCGGGCCTCGCGATGGTCGGCGTCGTTGACGGCGACCTCGGGCTCGCGCACGGCGCCGACCCGCGCGCCGCCGAACGGACGTTCCAGCTCTTGCATCAGGTCACCGGCCGCGCAGGACGAACGAGTTTCGTCGGCCGCGGCTTCGTACAAACCTATTCGCCCGAGCACCCGGTGATGCGGGCCATCGTCGCCGGCGATCGCGAGTCATTCTTGAACTACGAAGTGCGCACACGCCAGCAGGGCCTGCTGCCGCCCTACGGCCGCCTTGCCGCCATCATCATCTCATCGCGTGACAAGGCGCTCACCGAAGTCGTCGCGCGTGATGTTGCCCGCCGGGCGCCCCAGAGCGATGCGATTTCGGTTTTGGGCCCATCCGAAGCGCCGATCTCGATCGTTCGCGGTCGCCACCGCTGGCGCTTGCTCGTCAAAGCTCCACGCGACGCCGATTTGCAGGGCTATCTCAGAGCCTGGGCTGGAACGATTCCAAAACTCAAATCCGATGTTCGCGTCACCGTCGACATCGATCCCTACAATTTCCTCTGATTCGACGGCGGTCGCTCGGTCTTCTGCGGCATGTTTGCCATAAGCGCGGATGCTTCGGCCCGATTGACGCTCGCGAGATTCCGCGAACGCTCCAAATCGTCTAAACGACGAACAGCGCAATGTGCCTTGAAAGCCTTCCATGCCCTTACGTATCGCTGTTCAGATGGACCCGATCGATCGCATCGACATCCGCGGCGATTCAACATTCGCGATCCTGCTCGAGGCCCAGAAGCGCGGCCATGATATTTTCTATTACACGCCGCCCGGCTTGTCGCTCCGCCAAGACAAGCTGCTCGCACGCGGTGAAACGCTGAAGGTCGAGGACAAGCACGGCGCTCACTATGCACTGTCGGATTCGCGCGTCATCGACCTTGCCGAACGCGACGTTGTTCTGCTCCGTCAGGATCCGCCGTTCGACATGGCCTACATCACGACCACATTTCTTTTGGAGCGCATTCATCCCAATACGCTGGTGGTGAACGATCCCGCGCATGTTCGCAACGCACCGGAGAAACTGTTCGTCCTTGACTTCCTCGATCTGATGCCGCCGACGCTCGTCACGCGCTCGCTCGCCGACGTCCAGGCCTTCCGCGCCGAACACAAGGACATCATCGTCAAGCCGCTCTACGGCAACGGCGGCGCCGCAGTGTTCCGCATCAAGCCTGACGACGGCAACCTCGCCTCTCTCGTCGAGCTTTTCCAGACCGTCTTTCGCGAACCGTTCATGGTCCAGGAATACCGGCCTGAGGTAAAAGAAGGCGACAAGCGCATCATCCTTGTCGACGGCGAGATTGCCGGCGCGATCAATCGTGTGCCGCAGGCCGGCGAGACGCGTTCGAATTTGCACGTCGGCGGCACCGCCGTTCCGATCGAACTCAATGATCGCGATCGTGAGATCTGCGCCCGCCTCGGACCGGAACTCAAACGCCGTGGACTCATTTTTACAGGCATCGATGTCATCGGGCCTTACATCACCGAGATCAACGTCACCTCGCCGACCGGGATCCGGCAGGTGAAGGCCTTCGGCGGCAACGATATCGCGGCCATGATCTGGGACGTCATCGAAGCAAAGAGAAGTTCGAAAGCATGAGGCGCTGTTTCCAGGCGCGCGGCTAACAAGGGGATGTTGCCATGAAATCATTTCTGATCCGCGCCGCAGCTGCCATTACTGTGTGCTTCGCCGCAGCCTTGCCGCTCGAACCGGCGGCGGCCGTGACCGCCTCGCCTTTCGCCCCGCTCCTGGGGCGTTGGACCGGCATCGGCATGATCGGCTACAAGGAAAGCCCGCCTGAGAAAATCAAATGCCGCGCCACTTATCAGCTGTCCGATGCGCAAGACGAATTGAAACAGACGGTCCGCTGCGCCACGACTGGCGGCAATATCGAGATCATCAGCAACGTCAAGGAAGCGGGCGGTAAGCTCTCTGGTCACTGGAAAGAGACGATTCACAACTTCGAAGGCGATCTGACCGGAGACGTGACCGCCAAGGGCTACCGCGTCGTCATCAAGAGCGCCGACGTCAGCGCCAACATGGACATCATCGTCGATAACGGCAAACAGGCGGTCGAAATCCAGTTCGCCGATTCTTCATCGCTGCGGGGCGTCACGCTGATCCTGACGAAAGGCTGATCCGGCATCGCCTTGGGGGGCGAGTTCGATGGGGGCGGGCGAAGTCATCGGCATTCTGGTGTCGATCATCTCGGTCGCTGCCGGTTTGCCCGAGGTCTACCGGCAGTATCAAAAAGATCCACGCGGCTTCTGGAAAACCATCCGCTTGATGGGGGCCTACTGCCTTTACGGCAGCGTCGGCATCGCACTGCTGCTCTTATCCCTCGACGGCCCTCAGCCACCCGATAAAGCCGGAGCGGCGACGGCATTCATGATATTGTGGATTATATACGGAGCGCTTTGGCTGGTGCGGCTTGCTCCGCGGCAAACGCCTCTTCCCGGCTGGGTCGCTAGGCGGTTTTCGCTCCTCGACTACGCGATCGCAGGCGTCATCTTCCTATCCGGCTCCTATGTTTTTCTCGGATAACGCTAGTCTGTTCCATATTTGTTCTTGACTTGCCCTCGCCGTGAATATTACCGTCGGCCTCGTATTTTGGGGTGGGCGCGCATGTACGGCCAGATCTCGACGCTTGCGTTCATCGGCATCGAAGCACGCCCCGTCGAGGTGCAGGTCCGGGTGACGCCGGGCGCCGCCGCCTTCGCCATCGTCGGCCTCCCCGACAAGGCCGTTGCCGAAAGCCGGGAGCGCGTCCGCAACGCGCTGCACGCAGTGGGGCTTGGACTTCCCTACAAGCACATCACCGTCAACCTCGCGCCCGCTGACTTGCCTAAGGAAGGCAGCCATTTCGACCTTCCCATCGTGCTTGCCATGATGTCGGCGATGGAAGCGATCGCCCCCGACGCCATCGCCAACTACGCCGCCATCGGCGAACTTGCACTCGATGGTTCGATCCGCGCCGTACCGGGCACGCTGCCTGCCGCGATCGGCGCCAACGCGCTGGGAAAGGGCTTGATCTGTCCGGCCGCCACCGGCCCCGAGGCGGCGTGGGCCAGCGAAGACATCGACGTTCTCGCCGCCCCGCATCTCTTGTCGCTCGTCAACCACTTCAAAGGCATGCAGACGCTTTCGCGGCCAAAACCCAACGTGCTGCCGGCACAAAGCTACGCCGCTGATCTGCGCGATATCAAAGGCCAGGAAACCGCCAAGCGGGCGCTCGAAATTGCTGCCGCCGGCAATCATAACTTGCTGATGATCGGGCCGCCCGGCTCGGGCAAGTCGATGCTCGCCGCGCGCTTGCCGTCGATCCTGCCGCCTCTGCAACCCGAGGAAATCCTCGAAGTCTCGATGGTGCATTCGCTGGCCGGCGAACTAATGGGCGGCAAGCTCACAGTCGAGCGTCCGTTCCGCGCTCCGCATCATTCCGCCAGCATGGCGTCGCTTGTCGGCGGCGGCTCGCGTCCACGCCCGGGAGAAGTGTCGCTTGCTCATCACGGCGTGCTCTTCCTCGACGAGCTTCCCGAATTCCAGCCGAACGTTCTCGACGCCCTGCGCCAGCCGCTTGAATCGGGCGAGACCGTCATAGCTCGGGCCAACCACCGAATCTCGTACCCGTCTCGCATCCAGCTGATCGCGGCGATGAATCCGTGCAAGTGCGGCGGCGCCAATCCGGGCGAACCGTGCCGCCGCGGACCGCGTTGCGCCGCGGATTATCAGGCCCGCGTGTCGGGACCGCTTCTCGACCGCATTGATCTCCAGATCGAGGTCCCGGCGATTTCGGCCGCGGACCTCGTGCTGCCCGCACCCTCGGAAGGCAGCGCGGAAGTCCGTGCCCGCGTCGCCGCAGCAAGAGAAAGACAGCGTCAGCGCTTCGCCGCGCTCGGCGCTCGCGGTATACGCACGAACGCCGATTGCTCTGCCGCTTTGCTCGAACAGACGGCAATGCCCGATGAAACCGGCATAGCCCTTCTGCGCCATACTGCCGAAGCACTCGGGCTATCTGCCCGCGGCTTCCATCGCACATTGAAAGTCGCGCGAACGATTGCCGATCTCGAAGGCACGGACATCGTCTCGCGCTCACACGTCGCCGAAGCGTTGAGCTATCGCGGCGAAACGCTGCGGCAATCGCGAGCCGCCTAGTCGGACCCTAAAGAAAAAGGGCCCGAAGGCCCTTCCCAATTGCGTCGATCGAAGAATTCGCCTCGCCCTCAGCCGAACGCCGACTTGACGCCCGCTTGCATCGCCGCCGCCTGTGCCGAATTGCGAAGCAGGCACGCAATCGTCATCGGCCCGACGCCGCCGGGCACCGGCGTGATCGCCCCTGCCACTGCCGCACACTCTGCATAGGCCACGTCGCCGACGATCTTCGTCTTGCCGCCATCCGACGGCACGCGGTTGATGCCGACGTCGATGATCGTCGCGCCCGGCTTGATCCAGCTGCCCTTGACCATCTCCGGAATGCCGACGGCCGCGATCACGAGATCGGCGGCCTTGACGACTCCCGAAAGGTCCTTCGTCCGCGAGTGCGCGATCGTCACGGTGCAGTTTTCGCGCAGCAGCAGCGCCGCCACCGGCTTGCCGACGATGTTGGATCGCCCGATCACCACCGCGTTCATGCCCGACAGGTTCGAATGAACCGTTTTCGCCAGAATAACCGATCCCGTCGGCGTGCACGGCACCAGCGCCCGTTCTCCGACCCACAGCCGTCCGACGTTTACCGGATGGAAGCCGTCGACGTCCTTGTCCGGATCGATCAGGTTCAAGACCTTTTCGGCATTGATGTGCTTCGGCAGCGGCAGCTGCACCAGGATGCCATGGCACGCCGGATCCTTGTTGAGCTTGTCGACGAGGGCCAGCACATCGGCTTCGCTCGTCTCCGCCGGCAAGCGATGCTCCCACGAATTCATGCCGACTTCGACAGTCTGCTTGGCCTTGTTGGCCACGTAGACCTTGCTTGCCGGATCTTCGCCGACGAGCACGACAGCAAGCCCGGGCTTCAGCCCATGTTCCTTTTGAAGTCGCGCCACTTCCGCAGCCACTTCGGCGCGGACTTTCGCTGCGATTTCTTTTCCGTCGATCACCTGCGCCGACATTCCGCTTGTTCCTCCTCGTTTCGCTATTTTCTGAGTTTGCTTGTTCGGTCCTGCAAAAGCTGGTCGAGCACTCCCGGATCGCCAGAAATCCGCAAGGATTTGATCCGCGATTTCCCGCCCTTGGCGAGCGAAACGGACTGCTTCGCCACGCCAAGCCATCGGGCGACGAGCTCTTCGAGAGCCCTGTTCGCTTCTCCATCCTCGGGAAGGGCGCGGACGTGCGCTTGAAAGGCCGGACCGTCGGGGGTTTCGACCACCCCGTCAACCGCCTCTTTGGACGATTTCGGCGTTAACCGAAAGCGCGCAATGACGCACGCGGTGTCATGCCGCCAGGCCTTTCCGGCCTCCCGGCCGACGCCCCCGGCGTTCGTCACACCACGGCCTTGGCGATGTTCGGCAGGACGACGGTCTGGATGAAATAGCAGGCGAGAAGCAGGATGACGGGCGAAATATCGAGCCCGCCCATATTCGGCATGGCGTTGCGGATGGGCGCCAACAGCGGTTCCGTCACGGCATTGAGAGCCTGCCAGATCGACCGCACGATGGGGTTATAGGGATTGACCACCCCGAACGCCATGAGCCAGCTGACGATCACAACGGCGATGACGACGTAAGTGTAAAGCGTGATGAGATAGTTGATAAAGCCCAGAAGCTCGAGCATTCGCCGTCCCGCGGTTAGGTGTCGTTGCGCCATGTAGCCCCGACACCCGGTACCCCGCAAGTCTCTGATCCGGCTCGCCTTGAGACTTTCGCACCTGGACAGCAACCGGCTGCCGCAGACCGGCCGAGGCGATTTCTTGACAAGGGTGGAGCGCGAACCCTAAATGCCGCGCATCCGGGGCCGTAGCTCAGATGGGAGAGCGCTGCAATCGCACTGCAGAGGTCAGGGGTTCGATTCCCCTCGGCTCCACCAATTGCCAGCTAAATTGTTGTTCTTCCAAGGTTAGCAACCGTTATCAGGCGCTTGTGCCCACCCGCAGCAAGCTGAGCGCGAGCAATGGCTCGCAGCACATTCTCGCGACAGCAAAAAAAAATCAGAATGAAGCAGGATCGCCGCGGTCAGTAGCGGGCGATCAAGTCCCGGATTCGTTGCGGGTAAATCCGAGCGCCATAGGCCGAAGAATACCCGGCACAACACTCACGTCATAAAATTTGGATTGATAGCTCGAGATCGCCCGATTCGATAAAACGAACTTATCCGGGCTGCTTTTTTCCCGCTTTCTTGAAAAGCAGGCTCTGGGTCGAAATCGGCGAAGCTGACGCGATGAACTGAACGTCATCGCTATCCAGTAATCCTCTTCCGACCCAGCGGGCGAAGCGTTCACGAAGCGGTTCGAAGCCCCCTTCGCAGCAAGGCTATTCTTCAGTTGCGCCGAGCGACGGGGTCAGGCGGGGAAGCAGAGCCAAGCGCCTAAGCAGGTTTTGGGTGTCGTCACCTTGCACGCGATCTGCGAGGAGTGACACGTCGTCGTGCCAGCGCCGTCGTCGCATTTCGTGTGCACCGGGCCTTTGCCCACGCGGCCCTGCCCATAGATGACGTTTGCCAGACCGTGTGTTGAAAAGAGATAGGCGATATCATGGGTCACGGCCTCGCCGACCGCCCCGACCTTGACGCAGTCCGCCTGGGCCGTCGCCGAAAGTGCGCAGAATGCCGCCGCGGCGGCCAAGCCGAGTTTCAAAGAACGCATTTGCCCCTCCAAAAAAAGAATTTACCCCGGTTCAGAAACTAGATGAGCGCATAGCCCCCGACAACAGAATCGGCCTGCGTCAGGCCGGGTTATCCTGCAAGGAGTTTAGACAGAGTGCCACATTTGCCACTCATAAAGCTGCCCGTCGCGCGGCACGATTCGCCCCCGTCGAAATCTCGCGCCACCGACGCCTGACCCCGTCCGACGTCTCAAATCAAAGCCCCGACGGGAGCTTGGCAGCCATCTTTTTCTTCCGATCAAATGTGCGCCCGTCGACGATAAAGGTTCCATCGCCGACCGCGTGCAGCATGCGTTTCTCTTTCCTTGATGAATCAAAGTAGGCGGCAACGCCCTCGAGCACGACGATGTTGTGCGAAGAAACGAAGTCGATCACTCGGCACTCGATGTTTGCGAGGCATTCGCCGATTAAAGGCGCGCCGATATTTTTTCCCACCACAGCCGTCAGCCCGAATTTGGCGAACTTATCCGTGTCGTTCCCTGAGCATGTGCCGATGCCGACGACCGTATCGAGCATATCGACCGTCGGAATTGCGATGACGCATTCTTTCGTGGCCTTGAGCGCTTCGAATGAATAGTTCCAGCTGCCGGTGCAGAGCGCGAACTGTGGCGTGAAGTCGAGCACCATAGTCCACGAGATCGTCATGATATTGCTCTTGTCTCGCCCCTGCGTCGTCACGAGCACGACCGGCCCCGGCTCGATCAGAGTGAAAGCCCTGCTCAGTTTCATCTTCCGCATGCAAGAATTCCTTCGATTTCGCCGGTCTGTGTAGCTGTCGTTGCATCCGCGATTGAACCGAGAGTTTGCCGGACATCTCGATTTCTTGTCCGGCGTTGCTTGAGAGCGTGGCCGTCGGACCTATATCATTACTGCGTTCGAACTATTGAGCCGATCCGACGCTAGGCCGTATCTTGGCGTCGTCGGTCACGGGCTTCGACGGGGGGATTCCGGGGACAAAAATGTACGGCCGCCGTTTTATGTCTACCATCATTCTTGGCGCCTTCGCGGTTCTGGGCGCGCCGGAGCTGGGCCTTGCCAAGCATCGCCAAAAGAACCCCCAGCCGACGAGTAGCGATCCTTGCGCCGCGCCCAACGCCTACGTTCGCGAGCGGATAGATCGCATCAAGGTCCTGCAGGCGTCGGCGCCGAAGAGCAACGGCAGCTTGTTCGACATGCTCGGCGGCCAAAAGGACTTCGATGCCAAAAAATCGGCTCAGATATCCCAGCTCCGCGATGATGCCGCCGGAGTGAACGCACTGTTGGTCGCTGGCGGATGCAAGTCCTACGACCTTGACCGCGAACTTTCGTCCAAAGCGAAATAGCGCCGCGATAATTTCTTGTCTGCAAAACAATCGCCCGCGGCGGCATTCAGCCCGTTTCGTGCCTTCGGCCGGCCGGGCTCCGCCTCTTATGATCAAAACCGCAACAAAGATTGTTGCAAACTTCCTCCCATACCGTCAGTTTCATAGCAATTTGCGCTTCCCACCGCGCGATATCAATTTTGTGACATTGCTTGATAATGACGCTGAACGCCTTCGTTTTGGAGGATCTCCCGGCTCTTCTGGATCTCATTTACGGCGCGGCCGTGAACAAAGAGCTATGGCCCCTATTCCTCGACAGGCTGCGCAAGCCTTTCGATGGCGCCAACGGTATATTGCACTTCTTCGATATCGAAACTCAGACCACCCCTCTCGCCTTCCCATTCGGTCTCGAACAAAAATATCTGGTCGGCTACCAGGAACACTTTTCAAGCTGCAATCCCTACCCAGTCCAATCGTTCGCAAGGCTTGCGCCTTTTACCGTCACGCCTGCGACTGCGGTCGTCAGCAGGGAGGAAGCGCTACGCTCCGAATTCTACAATGACTGGATGCGACCGCAGGGCATCAGCCCCGAGCACTTGGGGTGCATGATCCACAATGACGGACGGGAGATGGTCGTCCTGGCCATCGCGCCCGATGAGAAGAAGCTGGAGCGTGATGGGGATCGCTACACGAGGCAGTTCGAGCTTTTAACGCCGCATTTGAAACGTGCTGTCGCGCTGTCGAAGGTCAATCGGGCTGATCCGATGAGCGCAGGCTTGCCCGCACAATTTTCGTGCATCGCCATTCTCATTTCGCAAAACCGCGCCGTAAAGGCCGTCAATCCGCCCGCCGAAAGCCATTTGCGCGAGCGATCATTTCTGTCGATCGATCCGATCGGAAAATTGCGCATAAAGGACAGTGACGTGCATTCGGCCTTTCTCACAGCTGTCGATGCCGTATTCAATTGCCAGGCACCCGTCGGCGGTCCGGTGCAATGCCGTCTGCCGGTGTCAGGCGATCGCGCCTCGCTCGTTGTCCTGAAATTGCCGATGCTGGAAGCGCCGCACGCGCTGGTCCTGCTGATAAGCGAACGCAATGAGCGTGCGGATCAATTTCCATCGCAATTCACATCCGCCGAAGCGCGGCTGGCGAAAGCGCTGCTTACCGGGCTGTCTCTTGCCGATTTCAGCGATCAGGCCGGAATATCGATCAATACGGCGCGCAAACAGCTCGCCGCTCTCTTCGCAAAAACGGGAACAAATCGCCAAGCCGCGCTGGTTGCATGGCTTTTGCAAAGAAATTAGACGGTGACATTGGCTAAAAGTGCAGGCCCCAATCGGAAAAATGAGTGCGATAAATTTATCAATGGGCCATTGCAAACAAATTGGGCGGCGCACTGCTGGTGCATTTGGACCATGCAGGACACGGATTGGCTAGAGTAAGACGCGATCGATAATCAGGAAAATTGGCAATTCAAAAGAATTTATACCGATAGCTTATCGCGCAGTATGGCGCCCGCATCACGAATTCCGCAGCTATTGACGGAGATATTATGTCTGACCATCGATTGGATTTTCTGGATTTATGTCGCGCTGTGGAAGACGGCGCCCACACCGATCTTTCGGCCGCTGATCGCGAGCTTCTGATCGTGCTTCACAAAGCGCTGACCGGGCTGAAGTCGGCGGTCGAACGCGCGCTTTTGAATTCCCCGATCGAGAAGCATTTCACCAACTGAATCGCCGAAGCGATCACATCGCAGACAATTGGCGTTGTGCGCCGCGTCAGAGATATTCGATTTAAGCCGCCGTCAGGCTTCCACAAAAACAATCAGATTCGCGCATTGATTTGCAGAGTCGGGAGCGCGCTCCGAAGGTAACTGCGACGGCACGGCAGCCGCTCCGATATTGTCAACCGGGGCCCCCGGGACTTATTTCATGCTTCGAGATCAAATGCCTCGTCCGGGCGAGGATCTCGGGGAAACTGAAATGCCTATCGAAACTCAATTTACGCCCCTCGCGTCCGCGGCAGGTGGTGCTCTCATTGGAGGTGCTGCCGTTCTTCTGATGCTTATGAGCGGCCGCATCGCCGGCATCAGCGGCATTCTGAGCCGCCTTTTGCTGCCGGGGTCAGACAGCAAGCCGCTCCAGGCATTGGCATTCGTTGCGGGGTTGGTGGTCGCCCCGCTTATTTGGGTCCCGCTTTCCGGTCACGGTGTCGTTCAGACGGTGACTGAAAATCTTCCCCTCGCCGCCGTCGCAGGTTTGCTCGTCGGCTTCGGCGCGGTTTACGGCAGCGGCTGCACCAGCGGACATGGCGTCTGCGGCCTGTCTCGTCTTTCGCCGCGATCCTTCGTTGCTACGGCAATTTTCATGGCAACGGCCATCGCCGTCGTCTTCATCGCGCGACATGTGATCGGAGCCGCATGATGATTATTATCTTCAATTTCCTCGCCGGTATTCTGTTCGGATTCGGTTTGTTGCTGTCGGGTATGGCTGATCCAGCCAAGGTTCTGAACTTCCTCGATCTTGCGGGGCATTGGGATCCGAGCCTGGCATTCGTCATGGGGGGCGCCGTCATCGTCACGATGATCGGCTATCGCATGGTGTTCCGCCGCGCAAAGCCCGTCCTCGATGATCATTTTCGTGTCCCCACGGCGCGCCAGATCGATCGGCAACTCGTCATCGGTGCAGCGATCTTTGGCGCCGGCTGGGGTCTTGTCGGGCTATGCCCTGGCCCTGCGCTTGTCTCGATTGTCCTCGCGGCGCCCGCGATTTTCGTCTTCGTGCCGGCCATGTTGATCGGCGTTGCCGGTGCGACGTGGCTGAAGCGCGTTCAAGCTGCCTATCAAAGCGCCTGATGTTGAAATAAGAGCGCAGCGCCGAACAACTATAGCTTCACGGCCCACTTGCTGTTTGCCAATCGCGGGTCCGCTTCATATCAAGGAGCGTACGCCTTCGCGTGCACGATTCGCGCGCAAGGGTACGAGACGTCAGCCAATCGGACGATGCGGCGCTCCGTCGATCGTCTGCGATCCGACTGAGTGCTCTTGACGATGAAATATCATGGTCCGCCGAGCCATGGAAAAATCCGCACTTCTCCGCCCCGGACAGATCATGGCGGCGCGCTGATCCTTGCATTGCTCGCAGCCGCCGCATTCTGCGGTTGGTACTTGGTGCAATTGGGTCGAACGGCCGACACCGATCCTTTGCCGGTGGTACACAAACCGATTATGCCGCCCGATACCACCGATGTGTCGTCCGAACTGCCCGGACACACGCACTATAGCGTCGTGGCGCCGGGCGGTGACGGCGCGAAAAAGCCCTAGGTTCGCGGCCGTCGGAAAATGACAGCAGTCACTAATTCACCGTGCTTCCCGTCTGCAGCCCCGCCTTCGCCTGAGGGGGCGGCGCCGTGATCGGCTGCACCGGCGCTCCCGGTCCGATTTTCTGCAGATTGCCGGTGATGACCATATCTTTCTCGTCCAACCCGGAGACTGTCACGAGATCCCCGTCCGTCGGCCCGAGCGTGACGAGCTTTTGCTCGGCAACATTTTTCTCGCCGACGACGTAGACGTATTTTCCAAGCTGACTGGAGCCGATCGCCGTCTGAGGCACGAGAAGCGCATCGGGATTCTCTCCGGCATGCACCCGAATGCGAACGTATTGCCCCGGCAGCAGCCCACGGTCCGCATTCGCGATCGTAGCGCGCGCGGTGAGCGTTCCCGTCAAGCGGTCGACGGCGTTATCGACGAAAGTGATCGTACCCTTATGCGGCGGCTTGCTGTCGCCGGGCTGGAATATTTCGGCAGCAACCGTGCCGCTCTTGCGGACCTTCTCGATCGCATCGAGATCTGTTTCCGAGGGATTGAACGTCACATAAATCGGATCGAGCTGGACCAGCGTGTTGAGCGGGGCGCCCGCAACGCTGATCAGCGCGCCGATCGCCGCCTGGTTCTTGCCGAGCCGGCCTGCGAACGGCGCGCGGATTTGCGTGTATTCGAGATTGAGCTCGGCGGTCCGTATGGCGGCGTCATCGATATTGATGGCCGCCTCGCTCTGGCGCAGCGAACTGGAGCGCTGATCGAAAGTGTCTTTCGCCAGCCAGCCGCTCTTCGAAAGTTCCGTGCCGCGTTCCAGATTGGAACTCGCATAATCGCGCGCTGCGATATCGCGCTGCTTTTCCGCCTTGGCCCGATCGAGCGCCGCTTGATAGTCGCGCGGATCGATCGTGTAGAGCAGCTCGCCTTCCTTGACGTCCGAGCCGTCAGGAACGTGCTGCGCCTGCAGGTAGCCCGAGACGCGGGCTTGCAGCGTGATGTTGTTGATGGATTCGGTGCGTGCCGGATATTCGAGATAGATGCCGACAGGCCGTTTGACGACAGGTGTCACCGGCACCGGCATAACGAAAGCGCCGGGCGGCGGCGCACCTGCGTTGCCTTCGACCTCCGCCAGAAGCATTGGGATCGCCTGGCGATAGTAATAAGCAGCACCGCCGCCTATTGCGATCAATCCGAGAAGAGCTGCCTTCCAAACGCGCATCGCGATTTCCTCTTCTATTCAGCAGCAACGGGCTTCGAGGGACCGTGCGCAGCTTCGGCCTCGCCGGATTTGTCGGCGTCGCGGCCCTCGCGCCACGTTTCGATGATGGCGTAGAACACCGGCACGAACAGCAGCGTCAGCAGCGTCGCCGCCAGCATGCCGCCGAACACGGTCGTTCCGATCGATTGACGGCTGGCCGCGCCGGCGCCGCTGGCAATCATCAGCGGCACGACGCCGAGAATGAAGGCGAAAGCCGTCATAAGGATCGGACGCAGCCTGAGACGCCCCGCCTCCATCGCGGCTTCGACGATCGACAATCCTTCAAGCCGCCGCCTCTTCGCGAACTCGACGATCAGAATGGCGTTCTTCGCGGAGAGCCCGATCAGCATCACGAACCCGATCTGCGAATAGACGTCGATCTGCATGTGACGAACCCAGATCGCCAGCAGCGCGCCGAACAGGGCGAGCGGCACTGCCAGCAGGACCATGAACGGCATCGACCAGCTTTCGTACTGCGCGGCAAGGATCAGGAACACGAACACGCTCGCGAGCGCGAAGACCATGATCGCAATCGAACCGGCTTTGAGCTCCTGGAAGGTGATGCCCGTCCATTCGAAGCTGAAATCTCTCGGCAGAGCAGTTGCTGCGGCTCGCTCCATGGCGGCGATTGCTTGCCCCGTGCTGTAACCTGGCGCCGGACCGCCGTTGATCAGAGCCGATGCGTAGTTGTTGTAATGGGGTACGGTTTCCGGACCGACGATCGGCTTCAAGGAACCGAGCGTGCTGAGCGGAACCATGCCACCGGTGTCGTTGCGCACATAGAGCTTCGATAGATCCGATGGCGACGAGCGTGACGCCTTGTCCGCCTGCAGCGTCACCCGGAAGGTGCGGCCGAACAGGTTGAAGTCGTTGACATAGAGCGAGCCGAGATAGATCTGCAGCGTATTGAACACGTCCGGCAGATTGAGGCCAAGCAGCTTCGCTTTCGAACGGTCGAGATCGTATTTGAACTGCGGTGTCGACGTCGAGAACGAGGTGAAAAGCTGCTGCGGATCGAGTTCGGGCTGCTTGCGCGCCTCCGCGATCAGCGCTTGCGTGGCATCGCTCAAAGCCTGGCTGCCGCGTCCCGTCAGGTCTTCGACCTGGAATTCGAAGCCACCTGTGGTGCCGAGACCGGGAATCGATGGCGGATCGAAGCTCAGCGCGAAGGCATCGGGAATCATCAGCAACTTGCCGCGCACCTGCGCCACGAGATTGGAGGCGCTTTGCTCTGGCGGCCGTTCGTCCCATGGCTTCAGGATTGCGAATTCGACCGCCGAATTCGATTGCGCGGCGTTCGTCAGGAAGTTGAGACCGCTGATCGAGCCGACGATGTCGACCCCGGGTGTGCTCTCGAGGATATCTCTGACTTGCTTCGCAACCGCATCGGTTCGTTCCAGCGACGCGCCATCGGGAAGCTGAACCACGACGAAGAAGTAGCCTTGGTCTTCGACCGGCAGAAACGTCGACGGCACCCGCTGCGCGATGAAATAGGTGGCCGCCAAAATGCCGACGAACAGCATCAGCATCAGCCAGCGAATGCGGATAAGGAAGCGGACAAGATGGGCGTAGCCATGCGACAGCCGCTCGAACCCGGCATTGAACCAGCGGAAGGCAAAAAACTGCGAGGGCGGTTTATGGCGAAGGAAAGCCGCCGCCAGCGCTGGGCTGAGCGTCAGAGAGTTAAAGGCTGAAAGGCCGACCGAAATCGCAACCGTCAACGCGAATTGATTATAGAGCCGGCCGGAAACGCCTGGGATGAAGGCGACCGGAATGAACACCGCCATCAGCACGCCGGTCGTCGCGATGATGGGGCCGGTCACTTCCGACATCGCCTTCAACGCCGCGTCCATCGGCTTCAGCCCGTTCTCGAGCTGCCGCTCCACGTTCTCGACGACCACGATCGCGTCGTCGACGACAAGACCGATCGCCAGCACCATGCCGAGCAGGCTGAGCATATTGAGAGAGAAGCCGACGGCTTCCATGATCACGAGCGTCGCAATCAGCGACACCGGAATGGCGATCGTCGGAATGATTGTCGTTCGCCAGCTTTGCAGGAAGATGTAGACGACGAGAACGACCAGCGCCAACGCTTCAAGCAGTGTGAAGATCACATCATGCATCGCCGCCGACACGAAGCGCGTCGTGTCGTAATGCATCGCGTACGATATGCCTTTCGGGAATCGCTTCGACAACTCCTGCATCTTGTTGAGCACGCGCTCTTGCAGATCGAGCGCGTTCGAACCCGGCATCTGAAACACGGCAAGCACCACCGACGGGTCTTTGCCGAAGAACGCGCTCGATGAGTACTGCAGCGCGCCAAGCTCGATGCGCGCGACGTCGCGAAGCCGGACGATCGCGCCTGACGAAGGATTGGCCCGGAGCACGATGTTGCCGAATTCCTCGGGGCTGCTGAGCCGGCCCGTGGCGTTGATCTGCATCTCGAACGGCGTGCCCGGGGGCGCAGGCGATTGCCCGATTTTGCCGGCGGCAACTTGGACGTTTTGCTCGGCAACCGCGTTCTGCACATCGACGGCCGTGATGCCGAGCTGCGAAAGCTTGTCGGGATCAAGCCAGACGCGCATCGAATAGCGCCGTTCGCCGAAGATCTGGACATCGCCGACGCCCTGCAGCCGTTTGAGCGGATCGACGATCTGCAGATACGCGTAGTTGCTAAGCGCGACCGGGTCGACCGAGTGGTCCGGTGACGTCAGGTTGACGATCAGCACGAAGTTGGGATTTTGCTTCCTGATTGTGATGCCGGCCTGATTGACGATCGGCGGCAGCGACGAGGCGGCTTCGGACACCCGGTTCTGAACGTCCACCGCCGCAATGCTCAGCGGATATCCGACGTCGAACGTGATCGTGATCGTCGAGGATCCGTCGTTCGAACTCGACGACGACATGTAGGTCATGCCTTCCACGCCGTTGATCTGCTGTTCGAGCGGCGTGGTGACAGTATCGGCGACGACCTGGGCGCTTGCGCCGGGATAGATGGCGCTGACAACGACTTGCGGCGGCGTGACGTCAGGGAGCTGGGAAACCGGCAGCAGGAAATAGCAAATGGCACCCGCAAGCACCATGATGACGGCGATTGCAGATGCAAAGATCGGCCGGTGAATGAAGAAATTGACCATGCGTCATCCGTGCTGAAGCGCGGGAGCCATCAATTGCCGGCAGTTGGGCTCTCTCCCCTGGAGCCCGATAAGTCTTAAAGACCGAAGCCGCCCTGATCTCAAGCAGGTTCTGGGCTGATTTCCGTGCCGCGTTCGCCAATGAAACTATGGGTTTAACGAAATAACGGAGACAGGCTCCGGATTTTTGAACATTCTCCGCGACTTCGCTCAGCGCCCGATTTCTCGCAAATATTTTGAAGCCATTTGGCCGTGGCGATATGCCTCGGCAGTCGAAGCCTGCATACCCTTATGGCAAGCTCGAGAAATTGTCCTGCACATCATTTTCTCTAGCGAATGTCCCGATGGGCCGTTGCATGCTCGCCCGATCTTGTAAAATTTGAAAACTGAGCAGATCGCCGACACGCGGTGTCGGTGGCCATCGGGAGCTTTATCCGATCCGCTCGAACTCGCCGCGCAGATGACGACGTCGAAACTGCATGCTAATCCCCGCGCCTGCGCGACATTCAACTGAATGCCGCATTTTCGCGCCGCTTGGGACCTAGGCACGGCTTCATTTCCCTCCCGGCGAAACCCATTTCAGGAATACAAGATGTCCACGTCAGAGCGCGGGACGCAGACGGTAGCGTCTCGCCCCGATGAGCCGTCCGAGAGGCTCACGATCTCGTTTCTCGAATTTGTCTGTCTTAGTGCCTGCCTGATGGCGATGACGGCACTTTCGATCGACATCATGCTGCCGGCGCTGCCCGAGATCGCTTCGACGTTCAACGTCACGAATGAGAATGACCGCCAGCTCATCGTCGTCCTCTACATGGCGGGATTCGCGGTCGGCCAGATTTTCTTCGGGCCGCTCTCCGATCACTACGGACGAAAGCCCATTCTGATGCTCGGGCTCGCCGTTTTCATCGTTGGCACGATCGGCGCGCTATGGGCTCGCACCTTCGACGTTCTGTTGATCGCCCGCTGCGTTCAAGGCATCGGAGCAGCCTCGCCGCGCATCATCGCCATCGCCGTCATTCGCGACCTTTATGCCGGCCGGCAAATGGCGCGCGTGATGTCTTTCACCATGATGATCTTCATCACCATACCGGTTCTTGCGCCATCCGTTGGCCAGGCATTGACGCACATTGGTAACTGGCATTGGATCTTTTTCGTGCTGCTGGTGATGGCAACTGTCGCCGCGGTATGGTCGGCTTTGCGATTGCCCGAAACCGCCCGTCCGGCGCTCGGCATCGAGCGACCGATGGATCTTCGCCACTCCTTCTTGCTTGCGATATCCAATCCCCTGACGGCGGGCTACGGCGCCGCCGGCGGCTTCATGTTCGGCTGCCTGCTCGCCTACGTCGCCAGCGCCCAGCAGGTCTTTGTCGAAGTGTTCGGCATGGGCGATATCTTTCCGGTGGTCTTTGGTGCCATCGCCTCGGCAATTGCCGTCGCATCGTTCGTCAACGCGCGATTGGTCGGCAGACTGGGCATGCGCCGGGTTTCTCACACCGCATTGCTCGGATTTATTATCGTCTCCGCGCTCCTCGCAGTGGCCACCTCGCTCGGCGTCGCTGGCTTCGTCGTGTTCGCGTTGGCCGTCGGAACGAGCTTTTTTCTGTTCGGGCTGATCGCGCCGAACTTCAACGCCATCGCCATGGAGCCGCAGGGCCACAACGCTGGTATGGCATCATCGATCATCGGCGCATTGAGCACCGCGATTGGCGCCGCGGCCGGCGGGCTTGTGGCGCGCGCATTCGACGGCACGATCCTCCCGATAGCCGCCGGATTTGCGATTTGCAGCTTGATCGCCGGGCTTATCGTGCTTGCCATCGAAGGGCCGTCGGGCCTTTTCGGCCGCAATCACCCGGCCTGAGGCGGTGAGCCTAAAATTTTGGTAACGGACGCCCAAAATCTCTCGCAGCCGTGGCCTCCGCAGCCGTCCTATACTAAATGCTGGCGCTGGTCATGTTGATGCTGACCGCCAGATTCGCGATGTGCGAGGCGAGACGAGCATGAGAATTCTTCTGCTTGAAGACGATCTGAATACCGCAGCCTACATATTAAAAGGTCTGGAGGAGGAGGGCCACACCGTCGATCACTTGGCGGATGGCCGCGACGCCGTCGCCCAGGCGGTCGCGGAAAATTACGACGTCATCATTCTCGACCGCATGCTGCCGAGCCTCGACGGTCTCGCGATCATAAAGACCATCAGAAGTGCCGGTCGCGGCGTGCCTGTCCTGTTCTTAACGGCTCTCGGCGGCGTCGATGATCGCGTCGAAGGTCTCGATGCCGGTGCTGACGACTATCTGGTCAAGCCGTTCGCGTTTTCCGAGTTGCTTGCTCGTGTCAACGCACTGGCCCGCCGCCCACACACCAAAGGCGAGGAAACCCGACTCAAGGTGGGCGATCTTGAAATCGATCTCGTCAGCCGCAAGGTCACGCGCGGCGGCGATGTCATCGATCTTCAGCCGCGAGAGTTTCGCCTCCTTGAGGTTTTGATGCGCAATCGCGGCCGCGTCGTCACACGCACGATGCTTCTCGAACGCGTCTGGAGTTTCCACTTCGATCCCAAGACGAGCGTCGTCGAGACCCACATTTCGCGGTTGCGGGCCAAGATCGACAAGCCCTATCGCAAGGAGCTGATCCACACCATTCGCGGGAGCGGATACACGGTCCATGACGGTTCGTGATCTCCTGAAGCGCACGCCGTTTCGCTTGGCGGTAACATTCTCGCTATTTTTCATCACGACGATCCTGGCGCTTTTTACCGTCGTCTACCTCGTCGCCAGCGCGCGGCTCGTTGCCGATATCCGCGACCGTGTCGAGACCACGCTTGACTCGCTTGCGGCTCTCGACGGCGAACGCACCTTTGATGATCTGGTCACGCTCGTTGCCAGCGAAAGCGAATCCGTCCGCGATCCCGATTTCATCGTTGAACTCGTCGACAAGAACGGAAATTTTCTCGCCGGAAATGTTCGCGGCGTAAAGGATTCCAATCAATGGATGACCCTGAAGCGCGCCGATCTTTTTCTCACGCTCGATCGCGGCGAGCCGGACGATGAATTTTTAGCGATCTGGCGCCCGCTTCTCAAAGGCAAACTGTTGGTCGGGAGCGACAACAGCGAAGTCAAGCAGATGAAATCTTTTCTCAAAAAGCTGCTTGGCTACGGCTTGCTGGCCGCATTTCTGGCGATCGCTCTATGCGCCACTTATTTTGCGCGTGAAACTCAGCATCGGATCGATGCGTTTGCGCGGCCGCTTGCGCGCGTCTCGAAGGGCGAAATTGCAGCGCGCGTTCCGACATCTGGCCAGCAGGACGATATCGATCAGGTTGCGATGCAGGTCAACGGCATGCTCGGCAACCTGCAGCGTCTCATCGAAAACGTAAATCAGTCTTCCTCCGATATTGCGCACGATTTGAAAAAGCCGCTGGGACGGCTGCGGCAGCGCCTCGATGATGCCCGCCGGCAGGCTGCCACCAAGGAAGAGTTCCAGGGTGCTATCGAGTCTGCGCTGGGCGATATAGATTCGATCTCCGAAACGTTCGATGCTCTTCTGCGGATCACGCAGATAGAAGCCGGCGCCCGCAAATCACGCTTCGTAACCGTCGATTTGGCGTCCCTGCTCGCTGATGTGCGTGATGTCTACGACATCGTCGCCGAAGATTCGGGCGACCGGCTTTCCTATTCATCGTCGTGCGACGGTCCTGCTCAGGTCCGCGGCGATCCAGAATTGCTGGTCCAGCTTTTCGCAAATCTCGTTGAAAATTCCATTCGCCATTGTCCCGCCGATACGGCGATTTCGATCACCTTGTCGGCTGAGTCGGGCGCCTACATCGTAAGTGTCGCCGACACCGGGCCCGGCATTCCGGAGCAAGAGCGCCAGAATGTCTTTCGGCGTCTCTATCGATTGGAACGCGCCCGATCGACCGATGGTAGCGGTCTCGGCTTGAGCCTGGTGGCAGCCATTGTCGAGCTTCATGGCGCAAAGATTGCGCTTTCCGACAACGCGCCGGGGCTCAAAGCGGAAGTAAGATTTCCTGCGGCGTGATCAGAGACGAATAAGGACGACGCATTGGCGATGCGTCGTCCTCTGTCGTGTGTCACAAAGCGAATTCGCAATCAGCTCGCAAAGCTCGCCTTCAGCGCATCGAAGAGTTTGACCTGCTCTTCAATGAGGTCTCGCTTTTCATCGCGGCGGACGAAAATCTTGAAGATCGCTTCGCCGGCCGCATTACGAAGGCAATCGACGTGCAGTTCTCGGCCTTGATGTGACCGCCGATCGGACTGTCGCCGTGAAGATTGAAATACCCGCGAGCGAAAGTCCCGGCCGGGATCGGTCCTTCGCATTCGAGCACGATATCCGGCGTATGCACGATGAAGACGACCGGTCCCCACGACGTCAGCGCCGCCAGAATTTTCTCGAATGCGCTTCCTGGCACGATCGCGCGATGCGAAGTGGGAAGCGCTTCGACCGCTTCGAATGTGCTGACGCCGTACTCGCGGGCAACTTGCTCCAGGATGCCGTCTGCGCTTTTTGCAAGACGTTCGCGAAGGGATGGCCGCTCACTGGCTTCCGATGTCAACGTTCCGGCCATCGACTTTACTCGGCGGCGGCCAAGACCGACGACTTGCCGTCGGATCCGACTTCCTGAATGACCTCGAAACCTTCGAATTCCGGATGGCCGAGATAGAGCTTCTTCGCCGAGCCGGCACCGGAATGTGATTTCCGGAACGAATCCGATTTTGTCCAGGCATCGAAATCCGCAAACGACCGCCACACGGTGTGCGACGAGTAAAGGACATGATCTTCCTTGGTCGGGCCGCGCAGCAAGTGGAACGAAATGAAACCCGGCTCTTTGTGCAGGTTGACCTCACGCGTCAGCCAGACCTGCTCGAAATCTTTCTCCGCGCCGGGCTCAACCTTGAAACGATTCATAGCGATATACATCGGACGTACCTTCCATGTGGCGTTCGAGTAGCGGGCCGGATCTGGGGTTTCTGGCGACCGGCCCGCTACAATGATCTCAGAGCGGCGAGACGGGAAGTCAGTTGGGCTCTAAGACGCATTTCAGAAAACAAAAGTGATACCGCGTGAAGGGTTCCAGCTTCAAAGATGAACCGCATGAAGCGTCCCCGGCATGACGGCGAGCGGACGCTAGAATTGTGCACGTAAAAAGTCAACATTATCTCGCAATTCGCGATGAAAACGCTTCATGCGTCGGAAGCATCTGTCCGATGTTGAGAAGGTTCCCGTCGTCATCGATGAAATGAAATTCTCTGAGCCCCCAAGGCTTGTCCTCGACCTCCGAAAGACGCTTTGCAGGACCGTTCCTGAAGGCTGCGTGCCATGTGTCAACATCATTCACGCGAATATACGCGCATACGCACTGCGGTTCGGGGACTTGCGTCACACCCGAGACGTGAAGCTCGACAGCGTTTCTACGTAGGATCAGGTAATTGTGCGCGGCGTTCACCACCGTGAACCCCTTGCTGGCATAGGTCTCGGCAGCATGTGCGATATCGGTCGAGATCAGCACCGGAATGGCCAGCGGCACGATGACGCCGCTGTCTTGGAGTTCGTCGGGCAATGTCATCATTCTGCGGCCGCTCCCGTCTTGAGTTTGAGAGTACTTGTCGCGGGAACGACCAGCCGCCTGCCGTCGCTCGCCGCTTCGATCGTTAGTCGGCACCCGAATGTGTGGCTGAGAAGGTCCTCATTCAAGACATCGTTTGGCTTACCGCGCCCGACGATACGGCCGTCGGCCATTAGCAGGACATCGTCGGCAAAAGCTGCGGCAAGATTGAGATCGTGAATGACGAGCAGAACCGCTCGCCCGTTCCGTGACTGTTCTTTGACAACGGACAGCACGTCGCCCTGATGTTTGAGATCGAGGCTTGCGGTGGGCTCATCGAGCAGCAGCGCCGAAGTCCCATTGTGATCACTGCGCGCGGCGTTCAGTTGACACAGCGCTCGTGCGATATGCACGCGCTGCCGTTCGCCTCCCGATAATTCGTGCAGCATGCGCGCTTCGAAGTTGGAAAGCCCGACAGCATGTAGCGCTCTGTGCGCCATCTCCGCCGCTTCCTGGTCGCGCACGCCAAATCCCGGCACCGTGACGCCGAGCATCGCCACTTCGAGCGCCGTGAATGGAAACGAAAGATTGACCGATTGCGACACGACCGAGCGGCGCATCGCCAACTGAGCCACTGGAACGTCGCGGATATTCACGCCGTCGAGGAACACTGACCCCGCCGTCGGGCGAAGTTCTCCCGCCATCACGCGTAGCAATGTCGATTTGCCCGCGCCGTTCGGACCGATTACCGCCGTCAGGCGCCCGGGCACAATGGCGGCGGAAACGTCGGCGAGAAGCATTTTTCCGCCGCGCGTGACGGTGATGTTGCGCGCTTCGAGCATCCGCTACTCCAATCCGCCCACGCCGCGCCTCAGCACGAGGTGAAGAAAGACCGGAGCACCCACGAGCGCAAGCACGATACCGATTGGAAGCTCGGCTGGCCGCACAACCATCCGCGCCACGATGTCGGCGAAGATCACGAGCGCGGCGCCAAGCGCTGCGCTTCCTGGCAGCACGACACGATGATCGGGCCCGGAAATCAAACGCATCACATGCGGAACGACGAGGCCCACGAAACCGATGACACCGGCGACCGCCACGGCAGCTCCGACCGCTGCCGCGGTTGCCGCAACTGTGATCCGTTTGATATGCTCCGTATCGATACCGAGGTGCATGGCCTCGGCCTCGCCGAGCAGAAAACCGTTGAGCCCGCGCGTGAGGCCGGGCACGACCAGCGCGAGAGCGACGGCGAACGGCGCAATAGCAAAAACCTTTTGCCAGCTTGCGCCCGAAAGCGAGCCCATCGACCACAGCGTCAGATCGCGCAATTCGCGGTCGTCGCTGATGTAGGCGATAAATCCGCTGATCGAGCCGGCCAATGCACCGACCGCAATACCGGCAAGTAGCAAGGTCCCGACGGCGAGCTGCCCGCGCCGCGCCGCGATCATCACAAGGATCATGGTCGTGATCAGTCCGCCGAAGAACGCCGAAATCGGAAGCGCGTAAATCCCAAGCGGCGCGACCAGAGGCGCTGCAATTCCGTGGCCAAGGACGATGGTCGCGATTGCGGCCAGCGCCGCACCGGAGGAAACACCGATCAATCCGGGATCCGCGAGAGGATTGCGGAAAAGCCCTTGCATCATGGCGCCCGATATTGCGAGCGCTGCGCCGACAAAGCCCGCAAGCAGCGTTCGGGGCAATCTGAGATCGATAAGGACGAGACGATCACGCGACGCGGCGGCGTCGTCCGTATAGCCGAGCGAAGCGGAGATTGCGCGCGGCAGCGCATCCAGCGATATTCCCGTCGGTCCGATTGAGAGCGACAGCACCGCGACGACGAGAAGAAGCGCGCCGAGGCCGGCGAAAACTTTTGCGCGCGCCGGTCTGACGGATGACTGACGCCACGCGAGCCTGGTGTCCAACGTCGTCACGGCGTCGCGGCAGCGTGACCGCCCTCTGCGTAGATCGCGTTCATCAAATCGCGCGCCGCCGAAGGCGCACGCGGACCGAAGCCGAGAAGGTAGAGTCCGTCCATCTCGATCACGCTGTTCGTTTTCGCCGCCGGCGACTGGCTGAGGCCAGGTAGCTTCAACGCCTCTTTCACTTTATGCGGATCGCTCTCGCCTCGCCGCATGAGGACGACGGCTTCGGGAGCGAACTCGGCCAATTGCTCGTCGCTGACGGGTTTGTATCCCGCAACTCCGGCGGCCGCGTTATCGGCTCCCGCCAGTTGCAACACCGAATCCGCCGATGTCCCCGTTCCTGCAACGGTCGCCCGACCGCCTTGAATACCGAGAATGAAGAGCACCTTCTTGCGCGTCTTGATTTGCTTGCGATCGCTTTCGAGCGTTGCGAATTCCGCTTCGATCTTTGCGGCAAGCGTCTTCGCGGCATCGTCCGCGCCGACAATATTGCCTATGTGGCGGATCTTGTCGGGAACGCCCTCTGCGGTCGGCTTGTCGTCGATATCGACATAGCGGACGCCGCTGCTCTTCAGCGCCTGCACGACCTCGGGAGGACCGGCTCCGTCGGACGCGATAATCAGCGTCGGGTTGACGGATAACGCGCCTTCGGCCGAAAGCGCGCGCATGTACCCGATCGACTTCTTTTCTTTCAGTGCGCTCGGAGGGTAGAGACTCGTCGTGTCGACTGCGACGACCTTGTCCTGTTGTCCGAGGTCATAAAGAATTTCCGTGATATCGCCGCCGATCGACAGAATGCGTGGCGTGTTATCGGCGTCGGCCGCATAGCTCCGGTCCGATGGAGACGGTGCCGCGAGCGCTATGGCTGCGCCTGCGATGATGAAAAAACGTGTCGCCACGCGCATCTTCGTCAAGTCCTCAATGATTATACGACTGAGATCGGCTATTTCGTCAGAATGAGCTTGCCGGTCGAAGTGATCCGAAGGCGATATTCCTGACCGCGATGAATGAGCACCGCTTCGCGTCCGCCCTTCAAAAGTTCATCCACTCGATAGCGGACATTGCATCCCGACGCTCCGCGCTGATGGCCGTCGGCGGCCGGAGCAGTCGTGGTCGGGCCGGTTACACCTTGACGAAAAACTGGCCCGGCGAGCGGCTTTTTGGCTGACATTCTTTCCGTCGAAGGCGTGGATTGAGACGCAGACATGGCAATCGACGTCCACTTCAATGAAGATAAACGGCTTGGACGGTCTGGTCCTTGAATTCCTGGGCCTCGGCGCCCGCGTTGAGGTGCGAAGCCGCGAGCTGCATTTGCAGTCCGGCGAGCGACCGCGCGGCAGCTTGAGTTCGGGTCGAGGTCTGCGGCTTGTCGAGCGCCAGCATGATTCCGCGCTGAACACCATGCTCATCGCGCGACCTCATTGCCTTGAGCAGACCCGCGACCGCAAGTTCGTCGGGCGAAACGTGCTGGCAGCCGATGCTCAGATAAGAGAAGCCGATTTTTCGCTCGGCGCGCAAAGCCCGCAGCAACGCCGTGACACGCGCCACGAGAACCGGACCGTCACCGGAGCCGAGATTCTCTTCCGAAATCTTGCAGGCGATTTCCCATGGCTGGGCCGACCCGCTGGTGTAAATCTCGCAGACCGCACGGAACACATCGAGGGTCACGTTCTCGATCGGCGAAAAGCCGAGCTCGCTTCGAAGCGGAAAGCCCAACGCATGTCCGGCGCATACATCCTCGCCCTGCGCTGCGCCGTCCGTGGGTTTCGCTGTCTTGTTACGCATTGCCGTTGATCCGCGCGTTATCGATAAAGATTGATATGTTTCGTCGTCGCCATGGCGGCAGGCGATTCTCGATCGCCTCGCTCCGAAAAATCGGACAGCATACGGTCGAATGCGGAAACGTGTCCGGTCGCGAGATCCCAAATCATTCCGACCGAGGCCGCGAACATGGAGGCGGCGAGCACTGTGTTCGACGCATCGCGCGCGTCAAACGGCTCACCAGCGAGGTGCGAGCGCTTCATAGGCTTCTTTCCAAAGTATCGGGGTTCAAGGCCCCGCAAATGGCAGATAGCCAATTAAGCGAAAGTATACTTATGGAGTCAAGTTTAAAGTTTCGGCCGGCGCGGCTTCGGCCGGCTGCTGTTGCTCACCGCGTCCGTGAATGACGCGATGGACGAATGCCAGCTTGTCATATGCCGACCCCGGAATGACGAACGGATAAAAATCGTCATGCCCCATGCTGCGGCTCAGGCTGTTGAGAGCGATGGTCAATGGAATCCAGCGCGCCATCAGAGTTTCGAAAGTCACGGTCGAGTAAATGTCGTCTCGAAGGTCGAGACGCAGGCCATGTCCTTCCATGCCTTCCGCCGCCGCCGTATCGAGCGCATCGACCATGTGCAGATAATGCGCCCACGTCTCCGCCCAGTCTTCCCAGGGATGAGCGCTGGCATAGGCCGACACATGCCGCTCTTGCCAGTCGGGCGCCGGTCCGCTGCTGTGATGGCGTGCCAGAGCCGCATCATAATCGTCGCGCTCGTCGCCGAAAATCTCGCGGAATTCTTCGAGGCGCTGCGCTTCGTCGACCAACACCATCCAATAGTAATGCCCGCTCTCGTGGCGCAAGTGCCCCAGCAGCGAGCGATACGGCTCATCGAAATGCTTGCGCTGCCGTTCGCGCTCGACGGCGTCGGCTTCGCTGACGTCGATCGTGACGACGCCATCGAGATGCCCGGTCAAAGCGTTGCGGACGAAATCGAACGTCAGGGAACCTTTGCTCGATGCCGAACCGTCGAACGGCAAGCTGAACCGCAACAGCGAATAGACCAGACGCTTTTTCGCATGCTCCAGCGCGCGCCAGGCATGCAGGCTGCCCGGCTCGGAAAGATTGGGAATGATGCGATTGAGGTCGCACGCCTTGCAGAAGATGTTGCTTTCGCTTTCGGGTGTCAGCCAGTTGCAGACCCCGAACTCCGCATTGGCGCAATACCGCAACACCACGTCATCGGGTCCGGGATTGAGCTTGCGGAAGATCGGAACGTCTGGCGCCGTCTCGCTCATCCCCGCGTCGGCGAGGGCGACAATCGACAGTTCCCCGCTGTCGAAGCCCAGCGTGCTCCCGCAATTCACGCACTTAACGTTCTCGAAGTAGACGGTATTTCCGCAATTCGAGCAGGCAAAATTCTTCATTCTCGATCCTGGCTACGCCTGCACTGATAAAATCAGCCTCGCCTCCCTGATGCCAACCGGCCCATTTGAGGCAGGGCAATCCTCGCTCACGTCGCTTTGCGGTTAGGTCACACCGTTGCCCTTATATATCGCACGAAGCCCCCAATTGTTCGGCAATCTGCACAATCATCAAGCATAAATATCTGCTGCGCGATTTTTAGGCTGCCGTCGGCTTGTACCACAACTTTCCGACCGGTAACGCAGAAGGGTGTATTTCGTTGCCGAGCGCCCTCCCGTGGGGCGTCCATCGCGAGATCAAATAGGGATACTGCCTCATCCATGGTTCTCCATGTCGCGCTGACCCATAAGACGAGCTACCACTACGACCGACGTGTTCAGATGGGCCCCCAAGTGATCAGGCTGCGGCCGGCGCCGCATTGCCGGACCCCAATCCTGAGTTATTCGCTCACCATCACGCCTAAAACCCATTTTCTCAATTGGCAACAAGACCCGTTCGGCAACTTCCTGGCGCGGGTCGTCATGCCGGAGGAGACGACGGAATTTTCCGTCACCGTCGATCTCGTCGCCGACATGGCCGTCATCAACCCCTTCGATTTCTTCATCGAGGAAAGCGCCAAGGACTGGCCGTTCACGTATGACGATCATTTGAAGCAGGAACTGGCGCCCTACCTCGTCAAGGATCCCGTCGGCCCGAGTCTCAAGCGCTATCTCGAAAAGGTCAGCACCAAAAAACAAACGACGATCGATTTCATCTGCGATGTGAACCGCATGGTGCAGGGCGACGTCGGCTATCTGATCCGCATGGAGCCGGGAGTTCAGACGCCGGAAGAAACGCTTATCAAAGCGTCCGGCTCGTGCCGCGACAGCGCGTGGCTCCTCACGCAGATTTTGCGCAACGTCGGCCTCGCTGCGCGCTTCGTGTCCGGCTACCTCATTCAGCTGAAGCCCGACGTTAAATCGCTCGACGGGCCCGTCGGAGCCGACTCGGATTTCACCGATCTTCACGCTTGGACTGAAGTCTATCTTCCGGGCGCCGGTTGGGTCGGTCTCGATGCAACGTCAGGTCTGCTCGCAGGGGAAGGCCACATCCCGCTGGCAGCGGCTCCTCACCCGGTCAGCGCCGCGCCGATCAGCGGCGGTCATACGAAGGCAGAGGTCGAGTTCGATTTCGTGATGGCGGTGACGCGAATCCGCGAAACTCCGCGCGTCACGAAGCCCTACGATGACGAAACCTGGAAAACGATCCTCGAAACCGGCGCGTCGGTCGACGAACGGCTTGGAAAAGGTGACGTGCGCCTCAGCATGGGGGGCGAGCCGACCTTCGTTTCGGCCGAGGACATGGAAGGCGCCGAATGGAATACGGCTGCGGTCGGCCCGACCAAACGGCGCTATGCCGATGACCTCATCCGCCGCCTGCAACGCCGTTTTGCGCCGGGCGGTATGCTCCATTACGGTCAGGGCAAGTGGTATCCGGGCGAGCAGCTCCCGCGCTGGGCATTCGCCCTTTATTGGCGTGGCGACGGCCAGCCGCTATGGCTGAACCAGGATCTGATCGTCAGCGAGAGCGTTGCGCGCCCCGCTCGCCCCGAAGACGCCGAACGGCTGATGCGCGGGCTGTGCAAGCAACTGGGCCTTCCTCCCGATAGCGGCATGCCCGCCTTTGAAGATCCCGCCCACTTCTTGCTTGTCGAGCGCAAGCTGCCGATCAACGTCACCGCTGAAGCCAACAAGCTCGAAGATCCCGCCGAGCGCGCCCGTATCGCCCGCGTTTTCGACCGCGGCCTCGGAACTGCCGCGAGCTACGTGCTTCCGATCCAGGCGTGGCAGACCGCCGACCGTGGCCGCCGCTGGGTAACCGAGCGTTGGTCGATCCGGCGCGATCAGCTTTTTCTCATCCCCGGCGATTCGCCGGCGGGCTTCAGGCTGCCGCTGCAATCCTTCCCGGTCGTGTCGTCGATCGACTATCCGCATGTGATCGAGCGCGATCCGATGGGGCCGAGCCGGCCGCTGCCGGAGCGCACGGTCCTCCTGCAACAGCGCCGGGTGGTGACGCTCGAAGCCCCGCGCGTGAACCAGTTGCCAAACCTCGCGCCGGAAATTTCCGGTTCGGTTCGGACCGCTCTGACGATCGAGCCGCGCGACAACGCAGTCTGCGTGTTCATGCCGCCGCTTTATGACGCCGAGGATTACGCGGCGTTGATCGCCGCGGTCGAAGAGGCCGCCAAAGAAACCGGCGTGCCTGTTCAAATCGAAGGCTACAATCCGCCGTCGGATGCGCGCCTCAACGTCATCAAGGTGACGCCCGATCCCGGCGTCATCGAAGTCAACATTCATCCGTCAACGAGCTGGGAAAGCTCGGCGGCCATCACCACCGCGCTTTACGAAGAAGCACACAATGCCCGTCTTTCCGCCGAAAAGTTCATGCTCGACGGCAGGCACACTGGAACGGGCGGCGGCAATCATATTGTCTTGGGTGGCATCACTCCCGCCGATAGCCCGTTCCTTCGCCGCCCCGATCTGCTGGCTTCGGTGATCGCATACTGGCAAAATCATCCGGCATTGTCCTACTTCTTCTCTGGCATGTTCATCGGGCCGACAAGCCAAGCGCCGCGCAGCGACGAAGCTCGGCACGAGTCGCTCTACGAACTCGAAATCGCCCTCTCTCAAGTTCCGGATCCGGGTGCGGGCAATATCCCGCCGTGGCTCGTCGATCGCCTTTTCCGCAACCTGCTTGTCGATGTCACCGGCAACACGCACCGCGCCGAAATCTGTATCGACAAGCTCTATTCGCCCGACGGGCCAACCGGACGCCTCGGCCTTGTCGAATTCCGTTCTTTCGAAATGCCGCCGCACGCGCGCATGAGCTTGGCGCAGCAGCTACTGCTTCGCGCCCTGATCGTGATGTTCTGGGAGAAGCCCTATCGCCAGAAACTCGTGCGCTGGGGAACCGCCCTGCACGATCGCTTCATGCTCCCGCATTACCTCTGGGCCGATCTGGCGACAGTCGTCGACGATTTAAAAGCCACCGGCCTCCCGATCGAACTCGAATGGTTCCGGCCGCACTTCGAATTCCGCTTTCCGTTGTTCGGCACCATTACGGCCGATAACCTCACTCTCGAGCTGCGTCAGGCTTTGGAACCTTGGCACGTGCTGGGCGAAGAAAGCACCGCCGGCGGAACCGCGCGCTATGTCGATTCTTCGCTTGAGCGTGTCGAGGTGAAGATCAAAGGCCAAACCGGCGAACGCTACGTCGTCACGTGCAACGGCCGGCCGCTTCCGCTTGCTTCGACCGGAGTGTGGGGAGAGGCCGTTTCTGGCATCCGCTATCGGGCGTGGTGGCCGCCATCAGCGCTGCATCCGACCATTCCTCCCCACGTTCCCCTGACATTCGACGTGGTCGATACCTGGACCGGGCGTTCGATTGCAGGTTGCCGCTATCACGTCGCTCATCCGGGCGGCCGGAACTTCGAGGTCTTCCCCATCAACGCCTATGAAGCGGAAGGCCGCCGCTTGGCCCGATTCGACGCCGAGGGCCACACGGCCGGCGCCATGCGTGTCAAGCCGGAGAGCGTTAACCCGGATTATCCCTGCACTCTCGACCTTCGACGCAGCCCAGGTTGAAAGTCGCACTCCGTGAGTTTTCGCCGCCGTTCCCCGGTTTGCAACGCCGCTTCGCTTGCAGTGCGCGATTCGACGCATGATAGTGGGCAATGTTCAAACGGTGATTTGGGGGATCGTCGCGGCGTGGATCGGTCGGAATGACGGCAGCAGCGACAGTGAAAGCGGAACCATTGAGCGACCTCCTGAACGCCTATCGGCGTCCGCGGGGCGCCGGCTTTGACGAGCTTCTGGATAGCCAGGGCGCGCCACGGAGCCATTGGCGACCGCTTCTCGACGGACTGGCGGAACTGACCGCCGCCGAACGGGATCTGCGCGCCACGCGGCTGGCGCGTCGCGTCCGCGAGACGGGCATCGCCTACGATATCTTCGCCGATCCCAATACCCCGGCGCAGCGCTGGTCGCTCGATCTTCTTCCGATCGTCATCTCTGCAGCGGAGTGGCAAGGTCTGGAACGTGCTCTCATCCAGCGCGCGCGACTGTTCGACGCCATCCTCAACGATGTCTACGGCGAACAGAATTTGGTCCGCGAGGGTATGATCCCAGCCGAGTTGCTGTTCTCCGATCCAGCTTATCTCGTGCCCTGCCGGGGCATCCTGCCGAATGGCGGCGGCCTGATGTTTTACGCTGCCGACCTGGCCCGCGGCGACGACGGCAAATGGCGCGTGATCGACAATCACACCGAGACGCTGGCTGGCATCGGATTCGCGCTCGCCAATCGCGTTGTCCACACGCACGTCGCAGGCGACATCTTCAAGGATTGCAACGCTCGCCGACTGGCGCCTTATTTCCAGGAGCTGCAATCGACGCTGACGCTGCACAGCGGCCGCGAGAATGCGCGCATCGCCCTGCTGACGCCGGGTCCGTATCATGAGGATTATTTCTCTCACGCCTATCTCGCCCGCTATCTCGGCTACCTGATCGTTGAGGGGCATGATCTCAAGACCAGGAACACGCAGGTCTACCTGAAGACGCTCGAGGGTCTGAAAGAACTCGATCTGATCGTCCGCTGCATCAGCGGCAAGTCGAGCGATCCCTTGGAGCTCGATCCGACGGGCTTCATCGGTCCTTCGGGCTTGCTTCGCGTTTGCCGCAAGTCTCCGCACATCATCGTCAACGCCATCGGCACCGCGCTCGCGCAAAACCGCGGCCTCGGGCCATTCCTGCCGCAGCTTGCCCGCTTTATCCTGGGCGAAGATCTCGAGCTTCAGGACGCTCCACGCCGCTGGCTGGGGAATGCCGCCGCGCGCGAAGACCTTTTCGCCAACCCCGATCGCTTCACCATCCGCAAAGCCCAGGAGGGCACCGGCCGCCCGGGACAGGCGGCGCTCGGCTGGGAAGCGCGGGCTCTCTCGACATCCGATCGCGAGAGAATGAAACGCGAAATCACGCTGCACGGCGCGACGCTCGTTGCCGAAGAACGGATCGGTTTCAGCTCAGCGCCCGTTTACGGCCCTGACGGTCTTGCACCCAAACCGTTCGCCGTTCGGCTTTACGTTTCGCGGACGGCATCCGGAGGCTACCAGGTGATGCCCGGCGGCCTCGCGATGAGCATAGCCCAGGATCGTGCCGTAGCCTTGAGCGCGCCCGACGGTCAAACCCGCGACGTCTGGGTGCTCGGCGAAGGCGAACAGGCGCCTCATATCAGTCTCTGGCGGCCGATGCTCGCGACGGCACGCGTCGAGCGCTCGCAGCGCGTCATTCAAAGCCGTGTCGCCGACGATCTCTTCTGGCTCGGCCGCTACAGCGAGCGCGCTGATTGGACCATGCGCGTCTTGCGCGGTGCGCTCCGCCGCGTCGAGGAAGACAGCGGCCCGGACACCGGCCGTCGCGCCGCGCGCAAGTGCCTTGAAGTCCTGCTCGGCAAGGACCTGAGCCAATTGACAGGTACGCGGGAAATGCCGCCCGATGCGGAAATCGAGCGCCTTTGCCGAAGCCTCATCACATCGGGCGTCGGATCGCGCACGCTCGAACGCACGCTCGACGGTCTCTATCGCGTTGCCCATCTCGTTCGCGACCGTCTTTCGCTCGAAGCCTGGCAGACGTTGAGCAAGTTCCGCGCCGGAGAAACGTGGCGCAAAGCCTTGAGCGCCGCCCACCCCGTCGAAATTCTCGATCTGCTCGATGAAGGCATCACTGCCATCGCCGCCTTCAACGGCTTCATGCACGAGAACATGACGCGCAATTTCGGTTGGTCGTTCCTTGATATGGGACGCCGCATCGAACGGGCCCAAAACCTGAGCGAAGCGATCCTGACCCTGTTCATTCCGGTTCCGGATCAGGAAGAAATGTCGAGCAGCCTGCTGCTGCTTCTCGAACTCGCCGATAGCTTCATCACCTATCGTTCGCGCTACCGTCTCGATCCGATGCTGGCTTTGGTGCTCGATCTGCTCCTGCTCGATGAAGCAAACCCGCGCAGCCTCGCCTATCAATTGTCGGCGATCGCACGGCATCTCGAAAGCCTGCCGGATTCCTCACAAGGCTCCGCGCTTTCCGAAGACCGCCGGCTCATCCTTGCGCTTCTGACCTCGATCCGGCTGGCCGACGTCGAGGCGATGGCCAAGCACGATCAAGGCACGATGCTCGAGCGCCTGCTGATGGATCAGCTCGACATGCTGCCCGAATTATCGAACGAGATCTCGCGCCGCTTCTTCAATGTCATGGATGAAGCACCGCATCGCGCGCACACCAGGGTCGATCCTTCGATATGATTTTCGATATCGTCCATAAGACCCATTATCGCTACCGCTCGACGGTCGTGCAGTCGCTGCACCTCGTCCACATGTCGCCCCGCGCGATGCCGGGTCAGATCGTTCGTCATCACAGCTTGCTGGTCGAGCCCGCGCCTGCCTCGCGCCAGGATGGAATCGATTCGCTGGGCAACAGTTATGTCATTCTTGATATCGAGGAGCCCCATAAGGAGCTGGTCTTGGTGGCGCGCAGCACCGTCGAGAAGTCGCCGCCGCCGATGCTCAACCTAGCGGCGACGACGGCATGGGACGATCTCGATTATCACCTCCGCGCCACCAACGATCGAGATGTCGGCACGTTGCTGTTCCGTTGCGTTTCACGCTTGACGATTCCCACTCTTGAAATCGCCGATTACGCCGCGCACTCGTTTCCCCCGGCGCGCCCGGTTCTCGACGGCGCGATGGATCTCGTCATGCGGATCTACAACGATTTCAAGTTCGATCCGCACGCCACCGACGTATCAACTCCGGTGACGCAAGTGTTCGCCATGCGTCGTGGCGTCTGTCAGGATTTTGCTCATCTTGCGCTGGCGTGTTTCCGCTCGTTGCGCATTCCGGCACGATACGTCAGCGGCTATCTTCACACCCACCCGCCCGTCGGCCGGCCGAAGCTTCAAGGCGCCGATGCTTCGCACGCCTGGATTTCCGTGTGGTCTCCCGAATACGGCTGGGTCGATCTCGATCCGACCAACGGTATTCTCGTTCGCGACGAGCACGTGACGGTGGCCATTGGCCGCGACTATGACGACATCAGTCCCATAAGCGGGGTCTTGCGTGGCGGCGGCGAGCATTCCGTCGATGTCGGCGTCGATGTCAATATGGTCGCCGACGCAACCGCAGGCTGAAGTCTGACCACGACGGCGAACCGCCGCGGCAATTCCTTCTTTGTGCCCTCTTGAAAATCGCTACTGCCCATTCGCATCTCTCCGGCAGCCGGCGAGGGAGCGCTTGATGCGCGCAATGGGTATGCCATGCTTATACGTGACACATCTGACGGCTACGGGCTTGTCTCTCGCTTGTTCCATTGGCTGATGGCGATCGCAATCATCGCGATGTTCGGCCTCGGATATTGGATGGTCAAGCTCGATTACTACAGCCCCTACTACAACTCGGCGCCCGATATTCATCGCGGTGTCGGAATGATCTTATTGTTTGCGCTTCCGATCCGTTGGCTTTGGCGCGTTCTCAATCCGAAGCCGTCGGACCAGGAACTCTCTCCCTTCGAGCGCAAAGCGTCATTCGCCGTCCATTGGAGCTTCTACGTGCTCCTGCTCGCGCTGTTGCTCAGCGGTTATTTGATCTCGACGGCCGATGGCAGCCCGATCAGCGTCTTCGGTTGGTTCGACGTTCCGGCGATCATAAAAATGCCCGGCCTCGAAACGCCTGCAGGCAACGTCCATCGCATCCTGGCCTACGCGACGATGGCTCTCGCCGCCGTTCACGCCCTTGCGGCGCTCAAGCATCACTTCATCGACAAAAGCCCGATCATGTCGCGCATGTGGTCGGGCCCTTCTAATCCATCGCGCAGCTCTAAAAAGGAAAACGACCTATGACGTTCAAATACGCAGCGTTCGCCGCATCGTTTGCAGCATTCGCCATGTCGGCGCCTGCGATGGCCGCCGACTATAAGATCGACACCGACAACGCTCACGCGTCGATCACCTTCAAGGTAAGCCATCTCGGCTTCAGCTGGATCATCGGACGCTTCGACAAATTCTCAGGCACATTCTCATTTGACGACAAAAACCCGGACGCGTCCAAGGTCTCAGTCGATATCGATACGACCAGCATCGACACGAACCTCGCGCTCAGAGACAAGCATCTTCGCGCCGCCGATCTCCTCGACACGGATAAATACCCGACCGCGAAGTTCGAAAGCACGAGCATCAAATCCACGGCGCCGAACAAGGCCACGGTCACCGGCAATCTGACGCTGCACGGCGTCACGAAGGAGGTCGTGATCGAAGCAGATCACGTCGGCGGCGGCAAGGATCCTTGGGGCGGCTATCGCGATGGCTTCATCGGCACGACGAAGATCACGCTCGCCGACTTCGGCATCCTGCGCAACCTCGGACCCGCGACCAAGGATGTCGAATTGATCCTCAATATCGAGGGCATCCGTCAATAAGTGGCGGCTGCTACCAGCGAAGGACGGCGGCGCCGCCGATCAAGCCCGCGCCCGCCGCCGTCATCAAGACAACATCGCCCGGCTGGTAAGGCCGGCGTTTTGCGGTTGCCGACAGCGTGAACGGGATTGTCGCTGCCGAACTGTTTCCGAAATTCGCAATCGTCGAACGCACCCGCTCGGAGGGAATATCGAGTTGGTGCGCGACGGTAGTCAGCATACGCGCGTTGGCCTGGTGCGGCACCAGATGCGAGACGTCTCTCGCTCCAATGCCCGCTTTTGCCATCGCCTTCTCGGCGCACTCCGTCATGATCGCAACAGCCCCGGCATAAACGGCCTTGCCGTCGTTCATCACCATCAGAACGTCGGCCGGATCTTGGATTTGTGAGAATGGCTTTTTGCTGCCGCCGCCCGGGATCGTGATCAAATCGTAGTGCCGCCCTTCGCTCGAAAGGTGCGCGCCGATGATGCCCGCGCCGCTTCGATCGGTCGGCGCCAGCAGCACGGCGCCCGCGGCATCGGCAAACAACACGCTGCTGCTGCGATCGCGCTCGTTGATCCGTCGTGAAAGAATATTCGCGGCGACCACCAGAACCGGAAGACCCTGCGCGCGCACGAAGCTGTCGGCAAGCGTCAGTGCGTAAACGAAGCCTGCGCAGGCGCCTGCCATGTCGATACCGCCGGCATTGACCAGCCCCATCCGATGCGCCACAAGCGGAGCCGATGGCGGCAAGAGATGGTCAGGTGTTGATGTCGCAAGCAGCAGCAACCCGACGTCGCCGCGCTCAAGACCGCAACGCGCCAGCGCCATATCGAGCGCCATGTCGCCGGCCCTCACCGCGATATCCGACAGCGCTTCGCCATCAGCCGCGTAGCGCCGCTCGTCGATACCAGTGCGCCGTTTGATCCATCCGCTCTCGAGCCCGAGGCGTGTCTCGATCTCACTGTTCGGCACAATGCGCGAAGGTGCGTAATGTCCGTGCCCGACGACCTCGACGCCTTTCATCTCAGCACCTCGTCGACGGTATCGCCGATCGCTCGATATACCGACTTCAATTCGTCTTTCGTCGTGCAGTAGGGAGGCATGATATAAATCGTTGAACCGAGCGGACGAAGCAAAACACCGCGCTCCAGTAAACGAGCGCGCAGCTTCAGCGCAACATCGGCCAGATAGCCCGGTTGAACACCCGCAAGCTCGAAGGCTGCAATCGTACCAAGCTGGCGCAGATTCGCAAACCGCGTGTCGGTCTCAAGGTCGTTGAGGCAAAGCGACTGCTGTTGTGATAGCGCGAGGATGCGCTCGATCACCGGTTCTGTCCGCCAGATGTCGAGATTAGCCGCCGCCGCGGCGCAGGCGATCGGATTGGCTGTATAAGAGCTTGAATGGAAGAACGTCTTGGCGCGATCTTGCGACAGATGTGCTTCGTAGATCGCGCTGGTGGCAAGCGTCACCGCCAAAGGCAAGGAACCACCGGTCAGCCCCTTCGCAACGCACATGATGTCGGGTGATATGCCGGCCTGCTCGCAAGCAAATATCATTCCCGTTCGGCCGAAGCAGGTCATCACCTCATCGGCGATGAATAGGACGTCATGCGCTTTGCAGATGCGATGCATCTCTTTGAGCGTGTCGGCATCGTAGATCAGCATACCGCCGGCACCGAGAATGAGCGGTTCGCAAATGAAGGCTGCGACGTCGCCTTTCCGGCATTGAATTTCAAGGGCGTCGAACGTCGGCTGTGCGTGATGCGGCTTCGGGTAGGGGATGCGGCCAACCTCGAACAGAAGCGGTTCGTAGGCCGCGTTGAAGACGCCGCGCGCGCCGGCCGACATCGTTCCGATGGTATCGCCGTGATAGCCGTGCTCCAGCGCCAGAATACGTGTGCGTCGTGCACCAATATTCTTCCAGTAGCCAAGCGCCATCTTCAGCGCGACTTCGACCGAAGTCGAACCGCTGTCGGAAAAGAACACGTGCGTCAATCCCGGCGGCACGATTTTCATCAGGCCGGCCGCGACTTCTTCCGCCGGTTCGTGCGTGAAGCCCGCGAAAATGATCTGATCGAGCATCGCGGCGTGCTTTTCGATCGCCGCGACGATTTTCGGATGCCGGTGTCCGTGCGTGATCACCCACCATGACGACACGCCATCGAAAATTCGCTGCCCATCGGAGGCTTTAAGCCACGCGCCGTCGGCCGAGCGGATGCTGCGCATCGACGGTTCGAGCGCATGTTGCGTGAAAGGATGCCAGATCGGCGACGGCGTCATGGCCCAACGGCCCCGATGTCGAGCAAATCGCCGACCGAAAAATTGTCGTCGAACGCTTGGCGAAGGCTTTCGGCGTCGAGACAGGCCAGTCGCGGCAATCGTCCAAGCCGCCGAATGCCGCCGAAGGCGGCAATCGTCCGTTCGCTATCGGGGTTCGCATCGCCGATGAATGCGACGCCGAGAATTGGAATAGCGCGCCGCTTCAGCGCTTCGATCGAGAGCAGCGAATGATTGATCGTGCCAAGCCGGGTCGAAGCGCAAAGGATGACAGGCAGCCGCCACTGGGCAAGCAAGTCGATCTGCAGCAGGCGCCGCGTCAGGGGCACCATCAGGCCACCTGCCGTTTCGATCACCAGCGGCGTCGGCAATCCAAACGGCGTCAGCTGCTTTGAATCGATATCGATGCCGTCGATCTCCGCCGCAAAGTGCGGTGATGCCGGCGTCTTCAACCGATAGACCTCAGGCAGAATTCGGGCTTCGGCGAGTTCCGTCAGTCGGGCGGCGACGTCGGAGTCCGTTTCACCCTCAAGACCCGCCTGCACCGGCTTCCAGTAATAGCCGTCGAGCGCGTTGGTCAGAGCGGCGGAGAATATCGTTTTGCCGATATCCGTGTCGGTCCCGGCAACGACGATGCGGATGGTCATGCTGCCGTCTCCGCCTGTGCAGCCGCGATGTCGTCGATGAGACGCGAAATCTCTTCCTCCGTCACGTTGAGCGTGATCGTCAGGCGAAGCCTCGCGGTGCCTTCCGGAACCGTCGGCGGCCGGATGGCGCGAATATCGTATCCTCGCCGCCGCATGGCCGTCGCCAGTGCTACGGCTGCCGCATCACTGCCGATCACGAGTGGCTGGATCTGAGAGCCCGACGCTTGAAATCGCGTTTTGCTTGTCAGTGCGCGCTCCGCAAATGCGATAAGATCGTGAAGCTTTTGCCGCCGCTGCGGATCGTCCCGGCAGATCGCCAGGGCGGCTCGTACGGCTGCCGCCATCAGCGGCGACGGCGCCGTCGCATAGATGAAGGCGCGCCCACGATTGACGAGAAAATCGCGAACCGTGCGCGGCCCGATCACGAGCGCGCCCATGGCACCGAGCGCCTTGCCGCAGGTGTGCAGAGTGATGACATTGGCTCGGCCTTCGAGACCGGCGGCAAGCCCGCGTCCATCAGGTCCAAAAACGCCGGTCGCGTGCGCTTCGTCGATCAGCAACATGGCGTCATGGCGATCGGCGATTTCCGCAAGCGCCGCGATCGGCGCGCGATCGCCGTCCATGCTGTAAAGGCTTTCAATCGTGATCCATGCCTGCCCCATGCCGCCCGCCGCGCGCCATGCCGAGATGGCATCATCGAAACTCTGCGCGTCGTTGTGGCGGGCTGCTTTGGCCTCGGCCTTCGATAGCCGCATGCCGTCATGGGCGCTGGCATGGATCAGTTCGTCGTAGACGATGAGATCTCCGCGCGACGGCAATGTCGCGAGCAGCGCGGTGTTGGCAACGAAACCGCCGCCGAAGTAGAGCGCCGTTTCGCCGCCGAAGAACCGCGCCGCTTCCTGTTCGAGCAGTTCGTGCTCCGGATGATTTCCACGCAGGAGACGGGAACCTCCAGCTCCGACCGGCACCCCGCGCGCGATCGCAGCTTCAACGGCCTGGGCGAGCTCTTGCGACTGCGCCAGACCGAGGTAGTCGTTCGACGTGAAATCTATTCCGTGCGCCGGCTCAAGCGCTCTCAGGCGCCCGCGGCGGGAGAGCGCGTCGAGCGCACGCTCATGATTGCCTGACATCCTGATGTCCCGCGCAAGCCGCGGGCTCATGCTCCGAGGATTGGTCGATATCGAGTTCGAGCGGCGCAAGTCCAAGCTTGGAGAAAAGCTTGCTGTCCGTGTCTTCGCCCGGGTTGTCGGCGGTCAGCAGCGTATCGCCGACGAAGATCGAATTGGCTCCTGCGAAAAAGCACAAAGCCTGCATTTCATCGCTCATGTCGGTGCGGCCTGCCGACAGGCGAACGAACGACTTCGGCATCATGATGCGCGCGACAGCAATGGTGCGCACGAAATCGATCGGATCTATCCGCTCGGCGTTTTCGAGTGGCGTGCCCGGAATAGCGATCAGCATGTTGATCGGCACGCTTTCGGGATGCTCTTCCAGATTGGCGAGCGTGACCAGCATATCGACACGATCCTGCCGCGCTTCGCCCATGCCGACGATTCCGCCCGAGCACACCTTCATGCCTGCATCGCGCACGCGCGCCAGCGTATCGAGCCGGTCGGCATAAGTGCGCGTCGTGATCACCTTGCCATAGTAGGCTTCCGACGTATCGACATTGTGATTGTAGTAGTCGAGGCCGGCGTCGCGCAGCTTGACGATATCGTCATCCGTCAGCATGCCGAGCGTCATGCACGTTTCCATGCCGAGCGCCTTGACGCCTTCGACCATCGCGACGACCACGTCCATGTCGCGCTGTTTTGGACTTCGCCACGCAGCACCCATGCAATAGCGCGTCGCACCCGCCGCTTTCGCCTTCTTGGCTTCGGAAATCACCCGCTCGACTTCCATCAGCTTGGAAGCCTTCAGACCCGTCTTGTGATGCGCCGACTGGCTGCAGTAGCCGCAATCTTCGGCGCAGCCCCCAGTCTTGATCGACAGGAGACGGCTCATCTGAACCTTGTTGGGGTCGAACGACGTGCGGTGTACGCTTTGGGCACGGAAGAGCAAATCCATGAACGGCAGCTCGTAGAGTGCCAACGCCTCCCCGCTCGTCCAATCGTGGCGGAGCGCAGCTCCCATCCTGTTAACGCTGCGGGCGGACGGGTCGAGTCGGGAAACGGTCGAGGTCATTCAGGCTTGGTCTCCGCAGGGCATGCCGCCCTATCGGAAGATGTTTGCACCGCTTCCGGGCCGTCTCGCAACCGTCAAAATGCCTCCTTGATCGGCCTGACCGGCCGGAAAAGGCTCGCGGTGCGGGAAGGCTGGTTAATTGAGATCCTCGGGAAGCGTGGGCAGAATGCCGAACGGCACGCCGTCCTCGACGAGTTCACGCGCCTCCTCGGGCGTCGAGCTTCCCCTTATGTGCCGTTCTTCGATCTCGCCGAAGTGCATTTTCCGCGCTTCATCCGCGAAACGCGTCCCGACATCCTCGGTGTTGGCGATGACCTTTTGGGTGAAAACGCGCAGCGCTTCCCGTACGTCCGAGCTCCCGGCGCCGCCTGCTGGCGCCGAAACCGGCGCTTCAGTCGTTTGGGCAGCCGCTTTCGCGCGCTTCGTCACCACCGACGGCGCCATCGGCTGTTTCGAAATTTCGATCGAGCCGCAATAAGGGCAGGCGATCTCGCCCGATCGCGATTGCGCGTCAAAATCGGCGCCGGCCCGAAACCAGCTTTCGAATTCGTGCCCTGAGGCGCATCCAAGAAGGTATTTGATCACTGCTCGTGTACCAGGTGCGGCGATTTCGATGGCGTCGCGACGACGACATCGAAATCGCGGTCGTGCGTGAGGGACGGAATTTTCCGCCGGATTTGATCGGCATAGGCGGCATCGATGTCCGCTATGATGACCTGGGGATCGACGCCCGCTTCCGCAAGGACCTCGCCCCAGGGCGAAATGATGAGGCTGTGGCCGTAGGTTTCCCGTCCATTCTCATGCAGCCCACCCTGCCCAGCGGCCAGAATGAACGTACACGTCTCGATGGCGCGCGCTTTGAGAAGCGTATGCCAGTGCGCTTCTCCCGTCGTACGCGTGAAGGCAGCCGGCCCGGCGATGAACTTCGCCCCGGCCTTCGCGAGGGCGCGATGCAGCGCCGGAAATCGCAGATCGTAGCAGATGGTAAGGCCGAGCCGCCCCCATGGCAGTTCTGCCAGCATCGCGCTCGGACCGGCCTGATAATTGGAGCTTTCGGCGTAAGATTCCCCGCCGCCCAGATCGACGTCGAACATATGGATCTTGTCGTATCGCGCCGCGACGCCGCCGTCTGGATCGATGAGGTACGATCGGTTTGCTAGCCGCCGTTCGCCGACTTTCACGGCCATCGAGCCGATGTGAAGCCAGATTTTCCGCTTCCGCGCCGCGTCGGCGAAGGCTTGCAGAGCCGGATTGCTCGCTTCTGGCTTCGTCTCCGCCATCAGCCGCGGTTGCTCGAGCTCCATCAGCGTCGTGCATTCCGGGGTTTGGATGTACGAGGCGCCTTGGTCCGCGGCTTCCTCGATCAGCGAAATCGCATCGGCGACGTTGCGCTCGACATTCCGTCCGGCCCGCATTTGAACGAGCGCGGCGCGAAACGCAGTCTTGGATCGGCCGGACGACATATCAGGAGGCCGTCAGCAACGTGTCGAGCTGACCGGAGCGATCAAGATCATAAAGATCATCGCAGCCACCGACATGGGTTTCCCCGATCCAGATTTGCGGAACCGTTCGCCTGCCGCCGGCGCGCGAAACGAGATCAGCGCGGAGATCGTTGCGGCCGGTCAGATCGACTTCCTCGAATGAAGCGCCTTTGCGCCGCAGCAAGTCCTTCGCCATATGGCAGTAGCAGCAATTCCCAGCCGTGTAGACCGTCACCTTCGGCATTGCTCGGCGCCTCTCAACACGCCATTGGAATAATTCGAATCAAAGGTAACCTGTTCGCGAGGTCATGCAACCTTGCTCTATAGATTTGCGCCGCTGTGCCGCGCCTTTGTCACGCCTTTTGCAGTTTCAGGACTATCGTTCTGAAACAATTGCAAGAGCGAGAACGTCAACGCGCCGGGCGCCTGCGCGTTTGAGGGCGATGGCGGCGGCCGACGCCGTCGCGCCGCTCGTGATCACATCGTCGACCAAAACTATGGCTTTTCCAGACACATTCGGCAATTCGTTCATTGGAACACGGAAAACGCCCGTAACATTCTTAAGGCGCTGCGCGCGCGTCAGACCGACCTGATGCCCCGTCGAGCGCGTCCGGACGAGCGCGAAGGGGTTGACGGGTTTCCCGGCCCTTCGTCCCGCCTCGGAAGCCAAAATCTGGGCTTGATTGAACCGCCGTGACAAGAGCCGCCAGCGCGCAAGAGGCACCGGCACGATCAAATCCGCTTCGGCCATCAGGTCCTGACCCGCGACCGCCATCCAGCGGCCGAACAGACGGCGGGCATTGTGGCTATCGTGAAATTTGAAACCGTGGATCAGCACCCGCATAAGACCGTCAAATCGGGCAACGGCCCGGGCGCGGTCATAGTCAGGTGGATCAGCGTCTGCGGCCGCCGAGATCATCACCCCGCCGGTATCGACGCTAAGCGGTATCCCGAGCCGGTCGCACAGCGGTGGCCGAATGAACGAGACCTGCCGCCAGCAAGACGGGCAGAGGGCATCGTGGTCCATGATGCGGGCGTGGCAGCCGATGCACAGCGGCGGTAGAACGACGTCGAGCGCGCCCCGTGCAATCCGGGTAAGGGGCCGAATGCGGTTCAGGAAGCCGGCTTTCGCCCTGTCCTCGAAGCCCTCATCCGCGCCGATGCTGCTGTTCGCCATTGCATAACTCTAGCCCAACACGCTAACGCGGGCGAGAAAGACATTATCGCCGTTGAGGCGAAAGCGCCGAAAGAAAGCCGATGGCCGTTGCGCCTCAGATCTTCGATCGCAAACTGCTCCGTTGCCGCCGTGATCGAATGGCGGCAGCGGATCGCGGCGGTTCACGGCCCGATTTCCTGCTCGAACGCGTCGCTGACGACTTTGCCGAACGCCTCGTCTTTGTCCGTCGCGAGTTTCCCATTGCCGCGAGCCTTGGAGACCATCAGGGCCTGCTGGCGACGCGGCTTCGAAGCCTGCCGACCGTAGGACACGTTTTGGATGTCGAGCCGTCCTTCCGATCGCTTCCCCTCGATGGCGGATGGCGCCTCGTCGCCGACGAGGAAGCCCTGCCGTTGGCGCCGTCCAGCTTGGATCTGATCGTCTCCGGCCTGTCGCTTCAACTCGTCAACGACCTCCCCGGCGCGCTCATCCAGATCAACCGATCACTGAAGCCGGACGGGCTGTTTCTGGGTGCTCTGCTCGGCGGCGAAACCCTCAAAGAACTGCGGGAGGCTTGGATCCTGGCCGAAGACGAGCTTTCGGGGGGTGCCTCTCCCCGCGTTGCACCCTTTGCCGACGTTCGTGACCTAGGCGGTCTCCTTCAACGCGCCGGATTCGCGCTGCCCGTCGCGGACAACGACATCGTCGAAGTCACCTATTCCTCACCCCTGACCCTGATGCAGGAATTGAAGGCAATGGCCGCGAGCAACCCGCTGATCGAGCGCCGTCGCTCACCTGTAACGCGCGGTCTGCTGCTGCGCGCCGCCGAGATCTACCAGGACCGCTTTGGCCTTCCGAATGGCCGCATCCCGGCAACGTTCGAGATCGTGACGCTGACGGGCTGGGCGCCTCACGAAAGCCAGCAGAAGCCGCTGCAACCGGGATCCGCCGAAGTCAGCCTCGCCGCTGTCCTGAGAGATCGCTCAAGAGATCCCGGAGCCACGGAATGAGTGGCTCATCCGCAGGCGGCATCGGATAGCGAACAAGGTCGATCCCGCGCACCCATTTCACGGTTTGCCCCTCGCGCGGATTGATTTCGCCGTCCCAGGTTCGGCAAAGATAGAGCGGCATCAGAAGATGGAATTTTTCGTACGCATGGCTCGCGAAGTTGAAAGGCGCAAGGCACGTTCGGCAAAGCTCGACGTCAAGCTCTTCCTTGATCTCGCGGCAGAGCGCATCTTCCGGTGTCTCGCCCGCTTCGACCTTGCCGCCCGGAAACTCCCAAAGCCCGGCCATCGATTTCCCTTCCGGGCGTTGCGCGATCAGGACGCGATTGTCGTCGTCGATCAACGCCACGGCTGCGACGAGCAGCAAAGGCTTGCTCATGCTTTTCGCCTCAAGACATAGGCGATTTCTTCGAGCTTGGTCACGCCGCGCTTTTTAAGATTGTCGCTGGCTGCGAGCCCGTCCCGCTCTTCAAGGATTTCGATATCGAACAGCTCGCCGTAGAGCGTTCGAACTTCTTCTCTCGCGACCGAGAATGGCGGCCCGGCAATTTCGCCGTCCGGATATTCGATCGCAATGGTAAGCATCACGGCTTCGCGCGGCAGGACGCTCGAAAGCTTTGCTGCGTATTGCGGCCGCATCTCCGGCGGTAAAGCAATCAGCGCCGCACGATCGTAGCAGGCGACAACCCCCAAGAGCGCGTCGACAGGCAGCGCAAAGAAATCACCCTGGTAGATTTTGAACGCATCGGCCTCAAAGACTCGAAACGGCCCGCCCTCCGTTACGGTTGGCGAAAGCCCGGATTCCTTGAAGAAATCACGAACTGCCAATTCCGATAGTTCCGCTCCGATCACCTGATGGCCTTGCTCGGCAAGCCAAACCATGTCGCGAAGTCTTGCCGCAAAGCGGCACGAACACCTTGCTTCCCCTTGCGAGGGCAAGCGCCGGCCAAAAGCGCTGCAACTGATCGTGGATGTGCGGCTGGTGAAAACCGATCTCGCCACGTTCCCAACGATTATGCCAGAAGCTGTGCTCCACGAGCGTTCAATCCTATCGATAGCGGATTAACTCCGGTAGTCCGCGTTGATCGAGATGTACTCGTGCGTCAGGTCGCACGTCCACACCCTGGCTGCGGCCTTGCCGACGCCGACATGCACGCGGATCAAGATTTCGCCGTTCTTCATATACGCCGCGACCGTCTTTTCATCGTAGTCGTCGGCCCGCTCCCCGTCGCGAGCGACGCAATGCGGTCCGAACCAGATCGACAGTTTATCGCGGTCGGCCGCTTCGCCCGACTTGCCGACCGCCATCACGACGCGCCCCCAGTTCGGGTCTTCACCCGCAATTGCGGTCTTGAGAATGGGCGAATTCGCGCACGATAACGCGATTGCCCGTGCCGCGTGCCAGGACTTTGCGCCGGCAACTTCGAACGTAACGAACTTCGATGCGCCCTCGCCATCTTTCGCCACCTGGATCGCGAGGTCGCGCATAAGGTCAACGAGGGCGTCCGAAAACGCCTGCAGCTTCTTCGACGATGCCTTGGTGACGAGTTTTTGTCCGCGCGCCTCCGCAGCCCCTGTCGCAAAAATGAGGCAGGTGTCGCTGGTCGAGGTATCGCCATCGACCGTCATGCAGTTGAAGGTCGTCTGCGCGTGCTCCGCCAGAAGCTCCTGCAACGCTTCCGATGCTATCGCTGCATCCGTGAAGATGAAGCACAGCATCGTTGCCATGTCGGGCGCGATCATGCCGGCACCCTTGCAGAAGCCGTTGATCGTCACTTCGACGTCGCCGATCAGCGCTGTTCGCGTCGCGAGCTTCGGATAGGTATCCGTCGTCATGATCGCCCGAGCCGCCGTCTCGAACGCATCAGGCTCGGTGCGACCGGCCAGATCGCTAAGGAGGTGCGCGAACTTCTCCGCATCGAGCGGCTCGCCGATGACGCCGGTCGAAGCCACGAACACCTCGTGGGGTTTGCAGCCGACCGCCTCAACCGCATGCTCAACTGTGATGTCGACCGCCTCGACGCCCTTCTTGCCGGTAAAGGCGTTGGCGTTTCCGGAGTTGACGACGAGCGCCCGCGCCGCGCCCTTTTTCAAATGCTTGCGGCACGCAAGGACTGGCGCTGACGCCGTCTTCGATTGCGTCAGAACCCCGGCGACCGCCGTTCCTTCCGCCAAGACGGCGAGCAGAAGATCAGTCCTGTCCTTGTATCGGATGCCGGCTTCGGCGGTGGCGAAAGCCACGCCCTCGATCGCCGGCAGCTTGGCGAGGGTTTCGGGCGCGAACGGCGATACGCTCGTGATTTTGCCCATGGCGGGACCTCCGAATTGTCGAGAGGCTCCCTGAAACAGATCGGGCCGCCATAATCAAGCGGCCCGGCTGCAATCTTTTGATCTCAGCGATCTTTTGGAACGGACGCGAAGGCTCAGGGCTTGGCGGCATCCGTCGGCGCGTCAGCCGGTTTTGGCTGCGACTGCTTCTGAATCATGGCGTTGCGTTCGTCGGCCGCTTTCTTGATATCCGGATCGACGATCTCGATTTTCGACTTCGCGCGAAGGGCAACCGCGGTCTGCTGGGCTTTACGCAACAGCAAGGACTGCATGATGCGGTCCTTGACGACGTCGAACGCCGGGGGCTGTTTCGTCCGCCGATCCTCGAGTTTGACGAGGTGCCAGCCGAACTGCGTCTTGACCGGGTCGGACACCTGGCCCTTTTGCAGCTTGAACACCACGTCTTCGAACTGTGGCACCATTTGCCCGTGGCCGAAGTAGCCGAGGTTGCCGCCGTCGTCTTTCGAACCCGGATCCTTCGAGTTTTCTTTCGCGAGCTGGGCGAAATCGGCGCCTTTGTCGATCTTTTCCTTCAAAGCTTTGGCCTGTTCTTCCGTATCGACCAGAATATGGCGCGCCGATACTTCCTCTTCCGGCTTCAAAAGCTTGACCTGCTCGTCATAGATCTTGCGGGCTTCGTCTTCGGTCACCGAACTTTTGATGACCTTATCGAAATAAAGCTCGCGCAGCGCTCGCCGCTTCAAATAGGCAAGGCGCGTCTGGAAGTCGGCGCCCTGGTCAAGCTTTTCACTCTCAGCGGCCTCGGCAAAGAGTTGATTGTCGATGAGAAATTCGAGCAGCGAGACTCGCTTTTGGGGGCCCGGCATCGTGCCCATGTCCGAACCGATTTCGCTTTCCGCGACGGCGAGGTCGCCCTCCGTAATCGGTTTTCCGTCGATTGTCGCGATGACCTTATCCTCAGCGGAAGCCGCCAATGGCAGAGCGGCGCCGGCGAGCGCGAATGTCAGGATGGCAAAAGCGATGCGCTTCATCAGCGTGGGGCTCCACTTCGGGGTTTAGGTCGGAAATAATGGCCGTATCACCGCTTATTCAGGCACGACGGCGTATCCGCACACTGGCGGCCAACAAGCGCGCCTCGATAGCGGCATGACGGCCGAAAACCAAGTTAATTCTTGGCCATTGCCCAAAAATCACCTTCCTTGGCCGCCCCCGGCAAAACATTGACAGTCAGGGGGGCGAGTTCTTATGTGTCCGCTTAATTCGGACCGGGCCTCAAGGCCCGTACTGACCGCGCAATTGACAGCGCCGAGGGAACGCGAATGCAGGCGTGGCGGGGAGGCCCTTGCCGCGCATTTTTTGCTGAACGCTTCCCGGCGCATGAAGCTTGAAAACGCCGTGCTGACGCGCGGCCATACGGATTTTGTAGGGACGGAACTTAGAGATGCTGTCGTTCGGAAACATCGCTTCGAAAATCTTCGGCTCTTCCAATGAACGGCGGGTGAGAGGCTTTCGTTCGCGTGTCGCCGCGATCAATGCCCTTGAAGCGGAAGTTCAGAATCTCTCAGACGAAGAATTGCGCGCGCGCACCGAGACCTTCCGCAAGCAGCTCGCTGAAGGGACCTCGATCGACGATCTGCTGGTTCCCGCTTTCGCCACCGTCCGCGAAGCGGCCAAGCGCACGCTCGGTCAGCGCCACTTCGATGTCCAGCTTATCGGCGGCATGGTCCTTCATCAGGGTGACATCGCCGAAATGAAAACCGGCGAAGGTAAAACCCTCGTCGCCACACTTCCCGTTTATCTCAACGCCCTCACCGGCAAGGGCGTCCACGTCGTCACCGTCAACGACTACCTTGCCAAACGCGACGCCGAATGGATGGGCCAGGTCTATCGCTTCCTCGGACTGACGGTCGGCGTCATCATCCATGATATGTCGGATGAAGACCGCAAGGCCGCGTACGCCTGCGATGTGACCTACGGCACCAACAATGAACTTGGCTTCGACTATCTTCGCGACAACATGAAGATGCACTATCCCGAGATGGTGCAGCGTGGACATGCCTACGCCATCGTTGACGAAGTCGACTCGATCCTGATCGACGAGGCGCGCACACCGCTCATCATTTCCGGTCCGCTCGAAGATCGCGCCGATCTTTATCAGCAGATCGACGAGATGATGAAGATCGTCGCGCCCGAAGACTTCGAGCTTGATGAAAAACAGCGTCAGGTTTCTTTCACCGAAGCCGGCAACGAAAAAATGGAACGCACTCTCGAAGCCGCCGGGCTCCTGAAGGGCACGCTCTACGATATCGACAACGTCACGATCGTTCACCACCTGACGCAGGCGTTGAAGGCTCATAAGCTTTTCCAGCGCGACAAGGATTACATCGTCAAAGGCGGACAGGTCGTCATCATCGACGAGTTCACCGGCCGCATGATGCCGGGACGGCGCTATTCGGAAGGTCTGCACCAGGCTCTCGAAGCCAAGGAGCACGTCGAGGTCCAGCCCGAGAACCAGACGCTAGCCTCGATCACGTTCCAGAATTACTTCCGCCTCTACAAGAAGCTCGCCGGCATGACCGGCACGGCCATGACCGAAGCCAGCGAGTTCCTCGATATCTACGGCCTCGAAGTCATCGAGATTCCGACAAATCTTCCCGTCAGCCGTATCGATGAGGACGATGAAATCTATCGCACGCAGCGCGAGAAGCTCGCCGCCATCGTGCAGTCGATCGCCGAAGCCAAGAGCCGTGGCCAGCCGATCCTCGTTGGAACCACCTCGATCGAGCGCTCCGAGCAGCTCTCCGAGCTTCTGAAGGATAAGAAGTACATCAAGGATCTCGCCCGCCAGCTTGACGAGCAGGCTGCCGCCATCAAGCCGGGCAAGGAGGAAGAGCTTCGCAAGCATTTGACGGATATGGCCGCGCTGCTCTCGAAGCTCGCCAACGACGCCAAGGGCAACGCATATCCGATTCCGCATCAGGTGCTGAACGCCCGCTATCACGAGCAGGAAGCCAACATCGTCGCCCAGGCCGGCCAGCCCGGCGCGGTGACGATCGCCACCAACATGGCGGGCCGCGGTACCGACATTCAGCTCGGCGGCAACGCCGAATTCCGCCTGCGCGATTGGATCGGCGAGGAAACCGAGAAGGGTACGCCTCCGGACGAGTCTGCGATTTCCGCAAAACGCGCTGAACTCGTTGCCGATGTCGCCGACAAGAAGAAGAAGGCGCTGGAAGCCGGCGGCCTCTACGTTCTCGCCACCGAGCGGCACGAAAGCCGCCGCATCGACAATCAGCTGCGCGGCCGCTCGGGCCGTCAGGGCGATCCAGGCCGTTCGAAGTTCTATCTTGCGCTCGATGACGACCTGATGCGCATCTTCGGCTCGCAGCGCATGGACAAGGTGCTGCAGACGCTGGGCCTGAAGGAAGGCGAGGCGATCACGCATCCCTGGATGAACAAGTCGCTCGAAACCGCGCAGAAGAAGGTCGAGCAGCGCAACTTCGACATCCGTAAGCAGATCCTGAAGTACGACGATGTGATGAATGACCAACGCAAGGTCATCTTCGAGCAGCGTCTCGACATCATGGGCCAGGAAGATGTTTCCGAGACGGTCGTCGAGCTGCGCAACGAACTGATCGATGAGCTGGTCACGCGCTTCATCCCGCCCGCCGCCTATGCCGAGCAGTGGGACGTCAAGGGCCTGACCGAACAGATCAACGGCGTCTTCGCCCTCGATCTGCCGATCGAAGCGTGGGCGGCCGAAGAAGGCATCGCCGACGAAGAAATTCGCGAGCGCATCAAGGCAGCGGTCGATGCCAAGGTCGAAGCCAAGACCAAGGAACTCGGACCAGATCTCTATCGCCAGATCGAGAAGATGGTTCTGCTGCAAACCCTCGATCATCTCTGGCGCGAGCACCTCGTTACGCTCGAGCATTTGCGTCAGGTGATCGGCTTCCGCGCCTACGGTCAACGCGACCCGCTGAACGAATACAAGTCCGAGGCGTTTATTCTGTTCGAAAATATGCTCGGCCGTCTTCGCGAAAACGTCACGGGCCAGATGATGCACGTCGAGCTGGCACCGCCAGAGGACCAGCCGCTGCTGCAACCTATCGATCTGCCGCCGATGGAGGCGCATCACGTCGACGCCACGACGGGCTATGACGAGTTCGAGCCCGATCCCGAGCTGGCGCTGGCGGACGCTGCAATCGCGGGCGCCCGTGCCCGTCGCAACACCCCGCCCGAGCCTGAAAAGCGTGCGCCGCTGCAAAGCCGCCGCGCCGAGGGTGCCGTCGATCCGAACGATCCCGCCACCTGGGGTCGCGTCTCGCGCAACGCCCTTTGCCCGTGCGGCTCAGGCAAGAAATACAAGCACTGCCACGGCAAGATGGACTGATCGCGCGATCAGTCCGTCTTTGCCCGCGCTTTCATCGAACTATCAATGTCCGTTCGTCTTGCCGGCGTTTTCCGGCGCTTCGCCGGCGTGGCCATGCGCGCCGCCCGCGATGCGATCGGATAGCGCCAGCAATACGCTTGAGACGACGAACACCAAATGGATGATGACCAGCCAGAACAGTTCTTTCTCGCGTTCCGGCGTCACGGTCCCAAGCGCCATGAACTGACGCAAAAGCTGCACGGCCGAAATCGCGACGATCGATGACAGCATCTTGAGCTTCAATGCCGAAAAATCGATCGTGCCCATCCACTCCGGGCGATCGCCATGGGTCGAATGATCCATCCGCGACACGAAGTTCTCATAGCCCGAGAAGATCACGATGATCAGCAGCGATCCTGTCAGCGTCAGGTCGACCAGCGTTAAAAGCCCGAGGATCACATCCGATTCGGTCGACGTGAACGCGCCTTCCGCGAGATGCAGAAGCTCCATGATGAACTTGATCAGAAGAATGAAAAGGGAGATCGCCAGTCCGAAATAAAACGGCGCCAGCAGCCAGCGCGCGCTGAACAGCAAGTTCTCCATGAAGTATTCGACGCGCTTCAAAATGGTCTTCTCGGCCATTCAGGTGATCCTTGCTCCGTTGATGGGGACTGCAATCCTCAGCCTAGCAACTGGCGTCGGGCGCCGCTAGGACCGCGCGGTGATGGCATAAGTGGACTATCGGTGGCTGCGCACAAGACTCGCTTCCGCTACCGGATAAGAGGCCAGGAAAACATCGGAGGCGGGGTCTCGCTTTCGAGGCTCGTCTGGATCTGAGGTATCGGGGCGGTCTTGGATTCGGCGGTTTGCGTTTCGGGCTTCGCTAGCACGGCGTTCGGTGCGGGCACGTTATTCAGCCATTGGTCCTGCTCACGGATCGACGCAAGCGTCGGGCCGCAGACATCGAACGCGCCCGGAAGCGCCGCCGCCGGCGTTTCGCTGAAGATATAACGGCCGCTGCATACACCGATCATCGGTGGCCGCTTTGTCCGCTCGAACAGATCGTAGCCTTCCTTCAGATTGGTCCAGAACGACCTCCAGGGCGACGCGCTCTGGGCCAGCATGTTTTCGTTCGTCATCCGGAAGGGAAGAACCTGCACCGGTACGAGCTCTTCTCCCGAGTCGATTGCCGCAAGCGTCAGCTGATGGATTTCTTCCGACACCGGATTGGTCATTGCAAAGCAGCCGACCGACGAACAGCCGCCATGTATCAGAATATCCGAGCCCGTCCGTGCGTGCGATTGGTCGAGGACGTTCGGATAACCGATATCGATCGAAATCGGCCATCGGCCGACATGGCGCGCCTGCGCGCGCGATACCGTGTAGAAGCCTTCCGGCGCTTGCCGGTCGCCGTCGCGCAGCTTTGGGCCGAGAGTGCCCGACCAATGGCAGATGGGATAGGTCGCAAACAGAATGAACGGCCCACCCGTCTCTTTCTGCTTCCAGATTTCGAGTTCGGATTCGGCCTTGAAGATGCGGATGAGAATGGGCGAGGCGAGCGTGACGCCCTTTTCACGCAACCGCTCCTGCAGCACGGCGACGTTCGGGGTGCCGGGCAAGGGCAGCGCTCCGGTCGCTGCGGCGCGCTGGCGCTCGACCCGATCAGGCGCCACGTCCTTCAACTCGATCGTCAGCGCCTGCGCGCGCGTATCGGCGATGAGGCAGAACATCATCGCCGCGACAAGCCTGAGACGCGAAATATCGAACGACAGCATGGAATTTGCGACCGGGATTCTGCTCCTGCGCGACCCGCACATTATCGCCTGTCGCGTGCCAATTCTAAGTGACTTTTTCGGAACACTCGTACGGATAAGCGCGCTTGCGATGAGCTAGCTTTTGGCGGCCTCCCCCGCGCACTTGTCGTCTATCGGATCGGCACCCGCTGCGCCCCTCTCTCCCGCCTCGAACCGGTATTCCCCGCCACAGACGCTGACCTTGGGGGCTAATCCGCTCGCTTCGAAAAGATCATTGCCCGCTTTGAGGTTGTTCCAAAAACCGGCGTTTGGACTGCTGGCATATCGCGCCATCCGGTCGGAAGACATCCGGAACGGATAGACCTGCACCTGGAACCGCTTCTGTCCGCCCTGAAGCGCCGCCGTCACCAGCTGCCAGATCTCCTGCATCTGCGCGTTCGTCATCGCGAAACAGCCGATCGAGGCGCAGCCGCCGTGAACCATGATCAGCGAACCCGTCCGCCCATGAGCGCGATCGAACGCGTTGGGATAGCCGAGATTGAATGACCGGTACCACCGGCTGTTGGGATTGAGCGCGCTCGAGTTGACCGTGTAGAAGCCCTCGGGGGCCTGGACGTCGCCTTCACGGAATTTCGGACCGATGCGTCCTGACCACCGGCAGATCGGATACGTCGCGAACCGATGGAAGACGCCGTCGCGCTGCATCCAAAGCTCAAGCTCGAATTCACTCTTGAAGATCCTGACAAGGATCGGCGAACCCTCTTTGAGGTGAGCTTTCTCCAGACGTTCAGGCAAGCGCGAAAGGTCGGGCTCGCCCGGCATCGGCAACCCGAAGCTCCATCGCATCTGACGCTGGCTTCGTTCGAATTTGATCAGCGCACGGTCGCCGTCGGGCAATAACGGCAGCCACCTTGGCAACGTCACGACTGCCGCCGCGCCGAGTGCAAACAACGCCGCGGTTATCAGCAGGGCTCGAAACGCCGACCGTTTTGGCAATCTCGACACTATGGGCTCGCTTGCGCTTGTTATTTGCTCATCTAACGCACGGCCGCGGGCTCAGTTTGCATTTGCGACGGGCGACGAGGCAATGGCCGATTGCACGCTCTGTTGCCGTTTGGCCTTTTCGATGTCTGCGAGCGTCGGCTCGTTATCGGGGTCGGTGATGCCCTTCAATTTGTTGCCGTTCGCGACCTCGGTTTCGCCGGGCTCGGGCAGCGGTTTAAATGCAGTCACGATAGGTCGCGCGAGCGGCGGACAAGCACCCGCCGGATCAGGACGGCTGCGAGCCACCGTGTCGACGACATAGCGCCGTTCGCAAACCGTCACACTCGGCGGGATGCGATATGTCTCGAAGTAGTCGTAGCCCTGTTTCATCGTTTTCCAGAAGCCGTACCACCTGTTGTTCTTCTCGCGCGCCATGCGCGCATTGGTCATCCGGAATGGATAAGCGTGGAGCTGGAAGCTCGGCTGCCCGGCTTTGAGCGATTCGCGTGCTAAGCCGTAAATCTCTTCCATCAGCGCATCCGTCATCGCGTAGCAGCCTGCCGACCGGCAATTGCCATGCACCATGACGGAATCGCCCGTGCGGCCCCACGATTTGTCGTAGGCGTTGGGATACCCGAGATTGAACGACAGATAATACTTGGAGTTCGGGTTCATCAGCGCGGGCGTGATGGTGTAGAAGCCCTCAGGCGCCTGCCGGTCGCCATAGTTCTGCTTTGGGCCGATTTCGCCCGACCAATTGCAGATCGGATAAGTCTTGAAATGATAGAAGCGCCCGTCGTCGCGTTGCTTCCAGATTTCAAGCTCGGATTCTTCTTTGAAAATCCTGATGAAAATCGGTGAGGCGGGCTGCATGCCCTTCTTGGCGAGCGATGTCAGCGTTTCTTTGGCGAGCGGCACGTCGGCGGGCGGCGGAATTGTTGGCGTGTTCGAGCACGCAGCCAGCATCAGCCCGGCAGCGGCCACCGAAAAGGCGCGCCGGACGGCTGCCCAAAATGACGAGCCAGTGTAGGTCCCCACCAATACGTCGTTCCCGTACCGTTAGATTTTCCCCGTTCCGCGAGGCTGGCGGACGAATGACACACTAAACTCACCGCACTAACTGAGATTCAAACAGCTCCCAGTCAACTCAAGTATCGTGTCAAAATGCGGCGCGCGAGCGGCGAGGCATCAGCGTTGCTGAAAGGCCCCAGGCCTCAACGGCCGATCGACAGAAAACGTTCGTGGCGCTGGGCGCGAATTTCATCGGGCGACTTTCCATCGAACTCCGACAGCATCCTCGCAATCGCATTGCCGGTGCCGATGATCACCGATTCGCGATCGCGATGCGCGCCCCCCGTCGGCTCTTTCACAATGCCGTCGATAACACCCAGCTGATCGAGATCCTGGGCCGTGATCTTCATGGCGGTCGCGGCTTCTTCCTTCTTGTTGCTGTCGCGCCAGATGATCGAAGCGGCACCTTCCGGCGAGATGACCGAGTAGATGGCATGTTCGAGCATAAGAATACGGTTCGCCGTCGCAATCGCGATTGCGCCGCCCGAGCCGCCCTCGCCGACAATGACGGCGACGATCGGCACGCCGAGCCTCAGGCAGCATTCGGTCGATCGTGCGATGGCCTCGGCCTGGCCACGTTCTTCCGCCCCGATGCCCGGATAAGCGCCGGGCGTATCGACGAACGTGATGATCGGCAGATTGAAGCGATCTGCCAGCTCCATCAGACGCACGGCCTTTCGGTAGCCCTCCGGACGCGCCATTCCGAAGTTGTGCTTGATGCGCTGCTCGGTGTCCGCACCCTTCTCGTGCCCGAGAACGACGACCGAGCGGTTGCGGAATTTCCCGATGCCGCCGACGATCGCTTCATCTTCCGCGAAATAGCGGTCCCCGGCGAGCGGCGTGAAATCCTCGATCAGGCCGCCGATGAAATCGAGCGCGTGCGGACGTTCCGGATGGCGGGCGACGAGCGTCTTCTGCCACGGCGTCAGTTTAGCATAGGTGTCAGCAAGCGCGGCTTTCGCCTTCTGCTCAAGCTTCGTGATCTCGTCCGCAATCTGCGGACCTTTGCCCTCAGTCTGTAGGGCCTTCAGTTCTGCAACCTTGTTTTCGAGTTCGAGAATGGGCTTCTCGAAGTCGAGATATGTACGCAGTGCGGTGGTGGCGTTCACAGAGCTTTGGCTTTCCTGGCTGTGCAACTGAAGCGTGCGGCCGTAGCCGTTTCACGCGCGACATTCGCCACGGCTGGCTGCGGGTGTCAAGGCGACAGACCCTCCCGCCGGGCGCTTCGGACCGGTGGACCTCGCGAATGCTTAACTTTCGCCTTCCGACAGCCGTCTGACGATCGGGGCGACCGCAAACATAAGCGCCGCCGCCACCGCCACAAGCCCGGCCTGGGCCAGGAACGAAAGGGCGAGCGCATCGGGGTCGCTCGTCGTGAAGGCGCCGCCGATGTCGCCTGCAAGCTTGTCGCCGAATGCCGTCGCGAGGAACCAAAGCCCGAGTACCTGCCCCGACATGCGTTGCGGCGCGATCCGCGTCATTGTCGAAAGTCCGACCGGGCTCAGCATCAGCTCGCCGACCGTGAAAAGAAAATAAAGGCCAAGCAGCCAAAGCGGAGACACCCGTCCATCCGAAGCCAGATTGGCAGCAGGCACCATCAGTAGAAAGGAAGCGGCGAGAAACGTCAGTCCGAGGCCGAATTTGACGGGCGAGGTCGGCTGGTGATTGCCGAGCTTCAACCACAGCGCCGCAAATAGCGGGGTCAACATAATGACGAAGATAGGATTGGCGGATTGGAACCACGACGATGGGAACGGCATCCCAAGCACCTCGTTCCGCGTCAGAGTATCGGCGAACAAAGATAGCGTCGTGCCCGCTTGCTCGAAGATCGCCCAGAACACCATCGCAGCGAGGAAGTAGACGCCGACGGCCGCCATGCGCCGCGCATCTGGGCTTTGTCGTGTCGCGCCATAAGCGATGCCCATCAACGGCAAGACAACGAAAAGCCACCGCAGCCATCGGAAGCCGTTGACGTCGGACAGCAGCGCCAAGGAAAGCAGCCCGATCGTCACCGCCGCCATGTAAGCCGCTTGCCGCGGAAATGACGATGACGGTTCCTGTTGCAAGCCTTCATGGTCTCTGAGATGGCGCATGTTGCGGGCAAAAAGCACCATCGAGATCGTCATGCCAACTCCCGCCGCGCCGAAGCCCCAATGCCAGCTTTGCATCGGGTCGAAGCCGGCGGCGGAAAGCCAGGACTTGAAGGTATCGCTTTGCGCGAGAAATCCGGTGACGAGCGGCGCCAGGAATGCGCCGACGTTGATGCCCATGTAGAACAGTGAAAATCCGGCATCGCGTCTGTTGTCGTCCCGGTCATAGAGCGCCCCGACCAAAGCCGAGATATTTGGTTTGAAGAGCCCAGTACCGACGGCGATAAGAATAAGTCCGAAATAGAACGTCGGCATCGATGGCCACGCCAGCGAATAATGCCCCGCTGCGATCAGCATGCCGCCGAACAGAACGCTCCGTTTCGCTCCGATGATCCGATCAGCGATGAAGCCGCCGGGGAGCGCCAACAGATAAACGGCCATGCCGTAGGTGCCGTAGATGCTTCCGGCGGTCGGCGTCGCGAAGCCCAGCCCCCCTTGCGCCACTGGCGCGACCATGAAGAGGACGAGCAGCGCCCGCATCCCATAGTAGGAAAATCGTTCCCAAAGCTCGGTGAAATAGAGCGTCGAAAGCCCGCGCGGATGTGCACCGAGGCCGAGCCAGGCGCCACGGGCATTCGACGCGATCGACGCCATGAATCCGTGAGTGGCTTGCTCTTGGCTGTCCTGAGACGACATTACGCGCCTTTATCGCCGGTCATGCAGACGTCCGTTGGCCGCGCCGTGGCAGCTTGCGGGCAGCGTTTATAGGATACTCGTGGTCTCCTGACATTCTCGTTCCTCGGAAAGAAGAAGTTGTCGCGCTTGGCTGCTCCCTTCGCGCCGGCGCCTTAAGGTCCGAAAACCGTGGCGCGCGTTACGTTTTGTTCTTGGCAAGCGGGTGATGCGCCTGGACGAGCGCCTTCAACCGTTCCTGCAACACATGCGTATAGATCTCCGTCGTCGAAATGTCAGCATGACCCAAGAGTTGCTGAACTGCACGCAAATCTGCGCCACGGTCCAGAAGGTGGCTCGCAAACGCATGGCGCAGCACGTGAGGGGATACGCGCTCGGGCGAAATTTTTGCCGCCATGGCAATTTCTTTCAGATCCAGCGCGAAACCCTGACGCGTCACGTGCCCGAGCGCCGCGTTAGACGGAAACAGCCATTCCGAATTGTCAAAGCGCCCGGAAACTCCGAGAAAAGCATCTAATGCGGCCCGCGCCTTGGAGTTGAGCGGAACCATGCGCTCTCGGCCGCCCTTACCCTTGATTGTGAGAACGCGCGTGTCGCCGCGGAGCACGCTTCTCGGCAGCCCAACGAGTTCCGAGACGCGCATCCCCGTGGCGTAAAGCAGTTCGAGCAGGCAGTGGAATCGCAGGGCGCGGAACAACGCCCGTCCTTCCTGGCCTTCGCATTGCTTTTCCGACGCCGTCAGCAAACGGTCGACCTCGTCGACACTCAAGACTTTAGGAAGCGCACGCCGCTTTTTGGGACCCTGCAGCCCTGCCGTAGGATCGTCGGAGACGACGTCTTCCGCAACAAGGAACCGGTAGAATTGTTTGATCGCCGACAGACGCCGCGCCCGCGATGTGGGCGCTTGCCCTTCGCTCGCGAGCAGCCCGAGATAGTCCAGAACGTTATCGGCAACCGCATCTGCCGGTGCGATGCCTTTCGTCACGAGGAACCCGAGATAGCCGTCAAGGTCCGCTGCGTAAGCTTCGATCGTATTGGCCGATGCGCCCCGCTCGGCCGAAAGCATGGCGAGAAAATCCGCGACATGATCGTTGCGCCCCGCGGCAGACGTCATCACGCCCTCAGTTCGTTTCCGTGCGCGGCCAGGTCGGTAGGACCGCTTCGAGTCCGAGTCGCCGCGCATCGGCTTCGAGCCCGGCGCGCTTCAAGGCGCGGATGCTATCTCCGAGCGCGATCAGATTCGCGTCGGCGGCGCCGTTTGGTCCGAGCGCTTTCATGACCAGCAAAACGGTTCGTCCGAATTCCTGCTTCTTCGACGCGACCTGCAGCTCGGTCAGCACTCCGGTCTCGGGCAGGTATCCGGAGGTCGGTTGAGTGACCTTATTCGCGGCATCCCAAAGCGGAATGGGGACGAGATAGTCGAGCGCCTCCATGACCGTGGTCAGCCGGTAGAGCGCCACCGGCGGAAACCGTCCGCTCGAGGCATAATTTTCGAGTTCCGCAAAGCTCTGGCCGCGATCCGGCGCATTCGGATCGGCAATGTCGATGAGTGCGCTCCAATGGCCGAGCGCCGGACCGCCGTCCTGGTCGGCAATCTGAATCCACCGTCGCGCCATGTCGAAACGGCCCGAAGCCAAACCGATCTCGACGCCCGTTTCGGCGAACCAGCCGACCTCGGGCGCCGGTTGAAGATCTGCGGTCGCCTGCGAGATCATTTGCGCGCCGATCATGCCCAGACCTTCGCGCTTGACGTCGTCAAGAAAGGCGCGAATGAGCCGCGCTTTGCGCATCGGCGTGTGTTCCTCTTCCGCAGCCTTGAAAAGCGCGGCGCGACGCAGAACTCCTTTCGGACCACCGCCGTTCAAAAGCTCGTCGGCGGCGACTTGGGGCGCGTTGACGCGATAGATGCCGGCAAGCATTTGCGGCGTCAGGGCATTGAGGCGCGCGGCGGCTTCGGTCGCGGGAAGCCCGAGATCAACGGGTGTGGAATGGTCGGTCGCGAGCGAGACAAGAAGGGCCGGCTCGCCTTTCTCCAGCACGAGCTTGTGCGGTAGCCCTCCGACCCGCTCTGCGATCCGGTAATCGAGAAGTGTGATCTGTTTCGTTTGCGTGAAGCGCGGCTTCGAGCCGATCGAGAAAGCATCGAGCGCCTCAAGCCCGGGCGAGGTTTCGACGCCTTCCTCGCGCGCCATGTCGGCAGCCAAACCGGCCGCGGATTTATCGCCCTGCGATGCAGAGCAATACCCGGCCATCAAGATGACTTGGCCCTTGAGCCGTGCCGGAATGGCGCCTTTCAGCGTGGCGGAGCGCGAAACCAGTTCGCAGGCTTTGTCGGCATGCCCCGCCGCAAGCTCATTGCGGGCTTCAAGCGTCACGAGCAGCGGATTATCGCCCGGCGGCTGTTTTGCGAATTCGGCGGCGGCTTCACGTGCAAGCCCCGATCGATAGAGCGCTTCGAGTCGCAGCGCCGTAAAGCTGCTGTTCGATTGATCGCCCGTTTGCGACGTGATGAGCTTCTTCCAGAGTCCATGCAGCGCCGGCGAACGCGGTGGAATTTCGATCGTTGCGATCAGCTTTTCGAGCGATCCGACGTCCATGCCTCCCCACAGCTCGTAGGGAAGGCCGGAACCGTCTCCCGACATCACCGGCGCGAGGTCGCCCTTGTCGACGGCGGGAGGAATTGTGTCTCGCATGACGGAATCGCCGGGGCTCGACGGAAAGCGCTTGCTTGCACCTGACGCTGCGCCGCCCCCCGATGGCTGCGCCCACATATCGTCGCCGCCACCCGCCGGAGCGCCGAGGGGCTGCAGATAGCTTCTTTTGTCGGGAGGGGGCGAATAGGCGTCGTCGTGGACGGGCCGCTTCCGGTTCGTTGTGGCTGGCGCACTGTAGGAACTGTCGCCCGAAGGATCTTGCGCCATCGCAGGCAGCGACGAAGTACCGATGATAACCGGCATCAGCCCCGCAAATAAAAGGCGCTGCGCTACCGCCCTCAGGTTTCGGTGTGTATGCACCATAGCTTCACCGCCGGATTTTCACGCCTTGGACGGGCTTGCTGATCGTCTGTTGCTCAGGCTCGAACCGGGTGGCCAGCACGTAAAGGCCACCGAAAACTGCAGCGGCAAGTGCACAAAGTACAAACAATAGCCGGAAAAGGCTCGGCATTTTCTCCCCGTCCCGGCCTTTTAGGTGAGCACCCTTGATGGCGCGATTATGACTCGCTTCGCCATTTGAACGGAACCCCCCAGACGTCGAAAGAGCGTCGGGCTCTGCACCGGCATGAATATTGGGCAGGGTTCGAGTTTGCGAACGATTTTGGTTCGTGGCATGAGGGCGCCCATATGACCATTCCGCCACGAGGCCTACCGCCCGAAACTAACCGATTCGCCGGACCTGTCGGCGCTGAGATCCCATGACCGAAGCGGAAGCGATCGACCTCGCAAAAAAACGCATCGCCAGACGGCCGATCGTGCTGGTCGGCCTGATGGGCTGCGGCAAGTCATCTGTCGGCAAGCGTTTGGCATTCAAGCTCAATCTGCCGTTCATCGACGCCGATGAAGAAATCGAACGTGCCGCCGCCAAGACCATCAACGAAATTTTTGCCGACCACGGCGAGGCGCACTTCCGTGACGGTGAGCGCAAGGTTATCGCTCGGCTTCTCGGCAACGGTCCGCAGGTTCTGGCGACGGGCGGCGGCGCCTTCATCCATCCCGAAACCCGTCAGCGCATTAAGGACGGCGCGTTTTCGATCTGGCTCCGCGCCGAATTGCCCGTACTGATGCGGCGCGTGACCAAGCGCGACACCCGGCCGCTGCTGCGCGAGGGCAATCCGGAAGCCACCATGAAGAAGCTGATTGACGCGCGATATCCGATCTACGCAGAAGCCGATATGACAGTCGAAAGCCGCGACGAGCCCCACGACACCATCGTCAATGAAATCATCACGCGAATAGCGACGGGCGTCGACGGCGCTCCGCCGGTGTCGCTCGACGCCAATCCGTCGAGGACCGTTCGCGTCGAACTGGGCGACCGCTCCTATGATGTTCTGATCGCCCGCGGACTTCTTCGCGACGCGGGAGCCATCATCAAGGCCCGCTTCGGCCAGTTGAAGTGCGGCGTCGTCACCGACGAGAATGTGGCCCGTCATCATCTCGCAACGCTTGAGGAGAGCCTCAAGGCCGAGGGCATCTTCGCTGGTTCCGTCGTGATGAAGCCCGGGGAAGCGACGAAGAGTTTCCGCAACCTCGCCGAGCTTTCAGAAAAGCTCCTGGAACTCAGCCTTGAGCGGGGCGATCTCGTGCTGCCGTTCGGTGGCGGTGTCATCGGTGATTTGGCGGGCTTTGCCGCCGGTATCTTGCGCCGTGGCGTCCGCTTCGTTCAGATCCCGACATCCCTCCTCGCCCAGGTTGACAGCTCGGTTGGCGGCAAGACGGGCATCAATACGCCCCAAGGCAAGAACCTCATCGGCGTCTTCCACCAGCCGAGCCTCGTCATCGCCGATACGTCCGTTCTGACCACGCTTCCGCCGCGCGAAATGCGAGCGGGCTATGCCGAGGTCGCAAAATATGGGCTGCTGGGTGACGCGAACTTCTTCTCTTGGCTCGAATCTCATTGGCAAGGCGTGTTCGGCAACAACGGCCCGACGCTAACGACCGCCATCGAAACAAGTGTCGCCGCCAAAGCCGCGATCGTTGCGCGCGACGAGACTGAAACCGGCGACCGCGCACTCCTCAATCTCGGCCACACGTTCGGTCATGCGCTCGAAGCATGGACGGGTTATTCCGATCGCCTGCTCCATGGCGAAGGCGTCGCCATCGGAATGTGCCAGGCCTTCCGCTTCTCCGAAGAGCTGGGACTATGCCCGTCCGGAACCAGCGAGCGCGTAACCGCGCATCTGCAAGCCGTGGGACTTCCGACCAAAATCGCCGACATCCCCGGCGCAAAGGCCGATGCCGCTGAGCTTCTGCGGCTGATGGGTCAGGACAAGAAGGTCAAGGCCGGAAAGCTCGCGTTCATCCTCGTGCGCGGCATCGGGCAGGCGTTCGTAACGCGCGATATCGCCCCCGACACGGTGTTGGCATTCCTGAAGCGGGAAATCGAACGCTGACAGCATATTCCTTTCCCGTCGCCGATCTGTGCTAGATTGCGCCCTCCCCAGGGCGGAATAGCGAACAAATTACTCCGATGACCATAGTCATAAGCTTCGTTGCCATCCTTTTGCTCATCGTTTTGTCGGCTTTCTTCAACGTCAGCGAAACGTCACTGACGGCAGCATCCCGGGCCCGCATGCACGCGCTCGAGGAAGACGGCAATACCGCTGCTGAAACCGTCAATAGGGTGCTGTCGCGACCCGAAAAGATGATCGGCACAGTCCTGCTCGGCAATACGCTCGTCGATACGCTGGCTGCGGCGCTCGGCTCCAATATTGCCGTCCACCTCTACGGCCAGGTCGGCGTCGCTTATGCCACGGCTATCATTACGATCCTGATCGTCATCTTCGCGGCCGTTCTGCCGAAGACCTATGCCCTTGCCTATTCCGATCGCGTTGCGCTGGTCGTCGCGCCGGCGATGCAATGGCTGATCTATCTTTTGACCCCATTCACGAAGGCGATCGAGTTTGTCGTCCGTCACATCCTGATCCTGACACCGGGAAAGGCCGACGACGCCTCCAATATTCTGGCCGCCCACGAGGAAATTCGCGGCACCATCGATTTGCAGGCCAAGGAGGGTACGGTCGCAAAAGGCGATGCGGAGATGCTGGGCGGCGTGCTCGATCTCGGCGATCTGCAGGTCGCCGACATCATGGTTCATCGCACCAAGATGGAAACCGTCAACATCGACGATCCGCCGGCGAAGATTCTCGATCAGCTGATGCGCTCGCAATATACCCGCATGCCGTTGTGGAAGGACGAGCCGGAGAACATCGTCGGCGTGCTCCACACCAAGGACCTGCTGCTGGCCTTGTCGCGCAACGGTTGGGAGCCCGACAAGCTCGACATCATGAAATCGGCAACGGAACCGTGGTTCGTTCCCGATACGACGACGCTGCGCGATCAGCTCAATCAGTTCCTGAAGAAAAAAGTGCAGATGGCCCTCGTCGTCGACGAATACGGCGAGGTCCAGGGCCTGATTACGCTTGAAGACATTCTGGAAGAAATCGTCGGCCAGATCACCGACGAGCATGACAATCCCGATAGCCATATCCGGATGCAATCGGACGGCACCGTCAATGTCGACGGCACTGTTGCAATTCGCGACCTCAATCGCCATCTGGATTGGGATCTTCCCGACGATGAGGCAACCACCGTCGCCGGCCTCGTCATCCACGAAGCCCAGACCATTCCCGAGCCCGGTCAGGTTTTCACCTTCCACGGCTACAGGTTCGAGATCTTGCGCAAGAGCCGCAACCGGATCATGGCGATCCGCATCAAGCCGCTCGCGTCAGGGCCTCCGGTCGCATCGGCTCCGGCTCGGTCGGCGCGCTGAACCGGTTTCAGCCGTGCGAAATGGAAGTCTTCGGAAGCGCCTCTCCGGGTGCGATCGTCGACAGCGCGAGCGCATGAATTCCACCCGCGAGTTCATCTTTCAGCAACTCATTGACGAGCCGGTGTCGGTCGACGCGCGATTTTCCGGCAAACGCCTCAGAAACGATAAGAATTCTAAAGTGGCTTTCGCCCGTACCCGGCGAATTACGATGGCCTGCGTGCAACTCGGATTCGTTGATGACGTCGAGCCGTGTCGGCTTCAGTCCCACCATCAGCTTTTCGCGAAGTCGGCCCGTTACGGACATGATTTTCTTCCAACGTGATCGAGCGTGCTGCTTTGGTGTGATGTGGCCTTAAAAGGAAACAGCCTATTAATGGATTGACTGCACAGTCCTGACGGAAATCAAGCGTTTTCTTGCCGCCTTGTTTCGGCGCGTTCCAACCCTCATAATTCTGCGATGAAGCTGGATTCAAAATTTTTCGATAGCATTCGCGTCTCGTCCAAGCGCCAGCAAAGCGCCAAAGCCGAAACGCGTGCGCCTCTCTGCCAGTGGAAGGGCTGCGATAAGCCAGGCGCGCACAAGGCTCCAAAGGGCCGGGGCCGCGACGGCGAATATTTTCATTTCTGCATCGAGCATGTCCGCCAATACAATCAGGACTACAATTATTTTGACGGCATGAGCGACGCGGAAGTCTCAAGCTTCCGCAAGGACGCGATGACCGGACATCGCCCGACCTGGAAAACAGGCGCAAACGCCTGGGCGCACGGCACGCGCGACGGTTCGCAGGACGCTGACGCCGCTGCTCGCGTCAAGGCAGGCACCGAGCGCATGGCGCGCAAAGTGCGCTCGTCTCGGACGGCAACCGCGCCGACGTTCCGCCGTCAGTTGAAGCCGCTCGAGCGCAAATCGCTTCGCGTCCTCGATCTTGGCGACGATGCCGGCCGCGAAGAGATCAAGACCAGGTTTAAGGAACTCGTGAAAATTCACCATCCCGATGCCAACGGCGGGGATAGCAGGTCTGAGGAAAAGTTGCGCGAAATCCTGCAAGCCTATAACTATTTAAAGCAATCTGGCCTGGCTTAATCCTCCAAGCCTCTGAAACAGGAATGCGCCGAAAGAGTTGCCCCTGTTCGAGGTTTTAGCGGCAGCTCGGCGATCCGATCGGGAATCCAATGGAAATGCGCACGTCTACCAGCGCGAACGGCGCGGCCGCCGCCAATCTTCCGGACATGAAATTGTCCGTTCGCCAAGTCTTCGGCATCGATAGCGATCTCGAAGTTCCCGCTTACTCGAAGCCGGACGATCACGTACCGGATACCGATCCCGATTATCTTTTCAATCGCGACGTCACGCTGGCGATCCTTGCCGGCTTCAAGCACAACCGCCGCGTCATGATCCAGGGCTATCATGGCACCGGCAAGTCGACCCACATCGAACAGGTCGCCGCGCGCCTCAATTGGCCCTGCGTTCGCGTCAATCTCGACAGCCACGTCTCGCGCATCGATCTCGTCGGCAAGGACGCGATCGTGCTGAAGGACGGCAAGCAGATCACCGAATTCAAGGAAGGCATTCTTCCTTGGGCGCTTCAGAACAACATCGCGTTGGTTTTCGACGAATACGACGCCGGCCGGCCGGACGTCATGTTCGTCATCCAGCGCGTGCTGGAAGTTTCGGGCAAGCTGACCCTTCTCGATCAGTCCAAGGTCATCCGTCCGCATCCGGCTTTTCGCCTGTTCTCGACGACGAACACCATCGGCCTCGGCGATACGTCCGGCCTCTATCACGGCACGCAGCAGATCAACCAGGGCCAGATGGACCGCTGGTCGATCGTTGCGACGCTGAACTATCTGCCGCACGACGACGAAGCCAAGATCGTCCTCGCGAAGGTGAAGTCTTTTGCCAAGACCGACGCCAAGCGCAAGCAGGTCTCGCACATGGTTCGCGTCGCCGATCTCACCCGCTCCGCCTTCATCAACGGCGATCTTTCGACCGTGATGAGCCCGCGCACGGTCATCACCTGGGCCGAGAACGCCGAGATCTTCGGTGACATCGGCTTTGCGTTCCGCGTCACGTTCCTGAACAAGTGCGATGATCTCGAAAAGCCGCTTGTCGCCGAGTTCTATCAGCGGTGCTTCGGCGAAGAGCTTCCTGAAAGCACAGCCAACGTCGCATTGAGCTGATCTGATCGACCGGGGCCGCGAGATGGGCCGTATATGAGTTCCACCACCAAACGCCGCGAAGCGCCGTCCGAACCGTTGAAGCGCGTGCTGGCGCCGGCGGTGCGCGCCATTGCGGGCGACGGCGAGCTTGAGGTCGATTTCGGCCCGGGAAAGGGTGACGTCTCCGGCAACGCCGTCCATCTCCCCGATCTGCCGCGAGCCCCTTCCGCCAAGGACATCGCTCTCGCACGTGGCTGGGCCGACAGTCTCGCTCTGCGCGTCGGCTGTCACGACGCCAAGCTCCATCGCCGCATCGCGCCTCCTGCCGGACCGGCGCGCGCCGTCTTCGAAGCCGCCGAGCGCGCCCGCATCGAAGGCGTTGGCTCCGCCCGCATGCCCGGCATGGCGGCGAACCTCACGGCCCGCCTTGAAGATCAGTACAGCCACGGCCGCTTTCGCTCGGTCGCAACGCGTGCCGAAGCGCCGCTCGAAGACGCGCTCGCACTTCTCATCCGCGAACGTCTGACGGGCCAGACGCCTCCGCCGTCGACTAAAGGCCTCGTCGACGTCTGGCGCTCGCTGATCGAGTCGCGCGGCGGCAAGCTTCTGAACAGGCTCGAGACACTTTCGGAAAACCAGGAGCAATTCGGCCGCCAGATCCGCGATCTTCTGAAGATTCTGGAAATGGTCGATCAGAGCGATCAGCCGCAGCCCAACGAAGACGAAGAAGAAAACGAAGAAGGCGCCGCCGAGGGCGGTTCGGAAGAGTCCGACGAGCAGAGCGAGGAAGCGACCGACGGTCAGGACCAGGAAAGCGAGGAGCAGCAATCGGAAGGAGATCTGTCCGAAACCGAGGAAACCATGGAATTGGGCTCGACAGAGCCCCAGGACCTCGACGACGGCGAGATGAACGACGAAGAGACGCCCGCTCCCTGGCGTCCGAACATGACGGTTCTCGATAATCCCGAGGCCTTTGGCTACAAGGTTTTCACACGCGCCCACGACGAAGAGGTCGGCGCCGAGGAGCTTTCAACGCCCGAAGAATTGGAACGTCTTCGCGCCTTCCTCGACAAGGAGCTGAAGACACTTTCCGCCGCCGTCGCCAAGCTCGCGAACAAGCTTCAGCGCAAGCTTCTGGCGCAACAGAACCGCGGCTGGGATTTCGACCTTGAAGAAGGCCAGCTCGACGCCGCCCGTCTGACTCGCATCATCACCGACCCTACCGGAGCGCTTTCCTTCAAGCGCGAGCGCGATACCGATTTCCGCGATACCGTGGTGACGCTGCTGCTCGACAACTCAGGCTCGATGCGCGGCCGGCCGATTATGGTCGCAGCCTGCTGCGCTGACATTCTTGCGCGAACGCTCGAACGCTGCGGCGTCAAGGTCGAGATCCTGGGCTTCACGACCAAAGCCTGGAAGGGCGGTCAGTCGCGCGAGGAATGGCTCGCAGCCGGCAAGCCGCCGGCGCCTGGCCGTCTGAACGATCTCCGTCACATCATCTACAAGACGGCCGACGCGCCATGGCGCCGCTCCAAGAATTCGCTCGCCTTGATGATGCGCGAAGGATTGCTCAAGGAAAACATCGACGGCGAAGCGCTGGCATGGGCGCATTCCCGCCTCGTCAATCGGCCCGAGCAGCGCCGCATTTTGATGATGATATCGGACGGTGCGCCCGTCGACGATTCAACCTTGTCGGTAAACTCCGGCAGCTACCTCGAGCAGCATTTGCGTCAGGTCATTCACGAGATCGAAAATCGCTCGCCGGTGGAACTGATCGCCATCGGTATCGGCCACGACGTGACGCGCTATTATCAACGCGCTGTCACCATCACCGACGCTTCCGAGCTTGCCGGCGCCATGACCGAAAAACTCGTTGAGCTTTTCGAAGAACAGCACCAGGCCGACAAGGCCGCCGCTGGCCGGAAGTCCAGTCGCAGCCATTGAGGCTTCATTTGCCAGCGATTTTTTGTCGACGATTGGCTTGCGCGATCGCCCTCGTCGGCATCTGCGCGAACGGGTCCTTCGCAGATGAAAAGCCTGACATTTCCAGTTTGAAAGCGGCGCCGATAACGGTCGAGGCGCAGCCGATCTCCACGTTCTCGAGAGGCGGACCCGAGCGCGCGCTCGGCAAGCTGCAGTTTCTAGGCGGCCTCGTTCTGAAGTCTTCATCGCCGTTCTTTGGCGGCTGGTCAGGGCTCCTGCTCGCCGACGACGCCAAATCCTTCGTCGCGCTCTCCGACACCGGAGTTTGGATGACCGGCGACCTGACCTATTCCGGCGCCCGTCCTACAGGTATCGCCGACGCTCACCTCGGCCCGCTGCTCGATCGATCCGGTAGGCCCATTGCTCGCGCACGCGGCCGCGATTCAGAATCGATCGCCCTCGAAAGCGGAACACTGCGGCAGGGCTCTCTTCTGATCGGCTTCGAAGGCCGGCATCGCATCGAGCGCTACGATCTCACGCTCAACGGCATAACGGTCGATCGGGGCGGCCTCAAAATTCCCGCCGCCGCCAAGAAGATGCGCTCAAATCAGGGCTTCGAAGCGCTGACCGTGCTGAAGGGCGGCCCGTTCAAAGGCCATCCGATTGCCTTTTCAGAACGGCTCTATAATCTGTCGCGCAACCACACAGGTTGGCTGTGGACCGCAAACGGTCCGCACACGATCCATCTGAAAAACGTCGGGGACTTCGATGTAACCGATATTGCGAGCCTCGATGACGGGACGCTGTTCGTATTGGAGCGCCGCTTTCGCTGGCTCGAAGGCGTAAAGATGCGCCTGCTGCGTATCGCGCCGGATGCGCTGGGACCAGACCGCACGCTCGATGGTGAAACGCTTATCGAAGCCGACATGAACGACAACATCGACAATATGGAGGGGCTCGCGGCCACCCGGTTGAAATCCGGCGCCGTGCTCATCACGATGATCTCGGATGACAACTTCAATCACGTCATCCAGCGCACGCTCTTGCTGCAGTTCCTGCTGAAGGATGCCGGGCAAGCGAAAGCCCGGCTGCCCAACCAGGCCACCGGGCTTGAATGAGATCGCGAAACTTCGAACGGGATCAGGCCGCCTTCGAAGCCTGAGCCTTCTGAATCTCACGCTTGAGCTTCAGGCACGCCGCCGATAGTTCGTCGTTGTTGGCCTTGAGAAGGAATGCATCGAGGCCGCCACGATGTTCGACGGACTTGAGCGCGCGTGCCGAAACGCGCAGGCGAACCTTCCGGCCGAGAACGTCGCTGAGCAGCGTGACGTTGCAGAGATTCGGACGAAACTTGCGCTTCGTCTTGTTTTCGGCGTGGCTCCTGAGTTGGCCCGAAAGGGGTAAAGTCCCCGTCAGCTCACAGCGCCTGGTCATAACACTCTCCTATGCCGCACCCCTCGAAATGGAGGCGGTCTGATCGAAAACTTGCTGTTTCAGCAAAAAATAGTACCCCGCAAGCGGAGCCTACGGGGATTTCGGCTGCTGTATAATTGACATGGCCGAGGCCCGTCAAGACGGGGCGATGGCCGTTCTAGGCCGCCCGGAGGTCCCCGGTCGGCGGCCCAAGGTCCAAGAATCGTCGTAAAGCCGGGCTAACTCAATGCCGGGCGCGGACGGGGCAAGCAGGGATAGCCATGGCAAATTTGGGAGCCGGTGCGCGGGGGCGGAGCATTGTCCGTGGCCTTGTCGTCGTTGCTGCTGCCACTGTGGCCTGGCCGTCCGAGCGCGCGGCGGCACTGGATACGGCGTGGCCGAGCCAGCTTTCCGCAGTTTATAAGCTGTCTTTCAATGGCTTCGAGGTCGGCACCTATCGTTTCGACGGCCATTTCGCCAATGGCGCTTATTCCGCCGTCAGCAAGGCCGAAGTTTCGGCTCTCTTCGGCGCCTTCAAGTGGGCGGGAAATTTCTCCGGCAGCGGCGCTCTCGAAGCTGCGGGCCTCCGCCCAGCCACCTTCGAGATGAGCTACAAAAAAAAGAAGAAGTTTGTGTCGGTGAAAATCGGATTCGCGGGCCGGACGGTGTCCTCGGTGGCCCTCGTTCCTAACAAGCCTCCCTCGCCCGAAGCAATCAAGCTGAAACCGGAAAATCTGAAGAACGTCTTCGACCCGATGGCGGCGATGATCACGGTATCGGACGCCCGGCCGTCCGACGCCTGCAACCGCGTGATACCAGTGTTCGACGGCAAGCAGCGCTACGATTTGCACTTCTCGTTCAAGGCCCGCGAGCCTCTGACTGAGCGCTACCCTTCGGGCCAGCCGAAGGAACTCATCGTCTGCCGCGTCAAATATGTCCCGATCGCCGGCCATAAGCCGAAGGATTTCGTCGACCCCTGGATCGACTACAACAACATCGAATTTGCCCTTAGGGCCGTTCCAAAAGCCGGAATTTATGTGCCATATCGGGTAACAATTCCATCGCCGATTGGCTCCGCCGTGATGACCGCCGATACCATTAACATCACGGCAGCCAACAACCAGCAGATCGCGTTGAAGCAGTGATACGCGCCGCACGCGAGCCCTTGCAGCGGCGCGAACACTTTGTCCGCGAACCGAATAATCCTTGATCTCTAAGCCCTCGTCTGCAATGCCAGGGCTCGATCGGAGTCAAATGCACGACATGGCAAGTGATCTGGAAGCCCGCATCCGAAACGTCACCGCGGTGCTCGGACCCACCAATACCGGCAAGACACATCTCGCCATCGAGCGGATGCTCGGCCACGAAAGCGGCATGATCGGCCTTCCGCTGCGCCTCCTCGCGCGCGAAGTCTATGACCGCATCAAGCAGCGCGTCGGCGCCGAGAAAGTCGCCCTGATCACCGGCGAGGAAAAGATCAAGCCCGAGCGCGCCCGCTATTGGGTCTCGACCGTCGAAGCCATGCCGCGCGACATCGACGTCGATTTCCTCGCGATCGACGAAATCCAGCTCTGTGGCGATCCCGATCGTGGCCACGTTTTCACCGATCGCCTGCTGCATGCGCGCGGCCGCTCCGAGACGCTCTTGCTCGGTGCCCAGACGATGCGCGAAGCCATCAATGATCTGATCCCCGGCGCCAACTTCATTTCGCGGCCGCGCTTGTCGAAATTGACCTACAGCGGCGAGAAGAAGATCACGCGCTTGCCGGCGCGCTCCGCCATCGTCGCCTTTTCCGCGCAGGAAGTTTACGCCGTCGCCGAGTTGATCCGCCGCCAGCGCGGTGGCGCAGCCGTCGTGCTCGGCGCGCTTTCGCCGCGCACGCGCAACGCCCAGGTCGCGCTTTATCAGTCGGGCGACGTCGAATTCCTGGTCGCGACCGATGCCATCGGCATGGGCCTCAATCTCGATGTCGATCACGTCGCCTTCTCGGCGCTGCGCAAGTTCGATGGCTACAACCACCGCAATCTGACGCCCGGCGAGATCGGCCAGATTGCCGGCCGCGCCGGTCGGCACATGAATGATGGCACGTTTGGGGTTACGGGCGGCGCCGAACCTCTTGATTCAGATCTCGTCGAGCGTCTCGAAACGCACAGCTTCGACAGCGTGCGCACGCTGCAATGGCGCAATCGTTCACTCGATTTTTCTTCACTCGATGCGCTTCACGCATCGCTGCGGGAATTTCCGCGCGAGCAGCGTTTGACCCGCGTCCGCACGGCCGACGATGTGGCCGCGCTCGAAGCGCTCACCGCCGATCGCGAGATTGCCGACATCGCCAGCAACCGGGCGCGCGTCGAACTGCTTTGGGATGTCTGCCAGCTTCCCGACTATCGCAAGATCTCCGGCCAAAGTCATGCAGAGCTCGTTTCGAGCCTCTACAAGCATTTGACGAACGGCGATAACCGCATTCCCGAGGACTGGTTTTCCAAGCAAGTTTCATTGGCCGACCGCACCGACGGTGATATCGACACGCTCGCCACCCGCATCGCGCACATTCGCACCTGGACTTTCGTTGCCAATCGCCCGGACTGGCTCAAAGATCCGGAGCATTGGCAGGAGCGGACGCGCGCCATTGAAGATAGTCTCTCCGACGCACTTCACGAACGCCTCACTCAAAGGTTCGTGGATCGCCGGACCAGCGCTCTGATGAAAGGCATGCGAGACAAAGACGAACTGACCGCCGACATCGCCGACGACGGCGCCATAACGGTCGAAAATCACTTCGTCGGAAAGCTCAAGGGCTTCCGCTTCACGATGGATTCTGCTGCCGACGGTATTCATGAAAAGGCGACGCGCCAGGCCGCGATGCAAGTCGTGACGCGCGAATTGGGCATGCGCGCGCGCCGCGTCGCTGCCGCACAGAACGATGCGTTCAAACTCATGCGAAACGGCGCCATCGTCTGGAGAGACGACGAGATCGCCAAGCTCGATCGGGCGGAAGATCCGCTTCAGCCCGGCGTGACCTTGATCGCCGACGAGACAATGAGCGAATCTGATCGCGAGAAAGTTCAGGCGCGCATCAAGACCTGGATAGATGACACGATCGCCGACAAGCTGAAGCCACTCGTCGAGATGTCGAAGAGCGCTGAACTTCAGGGCCTCGCGCGCGGTATTGCCTTCCAACTGAAGGAAGGTCTCGGCGCTCTGAAGCGCGAGGTCGTTGCCGACGACATCAACGCACTCGATCAGGCGGCCCGCGCCGAGTTGCGCAAATTCGGCCTTCGCTTCGGTGCCTTCAACATCTTCTTCCCGATCATGCTGAAGCCTGCGCCCGCCGATCTTGCGGCGACGCTCTGGCTTCTGAAAAATCCGCCATCGAACGGCGCCACGCCGCAATTGCCCCGCCCTGGGCTGACGTCGGTGGTCGTCGATCCGGCAACGCCCGAAGCGCTTTATCGGGCTCACGGCTTCCACGTCTGCGGTCCTCGCGCAATTCGTCTCGACATCCTCGAGCGCCTCGCCGATCTGATCCGCCCGTTGCTCGCCTGGCGGTCGGGGCCAGGAAAAACGGATACACCGCCGAAGGGCTCGACCGGCGACGGCGGCTTCCGCGCAACTGACGACATGATGTCCATTCTCGGCTGCTCGGCGGAGGAATTGGGCGAGGTCTTGAAAGCTTTGGGCTTCCGCCTCGAAAGGCGCCCGATCGCGATGCCGGCCGCGGCTCCCGCTCCGAGCCCTGTCGATGCCGAGATGCCGCCGGAAGCAGGACCGCCCGCTGAAGCCGCTGTCGCCGGCACGACAGTCGACGACGCTTCTGTCGCGACCACGACGGGCCCGTCCGAAGAAGTAGTGGCCGCACCGGCCGCGATCGAAACTCCGGCGCCGACGGCTGAGGCGATTGAAGCTGCGACGCCCGCTGAACCGCAATTCGAGGAAATTTGGCGTCCGCGCCGTCACCATCGACCGGAACGCCGGGACAATCAGCAGCGCGACGGTCAGCGCCGCGATCGCGGACATGGTCGTCACCGGCCTCACCAGCGCGGCGATCGTCCTCAGCAGGCGCCTGCGCCGGAAGCGACGCCGTCTCCCGCAGCGGCCGCAACGACCGTCGACGCGCCCGCGTCAGGTTCCGCGGAAAGCGGTCAGCGATCTGATCGCCAACAACACCAACACCGCGATCGCCGTGACGATCATCGCAGGGCCGAAGGCCGCAACGGCGATCACCGCCGGCACGACCGCAAGGATGACGGAGGCCGCCACCGCGATGACGATCGCAAGGGCCGCCGTGACGACGGACGGCGCCGCGACGAGCGCCGCTCGCCCCAGCTGATCACGGCCGCGCCGCCGAAGTCTGCCGCCGGCAACTCCTCATCGCCATTTGCGGCGCTCGCGGCCCTCAAAGCCCAGATGGAGAAACGGAGTGAAGGCTCCGGGTCGACCTGACACCGTGCCAGAGTCCGATCGCGCGCTGTTGCAGCGCATCGATCAATGGCTTTGGTTTGCCCGGATCGCCAAGTCGCGAACGCTGGCGCAGGCCCTGATCGAACGTGGCAAGGTCCGCGTCAACCGGGTGAAGATCGAAAAGGCGAGCCTCAACGTTCGCGCGGGCGACGTCCTGACGCTCTCCCTCGGTCCGCGCGTGATAAGTATTGAAGTCCTTGGCATCGGCGCCCGTCGTGGTCCGGCCTCAGAGGCGCAATTGCTCTACCGTGACCTGACGCCGAAGCCTCAAAAACCGGCTTCGGGCGTCTCGGCGCTGGAGGGCGAGATTGCCTTCAGTGGCCGCCCCGCAGCCCGGCTTGAGGGCAGCGGCCGCCCGACAAAAAGGGACCGGCGCGCGACTGACAAGTTAAGAGGACGTGATGAACTGTGACGCCCGGTCCACCTAGGCAGCGGCAAGGCCTATGGTAATAAGGGCGCCGCTCGAACGAGCGCTTATATTTGGCGGCTGATTCGATCGAGCATCGCCGCTTCGAGAACCGGGAATTTGAATGACCTACGTCGTCAACGAGAAATGCATCAAGTGCAAATACACCGATTGCGTCGAGGTCTGCCCCGTCGACTGTTTCTATGAGGGCGAGAACATGCTCGTCATCCATCCTGACGAGTGTATCGATTGCGGCGTCTGCGAGCCCGAATGTCCGGCCGATGCCATCAAGCCCGATACTGAACCTAACGTGGAAAAGTGGATGGAACTCAACCGCCAGTATGCAGAGGTCTGGCCCAATATCACCGCCAAAAAGGCGGCCCTCCCCGACGCCGACGCCGTTAAGGATGAGGCGGACAAGTTTGAGAAGTATTTTTCGCCTAATCCCGGATCCGGGGATTGATATTGCGTCCGCGCCGTAGGTCTTGAAGTCTGTTACGGCAGTTCTTACTTAAGCTGTTGGTTTGGCGCGGTAATTTAAAGGTCGTCTTAATCTCGTCGAGATTGTCTCAGAACCCCACCCTTCAATTACCGTCAAGACTGTGTTAGTGTCAGTTGCGATGGCGTTAAGTCTGCACAAATCCGGAACGGCCGCGAACAAAAGGGGGTTGCCCAGCTTTGAAGGGCAGCAACCAATAAGACGTTATGGGGCGTCACAGGGCCAATTCAGAGTCGGACGGGATTTGCAAAGCTAGGCCAAAAGTGAGCGCGCAGGGGACGGCCTCTCGTAAAGGGCGAGGCTCGGATCAATGCGCGCGTGCCGTTCGGGTATTGTTCGGCCCGCGGCTCGATGCTCCGTCCTCCCCCGGGGGCGGTCAGACGGCGAAGCCGGTCATCACCGGCACAGCCCTGTATGCGAGAGTGAGAGATCGATATGGCTCAAAAGAAAAAAGCTCCGGTCAGCCCTAAGTCCGCAGCGAAAAGTGCCTCCGCGCGTAAATCGATGCCCTTGAAGGTTACCGCCGCTGCCAACAAGGTGGCGAAGCCGGCTGCCAAGGCAAAGGTCGAAGCGCCTGTGAAGGCGAAGGTCGCTCAACCCGCTCCGAAAGTCGCCAACAAAAAGCCAACGCCCGCCACATCGAAGCCGGTCGCCAAGGCCGAAGCCGCGCCTGTCGCGAAGAAGCCGGTCGGCGCCACGCCGATTACGCCGCAGGCTGCCGCTGCTCAGCTCAACGCCAAGCTTGCCGCCGCTGCTCCGCAGCGCACAGTCGCTGTGCCGGCCAACGCCCACAAGGCGGCTAACCAGAAAATTTCGGCGCCTGTATCCGCAGCACAGCAGCCGGCTCAGAAGGAAGCTGCCGACAAGGCCGCCGCCGCACGTCAGATTTTGGCGGTGCAGAAGAAGCCGGTCAATCAGCGTCACGGCTTCAAGGCCAATGAATTCATCGTCTATCCCGCTCATGGCGTCGGCCGTATCGTCGGCATCGAGGAGCAGGAAATCGCCGGTATGGCGCTCGAACTCTTTGTCATCACCTTCGACAAGGAGAAGCTGACGCTGCGCGTCCCGACCGGCAAGCTGGCGAGCGTTGGAATGCGCAAGCTCGCCGACGAAGGTCTCGTCAAAAAGGCCATGGAGACGCTCAAGGGCCGCGCCCGCATCAAGCGTACGATGTGGAGCCGCCGCGCTCAGGAGTACGTCGCCAAGATCAATTCGGGCGACCTGATCTCGATCGCGGAAGTGGTGCGCGATCTTTATCGCTCCGAGGCCCAGCCCGAGCAGTCCTATTCGGAGCGCCAGCTCTATGAGGACGCGCTCGATCGCATGGCCCGCGAACTCGCTGCCGTCGAAAAGCTCGACGAGCGCGGCGCCGTCCAGCGCATCACCGACATTCTCTCGAAAAGCGCCAAAGGCCGTCGCCTGACGGAAACCGAAGCGCCGGTCGAAGAGGAAGCGGCCTGATCGCGTTCGCGACAATTGGTTCGCGAATCCGCTAAAGAGATTTGAGATTTACAGCGCTCGGTTCCGCACCTTCCGGCGGGGCCGGGCGCACCTCTTTTGGGGCTTCGGTCGGTGGTGCTTCGTCCGGTGCCTCGACCTGTGAGGGATCGGCGATGTCGATCAACGGACCGTTGCGACGTTCGATCCAGCCGCGAACGATAACGGTCTTGTTTGCGAGCCCATCGAGCGACTTGTCGAATTCGGGATTGGCGGCTAGCACTTTCTTATCGATGCGCGCCGTGAAATCTGTGCGCCAGTCGCTGCTGAAATTCAGATAGGTCGCGCCTTTCGTTCGTCCCACCGAAACGATCGTACCCATAACGCGCTCGTACTTTCCGCGCTCCCTCATCAACTCGCCGGGATGATCGGCAGGGCGCGTGCGATAGATGCCGTTGCTCCACAAACCGAGCCTCTGGCGCCGCGCTTCCGCTTCGTGCGCCATGAGCTCGTGCGCGCACGCAAAGCTCTCAGGCAGTCCGTAAGCTCGCGCGAAGCCGCCCGCAAGCAACCTGCCCTGCAGCCACTCTTCGCGGCCATGATCGAGGACGAAGACTTGCGCCAGGGAGCGTCCGTATCGGTCGACCTTCCTGCCGGAAAAGGCGAGTTTCACCCGCTTCGCTAATACGAAATCCGACAGCGCTCTTATCGTCTCCGTTTCCGGCGGCCAAGCGCCTGCGGCGGCGTCGGCATCGCGTGCCCTGGGCGAAAGTGCGCCGATCAGCCTGACGACCTTGCCGTCATCGAGCACAAGCGTTTCGCCATCGACGACCCGGGTGACGGTCCGAATTGGGCCAGGGTCGAGCGTGCATTGCGAGGGCGCATTGACCGTTTCAGCCGCCGCCGCAAAGGGAGCAAGAAGTCCCACCACGCCAGATGTCACCCGCCGCCGTTGCCCTGTCATGCCCCAACAGACACCACACCCATCCTGCTTCACCAAGACCAGTGGACCGCGAAGCCAGCCTAACGTGGAGCGGGCCTAAGAAGCGAGTGCATGAGCCGGACGGAATTGCCGCGAGCGGCCCTCAATACAGGCCCCGCTTTGGCCTTTCAGCCGCCTGCCCGCTCGCGGCGGTCAATCCATTATCCTGAATTAAAGCATAATTCAACCAAAAGTAGATGCTAGAATATTTGGCACGCAAGAGTCTATGCAATCCAATGGCTTCGCTCGCACGAATTGCGTCACCAAAACATGTTCGCAGGCCATAAGCCGAACGGGGCCGTGCTTGACCTCCGCCGACACTAACCTCATAGCTCTTGACGCCCGCGATCGATGCGGGAAATCGATCTGACGAGTCGCGGCCGAAAGGCCGAAGCGGGCCCCGTAGCTCAGCTGGATAGAGCAACGGTTTCCTAAACCGTAGGTCGCAGGTTCAAATCCTGCCGGGGTCGCCAGCGTTCGGGCGGGCCGTTAGCGCTCGTTTAGCCGCCGTCAGTGTTTAAGGAGAGCTTCACGCGGATGGCCGCCAAGATCGAGGTCACGATCGCCGATCAAAATCCGGTCGTACGCGCGGGCCTCGACGCTCTGATCGAGCGCGATGGACGCTTCAACGTGTGCGGAGTTTATCCGACCGGCGAAGCGCTGATCAACGCGCTGAGACAGAAGCCCGTCGAGATCGCCGTTGTCGGCTGGACGCTCCCCGATATCAACGGCGGCGCAGTGCTTCAGCGCGTGAAACAAGAGAAGTGGCAGACGCGCGTCATCATCTACACCGGCGAACGTTCCAATGACGTGCTTCGGCAAGCCATCAAAGGCGGCGCCTGGGGTTTCGTCTCGAAGACTGAAGATCCGCAGGTTCTGCTCGAAGCGGTCGTTTCGGTCGCGCGTGGCCGCTTGTCGCTGCCATATGTCGATATCGATCTTTTGAATCACGACCCGCTCGAAGGATTGACGGCGCGCGAGCGCGAGTTGCTTGCTGCACTAGCGAACGGCTGGACCAACCTTCAAATCGCAGCGCGCACGGGAATTTCGCGCAACACGGTGAAATATCATCTGAAAAATTTATACGATAAACTCGGTGTCTCGAATCGCGCCATGGCTGTTGCGCTGCATGTCTCCGTTAACCGTTCCGAGTCCTAGCAAGCGAGACATCTGATCCAGCGCGAATGTCGGCACCAAAGCACGACTGGGTGGGTAGCTCGATCTGCCCAACAGGGTGTTGATAGATTCTCGTTCCCACCATCACTGTCCGCCTGCTAGTTAAGACCGGACGCCCGCATCTGCGATCGGGCGGGTGGATCAGCAAAAGCACGCCAAAACGTTTCCCCCGCTGTATCGGGGATCGTCGGCTTGGCTCAACGCAGCGCGGAGGAACGCTTCAATGACCGTTACGCCTCATCTTTTCATTCCCGGCCCGACCACGATTCCGGACAAAGTCCGCATGGCCATGAACCTTCCGATGGAAGACATGCGCTCGCCGGAATTTCCTAAGTTCACGCTGCCGGTGTTCGAAGACCTGAAGAAGGTCTTCAAGATGAAAGACGGTCGCGTATTTATCTTCCCCTCATCGGGAACCGGCGCATGGGAATCCGCAATCGAGAACACGCTCGCCCCCGGCGACAAAGTTCTGATGAGCCGCTTTGGCCAGTTCTCGCTTCTCTGGGTCGATATGGCTGAACGCCTCGGCCTCAAGGTCGAGCTCTGCGACGAAGAGTGGGGCACGGGCGTTCCGCTCGAGAAGTATGCGGACATTCTTGCCAAGGACAAGAACCACGAGATCAAGGCCGTTTTCGCCACGCATAACGAAACGGCGACAGGCGTTTCTTCCGACATCGCCGGCGTCCGCAAGGCGCTCGATGCCGCCAAGCACCCCGCACTTCTGTTCGTCGACGGCGTGTCGTCCGTTGGCTCGCTCGACATGCGCATGGGCGAATGGGGCGTCGACGCATGCGTCTCTGGTTCGCAGAAAGGCTTCATGCTTCCGACTGGTCTCGGCATTCTCGCCGTCAGCCAGAAGGCGCTCGACGTCAACAAGAGCGTCAACGGCCGCATGAACCGTTGCTTCTTCTCGTGGGAAGACATGATCAAGACGAATGATCTTGGCTACTTCCCTTACACCCCTGCAACGCAGTTGATCCGCGGGCTCCGCGCCTCGCTCGATCTGATCTTTGCTGAAGGCCTCGACAACGTCATCGCCCGCCATCATCGCTTGGCGACGGGCGTCCGTCACGCCGTCGATGCCTGGGGTCTGAAGCTCTGCGCCAAGGAACCCAAGTGGCACTCCGACACCGTATCGGCAATTCTGGTTCCGGAAGGCTTCGACGCCAACGCTGTCTTGAAGACGGCTTACTACCGCTACAACACGTCGCTCGGAACCGGTCTCAACAAGGTCGCCGGCAAGGTCTTCCGCATCGGCCACCTCGGTGCGCTCGACGAGTTCATGATCGGCGGCGTTCTCTTCGCTGTCGAGATGGCGCTGAAGGACACGGGCATCAACATCAAGCTCGGATCGGGCACGGGTGCTGCAGCCGAATACTTCTCCAAGACCGCAACGAAATCGGCGACGAGCCCGGCTCAGCCTGCTGCGAAAGCCGCATAAGCAAAAAGTGCCTGGCTCTGATGAAAGGGCCGGGCACTTACCGTTCTGAGCCTTTGTGACCCGAAAACAAAAACACGTATCCTAGGAAGGCAACTCCCAATGAGCTTCTCGCAGTTCCCGCTCCGCAAACAGAGATTGCAGCGCTCCTATCTCGCGGTTCCGGGCTCCAATCCGAGCATGATCGATCGCGCCATCAAGAGCGCAGCCGACTACGTCTTCCTCGATTGCGAAGACGCCGTCGCCCCGCCGGAAAAAGAGCAGGCCCGTAAGAACATCATCCAGGCGCTGAACGATCTCGATTGGAAAGCAGCCGGCAAAAGCGTTTCCGTTCGTATCAACGGTCTCGACACCCACTACATGTATCGCGATGTCGTCGACATCTGCGAGCAGGCCGGTGCCAAGCTCGACACCATCCTCATTCCGAAGGTCGGCGTTCCGGCCGACGTCTACACCGTTGAATGCATCGTCAGCCAGATCGAAGTCGCCAAGGGGCTGAAGAACCAGATCGGTACTGAAGCGCTGATCGAAACGCCGCTCGGCATGGCCAACGTCGAGGCGATTGCCTCGAACTCCGAGCCGCTTGGAATCGATGCACTTCGGCGTCGCCGACTATTCGGCGTTCAACAAAGCACGCACCGTCGTCATCGGCGGCTTGAACCCCGACTACCCCGGCGATCAGTGGCACTTCCCGCTGTCGCGCATGACGGTTGCCTGCCGCGCTTACGGCCTTCGTCCCATTGACGGACCGTTCGGCGGCATCGACGATCCGGAAGGCTACAAGGCAGCAGCTCGCCGCGGCGCGGCTCTTGGCATGGAAGGCAAGTGGGCCATTCATCCCTCGCAGATCGAACTTGCCAACGAGATCTATTCGCCGACGGCCAAGGAAGTCGAGCGCGCCGAGCGTATTCTCGTCGCTCTCAAGGAAGCTGAGGCCCAAGGCAAGGGCGCCGCGTCGCTCGACGGCAAGATGATTGACGCTGCATCTGAGAAGATGGCGAAAAACCTGCTTGTGACTGCCGCCGCGATCAAGGCGGCTGAAGCCGCGCGGGCGAAATAATAAACGGCCAGGAAACGTCGGATAATCCTAGGGAGGTCCAATAATGGACATTCACGAATACCAGGCAAAAGAGCTTCTCACGAAGTTTGGCGTGCCGATTCCGCGCGGCGGACTGGCTTATAGCCCCGAACAGGCGACCTATCGCGCCAGCGAGCTTGGCGGCACTGTCGTCGTCAAGGCGCAGATCCATTCCGGTGCGCGTGGCAAGGCCGGCGGCGTCAAGCTGTGCCGCAACGAGCGTGAGATCGAGGAAGCAGCCGAATCGATGCTCGGTCGCAAGCTTGTCACCAATCAGACGGGACCGTCCGGCAAGCTGGTCTCGCGCCTCTACATCGAAGAAGCAACCAACATCGATCGCGAGATCTATTTGGGCTTCGTGATGGACCGCGCCACCGAACGTATCGTCGTCGTCGCCTCGGCCGCCGGCGGCATGGATATCGAAGAGATCTCCGCCACGCAGCCCGACACGATCATCCGCGTTACCGTCGATCCGGCGGTCGGCATGCAGCAGTTCCAGGCTCGCGAGTTGGCATTCGGCCTTGGTGTCGATCCTGAGATCGTCAACAAGCTCGTTCCGGCGATCATGGGCTGCTATCGCGCCTTCCGCGACCTCGATGCGATGATGGTCGAAATCAACCCTCTCGTCATCACCAAGGAGAAGCAGGTCGTCGCGCTCGACGCCAAGATGTCGTTCGACGAGAATGCTCTTTTCCGTCGCCCGCACATCGCAGAGCTGCGCGACAAGAGCCAGGAAGATCCGCGCGAAACCTACGCCTCCGATCGTGGTTTGTCTTATGTCGGCCTCGACGGCGATATCGGCTGCATCGTCAACGGCGCGGGTCTCGCAATGGCAACCCTCGATATGATCAAGCTTGCTGGCGGTGAGCCGGCGAACTTCCTCGACATCGGCGGCGGCGCTTCGCCGGAGCGCGTGACGAAATCCTTCCGCGCCGTCCTGCGCGACAAGAACGTTCGCGCCATCCTCGTCAACGTCTTCGCCGGCATCAATCGCTGCGATTGGGTCGCTAAAGGCGTCGTCGATGCCGTCAAGGAATTGAACATCACGATGCCGATTGTCGTTCGCCTCGCCGGAACCAACGTCGAGGAAGGGCGCAAGATCATCGACACCAGCGGTCTTACCGTCATCAGTGCGGATACGCTGGCGGAAGCGGCAAAAAAAGCGGTCGAAGCAGCCAAAAAAGCAGCCTAAATCCGGAGAAACGCACCAATGGCAATCTTTATCAATGAAAAGACGCCGATCCTGATCCAGGGCTTCACCGGACGCATCGGCACCTTTCACGCCCAGGAAATGATCGACTACGGCTCCAACGTCGTCGGCGGCGTCACGCCCGGCAAGGGCGGCACCTCCCACCTCGGCCGTCCGGTGTTCAACACCGTCAAGGGCGCGGTCGATGAAACCGGCGCCGAAGCCTCGATCGTATTCGTGCCGCCGCCGTTCGCGGCCGACGCGATCATGGAAGCAGCCGATGCCGGCATCAAATACTGCGTCTGCATCACCGACGGCATTCCCGCGCAGGATATGATCCGCGTGAAGCGCTACATGCGTCGCTACAAGAAAGAGAACCGCATGGTTCTGACCGGCCCGAACTGCGCGGGCACGATCTCGCCCGGCAAGGCGATGCTCGGCATCATGCCGGGTCATATCTACCTGCCCGGCCGCGTCGGCATCGTCGGTCGCTCCGGCACGCTTGGCTACGAGGCCGCAGCGCAGATGAAGTCGCTCGGTATCGGCGTTTCGACCTCCGTCGGCATCGGCGGCGATCCGATCAACGGCTCTTCGCATCGCGACATTCTCGAAGCCTTCGAGAAGGATCCCGAGACCGATGCCGTCTTGATGATCGGCGAAATCGGCGGTCCGCAGGAAGCGGAGGCCGGCATGTTCGCCAAGGAGCACATGAAGAAACCGGTGATCGCTTACATCGCAGGCTTATCGGCTCCGAAGGGTCGACGCATGGGTCACGCCGGCGCCATCGTTTCGGCATTTGGCGAATCGGCCTCGGAAAAGGTCGAGATTCTCAAAGGCTGCGGCGTCACGATTGCGCCGACGCCTTCCGAGATGGGCTCGACGATTGCCCAGGTCCTCGGGCAGATGCGCAAGGTCGCTTGAGTTCGGTTCGCGGCCGGAGGGCGCTTTGCCTCCGGCCGCTCGCTCGCTACATTACGATTTGCATGAGAAGTCTGTCCCCTTCTCGGGACATGGAGCCTTGGTGATGCAGGATACGACGCCCGCTGTCGGCTCGACCAAACTCGACGAAACCGAGCTGATCAACGAGCTGAAGCGTCTCAGAACGCAAATCCCTGACAACCCTTCGCTCAATCCGATTTTGAACGTCGCGTTCGACCTTTCGCGCCGGCTCGAGTCGAACGATGTGTCATTCGATGAAGTAAAGAGCCTCGCCGGCCGCTTGATGGATCGCGCCTTCGTCCGCCGTGCCAGGGGCCTTCGCGACAAGATCGGTTACGTCGACCAGGCGACCACGCTCAAGGATTTCACCGCCTACGTCGAAAAGACCGTGTCGGAGACCGGCAATAACCTTCAGGCCTTCGCCGAGCGCTGGTCGCGCGCGCGCACGGGCATTGTTTTGACGGCCCATCCCACTTTCGGTCTCTCCGACGCGCTTTATCGGCGCATGGTCGATATCGCGGTCGCCGATCCCAATGCCGACGTGACGATCGGCTTGCCCCACCGTCCCGAGGACAAGCTGACGCTCCACCATGAGCACAAGTGCGCTCAGGACGCGATCCGCAATCTGCGCAACGCTTACGAAGAGCTGCTGCACGGCTTCTACAGCGTCGCATCTCAGAAGTTTGGCGACGCCGCATTCAAAGTGCGTCCCAAGCTGACGACATTTGCGTCCTGGGTAGGCTACGATCTCGATGGCCGCACCGACATCGCCTGGACCTTTTCGTTCGAAGTCCGCCTGCGCGAAAAGCGTGCCGCCCTTGCCGACATTCGCGAGCGCTTCGTCGTCCTGAAGCACAAGCTCGAAAGTGGCGATGCCGCGCAGCGCGTGGCCCGCCAGATCGTCGGCAAGCTCGATCTCGCCATCGCGGCGGTCGATGAACAGCTGAAAGCGCTGGAAAGCTTCACCAACGACACCGAAGGTCTGGCGAAGGCAGCCAACATCATCACCAAGACCGACGGCTACAACCTGCTGACGGTCGAGCCGCTTCAGACGCTCTTCAACAATCTGATCGATGTCGTTCAGGCGCCGCAAATGAAGCGGGCGACAGCCGCGCTCGCCGGTCTCGTCGAGGCGACAGGCCTCGGCATGTCGCACATTCACCTGCGCATCAACGCTCTGCAGTTGCACAACGCCTTCCGCGCCTACGTGCACGAGCCGTGGACGCGCGACCTGACCGAAAGCCAGTCGCTCGCTCGCATCGTCGAGATGATCAGGAATACGCCGCGCGAAACCGTCAACTTCGCGACCCTCGATCTTGAATCGGCAACGGCGATCCGGCAGTTCGCGCTGACCGCGCAAATCATGAAGCACGTCGATAAGGAAACACCGATCCGTTTCCTTATCGCCGAATGCGAATCTCCCGCTACCGTGCTGATCGCGGTGTTCTTTGCAAAGCTCTTCGGCGTCGATCACATCACCGATATTTCCCCGCTCTTCGAAACTCCGACGGGCCTGGAAAACGGCGCCCGCATTATGGAGCGGCTGGTCGAAGAGGAAACCTATCGCGACTACGTCAAGGGTCGGAAACGCATCAGCATCCAAACCGGCTTTTCCGACGCCGGCCGCTTCATCGGTCAGATCTCGGCGACGCTCGCCGTCGAGCGCTATTACAAGGCGCTCGCCGCACTCGTCGATGGCGCCAAGCTCGAAGGCATCGAGACGCTTTTGTTTTCAACGCATGGCGAGTCGATGGGACGTGGTGCTCATCCGGGCACTCTCTATCGCCGACTGCACTACGTCATGACGAACGAGGCGCGTCGCCGCTTCGGCGCAGCGAGCATTCCCGTCAAGCACGAAACGAGCTTCCAGGGCGGCGACGGCTACGTCTTTTTCGGCAACCGCGCGCTGACAACCCGCGCGTTGGCGACGATCGTGATGGACGGCGAAATTCCGCCCGCTGAAAAGGATCCGTTCTATTCGGCGCAGGATTTCAGTTTCGATTTCTTCCTGCGTCTTCGGGCTTTCCAGCAGGATCTGTTTGCGCACGACGGCTATCGCGCCGTGCTTGGTGCCTTCGGTCCGAACCTGCTCTTCAAGACCGGCTCGCGGCCGGTGAAACGGCAGGGCGAGCACGCCTCCGATCGCGGCAACCCTGCGCGCATGCGCGCCATTCCGAACAACGCCATCCTTCAGCAGTTCGGCTATATCGCCAACGTCGTCGCGGGCCTTGGCACGGCCGTCGGCGCCGATCGCGATCGCTTCTATAAACTGGCCAAGTCATCGAAGCGGCTGCAGTCGCTGCTCGCCATGATCGCCCACGGCAAGACCATGTCGAGCCTCAATGCAATGGCCGCCAACGCCCAGGTGTTCAACGCCGGCCTTTGGGCGTCGCGTGCGTCGTGGGGACGTGAGCAAGCGTTGAACAGCGCCTTCCGGACGCTTGCAACGCATCTTTTACCCGACGAACGCCACGGCGACATTTCCGAGCTCGTCCATTTGTTGCGCCTCGACGCCATCGATCTGCATGCCATCCTCGCCGATTTGAATATCGAGGATGGCATGGTGCCGGATGAAAACCGTCTCGAGCTTGATCTTCTTCAGGCGATCCGCCTTGCTCTGATCATGCGCATCTTCATCCTGGCAGCACAGCTGCCGCGCTTTGCGCCCCAGGATGGCCTGTCGCATGCGCAGGTGCTCGAGATGGCGCTGAGCCTGGAAATTCCCGAAGTCCTGAACATTCTGCGCAAGGCATTCCCGCACGACGAGAAAAACCTGGCTGCGAAATCCTTCGACGAGCAGGCCAGCTACCGCCCGCGTGGCATTGACGATTATGCGCGCCTGGAAACGGAAATTTTGACGCCGATGGAAATTGCCTATGAATTTGTTCGCGAGATCGGCACCGGCATTTCACATCATTTCGGCGCCTTTGGCTGACGCTCATATCAGCGGCGAGGCGATCCTTGTCGCTTTCGCCCGCTGTCCGCATCAGCGGGTTTGAAGTCCTCGGCGAAGAGCGCGAACACCTCGCCTTTGCTCATTTCGGTATCGAGCCACAGAAACGGCAAATCGGGCCTCGACGCTTCAAGCGCGCTCTGGCCGTCCCCGATTTCGACGATAAGGCTTCCCTTCGGCGCGAGATAGGCGGGCGCGTCGCTGAGGATCCGACGGACAAGATCGAGGCCGTCCGTGCCGCCCAGATGCGCGATCTTCGGTTCTGCTTGGTACTCCGCGGGGAACGCTGCGACCGCATCCGCCGTGACATAAGGCGGGTTCGAGATGATGAGATCGTATTCGGTTGCGGAAAGCCCACTGAAAAGATCCGCCTTGAACGTGCGGACGCGCTTTTCCAGGCCGCAATCGCGAATATTTCGTTGCGCCACTGCAAGCGCATCGTCGGAAATATCGCTCGCATCGACGACAGCGTTGGGAAACGCCTCCGCCGCGAGAATGGCAAGGCAGCCGGACCCGGTGCACAGATCGAGCACGCGGCGGACGGCGAGGTCGTCCGGGACGATCGGCGCCAGATGATCCTGCACGATCAGTTCCCCGATGAACGACCGAGGCACGATCACGCGTTCGTCGACGTAGAACTTGTGACCGCGGATGTACGCCGAGTTGGTGATGTAAGCTGCTGGCTTGCGCGTCTCGATGCGCGTTGAAATCACGAACTCGACATTGTCGCGTTCGGCAGCGGTCAGCCGGCAATCGAGCCAGGGATTGATGTCTTCGATGGGAAGGTCGAGCGTCGCGAGAATAAGAAACGCAGCTTCATCGACGGCATTCGTCGTGCCGTGCCCGAACACCAGGCCGGCACGCGTCATCGAGGTTACGGCAAATCTCAGCCAATCCCGGATCGTTATCAGTTCGTCTGTCGGCGCGCGGCCATTGTCTTCGCTCATACCGGCGCCACCGACAATGGAGTTCAGGCCGTCGCAGGAAGTTCGTCGAAGCCGATGAGACGGCGGCCGTCCTCGTCCCACAGCTTGAGCCGGGCACACCGCAGGCTGTCGCGTAACGTCAAACGGTTGATTGATTGCAGTTCCGGGCTGGCGTTGAGGCAGGCCATGAGCCGGTAATTCGGAATCATGCTGTTGAGGTGATGAATGTGGTGCAGCCCGATGTTGCCGGTGAACCAGTTGAGCGTCTTTGGCAATTCATAATACGAAGAACCGAGCAGAGCGGCGACTTGGAAATCCCAGCCTTCAGCCTTGTCCCAGGTCGTCTCCTCGAACTGGTGCTGAATGAAGAACAGCCAGCCGCCGGTCGCGGCCGCAAGATGTAATACCGGCAATCCAACCCACACGACATTGGCGATGCCAAAAAAATAGCAAAGTGGTGCGTAGAGCCCGACGAGACCGACATTCAAAGCCAGCACGCTTTTCCACGCATCCTTGGGCGGCAGGGCATGAAACCAGGGCACGCGCTGAAGAACAAGAAAGTAGGTCGGCACCCCAAGGCCGAAGAGAAACAGCGGATGGCGATAAAGCCGGTAGCGAAGCTTTCCGAGGGGCGACAGCTTCACGTATTCCTCGACCGTCATCGTATTGATGTCGCCCGCGCCGCGGCGGTCGAGATTCCCCGACGTCGCGTGATGCTGCGCATGCTCACGGCGCCACAACCCATAGGGCGCAAGGGTCAGAACGCTCATCGCTCGGCCGACGAAATCGTTGAGCCCGCGCGATCCAAAAAACGAGCCATGCCCGCAGTCATGCTGAATGATGAAGGCGCGGACGAGCAGACCGGCGGCGGGAAGCGCGAGCAGCAGCGTTGCCCAATAAGCGTGCTCGACCGTCGCGAACATTACGCCGACGATGAGAACGAGCGGCACCAATGTCGTGAACAGTTGCAGGATCGCCAGACGCGTGACCGGCCCGCGATATTTCTGGCAGTGAGCGGCGAGGCGCCGCACGCGCTGTTTTTGCGTTTCGGGAAGATCCGAAGGTGAAAGCTGAGCCGTTTGCTTGTCGCGCATCAGAATGTTGGCGCGGCTCTCCGCCTGCAGCGGCTGCTTAAGGCTCACGTTCAAAGCTTTGGTCCCCCAAAAGTGGAATCGATAGCCGCCGACGAGTTGGCGTCGCGTAGCACATTCGTCGCACGTCGCGAAACGCTGTCGACGCGATTTAAGGCGGATAAGCGCGCGCGTCGACGCGATTCCTGCGCAAAATCGGCGTGTTTCCGAGCCGGCGCGCATTGGTGCGAAAAAAAGAGGGCCGGATTGTGCCCGGCCCTCCTGATTCTCTCTTTAGCGACCATCGATCCGAACCTAGTAATGCTGGCCCCAGATTTCGACGATGGCAGAGCCCTTGCCCTTCGCCGACGAGTCGAAGAATCGCGAGCGGTACTTGGCTTCGATGTGGTCGATGGCCTGCCGCCGTCCGCCTCTGAGATCGATCGGTCCGAACGTGCCGCCCGCATCGACGCGGGTCCGTATCGGAACGGTCTCTTCCTGGCCGTCGGAATAGACCACCTTGATCTCGTTAAGCGTGATGGCGCGATCGCGGACCGTCACCCGCAGGCGCCGGAAGCCGCCCTCGTTGCTGCCGACAGGAATGATATCCTTGTCGAAGCCGATGAAGCCAGCCGTCTGAGCGCCAAGCAGCACCCAACCCTGGTTATACCGGCGGCCTTCGCCGTTCGGTCCGAGCCAGCCCGGTGCATACCGGCCGAAAACCTCGACCCGCGCCTGTCCGTTGAAGTTCGGGCGCGACCGATAGCTGAGCTGGATCTCCTTGATGAACCGGTCACCGCGAAGATCGATCCAATTGGTGCGCGAATTCCTCGGAATATCGGCGTTGATCGCCAGCGAGTCGCTTTCGCCGTTCGCATAGACGATCTTCATCTCGTTGATATGGATGTCGTTGTCCAAAACGCGCAGGCGGATCTTCGAAAACTTTCCGATTTCCGGCCCGATGCGGATCACGTCACGGTCGGTAAGGAAGCCGACGTACTGCGCACCAAACAGCACATCTCCGCCGGCCGTCTGCTGGCCAGGGGTCGTCGGCGTGGCGACGGGCACGGTCGGACGCACCGAAATGCTGGAATCACCCGTGCTAGGCCTGTCGTAGCGATCTGGCGGACCCGAACGTCCCCCCCGATCCATCGACCGGCCTTCGCGATCCTGAATGCCGATGATCTGCAGCCGCCCGCGTCCAGGATTAGGCACCTGCTCGATCGTGATCTGGTCGATGAACTTGTTTTCGTAGGTCGGATTGATCGGCCTGCTGCGCTCGCCCCAATACATGTCGATCTGGCGATCTTCGTTCCACACCGATCCGTCGCTGTAGACGATTTGCACGCGCCGAACGTCGAACAACCTGCCCATCGCATTTTTGATGCGAATGCCTTTGTAGGCGCCTTTTGCTTGCCGCACATCAATCGTATAGCGATCGAGAGATAGATCGACGTCGGTTTCGGCAATGAGAATGAGCTGGTCGCCGTGTCGGTAGTGATAGCGATGCCGATAGCGATGATATCTACGACGCCACGACTGGGCATCCGCTGACGTCGCATTGCTCACGAGGCCCGCGACACCCACCGCCGTTCCGACGACGGCAACGGTTCCGACTCCTGTCGAAGCCACAACGCCCGTGGCCAGCATGGCGCACAGCCCCAGTACCAGTCTGCGCAACATAAACTTAACCCCTCTGGTTACTAACGCCCGTGCCCCTAGACGCGCGCACTTTAGCGGCAGCTCTTCAAAACAGGGAGCGCCGAGACCAAGGTTCGACTGTTCAGAAAAAATCATGGTGTGAATCTGCAACACAGACTTATGGCTGATCTCTCCGAGACTTGTGTGCATGAAAGAAGAATCGGAATTCGGTCAGTGCGCGTTTGACTGCGCACGGATTTTTTTTGGCCGGTTCCGGGTCGTTCAGCGATGCGGAACCGGGCAGCGTTAGGAACCGCAGAAGGCATCATGGCCGAAGCGTACCCACGGCCGATGCGGGCGGCTGCTAAGACCGAATTTGCCGGTCAAACCAACTGGGCGATGCAAGTACTTCCAGTTGCAGGCCGGGAATCGGTCGATGGGAAAGGAAGTCTGGGGGCGGCCCGCTTTTATTGATCCGCAGCTGCTTTGCGACGCAATCCGCTTTGATGCCGTTGAGTCACAACCGATAATTACGCTCAGGAAACATTATTGTTTGGGCGGCACAGCGCCGTTGCGCTGGCGCACTGACGCCCAGCCAAACAGACACATCTTGACGGCAAAAAACGAATCACGGCGCGCCAAGTCTTGATAATTCTGCCACCTTTGGCTGTATGATCCGCATTAATCCTTTGCGCCGTCCCACAACCCCAATGGCGTACAAGGTCACTTCCACCCCGCAGTCTCCCCCGGCTGCGGGATTTTTTTGCCCTCGCCAATTCACTTTCAGGATTTGTCGAGAGGCGCGAAACCAGCGGCCTTGGCGTCATCTTCGCTGCAGAACCAGCGCTCCCCACGTTCGGGCCGCACCCGCGCTTTCGCATACGCGCCGGACCACGGCAGCGCGTAGATCTTCGACGAAGCCCGTACGACACCCTTTATCGGGCATCCGTCGGGCGCCTCGCGCTTGGCGGCCTCCCACGCCTGATCTCGCCATTCCTGCGGCCGCTGGACTTCTCCCTGCCAGATACCGCGCTTGGCGTCTCGCGCACTGCTTTCTTCCCCGCTGAGCGAGCTGAAGAAGGAACTGGCGGTCGCAAAAACAAATCCGTTTCGAACAAGCTCGGTCGCCACGTCCTTCGAACTGTCGACGACGCAATTCGCGACCGTCCTGCCGTCCTCGGCCTGCCCCGACGGGCTGCATGTGACGACGCGCCCGCGGACGATGCTATTGAGCCCTGCACGGGCAGCCGAAGCACAGTTCCACCGCCGTCCAGTTGCGCGATAGCATGGTTGCTCCGAAGCAGGCGCTTCGATCCCGGCAAGGCGGATAAGAGTGCCGTCGACGCGCATCGTATCGCCCGTCAACGCGGCGGCCGGTCCCGAGATCTCGTTCGAAATCGTAACCTGGTGAGCTTCGCTATTCGCTTCCGGCATCGCGTCCGCGACGGAAATCGTGCCGACGCCATCGGCCGTTCTGAGCATCGGGCCGCCGACGTAGATCAACGCCAATACGATCCCCGCGGTTATCAGATGATGCGCCTTGACCGGAAATTTTTGGGCAACGTCGGGCATCATTCTAAGCTTGTCGCTGACAGCCCCGGCGGGCACGCGCAGCGCATTGGCGATCGGCGCAAGAAGCGCGGCCGCAGCATCTTTCAGAATGCTCCAGCCGAACCGTCCCCAACGTACGACGCCCCAGAAAATGGTCACCGCAAAATCGGCGATCACACGGCCGAGAAACGATAGACCGCGCATGATGCCGGCCTTGGCAGCGGAGACACCTGCGCGTCCGGCGTCGACTCCGGCGTCAGCGGCGTCCTTGACCTTGCCGATGGCGGCGAGCCGCGCGTCTTCGATCCGGCGCTGACGGTCGGCGCGCCGAACGAGAATCGTCGTCCGCACGTATTCCTTCCATTCAAAGCCTTCGCTCCGTCGGCGCCATCCGAACATGAAGCGCACCTCCCGCATGAATCGATTTGAGTATGTTCGGACCAATGATGGCGGTGCTTTGTCTCCAGGACGCCGCCCACATGCATTTCCGACCGGTCTAGCGACGCCGCTGAGGCATTGCAAGCCGCGCCGGCGTCAATTGCGTTGCGCAAGTTGCGCGCCGGGCAATGACCAGAGCCGGATCACACCATCTTGTCCGCCCGTCAGCAACGTGCGTCCATCATTGGAAAACGCTACCGTCTTGGCCCCCGACCCGAGGCCGTTCAAGGGCAGGTAAGTGCGCCACCGCTTCAAGCTCCTGACGCGCACGACGCCATCCTCGGAAGCCGATGCCAGCAAATCGCCGGATTCCGAAAACGCCAGCGAGGTGATGCGAGCCGCATGACCGCTGAGGGTCCGCTGCATCCGATAGGAATTCATTGACAGAAGCTTGACGGTTCCGTCGAGGCTTCCCGCTGCGAGCAACGCGCCGTCGCCGGAGAATGCAAGCGACGAAATGAAATCGGAATTGTTACGATAAAGTCGGCGTGTATCCTTCGTATCGGCGCTCCAGATCCGTATTGCGCGGTCGGCGCCGCCGGATGCGATCCACCTTCCGGAGGGGTCGACCGCAAGGGCCTGCACGGCATTTTCGTGTCCATCGAGCACGGCAACCGGCGTGTCCTGGAATGCCGTTTCCCACAAAGTCACTGTCCAGTCATGGCTCGCCGCCGCAATGCGATCCTCCGAGGCAACGAAGGCGACGGCCCAGATCGTCGCGTCGTTGCGCTTGAACCTGAAAAGCCGCTGTTTGGTATCGAGGTCGTAAATCGCGACGGCACCGTTGGCATGGCCGGTCACGACGCGATTGTTGCGAACCGCCAGCGATACCGCGGGTCCGTCTTCGAGCGGGATCGTGCCGAGCTGATAGCGCGTATCGTACGACCAGACTTTCAGCAGCGGTTCGTGCGACGCCGTCACGATCAGATGGCCATCGCCGCTGAGTGCCAGTTCCTCGACCGGCCCATCATAAGCTTTGATCTCTGCTGTTTCTGTGAGAGCCGGATCGGCCGTTGCGACGGGCTTCAAGATCGTCCCCGTCGTGATGGCATTTTTCTGCGACGCCAGGAATTGTGGGATGCGATCGTGGAACGCCAGAACGACGCCGGCGATGGCGGCCGCGATGATAAGGCGTGTCTTCAGCCAGCGCGAAAAAGGCCGTCGGGCAACGTCCGGTTTCGGACGGACTTTCAGTTTCCCCTTTGCCTTTTCAGCCACCGCCCGAGCCGGAGGCGGCAGCGGCGCAATCTTTTCGGCCGGTTTGGCTTTTTCAGCTTTCGCTTTTTCGGCCTTGGCCTTGGCTTTTTCCGCGGCGGCGGCTTTCTTTGCGGCGGCAGACGGAGCGGGCGTAACGGCTGCAGGCGCCTTCGTCTTGCTCTTTTCGGCCGGCTGCTCTCTCAGCGACTCGACAAAATCGAGCATGCCTCCCTTGGGCCCCGGCGCGTCGGGCGGCGGCGGCACGGGCGTCTGTACGACTGCATCGGCCGCACGCTTATCGTCTTCGCGGCGTCGGCGAACTTCGGTCTTCTCTTTGAGGCGTTGAAATAGACCGGGCCTTTCCGGATCCGGAGCCAACAAAGCCCCGCGCCATTCCGCGACCGATCGTGGGCGTGCGTCGACCGAAAGCGCCAGCGCCTGCCCGATCGCGGCAAGAAACGATGCCCGGTATCCCGCGAGCGCCGCGTCGCGAACCGGCACCATCTCGTCTTTGAGCATTCGCGACGGCGAGTCGGGCGGCCGCTTGCCGGTCACCGCATGGTAGAGCGTGGCGGCGAAGGCGTAGATGTCGCTCCACGGCCCCTGCTGGCGGCTCGTCTCGGCATACTGCTCGTAAGGACTGTACCCGGGCTTCACCAGCGCCGACACAGTCTTGGTCTTCGAGTGGGCGGCTATATCACTACGCGCGGCGCCGAAATCGATCAGCACCGGATCGCCGCTATTGCGGATGATGATGTTGTCGGGGGCAATGTCACGATGCAGGAAATCGGCTTTGTGAATGACCTCGAGCGCATCGAGAAGCGGCGCTACGATCTGGTCGAGTTCTTTCTGACGCGGCGCCCGCCCCAGGTCCTTGAGCCAGTTCTTCAGGCTTTTGCCTTCCTCGAACCGGAGCACCATGTAGGCAGTATTGTTCGCCCGGAAGATGCGATGCACCTTGACGATGTTGTGGTGATCGAACTTCGCCAGCGTCTGCGCTTCGTCGATGAAGCGATCGAGCCCCCAGTTATAGTCACTGGTGCAGCTTTCGGATCGTGGCGTCGCTTCGAGATTTTCCGTTCGAAGCGCAAAATCGCTCGGGAAATATTCTTTGATGCTGACTTTGCGGGCCAGTTCCGGTTCGTCGGCAAGATAGGTGACGCCGAAGCCGCCCGCACCGAGAACCCGGACGATTTTGTAATCGCCCGCAAGCTCAGTGCCGTCTGGTAAAGCGACAAGCTGCGTCATTGTCCTCTTGCGCGGGCCGTCCGCGCTTGTGATTACACGCCCTGTGTTCTGTCCGGTCTAAAGGCCTTGCTGCCGGAGTTGCTCTACCCTCTTAGCGGGCGATTACCCTCTTGTCTCTGTTTTGAACCCATGGCGCAAGAATGTGGCGTATCGACGGGTGATGAACCGTCGATGAATAATTCCTCGATGCGTCGCTTTTGGGCCATGTTGCCGCCGACATCTCCTCACCAAATCAGCGTGGCGCGATGGGGACTCGAATCATGAAGGACGCGCAGCCACGCTGGATGCGAACTGCCCTAGCCGGTACGGCGATTCTCTCGGTGATGGCAGTCTTGACTTTCTGGGCATCCGAGGACGGCGCAAAAAAGATATTGGGCGCAGCTGAGCCTTTCATGCTGCGGGCCGCGGCACTCTTTCGGCAAAGCTATCACGCTGCACCGGCTCTGACAGTCGGCATCATTCTGGCCGCCTGTCTTCCGCTTGTTGCTGCGCTGATCAGGATGTCCAAGCCGTTGACGCGATCGAAGAACGCGACGCGCCCATACAAGCCGAGGCGCGGCGATACATTCGACGCCCGTCTAGCCGGACCACCGGCCATTCCCCGCCATCTCCCATTCATCGAGATCGAGAACGGTCGCGGCATGCGCTGCGCGATTCTGCGCGACATGCTGAGAATTGGTCGTGAAGACGATAACGACATTCGTATTCCGAGCCGCTACGTGCATCGCTATCACGCCGCCATTCATCGCGAGGATCTTGACGATTGGCGCATTACCGATTTGACCGGCGTCGAGAGTAACGGCCTGATCATCAATGGGAAACGGTGTTGCGAAGCGCGCCTCAACGACGGTGATCTGATTCAGCTCGGGCCTGGAAAGCTGCGTTTTCGGGCTGGCATTGGGTAATACTCGCGTCGCCGCCAAGGTTCTGTCCAGGTTCCAGTTCATGCGTATCTCATACGTGGCCCGATTCTGCGGAGGTCGGCGCCTGTCCAGATGCAGAGGGAGATTTGTCGATGTCTGTCGAACGAGGCGAGACGACCGCGGGTAATGAGGCGAAGGGTGCAAAGCCACACAAATTTTTGGGATCTCTGAGGGATGCGTTGATGGCAGCCGGACGCGACGAGACAACTCCCGGTCGTCCTGCAGTCGCGGCCGCGCCGGCGAAGTCTCCGTCTCCCCCGCAAGTCCAGGCGGCCACGACCGATGACGTTGTCCCGCCGCCAATCGCATCGAAACCCGACGTGTTAAGCGCCGAAGAGGCCGCTCGCCTCGCGCGCTCCGGACCTGAGCCCAAAATTCCGGAGGGTTTGGGTCTCTCGAAAGAAAAAGAAGCGGACGCCCCACCGACGACGCGCGTCGTTCGGCCCGAGCCTCCAAAAGCTAGAAAAGCCGAGCCTGAGCCAGAAGCGGCACCTCGCACCGTTCTCGTGCGCGGCAAGCAGAAAATCGAGCACGGCGCGTTCGAGCGCGACCCTGTCGTCGCCTTTTTGATCGTCGTCGGCGGACCGGGGCTCGGCTCCTACCGGCCTGTTTTCGAGGGCAATAACACCCTCGGGCGCTCGCGCGACAACCGCATTGCCTTGGATTTTGGCGACGATGCCATCTCCAACGAGGCGCAGGCGTATCTGCGCTATGATTCGACCGATCGGTCTTTCCTCTTTGTGCCAAATCTTGCTAAGACGAATGTCGTTTCTGTGAACGACAAGCGACCGGCCGGCCCCGTGCCGTTGCAGCCGATGGACGTCATAACGCTCGGGCGCACGCAAGTCGCATTCCTGCCGTTCTGCGGAAGCGATTTTGACTGGTCAGAGATTTCCGAAACCTAAGGATCGAATGCCGCCGTTCGAGCATGCAGTCGCCGCAACGCGCGGAGCCCGCGACTATCAGGAAGATACCGCTGCATTCCTGTCGGAGGGCGGCGAACCGGTGATGTTGTCCGCTGACGGTCCAGGCTATGATCGCAGCGGCTTCGCCGTCCTCGCAGACGGCATGGGCGGCCACACCGGCGGCGCTCTGGCGAGCCGTACGGTGTGCGATCATTTTCTGAAAACAGCATCCACGGCAAAAGGTGATGCCAGCGAGCGCCTCATTGCGGGGCTTGGTGCGGCAAATGCCGCCGTCGCCAACAAGGTCGCGGAGAATCCTTTGCTCGCCGGCATGGGTTCCACCCTCGTCGGCGCGGCGTTCGGACCTGTTGGCATCGAATGGGTCAGCGTCGGCGACAGTCCGCTCTTTCTTTTCCGCCGCGGTGAAGTGGCGCTTCTGAACGAAGATCATTCACTCGCGCCTGAACTCGACCGCATGGTGGCCGAAGGCAAGCTGACTGCCGACGAGGCGCGCCACGATCCGCGTCGGCATATGTTGCGGTCGGCCGTGACGGGCGATGAAATCGACCTTCTCGATGTTTCGCGCCAACCGTTGAAGCTGGAGCCGGGAGACTACATCATTCTGGCAAGCGACGGCATCGCAACGCTTGAGAACAGTGAAATCGCTCGCGTTATCCAGGGCTATGCCAAGGACGGCGCGGCCGCCGTGGCCAAAGCGATCATCCGTTCGATAGAAGCGATCCGCGAGCCTTATCAAGACAACGCCACCGTGCTTGTCGTAAGAGCGGTCGGCTGATTATTTTTCAAGCGCGGGTTCGGGAAACGACGCCGCCGAGCGGGCTTTTATCTTTCTCAAAATAACTCGAATTTCAAAGGCCTGCTGAACGATTGGTCCGTGCACATTGCAACCTTACGCAAATGTATATTGGCCGCCAGAAACCCGCAATGAACCTCCCTTAAGAGCCGCTGCCTGACGGCCCACAAGTGGCCGGGTGAGATGCGAAGGAGATACGAATGCTTTCCAAAGTTCTGAGCGGTGCGGTTATTGCTGGCCTTCTGATGGCCGTTTCGGCCCCCGTCGTTGCTTATGCTGACGACGCTGCTGCTCCCAAGACCAAGGCCGACTGCAAGAAGGCCAAAGGCAAGTGGGACAAGAAGACGAAGACCTGCACCGTCGCAGCGAAGTAAGGTCTGAAAAGACTTTGCACTGGAGAAACAGCGGTCTTTGGCGAGCCCGCTGTTTTTTTATTCAAACGTCCTCAACGAAATCGCTCGCAAGACTGCGAATGTGAGACGCGATATGCGGTTGCATCATTGCTAGCCGATGAAAATCTTCACGCTGCAGTTTTAGCAATCGGCACTTCGACGTCGTAATGATCGCGTCATCGTGCACGCCGTCATCGAACATCGCTCCGACCCCGAACACGTCGCCGGCAGAGTACGTCCGCCGCCCCTCGTTCGACTGCGTTTCGAGTATTCCGGACGCTATGAAATACATCGCATCGCCCGGCGCGCCTCTCTTCACGACTTCAACGTTCGGCGGAAAATTGTGGGCTTGCAGCAGAGGCATGATCTGCGCAGCTTCTTTGGCGTTGAGCCGCGCCAGCAATGGCACGCGTGACATCAGCGACCATGTGACGACGAAATCCCGCCGCTGCAGCTCTTGTGCGAAACCTGTCGAGATGATTGCAACCGGCAATGCCAGAACACAGAGCCCGACGACCATCGTAAACCCGCCGACGACCTTGCCGAGCGCGGTGATCGGGGTGACGTCTCCGTAGCCGACGGTTGTCAGCGTCGCGATTGCCCACCACGCCGCTTGCGGAACGCTTCCGAATTTGTCGGGCTGAGCATCGCCCTCGATATAGTACATGAGCGTGGCCGAGAAGAGCAGTGCGGTCGCCAGCAGCAAGCATGCACCCAACAGCGCCTTGCGCTCGTTCGAGAGGACTCGAACCAGCGTGTACATCGCCGGCGAGTAGCGCGAGAGCTTCAGGAAGCGGAGAAGCCGCAACGTTCTGAGGATGCGCAAGTCGATCGTAAAGATGCCGCTCAGATAGAATGGCAGGAACGCGGCGAGATCGATGATCAACGCCGGTTGCCGTGCAAGCTTGGCCCGTGCTTTCCACGGCTGCTTGCGCGCAAGGTAGGGCACCTCGATCGCGGTCCAGATCCTGAGCGCATATTCGATCGTGAAAATCGCGACGGAGAAAATTTCAAACCAGTAAAACCAATGGCTCCATCTGGCGCGCGCCGCCGGCACCGTCTCTGCAACGAACGCGGCAACGTTCAAGAGGATGAGGCAGACGATAAAGGTGTCGAACACCTTGCTCGCGAGATCTTCGCCGTGCCCCGTCTCGATGACCTCATAAACGCGCTTCCGCAAACTCTTGCGGTGCACTCCAGAGGACACAGGTGCGCTACGGTCGAGGCGTTCCTGCAAGATCGGCTTCCCTTCTTCTTCGCTCCGCATAGAGATCATCGTTTTGGCGAATCTCTGTCTTCGCAGTGCATCATGGGCGGTCGCTGGACTTGCTAAGAATTCGCAAACACCCGCGACGTTGAGTAGACCTTGCGTCTATGAGCCAACTGAGGCATCAGCGCATGGGTCACGCCGAGCCCCACCGCCGTTTTGGCCAAAGGTCCTTGGCGCTTCGACACCTCAGTTCACTACCGCCGCCCGCCCCAGTTGAGTAAGATTTTCGCTCAATAAAAAAAGATTTCTAGGAGGAAAAGTCCGTGGCCGTGAAGTCCGACATAGAAATTGCGCGTGAAGCGAAGCTGAAGCCCATCGCCGAGATCGCGGCGAAGGTAGGTGTGCCCGCCGATGCGTTGGTTCCCTATGGCTGGACGAAAGCCAAGGTATCCTCCGAATACATCAAGCAGATCGAGGGCAATAAAGACGGCAAGGTCATCTTGGTGACGGCCATCAGCCCGACACCCGCCGGCGAAGGCAAGACGACGACCACTGTCGGTCTGAGCGACGGCCTTAACTATATCGGCAAGAAAGCCATCGCCGCTCTGCGCGAGCCTTCGCTGGGCCCGTGCTTCGGCGTGAAGGGTGGCGCGGCCGGCGGCGGCTACGCCCAAGTCGTCCCGATGGAAGACATCAACCTGCATTTCACCGGCGATTTCCACGCCATAACGAGCGCCCACAACCTGCTTTCGGCGCTGCTCGACAACCATATCTATTGGGGCAATGCGCTGGGCATTGATCAGCGCCGCGTCGGTTGGAAACGCGTTCTCGATATGAACGACCGTGCGTTGCGCTCGATCGTCAACTCACTCGGCGGCGTATCGAACGGCTTCCCGCGCGAAGACGGCTTCGACATTACCGTCGCCTCCGAGGTCATGGCAATTCTGTGCCTGTCGAAAGACATCAAGGACCTCGAGAATCGACTGGGCAACATCATCGTCGCCTATACGCGCGACAAGAAACCGGTCCGAGCCCGCGATCTCAAAGCCGATGGCGCCATGACCGTCCTCCTCAAGGACGCGCTTCAGCCGAACCTTGTTCAGACGCTGGAGAACAATCCGGTCTTCATCCATGGCGGCCCGTTCGCCAACATCGCCCACGGCTGCAATTCGGTGCTTGCCACCAAGACCGCGATGAAGCTTGCCGATTACGTCGTGACGGAAGCTGGCTTCGGTGCCGATCTCGGCGCTGAGAAGTTTTTCGATATCAAATGCCGCAAGGCAGGGATCGCGCCGTCCGTCGTCGTGATTGTCGCGACGGTGCGTGCGCTGAAGATGCACGGCGGTGTCGCCAAGGACGACTTGAAGACAGAAAACGCCGCAGCTGTCGCCAAGGGTTGCGAAAACCTCAAGCGTCACATCGAGAACGTCAACAAGTTCGGAGTTCCCGCTGTCGTTGCAGTCAACAAGTTCATCACCGACACCGATGCCGAGATTGCCGAGGTGCAAAAAGCCGCGGAAAGCATGGGCACGAAGGCGTTCCTGTGCACGCACTGGGCCGATGGCGGCAAAGGCACCGAAGGCCTCGCGCACCATGTCGTGAAGGTGATCGACGAAGCCAAGGCCAACTTCAAGCCGCTCTATCCCGACGACATGAAGCTGCGCGACAAGGTCAAAACGATCGCAACCGAGATTTATCGCGCCGCCGATATCTCGTGTGATTCAAGCGTCGAGAACCAGTTCAAGGATTTGGAGGCGGCAGGGTTCGGGCATTTCCCGGTCTGCATGGCAAAGACCCAGTATTCGTTCTCGACCGATCCGGCCAAGCGGGGCGCGCCGACAGGCCACATCGTCCCGATCCGCGAATTGCGGCTTTCGGCAGGTGCGGAATTCGTGGTTGTCGTCACCGGCGAGATCATGACGATGCCGGGTCTGCCCAAGGTGCCCGCCGCCGACTCCATCCGTCTCGACGACAAGGGTCAGATCCAGGGTCTGTTCTGACACAAAGAAGTCTAACTCATATCAGCCATACGGGGCGGGTCATTCTAAGACCCGCCCCTCTTTTGTTACCAAGGCCAGGCTTTTCGTCCCGCCGATTGACCTCGAATGCGTCTTCTCGCCATTCTCGCCACCAGTTGCTTCGTCAGCTCGATGTCGATGCGGATCATCGACCCCGTCGTGCCCGACATTTCGAGGGATCTCGGGGCTGATCCTGCGTCCGTGGCGATGCTCGCCTCGTTTTATGCGTTTCCTTATGCCCTCGCCCAACCCGTACTCGGGGCCTTTGGCGACGCGCTCGGAAAGGCGCGCATCATCAAGATCGCTCTGGCCGTGTTGACGGCCTGCCTCGCTGCGTCGGCGGTCGCGCCAAGTCTCGAGTTGCTCGCGATCGCACGTCTGGTCGGCGGCGCCGCAGCAGGCGGGATTATTCCCTTGGCGTTTGCCATCGTCGGAGATCGCTTTCCGATGTCGGAACGCCAGCTTGCGCTCTCGCGCGTTCTGACCGCGATCATAGCCGGGCAGCTTACGGGTTCGATCGGCTCGGGCCTCGTCGCGTCGTTCGTGGGCTGGCGAGTGGCGACGGCTGCGGCAGCAATCCTGTCGCTTCTCGCGTTCATCGTCACGCTTCGGCAATTGCGCCCGTCGCCGACCGCACAGCGAACAAAACCGAGCCTCGGCGAATTTCTTGGCGGCTACCGCGCCGTCTTCGCCAATCCCCGTTCGGCAGTTTGCTTTTCGGCGGTCTTTGTTGAAGGAATTGTGATCTTCGGACTGTTCCCATATGTCGCGGTTCTCCTCGAACAGCGTGGCGCCGGCGGCTTGCGGGAAGCCGGCTTCGTTCTCGCGGGCTTCGGCCTCGGCGGATTTGTCTACACCGCCCTGGTGCGCCTGATGCTCGGCCGCCTCGGCCTCTACAGGCTGATCATGTCGGGCGGCATTGTTTCAGGCACGGGTCTAGCTTTGCTTTCCCTGGGAACGACCTGGCCGGCTGAGATGGCGATTTTTATCGTCGTCGGCGTCGGCTTCTATATGATCCATAACTCCCTGCAGACGCAGGCGACTGAACTCGCGCCTCACAATCGCGGCTCGGCGGTCGCCATGCATACCTTTTTCGTGTTCTTGGGACAGGCCTTCGGGCCGATCATCTACGGTATCGGGCTGCCGGGACTGGGAACGGCTTGGTGGCTGCTCCTCGCGGGCGTGGTGATGGGACTGCTCGGCATCGCGACGTCCCGGGGCCTGAAAGCGAGATCCGCTCTTGCCACGGCAGCCATTTCCTCTCCACCTGCGATATAACTCAGTGGCGCGCGGGGTACGCTCTCGCTCTCGGGCCGCTGCCGCAATTTTATGCTGGCGTCGTCGATGGCTGCTTATTTCGCAAGCAAATTGATGCTGTTGTGATTAGGTAGGTGCAGCAAATCCGGGCTTTGCGTAAAATGGCCTGGGCTTTGCGATACCGAACCGAAAAGAGTCACGGCGGGAGGGTGCATTTGGGCGTGCCATTCGACGAAATGAACGGCTTCGGCGGCGAGGTCCGTCCGCCATATAAAGCTTTCGCGGAATGGCTCGGTGTCCAGCGTCTCGATACTCTCCGGCAGAAATCTGCCGAGGCGGAGGTTTTGTTCCGTCGTTCAGGCATCACGTTCGCCGTGTACGGAGCCGAAGAGGCGGGTGAGCGTCTCATTCCTTTCGATATTCTGCCGCGCATCATCTCGGCAGAGGAATGGCGCCGCTTGGAACTTGGCATCGAGCAGCGTGTCCGGGCCCTCAACGCCTTCCTCTATGATATCTATCACCGCCAGGAAGTCTTGAAAGCCGGCAAGATCCCCGAGGAACTGGTCGTCCAGAATTCGGCCTTTCTGCCGGAAATGATCGGTGTCGATCCGCCTCGCGGAATTTACAGCCACATCATCGGTGTCGATCTCGTCCGCACCGGCGAAAATGAATTCATGGTTCTCGAAGACAATACGCGCACGCCATCGGGCGTCTCGTACATGCTCGAGAACCGCGAGACGATGATGCACCTGTTTCCTGACCTCTTCAGTCGCAATCGCGTGCGGCCGGTCGATAACTATGCCGACGCCCTTCTGAAAACGCTTGAAAGCGTGGCGCCGAGCAATCTCGATGCCGAGCCCACAATCGCGCTGCTGACGCCGGGCATCTACAACAGCGCTTATTTCGAGCACTCGTTCCTCGCCGATCAGATGGGCGTCGAACTGGTTGAAAGCTCCGACCTTGTCGTCATCGATGGCCTTTTGCGGATGAAGACGACGGAAGGTCTGAAACGCGTCGATGTTCTCTATCGCCGCGTCGATGATGATTTCCTCGATCCATTGGTGTTCGAGCCGACGTCGCTCCTAGGCGTGCCCGGCATTTTTGACGTCTATCGGTCGGGCCGCGTCACGATCGTCAACGCGCCCGGCGCCGGTATCGCCGACGATAAGGCCATCTACAGCTATATCCCCGCGATCATCGAATTCTACACCGGCAAGCCTCCGATCCTGCCGAACGTCGAAACTTACAGCTGCCGGGAGCCGGACAGTCTCAAATACGTTCTCGATCACCTTCCTGACCTTGTAGTGAAGGAAGTCCATGGCTCAGGCGGATACGGCATGCTCGTCGGACCAAAGTCGACCGCTGAGCAGATCGAGACTTTCCGCGCTAAGCTCATCGCCAATCCAAAAAATTACATCGCCCAGCCGACACTCTCGCTTTCGACCTGTCCGACGCTCGCCGATACGAGCGTCGCACCGCGGCATCTCGATTTGCGTCCGTTCGTGCTGATTGGCGACCAGGTGCGGCTGATGCCGGGAGGGTTGACGCGCGTGGCCCTGAAGAAGGGTTCGCTCGTCGTCAATTCGAGCCAGGGCGGCGGCACCAAGGATACGTGGGTGCTGCAGGAATAGCTTCGGAATGCTTGGACGTACCGCAAACGATCTTTATTGGCTGTCGCGCTATATCGAGCGCGCGGAAAACATAGCCCGCCTGCTGGAGGTCGGCTATCGCATCGTGCTGCTCCCGCGCGAAGGCGAAGGCTTTCACGAGGAATGGCGGTCGACGCTCGAAAGCGCTGGGTGTCTTCAAGGCTATGTGCAGCGGCACGGCGAACTGATTTCGCAGAACGTCATCGACTATATGCTTTTCGATACGTCGAATCCGTCGAGCATAGCATCGTGTCTCGCGGCCGCCCGCCGCAACGGCCGGGCTCAACGCACTGCTCTGACGCGCGAAATGTGGGAGAGCTTGAACAGTTCCTGGCTGGAATTCTCCGCAATCCGGCCGTCGGAGGTGACGTCGAACTCGCTTCCGGAGCTTCTCGATTGGGTGCGGTCGCGTTCGGCGCTCTATCGCGGTGCCATGCTGAACACGATCCTGCGCAACGATACTTTCTATTTTAGCCAGGTCGGCACCTTCATTGAGCGCGCCGACAGCACAGCCCGCATTCTGGACGTCAAATACTACCATTTGCTGCCCTCGAGTGAGATGGTCGGAAGCGAGAAGGACAACTATCAATGGGCGGCGCTGTTGAGGTCGGTCTCGGCCCACCGCAGCTACCGCTGGGTTTTCAAGGATCATTACCGGCCGTTGAAGATCGCAGATTTCCTGATCCTCAACCGGCAAATGCCGCGCTCTCTGCGTTCTTGCTATGACGAACTGACCTTGGCTCTGCGCGATATCGCCGTGTTTTATGGCGCCCGTCATGATTGCCAGACGACGGCGGAATCGACACGCGACCTTCTGCTAGAGGCGGACATCCAGAACATCTTCCAATCGGGTCTGCATGAATTCGTGCAGGACTTCATCACCCGCAACAACAAGCTCGGGAACGAGATCTCCACCGCTTACCACTTCAGCGATTGAGGATCTGGCGATGCGTATTTCGATTGGGCACGTTTCGCGTTACGTCTACAGCGAGCCGACGAAGTATTCGATTTTGGCTCTCCGCCTGACGCCTCCGAATTTTCAGGGCCAACGCGTTGTTGAATGGCGCGTCAGCGCGCCGGGCATTGACGCCGTAAAGCCCTTTCGCGACGGTTTCGGCAATATGGTTTATCTGGCCAACTCCACGGAAGAACATTCCGAATCGTTGATCATCGCCAAAGGTGTCGTCGAGACCGAAGACCGCGCTGGCGTCGTCCGCGGTCTGACGGATCCCGCACCGGTCCGGGTCTATCGGCGATTCACCCCCAAGACTTTGCCGACCGAAGACATCCGGGCGCTGGCAAGTGCCGCCGGTGCCAAAGGCGATATCCGCGGCATGCACAATCTCATGCATGCCGTCCGCGACGCCATTGACTACGAGGTTGGCGCCACTAACGCGCACACCACCGCCGCCGAAGCCCTGAAGGAGGGCAAGGGCGTCTGTCAGGATCACGCCCACGTCTTTATCGCCGCCGCGCGATCGCTGGGCCTTCCCGCCCGCTACGTCAGCGGCTACGTCCTGACCGGAGCCAACGAACCCTCCGACGCTAACCATGGCTGGGCGGAAATTTGGCTCGATAGCTTGGGCTGGGTCGGCTTCGATCCGGCCAACCGGCTTTGTCCGACGGACAAGTACGTGCGGCTCGCCTCTGGCCTCGATTCGAGCTATGCAGCCCCAATTCGCGGCTCTCGTAGAGGAATTGCCAACGAAGAGCTTGACGTCATCGTCGAAGTTCAGCAGCAGAGCAGCCAGCAACAGTAGTGGCCTGCCGACTTCGGAGACGATTGCATGACTTACGCCGTAGCATTCCGCCTGGAGTGCGGACTTGTGTTCGCGGCCGACACGCGGACCAACGCTGGCGTCGATAACATCGCGCAATATAAAAAATTGCAGCTATGGCGCCGCCCGGGAGAACGGGTCTTCGTGCTTTTGAGCGCCGGCAACCTTGGTGCCACGCAGTCCGTCGTCAGCTTGATCAACGAGCATCTCGCCGCCGAGCCAGGCGAAGACGAAGAAGTGGCGACGCTCTACACCGCCCCGAATATGTATCGGGCAGCCCGGGTTGTCGGCGACGCCGTTCGCGAGGCGCGCAAGATCGACGCCGCCGCGCTCGAAGCCAGCAAGCTTGGCTTCAACACCAACTTCATCTTCGGCGGCCAGATCAAAGGCGAGCGGCCGCGGCTGTTCCAGATCTACCCGGAAGGCAACTTCATCGAAGCCACCGACGATACTCCGTTCTTCCAGATCGGCGAGCACAAGTACGGAAAGCCCATTCTCGATCGTGTCGCGCGTGCCGACATGCGTCTCGGAGAGGCGGCGAAGCTGATTTTGCTCTCATTCGACTCGACGCTGCGCTCCAATCTTTCGGTCGGCATGCCGATCGACCTCGTTATTTACGAGCGCGACACTTTTGACGTCACGCGAGAGAAGCGGATCAGCGCTGACGACGAGTATTTCCGCAATCTCTCCGGCGCGTGGTCCGACGCGTTAAGGCAGGCGTTCTCCAAGATCGAAGAGTTCGACGTCTGAATTTGCGGCGTGCTCGGCGCGATGATTTAAGATGGTGTGCAGCCCTCGTGTCGCCGGTCAAAGGCGGCGGCTACAACATGCGGCCGCTGAAATCCATGCTGCACCCCAGCAAAACGGCGCCCTCGTTTGCCTTTGCACGCGATTAGCGAAAGAGCAGTCTCGATTCTCTTCCTGAGTTACGTTTAGATAAGCGGAGGTCGTGAAGGGCAGGTAGGCGCTGGAAGGGCATAATGGGTCTCCCGACGCTTAAGGAGTATCTTTCGAATTGGACGCTGGAGGGCCGCACCCGCGGTCAGGTGGCCGACACCGTTCTTGCGCTCGCGGGAGCCAGCATCCGTCTTGCGGATATCATCGGACGGGGCGCCCTCGATAACCGGCTGGGCCGTATCGTGGCGCGAGCGGGTGAACTCGACGAGCAGAAGGAAATCGACGTCTTCGCCAATGAAGTGATCGTATCCGCCTTGCAAGACGCCCCTGTCGCGGCGCTGGCCTCGGAAGAGGCGGAACTTCCCATTGCTCTCAAAAAGGATGCTCCGCTTCTCGTTGCGACCGATCCTCTGGATGGATCTTCGAACGTCGACGCGAACGTCTCGGTCGGCACGATATTCGCGATTCTGCCGCGCCACCCATCCTCGGATGGCGAAGCGGCATTTCTACGCCCGGGCTCCCACCAATTGGCTGCAGGGTTCTTCGTTTATGGTCCTCAGACGATCCTGGCGCTGACCGTCGGCCACGGCACGCAAATCTTCACGCTCGACCGCAAGACCGAGATTTACCATCTTACGCAGCGGAACGTCTCGATCCCTCCCGAAGCCTCGGAATATGCGATCAACGCCTCCAATGCCCGTCACTGGGACGATCCGATACGCATCTATATCCATGATTGCGAGAACGGCGCCAACGGGCCGCGCGGGCATGATTTCAACATGCGCTGGACAGGTTCGCCCGTCGCCGACGTCTACCGCATCCTGACCAGGGGCGGCATTTACCTTTATCCTGGAGATCGCAGAAAAGGCTTCCATCAGGGTCGCATTCGCCTCATGTACGAAGCCAATCCGCTGAGTTGGATCATGGAACAGGCGGGCGGACGCGCGACCACAGGCCGAGACCGTGTGCTTGACGTCGTGCCGGCCGCTCTGCATCAAAAAACTCCGCTGATTTGCGGATCACGAGATGAGGTCGATAGGGTTATGCGCATCTACAGTGGCCAGGAATTCAAGGGCGATCGCTCGCCGCTCTTTGGCCGCCGCGGTCTTTTCAGAGCATTGCAGTAGCATCCTGAGTGCAGAAGAGAACCGCATCGAGCCTCGTCAATGTCCATTAAGCATCCGATCATCTCCGTCACCGGTTCGTCCGGCGCAGGCACGACGTCGGTTAAACAGACCTTCGACAACATCTTTCGCCGCGAGCATGTCAAAGCCGCATTCGTGCAGGGCGACGCATTCCATCGCTACGATCGCTGCGGCATGGAAAAGGCGATGAAAGCCGCAGCCAAACGCGGCAACCACAATTTCAGTCACTTCGGTCTTGAAGCGAATCTCATTGGCGAGTTGGAAACCCTGTTTCGCACTTACGCCGAGGGCGGCCGAGGACTCAATCGTCATTACGTTCACGATGAAGTGGAAGCGCGGACGTTAGGCGCGCCCATCGGCACATTCACGCCATGGGAAGAGATCGAGCCCGATACAGACCTTCTGCTCTATGAAGGTCTGCATGGCGCCATCGTCACCGGCGAGAACAACGTCGCCCGCCATGCCGATTTGCGCATCGGCGTCGTGCCCGTCATCAACCTCGAATGGATTCAGAAAATCCAGCGTGATCGCAGCGAACGGGGTTACACGACCGAAGATGTAACCCAATCCATTCTGCGACGAATGCCCGATTACGTGCAGTATATCTGTCCGCAGTTTACCCAGACGGACATCAACTTCCAGCGCATCCCGACGGTCGACACCTCGAACCCGTTCATCGCCCGTTGGATTCCAACGCCTGACGAATCGATGGTGATTATCCGCTTCAAGGAGCCCCGCGGCATTGATTTCGCGTATCTCCTGTCGATGATCCACGATAGCTTCATGTCGCGTGCCAACTCGATCGTGATTCCCGGCAGCAAGCTCGATCTCGCCATGCAGCTCATCCTGACGCCGCTCATTTTGCAGCTTGTCGAACGGCGCCGTCGGGTCATCTGACCCACCATTTGCGAAAGGTAGCCAGTGACGCGCCCTCTCCTGATCGCCCCCTCAATTCTCTCGGCCGATTTCAGCAAGCTTGGCGATGAGATCAGGACCGTTGACGCCGCCGGTGCCGATTGGATCCACTGCGATGTCATGGATGGTCACTTCGTTCCGAACATTACGTACGGCGCCCCCGTGATCAAAGCCGTGCGCGGCGCCTCGAAGAAAATCTTCGATGTGCATCTGATGATCGCACCGGTCGATGTTTATCTCGCCGATTTCGCCGCCGCCGGCGCTGACATCATAACCGTTCACGCCGAGGCGGGCCCGCATCTCGACCGCTCGCTTCAGGCAATCCGCGCACTCGGCAAGAAGGCCGGAGTTTCACTCAATCCCTCTACCCCAGAAAACGTGATCGAATACGTTCTTGACCGCCTCGATCTCATTTTGCTGATGAGCGTCAACCCGGGCTTCGGCGGTCAGTCGTTCATTCCCTCAGTCGTCGATAAGATCCGTCGCGTAAAGGCGATGATCGGATCGCGTCCTATCGACATCGAAGTCGATGGCGGAGTTACACCGGAGACGGCACCGCTCGTCGCCAAGGCCGGCGCGAACGTCCTGGTCGCCGGCTCGGCCGTCTTCAAAGGCGGAAGCGAAGCGAGCTATCGCGCCAACATCGACGCTATTCGCAAGGCCGCGACATCGGCCAGCTAGAAAGCCCTTGATTTGCCGGCGCGACGGCATATTTCCACCGCCCATGATTGACCGCCGGTTATCCGATCCGCTTCCGATCGATGCTGTCCTCGACGATCTTCGTTCGGCACTGCGCGTGCATGGTTCGGCCGTGCTTGTTGCCGCACCGGGCGCAGGCAAGACGACGCGCGTGCCGCTTGCACTGCTCGACGAGCCGTGGCGTGCCGACGGCAAGATCCTGGTCCTAGAGCCTCGGCGCATCGCGGCCCGCGCCGCTGCCGAGCGCATGGCGGCAACGGTCGGCAGCCGCCTTGGCGACGATATCGGCCTGCGAGCTCGTCTCAATTCTAGAACAGGACCTCACGTCGCCGTCGAGGTCGTGACCGAAGGCGTGTTCACGCGCATGATCCTCGACGATCCTGAGCTGCGTGGCGTCGCCGCCGTTCTCTTTGACGAATTTCACGAGCGCTCGCTCGATGCTGATCTGGGCCTTGCTCTCGCGCTTGATGCGCGCTCCGCGCTACGTCCCGATCTCAAGATCGTCGTGATGTCGGCGACGCTCGAAGCGAGATCAGTCTCAACCATGCTCGGCAACGCGCCGGTGATCGAGAGCCAGGGTCGCACCTTCCCGATTGAGACACGCTATCTCGGCCGAAACGCTGCACGCCTGGAAGACGATATTGTCGCCGCGACACTCCGGGCAACGGCCGCCGAATCGGGATCTGTTTTGGTCTTCCTCCCCGGTCAGGGCGAAATCTCGCGCGTTGCAGAACGTCTCGGTAATCATGCACTGCCTTCAAATGTCGATGTCGTTCCGCTCTACGGCGGCCTCGATCCGTCGGCGCAAGATCGTGCGATCGCTCCATCGAATCCAGGGCGCAGAAAGATCGTCCTCGCGACGTCGATCGCCGAAACGTCGCTGACGATAGAAGGTGTTCGCGTCGTCATCGACAGTGGCGTCGCGCGTGTTCCCCGTTATGAACCGGATATCGGCATAACGCGGCTCGAGACCGTCCGCGTCTCCCGTGCCTCGGCGGATCAACGCCGCGGCCGCGCGGGCAGAACCGAGCCCGGGGTGTGCTATCGCCTGTGGAACGAGCCCGAGACGCAGGGTCTTGCGCCTTTTGCAGACCCGGAAATTCGGTCCGCCGATCTTTCAAGCCTGCTGCTCGACTGCGCTGAATGGGGAGCGGGCGATCCGCGTAAGCTTCGCTGGCTCGATCCTCCGGGCGAAGGTGCGCTCGCTGCGGCGCGCGCCGGTCTCGAAGCGATTGGCGCACTCACACCGGACGGCCGCATCACCGCCGATGGCCGGCGTCTGCGCTCCTTTCCGCTGCCGCCGAGGCTGGCACGCATGATCATCAAAGCCGGTGAAAGCGGCGACGCCAGACAAGCCTCCGAATTGGCTGCTGTTCTGGTTGAGCGCGGAGTTGGCGGAAATGATATCGATCTTTTGCAGCGGCTTGAGCGATTCCGTCATGATCGTTCGCAACGCGCCGAGGCAATGCGTTCGCTCGTGCGCCAGTGGCAGAACATGGCGACGGCCGCCGCACCCGGCAAGCAAAGTCTATCCGTCGCGGCGACGCTCGCGCTTGCTTATCCCGATCGTATTGCAAAAAATCGCGGCAAGCGCGGAAGTTTCGTTTTGGCAAACGGCAGAGCCGGACAGATCGAAGACGGCCATCACTTGGCATCCGCGCCTTTCCTCGTCGTCGCCGAGATGCAGGGACGCGCCGCCGCGACGCGCATTCTGGCGGCACTGGCGTCCGATGAAGCGGAAGTCGAAAACATCGCCGCCGGTGCAATCGAAACGCGCGATGAGGTCGTCTTCGACAAGGACGCACGTGCCGTCCGCGCAAAACGGGTTCGCCGTCTCGGAGCCATCACGCTGCAAAGCGAAGCCCGAACGCTCGAATCCGATGATGATGTTGCATCCGTGTTGGCGCGGGGATTGGCCGAGCAGGGAATCGCGTCCCTGCCCTGGACGAAAACGCAGTCGCAGCTTCGCGCCCGTGTCTCTTTCCTGCGCCAGGAAGACGACAACTGGCCGGATCTTTCGGACACCGCCCTCGCCACAACTGCCGAACAATGGCTCGGTCCATTTTTGCTCGGCAAGTCGCGCGCGTCCGAGGTCAACGGCGAGACGCTGGAGAATGCGTTAAGCGTGCTGCTTCCGCGCGCGATGCGCCAGCGTCTCGACAATGAGGCACCCACGCATTTCGCCGCTCCGACCGGTAATGCTCATTTGATCGATTACGAAAGCGAGGGCGCGCCGGCCGTTCATATTCGCGTCCAGGAACTTTTTGGCTTGCGAGAGCACCCCTCCATAGCGCGAGGTCGATTGCTTCTAACGCTGCACCTGCTGTCTCCGGCGCACCGGCCTATCCAGATAACCAGGGATTTGCCCGGTTTCTGGGCCGGATCATGGCGTTCGGTAAGGGCGGACATGCGCGGCCAGTACCCCAAACACGAGTGGCCGGAAGACCCCGCAACTGCGTTGCCCACCGCGCGTGCAAAAACGCGAAAACATTCATGGTAGAGTTTACCTTCGCCTGAAAGCGCACGTGCGAAGAAGCGGTTTCGCGGCTACTCAGTCTAAAAATTCATTTGATTGATCAATCGCTCACAGAGCGCTTACGACCAAAGTCGTGTTTGTTGCCCCGCACCTTGGCGAGTTAAGACAAATTCCGCGTTCGTTTGCCGCAGGATAGCGGCATTTGGATTGCTTCGTCGGGGGCCCGATACGCGCTCCTAGCGGAATTTCGGAGGTATATATTGTCTGTGCCGGCGCACATTCTGATTGTCGATGATCACCCCCTTTTCGTCGAAGCTTTGCAGAGGGCAATTTCTAGCGCATTCGCAGAAACGATTACCTATCCTGCGGTTTCAATCGAAGCCGCGAAGAGCCAGCTCAATGGCGGGATTTCCTTTGACGTGGTGTTGCTCGATCTCGCCCTGCCTGGCACCCAGGGATTCGACGGCCTCCTTGAACTGAGAACACTCTATCCACGTCTTCCGATCGTCGTCGTGTCAGCGCTCGAAGATCCGCGTATCGTGCAGGACGTCATGCGCTATGGCGCCGCCGGCTTTATTTCGAAATCGGCAGACCGGGCAGAAATTGCAGCGGCGATCAAAGACGTCATGGATGGCTCGCTGACTCTGCCGAAAGGCTATCGCCCGCCGGAAATGGTGACGTCCGAAACGCGAAGTGACGTCGTCCGCCGCTTGCGAACATTGACGCCCAAGCAATTGAGCGTTCTGAAGATGCTTCGTCAGGGGTTGCTGAATAAGCAGATCGCCCACGAACTGCAGATCGAGGAAACGACGGTGAAGGCGCATGTTTCCGAAATTTTGCGAAAGCTGAATGTATCGTCTCGGACGCAAGCAGTGATTGAAGCCCAGAAAATCGACTTCAGCATCATCCTGGGGGATGCGAACAGCAGCTGACGTCCGTTTCTCAGCCGAGCAGATGCTTCATCAGCGCCCGCAATTCGCTTGGCCGAATGGGCTTGAGAAGCAACTCACATTGCGAACGCATGGCCGCTTCCGCAGCGGCATCCGTACGGTCCGCTGTGATAAGAATTGCTGGTATGTCGGAAGCCAGGCGACGGCGAATTCTGCGCACGATGTCGATGCCAAAAATTCCCTCATCCAAGTGATAATCGGCGAGGACGATAGCCGGCGAGAACGTCGGATCTGAGAGAATGTCTCCCACATCCTCAAGATCGCGAGCGGGACGAACATCGGCGCCCCACCGCGAGAGCAGAGTTTGCATAGCGGCAAGGACGGTCAGGTCGTCGTCGACGACGATAACCTGCCGGGCGAAGAAAGAATTGCTTTCGTTGCTGGAAACGCCGAGCGGCAGCCGTGCACCGGCCAGGGCGGCCGCGGACGGTGCGAAAACTGAAAAGCGCGAGCCGTGCCCAACACGCGACTGCAGTTCAAGGCGATGGCCAAGGGCATCGGCCATGCGGCGGACGATCGCCAATCCAAGACCGAAGCCCAAACTGCCAAGACGTTCCGATGCACTCCCGCGCTGAAACTCTTCGAAGATGCGCTGCTGCTCCTGTTCGGGGATGCCCTGGCCTGTATCCCAAACTTCAATAGCCACGTCATCACCGCGTGGACGCGCAGCCAGAAGAATGCCTCCCGCTTCCGTGTAATGCGCCGCGTTTGCCAGCAGATTTTGAACAATCCGCCGGAGCATGAGCGGATCGGAACGGACCGCGAGATCGGTCTTGCGCCAGTGAAATCGCAGGCATTTTCTCCGCGCCACAGGCTCCAGGCTATTTGCGACCTGTTCGAAGATGGCCTCTAGAATCACGGACTGGATGTTCGGCACGAAAACGCCGGCTTCGAGCTTGGAGATATCGAGAATGCTGGTCAGGAGTTCTTCGATGCTGACCAGTGCCGTAGAAATATTCAGTGCCAGTCTTTTATTGTCCGCCTCGTGCTGCGCATCCGACAATTCCGAAAGCGTCAATCGAGCCGCGTGAAGAGGTTGCAGCAAATCGTGTCCGACCGAAGTGAAGAACCGGGTTTTGAAGACGTTGGCGCGTTCTGCCTCGTCGCGCGCTTTGCTGAGTTCTAGGTTGGTATGCGCAAGCTTGGTCAACGCCAGATTGAGTTCTTCGGTTCGCCGCCTGATCTGCGCTTCCTGATTGATCGCGGTCTGGAACAGCGAGAAGGAACTGGCTTGCTGATCCATGGAATGTTCAACGCGCTTCATGAGCGCGGCATTGATTTTGCGAAGCTTATCGACCACGCGACGAAGGTCCGATTGCCGTGACGGCAATTGCTCTGACGGATCCTCTTCGTCGTTCATGGCGGCAAAAGTCTTCTTTGAGACTTGGAAAAAGCGATCCCGGTCAATGTCTGATTGAGATGCATCGCATTGAACTGCTCGCCGTACGTATAAAATCCAGCGAGCCCGAAACGCCCGTAGATTTCCTCAACCGCGTGACGGTTCTGCCCCGTTTCAGCGTCGAGACGCCTCAAGATGCAGTCAAAGCCAAGGACGAAATCAATCCCGCCCAGATCTGCATCGAGATGTTGAAGGGTTTCAAGCGTTGAACTGACCATATCACGCGGACGTCCGACGGTAAAAACCAGACCTTCGTCGATTGCACAAAAGAATGACAAGCTGCCGTCTGAATTCATGTTTCGGATCGACCGGCCGAAGTATTCGCCGCCGACTCTCACGATCAACGGATAAGCGGCGAAGCTCGATGGGCCGAGTTCATCGACGGAAACGCCGATCGCGGACGCATATTCGCTCGCCGCAGGTTCGGCATTGAGATCATAGACGATGCGGTTTTCGCTGTCGGCGGCCGTGACCACAAGCCTGATCGGAGTAGGTTCGAAGTTCTGTGTTTTAAACACCCGAAATGGTGACGTTGTTTCGATAACGAAGAGGATGGCCCCGCGCCGGACAAGATTGCCTCGGTGGATGAGCGCGGTCTTTTTGAATGCAAATCCATCGCCGGCAGATCCGCCGACGAGTTCCATGTCGTCGAGAGACCAATGCAATGCTGCCGCCAGCGGTTCCTCACGATCCGAAAGTCCGTCGACAAGGACCATCGCGAAAATGTTCTCGCGCGCCGCCCGCGACACTCCGGTGATCATCTGCACCCGCAAGCGTCGCGCAATCTCCGACGCGCGCTCGACGCCGCCCTTATCGATGTCCGGAATGACCTCGCTCATGATCCGGAAGCCAGCCTCAGGGAAAGCGATGAAGACGATCCCGCCCTCCGTCATGCCGAGAGGGCCGACCTCACCCGAAGTGCTGCAGCCCGACACCGACACGTCAGGGAAATGACTCTTCAAAAGCTTGATAAGGAGATCAGGGTCGTGGTTGACGGAAAAGAAAACGATGATGTGTTGAAAGACGCCATCGGCGAGTTCGGCGTGCGCGGCCGATACTGCTTCCTCGGATGAAAGAGTGCTCGCCACCACGCGGACGCCGCATGCCGCACGAAAAGTTTTGATGGACATGTAATCTCAAATTCCTCGGTCGCGAGGCGACGCGAGTTTCTTGTTGATCGCTTTTTGATCGAATCTGCCACAACAATTTCGACCAAACAACGTCTGTATTGGAACGTTCTTTACGGTGTTTCGGGGCGCCATGCCAAAGCCTCAAAATGAAAAAGCCCCGGCCGCGTCGCGGTCGGGGCAAGATGGCTAGCAAGTCTAGGTAAAGCGGAGGTTTTAGCAATCGAGCGTGTTCGCGCGTTCCCAATCCGTGAAGTGGGATACGTACGAGTTCCAATTTTCGGATTTAAGCTTGATGTAGGCGGCGGAGAATTCATCTCCGAGCGCGCTCTTGAGGGAAGCATCCTTGTCGAAGGCACGAATGGCGTCGAGCAGGTTGAGGGGCAGGCGCGGAGCGTCCTTTACCGTATGTCCCAGCTGGTACATGTCGATGTCGAGACGCTTGCCCGGATCGGCCTTGCTGCGTATGCCGTCGAGACCGGCAGCGATGATGACGGCCTGCAGGAGGTAGGGATTGACAGCCCCATCCGGCAGACGCAACTCGAACCGGCCCTTACCCGGAACGCGGACCATGTGCGTGCGATTGTTGCCCGTCCACGTCACCGTATTGGGCGACCAGGTTGCGCCGGAAAGAGTGCGCGGCGCATTGATGCGCTTATACGAGTTGACGGTCGGGTTCGTGATCGCGGCCAGCGCCTCGGCGTGCTTCATGATACCGCCGAGAAAATGATAGCCCTGCTGCGACAGTCCCATTTCGTCGGAGCCGTCGTAGAACATGTTCGTCTTGCCGTCCTTGTCCCACACTGAAATGTGAGCATGGCAGCCGTTGCCGGTGAGCCCGGCGAAAGGCTTTGGCATGAACGTCGCGCGAAGACCGTGTTTCTCGGCGATCGATCGAGTCATGAACTTGAAGAACGAGTGCCGATCGGCCGTCACCAGTGCGTCATCGAAGTTCCAGTTCATTTCGAACTGGCCGTTGGCGTCTTCGTGATCGTTCTGATAGGGGCCCCACCCGAGTTCCAACATGCTATCGCAGATCTCGGCGATGATATCGTAGCGGCGCATCAACGCTTGCTGATCGTAGCAGGGCTTCGATGCATTATCCTTGTCGTCGGAGATCTCGGTGCCTTCCGGCGAGATCAGGAAGAACTCGCACTCGACGCCGGTCTTGACGTAAAGCCCAAGCTCTGCCGCCTCAGCCATCAGCTTCTTGAGGACGACACGAGGCGCCTGCGGAACCTGCTTGTCTTCCATCACGCAGTCGGCGGCGACCCAGGCGACGTCTTTTCTCCACGGCAGCTGGATGACGCTCGAAGGGTCCGGCATGCCGAAAAGATCGGGATGCGCCGGCGTCATATCGAGCCATGTCGCGAAGCCCGCGAAGCCTGCACCGTCTTTTTGCATGTCTGCGATTGCCGCTGCCGGGACAAGCTTCGCCCGTTGCGAACCGAAGAGGTCCGTATAGGAAATCATGAAATAACGAATGCCGCGCTCCTTGGCGAGCTGGGCGAGGTCCTGGGCCATGCTGTCTATCCTCAACGCTTGCGTTTCATTCTTGATTATTTGCCGACCGGCAGACGAAAAAAGGGGCGGCCTAAAAGCCGCCCGATCCTGTCATCCCGGGGATCCATGAAGTGCCTGCAAGGGGCACGCGCGCCATGGCAGCAGCTTCGATTGTCAGGGCGCAAAGATCTTCCGGCTCGAGATTGTGGATGTTGTTGTGGCCGGCAGCGCGCGCGATGGTCTGCACTTCCAGCGTCATGACTTTGAGATAGTTTGCGAGACGCCGGCCGGCGCGAACCGGATCGAGACGCTTCGATAACTCGGGATCCTGCGTGGTGATGCCGGCGGGATCACGCCCTTCATGCCAGTCGTCGTAACATCCAGCCCGCGTGCCGAGCTTCTCATACTCGGCTTCCAGCGCTGGATCGTTGTCGCCGATGGCAGCGAGAGCCGCGATGCCGATCGAAACGGCATCGGCGCCCAAAGCAAGCGCCTTGGCAACGTCCGCCCCATTGCGAATGCCGCCGGAGACGATGAGCTGCACTTTGCGGTGCATGCCAAGATCTTGCAGCGATTGAACGGCGGGCCGGATGCACGCGAGCGTCGGCAGGCCGACATGCTCGATGAAGACTTCCTGCGTCGCCGCAGTTCCGCCTTGCATGCCGTCGAGCACGATGACATCGGCGCCCGCTTTCACCGCAAGTGCGACATCATAATAGGGTCGTGTGCCGCCGACCTTGATGTAGATCGGTTTCTCCCAGTTGGTAATTTCGCGAAGCTCGAGAAGCTTGATTTCGAGATCGTCGGGTCCCGTCCAGTCGGGATGGCGACAGGCGGAACGCTGGTCGATTCCCTTCGGCAGGTTGCGCATTTCGGCGACGCGATCGGAAATTTTCTGACCGAGCAGCATGCCGCCGCCGCCGGGCTTCGCACCCTGGCCGACGACCACTTCGATGGCATCTGCCTTGCGCAGATCGTCCGGATTCATACCGTAGCGTGACGGCAGATATTGATAGACGAGCGTCTTGGATTGTCCGCGTTCTTCCGGCGTCATGCCGCCGTCGCCGGTCGTCGTCGACGTGCCGGCGATCGACGCACCGCGGCCGAGCGCCTCTTTTGCGTTGGCAGAAAGCGCGCCAAAGCTCATACCCGCAATTGTGATCGGAATTTTGAGCTCGATCGGCTTCTTCGCGAACCGGGTACCGAGCGTAACGTTCGTCGAGCACTTTTCGCGATAACCTTCGAGCGGATAGCGCGAGACGGAAGCTCCGAGGAACAGCAGATCATCGAAGTGCGGAACACGGCGCTTGGCGCCGCCGCCGCGAATATCGTAGATGCCGGTCGCCGCCGCGCGCCGGATCTCCGATAAGGTGTAATCGTCAAAGGTCGCCGATGGGCGTGGCGTCGTGATCGGGATCTTAGGCGACATCAGTAAGCATCCGCGTTGTCGATGTTGAAATTATAGAGCTTGCGAGCCGAGCCATATCGCCGGAACTCGTTGGTTTTAGCGTCCTTGATTCCGGCTTCGTCGAGCAGCTTTCCAAGCGCTTCGTGATGCTCCGGCCGCATCTCCTTCTCGATGCAATCAGCGCCGAGGCTTTTGACTTTGCCCCGCACGTAAAGCTGCGCCTCGTAGATGGAATCGCCGAGAGCATCGCCCGCATCTCCGAGGACAACCAAATGCCCCGACTGCGCCATAAAAGCCGACATATGGCCGATATTGCCTTTGACGACGATATCGATGCCTTTCATCGAAATTCCGCACCGTGATGATGCGTTGCCCTCGATGACCAAGAGACCGCCGCGGCCGGTCGCCCCGGCATACTGGCTCGCGTCGCCTTTGATGACGACCTTGCCCGACATCATGTTCTCGGCGACGCCCGGCCCCGCCGATCCATGTACGGTGACCGTCGCCTTCTTGTTCATGCCGGCGCAGTAATAGCCGACGCTGCCGCGAACATCGACGCCGATCGGTGCGTCGATGCCGACGCAGATCGCGTGGCCGCCGCGCGGATTGAGCACTTCCCAATGCGCTTGGTTCGACCCGTCTGTTTGCCTATGCAGCTCTTCGTTCAGTTCGCGCAACGGACTCTTGGCGAGATCGTACGTTCGCATGAGTTCCCCAATTAACTGCTGCATTAGCGTTGCCAGAAATAAACGGTTGCGGGTTCAGGCTCCCAGATTTTTGCCTTATCAATTCCAGGCAATCCTGCGAGCGCGCGATATTCCGAGCCGAACGCGACATAGTCGTCGGTTTCGGCCATGACGGCCGGCTTGCAGGCAATGGGATCGCGTACGACGCCGAATCCCTCTTTGGTGCCGACCACGAAATTGAAGAAGCCGTCGAGATCCTCGAGGCTCTTCTCAAGTGCCTCTCCGAGGTTCATGCCCTGCTTCATGCGCCACGTGAGATACGAAGCGGCAACCTCGGTATCGTTTTCGGTGTTGAAGGTCATGCCGTCGCGTACGAGTTCGCGACGCAAGCTGGCATGATTGGAAAGCGAGCCGTTATGAACGAGGCATTCGTCGGCGCCCGTTGAGAACGGATGGGCACCGAGCGTCGTTACAGCCGATTCCGTCGCCATGCGGGTGTGGCCGATGGCGTGCGTGCCGGCCATGTGCGCAAGATCGAAGCGCTTGGCGACGTCGGTTGGATAGCCGACCTCTTTGTAAATCTCGATATTTTCGCCCGTTGCCATGATGCGGATTGAAGGAAAATCCTCTGCGAGGAGCGCCTTGATGGCATCGAACTTGTCCGAGCGAACGGAGAGAACGGCATGGGTGTCGTTCACGCTGAGCTTGGCATCGGCCTTCTTGACTTTGGAGAGAGCCTCTTCGAGCGCCTCGAAGTCTTCCTCGGCGTTGGCCGATTGGAGCGTGATCTTGGTCCGCCCCTTTTCAGATGTCCCGTAGACGGCAAATCCAGCCGAGTCGGGACCGCGCTCGCACATCGTTGAAAGCATGCCGGAAAGAAGCTTTCCGAGCTGCGGTTCCATTTCCGGGTTCTTTAAAAATAGTCCGACGATGCCACACATTTGCGCCTCCTGACCGGGCCGCGAAGGAATGGCCGGAGATTAAGCACGCATCGGCGCTCTGTCAACTCAGAAGAAAGAAGATTTCTTTAAAGGAATGTCCAAAAAACATGCGCTCTGCCAAATCCCAGGTCATGGACGCGGGTAGATGATGATCGAAAGATAGGTCATCGGAGTTTGGATCAGGCGTGCGGGACCATGCGGCGCGGCGCTGTCGAACAAGATCGCATCGCCCGATTTCAGGTGATAGCTGCGATCTGCATGCGCATATTCGACTTCACCCGAGAGCATGAAAATGAATTCTACGCCCTCATGTTGGAAGCCGGTATAGGCAGCCGCATCATCCGAAAGGGTGATGAGATAGGGTTCGACGATGACCGGGCCATCGAGCGAATGCCCAAGGAGCTGGTATTGGTGGCCAACCTTGGTTCCTCGGCGACGTATAACGACCCCTTCGCCGGATTTGACGTAGGAACAGTCGCGCCGCTGCTCGAACGAGGCGAACAGAACCGTCAGCGGTACATTGAGCGCCAACGCCAGCATCTGCAGCGTGCTCAGCGACGGCGAGATCTGCCCGTTTTCGATTTTGGAAAGCATTCCCGGTGAGATTTGCGAAGCCGTAGCAAGCTCGGCAACGGTCAAACCGGCGTGTTTCCGATGGTGTCGGACTTGGTGTCCGATCGCCTGTTCAAGAGTATGTTCGGCCGCGCCGGGAGCGTTGGAGCCCGTGGCGAGCGGCTCGGCTTCGGCGACTTCGAGAACGTTTTTGCGTTGCTTTTCCGACATGAATGCTTTCCGCCGGCGACGGCGGCTTAAATAAGGAAAAAATAGGTTCGCACGTCGCGGACGATTATTCCACCATGCGATTCAAAAATGTCCAATGTGTCAAAGACGCAGATCCGGACCGATGGCCCGGCGCCTAATCAATATTCCCAATCGATACACTAAGTATCAGGCTTTACCAAGCCAATGGAAAAAGTCCCGCGCATAAGTTCGCGCGCAGGCAAACTCATAGCCGCTGCCGTCGGGCAGGCGCCATACCATCAAACCCAAATGCGCGACTTGGGTGATTGCCACATCGCCCGGCTTGAATGCGTTGTCTTCGAAATCGATAGCCATGCTCCTGACCAGCGCATCTGATGGGTGGGCTTTGTGCAGCCTGAAGATTGTCCGGCTGTCGCTGACGTCGAGAACGGAAGCCACGCCATGAAGAGCTTTCGCGAGCTGGGCGCTCGGGTCGGCGTCACCCGATCTCTTGTCGATGATCAGCCAATGATCAGGGCCAGCCCATACGATCATACGCTCACCGGCTTGGACGACGCGCGGCGTCAACGGCAGATCCGCGCCGAAAATCGAGCGTGCGAGATCGCGCAGCGTCTCGCGCCCGTCCCGTCTGGCGGCGATCTGCGTGACCGCGACGTCCGAATGCTCGGAGATCGCCGAACTGCTTTCCGCTATCGAACCGTTTGCAAGCTCAGACACGCAACCGTGCTCCTTCAGGATCGTAGAACGCAGCTGGAACCACTTCGACGAGAATAGCGGCACCCCGGACCGGATCGACGGCGGACAGAATCTCGCCCATGCGTAACTCCGCGCGAGACAACAAGCCAAGACCGACCCAATGACCGAGCATCGGCGAATACGCGACCGACGTCATGTATCCCTGGTCGTTTTCGGCGCTTGGCTGGTCATCCTTGCCGATGAAATGCATGCCACCTCGCAACCGCACGGTCTTGTCGATTGGCTTGAAACCGATGAGCCGAGGACGCGTTTGCTCGGCGAGCCCGGGTCGCTGTGACAACACGCGGCCGATAAAATCCTTCTTCGTCGAAGCCATCTTGCCGAGGCCGAGATCAGCAGCCGTCGTCGTGCCGTTGAGTTCCGAGCCACCGACGTGGCCTTTCTCAATTCGCATGACGCCGAGCGCTTCCGTGCCGTACGGCGTGACGCCCAACGCCTCGCCTTCCGACATCAGCTTTCGCATCAGAAGATCGCCGTGCCGCGCCGGAACCGCGATCTCGTAGGCGAGCTCGCCCGAAAACGACAGGCGATAGATTCGAGCCTTGATGCCGCCGAGAGCGGTAATCTCGGCAGCAGCCATGTAGGGAAATGCCGTATTTGAAATATCGAATGGCGCATCGACGATCTTGGCAAGAAGATCGCGGGCTCGCGGACCTGCAACCGAATATTGCGCCCACTGGTCGCTGACGGGAAACAGCTGAACGTCAAGATCTGGCCAATGCCATTGCCGGCAAAGCTCCAGATGCTGCAGGACTTTGATCGCGTTCGCTGTCGTGGTCGTGATGAAGTATCGGTCGTCCGCGAAGCGTGCGGCCGTCCCGTCGTCCATCGCAATGCCGTCTTCGCGCAACATCATCCCATAGCGGGCTTTGCCGACGCCAAGCGTGCTCATCATATTGATGTAGACGCGATCGAGAAACTTGCCGGCATCGGTGCCGTGGACCTCAATCTTGCCGAGCGTCGACACATCGCAGACGCCGACGCCGCTGCGGACGGATGTCACTTCGCGGTTGACCGTCGTCAGCCAATCGGTTTCGCCAGGTTTCGGGAAATACTGCGCCCTGAGCCACATGCCCGTTTCGACGAAAACAGCGCCCTTCTCCTTCGCCCAATCGTGAGAGGGCGTTAGGCGCGTCGGCTTGAAATGCTTGTCCCGATGCTCGCCCGCGAAGACGCCGAGCGAAACAGGGGAATACGGTGGCCGGGCGGTCGTCGTTCCTGTTGCCGGGATGGATTTCTTTGTCAGCTCCGCAAGAATGGCAAGCCCGTTGACGTTCGACGTCTTGCCCTGATCCGTCGCCATGCCAAGCGTCGTGTAGCGCTTCAGGTGCTCGACCGAACGGAAACCTTCGCGCTCCGCAAGACGAACGTCAGCCGCCGTCACGTCGTTCTGCTGATCGACGAAAGCTTTGTGTTTGGCCGCTTCCACATGCCAGAACGCGGACACACCAACGAGTTCGTCGTCGACATCAGGGATCGGGACAGAAGCGCCATCAAATCCGCTGGCCGCTGCGGCCGCGGCACCGGCCTTTGCGCCTTCGCTGAGGCAAGCCGCCAGTGAGAATGTTCCGTTGGCCGTGCCGGCGACGGTCATCCACTTCGGCGGGACGCCAGGCACGAACGCCGCCAAGCTTTCCTGCCATTGCGCCCGGCCTCCGAGGTGAGTCGTGACTTGCAGGTTGGGATTAAATCCGCCGGAGACCACGATCAGATCGCATGCGATCGTCTGGACGGCGCCGTAAGCCGCAACGACTCGTGCGCTGACGACGCGCCGGCTGCCGAGGGCGTCTGAGACGGCAGCGCCTTCAAAAACACGAATGCCTTTCTTGCGCGCCTTCGACTTGATCTGCTCGGGCAACACGGGTCTCGTATCGACGAGCGCCGCGACGGCAATCCCTGCTCGCGTGAGATCGTCGATCGTGTTGGAGGGCCTCGTCGTTGTTCGAGAACACGACCGCTGTTTGGCCCGGCGCCACGCCGAAGCGATTGATATAGCTTCGTGCTGCACTGGCCAGCATCACGCCTGGACGATCATTGTTGCCAAAGACGATAGGACGCTCGGTCGAGCCTTGCGCAACAACGGTATGCTTTGCAACGATATGCCAGAGACGCTGCCGTGGCTCGCCGGTCGGCGGAACCGGCAGGTGATCGGAAACCCTTTCGACCGCACCGTATGCGCCGCTGTCATACGCGCCGAAGATCGTTGTCCGAGACATCAGCCTGACATTGGGCGCAGCCGACAACTCGGCGATGGCCGATTTGGCCCAATCGACGCCGCTATCGCCGTCGATTGATCGGGCATCGCTCAGTAGCCGGCCGCCAAGCGCAAAGCCGTCATCGGCGACGATCACTCTTGCGCCCGCACGCGCCGCTGTAAGCGCCGCAATCAGCCCGGTCGGGCCGGCCCCGATGACAAGCACGTCACAGAACGCGTTTGCCTTGTCATAGCTATCGGGATCCGGTTGCTCGGCCGCGCGGCCGAGACCCGCGGCACGCCGGATCATGGGCTCGTAGAGTTTCTCCCAGAAGGAAGCAGGCCACATGAACGTCTTGTAGTAGAAGCCGGCGGAAAACACCGGCGACAGCAGTCCGTTGATCGACAGAATGTCGAAAGAAAGCGAAGGAAAGCGGTTCTGGCTCTTCGCCTCGAGGCCCTCATAGAGTTCCGCGACGGTCGCACGCGTGTTGGGTTCGCGACGAGCGCCCGTGCGGAGTTCGACAAGAGCGTTCGGTTCTTCAGGACCTGCTGTCAGAATACCGCGTGGCCGATGATATTTGAATGACCGGCCGACAAGATGCACGCCGTTGGCAAGCAGAGCCGACGCAAGCGTGTCGCCGTTGAAGCCCGAGTAGGGCACACCATCGAATGTGAAGCCGACAGGCTTCGTGCGGTCGACAAGACCTAACCCAGCAACGCGTGAGCCTTCAGACTGAATCATGGCGCGCTGCCTTGCGTGTTATGGCGCTCGAGGGTGACATCTTGTGCGGCTTTGACATCGAGAATTTCGTGCGTGCGCGTATCGCGCGTGACCACGAGCCACGCGTGGCATCCAGCGGAATGATACCAAAGCTCTTGAGTGGGTCCCGCGACGTTGCGGCGTTGATACGCAAATTCATAAAACGCGTCGTTTGCGTTGGGCGCCGAGGCGTCGGGTCGAACAACGCTCGCGTCTCCGAGATAAGAGAACTCTTCGTTGCCGCGGTCACCGCAAAAGGGACATTGGATGCGCATGATGGCTTACCTTCAATGCAAGTTGGGCTGGTTGCCCATGCCCTTCTCGTCGATCATGTGACCGGTGCGGAAGCGATCGAGGCGATAGGCTTTCGCAACCTCATGCGGTTCGCCGCGCGCTAAGAGATGCGCAAAGCACAATCCCGAAGCCGGCGTCGCCTTGAAGCCGCCGTAACACCAACCGCCGTTGAAATAGAGACCTTCGATCGGCGTGCGATCGATGATCGGCGAGCCGTCCATGCTCATGTCCATGATGCCGCCCCACGACCGCAGCAGTCGCACCCGACCGATCCGCGGCATCAGCGCCATTCCGCCTTCGAGGACATCTTCGACGACGGGAAGGTTACCCCGCTGCGCATACGAATTATAACCGTCGATATCGCCGCCGAAGACAAGGCCGCCCTTGTCCGACTGGCTGATATAGAAGTGCCCGGCGCCGAACGTCACGACGCCGTCGATGAACGGCTTGATGCCTTCCGATACGAACGCTTGCAGCACGTGGCTTTCAATCGGCAGCATGAGGCCGGCGAGGCCAGCGACGCGCGAGGAATTGCCTGCCACGGCAAGTCCGACTTTGTTCGCGCCGATAAAGCCACGTGAGGTTTCGACGCCGGCGATCTTGCCGTTCTCGATCCGAAACCCGGTGACTTCCGCATTCTCGATGATGTCGACCCCAAGGCGATCCGCCCCGCGCGCATAGCCCCACGCCACCGCGTCGTGCCGAACCGTTCCGCCGCGCCGTTGAAGAAGGCCGCCTTTGATGGGAAAACGCGCATTATCGTAGTTGAGCCAGGGATACATGCCCCGCACGGCATCGAGGTCCAAAAGCTCGGCGTCGACCCCGTGCAGCCGCATCGCATTGCCGCGCCGAGCATAGGCGTCACGCTGAGCGTCGGAATGATAGAGGTTTAGAACGCCGCGTTGAGACACCATGGCGTTGTAATTCAGATCCTGCTCGAGACCTTCCCAAAGCTTCATGCTCGTTTCGTAGAAGGGGATATTGCCCGGCAGCAGGTAGTTCGAGCGCACGATCGTCGTGTTGCGGCCGACGTTGCCGGATCCGATCCAGCCCTTTTCTATGACCGCGACGTTGGCGTTGCCGTATCGCTTGGCGAGGTAATAGGCGGTCGCCAGTCCGTGGCCGCCGCCGCCCACGATGACAATGTCGTAGCTAGGTTTGGGAGTGGCCTTGCGCCAAGCCTCCTTCCAGCCGGTCTGGCCGCGAAGCGCTTCAGCCAAGACCGAAAAAATCGAATAGCGATCGGGGGATGCCATGGCTGTTGCTACCGGCTGATCTTAAGAAAGCCCGGAGGAAGCCGGGAACTCGATTTCGAATGCTTATAAATCAGCCCCGCATTGACGTTAATATAAGAAATTCTTATTCTATCGGGCTATGTCCACGCGCTCGAACAGACTGCCGTTTGATCTTCACGCGCTCGAAGCCTTTCTCGGCGTCTGCGATAGCCGGTCGATGGCGCTCGCCGCTAAGAAGCTTTCGCTGACGCAGCCTGCCGTCTCTCAAGCCGTGGCCGATCTGGAATCGCGGATGGGAGTGAAACTATTCGATCGCGGTGTGCGCCCTCTGGCGCTCACACCAGCCGGCGAGATCATGCGCCAGCGCGCATCGGCGCTGCTGTCAGAAGCCCGTCAAATTGCAACCGTCATACGCCACACGGCTCGCGGACGCTTGGCGCTCGTTCGCGTCGGCTTGGTGGACAGTCTGTCGCGGGCCCTGACGGGCCCTGTCGCATCATTCCTCGCCAATCACGCCGATCACGTTTCGGTGCAATCCGGACTGACCGCAGCCCATGCCGGCGCCCTTCTGACCCGCAATCTCGACCTTTTCATCGGCGTCGACGATATGAGCGACGTGGAGGGTTTCGACCGCCATGAGCTCATCACGGAACCCTACATCCTGCTGCTGCCGTCGCGAGCCAAAATACCCCGTTCCGTTGCCGATTTGGCGTCGTGCGCTGAAAGACTGCCTTTCATCCGCTACAGCGCCCGGTCGAAGACGGGAATCGATATCGAGCGCTATCTCCGCCGGCTGAATATTGATTTTCCCCAGGGCCTCGAATTCGACACCCCCTTCGGCGTGACCGATATGGTCGCCCGCGGTAAAGGCTTTGCCATCTCGACGCCCATTTGCATCGCCGAAGCGGCTTTGGAAAATCGCGATTTACGGGCCGCGCCGCTCCCCGGTCCGAGTCTGAAGAGAACGTTAACACTCGTCAGCCGCCGCTTTGAGCTTGGGACCTTGCCGCGAGAACTGACCAAAGCCTGTAAGTCGTCTTTGGATACGACGACTCTTCCGGCATTGCGGACGTCGCTGCCGTGGCTTTCGGGGGAACTCCAAGTCTGACGCGCTGCTGCACTGCAGCGCAAACTTCGGCCGGTTCGAGGCGATACTCAAAGACCTTACGTCGCGTTGGCCCAAGCCCGAACTCGGGCTACCTAAAGCGCATACTTGAATCGAGATTGGATCATAGCTGACCGATGACGCTGCAGGCGATCATCATTCGTGCCGATGGCGCGCTCGCCGAAACGGAAGAAATACGCCGGAGAGCTTTCGCTCGGGTTTTTTCCGAAGCCGGCTTTGACTGGTCTTGCGACCGTGAGGGTTTCGCGCTGACCGCAAAGCTCGGTAGCGGCGTAGCGCGCATGGCCCACTACGTACGCTCGTTCCTGCGCGGAAAACCTGAGACAGAGGACTTTTCCCTCCTCATTCAGGCGATGCATCGCCGCGCATCCAAACTCTTCGGCGAAATGCTCTCGACGACGGCCGTCGAGCCGCGCCCTGGAATACGCGATCTAATCATTGCCGCCCGCGGGGATGGATTGAGACTTATTCTGGTCTCGCTACTTGAGCCGCGCGATACCGAGCAGCTGTTGACGACGCTTCTTGGCGAGCGCGGCCGTCAGCTGTTCGACGTTGTCGTGTCCGGGGACAAAAGCGGCAAAGGCGAATGCGAGCGGCTCTACAACGAAGTTCGCGCCGTTCTGGGTTGCGATCCCCGACATAGCCTTGTGATCGAGGGTGGCCGCCGGGGTGCGATGGCGGCGAAGACCTCTGAGTTTCCGGTAATAACAACACGCAGCGCGTTCTGCCGCGAAAGTCCGGCATTCAGCGAAGATGCAGTCTTCGTCGATGATTTGACGAGCCTTCTCGCCGCGCGAGACCGCGATCCTCACGACCCGCTGACGGCCGAGGATCGTGCAGACCTTTTGGCAGCAATTTACCGTCTCCATGCGAGCAATTGCAGCGGATTGACGGGCTTGGATTGGAGTGACGAGATGAAGGTCTCAGACATCCTGAAGACCAAGGGTTCCGCGATTAAGACGATCGAGGCAAATGCCACGATGCGCGCGTTGGCCCATTCCTTCAGAAAAGAGCAGGTCGGCGCCTTGCTTGTTCTCGACGACAAGGGCGGCCTGCAAGGCATTATCTCCGAGCGTGACCTTGCGCGCGGCATCGACGAATTTGGCGTCGACCTGCCCCAAATGCGGGTCGCAAACCTTATGACGCGGTCGGTCGTGACATGTGCACCTGAGGACCGTGTCGCCGCCGTCGCCAACGTCATGACGCAACAACGCATCCGCCACCTTCCTGTCGTCGTCGACGGCAAGGTGGTCGGACTTATCAGCATCGGCGACGTCCTGAAGCATCGCCTCGACGAAGTGCGGCTCGAAGCCAGCGTTCTGAGGGACGTGGCGCGCTCGCGCCGCTAGCCGCCGGTGCGAACGACACCAGCTTGCCGCAAGCTAATCATGGCAAGCATCCTGGCATGGTAGAATCCAGCTATCTCGATGCGATAAAGCAGTTCGAAGGTTACAGCGCCGAAGCCCGGTGGGATTACGCGCAGAATACGAACGGCTATGGCACCCGCGCAAAATATGCTGGCGAAGTGATCGATAAGGCGGAAGCTGATCGTCGCTTCTCGTCCGAAATCCAGAAAGCCGCCGATTTCGTCGATAAGTTCGCACCCAGCCTCGACGATGGCAGCAAAGCCGCCTTGACATCGTTGACATACAACGCCGGAACGGCCTGGACGAAAAGCGGCCTCGGCGACGCCGTCGCAAGCGGCGATCTCGACACGGCACGCTCGCTTTTCCTGCAATACAACAAAGCAGGCGGCAACGTGCTCGATGGCCTCGTGCAGAGGCGCCTCCAGGAGGTTACCTGGTTCGGGCAGGGCAATCCGGCGACGCAAGGCGCCGGCGCCGGCTTTGCAGCAATGGCCGCCGCCGCCAGCGCTTCCGCGGTCGCCGCATCTTCTTCAGCGTCAGAGGCCGAAACGACAAGTTTGCCCACAGCAACGATACCGTCGCAAACGGTATTGCGGGCGGCATCGACAACGGATGGCGCAAAACCGCTATCGAGCTTTGGAAGCGATGAGGTCATGCTGACCCTGCTCACGAAGATGCCCGCTCTGCCCACATCCGCCGATCGAGGCGATGAAGATAATAAGTCTCGCTTTGCGGACCAGAAGGCCGGCGAAACCGGGGCTCTGCTGCATACCGGCTGAGACGACAGCCGATCAATGGGCGTATTTCAGCGCGAGAACGATTAATAAGGCGATGGCCGCAATTACACCGGCTCCAACGCGTAGCATCACTGCGCCGGTGGCGCCTCCGGCCTGCCGCCGTCTGACGCTATCCGAGGCTCGCGGATCCTCCGCCTGCGCGCGGACGGCAGCTGACACGAAAGCGCTTTGCATTGCCATGCGAAGCTCCGGGGAAGCTGCCGCGAGCAGCATCTGCTGGTTCGTCGTGTCAGGTGCAAAAGCAGATTGCTGCGTTGGCGCGTCAGGCCGAAATGCCGTCGCGGCCTCGGCATATTGGGCCGCGACTCTGTTCGGCGTCGCCGCTTCGGCGTCGACTGCCTGCGCGGGACTAGAACCGGCGAGGCCGCGCTGAGGATAGGATGCCGACGCGTCAAGCTGTTCATCAAGCAGTGTCATCAAAACGGACGCGACCGCTTTGTCGTTGTGTGAGAGTGGCGCTGACGATGGTTGGGCCGGTTTGTCGTCCGATTTCTGGTTTGGCTGTTCTCTATTTCGAAGCAACTGCCTCTCGGCTTGGAGAAGCACTTCGTCCGCAATCAAGCGGCCAATGGATTCCGTCGTGCTGACCATATTCCTCACACTCCGGGTTCACGATGTCCTTTCGATGCTCGCAAATGACTGAAATTGCCCTCAACGCGAGGCCGCTCCTTGCCGTTGACCGGATGGGAGTACTTGCGAAAGATACGCGTAAACGTCTTCGACTGGCGGCTCGTCGAGGGTCTGTTTCATCGCTTCGTAAACGCGCGGCACGATTTCCATGGCGCGATCGAGCGTCAGATCGCTGCCCGGCTTATAGCCGCCGATGGCACGGAGATCCCGCGTATCTTCGAAGCGCGAGATCGCCTCGATCAATTGCGTGACAAACTGAGCCTGATTTTTCGTTCGAATCTTTGGTGCCAGACGCGAAAGCGAAGCCAGAGGATCAAGTGCGGGAAGCCGCCCCTGGCTGGCTATGCTGCGATCGAGCACGATATGCCCATCCAGAATGCCGCGCGTCGCATCTGCGATCGGATCGTTGTGGTCGTCGCCGTCTACGAGCACCGACAGGATAGCTGTAATCGTGCCGGATCCGGCTTCGCCAGGTCCTGCCCGCTCGAGCAGCCGGGGCAGACTGCTGAAGACGCTTGGCGGATATCCGCGCGCGACCGGAGGCTCGTCGGCCGCCAGCGCCAGCTCTCTGATCGCATGCGCGTAGCGCGTCAGCGAATCGATAATCAGGAGCACGTTCTTGCCGCGGTCGCGATAATATTCCGCGATGCACATCGCCGTGCTCGGCGCGTGTCTGCGCATCATCGGACTTTCATCTGATGTCGCCACCACCGAAACCACCTGCGAACGCGTCGCGCCGAGCGTATCATCGAGAAAATCGCGGACTTCGCGGCTTCGTTCGCCAACGAGCGCAAGGACCGTCACATCGCTCGAGGGAGCGCGGCTCAGCATCGCGAGCAACGTCGATTTACCCACACCCGAGCCGGCGAAAATGCCGATGCGCTGCCCGGCGCAGATGGGCGTGAACAGGTCGATCGGCTTGACACCGGTTACAAGCGGAACGCCCAGCCTGTTTCGTTTGAGCGGCGAGGGCGGCGATCCATGAACAGCGAACGCGCGCTCACCGCGGACGAGAGGACCCTCATCATCGATCGGCTCACCCAACGCATTCATCGTCCGGCCGAGCCATGATTCGTGCGGCCAGAGCACCATCTGTCCCGACATCGTCGTGACGCGCGCGCCGAGTTCAATGCGGTGATCGGGAACGAAAGGCGTGACGTTGACCGTCTGCGATTCGATCGTCGCGACCTCGGCGAGAACATCACCCCCAATGCCGGAGATCGACACGCAATCACCGATCGAGACGAATTTCGAGAGTCCTGCAACGACGAGATAAGTCGTACTGATGCGCACCACCCGACCCGATACGCGATGCGCTGGCGATTTGGCCGCGGCTGTAGCCATCAGCAGATCGAGTTGATCGAAAGGCGTCGCGGCGGCGAGCGTCAAAAATCGTTCTCCTCATTCCCGGCGGCACGTCATGTTCGGCCGCGACGCGTCACGAGCCCGCCAACGCTTTCAGCGAATCCTGCAACGACGTCTCGGTGTCGCTCAGCATTGTGCTGACCGCCTGAAAATTTCGCTGAATAGTGATGAGGTGGGTCATCTCAAGCATCGGATTGACGTTCGACTTCTCGATGTAGCCCTGAACGACACCATTGTGCAGAAAGTCGAGTTCGGCGACCGGAGGAACGTCCGAGACAACTGAGACTCCCTCCGCACGCGTCAGCTTTGCGCCTTGCGGCATCCGGTAAAGCCCAAGCGCGCCCATATTGTTGCCCGCCTGTTCGATGGTTCCGGCTTTGTTGATCGTCGGCGGAGGATCATCCGGATTGAGCTGAACGGCCGTGCCCCCGGCGTCCAGAACCGGATAGCCCTCAAGAGTTGTCAGTCCGCCTTCGCTGTTCATCTGCATCCGGCCGTCGCGCGTGTATGCAACTCCATTCGGTGTCTGGATCGCCAGCCAGACGTCGCCGCGCAAGGCGACGTCGAGCGGATTGCCGGTCTGCGTGATTTCACCGGTCTTCGTCGAAATATGATTCTCGCCCTTGGAAACGAAGCTCACGCCGTTGTTGCTCGACTGGCCGGGGCTGCTGTCAGGTTGCGAGACGAGTTCCTCGAAGGATACTTCCTCGCCCCGAAATCCGACGGTGTTCACGTTGGCGACGTTGTTTGCGAGTGTGTCGAGGCGGCGCTGTAGAGACAACTGGGCTGAGAGCGCGACATAGATATTCGATTGCATCCGGTAAGATCCATCCCGTGAAGCTCGGCCTGGAAGAACTTTAGGGTCAACAAACTTGTGGCGGGCTGACTCGGCGGCTGCGGGTTGGCCAGCGCATTCAGGGGACAAGTCCCACGCAAGCCAAAGCGTCCCTTATGGCATGTGAAAAAATCCGCAGCGGGATGTTCACGTGACCATTATCGTCGGCCTGATTATCACCCTCGCCTGTATGCTTGGCGGCTTTGCCGCTATGGGTGGCCATATCCTGGTCATCTGGCAGCCTTGGGAATACGTGATCATTTGTGGCGCCGCTCTCGGAACGTTCGTCGTCGCTAACCCGATGAAAACCATCAAAGACGCGGGCAAGGCGACGGTCGAGGCCTTCAAGAACGGGACGCCGACCAAGGACGAGAATATCGAGCTGCTGGCGCTCCTGTTTTTCATGATGCGCGAGCTTCGCGACAAATCGCGCGCTGAAATGGAAATGATCATCGACGCGCCGCAAGAGGCGGAAGTCTTCCGCCGCGCCCCGACCGTGGTTTCCAATGAAGAATTGACGACCTTCATTTGCGATTACTTCCGTCTCATCATCATGGGCAATGCCCGGACGCACGAAATCGAAGCGTTGATGGACGAAGAAATCGAAACGGTGCGCCACGACAAGCTGAAAGCCTATCACGCCCTCGTTGCTGTGGGTGACGGGCTCCCTGCGCTGGGTATCGTTGCAGCCGTGCTCGGAGTCGTGAAGGCCATGGGCGCGATCGACCAATCGCCGGAAATTCTCGGCCATCTGATCGCGTCGGCCCTTGTCGGCACGTTCGCCGGCATCTTCTTCTCATATGCTGTCGTCGGGCCGCTCGCGACGAAAGTGAAGATCATTCGAGACAAGAAATTGCGCTCTTATGTGATCGTCAAGCAGTCGTTGCTCGCGTTCATGAACGGTGCCATGCCGCAGGTGGCGATCGAGCACGGCCGCAAAGCAATCTCCGCATATGAGCGCCCCACGATCAACGAGGTGGAAACCGCGACCATGGGCGGTGGTACAGCGCGCGGCGCGGAACGAAAGGCAGCGTGATGATCACGCGAGCGACAGCAACTCTCACCGGCTTGCGGCAGCTCGACGCCGGTCGGAAAACTCGGGGTAGCCATCATGTCTGATGATGTCCTGATGGAAGCGACCAGGTCGCTGATGGAAGTAGAAAGATCTCTCGAGCGCGCGCTTTCCGCCGGGCAAAATCGCCCGGACCGCATGCCCGGTCTGCAGATGATCTTCGGTCAGCTGCCGCGCATAATGACCGAGGAAATCGGCATTCTGTCGCTGCTGCCTTTGAAGGTGTCGCTCGAAGAGCTCAGTTCCTCGACCATCGCCGATACATGCGCACTGTCTGAAGGAGCCTCCGCCGGAGTTGTCCGTGCCGAGAGATGGCGCAGCTGGCTCTATTTCATCGCCGACCAAGACGCGAGCCTGCTGTTCGTCGAGGCAGCGACCGGATGCGAACGGATTCCGGACGGCGGCCTGCCGAAACGCAAGCCGACCCGCACCGATGCCAACGTCCTGCGTGTCCTGTTTCGACGGGTTTCGCGGGCGCTGACCGCAGCATTTTCTATCCTCGCCGACGTCGACTTCGATGTCGGTGATGTCGTCGAAAAGATCGAACTTGAACCCCAGCTAAGCCCGTCTTCGCCCGTCATCGCAGCAAGACTCGCGCTTGATTATTGTGGTCACGTCGGCTTTTTGACGATCGTCATTCCGCAATCGGGCCTCGAAACGATTCGATCGTTGCTCATCTCCGCAACACCTGGAAAATCGGCAACCGGATCAACCGAATCCGCGGAAGACCCGCATTGGTCTAAGCAGCTCGCCGAGGAAATCGCGCGCGCCTTCATCGACCTCAACGGTGTGCTCGAGGAACGCCCGGTTCCACTCGGCGATGTCCAGCGCTTCAAAGTCGGCTCTGTCATCGAGCTGCCGCTGACGTCGATGTCCCGCGTTCGCCTCGACGCCGACGAAAGCCCGCTTTTCTGGTGCGAACTCGGCAAACGAGAAAACGGCCTCATTCTTCGCGTCGACGACGAATTCGACCACCAGAGGGAGGCAGTAGATGAATTCTACGGTCTTTGATGCCCTCTCGCCTCAAGGCTGCGGCATGCTTCATGCGGCAAACTCAATTCTGGAAGTGTTAGCGCAAGGAACTCGCTTGTCATGATCCCGAGTGATATCGACCCATCGGAACACGGCCTCGAAGGGAGCGAAACCGGCTTCGATCAGGCGATGCCCAGCATGGCAGATTTCGGCGAAGGAACAATTGCCGGGCTTGCCGAGTCGCCGCACGGCATGGCCCCTGATGCTGGTTCGGAGGCGTCGGATACAGCTGGCGCGGACTTCGGAGCGCACAGCGCCATGATCATGGGACTCCCGGTCATGATGAAAGTTGTGCTCGGCTCCGCGAAGATGCCCGTCGCGACATTGGCCAAGCTGGCAAAGGGCTCGGTCGTAAAGCTCGACAAGATGGTCGGCGATCCCGTCGATATTCTTGTCAACGGCCGCTTGATCGCTCGCGGAGAGGTCGTCGTACTCAACGAAGGAACATCGCGTTTCGGCGTCGTGTTGACCCACGTCGGGTCGATCCCCGGCGTCACGAAATAGTAATCGCAGCTGCGCTCCAGGCGAGACCCGTTATCGATGTCAACCGGAAACTCGCGAGCTCTGACGGGACCAGAAAAGGTCGGCGTGCTTCTTCTCGCGCTCGGCAAGCAGCGCGCCAGCGGTCTGTTGAAGAAGTTCAATCCCGAGGAGTTGAATATCCTCGTGCGTTCGGCCGAGATCATGCCGACGATTACCGCGGCTGAACTCGAACGCATTGTCGACGAATTCGAGAGCCAGCTCGGCCAGGGCACACCCTTCCTCGGGCGGGCCGAGGATGTCAGGCGTCTTGTCACCGACGTCATTTCCGAAAACCGATCGTCCGGAGATCCGAGCGAACAGTTCACCGCACGCCAGGATGTCTGGAGCCAGCTATCTGCACTTCCAGACGACGTGCTGACGGCGCACTTCGAGAGTCAATCTCCGCAAGTTGCCGCCTATTATCTTGATCGCCTCGGCAGCGAGCGCGCATCGACAATTTTGAAATCTTTCTCGCCTGCCAAGCGAAACGACCTTCTCAATCGGATACTTGGAATGGGACAGGTCGCCCCTCAGGTGATCGAAGCGCTCGAAAGCGGCTTGCACGACGAGTTATTCGACATCGATCATCGCTCATCCGATAAATACGTCGCGCTCGCCGGCATCCTCAATAATCTCGATAAAGAAGAGTCGACGCAGGCCCTCGAATACCTGGCGAGCATCAAGCCTAAGGATGCCGAAGCTATCCGCAAGATGCTCTTCAAGTTCGAAGACCTCTCGAAGCTCGCTGCTCGCGCCCTCACCGCTCTCATGGACGGCATTCCGGTCGAACGGACCGTTCTCGCCCTGCAGGGTGCCGATCCGGAGCTGCAGACGAAGGTTCTTTCTGCGCTTGCTCCACGCGCGCGGCGCATGGCGGAGGCCGAACTGCAAAGCCCGGCGAACGTTCCTCAACGCGATATCGCCGATGCGCGCCGCGCGATAGTCGATTCTGTCCTCCGTCTGTCCGCGGAAGGTGTGATCGATATCTCGAACATCGCCGCCTAGGTCGTCCAATGAACGAGACACTGGAGCGGGGCTGTGGCCGAAGGGCAGGATAAAGAAAGCCGCACAGAAGAAGCGACCGACAAGCGGCTCAATGACGCGAAGCGGGACGGCAACGTGCCGATGTCCCGCGAGGCGACGAACTTTACCTACCTGCTCGCCGCGCTTCTCGTTATCGCCGTCCTGGGACAAACCTTCACGGTCCACTTCACCGATCTGTTGACCGGGCTGCTCGCCAACGTCGGTTCGATACATATCGAGAATGGCGGCGATCTTTCGCTGCTCTTTGATGTCGTCGGCAAAAGCGCGGCTCTGATCACTGCACCGATCATTCTGACGTTTACGGCTGCTGGCGTTATCGCTTCGGTTGCGCAAAATCCGCCGAATTTGGTGTTCAAGCGTATCATGCCGGACATTTCCCGGCTTTCGCCCGCCAAAGGTTTCAAGCGCCTTTTCAGCATGACCGGCCTGGTCGAATTCCTGAAGCTTTCCCTTCGATTGTTCGTCGTGACCGCCATGAGCGCGGCGATACTGATGTATCTCTGGCACGATTTCACCAATTCGATCTGGGATGATCCCTCGGCCATACTTGTGCTTTCTCAAAAAAGCGTCGTTCTGCTTCTGATTTCTCTCGCATTGCTCTCGTTCGGGCTTCTCATCTTCGATTTCCCGGTGGCGCACGTGATTTGGCGCCGCTCGCTCAGGATGGCCCCACAGGAAATCAAGGACGAGCGAAAACAGTCGGAAGGCGATCCGCAAATCAAGGCCCGCCGCCGCTCGATCGCTCGTTCCCGTTTGCGCCAGCGCATGATGAGATCGGTTCCGCGTGCAACTCTCGTCGTTGCAAACCCGACCCACTTTGCAGTCGCACTGCGCTACGTGCGCTCAGAAGGCGGCGCGCCCCGTGTCGTTGCCAAGGGCCAAGATCTCATTGCGCTCTCGATCCGGCGAATAGCCGAAGAAAATGGCATTCCCGTTATCGAAGACAAGGCTCTCGCAAGGTCTCTGTATGCAAAAGTAGAGGTGGATCAAATGATCCCCGTCGAATTCTACAAGGCCGTCGCCCAGATTCTGCTTCGCCTCCAGGCCCAGCGGAATGGCGTTGGTTCAGTTCGCGCCTAAAAGGGAAAAAAAGTCGATGATTCCCGTACGCATCGATCATTCGCAGACACGCGAGAAGATACTTGGAGAAAGCATTCGTGGCGTGGCAACCGATCTCCGGTTGATCGATCTTCCCGATCTGGTCAGCTATATTAAAACCGGCCAGATCGCGAGCGTTGGTTCGCTGGTGCAGTCATCGATCGAGCTGTCGTTCAAGCCTGAAACATTGCGCTTTGGCCATGCCGGCGACGTCTTCCTCGAATGGGGGCTACTGCCGTGCGTCTGTCTCGACATGGAATTTCATCACCAGTCCGTCCATGTCTATTTCCGCCTGATGCTCGAAGCCGAAGAGGCTGCCGTTGAGATCACCTACATCTCGTTCGAGGGTGAAACGGGCGGACCGAACCAAAATACCATCCGATTGCACGATGCGCTCGGTGAAGCGCGCATCAATTGATCGGCGCCTGGGGCAGCGAGGGCATCTGTCCAGTCCTACGCAAGCATGGGCGTGCACAAAGGTAAAAGGCCACCCATGATCGCGCCCAGGAATTGCCCATGCAGCCGATGCAACTCTTCGATCTCGCGTTTCGCCAAAACGAATGGCTGGCTCAACGCCAATCCGTGATTTCGTCGAACGTCGCAAACGCCAATACCCCCGGCTACAAGGCGAAAGACATTGAAAGTTTTGACGCGGAAATGCGTTCGTCCGTGCCGCTGACCGCAACGGACCCACAGCATTTTGCGTCCGCCGACGCCGACGTTGTTCGCAGTGAGGAAAATAGCGGAGATCAGGCTGAGGTGTTCGTTTCGGGCAACGACGTCAATCTCGAGCAGGAATTCCTGAAGTCCAACGACGTGATGCGCAGTTACAGCCTCAATACGCAGATCATGAAGACCTTCGACCGCATGCTGCAATCCGTTACGAAGGGCTGATAGATGAGCGATCCTCTCATATCCGCAACCAAAGCTGCAGCGAACGGGCTTTTCGCCCAATCAACTCGCATGCGCGTGGTGTCGGAAAATATCGCCAACGCCAACTCGACCGGAAAGACAGCCGGCGCCGACCCCTACCAGCGCAAGACGATCGATTTTGCGGCCGTCACCGACGAAGCCAGCGGCGCTGACCTCGTTCAGGTGCAAGATATTTCGCGCGATGAGGCGCCGTTTCGCACCGAATACATGCCCGGCCATCCGGCGGCCGACGCAAAAGGCTACGTAAAAATGCCAAACGTCGACATGCTCACCGAGCTTGCCGACATGCGTGAAGCGTCGCGCTCTTATTCGGCCAATACCCAGGTCATCAAGCAAGTGCGTGACATCGTGAATATGACCATAGATCTTTTGAGGTCGTAATGAGCCTGAACGTCGCTATGCTTTCGCCCGATATCAATCGCGTTACGGGTTCGACGCCGCTGTCTCCGAGCGCGCCTTCAGCCGCATCGCAAGCCGCCCCCGAAAACGACTTCGCGCAAACGATGGCCTCAATGGCCGCCGACGCCATCTCGACTGTAAAGACTGGCGAAACCACGGCTATTGCAGGGATGCAAGGTAAAGCACCGCTGCAGCAAGTCGTGCAGGCCGTTATGCAGGCCGATCAGGCGCTGCGCACTGTCGTCGCCGTCCGCGACAAAGTCGTGGGCGCATATCAAGAAATCAGCAGAATGCAGATCTGAGGTGACGATCCATGCGAGCGCTTTCGATTGCGGCGACCGGCATGGCCGCGCAACAAACCAACGTTGAGGTCATCGCCAACAACGTCGCGAATATCAATACGACCGGCTTCAAGAGATCTCGTGCCGAGTTCGCTGATTTGCTGTACCAGACCGATCGCCCCGCCGGTACGCTGGCTCGCGACGACGAAACCATCATTCCCGAGGGCAACTCCATCGGTCTCGGTGCCAGGACGGTCGCGATCCGCCATCTGTCGATGCAGGGGTCGCTCGCTTCGACCAACAATCACTACGATCTCGCATTGAACGGCCGTGGCTATTTTCAGGTTCAGGGCGAAAATAACGAAATCCTTTATACCCGTGATGGCGCCTTCAACAGAAATGCGACGGGCCAGCTCATCACGCTCGACGGCAACCTCGTCATTCCCAGCATTACTGTCCCGACCAATGCCACCGACATTACTGTCAATGCCTCCGGGCAGGTCTACGCGATCGTCGGGACGACCGGAACGCAGCAGCTTCTCGGTCAATTGACGTTGGCAAATTTCGCGAACGAAACCGGCCTCGCGCCTCTGGGAGGCAACCTCTTCCAGGAAACGCAGGCTTCCGGCACGCCCGTTATCGGCAATCCTGGCGACGATGGTTTCGCCACCATTCAGCAGGGTTATCTCGAAAGCTCGAATGTCGATCCGGTCAAGGAAATCACTGAGCTCATCACGGCTCAGCGTGCCTATGAAATGAATTCAAAGGTCATATCGGCGGCTGACGATATGTATAACGTGATCACGAAGGACATCCGCTGATGTCTCTCTCGCGCGACATGCGAGGTAAGGTCCTCATCGGTGTCACGCTGCTCGCCGGCTTCGCATTCAGCGTGGCAGCCGACGCAGGCGATTCCGGTCGGACGGTCTTCGTGCCGCGCGCTGTCATCTATCCGGGCGACCGGATCAGCGATGGAACTCTCATTGAGCGGCAGCTGATCGTGTCGCCCGACAATCCGCCCGTATTCGGCGAGAACGAACAGGATCTTATCGGCAAAGTCGCGCGCCGCACTCTCTTGCCCGGCGAATTGATTCCAGAATCGGGCGTGCGTGCCGAGGATCTCATTAAGCAAGGACGCACCTATAAACTCACCTACAATTCCAAATACGTTTCGATCATCGGCGTCGGCGTTCCCCTGCAATCGGGAGCCGCGGGAGAAATCATCAACGTTCGCAATCCGGAATCCGGCGTGATCATCAAGGCGCGCATCGAAGCCGATCAGTCGCTGACGGTGAGCGATCAATGAAATTGGCGATCGCCGCATTGTTTTTCCTGCTCGCCGCGACGGCTTCCGCTCAAGCCACGCGAATCAAGGATATTACCGATCTCAAAGGCGTCCGCGTCAACCAGGTCGTGGGCTATGGCCTTGTCGTAGGCCTCAACGGAACAGGCGACACGCTGCGCAACTCGCCGTTCACGCAGCAGTCGGTGCAGGCGATGCTCGATCGAATGGGCGTCAACATTCGAGGCTCGCAATACGAGCCGCGAACGCGAAACGTCGCCGCTGTCATGGTCACTGCCGAACTTCCGCCGTTCGCGTCAAAGGGTGCGCGCTTCGACGTGACGGTGTCGTCGATTGGTGATGCCAAGTCGTTGGCAGGTGGCGCCCTGATTTTGACGCCGCTTTCGGGCGCCGACCAGAAAATTTATGCCGCTGCGCAAGGCGCAGTGACGATCTCGGGATATCTCGCAAAAGGCGCGGCCGAATCGATCACGTCGGGAATTCCGACGCGCGGCCGGATACCGAATGGCGCCATCGTCGAGCAGGACGCCCCGGGCGCCTTCGATGAATCAATGCCGCTCGAGTTCGAACTCCGCAATCCGGACTTCACGACGGCCGTGCGGATAATGGACGTCATCAATGACTTTGCCAAAGGCCGCTTCGGCATGCCGCTCGCCAGAGCCCGCGACTGGCAGAGCATCATGATCCGCAAACCTCCCGGCATTCTGTCCTCCCGGCTTCTCGCCGAGCTCGGCGAGCTTGAAGTCGATCCGGATCAGTCGGCGCGCGTCGTAATCGACGAGCGAACGGGGACGATCGTCATCGGCAGCGAAGTAAAAATTTCGACCGTCGCCGTGGCGCACGGCAATATAACAGTGCGCGTCACCGAAACGCCTCAGGTCTCGCAGCCGCTTCCGTTCTCTCGTGGTGGTGAGACGGTTGTCGTGCCCAATACGCAAGTCGACGTAAATGAAGCCGGCGGCAACGTTGCGACGGTAAACGGCGCCAACCTGCGCGAGCTTGTCAGCGCACTTAACAAAATGGGCTTAAAGCCAATCGGCATTATCGCGATCCTGCAGGCGATGAAGACGGCGGGCGCGTTGCAAGCGGAGCTCGTCGTACAATGAAGCCTGGAATCATAAGTTGGACTCGCGCCGCGGCACTCTTGGATATTAGCGGCGTCGTCGCCATCGTCCTCGCTGCTTTGGTCCTCGGCACATCGCCATCCTTCGCCGATAGCCTGATGAAGCCGATGGTCGGGCCGCCTGTCGACAGAAGCGCACGGTCGTTGGAGCTTCGCCAAACCGCCGGAGCCTCCGAGCCTATCGCCTACTCCTTCCGCATAGCCGTTGACGACAGCAAGCCCGAAAAGTCAGATGGGAAAGACCCCGACGCTCTTCCCTTACCGCCGACGGTCAAACCGGAGCTGAGCCCCGCGCAGCAATATTGCTCGAGCGTTATTGATACGACGTCGGCCGCGCAAATCGCTCAGCAGACGCGCGATTTGCAGAAGGCGCAAAAAGACATCGACGATCGGATTTCGCTCCTTACGGCAAAAGCTGAAGTGCTGAAAAACTGGATGAAGTTGCGAGAGGATTTTGCCGCGCGCGCCACCGATTCCCTCGTCCAGATCTACAGCCGGATGAAGCCCGATTCTGCTGCGGCACAGCTCGCGGTGATGGAGGAAATGACCTCATCGGCGATTATTTCGAAGCTTTCGCCCAAGGTGGCGAGCCCAATCTTGGCGGAGATGGATGTCGCCAAGGCGGCTCGTCTGTCGGCCATTATTAGCGGCGCTGGTGAACTCGCAATGCAGCGGGAGCGTAAAGCCGATGCCCAGCAATAGAATTCCATGGCGAGCATGGGCATTCGCATCGCTTTCACTATTGCTCACGGCATGCGCCGATCAATTGCGTGAAGTGGGCCGCGAGCCTGCGATGTCGCCTGTTGGAAGCGGCCTTGCGCCATCGCGAACGGCATCGATCAATCTGCCCGTAACTCCCGTCGCTTATCATTCGGGGAATTCGACATGGCAGGATGCCGGCGCAGATCTCTTTCGCGACGCCCGCGCCATGCATGTCGGCGACGTTGTAACAGTTAAAATCCAAATAAACGACAAGGCGTCGCTAGATAGCAATTTGAATCGCTCACGCGATTCGAGCGTCGGCTTGACGTCGTCTGCCGATTTCAATTTCGGCTTTGGCGCACCCGGGCCCTCGGGCTCCGGCAAGCTGGATGGCAATCTCGACCGCACGACATCCACCGACTCCAAGGGCTCCGTCGGCCGCTCGGAAACGATCAATCTTCTCGTCGGCGCTGTTGTCAGCCAGGTTCTGCCGAACGGCAATCTCGTCATCTCAGGCTCGCAGGAAGTGCGCGTCAACTATGAGCTTCGTGTCCTGAACGTCCAAGGTGTGATCCGTCCGCGCGATATCGCGACTGACAACACCATCTCGTATGAAAAAATCGCGGAAGCGCGAGTTTCCTACGGCGGCCGCGGCCGCGTCATGGAAATTCAACAGCCCGCATATGGTCAGCAAATCCTCGACACCGTCGCTCCGTTCTAAATCTTGACTGGCGGGGGACATCAAGTGGCGAAAAACAAGGCAAAGAAAGAAAAGCAGGACGGAGGAGGCGGCGGGAATTACCTGCTTTCGCTCATCGCAGCCGTTCTATTGGGCGCGGGAGGCGGCGCTGCCTTTGGGTTCCTTGCGATACCGTCCCCTTCGCAGCCAGACGCAACGCACGCCGAGGACACATCACCTCCGCCTCCAGCTGCGCCCGTCGCCGGGCGGTTTCCGGCAGACGCGATCGAATTGGCAATTCCCTCGGTCATCACCGATCTTGGCACCGATCCGAAAGTGCGCGCCCGTCTGGACGTTTCTATCATAGTCGCGCACGGCACGCCGGAAAGCACCACGTTGATCGGGGAAGTCCGGGAAGATGTCATCGCTTACCTCAAAGGCTTGAACGTCTCCGATATAGAGGGCGTGCGAGGCTTCCAGAATTTGCGCGAGCAACTCGATGACCGCGCCCGGATCCGCGGCCGCGGGGCTGTCCTCGGCTTGTTGATCGGCGGATTGGTATTCGAATGATTCGGAAGCTTCTCACTGCCTGTGCGGTCCTGTTGATCTCGGTACAAGCGGCGTCCGCGCAGACGATCGATTTCCAGACGCTTTTCCCGGCTGGAGACGCGAGCGTATCAGGCCGGATTGTCCAGCTCCTGGTGGTGATGACCGTACTCTCGGTCGCCCCGGGCTTATTGATGATGGTCACGTCGTTCACGCGATTCCTGATCGCGTTCTCGTTCCTGCGCACCGGTCTCGGCCTGCAGACGACGCCCAACAATCTCGTTCTGGTCAGTCTTGCGCTTTTTATGACGTTGTTCGTGATGGCGCCGACCTTCCAGCAGGCGTGGGACAACGGCGTCAAGCCGATGGTCGAGAACAAGATCAGCCAGCAGGATGGCTATACAAGGACGACAGAGCCCTTCCGCACCTTCATGAAAGCCAACGTCCGCGACAAGGATCTGGCTCTTTTCGAACAAATGTCGGCCGAGCGCTTCGGCGATCAAAATAAGGCTGGGCCAGACGATCTCCGCGTCCTCGTTCCTGCATTCATGGTTTCGGAATTACGCCGCGGCTTCGAGATCGGCTTTCTCATAACGCTGCCGTTCCTCGTCATAGATCTTGTGGTGGCCACGATCATGACCGCCATGGGTATGATGATGATGCCCCCGACGGTCGTAGCGCTCCCGCTCAAGGTGCTGTTTTTCGTTCTCGTTGACGGATGGAGCCTGCTCGTCGGAGCGCTCGTAAAGTCCTTCACCTGAGCGGCACCACGGCGCTCGCCCGAGTGGCCCCAGCAGAAGAATTAACATTCGGCGCCGAATTATTAACTATTAAGAAACACCTCTCCGGTATCCGTCATCACTATGACGGAGTGGCAGCCAACAACCGCGCCATAGGCATGAAGCCGAGCTGTCAAGCCGGAAGACCCGGTATGTCCCCGTAGCGTTTAGTGCCGAGTAAAAGGACAAGGGACATGGGCATGAGCAGTATAAATACAAACATTTCCGCAATGACGGCTCTGCAGTCGCTGCAGCAGACCTCCAAGGACCTGCTGACGACGCAGAACAGAATTTCGACCGGCCTGAAGGTTGCGAGCGCCTCTGATAACGCCGCCTATTGGTCGATCGCAACGACGATGAAGTCGGACAACGACGCGCTTTCGACGGTTCAGGACGCGCTCGGCCTCGGCAAAGGCACCGTTGACGTCGCCTATAACGCTATCAACCAGAGCATCACGCTCGTCGGTCAGATCAAGGACAAGCTAGTCGCGGCGGCTTCGCCGGGCGTTGACCGCTCGAAGATCCAGTCGGAAATCACGCAGCTCCAGGATCAGCTGAAGGGCATCGCCGACTCTGCGAGCTTCTCGGGCGAAAACTGGGTTTCGGTCGATTCGTCTGTCAGCGGTTACACAGCGACGAAGACGATCGTTTCTTCGTTCTCTCGTACGTCGACGGGCACCGTTTCGGTCGGCACGATCAGCGTCGACACCTCCTCGTCGGTCCTGTTCGACTCCTCGACTGCTTCCGGCGCCGGCGGCATCCTCGATTCGCAGCGCAGCACGACGGGTGCCATCGTTACGACGGGCGGCACGTCGGTCATGAGCATCGATATCAGCAGCCTGACCGACAGCGCCAGCGATCAGGACATCCTGAACGGCTACATCGCGGGCGTCGACGCTGCTTATCAGCAGATGACCACCGCTGCGACCAACCTCGGCTCGGCCCAGAAGCGCATCGATCTGCAGACCGACTTCGTGTCGTCTCTGATGGACTCGATCAGCACGGGCGTTTCTCAGCTGGTTGACGCCGACATGAACGAAGAGTCGACCAGACTGCAGGCTCTACAAGTCAAGCAGCAGCTTGGCGTCCAGGCGCTGAGCATCGCCAACCAGTCGAGCCAGAACATCCTGTCGCTCTTCCGTAGCTAATGAACCGGACCCGGCAACTCTAGCAGCCGGGCCCCTTTCATCTGAGACTTGGCGGGCCGCTCCCTTCCGGAAGCGGCCCGTCACCTTTGCACAAGGTTCCATCTCTACCGTTGGCCGGAAACTTTGCCGGCAAGGTTGCGAGATGGATTGGCGCCAGTTCGAAAATTTGTACCGAAGTTTGCTCGGCCTCGGCCGCCAGCGTCTGATGGCGCTCGGCGTGGCGGGGCTATTCGTGTTCGCGCTCATAACGATAGGCAGCTATTTCGCATCCCGTTCCAGTTACGAAACGCTCTACGTTGGCCTCACGCCTCCCGATATCAGCCGTATGGGGACCGCGCTTACCGAGGCCGGCATTCCGTTCGAGAGCAGTATGGACGGAACCAAGATCAGCGTCCCCATCGGACAGACCGGTCAGGCAAGAGCTTTGCTGGCAGAAAAGGGCCTGCCTGGGAGTCAGACGGCAGGCTATGAACTTTTCGATAAGTTGGGCGCGCTCGGCCTTACTTCGTTCATGCAGGAGGTGACGAGAGTTCGCGCGCTCGAAGGCGAGTTGTCGAGAACTATTCAGTATCTGAAGGGTGTAAGGGCGGCACGCGTCCACATCTTCATGCCCAACCAGAACGCGCTGCAGGTGAAGAAGGAAGCACCTTCCGCTTCGGTCGTCATCAGAACGGACGTCGCTGGTGACGCCACCGCCGCCCCCGCCATCAAGCACCTCGTCGCCGCCGCAATTCCGGAAATGAACCCGGATGAAGTGCAGGTGATCGGCACCGACGGCTCGATCCTTGGCGGGAGCAATGGTCTTGCCGGCGGCGATGCACCAGTGCAGATGCTTGACCTCGAGCGCACCGTCTCGACGCAGATTCAGGATAGTGTCCGCAGGACGCTGTCGCCGTACCTGGGGCTCGACAACTTCGAAGTTAGCGCCATCGCCCGCTTGAATATCGACAAGCTGCAGACGACGGAAACGAAGTTCGACCCCGACAGCAAGGTTGAACGGTCTACGCGCTTTATCAAGGAAGCCCAAAGCTCGCAGGACGCCTCCGGCAAATCGAACGTCAGCGTCCAGGAAAACATTCCGAACGAGCAGACGAGCAACAAAGACCAGACAAAGCGTGCCCAGGACCGCAAAGAGGAGACGACGAACTACGAGATCAGTTCGAAATCTGCGTCATCGACCAGTGAAGGGTATAAAATCGCAAACATCTCGGTGTCCGTTGTCGTCAACAAGAAGCGCCTGATGGACTCTCTGGGCAAGGACGCGAAGCCCGAAGACGTCGACAAGCAGGTTGCCGAAATTGAGAAGATTGCATTATCCGCTGCCGGGATAGACACCAAGCGCGGAGATAACATCAGCGTTGCCGCCGTCGATTTTGCACCCACGCCGTTCGAAGCGGAGGGCAGCGCAGGGACGGCATGGGCTTCGATGCTGATGAGCCTTGCCGGCACCGGCATGCGGTCGCTGACAATTCTTCTCGTCGTCACGATCATCATCATGGCGGGCTTCCGTCCCGTGATGCGGACCCTGCTGTCGAATGGCACGCCCGCGATCGAAGGCGGCGTTGCGGCGCTCGAAGCGCCGATGGCGGCAATCACCGGAACAGGCGCCGCGCCGATCGACATGCCCGAAATGGCATCGCCGCTTCTGGAACCTGGAGCGAATCCGTTTGACGGGATTGGAAGTTCCGGAAGCGATTTCGGAACGGGGCTTTCGTTCGGTCGTTCGCTCGCGCTAGGTCCGGTCGAAAAGCTAGGAGCCATCATCGATCGCGACGAAGATCAAGCCACCGCGGTTATGAAGCATTGGGTTAAGAACGGATGATGGGGCGGCGTCACAGTTCGGCGTTCTCTCTTTTGTCGGACTTCGGGCCTGCGGGTTCGGCGAACGATATGCGCGACTATGAAGCCGAGTTGAAGGCCGCATTCGAGGACGGCCATCGGCAAGGGCAGGCGGAGGGCCGCGCTGAAGCGGAAGCCGACGCCGAGATTCTCTTGAACGAAGCCGGAGTTCGGCACGCCGAAGAACTTGCGACCGAAAAGCAGAGCTGGGAAGAAGCGTTCGCCGACGTGCTCATTGCCCGTCTGGACAGCGCGGCAAAGTCAATCGGGCACAGCATAGAGGCGCGTGTCGCCAGCCTACTGAAGCCGTGGCTTACCGATCGATTGCGAGGTCGCGCGCTGGAGGATCTCGAACGAGCCATCTCGAGGGCGATGTCGGAAGGCGCAAAAATTCACATCGAGGCGCCAGCCGAGATTGTTCAGCATCTTCGCGAGCGACTGCCGACAGATGCTCTTCAGATCGGCTACTCGGAAAGTTCGAGCGCCGACGTTCGAGCTCACATCGAAGACACTGTGATTGAAGTCAACATTTCGGCATGGATCGCCGAGCTTGAGACGGCGGCAATATGAGCAACGGTCAGGAAGACGTTTCATCGCAGCCGCTGGTTATCGTCCGCCGCCGCCGCAATACTGATGAGGCGCATCATGGTGGTGTCTGGAAGATCGCCTACGCGGACTTCATGACAGCCATGATGGCGTTCTTTCTCGTCATGTGGCTGATCAACGCCGCTGATAAGAAGACGATCGTGCAGGTTGCCGCATATTTCAATCCTGTCCGCCTGACCGATCGCTACGCAGCGCCCAAAGGTCTTGAGGACCTAGACGAGTCTTTGTCGAGACCTTCCGAAGAAAAAAGTAAAAAAGGTTTCGAAAAGCAGGTCGTCGACGACAAGGCAAAGCAGCAGGCTGAGCGGGACAACAAGGAGCGCAGCGGCGAAGCCAAGGACGACGCGTCTCACAAGCCGAGCGCTGGTTCGGGCGGTAAAAGCGCAGAGGATATGAAGGAACTGGCGCTTTTCGACAATCCCGGCAATTTGCTCGAGAAGTTGGCCGACGAGGCTCGCGGCAGCCAACCAAGCACAGCTGCCAGCTCTTCGGACGGCAATATCAGCGACCCTTTTGACCGCATCAACCGCCGCGCGGGAAAGTCTGCTGTAACTTTGAAACCCGCGCCTGAAGCGGCACCGGTAGTGCCTCCTCAGCCATCACCTGCGGCGCGCGCCTTGCCTGCCGGAAGCGAGCAGCCGGTCACGAAAGACCAGCAACGGCTTGCAACGAAACCTTCGCCGAGCGGGGTGGCTGATAAACCGAAGTCGCAGGAAGACACGACCGAAAAGCCGACGCCCGCGACTTTGGACCAGGCGAAGAAAGAAGATAAAACCCACGATAAAGACGAGGAAGCAAAAAAACTCAACGAGCAGATCAGCAGCGCCGTCGCCACCGTCTCACACGATTTGCCGATGATCGAGGTAAAGGCGACGCAGGAAGGAATACTCGTCAGCCTTCTGGATAATGCCGATTTCGGCATGTTCGAAGTCGGCTCGGCGAAGCCGCGTCCCGAACTTGTCCTCGTCATGGAGAAGCTCGGCCACCTTTTGAGCGGCAAGAGCGGCAATATCATTGTTCGAGGTCATACCGACTCGCGCCCTTACAAGAGCCGCATTTACGACAATTGGCGCCTCTCTGCGGCGCGAGCGCAAATGGCTTATTACATGCTGCTGCGCGGCGGGGTCGACGAAGCGCGCGTGGTGGCGATCGAAGGCCGTGCCGATCGCGATCCGAAAGTACCCTCAGACACATTGGCGGCTGCCAACCGACGGATCGATATCCTCATAAAAGAGGACAAAAAATGAAGCGGATCGCGCTGATCGCTGCAGCGTTGTTCGTCGTTCTGGCCGGCGCCTCAGCCGGCTTCGTCGTCTATTTCAAGCCTGCTTCTATCTACGGAAAATCGGCGCAGGACGCCGCATCGGCTTCCGCCCATGGCGTGCCGAGCTATTCGGAAAGCGCCAGCGAGGAGGAACAGGCCAGAAAGCACACGCTTCGGCTGGTCGAGCAACTCGGCGCCGTTCAGGACCGGATCATACGCGGTGATCGAGGTGTGCTTGCCGACCAACAGCGTCTCTTAAATGATATCGCACGCGAAATTCGCGACTTCACGGAAGAGGAGAAGCGAGACTACGTCAACGTCCGCACAAGCCTGCTGTATGTATTGAGCGGCGGTGACGCTCAGGTTTTAAGGCCGCTCATAGAACTCGATTCGCTTGGCGAGGCCGACCGGCGTTTGGCGACCGGCATCATGAGCTTCGCTGAAGGATTGCAGAAAAAAGCGCGCGAGGAATTGGAGGATATCGATCCGCGCTCGCTCGACGTCAGTCTGGTCGGACCGTTCGCTCTCGCACGGGCATCGCTGTATCTCGATAACGATCGCGCTAAAGCCATCGGCCTTCTCGATGAAGCGCGCTTGGCCGCGCCGCACACGGCTATAGACGAAGCCTCCGCACGGCGTGAAATCCCCCTCCTTCTCGATGCCGGCGATACGCAACGCGCCATGACGCTGACGACGAGCTACGTCCGCGAATTTGGCCGCTCAATTTACGCCTGGAAGCTTTTCAGAGATTTCTCCCAAGCTGTGGCAAAGCACCCTGGGTTCGATGGCGAATCGATCGTCAATCTGCTTGCTGCCTCATTCCCAGCGAGCGAAGGGGACGCATCTTCAGGACTCTTTGTCGATCTTGCCGGCGAAGCTTTGCTTCAGGGCCGCCTCAAACTAGCCAAAGCCGCAGCGGTCAAAGTTCTGGCAACGCAAGAGGCTTCGCCGGAAAATCTGGAAAAAGCGAAGCTCTATGCGGCCGCAGCCGATGCCCCGTCCGACGCCGCCGGAAGTGCGCTCAAGGCGTTGGATCAGATCACGGCCGATCGTCTTTCGGAAGAAGACACCGAGATGCGGGACGCCGCAGATTTCATCGCCAAGTCGGTAGTCAATTCAGGAGCACAGCCCTCGGCCGACACGGCGAATGCGACAGGCAAAGCGCAGTCGTCGCCAAAGCCTCAAGGATCAAGCGCGATCAAGGCAGAGATTGCGCTGACTAGGGCGGATAAAATTTTGAAAGAAGCAGATTCGATTATTTCTGGGAGCAAGGAATGACGGTAGCAGTTGGAAAGGCGACGCCCAGCGGAGTCGAAGCTCTCCTGCAATCTGTATCCGGGAAAGCCACGGTGACTCACCGTGGCCATCTTAAGCAGTCCGGTGATGAAAAATCTCTGCCTGATGAGACGTCGCAAAATTCGTCTCCCCGCGAAACCGATACGTCCGAGCCCCGCGTTGATAAAACCGAGAAGGCTGCGAAGCGAGAGCACGGCGATGCGAAGTCCGACGACGATAGCTCGTTCGAGGATACGTTCGACAGTATGGGCCAGGATCAAACCGACGGCGCCGGCGCAAAGCCCACCGGAGCAACGAGCCTCCCGACCGATACCGCGCTGGCATCGATCGCCGCAAGTAACGCCCCCGCTTTGCCCCTCGACAAGACAACCACGGCCGAGTCGCAGACACAAAGTGTGTCTCGTCCGACATCGCTGCTGCCGCAAAAGAGCATTCTGGCACTGATGAGTGCGAAAGAGCGGCTGTTCACTAACGACGGCGAGCTGAAAGCGCAGCCATCTACCGACGACACGTCCTCCGATCAACTGCCGGTTACGTCGGATGAAGAGAGCGAGGCGACGCCGATAACGGTTGATCGCCGCGAAACGCATTGGAACTTCGCCGATACTGCGCTGACGGCAACCACTTCCAAACTCGCAGCTCTTCAAGCGGATGCCCCGATGATTCTGCAGGCATCCGCTGCCAAGGCGAACGTGTCGAAGGACCAAATCTCGGTTGGCAAACCGACTGGCGATGCTGAGGTTAAGGCCGCAACTCAATCGATGACGCTGCCTCAATCGGTTCAAATGCCCAATTCTGCGTTTGCAGACAGCGGCGGAGGGAATAATCCGGGCACTCAGAACCAAAGTCAGACGCCCGTATTGCCTCCTGAGCACAAGCTCGAGAAGGCCGATCCGTCCTCAACGCTTGATAAGATCTTCTCGTTGAACTCGAATCTGCAGCCGTCATCGGCAGGCGTGACGAACCAGGTTCGTGACGGCGTCATCGCAGGTCTGGCAACCGCCAATGCGGATGCGGGCAATAGCGCCTCGACTGTGGATCTTCCCGCTCGCTCAACAGCCGCGCCAGTTATGAAGACGCTCGATCTCACGTTGTCACCGCCCGATCTCGGCGCGGTCAAGCTGCGCCTCAGTCTCAAATCTAATTCGCTCAGCATCGAAGCCGAGGCGTCGAAGGCTTCGACCGCGAAACTGCTGATTGACGATCGGCAGAATTTGGAGCGCGGTTTGAAAGATGCCGGCTACGATATTTCGAGCATGAAAATAACCGATGCGTCGGCGAGCGGTTCGTCGAACTCCAGCGGTTGGCAGGCAAATGGCTCTCAAACGCGCGATGGCGATCAGGCGCGTTCGGGCTTCTCCGGGCGGCAGGACGGCGAGATGCAGCGGCGCGACGGTTCGTCGTCGGATCAGGCGCGGCAACGCCAGAAACAGTCCGATCCGCAATCCATGCCCGTCGATGTCGGGATCGCCGGCTCCGGCAACGCAGTTTATATCTAGGTTGTCTTGAACGATGCAGCAGGAACTGACAGGAACGGGGTTGCGCGGCCCATTCCCACTCGCGGCCGACGCCATCGACGAAGAGTTGGTCGATCATTGCCCTGGCGCATACGCGCTAGGCTTTACCGATCACCTCGGGCGCTTTGCGATCACTTACGTTGGCAGCGCCGGGGAAGATCTCAAAGCCAAGCTCCGCGAGCACATCGGAACCGCATCACAGTTCAAGTTTCGCCACTTTGTCGAACAGCAACGAGCCTTCGAAAAAGAATGCGAAATGTTCCACCAGTTCATGCCGAGTGGAAACTTTCTGCATCCTAGCCGACCGCCAGAAACGGCTTGGACGTGCCCACGATGTCGTCGCTGATTTCCGATTTCGACATGAGACTGACGACGTCGGCCAGAGCTTGATAATACCCGGCGTGCCAGTAGGCGCATTCATCCGTGTCGCGATCGAGATGTCGCTGCGCTTCGAGCGTTTCCGACCAGTTGCTGTCAAGTTGCGCGCCGATGCCTGCCATGCGTAGGCGCAGCATCGCGAGCTCGGCGTTTACTTCGTCCATCCGGGAACCCCATCGCATTCCGACCGGTGAGACCCGGCGGCAACGATGAGAGTACATGACATTGGTAGGAACATCGCCAACGAAGCATTTCGCATTTTAGCTATTTCGATGCCGGTTCACCCGCCGCCTTCGCGGAGCCTTGCGAGATATCGATCCATAAGATCGTTGGCGATCATCATGCGTTGGGTGGCAAGCTGTCTTAACTCGGGATTAACGCGGTCTGGATGGTTCCTCAGCGCGAACTCTCGTCGCAGCGTTGCGATATCGGCTTCTGAGAAGTTCGACGCCAGGCCGAGTTCCAATAAGATTCTGTTAGGATCAAGCATCGGCTCCGTGCCATCGGCGCTGGCGCTTTCGGAAGCGTAAGGATCCCGCCGGAGGTTACCGTTCGGGTGCCCACCTCGTGCATTCGAGGCCAACGCCCAGGCGGCTTCCAGGCTATTGATGGAAAAACGATTGGGCAGCGGCACTCCAGCCGGCCGTTTATCCGTGCCGAACAGTTCTTCGATGAGCAAGTCGAAGCTGGACGGTAGCGGCGTCCCGGATGGCATTCGTTATCGCAACTGCTAAAGGAGAAATTTATTTCAAAAACATAGGGCGCGCAGCTTGCATTACGCTGACCTTCCTCGCGCGATCAGTTCCGCCGGTTCGCCTTCTGCAGGGTTACCGCTTTGCCAAAAAATGCTCGCCCGAGATTCTCGCAATCGAGTCGCTCATCGACGTCGGGGATCGGGTGCCGAAATTCGACGCCGAGATGCTTGTCCTCGAGCCACGAAACTTCACCTTCGATCGTCGTGCCGTCAAACAGCGTCAGCGTTACACTTTCGCCCTTATTGGGGACAATTCCGTCGCCGACGCTGATTTTAGCCCCTGACTCCGACAGGTCGTCGAGATCGCAAATCAAACGCAGGCCGCGAAACTGGATAGCAACGTGCTGACGCGTTTCATGCCGTTGTTCGTTTCGCCGTTCGTCGGAAGAAACGTCTTCTGGAATCAAGACCTCGGCTTGAAAGCGATTTATGAACCTTCGAAGTTTGGTCTGCCTCATCTACGCACCCGACGACACTTTGCTTAATTTGATCGCGTGTCGACGGAACCATAAGCCCGAATTGGCGAATTAAATGTTTATTAAGCGCCAAGCAATTTCAAATAAGCAGATGTTGGTTTATGCAATGATGTTGAAATAGATCGGAATCTATCGAATTGAATATGCCGATTTATATATATCGCCATTGCCTCCAGGCATAGGCAGGGGATGCCTGACGAATGGAAAAACCCAAGCTATGTCCGGGAATTTCCAGATTGGTGTAGAAGCAAGGAAACAGTCTTGACTTTTGATTTGGCGTGGCATTTCAGCGTCATGCAATAATGAAATAGTTGTTAATAAGTCGCGTAAATCACTGTATTTCCTTCAATGCCAATGATTGCGGGGCTTGGGGGACATCATGTTCGTTGTGCTTGACGACCGTTCGACGGTCGCAGGGGGTTACGTCGCGTGCTTTGAGCGCGAAGGAGTAGCGGCAACTGCAGTTGAGCCAGCCGAATTCTTCGAGTGGTTCGAACTCATCAACGAAGGCGACGTCGGAGTTATCGAAGGATTTCTCATCGGCGCGGTCGCGAACCGGCGGCAGATCTCGGCGCGAATTAGATCGCGCTGTCGAGCCCCTCTCATGGGGCTGATCGAAGCCAGAGCCCTGAGCGAAACGCTCGATCTGTTTTCGCTCGGCTTCGACGATGTCCTCGCCAAGCCGTTTCATGTCCGGGAAATCCTGGCGCGCAGCGGTGCCATCCGGCGCCGCATGCAAACCGTCGACGAATGTGTCGATATCGCCGGCATCCGCATCTTTTTCGACGGCCGCGATCCAATCGTCAGCGGAGAGGTCCTGCCTCTGCCGCGCCGCGAACGGCGGATCCTGGAATGCCTGGTCTTGAGCCGAAACACGCGCATCACGAAGACGCAGATCTTCAACCGCGTGTATGGCATTTTCAACGACGAGATCCACGAGAACGTCATCGAAAGCCACATCAGCCGGCTGCGCAAACGCTTGAAACAAAAGCTCGGCTACGACCCGATCGATTCTCAGCGCTTTCTTGGCTATCGCTTGAAAGACTTCGCCGCCGACGACACCGCACCGCTCGTCGAAGAGTCCCCTACCAGTCTCGCGCAAGGCACGGATGATCTAATCGAGCCGAGCAGCTTTCGCGACGAGGAGAAAGTCGATGGGTCTCTACGGTGTAATGACTACGAGCGTCTCGGGGATGTCTGTCCAGTCTGACCGGATGGGCACGGTCGCGGACAATATCGCCAATATCAACACTACTGGCTACAAAGCAGCGTCTACCCAATTCGCAACGCTGATCGCGGAAGGAAGCGTGGCGGCCTATGTTCCGGGTTCCGTTTCGACGATCGCCCGCCGACTGATATCGCAGCAGGGTGACTTCACGTACACGAAGTCGGCGACCGACCTGGCCGTCAGTGGCGAAGGATTTTTCGTGGTCCAGAGCGCAGCTGGAACGCCGTTCCTCACGCGCGCCGGCAATTTCGTGGCGGATTCGAACGGCGATCTGGTCAATGCCGCCGGCTTCAAGCTGCTCGGATATAATCTCCTCGACGGCAGCTCGAGCTCGGTGATGAACAGCGCGGCCGGCCTGCAGGTGGTCAGCACGAGCGGTCTGGGTCTAAAGGCGACGCCATCGACGAGCGGTACGTTCGACGTCAACCTTCCCGCGGATGCGACGGCGACCGCCTCGGCCGACCTGCCATCGGCAAACGCTTCCACGGCGTCCTACGCTGGCAAAACGTCGATCGTGACTTACGACAATCTCGGCCATCAGGTGACACTCGATGTCTATTCGGCCAAAACCGCCGATAACACCTGGGAGGTCACCGTTTATGACGCTTCAGGAGCCACCAACGGAGGATTCCCGTACTCCACCGGATCGCAGTTGGCGACCCAAACGCTGACGTTCGACCCGACTGACGGTTCTCTGGCATCGGGCGGACCAACACTGAGCCTCAACATTCCCAACGGCTCGACGCTCAGTCTCGACATTAGCAAAATGACCCAGCTGGCGGCCGACTACACGCCGCAGACGGCGACCGCCAATGGTAGCCCGCCGACGGCAGTTGACCGTCTTGAGATCAGCAAGGACGGCACCGTGACGGCAGTCTACGCCGACGGCTCACGTGTCGACGCATTCAAAATTCCGCTCGCGACCGTCGCTAGCCCGGACAACCTCACGTCCATTTCCGGCAACGTTTATGCCACGAACAAGGAATCCGGCGATTTGCAGTTGGGCACCGGAAACACCGGCGGTCTTGGTGCGATTGTGTCCGGCGCGCTCGAAAGCAGCACCGTCGATCTTGCCTCGGAGCTGACGACGATGGTCCAAGCGCAACGAAACTACACGGCGAATTCGAAAGTGTTTCAGACCGGTACCGAACTCTTGGACGTGCTCGTGAACCTAGTCCGGTGAGCGAGAAGCATAAAAATTAAAAGGTCCGCTGATGACGCTTACCCAGAGTACCAGCAACGCGAGTTCAAGTCTCTCGACCATTTCCGAGCAGATTTCTATCGTTTCGCAGAACATCGCGCGCGTAAACAATACAAACTCGACCCGCAAGGTCGCCAATCTCGTCAGCGGACCCGGCGGTGGCGTAAGCGTTGCTGGAATTAGCAGAACGGCCAACAAGCTGCTTCTGGATACTTACCTCAACGCCAACGCCAACAGCCAGACACAATCGGTCATCAACACGGCGCTCGATCAGCTGCAGAATACCGTGGGCGACACGGATTCCGATACGTCGCCCGCGGCCTTGATTTCAAAACTCAACACCGCCCTTCAAAACTATTCATCGACGCCGCAGAACAGCGCCGTCGGCGCAACCGTGGTAACGGCGGCCCAGGAGTTGGCGAACTCGCTGAACTCCGCGACGCAGGCGGTGACGGATGTTCGCAACCAGGCCGATAGCGATATCGCCACATCGGTCGCGAACATCAACGATCTTCTTTCTCAGTTTCAGACCCTCAACCAGCAGGTGGTGACGGGGACGGGAAACGGAACGGACATCACGGACGTCCTTGATGCCCGCGATGCCGTGCTGAAGAAGCTGTCGACAGAAATCGGCATTCGAACCGTTAATCGCGACAACGGTGACATGGCGATCTATACGGACAGCGGTGTTACGCTATTCGACAAGACCGCACGCGCTGTAACGTTTCAGCAGTCGGCCAATCTTGCCGCGAATTCGGTCGGTTCTCCGGTTTATGCCGACGGCGTGCCGATCGCGGGAACCCAGCACACGATGTCGATCAGTTCCGGTAAGCTCGCCGGGCTTGTCGAGATTCGTGACACCATCGCACCGACATATCAAAGCCAGCTCGACGAAACCGCGCGCGGTCTGATAGAAGCCTTCGCCGAAACCGATCAATCGGCGACGCCGACGCTGCCGGCTGCGGCAGGATTGTTCACCTATGGCGGTGGACCGAACATTCCCGCGACGGGAACGGTAGTGCCCGGCCTCGCAGGCTCGATCAAGATCAATCCGAACGTCGATCCGACCCAGGGCGGTAACGTCGAACTCATCAGAGATGGCGCCATCTCCGATCCGGGCAATTCGGCTTATACTTATAATACCGATGGCGGCGCGTCCTACACCGACCGGATTCAGCAGCTCATTTCGAGCCTTGCAGCTGGTCGATCGTTCGATTCCTCGTCGCAAATCCAGCAGACCGGCTCTGTAACAGATTACGCCAAATCATCCGTATCCTGGCTTGAAGCGCTCAGGCAATCCTCCAGCAACGAAGCGGAATCACGCCAGACGATCGCGGACCGCGCGTCGACGACGCTTTCGCAAAATACCGGCGTCAATCTCGACGAAGAAATGACGAACCTTCTCTCATTGGAACGCACGTTCCAGGCGTCGTCGCAACTCATCAATACCGTCGACAATATGATCCAGACGCTTCTGCAGGCAGCGAGCTCATGATCACATCATCGTTCATATCGTCGGCCTCGCTCACGAACGAAACGCTTCGTTCGATGGCTCGCCTGCAGCAGCAGCTCATCGACGCCCAAAAGGAGATTGCGACCGGGAGGCACGCCGACGTGGGTGTCACACTCGGCGCTACGACCGGCGTTAGTGTTTCGATGCGTCAGGACATGGATCAGATCCAGGCGATCCAGGGCTCGAACAATCTTGTGCTCAACAAACTCAGCGCTTCTCAATCGGCATTGGACACGGTTTCCAAGAGCGCATCCGATTTTCTGTCCAGTCTCATAAGCGCTCAAACCGCCGGGACCTCGCAAGATACGTTGATTCAGGCGGCCAGTGCTGGAATGCAGACATTGCAGGATCAGCTCAACGCCTCGCTCGACGGACAATACCTTTTTGCCGGCATCAATTCCGACGTGCAGCCGATGGACGATTTCTTCGGCTCGCCTCCCTCGGCCGGTGCGCAGGCGGTGACCGCGGCATTCGTCGCCAAATTCGGCATCAGCCCGGACGACCCCGCGGTAGCCAATATCCTTCCCGACGACATGACGGATTTTCTCAACAACGAGTTCGCCGACGTTTTCTCAGACGCAAATTGGTCGAGCACGTGGACCGCCGCTTCGAGCAAGTCCGTGAGCAGCCGAATTTCGCGAAGCGAAATCATCGATACATCGGTAACCGCGACCAACGGCACGTTCAAATCTCTGACCGAAGCATTCGCAATGATATCGGGCCTCGGCTTTGCAAACCTGAATAGCGGCACGCAGCAGGCCATCATTTCGAAGGCGAGAGATCTTACCGCAAACGTCACCGGCAGCCTGACGCAAGTTCAATCAGGGCTAGGTGTAACGCAGCAGCGCGTTACCGATGCCAACGATCAGATCAACTCGCAGGTGAGCTTTCTCACGAAATCGATCGATAACCTCGAGCAGATCGATCCGGCAGCGGTTACGACGCAGTTGTCTCAGATTTCAACGGCATTGCAGGCGGCGTATTCGCTGACGAACCAGCTCAATAACCTCAGTATTCTCGATTACCTCAACAGCTAGAGGCAGGCGGCATCGCGGAAGGCTAGAGATGTATAAGTTCTCTTATGAAGAAACACTGAGCGATTCCGGTACCAGGCAGCGCGAAAATGAGCGCCTGGCCATCGAGCAATCCGTGAACCTTCTGCGCTCGGCGGAAAAGGCAGGGCCCCACTCCCGTGAAGCCGTCGACGCCATCATTTTCCTGAACAGGTTGTGGAGCTTTTTTCTCGACGATTTGGCAAAGCCTGAAAACGGTCTACCCGATGATGTCCGGGCCAAGCTCATTTCAATCGGCATCTGGATGCTCAAAGAGGCCGAGGCGATCAGCAAGGGCAAGTCCAGAAATTTCGCGGCGCTGATCGATGTCTCAAACGTCATCGCGGAAGGTCTTTGATGTCGGGCGGCTTGAAAATAACTCTGCGTGCCGGCGAGCGGATCTTCATAAACGGCGGAGTGCTGCGCGTCGATCGCAAGGTCAGCATAGAGCTGATGAATGACGTGATCTTCCTGCTCGAACAACACGTCATGAAGCCCGAAGACACGACGACGCCGCTGCGACAGCTGTATTTTATGATTCAGATGATGCTCATGGACCCAGCCCTTCATATGAAGGCGCGGACTATGGCCCGGGAATCCGTTTCCAATTTATTGGAAAGCCTCTCCGACCCCATGCTGGCCAAGGGTCTCAAGGATACCGCCGATTTGCTCGATGGCGATCGCGCGTTCGACGCACTGAAGAAAGTAAGGACATTGCTTCCACTCGAGGCGGGGGGAAGACCAACAACGGAACGGAGCAAGGAGGTCGCATGACGACAGTGTCAGGGAGCGGCTCGAGCACCACCACGACGACGACCACGAGTAGTCAGTCGTCTCCGACGCTCGACTACAATGATTTTCTGCAGCTCATGATCGCTCAGTTGCAGAACCAGGACCCGTTGAATCCAACTGATTCAAGCGAGTTCATGTCTCAGATCGCCGAATTCTCGAATGTCGAACAGGGAATCAATACCAATTCAAAGCTCGATCAGCTGCTGGTCAATTCGAATATTTCTCAGGCGAGCACGATGATTGGGCTGACGATCACGGGCACCGACGGGACGGAGGGCACCATTCAATCGGTGCGGATCGATTCGTCGGGATCGACGGCGATTTTGACCGACGGCCAGGAAGTCCCGATCACCGCCGGTGTCTCAATCGGATATCCTCTCTCGTGACGGAGGGCGACGCACTCCAGCTCGTGCAGCAAGCGATTTGGTTGACGATTGTCTTGGCCGGACCGGTCGTCTGTTCTGCAATGGCGATCGGCGTTGGCGTTGCATTTGTCCAAGCCTTGACGCAGATCCAGGAAATGACGCTGACGTTCGTGCCAAAAATCATAGCCGGCTTTGTTATACTTTTGCTCACCGGCAGTTACAGCGGCAGTCTTTTGAAGGTTTTTACCGAACAGTTGTTCACGAAAATTGCGGTCGGGTTTAAATAAAGCTCATACGCCGATATCGGCGTTCCATTGTGTTGCTTCGTAGGCAGATTGACTAAGTAGTTGTCGATATAAAACTAAATAGCATTGCGTTGAAAGCCGATTCGTGTTCGGGATCCTCAATGCATCCGCTGTGTCAAATGGCGGACACTCGTTATTCGCGACTTTAAGAACGTGCGTCCTGGCGAATGCCAGGAAGCGGAGTTTCGCTCTGAAGTATTTCTAATCCGTTAGACTTTAGTACCGCCCACCACCAAGGGCGAACGTTTTTGCTAATCGAGCCGAGCAGGATCATGAGCACTTCTGCACTCAGGCAATTGCATCCGTCGGCAATACTTATGCTGGCGAGCGCCATCGCGATGGTTTGCACGTACCTCGTGTGGGGCCTCACGATGCGTTCCGAAGCGGGTCTAAGCTCATTGCTGAATTGGTCCGATATTTCCTGGCAAATTGCCGAAGTCGACTCGCGCGGGCGGATTGTTCGCCTCGGGGCTCATCCTTTTGGCTTGGCATTATTGTTCGGCTTGGTCACTGCCTGTTGCATGAGCTTCGCTTGGGGTGCCTGGCAATACTTTGGTCGAAAGACGCTGACGCAAAGGGAAGCCGACGAGGGTCTGTCGGAGCGACTGGAGAAAGTCGGCAAAGACCTTGACGATGAAATGTCGTCCCTGATGCAGCTAGTGAAGCAGCACATGGAATTGAGCGGAACTCATTCGGAATCGCTGTCTCAGGCCGGCGAAAATCTAATGGCGTCTAGTTCCCCCGAAAAAATACGGGCGATCATTCAATTCCTTCTCAAGGAAAACAGGAAGGTCCAGAACGAGGTCACTGAACTGAACGGCAAGCTTCAGCAATCGCAACGACAAATCGAGAAATTGCGGATTAATTTGAGCGACAGCCACCGGCTCGGCTTATTGGATGCCGTGACGTCGTTGAAGAATCGCCATTGGCTTGATGTCCATCTGCCAAAGGAAGTGGAAGCAGCCGCGAGCGCCAATGAGCCGCTCAGCATCATCATGGCGGACGTCGACCATTTCAAACGGATCAACGACACCTTCGGCCACGCTGTCGGCGATGAGATCTTGCGCCGTTTTGCCGAACTTCTCTCAAAGAATATCAAAGGCCGCGATACCGCAGCGCGATACGGCGGCGAAGAATTCATTGTGGTGCTTCCGCAGACGCGACTGTCCGGCGCCAAAAATCTCGGCGAACAGATTCGCAACGAACTTGAATGCAAGAAGTGGATGCACCATCGAACCGGTCAGCCCATCGGCAAGGTGACAGCGTCGTTCGGAATTGCAGAACTGCGCAAGGGCGAAGAGTATGGCGATTTCCTGGATCGAGCCAACTCCAAGCTTTATGAAGCCAAGGCCGCCGGTCGCAATCGGGTCATCGTGGACGACTGAGTCAGTACATTTTCAGATCGCGAGAAGTCGATCGTTGGCGGAAAGCGGCTCATCGATCAGAACATTGATCTGGCCGGTGCGCGCCCATACGACAATTCCATTTATTCTGCGGCCGTTGCGCAATTCCACCGTGACGCTCTTTTTGAGCCCGAAATCCCGTTCGCAATCGAGTCCAAAGCCATTCCTCGAAATGTCGCGCGCGAAGGCGATCGAAACGATATTCTTCTCGCGGATCACGCACGGCTGCATGAAGGGATAGCGTTGCATTCTCCGGCGCTGTGGCAAAACGGGAATTGCGACCTCGCCAATTCGGTTGACGCAATCATGCGTTCCCGAAATCGCTTCTTTCAGAAATTTTGCGAGGACGAGCGAGTTTCCCGTATAAAGGCCGCCCAAGCGCCAGCGAGCCTCTGGTTCCAGACTTTAAATCGCAGTCTCACAATCCTCCGAAAGGCTACGCCACAGAGCCGAAAGCTGTTCCAGCTTTGAAAGCGATACCGCTGGGCCTGTGAAAGCGCCGGCGTCCAGAATGACCGGGATCGTCAGACGCTTCGCGTCGGTGAGATCGCTATACACCTTGCCGATGGATAAAGAGAGCTTTGGCGGCAAGCCGATTTCCTGCCATGACGCGAGCGCCGTCGTAACGATGGCCGATTGAACCGGAAGCAGATTGGTACAGGAGCGCAGCATCCAGGCGCGCTTGCGGGAAGCGCTCGCATCGATGCAGTTCGCGATCGCCGCGATTTGCAAAACCGTCCAGTGAAACTCGCAAACGAGCGCTTCAAAGAGGGCTTGCCCATCCTCGGGCTCCGGCGCGCCGGTATTGCGGATCCGATCTGATCCCGAAGACGACGCCGCGATTTTCTGAACTGTCCTTGCCATGGTGTGTGTCCGGGTCGGCTTCAAAGGGGTTTATCAAAAAGCGTGCGGAGTTTTGCGGCTGGAACCGCGCGCGAAAACAGAAAACCTTGTGCCTCGACGCAGCCCTCGGCGCGGAGGAGTTCGAGCTGCTGCTCCGTCTCCACGCCTTCCGCGACGCTGGTCATCCCGAGGTTATACCCGAGCTGAATGATCGATCTTCGCAGCGTGGCGGACCGCTTGACGTTCGCAGCTGCCGACACGAAAGACCGATCGATCTTTATCTTGTCGAACGGGAAATCCTGGAGATAGCTGAGCGAAGAAAACCCCGTGCCAAAATCGTCGATCGAGAACCGAACGCCCATTTTCCGCAGGCGTTCGAGCGTAACGGAGGCCGCATCGCGATCCTTCATCAAGAGCGTCTCGGTGATCTCCAGGATCACGCGAGACAGCGGCATAGCCTTCGCAGCATTGATGACTTTCTCGACGAGGTCGAGATCGCGGAATTGCGCCGGGGAAATATTGACGGCGACCCAGATATCATCCGGCCAAAGACTTGCCTCGGCACATGCGCGCTTCAGCACCCACTCGCCGATCTGACCGATCAGCCCGCATTCCTCGGCAATCGGAATGAACTCGGACGCGGGAACAAGACCGCGAATCGGATGCGACCAACGAATGAGCGCCTCGCATCCGACGATCCGGCGCGTCTTGACGTTCACGATCGGCTGGTAATGCAGTTCAAACTTGTCGTTTGCAATCGCTTCGTGCAACCCCATGATGATCTGGTGGCGTTTTTGAAGCCGCTCGTGCATCGAATGCTCGAAGAAGCCGAAGCTGCCCCGGCCGACCGATTTAGTTCGGTAAAGGGCCGTGTCGGCATTCATCAGAAGCTGTTCGGCATCGTTGCCGTCAGAGGGGCCCACGGCAATGCCGATACTGGTTCCTACTGAAATGCTATTGTCGCCGATCACGAATGGTTCGGAAAACGCCCCGATAATGCGCTTCGCGAGAGATTCAATCTCTTCGATGGAAGGCGGCGCCATCTGGATGATGGCAAATTCGTCGCCGCCGATACGCGCGACGGTATCCGTCTCTCTCAGCTCACCTTTCAGCCGCTCGCCGACAGCCGCCAGCAGCGCATCGCCGACTTGATGTCCGAGCGTATCGTTGATCGATTTGAAACGATCGATGTCGAGGCAATGAACGGCAACCGCCGGTCCGCCCTTTGCGTGCGCAAGCCCGGAGCGCAGGCGATCCTGAAACAACGCCCGGTTTGGAAGTCCGGTTAGCGAATCTTGATGCTCGAGTTCGTCCAATCGTTTCCTGATCGTGCTTGCGCTGAGTAATATCGAGCTGAGCGACGACGAATCCGCCGTCTGGAAGGGGCGTGCCGCGAATCTCAAGATATGTTCCGTTCGGCCGCCGTCGTTCAAATATCCGCGTCTCGCTCTTGCGCGTAAGCTCGAGTTGAGTTCGGACCTGCTCTTCGACGTCGCCCGGTCCATATTCGCCGTGCTTGGCATTGAAACGATAAAGTGCCTCAAGCGTCGGCAAGCCGTTATTGAAAAATTCGCCGGGATATTCGAGAAGCTGCTTTTGCTTTTCGTTGATGAGGACGATGCGGAAATCGCGATCGAAGACGGTCAAGCCTCCCGGGAAGCTGTCGATGACGGCCTGCAGCAAGGCGTTGCGCTCTTGCAGGGCGATGTGAAGATTGACCGCGTTTGTTATGTCGATCTGAAACGAAAGGAAGCCGGTGGCACGTTGCCCCTTGCCTTTGAGCGGCAAGATGAGCCCGTCAACCCAATAGTCGCTCCCATCCTTCGCGCGATTTTTGACCGGCGCCCGCCAGGTCTTGCCTTGGTTCAGCGCTTCGTAAGCCGCAGCCCAGAACTCCCGCGGATGATGTCCGGAATTCAAAATCGAATGGTTTTGTCCGATGAGTTCCTTTCGCGAAAATTTGCTTATCCGCAGAAACGCATCGTTGACGTGAACGATATGGCCCTCAAGATCCGTGATGGACACGATCCCTAACTGATCGAGCGCGGATGCTAGAGCCTTGGCATTCACGGCAAGTCGCGGGTCAGGAGACTTCTTTTTCTTGCGCGATTTCGTCTTGCCGGCCGCGCCCATGTTAGGCTCTTCGACCTTGAAGTCCCTGGCTCCTTTAGCCGCCGAGCTCCCCATCGTGCCGCCCGCCTACGTCTTGGCCAAAAATTGAACGAGATCTGCTGGTTGCAGATTTCGAGCGGGCCTGCCTCCTAAACTCACTGCCCTGCCGAATTCGGCGAGATGCCGGATGCCAGCGCAACTCTGCGCAGCTTTGAACGGCACAGACAATCTATTCCAATAATTCGTCTTAAATGTCTTAAGGTCCGATTATCTGATCCTAAAGCGAATCATATTATTCCTAAGTCGTCTGTATGCGGAGCGAGGTGGCACTATGGCGGCCGAATCGCGCGTGGGAGAAATTTGCATTCAAAGATGGTATTGCAACACAAATATTATTAAATCGGCTTCATTATATGACCGCCGGCACACTGTAATAAGACGAACACTCGCGACGACAATATCGAGGGCAAATTGACAATAGAGAGATCAAGAGAGCAACGGAAATTCGGCAGGCGCACCGTATTTAAACCGGCGACCGTCGTTTTCGATGACGGACGGCGAGTCGAAGGCACCTTGCTGGATTTTTCCGACGGCGGCGCCAAAATAAAGGTGCCCAATCCCGAAGCGCTAACCGGCGAATTTTTTATAGAAATTCCTGCCGACGACCTCAGCATTAGAAGCCGATTTGTCCGCCTCGAGCGGGGTGTTGTCGGTGTCGAGCACATTAAGCCGCCGCGGCGATTGTCGTGGACGAAAAAGTAGCCAGTCCGCACGAATCAAGAAGCCGATTGCGGGCGAAGATTAAAGTGCCGGAAATAAGTATAAATGGAATTTAACTTCGGGCCATTTATTGCGAATTATCGGAAGGCGAATCCGCCGGCAATTAATTACCGAGAATTAAATTAGCATCGTAAACGAATTCGATAGTTTTGCCGAATAACTTGATCGAACGGCGGCTTGATTTCTCAGTCATAGGCATGATGCCGCGCAGCCGTGTCGGCAATGATCCGACATGTTCCAGGCTCTTCGAAGCAGGAACATATCATGGGCTACGATAGTCGTTATCCGGCTCCTCCCGGTGTTCTCTATCGGCTTGATGGATTTCTGTACTCTTGTCGCGCGCTTCGCGTCGACGAGTCGATCCGTTGTCCCTGAAAGATTGAGCCGCGCCACCCCCCGAATCGTTTCGTCCACGCCATCACGCTCAGAAATAAAGAGCGTATCGCGCAAAAAACGCCGAGAAGCACGAGGAAGCAGGTAGAGCAATGATTATTGGATATGTGAATAGCAAATGGTCGATGCCTAGCAGGCTCGCGCTCATCGCCGCACTATTTTTGGTGCCCTCATTGGTTCAGCTCTATCTCTATGCTGACCATCAGCTTGAACAGATTCACGTTGTCGATCGCGAGATTGCCGGTGCAAAAATGGTATCGGAGCTTTGGGCGAAGATGCCGAACGGCGCTTCCGAAGTTTCGAATTCGAATGGCGCGTCTCTCTCCGACGGAATGAATGCGCTCGGACTGGACGCGAATGTCGCGGCCTTCGACAATGCTAAGAGTGCGGGCGAGCGGGTTCGTAAAGGCCTCGAATTGCTAGACCGAGTCGCCGATCAAACGGGTATGGCGACGGACGCCTCCTCGGACAGCTATTATGCGCAGGACATTTTGGTTCAGCGCCTCGGGGGCGTGAAGCAGGCGGTTATCGATCTCGGCCAATCGCTCGCCTCTTCCTCTGCGGCCGACACCGCCAACTTGGCGATGGATTATGCCGTATTGCGTCGCACGAGCGCCAAGCTCGGTACCGCGCTGAACAAATTGATGGGTGCCGATATCTCCGGCGAGATCAAACGAAAGCTTGGCGATTTAAACACCCAGCTTATGTCGAAACTCGATGATATCGCATCGAAACTGAAAGCCGCGGGCTATCAGCGGGCTGCGCTCGGCGCCGACATGGACGTCTCGATCGGAGAGGCCAATAGCCTGATCGGGATGGCGGCCGCCGAAGTCGATGGCGTCTTCCAGCAACTGGCTGAAGCTCATGCCGACGCCGCCAGGCGATCCCTCTATCTGACGATGGGGCTTCTCATCGCCGCGACGATCCTCGCAATCGTAATGGTCGCACTCATCTCGAAGGGAATTTCGCTTCGGCTTTCCGATCTCGTTCGTGCGATGGACCAGCTCAGCCGCAAGGATTTGAGCGTCGAAATCCCATTCATGAACGACCAGAACGAAAACGGCCAGATGGCGCATGCCCTGGCGCGCTTCAAGGAAGCTCTTGTCGAAAACAAGTCGATGACAGACGCCGCGGTCGATGCCGCAAAGCAGCAGGAAGAGCAGAGTGCGTACTATGCTCGTGAGCACGAGCATTTCATGGACGCGTTTACCTCGGCGGCCGAACGTATCGCGAGCGGCGACTTTGAACATCGCATCACAGAAAAAGTCACGCCGGAATATGAAGCCATCGTCAGTCAGATGAACTTGATGATGGGTCAGCTTGAAAGCGCGCAGACCGGCAAGATCGAGGCTGAAAAGCAAATCAATCTTGTTGTGGATGCGCTTGGTGTGGCTCTGTCGGAACTCGCCGAAGGCAATCTGCAGGCCTCCGTCGAAGTAGACTTTGCGCCCGACTTCGAGAAATTGAAGCGCGACTTCAATTTGGCGTCATCGCAGCTGAGAAGCACGATCGAGCTTGTGAAAAAGGGCGCCGCCAGCATCCGCCTCGGCACCGAAGAGATCTCGCAAGCATCCGACGACCTGTCTCGCCGTACGGAAAATCAGGCTGCAAGCCTCGAAGAGACCGCCGCAGCGGTCAAGGAAATCACCGATACCGTCAACAAGACGGCGCACGGTGCAACCCACGCCCGCGAAACGGTGTCGGTCGCCAAAGCCGACGCTGAAAAGAGCGGAGAAATCGTTCGCAAGGCCATCGCCGCAATGAGCGGAATCGAGACCTCGTCGAAGCAGATCAGCCAGATCATCGGCGTCATCGACGAAATCGCCTTCCAGACGAACCTGCTTGCGCTGAATGCCGGCGTCGAGGCTGCGCGGGCTGGCGATGCTGGTCGCGGTTTCGCGGTGGTAGCGTCGGAAGTGCGGGCGCTGGCGCAGCGCTCCGCAGAAGCGGCAAAGGAAATCAAGGGCCTGATCTCCGCCTCGACCGGTCAAGTCGCGCAGGGCGTCCAATTGGTCGGTGAAACCGGTCTCGCATTGACGCGGATCGTGTCTCAGGTCGCGGAAATCAACACCATCGTCACCGATATCGCCGCGAGTGCCAACGAGCAGGCCCATGGCCTCGAGCAGGTCAATACAGCCGTCAACGAAATGGACCAGGTCACGCAGCAGAACGCTGCGATGGTCGAGGAGGCAACGGCTGCAACGCAGACGCTCGCCCAGCAGACCGGAGAACTCGTGCGTCTCGTGACCCGCTTCCGCACTGGCGACGATACGGTCGTAGAAATGGCGCCCCGCCGCGAGCAACCGAAATCGACGCCGCGCGCGCCGGCGAAATCAAAAGTCGCTGCCGCGGGCGGAACGCGCCGCAGCGCCGCGACGACAGACGCAGGGTGGGAGGAATTCTGATGGCGAGAGCCAAGGCCAAGAGCCGCCGCGGCAAGCCCATCGCCAGCGGGGCGCGCAAGGCCCCCGCGAAGGTGGGGAAGCGAAATGCCAAGAATGCGAAGCCGGCGAAGGTCGTGGCCGGGCGTGAGACTGGGGTGGAGATGCCGGAGACATCGGCAACTCTGGTCCTTCCGGAAGCGCTCGAACTCATCGTCGGCCGGCGGCATCAAAGATCAGCTTCTGGCGCGACGCGGCTCGCCGCTCGTTGTCGATGCCGGACAAGTCCGTCGAACGGGCATGCAAGCGCTGCAACTTCTAATCGCCGCCGCCAGGAGCTGGCAGGCGGATGGTCAAGAGTACGTCGTGGCAAATCCAACAAGCGAATTCCTCGATACGCTCGCGCTCGTCGGCCTCTCACGCGAACACCTCCTCGTTGAAGGACATATCGGATGACTCAGACGATACTCACGGTCGATGATTCAAGAACCATGCGGGACATGCTGCGCATGGCGCTCGCCGAAGCGGGCTACAATGTCCTCCAAGCCGAAGATGGCGTCCACGGACTCGAAGTGCTGCAGTCGGCAATGCCGGACGTGATCGTGACCGACATTAACATGCCGAAAATGGATGGCTTCGGCTTGATCGAAGCAGTCCGAAAGGACAGCCGCTATCGCCGCGTCCCGATTCTCGTTCTCACGACAGAGAGCGACGCCGCGAAAAAAATGCGCGCTAAGGAAGCCGGCGCAACAGGCTGGATCGTGAAGCCTTTCGAACCGACCAAGCTGATTGCAGCAATCCGGCGCGTCGCCGCATAAATTCAAGAGAATGCCAATGACCGTCGATACGATGGCCGCCATCCGGCAGACGTTCTTTCAGGAGTGCGAAGAGCAGCTTTCTGAAATGGAACGCGGCCTGCTTGCGATGGATGAAGGAACGACCGATTCCGAAACCGTCAATGCGGTGTTCCGCGCAGTGCACTCGATCAAGGGCGGTGCCGGTGCATTCAAGCTGACCGAGCTCGTGCAATTCGCCCATACTTTCGAGACAGCTCTGGATCATGTTCGCAGCGGCAAGCTGATGCCGACAGCCGACGTGATGAAGCCGATGCTCCGAGCCGCCGACGTCCTTTCGGATCTCGTTGAAGCGTCGCGCGATGGCAGGGAGATCGACGAATCCACCTATGCCGGTGTGGCTGCTGACGTTAAAGCGCTGACAATCATAGACGGTGAGGAAGAAGTCGAGGAGGCTATCGACTTTCAGCCCACGGTGATCAGTTTCGAAATGCCGGAGATTGCGCCCGAGCCTGTGGCGCCGCCGCTCCACGAATATCGGATTCATTTCGCGCCGAAGCCCGAGCTTTATGCCAACGCCAACGAAGCCGCTTTGATCATACGCGAGCTGTCGCGCTTGGGCACGATCGAAGTGGATTGCGATTCGACAGCGGTTCCGGCACTCGATGCCGCCGATCCGGAAGGGTCCTATCTTTCGTGGGAAATTCGGTTGTCTTCCGAACAACCCATCGAAGCCGTTCGCGAGGTCTTCGAGTTTGTCGACGGTGAGGCCGACATCAGCATAGAAACGGACGGTCAGGCGGATGTTTCGGATGCCGATATAGCGGCCCTACTTGCGCAAGCGCTCGGTAGCAACGCACAGGCAGCCGCCGAAACGCCGGCTGAGGAAACATCTCTTGCCGCCGGACCTGAAGCGCTGTCCGCACCAGAACCGCCGGCCGCAGAAGCCCCCGCTCAAACCGCGCAAGCCGCAGAGTCGCCAAAGGCGGTCGCCGTCCCGGCACAAACGACCATTCGCGTCGAATTCGACCGAGTTGACCGCTTGATCAACCTCGTCGGCGAACTCGTCATCAATCAGGCGATGCTCTCGCAGCGAGTGATCGAAGCAAATTTCGCCGGTTCGTCGTCGGTCGTCATCGGCCTGGAAGAACTCGAGCAGCTGACGCGCGAGATCCAGGAAAGCGTGATGGCGATCCGCGCCCAGCCAGTTAAGCCGCTTTTTCAACGCATGTCGCGTATCGTGCGCGAAGTAGCGGATGCGACCGGGAAGCAAGTCCGACTCAAAACCGACGGTGAAGCGACGGAAGTTGATAAAACCGTTGTCGAGCGCCTTGCCGAACCACTGACTCATATGATCCGCAACGCCGTCGATCACGGTGTGGAGTCGCCGGAGGCTCGTATTGCAGCTGGAAAGCCAGCGGAAGGAACCGTTCGCCTCAGCGCCGCACACCGATCCGGCCGGATTGTGATCGAAATCTCGGATGATGGCGCTGGCATCGACCGCCCCAAGGTCCGCGCGTCCGCGATCAAAAAGGGGCTGATCTCGCCCGACGCCCAGCTTTCCGACAGCGACATCGATAACCTACTTTTCCTGCCGGGTTTTTCGACCGCTTCCACAATCTCGAATATTTCCGGCCGCGGCGTCGGAATGGACGTCGTCAAGAGATCGATTCAATCCCTGGGTGGTCGAATTTCGATTTCCTCGCGGCCCGGTCAGGGATCGACCTTCTCGATGAGCCTCCCGCTGACGCTCGCGGTTCTCGACGGCATGGCGGTATCCGTCGCCGGCCAGACGCTCGTCGTGCCTTTGACGGCCATCGTCGAAACATTGAAGCCGAAGTCCGGCGAGATTCATGCGCTCGGTGCGGAAGGTCGCGTCATGGCGATCCGCAACACATTCGTTCCGCTGATCGATGTCGGAACCCAGTTGGGATTTCGCGAAACGCTCGCTGAACCTGAACGGAGCGTTGCGATTTTGGTCGAAACAGGCGGGGGCGCCCGCAATGCGCTCCTCGTCGATTCGATCCAGGATCAACGCCAGGTCGTCATCAAGAGCCTAGAAGCGAACTACGGAACGGTGGCTGGAATCGCCGCCGCGACGATCCTCGGCGATGGTCGCGTCGCCCTCATTCTCGACGTCGATGCATTGGTCACGGGATCGTTCGAAGAACAACTAGGCGATGACCTACGCTATGGGACAGGAGGATAACCAACATGCAGGATGCCAGCACGTCGGCGAACTCCGCCAACCTCGAATTCGTTGCATTTCGCGTTGGATCGCAGGAGTTCTGCATCGACATCATGGGCGTGCGCGAAATTCGCGGCTGGACCCAGGCAACACCGCTTCCGCATGCGCCGCAATATGTTCGTGGCGTCATCAACCTGCGCGGGGCCGTCTTGCCGATCGTTGATCTCGCGATGCGGTTCGGCATCGGCCTGACCGAGCCGACCGCACGCAGCGTTATCATCGTCGTGCAGATTCACCAGCAGGTCGTCGGCCTTCTTGTCGACGCCGTCTCTGACATTCTGACTGTTTCCCAAGCCGCGATGCAGCCGACCCCGGATATCGCGTCTGACCTGGCGAAAACCTTCGTGAAGGGCGTGTACGCGATCGACGGGCGTATGATCAGCCTTGTCTCGCTTGACTGTGTGCTGCCGATCAGCGCCAAGGCGGCCGCATGACGACAAGCGCGCAAATCGGAGCGATCGCAACGGGCGAGTTCGCGTTCACGGATGCGAACTTCCGCGAGATTGCGCGCATCGCCAAAGACGAAGCGGGAATCGACCTCCCGCATTCGAAAGCGACACTCGTATATTCACGGCTCGCGAAGCGCCTGCGCGCCCTCGGAATCACAACGTTCGCCGATTATTGTGAAACCATCAGGGAGGACGACGAAGAGCGCAATAGCATGATCGCGGCGCTGACGACGAACGTCACGCGATTCTTCCGCGAGCCACATCACTTCGAGCACCTGCGCAACGAAATCATCCAGCCTCTCGCCGAATCAGCACGACGCGGCAAGCGCATCCGCCTTTGGTCGGCCGCTTGCTCCACAGGGCAAGAGCCTTATTCGATGGCGTTGACGGTTTTATCAGTCATCCCCGAGGCGGCTTCGCTCGACATCCGCATTCTTGCCACGGATCTCAATCCTCATGTCGTCGCACGCGGCAAGGAAGGTTGCTATCAAAAGGAAGAGCTGAAGGATATTCCGTCGAATCTTCGCTCCAAATGGTTCGTTCCCGTGCCGAGCAAAGGTGCGTCCGCTATGCAGATCGCCGACAGCGTACGGTCTCTCGTATCGTTCCGCGAGCTCAACTTGATGGGCACCTGGCCGTTCAACGGCCCGTTCGACGCGATCTTCTGCAGAAATGTTGTCATCTATTTCGATCGTGAGACCCAAAGCACGATTTGGACCCGATTGGCGCGCCTGCTCCGAGACGATGGCGCGCTTTACATTGGACATTCCGAGCGCGTCGCCGGCGCTGCCAATGCGCTGCTCTCGACCGATGGGATCACGAGCTATCGCAAGAAAGGCGGCAAGCCGTCATGAAGAAGGTCAAAGTCCTTGTCGTCGACGACTCATCCACGATGCGTGGCCTGATCGCGACCGCACTCACCAAAGATCCCGAGATCGAGGTCGTTGGGCAGGCCGAAGATCCGCTCCAAGCCCGTCAGGCTATCAAGGCGCTCAATCCGGACGTCGTGACGCTCGACGTGGAAATGCCCAACATGAGCGGGCTGGAATTTCTCGAAAAGATCATGCGGCTGCGCCCGATGCCGGTCATCATGGTGTCGACGTTGACGGGGCGCGGTGCCGAAGAAACGATTCAGGCGCTCGAAATCGGCGCCATCGATTGCATTGAGAAGCCACGCCCCGGCAATGAGCACAGCTTCGAGGAACTGCCCTACAAGGTTAAGATCGCCGCCTCGGCACGTGTTCGGCCATTGGTGAAAGCTGACGTTCATTCGCGCGAGCCGGTTCATGCGCCGGTGTTACACGATGGGTACGTTCCCGATGGACGCCTCGTTGCCATCGGCGCATCGACGGGTGGTGTTGAAGCCCTGATGGCGCTGCTTTCCGGATTTCCCGAGAATTGCCCGCCGACGGTGATTACTCAGCATATGCCGCCGTCGTTTACGAAGAGCCTTGCCAACAAACTCGACAGGCTGTGCGCACCAAAAGTGCAGGAAGCGACCGATCGGGCGAAAATCAAACCTGGAAACGTCTATCTCGCGCCGGGTGGCGACAATCACCTCGAGGTTACGTCCGATTTGCATTGCCGTCTGAAGACGGGTCCGCGTGTCAACGGCCACTGTCCGTCGGTCGACGTCCTTTTCGAATCGGTCGCAAACTCCTGCAAAGGACAAGCGGTGGGTGTCATTCTGACCGGCATGGGGAAAGACGGGGCCGCCGGAATGCTGTCGATGCGAAAGGCGGGCGCCAAGACTTTCGGCCAGAGCGAAGGAAGCTGCATCGTCTACGGAATGCCCAAGGCAGCTTTCGAAATCGGCGCCGTCGAAAAGCAACTTCCACTCGACCGCTTGGCTGCGGCAATCATCTCAGAAACGTCCAAGAACAAGAAGCACTAGGAGGCAAGAATATGCCCGGAATGCAGCAATTGTCGATTCTGGTCGTCGATGACACGTCGGTTAGCCGAGCGCTTCTGACGGATGGTCTCGACCAGATCGGATTGAAGTCCTTCAAGGTAGCAAAGGACGGCGAGGAAGGTCTGAAGATGATGATGACCGCGCCCTGCCATCTCGTGATTTCGGATTTCAATATGCCGAAGATCGACGGCATTCAGCTCCTGCGCGCGTTGCGCCAGCATGCACCGACGAGCAAGGTTGGCTTCATTCTGGTGACAGGCAAGGGCGACAAAGCGCTGATCGATGAAGGCAAGAAGTGGGGGCTCAACAACTTCCTCGCCAAGCCATTCTCGGTGCCGCAACTGAAGACCTGCATCGAAGCCGTCGTCGGAAAGCTGACATGACGGCCGCACAGACCGCGGAAAAACGCGTCCATATCATTCAGGGTGAATTCTTCGTGACCGCCGACCGGGACGTCATGGTGACGACGATCCTCGGCTCGTGCGTGGCGGCATGTATTCGTGATCCCCTCGCAGGCGTCGGTGGGATCAACCACTTCCTTCTTCCCGGCAACCTTGGGGCAAAAAGCGCCGATGCCGAGCGAATGGGCGTTCATCTGATGGAGTTGCTCGTCAACGGCCTGTTGAAGGCTGGTGCGAGGCGCGATCGCTTGGAAGCAAAGTTGTTCGGTGGTGCTCGGACAGTCCGGTCTCATTCCGACATCGGCAAAAACAACGCCGACTTCGCGCAGAGATTTCTGAAAGCGGAAGGCATTGCCCATATCGGCGGCAGCACGGGTGGCCCGCAGGGGCGTCGTATCCAGTATTGGCCCGTCTCAGGGCGCGCCCGCCAGATCCTTTTGACCGGTGCCACGGAGAGCGAACAGCCCGTCAAACTGCCGCCCGCAGCCGTCGTCGAGAACGCCGGCGAACTCGAGCTATTCTAGAACATTCGCCGGGGATGCAAGCAATGAACAGTGCCAAGGACCGCGACCAGCACAGCGCCAGCGTGCCCGTCACCGACGTGTTATTGACGGTATCCAACGAGGTGCGCATGCTTTCTGATGCCGCCGGCGATCTTCAAAATCTCGTCGGCAATCTCGTCGTGGCCGGCGCTTTCGGCGGTTCGCATTCGATCTACGAATTGCAGAGTCTGGACCGGCTGTGTCAAAGCCTTGGAGCGGTCGCTGATTTTCTGCACGGGCTATCAGGCCACGCCTCGCCCGAGTGGAAGGTCGATGTGACACGCGCGGCCGGTGCGGTGAAGCTCGCTGAAGTTTCCGAGCGTCTGACGGGCAAACGCAGCGAATGTTCCGATGCGACCGGAGAGTTTGAAGAATTCGACAACTGGCCGTTGACCGGCTGACGTTACGATCCGACGAATTCCCTGGCAGCGTCGAGCGACACAAAGCGCCGCCGGCCGATCAGCGTATCGATTTCAATAGAGCCATCTTGGTATTCGAGAAACTCGCGGCCCGCGAGTTGACCACCGACGACCGGCTTGGGCGGCGCGGGCAGCGGCGGAGGCGCGGTTTCGAACCGCACCGGCGCAGCAGTGCGGGCCGCCGGCTTCTCGGGCCGAACACGCTCGGCAAATTGGCCGACGTTGATCAGGGAGCCGCGGCGCTCGATGATCGGCAAAATCTTCATCGTGACTGCGCTGATCAAGATGCTTTGCGCGATGGCAAGCGCCATGAGCCGGTGAATCCAGATCTCAGGCGTATCCGATTGCAGCGCTGAATAGCCGATGATGAAGATCGCGAGCGACAATATTCCGAGCCCACCGAAAACCGAGATGGCGGCGATTCCGCCACGATGTTTCGTCGGTTCTGGACTGCGCGGTAGATCGGAATCGCGCTCTAGCCGCAATTTGAGTTCGGCCGCGGATTTCCGGAAAACGGCTTCAAAGCCGAAATCGCCATCGATTGAGGTCATTGCTTCCTCATCATGTCCTGTTTGGAGAGATATGCCCAGCTATCGACCATCACGTCTTTGACGACGGCGCGCCCGATGCGTTTGTTGGCGCCGTCAGCGACGTTCGCGGCAAGCTCTTTGAGAACCTGCTTGTGGCCGTTCTTCATGTCTTCCGGCGCCTTTTCGTAGATCTGCCGGAAGGCTTCATCGGAAACGAAAACTTCGGGTTGGACGGTGCTTAGTTTTGCCAGGTCCGTGTCGACGACAAACTGAAGGCGCGTCACGATATAGCCGAGAACCTCGCCATTGCTGAGGAGAGGCACGCTGATCATGTGCGTCTTCATCATCTGCAGCTTGCTTTGGTTTTCTTCGCCGTTCGCGGGCTTCGCACTCGCTTTCCAGGTCATCGCGCCGTAGAAGCCGCCGATGGTCGAGAGGCAAGCAATTAGAGCCACGAGCAGCGATCGGATCACAGAGCGCTCCGGTATGGTCCGATGTTGCGCGTGTAGGTGCCGTCAGACTCAGCGCTCTGAATGGCCTCGGAAAGCATTGCCGTAATCTCTTTCACGGCATCGAGGTGCAGACGGATTTTGCGCAGGTTGATCGCGAGCTTGTTGCGAAAGGTCTGCAGGCGCGCTTTGAGATCGTCGTTGATGTCTTCGCTGGTCAGCCGGCGCATGGCTTGATTGAGATCGACAAGTCCCTGGCTTTTGCGATCGTTCGACGCTTTGAGGTCGAAGTTCGAAGACTTGTCGAGGGCAGCCGTTTCTTCGTCGAGATATCCCTCGATGCGCCGTAACACTGCGATAACGACAGCGCGTGCCGCCGCTGGATCGTGGACCAGCGGCCGATGCTGCGGAGCGTTGCGCTGCCCGCTTTGCGCAACCGGGTTGCCGCGCGGTAGGCCAACGCCAGCAGCTTGAGTCGATCGAGTTTTGGCTTCCGTCGCGGGAGCGCTCATATCTATTGTCCTTTCGAGCCGTCAGGCTCGTGCTTCATTATAAGTTGAGCAATTCCCATCGTCCCCGACTTGGACAGAGTCGTCGCCATCTGGTCTGCGAGCATCGAACGCCAAACCGAACCCGCTGTGCCTTCTCCGAAAAGTTCCGCGGAATCCTTCGGCATCCATTCTTCCAGCATTTGGCGGAGATAAAGAGCTTCGAACTGCTGTCCGACTTCCTTGAGCTTGCTCTGCTGCGCATCGCCGGATTGGACTTGGGACGCGACTGCAGAAGATTGCGTGCGGCTTTCCTCGCCCAGCCGAACGGTTTGGCGGGCGGTCCATATCGCCTGATCGACGGAGCTGGTAGTCGGTGAGATCGGCATTATTCGGTTTCGTCATAGATTAAGGGCGACGAAATCAGGTTGAACGCTTAGACTTACACCGGCCTTGCGCGACAACGGATTGGCGAAATTCGATGAGTGCCTCGAGATCCTTTTGTTCGGCTTTTCGCTCTTCCTCGGCGCGAATGTCCGATTGCAGGGACGAAGCGCCGTGGGTGCGGCGGCTGGCCTGCGCATAACGCTGTACGGCCGTCTCGTGCTCCCTTGTGAGGCGCTGCAACCGCCGATCCATATTGCCGATGCTCCGCGCCATCAGGGGGAGAAATGGTTCGATTTTTGGCGTTGGGTTGGCGGAGACTCGCCAGGAGCTCTTCCTGCGCCGCGCGAAGATCGCCGATTTGCCGCGTCAACTCGGCAACCTTTGCCCGTTCCGTTGTTTCCAAATCGCGGAACAGATCGACCAGGCGCCCGAGTTTCTTCGACGACCTAGCCATGGTGCCCGAGATTTTGAATGGCCTGCCCAACGAGAGAGGTGAAAATCTCAAGCACGGTCTTGTCGATCTGAAGCAGAATGAAAAGGCCGCCGAGCACGACGAACGGCGTCGAAACGAAGTAAATGGGAATCTGCGGAACCATTTTGTTCAGAAAACCGAAGGCCATGTTGACCGTGATCGAATACACGACGAGTGCCGCCGCGAGCTGCGCAGTCAGCTTGAAGGTCGTATCGAAATTCGTGACGATCAATTGCAGATTGGGAGGTGCGGCAATCGCCGACCCGACCTTCAGCGTCTCATAGGATTTCTGCAACATGCGGATGACGTTGATGTGCTGATCCGAAATGAAAAATAGCGCCAGCGCCGGCATCGTCACCATAGAGCTGAACGGCGATGAGGGATCGTTGTTGTCGACGGAATGCGAAAAGACCGATCCATAGCCGGCAAAGTTCGCCATCGCGGTCGCGGCAAATTCGAGCGCAAGAAAGAGAATGCGGACGAGAAAGCCCAATAGAATGCCGCTCAGCGACTCGATCGCGATGACCCCGAGCAGGTCGCTCGGCGTCTCGGAGACGGCAGGACGCACGTCATCATAAACAAGCGGCGTGATCGTCAGGGCGACGCCAATCGCCGCGAAAAGACGAAATTGAACCGGGATGCGATCGCTCGAAATGCCCGGCAGCAACATGAAGCACGCGCCGACCCTGCAGAAAATCAGAAACGGAACGAGCAGGGTCGCATGTGTCAGTTCCGTCATGAGATCGAGCCGAGCGACTGGATCTGTACGCCGCGGCTGATCTCGAGGTGCGACAGAACCGGCAGCGTTCCATAAAGCCGTTCGGTAACGGTGTGAACGTAAGGCCGCGTTTCGGCCGCCGTCACGAGAGCGAATTGATGTCCCGCGTCCATCAGGGGCTGCACGACGCGGGCAAGGTCGGCGCCAAATTGCTCGATGAGGCGCGGCTCGATATCGAATTCCACAACCTCGCCCTTCCCGTCGCGCCTGAGCGCCTGATGGAACGCGAGCTCCCACTTGTTTCCGAGCCGGACCACCTTGAGATAGTTGCCTTCGCTAAGGTCGCCGCAGATCTGCGTCGAAAGCCGCATGCGGACATGCTCGGAAATCTGCTCGGCCTTTCGCGTGAAAGGCGCGATTTCCGCGACGGCTTCGAGAATAAGATGCAGGTTCCGGATCGAAATGCGCTCAGCCAACAGGATTTTCAGCACGCTTTGCAGGCCGGAATAGGAAATCTGCGACGGACAGATTTCATCGAGCAGCTTGCGGTATTCAGGATCGAGCCGTTCCAGAAGGGCGCGCAGGTCCCGATACGAGAAGAGCTGCGCCAGGCTGTTCCGGATCACTTCCGCCACGTGCGTGAGCAAGACGGAGGTATTTTCAACGGGTACGAAGCCGTCGCGCTTCAGGGCGTTCGTGAAGATATCGGGTACCCAGAGCGCTTTCATGCCGAATGCGGGCTCGCGCGTCTCATCACCCGGCGCTTCTGGCTTCGGACCGTCGCCAACAACGACGAGCACGTCTCCGAGCCTCAGCTCTGCGCTCGCAACAACGGTCCCGTGCACCTTGATCTGATAGCTCTTGGTTGGAACGGAAAGATCTTCGGACAGCCTGATTTCAGGAACTACGAACCCGTATTGCTTCGCGAACTTCCGCCGCATCTTGGCGACCCGCTGAGGCAGATCGCTCGTCGGCCGCATCAGAACCGTCGAGATTTGCTTGCCGAAGCAGATCTCGATTTCCGTGGTTTTCAGCTGGTCGCGGATGGATTGCCGCGATTGGTCTTCCGCCGCGGGTGCCTGCGTCGACTTTTTCGCAAGCTCCGCCTCACGTTCGCTTTCGGCCTTCTGACGCAGAAGTCCAACGCTGGCATAGGTCAGGATGCCGCCGATCGCTGCAAACGGAAGGAGTGGTAAACCAGGAGCGAGCGCGAGAATGGACATGACGCCGCCGGCGACCATCAGCGCGCGCGGATAGTTTCCGAGCTGGCTGACGATGACGCCTTCAGTCGATCCGGTCGTACCACCTTTCGATACGAGAAGACCGGCAGCCAGCGAAACGATAAGTGCGGGCATTTGCGTGACGAGGCCGTCGCCGACCGACAGCTTGACGAAAACGTCGACTGCCTGATCGAAGGGCAAGTCGTGCTGCGTCACGCCGATGATGATGCCGCCGAAAATATTGACGGCTGTAATGATAAGACCTGCAATTGCGTCGCCGCGCACGAACTTCGACGCACCGTCCATCGCGCCGAAAAATTGGCTTTCTTCCTCGAGTTCCTTGCGGCGTCGGATGGCTTCCTTCTCGTCGATCGAACCAGACGAGAGATCGGCATCGACCGCCATCTGCTTGCCGGGCAGCGAGTCGAGGGTGAAACGGGCGCCCACTTCTGCGATACGCGTCGCACCTTTCGTGATGACGACGAAGTTGACGGTTACCAGAATAATGAAAACGATGATGCCGATAACGAAGTTTCCGCCCATGACGAACTGGGCAAAGCCGGCGATGACGTGCCCGGCGGCTGTCGGCCCCTCCGCGCCTTGCGACAGGATAAGTCGCGTCGTCGCGACATTGAGCGACAATCGCAGCAGTGTTGCGATCAGCAGGATGGTCGGGAAGGCAGAAAATTCCAGCGGCCGACGTATCCACAACGCGACCATGAGGATGATGATCGACAGCGCGATCGAAAACGCCAGCCCGATGTCCATCATGAACGCCGGCAGCGGCAGAAACAGAATAGTGAGGATGCCGACGACGCCGACTGCCAAGCCGGCATCGCGCTGACCCAGACCAAGTTCGATGCCACTGCCTGCAGTGGTTTTCGTCGCTGCCATGAAGAAGAAACCCTCGCGCTTTGGGCTGAGCTTCCTATGCGAAGCTTGCGCGAGGTCGTCATCGGGCAATGATTGAGGGAGGAAAAATCGCAGCCGCTGAATATTCTGGCTTTTCAGCGCGATGTCTCGGCCACCGGTATCCCGGCGATCTACAACTCCACGCGCAGGCAGGCGACGAGCGCTATTTCGCCGCCTGAACCGGATGAGCGCCGGGGCGGCCAGCGCGGTTTTTAGCGTCAAGCTCGCCGGGTGCGGCCTTCCCCCGTCCGATTCCCGAATAGTCGAAGCCGAGGTCGCGGGCCCTATCGGCATCGAACGCGTTTCTCAAATCGACGACCGTCCTGCCCCCCATCAGGTTCCTGATGCCTTCAAGGTCGAGGGCTCGGAATTCATTCCACTCCGTTAGGACGACCAGAATGTCAGCGCCCTCAGCCGCTTCGTTGGCGTTTTCGCACCATGTGAGCCCGGGAAGCAGTGGTTCGGCCTGGCGACGGCCCTGAGGATCGCAGGCTCGAATGGTGGCACCGCGTTCCTGCAGCATCGGAACGATGACGAGGCTCGGCGCATCCCGCATGTCGTCAGTATTAGGTTTGAACGTCAGACCCAGTACGGCAATCGTCTTACCGCGCACCGACCCGCCAGCGGCTTCTTCGATGCGGATTGCCATCGCAAGCTTCCGCTCATGATTGACCCGCTCGACCTGTTCGATGATCGAAACCGGCGATTTTGCCTCGCGCGCCGTCCGGATCAGAGCCGAGACGTCCTTGGGGAAGCACGAACCACCGTATCCCGGCCCCGGATGCAGGAACTTGTCGCCAATGCGCCGGTCCCGCCCGATGGCAGATGCAACCTCCTGAACGTCGGCGCCCAAATTCTCGCACAGATCGGCGATCTCGTTGATGAAGCTGATCTTGAGAGCCAGGAAGGCATTCGCCGCATATTTCGCGAGTTCGGCCGACTCGCGTTCGACGAACATGACGGGTGAACCGCGCAGCGCCAGCGGCTTATAGAGCCGCGCCATCACCTCACGCGCGCGTTCGTCGTCGGTTCCGACCAGGACGCGGTCGGGATGCGTGAAATCCTGGATCGCCGAACCCTCGCGCAGGAATTCCGGATTGGAGCACACCGCGACGTCGGCATCGGGCCGCTTCGCCTTCAGCCGCCGTTCGATCTCGCGGCTTGTCCCCACCGGCACGGTCGATTTCGTCGTCACAACGGTGAAATCTTGGAAATGCGGGGCCGCGTCCTCGACTGCGGAGAACACATAAGACAGGTCCGCATAGCCGTCGCCGCGCCGCATCGGTGTGCCGACCGCAAGGAATACGACGTCGGCGTCGGCCACCGCCGGTCCGAGCTTGTCAGTGAAAAGCAGCCGCCCCGCCTTGATGTTGCGATCCATCAGCGCTTCGAGGCCGGGCTCGTAAATCGGTGACCGACCGGCTTTCAGATCCGCCAGCCGATCCGGATCCTTGTCGACACAGGTAACCACCCATCCGAAATCGGAAAAGCACGCGGCGGAGACGAGCCCCACGTAGCCTGCACCGATCATGCAAATCTTCATCGCATCCGCCCCCAATATCTGGCAGCAGACGGTATCCCACCAAACCCCCGACCTCGCCAGTGCCTTGATCCGGCACACTTGGTCTCAGGGCGTTGAATTTTGCGGATAATGCCCGCAATTTCAACGCCCTAATGCCAGCACCAATTGGGTGAATCCGGTGCTGGGAGAGCATCGAGCCCGTTGAATTTGTCGTCGCCGATGAGCACTAGGTTCTAAGCAACGAACTTCTTCTTATTTGATCTCAAAGGTCGATGCAGGCTTGATGGCTCTTGTCGGCACATGCCGTGCCGTCCGCGGTGATTTCGATGAGACTTGCGCCGCGTCATCAAACGCTAAGCTCCACGACGCACTCGTGGGCTCCGCAAACGGAGACCGCTATGAACACTAAAACTTCAGATCCTCGATTTTCTCGTCCGATGAACCGCGCTGCCGCGATGTGTCCTTGCTGCTGTTGCTGCTGAGAACACTGGCGCCATCACGCAACTTTTTCACTCACAACGCGATCATCAGAGGATGTCGGCATTTGCCGGCAAGAAGGAATAATGTCCAAATCATACGTTATCGAAGTCGGCGACGATCAGGCCGGCCTCATCATCCGCGAAGAAGGAGAACGCGACTACCTCTTTCACGCAGCCCTTGATACTTACAACGCACTTGAGGGCCGCCGATTCGCCAACGCGCTTTTGGCTGAGCGTGCCGCCGCGGCGCATCTCTCGAGCCGCCGTCGAAGCCGCAATGCTGTGCGCGCGGAGGTGTTCTCGCAATGACGAACAGGCGCCGCCCCCCGGCCAGGCCGCAACGGGGCGCAAAAACCACCGCTTCGCAGGTCGTGTCGGAGCACAAAGGACCACGGTTGGTCGTCATCGCATCCAGAGACGAACAGCAGCGGTTGGAACCCAGTTTGGAATTGGCGCCTGTCGGGCCATCGCCCGACTTTTAGCCGCTATTCCTGAGAACATTTGCCACGAATATTAGTCCCTGGACCTGCTCGCCTTATCAGCGATCAGGAACTGAGACCGGCGGTTCAAGCGAACCACCGGTCTTTTTTTGTCCGTGATGCCAAACGCTGTTCCCTCCCCAGCATCGTCATTGACTGGTATCAACCCCATTGCCGTGGCGCGATGTTAACCAGCGCAGAAACGCATTTAGGCGAGGGAAATATGGATGATCACTTTTGGCCGGCGATGTATCCGGGTCTCATCGTTGGTATTCTCTACGGGCTGTCGCTCCGCGGCGTCTTCAACACGGCCGTCGCGGCGCTGGGCGGCCTGATTGGGGCGGCCATCGCCTATGAACTCTTGACCATGGCAAACTTGAACGACGGCTTGCCCTCAGTCGCCGGCCTCACGCTTGCAGCTTTTATCGGCGCCTATTTGCTGACGAACGCGGCCCGGCATTTAAAATCCGCGCCGCCGAAGCCCTGATTCGGCATCCCGGCGGAACGTTTTCTGTTCCAATCAAATGTGGATCACCCGCGAAATTCCGGCATTTCTGTCGTGTGTCGCAAAGCTGTCGCGCAACTGTCGTCGATATTTCATTGAATCCTGGAATGCAGCAGGATCATCGATGTCGACGGAGGAGCTATGGCCGATCTCGTGACGACGGCAGCTCTCATCTTTTGCGCTCTTGCGGCCACCACGCATCTTTTGACGATCGCCCTGGCGCTCTACCGCGTCTCAGCACCTGCAAAGCGATCGCCCGCGGTCGCAGTCGAACCTGTCAGCATCGTGCGCCCGGTTTGCGGGCTCGATCATTTCGACGAAATGACGCTGCGCTCAACCTTTGAGCTCGATGCACGTGAATATGAGATCATCTTCTGCGCCGCGCGCGAAGACGATAGAGCCATACCCTTCGTTCGCCGCCTGATGGCCGAATATCCCGATGTTCGCGCCCGCCTGCTGATCGGCGACGACAGGCCGACCAGCAATCCCAAGCTCAACAACATCGTCAAAGGTTGGAGCGCCGCGCGTCATAAGTGGATCGTTCTCGCCGACAACAATGTGCTGATGCCGCCGAATTATCTCGACGATCTGTTTCAAAGCTTCAAACCGGGCGTTGGTCTTGTCTGCTCTCCGCCCGTGGGCAGCCGTCCGATCGGCTTCTGGGCCGAACTCGAATGTGCATTCCTCAACACCTATCAGGCGCGTTGGCAAAGCGCCGCCGACACGATCGGCTTCGGCTTCGCGCAGGGCAAGTCGATGCTTTGGCGCCGCGACATTCTCGACGACGCAGGCGGCATAGAAGCGCTAGGTGCTGAAATTGCCGAAGACGCGGCAGCCACAAAGATCGTGCGCTCTCATGGTCTCGATGTCCGTCTCGTTGATCGGCCTTTTGAACAGCCCTTGGGGCCGCGGACAAGAGCGCAGGTGTGGGATCGGCAAGTGCGTTGGGCAAGATTGCGGCGCGCAACCTTCCCGATTTTCTATGCTCCCGAAATCTTCGCCGGGTGTGCTCTGCCGGCGGTCGCGGCCGTTACAGCAGCTGCGGCTTCCGATATCGATCCAATGCTGGCTCTCTCCGGTCTTCTTGCGGGGTGGTTCGGGGCGGAAACTCTTCTGTCTCGCGTGGCGGGATGGCACTTCAGGTGGTATTCCCCGTTCGCTTGGATGCTGCGCGATTTCCTGCTGCCTGTTCTCTGGGTTGAAGGCTGGGTGGGAAATACCTTCGTTTGGCGCGGCAACGATATGAGCGTCGCGAAATCCCACAACGAAACCAGCCTGCCGGATACCAGCCGACCGTTGGCAGTCACGACCAAAATCATTTGAAGCGACGTCGTGACTTCGAACCTTCGCCTACTGGATCCGGTCCGTGTTCGTATCGGACACAAGCCCGACAGTTCGGCCCGGAAAGCCCGCGGCGTCGAAGTATTTCGTGTTGCCTGAAACCTGATAGTTGAGGATCGTGCGCAGCCCCGTCGCCGATGGCGCGGATACCAGGGTTTTGCGCTCCCACGACGGCATGGCGCCGTTGGGAAAAGCTTCGACAAGCGGCCGGCCGGCAAGTTTGCCGTGACTTTCCGGCAGCATGCCAAGAATCGCTGCAATCGTCTTGCCGATATCGGCGTTGCTCGCAGGCGCCTCGTCGACGAAGCCCTGTTTGAAATCCGGGCCGAACGCAGCCATGAAGTTGAGCGTGTCGCCGCGATTGAAACTGCCGTGCATGCCTTGGCCTTGCTGCAGCTCCGTATCGGCGACCTCGACAGCGCACATCGTTGGCTCCGAACAGCCTGTCGAAAAGCTCTTGAAGTTTACGACAATCGAGGGCCGCAACATTTTCGCCGCGCCTTTGAGATTTATTGCGCTGAGCGGAAGCGTGCCCGCAAAACTGCCGAGAGCGTCATCGACGAAAATGCCGCTGACGTAGTCCTGAGCATGCAGCGCGTCGACCGTCTTCTGCGCCAGCACCGGGTCGCCGCCCGGGATATAGATGAGATCGGAACCTCCGTTCGCCGCGACGATCACCTTGGGTGCGTTCGCGTCGTCCCCGATATAGCCGTTGCCGTCAGCCGGATGTTGGCCGGTCTCGACTTTCGCATTGTCATTGTCTGGATCGTAAAGAGACAGAGCGAGCGCGGTTGCAAGATCGATCGCAAGAAAACCGGGCGGCAGCAGTGCCGGCGGGACATTCGCATAACTCCGCGTCGCAGCTGGGCTTGTCTGGCTTTGCTTCGAAATCGTCGAGAAGCCGTGATCAGATGAAATAATGATGTTGGTCGTATCCGAAAGCCCGAGTTGGTCCAAAGTCCGTCGGATCGTCGCAAGATTGGAATCCGCGTTGCGGATGGCGGCCAGCGACGTCGGACCGTTGATGCCGGGTTCCAATCTCAGGAAACTGTCTCCTTGGTTGTGCTGGGTTCCGTCCGGATCGCGTGACCAGAACACGATAACGAATGGCTTCCCATCGGTTTTGAATTTTGGAAGCACGACTCTCGTCAGGACCTGCGCGAAGTAGCTTTGCTGGACGACATTTGCATCCTTGGTCCCGGGCGTCTTGTAATCGCCATGGTCCTTGTTTGTCAGCCGAGAAGGCGTCTCTTCCGGCAACCCTTGAGTCTTGAGGCCCTCGCTCACCCATGAAGCGAGCGGAATGCCGGCGGGTGTTCCCGTCGCGTCGTCGACGATGACGCTTTCCCCTCCGCCTCGCGAAGTGTGATCGAAAACCAGCGTCGGTCCGATTTTGCCGATGGCAGCTGTATTGAATCCCGTACGATGCGCAACATGCAGAATGGTTTCTTCGTCGATGAAATTCCCCGCGAAGTGATCATCGATGTCACCGAGAATGCCGTCGTTCTCGATGAAGCTCAGTCGCGCCGATTTCGCTGTCTTTATCGGAAAGCCCGCATAGAGGACGTTGCCGAAAACGCCGGTATCGCCGAGATAATGTCCGGTCGCCATGCCGCTGGAATTTGGCATCGTGAAGGTTGGGAACAGCGAGTGGCTGTTGATGAAGTTGACGCCTTTGTCGCGGATCTCCGCAAATGTCGGCGCCGTATCGGGGGTCACGAGCTTTTGCCGCAAGCCGTCTGGAACGAAGAGGATGACGTTATGTTTCTGCGTGTCGGCGAGCACCGGGCCGGCATCACCGAAGATAACAACGACCAAGGCCCACAAAACATACCTGTTCAGCACCATGGCCGCTGTTGCCCCCGTTGAGTTTCAGATGCGATGACGCAAGCAAGTACATGGGCTAAGTGACGTTCGGCCGACATCACATGCCTAAATTTTCGGCTTGCGTCGCAAGCGAGGTAGCCAACGCGCCGACCCATCGGAAAGAGATTCCATAATGTCCGACAGCACACGCGAGTTCGCAACAGCGATGAGTGTCAGAATGACTGTCGGCACGAGTACCGCAGTGAACGCCAGCAAGCGCCATTCCGTCGATTGATTTGCCCAGTCGAGAAGGTTCATGCCGAGGAAGCCGGTAACGGTCGTCGCGACGAGACCAAGCGTCGTGACTACTGTCAGCCGCGTGACCGTGTCGTTCTGCCGCCGCATCGCCTCGTTTTCCAGGAACTCGCTCATCTCCTGGATTTCCTGCCGGATGTCGTTGTAAAGCCGGTCGATATCCAGATGCGTGCGGCACAGCGCAAACAGATCATGAGCCTGCGTCTGGTTGCTGACGGAATAGAACCAATAGCGATGCGTGAACCGCAAAAATGTCTGCAAGGCGCGCCGCGATGCCATGCGGAACGCAATGCTGGCACTTTTGCTGTGCGCGTCGAGCCGGCTCATGGCGGCCGTCAGGCGATCGGAGAACATCAAAAGCGAAGCCTTGTGGAAATGCGCGATCAGGAACACGAGGAAGTGCTCGTGCCGGAAACTGTTGAGACATCCATGATTGGGGTCGACGAAGAAAGGATTTTCGGCGCTTCCTGTCACGACGAGCGCATGCCCGCACGACATGTAACGGCTCTGCGGCCACTCGATTTCGTTATGTTTTCCGAAATATCGATCGTAGCAATAGCGCTTCTCGAAATCTTCCAGATGGCGATCGGAAAATGGAAGTTCCTGGCAGCTGCCCGGCCCTGACGCAAAGGCAAGCCGGACATAGTCAGCGCGCGTCAGTTCGCTGTCGGGCTGCACGGCGATGAAGGCCATCTGCGGCATCCGGTAATATTCGAGCTGCTTGTAGCGCAGCATGCCTGGAAGATCGGAATGATGCGGAACCAATGGAAAGAGCAGATATTGCCAATGTGCCGCCACACGCGCCGCCCGTTTCGCACAGACGTGCGTGAGAAACCTGTCGCGGTCCTCGTAATCTGACGCGACGACGACGACGCTTTGTTCCGAGAGGAATTCGACCTTTGCCGGACAATGACCGGCGACGTCCGTGCCCTTCTCCCAGTATGCCGGGTGCGTTCGGCCCAGACGGAACATCACATCCTGCACATCGGCGAGGCCGATGTCGTTGGTTGAGATCTCCAGCGCCAAGATCACGACGTCGATTTCGAAGAAGAAATAGAGATCGATATGCTCGACTTTGAGGTCGATAGCCTTGGCGCCGGGCGTAAGAACGACGCGCAATGTTGCGATATCGGTGCGCCGGAAAGTCGTCACCGGGCTTTCGGACGAGACCGAGCCGACGGTCTTGCTCGGATTGCTGCCGTAGAGAAACCGCTGTACCGGCGGCAGGAACGTGACAAACTCATTGTAGTGCCGCTCCTGGAAATTCTTTGGATCGCCGGTGAATTCATCGTCGACGACCTTCCACGGATTGTCCGCTCCAAGGCTCGAGAGAACGGCTGCAAAGTTATGATCGGCGGCCTCTGGGTGAAGCGGGACAAGCTCCACCGGCCACAGCAGGATCTGCCGGAACTGGCCGATGCGCGTATCGGGAAATGCGGCGCGCGAACTCAGCGGATCGCAAGGCGGATTTTCGGAGCGGACGTCATCAAGCATAGGACCTCCGAATTTTTGTTTGAACGCCGCTCGGCGGCGGGGCCGCTTCGACGATCGCGGTCGCGACGATCCGCTCTTCCTATCGGAAAAAACGAACCGGCCGGGGAGCCCAACGATGGTCCGAAGAGCGCCTGCCGGCACCATCACCGAAGGACATGACAGTTGTACGACACAACTGAATCTATTGATGAAATCCGCGTTTTCTGAGGAAATTGAGGCGCCAAGTTCGTTTCCGAGCGCTAGCGATCGAATCTCACGAAGCGATATAGCTCAGCCTCCAACCGGCACAAAAATCGCCCCGCTTCTGGGAAACTTTTTTTCTTCCCGGTATGGTGAGGCGTCTTTGGGCAAGCACGAAAGGGGGAGGACGTGCGCTTTCTAGTATTTCAGCACGTTGCAAGCGAACATCCGGGCATCTTTCGCAAGTTCTTCGCTGCCGATGGCATATCGTGGGACGCTGTCGAACTCGACGCGGGCGAAGCGATACCACCGCTCGATAATTACGATGCGCTTTGGGTCATGGGCGGCCCGATGGATGTCTGGGACATCGAAGGCCATCCGTGGCTCGTCGATGAAAAGCGAGCGATCCGCCACTGGGTTCGCGATCTCGAAAGACCCTTTGTCGGGCTCTGTCTCGGTCATCAGTTGCTCGCTGATGCATTGGGCGGGACCTGCGGTCCTCAGCGCCCGCCGGAAATTGGAATTCTCGACGTCGAATTGACGCCGGCCGCCAAGAATGATCCGGTGTTTGCCACGCTACCGACGGAGTTCAAGGCGGTGCAATGGCATTCCGTTCGCGTCGCGCAGCCGCCTGACGACGCTGTCATCCTCGCGAAGTCCGATATCTGTCCCTGTCAGGCGATGCGCGTCGGCAAGACTGCCTGGAGCATGCAATACCATGTCGAGGTCGAAGACAGCACGATCGACGACTGGGGGAAAATACCCGCTTATGCTGAGGCATTGGAGCGGACGCACGGCCATGGTGCACTGCCGCGCATGGCCGCAGCCGCGAAGCCATTTGCCGCGAATTTCGCGACCGGCGCCGAAAGCTTCTATCGCAATTTCATGCGCGCTATCCGGGCCTGACGAGAACTTTGCAGCGTCGAAGCGATCTCGCATTTGCGTTATTGCGAAACAATTGTTCGCCAAGATGCTGCTTATATTTGCGCCAATTGCCGCGAATTTGGCCTTGAATGATTTCGTGAACTCGCAGCATAATTCAAAAATTATCACTCACAGGAAAGTTTCGACGTAGCGATTTCGATACGTCGACCTCAACAAAGTTGGCTTGGAGGCTTATCAATGTACGATGCCGTCAAACGAGTTTTGGCCGGTGGAACTTGCGCGGCAATGCTCTCGCTCGCAACTTTCAGCCAAGCCATGGCGGGCGCCCCAGAATTTACCGATCCCATCAAGATCGCGCTGTTCGATTGGACGAGCGTCAACCTCAACGCCAAGATCCTCGGCGGCATTCTGACGAAGCTTGGATACAACGTCGAATACCCGACGGCCGACTATCTCTCGAGCCTGACGACCGGACTGACGAACGGCGATATCGATATCGGCGTCGAATACTGGGACACGACCGCGCGCGAAGCGATGAAGGCTTCCGACGCCACCGGCCAGACGGAACGGCTCGGTGCGCTGGGCCCGAAAGCCAAGGAAGAATGGTGGTTTCCCGAATACATGAAGGAAAAGTGCCCTGGCTTGCCGGATTGGAAAGCGCTCAAGGATCCGAAGTGCGCGGAAGCCTTCTCGACGCCCGACACCGCGCCTAAAGGCCGGTATCTCGGCGGCCCGGTGACTTGGGAAGGTTTCGACGACGAGCGCGTTGAAGCTCTCGGTCTGCCCTTCGTTGTCGTCCACGCTGGCACCGATGGCGCCATGTTTGCCGAGCTGGATTCGGCTTATCAGCGCAAAGCACCGATCCTTCTCTGGATCTACTCGCCTCACTGGGCGCCAGCCAAGTACAAGGGCGAATGGATCCAGTTCCCCGAATACGAGCCTGCTTGCTACACTGATCCCAAGTGGGGCGTGAATCCGGACAAGAAATACGATTGCGGCAAGCCGCACGGCGAAATCTGGAAGTACTCTTGGAAGGGCCTCAAGGATAAGTGGCCCGTCGCGTACAACGTGGCGAAGAATTACACCATTGACACGGACGAGCTGAACAAGATGTCCGGCCAAATTGATCTCGAAGGCAAGTCGATCGAAGACGTTGCCGCCGCTTGGGTCGACGCCAACGAAGCAAAATGGAAAGAATGGGCGAAATAGCAAACTTGCTGGCCCTTCTTTGCATCATGACGTGAGACTCGACGGGAGCCGATCGGCCATCGCCATGGCTATCGGCTCCCGCTTATTTTCAGTCCATGACGCGCGATAGCGCAATGGAGCGACCAAGGATGAATACCCAAGCGCCTCTGCGCGATGAAGCCAAACCTGTCAAAGACGATCGCCAGGTCAAGCTGCTATGCAAAGACGTCTGGAAAGTCTTCGGCGACGGCGCCAAGCACTTCATGTCGAAGCACAACGGCGCGCCGAGCTCTGAAGAACTGAGCAAAGCCAAGCTCGTCGGAGCTGTGCGGCACGCGTCTCTCGAAGTGAAGCGCGGCGAGAATTTTATCGTCATGGGCTTGTCTGGCTCCGGTAAGTCGACCCTTGTTCGCTGTCTTTCTCGTCTGATCGAGCCGACGTGGGGAACAATCGAACTCGATGGCATCGACCTTTTGAAAGCCTCGCCCGATGAGTTGATCGAGATCCGGCGCCACAGAATGGGAATGGTCTTCCAGCATTTCGCGCTCCTTCCGCATTTGACGGTGCTGGAGAACATTGCTTTCCCCCTGTCGGTACAGGGCGTCGAGCGCAAGACGCGTGAAGCGCGCGCTCGCAAGGTCATCGAACTCGTCGGTCTCGGCGGCCGCGAGCAGTTTTATCCGCGCGAGTTGTCCGGCGGCCAGCAGCAGCGCGTGGGCATCGCGCGCAGCCTCGCTGTCGAACCGGAGATCTGGTTCCTCGATGAACCCTTTTCCGCGCTCGACCCGCTGATCCGCCGCGAGATGCAGGCCGAGCTGCTCCGTCTTCAAAGCGTTCTCAAGAAAACCATCGTCTTCATCACGCATGACTTCGATGAAGCCATCCGCTTGGCGGACCGCGTTGCCATCATGAAAGATGGAGAAATCATCCAGATCGGAACGCCGGAGGAACTCGTTCTTCATCCCGCAACCGAGTATGTCGCCGAGTTTACGCGCGACGTGCAGCGGTCCAAGGTCATGTCGGCAGCGCGATTGATGCGGCCGACTTCGCCATCTGCCGATTACGGCGGCTCCGTATTGGCAACGGACAAGGTGTCGACGTTTTCCGCCCGCATCGTCGGCACGCGCAAGAACTTCCTGGTCACTGCCGCGGACGGCAAACCGTTGGGAGAGGTAACGCCCGACGACGTCATCGATCTTCTCGCCGACCGCGATCCTTCGCGCGAGGCTCGCGCATGACCGTCGCGGACACGCGTATGCCGGCACGAACCCCATCTGTTTCCGCTCCGACCCTCATGTGGATCGGCGCAATTGCGATCGTTGCAATCCTATATCTGATCCCGAGCGTCGCGCCTTGGGCCGCGAAATATCCCTCGAGCGCAATTGTTCCGATATCGGATTGGATCTCCGCCGCGATGGCGTGGCTCAAGTCTAATTTCACGTGGCTGACGCGCGGCATTACCGCCGTCTTCAATGTGCCTTTGCAATGGGCGATCAACTTGCTTGCAAAGGGTTGGAGGTTCGGCTTTGGACCCGATGCCGTAACGCTGCCGCGCCTGTCGTGGGTCGGTATTTGCGCAGCATTTGCAATCGCCGGCTACCGATTTGGAGGCTGGCGGCTCTCGGCTCTTGCCGCCGGATGCATGCTCTACATCGCGCTCTTCGGACAGTGGACGAGTGCGATGCTGACGCTTGCGCTTATTGCGATCAGCGTGCCGCTTTGCGTGATCATCGGATTGGGCCTTGGCGTTCTGGCGTTCCGCAAGCCCAGCATCGACCGATCAGTCATCGAACCGATGCTCGATTTGATGCAGACGATGCCGACGTTCGCATACCTTATTCCGATGCTGCTCCTGTTCGGCAACAGCCCGGTCTCGGGCATGCTCGCAACCGCTGTGTTCGCGATGCCGCCGATGGTCCGCGCCACGGTTTTGGCGCTGAAGCGCGTGCCACACGAGATTGACGACTTCGGCGAAATGGTTGGCTGCACGCCGCGCCAGAAGCTGTGGCGGGTGTTGTTGCCGTCGGGACGCGCGACCCTCATGGTCGGCGTCAATCAGGTGATCATGCTCGCGCTCAACATGGTCATCATCTCATCGATGATCGGCGCCGGCGGCCTCGGCTACGATGTGCTTCTCGCTCTGCGCGCATTGAAGATCGGACAAGGCATGGAGGCGGGTCTCGCGATCGTCGCGCTCGCAATTGTGCTCGATCGACTGAGCCAGGCGGCAGCCCGCCAGCGGCCTGCGACGCACAATCACGATCTGACTTTCGCGCAGCGCAATCCGATGCTTCTGCTAGGCCTCGGCATTGTGGCGGTGACGACGGCCTTGGCCACATTCGTCCCTGCCTTCGCCGCTGTTCCTGCCGCGATTAAGGTCTCGACGGCACCGCTTTGGAAGGAAGCGGTCGATTGGGTCAACATTCACTTCTTCGACGCCATCGAAGCCTTCCGGACGTTTCTGCTTCTCTATATCCTGAATCCGATCCGCGATTTTCTCGTCGATTTTCCGTGGCTCGGAATGGTGCTTCTCGTCGGGCTAGCCGGATATCGATTGTCGGGAGCGCGCCTCGCGATACTCACGGTCCTGATGACATCGTTCTGCGCCGTCACCGGGCTTTGGGAAAAATCGATGGCGACGCTTTATCTCTGCGGAGTGTCGGCGATCATCGCAGCACTCTTCGGCATCGCGCTTGGTATCGTCGCATCTCGCAGCGATCGTTTCGCAGCTTTCATTACACCGCTCCTCGATACGTTGCAGACCCTGCCGTCCTTCTGCTTCATCATCCCGGTCGTCATGCTGTTCCGCGTCGGCGACGTGACGGCCATGATTGCCACGGTCCTTTTCGCAATTGTGCCGGCAATCCGCTATACGAACCATGGCATCCGGCAAATCCCCGAAAGCTTGATCGAAGCCGCGACCGTTTCGGGGTGCACGCCCCGCCAGATGTTCTGGCGCGTGCAGCTGCCTTTGGCGCTGCCGGAAATCATGCTCGGCATCAATCAGACGGTTCTCTTGGCGCTCAGCATGGTCATCATCTGCGCCATGATCGGCACGCGCGATCTCGGCCAGGAAGTATTCATTGCACTTGCGAAGGCAGATGCAGGCCGAGGCCTGACCGCGGGCTTTGCAATCGCCTTTATCGGCATTGTCACCGACCGTTTGCTCCGGGCGTCGACCGACAGACTGCAGTCGCGGCTTGGCCTCGTTTGATAAGGCCTCGCCGCGACCGGGGCGGACGGCTCGTTAGTGAGCGGTCCGCTCGATCGCGATCGCCGTTGCTTCGCCTCCGCCGATACAGGCCGAGGCAATGCCCTTCGTCACGCCTCGACGCTCCATGGCGTAAAGAAGCGTCACGATCAGCCGCGCGCCGGTCGCGCCGATCGGATGTCCGAGCGCACACGCGCCGCCATTGACGTTGAGCTTGTCGCGCGGGATCGAAAGATCCTTCTGCGCGGCCATGGCGACCGCTGCAAATGCTTCGTTGATCTCGTAAAGATCGACGTCGCGAGCCTCCCAGCCAGCTTTGGCGAGCACCTTGCGGATCGCCGGGATCGGAGCTGTCGTGAACCACGCGGGTTCCTGACTATGCGTCGCATGAGAGCGGATCTCCGCTAAAATCGGCAAACCTTCTCGGTCCGCGATCGAGCGACGCGTCAGCACCAATGCCGCGGCGCCATCCGCATTTGCCGAAGAACTTGCTGCCGTGATCGTTCCGTTCGGCCGAAACGCAGGCTTGAGCTTCGGCACCTTGTCAGGAGAAACTTTGAGGGGGTTTTCGTCGTTCGAAATGACCTTTTCGCCCTCTTTCGACAGGATCGTGATCGGCGCGATCTCAGCCTTGAAAGCGCCCGACTGAATTGCGTCGCGAGCCCGGGTCAGTGTTTCGATCGCGAATGCATCCTGATCGGCACGCGTGAATTGATATGCTTCTGCGGTGGCTTCTCCGAAGTCACCCATGCTCCGGCCTTTTTCGTAAGCGTCCTCAAGACCGTCGAGCAGCATGTGATCCAGCACCTGTGCATGACCGGCGCGCAACCCGGACCGCGCTTTCGGCAGCAGATATGGCGCGTTCGACATGGATTCCATCCCGCCTGAAACGACGACGTCGGCCGAGCCCGCCGCTAAGAGGTCGTGGCCGAGGAAGGTGGCTTTCATGCCCGACCCGCAAACCTTGTTGATCGTCGTTGCGCCGGTTGCGTCCGGCAGTCCTGCGGCGCGCGCTGCTTGACGCGCAGGCGCCTGGCCTTGCCCGGCCATAAGCACGTTACCGAACAAAATCTCGTCAACCTTTTCCGGCGGAAGGTGGGCGCGGTCGAGAGCCGCCCGGATGGCGTGAGCGCCGAGCTCCGAAGCCTGCAACGGGGCAAGGTCGCCCAAAAATCGTCCCAACGGGGTTCGGACTGCGGACACGATGACAATTGGGTCGCTGGCCATGATGAAAGTCTCCGCCCTTGGCTATTTATGATGACCGACATAATATATGATGTACGTAATGCAAGAAGAACCGGACGATTGCGCAACGACATGCGTTGACGCACCTCAATGTCCGCGCTCGGAGAATGATTGGATGAAAGCAGCAGAGTCGATCGTAACCGGGTTGGTTCCTTCCGAGGTCGCCGCAACGATGTCAGGTCTCGATTTTATTGCTGCAATGCGAGATGGAACGCTCGTGGCGCCACCTTTCAGCGCCACCACGGATATTCGGCCGACCGAGGTCTCCCCCGGCCGGGTCGTCTTCGAAGGAACGCCGTCTGAGCAATTCTATAATCCGATGGGCACTGTTCACGGCGGATGGATCACTACGCTTCTCGACACGGCGATGGCATGTGCTATTCAATCGATGTTGCCTGCCGGACAAACGCTTACGACGCTGGAACTCAAAGCCAATTTTGCACGACCTGTCTTCGCATCCACGGGCACTCTGCGCTGCGAAGGCGTCCTGCTCTGTTTCGGTGGCCGAATTGCGAGTGCTGAGGGAAAAATCTTCGACGCGGACCAAAACCTCGTCGCTCACGGGACGGAGACCTGCTTGGTCATGGCGCACCGAAACGTTGTGCCGCCGCAAGCCTAGGCCAAAGGAGAACGAGAATGCCGCGAGTATCGCGCAAGGAAGCCGATCAACATCGCGAAGATGTCCTCAACGCTGCATCGAAATTGTTTCTTGAGCACGGCATCGACGGCGTCAGCGTTCCGGCTGTGATGGCCGAGGCTGGTCTGACCCACGGCGGCTTTTACGGCCATTTTGATTCCAAGGAAGCGCTCGTGGCGGAAGCCTGCGAACGAGCGTTCCAGGATCGGCGCGGCATTTACGATGGCATCGACGAACGCAATGGTGTCGACAAGAAAGCGGCGCGAACGGAATTCATAAAACGTTACACGACACGTAGCCATCGCGATGCGATCGGTCTCGGCTGCCCTGCCGCCGCAATGTGCGGGGACATTGCGCGCGAGGATCCCAAAGGTCAGATACGATCGGCGTTCGTCGCTGGGTTTAACACTATGGTCGAGCGGCTGACGCCACTCCTGTCGAGAAAAAAGAAGGCTGCGGCACGCGACGACGCGCTTGCTCAAATTGCAATGCTGGTCGGCGCGGTCGTGCTATCCCGATCGACCAAGGGATCGCCTGTCTCGGAGGAAATCATCCGAGCCGTCCGTTCGGCGATGCTGGACGAATAGGCCGCGATACCTTCCCGCAACCCGTCAAAACTCTATTGCAGTTTAGACGCTGCCATTTTCTCGCGAATATAAAAGCCAATCGTGGCCGCAGCCAGAATCGGCGCGCCGGCGAACACCCATTGTGCTGTGAACGCATATATGAACGCCGCCGCGGCGCACCCAGTAGCAAAAGCGAGGATGCCGTTGAGGAGGTTGGTCACCCTGGCCTGCAACGCGAGCTTTTCATTCTCCGGAACGCCGTGAAAGAGATCGGCGAGATCAAGCATCGCCTGCGTCGTCGTCCCGGTCATGATGGTCGTCGGCGGAAACTGGGAAAGATGAATGCGGTGGAACGCATTCTGGATGGCCATCGCGACGACCAGGATGAGGCCGACAGAGATCGCCGGGGCGGTGTCCGCGTCGGGGAACGGCCCGTAGCACAACGCGAGTGCGCCGGCGATCGCCATTAGTACCAACTGCGTCGCGAGCCAGATGCCGAGAATCGGCAGTCCGCTTTGCTCGACTTGAAACCGCGCAATGCGCGTTGCGAACACGGCGACACAAAAGAGCGGAAGTGCCAAAATCTTCGCTGTGGTATCCGAGGCGCCATGAACCAATGACGCGCCGAGCGTCACGAAGTTGCCGGTGACGTGCGAGGTGAAAAGACCATGCAATGCGAGAAAGCTCGCGGTGTCGACATAACCGGCGGTAACACTCAAGATCGTCGGCACAGCCGGTAAAGTGAAATAGCGTAGCGTCATCCTCGCCTCGCAACCATATTGAAGCCCTGACACGAATAACCGACGCCCTTGTGTCCGTCATCGAATACCGGCCTAAGCCGTGGCATTTGTCGCAATTTTTCTAAATGCACGAATTTAGGCGGGACAAGGTGGACAATACACCTCGCCCGGCGTTAACAGTGGCGCCCGTCCGGCGGGTCGAAAGAAGCGTTGCAGGATGATGGTCGAAGGACTGATCACGCTCCCGAGTTCCCACCCCGCGAAAGAAACAGCGGATCGGCTTGCCGCTGCGGTCGCCGGCCACGGCATGACGCTCATGGCACGGGTCGACCATGCTGCTGCCGCCGCCAAGGTCGGCCTTGAACTTCGCCCGACTGAAGTGCTCTTTTTCGGAAATCCTTCCACCGGCACGCTGCTGATGCAGGACAACCAGGCAATAGGTCTGGAACTGCCATTGAAGGTTTTGGTCTGGCAGGACGAAACCGCCAAAACTTGGATTTCATACCCGCGTATAGATTGGCTCGCGAGCCGGTACGCGCTAACTCTTGTGGCACAGACCACGGTCGGGAAAATCGCGTCCTTGCTCAAGACCATTACTGAGGAGGCCGCCCAATGACTTCAATCAAAGCAGCGGTTCGATCTTTCTGATCGACTGCCGTCAGGTTCACCCCCCGCAACGTAAATGAAGGAACATAGAGACATGAAAGCGGATACTGCCAAGTCCCGGCGCAAGGCTGCCCTCGATACCCCTTCGCACTTCTCCGACAACGCCATCAAAGACATCTCGGGAGCATTGTCGGCGCTTCTGGCGGACTTCTTCGCGCTCTACATCAAGACGAAGAACTTCCACTGGCACATGTCGGGCCCGAATTTCCGCGATTATCACCTGCTGCTCGACGAGCAGAGCGAGCAGATCTTTGCGGCAACAGATGACATCGCTGAGCGCGCTCGCAAACTTGGTGGCACGACGATCCGTTCGATCGGCCAGATCAACAGCCAGAAGCGCATTCTGGATAACGATGCCGACTTTGTAACGCCGAACGACATGCTCGCTGAGCTTCGCGACGATAATCTTCAGCTTGCCGACGAACTGCGCCAGCTCCATGATCTTTGCGACGAACATGGCGACGTGGCGACCGCGAGCCTCCTCGAAAACTGGATCGATGAAGCCGAACGCCGCGTATGGTTCCTGTTCGAATCGACGCGTGATATCCCCCATCGAGCCTGAGGCGATTGGCCGGAAAAGGCGCGATTTATTCGAGGCGCGGGAGTGAAATCACTCTCGCGCCTTTTCTGTTTCCAGTGGATCGACGAATGGTGCCGGACGCGGCATTTCAAACGTGGAATCGGTTGTCGCGTAAATTCCCCGCCCGTGCATGCGTCCTATCAGGTAAATAGCTGGCGTATCGACATAGAGCCTCGACGCGTCGAGCATCACGCTGTCGTCAACGTGCGCCTGCACCACCTCCCCGATCACCAGCAGCTGGCTGGGAAATTGAATTGGAGTATGAAGCCGGCATTCGAATGCAACTGGACTGATTGCGATCCGCGCTGGCCGCACCTTGAGCGAGGGTCGCGTGTCGAGTTTCGCAAGCGTCAATTCGTCGACATCGGCCGGTGCATCGACAGACGTCAGATTCATCGCCTCGGCAGCAAGCCGCGGCACAAGATTGACGACGAATTCACCGGTGTCGAGAATATTTCGTGCCGTGTCCTTCATGCGGCCGTCACTGTTGGCCATGATGCCGATCGCGACCAGCGCCGGGGCCTTCCCCATCGCATTGAAAAAACTGAACGGCGCCGCATTGCGGACGCCGTTCTTCGAAAGCGTGGAAACCCAGGCGATGGGCCGTGGCACGATCGTGCTGGTCAACAGCTTATAACGATCGTCCGCGGCAAGCGTTTCGAAGTCGAATTCCATTCCATCACCTGAGCAAGGTCCTCAAAGCGTCTTGAGGATGCTTTTAACGTGATCAATTTCGTCCTGCACGACGGTGTGACCCATGCCGGGATAGATGATCTCCGTCACGTTCGCGCCAAGCGTCTTTAGAACGGCCGCCGACTCGTTCACCCGCACCAGCGGTATATGGAAGTCGACGTCGCTGCAGCCGAGGAACACGGGCGTCCCTTCCAGCGAGCCCGCATAAGCGCGAGGCGTACCGTCGGGACCGATCAAGCCGCCGCTCAAGCCCACGATGCCGCCATAGCGGCGGGCATTCCTGGCCGCGAACTCGAGGGCGAGACACGCGCCTTGAGAGAATCCCAGCACGACGATTTTCTCCGCCGGCATACCCTGGCGCTCCAACTTCGCAACCGTATCGGAAAGCGTCGTTAGGGCGTTGCTCAGATACGGCTCGTTCTGCGCAATGGGGGCCATGAAGGACTGCGGATACCAGCTGCCCGATCGTGCCTGCGGTGCGACGTAAGCAATGTCGCTCGCGTCGAACGCATCCGCCAGTCCGAGCATGCCTTCGGCGCTGGCGCCGCGCCCGTGGACCAGTACGACCGCCGCGCGGGCAGCACCCAAAGGTGCGCCCGCCCGAACGATATTGGAACTCATCGTCGTCATGCCGCCTGCTCCAACGGTTGCAGAATTGCCTCGATCTCTTTCCGCTGACCTTCGAGGAATGCAGGCAGCTTGAGCGCCTGCCCCAAAGAGGCCACCGGCTCATCGATCGCAAACCCCGGCTGGTCGGTTGCGATCTCGAAGATCACGCCGCCAGGCTCGCGGAAGTAGATCGATCGGAAGTAATTGCGATCCATCTGTTCCGTCGCATGGATGCGATGGTTCTCGACAAGCTTCTTGCGCATCTCCGCCTGTTCTTCGTCCGTCGCCGCGCGGAATGCGACGTGATGGACGGAGCCGCGGCCCATGTGACCCGCCAGGAAGCCTTTGGCCTCGCGTATTTCGACGACGCCACCGCTATTCGTTCCTTTCGCGACGAACTGCGTGACTGAGCCTTCGCTTTCGCCCTCGGTGAATCCGAGAACGTCGGTCAGGATCGCACCCGTTCGTTTGGCGTCTTCGAGCAGCAGGCGAATGCCGTAAAAGCCGCGAATGGCGTTTTCCGCCGACACATCGCTGCCCGTCCAAGCCGCTTCGGCTTCCGCGCCTGCCACGCCAACGAGAGCGAGGCTCATGCCGTCCGGATCGGTGAACGTTAGGACCGAATGTCCGAAACGCTTTTCGATGTCTTCATGCGGCACGCCTTTCTCGACGAAGCGATGCGCCCAGTAGCCGATCGCGCTTTCCGGTACGCAGAACATCGTCTGCTGCGCGAGCCCGACGCCGTTCCGTCCCTTCGGCGTATGGGCCCACGGGAAGAATGTCAGGATCGTACCGGGCGTTCCGACCTCGTCACCGAAATAGAGGTGATAGGTGCCAGGATCGTCGAAGTTGACGGTCTTCTTCACCAACCGGAGTCCAAGAACGCGCGTATAGAAATCGAGATTGCGGGACGCATCGCCAGCAATCGCGGTGATGTGGTGAATGCCAGACATGGCTTGTCCTTTCTCTCGTTCGCACGAGATTTCCGAGTGTTGAACTGCTATGTGGATCGTCTGAACGGCACTTCAATCTTTAGCGCCGGAAGCGGACCGTCGCCAATTCAGCGACGATCCGTATAAGCAAGTCTAAGCCGCGAGCTTGGCGGCAATCTGGGCAACGTGCCGGCCTTGGAAATGCGCGCCCGCAAGTTCGTTAGCGGAAGGCTGCCGCGAGCCGTCGCCATTGGCGATCGTTGTCGCGCCGTAGGGCGAACCGCCTGTCACTTCGCTGACGCCCATCTGCCCCTGGAACGAATAGGGCAGACCAGCGATCACCATGCCATGGTGGAGCAGAACAATCTGGGTCGAGAGGATTGTGCTCTCCTGCCCGCCATGCTGCGTGGCCGTCGATGAGAACACGCTTCCAACCTTGCCGATCAACTTGCCGCCGAACCACAGCCCGCCGGTTTGATCGAGGAAGTTCTTCATCTGAGCCGGCATGTTACCGAAACGGGTCGGCACGCCGATGATGATGGCATCATAATCAGGAAGCTCGTCGACCGTTGCGATTGGCGCAGCCTGGTCGAGCTTGAAATGCGATTTCCGCGCGACCTCCTCCGGCACCAGTTCCGGGACACGCTTGATTGTCACCTCCGCGCCGGCTTCACGCGCCCCCGCGGCGACCGACTCCGCCATTTTCTCGATGTGGCCGTAGCTCGAATAGTAAAGAACCAGTACTTTCGTCATCGCCTGCCTCCAGGACATCTTGAATTCGCTTTGCTCGGAGGCCCATCCGCCGTCCGATGCGAATAAATATGTATCGTTGACGAAATTCGCTCAATATATCATAGATTCATCAGTCTGTTTCCGATTTGGATACAAATGGACAAGCTAGACGCCATGCGCGCCCTGGTGAAGGTCGTCTCCACGGGCAGCTACGCCGAGGCGGCACGGCGCCTCGGGTTGACCCGCTCGGCCGTCAGCAAGGGCGTCATGGAGCTTGAGCAAGGGCTTGGCGCGCGTCTCCTTGACCGCACCACGCGGCGCGTTACCCCCACCGAAGCCGGCCTTGCCTATTACGAGCGCTGCGTCTCGATTCTGTCTCAGATCGAGGAGACGGAAGCCCAGGTCTCCCGCCTCCACGACGAGCCGAAGGGCATCCTGAAGGTCAACGCGCCGATGTCGTTCGGCATGCTCTATCTTGGCAATGCCGTCGCCGATTTTATGATCCGGTATGATGAGCTGAAGGTAGAACTGACGCTGACCGACAGGTTCATCGATCCGCTCGAGGAAGGCGCCGATATCACCGTCCGCATTGGACAGCCGACCAACTCGAGCCTCATCGCCCGCCGTATCGCCGCAGCGCGCTTGGCACTCGTTGCCTCTCCCTCATATATCGACAAACACGGTTCGCCTGAAACCCCCGCAGATCTCATCAATCATCGCTGCCTGAGCTACGGCCATACCACCTCGATGCAACGCTGGACGCTGACGAGCGAAGGCAAGCCTGTGTCCGTTTCGATCGGCTCGTGCCTGTCGTCGAACAACGGGGACACCCTTCGCGACGCTGCAGTCAAAGGTATCGGCATCGCCAATCTGCCGACCTTCATCGTCGGCAGGGACATCGCGGCGGGACGTCTGAAACTCGTCCTCCCGGACAATCGCCCCGCTGACCTTGTCATCCACGCGCTTTACGCGCCCAATCGCTATTTGGCCGCAAAATCTCGCGTGTTTATTAATTTTCTCGTAGATCGCTTCGGCAAGTCGCCGCTATGGGACGATTTTGAGGGCAAATATTAGCCCTTTGTATCGTCATGACCGCGAAGGCGGTCATCCACGCGAGTCTCCGCCTGCCGTCGTGGCCGCCTCCCCGGCGGTGACGCAAGAGGGAGCAAGTGCAAGGCGTCTACCGCGGAGCGCGCCGAAGCAGGTAGGTGTCCATGATCCAGCCCTTACGCTCTCGTTCCTCAGCCCGTGCTTCTTCGATCGCGTCGACGCATTCTTTGAGTTTTCCCGAAACCAATATCTGATCGGGTGTGCCGAGATACGCGCCCCAGAAAATCTCGACATCCTCATCGAGCAGTGCGCGAAGGCCGGAGCCGTTGTCGAGCATGACAACTGCGGTATCGACTCCCTTCGGTAGCCCTTCAAGCAGCTTGCGGCCGGTAGTGATGTGGACGGGCTCGCCGATCGGGTTCAATGCAATTTTGTGCTCCGCCGCCAGCGCCTGGACGGCCGTGATGCCAGGAATAACCTCGTACTCGAACGATATAGTGCCCTCGGCCAAAACCTGCTCGATCACGCGGATCGAGCTGTCGTAAAGCGAGGGATCGCCCCAAACCAGAAATGCGCCGGTTTCCCCATCGCGCAACTCGTCCGCTATCAGCGAACCGAAGATTTTCGCCTTGTTGCGATGCCAAGCCTGCACCCCTGATTTGTAGTCACCGTTTTGGTCCCGCACAGGTCCCGGAACTTCGACAATGCGATAAGACTTGCCTTCGATGTATCGTTCGCAAATCGTTCGCCGAAGGTCGGCGAGATCTTGCTTCTCCTCGCCTTTGTCCAGAAAGAAGAAGACGTCCGTGGCGTTGAGCGCCTTGACGGCCTGCATCGTCACGTAATCGGGGTTTCCCGCGCCGATCCCGATGAGCAGAACTTTCTTCATGCCAAGGCTTCTCCAATTTGACGGGCGACGGAAACCGTAAATAACGCGATTTGTCGATGGGGCGCGCGCGAGACATTGCACCGCGCGCCGTTCGGTGCCAATTCACGGATGCCGTATTCGTAAAAAGGAAATGCCCGCCGATGGCCGAGCGCATTGTGTTGGTGACGGGTTCTCTGGCTGAACCCCGCGTCAAGAGGGTAGCCGAAGAGCTCAACAACGCCGATCTCGACCCCGTCGTCGCCAATATCGGCGTCAAGGTTGCCGCCTTGATGACGACTGAGATCGTCGAGCGGCGTCTGAAACTGCCAGACCATATCGATCGCGTGATCATGCCCGGCCGCTTCCGCGGCGACCTCGAACGCCTCTCCGATCATTTTGGCACCCGCTTCGAGCGCGGTCCTGAGGAAATCGCCGATCTTCCCCAATACCTCGGCCAGGCGGCACGAAAAATCGATCTTTCCGAGCAAGACGTTAAGATTTTCGGCGAGATCGTCGACGCAACTCTGATGACGCCGGAGCAGATCGTCGAGCGCGCGCGCAAGTATCGCGCCGATGGAGCCGACGTGATCGATCTCGGTTGTCTGCCCGATAGTCCCTTCCCGCATCTCGAAGCGGCGATCGCCGCGCTCCACGCCGATGGAGCTAAAGTCAGCGTTGATTCCTTCAATTCCGAAGAGCTATCGCGTGCAACGCGCGCCGGCGCCGATTATCTCTTTTCGCTTTCCGAGAAGACGATCTCGATCGTAGATGAAGGTCCCGCAGCCCCAATTCTCATTTCCGCGGGTGCAGCGGACATGGATTCGCTCGATCGCGTCATCGACATCATGATCGCCAAGGGTCGCCCGTTCTATGCCGATCCGATTCTCGATCCGATCCACTACGGCTTCACCGCCTCGGTCGCGCGCTATTACGATCTTCGCAAGCGCCGCCCCGATATCCCGATCCTGATGGGTATCGGCAATGTCACCGAACTGACCGACGCCGACACCACAGGCATCAACGCCATCCTGATGGGCATGTGTTCGGAGCTTCACATCACTGCAGTGCTCGCTGTTCAGGTCAGTCCGCACTGTCGCACCGCGATCAAGGAATTCGACCGTGCCCGGCGCGAATACTTCGCTGCGCGCAAGGCCAATGCGCTGCCGCAGGGATTTGGCTCCGGCCTGATGGCGCTCCGTGACCGAAAGGGATTTGCGTCTACTCCTGAGGAAATCAGGGCGCTCGCGTCAGAGATCCGCGATCACAACTATCGCATCGAAGTCGCCGAAGACGGCATTCACATCTATAATCGCGACGGTCACCACGTGTCCGATGATCCCTTTCAACTCTTCCCACATCTGCATGTCGGCACCGATCCGGGCCATGCGTTCTATCTTGGCGTAGAAACCGCCCGTGCCGAGATCGCTTATCGCCTGGGCAAGCGTTATGCCCAAGATGAGCCGTTGGAATTTGGCGTCGTCGCCGAGACCAAAGGTTCCGCCGACGACGCGCATCTGATGAAATTCAAGGAGGCAGGCTCAACCCTGCAAAAACCTTCGAAGTCCGATTGAGCGGGCCAATCATTAGACATCGAGATACGACATCATCCGTTCGGTGTAGCGCGCGCCCGAAACACTGTGCGCGCTCGCGGCGTTACGCAGCCTCTCGACCTCCGCAGCTGTGAGTTCCAGATTTGCTGCGGCGAGGTTCTCTTCGAGAAAGACGCGCCTCTTCGTACCCGGAATCGGCACGATTTGCGGGCTGACACGGAGCAGCCACGCCAGCGCAACTTGACCGGGTGTAGCGCCATGCGCACCGCCAATCTCTCTCGCGATCTCGGCGATCTTCATGTTGGCGTCAAAGTTCGCACCCTGGATGCGCGGATCGTTTCGCGATCGATAATCGTCGGGCGGGTAATCCTCGGCGCGTTTCGCTTTGCCGGTGAGAAAACCTCGCCCAAGCGGGCTGAACGGGACGAGGCCGATGCCAAGCTCGAACAACGCCGGCATGATTTGCTCTTCGATGCCCCGCTCCCAAAGCGAGTATTCGCTCTGCAACGCCGAGACGGGTTGAACGGCATGCGCACGGCGAATTGTCTTTTCTCCTGCTTCCGACAGCCCGAAGTAAAGCACCTTGCCTTCCGCAATTAAGCCTTTGACGGTATCGGCGACGTCTTCGATCGGCACCTGAGGATCGACGCGGTGCTGGTACAGAAGATCTATATGGTCAGTCTGCAGCCGCTTCAATGAGGCGTCGACCACTTCTCGAATGTGCTCAGGCCGGCTATCCAAACCTGAAATACCCTTATCGCCGAAGGTGAACCCGAACTTCGTGGCGATCACGACCCCGTCGCGCTTACCTTTTAGCGCACGCCCTAGCAGCTCCTCGTTTTTGAACGGCCCATAAGCTTCTGCAGTATCCAGAAAATTGCAGCCGAGTTCGATCGCCCGATGCAGGGTCGCGATCGATTCCGCATCGTCGGCATGGCCGTAAGCGTAGCTCATGCCCATGCAGCCGAGGCCGATCGCCGAAACTTCAAGGCCCTGGCTGCCGAGCTTGCGTTTCTCCAACATGGCATCGCCTTTCGAAAGCAAATGGGAATTTTCATCGGGCCGTCGCCGTAGCGCCCGCGAACATCGGCCACATTTAATCATCGTGCCGGCCTGAGATAATGATAGGGTATACGAATACCCCCTTTGGCTTTGAGTGTATAATGCGCGGAAGCGAGTTTGCCGAGCTACGCGCCTTCGTAACCATTGCCGAGCAAGGCAATTTTGCGCGGGCAGCCGCTCACCTCAGAATTTCACCGTCGACGTTGAGCCAGACGATACGGGAGCTGGAAAAAAGGCTCGGTCTCCGTCTGCTCAATCGCACGACACGAAGCGTCTCGTTGACGGAGGCGGGACAGCGGCTCCTTGTTCGTTTCAAGCCTGCGCTTGACGAAATGCAGGAAGCCGTTCGCGAGATTCAAAACTTGCGTGACGAGCCCGTCGGAACCGTGCGCCTTCACACGCCGCGGAAAGCCGCATCATCGCTGATCGCCCCGCATTTGGGAGCATTCGCGAAATTCCATCCCGATATTATGCTCGACATCATCGTCGACGATGCCACTATCAATCTCGTAGAAGAGGGCTTTGATATCGGCATTCGCCTCGGGGAATTGCTCGACGACGACATGGTCGCGATCAAGCTCGGCGACGACCTCAGGATGTGCGCGGTAGCCTCGCCCGAATATGTCGCGAAATACGGCAAGCCGAAAAATCCAGGAGAGCTTCAGAAGCACCGCTGCATCAATTGGCGTTGGGCCGGCCGCCACGGAATCTACAACTGGGAATTCTTCAAGGACGGCCATTGGACGTCTGTAGCGGTCAACGGTCCGCTCACCGTCTCCTGCAGCGATTTGGCCATCAGCGCCGCGGTTCAGGGCGTCGGAATCGCCTTCTGGGCGGAACAAGCGGTTCTTCCGCTCATTGCAAACGGCCAGCTTGTCCCCATGCTGGAAGAATTCTCGCCACCTTTTCCCGGCTGGTATCTCACCTATCCGCGCCAGAGGTACATGTCGAGCGCAGTGCGCGCCGTTATCGAGTTTCTGCGCCGTCATAACGTGCCGACGCGCGCCGAAAATGCCGAGCTGGCGCCGGTTTGACCGACCGGCGCCACGCGGCCTCTTAATCCAGCGTCGCCATATCGATGACGAACCGATACTTGACGTCGCTTTTGAGCAGGCGGTCGTAGGCGTGATCGATATCCTTCATCGCAATCATCTCAATGTCCGAGGTGATTCCGCGCTCGGCACAGAAATCGAGCATCTCCTGCGTTTCTGCGATGCCGCCGATCAATGAACCCGCAATCGACTTACGTCCAAAAATAAGCGGAAAGACAGATGGCGATGGGTGCGGATGCTCCGGCACGCCGACAAGCGTCAACGCACCGTCGAGCTTCAGGAGAGTGGTGAAGGCATCGAGGTTATGTGATGCCGCCACAGTGTCCAGGATGAAATCGAAACTGCCGGCATGTTTGGCCATCTCGTCGGCGTCCTTCGAAATCACAACTTCATCGGCGCCAAGGTCGAGTGCTGCTTGTTTCTTCGAAGCCGACGTCGTGAAGGCCACCACATGCGCGCCGAGTGCATGGGCGAGCTTGACGCCCATGTGACCCAATCCGCCGATTCCGACGATGCCGACCTTTTTTCCCGGTCCCACATTCCAGTGCTTCAGCGGCGACCAGGTGGTTATGCCGGCGCAAAGCAGCGGCGCAGTAGCGGCTAGCTGCTCGGCCTTATGGTTGACGCGGAGCACAAAATGTTCGTCGACGACGATCCGCTTCGAGTAGCCCCCGAACGTGTTCGGCAATCCGCCCTTCGCAGCGCCGTTATAGGTGCCGGTGAAGCCATGCGGACCGGTGCAGTACTGCTCGAGATCGTGCTCGCAGGGATTGCATGTCCGGCAGCTATCGACCATGCAGCCGACGGCGGCAACGTCACCGTCCTTGAACTTCGTGACATCTTTTCCCACAGCCGTTATGCGCCCGACGATCTCATGGCCGGGAACGCAGGGATAAAGAATTCCCGGCCACTCTCCGCGCGCGGTATGGAGATCCGAATGGCAGACGCCGCAGTAGAGAATATCCATGACGATGTCTTTGGGACCAGGATCCCGTCGCTCGATGGTGATCGGCGCGAGCGGCGCTTTCGCTGTCGCGGCGGCATAAGCTTTCGTCTGCATGACTTCCCTCATTCTGTGAGCGTTTTGAAATGCTGATATGGTGGGTGAATCAGTAATCGGTCGCGAGCGAGGTTTCCTTCCACGCGTCAAGCTCGGTCGCAAAACGTCGCTGCTTGTCGAGCGTGCGCCGGAATGCGTCGGAGCCAAGAACAAGATGAAGCGGCGGCTCCTGCGCTTGTACCGCCTTTATAATCGCTGCTGCGGCACGGTCGGGATCGCCAATCTGTTTGCCGGCCATATTTTCGAGTGCCTTCAATGCGGCGCCCGCCGTTGACACGTAATCGGCAATGCCGACGGGCCGGGTTCGAATGGAATGCTCCGACAGAAAATCCGTACGAAAAGCACCCGGTTCGACAAGCGTAACTTTGATTCCGAGCGGCGCAACCTCTTGCGCCAGACTTTGCGACATGCCTTCGACCGCGAATTTGGAAGCGGCGTAAAAGCCGGAGCCCGCACCCGGTGCAAGTCCCGCGATCGATGTGATGTTGACGATATGCCCGAAGCGCTGCTTCCTTAGATACGGAAGAACAGCCTGTACGACACGCCGTGTGCCGTGAAAGTTGACATCGAACATGCGGGCGATCTGATCTTCCGTCGCCTCCTCGATCGATCCGAGAAGACCATATCCTGCATTATTGACGATGACGTCTAACCGGCCATGAAACCCGTGGGCCTCGGCGATGATGGTTTTGACCGCTGCACTGTCGGTCACATCGAGAGACAGTGTATGCAGCTTTCCCGTTGGGTCTTCAATCGGCGGGACGCCGTCCCGCGTCGTTCCAATTACGCTTTCGCCATCCGCCAAGAGCGCCTCAGCAAGCGACTTGCCGAATCCTCGCGAAATGCCAGTGATAAACCAGATTTTGCTGCTGTCCGTCATCGAAGCGGCCTTATGTAATGGAGATGTTGTGAGATTGCGTCGGAGCTGAGCTCGAACGTTATTTTAGGTAGCCTCGCCGACTGGAATAATAGTCCGGAAACCGAATAGCTCATTCGATTTCGGGACATAATGTGGCTCCGCCGCGCCGAGGCAGTTCGAGTTGGAATGTGGACCCGGTGCCGCGTCTGGCCCGTCCCTGCATTGACGGTCTCGACGGGATCATCCTGGACGCCGGTCGATGATTTTATATCGCTGCTATTTATTGCGTTTGCTGGTCGCAAGCATGCCGTTATTCGCCAAAACCACTGCGAGCATGAAATAAAATTCGGGAATCGAGGATTGTGCTCAAAAGAAAATACGGAGAAAAAGAGAGAATATTGCAATTCGCGGCAGTTTAATCCCTTTTGTTTTATCGGCTTGAATTGTAATTAAGCTTTTGTTAACCGAAGCATTGCGGACTCATTGTCAAAGCAGAACTCAATTATCGGATCGAATCCCGTGGCTATTTTTCGGTTTTTTGCCGCCATTGCACTTTCCGCCGCGATCTTGCTGGCGGCGCCCGGCATTGTTTTCGCCCAGAGTTTAAGCGATGCCTCGTTGGCGATGAGCTCTGACTGGTCGGGCGGCTACATGGGTCTTGGCAGCAATCTGGGCGAGGCAATTCATCGCCGCCGCGAAGTCAAACCTGCAAGGCAGGCGGCCTCTGCGCATGCGCAGCGGCGCCCAGCCCGCAAGCGGGTACAAGCGAAGGTGGCTACCGGTAGAAATCCGATAAAAGACACCCCCGTGTATCTTGTGGCTCAATCGCTCGATCACTCAGGACTGACGCTCTACACCCTTCCGACGCTGGGCGGACCTTAAGGGCCCACGAGGGTTGCGAGGGCTCAATTTTGCCCCCCTTTTCAGCGGCAAATCGCGCGCGCAGCAGCAAAAGCGGGGCGTTCTCCACCGTCGACGACAGAAATCCTCCACCGGGGGTTCCCAAGCGTTTTTTTTGTGCTATACGGCGCCTTCCGGCCGCTCCGAAACGAGCGGCCTTGTTTATCGGTAGAGCGCACATCTGTCAGAGATCGCTGCGCTTTTGGTAACGCGGGGTGGAGCAGCCCGGTAGCTCGTCAGGCTCATAACCTGAAGGTCGTTGGTTCAAATCCAGCCCCCGCAACCAACCAACAAATAAGATATTTATTGAAATTCGGAGACGGCCTTTTGAGGCTGATCTGGGCCGCTGGGTACCAGTTGGCTATCAGGGCGAAGAAATTTTAGTTTGAAATTGTCGAGCGGGCAGCGTCGTCCCCAACCCCCGAGACCGACGCCTTTCTTCACTCCCAAGTGTTCGAGGGCACCAAGCTACGCCGCATCTTCAAGTTAGATCGCAACCGCTCGCATGAGATCTGGCAGCAGCCGCCTTTATCTCCGTCTTAATCGTCTGCCAGTTGAGGAACGCCACCAGAATTTCGCGTTGCCGCAATATCACATTCGCACTAGCTCCCACCGAAGCCGACGACGGATCGCAAGTCGACCTCCCGTTCTTGCCAACGGGGGTGGGGGAATGCTGTTCAAACAGATGACGGTCCTGGTCGTCCCGGACGCTGGCGTCGCTTGGCAACGACTAACGGATTTGGGTGGATCGACAATAGCCTTGGCAACTTCGAGCCTGGATGGTCTGGCAGGCGGCTATGCGCGATCTCGCCCGGATCTCGTAGCTTTGGACGCTGCGAAATGTACGCGCTGTGCGTCCGAAGTGATCAACGATATTCGTGCGATCGACGCGGATGCCAAAGTAGCCGTGTTTGCGCGCGATTTCGAACCTTTCGAGGCCAATGCCTGCCTGCGTGGTGGAGCATCGGCATATCTCACGTATGGAGTGTCGGATGAGGAATTGCTTTCGGCGCTCGTGAAGGCCGCCGCGGGTGAAGCGCATGTGGAGCACGCGTGCGCGCTCAGACTGATCAGCCACAATATGGATGTTCAGGCTCTTCTTTCCGCACTATCAACGCGGGAGCAGGAAGCCTTACGTCTTCTCGGAACAGGACACTCTCTGAAAGAACTAGCGGAGCACTTCAGCATTCAGCCCAAGAACGCTTGGTTCCTTTGGGCGCAACTGCGCAAGAAGCTGGCTGTGAAGACATTCGACGACTTGGAGAAATATGCTCAGGCGATCGCGCCAAACGGATATCGAAGCGCTCGGGGGACGATGCTCTAGCCCGTTCGGATACGCAACCGAATCGCGATTTGGCTTCTCGGTCGCCCGCACCTACAAAACCGACGCTCAATGTTCTAAGCGTTCCGATAGCGCGTCGTCTGTTGGCCGAAGTCTTCAACGAGCTACTGACGACGGACCGCTGGTAGCCGGCTTCTTATATTCCGCGACACTGCAGCCCTCTTGGCCGGGCGATGGAAGAGGATGGAGCACGGCATCATTCGAATAAAGTTCCAAATCTGCCATATGATCGGCGGTACGGCCGCATGCGATAACGAAAGCTTCGGCGATCGGCGCCATCACGGCAGCCCGCGAAGCATATCGCTTCTCAAACTCGATGCGTTCTTTGCTGCAAGGACGTTCGGGCGATCCGCTCGCTATGAGACGATCGATGTCCAATTTTTGAAGGTGGCGTTGGCGCGCCTCCGTCTCCTTCAGAATTTTGAAGGCTTTCTCACACGCGACATTCGCCCTCGATGGCGAAGCTGTTGCGATTCCACAAGCGATGACGCAAAAAACGATTAGTATGCGCATTCCAGTGTCGAGCCTACATTGAGCGGTTGATCCGAAGTTACCTCACTGTAAACCGCTCGCGGGCGCGGCTGATATAAAATTTTCTAGGAAAATTTCCTTCGGGATCACATAACGATCCGTCAAGCTCCGCTGGATTTTTGACCAGGCGCTTCGAGAGGAGTGAGCAGCTCCGAGAGACTTTTGTCTAGTCCAGCGGCGATGCGAGCCGCGAGGTCGATCGTCGGGTTGCTCCGGCCGGTCTCGATCTGATTGAGCATGGCCCGGCTCACCCCGGACGACTCGGCCAACATTTCGAGACTGAGTTTTTTATCTCTCCGCAAGTGGCGAAGATTTATCCGGAAAATCTCTGAGGGCTTCAGTTCGGCCGTGCCCATGCGCTCTGTAATCAACGAAATAGCCATTAGGAAACATCGTATCTAGCAAAGGCAAGTCTGCAGAGCAAAGGGGAAATTAACTGCGACGCGTTGCTGAGGCGGCCGAGATGCCGCCGCATCGACAGAGCAACGCGAAAGTGGCATGCGCGAGCCGCGCAAAGGGCAAACACACAGGCATTCAGCCGGACTTTGGCAGCGAAATGGTGGGCTTACGGGCATCCCGCGGCTTGGCTAAACCGGGGGCGGGAGATCGCATCAAGAGCGGCGACTCGTCGAGCAAACGCAAATCCCGACGTGCTCTCTCGAATGCAGCTTCGAACTTCGCCTTCTTGGATAGCCGAGACGCACGGGCGCGCCTGGCAAACTCGCCAACTTTCATCGCGGTCCTACGAATTACGAGAGGGAGCCAATGAGGCACGGACCAGAGTGGCCTGGTCCGCGCCCCTATATCGGAAAAAGCTTTACGCTTCCTTCCGCGAGGACCAAACGATAGTGGTCTTGAATTTGTTCCTGCTACTACCGAACGGTTTAATTTGACCGCTGATCACGTTTGGCCTGCGCCCTGGCGTTGGCTTTCAGGATACTTCCGACCTTTGATCCAGGCGTGCGCTTACGTCTCGGCGCACCCCCTTTATCGTGCTGTCCAGCACCCGCTGCGGGCTCCGCCGTCGGGTGATGCGTGAATTTATTCCGGCGGTGCAATGCTAATGCGCGGTGCGCGGCTTCGACGTGGCTAGCATTCGCCTCCAGATTATAATGGCGGGCGCGCTCCTTCTTCACCCGTTTGAGAGCATGCGCGAAAATTTGCTTTCGTCGAGCAGGATGGTCGGCGGTACCGGGAAAGCTCTTTCCGCGGGTATCCGCGGTTCCCTTCGCTTCGCGAGCTTTATGACGCTTGAAGGTCTTCTCTTTGTCGTGAAGCCCCTCCAGCCGTTGCGCCAAATTTCGCAGTGCGTCTTTATCCAGATCGTAGATGGCCGGATGGTGAGACGTCTTGACGATTTCATATTCGTCGAAGCTGAGCAGGCTTCTTTCGTCCTTGTTTGAAAATGACATCTGCATACCTCGCGAAAGCGATTGGCGGCATCAGCTGTAGTGAGTATTTGTGTGATAGGTGATCATCAGCATTGCCATGATGATCGCAGAAAAAAGACCAGCCAGCGCCCCTAGCAGCACCGGCATTTGTCCGATGACGTCGGCGTAAAGGTCGTGAGCGGCCAAACTTCCGGCAATCGATGCTATAGCCGAATAGGTAACGACAAGACCGGGGACTCGCGTATCATCGGCGCCCACACCGGCCCCAAGGAAAATGATTTTGTAGCGCGCTAGGCTCGCAATCACAGTCGCCGCTAAACCGGCAATGATCGCGATTGCCCTGGAACTGAGGTCCGTTCCGCTAAGGACCAGCCCTACCAGCGCGCCGATCGCCATGGCGACTAGGATCAATACGAGCAGACTTGCAGAAATTGTTCCCGATTTCCGAACAGGCATGGGCTGACTCCCTTGTCGTTTTATTGTGGGGGCCAGTCTGGTGGGTTTCAAAGGCCAGTCAAGAAAGCATCAAGCCGTAAGTCGTGGTTCTTTGGTGGGTTGGTGAAGGAACCGGCTTGGCTGAGCTGATAAGTTGACAGACGGAAGAAGCTTGGCGTTTTTGTCAGCAATCTTATAAAATTAGCTCAATGGCGCGCACCCGGGAGATGGCTGCGTCGACTGAAATACGGGGCTCGATACATGGGGTTTCATTTCGACCATCTATCAGGAAAAGTTGTTCGCATCGAAGACGGCTGGATGACGATCCGCGACAACGACGGAAAGAATTGGTCTTTCCACCTCACGGATTTTGAACCGGATGTGCTCATTGACGAATTGGTTCACGCTCTCTTCGGGGCGCGAAATACCTCCGCGCAAAAAACATTCGCCGCTTTGCAGAATGTAAATAGCGGCAGCGTCGCGATGCGGCGCAGCCATTTCCGAGAGCTGGTGCGTCCTGAGAAGTTTTACAGCTTGGCCGCTTTGAGTGCATCGCTCTGCTGTTTCATGCTGTTTTATTTTCGAGATAGTACAGGCGACCTCTTTTCACTCAAGAACGGCCTCGCGATGTTGGTTCTGTGCGCAGGCTGGGTCTTCCCGTTAGCAATTCTGGAACGCAAACGCTTCGCCTATTCTCGCGCCCTATCGAGTTACATGCGTGAACGAATTCCTTTGCCAGTTGCTTCATCTGTGCAGAAGCAAACAGAGCTTACATCGTCGGACGATGTGGAAATTATCTAGCAAACGCATGCCGAGAATAAAAAACACACCCGAGCGGTTCGGCCCGCCAGGGTGTGTTCGATGCGAGGAGGCCCTGTGGAGGGTAAGATCCTAACAAGCGATTTATGCGCGGTAATTTTATCGATTGCCATTGAGCCGCAAAGCTTAGGTCGAGCGATATATTCGCTCTAGCGGCCGCTAAGGAAGTACGAATCGGAATGGTTGGACGAACGTCATGGGTTTCGCGCTCACATCTGGAGGTATGGGAGCAAAGGGAGCCGCAGAGTGGATCGCTTTGATCGCCGCGCCGTCGAGCACGTTCGATCCGGACGTCGATTGGACGATTATCGATTGCAGAGAGCCGTCGGTTCCAACCGTATATTTCAAAACAGTTGTCCCCTGACTTTGAGTTCGAGGATTGATCTTGGAACGTTGAACGCGCTCGTTGATTCCGTCCATATACTTTCCAATGAGAGCGAGATCACTGGCCTGCATCACGAGTCTATCGCCGTCGGTGGCAAGCTCGATCTGTTGCGGTTGCGCGAGAACTTGCAATAAGCGAGGCTTCAGAGCGTTGAGCTGTTCGAGCGTCAATGTGCCATCACTTTGGGATTGCGCCGGCTGCTCTAACGTCGTTGTCTGCGGCCGCTCTTTTGCTGCGACGATGTCAGGTTGATCCGCCTCGACCTTATGTTCTGGTGTTTCTGCGCCGATTGTTCCACTGCGTCGGTCGAGGACTGAAGGAGCGTGGGCATCCGTCGAAGCTATTTGATCGCTCAGCAATGGCGGTTCGGATTGAATAGGTACCGCACGCGCGCGATTTTCGATCTGCCGACTGAAGTTGTCGGCAGCTCTCAGTTGAATAGGTAAATCGGCAGAAGTATCGAGTTTCGGCGGTACATAACCTTCCACTTCGTGTTCTGGAGCCGCGTCCGAAAATAGCTCGGCCGATTTCGTTGTCTCGGCGTCACTTGCTTCTGAACTTATGACTTTGGCGGTGCCGACTGGCGGTGTTGCCACAATGGTTTTCGCCGACGCGTCTTTGATTTCAGTAGTGGCAACCTGAGGCGCCGCAGCCATCCGATTGCGGGCATCGTCGCTAAGCGCTGCGGACGGGTTCAGAGCAGTGGACTGAGACGGTATCGATTGCTCCTGCTTTATATTTGCCGCCTGTTCCAATGCTGCGGTTTCGACACGATCCTCGACATTCTCGGGTCGTACAGCAGACCCCATCGGCGTCAGCGTGAACTCCTGTTGTCGAGCAATGTCGAGAACTTCCAATTCGTCGCTTCTAGGTCTCGGCCAGAGCGCAAACGCGAACGCAACGTGCGCCAAAAGTGCGAACATTATTGCCAGAACACGCAGCAGCATAGCGACGCTCGTCTCGGCATCTTAGAAATCGCAGAGCCACTCGCAAGGCTTCGCGCGGATGCCTTCGATATCGAACCGAAGTCCCCTAGACAATACGCGATTGTGTGTTTCTGTACGACCGCAGATTGCAGCCGAAAATTCGCTTAAACTCTCCTTATTCCACTCGCTCTCTGCGGAAAGATCAACCATCCATGCGCATGTTCGGGCATCGCGGCAGCGGCGTTTACCCATCGCCCATGGTCACTGGCCTCACAAGACGGGTTCGCTTTTGGGCGCACGAGGGCCGCCCCAACGCACGACGTTATCGTTGCTCGGTCGTTTTCGTTTTGCTGATCTCATATTTCATGCGTGCAAGCCGGTAAGCGTCTGGGATAGACAAAGCCCAAACGAAAAGTCCTGCGGCCGCCCTTCCGACGAACGACTGCTCAGGTGTCGAAAAATGCCACGTCACGACCGCGAGCAAGAGCGTGAGAAAAGCGAAGCGTAAACCCCGTTGAGGTTCTCCGATCGCCACATGACCGGCGCCGGGAGCAAGAATCGCAAGCGCCAGGACAACATAGGGATTAAGCGATTGTGCTTTGATGGCCGTCGTCATGCAGCTTGTGCCTCGTCCGAGCAATTGAGCGAAGCACTCAACTCGTCGAGGGTCGCGAGCAGAGCGGCAAAGCTTGACGCCTCTATATGCGCACCTTCGAAATGACATTGCCGAAGCAGATGTTCCCCCCGGCTCCCTTCGGCCGCACGCCAAACCAGGCGGAGGCCGCGGCGGGTAACGGCGACTTCTTTCATTTGCGGATCACTGAATAATTTTCGCAGCAGAGGCGCCGACGAGTTCGAGCGCGAGCTGCGACGCGGCGCAGTTGCCCTTGGCGATGATCTCTGCCGCGAGGCCAGGTGGCGGCGCGAGCATGATCGGATGCGCGCTCGTCAAGGAGTAGAATTCGGCTCCGCTCGGTCGTGCGAGTACTGAGAATTCCGGTTGATGCGGTCGCGCTTCGATACACGTTAGCTTCAGCCAAAGCTGTGGAAGCCGGCGAACGGTCATCGTGTCCGGAATGAGTTCAATCCGGATAAATCGCCTCCTGTGGCGACCTTCGAGTTTCGGAAAGCCATCGTCTCCGTGCGTTATTTTATCGTTCTCGAGGAGCGGCGCGCAGTTATCAAGAAGTGTGCGGCGCCTCGATACCACGGCCGCATGTTCCCTGAACGCGACGACGGCGGTGACGGCCAGCCCAATCAACGCGAAGGCGAGTGACAGCGTCATGAATGCTTTCCATCAATAGCGAAGGGAATGGCGGACATTTCGATCCGCCATTCTCATTTCGTTTCTTAATAGCCTTGCGGCCGCGGCCACTGCATCGTGAATTGATCGCCGCGCCGGACATACTGATAGCGGTGGAAATGGAACCACAGTGACGCGATTACGAAGAACACGAGCATTGCAACGAGCTGCGTTCCGTATCCGAGGAAGACCGCGAAGTATGTCGCCGAGCACAGGATCAGCAACACGATGGCGGGCAACGGATGGAAGGGGTGGATATAGCCCCGCTTGATTGTTCCAAGCGGCCACTTCCTGCGGAACAGAATGACGTTGAACGACATGTACGTGTAGCCGAGGAGCCCCGATAAGATCGAGAATGTGATGACCTGATCGAGCGGTGCGAAGTAGGCAAAGATAAGCGCAACCGGCACCAGGAACACGATCGAACGATAAGGTGTCCTGTTGCGAGGATGAACGGCACCGAACCACGTCGGCAGATAGCGGTCACGCCCCATCGAGAACCAGGCGCGCGACGCATCGTTGATGCAGCCGTTGGCCGACGCGAGTGTTGAAAACACCGTACCGACGAACAAAAGCACCATCAGCGGCATCGAGTTGGTCAGTCGAGCTGCATCGAACAGCGGTGTGACGGCCTGGCCGAGATATTCCCAAGGCATCAAGCCGGCGCACACGTACCATGTCATCGTTGCAGCGATGAGCAGCGTAATGATGCCGGTCATCGTGCCGAGCGGCAAGGAGCGTGGGGGAGACCGTACTTCTTCGGCCGCCTGGCATGTCCCTTCGATGCCGAGATAGTACCACAGACCGAAGTGCAGGGACGCAATGACGCCAAGCCAACCGTAGGGCAGGCCGTTCAGCATGTCCTTGTGATCGAGCAGCTCGTTCGACCACGGTTTTACCGCCGCAAACAGAATGATGATGGCGACGAATGCGATCGCTGTCAGGATGAGGTTGACGGTCAGCGTCGCGTACACGCCGCGGTAGTTGAGCCACGCGAGGAACATGATCGTCAGCACGATAAACGGCTTGTCGTGGACATCCGCGAACCCGGCCATCGTGCCGACCGTCTGCACGAGATAGCCAAGCGTAATGGCGTTGGCCGCCTCAAGCATCGTATAGGCAAACACAAGGTAGAGCCCGACATTGAAGGCCATCAACGGGCCGACGATGTGCTTTGCTTGCGCGTATTGTCCACCCGCGGCGGCAACCGTCGAGGTTACTTCGGAATCGATCATCGCCACGCATGTGTAAAGCAGGCCGGCCACCCAGCATGCGATGAGCGCGGCAATCATTCCGCCTTTGCCGACCGCGAAGTTCCATCCCATGTATTCGCCGACGAGCACGATGCCGACGCCGAGCGCCCAAACATGCGCCGGGCCGAGAACGCGAAGCAGCGAAATCTTCTCGCCATGAACCGCTGTCGTTTGTGTCATCGATGTCCCCCCTGGTGCGGCGGATCAATGACGAGCGTGTCGTCGATTTCACCCTCTCGCGATGAAGTAAGAAGTTCTTCGTCGTATGATCTGTCGGTCTTGATCATGTCGAAAAGCATATAAAGGCCAAGGATCGCCGAGAGCGCCCAGGCTGCATATTCCAAAAGCTGGAAGCTGTTCATCTGATTGCCCTCACTTTTTACCGAAGCGTTCGTCGATCACTTCGCGGTATTCGCTTCGTGAAAAGATGAACAGCAAGACGAAGTATCCAACGATCGCGATCGCTGTTACGGCAAGCTCGGCCACGCTGAAACTATAGTCGAACCGCGAGACGATGATCGACGACGCGGTATCCGGCGTGAAGCCGAGCTTTTCCCACTGTGCTTGCTGAACGGCACTCTGACCGAGCCCCGCCCACGTTGATTTGTCCGCCACGGGGAGATCGATTTTGCCGCCTCCCGCGAGCTTCAGATAAAGCGGTGTGAAGAGTGCCGCGACGACGAGGAAAAGAAGAAAGAGACTGTCGAAGAATTGGCCGAAAGCCGATTGCTTCGGCGGTTCGTAATGAGAGTTGGCCACGAGTCCACCTATCGTTTCGTGCTTATTGTTTCTTGAGATCGAGATAGTGCAGGTCGAGACCGTAGATTTCGTCTCGCTCCTCGCTCAGATGGAACAGCATCGCCAAAATGGCTGCCGTGTTGAACAGAATGACGAGACCGCCGGATGCGATCAGAGCCCAAAGGACCTCCGACGAGCCGGCGTAATCCTTCACTTCAAAAAAGACGAATGCGTAGAGAAGCCAAAGAACGATGATCGCCGTCAGCGACCACATGCGATCACCGGCAAACTTGCTGCCGATACGTGGATCCGAGACTAGTTTTTGCATTTTTCCTCCCTTCATCGCCGGATGAGGAAGCGTTGGAACGGGCTCGCGACGACGCGCATCCAAGAGTGCGCGCGATGCAAAACCACGATCCCGGGATCCGGCGATTGGCACGTTGCTCCCTGCGGCAAGATTGACGCAGGGACTCCGGCAGCAGTCAATTATTTTTCGTGATAAGAAACATAGATTCGTCGCTGCATTGCCAAATCCCTTCGGCAGAGCAGCAGATTATCTCCGCGAAAAATGGGCGATTTCCGCGTGTGCGGCGCAACTCAATGTGCAGAATTTGGGCGTGATGAACAATTAAGCTCGGACTGGAGCCCAAGCGGAAATCGCGTCAGAGCCAAGCGTGTACACCTCGGCGACCCAAGGGGTAACGAGCGCAATTTGGTTTCAGACGCGGTTCTGGAAGCAACGCGCTCGGGCTCCGCCTCGCAAAACTTCTGAAGCCTCATCCGTCATCGGGCTGTCGTGCGCGTGCAATACCACACCCGTCAAACCGCGCGCCCCGAGGATGACCCCATGGATGACGTCACGTCAGACCAGATTGAGCAGCTCGACCAGTTTCAGGGCGAATATCGCCGCGCCGTCGAAGACTGGATTGCTGCCATCAAAAGCGAAGAGGCGCTCGCCGCGGTACCTCACGACATCGCTGAGGTCGATAAATGGGAGCAGGCCCATTTCGCCGAGGACGAAATGCGCATCAAGGTCAAAAACGCGAAGAAGCGCTACGAGGACGCCATTCGTCAGAAGTTTTACGGCTTCTGATCTCGTTCGTTAGACCGCTTGCTGCACGTGCCGCCCGCCAACGCGCTTTCAAATTAAAATTGGACTGATCGTACGGAGAGAAAAATGTCGGACACGACGTCGGTTGCTTCTTTGCCGGGCGGAATCCCGCATCCGCACGGGGGCAAGCCAAAGCTCGATCATGATAGCGGCATCATCACCGTGCTGGTATTTCTGGGTCTTCTTGCAGGCGGCATTTTCTTCACGGCATGGAGCCTTTATCAAGACGTCAGCAACGCGGGCGTGCAGATAACGACGTGGCTGCCCTTCCTCTTGCTCGGCGTCGCGCTGCTCATCGCACTCGGCTTTGAGTTCGTAAACGGCTTCCACGATACCGCCAACGCTGTTGCGACTGTCATCTATACGCATTCGATGCCGGCCAATGTCGCGGTCCTGTGGTCGGGCTTCTTCAACTTTCTCGGCGTTTTGCTTTCGACCGGCGCGGTCGCCTTTGGAATTATTTCGCTTCTGCCGGTCGAGCTTATTCTCCAGGTCGGATCGAGCGCTGGCTTTGCGATGGTCTTCGCCCTGTTGATCGCCGCTATTATCTGGAATCTTGGAACGTGGTGGCTGGGCCTGCCGTCTTCCTCGTCGCACACGCTCATCGGCTCGATCATCGGTGTCGGCGTCGCCAACGCCTTGCTACGCGGCCGTGACGGCACCTCCGGCGTCGATTGGGGGAAAGCGACGGAAATCGGCTATTCACTGCTTCTTTCGCCCGTGATCGGGTTTGTCGCCGCGGCGGCGCTGCTGCTCATCCTGAAATTCGTCTTGCGCAATCCCGCTCTCTATAAGGAACCTGCTGGCAACCAGCCACCGCCGTGGTGGATTCGGGGACTTCTCATTCTCACCTGCACCGGCGTGTCGTTCGCGCACGGTTCCAATGACGGTCAGAAAGGCATGGGCCTCATCATGCTGATCCTGATCGGTATCGTGCCGACCGCATATGCCCTGAACCGCGTCCCGGCTCCCTCGCAGATTGTCGAGTTCAAGGCGAACGCCGCCGCTGCCGCCGAAATCATCGAAAAGCAGGCTGCCGGCTATAACGTCCTCGGTAACCCGCGCCCTGCGGTCACTGCTTACATTTCCGCGCGAGCGATCAATGAAGGCACCTATCCGAGCCTCGCTGTCCTCGTTCGCGATATATCAAACCAAGTCGACAGCTACGGCACGCTCGACAAAGTTCCTGCTGCCGTTGTCTCCAACGTCCGCAACGATATGTATTTAGCCTCGGAGGCCCTTCGATTTCTTTTGAAGGACAAAGCCAATAATCTGAAGCCGGACGAGGTTGCCAAAATCACAGCCTTCAAGGGCTCGCTTGATAAGGCAACGCGCTTCATTCCGTTGTGGGTGAAAATTGCGGTCGCCATCGCGCTCGGCCTCGGCACGATGATCGGATGGAAACGAATTGTCGTGACTGTCGGCGAAAAGATCGGCAAGTCGCATCTGACCTACGCCCAGGGCGCTTCAGCAGAAGTCGTCGCCATGGCAACGATCGGAGCTGCCGATATGTACGGCTTGCCGGTTTCAACGACCCACGTCCTATCATCTGGCGTAGCGGGAACGATGGCGGCCAACGGATCCGGGTTGCAATGGTCGACCGTCCGAAACCTAGCCCTGGCGTGGGTATTGACGCTGCCGGCGTCGATCCTGCTTGCCGGCATGCTGTACTGGACCTTCATCAAGCTTTTCTAGAGCGGCCTTGCGCGCCACTCTCGCAACAATAAGCCGATGGGCGCCCGGGATGCCGGCGCCCATTTTTTGTTGCAAGCGCATTGCGTCAATGCGCGACGCTCCGCGTCTTCGCAACCAAATTGACAAGAAAGACTTGTGCGGAAAGCCGATCGGCAGTTTCTTGCATGCTGGCAGGCGCGAGTCGCAGTGTCCGCGCGCACGTGTCGCCTGAGCGTCAGTAGTCTTCCAGCCGCAACCGGCGGCAATCATTCATCCAAGAGAGCATCATGCATCGCCACGTCAAAATCTTCGCCGCCGCTTGCATTCTCGTCGCGATCGGCTTCGTCGTCGGGCGATATGTGATGATTACCAATGTCGCCCAATATGATGGCGACCATCCTTGACGTCGCCCTGTTCGCTCAGCGCGGTGTACCCGCGTCCTGCATCACGATAGCCCGTGGCATATTTGGTCGTTCGTGATCGAACACGAACCATCCCATCAAGACGGTGGCGAGGACCAACCCCAGGATACTTAGGGTAAGGAGTCCTTCTTCCCGGACATGCGCTTGATCGTCGGAATGGCGGGAAATACTCATAGCTCAATTCCACTTCTGTCGAGCGAAGATGCGTCCTGAACACGGGCTTATTCAGCCGAACATGCACAAGGCGAACTCATTCGCGTTCGATAAATGTCGAGAGAACCCCCGCGGTCCACTCACTTCCTCTGCCCCAATCCGACCATAAGGGTGCCGCGATCGCAACACACGATTTATTTCAAATTTTCAGTCTTGACTGTGCGGTGCAATTGAGAAAGGCCCTGCGCCGACGAGGTGCAAGGCCTTTGAGAATTTGTTGGGCGCTGCTCGTTTGGGAGGGCGCTTTTTTCAATCCGCCGTATCAGCACCAGCGATGGTTCGAAAGACAACGACGAAACCCGCTCCCGCTCCAGCCCCATCGGCTGGCGCACATGTGTTGAACCCCGACACATCCCGCATATCCCGATTGGTAATATCCGGAACTGAAAGCGTAGCTATAGGCGCGCGAGTATTGAATGCCGTAGGGCGGCCCAGGATATCCCACCCAGCCTTTGCGTATCCAATGAGTCTTTGCGGCCAACGGATGGTGATTGAGTTCGCCCGTCGCAAACGGCCCCGCAGCAGCAGTGTTGGCGACCAGTACGCACGCCGCGCCGGCGGCAATTACAAGTTTCTTCACGCCGTCTCTCCGTTTGAAGCGTGTGTCTCTGTCGGGAGTGTCGGCGAGAAACCTTGCAAACGGACTATGGTCGAGCCGCCCATCATTTCAATTTCGGCGCACGGTTTCGAATGACCGAATAAGAGATTCAAAACGGCACAAGTTTGCCGGCAAATCTGGCAGCGCGGAAATCCCGTTACGGTCGTGCTGGTGTCATTTCTTGCGATGTTGAGGTCGCAGCAGCCCGCGGATTCATCTGGCCGTAGTAATAGGCGGCAGATCCAAGCGCGAACGCCGCGAGCAGAACGACGACAAGAAAGTTGAGCGTCCGGTCGCTCGCTCTCACGATATCGTCGATGCTTTTGCTGTCGTGCCACAACGCCATGACAATGGCTCCTCTTAATCAAGGTGACTTGGGCGCCGCCTGGGGGATAATGACTGTTGGCGGTGCCGTGAGTTCGATCACGCCGTTGTCATTCAGAATTCGCCCATACATCAACAATCCGATCAAGCCGATGCCGAGCACTAGAACGATCAGCGTGCCGAGGAGTGAAACGCGGCGCGCAGCACGATGGGCGTCGGCTACGACGGCGCTGTCGATAAAATCGCGATCGTGATCAACCGTCATGCGCCTGTCCTCCAAGCGAGCTTTGAAGGAAATAACGGCGCGCATCGCGAATAGGTTCCGGCGGCATCATCTGGCCGCTAAAAGCAGAAGAGAGCGGCAATTTCTTACCGCTCTCTTCGGTGAGCTTATCGCTCATGGACAGAACCATTTGGGGACGGCGCGGTTCTGTCGGCCGCCGATGACACCTCCGGGGTAGAGGTTGACCCTGTAGATCCAGGGGCAACAACTACTCAGCACACACGCTGCTGTCGGCATAAGTGAAGCAATCTGATTTGGGTCGGTGCGGTCAAGCCCGTGGCGATCAGATTTTTCTCCGAGCGCCAGCTACAACCGAATCGGATGCGAATAGGAACAGCGGCCCAGACGAATCTGCTCCTTACGAAAACGTATTGCGATTCCATCGTTTTGTTCATCTTGATGACAGGAACGAAGGCGTACCAGAGCAGCACAACAGCAACGCCGAAGCGTTGCCTGACTTGTCACTTATGGAGCCCAATAATGAACAAGACACTGACCGCGGCAGTCGCTGCTGTCGCCATGATGCTCGGCGCAGGCATGGCCAATGCAACGGAAGCCAAGCCCGTTCACCACCATCATCATCACGCTACAAAGCACGTCGCCCACAAGCATTTGGCTTCCAAGCACGTCACGAAGAAGCATCTCGCTTCCAAAACCACGAAAAAGCACGTTGCTTCGAAACATACGAAGAAGCACGTTGCCTCGAAGAAAGTCACCAAGAAGCCGGTCGGCTGATACGCATAGCAGGTGCGTGGCCGTCGCCCTCGCACCTGCTATTTCATTCCTGAAAAATAACCCGGCTTTGACCCTCGCGCCTGCATTCGGGTGCGAAAGTATCGTGCGCCGTTTTCGCGCCGGTTAGATCACGCGGTTTCTTCAATCGCGCGCGCTTTGCAGAATGGCGTCGCTCAGCATCTGCGATAATCCAATCAGTTCATGAAGACCGGTCTTGTCGTCCTGCAGGATGCCGAGCGTTACGTTCTGACCGTCCGTATCGACACTCGCATAGCAGATCGCCTTCAGCTCTCCGCATTCGGCACGAGCTAGAAGCTCTTTAAGCCCGACAATGAGCCGCTGCTTTTCTTCCAACTCTTTCTTCGCGCGTTCACCACTTAGAAGAACCAGATTTCCCATCTGCTCACCTTCCGCATCAGCAACAGAGGTTCAGACCGACGCCATGCTGGCATGCGTCGGGGAGGCGCGTCTTTAGGGTTCGCACGCTTTCATCCCTCATTAACACTTTGAGGCGCGGGTTGTTGAGGCAAGTGTTACGCGGCGGACTCGGCAGACCTATTTCGATGCCGACCCCTGCCAGAGTGCCGGGTTGGTCAGAAGATCGAGGAAGCCGACTTTCTGTCCGATTTTGACGAGGCTTGAGCTGAGCCCCAACTCGGCCTGTGGCGCCGCTCCCGACGCTTCGCTCGCCGTCTTGCGCGGAATGCGCGGTCGTGCGCTCCTTGTAGTCGAATGACGCCGTGTCGCCGTCTTGTCTTTCACGGCTTTTTCTTCATTGCTTCGCCGCGACGACAGCACGATAGAGCGCATTTCAGTGTCTTGCGTAACGACGTGAGGCGGATCGACTTCTGCGGGCTGCGCCGGAGCGGGAGCCGGAGCCGCTGCAGGTGTCGGCGTCTGCGACTCCTCTTTCGAAATCGAGCTTGTTGCAATATCCGAAAATTTCGCGCTCAAGGCTTCAGCGGCATTTCGTGCCGCAGCCGCCGACGCGCTGTTGTCGTTCACTGCGGTCGCAAAGCTTCCGCGTCGTGACGGCGCGACGAACGCAGGCAGTGCGGACTCGGATTTGCGAACACTGGCCGTAGCATCATCGGCCGACGCGGCGGCCGCTTGCCAGCCCAAAAACGCACACGCCATCACTAGCCTGATTGCGGTAGGCCCCATCGTTTCACCTTCGCTCCCCAACGCTATGAACCATCGCAAGCGCGGCGAGAGAAAGGCCGGGATTCTCAGCATGATGCTATGCGACGCATGCGGAGCAGTAAAAAAGTGCCCGGAAGCGATCTGCTTCCGGGCACGTCTTTTCTAATGGTTTAATGAAGATCAGCGCCGATCGTCCGGGCGCCGGTCATTCGGGCGTCGATCGTCATGACGGCGATCATCACGCCCTGGCCCGGCATTTCGCGGCCGATCTGGCCGATGCCAGCCCGGACCCGGCGGCGGTTTCATGCCTGAAGGGGCGCGATAGCCGGAGCGCCACCAGCCAGGAGCGCGTGGTCCCGGCGGCGGCGGCCGCCAGCCAGGGCGCGCATAGACTTTGAAACCAAACCATCTCTGCCGATCGGCGTACCACGGACGGCCGACGTAATATCGGTTCCAATAGTCGCTTGCCACGAACGCGACGACTGGAATGCCGAAAGCTGCGATGCCGACGTCGGGCAGCAGGGTGGTCTGACCGCGATAATCAAACCCAAGATACTCGCTGTAGACCCAGCCACGGTTGCCGCCCCAGAGGACGTCGCACCAGGATTCATCGCGAAGACATCCCCGCACGTCGACGGGATCGCCCTCAGGAATCACGCCGACACTTGGAAATTCGGTGTCTGGGCCCGTTCTCATATTGACGTTTGCGCTCGTGAATCCGGGCGACGCTTGTGCCGCGCTGCCGAGCGCGAGGAACGCGGCGAAGATGGCCGCTGATCTCCTTATTCTCATGGGAACTCCTGATTTCGATATGTTCGCTCTCTCGAATACGAAACCATGGCGACCTCAAGGCCAAACCGATCTTGGCGATCGCAAAGCTCAAGTCATTTCGTCGTAGGCATGATCGATAACGGTCTACCCCGGCCCGCCTAGTCCGTCCTGGTGCCCAGGCCGTCGCTACCTTCTTCTGATTGCCTGCTGCGGCGAAGTGAGCGTCTCGGGAAACTTGGAACATCGCACCGGCGTTTCTAGCTAAGTTAGGAAGTTGGGTAGGGCGTCTGAGCCAATGAAAAAGTTCTCAGTCTTGCTCGCATATGCGGCAGTGATCGCAATGACGACGGCGTCGTCCGCCCAAGACGCGACCACAAATCCTCCCTCGCCGACGTCACCGTCTCAGCCCGACACCGCAAGTCCTCTTACGCCACCCGACTCGAACGGCAGCCCTTTGACGCCCGCGCCGACTAATCCAGTTAACGGCCAAAATCAGCAGCAATCTGGCAGCTCAGCTGCGGTACAGTCGAGTTCAGAGGTGCCGTCGACCTTTGTGCAGACGCCCGTCGAAACCAACCGTGTCGACCCATCTGCGCCGAGCAATCTTCAGCTCGAAATCGATCCGTCGAGCACCGCTGCAACGCTTTTGAATCCGGACGCGCCGCAATTAGCGCCGACCGCCGCAGGCGTCTCGCTCAACGCCGTGCAGGGCACGACATCGACGGCAGCACCAACGAGCCTTGGCACTGCGATCGGGTCTCCAACATCTTCGAGCGTATATCCGGCGGCAGTCCAACAACCCGCGGCAACGCAGGCATTCCTTTCCACCCTTCAAAGCCTCGGCGCGAGATCATCGCGTCTGGGTTCTTCAAGTCCGTCGTCTATCGGCCCGCTGATCGGATCCGCGGCGGTAAAAAGTTCCAGTCCGGTCGAGACAATGTCGTCGGTGCCGGTTTCCGCCCGAGATTCGACGTTCATGCGATCTCCCTCTTCGACGTCATTCCAGTCGAGTTCAATTCGCCCACTCACGATGCAATCATCGCTGCGCATCGGCTCGACGTCGTCCCATCGGCTGATGAGCAGCGGACGCCGCTGACAACGCGCCGCACGTTTGGCGCGGAACAGCAAAGCACGTGCACCCGTTATAGCTCTCGATGGAGCTCGGGCTCCATTGATCAAGGAGCGCAGGTTGAGAAATCTATCTCGCCCGTGCTCCGATTGGCGGCATCACAGAAATTGAGATCAAAGATGAAACTGAGCGAGTTTACGCGGCGCGCACGCGCGTCCCGGTTGAGCAGGAAAGCGAAATATGACGCCGCTTTCGAGCGAGCGGTTCGCGATTTGGAGCTGTACGACGTCGCGACCCCGTCGGCATCGTCTGGAACATTCCTGTCATTTATTCGAAGCGAACTGCGAGCGGGAAAATAGGGAGGTGCCGACTGGCGCTGGCGTCGCCTTGATGATTTGACCGCTGGCCGGCGAATATGTGATGAATCTTTATGGTTCGCCGAACGGGAAGCGCTGATCTTCCACTTCATACCGGCCGCGTCCCGCTTTGGCTCGCGGGGCGCATGGCGACGCTCGGCTCCGTGATCTGCCAGGCGATCGTCGAGCACTACGGTCGAGATGAACTGCTCGCTCGCCTCGCTCATCCGTTCTGGTTTCAAGCCTTCGGCTCTGTCATGGGAATGGATTGGCATTCCTCGGGCATCACCACAAGCGTCATCGGCGCTCTGAAGCGCGGTCTCGATCCGATCAAGGACGAAATCGGCGTCTATGTCTGCGGCGGCCGCGGCCGGCATTCGCGTCGGACGCCTGACGAATTGAATTTGCTCGGCGATCGCATAGGCGTCGATGCGCCAAGCCTGACCCGCGCCAGCCGGCTTGTCGCCAAAGTCGATAGCGCGGCGGTTCAGGACGGTTTCGAGCTTTATCTTCACGGCTTCTTCGTCACGCGCGAAGGCCGGTGGACCGTCGTCCAGCAGGGCATGAACGGAGGATCACGCCAAGCCCGGCGCTACCATTGGCATTCCGGCTCGTTGTCGAGCTTCGTTGATGAGCCGCACGCCGCAATTGAGGGACCTGAGCAAGGCGAAATCATCAATCTCACTGACCGCCGCGCCGAGAAATCCAGGTCTGCGCAACTCGATTTGCTCGCTGACTTTGGCCCGGATCGCATCGTCAAGGAGCTGTTGGCCCAGACGCCTAGCGCCGCGGCGCCATCCGATCAGCTCGACCTTCCCCATCTTATCATGCCCGCCCACCATGACGTCCGTTCAAGCGACGTCTTCACGCGCCGCCTGCACGGCACGTTGGCGGCGGCCGCCGAGCGCGGACCGGTTGACTTTCCGGAGTTGCTCCTGACGCCAGGCGTTGGCGCACGCACGGTGCAATCGCTTGCGATGGTTGCCGAAGTCGTGCACGGCGCGCCATATCGCTTTCAAGATCCCGGCCGATTTTCCCTCGCCTTGGGCGGGAAGGATCGCCATCCGTATCCGGTGCCGATCAAGGTCTACGACGAAACGATCGCCGTTCTGAAGTCGGCGGTCCAGAAGGCCAAGCTCGGCAACAGCGAGTTGCTCGCCGCGTTGAGACGTCTGGACGATCAGGCACGCCGGCTCGAGAAGGTCGCAGGCGGCCCATCCTTAGAAGCGCACATCGCGCGCGAGCGGACGCGCTCCGCCGAATACGGAGGATTGTCGGTATTCGGCTGGGAAGGTTCGGCTGCCGACGCACCCAAAAGTGCCGCGACCGACCCCATCAAACGGCAAACTGCCCGATAAGGACCTTCAGTTTCGGCTCTCGGACCAGCCGCGCCGCATCGCTTTGAGCGAACCATTCCCGGACGCGCTCGTCCTTTTCGGGCCAGCTCTTGCGCTCTTTCTTGACCCATAAAACATAGACATCGACGTCAATGACGCGAACGATCCCGCCGGGCATCCTCTTCCTGTATCGATAGCTGCCTATCGGCGGACCTTTCATCTTGCCGCTTACGCCGGCTTCTTGCTTTGCCTCGCGCGCAGCGGCCTTCGCATCGCTCAATCGCTTTGCCGGCCATCCTTTCGGAATGACCCACCGGCCTGTCTCTCTCGAAGATACGAGCAGAACTTCAACACCACCTCCCCGCAGCTTTCGCAGAGGCAAAGCGCCGACCTGCCGAAGGGTCATGACGAAATTTCCTGCTTCAAACGAGGGTTGGGAAAAACGCTGCTCACGCCAGGTTCGATCTATGCGTTGAACGCCGTGTAGCCTGCCATCGGAACTTTCCGACACCCGCGCCGGTTTTGTTCAAACCTGTGGTCTGGGAGATAACGGCAATGCCCCCGGATTTGGATCCCTTTCAGGATCGCGAATTCAAGGACTGGGAGGTACGTCCGACGGCCAATTCGGCCTGGGTTGGCGTTGTCGTACTATTGATCGGCGTCTCCCTCGCCGGCTGGTACGTCCTTGGCCGGGTCGGCACCTCGCGGATCTTGGCGTTCGCGTCTGGCAGCCCGTCAGATACGCACGAGGCGTTGCCGCCGAAGCCGACGCCATAACCCATTGAAGCTTTCGCGCAGCCAACCCTAGGACTTTTGCGATTTGGCTTTTTCGGCGAGACGGTCGACAAGGTCTTTGTCGATCTCGGCAGGCTTCCGATCGACCGGCCGCACCGGCTTATTATCGTCCTTGCGATCGACGGCGATCGGGTCGCTTCCCGGAAATGTTTCGTTAAGCGCCTCGTCGAGCTCTTTGTCGATTTCCGCCTTCGGCTTTTCGCGATTCATGGGATCCATCCTAATTCGGCCGATCGAAATGTCCGATCCGGGCTGACCGATATCAACGCCGGAGTCGATCGATTGGATCAATTTGCAAAACAAACCTCGGCGCGAGGGCGGTAAACCATGCGCCGCTGTCACTTGGCATGTATATATTCCTGGGAAGGCCCAAATGCCATCGTGCCGACTATCGGCAGATGGAATGGAGAATAAGATGAATAAGCTGCTTCAGGACCAAGGCTTCAAATACCACCTGATCGCCTATCTCTTGGTCAACGCCATTCTTATTGTCGTCAATCTCATGCACCCCGACCATCTCTGGTTTTTCTGGCCGTTGATCGGCTGGGGCATCGGCATTGCGGCCCATGCCTATGCCGTTTCGAAGGGCCCTCGCCCGCTGCGACGGCCGCCGCCGGACCAGGTGAGGCGTCCGGAACGGCACTGACCGACCGGTTTATACGCTTAAAATCCGCGGCCGCTCCGTTGCGGCACTCTGGTGGCTCACTCGGGCGAAGGCACTGTGGCAATCGCCCTTCCGCCGCGTTAGAAGCGGGCCCATGCAATCAGAATTTTCCAGATCCTCTACCGCTGCCGGTTCTGCTCCCGAAGAGAGGCCCGGCGATGCGGCGAGGCCAAAGTCTCCCGCGCTCGCTGAAGGCTTTGTGCTGCTCGACAACAGTACGAGCCTCGACGCCATCTCCGAGCTTTTCGAGCGGCCTGTTGAAATCCTCCGCGCCGATTCCCCTGACGAAGTCGCACCCGCGCTATCGGCGTTGCAAAGGGGGATCGAACGCGGATTGCACGCCGCTGGCTTCTTTTCTTACGAACTCGGTTATTTGCTAGAGCCTAAGCTGACCCACCTTATGCCGCCCGATCGCAAGGTGCCGCTGCTTTGGTTCGGCCTCTATGCGGCACCTCGGCAGCTCATGGGTGCAGAAGTCCAGAGCTGGCTCACCGAGGAAGCCATCGGCAATCCGACGCTCGGCGAACTCGCCCATAGCTGGGACCGCGACTCTTATCTGAAGCGCTTCGATGAAGTGCAGAAGAACATTAGAAGTGGTGACATCTATCAGCTCAATCTGACATTCAAGGCCAAGTTCAATCTCGAAGGTTCCCCACTCGCCCTTTACCGCGACCTTCGCCTGAAGCAGCGCGTCGCCTACGCCGGCATTGTCGACACCGGAGACGTGACCATCCTGTCGGCCTCGCCCGAGCTTTTCATCCGGCAGCACGATCGCATTATCGAGACGCGGCCGATGAAGGGGACAGCTCCGCGCGCCGGAACGCCTGAGGGCGAAGCCGAGGTCCGCCGCGCCCTTTCGAAGGATGTGAAGAATCGCGCCGAGAATTTGATGATCGTCGATTTGATGCGCAATGACCTCGGACGCATCGCCGATCTCGGCTCAGTCGGTGTCACCGATCTCTTCACCGTCGAGACGTTCAAGACGCTTCATCAGATGACATCGGGCGTCGAGGCGCATTTGAAAGACGGCGTCGGCATCGTCGATATTCTGAAAGCGATTTTCCCGCCTGGCTCCATCACCGGCGCGCCGAAAATTCGTGCCATGGAGCTTATTCGCCAACTCGAAACGGAGCCGCGCGGCGTCTATTGCGGCGCCATCGGCCGGTTCTCGCCCGACGGCACGGCACAGTTCAACGTCGCGATCCGAACCGCGATCATTGACCGCAAGGGCGCAGGCGAGATGGGCATAGGCTCGGGAGTTGTGGCGGATTCCGACGGTCCCAAGGAATACGCCGAGTGCCTTCTCAAGATGAAATTCCTGACCGATCCCGTGCGCCGTTTCGAACTTATCGAGACGATGGTCTACGTGCCGGGAGAGGGCGTGTGGTTGCGGGGATATCATCTCGCGCGTTTGGCCGCATCGGCTTCCTATTTCGGATTTGCCTACGACGCCGAGAAGGTTCGCGACGCCATCGATCAGGCGGTCGCGACGGCGCCGCCGGACCAGAGGCTACGCGTAAGACTGCTGCTTGACGAGGATGGGGGCGTTTCCGCAACCGCCACGCCACAACCCGAAACTCCCGCTGACGCCGTCATGCGATATGTAATTTCCGATACGCGCGTAAACAGCAGCGATCTTTTTCTCTATCACAAGACCACACGGCGCGAGCTCTACGACAGGGAATGGAAGCACTACCACGACACGCTTGGCGCCGATGAGGTCGTATATCTCAACGAGAACGGCGAACTCGCCGAAGGAAGCCGGACTACGATTTTCATCGAGCGTGACGGCCACCTGTTGACGCCACGCCTCGCCGCCGGGCTGCTGCCTGGAACGCTGCGTGCGGCGCTCATCGACGATGGCCGCGCAATCGAAGCCCGGCTTACGATCGAAGACGTCAATTCATCAAAAGCGATTTATCTCGGCAATTCCGTCCGCGGCTTGGTCCGCGCGGAACCGCTCGTGCCGAGATTAGCGGTTAACGACCGACGGAAAGCCTGACTCCGGCGCGCTGGAAACACGCGTATCCGGATCGAGAATTGAGGTCTTGGTCCCATGGTGCGCAGCAACGAACGTCGCGATGAGCGCCGCGAGCGTCAACGCGACGGCCGTCACGATTGCTTTCGATGAAAGTCGTGCCCTGCGGGCAAAGACCTGGGATGCTTCTTTCGGCATGTCGCAATCGATACCTGCCGGCATCGCACACCTCCAGCCCTCGGGATGCCGCGCGACACCTTGCCAGCGGCGCAAGCGAAGCTCCACCGGCAGCACAAGTTGAAGCAAATTGAACACGTCTCAACGCTGATCGAAATCAGCCGTTCTTACATGCCTCGGACCATGCAGCCGAGCATAAGAATTGAATAGGCCACGAGCATCGCCCAGGACTCGTTTCCGGTCAGCATGGGGATATCGGCGCCGAAGAATTTCGACATCAGTACGATGACTGTCAAAATCACTGAGAGCATAAAAGTAACGATACTCGGCGCCTTCAATCCCATGTCGTGAGCCCCATCCTCGCTTCTCAGTCGAACCCGCATATCCACCCCCCACCGTTCGTGGCCGCAAATCACGAATCGTTATAGCAGGCGGCAACGATACCGGAGACGGTAGCGCTGGGGATTAATGTGGAAAGCTTGGGGACTTCAAGTCGAAGGGCGGCCGGCCTGTGGCCCGGAAATCCGCCTCGGACGGAACAGCCGGCCAAACCAAAACAATAGGATGAGGGATAAAGCGCCCGCGCCCGCCACCGCCTGCGGATGTTTGTCCCAGAGCAGAAGGGGTGCGACGCGCCCGTCCCAGACCAGTCTTGCGTCGTGAACGAAGTCTCTCGGCGACAGGCCGGTGACCGGAGCGAGCATCATGTCGACCGCCGCGGATTGGTCGCTGCTCGCGATGATACGGTCGCGAACCCGGCTCGACGCGAGGATTTGCATACGCGCCGGCTGCTCCGCGATGGCCTTCAAGACTTTTTCCCTCGGCGTTGGCTTCAGCCCCGAGAGATACCCAGCCAGTGAATTGAGTTCGTCCTCCGACAGCGAGCGAAGCAGCCCGTTCAGATCGTTGGTATCGAGAGTGAACAGCATGTCGCGCGCGGACGCCGGAACGCTCGCAATCTTCAGGATCGCCGCGCGATCGTTCAGCGCGAGGATACGGTCGAGGGACGCTCGCGTAAGGTCGCGAGGATTGATCCGCTTATGCAACTCGTATTCAACGACGCTCCCGAGCTGATCACCCGCGAGTGCCGACCAGTCGAGCCCTGCCTGGATCGACTTGAGATCGCGAGCGATCTCCATGCCTTTGTCGGGCATGAGGTGAACGGCGGTATTGAGCGATCCATCCTGTAGGCGCCGCAGGATCGACGGCTCACCTTCCGACGTCACGAGAATGGACACCACTTCGTCGAGCCGCGGCAGGGACTGTGGCTTCACGCCATCGAGGAATGATTTGAACGCGCTGTTCTGGTCGGCAATCCGCAACACCAGATCATGCGCCCGCCGAAACGACTGCCAGACTTCGATAACCTGATCGGCGGCGGCCTGGGCGATATCCTTCACATGGTCGTTCATCTGCTCTTTGAGCGTATTCGCAAGCTCTTGGCGGACTTTCTCTTTTGTCGCGGGCGCCTTCATCTCCTGCGCGATGATCGGCAGCACGCCGTTGCGAAAATCCCAAAGGTCCTTCGCGATCAGAACCAATCCGACGCCACCCGCAACGACCGAGACAAGCCGCGACAGGACACTCCCGACAATGCGTTGGCCGACCCGCTCGGCAAGGTTCGCGAGCTGACGGCGAACGATCAGGATCGTCGCGCCGGCGAGGCCGCCGCTCGTCCCCTTGAGCATGGATTCCGCCGATACGTCGCTCGAGCCTTTGTTGGGGTCGACGATGACGCCCTTGCTCGCATCCCCCGCGAGCGCGCTGGCGACGGCGCCGCCGTATCGCGGGCCGACATAAGCCTTCAGACATTCAAGCAGTGATCCGGTCGCGTCCGAACTCGCGAGTTCGATTGTCTTGCCGACTTCCTTGGCAACTCCCGTCGCCAGGTCCTCGATGCCGGCCTTGACAGCGTCGGAGCGATAGACCCGCTCCGCGACCAAGGTGGCAAGCTTCTGCGACTGCTCGCTGTTGGCGAGGGACTGTAGCCGCTCGGACCAGCTCGTCTCGTTCGTCACCTCACTGACCGCGATGTCGACCCGGTTATCGATGATTTGGTCGAGGTTCCTCTGCCGCCATTGGTCGGCAACCAGCGCATTGTAGTCGATCGATTTGGTGCCGTTCGTGATGGCCTCGGTCGTGATGGCGACGACGGCGGCTTTCAGCGCGTTTTCATCTTTGGCTTGGCAGGCTTCATAGTCCGCCCGGCTCATCGGCTCGCCGAAAGCCGTCGAAATGGGAAGCTGGACGAGCACCAGGGCCGTGACGGTGATGAGCGAAACGGACGGGCGTAACGAAAAGGTCACTTCAGCTCAATTCCAGCATAAATCGGCACGGTGTTGTTCCCGCGGGAACAAGGGCGGCATAGGCGCTTAAGTATAATTGCACCATTACGGGTGAACAGTGACCGGACGATCGGAAATCGTGTCAGCCTCGCGTCAGAACGACAAATTTCGCCCTCGGCCGCGAAGGCTTCGACACGGTTTGACCGAACGGGACGAATTAACGCGGAGGGGTGGTAGCGGCGGACCCGATCCCCACTTTTTGTGCTGCAACGCAGCAACACTTTGTGAAAAGTAGGCGCGGCATGACGTCCAGCTTAACCAAACGGCAGTATGCGGACGTCAAAAGCTATGGAGTTTTCAGCCACTTCGTAATAGCTTCACAAACTAAGTCTCAACTACGGGAATTTGCAAAGAAGCTCAAATCTTCGGCGACGCGACAAAGTTGCGTTGGCATCCAACGCGGTCGCGTCGTAAGAGCGGCCGGAAGAGAAATAACGAGTTCGACGTAGGTAATGAAAAACAAAGAAAAATTTCAAGCCCCGCGCGGAAGTCTGTACATCCCCGGGGGCCGGTCGGGTGTGCTGCTCATTCACTCTCTCGGCGGATCACCGCTGGAGATGAAGGCAGTTGCCCACGCGATGTCGCGTAAGGGAATGACGGTTTATTGCCCCGTCGTTCCGGGTCTGACATTTGGAACTGACGTCTCTGGCCTCTCGACTTGGCAGGACTGGTACAAGTCCGTTGCCGAGGCCTTCGATCACATGCGCACCGTTTGCGATGATATCATCATCGGCGGCGCTTCGGCGGGCTCCATCCTCGCGTTGAGGCTAGCGGCCTACCGGCAAGATCAAGCCTGCGGCCTGATGCTTTACGCGCCGACGCTCGCCGTTAACGGTTGGGCGATCCCCAAGACCATCAAGCTGTTCCATCTCGTCACCGACAAGTGGACGGCACGCCTCTTCAAGTTCCGCACGCCCGCGCCCTACGGCATCAAGGACGAGCGCGTTCGCAACTTCGCTCTCGAGTCTCTTCGTGGCTCCGACAACCTTCCCGCCGATATCACCGAGCGCGGTGGCGGTACGGTCTACGAGTTCCTGTCACTCGTCAGGAACGTCCGGCCGATGCTGTCGCTGGTGAAACTGCACACGTTGATCTTCCATCCTCGCCACGACGATCAGAGCGACATCAAGAACACGATGGCGCTTCAGCGGAAGCTCGGCGGCATGGTCGAAGTTTCCGTGCTCGACGACAGCTATCACTTGGTGACGCTTGATCGCCAGCGCGGCTATGTTGTTGAAAGAACGTCAGAATTTGTCGACCGTTTGCTTGCGCGCCGGGCCGACAAAGTTGCTATGCAGAAGGCAGCTTCGACTAATTCGAAGCAACTGGGGGCGGCTGAGTAGCCGCCGCCTTCGCGGCTTTTTTCTTATGAGATGATTTGGCGACGTCGGTGGCTCCAAGCTTGGAGGCGCCCGACGCGGCCGTCTTGCTCTTTTTCGAGTCGGCCGTCTGTTTTTTCCGGACAGCCGGCACGGGCGCAGGAGCCGGAGGCAGCGCTGCTTGCGCGTCGCACGCAGGCAGGTCGGCTGGTGCGCGCGTCCAGATGAACGACTTCCCGAGGAAGCGCATCCCCTTGTAGCCCGTCACCTTGAGCGTGTCAGGACCGACGAGGTCGAGAGCGACGCTGTACGATTTGCCTTCCTTGGGATCGTAGACCCAACCGTTATCGAAACCGCCGTCGGAAATCTTCTCGAGATCTCCCATGATCGGCAGCCCGCAGATCATCCGGTTACGTTTCGATGGTTCAGGATTGTATCTGTCCATCTTCGGCTGACCGTCGTCAGCCATCGGCTCTTTGAGCCAGTAGATCTTTCCGCAAAGGGTGGTCGGCGTGCAGATCTCGATCTTGACGGCGCCCTTTCCGGTATCGTCGTACCAGACGCCGACCTCTTTGGGGTCGGCGGCCGCCGGAGTAACGTGAATCGCAATGCCGAGAACGAAGCCCGCGGCAACCAATGCAACGCCTGAACAATTCGCAATGTTGAAGCAACGCATGACAATAAACCGCAGATGAAAGTTCAACTTTCATACTCCTATGCCGCGAAAGAGGCAAAACATTGGAACCTATTTGTTAAACCCTCGCTAAGGCTTCACTGGTCCGGCCGCCGCATTGCGGACAATATGCTTGGCGTCTGACGCGGCAAAACATGACGCGGACCGTTTTGCGTTTCGCTGTGGTAGCGATGAAACAATAAGGTTATACGGACCCTGACGTGTATCGGCGCGCCCATTGTTTCATTTGAGTGCAAGCGCCAAGTGGTGGCCTGGCCGGCCCTTCTTTAGAAACGATTGAGAGATCCAACAGGCACATGGTCTTTACGCTCGCGCTTCGTAATTTACTGCATGATCGCGTCCGTCTGGCCGTGACGCTGATCGGCATTCTTTTTTCGATCGTTCTCGTGGCCGTGCAACTCGGGCTCTATCTCGGCTCGAGCCGGATGATCACCGCCAATATCGCGCGCTCGAACGCTGACCTCATCGTCACGACATTCGGCGCCAAAAGCTTCGAAGACGGCGGCTTGCTTCTGGGTGATCGCGAACGCCATCAGGCTCTGGCAACGCCCGGCGTTGAAAGCGTCGTTCCGATCGTCGTCGCGTTCGCTGAATGGCGAAAACCTGAGGGCGGCTCTTCGCGCGTCGTTTTGATCGGTGCCGACGCCGACGACCAGGGCCTTGTTCCCTGGTCGCTGACGAAGGGCACGGTGGAGGACATCAAAGCCCCCGACGCGATTGCGGTCGATCAGACCTATCTCGGCGAACTTGGCATCAACGGCATCGGCGATACCGCCCAGGTGGCCAACGGCCGCGTCAAAATCCGGGCGCTGACCGAAGGCATCCGCTCGTTCACGCAATCGCCCTACGCCTATACGACTCTCAATCGCGCCCGCCAGCTGCTCGGCGCCGATGACGACAAGTCGACCTTCCTGCTCGTTAAGCTTGCTCCCGGCGCTGACATCGCCGAGGTCCAGAAAGATCTCGGCCGCCGTCTCGAATCGGCCGACGTGTTGACCAAAGATGAGTTCGAGTCGCGAAGCCTCAAGCAGTGGCTGTTCCGGACCGGAGCGGGCTTGGCGCTGATTGGGGGCGCCATTTTGGGCAGCCTTGTCGGCACCGTGATCGTCGCTCAGACCCTGTACTCGAGCACCAAGGACCATATTCACGAATTTGCGACTTTGCGTGCCCTCGGGTCATCGAGAGGCTACATTTACAAGGTGATTCTGGCCCAGGCAGCGTTAAGCGCGATTATGGGCTACGTGCTCGGTATGGTGATCGCATTAGTGATACTCTATCTCAGTAGGAATTCCTCCTTGCCGTTGGTCATGACCCCCGGTTTGGCATTTTGGCTTTTCGCACTCACGTTATTCATGTGCGCGATCTCGGCCCTTTCGGCCATCGTCAAGGTCACGAAGATTGATCCAGCCACGGTGTTTTCGAGATGACCGCTACACCCGTCATGCGCGCGGAAAATATCGTCAAGGAGCTTGGCTCCGGCGCCGGTCTGGTGGTCGCCGTCAAAGGCGTTTCGCTCGATCTTGTTCCCGGCGAATTGACGCTTCTTATGGGCCCTTCCGGCTCCGGCAAGACGACGCTCTTGTCGATCCTCGGCTGCATTCTGAAGCCGACATCGGGCAGCCTGCGCATCGCCGATACCTTGGTCGACGGGTTGTCGGCCGAAGAGCTTGCGAAGGTGCGCCGCGATCATATCGGCTTCATCTTCCAGTCCTATAACCTGTTCCCGACGCTCAACGCGCTCGAGAACGTCCGTATCGCGCTCGACGTTCGCGGCATCAAAGGCTTCGCCGCGACCAGCCGATCGGAAGAAGTCCTGCGTGAGGTCGGTCTTGGACACCGGCTGACCAATTATCCGCGCAACCTCTCGGGCGGTGAACAGCAGCGCGTCGCCGTGGCGCGCGCCATTGCCAGTTCGCCCTCCATCGTCCTTGCGGACGAGCCGACCGCAGCGCTCGACAGCGAAAACGGTCACGCCGTGATGGCGCTCCTTTCGCGCATCGCGAAAGAACAGAATCGAAGCGTGCTCGCCGTGACGCACGATCCCCGAACCTTGGGATATGCCGACCGAGTGGTGCGCATCGAAGACGGCAAAATCGTCGGCGAGGAACGCCGGCCCGAGGGCATCGATTCCCCGGAAATCACCGATTTGACGAAGAGGCGAAAGCTGCATGCGTAAGAAGATTGATCCCGCGATCACGACAATTTTGGTCGCCGCGGCGGTTGCGCTCGTGGGCGGTTTCGGCGTTAACGCTCTGACCGAAACAGAAACATTGTTTTCGAGCGTCGCAAGCTCGGCCAAGGCCGACACCGCGTCGCCGACCCCGCAATGGGCCGCATCCGCCACCGCGCGCGTCGAACCGAGGGACGGTGAAGTCCGCATCGCCGGCGAAGTCGGCGGCAAGATCGTCGAAATTCTTGCCAACAATAACGATCAGGTGAAAGCCGGGGATCTGCTGATCCGTCTCGACGACGAAGATTACTACAACAAGATTTACGCCGCCCAGTCGGAAGCCAGCGTCCGCGAGCGCGAGCGTGCGGATGAGGCGGCGACGGGTCCCGCTCTTGATCGGCGCAACGCAGCCGATGCCCTCTTCAAAGCGCAGCAGGCCGTGTTCGAAGCGCACGAAACCTTCGACAACGCGTACCGCGCTTGGAAAACCGCCAATGGTCCCGAGGACGCAGTCGATAACGCCCGCAAGGATCTCGCCGCCAAGGAAAGCGCTCTGGAAAGCGCCAAGAAGAAATACGCGGACGTCCAGAAAATGGCTGGCATGCCGTTGGAACAGCGGCTGGAATCATCGCTTTCTCTGGCCCGCTCGGATCTCGCATCCGCCGAACTCGCGCTTGAGCGCACGCGCATCCGCGCCCCGGCAGACGGCACTGTCCTCAATGTCCTCGCCCGCGTCGGCGAAACTGCCGTGCCATCGCCTGACAGCGCGGTGGTGGTCTTCGGCGATATGTCGAGCCTGCGCCTGCGCGCCGAAGTCGAAGAACGCGACGCCGCCAAGGTTCATGTCGGCCAACGCGTCGTCGTGAAAGCCGATGCTTTCCCCGACAAGACGTTCGAAGGCACCGTCACGTCGATCTCGCAATCGCTCGGCGCTCCCCGTATTGCTACGCGCGGGCCTCGGCGCCCGAACGACGTCGAAGTCGTGGAAGTAATGATTGCGCTCGATGGTCATCCGCCGCTGTTCACCGGCATGCGCGTCGACGCGTTCTTCAAGCTCGACAATCAGGCCGCAAACAACGTCTCCGCAACGTCGAAGACAAACTGATTGCAGGCATCGCAATTACTATAAAGGGCCCCGGAATTGATCCCGGGGCCCTTTTCATTCGCTATTCTCGCACGCGGCTTGCTTGAACTTAGGCCGCCGCCGCAGCAGTCGCGTCGATATGCTCCGCAAGCTTCGGGTCGAGCTTGAGCGCCGCCGCCAGCGACGACAGGAACGCTTTTTCCGCGGGAGAATTATCAGCGACCGCGATGCGCGCAGCGGTATAAAGCTGAACCGCCTCCTGGGGGCTCTTCACTGATCGGGCGAGTTCCTGCACCGACGTCGGGCTGTTGAGTTCTTTCGCGAAGAATGCTTCCGCATCATCGCCCGCGCCCGCTTGCTTCAGGCTTCCAATGATCGCGTCGTGTTCGTTGGGATCAATCCGGCCGTCGGCATGGGCAGCGGCGATCATCGCTTGAATATAATGAACCGCGGCGTCGTTACTGATCGCGGATGGCTCGAAACCTGATCCGACCGGAGGCGCCTCCGTCGACGTCGCGCCGGTAACGAGAGGGCGCCCGGCTTGATAGTTCTGCACGGCTTTGTAAGCCAAGCCGCCGATCATCGCCAAAGCGCCGACCCGGGCCGCGCTAGCCGCAAGAGAACGGCCGGCATGCGTTCCAAGCAAGAGGCCGCCGAGGCCGCCTGCCGCCGCTCCGGCGACATAAGGATTGTTCTGCACGAACTCCTTGAGCTTGCCGAGGATCTGCGCGGCTTGCGGATCGGAGGCGAGACGGCCGAGCGCGTCGCTCGCACCCGTTGCCTCGCCGATGCGGCTGGAACCCTCTTTCACGCCTTGCGTCGCCTGGCTGAGAACTTTGCCCAGGATATCGGTAATGCTGCCGCCGTCGGTAACGGCACCTCCGGCTTGTCCGAGCTTCTCTTTGAGTTGGGTGAGAACGTCACCAAGTTCTGGGCCGGAACCCGCCGGCGATGAACCGGTGCCGGCTCCCGCAGGCGCTGGCTGGCCTTGCGACAGGCTTTTGCCGATCTGGCTCAGAATGTCGCCGAACCCACCGCCGCCTGCCGAGGGCGATCCACCTGCACTGCTTCCGGCATTCTTTAGAATGTCATTCAATATGTCGCCGAGGCCTCCGCCTTGCGCCGGCGATGCGCCGGTTCCGGAAGGCGCAGCGCCTCTTACGATATTTTCGAGGATGGATTTGGCGTCGAACATGGTGGGGGTCCTTCCGTTACAGCCAATGGCCTGCAACGTAAGTATGCGGCGCCGCTGGTACAATCGGACGTGTGAACAATATCTCGAATTTACTCTGCTGCGAGTGGCAGACGGCTTGGCGGACCCCCTCGTTCCACGCCATCACCCTGCTCGTCCGCCGGCTCATCCGTCGGCCCGATGAAGCGGCCGAAGATGCGCTGCATCAAGTGCCCGATGTTATCCATCACGGTAAAGAACGAAGGCACGAACACAAGCGAAAGCAAGGTCGAGACCAATAGCCCGCCGATCACCGCGATCGCCATGGGCGCGCGGAATTCGCCGCCGTCTCCAAGAGCAAACGCGCTCGGAAGCATGCCCGCAGCCATTGCCAGCGTCGTCATGATGATCGGCCGCGCCCGCTTGCGCCCGGCGTCGAGCACCGCCTGATCCCGGGCGACACCCGCGCCGATCTCCTCGATCGCAAAATCGACGAGCATGATCGCGTTCTTCGTCACGATACCCATCAGCATCAGAAGACCGATATAGACCGGCATGCTGATCGGATTATTGGTAATGAGCAGCGCGAGTGCGACGCCGCCGAACGAAAGCGGCAATGACAGCAAGATCGTGACCGGCTGAAAGACGCTGCCGAAAAGCAGCACGAGAAGTCCGAAAACAATGAGGATGCCCGTGCCCATGGCCGTGATGAAGCCATCGGCCACTTCGTCCTGCACTTCCGCGTCACCCGAAGGCTGCAACGTCACCGACTTCGGCAGATTTTGATCCTCGATGACTTTGAGAAATTTCTCGCGCGCCTCGCTCAGCGCCATGCCGCGGTCGAGATCGACGCCGACGACGGCACGCCGCAATCGGTCGAAGCGCTCGATCGATGCCGGTCCGCGCCCGAACGATACGGAAGCAACCGCGGTCAACGGGATGGCTTTGCCCTGTGCATTCGTCAGGCGCAACTGCTCGATCTGCTTGAGATCGGCGCGTGCGGCCTCCACAAGTTGCACCCGGATTGGGATTTGACGGTCTCCGACCGTGAATTTCGCTAAGTTGAAACCGGCATCGCCGATCGTCGCGACGCGGATGGCCTCTGCGATCTGATCGGGTGCAACACCGAGGCGTGCGGCGACATCGAGGCGCGGAACGACTCTGATTTCCGGGCGATCCGTCGATCCCGAAGCCGCGACGTTTCGGAACCCCGGTACGCCGCGCAAGCCGCCTTCGACTTTGCCGATGGCCGCGTTCAGGTCGTCGCCGTTGCGCGAAAGCATAGAAAACGAAAGCTCGCGCTCGCCGCGTTCGTTGACGTACCAAGCTCGCGTATCCGGAATGTCCGAGATCTTCGCTGCGATGATAGATTTCAGCTGCTTTTGCGTCAGCTTGCGCTTTTCCTTTGGAACCAGATGGACGAACAGCGCCGCGCGCCGGACCTCCAACTGTCCCGTCGGGCTCGTGCCGCCAAGCACGAACACTTGCGACACTTCCGGGATGCTTTCGAGCGATTTGACCACCTGATCGGTCTTCGTCTGCGTCTCCGCGAGCTGTGTCCCAGGCGGCAGTTCGACGGAAACGACGACACGCGACGTGTCTTCGTCGGGCAAAAAGCCGGTCGGCAGAAGCGTCGTCGCGTAGATCGATGCCGAGAAAAGCGCCACGCCGGTGATGAGCGTCAGATAGGGATGCCGCAGGGTCATCGACAGGAAGCGCGTATAAAAGCGCATCAGCGGACCATCGACGTGTTCTTTCTCCGGCACCGGCCGCAGCAGATAGGCCGCCATCATCGGCGTGATGAGGCGCGCGACAAGCAGCGAAACGAGAACGGCGACGGCGACCGTCAATCCGAATTGACGGAAGTATTGCCCCGCGATGCCGCCCATGAACGAGACGGGCGCAAAAATCGCAACGATCGTCAGCGTGATGGCGATGACGGCAAGGCCGATTTCATCGGCTGCTTCGAGCGCCGCGCGATAGGGCGATTTACCCATGTGCATATGGCGCACGATGTTTTCGATCTCGACGATCGCGTCGTCGACCAGAATGCCCGTCGCCAGCGTGATGCCGAGAAGGCTGACGAGATTGAGCGAGAATCCGAGCGCGCTCATGGCCCAGAACGTCGGCACGGCGGCAAGCGGCAGCGCAATCGCCGCGATCATCGTCGCCCGCCAGTTTCTGAGGAAGACGAGCACGACCAGAACGGCGAGCGCGGCGCCCTCCATCAGCGTTTCCATCGCCGCTACATAGTTGCCCCGCGTATAGGCGACCGCGTCGTCGATTTTCGTCAGATGAACTTCTGGATATTCGGCTTGGAGTTTCTTAAGCGTTTCGTTGACGGCATCCGATACCGACAGCTCGCTCGAACCTTTCGTTCGGAAAACGGAGAACGAAACCACCGGCTGTCCGTCAAGCCGGGCAAACGACCGCTGTTCGCTCGCGTCATCTAAGACATTCCCGAGGTCTTTGAGGCGCACTTCCCGCCCGCCGGCCAGGATGATCTTCGCGTCGCCCAGCGATTCCACCTGCCGAGCTCCGGCAAGCGTACGGATTGCTTGCTCCTGGCTCCCGACCTCGCCACGACCAGAGCCGAGATCGACATTCGTCGCGCGGACCTGCGCGTTCACCTGTGCGGCCGTGATACCGTAGGCAAGCAGCTTGTCCGGATCGAGATTGACGCGAATTTCGCGATCGACGCCGCCGTATCGCTCGACGCGGCCGACGCCTTTGGTCGCCTGCAGCTGCCGCTTGATCACATCATCGACGAACCACGACAATTGCTCGAGCGTCATTCCGGGTGACGTCGCGGCAAACGACAGGATCGCTTGGCCTTCGACGTCGATGCGTTCGACAATGGGTTCGTCGATCGTCAGGGGTAGGTCGGCTCGCACTTTCGAAACGGCGTCTCTGACGTCGTTCAATGAGCGATCCGTGTCGGTCCCAAGCCGGAATTCGAGGACCGTCGACGACAAGCCGTCTGTCAGCGTCGATGTGATGTGCTTGATGCCGACGAGGTTGGCGACCGAATCCTCGATGATCTTTGTAACCTGCGTCTCGAGTTCGGCCGGAGCCGCACCCGATTGCGTCACCTTGATCGAAACGATCGGGACGTCGATATTCGGAAAGCGCGTGACGGGAAGTGCCTTGAAGCTGAGCGTGCCGAGCAGCATCAAAACCGCGAAGAGCACGATGGCGGGCACCGGCCGCCTGATCGACCATGCCGAGATATTGAGCCGCATCACTTCGCCTCGCTCAATCGCGCTTCCGGCAGGACGGGCCGAACGAGATCGCCGTCGCGCAGGAACGTACCCGCGCGCGTCACGACGAGATCACCTTCCACGACCCCGTCCTTGATTTCGATGAGATCGTTGGCGACCAGCCCGACTTTTACGACATGCTTTTGCACCTTGTTGTCTTTGACGACCTGGACCGACGCGAGCTCGTGATCGAAGCTGACGGCTGCTGCCGGAACCGCCAGTCCGCGGCTCGACGCCGTCTCGATCCGTCCGCGCGCGTAAGAGCCGATGCGCAACACGGGGTTCGTGCCGATAAAAATCTTTACCCGCCCGAGCCGCGTCGCCTTGTCGACTTCCGGCGAGACGAGCCGCACCTTGCCCTCGAAATCGCCGATCTGAGGCACCGTGACGATCGCCTTTTGTCCGACTTTGACGTTCTTCAGCTCGGTCTCGACGATCTCTCCGTCAAGCTCGATCTCGCCGTTCTCGATGATCCGGAACATCGGCTCGCCATTCCCGGCGGCCATCGCGCCAATGCGCGCCGTTCGCCGGCTGATCACGCCGTCGGCGGGTGATGTCACGTCCGTATTGCTTCGCCGCCAAAGCAGTTCGCGCCGTTGCGCTTCGACCTGTTCTTTTTCCGCCTTCGCAGCCTCCAAGCCATCGCGCGCCGCGATGAGCTGGGCAGCCGTCGTCCGCGCCGCACTCTCCCGTTGATCGTATGTCGAACCCGAGAGATAGCCGGACTGCTTGAGCGGCACCGCCCGCTCGAGCTGTGCCGCCGCCTCTTTCGATTGGGCGTCCGCCTGTACGATTTGGCTCTGCGCCTGTGCAATGGCAGCGGTGGCACGCGCGAGATTGGCATCATTCTGCGCCAGCTGAGCGTCAAGCTGCTCGGCGACGAGACGGGCGAGAACCTGGCCCTTTTTCACCTTGTCGCCTTCGTCCGCGAGGAGTTCGAGAACCCGCAAGCCTTCGACTTCCGGCGAGACCAAAATTTCCTCGCGCGGAACGAGTGACCCGGACACGGTTGCGGTTTCGACGAAGTTCTCCGTCGTCACCTTCGACACGGTGATCGCAGGTGCGGCAACCGGTTTTGCCTCTTCAAGCCGTGCGGCCTGGAGTTCCGCTGCGTGCCGCCTTTCAAGAAAAATCTGCCCGGCACCGGCGATACAGCCGGCAACAACGACGCCGATCAAAAGCTTTTTGATGTTCATCGATGAGCTTCCCGAACAGCCGATTTCGCCCGAGGTGCCGCCGAGTTCGGCTTCGATAGGATTGAGCAGATAGCCGGTCATCTCGATGATGACGGGCAGCACGGCGCGCATATCCGCGCTGGGATCGATCGCGCGGCGCCAGAACATTCCGTCACCGAACACGTTGAAGACCTTGACCAGCGTCGGAACATCGATGCGCGGCGCGATCCGCCCCTCGTCGATGAGACGGCGAAACAAGGCATCGAAATTGTCGTTACAGAATTTGTCGACGCTCATGAAGATTTCGGCGATGCGCGGATTGCGCGTCGCCTCGATCCCCATCTCGACCGCGAACCGCTGCCTCTCCGCGTTCTCTTCGACGAAATAATGCTCGCCGATGTCCCGCAGCGCTCCGAGAAAGTCGGTCGCTGTCGCAAGCGATGCAAAGCGTTCCGCGAATTCGGCGCGGTCTCGCTCGCACAATCCGGCGATCAAAGCTTCTTTGCTGTCGAAATACACATAGAGCGCGCCCGGCGAGACCTGCGCCTCTTTGCAGATCGCCTGCATCGTCGTCGCGTGAAAGCCGCCGCGCGTAAAACATCGAAGCGCCGCATCGAGAATGTGCTCGCGTCGCGCCCGCTGCGTATCTGGTTTGAGCCTTGGCATGGCCGGCCGAATAGCCTCTCGGACAATCACCTAAAAACGAACGAGCATTCTGTTTGCAGTCAGATTGCGGTGCCGTCAAGGCGAATGCTTGTTCGTTTTGCAGATTTTTGGGGAGGGCTTATGCGATTGGCAATATCGCGCCCGTGACGGACATAAATATATGAAATATATATAAAAAAGAGGAGCGGCAGGTCCCGCAGCCAACCGCCCCTCTCTCAGCTGCCCGTGCCTTACGGCCGGGCGGATTTCGCCAGTCTCGCGAGTGTCACAAACTCCGCACGGTAACCGAACGGATCATCGCCGCGCGCCGACTTCGCGAGAGTCATGACATCGTCGAACGAGTATTTCGCTTCATATGGGGCTCCCCTCAGGAGATCGCCAAAGGCCGCGACGGCGACGGAAAAGCGCACATCCTGAGGAACGTCGGCAATGGTCGGCTTCGCCAGCACAGGCGTGATCGGAAGCGAGACCAGATCGGACGTATCGGACCCTGGCTTCTTATAGCGCAGTTTCAGGAAACCGAATTCGGATTCTTCGTCGCGCGCCTCGCTTTCGTGACCCGCCCCCGCGAGCTTGCCGTATCTCAGATCATCGACGAGGCGCGGCGAACCGACGGGCGTGATCTCGTAAATCGCCGTCACCGTATGACCGGATCCGATATCGCCGGCATCGACCTGATCATTATTGAAGTCTTCCCGGGAAAGCGCTCGCGTCTCGTATCCGATCAGCCGGTACTCGGAAACGCGGGCGGGATTCCACTCGACCTGCGCTTTCACGTCTTTGGCGATCGGGAACAAAGTCGAGGAAGCTTCGTCGACGAGAATCTTGCGGGCTTCATTGAGCGTATCGACGTAGGCCGCGGTGCCGTTGCCGTTCTGCGCCAGTGCCTGCATCAAGGCATCGTTGTGGTTCCCCTGTCCGACCCCGAGGATCGACAAATAAATTCCCGTCGCGCGCTTGCGCTCGATGAGACCTTTGAGTTGATCCCGGTCCGTGATGCCGACGTTGAAATCTCCATCCGTGGCGAGGATGATGCGATTGACGGCGTCTTTGTCGAAATTGGCCTCCGCGAGCCGATAGGCATCTTCAATGCCATCCGCGCCGTCCGTCGAACCGCCCGCATCGAGCTTGTCGATCGCGGCGAGAATCTTCTGTTTATCGCCGATCTTCGTCGGCTCCAGCGCAATGCCTGACCCCGACGCGTAAGTCACGATCCCGACGGTGTCGTCCGGTCGAAGCTGATCGACGAACATCCGAAGCGCGTTCTTGACCAGCGGCAGGCGGTCGTCGCTTTCCATCGATCCCGATACATCGAGCAGGAAAACCAGATTTGCGCGCGGACGCTCTGCGCGCTTCAGGTCATAACCCTTGATCGCAATGTGAACGAGCAGATCCGTCGGCTTCCACGGCGCGGGGACGACCGTAACCGTCGGCTTGAATGGAATGTCGGGTGTCGAGGGCGCGGGATAATCGTACGGGAAATAGTTGATCATCTCTTCGACGCGCACCGCATCTTTCGGCGGCAGATGGCCGGAGTTGAGCGCACGCCGGACAAACGAATAGGACGCCGTATCGACATCGACCGAAAACGTCGAAACCGGATCGGTCGCCGTCTGCTTGACCGGATTGATTTTCGTTGCCTCGAAGACGTCGCGGTCTTTGTATTTCGAAGTTGCCGCCGGTTCGTCCTCGACAAGCCCGGCAACGGATTGGGCCGCACGGCCATCGGCCTGATCAAAGCTTTGGCCTGTCAGATACGAAGGCGCAAACTCGGCGAAAGCCCGGCTCCTTGGAGCTTTCTCGGCCTTTCGAGTCAACGCTGCGAGGGCGTCGAGAGAATTGTCCGAAGGCAACGTTTGCACCATTTTAGAGATTGACGGCGCAGGACGATTGTCATTCCGCGGAGCGCTCGGCTGCGCGTCGGCAAGCGTCCCGTCTTGCTTCTTAGCGTCCGGAAGGGGCGGAGGCGGAGGCAGCGCGTTGGCCTCCGAAGACATGCGCTTTAGGTCGATCTCTGGCTTTGAGGGCGGCAACTGCGATGGTTCTGAAATTCGCTGATCCCATTCGTAAGTCTTGAAGGCCAGCGGCGCGACAATGACGAGTGCGGCGAGCGACGCGGCGATAGCCATGTTCTGCCGTGATGCGTACCCCATGAAAAAACTCCGTGTCCGGTTACTGGTCCGCGTAGGACGGCCGGCACGCGTATTTTCCTTGGTCGTGAAACCGATCTTTTCTTGCGGACGGAAAGTCGCCGCATCGAACGCTGATAGCGCCGTGTCGATAGCCGCGCGCTTGGCTTCCGCGCGTGGCGGATCCGCAGCGACAGTCTTCAGGGTTTCGAGGTCGCGGTGGGTCATCGCACTAGCCCGTCGCCTCAAGCAAAACTTTCAATCGCTTCTTTGCCTCGTGTACGTGCCACGATACGGTTTTCTCACTACAACCCATGATGCTGGCCGCTTCCGCATGGCTCATGTCCTCGCCATAGACGAGAAGAACCGCATCGCGTTGCTGGTCGGGGAGCGATCTCACGGCTCTCCACAAATCGAAGGCGTCCGCATCAATATCGTCGGCGAGCCCGTTCGCATCGAGCAGCCTTGAAATCTCTGACGGTTCGGTTGCGATAATCCTTTGGTCGCGTCGGAGATAATCGACCGTCGTGGTGTAGGCGATCCGATGCAGCCAAGTCGTAAAAGCCGATTGTGACCTGTACGACCGGATCGCGGACGCAAGTTTCAGCGCGACGTCCTGGGCAATATCTTCGGCTTTGGCGCGAGATGCCGTCCACCGCAACGCCAGGCGATAGATCCGGTCGTAGTGGCATTCGAGCAGGCGTGCGAACGATGCCCGGCAGCCGCCGGCCGCCCGCAGCGCGAGCATTTCATCCCTCTCGTTGTTCACGCCCACGGCTTTCCGCCCACACTGTCTCTATCATTGGACGGACGGGTTGCGATTTTCCTTGGGTGTCATCAAAGAAAAACTGTGTCGATGTTGGGCCGGATGTTTGTTAAGGGCGGCAGGGCGTGCCGGTGAAAATGCACACCGTCCCATTTGGGCCGGTCAGGCAGCGCTCTTCGGTATCATGGGCCCGCGCCCAGTTAGAGTAGTCGGGCCCGAGATCGGGATGAGCCCTGACCTTCGCTCGCCAGGTTGCGCGCGTTTTGGTTTTTGCGAGCCAGACGTAACGCGATTCCTCGCCGCGCGCCGTCACCGGTGTCGATGAGCACGTATCGGCGCGCACCGGGAACGAGAACATCGGAATCAGAAAACTCGCGAACGTGAGAGTCGCGAGGGTCTCGAGAGCTTTGGTCATGGTCTCTCGCAAGGATGAGGACGCTTTGCAAACGAGACGGGATAGAAGGATGTTTCGGCTCCGCTTGGCAAGATCAGTCCGGCCACACGCTCAATATCGAAACATGACATTCACCGTGCCATAGGCCGAAGGATCATTGGGCGTCCAGCCATCGATCCACCACGCCGCCCCGCCCGCCGCCGAAACCTCGCCGCCCGTCCATTCGTAGCGGGCGAACAGGCCGGCTCGTCCATTCCACGCGCCGTCTCCTGTTTCGATGTTCTTGTCGTAGCGAAGCTCCGGGCCGATCGAAAGCGAGGGCATCACGTGCCAGCCCGTGCGCCAGCGCGATGCCGTCTCGTTGCGTGCCGTCGAATAGCTGAGATCGAGCGACGACCATGCCGTGTCGTTGATTGTAAGCCAGAGTTCCAGAGCGCCTTTGACGCCGAATTCCGTGCCGTCGTTGTCGTGTGAAGGATCGACCCCGTCGACATGATGTTCGGATGACATCGACGCTCCCGCGAAGGCCTTCGCGGTCAATTGCCCGAGCTGCAGGTAATATCCGAGCAGCGCCTCGGCATAGGAATGCGAAACATCGAAATGCTGGCGCGTGCGATTTTGCTCGGTGCAGATGTCGTTCGACACCGCGACGCCGCAATTGGTGTGCGGACCGATCGTATCGTAGCTGTAGCGCCCGTATCCGCCTCCGAAACGCAGGCGCCAGCCGTTGCTGTAAATGTCCGGGCTGAAAGGCGCAATCGTCATGCCGGAGTAGGCGAACCACTGATCGCGTGCCGCATCGATGCCGCCGTAGATCTCGCGCCAGCCGTACTTCGGCTGAATTGCTGTTTCGGAAGCGTCTTGCGCAACGACCGGCGGTGACACGACCACCAACCCCGCGATCGTCGAAACGATCGCGACGGCGACGACGCGACCGCCGCTGTGACCCGACCTACGCATGCAAACGCAACTCGGAAAGTCTGCGTATTAACCCTAACGACTATAAGGGTCGGCACACCACAGGTTCGTCAAGGAGAACAAAGCTGAATTTATGCTACAATCATAAGAAGTTATAAGAAATATAGTGCCATTTTTAGTTGTGCGAGTGGCGCTGCCATAAGCGCATTGTCGGCTTGTCATTTGTCAATTCGCTGTCGCTCCAATCACGTAGAAGTTCGTTTCGTTCAACTCCTCGAAACAACCTGCACGCATCTGTGAAATGCGGCAGTCACGTACCTATGTTACTTAGCCTGAAAAGAGCGCCAGATATTATCGCGGACGCTCAAAAAGAACGCGTTGGGCCTTGCGATGGCTCAAATATTCGTGTGTCTGGGAGGACGCATCAATGCAGTCGGATTCGGAAGTTTCCGTACAGAATACTTCCCTTTACTATCCCTATTTTCAGAACATGTTCGAGCTGGCCGATCTAACCTCATATGCTTGGCAGCCGATATTGAAAGCAATTGGCCGTACCCAGCTTGAGGTCGCAAGTGTTCAGGCTCGCCAAACGCGGGCACTCGTTCATTGGGCCCACCAAATGGTACATCCCGCGACGCCTGCTGATTTCATCAACGCCAATTCGCAGCTGTGGGCGACGATGATGGAAGCCTATCTCGAACTCGGCGCCGCGCGTCGCTGCTGCGGTCGAGACGGCGACAGAAGCGGTCACCCCCAAAGTGCACGAACTGACGCCGAAACCGAGCCGCGATACGCTCGTACTCCTGGAGCGCGACGAAAGTGGGCTCCGAGAGCGCAAGGTCGCTTAACCATTTTGCGAGCCTAGCACACCGAGCGGGCGCCGAGGCCGGCGGACATTCTAATTGAGGTCCTTGAGCGCGTCGGCAAATCCCTTGAGCGAGATCGGGATGCCGATACCGGCTTCCTCGGTCTGGAAAATGATGAAGATCGCGGTTTTGCCGGTCTTCAATTGCTCAATGAGCGGGTCTTCGACCACAACCTGCGCGTAGCAGGCGAAGCTGTGGCACCTGAGGAACGGCGCGTGCCCGACGTCCTTGTTGTCGATCTTGAGGCCCAATCCCGGCGGCAGCAGCACCCCAAGCGGCGCGAATACGCGAAGGACGCGCGTCCCATTCGAGAATTTCTGGAAATAGACTGTCAGGCCGATGTTGTTCTTGTCCTCGGCCGTCACGCTTTGGACGAGTGCGCAAACCCCATTTTTCGAGCCGGGCGGCGGGTCCTTGCAGACGACCTGCCAGTCTCCGTACTGGGCTTTCACGGTCCCTTCGGGCGCGTCGACCGCAAAAGCGGCCGTCGACATCGTCGCTATGGCAATTGCTTGTGCGACCGCGAACACCCCAGCGGCGCTGCACACGGCCAGCACGATTGACCAATTGCAGGTGGCAAAGCTCTTGCGTAAGCGCGCAAGGAAATGGCTGGAACCTCGGAAATCCTGGGTATGCTGCAACAAGCGGTTGTCCTTAGGTCTCGCGGCAAACGCCATTCGAATGGGAAGTGATCAGGGAGAGACCGCGCTTCGTCGGCCAGGAATTCGGCCGAATTCTGTCGTGACAGCCCGAGGCATGTTGATCGATAACAGCCATTGATTCGCTGATCCGGCTCATGCTTTCGCGAATAAATGACGCAGAAAACTTGACTTGAGACGGTTGAACGGATTGTGCTCTTTATCAACCCGCCTTAACAAATCGATGAGGCATACGGTCCGGGCTTGCCCGGAGCGTTCCCGGTTGCGAAGCCGGGCAATAAGCAAACGGGCATTGGCCGCTCGCCGGCGCGCCGATGAAATTGGGAGGCTGTCGCGCCGGCGATGCGTGGCGCGACGAACTGGGAGCGAAGGAATGTCGAAAGGGATGTTTGGCGCGGTTGCCGTTCTGGCGGCCGCGTGTTTGGCGGTTGCTCTCGGTGGCGTGACGCCGGCCTTGGCGGGCCTCGGTCAGCCGACGGATGGTCAGCTGGGGCTGCAGCTCTCCGCTTCGCCCATCATGGATGAAATCGCCAGCCTCTTTAATATCGTCAACATCATCATCACCGTCATCGTCCTGTTCGTCCTGGCGCTGATGGTCTACGTGATGTTCCGCTTCAACGAGAAGAACAATCCGACCCCGTCCCGCACGACCCACAACACGGTTCTGGAAGTGGCTTGGACGGTCATTCCGATTCTCATCCTCGTCTTCATTGCCATTCCGTCGTTCCACCTCCTCTTCAATCAGTACACGTTCCCGAAGGCCGACGTCACGATCAAGGCCACGGGCAATGCGTGGTTCTGGGATCATGAATATGTCGACGAAGGCGTGACCCTTACGTCCAACATGATCAACGACGAAGATATCCTGCGGGCAAAGCTCGGCGACGATGCCTACGACAAGAAGTACGGCGCGCTCGAAGGTGCAGCGTTGCACAACGCGCTCTATGTCGACTCGCTTCCGATTTGGACCGAGGACAAGAAAATCCGCCGCCTTTCGGTTGATCAGGAAATCGCTGTTCCTGTGAACAAAGTTGTCGACGTCCTCATCACCTCCAACGACGTCATCCATTCCTGGACGATCCCTTCGTTCGGTGTGAAGCAGCAGGCCGTTCCAGGGCGCACCGCCGCCGTCTGGTTCAAGGCGACGAAGGTCGGCTCGTATTTCGGTCAGTGCTCGGTTCTGTGCGGTAAGCTGCACTCTGGCATGCCGATCGCAGTCCGCGTTGTCGATCAGCCGGTCTACGATGCGTGGATGGCGGCGCTGAAAGCCAAGGACAAGAAGAAGGCTCAGCAGATCCTCGACGCCGATACCGCAAGCCAGGCTGTCATTCAGCAGTCGGTCGCGCAGGTACAATAACTTCGGGCGTCCGCGGGTTGCGGTTCGCGATCGACGGAAAAAGATAGAACAAAAAGATCAGTCAAACTTCCGGGACAAGGGCTCTACGAAATGGGAAGCACGGCATACGCAGCGGGTGATGACCACGATCACGCCCCGCCTTTCTTTAAACGCTGGTTCTTTTCGACTAACCACAAAGACATCGGCACCCTTTACTTGTTGTTTGCGATCTTCGCGGGCTGCATCGGCGCCTTCCTTTCGGTCATGATGCGACTGGAGCTGCAGGAACCGGGTCTTCAGTATTTCTCCAACGAGGGCGTCTACAACGTCTTCGTCACCGCCCACGGCCTGATCATGGTGTTCTTCATGGTCATGCCTGCGATGATCGGCGGTTTCGGCAACTGGTTCGTGCCTTTGATGATCGGTGCGCCGGATATGGCGTTCCCGCGCATGAACAACATCTCGTTCTGGCTTCTGCCGGTCGCGTTCACGCTTCTTCTGATCTCGCTCTTCGTTCCCGGAACTGCGGACGCCAACGGCGTCGGCACCGGCTGGATCGTCGTAGCGCCGTTGTCGAGCAAGATCGGCCATCCGGGACCCGCGGTCGATTTCGCGATCCTTTCGCTTCACCTCGCCGGCGCCTCGTCCATTCTCGGCGCCATCAACTTCATCACCACCATCTTCAACATGCGCGCTCCGGGCATGACGCTGCACAAGATGCCGCTCTTTGCCTGGTCGGTGCTGGTCACCGCCTTCCTTCTGCTTCTGTCGCTGCCGGTTCTCGCCGGTGCAATCACGATGCTGCTGACGGACCGCAACTTCGGCACGACGTTCTACGACCCAGCAGGCGGCGGCGATCCGTTGCTCTATGCCCACTTGTTCTGGTTCTTCGGCCATCCTGAAGTCTACATTCTGATCCTGCCCGGCTTCGGCATGATCAGCCACGTCGTGTCGACCTTCTCGCGTAAACCGATCTTCGGCTACCTCGGCATGGCCTACGCCATGGTCGCCATCGGTCTCGTCGGCTTCGTCGTCTGGGCTCACCACATGTATACGGCGGGTCTCAGCGTCGACACGCAGGCCTACTTCATGTTCGCGACCATGGTCATTGCCGTCCCGACCGGCATCAAGATCTTCTCGTGGATCGCGACGATGTGGGGTGGCTCGATCCAGTTCCGCACGCCGATGGTGTGGGCGCTTGGATTCATCTTCCTCTTCACAATCGGCGGCGTCACCGGTGTCATGTGCTCGAATGCCGGTGTCGATCGTTCTCTGCACAACACCTACTACGTCGTGGCGCACTTCCATTACGTGCTGTCGCTCGGCGCCGTGTTCTCGATCTTTGCGGGCTGGTACTACTGGTTCCCGAAAATGTCGGGCTACATGTACAGCGAATTCCTCGGCAAGCTGCACTTCTGGCTGACCTTCATCGGCGCCAACGTCCTGTTCTTCCCGCAGCACTTCTTGGGCCTGGCCGGCATGCCGCGGCACTACGCCGACTATCCCGAAGCCTTCACTTACTGGAACCGGATCTCGTCCATCGGCTCTTACATTACGACGGCAGGCTTGCTCGTCTTCCTGTTCGGGATGTTCTACGCCTACTTCATCAAGAAGGAGAAGGCGGCGAGCAACCCGTGGGGTATCGGCGCAACGACCCTCGAATGGACCCTGCCGTCGCCGCCGGCCTTCCATTCTTACGAGACGCTGCCGCGCATCGCGGCGACGGATCATCACTGATTGAAGCCTCGTGCGAACTGCGGGCCGGATGTCTCGGCCCGCAGTACCGCTAGAGAAAAACCAAAACCCTTGTTCCAGGAACGGCACCTCGGAAATGAGCATTCAGAGTGAGATCAGCGATGGCGATCTGATACTTGAGCCAAGTGTCAGTGATTTCATCCAGCTGATGAAGCCACGCGTGATGACGCTCGTCGTCTTCACTGCACTCGCCGCCATGCTTGCGGCTCCTGGACCGATCAATCCTGTCCTCGGCGTCATTGCGATCATCACCATCGCTATCGGTGCGGGCGCATCCGGCGCCCTCAACATGTGGTACGACGCCGATATCGATGCCCGCATGGCGCGCACGGCCGCTCGCCCTCTGCCGCGTGGGCGGGTGACCGGCGAAGAGGCGCTGAACTTTGGCGGCGTCCTGGCGGTTTGCTCCGTGCTGACGCTCGGCGTCCTTGTCAACTGGACGGCCGGCGCGCTCCTCGCGATCACGATCGCCTTCTATCTCTTCGTCTATACAATGTGGCTGAAGCGCCGGACGCCCTACAACATCGTCATCGGGGGTGCCGCGGGCGCATTTCCGCCAATGATCGGCTGGGCGGCCGTCACCGGTGGCATCAGCTTCGACAGTCTTCTGCTGTTTCTCATCATCTTCATGTGGACGCCACCGCACTTCTGGGCGCTCTCTCTCTATCGCTGTCGCGATTACGAGCGCGTCGGCGTCCCGATGCTGCCCGTGGTTGCAGGTCTGAACGAGACGCGCCGCCAGATTCTCCTTTATTCGTTGGCCCTAGTGCCGCTGGCAGTCGTGCCGTATTTCGTCGGTCTAGGCGGCATCACGTACCTCGTTTGCGCTTCCGTTCTTGGCGCGGTTTTCCTGGCGCTCGCGGTTCGCGTCTATTTCACGGTAGAGGGCCGTGAGGCCGATACCGCCGCGCGCCGGCTCTTTTGGTTTTCGATCCTTTATCTCTACGTGCTGTTCGCGGTGCTTCTCGGTGAAGCGGTCGTGAACCGTGTCTTGGCGTGAGGCAGCGTGACGGAGCAACCTAAAGCCCCCGAGCGTTTGGATCCGAGAGCGGAGAAAATCCGCCGCCGGCGATCGATCGCAATCGCATTGACGCTCGGCTTCATGGTGCTGGCGTTCTATATCGCGACGTTCGTTCGCCTTGGCGGCAACGTCGTGAACGGCATCGGCTGACGGGAGGGGACTTGGGTGGAAAGCAACGAAGACAAGTCCGCAAAGATGTCCCGCAACAATACGCGGGTTGTCGCCGTTTGCCTCGGCGCTCTCGCGGTCATGGGCGCAGTCACGGCTGCCTCGCCGACCCTTTACACCATGTTCTGCAAGGCGACGGGCTACAACGGTACGACCCAGCGTTCTGCAGCCAATGCTAACAAAGTTCTCGACCGCACGATCACGGTCCGCTTCGATTCAAACGTCGCTTCCGGCCTGCCGTGGTCGTTCGAACCCGACGTCAAGAAAATGACCGTCAAGATCGGCGAGACGGGCCTCGCATTCTTCCGCGCCACGAACAACTCCGACAAGCCAGTGACGGGACAAGCCTCCTATAACGTCACCCCGGAGGCCTTAGGGTTATACTTCAACAAAATTCAATGCTTCTGCTTCAACGAGCAGACGCTGAAACCGCATCAGACGGTGGAAATGCCGGTCACGTTCTTCCTCGATCCGAAGATGGTCGACGATCGCGACACGGAGACCCTGTCGGAAGTTACGCTATCTTACGTTTTCTACCCGGTCGATCGTCCGGCTGCGACCGCCGATGCGTCGTCCAAGGGTAAGAGCGGAGGCTAGCGGCGGCGGCGAAGAAGAGTTCGAGAAATCGGATCGAAAAGTTCAGCGCACCTGAGTAACACTTGTGCGCTGACTTTAAGGTTCAAGCAAAAACGGGCTAAAGCCTGAAGGGGACGGAGACGGAAATGGCGGATACGCACGCGAAGCATCACGACTATCACCTTGTAAATCCGAGCCCCTGGCCGTTGTTGACGTCGATGTCGGCCCTCGTCATGGCCATCGGCGCCATCGTCTGGATGCGCACGCATGTCGATGGCGAAGGCGTTCTTGGCCTGAAAGGTCCCTGGCTCTTTGCAATCGGCGGAACGGCCGTCGTCGCTTGCGCCTGGGCTTGGTGGATCGACGTCATCCGCGAAGCCAACCAAGGCTTCCAGAACTCCGATCGTCCAGCTCCATCTTCGCTACGGCATGATCCTCTTTATCGCCTCGGAGGTCATGTTCTTCGTCGCCTGGTTTTGGGCCTATTTCGATTTCGCGCTGTTCCCTGCCGGCGTCCACGATCTGATGAACAATACGACTCAGATGGTTGGGACCACCACGCGCGATCAGGTGTTCGGAGGCAAGTGGCCCCCGGTGCCGGTCGAGGCGACCGAGGCGTCGATCCCGGGCTTCTTCAAGCACACCTTCAACCCATGGGGCCTGCCGCTCGTCAACACGCTCATTCTGTTGACCTCGGGCTGCACTGTGACGTGGGCTCACCACGCGCTGCTGAAGAATGACCGCCGCGGACTCGTCATCGGCCTGATCCTGACGGTTCTTCTTGGCATGACCTTCACCGTTTGCCAGGCCATCGAGTACAGCCACGCCGGCTTCAGCTTTGCGGGCCACTCGTATGGGTCGTCGTTCTTCATGGCGACCGGCTTCCACGGCGCACACGTGATCATCGGTACGATCTTCCTGTTTGTCTGCCTCATCCGGGCGATGCGCGGAGCCTTCACGCCGCAACAACATTTCGGCTTCGAGGCGGCGGCTTGGTACTGGCACTTCGTCGACGTCGTCTGGCTGTTCCTGTTTGCCTGCATTTACGTTTGGGGCGCCGGCCCGATCGTTCCGGGCGCCGAATAAGCCCGCGCACGCGTCAGATACGAAATCTGTTTGCAAGAGGCGGCCGAAAGCCGCCTCTTGTCGTTTGCGGCGTGGCACTCTTCGGAGTTGAATAACCGCGCCGGATGCGCACTATTCGCCGCTTACGCTACCGTTTGGAACTGAGATGGCCTTGGATAATATCAAACCGTCGGTTTCGCCGCTCTCCGCCGGTCTAAGCTGCCGGTGCCCGCGCTGCGGCAAAGGCAAGCTGTTCGTCAATGTCTTGAACATGCGCGACAAGTGCGATGCGTGCGGTCTCGACTACAAATTCGTCGACACGGGCGATGGTCCCGCCGTCTTCGCCATCTTCATCCTCGGCTTTCTCGTCGTCGGCGGCGCACTGATCGCCGAGTTCCAATTCGGTGTTCCCTGGTGGATGCACGTTCTGCTTTGGGGCATTCTAACGCCCTTGATCGGCGTGCTGATCCTTCGTTTCCTCAAGGCGACACTGATCGCCTTGCAGTTCAAGAACAAGGCCGAGGAAGCCCGTCTCTCCAAGGAGTGAGCATGTTTGCCCGCTGGCGTGCCGCCGGCCTCGTCGTTCCCGGACTTTTGACCCTTGCGATGCTGCCGGTCCTCATCGGCCTTGGCAATTGGCAATGGCATCGGAAAGCGTGGAAAGAGGCGCTGATCTCGCGCATCGAAACGAGGCGAACGGCAGAGCCGATTTCCTATCCCGCCGTACTCTCCGAATTCGTGAAGAGCGGCGACGTCGAATATCTTCATATGCGCGTCCGAGGCACCTTCGATTACGGCCTTGAACGCCATCTCTATCATCCGACCGTGCAGTCCCAAGGCTGGGACATCTACACTTTGCTCACTCCGGACGGCGGCCTTCCTCCGCTTTTCGTCAATCGCGGCTGGGTGCCCGATGCATTGAAAGAGCCTTCCACCAGAGCGGAGGGTCAGATCGCGGGGCCCGTCGAGGTCACGGGTCTGGTGCGATTGGCGCAGCCCAAACCCTGGTTCGCGCCGGACAACGACTATGCCGGCAATCGCTGGTACTGGCCGGATCTGACCGGCATGCAATGGGGCCCTCAGGGCCCGCCGTCGCCGCTTCAGTTCAACGCCGAAAAACGTCAGGCGTTTGCGCCGTTTTCGCTAGATGCCGACGCGCTGCCGGCCAATCCCGGCGGCTGGCCGAAGGGCGGGACCACTGAAATCAATTTGCCCAACAACCATCTCCAATACGTCGTTACGTGGTATGGCCTCGCCGTGACGCTGATCGTCGTTTTCACCATCTTCGCTCGACAGAGACTTTCGGCTGTGGGAGATGGAAAAGCGCAATCTAAGGACGAATAGCCGGGCATTCCGCGCCTGATGCGAGTTGTTCGCCGGAGCCGATGGAACTAGGCTTTGCCGCCCGGACACTGGCGCGGCCTTGAAGGAACGAGAGAAAATTTGAACTACATCTCAACGCGCGGGGAAGTCGAAAAGCTGGGGTTCGAGGATGTCGTCCTCGCTGGTCTTGCGCGCGATGGCGGTCTCTATCTGCCCGAGCATTGGCCTGTCCTTTCCCCGGTAACGATCAAATCGTTCGCCACGAAATCCTTCGCGGAGATTGCGGTCGATGTCATTCATCCCTTCACTGGCGATGAAATTTCGCGCGGCGACTTGTTGCTCATGGCGAAGGATGCCTACGCGACGTTCAACACTGCCGAGGTGACCCCGCTCCGACCGTTGAAGCCAGGGCTCACCGTGCTAGAGCTTTTTCATGGTCCGACGCTCGCCTTCAAAGACGTCGCCATGCAGCTACTCGCCCGGCTGATGGACCACGTACTCGCGAAGCGAGGCCGCCGCGCCACCATTGTCGGCGCCACATCGGGGGACACCGGCGGCGCCGCGATCGAAGCCTTCAGAACCTCGAAGCGCGTCGATGTCGTGATCCTCTTCCCCGAGGGCCGCGTCTCCGACGTGCAGCGCCGCATGATGACGACGCCAGCGGAAAAGAACGTTCACGCCCTTGCCATTCGCGGCACGTTCGACGACTGCCAGGCCCTCGTCAAAGCCATGTTCAACGATCATGCGTTCCGCGATCGCGTCGAACTGTCGGGCGTCAACTCGATCAATTGGGCGCGCATCGTCGCCCAGGTGACCTATTACTTTTACGCCTCGTCACGCCTTGGCGACGGCAACAACAAGGCGCTTTCGTTCGCCGTTCCGACCGGCAATTTCGGCGATATTTTCGCGGGCTACGTCGCCAAGCGCATGGGCCTTGCGATCGACAAGCTCATTATAGCATCGAACGAGAACGATATCCTCCCACGCACCGTCGCGACCGGCCTGTATGCGATGCGCGACGTCATCGCGACGTCGTCTCCATCGATGGATATCCAGATCTCATCCAATTTCGAGCGCTACCTGTTTGAGGCTTCCGGTCGCGATGCCGACCTGATCCGCAGCCTCATGGCGTCATTGACGGCCAAAGGATCATTTGAACTTGGCCGTCTGAAGCCGATCCTGCAGCAAGACTTCGCCGCCTCTTCGGCCTCCGAACAGGACGTCGAAGCCTGCATCCGCGATACCGAGCAACGCTATGGCTATCTCCTCGATCCGCATACGGCCTGCGCCTTCGTTACGGCCGAGCGTCTGAACGTCGGCGATACGGTTGTCCTCTCGACCGCGCATCCTGCCAAATTCCCCGACGCGATCGAACGCATCACGGGCAAGCGCCCGCCGCTTCCCGAGGGCTTTGAACATCTGATGTCGGATAAAGAGCATTTCGAAGTGCTGCCGAACAGCCTCTCAGCCGTGGAAGAATTCGTGCTCAATCATAGTCGCGCCGCCTCGGGGGTATCGCGATGACAATCGAACTGACGACACTGTCGAACGGGCTTCGCGTCGTAACCCATCACATGCCGAGGCTCGAAACCGTGTCTTTCGGCGTCTGGGTTGCCGTCGGAGCGCGCCACGAGCGCGCCGATCAGCACGGCCTTGCCCACTTCCTGGAACACATGGCCTTTAAGGGCACGAGTTCGCGCACGGCGCGGCAGATCGCCGACGAAATCGAGGGCGTTGGCGGCGATCTCAACGCTTCGACCGGCCTCGATACCACCGCCTATTTCGCGCGCGTCTTGAAGGGTGACGAACAGGTGGCTCTCGAAGTCATCGCCGATATTCTGCTCAATTCGAAATTCTCGGCAGAAGATGTCGATAAGGAGCGGGTCGTGATCCAGCAGGAGATCGCGGCCTCCGACGATAACCCCGACGATATCGCCTTCGATCTGATGCAGGGCGTCGCCTATCCGCGCCAATCGATCGGCAGGCCGATCCTCGGCACCAAAGCGAGCGTCGGCGCCTTCCAGGCGGCCGATTTCAAGTCCTACCTCGAGGAGCACTATCTTCCTGGCGCCATTGTCGTTTCCGCCGCGGGAGCTGTGCACCACAAAGCCATAGTTCGCCACGTTGAGGCCCTATTCGGGGGGCTCACTTCCCGGCCAAGGGGAACTGAATCGTCGGCGCTCTACGGGGGCGGTTTTGCTGCGTCGGGCAAGCCATTTGAGCAAAGCCACGTTCTAATCGGATTACCGTCGCCGTCGTATTTGGACCCTGGGTTCTATACGGCTCAAGTCTTTTCGGGGCTGTTCGGCGGGGGAATGTCATCCCGCCTGTTTCAAGAGATCCGGGAAGACCGGGGGCTGTGCTATTCGATCAATTCGTCGGTCTGGGGACTTAGGGACACTGGAATGCTTTCCGTCCATGCAGCGACATCTCCCGAACTGGTCGGCGAACTCGCGGAGCTGGTGGCGGTTCAACTGGCCGAAATCGCCGACACCGGCCCAACCGAAGCCGAGCTGCAGCGCTCGAAAGCCCAACTCAAGGCCGGCCTGCTGATGGCGCTGGAAAGCTCCGCCGTGAACGCCGAGCAGATGGCTCGCCAGCTTCTCTCTCAGGGCCGCCTCATTCCGATAACCGAGTTGATCGAACGCGTTGACGCGGTCGATCAGGCTCGGATCAAATCCTTCGCCCAGACCTTGATGGAAGAAACGCCGTCCGTCGCCGTCATCGGGTCGGGACGAAAATCATCTGGACAGGCGTCGCGCATTGCGGCGCGCTTTACTTCGCGCGATGCTTCGGCGGTCGCCGGCAAGGCAGCGAGGTAACTGGGCGTGGCCTTTCTTCGCTCGATCCGTCCCGAAGAGGATTTTGAGGTCGTTCACGGCCGCTCGTTGACGCTACGTCAGCCGGTTGTCGCCGACTACACGGCGTGGGCGGAACTCAGGGCGTTGAGCCGCGCGCATCTGACGCCGTGGGAACCGACATGGTCGCCGGACGATCTCTCCCGCACCATGTATCGCCGCCGCCTCCGGGCCTACGCGCGCGACATCCACAACGACGTCTCCTACCCTTATTTCATTTTCGAAAACGCAACCGGCGCTCTGATCGGCGGCCTCACGCTTTCGAACGTCCGGCGCGGCTCGGCCCAGACCGCGTCGCTTGGCTATTGGATGGGCGCACCATATGCCGGCCGCGGCCACATGCGCGACGCAGTCGCAATGCTTTTGCCCATGGCCTTCAACGCCTTGCGCCTCCACCGTATTGAGGCGGCCACGATGCTGAATAATTTCCCGTCCATGCGTGTCCTTGAATCCGTCGGTTTTGAGCGCGAAGGAATGGCGCGCGCATACCTGAAGATCAACGGCCGGTGGGAGGATCACCTGCTTTACGCGCGTCATGCAGAGGGGCCCGAAGCAGGCACATCGCAACAGGGGGTGTAATGGCAGTCCGGGGGACTGACGGAGGGGAGTGGAGACGGTCCTGGCTTGGATTGCTGGGGATCGTTGTCGCATGCCTCGTGAGCCTCGCCGGCCGGGCCGAAGCCCTGACGCCGATCACCGTCGAACCCGATCAAGACCGCATCGAGATCACGACACTCGGCGAAGCCTACGAAGGGCGCGGCGACAGTCTTCAGGTCGAGACCGCGGCCGGCGCCGATGGCGTGTCGGGCCGCATGACGGTTCGCGCCTCCGTGCCCGGCACCAGCCCCAACTGGATCGTCTTCGCGCTCACCAATAAGTCCGACAAATCGCTTGAGCGGTTATTGACCGCCGACCGCTATACCATCGTCGGCTCTGGGACCGTCTGGCCGGACCTCGACGCGCGCCGGATCGAAAGCGTCACGCCCTCAGTCGGCTTCGTCCCTGAACGCATCAAGAGCGATAAGGCCGACGTCTTCCGTATTACGCTCGAACCCGGGCAAACGATCACGTATGTCGCCGAACTTGCGGGCGATCACTACGCGCGCATGTATCTGTGGCAGCCCATCGACTACGAGATCAAATCCCGCGACCGCCAGCTTTTCAACGGCGCGATGCTCGGCCTGACCGGCCTGCTAGCGATCTTCCTGACTTCGATCTTCGCGGCAAACCACAAACTGATCTTCCCCGCGGGCGCCTTGGTCGCCTGGACTGTTCTCAATTACCTGTGCGTCGACTTCGGCTTCTTCCACAAGCTGTTCAATCTGCGACCCGAAGATAACGCCGTCTATCGCGCCGCAGGTGAAGCCGCGATGGCGTCGAGTTTCGTCATCTTCCTGTCGACGTTCCTGCGGCTCGGGCTCTGGCACGGCATCGTTCGGATGATGATCGGCGTCTGGATCATCGCCCAGCTCACCTTGATAGCCGTCGCCGTCATCGACCCACGCCTTGCCGCGACGTTCGCCCGCCTGTCATTTTTGGCGATCGGCGGTGTCGGCGGCTTGTTCACGATCTTCTTGGCTCTGAAAGGCCAGGATCGCGCCCTCGCGCTCGTTCCGACCTGGCTTCTGCTTTTGGTTTGGATCTTCGCGACCGGCATGACATTGGCAGGCCGGATGTCCGGCGACGTCGTCGTTTCCAGCCTCGTCGCCGGGCTCGTGCTCGTCGTTATTTTGATGGGCTTCACCGTCACGCAATTCGCCTTCCGTTCGGCTGACGCCGTATACTCCGGCGCGCCAACCGAATTGCAGAGTCGATCCCTGGCGCTCGCTGCATCAGGTTCTTCGATCTGGGAATGGAACATCCGCCGCGACGAAATCAAGGTCGGACCCGAGGTCGAAATCGCTCTGTCGCTGATGCCCGGCGAATTGACGTCCAAGGTCGATGACTTCCTCAAGCACGTTCACCCGACCGACAAGGAACGCTTCAGGGTCACGCTGATGACGGCGCAGGAGCGATCGGGAATCCGCATCAAGAGCGACTTCCGTCTTCGCCATGCCGACAACAGCTGGCGCTGGTTCGAGCTTGAGGCCGCCAGTGTGCCGAACGCCGACGGCCGCACGTTGCGCTGTGTTGGTCTGATACGCGACGTGTCGGACGCCAAGCGCGCCCACGAGCGCCTGCTGCACGATGCCGTCCATTGCAGTCTCACCGGCTTGCCCAACCGCGAATTGTTTATCGATCGGCTGAAAACGGTGATCGTTCGGGCCAAGTCCGACAAGACGGTAAAGCCCGCGGTCATTTTCATCGACCTCGACAAATTCAAGACCGTCAATGCATCCTTCGGGCTCGTTCGCGGTGACAGCCTGCTGTTGACCGTCGCGCGCCGTCTTCAGCGCCATCTCGGTCCGCAGGATACGGTCGCCCGCGTCGGCGGCGATCAATTTGCGATGCTTTTCGTCGGCGAGCGCGAAGCCCGAAACCTGCCGGCTCTCGCCGAGCGCGTCCGCCGCTCTCTTCGCGCGCCGATCCCGCTCGCGAACCAGGAGGTGATCCTGACGGGCTCGATGGGTGTCGCCGTTTGGGACGGGACGCAAGGCGCCGATGGCGATCTTCTGAAGGACGCCGAGCTTGCGATGTATCGCGCCAAGCAGGGCGGTTCTGACCGTATCGAGGTGTTCGAACCTTCGATGCGCCGCGATCGCGATTCCGATGCTCAAATCGAGGCCGATCTCGCGCGTGCCATCGAGAAGAACAATCTTAAAGTCCTGTATCAGCCGATCGTCTATCTGCCGACCAAGGAACTCGCCGGCTTTGAAGCGCAGTTGCGCTGGGAGCATCCAAACCTTGGCCTCATCAATCCTTTGGCCCAGTTGGCGGATACCGGCGACACTGAAATCCTGATCAAGCTTTGCTCGCACCTGCTGCTGCGGGCGGCAAGAGACGTCGCGCGCTGGGTGCTGGAGCTGCCGCGTTCCGAACGCCCGATCTTCGTCTCGGTGAACGTCTCCGGCCGCCAGTTCTTCCGTCCCGAGTCGGTACAGGAGGTGCGCCACGTCCTCGGTCGCAATATCGCCCCAACCGGTACGATGCGGCTCGAGATCTCCGAAGCTCTGCTGATGGACAATCCCGAGCAGGCGATCGAGGTCCTAAAGCTCTTGAGTGGCTCGGGCGTTGAATTGACGCTCGACGATTTCGGAACCGGCTTCTCCTCGCTCGCCTACCTTCATCGTTTCCCGTTCGATACGATCAAGATCAACAGCGAGCTGGTTCGCGGCAGCGGCACCGGCGCAGGTGCCGCGATCATGCGGTCGATGGTTGCTCTCGCCCATGAGCTTTCGATGACCATCGCCGCCGAAGGCGTCGAACGTGCCGACGAGGCCGCATTTTTAAGGTCGATCGGATGCGAGTTCGCGCAAGGCTACCATTTCGGCGAGCCGATCCCGGAAAAAGCCGTCTCCCAGCTTCTGAAAATGGTTCGCCGGTCGGAACGCAAGCTGCAGCCGCGTGGCTTCTTCAGGCCAAAGTCGAAAGCACCTGCGAAGGAAGTTACAAAGAAGCCCGCCAAGGTTATCGCAGCGGCCGGAAAAGATCAGAAATCCGCTTCCGCTGTGCCTCAAACAGCCGGATCACCCGCGACGAAGTCCGCGGCGCTGCCATCCGGATCGGTCGTACGCCAGCGGCAGAAGCCCATCGCCCCGCCCGTCGAGAAACAGCCGATCAATGGTGCGGGGTCGGCGAATATTGCCGCTCGCAATGGGCTCGCCAATGGCGCGGCCAAGCCGATACCCGAAATTGCCCTTCGTGCTCCCGATCCGATGACGTTGCCGCCAGCCTCGTTGCCAGGCGCGCCGCCGATGCCGAACGGCAATCTTGCCGCCGCTCCCGTGACTCAATCGCTGCGGACGCAGCCGCCGTCGCGTCGTCCTATTCCGAACGTCGCGGATGGCTCCGCGCCGACCGGTCCTGTGACGTCGCCGCCAACCCAGCCGATACCCGGGCAACCGCCCGCGCGAAAGGCGAACGGAACTCACCCTGCCGCGCCGCCCGAATTGAAGCCGCTGCCAGACGAGCACAAGAATATCGTGTCGCCGCTCGCTGAGGCTCTCGCGCGCGCCAGCAGCTCTCCCCCGCCGGTGGGGACGCCTATTGCTCCGTCCTTGCGCAGTGATACGCCGACAATCATTCCGTCGTCGCCGCCTCCGCCTTTGCCCGCCAATGGCAATGGCGTGTCCTTCCCGTCGGATCCATCCAATCAACCGGACTTCTCGACGCTGCCGCCGTCGATTGCGGCAAGCCTTGCCCGTCTCGCGGGCGCGCCTACGACCGGAAGTGTCAAGACGGCTGGCGGTCCCGCGACGAGCGATGGTGCATCAGCCGAGCCCAAGAAGCCGACGAAGGTCGGCTCCGCCGGCGTTTGAGAAAATCCTTCAATCAAAACGAAGGGAGCGAAACGCTATGCGTGCCCGGCGTCGCTCACGAGGTGCGAAAGATCGATGCCCATCTTCGCGAGCGCCCGCGAATATTTGCTTTCCAGATCTTCGTCGAAAATGATGTCCGGATCGGCCGGGCAATGAAGCCAGCCGTTGGCTTGAAGCTCTGTTTCGAGCTGTCCAGGCGACCAGCCCGCATATCCGAGCGCCAGAAGCGCTTTTGCCGGGCCTCGGCCTTGCGCGATCGCCTTGAGAATGTCGATCGTCGCCGTCAGGCAGACGCCCTGCTCGATGGCGAGCGTCGAATCTTCCGAGAAATAGTCGGAGCTGTGCAGCACGAACCCGCGTCCCGTTTCCACGGGACCTCCGACCTGGATGGATAAGGAAAGAACCTCGGCCGTAATTTCGTCGTTAGGATTACGCGATGAGATCCCGAGGCGTTCGAGCAGGTCGGGCGCCGAAATGTGATTGGCGCGCTGGTTGATGATAAGGCCCATGGCGCCTTCCGGGGAATGCGCGCACATATAGATGACTGACCGCTGAAATCGCCGGTCCGACATGGACGGCATTGCGATGAGGAGCTGTCCCTCCAGCTTGATCTCGGAGCCGTCCGCACGGCCTGCATGGCTGACCTTCATGTTAGCCAGACTAATCCGATACAAGGGCGGCGTGAAGATCCCTAAAATTACCGAATGGAGAGCATCTGTAACGATAGCGCGCTCCGCCGCATATTAAGGCAGCTAGCTTCGCTCCAAGTTTTACCTCGTGACATTAACGACCATGAATTGAGCAACGAATGGCGACAGACAAAGTGATCCGACTGGCCCTGGCATTTCTGATGACCGGCAGCGCTGCGGCATGGAGCGACGCGGGCCCCGTCGCCTCCGAGTGGGTCCAAGGCATGAACAATCAAGTGCGGCTCATCGCTGGGCATGCGGCACGCGACGGGAAGACGGCGCTTTATGCGGGCGTCGATCTTTCGATGCCGGGCGGTTGGAAGACCTACTGGAGAACACCGGGCGATGCCGGAGGAGTGCCGCCCGAGTTCGAGTGGGATGGCTCCGAGAACCTTGCCTCGGCGACCGTTCTTTATCCGGCGCCGCATCGCATCCACGACAAGGCAGGCGATGTTGTGGGCTACAAGAATGCCGTGCTTTTCCCCGTCCTGTTGACACCGCAGGATCCCGCAAAACCTGTCACGCTCCACGGCAAGGTCGCCTATGGCATCTGCAAAGATATTTGCATTCCTGCCGAAGCCGAACTGCAACTCGTCATTCCGCCGGATGTGGGAACGTCGGGCGAGCTGATGGATGCCCTCGCGCGCGTTCCCGAACACAAAGCATCCGACAGTGCCTCCCCGTCATTGGCCGCCTGGCATCTCGACCAATCTTCCGGCAAGCCAAAACTCGTGCTCGATGTTGCGGGTGCCGACCCGACGACCGCAGACGCCTTCGTCGAGGCGCCGGGCGGCATCTACGTTCCGCTTCCAAAGCGCGCCGCCGATCAAGCTGGCAACGCGGTGTTTGAGGTCGATCTAACCGATGGGGTCAACATCAAGGATATCAAAGGCAAGCCGCTGACGGTCACGCTCATCGACGGCAAAGGCCAATCGGAGACCACGATTACGCTTGAGTAAGCGCATTCCAAGTCTACATAGGAATACCGGCCGCGACGGCCCGAGCAACTCAGAGGAAATGCCATGACGATCAAGGTCGGAGATCGCTTACCCGATGGGAAATTTACCGTCATGGGTCCGGACGGCCCCGCGCCGAAGACCGTCAGCGAAGTATTCTCCGGCAAGAAAGTCGCGATGTTTGCTGTCCCTGGCGCCTACACGCCGACATGCAGCAAAAGCCACATGCCGGGTTTCGTCGATCGCGTCGGCGAACTGAAGGCGAAAGGCATCGATACCATCGCCTGCACCGCCGTAAACGACATCTTCGTCCTGACGAATTGGGCGAAGGACGCCGGCGCGACGGGCAAGATCGAGATGCTGGCCGACGGATCGGGCGATTTCGCCAAGGCCATCGGCCTCGACATCGATCTGTCCAACTTCGGCCTGGGCCTCAGATCGAAACGCTATGCGATGCTGGTTGAAGATGGCGTCGTCAAGGTTCTGAATGTCGAGGACAGCCCCCCGGTGGCTGAGAAATCGAGTGCCGCCACCCTCTGCTCGATGATCGACCGCTCACTCTAAATCGTCGGCAACCCGCTTTCCCGATCGTGAGTCTTTGAACGGCGCCATCGCGAGACGCGCCAGTTCGTCGGCGCGCTCGTTTTCGGGGTGCCCGGCGTGCCCCTTGAGCCAATGCCACGTCACGTGATGTTTGGCCCGCAACGCGTCGAGTTCCTGCCAAAGCTCCGCGTTCTTGACCGGCTTCTTGTCGGCCGTCTTCCAGCCGTTTTTCTTCCAGCCGTGAATCCACGACATGATGCCGTTTCGCACATAGCTGCTGTCGGTCCAGAGATCGACGTCGCTTTTTCTCTTGAGCGCTTCGAGCGCGGAAATCGCGCCCTTGAGTTCCATGCGGTTATTGGTCGTCAGCTGCTCGCCGCCGTTGATCTCCTTCCGGTGTTTGCCCGAAATGAGGATTGCGCCCCAGCCTCCGGGGCCTGGGTTTCCCGAGCATGCGCCGTCGCTGTAGATTTGAACCTTGGGCCGTTCGTCTGTCATGAAATCAATTGCGGTGCATAGTCTGCGATGCTTCCGACCGATTGATGGAACGCGAGCCGACGAATGTAGTCGGCCGGATCCTTGCGGGCGACAAGCGCATCTTTCGGCGTGTTGAGCCAGTCATAGCTTCGTGTCAGCAGAAATCGCATCGCGGCACCACGGGCCAGGATCGGCATCGCGTCGCGCTCTCGTTCGCTTAACGGCCGGACGCTGTCATAACCCTTGAGCAGCGCTGCGCCCTTCGCCGGCTCAAAAGCGGATGCCCCATCGAAACACCACGCGTTGATGCAAACCGCGACATCGTAGGCGAGGGCGTCATTGCACGCGAAATAGAAATCGATGATCCCGGAAAGCCGGTCGTCGACGAAGAAAACGTTGTCGGGAAAGAGATCGGCATGAATGATCCCCTGCGGCAGGTTTAGAGGCCACGCGAGTTCGAGAAAACGCAGCTCCTCGCTGATCATGCCATCGAGACCCGCGCAAATCTCTTCCGCGCGTGCCGAAAATTTGTCGAACAGTGGCCTCCACCCCGAGATGCCCAACGCGTTTGCGCGCCGCAGCCGAAAGCCCTCGCCTGCTATGTGCATCCGCGCGAGCGCTTTGCCGAGTTCGAAACACTGCTCGACTTTCGGTCGCTTCGGCCAGACGCCTTCGAGAAAGGTGATCAGCGCCGCGCGCCGTCCGGCGAGCTCGTTCAGAACGTTTCCGTTCCGGTCACGCACCGGCAGCGGGCAATTAACACCGCGCGCCGAGAGGTGCTCCATGAGGCCCAGGAAGAACGGCAGATCATCGACATCGACCCGCTTTTCGTAAAGCGTCAGAATGAATGTGCCATCCGACGTGTGCACCAGATAGTTGGTGTTCTCGACGCCCTCCGCGATGCCCTTGTAGGACAGCAGCCGGCCAAGCTCATAGCCCGCGAGAAAACGCGCAAGCTCATCGTCGCTGACTTCGGTATAGACCGCCATGTTCCTGCGCGCCGAATTGGGGAGCTAAACTTGCTCGGCAGGAGCGCGCGCCACTCGAACCTCACGCGGCACGTTGAACACCACGCGCTCCTCGAGCGTCGTGACGACGTCGATCGTCACATCATAGCGGCTGCGGAAGGCTTCGACCACTTCCTCGACGATAACTTCCGGTGCCGACGCGCCGGCCGTAATGCCGATCGCCTCGGCACCAGCAAGCTTGTCCCAGGGAATATCGGCTGCACGCTCGACAAGGAACGAAAAACGGCATCCCGCCCGTGCCGCCACCTCGACGAGCCGCAGCGAATTTGAGCTTTTGGGACCGCCGACGACGAGCAATCCGTCAATCTGAGGCGCCAGCGCCTTGACCGCGTTCTGACGATTCGTCGTCGCGTAGCAGATGTCTTCTTTCACCGGTCCGCCGATGCCGGGGAATCGTTCTTTCAGCACCGCAACAATCTCTGCCGTGTCGTCGAGCGACAGCGTCGTTTGCGTCACATAGGCAAGCTTCGATTCGTCTCGCGGCGTGAACGCCTGAGCGTCCTCCACTGATTCGACTAGCGTAATCGCCCCTTCCGGAAGCTGGCCCAGAGTGCCGACGACTTCGGGATGACCGGCGTGCCCGACAAGGATGATCTCCTTGCCTTGCTCGTGATGACGCGCCGTTTCCATATGGACTTTCGAGACCAGCGGGCATGTCGCATCGACCACGAACATATTACGGCTGCGCGCCGTAGCTGGAATGGCCTTGCTCACGCCGTGTGCCGAAAAAATCACGGGCTGCTGTGTATCTGGAATCTCATCCAGCTCCTTCACAAAAACGGCGCCTTTCGCTCGCAGGGAATCAACAACATAACGGTTGTGTACGATCTCATGACGGACGTAGACGGGGGCGCCGAATTTCGTCAAAGCCTGTTCTACGATTTGAATTGCGCGATCGACGCCGGCACAAAATCCGCGCGGCGCCGCAAGCAGGATCTTGAGGGGCGGCTTCACAGTCGCATCGCTTTGGTTAAGGCCGGACATGGAAGAAAGACGTCCTCTATATTCGTTCGGCGTGCATGAAAATGCATTTGGGGGCCGCTGCTCCCGGATGCTACGGTCCTTTTCTGACAATACAAGGGGCCCGGGGTTCGAACCCCGGGAGACAGGGTTGCTCGACGGGGGTTATCGGTATTCTTTTGGCGCAGATGTGACGCGTGCGCGCCGCTTCGCGCGGCCGGTGGCCCGAATTGTGGCGGCCGCGTTGATGGCTGCCCCCGTCGCAATGCTCGGCGGCTGCGGCATGTCCTCCCTTACATCCGGCCTTGGTGGCGGAATGTTCGGCGGCGGCAGCTCGGGCGATTTGCAGGCCTCCACGGTCTCGGAAGCCCAATTGCTCGATGCAGCCAAATCCGGAGATCCAAGCGCCACCGGGAGCACATTCGTCGGTGACGTCGACGCCGGCTGTCCGCGCTTCGTGATTGCTCCGCACGACAATTACATCACGTTCTACGAAGTCGGCCACGTCGGCGACGCGCTCGCCGTCGCACAGCGCGGTGAGATCACCAAGACGGCGCGCGAGTGTCAGGTCGAGCCCGGGCGCGTCACCGTCAAATACGGCTTCTCCGGCCGCGTGCTTCTCGGCCCCAAAGGTCAGCCCGGCAGCGTTACGCTTCCGATCACGGTTGCGGTCAACGATGGCAAGCGGACGAAAATCACGACCGACAGCGTAAAGCTCGACGTCAATGTCGGCCTCGACAAGCCGATCAGCTATTTCTCGACGGTTCGGACCGTCACCTTTCCGATCGCCGAAGGCGCACGTCCAGGCGAATATCAGTTGATCGTCGGCTTTGACAGCAAAGCTCCAAGCTCGGGCTGAAACCATGGGTGGGCGAGAACCCGTTCAAACTCTCGCTTGCAGCAACAAAAAAGCCGGGCAGCGAGCCCGGCCTTTTTTATTTCTACGTCGTCGGTCGATCGCTCAGTTGAGCTTGCCGCGCAGATCGCTGATCGACTGCGAAACAAGTGACTGGCCCGTCGTACCCGTCGCGCGCGTCTTCAGAATTTCCTGAGCGGCGGCAAGGGCGGTGTCGACCGCGGTCGAACGCACTTCGCTCAGTGCCTGAGCTTCCGCGCGTGAGATTTTATCCTCGGCGATCTTGGAACGCCGCTCCAGGCTTTCAGCCAGGGCCTTGCGAGAGTCCGCGGCAAGAGCCTCAGCTTCGCGCTTGGCCTGCTCGATGATCGATTGCGCTTCCTTCTCGGCTTCCCGCGCCTTGCGCTGATAGTCCGAGAGAAGGGCCTGCGCTTCTTCCCGCAGCTTCCGGGCTTCGTCGAGTTCCTTGCGGATGCCGTCGGCACGCTCGTCGAGAGCCTTCGCGACCGCGCCCGGAACGCGGTAGTAGACCAGCAATCCGATGAACGCCACGAAGGCGACGAGCACCCAGAAAAGCGGATCTTCGGGATTGAAAAGGAACATTTCCTAAATCCTCATTCGCCCGCAACCGGACGCAACACCTTCTTCACGTCGTCGGCCGGTACGTTCTCGCCGATAAGCTTTTCGACGACGGCGCGTGCGGTGTCTGTCGCGATGTCGCCGATAGCGGAAACCGCCTTCGATTTCGTCGCAGCGATCCGCGTATCGGCCTCGCGCAGCTTCACGGCGATCTGCTCGTCGACGCGATGGCGTTCGGCTTCAGTTTCGGCTGCGAGCTTCTCGCGCGTTTCCTTGGCGATCCCGGATGCGTTCGTGCGCGCATCCGCAAGCGCCTTCTCGTATTCGGCAAGCGCTTTGTCGGTCTCGCCTTTGAGACGCGCCGCGGCGTCGAGATCGCGTTTGATCCGGTCCTGGCGCTCTTCGATCACTTCGCCGATGCGCGGCAGCGCGATCTTCGCCATGACGAAAAACAAACCGAGAAACGTGACGGCGAGCCAGAAAAGCTGCGTCTCGAAGGTATGCGGATTGAGCTGCGGTAAGCCCCCGGACTGGGCGGCTTCCTCGGCCGCCTCAGCGGCGACCGCGAACAGCATGGTCGTGCCGGCAAACATCATGGCCTCCGGTTGATCGGGCGTGGTTCAGTCTTCCCGGCCCAGTCTCAACCGTAGAGGATGATGAGCGCGATCAGAAGGCCGAAAAGACCCGTCGCTTCTGCGAGTGCGAAGCCGATGAGAAGGTTGGTGAACTGTCCCGGTGCGGCCGACGGATTGCGCATTGCACCCGACAGATAGTTGCCGAAGATGTTGCCGATGCCGACGCCGGCGCCGATCAGAGCCGAGCAGGCAAGGCCCGCACCGATCATCTTTGCTGCTGCGAGTTCCATTTCAAAGTCTCCCTTAGTTTCGCTTTTTGCGTTGGAATGTTGAAATCCTGGGATCCGGTTCGACGAATTCAATCCGGATCAGTGATGCATGTGAACGGCATCGTTGAGGTAGATGCAGGTCAGAACGGTAAAGATCAGCGCCTGCAGGAAGGCAACGAGCAGCTCAAGACCCGTAAACGCGACCATAAAGCCCGCCGGCGCGATCTTGCCCCACCAGGGCAGCATCACGGCAAAACCAGCGAAAACTTCGAGCATCGTGTGGCCCGCCATCATGTTGGCGAACAGACGCACCGAATGGCTGATGGGACGGATGAGATACGAAATAAGCTCGATCGGAACGATGACCGGCATGAGCCAGAGCGGCACGCCCGACGGCACGAACAGCCTCAAATAGCCAAATCCGTGCTTCCAGAATCCGATGAACGTAGCGACGAGCCACACCATGGCGGCGAGCGCAAACGTGACGATGATATGGCTCGTGACGGTGAAGTTGCCGGGGATCAGGCCGACAAAGTTCAAAACCAGGATGAAGATGAAGATCGAAAACACCCACGGGAAGAATTTCATCCCGTCTTCGCCCAGGTTTTCTTTCACCATCCCTGCGACGTACTCGTAGACGAGTTCTGCGACCGATTGGATGCGCGAAGGCACCAGCAGGCGACCGCGCATGGCGAACAGCAGGAATCCGACGATGATAACGAACGCCACGACCATCATCAGCGACGAGTTCGTGAACGAAATGTCGTGACCTAAGAGATCGAGATCGACGATCTTCTTGATCTCGAACTGTTCCATCGGACTATGATGTCCGGCGCCTTCAGCGGCCAAGGCCTACCCCCTAGTTTTTCATTCGTCGTCGTCGTCTTTGACGGACGCCGCCGCTTTTTGAAGCGGTTCGTTTTTTGCCTGCGCCTCTTGGGCGGCGCGGACAACATTCAACAGACCAGCCGCGAAGCCGACGATGACCAGCACGACCATCAGCCACGGCGCTGTGCCGAACTGCCTGTCGAGCACCCAGCCAAGCCCGCCGCCGACGGCTACACCGACGATCAACTCGGCCGCGAACTTGAAAGCGGCTCCGTAGGCGGATTGGTCTTGGGATCCTCCGCCCGCCGATCGTTCGACCCGCACTTTCTGCGCTTTGAGCGCGTCAAGCTTCTGGCCGAGTTCCGCCGACCGCTTGCGAATGGCTTCGCGGTCTTCCGGGCTAATTTCACCGCGTTCCGGACTCTGATCCTTGTCATCGGCTGACATGGCTCAAACCATCCAGATATCGCGGAAAACCGGCCGCTCGGGGAGATCGACGGCGCGGACCATAGTTAGGGGGTCTAGGGGTGTCAAGGAATTGGGCATAACGCTTTCTACCATCAGGGTACGGCGAAACCGCGCAGTTCTTTTTGTGAACCGTTTTCAGTGCGGCGCAAAAGAAAAGGCCCTCATCCACGAGGTCTGAGGGCCGGCAAACTTGCTTCGATTTTTAGAGGATTTCTAGGGCGACGTGGAATTTTGTGCGGGCGGCGTCGCCGGATTGCCGGGAGCCGTCGTCCCGCTCGCAGACCCCTCCGTGGCAGGCGCCGCCGACCGTGCCGGTTCCTCGGTATTCTGTGCCGGATTGCCACCCGAGGATGCATCCATGCGCGGCGGCGTTTGACGCCAGAAATTAATCAGTAGTACCGCGCCGATAACGATCGCCAGAGCCATGGAGGCGATCAAAACCCTGAAGTTCATTTTGCGAGGGCTGGCTTGACGCGCCTTTGTCGGGCCGATCGTCTCTCGACGAAGGCGCGGATCTCGTTGTGGTTGCATGGAGAGGCTCCTTTCTCCTGATGGATTGGAACGCCTGTCCGTCCTGGCGGTTCCGGCAGACCCGGAGCACGCAGCGGGATGAAGAAAATTATCTATACTCTGCAGTATATTAGCTGGCTTCCCGGAAGCTTTGTGCGGTCTGCAGGTCAACCGACACCAGCTGCGAAACGCCTTTTTCGGCCATCGTGACGCCGAACAGCCGGTTCATCCGCGCCATTGTCATCGGATGGTGGGTAATGACCAGAAAACGCGTTTCTGTCTCGGCCGACATTTGCTCCATCAGTCGGCAGAAGCGGTCGACGTTGGCGTCATCGAGGGGGGCATCGACTTCGTCGAGCACGCAGATCGGCGACGGATTGGTGAGAAACACCGCAAAGATCAGCGACAGCGCCGTAAGCGTCTGCTCGCCACCCGAAAGCAGCGACAGCGTCGCCGGCTTCTTGCCGGGCGGTTTGGCGATGATCTCAAGTCCACCCTCCAGCGGATCCTCCGGGCTCTCGATCATTTCAAGGCGCGCTTCGCCGCCGCCGAAGAGGTGCGTGAACAGCCGCTCGAAGTGCGCGTTGACCGTCTGAAACGCTTCGTCGAGCCGCGACTTGCCTTCGCGGTTGAGCTGCTGGATCGCCTGCCGGAGCTTCGCGATGCCCTGTTCCAGGTCGTCGCGCTCCGCAATCAATCCCTCAAGCTGCTTCGACACCTCCGCCAAATCGTCGTCGGCCTGAAGATTGACCCCTCCGAGGCGTTCGCGATCGGCCTTGAGTTTGGCGAGATGCCGCTCGACATCGAACAGCGCTGGAATGGCCGACGCCTCGGGAAGCCCCGCGAGCGACAGGCAATTCTCCGGTGCGACTTCGAACGTCTCGCGGATATGCCGCGCGGCCTCCTGCCGTTTCTGCCGTGCGTTCTCGAGGCGCGTCTCGATTCGGGCGTTCGCCTCGCGCGCCGCCGACACTTCCGATTGAATGGACCGGAGTGTGTCGGTCGCGGCTTTCACCTCTGCTTCCGCCGCCGCCAGCGCGTCGGCGGCCTCTCGCCGTTCCTGGTCCGCGCGCGATAGCGCCGAAAGCAACGTTTCGCGTTGGGCGGCGATCTTGCCGGGAAGATCAGCCGTCGCCGCGATCTCGTCGCGCGCCTCCTTGAGCCGCGCCGCTAGGCTCTCGACTTGAGTTTCTGCGCTTTGCTGGCGTCCCTTCCAGCGCGTGATCTCCGCGTGCGAATGCCGGATGCGCTCGACACGGATCTGCTTGTCGCGTTCGAGGCTGCCGAGCCGCACGCGCGATTCCGACACCTCGCGCCGCGCCTCTTCGGCTTCCGATTGCGCCGTCTTGAGAACCGGTTCGAGATCTTCGCCCTCGCTCATCGTGACGATATGCGCTTCGATCTCGACATGGCGCGCCTGTGCCGTCGTCAGATCTTCGTCGGCCCGGGCGCGTTGAGCGGTCGCCGCCGCAAGTCGCGTCTCGCTTTCGCGCTGAAGTTTTTCTAGCCCCGTCAGCTTCTGGCGAACGTCGGCCAGCTCATTTTGTTTCTCGCGCCAAAGCTGACGAAGCCGCCGCTCTTCCGATTCCGCCTGCTGTGCCGCCGATGCAGCGGCGCGCTCGGCATCGATTGTATCCTTGGCCTCGTTCAGCACCGCTTGCGCATTGCGATCGAGTTCGGCGAGCCGGTTCTTATGCGCCAAGCGCTGGGCCGCAGGCGTCACCCCGTGCGCCGCGACGACAAATCCATCCCATCGCCAAAGATCGCCTTCGAGCGAAACGAGACGCTGTCCCGGCTTGAGATGTGGTTGCAGACGGGCGCCTTCCGAGCGTCTGACGACGCCGATCTGTCGAAGCCGCCGCGTCAACTCCAAAGGCGCATCGACATGCATGACAAGCGGTTCGGCATCGGCCGGAAGTGCGTGGTCCTCGGCCGGAACGTCGAGATGCCGCCAATGCACCGCGGCCTCCGGATCGATCGGCGCTTCGAGATCATCGCCCAACGCCGCGCCAAGTGCCGTTTCATAGCCCGGAGAAACGCGAATATAATCGACGGCCGGCGGGTAGGCATCCTCGTTGCCGCTTGCAAGCAGCTTCGCGATCGTTTCGCGCTCGGTCGAAAACGCGTTGGCCGCGAGCCTCACGCGTTGCGCATTATCGCGCCGTGTTTTCGCTTCCGATTGGGACAGCCTGACGGTCTCTTCAGCGGCGAGGGTATCTGCTTCGATCTTGCCGATCTCTTGCGCCAGAGCTTGGCCGCGATTGGCCATCTCGGAGACGCTGTCGCTATCTGGCGCCTTGGCGTTGAGGTCGGCAATTTGCGCGTCGAAACCGGCGATCTGGCGCGTGATTTTCGCGACGACATCCTTACGCTCGGCGAGCGCGGCTTCGAGACTGCGGAGTTTGGCGCGCGCTTCGGCGGCACGATGCGTGATATCGGCGAAGTGCGCATCGGCTTCGACGCGCCTCGCCTCGGCTTTCTCGTATCGGCTCTTCTCGGCGGCTTCTTCGTCGATCGCCTGGCGGTCGGCTTCCTGGATGGCCGCGAGATCCGCTTCGAGATGAACCAGCGTTTCCTTGGCTTCGTGGATGAAGCCTGTTTCGCGCGTTAAATCCGTTTCGAGTTGTTTGGCGCGTGCATCGAGTTCGCGTGCACGTTCCGCCGCCCGCGTCGCTTCGCGTTCGAGGTTTTCCTGTTCGATCCTGAAGCGTGCCAGCGCCGCGCCTTTCGCGGCTTCCGCTTCCCTGAGTGGGGGCAGCGTTTCGCCGAGGCGAAGCTCGTCGTTGAAAGCCTTCGTCTCGGCTTCGGTTGCAGCGCCGAGCCGCATCATCGTGTCGGTCAACTGCGCTTCTTCGCGTTCGACACTTTGCTGCGCTTCTTCCCAGGTCAAATGCAGCGTCAACGCTTCCTGCTGCCGGATCTCAGTCGAAAGCTCTTTGTAACGCCGCGCCTGTCGCGCCTGCCGCTTCAAGGATTCCGTTTGCGACTGCAACTGGCCGACGACGTCGCTCACGCGTTCGATATTGGCTTCAGCCGCCTTGAGTTTCAGTTCCGCTTCATGCCGGCGCGTATGCAGGCCGGCGATGCCTGCGGCATCCTCAAGAATCCGCCGCCGCTGCTCCGGCTTCGAATTGACGATCTCGCCGATCTGCCCCTGCCGCACGAGAGCCGGCGAACGCGCGCCCGTCGCGGCATCCTCGAACAGAACCTTGACGTCGCGCGCCCGGACTTCGCGGCCGTTGATGCGATAGGCCGATCCCGCCTCGCGCTCGATCCGCCGCGTGATCTCGATCGCGTCGCCGCCGTTGAACTCGGCGGGCGCCTTGCGTGCGCTGTTGTCGAGGAACATCGTGACTTCGGCGCTCTGGCGCTCGGGCCTGCCTCCGCTGCCGGAAAAGATGACGTCGTCCATCGCTGCGGCGCGCATCGACTTGTGCGAGCTTTCGCCCATCACCCAGCGAAGCGCTTCGAGCAGGTTGGATTTGCCGCAACCATTGGGACCGACGACTCCGGTCAGGCCCGGCTCGATGACGAGTTCGGTCGGATCCACGAAGGACTTGAATCCAAGAAGCCTGAGCCGAGTGATTTTCATGTCGATCGCGTCAGTCCCAGATGCCGTGCCGCTGTGGCTCAGGACCGTTGCGAACCGTCCCTTAGGGACTGGCAGACGCCGTCGGGGCGCCGGTCGGCTGGTTGGCCTGCTCGACGTAATCGGCAATCTCGGCGATCGTCAGCTCTTTCTTGATGAGCTTGGTGCCGATGAAAAAGTTCGGCGTTCCGATGATGCCGAGCTTGCGACCACGATCCTTAACCCACTTCAACTTGGCGATCATGTCTTGATTCTGCAGACATGCGTCAAACTGCGGACGAGTCATCCCCACTTGTTTGGCAACCGCGTAGATGGCATCGGGCCGCACCTCCAGCGAAACCCAAGAGGCCTGCTGCTCCATGAATTTTCCATAGAGTTCCAGGTATTTATCGGGTGGCGCGCATCGCAGCGCGATGGTTGCGTTGCCCGAACTCTTGCCGATCGGGAATTCGCGCAGGATGTAGCGCACCTTTCCGGTGTCGATGAAACGCCGTTTCAGCTCCGGATAGACCGTCAAATGGAAGTTCCGGCAGTGCGGGCACGTCAGTGACATGTACTGCACGATCGTCACCGGTGCGTCGGGGCGGCCCCAGCTCATTTCCGCCAACGGGCTCGGTGCCATGATGTCGGCAACCGTCGGGTTTTCAATGACTTGTCGCCCGCCGACCGACGCTGACGCACTCGCGTCTCCAAACGGCGTCGGCATCCCCTCGCTCGTATCCGAAGTGGTCGAGGGATATGCTCCAAGGCCATTGCTGTCGGAGGAAATGCTGGCCGTCGCCGGTGACAGCGACGGCAAGGTCGAGCCGCACCCCGCCAGCCAGCCCATGACGAACAAAGCTGCTGCGAAGCTGATCGGGCGGGCGAAAGGCATTTGATTTTCCGGTTATTTCCCCGCGAGCAGCGGCTCGATCACCTTATCAAATGCTTCCATCGATGGCGCCTCTTGCAGCTTCTTGCCATTGATAAAGAAGGTCGGTGTGGCATTGACGCCAAAGACTTCGCTGGCGCGTGTTCGTTCAGCCGTGATCTGATCCAGAAGTTTCTGGTTCGTCAGGCACTTATCGAAGCTTTCCTGCGTGAACCCGGCCTGCTTGGCGATTTCGAACAGCTTCGGAACCGGACTGCCGTTGGTGAATGCCCAATCCGGCTGCTTCGCATAGAACGTCTCGATCATCGGCAACGCCTTCATCGGACCGGCACAGCGCGCCAGCATCGAAACGGCAGCGGCGAGATTATCGAGCGGGAAATCGCGGAAGATGTACCGGACCTTGCCGCTGTCGATGTACTTTTTCTTGAAGTCTTCGAACACGTCGTTGGTGAAGTGCGCGCAGTGCGGGCAGGTCATCGACGCATATTCGACGACGGTGACCTTGGCATCTGCCGGCCCGAGCGACAGTTCTTCGAGGCCTTCCGGTGTCTTCATCAACTCCTCGACGGGAACCTCGGCCGGACCGTCTTTGCGTTGTGCAAAGCTCGGCTCTGCAGTTGCCAGGGTAATGCCGGCAACGGCTGCCAAAGCGAGCAGGCCCGGAATGAAATTTCTGAACTTGATCAAGGTCCCAACTCCTCTGGGAATTCATCTCGCGGCGGAACGACTGTCATGGGAACGCCCGCCTAGCACGGTTCCGGCGCCCGAATAAGCCCAATCCGTGATGAATGGCAACCGAACGATCGGCAATATGAGTGAACAATGACCTCAGCGACGATGGCTCGCCGCAACATTCCTGCCGAGAGCGTCGAGCGCCGACGCCAGATCCCCCGACCCGATCGCCGCCGGTCCAGGCAGCGCAACACCCGGCGCTGAGCCATTGCTTGGCTTGCTGTCCTCAAACTGAGGCACCTGATGGACTTTGATTTGCGCGATCGCGCGATATCCGAAGTAGCGATTGATCCGATCGATGAGTTCTTTGTGCCGGTAGGAAACTTCGAGCGCGAAGGCCGGTTCCACCGCAATGACGAGCGTCGCACCGCTCCCCCGTCCGCCTTCGTCGGTATCTTCGATCGCCGTTTTGCCGCCACGCGGCCACTTGATCGATTCGGGCCGCGCCAGCCGTGCAATATCCGCCCCCGCGATCACGTCCCAAGAGGATAGAATTTCGGCGCTGTGAAACCCGAATTTCTGCACCACGGCGGCAGTCACTTTGGGCACGAAGGCCCCCACCGCCTTGGCGAAGATGCCTCGGCCCGCACGCATGTCTGGCGCCAGCCGTGACACACGGACTGTGGGTTCCGGATCGGACAACTCGGTTCTTCCCCCGGTAAGGCTTGTGGTGACGCAAAGGACAGCTACCATTGTCGATGCGATTCGAGGTTTCCGCGCAACCGGAGATGCAGGGCGCATGGGCGCGGTTCAGGAGAATGTCGCTCTTCGACGAAGGCAGCAGCAGCTTCCGCTGCGGCCCGCCGGGCCTTTGACGGTCAAGTCATTGCTCGCCTGGTATGAAGCCGAGCGGCGCGATCTGCCGTGGCGCTACGGTCCGCGCAAAGCCGCCGATCCCTATCGCGTCTGGCTGTCGGAGATCATGCTGCAGCAGACGACCGTGAAAGCGGTCGTGCCCTATTTCCAGAAATTCGTGAAGCGATGGCCGACGGTCGCGGCGCTGGCCGCCGCACCGCTTGAAGAGGTGCTGCAACAGTGGGCGGGGCTCGGCTACTATTCGCGCGCCCGCAATCTGAAGGCCTGCGCCGATGCCGTCGTTCGTGACCACGGCGGAACGTTCCCGCGCGCGGAAGCTGAGCTTTTGAAACTTCCAGGCATCGGCCCCTACACCGCTGCCGCCATTGCCGCCATCGCGTTCGGTGAAAAGGCCACGCCTGTCGATGGCAACGTCGAGCGCGTGGTGTCGCGGCTGTTCGCGGTGAAGCAGCCGCTTCCCGGCGCCAAGCCGGAAATCAAAAGGCTGGCCGCGACGCTCACGCCGCAACGCCGGGCCGGAGACTTCGCCCAGGCGATGATGGATCTGGGCGCTGAAATCTGCACGCCGAAAAAGCCGTCCTGCCTCGTCTGCCCCGTGCAGCAGGACTGCGCCGCGAGCGCGCAAAATCTTGCCGAGCTTCTGCCGTTGAAGGCCGCCAAAGCCCCCCGTCCGTCGCGTTACGGCATCGCTTTCCTCGTCCAGCGCGAGGATGGCGCCGTGCTGCTGCGCCAGCGTCCCGAAGCTGGATTGCTCGGCGGCATGCTCGAAGTCCCGTCGACGCCATGGGGCGATGCGACGCCGACGAAAGCCGCCGCCATGCGGTCCGCTCCGGTGACGACATCATGGCTGCCGGTTCCCGGCGCGGTCGTGCATGTGTTCACGCACTTCCGGCTCGAACTCATCGTCTATCGGGCAATCATTCCCCTCGACGCGAGCCTGACGCTATGGGCCGAGCAAGAACGCTGCCGCTGGGTTCATCGCCGCGATTTGCATGCGCAGGCTCTGCCGAGCGTAATGAAAAAGATCATTGCCCACGGCCTCGCCGACAATTGAGATCCGCAACTCAGCCTCAGCACGGGTCGCCGCCGTTGTGGTGCGTCGCCTAGAGAAGGTGGAACTGGCTCTGATTGCAGAGCGCGTCGAGAATTTGCGGCACCTCTCCGACCGGCCGCGCCTTGCTGTAGAGGAAGCCCTGCCCCTCGTCGCAACCCACCGCCCGCAGGAATTCTTGTTCCGACTCCGTCTCGATCCCCTCGGCCGTGATCGTCATGCCGAGGCTCGATCCGAGCCCCATGATGGCGCGGATGATCGCCTGCGATTCGTTGCCGAAGCCGATGCCGCGAACGAACGATCCGTCGATCTTGATCTTGTCGAACGGGAACATCCGCAAGTAGCTGAGCGACGAATAACCGGTGCCGAAGTCGTCCATCGAGATGCGCACGCCCAGCCCACGGATCGCGTGCAGGATCGACAGCACGCTTTCTGAATTCTCGAGCAGAAGCGCTTCGGTGATTTCGAGTTCGAGCCGGTCAGGTTCGAGGCCGGAGTTGCGCAAGGCGTCCGACACGGCCTGGAACACATTCCCGATGCGGAACCGTTGCGGCGACATGTTGACGGCGAGCCGCGCTTTCTTCGGCCAGCTCATTGCGTCATGGCACGCGCGCTGAAGAACGAAATCGGTGATCGGCGCAATGAGCCCGCATTCTTCCGCGATCGGGATGAATTCCGACGGCGGAATGAACCCCCGCTCCGCATGCGGCCAGCGCAGCAAGGCCTCGAACCCTGAAACGTCTCCCGAATTGAGCGAAACCAGCGGCTGATAATGGATTTCAAGCGTCCCGTTGAGGAATGCCTGGTGCAGATCGCTTTCGATCTTGCGGCGCGCCATCACGCGCACGTTCATCGCCGCTTCGAAGTACCGGAAGCATCCCTTGCCGTCGTCCTTGGCTTGATAGAGCGCGAGATCGGCATTTTTCAGAAGCGCTTCCGCGGTGTCGCCGTCGCTCGGACAAAGCGCGATGCCGATGCTTGCGGTGACATTGACCATCTGGTCGGCAATTTCGAAAGGCTGACGCAGAACGTCGATGATCCGCTGTGCGACAGAACTTACCTCCACGCCTTCGTTTGTGTTGGCCAGAACAACCGCGAATTCGTCACCGCCGAGACGCGCGGCAATGTCGTCTTTTCTCAAGCTGTCCTGGATGCGCTGCGCCAACTGCTGAAGCAGCGAGTCTCCCGCTGCATGGCCCATCGAATCGTTGACGACCTTGAAGTTATCGAGGTCGATGCAGAGCACCGCAAGGCCGGTGCCTGAGCGCTTTCTGGTCAGCAGCAGTTCATCGAGGCCCTTGCGCAGGAACACCCGGTTGGCGAGCCCCGTCAGCGCATCGTGATGCGCGAGGTAGGCGACCTTGGCTTCTGCTGCCTTGCGTTCGGTTATGTCGATGGCCGCGAACAGGATGGCGGGGACGTTGCCCTGCGTGATCGAGCTCGCATAAATCGCGACGTCGATCGACGTCGCGTCCGATTTGAGATGCCGCCAAGTTTGTCCCGCAAACTCTTCCGGCCGTGCCGCATAGAGGCGATCGAGGTGAATGTGATCGTCGGGATGATGCAGATCGAACAGCGTCCTCGTCGGCAACTCCTCCCGCTTGAATCCATAATGGCGAAGCGCCGCCGCGTTCGCGCTCAAGATCGTCTTGTTGTCCTTTCGCGCCACGAACATCGGTACGGGATTGGCTTCGAACAGCATGCGGAACGACGCTTCGCGCTCCTTGAGTTCGCTGATGTCGACGCGCAGACCGACGACGCCGCCATCACTCGTCAGCCGCTCGTCGATCAGAATGCAGCGTCCGTCGGAGATCCATTGCTCGTGGCGGTCTTTAGGCTGATAGAGCTTCGCGATGCGCTCGGCGACCCACTGCTCTTCGCGCCCTTTGGCTTCGGGATAGTCGCCGCGAGCCACACCGATTTTCAGCGTATCCTCGAGCCGCACTCCAATCTCGAAGAGATCCGCGCTCTTCTTGTAGATGTCTGCATACTGCTGATTCCATAAAACATACCGGCCTTCGCGATCGAGAACCACGACGCCTTGCGGCAGCATGTCGATGGCTTCGCGCAACTGCTTGTTCGTGGCTTCGGCATGTTCGAGACGTTGCGCTAGCGAAGCGTCTACGCGCTCAACGGACCTCGTCCCAACACGCAGCGCACGGCGTGTTCTGAGGCTGTTGAGGCCGGATTGCTTGTTTGGCTGCAGTGATGCCTTTGTCTGACGAAGACGCTCGTATGCCATTGCTGGCCCCCCACTCGGTTACGCACGCGTGGAGTATTAGAAGGGACCGTTAAGGGAGCTTCACCACACTTCGATGCCGTCTCGGGCCAACTGCTTGTTATCTGTTCAACATAGATCGATCGCTGATGCTGAAACCGGCAGCGTGATAATCGGATAGACAAATCCCGCGCCTTTTCCGATTTTTCGTCGCGTTTTCTGCCGTGCTTGTAAGCACGGCGTATTTCAGATCATGGTAATTGGAAACTTAACGGAGCGCGCTTCCGCAGCGGATTTTGGGAAGCGCGCTCTCGATGGTCTTCACCGCCCGTTAAACCGTCACGCGACTGTTGAGGCCGAGCTGCCGCTTCGCCTCCGATCGCAGCGCGTCGATCGGCTTGAGCTTTCCTTCGACCTCGTAGTGCCAGAATGTCCAGCCGTTGCACGCGGACTTGCCTTGCACGATGGCGCCGAGCCGGTGGATGGACGCTTGCTGACCCGCGTAGAACAGCGTGCCGTCTGCTCTGACTTCCGCGCGCACCTCGCGCCGTGGATCGAACAGTTTGCGGCCCGGCTCGATGATGCCGAGTTCGAGGATCTGGCCGAACGGGATGCGCGGTTCATTGCGCTTCGACGGCACCGCTTCGATCGCGTCGAGATCCAGCGGCTGCACCTTGCCGATCCTTTCGTCCGCCGCTTTCGCGTAATCGATGTCGCGCTCGATGCCGATGAACTTGCGACCGAGGCGCTTTGCAACGGCGCCGGTTGTGCCGGTGCCGAAGAACGGGTCGAGCACGGTATCACCCGGTTTCGTCGAGGCGATCAGAATCCGGTGCAGTAGGGATTCGGGCTTTTGCGTCGGATGCGCCTTGCGTCCGCCGTCGTCCTTCAAGCGCTCCGGCCCCGAGCAGATCGGAAACAGCCAGTCGGACCGCATTTGAATGTCATCGTTCGAAGCTTTGAGACTTTCATAATTGAAGGTCACGCGCGATTTCTTATCGCGTCCCGCCCAGATCATTGTCTCGTGCGCGTTGGTGAAACGCTTGCCGCGGAAATTCGGCATCGGGTTGACCTTCCGCCAGATCACGTCGTTCTGGATCCAGAAGCCGAGATCCTGGATCGCGACGCCGAGGCGGAAAATGTTGTGATATGAGCCGATCACCCAGATCGCGCCGTCGGGCTTCAGAACGCGACGGCATTCGGCAAGCCATGCGCGGCAAAATGAATCATAGGCCGCGAAGTCATCGAACTTGTCCCACTGATCGTCGACGCCGGCGACCTTCGTGTTGTTCGGCCTGAGCAGATCGCCTGCCAGCTGCAGGTTATAAGGCGGATCGGCGAAGACGAGATCGACGCTCGAACTTTCGAGCTTCTTCAGCTCCGCAATGCAATCACCAACCAGAATCCTTCCGCTTTGCGAGCGGACCTTGACGCGACGCGAACCCATGAACTCGAACCTGTAACGCTACTTCTAACGCGATGCCGCCCGCGGACTGGCGAGACGGCTTGATCGCTTTCTACACCATCGGGAATCCGCTTGGATACGCTTCGAGCCCGCGCAAGCGATTTATATTTTTCGATTCGATCTGCAACCTGATCGTTGTCATCCTCGGCCTAAGTCGAGGATGAGATGGCGACTCTCGTTCAGACGAGCGTGCCGAGTCCGAGCGCCAGCTGCACCGGCTTGAATGATCGCCGATGCAATGGCGAAACGCCTAGCTTGTCGATCGCCGACTGATGCTCGGGCGTGCCGTAACCTTTATGACGTTCGAAACCGTATCCCGGATAGTCGCGCGCCAGCTGTGTCATGATGCGATCGCGTGTGACTTTCGCGATGATCGACGCCGCCGCGATCGACAGACACTTGGTGTCGCCTTTGACGATGGTGCGCGTCGGCATCGGAACGCGCGGTGCCTTGTTGCCGTCGACGAGCACGAGTTTCGGTTTCTCGCCCAATTGCCCGATCGCCTCCGCCATGGCCCATAGCGTGGCAACCAGAATGTTGTCCCGGTCGATCCGGTCGACGTCGGCGACCGCGACCGCAACGATGGCGACCTTCATGATGCGCCGATAGAGATAAGCTCGCGAATCTTCGTCGAGCATCTTGCTGTCGTCGATGTTGGCAGGAATTTTATCGGGATCGAGAATGACGGCCGCCGCGACGACGGGGCCGGCCCACGGGCCGCGCCCTGCTTCATCAACTCCCGCAATCGGTCGCGAGCCGAGCTGGTGCTCGGCCGCTTCGAGTTCGAATGTCGGTTTGATGCGCGAATCGGCGATCTTCATTCGCCGATAGTGCCCATCACAAGGATCGGCGTGTCAAAGCAGCGAGAGCTGTTGTCCACCGCTTCCGGGACGCAGGAAAAGGTCGGTTCGCAACGCAACTCTTTCCCCGCCGAGACCTAGGCGCTTTTTCGCGAGCCGAAAGCGCATTGCGATCTGCGCTGCATAAGGGCCGCGTCCCACTTGGCGGACTCCGAAATCGGGCGTGTAATCGCGGCCGCCGTGCATGGAGCGCAGCAACGATATGACTCGATCCGCCCGGTTCGGAAATTCTTCGGCCAGCCATTCGCGAAAGAGATCCTTGATCTCGAGCGGCAGGCGAAGAAGCACATATCCGGCATCGCGCGCTCCGGCTTCCTTCGCGGCTTCGAGAATGGGCTCGATCTCATGGTCCGTTAGGCCGGGAATGATCGGTGCAACCATGACGGTAACGGGTATGCCGGCGTCTGCTAGCCTTCGCACCGTCTCAAGCCGCTTCGGCGGTGTTGCCGCACGCGGCTCCATTGCGCGGGCGATGCGCCGATCAAGCGTCGTGATCGAAACAGCGACCCGCGCCAGATTTTTCTCCGCCATCGGCGCCAGAATATCGATGTCGCGCGCAACCAGCGCCGATTTCGTGATGATACCGACCGGATGGTTGGCTTGTGCCATCACTTCGAGAATGGAGCGCGTGATCCGACGCTCCCGCTCGATCGGCTGATAAGGATCGGTATTGCCGCCAAGCGCGATCGTCTCGGGCCTGTAGCTCGGCTTCTTGAATTCCCGTTCGAGAAGCGCCGCCGCATTGGGCTTTGCATAAAGCTTGGTTTCGAAATCGAGTCCGGCCGAATGTCCGAGATAGCAGTGGCTCGGCCGCGCATAGCAGTAGATGCAGCCGTGCTCGCAGCCCCGGTATGGATTGATCGAGCTTTCGAACGAAACGTCCGGACTGTCGTTGTGTGCAATGATGGATTTGGCGGCCTCCTCGATCACTTCCGTCTTGAAAGCATCGAGATCGCCCAGACTTTCCCAGCCGTCGTCGAAGGCTTCGTGCGTCTCCGCCTCGAACCGTCCGGTTTTATTTGTCCGCGCGCCGCGTCCGCGCCGCCGTTCCGAATCGACGACATGCGGTGATGAAGGGCGGTCTCGTTGGTCGCGTTCGGTCGGCATTTGCCTGGAAAAATCGTTGTGTTTGATCACAGCTACCACAGGCCATAGAACAAATAAAGAACATTGCTGGTAAAGTTTCTGGACGGGCTTGGTTAAGGCCCGCGACTTGGCGCGCCTTGCCGAGCGGGATTTGTCGTGTCAGGAAATGTCGATGATCTCAGTAATCATTCCCGCCCGGAATGCTGAACGCACATTAGCGCCAACGCTGTCGGCGCTCGTCCCGGCGGCGGTGGACGGTATCGTTAAGCAAGTGATCGTCGTTGATGCTGGCTCCACCGACGGCACGGCCGAGGTCGCGGACCAGGCGGGAGCCGACGTTGTGACGGGGGTCGGTCTGCGCGGAGAGCAGCTCGCCCAGGGCGCATCGATCGCCCGCTTTCCCTGGCTGCTTTTCCTCAACGCCGACACCGTTCTCGAAGATGGCTGGGAACGCAGCGCGATGTCGTTCATGCGCGACATCGATGTCGGCGAGCGTTCGATGGCGGCGGGCGCATTCAAGTTCCGGCTCGACGACAATGGGCTTGCGCCAAGGCTGCTGGAAGCATTCGTACAGCTGCGCTGCAAGCTTCTGCGTGTTCCCAACGGCGATCAAGGCTTGCTGATCCCGCGTCAGCTTTTCGATGCCGTCGGCGGCTATCGCAATCTGCCGATCATGGAAGATCTGGATTTAGCGCGTCGCTTGGGCCGCCGCCGCCTTGCCCTGCTCGACGCTAAGGCTGTCACGTCACCGGAGCGCTATCGGCGCGACGGCTATTTCTCGTTCCGCAACCCGATTTGTCACATGCTCTACCGCATCGGCTTGCCGATCGGCATGATCGCACGGCTGCACGGTAGCGCTGAAACCGGCGCCTGAATCGTCAGGCCTTTTGCCTGTGTTCTTCGAGCCTCGGCATGATCTCGACGAAGTTGCACGGCCGATGCCGCGCATCGAGCTGGAATTTCAAGATACCCTCCCAGGCGTCCTTGCACGCGCCCGTCGAGCCCGGAAGGCAAAAGACATATGTTCCGCGCGCGACGCCGCCACAGGCGCGCGACTGGATCGTGGACGTTCCGATCTTCTGATAGGACAACGTGTGGAAGAGGATTGCAAACCCGTCGATCTCTTTTTCGAATAGCGGTTTCACGGCCTCCGGCGTGACGTCACGCCCGGTAAATCCCGTGCCGCCTGTGGTGATCACGCAATCGATGCTCGCATCGTTGATCCAGCCCTCGACGAGGCTCCGGATCTTTGCCACGTCGTCCTTCACGAGTTTCCTGTCGGCTAGGATATGCCCCGCTTCGCCGATCGCGCGTTCGAGATAGGCGCCCGATGTGTCGTCCGCCAGCGTGCGCGAATCCGACATCGTCAGTACGGCAATTCGCACCGGAATGAAGGGGCGCTCGGCGTCGATGCCGGCCATGGAAAGCCTCTCTATGTTGCCTGGAGCTTCGATTTTATCTGCAGGAGGTCCATCCAAGCGAGCTGCTTGGCGGCGGGTGTCCGCAGCAAATAGGCCGGATGCAACGTCGCAATTGCCGAGATCTTCCGGTCGCCGACGTGCACCTCGCGCCATTTTCCCCGGAGGCGCATGATCCCTTCCGCCGCACCCAGCACTTCCTTCGCCGCCGAGCCTCCGACCGCCACTAGCATTTTGGGCGCGACCAGCTCGATCTGACGTTCGAGAAAAGGCCGGCAGGCAAGCGCTTCCTGCGGCGTCGGCGTGCGGTTTCCCGGCGGCCGCCAATAAACGACATTAGTGATATGCACGTCGGCTTCCGACAATCCGATCGCGGCCAGCATTTTATCGAGCAATTGCCCGGCCCGTCCGACAAACGGCTTTCCGGCGAGATCCTCGTCGCGCCCTGGCGCTTCGCCGATGATCATGAGGTCGGCCTGTGGCGAGCCGCGATAGAAGCAAAGCTTCGTCGCCGTCGATTTGAGACCGCAGCCGTCGAAAGTTTGAAGTGCCGCTTCGAGCCCTTCAAGGCTGTCGACGGAACGAGCTATCCTGCGCGCACCGGTTTCGGCCTCGTTGGCGCCGAGCGGCGTCGCCGCACGCGGCCTGACTGTCTCGGCGCCCGCAGTGTTTCCTGCAACTCGGGGTCTTTGTGTCGCCCCGGCGGTTGGGGGCGCAATCGGCTTTTCCAGCGTTCCCCCGCCACCGGCAGCGTCTCGTTCCGGTAGCGAAAAGCCTGTTCCCGGCGCTTGATTTCCCCGCGCCAGCCAGTCGTGCGCGGTCTCATCGACGCACGCATCGACGCCCATGGCCTGAAACCAGTTGAGCAGCGCCAGTATGTCGTCTTGGCTGTAAGGACCTGTCATCGCCTCACGACAATAAGGATGCGGGTGGGATTTTGCACGCTCAGGCTTGGAACGGGCGGTTATAGGTCAACTTGACGCTTTCTCTCCCGCAACCTAATCGAGACCGGAGAATTTTCGAACCTTGAGACGAGGTGATGATGGCCGCTGATGCCGCCGACCTGCCGGCCCGCGAGGCAATGGACTTCGACGTAGTGATTGTCGGCGCAGGTCCAGCCGGCCTCGCCGCCGCGATCCGCTTGAAGCAAAAAGCGGCCGAGACAGGTTCTGACATCTCCGTCGTCGTTGTCGAAAAGGGCTCCGAGGTTGGCGCCCACATCCTCTCCGGCGCGGTCATCGACCCAATCGGCCTCAATCGTCTGATTCCCGATTGGAAAGAGCGCGGTGCCCCCGTCGAGACGCCGGTAACCGAGGACGTGTTCCTCGTCCTCGGCCCGAACGGCGATATTCGTCTGCCGAACTGGCCGATGCCGCCGCTGATGAGGAACCACGGCAACTACATCGTCAGCCTCGGTTCGCTCTGCAAATGGCTCGGCGAGCAGGCTGCCGAACTCGGTGTCGAGATCTATCCGGGCTTTTCCGCCAGCGAGGTTCTTTTCGACGATAAGGGCGCCGTCGTCGGCGTCGCGACCGGTGATATGGGCATTGGCCGTGACGGTGAGCCGAAGGACAGTTTCGTTCGCGGCATGGAACTGCGCGGCAAGTACACGCTGATCGCCGAAGGCGCGCGCGGTTCGCTTTCGAAGGGCCTGATCCGGCATTTCGACCTCGCCAACGATCACGAGCCACAAAAGTTTGGCATCGGTATCAAAGAGCTTTGGCAGGTCGCGCCCGAGAAGCACAAGCCGGGCTACGTTCAGCACTCGTTCGGCTGGCCGCTCGACAATCGTACCGGCGGCGGCTCGTTCCTTTATCACTATGGAGAGAACCTCGTCGCAGTCGGCTTCGTCGTCCACCTGAACTACGCCAACCCCTATCTTTCCCCTTACGAGGAATTCCAGCGTTTCAAGACGCATCCTGCGATCCGCGGCGTGTTCGAGGGCGGCAAGCGGATCGGATATGGCGCCCGTGCCATTACAGAAGGCGGCTGGCAATCGATGCCTGACCTCGTGTTCCCGGGTGGCGCGCTTCTTGGCTGCGCGGCCGGCATGGTCAATGTGCCGCGCATTAAGGGCAGCCATAACGCAATCCTGTCTGGCATAGCGGCTGCCAACGCCGTCGCTGACGCGATTGCAGCGGGGCGGGCCCACGACAAGCTCGACGCTTATGAGACGGACGTCCGCACCGGTGACATCGCCCGCGACTTGAAACGTGTGCGCAACATGAAGCCGTTCTGGTCACGGTTCGGAACGGTGCTCGGCGTCATGCTCGGCGGCGCCGATCTCTGGCTCAACACCATCATTCCGGGCATCGGTCTGGGCTTTACGCTGAAGCACGGCAAAACGGACGCATTGGCGACCGGCAAGGCCAAGAAGTTCAAGCCGATCGCCTATCCCAAGCCCGACGGAAAGCTTACCTTCGACCGGCTGACCAACGTCTCGTTTTCGGCGACCAATCACGAAGAGGATCAGCCCGTCCATCTGAAGCTGCTCGATCCGACGGTTCCGATCACAGTCAACCTGCCTGACTACGCCGAGCCTGCGCAACGCTACTGCCCGGCTGCGGTCTACGAGGTCGTTCAGCAGGAAGCGGGCGAGCCCCGGTTCCAGATCAACGCGCAGAACTGCGTCCACTGCAAGACATGCGACATCAAGGACCCGAGCCAGAATATCAACTGGACGTGCCCCGAAGGTGGCGGCGGGCCTAATTACGCCGGAATGTGACGATGTACTCCGACCGATGGTTGGGGCGCTGTTGAGAAATTCCCTGCGCATCCTTTTTTGCGCGGGGTCGACAATTGCACCGACGAAACATTGCGCTGTTGCGCGTTGATGGTTGATAACGGTTAGCAATTTCAGCGCATGTCTTATTTTTCACGTAAAGCTTGTCGCCAAGAGTTCGATATCTTTGCTAGGCTCCGCCCCGCAGGAATCGAATTGGCTTCCGGCAGCAAAGGGAAAATGTCGATGCGGGGACCCTCCGGGCGTTTGCTGAGTGTTGGCCTTGTCGCGATTGCGCTGACGGTCGCCGGATTTTTCAGCGAGGCTCCGGCCCGCTCTCAAGATCAGGACCAGGATCCTGGACAGGACGAGATTTCGACGTCCATTCTCGGCAACTATCTCGCAGGTCGGTTTGCGCGCGCGGCGCAGGACACCGAGGAAGCCGCAGATTTCTACGGGCGCGCTTTGGAGCGCGATCCCAATAACGAAATTCTGCTCGAGCAAGCGTTTCAGATGGAGACGATGTCGGGCGATTGGCCGAAGGCCATTCCGCTCGCTGAGCAGTTGGCGTCGACGGGCGACTCTCATCGCATGTCGCAATTCCTGCTCGGCGTCACGGCGTTCAAAGCGGGCGACTATAAGAAAGCCGAGGAACGCTTCACGGCCGCCTCCGAAAATCCGATCGGTGAGTTGACAAGCGCAATCGCAATCGGTTGGACGCGGCTCGCTGCGGGAGACGCCGACGGTGCCTTGAAGTCGCTCGATCTCCCAAAGCAGCCTGACTGGGCGCAGTTTTATCTGCGCTACCATCGTGCGCTGATCGCCGACATCGCCGGTCGCAAGGCCGACGCGCGCGCGGCCTACGATAAGGTTTTCCGCCAGGACAGCCGCACGCTTAGAACGTCGCTGGCCTATGCACAGTCCGCGGCCCATTACGGTGATTTCAAAACCGCGCGACAAATCATCAGCAAGCAGCTCGCCAAGAGCCAGGGTGATCCACACCCGCTCGCCAAGGAGATGCTGGCCCGCATCAAGGCGAAGGAAAAGACGCCGTTCCTGATCTCGACCCCGACCGAAGGACTGGCCGAAGTCTTTTATGGCTTGGGTGAGGCTCTCGCCGGCGAAGGCGGAGTGAGCCTCGGCACGATCTACCTGCAGCTCGCGCTCGATGCGAAGCCCGATCACATCTTCGCTCTGGCCGCGCTCGCCAATGCGCAGGAAGCCGTCAAGCGCTACGATGAAGCACTGAAGACGTATGATCGCATTCCGGCGGGCACGCCGCTGCAGAGCGCGATCGATATCCGCCGCGCCTTCGATCTCAACTCGCTCGACAAGACGGACGAAGCCAAGGCCGTTCTCGTCAAGCTGACCGAAGAAAACCCGAAAGACGTCCGCCCCTACGAAGCGCTCGGCAATATCATGCGGGCGCGCAAGGATTATGCGAGCGCCGTCACCTACTTCACCAAAGCGTTGTCGGTCATCGATAAGTCCGATCCGCGCAACTGGGGTTACTACTACGCGCGCGGCACGTCTTATGAGCGGCTGAAGAACTGGCCAGCGGCCGAAGCCGATCTGAAGCGTGCTCTGACGCTCGCTCCCGATCAGCCTCTCGTCCTGAACTATCTCGGCTACTCGTGGGTCGACCAGGGCAAGAACCTGAAGGAAGGCACGCGCCTGATCGAGAAGGCCGTGCAACTCAAGCCCGACGATGGCTATATCGTCGATAGCCTCGGGTGGGCCCACTATAAGCAAGGCAACTTCAAGGAAGCCGTCCGCTACCTAGAGCGCGCCGTCGAGATCAAGCCCGAAGACCCGACCTTGAATGATCATCTGGGCGATGCCTTCTGGAAGGTCGGACGCGAGCGGGAGGCACGGTTCCAGTGGTCCCAGGCTCTTTCGCTCAGTCCGGAGCCCGAGGACGTCGACAAGATCAAGGCCAAGCTTGAGCGCGGCCTTGACGCCAAAGGTGAGGCCAAGGCCACCAATGGCTCCAGTCGTCAGGTCCAGACCGAAGCTCTGCGGCCCCGCACGGAAAATAAGACGGGAACACCCGGCAGAGCGGTCGAATAATAACTGCGCGTCAATAAAGTTCGCAGAAAAACAGGCGCTCAAGCGCCTGTTTTTGTATCGTGGAATGCAATGCCGACAATGGAATTCGCGCCCGCCAAGATCAACCTGACGCTTGAAGTGCTGGGCCGCCGTCCTGACGGCTATCACGAGCTTCGCAGTCTCGTTGCCTTTGCTACTGACGCAGGCGATCGGCTGAAGCTTGACGAAGAAGAAGCTTCGCAAACCTTGACCGAGGGTCCTTTCGCGACCGGACTGAGCGGCGCCAACCTGGTGGACGCTGCCGTCGCGGCCGTGGCCCGGCTCGTCCCGAATTTTCAGCCCGGACGATTGACGCTCGAAAAAAATCTTCCCGTCGCCAGCGGCATCGGTGGCGGCTCGGCCGACGCCGCTGCCGCGCTCCGCCTTTTGAAGGCCCACTATCCGCAAGTCGCCGCACTCGACCTGGAAACGATCGCGCTCTCACTCGGCGCCGACGTTCCAGTCTGCCTGAAAAGCGAAAGCGCAGTGATGACGGGTGTTGGCGAGCACATCAGCGAAGTCGAGCTTCCCACCGGATTGTTCGCCGTACTCGCCAATCCGCTCATCGAGGTGCCGGACAACAAGACCGCCGAAGTTTTCCGACTGCTCAACGCCGGTCCGCTTCCCGTAGATAACGCAGCAGAAAATCCGCCCGTCTTCTCCTCGATCGGCGATGTCATCCGTTATGCCGCCCTGCGCGGCAACAGTCTGGAAGCGCCGGCTCGGCAGCTCTTTCCTGAAATCATGACCGTGCTGTCGGAACTGGCGCGACTTCCCCGCTCCCGGATCGCGCAGCTATCGGGCGCCGGGCCTACATGCTTCGCTTTGTTCGAAACGGAGCATGCAGCCACCACGGCCGAGCGCCGATTGAAGCTTCAGCATCCGAACTGGTGGGTCGCAGCATCGCGATTGAGCTAGGCCGCCGGACGTCGTTTCACGCCTTCAGTGCGAGCGGCCGATGCAAAACTCGATCACCTGCTCAAGCGCATCCTTCTCGCGGCTCGACGGGAAGATCGCCAGCGCATCGCGCGCGATCGAACCATAGGACCGTGCACGTTCGAACGTCGCTTCGATCGCCTTGTGGCGCCGCATCAATGATATCGCCTGCTCAAGATCGCCGTCGGCGATATCGCCCTCGGCAATCGTGCGGTTCCAGAACTGTCTTTCATCGTTCGAACCGCGCCGGAACGACAGGATTACCGGCAGGGTGATCTTGCCTTCGCGGAAGTCATCGCCGACTGATTTGCCGAGCCGCGTACTGTCGCCGGCATAATCGAGGGCATCATCGACGAGCTGGAATGCAAGTCCGAGATTCTTGCCGTAGGAGCGCAGCGCCGACTGTTCCTCGTTGGGCCGCAGTGCCAGCGCCGCGCCCGATTCCGCCGCGGCCGAAAACAGAGCCGCCGTCTTGGAATTGATGATCGTCAGATAATCATCCTCGGTCGTCGAGGTGTTCTTGGCGGCCGCAAGCTGCATCACTTCGCCTTCCGCGATCGTCGCGGCGGCGTTCGACATGATGCGAAGAACCGGCAATGATCCGACGTCGACGAACATCTTGAAGGCTTGACCGAGAAGGAAGTCGCCGACCAGCACGCTCGCCTGGTTGCCCCAAATCATTCGCGCCGTCTTGCGTCCGCGCCGTGTTGCGCTCTCGTCGACCACGTCGTCGTGGAGCAGGGTCGCGGTGTGCATGAACTCGACCGCTGATGCCGTCCGGATATGGCCATTGCCCGTGTATCCGCAAAGCTTGGCGGTCGCGAGCGCCAGCATCGGACGAAGCCGCTTGCCCCCACTGTCGATCAGGTGGTGCGCAAGCTCCGGGATCATGTCGACGTCGGACACCGCCTTGTCGAGAATGATCCGATTGATGGCTTCCAGGTCCTCGGCCACCAGGTTCAGAAGCGGCTGCAGCTTCTGGCTGGTCTCACGGACGTCTTCGAGCGGAATAACGCGACCCAAGGTGGCCCCCAAATGTTCTAAACCGTGGTAATATATGCGCTGGTGGTGAGGCCGTCACGCGGCATCCGGCGTGGCAATGACAATGACCTGTTTTTTGGAATTGCCATGCGCGAGTTAATTTTGACGAACGATCTTGTCCTTATCAGTTACGTCGAAGCACTGCTCGCCGATCAGGGCATCGAAGCGGTCGTATTTGACCGAAATATTAGCCTGATGGAAGGGTCAATTGGTGCATTCCCGCGACGTCTTGTCGTTGACGAAGAGTCCTGGAACCGGGCAAGCCGGATCCTGAAAGACGCTGGGCTTGGTGAATGGGTCGTTGATCATGAACGCACCTGAGCCCGACCTGAAGTTTGCGGAAAATGTTAGCGAAGACCTTTTTCTCGGTGACGCCCTTGTGGTTCGCCAGCCGCGAGCGGGCTATCGGGCAGGAACCGACGCTGTGCTTCTGGCCGCCGTCCTCGCGCCTGAATTCGTCGGCGGACAGACCGTTTTGGACGTCGGCTCCGGCGTCGGTGTCGTCGGCCTGTGCGTGGCGGCACGTTGTCCCAGCAGCAGGGTCGTCCTGGTCGAGCGGGAGCCGAAGCTCGCCGAACTCGCCCGCGAGAACATCGACCGCAACGGTCTTGCCATGCGCGTATCGGTTGTCGAGACGGATATCGCACGCGCCACCGGTGCATTGGAGACCGCCGCCATTGCCTCCGAGACATTCGATTTCGTACTCGCCAATCCGCCCTACCACGACGAGGGCCGCGGGACGGCCGCAGGAGACCGCCTACGGGCAGCGTCCCACCAGATGCCCCAGGATGCGCTCGGGACATGGGCACGCTTCATGAACCGCATGGCGGCCCCGGGCGGCCTTGCTGCCATCATTCACAAGGCTGAGGCTTTGCCGCGAATTCTCTCCGCATTCGACGGCCGTTTTGGCGGCATGAACGTGCTGCCGATTCACCCCCGCGCCGGAGAACCCGCAATCCGCGTTGTCGTGACGGGCATCAAAGGCAGCCGCGCGCCGGTCTCGATATTGCCGGGCCTCGTTCTGCACGGTCCCGACCACGCATTCCTTCCCGAAATTGAAGCGGTGTTCCGCCACGGTGCGGCTCTTCCGATAAAAATCGGCGGCTGATCGCCACTGGCAGCCCTGCCGCGATTGCACTAGACAATCCGCTCTCCGTCGCATGCCGAGCAATTCCCTTTAAAGCCGCCCGCAGGAGTTTGAATTCATGTGGCCGTTTTCGCGTCAGCCTGTCGTTCCCGTCTTGCAATTCAGCGGCCCGATCGGCATGGCAACTCCGTTGCGGCCCGGACTGTCTCTCGCCTCTTACGCTGGCGCAATCGACAAGGCGTTTTCTCTGTCCAAACTTCCGGGCGTAGCGGTCGTCATCAATTCGCCGGGCGGCTCTCCGGTTCAATCCAATTTGATCTTCAAGCGGCTTCGCCAGATGGCTGCCGAAAAGGAAAAGAAGATCTACGTGTTCTGCGAAGACGTCGCGGCCTCTGGCGGGTATTTCCTCGCGATCGCGGGCGATGAGATCTATGCCGATCCGTCCTCCATCGTCGGTTCGATCGGCGTCGTGTCGCGAAGCTTCGGCTTCGTCGACCTGCTGGAACGGATCGGCGTCGAGCGCCGCGTCTATACCGCCGGCACCAACAAGAACCAGCTCGATCCCTTTCTCCCTGAAAACCCCGAAGACATCGAGCGCCTGAAGTCGATCCAAAAGGACGTACACGATGTTTTCATCGGCCTCGTCAAGGAGCGTCGGCTCGGCAAGCTGAAGGCCCCCGATGACGAGCTTTTCTCGGGCGCCTTCTGGTCCGCAGCCAAGGCCGCCGAATATGGCCTCATCGATGGCATAACGGATATCCGCTCCAAAATGCGTCAGCTCTTCGGCGACAAAGTCCGCCTGAAAGTCGTTGAGCCGGAACGCGGAGGGCTTTTGTCGCGCCTTCGCCGCACGCCCGGTGCATCCGGCTTGGGCCACGCCGGTCTTGCTTTTGCCGACGATCTGGTGTCGGCTATCGAAGCGCGCTCGCTTTGGTCGCGCTTTGGGATTTGAGGCCGGAGGGCCGCACTATGCCCCCAGTGATGTTTCTTGCCGTTGTTGGCCTAGCCGGTCTGGCCGGCTACCGGCTGCTTGGTGCCTTGGCGCGACAGGGCCAAGCCGCCCGGGCGGAAGACGCTCGCATGAAACGCGCAACCGCCCCTGTCCGCGACCTTGGAAATCTCGAATGGGACGAGGCGGCCGGCGTTTACCGCCCGCGCCAGCAGCGCGAAGGCTGATCGAACCGGCGCGCCCCCTCTGATCCTCATCACGAAGGCCCCGCAGCGCCACAAATTCCGCGAGCGACGTTCACAGCCTGGGATTCTGCCGGAACGCCCGCAAATTCGCCGCCTCAACGCGTGACAAGCAGGTGTTAACGCGTATATTGCCGCCGAAAATTCAGCCCGGACGAGCGAAAAGACATGCCCCAGACGTCGGTTGCAACGAAGGCCGGACGCCTGCCCGCGCTGCGCCCCAAAGCAGCCTTTCAGGACCTCATCCTGACCCTTGAGAATTTCTGGAGCGCCGAAGGCTGCGTCATCCTTCAGCCCTACGACATGGAAGTCGGCGCCGGTACCTTCCATCCGGCCACGACGCTGCGATCTTTGGGCCCGAAACCCTGGTCGGCCGCCTATGTCCAGCCCTCGCGCCGCCCGAAGGATGGCCGTTACGGCGAGAACCCCAACCGGCTTCAGCACTATTATCAGTTCCAAGTCATCATGAAGCCGTCTCCGGCGAATATGCAGGAGCTGTATCTCGCCAGTCTCGACGCCATCGGCATCGACACGTCACTGAACGATATCCGCTTCGTCGAGGACGATTGGGAAAGCCCGACGCTCGGCGCTTGGGGACTTGGCTGGGAAGTCTGGTGCAACGGCATGGAAGTCTCGCAGTTCACATACTTCCAGCAGGTCGGCGGCTTCGACTGCAATCCCGTTTCGGGCGAGATCACCTATGGTCTTGAACGCCTCGCCATGTACGTTCAGGGCGTCGACCGCGTCTTCGATCTGAATTTCAATGGCCGTGACGACGACAAGCGCCTGACCTACGGCGATGTCTTCCTGCAGGCCGAGCGCGAGTATTCCCGCTATAACTTCGAGCACGCCAACACCGAGGTGCTGCTCCGTCATTTCAAGGACGCCGAAGCCGAATGCAACGCGCTTCTCGATGCCGGCGAAAAGAACGGTGAGGAGCACTTGCTCGCGCTCCCCGCCTACGATCAATGCATAAAAGCGAGCCACATCTTCAACCTGCTCGACGCTCGGGGCGTGATTTCGGTCACGGAACGTCAGAGCTACATCCTACGCGTTCGCGACTTGGCAAAAAAATGTTGCGGCGCATGGCTAAAGACAGAAGGAGGACGCGCATGAACGACACCACCCTTGGAATTATCGCAGCGGCCGTACCGCTGGTGATCATCGGTTTCTTCGCACTTCGACGCTTGCCGTGGATCTTCGCGTTTTTCCTCGCCCTCGTAGCGGTTGGCATCGGCTACCTCGAGACGACGGGAACGATGAGAGAGTTCGGGCACAAAGTGCGTGTCGCGCTTCCTGCCGGCATCCTTCCGGAGCATAAGAAGGCTGAGGAAAGCGCTCCGGCTGATGGTGGTGCGATGAAGGCGCTGCCGCCAGCTGAAACCCCGGCTCCGGCGACGCCGCCCGCCGCGGAATCGGCGCCGACGCCGCCTGCAACGCCTGCGCCCGAAGCACCGGCAACGCCGCCACCGGCCGCGGAAACGGCTCCGGCTCCCGCCGCTCCGGCACCTGAAGCGGCCCCGGCGACGCCTCCGCCTGCCGAACCGGCCCCGGCCGCTCCGGACAGCACGACGACGCCTGCGCCTGCAACGCCCGCGCCGGCGAACCCATAACGCAACCGCTCTCCCCGTCGCAGCGTCGTGGCGGGGGGAGGCCAAGGGTGAGGGGCCGAACGCAGCACCCTGCATCTCTCTACCCCTCACCCTCACTCTTTTCCGCTATGACCGGAGAAGAGCCAGACTCGCGAGAACGACCCTGAATGTCCGAACTTCTACTTGAGCTTCTGTCGGAGGAAATTCCGGCGCGCATGCAGCTGCGAGCTGCGGACGATCTGAAGCGCCTTATCGTCGATGGTCTGAAATCGCGCGGCCTCGAAGCCGGAGAAGCGCGCGCCTACTCGACCCCGCGGCGCTTGACCCTCGTGATCGACGGCGTTCCGCCGGCATCGCCCGCCATTTCCGAAGAAAAGAAGGGTCCACGCGTCGGCGCTCCCGATCAGGCGGTGCAGGGCTTTCTGAAGTCGGCCGGCCTTGCCTCGGTGAAGGATGCGACGGTCGTCAAGGACGAGAAGAAGGGCGATTACTACCTCGCCAAGATCGAAAAGCCGGGCCGCGACGCGCCCGACATCATCGCCGAGACGGTACGAGAGATCGTCGCGAAATTCCCGTGGCCGAAATCCATGCGCTGGGGTGCGCCGCTCTTCACCGAGCTTCTCGACGATAAAGGCGAAGCCGTCCGCGACGACGCTGGAGCGATCATCGAGGTCGAGGAATGGCTGCGCTGGGTCCGGCCTTTGCAGTCGATCGTCTGCCTGCTCGGCGGCAAGGTCGTGCCGTTCGAAATCGCCGGCCTGCGCGCCGGGCAAGAAACTCGCGGCCATCGCTTCCTCGGACCGGGACCGTTCAAGGTCAAGAATTTCCACGACTACGAGGAAAAGCTCGCCGAGCATCACGTCGTCCTCGATCCGGCCAAACGCGTCGCCGCAATTTCCGAACAGGCACACAAGCTCGCCAAGGATGCGAAGCTCGAACTCGTCGAGGATGATGCGCTGCTGGCCGAGAACGCCGGTCTGACCGAATGGCCCGTGGTTTTGATGGGCTCGTTCGAGAAGGCCTTCCTTGAAGTCCCGGGCGAAGTCCTGACGACATCGATGAAGACGCACCAGAAGTGCTTCTCGCTGCGCGATCCGAAGACGAAGAAGCTCGCGAATAAATTCCTGCTTGTCTCGAACCTTCTCGCCAAGGATGGCGGCGCGCAGATCATCGCTGGCAACGACAAGGTCATCCGCGCGAGGCTGTCGGATGCGAAATTCTTCTGGGAGCAGGACCTGAAGCATCCGCTCGGCGAGATGGCGGGCAAGCTCGCGAACATCACCTTCCACGAAAAGCTTGGCAGCCAGAAGGATCGCGTCGAGCGCATCGAGCAGTTGGCGTTCGAATTGGCAGGAGCTTGCGATGCCGACCCGCAGGACGCACGCCGCGCCGCCGGTCTGTGCAAGGCCGATCTCGTCTCCGAAATGGTCGGCGAGTTCCCCGAGCTTCAGGGACTGATGGGCCGCTATTATGCGGAAGCCGTCGGCACCAAGCCCGAGATCGCGCGCGCCATCGAGCTGCACTACAAGCCGAAAGGCCCGACCGATACCGTTCCGCGCGAGGATCAGGGAGATGCCGTCGCTGTCGCCGTCGCGCTCGCCGATAAGCTCGATACCCTCGTCGGCTTCTGGGCCATCGGCGAAAAGCCGACCGGCTCCGGCGACCCCTACCAGCTCCGCCGCGCCGCCCTCGGTGTCATTCGGATCGTGCTTGAGAACGATCTGCGCGTGCCGTTGGTACGTTCATTGGAAATCGCACTCGGTCTGTACAAGCGCATAGATCGATCAGGTTCGTCGCGAACTGATAAGTCGTCTAAGCCTTCGTTTGAAAACGTCTTCGAAGATCTAAAGTATTTTTTCGCCGACCGCCTGAAAGTCTTCCTCAAAGACCAGGGCAAGCGCCACGACCTGATCGACGCCGTCTTCTCGCTCGGCGGCCAGGATGATCTCGCGCTCATCGTCAAGCGCGTCGAAGCCCTCGACGCCTTCCTCAAGACCGACGACGGCACGAACCTGCTCGCAGGCGTCAAACGCGCCGCCAACATCCTCGCCATCGAAGAGAAGAAGGACAAGACCTCCTACGCCGGTCCCTACGACCTCTCGCTTCTCAAAGAGAAAGAGGAAATCGCGCTTGCCGCCGCCATCGAAGCGGTGAAGCAGGACACGACGTCCGCCATTCAGGTCGAGAATTTCGCCGGCGCCATGCGCGCGCTGTCGGAACTGCGTGCGCCAGTCGATGCGTTCTTCGAGAAAATTCTCGTCAACGCCGACGACAAGAAGGTCCGCGAGAACCGGCTGCGCCTCTTGTCCGAAATCCGAGCCGCCACGCTTACCGTCGCCGACTTCTCCAAAATCAGCGGCTGACCACTACCACGTTTGTTGGGCATCGGCCCCCACCGCAACCTCCCCAAAAAAAAACCTCGGGATGAACCCGAGGTTTAGGGACGAGAGGCGTGGAGGAAAAATCCGATTAGTGCGCGGAAATCATCGCCACCTTGCTGGGCGCGAATGGCTTCACATCGGAATGCGAAACCGGCTGCGCCTCGGAGGCGAAGAAGCCCGGGCCGTTCATGACGCTCAGCCAATGCACCGTGGCGTTGGCGGCATAAGCAAAAGTAATGATGGCGATAACAACTGCTGCCGAGAGCATGGTCACATACGCAAGGTATTCAGAAACAACCAACTTTGCGCTCGCAACACGTGCGCGCGGCGCGTTCGTGCGGTTGAGGGAGTGGTAGACGAATTTCTGATCCATGATCGTTCTCGCTTGCGCAGTACGCGTGGGGAGGGGGGAGCACTCAGCCTGCGCGTTCCAGTGAACTTCCGACGGCTGAAATGGGTTCCGGATGACGTTTCGTCTAGATGTGGATAGTCGCGACGAAAGCGCCGAACCTTCCATCTTTTTCAAATCGCGCGAAAAAACCGGGAGAACCCGCCGATCGGCCTAAGCCTCGGCCGCCGCCGAGGCCTCTTCATAGGCTTCCGTTGCCCGAAGCCAGACGTCCTCGGCCGACTGCAGATCGCGGGCGAATTGTCCTCGCTGCTGCGCCGCCGCCTGGGCCTTCTGCGGGTTGCTGGTGTAGATGCCGGCGTCGCCTAACAACGCATCGAGCGCGGCGATCTCTTTCGCCAGCTTCTCGACCTGTTTCTCGGCTGCGAGCATCGCTTTCTTGAGCGGCGCCAACTCGGCCCGCTTTTCGGCGGCAGCGCGACGCTGGTCCGTACGTGAGGAGCGTGCGTCGCCGCCGCTCTCTTCCCGCCGCTCAGACGTCCGCGCCCCGCGCTCTTCCAGCAACAGCGCGCGATAGCTGTCCATGTCGCCGTCGTAGGGCTTCACCGTGCCGTTTCGTACAAGCCAGAGCCGATCCGCAGTCGCTTCGATCAGATGCCGGTCGTGGCTGATGAGAATGACCGCGCCGTTGTATTCCATCAGCGCGTGGATCAGCGCCTCGCGGCTGTCGATATCCAGATGGTTCGTCGGCTCGTCGAGGATCAGGATGTGTGGCCCATGAAACGCCGTCAGCGCCAGCAGCAGCCGCGCCTTCTCGCCGCCCGACAGTTTCCCGCACGCCGTATCGGCCTTGTCCGCGCTGAAGCCGAACGTCCCGAGCTTCGTCCGCCGTTGCGCTTCCGTCGCGTCCGGCATCAGCTTCAGCATGTAATCGTAGGGCGTCGAGTTGGGCAGAAGATCGTCGAGCTGATGCTGCGCGAAATATCCGACGTCGACTTTCTGCGCGCCGAACACGTCGCCCGAAAGCGGCTTCAACCGCCCGGCGATGAGTTTCGCGAGAGTCGATTTGCCGTTGCCGTTCTGTCCCAGCAGCGCGATGCGATCATCGTTGTCGATACGCAAGTCGATGCCGGACAGGATCGGATGATCCACCTCATAACCCGCGCTCGCTTTTTCTATCCGCAACAGCGGACTGGCAATGATCTTCTGCGGATCGGGGAAATGAAACGGCACGACGCGATCATCGACCTGCGCCGCGATCGGTTGCATCTTGGCGAGCGCTTTCACGCGGCTCTGCGCCTGCGCGGCCTTGCTCGCCTTCGCCTTGAAGCGGTCAATGAATGCCTGCAAATGCCGCCGCTGCTCGTCCTGCTTCTTCTTGAGCTTCATTTCGAGGCGCTGTTTCTCGCGCCGCGCCTCTTCGAAATCATCATAGCCGCCCGCGTAAAGCGTCAGCTTGCCCTTATCGAGATGCAGGATCTCCGTCACCGCGCTGTTCAGCAGATCGCGGTCGTGGCTGACGATCAGCACCGTATGCGGATAGCTTCTGAGATGGTTCTCGAGCCACAGCGTGCCTTCGAGATCGAGATAGTTCGTCGGCTCGTCCAGCAGCAGGATGTCGGGCTTCAGAAACAGGATGGCGCCAAGCGCGACCCGCATCCGCCAACCGCCGGAAAATTCCCGGCAGGCCCGCCGCTGCGCCGCTTCGTCGAACCCGAGGCCCGATAGAATGCGTGCCGCCCGCGCGGGCGCCGAATGCGCATCGATGTCGGTCAGGCGCATCTGGATTTCCGCGATGCGTGCCGGATCGGTCGCCGTCTCGGCTTCGGCGAGCAGGCTGGCGCGCTCGCTATCGGCCGAGAGCACCCAGTCGATCAGGCTGTCATCGCCGCCCGGCGCTTCTTGCGCGACGTGGCCGAGGCGGGCATTGCGCGGAATGGAAATCGAACCGTCGTCAGGTGAGATCTCGCCCTTCAACAGCTTGAGCAGCGTCGTCTTGCCCGCGCCGTTGCGCCCGACCAGTCCGACCTTATGGCCCGACGGAATAGCGGCCGTCGCCTGATCCAGGATCGGCCGGCCCTCGATGCGATAGGTGAGATCGTTGATATGCAGCATGGGGAGAGGCGATAGCCGGTCCGCCGCGCGCTGTCACCGGGTCAGAGCGTAACGCCCAAGCGCGCCAGAACCGCCGGCATCAACAGATAGGCCGCAAACGTTAGCGCCGAGGCAATGGCAAGGCTCAACCAGAAATCGAAACCCCGCGTGAGCAGCACGGGCAACGCCAGAAACAGCACGAGGGAGGGCAGCACGTACCAGAAGATGCTGCTCGAAAGCTGCGCGATTTTCGCCGTGTCTCCGGTCTCTCCGTAAAGCCAGACGAACGCCAGCAACGAGGTCAGCGGCAAGGACGCAATGATGCCGCCGAGGACGGTCGAACGCTTCGAGGCTTCGGAAATCGCAACAACCAGCACCGCGGTCAGTAAAACCTTGATCGCGGCCTGGAGCATGTCAGCCTGACACCACCGGCTTCAGGGTTTCATAGAGCAGCCGATCGCGCACGGCTTGATCCTGGACGGCCAGATGCGCGATGAACCATTCCTGCACCATCCGGCAGACCTGCTCGGGCTCGCGCTTCGCCAGCAGTTTTGGATTGGAGAAGACCTGCAAATCTTCTTCCTTCCATCCGAGCTTACCCAGCTCCTTGATGAGAATGTCGTAATCGCTCTTCACCGCGGAATCGTGCTTCGTCGGGCTCTTCGAGCCTTCCGATATGGCTTCGAAAATGGCATCCGCTTGGGCATTGAGCGCCGTCGCTGTCTCGGGATGCTCCATCATCTGGATCACCGCGGGGCTCGTTTCGCCCTTCGAGATGAAGCCGAAGCAAGCGCTCACGCTCTGCGCCCTGAGCGCTTTGAGATGATTGAGGAATGCTTCCGCGATGGCCTGAAGCTTTTGGGAACTCGCAGCCAGCGCTTTGTCCGCATTTTGACGCCGCAGCGTGACGAGTCCCTGCGCCAGCAAAGTCGCGACTTCGTTATCCGGTTTGTTGTCCGCAACGAGCTTGTTGGCCGCCGTCATCTCGTTCGAATACCAGTCCGGATATTCCCGCTTGATCAGCGCCCACACCGGAATGGTCTGCAGGCGCAGGTCGAGCGGCGACCCGTCGACGGACGGTGGTGCCGGTGGCGTAGCCGACGGCGGTTCGACTGCCGCAACCTGAGTTTGCGTCGTCGGCGGGGCCGGCGTCGCATCGGATGCGGGAGCTGACACGGACGATGTCGTCGTATCCGCGGCCGGCTGCGAAGACATCAGGACATCGTTTGATGCCGTCGTCGGCTTGGGCCCACCGAGCGCCGAAGGCGGCTCTGTGGCATTGGCGGAAGCGCTGTCGGCGGGCTTGTCCGTCGAGGCCGTCGTCGTTGCCGCCGAGGACGTATCGGCCGGCGCTGCGACGACAGGGGCGTCTTCGGCGCTGGTTCCGCCCGACGAGCCGCCGACCATGTCCATGATCGCGCCGCGATAGTTGGTAAAGGCAAACGCGCCGCCGCCGATCACGGTGATCGCAAGACCGGCAATCGCCAGACGCTTAATGAGGTTGCGCTCAGGTCTCGGCGCCGAGTCATAGTCGTTGCCGCGCGCATCGCTCAGAGTGGGAACCTGCGAATGCACGGCCTGGTTGGGCAAGGCGCTGCCGTAGCCGGAAGTCGTCGCTGACTTGGTTTCCTGCCCGAGAGCTTCGAATGCCGTCGGAAAGACGCTGGGCGCCGATTGCCATTCAGGCATCCCGGGCCGCCAGATCAGATCGCTCAGACGAAGATAATCATGCGCGACGAATGTGCGCATTTCGACGTCCGTCAGCGGCCCGTGCTGTTTGCCGTCGCGAGCAATATACCACTGAATATCGTTGGCCTGTGCCGTCATCATCGCTTCTTCGCACACGTAGGCATTACTGCCCTATCCCACGACCGTGCGCTCTTCGCCGGCCCACACTGTTCACACGTACTTGCGCCCGTCAATCGGGCGATTATGCGGTAAAAATCCATTTTCGCGTGTGACGTGCAACCGAATACTCCGAAGGCCCGTGTCCGGCGCTTGCTGGCGGCTTTGCGCGTCGCTATAAGCCCGCGGAACCCGCATAAAAACCGCAAAGCGAGACAGACTTATGGCCATCGAACGCACGTTTTCCATCATTAAGCCCGACGCCACGCGCCGCAATCTGACCGGCAAGATCAACGCCGTGATCGAAGATGCGGGCCTGCGCATCGTGGCTCAGAAGCGCGTTCGCTGGACCCGGGCCCAGGCCGAGAAGTTCTATGAAGAGCACAAGGCACGTCCATTTTACGGCGAACTCGTCGATTTCATGACGTCCGGGCCGATCGTTCTCCAGGCCCTTGAGGGCGAAAACGCCATCGCGAAGTACCGTGAGGTCATGGGTGCGACCGACCCCAAGGAAGCCGGCGAGGGCACGATCCGCAAGCTGTTCGCCGAATCCAAGGGCTCCAATTCGACCCATGGCTCCGACAGCCCCGCCGCCGCCGACCGCGAGATCGCGCTCAATTTCCGCCTCGATGAGATCGTCGGCTGAGGCGAAGCGAACCTTCGCTGGGCGCCGCGGTTCGATTGATCGATTCTCGGAAAGATGATGCGATGATCTCGCCGACTTACGTTCGCACGATGGCTCGCTACAACACTTGGCAGAATGCCAGTGTTTACGACGCGTGCGAACGTTTGGATGACGCCCAGCGGAAGGAAGACCGCGGCGCTTTCTTCCGCTCGATCCACGCCACGTTGAACCACATCCTGTGGGCCGATCAGATGTGGCTATATCGGTTTGGAGCTGTCCCCGCCCCGGAAAAGCGAACGATCGCTGAGGGATTGTCGCTCTTCGAAGATTGGCCGTCTCTGAGGGGTGAACGTGGCGCCTTCGATCGGATCATCGAAAAGTGGGCGGGTGCTTTGCAACCGTCCGCATGCGAGGGTGATCTGCACTGGGTCTCAGGCGCCACCGGCCGCGAGATGACGCAATCTCGGGCCATGCTCTTCGTGCATCTCTTCAATCATCAGACCCATCACCGGGGTCAGGTGAATGCGATGCTGACAGGCTTCGGCATCAAGCCCGGCATCACCGATCTGCCGTTCGCTCCGCCGGAATATCTGGGCGAGATTCAGCCGTAAGCGCCCTGCCGCCTGTCCCCAGTTCGCGCGCAAACGTTTCCATGTCGATCGCATTTTCCGATTTTGCGATGACGACCGTCGCGACGCCGTTGCCGACAAGATTGGTCAGCGCCCGCGCTTCCGACATGAAACGATCGATGCCGAGGATCAGGGCGAGTGATTCCACCGGCACATGCGATACCGAAGACAGCGTCGCCGCCAGCGTAATGAATCCGGATCCAGTGACCCCCGCCGCACCCTTGGAGGTCAGAAGCAGAACGCCGAGAACTCCGAGCTGCTGCTCGAGCGAAAGCTCGATATTCGTCGCTTGCGCCAGGAAAATCACGGCCATCGTCAGATAAATGCACGTGCCGTCGAGGTTGAAGGAATATCCGGTCGGTATGACGAGATTGACCACGTTCTCATGGCAACCGAGCCTGCGCATTTTCAAGATCATGCGCGGCAGCACGCTTTCCGACGACGACGTGCCAAGCACGATCAGCAACTCGTCCTTGATGTAGGCGAGGAACCGCACAATCGAGAAACCGTAGAAGCGTGCGATCAGTCCGAGGACGCCGAAGATGAAGATCAGGCACGTCAGATAGACCGCGACCATCAGATAGGCGAGGTTGGACAACTGTCCGATGCCGTATTTGCCGACCGTGAAGGCCATCGCGCCGAACGCGCCGATGGGCGCCAGCCGCATGATGAAGGCCACCATCTTGAAGAGCACCGCTCCGATCTGATCGATGATCGACAACAGAGGTTTGCCACGCTCGCCCAGCGACTGAAGCGCAAACGCGAAAAGAAGCGCGACAAGCAGAACCTGCAGAATATTGCCCTCCGAGAAGGCGCCGACGAGCGTCGTCGGAATGATGTCGAGGAGGAAACCGGTCGTCGTTTCATCCTTCGATTTCGCGATGTAGCTGGCGACACCCTTGGTATCGAGCGTGCTGACGTCGACGTTCATGCCGGCGCCCGGCTGCAGCAGATGGCCGACAACGAGGCCAATCACCAGCGCCAACGTGGTGATGATTTCGAAATAGATGAGCGCCTTCGCGCCGATACGCCCGACCCTTCTCAAGTCTCCCATCGACGCGATACCGTGCGTGACGGTCACGAAGATGATGGGCGCGATCAGCATCTTGATGAGCTTGATGAAGCCGTCGCCGAAAGGCTTCATCGCCTCGCCCGCGCTTGGGTAGACGTGCCCGAGCAAAATCCCGGCTGCGATCGCGACAAGAACCTGAAAATAGAGATGGGCGTAGATCGGTCGCGCACGCGAATGAGATGCGAGATTATCTTGGCCTGCGTGCATTGGTGCCTGCCCCCGGGATCGTGAGGCGGCACCCTAGTCGGGCCGGTCAATTCGGGAAAGCACTGCGCCCCGGATAATTCGCTTCGTTTCGAAATTTCGAGAAAATCCGCCGCGAGGGCCGCGCCGGATTTTGCCGGGCGTGCCCTCTCGGCGCTTCGTCCGGGAGCCTAAGATGCGCTGTCGGACGCATCCGCTGATCCGGACGGCAGACGGCCTGTTAGGCGGCCGCGACCCAGCTTCCCGCCACGAATCCGAACGCGACGGCATCCGGATTGCGGCGTGCTGTTTCCAGCAGTTTTTCTGGCGCCTCGACATCGAAGGCGGCTTGCGCATTCTCTTTGGACTTGCGCCGTTTCGCTCCCGTCAGCAAAAAGACGGGCTTCCCAAGTACGACTGTTCTCACGGACTCCATGGTTGAGGGCCTCCTGGAGTTTGGAACGGGGGACTTTGCGCTGTGTCTGAACGTCACGGGGGGAAGTGACATCCAGAATTCCCTATTAAATCCTTAACATGCCGAGACTATGACAGCCTTAACCGGCTTTGGATACCCGCCCCTCTCGCATATGCGAGCCCTCTACAACCTCGTTTTGCGCTTTTGTGAGTATTTGCCGAACGCAAAGGCCCCTATCGCGGCGCGATATTGCCTGTGGAAAACATTGCGGATGGCATTTGCGATCAAAGAATCAAATTGAGTAACGCGATGTTACGCGCGCGTCTTGAGTGCAAATCCGGCGGAAAAATTCGGAAAAAAGAAATGGCCGAGACGATCTCCCGGCCATTTTGCATTTCGACGTCAATTCGCTCGCGGCGAGCGTCAGCTCAGTTCGTGGATCTTGAATTTGAGGCCGCCCTTCGGCGTCAGCGTCACCGTCGCGTTGAGCCCGGCCGGATCCTTGCCGACATATTCCGGACGGAAGCGGCGAAGCAGCAGCGACAGCGCCAGCGTATTCTCGACCTGGCTCATCGCTCCGCCGATGCAGGAGCGCTTGCCCGCACCGAACGGAATGTAGCTGTACTTCACCTGCTTCTTGGCGTTGCCCGCCATCCATCGCTCGGGCTGGAACGATTCCGGCTCCGGCCAGAATTTCGGATTGTGGTGCGCGCCATAGCTGAAGATCGACACCCGGTCGCCCGGGTTGATCTTGACGCCGCCGATTTCATCCTCGGCCGCGGCGATACGAATGAGGCTCCAAACCGGCGGATAAATGCGCATCGTCTCCTGGATGACCGCGCGCGTGTAGGCGAGGCCGGAATAATCCGCCGCCGTCGGCTCGCGATCGCCGTAGACTTCTTCGCCTTCGCGCCGAATGCGTTCTGCCGCTTCCGGCCGCCGTGACGTCTCGTAAAGCGCCCAGGCAAGCGTCAAAGCCGTCGTCTCGGTGCCGGCCCATAAGTATTGCTTCAATTCGTCGATCGCCTGCTGCCGGTCGAATTCGGGAACAGATGGATCGGCGACCGTCGCCTCGATCATTTTCAGCAGCGTGCGCTCGCGCATTTCACGCGGGTCCGCGCCCATCACGGCCGGCGGCACGCTCGCCCAGACTTCCATCGCCTTGGCCGGATCTTCTTCCGTCATCTCGAACACTTCGCCCGCCTGCCTGCGCAAACGGATATCGCGATGGTTCATGACATCGGTGTAGGTCTTTACGCACTTGAACACGACGTGCGGATTGAACGGCATGTCGCGATCGAACAGCGCCTTGCAGATCATGTCGGCCGCGAGCGTCCAGGTCTGCTCGACCATTTCGAACGTTTCGCCGGTCTTCGCCAGTTCCGCCCAAAGCTTCGTCTTGGCGTCGATCGCGCGCAGGAAGTAGGGAATGTATTCGGCGAACATGTCGGGATGGAATGCCGGCTGCTGCGGCATCCGGATCTTCTGCCACAGCGCGCCGTCGTTCGTGATCATCGACTTGCCGAAGATCGGCTTCAGTCCGTCGAAATACTTGATGTAGTTGTCTGCCTTCGTCACCAGGACGTGCTTGAAATATTCGGGCTCCGAAATGAGCACGACGCGCTGGTTCGCCATGTTGACCGGCAGCACCGGACCATAGCGGTCCATCATCTGCATCAGAATGCGCATCGGGTTGTCCGGATCGCCGCGCAACAGCGGCGTCAGGTTGAACCAGATGCTGGATTCTTCTCCGAGTCCCAGGGTGTGGCTGGGGGTCGTTTCCATAGGCATTCTCCATTCGGGACCGGACGAGCGGTGCGCGTGTCAGCCGTGTCGGCACTTAGGGCGCCACCATGGGCTGCGCGCTGCACTTCAAATCGCCCGGATCTCCCTCTCCGGAAGCCACAGAAATACCATGGTTCGGGGGGTGCCTGTCCATGCGACGGCCAGCGCAAGGTAACCGGTAAATGACGCTGTGGGTCAGATCGTAGGGGAGAACAGCCCGCCTGTCTCCATAACTTCCGAAGATATAATAACTTTTTCATCAACGCAGGCCGCCTTGCCTGCGGCGACAAGTCTTAAGGCGGCTGGGTAAACCCGGTGTTCCACTTTGAGGATGCGGGCCGCAAGTGTGTCCGCAGTATCACGCGACAGCACCGGCACGGCCGCCTGCGCGATGATCGGACCGGCATCCATTTCCGGACGGACATAGTGGACGGTGCAGCCCGCGATCTTCACTCCGGCCGCGATCGCCTGTTCGTGGGTATTGAGCCCCTTGAAGCTCGGCAGCAGCGACGGGTGGATGTTGATCATCCGGTCGCGCCAGTGCTCGACGAACTCGGGCGTCATCAGCCGCATGAAGCCTGCAAGGGCAATAAGCTCGACGCCGTGGGAATCGAGTGCCGATTGCAGCGCCCGCTCGAAGTCGGCGCGCGAGCCGTAGCTTTTGTGGTCGATAACGACCGTGGAGAGACCATGTTCAACCGCCCACGCGACGCCCGCCGCGTTCGGCCTGTTCGAGCCGACGAGCACGATCTCAGCCGGATAATCGTCTGCGCGCGCCGCTTCGACGAGCGAGCGCATGTTCGAGCCTCGGCCCGAAATCAGAATGGCGGTTCGTTTCTTTTTGCCCATGTCTGGCATCTAGCAGAGTGGCCTGCGATGCGCGAGTGCATCTGGGGTGAGACACGGGGGCCACGAGCCGCACCCTTTCGTTAGCCATGGTTGAGAACCTTTGTTGCGGCAGTGTCTCACCTATCGCATGGTCACGGGGATCGGGGGCCACGATCGCAGGAATTCGCGACTGATCCGTCAGCGGCGCTTCCGTCGCGAGCGGGCTGTCATCTGCAGTCTTGGATCGAAATGGCACGTCGGATTTCCCTTCTCACCGTTGGCACTTTGGGCGACGTCGGCCCTATGACTGCGCTTGGACTGGCCCTCAAGGAAGCGGGCTACGAAGTCAGCCTCGCCGCGCCCGAAGACTTCATGGACTATGTCCGCAGCAAGGGCCTCGAGGCGCGCCGCTGCGGCACCGATTTCTCCAAGTTCATGAAAGAGGGCGAGATGGCAGAGATTGCCGGCGCCCACACGCTGGTGACGGTCAAGAAGTGGCTGAGCCCAGGACCCGAGATGCGCGCCCTGTTCGAGAGCATCCTGCGCGATTCCGTTGCCGCGACTGCCGACGCCGACGCGATGATCTTCCACCCCGTCATTTCAGTCGCGCGCGAAATCGGTGAAGCCCGGCGCATTCCCTCAATCATGGTCGGCCTCGGATCAGTCTCGCCGTCCGCCCAAAATCTTCTCTCCGTCATCCCCGGCACCGGCATTCCGGTTTGGAACAAGTACGGTTACAAAACCCTCTCGTTGCAACGTCTCGCCTATTCCGATGTGATCAACGATATCCGCAAGCAATTCGGAATGCGTCGCTCGTTCTGGCTGAAACACCCCCATTACATCGACGGCAAGCGCGCGCCGGTGCTTTATCCGGTCAGTCCCGTGCTGCAGCCGCGCCCGAACGAGGAAGGCGACGAGATCTATTTCACCGGTTACTGGTTCCGCGACGAGCCGTCCTCATGGCGGCCGACCGGAAAGCTCGCCGAATTTCTCGCAGCCGGACCGCGCCCCATCTACATCGGCTTCGGCAGTATGCCCGCCCTCGGCCTTGAGCGGTCGGAAATGATCCTGCGGGCGTGCGAGGCGGCTGGGCAGCGCGCGGTTCTGAGCAAAGGCCGCGGCGAGTTCGATCGCCTGACGCTCTCGGACAATTTCCACCTCATCGATCAGTTCGTGCCGCACGACAAACTGTTCCGCGAGGTAAGCGCGGTCGTCCATCATGGCGGACTGGGCACGACATCGTCAGCCCTCCGCGCCGGGCGTCCGAATTTCGTGGGTCCGTTCATGATGGATCAAAAGTATTGGGGCCGCCGTGTCTTCGAACTCGGCGCCGGACCCGACCAGCTTCCGATTCAGGACTGGACTTTGGACCTGCTCACGGAGCGTATCCGCGATCTCGCGACCAACCCGTCCTATGCACTGAAGGCTGCAGAAATCGGCCGGATTATGCAGCAGGAGGACGGTACTTCGCGCGCCGTCAAGATCATCGAGCGCATCATCGGCGGTCCTCAAGGCGCCGCCAAGCCCGTCGCCCCAACGAGCGTGGTCGCCGCCTGAACCCGTCGCCCGACCGGCACCGTCGAGTGAACTTTGTTCTCGAATGAAACCTTGTTGACGTAACAGTCAGGCCATATTCGCTGAGTATCCCCTCTCGAAGAAAACATACCGAGGAGGATACATGCTCAGTTCAAGGGTGATACTCGCAGCCATCATGATTGCCGGAACCGCCGGAGTTGCGGCCTCGCAAACGCTTCGGCTCGACGACCGCGGGTTCTCATTCCGCTTCGGCAAGGATGACCGTCGCGGCGATGTGGAAGGCAAGCGCGCGAGTTGCGAAGTTTACGCCCGTATCGCGCAAGTTCAGGCCGATGCGAATGTCCGCTATCGTTGCGGTCTTCGCGGTCCGCAGTGGGACACGGATGCCGCTAACCATTTTCGCTGGTGCCGATGGGCGCGCCGCGCCGACTTGGCGCGCGACCAGCTCTTCCGGACGCAGGGCCTTCAAGATTGCTTCAATCGTCTCGGCGACTTCGACGATCGCCGTTGATGAACGGACAAACGCCAAAAGAAGCCGGGGCATCGCTCCGGCTTTTTTATTTCCCGCTAGCTGATCGGCCGCGCCGTCGCTCTTGGCTTGATCGCCATCGACTTCAGCGCTCTCACCTTGATGAGACGCTTCCCGAACCCGGTCGCCCGCCGCGCCTGATAGATGTTCGCAATAAAAAGACTGGCAACGCGCGACCAGTCGTGCCGCATCGCCTGCACCCGAACCTGGTCGCGATCGAGCTTTAGGGCCGCCAGCGCAGCCGCGCGCAGATCTTCATCGAGGCAACCGGTGACACCGGGCGTGACAACGTCGATCGGACCCGTCACCGGATAGGCGGCGACGCCGAGACCCGACGCCATGGCCTCCAGCAGCACGAGCCCGAACGTGTCGGTGCGGCTCGGAAACACGAACACGTCGGCATTTGCATATTCCCGCGCCAGATCTTCCCCGGTCTTCGCGCCTTTGAAGATCGCGTCGGGATATTGCCGCCTCAAATAGCCAAGGATCGGCCCGTCTCCGACAACGACTTTCCGCCCAGGCAGATCGAGATTTAGGAACGCCTCTACGTTCTTCTCGCGCGACACCCGGCCGACATACAAAAAAATCGGCTCGCAACGCGCCGTTGTGTCCTCGCCATGTGTCGGCTTCTGATGCGGTCTGAACTGCGCCGTATCGACCCCGCGCGACCAGAGCATCAGCCGCCTGAAACCACGCCGCGAAAGCTCCGCCTTGAGCGATGGCGTTGCCACGAACATGCCGATAGCCGGACGATGGAACCAGCGCTGAAACGCATAGCTGATCCAGGCTGGCAGGCCGGTGTAAGCCTCGATGTACTCGGGAAAGCGCGTGTGGAATGATGTGGTGAAATGAATGCCCTGTCTCAGGCAAACGCCTCGAGTTCGCGAGGCCGATCGGCCCTTCCGTCGCGATATGAACGTGATCGTAATTGCCCTTTTTGAGCAGCGCTGCGACCTGCGACCGCCGCGCCAACGCCAGCCGGATTTCGCGATAGCCGGGACAGGGAAGCGTCGCGAAGTCGAGCGGCGACAGGATCGTCACGGCATGACCGGCGGCTTCGAGTTCGCGCTTCAGGTTCTCGTAGGTGCGGACGACGCCGTTGACCTGCGGCCTCCAGGCGTCGGTGGCGATGAAGATCCGCATCACGCTACCTCGCAAATGGCGCGCGATCTCGGAGATCCGAGAGGCCAAATCGCCTGATGGAACGCGCTTTCGAATCTCTTGAACGGCGCATGAGATCGCTTCTGACGCCGCCGCTTATCGATTGTGTGACAGTCGTTCTGAAATGCAGCCGCAACCGCAATTTTAATGTCGGTCAGACTTAACGGCGGTCAGCCGAAGCGCCTCTCCGCCGCCCTGGCCACGAGCCGCCACGTCATGTAGGCGCGGATATCGGTCACTTGGCCGTCCGCCAAGCGGGCCATCGGCAGCGAATCCTCGTCCTGGTGGATGATCTCGGCCATGACCCAGCGTTCGCTGGCTGTAACCGGTGGCCGGTCATCGACTGCGAACTGCGGCACCCGGTATTTGATCTCGATGATGTCCCCGACCACGAAGCCGTCCGCGCTGGCCGCCATGTGGTTCCTCCCAAATCGTTTTTGAGGGCGCTCACTAAGCTCCGAATTTTTCAGTTCCATGGCAGTCAACGGGCCCAAGGATTTCAATGTGTTAATGTACGCCCCGAGCATCAGCGGATTTTCCGGCCTGATGCCGCCGGCGCTTCAGCTTGCCGCGTTTCAATCACGATCTCGGGAAGGTCTGGTACCGCCGCAAGCTCGTCTGGCGCGTCGGCAACAGCGATGCGCCCGTACGGAGGATGGAATGAAGATCGAACTGGGCTTGGCGGTCGTTCTCGCGATCCTCGGCCTCGCAACGCCGGCGGAAGCCAATCAGGACGTCCAATCGCTCGCCAATGATCCTGCGAACTGGGTGATCCAATCCGGCGATTACAGCGGACACCGGTATTCGGAGCTTGATCAGATCAACACCTCCAATGTTGGCGAGTTGAAGGTCGCCTGGACGTTCTCGACCGGAGTGCTGCGCGGTCACGAGGGCGGCCCTCTTGTCATCGGAAACGTCATGTATCTCGTGACGCCGTTCCCCAACACCGTCATGGCGCTCGATCTCGCACACGAGGAGAAGATTCTCTGGAAGTATCAGCCGAAGCAGGACCCCTTCGCCATCGCCGTCATGTGCTGCGACACGGTCGATCGCGGCGTGCAGTACGCCGAAGGCAAGATCCTGGTCCACACCGCCGACACGTCTCTCATCGCCCTCGACGCCAAAACCGGCACTGAGGTCTGGAAGACGAAGGACGATGATCCCAAGACCGGCGCGTCGGGCACCGGCGCTCCTCTCATCGTCAAGGATAAGGTCATCGTCGGCGTTTCAGGCGGCGAGTTCGGAGTTCGCGGCTACATCACGGCGTATGACCTGAATTCCGGCCGCAAGGTCTGGCGCGCGTATTCGATGGGGCCCGACGAAGATATTCTGATCAATCCGGAAAAGACCACGTCGCTCGGCAAGCCGGTCGGCAAGGACTCTTCGCTCAAGACCTGGAACGGCGACCAATGGAAGATCGGCGGCGGACCCATCTGGGGCTACATGGCCTACGACCCCGACCTCAATCTGATCTACTACGGCTCCGGCAATCCCTCGACCTGGAATCCGGTGCAGCGCGCGGGCCCCGGCGGCAAGCGCATCGATCAGAAATGGTCTCAGACGATCTTCGCCCGCAATGTCGATACCGGCATGGCGAAGTGGGTCTATCAGATGACGCCGTTCGACGAGTGGGACTATGACGGCATCAACGAGCCGATCCTGACAGACATCGAGATCGACGGCTTCAAGCACAAAGCCCTGACGCATTTCGATCGCAACGGTTTCGGCTACACGTTGGATCGCGTTACCGGCGATTTGCTCGTTGCCGATAAGTTCGACACTGACGTCAATTGGGCATCAAAGATCGTCACCGACCGCAACGATCCGCAATATGGCCGCCCCGTCCTGAACAAGAAATTCTCGCCGCTCCAAACCGGCACCGATGATGTGACCAAAGGCATTTGTCCGTCGTCGATGGGTGCGAAAAATCAGCAGCCGGCGTCGTATTCGCCGCTCACCGGCCTGTTCTATGTGCCGGTCACGCGCCTCTGCATGGATATGGAAGTGTTCAAGGTCTCCTATCAGGTCGGCCAGCCCTATGTCGGCGCAACCTTGACGATGTTTCCCGCGCCTTCCGCCAACGGCGATACCGGCGCCTTCATCGCCTGGGACGGCGCCACCGGCAAAATTGTCTGGTCGAAGCCGGAGCGTTTTGCCGTTTGGTCCGGCCCGCTGACGACCGCAGGTGGCATCGTTTTCTACGGTACGCTCGAAGGCGACCTGAAAGCGGTTGATCAAAAGACCGGCAAGGAGCTTTTCAAATTCAAGACCCCGTCCGGCATCGTCGGCAATCCGATGACCTATATGCACGACGGCAAGCAATACGTCGCCGTGCTCTCAGGTGTCGGAGGATGGGCGGGCATTGGTCTAGCCGCCGGCCTGACAGATCCCGAAGACGGCTCCGGCGCAGTCGGCGGCTTTTCGTCATTATCGAATTACACCAGCCTCGGCGGTACGCTGACCGTCTTCGCTTTGCCGTGATCACGCCGCTTCCGCCGCGAACACCCGGCGCGTCGCGAGGCGCGCGGGTCCTTCAGGATCATGCGCAGGCAGGACGATCGTCGGCTCGCTCGACGCGAAACGTTTGATCGCTTTGAGTGTCGCCACCGAAAGTGCCGGATCGTTGGTGACGCCGTCGGCTTTTTCAGCGCGCAGGTTTTCTTCGGTATATGTGGCGTCACCTGCCAGAAAATACGTAACGTCTTCGCCGCGCACGATCACCGAGACGTGCCCCTTTGCATGGCCAGGCGTTGGCACCAGCAAGATGCGGCGATCCTTCGTGATCGCATGCGATTCCGCAAATGGCCCGATCGGCGGCCCGTCCAAATCGACGAGCTCCGGCTTGAACCAGATCGGCCAGCGTTGCGGCAGGCATCCCATCATCATGCCTTTGAGGCCGCGTGAGTCCTCATAATTTTCGCGCGGCGCGATGATCCGCGTATGCGGGAAATGATCCAGACCTCCGGTATGATCGTGGTGGCAGTGCGTGAGGATCACAGCCGCAATATCCCGCGCCGGGTCGATGTTCATGGCCTGCAATCGCGGTCCGATTTCTTCCAGCGGCGCAACGCGGATTGAAACCTCTTTCGTGAAAAACGGATTCCAGCGCGGCAGGTAGCCCGGAACCGAGTTGCGCCACGTGTCGCCGGTATCGACCAGAAATCGCCCTTCCGGGTGCTCGATCAGGAACGACAGGATCGGCAGCGGCTCGACCCAGCTCCTGTCGCGAAAAATATCGATCTTCCGCCCGAGCGCGCCGCGGCCGTCTCGGCCCGTCTTCTGCGCCGACTTCATGCGCGCCTTGCCAGTCTCGATTGCCGTCACCCGGATCATGACTTCAACTCCCCACAAATTAAAAAAGAACGATCGTTCGTTCTTTTATCCAGGTGATCGGCCCTTGTCAAGAACGAGCGTTCGTTTTAATTTCAAGCATGGCCAAAATCTCTCCCGAGAAGCGCGCCGCCCGCCGCGCCCAAATCCTTGACGCGGCTTGGAAATGTTTCGAGCGGAAAGGGCTGCATCCGACCACGATGGACAACATCATCGAGGCGTCGGGCCTCTCTGCAGGCGCGGTCTACGGGTATTTCAAGAACAAGGACGACCTGATCATCTCGGCGCTGATGACGTCGATGACGGGGGTCGCCGAGGAGATCGGGCCGCTTCTGGCGCGGCGTCCGCCATCACCGCCGAACGTGCTGCTTCGTGAGCTGACATCAGCAATTTCGAGCTTCACCGCGCGCGACGGCTTCGACCTGAAACGCATCGCTCTGCTTGGCTGGAGCGAGGCGCAGCATAACGCGCCTCTGCTCACGACGATGCGTCCGTTCTACGTCGCGTTCCGTGATCAGCTCAAGGCGGTCGCGATGGCCTGGCAGCGCGATGGCGTCATCGATGCCACGGCCGATCCCGATGATGTTTCCAAAGCGTTGCTCGCGACCACAATGGGGTTCGTGGCGCAAAGCGCGGTCTTGGGAGACGTCGAGCCGGACGCGATCGGCCGCGGCGTTAGCGCCTTGGCCAAGGCCGGGAAATAACGATCAGCCGAAACGAAGCTTGCCGTGGTACTTCACAGCCCAGGCTTCGCCCTTGCCTTTGGCTTCCGATTTCTCACCGGTCGGCGGAATGACGTCGCCGATGACGATCGGCTCTTCGCCCGCAGTTTGCAGTGCCGAGATGACGTCCGCCGCACGCGCCTTCGATACGACCGCAATCATGCCGACGCCGCAGTTGAACGTCCGCAGCAGTTCCGCATCCGCGATGTTCCCCGCCTTCGCCAGCCATTCAAACACCGACGGCGCCGAAAAAGACGACAGATCGATACGCGCCGCCACATCTTTAGGCATCACGCGTGGCAGATTTTCCGACAGCCCGCCGCCGGTGATGTGCGACAAGGCTTTTATGGCGCCTTTCGATCCCGAGCCGCCGGTCGCGCGGATCGCAGCGAGCAGCGGCTTGACGTAAATCCGTGTCGGCGTCAGCAGCGCTTCAGCGACGCTCTGCTCGCCCGAATGCGCGAATGGCGCCGGCGCGTCCCATCCGAGCTTCGCGTGCTCGACGAGCTTGCGCACCAGGCTATAGCCGTTCGAATGCACGCCCGATGACTTGAGACCGATCAGAATATCGCCGACAGAAACATCGGCACGCGGCAGGATTTCGTCGCGCTCCACTGCGCCAACCGAAAATCCGGCAAGATCGTAGTCTCCACCCTTATAGACACCCGGCATCTCCGCCGTCTCGCCGCCGATCAGCGCGCAACCCGCATCGCGGCAGCCCTCCGCGATTCCCGCGATCACTTCGCGCGCGACATCGACGTCAAGCTTTCCGACCGCGAAATAATCGAGAAAGAAAAGCGGCTCGGCGCCCTGCACGACAAGATCGTTGACGCACATCGCGACGAGGTCGATGCCGATGGTCGAATGCCGCCTGGTATCGATCGCGATCTTGAGCTTTGTCCCGACGCCGTCGTTGGCCGCCACCAGGATCGGATCGCGAAACCCGGTCCGCTTCAGATCGAAAAGGCCGCCGAACCCGCCGAGGTCCACATCTGCGCCCGGACGGCTCGTCGCCTTGGCCAACGGTTTGATCGCCGCGACGAGGGCATTTCCTGCGTCGATATCGACACCCGCGTCGGCATAGGTGATGGATTTCTGCGATTTTTCGTCAGCCGCGGACATCAATCCTCGTCATCGTCTGCAATGTTTGGAATAGATCGGGGTGAGCAGCCTTGAGACCGCGCACCGGGGAAGCTTCGTTAAACTCACTTTTGCCCCATTGCCAACCCGTCATGGGGGTCGTAGCAGCGACCGGACCAGAGAGCAACGAAACGCTCACCGGCCGGTTCCGAGGGGGCACCCCGGCACCCGCCTGAATAACGGCGCGAAACGGGAAAAAACAGGGGATTAACGGTGCTCGCAAGCCGCGGCCTCGCCATTGTCGTTCTGCTATCGATGGGACTTCTGGTCGCCGTTCATGTCGCGCCCGCCGCCGCCGATTCAGATGCGCCTTTCACGGTTGGGAATTACCCGGTCGAAGCCACCGCCGCCAACGCCGTCGCAGCCAAGGAGCAGGCCATGGCGGACGGCCAGCAGGCCGCATTCCGCTCGCTGTTGAAGCGACTTGTGCCGGTGACGGCGTACAAGCAACTGGCGCGCGTCCAAGGCATGAAGATCGCGGACCTCGTCTCAGGTATCTCGGTGCGCTCCGAGCGCAATTCCTCTACCGCCTATTACGCCAGCCTCGATTACTCCTTCGATCCGGATGCCATTCGCTCTTTGCTTTCATCGCAAGGCATACCGTTCGTCGATCAGCAGGCCCCGCCGCTGACGGTCGTCACCGTGCTGCTGCAGGGAAATCCGCCGGCCGCGAGCAACGATAGAGGTCTTTGGCGCCGGGCCTGGTCGGGCTTGGATCTCGCGCACACGATCACGCCAATCGACATCAAGGATCTGAAGCCTTCGATCGATACCGATACGGTCAACGCGCTCGTCGCCGGGCAAGACACCGCCTTGCAGAAGCTGAAAACCGAATATGGCGCGGGCTTGATCATCCTTGCGATTGCCGAGCCCGACATGGCCGCAAAGAAGCTCAATGTAACGCTCGTCGGCAGCGACTCCGTTGGCGGTTTGCTTCTCAAGAGGACCTATCGCATTTCCGATAACGACCTCGATTACACTTCGCAGCTTGCGGCCGTCATCTCGCTCGGAATTCTCGAAGGGCGCTGGAAGGCGATCAAATCCGGAACCGTTGAGGAGGCCGCCACGGCGCCTTCGTCCGGCAGCCCCGTCTGGGAAGCTTCGACCGGCGGCAGCGGAGAGGACGTGAAGTTCGTCGCTGAATTCGATAACAACGACGAGTGGGATCAGATGCGGGCACAACTTCTCGATCTGCCGGGCGTCGATGCGTTGAATATCGGCTCGGTCTCCGGCAACAGCGCCGATATCTCGCTCAAATACCCCGGCGGGCCCAGAAGCCTCGCAAGTGCGCTCAGCGCCCACGGTCTGACGATGGTGAACGCCTCCACGGGGTGGACCCTTCACATAAACCGCTGATTAACAATAGACAAATAGCAAGTCGCGACGGCCATTCCATTGTCGTGGCGCTGTGAAATGCTCCCGTTCCACATCGGGCTTTTGCCGCAGCGCAAAGGAGGATGTTCTCGACGAAGTAAACATCCAGAGGCTAGGGTCGCCGCGCTCGGGCAATTCTCGATCGACGCCTGGCGCACGATAGGGAGATACGGGGACACAGTCGGCGTGAGCATTCCAAATCTAATTACGCTCGGTCGAGTCATCCTCGTACCCGTGGTTTTCTGGCTTTTGCTGACGGGCGAGCTTCAGGCGGCTTTTCTCGCTTTCGTTGTCGCCGGCATATCGGACGCGGTCGACGGCTTTCTGGCCAAGCGCTTCAACTGGGAAACCGAACTCGGCGCCTATCTCGATCCGATCGCCGATAAACTGCTGATCGTCTGCATCTTCGTCGCCCTCGGCGTAACCGGAAGGCTGCCGTCTTGGCTGGTCATCCTGGTCGTCTCGCGCGACGTGTTGATCGTCATCGCGGTCGTGCTTTCCTGGCTGCTCGACCACCCGACCCCGATGAAGCCGCTCGCGATCAGCAAGATGAACACTGTTGCGCAGATCGTGCTGGCAGGAACCGTGTTGGCCGACGAGGCGTTTGCGCTGAAGCTGAAGGGGCCGGTGCAACTGCTGACCTTGATTGCCGCTGCCACGACGATCGGCTCTCTCGTTGCTTATTTGCGCGTATGGCTGCGTCACATGACGGTGTACGAAACTCCCGGCTCGAAAAGCTGAGCATTTGCGGCCATGTTGCCCTTCTGGGGTTTGGCCATTGGGAGAGGATCGCTGTCCATGCATTTCGAGCGGCACGCGCTGTTTTGGACGGCGACGGCGTTACTCTTCGCCTACATCGTCCAGATGATAGCGCCGGTGCTTCTGCCGTTCGTGATCGGCTTGACGCTCGCCTACTTCCTCAATCCCGTTGTCGATGCGATGGTTCGGATCGGTGTGCCGCGTCCGGTCGCAACTGTCCTGCTCTTCGCTGTCTTGACCTTCGCCATCATCTTGGCGCTCGTCTTCGTCGTCCCGATCCTGCTGCAGCAGTCGGCCGGCCTGCTCGAAGCTGCCCCGCGCGAAATCGATCGCCTTAAGGCATTGATCGAGACGACTGCGCGCGATCGTCTCGGGCAGCGATACCCTGAGGCCGAAGCCACCGTGCGGAGCGCCCTCGATTCCTTCAGCTCGCTCGTACCGACCTTGCTTGCGAGCATCGCCCAGGGCGTCTGGAATCAAGGATCGGCGGCGTACAATTTCTTCACCGTCGTCCTCATCACGCCGCTCGTCTTTTTGTACGCGCTTCTCGACTGGCCGAAGATCGTTGCAAAAATCGATTCCTGGCTGCCGCGTGACGAAGCCGATCAGATTCGCGCCCTCGCCCGCGAAATTGACTCACGCATCTCCGCCTTCATTCGCGGCCAGGGCGTCGTCTGCATTCTGCTCGCGATCTACTATGCCACCGCATACAGCCTGATCGGCCTGGATTACGGCTTGCTGGTCGGTGTCGCGACAGGATTAGGAGCCTTCATCCCGGTCTTCGGATGGTCGATCGGCGCCATCGTCGCCATGTTCATCGCCTTCGTCCAGTATTGGCCCGAGTTCACGCCGATCCTGGTCATCGCCGGCATTCTTCTCGGCGGCCAAGCGCTCGAGTTCTGCCATCCTCAGCCCCTATATCATCGGCGCCGAAGTCGGCCTGCACCCTGTCTGGGTTATATTTGCGTTGTTGACCTTCAGCTATCTGTTCGGATTTCTGGGCCTTCTCGTCGCCGTGCCGGTTTCCGCCGCAATCGGCGTGATCGTACGCTTCGCATTGCGCACTTATCTCGCCTCCTCCGTTTACAAGGGCGAGGTCGAAGCCGCACCGAAGGACCCGCAACAATCGCTTCCATGATCACAAGGCCAGAGCAGCTCGTCTTCGAACTACCCCATCGCGCCGCAATGGGGCTTGAGGATTTTCTTGTCTCCGAGTCCAACGCCGCCGCAGTGAATCTCGTCGATCGCTGGCCCGACTGGCCGATCGGCGCTGCCGTGATCGTCGGGCCCAGGGGCAGCGGCAAAACCCATCTGGCGAATGTCTGGATGACGAAAGCGGGAGCGAAGTCGTTCGAAGCGTCCGCTATCTCGCGTGAGACGGTGCCCGAGATCGCCGCACGCGGCGCCGTCCTGATCGAGGATATTCAGGACACGGGCGATGAAGCCGCCCTCTTCCACCTTCTCAATCTCGTGCGCGAGCAGCGCCTGCAGATCCTGCTGACGACCGATCGCGCGCCGGGCGATCTTCCGATCGCACTTCCCGACTTCCGCTCCCGGCTCAAGGCCCTGCCTTTTGCCACCATCGAGCCGCCCGACGATGCCCTTCTGCGCGCGGTTCTTGTCAAGCTGTTCGCCGACCGTCAGTTGAGCGTCGAGCCGCAACTGGTTGACTACGTTCTCGTCCGCATGGAGCGATCGATGCTGGCGGCCGAGCGCTTCGTGGCTGCGGCCGACCGGCGCGCGCTCGCCCTCCAGCGCCGCGTGACGCGTGCCGTCGCCGCTGCCACGCTCGACGCTCTCGGCTATTGAATCAGCCTATAAAATCGCTTTAAGGCACCCATTCGTCATTTGGGTGTAAACCTACTATATGGATTTCAAGTCCGGCCTTCGGAGCATTTCCCCACCATGGCAACCGCGAAAAGCAGAAGCAGCAAGGTAGATGTCGAGCCCGTCCCGCAAGGGCCGGACCGCTTCTACAATCGCGAGTTGTCATGGCTCCAGTTCAACCGCCGCGTCCTGGAAGAGGCGGCGAACCAGCAGCACCCTCTGCTCGAACGGCTTCGTTTCCTCTCGATCGCCGCCGCCAACCTCGACGAATTCTACATGGTGCGCGCCGCCGGCGTTTACGGCCAGATCCGCGCCGGCGTCTCGACGCTGTCACAAGACGGCATGACGCCGATGCAGCAGCTCGCGGCCATCAACAAGTTCGCGACCACGCTCGTCGCCGACGAGCAGGCCAATTGGCTGCGCATCAAGGACGAGATGACGGCGGCCGGGCTGCTTGTGCTGCAGCCCGAGGACGTCACCGACAGCGAACGCGCCTGGCTCGAAAAGCTGTTCCTCACCCATATCTTCCCGATTTTGACGCCGATCGCCGCCGACCCGGCGCATCCGTTTCCGTTCATCCTCAACAAGGCGATGACCATTGCCGTCGAAATGGTGCGGCCGATGGACGGCAAAACCATGAACGGCCTGATCCCGATTCCGGGCCAGCTCGAACGCTTCATCCGCCTCGAAACCAACCCTGATAAACCGAAAACCGTCCGCTTCATTCAGCTCGAGAACGTCATCGGCATGTTCCTGACCGAGCTGTTCTCCGGTTTCGAAATCAAGAGCCAGGGTACGTTCCGCGTCCTGCGCGACAGCGACATCGAGTTTCAGGAAGAAGCCGAAGATCTCGTCCGGTCGTATGAAAGCCAGCTGAAGCGACGCCGCCGCGGCAACGTCATCCGGCTCGAGATCGATTCGCGCATGCACGAAAAGCTGCGCAAGTTCGTCATCGAAGAACTCGAGGTGCGCGACGAAAGCATTTTCGTCAAGGAAGGCATCCTGGCGATGGCCGACACCTCGCAGCTTATCGTCCCGGATCGTCCCGATCTTATTTTCAAGCCTTTCGCGATCCGCTTCCCTGAACGCATCCGGGAATTTTCGGGCGATTGCTTCGCCGCCATCCGCAACAAGGACATCATCGTTCATCACCCGTACGAGAGCTTCGACGTCGTCGTGCAGTATCTGCGCCAGGCTGTCGCCGATCCGAATGTGATGGCGATCAAATGGACGCTCTACCGCACCTCGCGCGACAGCCCGATCATTCAGGCGCTGAAGGAGGCGGTCGAGGCCGGTAAATCGGTGACCGCAGTCGTCGAACTGAAAGCCCGGTTCGACGAAGCAGCCAACATCCGCTGGGCGCGCGATCTTGAAAGCGCGGGCGTGCATGTCGTCTACGGCTTCACCGAATTGAAGACCCACGCCAAGCTCGGGCTGGTCGTCCGCCGAGAAGGCACCGACCTGACGACCTACTGTCACATCGGCACCGGCAACTACCACCCGCAGACCGCGCGCGTTTATACCGACCTCTCGCTTTTCACGACCGATCCGATGGTGGCTCGCGACGTCACCCGCATCCTGAACTTCGTGACGGGCTACGGCGAACCCGTCGAACTCGAATGCATGGCCGCCAGTCCGCACGGCATTCGCAACCGCATCATGACGCACATCGCCCAGGAGATCAGGAACGCCAAGGCCGGGAAGCCCTCCGGCATCTGGTGGAAAATGAACGCCCTCGTCGATGCGCAGATCATCTCCGCGCTTTATGACGCCAGCAATGCCGGTGTCCCGATCGACCTCGTCGTCCGCGGCATCTGCTGCCTGCGCCCCGGGATTCCGGGTCTTTCAAGCAACATTCGCGTCAAAAGCATCGTCGGCCGCTTTCTTGAACACTCGCGCATTTACTGCTTCGCGAACGGAGAGGCCTTGCCTTCCCCCAAAGCCGCCGTCTACATCAGCTCCGCCGATATGATGCCGAGAAATCTTGACCGTCGCGTCGAAGCCATGGCGCCGGTGAACAACCCGACAGTGCATGAGCAAGTGCTCAATCAGATCATGGTTGCGAACCTGAAAGACAATCAACAGAGCTGGCGGATCAATTCCGACGGCAGCGCGACCCGGGTGCAACCGGGTCCGGGGGAGGAAGCCTTCAATGCCCATAAATATTTCATGACCAATCCTTCGCTTTCGGGTCGCGGGCAATCTCTGAAAGAGAGCTTCCCGCAGCGTTTCCGCCAGCCCGGCTAGGCCCGGGAGCTTGAATGACACGATGGAAGGAACTCTCGGGCGCAAACGAGCGTACCGCCGAAATGGAGCCTATCGGCGTTGTCGATATCGGCTCCAACTCCGTGCGCCTCGTCGTCTATGAAGGCGCTGTCCGCGCGCCGACGCCGGTCTTCAACGAGAAGATACTTTGTGGTCTCGGCCGTTCGGTCGCGACGACCGGGAGTTCTCGGCCTCGAAGCCGTCGAACGCGCGCTTGCGGCGCTGGCGCGCTTCAAGGTCATCGCCCGCATTCTGAGTGTGAAGAACATTCGCGTCATCGCCACCGCTGCGGTGCGCGACGCCCAGAACGGCCGCGACTTCATCGAGCGCGGCGAACGCGCGATCGGCACCAGGATCGACATTCTGTCTGGCGAGACGGAAGCCCGCTTGGCGGCGCAAGGCATCATGATGGGTTTCATCGATGCCGACGGTGTCGCCGGCGATCTCGGCGGCGGCAGCCTCGAAGTGATCGATCTTGCCCAGGATCGTCTGAACGACGCCGCGACCCTCCCGCTCGGCGGGCTGCGCCTGATCGACACCACCGGCAACAAGATCGAGCGTGCCGTCGAAATCGTCGACAACGCATTGGCAAGTCTGCCGTGGATCAGAAATGGCGCGGGACGAACTTTTTATGCCGTCGGCGGCACATGGCGCGCGCTCGCCAAAATGCAAATGGATCGCGTCGACTATCCCCTGCGTGTGATGCAGGGCTACCGCCTGACCACGCGCGAAGCTCTCGACCTCTGCGAACAGTTTCGCAAGGTCAAGAAGCCGCTCGACCTTCCCGGCATCAGCGGCGTGGCGCGAGCCCGCCGCGAGGTTCTGCCGTTCGGCGCCTTGGTGCTCGAACGTCTGCTGCGCCAGATGGAGCCACGTCAGGTCGTGTTTTCCGTGTTCGGCATCCGCGAAGGACTGATCTACAGCCTCTTGCCGCCTTATGAGCGGGCGCGCGATCCGCTCATCTGCTTTTGCGAGGATTACGCCGCGCTGCGCTCCCGCTCAGTCGAGCATGCCTACGAGCTGTGCGCCTGGACGGACAAGCTCTTTTCCGACCCGGCGCTCGAAGAGACGGCCGAGGAACGACGCCTCCGCCATGCCGCCTGCCTTTTGTCCGACGTCGGTTGGCGCGGTCACCCAGACTACCGGGGCGAGCAGGCCATCAATACCATTTCGCACGCCGGACTTGCTGGCGTCGACCATCCGGGCCGCATCTTCCTGGCGCTTTCGGTTTTCTACCGCCACGAGACGTCCGAAAATGACGGCGCCGGTCTTTCCGACCGCCTGCGCAGCCTTGTCAGCAAGCGCGTTCAGCGCCGGGCGAGGATCGTTGGCGCCGCCATCCGGGCTGCCCATATGCTCTCGATAGGCATGGCGGGCGTCATCGACCAGACGCCCCTGAGCTACGAAAACGGCGTCCTCGTCCTGACCCTGCCGCCCGCCTATGCGGCCCTCGACGGGGAACGGCTCCGGCGCCGATTTCGGAGTTCTGGCCGAATTGGTTGGCAAGAGGGCGGAAGTCCGATTTTGCGGTTGAGAGGCAGTACGCCTCGCTTGCGTCGCAACGAATTCTGATAATCTCGGCAACAAGGTCCTCAAGGTGAAGACAGCCTCCATGGCGGAAGATCTCTACGACATTCTCGGCGTACCGCGCGGGGCGACGGAGGATGACATACGGAGCGCATTCCGCAAGCTTGCCAAAGCCAACCATCCCGACGTCAATCCCGGCAATGCGGGCGCCGCCGAGCGCTTCAAGAAGATCACCGCTGCTAACGATATTCTGAGCGACCCGGAGAAACGCCGCCAATACGACGCCGGCGAAATCGACGCCAAGGGTGACCCGCGCCGTCCGCAATGGAGCCGGGCCGGGGCCGGACGGCAAGGCCCGTTCGGCGCTCGAGGTTTCGAGGGCAGGGCCGGCGCTGGAGCTGGCTTCGACGACTTCAGTTTTTCCGACATCTTCTCAGACGTTTTCGGCGCCGCGGGCGCGAGGTCCCGCCGCGACGCCCACGGCTTCGCATCGCGCGGCCAGGACGTTCGCTATTCGCTGGAGGTCGATTTCCTCGAATCCGTCCAAGGCACGAAGAAGCGCGTGACATTACCGGACGGCGGCGTGTTGGATCTCAATGTCCCCGAGGGCGTGACCGACGGACAGGTTCTGCGTCTCAAGGGCAAAGGCGCACCCGGGAGCGTCGGCTCCGAAGCGGGCGACGCGTTGGTCGAAATCCGGGTCCGACCGCATCCCGATTTCAAACGCGACGGCGACGACATTTTGCTCGATCTGCCTGTGACGCTCGACGAAGCCGTTCTCGGCGGCCGTGTCGAGGTTCCAACGCCGTCGGGCCGCGTGCAGCTGACGCTGCCCAAGGGCACGAGTTCCGGCAAGACCTTTCGGCTGAAGGGCAAGGGCGCCCGCGGCAAGGGCGGCCACGTCGGCGATCAGCTCGTCACCATCAGGATCGTCATGCCGTCCGAGATCGACGACAGCCTGTCGTACTTCTTCTCCGAATGGCGCCAGAAGCACGCCTACGATCCGGGCAGGAAGTAAGTCGAACGCTCGACGCTCATCGGCTCGAGCCCTCCGCACGTCATGGCCGCGCAGGCGGCCATCAACGCTTAGCCAAGAATAACGGCTTTCGACGGATTACGAGGCAAAGTGGGCGAGATTGACCCCATACCCCGCTTCGGACTTGCCGGAGATGGCCGCCTGCGCGGCCATGACGGAAAAAGTTATTACCGCGCCGCAGGCACCGCCCGCGCTTCGCACGAGGACGACAAGCTGAGAGCTTTGTCCAATAGGAGCCGCTGCCTAATCCTGAACGTCATCCCGGCGAAGGCCCGGATCCAGCCAAACTGCAAAATCGGTTATGCGTAAACTTGCCTGGGTGCCGACCTTCGTCGGCATGACGGAGTGTGTCGCCTGATTTGGCGGCCACCTCTTTTCCTCTCCCCTTGGAGAGAGGCCAATCATCACCGCGCCGCAGGCACCGCGCGAACTTCGCCGTTGACGAGCGTCAGGGCCAGCTCCCCGCGCTTGAGCTTCAGCGCCGCCTCCCCGAACAGCGTCCGCCGCCAGCCTTGCAGCGCCAGAATGTCGGCCTCGTCCGACGTCGCGAGCTGTTCGAGATCGTCGCTGTCCGCGATGATGCGAGGCGCCACGCCATGCTCCGCGGCGGCCGCTTTCAAAAGCACCTTGAGAAGCTCCAGCGTAGCGCTCGCTTCTGCCGACAGCGCCTCGCTGCGCTCGATCTTCGGCAGCGATTTGGGATCGCGCGCGAGACCGGCCTTCACGACGTCTATGATCTCTTTCGCCCGCTGCGAGCGCGCAAAGCCGTCGGAAAGCGTCCGCAGCTGGCCGAGCGCTTCGGCGCTGGCGGGCATCTGATTGGCGATATCGTAAAGCGCGTCGTCGCGCAGCACGCGTCCGCGCGGAACATCGAGCTGTTGCGCCAGCCGCTCCCGCCACGCCGCAAGCTCGATCAACACCGACAGAGACTTGCGGCCTTTAACGCGCAGTTTCAGCCGCTGCCAGGCATTCTCCGGCTTGGCGTCGTATGTGGAGGGGCTGATCAGCACCTCCATTTCTTCCTGCAGCCACGGTGTCCGCCCGGTCTTTTCGAGCGTCTGCTTGAGGCGTCCATAGACGTCGCGCAGATGCGTCACGTCGGCGAGCGCGTAATCGAGCTGCTTGTCCGAAAGCGGCCTGCGGCTCCAGTCCGTGAAGCGCGAGCTTTTATCGAGATCGGCGCCGGTCGTCTTCTTGACGAGGTTCACGTAGCTGATGCTGTCGCCATAGCCGCAGACCATCGCCGCGACCTGCGTGTCGAACACAGGCGTCGGCACGATCTCCGATTTGAGATAGACGATTTCGATGTCTTGCCGCGCCGCGTGAAATACCTTCACAGTCGAGGTGTCCGCCATCAGCTTGTAGAATGGCGCAAGATCGATGCCGGGGCTCAACGGATCGACGACCGCTTCGGCCTCGGGGCCTGCAAGCTGGATGAGGCACAGCAACGGCCAGAACGTCTGCTCGCGCAGAAATTCGGTGTCGACGGCAACATATTCACTTTTCGCCAGCACATCGCAAAGTGCCGACAGCTCGGACGTGGTCGTGATCATTCGCATCAGGGCAACGCCTATAGCGCATGGACTTTGCCTTGTCGCCATCAGCTTGGTCGCGGAGCGAATGGGCAATTCGGCGGCGGTTTGCCCCGGGGGAGGCTGATTAGGCTCCAAAAAACGGAGCTTCTGATCCCGAATATCCGTGCTTCGCGGCCCGAGGTACATCTGTCAGGCGGTAACCTTGACTTTCGGCCGCCCCCATGCGCTTTTCCGCGGCGATTTTCACCCACATCGATCAAAGGGTTTCCGGCAATGGCCGAGGCTAAGCTGCATCGTTATCGCTCCCACACCTGCGGCGCGCTCCGCAAGAGCGACGTCGGATCGAACGTCCGCCTTTCGGGCTGGGTGCACCGTGTGCGCGACCACGGCGGCGTGCTGTTTATCGATCTGCGCGATCACTACGGTCTGACGCAGGTCGTGGCCGATCCCGACAGCCAAGCCTTCAAGGTCGCCGAAACGCTGCGTTCGGAATGGGTCGTGCGCATCGACGGCAAGGTTCGCAATCGGCCCGAAGGCACGACGAACCCGGAGCTGCCGACCGGCGAGATCGAGCTTTACGCCACTGAAATCGAAGTGCTTTCGGCCGCCAAGGAACTTCCCGTCCCGGTCTTCGGCGAGCCCGACTACCCGGAAGACCTTCGCCTGCAATATCGCTTCCTCGATCTTCGCCGCGAGACTCTGCACGCCATCATCATGAAGCGGCTCGAAATCACGCGTTCGATCCGCCGTCGCATGCACGACGCCGGCTTCAACGAATTCCCGACGCCCATTCTCACGGCCTCGAGCCCCGAAGGCGCGCGCGACTTCCTGGTTCCGAGCCGCATTCATGCCGGCAAGTTTTATGCGCTGCCGCAGGCCCCACAGCAGTACAAGCAACTCTTGATGGTCTCGGGCTTCGACCGCTATTTCCAGATCGCGCCCTGCTTCCGAGACGAAGATCCGCGTGCGGATCGTCTTCCGGGCGAATTCTATCAGCTCGACGTCGAAATGAGCTTCGTCGAGCAGGAAGACATTTTTGGCACGATGGAGCCGGTCATCACCGGCCTGTTTGAAGAATTCAGTGGCGGCAAACCCGTCACGCAGGGCTGGCCGCGCATTCCCTATGACACCGCGATCGCAAAATACGGCTCCGACAAGCCCGACCTGCGTAATCCGATCGAAATGGCCGATGTCACCGAGCACTTCCACGGCTCGGGCTTCAAGGTCTTCGCCGGCATGATCGACAAAGACCCGAAGGCGCGCATCTGGGCGATTCCTGCGCCGACCGGCGGCAGCCGCGCCTTCTGCGATCGCATGAACTCGTGGGCGCAAGGCGAAGGCCAGCCGGGCCTCGGCTACATCTTCTGGCGCGATAACGACGAAGCGGGCGCCGGACCCATCGCGAAAAACATCGGCCCCGAGCGCACGATTGCGATCAAGAACCAGCTCGGCCTCAAGGATGGCGACGCCGTCTTCTTCGTCGGCGGCAACCCTGCGAATTTCTACAAGTTCGCTGGCGCAGCCCGCGATCGCGTCGGCCAGGACCTAAAGCTGATCGATGAAGGCCGCTTCGCGCTCGCCTGGATCGTCGACTTCCCATTCTACGAATGGAACGAGGAAGACAAGAAGATCGATTTCTCGCACAACCCGTTCTCGATGCCGAAGGGCGGCCGCGAGGCGCTGGAAGCCGCAGAGAAGTCCGGCCGCGACGCACTCCTCGCGCTGAAAGCGAACCAGTACGACATCGTCTGCAACGGCTACGAGATCGCCTCGGGCTCAGTGCGTAACCACGTGCCCGAGACGATGGTGAAAGCTTTCGAGATCACGGGTCTGTCCAAGGCCGACGTCGAAGCGCGTTTCGGCGGTCTTTACCGCGCCTTCCAGTATGGCGCGCCGCCCCACGGCGGCATGGCGGCGGGCATCGAACGCATCGTCATGCTGCTGACCGGCGGCAAGACCGTCCGCGAAGTCGCGCTCTTCCCGATGAACCAGCAGGCCGCCGATCTCCTGATGGGCGCACCGAGCGAAGCAACGCCGAAGCAGCTCCGCGAACTCTCCATCCGCGTCGTCGCGCCGGAGAAGAAGGGCTAGTTCACACTTCCAATCACGTGCTTCAGTGATCTCTAAAGATGGGCGCTTTGGCGCCCCTCGTTGTGACGGTGATGCCCCGTGAGATAATCGTACGTAGCGACGGACACGCGCTCCAACGAATGGACCGCGTGCGCTGCGACGGCGACCTTGCCCACGACGATCAGAAATCCCACAACGGCCATGCCAACTTTTCGCATCTGATCCTCCACCGGTTGTCGGACCGATAGGGAATGGTTGCGGCGGTTGCAGTTACCTGGGGCACGTGTCGCGACGTGACCGGACAAAAAAAGGCGCCCGCAAAGGGCGCCCGAGTTTTGCCGGTGCGCTGGGCTCGACCCGGCACGCGATGCACTTATTTAGTTCGTCAGATCTCGCGTCTGCGGCAGCAGCACGGCGACGATCACAGTCTTGCCGTCCTTGATCGCGGTGCCGACCAACCGGCCCTCTTCGCCACGATAGAGCGGCGAAATGCCGGTGTAACCCTGATGCGCAAGCTGTATGCGAGCCTGCTCGGCGTTCGCCGCGTTGGTGAGCGCAGCGCTGGCGGCTGCCGCTGTCGAATCGGAATTCGCCTCATCTGCGTAGGCGGGAAGCGCCATGCCAGCGACGGCCAAGCCAATTAACATTATGCGAGTCATGTAAGCTCCATTAGGATGCGCGGCGCACATGCCGCCTTTGATGAATCTGAGATAGACAACGAACCCGCTCACCGCCACACAACTCCCCGTGCGTCGGATCGCGAATATCGTGAAGAGAATGTGATCGGCATCCGCGGCGATCGAGCTTGAATGAAAAAATCGAGAGGCAGAGACCGATGAAACTGCTCATCCTCGGCGCCGGTGCCACCGGCGGCTATTTCGGCGGGCATCTGGCGAAGGCCGGAGTCGATGTGACGTTTCTCGTCCGCGCCAAACGCCGCGAGCAGCTTGCACGCGAAGGTCTCAGGATTGAAAGCCCGGCGGGGAAGTCAGTCCTGCGTGTCAATGCCATCACGCGCGATGAAATCGCCAGCCCTTACGATGCGGTCATCGTCAGCTGCAAAGCCTACGATCTCGACGGCGCGATCGACGCCATTACTCCCGCCATCGGCGAGACGAGTCTGGTTCTGCCGCTGCTCAACGGTATGAAGCATCTCGATACGCTCGACCAGGCATTCGGCCAGTCCCGCGTCCTGGGCGGTCTCTGCCACATTAGCGTGACGCTGGCCGATGACGGAACCATCCGTCAGCTCGGCCAGTTGGCGACCCTCACGCTTGGCGCGCGTCTCGACACGCAGAAGCCTGCGGCGAGCAAATTGCATCAAACGCTCGCGCGAGGCATCGATGCAATTCTGCCGGCCGACATCATCGCCGCGATGTGGGAAAAATGGTTTTTCATTGCGGCCCTCGCCTCATCGACGTGCCTGATGCGCGCCCCCGTCGGCGATATCGTTCGCGCCGATCGCGGCGCGGCATTCATGACAGCCCTTCTCAATGAATGTTCCGCCATTGCCTCGACCAATGGCTATCCGCCGTTGCCGCAAACCTTGGACTTCGCGCGGACGTTTCTGACGGATCGCGACTCCGATCTTTCGGCCTCTATGCTGCGTGACATCAAGCGCGGCAGTCCGATCGAAGCCGATCAGATCGTCGGTGATATCATTCGCCGCGGCCGTGCGCGGGGCATGGCGACGCCGCTACTCGATATCGCCTACCTTCATCTTCTCGCATATGAGAACAATCGGGCCGCGAGCAAGAACGGCTGAGAGAATTACCGTTTGGTAATCCGAAATATCGGATCGTCTTGTTTTCAGAGATCAAAAGCGAGACTAATACCTGCTGTAAGGAAGCTTGGAGTTCCGGCAATGATCCGCACGCTCGCCGCCGCCGCGATGGCCCTGTTCGCTCTCACAGCGTCGGCAGCCGCACGTACGCCCGACCACGCCGACGAATGGAACGGCGCCGAGATCAATTGGCGCGACGCGCGCTCCGGCATTTATGAATCGTCTCGCACCGGCCGCCCGGTGCTGATGGTCTTTCATGCCACGTGGTGCTCGGTGTGCAAACGTTTTCGCCAGGTCTTCAAGGATCCCGCCGTCGTCGCCGCCTCACGCGATTTCGTGATGATCCTGGTCGATGCCGACAAGGAAAAAGAGGTCAACGGCGCCTTCCAGCCCGACGGTTCCTACGTGCCGCGCACGCTTTTCATCGACTCGAACGGGAATGTCTCCGACAAGCTCATCGGCTCCGACCCGCAGTATCCGCACTCGGTGGATGTCGACGGCCCTGGTGAGTTGCTCGCTTTGATGAAGAAAGCCCACCGCGTCTTCGACGTCGCTCCGGCCGAGCCCGCGACCGCGCCGCCCGAAGGCGACAGCCCCATCTGAAAAGCCGGCGCTTCCCGGATCTCGATGTTGCGCTTAACCCCCTGACCAGCCATAAGGTCCGGGCGCGCGGACGTGGTGGAACCGGTAGACACACAGGACTTAAAATCCTGAGACGGTAACGTCGTGAGGGTTCGAGTCCCTCCGTCCGCACCACCTTAGAATCACGTTTGGTGAAGTGCGCCGTTGACCGCTCCGCCACAGACACCAACAGCAACGCCGCATTCCGCAGATTCACCTCGCAAGCTCTCTCGGCTGTTTGGCAGTTTATCTCGCTTTAGGAACTTCTATGCGATCCTGCTTTACGCCGAAGTAGGTCGGATGACCGTTCGCGCAACTCCTGGAGGAGGCGATGTTCAAATCCTGGCTGCAAGCTCATTGGGTCGCGGGCGCTGTGTTTATGAGCTTTGCTCTGCTCTTGCTCGTCCCGGTGGGCATCGGTGGTGGGAGTGAAGCCCTCCTGCTGATCTTCCTGGCATCCCCCGTCTACATGCTGCATCAGGTGGAAGAGCATACTGGCGACCGCTTTCGCGCTTACATCAACGGTACCGTCTTCGGCGGCGTGCAAGCCTTGAGCGTGGCCGACGTGCTTTGGATCAACCTCCCCGGGGTGTGGGGCCTGAACTTCGCAGCCCTTTACGCTGCGCATTTTATCGATGTCGGTTGGGGTGTGGCGGCGGGCTACCTCATACTTCTCAATGGCATCGCGCATATCGGCATGGCCATACGGTTTCGCGAATACAATCCAGGCCTGGTGACCGGCGTGCTGCTATTTGTGCCGTTCGGGCTTGCGCTGATCCTGCTCGTGCCCGCGACCTATCTGCAGAATGCGGTCGGTTTTGCTATTGCTCTGGCGGTTCACGCGGCCATCGCCCTGCGAGCCAACCACAATGCGTTGGCGGCGCGCGAAGCCAAGGGCCTCCCCATATCGGCTCAGGCAACCTGATACGAGTGTAAGCGAGCCGCCGCTGGTCCGCCCCGAATAGGGCAGGCGGCGGGTCTCCATTCGTTAACGTCCCGCGACCGCACGCACACCGCTTCGATCGATTGACATTCGGGCGTATCCTCTAGACCGCTGACCGCAGCGTGCTAAACCTCGCCCGGCCAGTCAAAGTGATAGGGTGCGCCATGAATGAACGGCGGATCGAACTGCTGCAGCGTATGGCCGTCTTCGGCGGCATCCACGCCGACATCCTTCAATTCCTCCTCGACGCTTGTCCGCTCATCCATGTCGCCGCCGACGATTTCTTTTTTCGCGAGGGCGACAAGGGCGAGTCGATGTTCGTGCTTGAAACGGGCAAGGTCGCGGTCACCAAGGTCTGGCAGGGTGGGGACTATCTGATCGGCACGCTTGCCGAGGGCGACTGTTTCGGCGAGATGTCGGTCATGGACCACTGCCCGCGCAGCGCCTCCGTTCGCGCCACTGAAAATTGCGTCGCAATCGAGATTTCAGCCGCTAACCTGTATCGGGTCTATGCGAAGGATCTGAAGCAGTTCGCGCTCATCCAAATGAACATGGGGCGCGAAGTCTGCCGCCGGCTCCGCGACGCCGACAGCCGGCTGTTCGGCGCGAAGCGCTTGATACCGGACGCCGCCTTTGAACACGTGTTTTTGGCCAACTGAGATGGCCGCCTGCGGCGCTCATCCCGATTTTGTACCTATTGGACCCGAACGCATTCCGGGTTAATCAGCCCAAAGATCGTCTTGTCGAGGGCAGTTTCATATGAGCGACCCTGCCGAGCGCACGCATTGGATGCCCGACCGATCCATCGAGCGCCTCGCCGCTCGTCTGCTCTATGCACTTCGGACACACGACGCCCCCGCCTGCGCCGCGCTCTTCACCGAGGATTGTCCTCTGCTCTCGCCCTACGGTCCGGCGGCTGTCGGACGCGAGGCGGTCTGCGCCACCCATCAGGCGTGGTTCGAGGAAGGCGAGACCAACAAGCGTCTGCGTTTGCTCGACGCCGGTGCCGACGGCGAAGTCGGCTACTGTCTTCTGGCGTATTCCGGCGATTACCCGAAGGCCGACGGCTCACGCACGACCGAGAGCGGCAAGTCGCTGAACGTGCTCGAACGGCAGACGGACGGCGAATGGAAGATCAGGATATCGAGCTTGAATAGCGATAGCCCGCACCTCGCCTGATCTCAAAAACCGGTGCCCTACGAGGAGGCCGAAAATGAAAGCCAAAGCCACGCCGGTCAGCGGCGGATGCCTGTGCGGTCGGATCCGCTACGAAGCCGAGGCCTTCCTAGATCGCGGCTACGCGTGCCACTGCTCGATTTGTCAGAAAAGCACCGGCCAGCCTGCCGAGATCACCGTTCTCATCAAGGCGGGTACACTTAGATATTTAAATGACGTGCCGAAATATTATGTCTCGTCTTCGGTCGGCAAACGCGGATTTTGCAGCGAATGCGGATCGAGGATCGTGTGGCAAGCCTCCGATCCTCGCGATGACTGGATGACGAACCTGTGCGTCGGCAGCCTCGACAGGCCGTCCGAAGCAAAAATCGCTTGTCACATGTACGCCGACACGCAACTCCCTTGGTACAAGCTGTGCGAGGATCTGCCGAAATTCTGCGAGCAGGACTTCGACGCGATGATGGAATTCATCCGAGTGGATCAATGATCGCCGCCGTTGCGCGCCGGAGCGCTGCAGTAATCGAAGCCGCAACGCTGCAGCGCTACTTATTTCCACACGAATTGATATTTGGCGCCGACTCCGAACGTGAACTGATCGGGCGATCCATCGTCGCGCACCAGCGGCGAGTCGGCTGCGCTCGCAACCAGCCGCTCATATTCGAACGACGCCATCGTCGTCAGCTGGTCGTTCCACTTGTACTCGGCGTAAATCCCTGCGCCCGTCGAGCGAACGCCGGCAGACGCTTCATATTTCGAAAGGTGCAGGCTCTCCGCCTCGTGCGCGTTCAGTCCGTAGTAGGCGTTCATGTAGTCGCTGTCGGCGATTGAAAGCCGAGGGCCCGCCGCCAACGTCCATTGCGGCGTCGCGTGCCAGACGAAATCGGAGCTGAGATCGAACACCCAGCCTTCCGCGCCGTAGACGGCATTTCGCGCTTCGAGCCGCGTCCGCCACCAGTCTGTCGGCCAGTACTCGACGAACGCCCCGAGTTCGAGCGAAAGGTCGATCCCGGTGTTGCCGATCTCTTTCAGACCGCGATCTTCGGAATTGCCGAAGTCCCACCGGATCGTGCCAACGGGTCCTGCCCGGAAGTTCTCGGTCTCGAACAGCTCGTAATCGATGCCGTCCTTGGGTAGGCTGAGCCATTCCCGCGAACCCGCATGGCGGATATCTATGATCGGAGTACCGCCGAAATCGTAATGGCTCGAACCCGAGAATTCGGGCGAAACGACACCCCACCCGCCGAGCGTCACGATCCAGTCGGACGAAGCCGTCGCGATGGCGGGATTGGTGATCGAATTGGCGTAAGGGTCCTGGGCGAAAGACGCTCGCGGGCCGGCGCACAGCGCCGCAAGCACCAAAAGCGCGGCGCACGCCCAACCGCGCAACTGCCGAAACAGGCCAGACATGCCCCAACTATGGGCCATCAAAATACTCCAACAGCGCCCATCGGGATATGATCTACGCGCCCTATTGGCGAAAGGAAAGCGCCATAAACTCGTAAAAAATATGTTGTGGCGGTTCCGGAATATCAGGCGATGACACAGCTCAATATGGATGCGCATCGGGCCGACATTTCCGTCCGTTGGGAGAGGGAATGGATAACATCACCTTGCGGCGACCTAACGCCAAAGGCCCTGTCCCTGTTCCGCACAAAGGAATGCCACCGAGCACCTCGATAGCCCGCTCGAGGGCCGCGATTGGCAGGCCCGGCGTTTTCTGCTTAGAAGCTCTCCCGCCGCCCACGCATCCGGAGAGATTTGTAAATGAAACTTGTTCGCTTTGGCGCCCCCGGTGCCGAAAGACCCGGCATCCTCGATAGCAAAGGCGAAATCCGCAATCTTTCCGAGATCATCCCCGACTTTTCGGGCTCGTACCTTTCCCCCGAGTCGCTCGCCGGAATTGCCAAACTCGATCTCGACAACCTGCCAAAGGCGCCGCACGGCGTGCGTCTCGGCCCGCCGGTCGCCGACACCCACAATTTCATCGCCATCGGCCTGAACTTCGTCGATCACGCTAAGGAAACGGGCCAGGAGATCCCGGCCGAGCCGATCCTGTTCAACAAGGCGACGACCTCGATCTGCGGTCCCGACGACGACGTGATGATCCCGCGCAATTCCCGCCACCTCGATTGGGAAGTCGAAATCGCGTTCGTCATCGGCAGTCGCGCGCGCTATGTCGAAGCCAAGGACTGGGCGAAGTACGTCGCCGGCTTCTGCATTTGCAACGACGTATCCGAGCGCCGCTTCCAGTCGAAGCGCGGCGGCCAATGGGTGAAGGGAAAATCAGCCGAGACCTTTGGGCCGATCGGGCCGTGGCTCGTCACACCCGATGAAATTGCCGACGTCGAAAATCTGTCGATGTCGCTCGACGTCAATGGCGAGCGCAAGCAGACCGGCTCGACCTCGACGATGATCTTCAAAATCCCCGAGCTTCTCGCCTACGTCACCGAATTCATGGTGCTCGAGCCCGGCGACATCATCACGACCGGAACGCCGCCGGGCGTCGGCACGGCACGCAACCCGAAGGAATTCCTGAAGGCCGGCGACATCATGGAACTGAAAATCGAAGGCCTCGGCACGCAGCGCCAGAAGGTCGTCGAGTTCAAACTTTGAGTAACGGCGAATATTTTAACTCATCGTCATGGCCGCGGCGGCGGCCATCCACGACAAACCTGATCAAACCTCGTCGTCGTCGGGTGAACCGTCGCGATGGTCGAATGGCTTGTTGAAGAAATTGCGCGATCCCGTCCGGATCGCCAGCCGCTGCCGGATCTCATCCCACGACCGTGGATTGTCGAGGTCGAGCCGTCCGAGCGCTTCCTGCACGGATTTCAGCTGGTCTTTGAGATCCTGTTCGCCATGCGCGAGCCCATCGTCAGGCTGCGCAGCCGCCTCGAGTTCATCGATCAGATGTGCCACCAATCCCATTTCCGGGAACAGCATGTAAAGCAGAAGATCGTCGCGCAACCGCCCGTCTATACCATCGAGCAGCGACTGCTTGCGCTCATCGCCGCCATTCTCGCTCCTGAGCCGCGAATAGACTTCACTCAAAATGCGATCTTGCTCGTTCTGAAACTCTCTAAGCAGCAGCCCGAGACTCTCGTTCTTCTTGCTGTGCGAGTTGAGCGCCTTCCACGCTTCGAGAATGGCCTCACGCGACTGCGGCAAGCTCAACCGTTTGTCGACAACGTCGGAGCGCAAGTGGATCGCTTTCAGCAATTCATCGCGATAATGGGCCGACAGCCGCAGCCGCTCATCAAGCGATAACGGCTGCACGCCGGGAAGCGCTGGCGGGTCGCGCCGGCGCTCGATTTCCGGCACGCTGCCTTTGTTCAACGGCAGCTCCGGCTGCACTTCGCGCAACGCTCCGGCTTCAATCGCAGGAAGCTGCTGCACGCCCTCGAAACGCGCGCGATCGCGCATGTAGGCATGGCTTTCCGGCGCCGTCGCGCGGATCGTAAGCAGAGTTTCGTACAGCGCCGGCCGGATGTAATAGCGGTCGTCGATCTTGACGTCGGGCGCAACCGCCTTCACGGCCGCCCCGGCGTTCATGACGCGGCGGACGACACGCGCCTCATATTCCGGATAGAGCTGCACTTTGCTGTTATTCGCGTCGATTTCCGAAAGCGTCACCATCGATGTGAAGCCCTCGGTCTCGCGGATCGGCTCGAGCGTATTGAGCACGATTTCCGAATGCTCGCGCGGGTGCGGTGCCAGCGCCGCCGATACGAGCTGTTCGAGCCGCGCCCTGTCTTTCGCCGTCGCGTCCGTTTTGAACTGCTTGTCGCAAATCGACGATAAATACTCGCGCAACTCGCTGCGCACCCGGTAGCGCTCCGGATTGTGGCTCACCGTCTCGACCGCGCCGATGTCGGCTCCGGCCGTCAGCACCATGCGCACGCGATCGGCCTGCGACCGTTCCATCGCGCTCAAATCGGCGAGCGCCGAAAACCCGTCCTGGTTGGTGATAGGTCGCAGCGACGTCAGCGTCAGCCACGCGGTTTCGTAGGGATGGGCGCCAAGCGCGGCGTTGATCGTCGCTTCGAGCTGCGAGCCCGAGCGCGACCGATAGCTTGGAATATCCGACAACGGCGAGCGTACGGCATTGGCGCCGAACAGACCCGACATGAAGATCAGGCCGTCGAGGCCGATGGCAATCGCCAGCGCAAGGTAAGCAAGTCTGTTGCCGTCCTGGAACGCATTGAGCGTCACGACGAAGCGATGGGCCTTGTCGTCGCGCGAAAGCTCGATCCGGTTGATCTCGGTCCTGAGTGCATCAGTGTCGTTGCTCGGCAGCGCGCTGTCGGACAGGCAGCGGCGGGCAAATGCAAACAGATCATCGGTCGATTTGTTGGCGTTGAGCTTGTCGCCGCCGACGCACGTGCTTTCGAACACCTTGGTTCCGGCCTGCAGTGCGAACAGCGTCGAGGCGGCATCCGCTGTCGTCTTCGGATCGCAATCGACCCCGGAGACGAGCGATTTGGTTTCCGGCGTCGCCTGCATGGCGGTGACAATGTCACTGCACATGCGCTGCACGTTATTCAAATGCTCGATCGTCGGATCGGCTCGGAATTCGGAGCGCGTGCGTTCGAACAGCGGCAGGATGCGCGACGGGTCGATCTTCGGCCCGGCGTCCGTCTGCACGGTGTCCTCGGCGAGCTTGATGCGCTGCTGCGCCGTGTCGGCTTCGCCCTTGTACTTTGCGAGGTCGCCGTCGAGGGTAGCGAGCTCCGTATCGATGGCCGCGAGTCGCGACTCGACCGCCGTCAGCCGCTTCTGCGCGTCGTTCATGCGAACTTGCGCGATCTGGGCAGCCGCCTGCAGCGTTGCGAGTTCACCCATGCGCTGCCGGTAGAGCGGACCCCGGCCTGCCTTGCCGCTGCCTTCGACGCCCTTGTCCTCGGCCATCGCTTCGACGCGCTTGGCGTCGACATCTTTGAGCTTCTGGTCGTAGTCGGCTTTCTTCGTCGCATAATCGGCGGCAAGCTCCGGCCTTTGCGCCGCGAGCCTCGCCTTTTCGTCCGTCAGCGAAGATTTGCGGCCCGCCAAGCCCGCCTGTCCGGCCTGCGCCGAAGCCATGCGTTCCTGCTGCTCCTGCACCGCTTGCCGGCGCTCTTCAATTTGATCGTTGACGTACTTTTCGATTACGCTCTGCGATTGCGCCGCCGACTCCGCGAGCTTCTCGAGCTGGCCGTCATAGGCTTTGAACGCATCCGTCGTGAACAGCGCCTCTGCGAGGCTTGCGCGTCGCGCGGAAATTGACTGTTCGATATCGGTGATGATGCCGGACACCTGGTTCTGCGCCCGTAGCTCCGCGGCGCGAACGCGCTCCGACTGCGGGAAGATCGCGGTAAAGAAGCTGTCGAACGAGAAGAAAACGCTCGTTGCCATGCAGGCCAGAAACATCAGCCACAGCATCGAATTGCGGATGATGATCCGGACCACTTGGATATAGGGCCGCACGATGTCGCTTGCCGCATAAAGGGCGAACAGCGCGACGAGCAGCAGGCCGCCGCCGAACATCAGGAACTTGTTGCCCGCCGACGACCAGTCGATATCCGAAATCCCGCTCAGCGGTTTCGCGCTGTCGCCGGACCATTGCAGAAACCACATGAAACCTGTGAAAAACAGCAAGAGCCCGATGAAGGTGCCGATCCACGGCTGCGCGCCCGCCGATACCAGCGTCGACTGCCCGGGCCGCGATTGCCGGTTCATCCCCGTCGCGAAGCTCTCGCCGATCAGCCACGCAACGATCAGCATGATGCCTTGGATGCCGAACGTCACCATGCCGGAGAGCAGCGGCTCGCCGGTGAAATTATACATGCCTTCCCAGGTTCGCCATCCGGCGGCCGCCGACAAAACGATGCCGGTCGTGCCGAGCAAGGCCAGGCGCCAATTGGAAAAAATCGTTTCTTCGATGGCGGCTCTGAGGCGCCGTGCCACTCGGGAGCGCAGGAGCAGGGTGAGGGCGCACACCACGAAAACGGCAATGCCGATAGGCCGGGCATTCTCCACCAGCCTGTCGATCAGAAACTTGACGTCCATTCTGAACTCGTTCCCAGCCAAGGCGCCCGTCAACTCGCGCGCGCGTTAGTTAACAAATTGCGCGGACCAATCGGCCGATTGGCGGCAAGATTGCGGCCAAATGTGCTCACCGGATGAACTTCTTTTGAGAATTTCGCCCATTCCGCCAGACACCGACACATCTTACCGTGCCTCCACCGTGCGGGGATAAAATAACCGGCGGCCCTTGAACCGATTGGCCCGCAATCCCGACATGTTATATCGTCCGGGTCGGCCGAAGTTCCAAGGAGCGTCGCGAAAAACACCGAGGCCGGACCGTTTAGGGGATTGTCATGGTAGCGAACGCAGCCGACGAGCAGAGAGCCAGGGACCGCCTGAAGACCTCGCTCGAACAGGCAACGGCGATTTTCGCGGAAAAGAACATCCGCTTCACCGATCTCCGCCGCAAGGTTTTCGAGGAGATCGCCTCGACGCACGCCAGCGTCGGTGCCTACGAGGTTTTGGATCGTCTGGCCAAGAAGGGAACGCGCCTCGCTCCGATCTCGGTCTATCGCGCCCTCGATGCCCTGCTCGAAGCCGGCGTCGTCCATCGCCTCGAAAGCAAGAACGCCTATTTCGCCTGCCGGCGCATGGACAAGCCGCGCACCGGCCGGCCCCCGATTTTCTTGAGCTGCGAAAAGTGCGGCGCCGTGCAGGAAGTGGACGGCGACGAGATTTTCCGCGCCATCGATACGGCCGCGACCGGCGCCGAATTCGAAACGCGCGTTCGGTTCGTCGAAGTGTCGGGCACATGCCACGACTGCGCCGCCGCACGCCGCAACGCCTGAGACGGAGAAAGCTTTTTTGTCAGCCTTGGACGCACGAGGGGCGCAACCGCCGGAACACGCCGCGCCCTGCAGCTGCGGTCATCATCATGAGCACGGCGTCGCCGGCTTTGATGATCGCGAGGCATCCGGCGCGCTGATCTCGGCACGCGGCCTTTCGATGATGCGTGGCGATCGCGAGGTGCTTTCGAACGTCGATCTCGATGTCCGGCCCGGCGAGATCGTCACCCTCATCGGCCCAAACGGCGCCGGCAAGACCACGCTCGTCCGCCTGCTGCTCGGCATCGAGAAGCCGACGCATGGGCGGGTGACTAAGCCCGCTACCACCCGCGTCGGATACGTGCCGCAGCGCTTCGACGTCGACTCCGCCATTCCGATGACGGTCGCATCCTTCCTCGCGCTGGGAGCCGACGCGATGCCGAAGGCGATCAAGGAAGCTTTGCAGGAAGCCGGCGCCGCGAAAACTTTCAACCAGCAGCTTGCGAAGCTGTCGGGCGGCGAAACACAGCGCGTCCTGATCGCTCGTGCGCTGCTCCGCCGTCCAAATCTTCTCATCCTCGATGAACCCGCAAGCGGCGTCGATTTCTCCGGCGAAGCCGACCTCTACGATCTGATCGGCCGCTTGCGCGACAACCACAATCTCGGCGTCCTGCTGATTTCGCACGATCTCCATGTCGTCATGGCACGGAGCAACCGCGTCATCTGCCTCAACGGCCACGTCTGCTGTTCGGGCAAACCCGAGGATGTTTCGCAGCACGCATCCTATGCCCGTATCTTCGGCCCGCACGCCGCGACCGCGCTCGGCGTCTATCGTCATCACCACGACCATGAGCACGATCTAACGGGTGAAACGAAGCCGCTCGCAGAGCCGCCCGCTCCGGCGCGAGGACGCTGAGTGTTCTCCTGGCCTGATCCTTTTATCTGGCGAGCATTCTTCGCGGCGGTCGGCCTTGCGGTCATCGCCGCCCCGCTCGGCTGCATCGTCGTCTGGCGCCGCATGTCGTATGTCGGCGAAACGCTGTCGCAGGCCGGATTGCTCGGCGTTGCTCTGGGCCTTGCAGCCAACGTCAGCCTGACGCTCGCCGTTATTCTTGCCGCGATCGCGGCCGCCGGCCTTCTGACTTTGTTGGGGCGCCAGAAAATGGTGCCGCTCGATTCCGCGCTCGGACTGATGCACCACGCCACCCTTGCGCTCGGCATCGCGGCGATCTCGTTGGTGAAGGGCCCCGGCATCGATCTGATGAGCTATCTCTTCGGCGACGTGTTTGCCGTCACATCGAGTGATCTCGTCTGGATTTATGTGGGCGGCGCCGTCGTCATGGCGCTGACGCTCTACCTCTGGAAGCCGCTCGTCCGCCTGTCGCTGCATGAAGATCTCGCAACCGCCGAAGGCGTCAATCCGCGCCTTCCCCGCGCCGCCTTCGACCTTCTGCTGGCGGTCGTGATCGCGGTTGCCATGAAAATCGTCGGCGTCCTGCTCGTCATGGCTTTTCTTGTCGTCCCGGCCGTTGCCGCCCGGCCACTATCCACAACCCCCGGCCGGATGGCCGTGCTGGCCGCAGGAATAGCAATTCTGGGCGTAATTCTGGGCCTTTGGCTGTCCCTGTCGAGCGACGTGCCGGGCGGCCCCTCGATCGTCATCGCCCTGTGCACAATCGCGGCCATATCGCTTCTGGCGGCAGGCGCCAGAGGACGCTAGAACTCGGGGCCATAGGGATCGGAAAGGCCATTACGATGTTGCATGGCGACAGCGTCACGATGAAACCCCGGCATACCACTATCGCGGTCAGCGTCGGTGGCGTGCAGGTCGGTGGCGGCGCCCCGGTCGTCGTCCAGTCGATGACCAACACCGACACCGCCGACGTCGCGTCCACAGTGAAGCAGGTCGCCGATCTCGCCCGCGCCGGTTCCGAACTTGTCCGCATCACCGTCGATCGCGATGAAGCCGCCAAGGCCGTGCCGCACATTCGCGATCAGTTGCGCAAGCGCGGCGTCACCGTTCCGTTGGTCGGCGACTTTCACTACATCGGCCACAAGCTGCTCGGCGAAAATCCCGATTGCGCCGAAGCGCTCGACAAGTATCGCATCAATCCCGGCAACGTCGGCTTCAAGGACAAGAAGGACAAGCAGTTCGGCGCCATCATCGACATGGCAATGAAACACGGCAAGCCAGTCCGCATCGGCGTCAACTGGGGCTCGCTCGACGGCGAACTGCTCACCCATCTGATGGATGAGAACGCCAAAGCCGCCGAGCCGATGTCGGCCCGCAGCGTCATGCACGAAGCGATGGTGCAGTCGGCGCTGATGTCGGCGCAGCGCGCGGAAGAAATGGGTCTCGGCGCCAACAAGATCATCGTTTCCGGCAAGGTGTCATCCATCCAGGATCTTCTCGCCGTTTACGCCATGCTCGCCGACCGCAGCCGCTACGCACTGCACTTGGGCCTTACCGAAGCCGGCATGGGCTCGAAGGGTATCGTTGCTTCGTCCGCTGCGCTGGGCATTCTTTTGCAGCAGGGAATCGGCGACACCATTCGTTATTCGCTCACCCCCGAGCCGGGCGGCGACCGTACGCAGGAAGTCCGCGCCGCGCAGGAATTGTTGCAGACGATGGGTTTGCGCTCGTTCGTGCCCGTCGTCGCCGCCTGCCCCGGTTGCGGCCGCACGACCTCGACCGTGTTCCAGGAATTGGCGCGCGACATCCAGGATATGATCCGCGATCGCATGCCCGATTGGAAGACGCAGTATCCCGGCGTCGAAACCCTGAATTTCGCCGTCATGGGCTGCATCGTGAACGGTCCCGGCGAGAGCAAGCACGCCGACGTCGGCATCTCGCTGCCGGGCACCGGAGAATCTCCGGCCGCTCCCGTCTTCATCGACGGCAAGAAGGCGATGACGCTGCGTGGCCCCAACATCGCCGGTGAATTCAAGACGATCGTTGAGGATTATATCGCCCGTCGCTTCGGCGCAGGTGCGGTTGCGGGCGGCGAAGCGGCAGAATAGTCGTCGCCCGGTTAAGCAAAAGTTCGATATTTTTTAAGGTTTTCAGGAAAGATCGTCCTCGGGACGCAGCGTTTGCGACGTTCGAACGCTCGCATTGCGGTCGATCAATGATGTATCGAGGCGGCTGACTACGACCGCTTCTGACGGACCCCGACCCGCGCGGCAAGCGTTGCCGATGCGGTGCATGGATGACCGCCACAGGGATTTTTCTGAGCATGAGCGAAGGCATAAGCACGCTTGAACGCCACATCGTCATCGGCGCAGGTCCGGTGGGTTTGGCGATGGCGGCGGCGTTGAAGCACCGCGGCATTCCCTTCGACCTTGTTGATGCCGCGTCCGGCGTCGGCGGCAACTGGCTGCACGGCGTCTATCGCACCGCGCATATCGTGTCTTCGAAGAAGGCGACCGAATACACTGACTATCCGATGCCGGAAGATTATCCGGATTTTCCGTCCGCCGATCAGATGCTCGCGTACCTGACGAATTTCGCCAACGATCGCGGACTTGTCGCCAACGCCGAATTCAACAAAAAGGTCGTGCGGGCGGAACCCGATGGCGCCGGTCATTGGAAAGTGAAATTCGAAGACGGCGAGGAACGCACCTACAAAGGCGTCATCGTCTGCAACGGCCATCACTGGGATAAGAACTATCCGACCTTTCGTGGCACCTTCACAGGCGAGATGCTGCATTCGAAAGACTACGTCGGGCCGCAGCAGGTCGAGGGCAAGCGCGTGCTTGTCATCGGCGGCGGCAACTCCGGCGTCGACATGGCCGTCGATGCCGGGCGCTTCGGCAAGCTCTGCGATATCAGCCTGCAATCGGGTTATTGGTATCTGCCGAAAACATTCCTTGGCCGTCCGCTGACCGACCTTCCGATCTGGGGACTGCCGATCTTTCTGCAGCGCGCGATCTTGAAATCCATCGTCGCGATCAGCATCGGCGACTATCGTCGTTACGGACTGCAGCGCCCGAAGCACAAAATTTTCGAGCGCCATCCCGCGTTCGGAACCGATCTTTTGAATGCCATCCGTCTAGGTCGAGTGAAACCGCGCCCGGGCATCGATCACGTCGACGGCAACACCGTTACGTTCGTCGATGGCACGAATGAAACCTACGACATGATCGTCGCCGCAACGGGATTTAAGACGAGCTTTCCTTTCCTTCCCGACGGTCTGGTCGAGGTGAAAGACAACGTCGTGCAAGTGTACGGCGGCGCATTTCCGCCAGGCGTTCGCGGTCTTTATCTCGTCGGTTGGGCGCAGGCGCGGAATGGCTTCGGTCGTCTGATCACGCCGCTCTCCGATCTCTATGCTCGCATGATCGCTCTTCAGGACGAGCTCGAGCTTCCGCTTGGAACACTCATGGAGAGTTCATTCACGCAGAAACTGCCGACGACCCATTTGGTCGATCCGGAGAAATCTCGCCGCGAGATTAGGCTCGCTCACTGGATATTACCGCTTCTTAAATTTCGTGATCGCCGCATGGCGCGCAAACAGGTTTTCCAACAGACAAAAAGCAATTCGGACGAAAGAGGGGTGGCAACCCGCATCTGATTGCGCTTAATCAACCCGTCGTTAGCAAGAGCCCGCTATGAGGGCATTTCGGGAATGTTCAGCTAAGCGCTGATACCCATTCGAATTGGAAGACTAGGCAGTGTGCGACTGCTTGTGAGTGCATACCAGCGTATCGAATAGTGCATCGAAACTGCCCCATTGGAACCCCATCTGGGTTGTTGGCGTTAGTGGCACGATTAGGTCGTTGGCCTAGACAGACGGGGTTCAGATTATGAAATCGCAATTCTCAAAAGCCCTTGCGTTGGGCGTAACGATGCTCGTGTCGACTGCAGGCGCGAGCGCATTCGCGGCCGATCTCGGGCCGTATCAGCCCTATACTCCACCGCCAGCTCCGGAAGCCGAGTATGTCGCGCCGTCAATTTGGGAAGGCGCCTACATCGGCATCAACGGCGGCTATGGCTGGTCCAACTCGACCTTCACCGAGCCCGAAGGCGGCTTCGGCGGCGGTCAGCTCGGCTACAACTGGCAGCGCGGCAATTTCGTCTTCGGCTTTGAAGGCGACATTCAGGCGGCCGACATCAGCGGCCGCGCCTACAACCCGTTCGATGACGCAACCGCGCATTCGAATGTGAATTGGTTCTCGACCGTTCGCGGCCGTCTCGGCTTCGCCAGCGGGCCGCTTCTGGTCTACGGAACGGCAGGTCTCGCGGTGGCGGACTTCGACACCGACGTCAATTTCTCCGGCCTCGCCAACTTCCGCGACAACGATACCAAAGCCGGTTACGCAGCTGGTGGCGGTGTCGAGTGGGCGTTCGCACCGAACTGGAGCATGAAGGCCGAATATCTCTATCTCGGCTTCGGCGATGAGCGGTTGTCCAGCGGCTATCGCATCAACGACGACTTCCAGACCGTTCGCGTCGGTCTGAACTACAAGTTCCACTGAATCTAAGCAGCGCAGCCGTTGTGTATCAGCTGTCGCGGCGGCCCATCAGCCGCGCAGCACCGATGAGCGGCTCCGCTTTATTTCCGAACACGTTGAGGGCTGCGATAGCTGCTTCGATCGAACGATCGAGGTGGCTACGCGCCTCTTTGATTCCGAGCATGCCGATCAGCGTAGCTTTACCGGCCGCTGCGTCCTTGCCCGTCGCCTTGCCGGTATCCGCACTCGATCCCTCTGCATCGAGCAGATCATCGCTGATCTGGAATGCGGCGCCCAAGTGCTCGCCGTAGGTTTTGAGCGCCGCGCGTTCTTCCGGCCTCGCCCGGCCGACGATCGCTCCCATCTCGCATGCCGCCGTGATCAGCGCGCCCGTCTTCATCGCCTGCAGCCGCATGATGCTTTGGACGCTCGGCTCGGGTTGATCGGCAAGCTTGCCCGCTTCGAGATCTAGCTGCTGCCCGCCGACCATGCCGAGTGCACCGGAAGCGACCGCGAGAACGTGCACGAGATCGGCCCGGATGCCGGCATCGCTGTTGCTGTCTGGCGCCGCGACCAGCTCGAATGCGAACGCTTGCAGCGCGTCGCCGACCAGGATCGCGGTCCAATCGTCATAGGCCTTCCATACGGTCGGGCGACCGCGCCGAAGCTCGTCGTTATCCATCGCCGGCAGGTCGTCATGCACTAGTGAGTAGCAATGAATGCATTCGATCGCGCCGGCCGCCGGCAATGCCGCTTGTTCAGAGACGCCGAACAGGGCCGCGCTGTGGAAGACGAGAAACGGCCGGAAGCGCTTGCCGCCACCAAGGACGGCGTGACGGATGGCATCTGCGAGGCGAGGCGGTGTGCCGGCGCCCTCCTGTTTGCCGAGGGCAGCGGCTAAATAGGCTTCGACGACTGTTGCCGCGTTGCCAAGCTGGACAAGAAACTGTGACACTGCCTTATGCTCTCCCCCGAAGAACGAACATCCGCTCAAACATGGCCATGGTTGGGCGGTATCGGCGACGCCGTTATCACAACGGGATCGATTGAAGCAAAGCATGGATCGGCGGGACGACACATCTGGCTTATCTGCCGCGCCGTCCGCGACCCTGCCGGATGAGATGCAAGCCTTTAAAATTGCAGGCGCGGAGGGACTGGGCGGTTTGCCGCCCCGCCCGCTGCCGGCGCGCGCCTTTCATCAGCCTCACGGGTTCCTCCCCGATTCAACGCCCCTTTCAGACCCCGCACCTGAAGTACAGGGCGAGGGCGAACCGCTCTCTCCCGATGCAGCGTTTTCTGCGCTCGAAGCCGAAGCCTCCGCGCGCTCGCTGTCGGCGGTCGAAAGCGCGGCAGCCACAGCGCTTCGCGAGATACAGCCGCACAAGCCCATCGAGATTTCCGAACTGGCGCTGCCTTTGCCGCGACCGTTTGAAAAGCCCGATCTCGGCCACACCATTCCCGGGCGAATGTTCGAGCCGCGCTTTGAAACGCCGGCCGCGCAACCGGCCTTCGATAGCCTTCAAATTGATCCAGAGATGCGCCCCGATGCGCCGCCGCTCGCCGCTCCGCCGAAACCCGTGCGCGACTATAGGGCGATCCTCAAGCGCTGCCTGAAGGTCTTGGCCTGGGTCGCGATTGGCTGGCTTGCGCTCGTCCTGTCGCTGATCGTGCTCTACCGCTTCGTCAATCCGCCCGCGTCGATGCTGATGCTGCAGAATTGGCTGTCCGGTCAGAAGGTCGCCCATACCTGGGTGCCATTCGGTGAGATTTCACCGAATGTCGTCCGCGCCGTGGTGCTGAGCGAGGACGGCCGCTTCTGCGAGCATTTTGGCGTCGATCTTGAAGCCATCGAGGAGGCGATCGAGAATACCGACGGCCGGTCGCGCGGTGGCAGCACCATCTCGATGCAGGTGGTGAAAAACCTCTTCCTCTGGCCGTCCAAGAGCTACATCCGCAAGGCGATCGAGCTGCCGCTGACCTACCTGATGGAACTCGTCTGGTCCAAGCGCCGGATCATGGAGGTCTACCTCAACATCGCAGAATGGGGTCCCGGGATCTTCGGCATCGGTGCGGCCGCGCAGTACCATTTCCAAAAAACGGCCCGCGGCCTGTCGGTCCGCGACGCGGCGCGGCTAGCGGTATCGCTCCCCAACCCATTGGCGCGAAACGCCGGCCGCCCCGGTCCCGGATTGCAGCGCCTTGCCAATGCAATTCAGGTCCGCATGCGTCTTGCGCCGTCCAGCCAATTCGCCTGCGTGCTGCCGAAACGGCTATTCTGACCGGGATTTGCTGGGGACTGGCTTTTCTCGTCTAACTTGCGTATAAGCCCCGCCCGAGGTACCGAGCGCCGAGATCAGGCCGCCGGTTCATCCAGCAATATCGACGTCCGGCACTCCCGCCGCATGTTCGGCGGCCCGCCCACATTTCCGGGCAGGCGTGTCACATTTGGAGCAACACTGATGGCAGTTCCGCGCAAAAAAATGTCCCCGATGAAGCGGGGCCAACGGCGTTCCCACGATGCCCTCAAGGCCCCGGCCTACGTGGAAGATAAGGACAGCGGCGAGCGTCGCCGCCCGCACCACATCGACCTCAAGTCGGGCAAATACCGCGGCCGCCAGATCCTGCCGCCGGCCGCAGACGAGTAAGTCGACCCGAACGGCCCAGCCATCCCTGTAGCGCCGGAACTATGGTCTCCGGCGAACGTTGCCTTGCGTCGGCCACCGTCGCTTGGCAAACGGGTTGGAGCGTGCCAATAAACCCGGACCGCACCGGATCGGGGTGAGCTGCCTCGTCGGTCCGCCGAACAGGGGTGGTCGAAATGTCAGGAGAGATTCATGTCCGTTAGAGCCCTTCCGCTCTTGGTCCTCGCCTTCATTCTTTACAACGCCGTCGTCTTTTCGATGGGCCTCGACGTAATCAACAAGCCCGAGGAACACTACATCTTCCAGATCCGGATGATGAGCGGTGGCGTGTGGGGCTTCGGATGGGGCGACTTCATTTTGTTGGTCACCTTCATTCTGCTCTTCATCGAAATCGTCAAATCGACATTCACGACGACCTCGACCTTGATTGACCATGCCCTGTCGATGATCGTTTTCATCGCCGTCGGCGCAGAATTCCTGCTCGTCCCGCAGGCCGCGACGTCGGTGTTCTTCTTGATCCTGGTCGCATGCTTGATCGACGTCATCGGCGGCTACACGATCGGCATTCGCGTTGCCCGTCGTGACCTCAACATCGGTGCCGATCACTAAGCCTCGCGCTAAAGAATTCGACCGCAGCCGGACGAGTGTGTCACACTCGTCCGGCTGCGGTCGTTCGCCTCGCCGCGGCCGAACATTTAGAGCTTGTTAAGCTTACCCAAATACTTTTCCTCGAATTCGGCACCTTCCGCGCTCGCGGCAGTTGGAAGATTGCTTAGAGCCATCGAGGATCGACTGTGGTGTCCGCGTCGAAAGCTGAAAGCGAAGCTCCGGCGCCGCTCGTGGACGCCCGGAAGCCATCAGCTCAACTCAATTTGCCCGATCCCTTGACCGAGACCGAAGGCTTCGATCTGGTCGGCATCCTCTCGTCGGTCGATGAGACCGCGTACGTCTGGGATCTGAGCACCGGACGGTTCAACTGGGAAAGCAACGCCGCCGAAGTCCTGGGCATCGGCGACATGAGCAAGATCGCAACCGGTTCAGCCTATCATGCTCTGATCGCGCCCGAACATCTCAATAGCCGGCTCGAAGCCTTTTCGCGCAGCGTCGGCGCCGACCGCGTTCGTGGCGTCCCATATCGCCTGCAGTACCGCTTGCGCCCCAACGGCCAGCGCAGCGAGAGGGAAATCCGCGTCGAGGATCAGGGCCGCTGGTGGCCCGGCGCCGATGGCCATGCCGTCCGCGCTCGTGGCGTCGTCAGGATCATCCCCGACGAATACCTCGAACAGCAGCGCCAGCTCGTCCGTAACGACTTCGACGAATTGACCGGCCAGCTCAATCGTATGCGGCTGACCGAGGCTCTGGGAGCCGTTCTCGCGCGCGCCGAGCGGCAATATCAGGCCTGCTCCTTCATCATGATTTCGGTCAACAACCTAGCCGTCATCAACGAGACGTTCGGTATCGAGATCGGCGACCAGGTGATCGCAGAGGTCGGACGACGGATCCGCGCTAAGCTGCGCGGAGGAGACGTCATTGGCCGATACTCCTCCAACAAGTTCGGCTTGATCATGCTCGGCTGCGGCCAGGGCGCCCTGCGCGTGGCCGTCGATCGCTTTATCAAAGCGGTGCGCGAAGAAACCATCAAGACGGCGATGGGACAGTTGACGGCGACGATCTCTCTCGGCGGCGTTGTTATTCCCGATCACGCCAAATCCGTTCAGGACGCCGTAAACTTCGCACTGCGCGCGCTCGATGTCGCCAAGTCAAAGCGCTTCGACTGCTTCGTCCCTCACGAGCCATCGCCATCGTCTGAAGGCAATCGACTTCGCAACAAGTCGATCGCCGAGGGCGTCATCGCAGCGCTCGATGAAAACCGCATGAGGTTGGTGCTCCAGCCGATGGTCTCGACCAAATCAGGCGCGCCCGAGATCTACGAGGCGCTGCTGCGCATGGAGCGGCGCGATGGCAGTCTCGTTTCGGCCGGCGAATTCGTGCCGGTCGCCGAGCAGCTCGGCCTGTCGCGTCTGATCGACCGCAGAACACTGGAGCTTGCGGTCGAACTTCTGAAGCGGCACCGCGACCTGACGCTCTCGCTCAACGTCTCCGGGCTGACCTGCTCCGATCTCGAATGGCTGACGGCGCTCCGCCGCATGACCAAAGACCGGCCCGACGTGCTGTCGCGGATGATCGTCGAGATCACAGAAACCGTCGCGCTCGAAGAGCTCGACCAATCGGCGAATTTCGTCGATGCCTTGAAAGAGCTCGGTTGCCGGGTCGCCATCGACGACTTCGGCGCCGGCTACACGTCATTCAAGAACTTGAAACGGCTCAACGTCGACATGGTCAAGATCGATGGCGCGTTCGTCAAAAATCTCGCCGACGACACCAGCGATCAGATCTTCGTCAAGACCATGGTCGAACTCGCCAATACGTTCGAAATGGAAACCGTCGCCGAATGGGTCGGCGACGAGCGTGCCGCGCGCTTCCTGCAAAGCGTCGGAATAAACTACATGCAGGGTTATTATTACGGCATGCCCTTCGACAGCTCCGACTACGTCAAAGCCGCCTGAAGACGCCCGTGTGCGCGATCACCGCTAAGGGATCAGGTCCGCGACTGCGACAGCTTCTCGATTTTCTGCTGCATCGCTGAAAGCTGCGACTTGAGTTCGTTGAGCTCACTGCGCTCGCCCGTCGTCTCGGTCGTAGCGGCAGGAGAAGAACCTTCGCCCGGTTTGCCGCCGGCCGGCGATCCAAACGACGTCCACATCGACATCGCCTGCTCGAACATCGCCATGTTCTGGCGGGCCTGCTGCTGATAAAACTCGAACGCCGCCGCCGGGTTTGAAAATGCCGACGCCAGCTGCTCGCGAAACCGCGTCTGCTCTTTCGCCAGGTTCTCGAGGCTGAACTGCAGGTAGCTCGGCACCATCCGCGCGATGCTGTCATCGTAAAAGCGGATGAGCTGGCGAAGGAACGGAATTGGCAGCAGAGCCTGCCCGCCTTCGCGGCTTTCCTGCTCGACGATGATCTGGGTTAACACCGCGTGAGTTAAATCATCGCCGTTCTTGGCATCGTAAACCACGAAATCGCGATCACCGCGAACCATCTTCGCGAGATCTTCGAGGGTGACGTAGGTGCTCGTCTCGGTGTTATAGAGCCGCCTGTTGGCGTACTTCTTGATAACGACCGCTTCTTTTTTAGGCGCCTGCGTTTGTGGATCTGGATTGGTCAACATCGCGTTCGCGTTCTCTATCGACGGAGCTTCAAGGGCGACTTGTTGCGCTGCGGCAGCGTACCACACCCGGGGGGCGGACCGCCAGACGTTTCTGTCACTCCTTTGGGCGGGCTCAGACCGGCTCGATTGGGCAGTCTAGCCAACAGGTCGCAATTGCTGAAAATCAAGGCGCACTGGTAAGTGTTATCGTCTTCAGTCGAACGCCGTAATAACTGGCGCGACAGCAAGGCTTTCGCTAAATCGTCAGGAAAAAGATTTCCGTGCCCAGGGAGGGGTCGCTAATGAGCCAAGACGCTTCGACGATCGTTATTGCCAGTGCTGCACGCACGCCAGTCGGTTCCTTCAACGGAGCGCTGGCATCGTTGCCGGCATCAAAGCTTGGGGAAATCGCGATCAAAGCCGCGCTTCAGCGCGCCAACGTCCCGGCTGGTGACGTCTCCGAGGTCATTCTTGGTCAGGTTCTGACCGCCGCCCAGGGCCAGGGCCCTGCGCGTCAGGCATCCGTCGGCGCCGGCGTTCCTGTGGATTCACCGGCCTGGAGCATCAACCAGATTTGCGGCTCGGGCCTGCGCGCCGTCGCCCTCGGCATGCAGCAGATCCAGACCGGCTCGGCATCGATCGTCGTCGCCGGCGGCCAGGAAAGCATGAGCCAGTCGGCCCACGCCGCCCATATGCGCGACGGCACCAAGATGGGCGACATCAAGCTCATCGACACGATGGTGAAGGACGGCCTGTGGGACGCGTTCAACAACTATCACATGGGCACGACCGCCGAGAACGTTGCCCGTCAGTGGCAGATCACGCGCGAGGAGCAGGACAAGTTCGCGGTCGCCTCTCAGAACAAGGCCGAGGCCGCGCGCAAGGCCGGCAAGTTCAAGGATGAGATCATCCCCGTCACGATCAAGGGCAGGAAGGGCGACACCGTCGTCGAGCAGGACGAATACATCAAGGACGGCGTGACCTACGACAGCGTCGCCAAGCTGCGTCCGGCATTCGATCCGAAGGAAGGTACGGTCACCGCCGCCAACGCTTCGGGCATCAACGACGGCGCCGCGGTCGTCGTGCTGATGTCGGCCGAGGAAGCCAAGAAGCGCGGCATCAAGCCTCTCGCGCGTATCGTGTCCTGGGCGACGACCGGCGTCGATCCCTCGATCATGGGCACGGGCCCGATCTCGGCTTCGAAGAAGGCACTCGAAAGGGCGGGCTGGACGGTCAACGATCTCGATCTGATCGAAGCCAACGAAGCGTTCGCGGCACAGGCCATCGCCGTCAACAAGGGTCTCGGTTGGGATACCGACAAGGTCAACGTCAACGGCGGCGCCATCGCCATTGGCCACCCGATCGGTGCATCGGGCGCCCGCATCCTGAACACGCTCGTCTATGAAATGCAGCGCCGTGACGCCAAGAAAGGTCTCGCCACGCTCTGCATCGGCGGCGGCATGGGCGTCGCCATGTGCGTCGCTCGCGACTGAGCCTGATTAAATCTCGACGCAGCCGCTCATGTTAGAGCGGCTGCATCGTCTTCCCCCAACTTCAGACAAGCAAAAAATATAGGGAGAGAATGCTATGGCACGGGTTGCCCTCGTCACGGGAGGCACGCGCGGTATTGGCCACGCGATTTCGATCGCTCTGAAAAACAGCGGCTATCGCGTTGCCGCCAGCTATGCAGGTAACGATACGGCCGCCCAGGCGTTCCAGATTGAAACCGGCATTCCCGTCTACAAATTCGACGTCGGCAATTATGAGCAGACCGAAAAAGCCGTCGCGCAAATCACTAAGGACGTCGGCCCGATCGATGTGCTCGTCAACAACGCCGGCATCACGCGCGACGTCATGTTCCACAAGATGACGAAGCAGCAGTGGGATGATGTCATCGGCACCAATTTGAACGGCCTGTTCAACGTCACGCGCCATGTCTGGGAAGGCATGCGTGCGCGCAAGTTCGGCCGCGTCATCAACATCTCATCCATCAATGGCCAGAAAGGCCAGATGGGGCAGGTGAATTATTCCGCTTCGAAGGCTGGCGACTTGGGCTTTACTAAAGCCCTTGCGCAGGAAGGCGCACGCGCCGGCATCACCGTCAACGCGATCTGCCCCGGCTACATCGCAACCGAGATGGTGATGGCCGTTCCGAAAGAGGTTCTCGACAAGAGCATCATCCCGCAGATCCCCGTCGGCCGCCTCGGCGAACCGAGCGAGATCGCCCGCTGCGTCGTCTTCCTTGCATCGGATGATGCCGGCTTCATCACCGGCTCGACGCTGACCGCCAACGGCGGCCAATACCTCGCGAGCTAATCCCGCATCACTAAGAAAAAAGGCTCTGTCAGAATGTCTGACAGAGCCTTTTTGTTTATCCGATGCGGTCGAACGCTCAGCCTCTGAACCGCGACCGTACGATCCGCGGGAACTCGTCTTCGGTTTCGCCGCGCGGCTGCGCATAGGCATTCGCGGTCCGGGGATCCGCGCCGCGCTGATCGGCAACGTTCTGGCGGCTCTCGTCGAGCGTCCACCACCGCTCTCCACCGACGCCGGGAACGCCCGGGTTCTGCCCGGGTGCGCCTTGCTGCGCTGCGCCTTCTGCCGGACGGCCGCCGTAGCCCTGCTGCTGCTGGCGCACGGGCTGTTGCTGACGCGGCTGCTGCTGTTGTTGCGGCTGCGGCGCGGAGAACCAAGCTTCGATCAGATCGAGTTCATCCGCCGACAGGCTGAGCCCCTGGCTTCGGCAGCGCGCGACCACGAAATTCCGGAACCGGCTCGCGAACAGACCGGCCGACGTTCCCTGCTCAAACCACGGATCGCTCTCGCTCACGACATCGTAGATGAAACGCAGATCGTCGCGCTTGATATCGAGACCGAACTCACGCGCCCGCTGCGTGATGTTCACCAGAGTCTGCGCGCCCTGCAGCCCGTTCATCGAGATCTCTTGCGACATCACATCGAAGAGCACGCGATATTCCGCCGGCGCCAGCGCCGGAGCCTGGCAGGCGTCATGGATGCGCGCGATCGACTGCTGGATCTGCGTCGCCTGATCGGCGTTACGCGGCGCGGCGGTCACGGCCGGCGGCGGAGGCGCCGACTGCCGGGGAGCCGGAGCGCGAGGCATCTCCGGTCGCATGTCGGAGGCGTAGCCAGCCGCCGGAGCTTGTGGCGGCAACGGCTGCCGGCGCGGCGGCATTAACGGCCCGGGAGCGGGCGCAGCCGCTGCGGGCGGGGCCATCATCGGCGGCGCTGGTGGCGCCGACGTCCGGTCGATGTAGCGTGACTGCGGAACAGGCGCTTGATAGGGGCTTTGCGGCAGAGCGGCGGGAGCCTGCGGCTGCTGCGGCGCGGGCGCTCGCATGGCTGGCGCTTGCGCTTCGATCCGAGCGGGCTCTGGTGCATACTCGCGTCGCACGGGCTGCGGCTCGGCACGGACCGGCTCCGGAGCGTATTCGCGCCGTGCCACTTCCGCCTCTGCAGCCGGAGGCGCCAGTTGCGGAGCAATCAGCCCTGCCGCCGAAATGTGCCGGTTGGCGTCGAACACCGTGTAGGGCGCCGTATCGCTCAAATGGATATCGTCGGGCAGATCGGCGAGCAGCAGATCGCGGAACGATCCATAGCCGCCCCAGTTCGTGCCGACCGTCTTATCGCGGCCGATCAGGCGCACCGCACGATCGGCAAGCGTTTCGAGCGGCACCGCCTGCGGCGCATGGCGAACGAATTCGACGACTTCGCCGAGGATCGCTTTGCGCGCGGCTTCAACGTCGATCGCAGGCGCCGGAGCCGAAATCTCGCGCGTCGTCTCGCCCGAGATCGCGCGGTTGCTCGTCAGCAGCGCGATGAGATTTGATTCGCGGATCTCGCCGTCGCTGATCGCCGTATAGGGCTGCGCCGTATGATCGTTCGCGAACACGACGGTCCGACGTGCATGCGCCCGCAGTCTGTGCAGCAGCGGCGTGAAATCGGCATCGCCCGACAGAATGATGAACTCGTCGAAGTGCGTGTCGTGATTGAGGATGTCGCGGATATCCATCACGATGCGGATGTCGGCGGAATTCTTCAGCTGCGCCGTCAGCGGCGGGCAGTCGATCACCTCGAAGCCCGCGCGCAGGAAGTGATGACGGACGAAGGGAAACGAGTTCATGTCCGTCGAATTGTCGTGCGTATTCCGGCGCGGCACCGGGTTCCCGTAGCAGCGGTTCATGACGATCCGCCGCTCGCCCGTCAGCGCAAATCCGTTCGTCGCGGTGATGAGTTCACCCGACGCGATTGCTTGCAGCCATACGCCGCTGTCTTTGGCGAAGCGCTTCGCCGCGTCTTCATTCTTGCGCTTCAGCGACATGTAGATGTTGTCGTAATCGACGAACACCGTTGTAAGGACGGGTCCTAAGGACTCGCGTTTCATGGACTGCAACCCCCGTGAATCGAACTTGATTCGCAATCAGTTTTTACGAGTCGAGGGCGGCCAGCAAGGAGCGCCAGCCCGCTTAGGCACCAAAGAGACAATTAACCCGTGGATGGAGGGCCGCCGCGCCACGCGTTAGGCCAATTGCTCTGGGGACGGCATGTGGACGACTTTTGAAAGGCTTTGATCTGTTGCCGCCCGGTCCCGCAATTGTCCGTCAATCGACCGACGGACGCGCCACTGGCGAGAAATCCGGTGCGGTCAAGGTGAAGCCGTCGAACGTGAATGCCGGCGCGACGGTACATCCGACAAGTGTCCATTTTCCAAGGCTTCGCGCCTGCTGCCAATATCCGGCGGGCACGATCGCTTGTGGCCGCTCGCCATCTGCGAGATTGCTGCCTAGCCGGATTTGCTCGATCGGGCCACCGCTCGGCGACATTTCGAGCAGCAGCGGGTCCCCGGCGTAAAAATGCCAGCCTTCGCCAGCATCGACCGCGTGCCAATGTGAGCGCTCTCCGGCTTTGAGTAGAAAATAGATCGCTGTCGACGCCGCGCGTTGCCCAGGCTCGGCTTTATCGCGGAACGTCTCGCGATAATGGCCGCCTTCGGGATGCGGAGAAAGTCCGAGAATGGCGATAACGTCGTCGCCGGTGAGGTCGCGGGACATCGGCGGTGCCTCCCGAAAGCGTTGAATTAGGCCTTGTTCTTCAGCTGCCTGATGCGCGCGAAGACTTCCCACTCCGGTGCTCCCAGCATACCGATCCGCGCCTGGATTGATCTCGATTGCGGCCTGAGGAACGGGTTTGTCGCCTTTTCGAGGCCGACCGTGGTCGGCAGCGTCGGCCGGCCGGCGGCGCGCAGCGTTTCGACCTCCGCCACCCGCTTTTTAAGGGCGTCGTTCTCCGGCTCAATCGTCAACGCGAAGCGAGCATTGTTCAGCGTGTACTCGTGTCCGCAGTAGATTTGGGTGTCGTCGGGAAGGGCTGCAATTTTGGACAGCGAACCCCACATCATTTCGGGGTCGCCTTCGAAGATCTTCCCGCAACCGAGCGAGAACAAGGTATCGCCGGTGAAAGCGATGCCGTCGTTCGGAAAGTAGTAGGTAACGTGCCCAAGCGTATGCCCCGGCGTTTCCAGGACCTCAATCGGATGACCCGCGAACGACAATTCGCTCTTGGCGGTGACGAGCTTTGTCAGCGACGGAATGCGCTCGGCCTCCGCTTCAGGTCCCGTAACGCTTGCACCATAGAAGGCTTTGAGTTCGTCGATACCGCCTGTGTGATCGGTGTGGTGATGCGTGACGAAAATCTGGTTCAGCCGCCAGCCGCGTTCGCTCAGCGCGGCCTTGACGGCGGCCGCGCTCGGTGCATCGATCACTGCGGTTTCGCCGGAATCCGGCTCATGCAGAATGACGCAATAATTGTCCGCGAGACACGGCAGAAGGACGATTTGAAGGGCTCCCATGGCGGGGGACTTTGGTTGTCCCTGAACGCCCTGTCAAACGCTGCGAAACGACGCAGCACAAAACCGTTTGTTGCGTGTCCGGACTGTCTCTTGGAGCTTGGATACTCTAGAGAGGGTCCCGAGTTCCGATTTAATCAAGCCCGCTAAGGCCAAGATGCCTCTCGACGCCAAAACCCTGAGAGATTTCTACCGGACTCCCCTGGGCAGGGTAGCGCGCCGACAGCTGACGCTGGCGATCCGGGAAAGATGGAAACGGGTTAACGGCATGGCGGTTGCGGGTGCTGGCTTCGCCTCGCCGTTTCTGGGGACGTTCCGCATCGAAGCCGAGAGCCTCGCCTGCCTGATGCCGTCCCGCCAGGGCGCCATCGTCTGGCCGCGCTCGGGCCATTGCCACTCGGTCCTCGTCGGCGAGACGCAGTGGCCGCTGCCGGACAATTCGATCGACCGGCTGCTCGCCGTCCATTGTCTTGAGCAGTCCGAACGGCCCGGCGCGCTTCTCCGCGAGATCTGGCGCGTGTTAAAGCCGAGCGGCCGCGTTCTCTTCGTCGTTCCCAATCGACGCGGGCTCTGGTCCCGCATGGATCGCACGCCGTTCGGCCATGGTCTGCCGTTTAGCCGCGGACAGCTCGAGACGCAGTTGACCGACGCTCTTTTCACGCCGGTGGACTGGGGAGAGTCGCTCTACTTCCCGCCGGTCAGCCAACGGCTGATGCTGCGAATGGCACCGGCTCTCGAACGCTTCGGCCCGAGCATGTCGATCGGCGTCGCCGGCGTCATCATCGTCGAAGCGACCAAAGAGGTGATGGCCCCGGTCGGCACCGCCAAGCGCGTGACCCAGCCTGGAATTTTGAAACCCGTCGATACCCAGACCACGTCTGCTGGAATTCGGCGCTTCAGGTAGTAGCCGAAGAGCGGCCCTTGCCGTGCAGCAGAAACACCGCTTTTTCCCCGAATAGGTTCTGCAGCGATAGCGACCACTTGATCGGCAACCTGCCGCCGTAGGCGTTGAACGCCACCGCCTGTTCGACGTCGGCATGCACCCGCTCGCACAGATCGGCGAAGTCGCGGATTGTGCACAGATGCGCGTTGGGCGTCAGATACCAAAGGTCCGGCAGGTTGTCGTTCACCGGCATGCGCCCCGTCAGCAGAAGCTTGGTGCGCACCTGCCAATGCCCGAAATTCGGGAACGATACGATCGCGCGCCGCCCGATGCGCAGCAGGTTTTCCAGCACGGTCTTCGGTTGTCGCGTCGCCTGGATGGTAAGCGACAGGATAGCGTAGTCGAAAGCTTGATCGGGATAATTGTCGAGATCGCGATCGGCATCGCCCTGAATGACGGACAAACCGCGCGCCACGCAGGCGTTGACCTTGTCGCGCTGAAGTTCGACGCCGCGCCCATCGACGCCCTTTCGCTCTGCCAGGAGCTGCAGCAGTTCGCCGTCTCCACAGCCGACGTCGAGCACGCGCGATCCCGCTTCGACCATCTCCGCGATGAGTTCATGATCGACTCGCGGCGCTTTCGGCGCGCCGACGATCTTTCCGACGTCCGGCGCATTCATTGCGAAGTCTCCTTCGCATCCCCGAGGCCGCGCTTCACGGCCGCCGCGTTGAGGAAGCCGCGGATGGTGGCGAAAAACGTCGGCTCTTCGAGCAGGAAGGCATCATGCCCCTTGTCGCTCTCGATCTCGACGAACGACACGTTGGCCGCGACCGCGTTCAGCGCCTGCACGATCTCGCGACTCTCTTTCGTGGGATAAAGCCAGTCGGACGTGAACGACACGACGCAGAACCGCGTACGCGTGCCGCGAAACGCGTTTGCCAGCACGCCGCCCGCGCTGTCGCGCATGTCGAAATAATCCATCGCCCGCGTGATGTAGAGATAGCTGTTGGCATCGAAGCGATCGACGAACGTCGAACCCTGATGCCGCAGATAGCTTTCCACCTGGAAGTCCGCATTGAACGAGAACGTCTTCTCGGACCGGTCCTGTAAGGCTCGGCCGAACTTACGATGCAGCGCCTCTTCCGACAGATACGTGATGTGCGCTGCCATGCGCGCCACCGCGAGTCCGTTCTTCGGCACCGTTCCGGCCGCGTAATAGTTGCCGCCTTTCCATTCCGGGTCCGCCATCACGGCTTGGCGCCCGACCTCATGGAACGCGATGTTCTGTGACGAATGCCAAGCCGCGGTCGCGATCGGCACCGCCGCGAACACACGGTCCTTGTAGCGTGCCGCCCATTCGAGCACCTGCATGCCGCCCATTGAGCCGCCGATGACGGCGAACAGCTGATCGATTCCCAAATGGTCGATGAGACGCGCCTGCGCCTCGACCATGTCGCCAATGGTGATCACGGGAAAGCCGAGGCCGTACGGCTCGCCGGTCTTCGGATTGATCGATGCCGGGCCCGTCGATCCCATGCAGCCGCCGAGAATGTTCGAGCAGATGATGAAGAACCGGTTCGTATCGATCGGCTTGCCGGGCCCGACGACGGATTCCCACCATCCGGGCTTACCGGTGACCGGATGCTTGCTCGCCACGTATTGGTCGGCCGTCAGCGCGTGGCAGATCAGAATGGCATTCGATTTGTCGCGGTTGAGCGTGCCGTAGGTCTCATATGCAATTGAAAATGGCGCCAAATCCTGCTGGCACGCCAGCCGCAGCGGTGTGCTCGCATCGAAATGCGCGACCGGGCTCGACGGCGCGTGCACCTCGGAATACCGCCGCGAAACGGGGGCAATGACATTTGGCGGTGCGGCGGTCATCGGATCGATCGATACCCGGGGGTTGAACGCTTCGGCGGCTGGCTGGATCTGGGCCCGATAAAGTCTACTTTAAACTTTGATTTCAAGAGGTGAAGCCCCTATCAATGCGCCCGAAATCCGTAATTTCGGTCAACAATTCGAGATCATATATGGTGGCGACTGCACCGATTGCACGTCCGGGCATCCTGGATATCGCAGCTTACGTGCCGGGCGAGAGCAAGGTACCCGGCGGGATGATTCCCGCCAAGCTGTCGTCTAACGAGACGCCGCTGGGACCGAGCCTTGCCGCCATCGAGGCGTTCAAATCGGCTGCGGGCGAGCTTGAGCGCTATCCCGACGGCCAGGCGACGCGTTTGCGCGAAGCCATCGCCCGCCGCTACGGGCTCGACGCCGCACGCATCGTTTGCGGCTCTGGCTCGGACGAGCTTTTGGGCCTTCTCGCTCGCGGCTACCTGGGCCCGGGCGATGAAGCAATTTACACCGCTCACGGTTTTCTCGTTTATCGCATCGCCATTCTGACCAATGGCGCGACGCCGGTCGTCGTGCCCGAGCGCGACCTGAAAACCGACGTCGACGCCATTCTCTCGGCCGTCACGCCGAAGACGCGCATGGTCTTCATCGCCAATCCGAACAACCCGACCGGCACCTACATTCCGATCGAAGAGGTGCGCCGCCTGCGCGCCGGATTGCGCGCCGACATCCTGCTCGTGCTCGACGCAGCCTACTGCGAATACGTCAGCCGCAACGACTATGAAGCCGGTATCGAGCTTGTCGCGACGACTCCGAACACGGTGATGACGCGCACCTTCTCGAAAATCTACGGCCTCGCCGCGTTGCGCATCGGTTGGGCCTATTGCCCGCCCGAGGTCGCCGACGTGCTCAATCGCATCCGCGGACCGTTCAACCTGTCGTCGCCCGCGATCGCAGCCGGTGCCGCCGCGATCGAGGATGTCGCGCACATGGAGCGCGCCAAGCACCACAACGATCAGTGGCTGCCGTGGGTCGAAAGCGAGTTGAAGAAGCTCGGTCTCGCGGTAACGCCGAGCGTCGCGAATTTCGTGCTGATGCATTTCCCCGACGGCGGCGACAAGACCGCAGCGGGCGCCGATGAATTTTTGAAATCGCAAGGCGTCATCGTGCGCAAGGTCGGCGCTTACGGCTTCCCGAACGCGCTGCGCATGACCATCGGTTCCGAAAACGACAACAAGCGCGCCATCGACGCGCTGAGACGCTACTTGAAGGGCGCCGCCTGATGGCCTCACCCGACAGCAACAGCAATCCGATGTTCAAGCGCACGGCGCTCATCGGCATTGGCCTCATCGGCTCATCGATCAGCCACGCCGCGCGCCGCGCCGGCCTTGTCGGAGAGATTGTCTGCAGCTCTCAGACGTCCGAAGAACGCGAGCGTGCGCTCGCCCTTGGCCTTGCGTCGAAAGCCTACGCCAATCCGGCCGACGCCGTGAAAGGCGCCGATCTCGTCATCCTGTGCGCGCCCGTCGGTGCTTTCAAGGAGATCGCCGAGGCCATCGGCCCGCATCTCGACAAAGGTGCGATCGTCTCGGATGTCGGATCGGTGAAGGCCGCAGCCGTCCGCGACGTCGCCCCCAGCATGCCGGAAGGCGTGCACTTCATCCCCGGCCATCCGATTGCAGGCACCGAGCAGTCGGGGCCCGACGCCGGTTTCGCGACGCTGTTCGACAATCGCTGGTGCATCCTGACACCTGCACCCGATACCAACCCGGCCGCACTCGCAAAGCTTGAGGAATTCTGGCGGAAGCTCGGCTCCAACGTCGAATTGATGACGCCCGAGCATCACGACATGGTGCTCGCGATCACCAGCCACGTGCCGCACCTGATCGCCTACAACATCGTCAATACCGCCGCGCATCTGGAACGGGTGACCGACAGCGAGGTCATCAAGTTCTCGGCGGCAGGCTTTCGTGATTTCACCCGCATCGCCGCATCCGATCCGGTGATGTGGCGCGACGTGTTCTTGAACAACAAGGACGCGGTGCTCGAAATGCTCGGCCGATTTTCAGAAGACCTCGTCGCACTTCAACGCGCCATTCGTTTCGGCGACGGCGAGATGCTGGAGCAGACTTTCACCAAAGCGCGCGCCATCCGCCGTGGCATCATTCAGGCCGGCCAGGATACGGCGCAACCCGATTTCGGCCGCAACGCCGCGCGCGCTCGCGAAAGCTCGACCTGAGCGAACGTCTGCCGCTCGCTTAGGCGAGATGCGGCGTATTCAGGAATTGCGCGGTGATGAGATCGGCTTCGACGGCTTCGGCTTCCTGATGCGAAGACGCAAGCAAATGCACGTGCACTTCATCGGCGCCGAGCGCGGCCGCATGCTGACGGATCTCCGCCAGATTCTCCGACGGGCAATTGTTCGACAGTCGGCCGACCGCGAGAACGACACGCGTCGAGCGATCGCTGCGGCGAACGAGGATATAGTTGGCGTCTTCGAGTGTCGGGCAGTCGAACAGGCTGTAGACGGTGTGCACGTACCGCTTGCCCGACGCGCCGGTCCAGAAATGGAACCGCGGCGGCTGTTCGGGATAGATCGCATTGATGCTCACCGGCGGCGCCTCGCCATTCGCGCGGCGAGCCCTGAATTCGGCAAGCTGGATAATATCGGCACTCATTACGCTTAACCTCTGCTCGGCAACTTTCGCCGAATACGACTTGTGAGACCGTGATACCCGCATGACCGTGAAAAATGGTGAACTTTGGTTCGAAAATTTGACGCGCTTGCCCCGATCGCGCCTCGATGGTCAATGAGATGTTGAGAACAGCAAGAATTGCAGACATCCCGCCGCAGAGACGGCGGAATTTCGGCGCGAATCTAAATGCCCATTAGCGATTTAAGGGGTTGAGATCGGCAATCGCAGAATAAGCGGTTCCGATATCGTTAATTTGGTTTGCTTCAGCCGCAGCGCGAATAATCGCAATTCGTGCACGTCCAGCAACCCTCGATATGACGAAGCGCGCGCTCTCCGCATTTGGGGCACACCCGCGCCGTCGCCGCCTGCAGGTCCTGGCCCGGAGCACCGGCGTGAGCGCCGCCGGCATGGATTGCACCGCCGATTCGCTCGATCGCCGCTATTGGCTGCCGCACGGGTTTGGTTTCGCCGCTCTCGCCGTCTTCCTGCGTCAGAAAACCGATATGGAGCATATGCTGTTCGATGACGTCGCCGATCGCCGCCAACAGGCTCGGCACGTACCGCCCGCTCATCCAGCGGCCGCCTTCAGGATCGAACACCGCCTTCAGCTCTTCAGCCACGAACGACACGTCGCCGCCACGCCGGAACACGGCGCTGATCATCCGCGTCAGCGCCACCGTCCAGGCGTAATGCTCGAGATTTTTCGTATTGATGAAGATCTCGAACGGCCGCCGCCGCCCGTCGCGCATGATGTCGTTGATCGTGACGTAAAGCGCATGCGCGCTCGCCGGCCACTTGATCTTGTACGTCACGCCTTCGAGTGCCGCATCGCGTTCGAGCGGCTTTGTCATGTAGACGACGTCGCCGGACGCCGCCGGATCTTCCTTCCTGCGCGTCGCCGGAATTGTCCGGGCCGATGAGGCTCCCTCAGCTTCCGGTGTCGCCTTCGAGAGAATAGCCCCCGTCACCGGGTTCGGCCGGTAGGTCGTGCACCCTTTAAGGCCCAGATCGAAAGCCTGCCTGTAGATTTCGCGGAAGTCTTCGAAGGCGAGATCTTCCGGACAATTGATCGTCTTTGAAATGGCGCTGTCGACATACGGCTGCAGCGCTGCCTGCATCGCGATGTGCTCGGCGGGCGCAAGCGTATCGGCCTTGACGAACGCGTCGGTCAGCGGCGCGTCTGCGCCGAACGCGCGCCGGAATTCGCGATAGGCATAATCCTCGATCGTCTCTTCGGTCTCGGTCGCGCCATCGCCGAGCATGCGGCGGCGGTAAACGAAATCGAACACCGGCTCGATGCCGCTCGAGACGTTGCCGGCGAGAAGCGAAATCGTCCCCGTCGGCGCGATCGACGTCAGGCAGCCGTTGCGGATGCCGTTGGCGGCAATCGCCGCGCGAACGTCGGCGTCCAACCGCTCGACATTCGGCCGCGTCGCGAAAGCCTCCGCATCGTAAAGCGGGAATGCGCCCTTCTCGGCCGCCAGCGCCGCGCTCGTCCGATAGGCAGCGTTCTGGATGATCGCCATCCATTCGGCCGCTTTCTCGCGCGCCGCCGCGCCGCCGTAGGGAAGGCCAAGGAAAATCAGCGCATCCGCAAGGCCCGTGATGCCGAGCCCGATCCGCCGCTTGGCCCGCGCCTCGTGCGCCTGTTCTTCAAGCGGGTAACGCGAAATATCGATGACGTTGTCGAGAAAGCGGACCGCCGTCGCGACGCGCGCTTCAAGTTTGGCGCGATCGATCCGAGCCGCCGCGGTGAAGGGCTTTTCGACGAACCTCGCCAAATTGATCGACCCGAGCAGACACGCGCCATAAGGCGGCAGCGGCTGCTCCCCGCATGGGTTCGTCGCCGAGATCGTCTCGCAATAGGAAAGATTGTTCGCACTATTCACCCGGTCGATGAAAATGACGCCGGGCTCGGCATAATCATACGTCGCGCGCATGATCTTGTCCCACAGCCCGCGAGCGTCGACCGTCTTGTAGACTTTGCCCTCGAACACGAGCTCCCACGGCGCACCGCGCTTCACCGCATCCATGAAGGCATCGGTGACGAGAACCGAGAGATTGAAATTCCTGAGCCGCGTCGCATCCGATTTGGCCGCGATGAAGGTTTCGATATCGGGATGATCGCATCTGAGCGTCGCCATCATCGCCCCGCGCCGCTGCCCCGCCGACATGATCGTGCGGCACATGGCGTTCCACACGTCCATGAAGCTGACTGGGCCGGAAGCGTCCGCACCGATGCTCTTGACGGGCGCGCCTTGCGGCCGGAGCGTCGAGAAGTCGTGGCCGATGCCGCCGCCCGCCTGCATGGTCAGCGCCGCTTCCTTCACGCTTTCGAAAATGCCTGAAAGGTCGTCCGGAATGGCGCCGAGCACGAAGCAGTTGAAAAGCGTGACGTTGCGGTCCGTCCCCGCGCCGGCAAGGATCCGCCCAGCGGGCTGAAAGCCGAAATCCGCCATCGCCTCGTAAAAGGCGGTCGCCCATTTTTGCTGCGCTTCGCCGCCGTCTTCCGCCGAGGCCGCAGCCGCTGCGACCCGCCGAAACGTGTCTTCCATCGTCGCGTCAGCCGCGGCCGCCGGCAATCCGGCAAAGCGATACTTGCGCCGCCAAATGGCGTCGGAAATCGCTGGCAAACCTGACAAAATCGCGCTCATCGGAACACTGATATCTAGGGATGAAGGACCCTGCTTTCAATCATGTTCACTATATGTTCCTTTGGGGGCCGGTGTCAAATCCAATCCGCCACTCCTGCCCATGAAACGACCGGCCCCCGAAATGCGCTACCATCCATATGAAAGCGTCGTTCGCTTCACCCGTCACTAAACCCCGCCGGCCCGGTCGCCACCCGGCGCTTGTCGCGGTCGAAGATGCGGTAGCCGCGTGCGCCGTATTTGGCCTGCATTGCTGGAAGGTGGGTGTCGGCCTGATCCTTGGCCTCTTCGACGGTCGAACCGAGCGCCAGCTCATCGAACAGAACGGGGTGCTCCACGCCGATAGGGGAAGCGACATACTCAATGACGAACATGAAATGCCTCCATGATTTTTACGTCAGCATAGCATGAAGGCGACGAAACGATCCCGCATTCGCAAATAAAAACCGCTCGCCAGTCGCCGGAATGGCTCCGGCGGTGGCGAACGGCTTTTCAATTCCCGAAAAATTCAGTGCGTGCTTACAGCCTGCACAGCGTCGCCTCGCCGTAGCAAGACCATCCGATGCCGCCCGAGCTGCACTTGTAGCGGCGCGGCCCGAACGTGTAGCCCGGCGTGCCGTTGCCCGACACCCAGGTGAAATAAATGTTCCAGTCGGTTGATTGCAGCAGAGCGGCATCGACCTGGAAGTGCGCGAGCCCTTCGGTCAGCGCGACGCCCTGGGCGGCCTTCTTGAAACACTGCTTGGCTTCGGCCGGAGCGGCTGCCATCGCAGCGCCTCCGATGGCGATAACGGCCCACATCAAACGGGCGGAAGTACGCATAGGAAGGCTCCATAGCTTGCTGAGTGATTGCGTCCGCCATGCTGCCACAACCGCCGAAGTGCCGCGCACTACAAAGCGCGCGGGTGCCGACGATTTTCCTCGCATTGCGGCATCGAAACATCAGCCTGCAAACGAGGTGTGGAAAACGTCAGGCGGGGTGCATGTCGGCATAGGCGCGCGCCAGCGGCGGCGGCGAGGGGCTGCGCGCGGCCTCTTCGATCAACCGCGTGCTGGCAGCTTCGATCGAGCTTTCGATGCGCTTGCGAAATTCCGCCCTCGGCAGGCCCGGAGGAAGCGGCGGCAGGAATTCGACGACGATCGTTCCCGGATAGCGCCACAGGCTGCGCCGCGGCCAGAACAGTCCCGAATTGAGTGCCAGCGGCACGGTAACGACGCCCAACGCCTCATAAAGCGCGACGTAGCCGGGCTTATAATCGGGCGGCGCACCCGGAATGGTCCTGGTCCCCTCGGGAAAGATGACCACTTCACGGTTGATGCTGATCCGCTGCCGCGCGTCGCGGATCAATGATTTGAGCGCCGCCGAGGCCTTCTCCCGTTTGACCAGGATGTGCTCGAACTTCACGCAGAACCAGCCGTAGAACGGGATCCACTTCAACTCGTCCTTCAGCACGATCGCCGGATCGCGAAAGAGCGAGATCAGACCGAACGTATCCCACGCAGATTGATGCTTGGAGATGACGAGACAGCCCGTCTTCGGCAGGTTTTCATGGCCGCGAACCTCGAGCTTCGTTCCGCAGATCAGCCGCAGCAGCCAGACGCAGGTGCGGCCGTGAACTTCGAGGCCCTTCATCGCCCACGGTCTCGGACCGACCAGCAGCCACGATCCGAGCACGAGATAAAGGGCCGTCACGACATAGAAGACGACGAAGTAGACCAACGATCTGACGATCACCACCGGACCCGGCCCGGCCACTGCAGGCTCAGCCATCAGCCCGCTTCTCCGGCGCAATCGCGACGGACTGGCCGTCGTGCCAGTCGATGATGCGCTGGGCGGTGAGACGGGCAACCGCCGGCAGGAATTTCAGATATTCCGACAGCAGCACGCGCGTCGTCGCCGAATGCAGCCACCACGCCGATTCCGGGAAGCGTCGCGGCGTGACCGCATAAGGCAGCAGCGTCACGCCCGGCATGACGAGCGCCAGTTCCGCCAGACTGCGGGGCATGTGGTAGCGCGATGTCACGATGATGAGCTTCGTATATCCATTTGAATTGGCCCAGGTTCGCGTCTCGTCGGCATTGCCGACAGTGTCGAGCGCTTCATAGCCGAGATCGACGCAGCAGTTGAAGAGCTTCTTGTTGATGCCCAGCAGGTGCTGCATCTCCTCGCGGCTGACCTTGCGGTTGACGCCCGAAATGAGCATCCGCTTGGCCCGACCCTCGCTCATCAGCTTGGCGCCGGCTTCGATCCGATTGTCGCCTCCTGTCAGCACGACGATGCCATCGGCTTTGTCCCAGCCGGTGGCGTCGTCGCGGGTCACCGAAACCGCGAAAAGCACGAATCCGAACACCAGCACGGCCGCGCCGAGCGCCAGCATCAGGACCAATGTTTTCGAGATCATTCGCATGGTCGACGTATGTAGGTTCTGTGTCACCCTCTGTCGGGCAGGCCGCGGCGCGCGACTCTAACTGATTTTCGCGCCGACAGGCAGTCTGCCCATGGCCCCCGCCGGTGGATGTGCGACGCAAATCACAGATTTACTCTGATGATTTTTCAGGCGGCTGAAGGGCTAATGCTTGCCGTTCAAGATCCGGTAAACGCCCATCCGCGACGTCACCATGCACAGTCCCGCGATCGTGACAACCACGAACCCGAGGATCACGTAGCCGAGGGCGTCCAGCGACCCCGTTCCGATCAGGCGCTGCATTTCCACCGCGCTGACGGCTCCGCCTCCGAGCAGCTCGGTGATGGCAGGCATGCTCATGAAGACGAGCATCGCAAACGCTGCGCCGACGATCCCGGCTTTGATCCCCAGCCGCAGGAAATGCTTCTCGAACTCGCGCGAAATGAATTTGTCGGTCGCGCCGACGAAGTGCAGCACCTCGACGATCTCGCGGTTGGACGCCATGGCGCTCCTCGTCGCCGACACGATGATCGCCGTCGTCGCGGCGCCGACCAGCGCCAGGATCGCGAGGCCGCCCAGGGCGAACGATCGTGTCACCGCCCGGATCTGCTGTTGCCAGCGGCGATGATCGTCGAGCGAAACGCCTTTGAAGTCGTTGGTGAGTGATGTTCCGACGCCGGCGAGATCCGGCGGATCGCTGCGATCCACTTCGACCGCGATCAGCCGCGGCACCGGCAATGACTTCAGCGCGTCCGCCGATCCGAGCCACGGCTGCAGCAGCGCCGCCGATTGATCGAGGCTGATCGCATTGACGTTGGCAATGCCGCGCTGCTTCTGCAGAAACGTCACGACGTCGGTAATCGTCTTTTCGACGTCGCCGTTGTCCTGCGGAATGACCTGCACCGTCACTTCGCTGGCGATATCGCTGAGCCACGCATCCGACGATTCCTTGATCATCCAGACCGCGCCGGCCGTCAGGCAGGCAAGAAAGCACATGATCGCGATCACGAGCGTCAGCGACCGGCCGGTCACCGAGCCCGGCGGCACGACGGGCGCCGTCACCTTCATCTTGCGGCCGCGATCGCGATCTTTCTCGCGAGAGGGCGCCTTGAGGTCGCGCTGAGGATCGTCGGCGCTGAGCGCAGGCTCAGGCCCGAATGCCGGATAGCCGCCGGTGCGCGACGACACGCCCGTCACCGGATCGTCATAAGGATCGTAACCGGGCATCGGCATCGCCGGCTCGGCCCGTCCGGTGAAGCGGCTAGATGATCCGGACATGGCCCTTGTGCACCTCGATGCGCGGCGCCTTGAACTGCCGCATGAGTTGATGGTCGTGCGTCGCGATCACGACGGACGTCCCGAGCCGGTTGAGTTCGACGAACAGGCGCAGAAGCCTCCGCGCCATCTGCGGGTCTACGTTGCCGGTGGGCTCGTCGGCCAGCAGAACTTCGGGCTTGCCGATGACCGCGCGCGCGATCGCCGCTCTTTGCTTCTCGCCGCCCGACAGAACCGATGGGTTGGCATACATCCGGTCGCCGAGGCCGACCCATTGCAGCAGATCGGTAACGTCTTCCCGGTAGTCCGAAGGCTTCTTCCCGATCACCTGCAGCGGCAAGGCGACGTTTTCCCAGATCGTCAGATGATCGAGCAGCCGGAAATCCTGAAACACGATGCCGATGCGCCGTCGCATCTCGGCGCGCATCTGCGGCCTCACGCGGGTGACATCCTCGCTGAACATGCGCAACTCGCCGCGCGTCGGATGCAGCGACATGAACATGAGGCGCAGCAGCGAGGTTTTTCCGGCGCCCGATTCCCCATGCAGAAAGTGGAAGGATCCGGGCCGCAGATGGAATGTCACATCTGACAGCACCTCAGGCCCGCCTTCGTATTTCAGTCCGACATTCGTCAAGCGAATCAAGAGGAATTAGCCTTGGCAGTGGAAATTCTGGGCTCTTTGAGGATCCCCGTGTTTATAGACACGGCGAAGACACAATGATCAATCGATTACGATTGTGGCGCGGTCGTGTACACAGGAACATTCAAGAATGCCGAGCGCCGGCACGAGCAGGACATGGATATGCGCGATTCAAACGCCGACCCCACTATCGAAACGATCTACTCAGCAGAGGAAATCCGTGCCCGTCTCCAGGTGCTTGCTTCCGAAATCGCTGCTAAAAAGCCTCAAAATCTGCTGGTCGTTCCGGTTTTGAAGGGCAGCTTCGTCTTTGCCGCCGATCTGATCAGGGCGCTGCACACTGCCGGCCTTACGCCTGAGGTCGATTTTTTGACGCTGTCCAGTTATCGTAAAAGCCGGGTTTCCTCCGGCCAGGTGTCGATTTTGCGCGACCTCGACCTCGACGTGCAGAACCGCCACGTCATTTTGATCGATGATGTGCTCGATTCCGGCCGCACGTTGGCCTTCGCCAAGGATCTGATTGCCGCCCGCGGCGCCGGTCTCATCGAAACGTGCGTTTTGCTCGACAAGAAAGCATCGCGCGCCGTATCGATCGAACCGGATTACTGCGCTTTCGAGTGCCCGGACGTGTTCGTAGTCGGCTACGGCATGGACGTGGCGCATCGCTACCGCGAGCTGCCGTTCGTCGGCCGCATCGTCGATTAGGTCTTGAACAGGGGTTCGAGGGAGGGGCTGAATGGCGACGATCCTGCTGGCCGACGATGACGCCGCCGTGCGGGACCTCGTCCGCCGCGCCCTGACCTCCGACGGCCATACCGTGCACGTGACCCAGGATGGCCTCGAAGCGCTCGAGGCGCTCGAATCCGGAAACGCCAAGGTCGATATTTTGATCTCGGACGTCGATATGCCTCAGCTCGACGGCATATCGCTGGCGGAAAAGGCCTTAGCGCTAAAGCCCGGGCTTGCCGTCGTGCTGATGTCGGGCTTCTCAGATCAGCTCGAACGCGCGGCAAGACTGCGCGCGCGCCGGTTGCTGTCGATCTCGAAGCCGTTCACTCTCGATCAGATCAAACAGGTCGTAAAGAGCGTGCTGGCTTAGTCTCGCCTTCGCCCTGCGGCTTGATCAGCCAGGTCAGCCACAGCGTCGTGAGCGCCGCTAGAACGAACGCCAGCGCAAACCACGACGTAGCGGCGGCAAGACCCGCCGCGGCTGCCCAGAACACCGACGAAAACGCTTCCGAGAATGTCGCGATCTTGGTCGCCGTCTGCCGCCGCCGGAATTGCGTGCGACGCGCCGTGCTCTTGAACCACAATTGGATGACGACCGCCGAGATGCTTGCCGCCGCCACCGCCGAGGCCGTCGCCAGCGCGCCCGAATAGGACAGAAACGCCATTCCGACGACGAATGGCGCGGCGACGCACGCGATGATCATCAGCACGGCTTCGATCTTGGCACGAATGGCGGCAGCTTTATCGATTGGCGCGGTCGCGATGAGATCAGGCGCATCCTCGCCCGAGATCGTCAGCCATGAAAGGCCGCCCGCGAGCTGGCCGAAGGCCATCACCAGAACCGGAGCCAGAATGACCGGACCGTTCGTATCCGTGCCCATGTCGCGCCAAAGCAGTAGCGCCGGTGGCAGCAAATAGAGAATTTGCATCAGCGTCTGCGACAACAGCCACGGGTCGCGGGCAAGCAGGATAAGCTCCTTTCGCCGCAGCGCGCCGACCCGTGTCACCGCCCGAAACGCGTTGTGGAACGCTTTATTGTCTCTCTGCTCCGCGTTGGCGCCCGAGGCCGCGATGGCATTGCTGCCGAACTGCGGTCCGAAGAACGCGATGACGGCCGCAAGAAACACAACCCCTCCAAGAACGAGGACGATCGCAGCATTGACATCGCCGAGCACGGCTCTCGCGGGCATCCAGAAGAAACTGTCGAGCGCCGGAGCCGCCCGGCTCACGGCGTCCGAGTTCAGCACTGAGAACCGCGATAACCGCCCGTAAGCGAAAACGGCCGCCACTTGCAACCCGATCAGAAGCGCTGCGCCGACGACCGCCGCTATGATTTGCGCGATGAAGCGCGTCTTCTGCGCTCCTGCAATTCGGAAAAGACCGAGCGTGACGAGAATGGCGAGCCCAGTCGACACCGCGCTGAGGCCGGCGATCACCGCGTAGGCCGATAACCATCTGGGTCCTGCGATCCATGCCGCGGCGTTGATCGCGGGTGCAATCATCGCAGCCGTCATGATCGCTCCGGTTATCGCGATCGAAACAATGCGCACGGCGAAGAGATTGCGCGACGAGGCCGGCGACGAAAGAATGAGGTCGAGATCCGATCGCGCGTAGAATGCCCGCGTCACCTGTTCCACGGCCTGCGACAGCATCATCGAGAAAGTCAGCAGGATCGAAGCGGTCAGCGTGATGAGCGTCGCCTTGCTGGTAAGGTCTGCGCCGATAAGAAAACGCGACAGGACGATATAAGCGAGCCAGTGCAGCAGGGCTGCGAAAACCACAGCGCCGATGAGCAGCGAACGCTCGCGTCGGGTCTGCCCGCCGGACAGCATTTGGACAATGTCGCGCCACGCGAGCCGCAATTCGTGGCGCGCGAACCAGGGAAGACTTGCGCTCGTCATGCGGCGGCGCTCTCTTCAGCGACGAGCGTCAGGAAGATATCTTCAAGATTGCTGTCCTGGCGGCCGGCGCGCGCCCGCAACTCGTCGAGCGTACCCTCGGCGATAAGGCGGCCGCGAGCGATCACGCCGATCCGTTCGGCCATCCGTTCCGCGACTTCGAGAATGTGCGTGGTCATCACCACCGTCGCGCCGTTCGCGACATGCTCTTTCAGCACGGTTTTGACGCGCCGCGCCGAACCCGCATCGAGGCCGGTCAAAGGCTCGTCGAGAATGATCAGCTGCGGCTCGTGAATGAGCGCGCCGGCAAGAGCCACCTTCTGGCGCATGCCCTTCGACAGCCCCTGGCAGCGCGTCCGCGCCTGGGCTTCGAGATCGAGCAGGCCGATGAGATGATGCGCCCGTTCCGTCGCCTTGGCTTCGTCCATGCCCCAAAGGCCGGCGATGAATTCGAGATATTCGATCGGATCGAGCTTGTCGTAGACCAGCGGCTCGTCCGGGACCCAGGCCGTCACGGCTTTCGCCGCCACCGGATCGTTCAACGCATCGACGCCGAGAATGCTGATAGCACCTTCGTCAGGGCGCAGCAGTCCTGCGACCATCCTGAGCGTCGTCGTCTTGCCCGCTCCGTTCGGCCCGAGGAGCGCGTAGAATTCACCGCGCCCGATCGAAAGCGAAAGATTGTCGACCGCCCTCTGCTTGAAGGACTTGGTCAGACCACGGATTTCAAGTGCCGCTGCTTCGCTCATCGCCGGTACGCACAACTCTAACCGATTGGTAAAAACGGTAGGGATGTTTCGACGCTAGAGCATTGTGATTGAGTAAGAGTGAAGGCGGCGCGGGCCGCCTGCGACTCAACCGCCCGTGACGCTCATGTGGCGGCTGACGGCGGGCTTCTTCGTGCGGCGATCGATGATGAAATCGTGGCCTTTCGGCTTTCGCGAAATGGCCTCGACGATGGCAGCACCAAGCAGGGTATCGTCCAGCGAGGCTCTCAGCGGCGCTCTGAGGTCGGCGTCGTCCTCTTGGCCGAGGCACATATAAAGCCGCCCCGTGCACGTCACGCGCACCCGGTTGCAGCTTTCGCAGAAATTGTGCGTCAACGGCGTGATGAAGCCGAGACGGCCGCCGGTCTCTTTCACGGTCACGTAGCGCGCCGGTCCGCCGGTCCGGTACGGATTATCTTCGAGCGTCAACCGGTCCATCAGCCGCGCACGCACGATCGACAGCGGCAAATATTGATCGGTGCGGTCATCGCCGATATCGCCGAGCGGCATCGTCTCGATCAGCGTCAGGTCGGCACCGCGGCCGTGCGCGAAGCGGATGAGGCTCTCGATCTCGTCTTCGTTGATGCCCTTGAGCGCCACCGCGTTGAACTTCACCTTGATGCCCGCGGCCTCCGCCGCATCGACACCGCGCATCACGGTTGCGAGATCGCCCCAACGCGTCACGCGCCGGAACTTATCCGGATCGAGCGTGTCGAGCGAGACGTTGATCCGGCGGACACCTGCAGAATGCAGATCGCGCGCATGTTTTTCGAGCTGGCTGGCGTTGGTCGTCAGCGTCAGCTCGTCGAGGGCACCGGATTCGAGGTGGCGGCCAAGCGCACGGAACAGCCAAAGGATGTTGCGTCGCACCAGAGGTTCGCCGCCGGTGATGCGAAGCTTGCGCACGCCGCGGCGAACGAACGCGGCGCAAAGCCGGTCGAGTTCCTCAAGCGACAGAAGATCCTTCTTTGGCAGGAAGGTCATATGCTCGGTCATGCAATAGACGCAGCGAAAATCGCAGCGATCCGTCACCGAAACGCGCAAATACTCAATCGACCGGCCATAAGGGTCGACCAGCGGCGTTTCGGTAATTGGGGCTGCGCCCTGCATTCAGAACCTTCTCCCGGAGGGGCCTTCCCTTGCTATATCGTGCCTTGGCCCGTCAAGGACAAGCAAAGTCCTCGCGTCACATTTTCCGGCATTGTAGAAAATAGCGGCCGAGGGGAGGGAAACGCCATGAAACCGGTGGGCTACTTCGTTCTGGGGTTCGTCAGCGCATCTGTGCTTTGGCTGATAGCGCTTACAGTCCTGCACGATCAACTGTTTCAGGTCTTTTCGAGCTTTAGCGGCCATTAGGCCCGCTGCCGCACCCGGTTGAACGGGCCGACAGTCCGGGCAATCAGAGCTGCGATATTATCGATATCGTTAAGATCGAATACCGGCTTGCCATGCGCGTCGACGTCGTAATCGGCCGCGATCGCAAGCACCAGCGGATCGGTCGTCGAAAGCAGCTTTTCCGCGGCGACCGCCGCCCGCCGAACTTCGATCTTCGGAATGTTGGCCGACTTGAAACCTTCGACCAGGATGACATCCGACGGCTTCAGTCGCGCCGCCACAGCCTCGAGCGACGGTTCCCCGGCCGAATTGATCTCTTCGATGAACGCGACGCGCGAACCCGACACGATTGCCGTTTCGGCCGCGCCTGCCGCCCGGTGACGTGCCGTATCGCTTCCCGGCGTATCGATATCGAACTTGTGATGCGTGTGCTTGATTGTTGCCACCCGCAGTCCTTCGCCGGAAAAATGCATGGCAAGCTTTTCGATCAGCGTCGTCTTTCCGGAATTCGACCAACCGGCGATGCCGAACAGCGGCAGCGATGCGTGCGATGGAAACGCTTTGCCCAAGACGATTATCCTTCCGTTTGTTTTTGAGCGAGGGCACGGGCAGCGGTGAGATCGTCGTGCGTATTGACGTTGAAGAACGGGTCGATCTCCTGTCCCTCACTGTCGCCCATCGGAAAGTCGACCGCAACTGCATTAAGGTCGGCTGCTAGCCGGTTCGCGCTCAGCGCTTGCCGGTCCAAGGCATCCGCAACCGTCTGGCGCAGTAGCGTCGGCCACAGCCCGATTGTCGGATGGCGTCGCCCTGCCGACCGGGCGATGGCGACCCCTCCGTTGCGCGCTGCATCAAGCTTGGCAACCAGATCATCCGGGAGAAATGGAACATCCGATGAGACAGTCGCGATCAGACGGACCTCGGGGGCATGCTTCGCCGCCCAGTCCATCGCGGTCAGCAGCCCGCTCAGCGGTCCGAGCCCAGGGCTTTCACCATCTGCAACCGTCTCGATCCCGAATGCCGAGAAGCGGTCCGCATCGCCATTGGCGTTCAAAATCAGCCGCCCGACCTGCGGCTTGAAGCGCGCGATCACCCGCGTGAGAATAGGTTCGCCGTCGATATCGGCGAGACCCTTGTCGCCGCCGCCGAAGCGCTGCGAACGCCCGCCCGCCAGTATCACGCCAAGGATGTGTTCGGGCGTCGCCATGCGCCACGATTAGGCTGGCCCGAAAGCAGCCGCAAGCCGCCTGTTTCGAGCTGTGTGCCGCTTGCCGCGTTGGTAAGCGCTTCCCACCGGCCTCCGCTCGACCTATATCGCGCGGATAGAACAGAAAGCGCTTCGGCGCATCGGGAGACAGTCATGTCCGTCGATAAGACACAGGTGCTCGCTGCCCTGCGTCGGGTCAAAGGCCCGGACCTTGAAGGTAATATCGTCGATCTCGGCCTCGTGTCCGAGATCTTCATCAAGGACGATCATCCGTATTTTTCGATCACCATTCCCGCGAGTTCGCGCCGAAGAGCTGGAACAGCTCCGCCTCGCCGCCGAGAAAGTCGTATCGCAAGTCGAAGGCGTTGCAGGTGTCACCGCCGTTCTGACCGCCGAAACGACCGGTGCGTCTCGCGTCGCGGCCGGACCCGTCAAGGCGGTCTCGGGCCCTCGGCCCGAGCATCCCCGCGTGCAAGCCGCCCGCGCCAAGGGAGCGACCGGTGACGGCGCCGGCCCCCGGCAAGCGGCGGCAGGCGGCCAGACGGCTGCAAAGGCCCAAGGCATTCCCGGCGTAAATCACGTGATCGCTGTTGCGTCCGGCAAGGGCGGCGTTGGCAAATCGACAGTCGCCGTCAATCTCGCGCTCGGCCTGCAGGCGCTCGGCCTGAAGGTCGGCATCGTCGACGCCGATATCTACGGCCCCTCGCAGCCGCGCCTCCTCGGCGTAACCGGTAAACCCAAAGTCGCCAACGGTAAGACCATCACGCCGCTCGAAGGGTGGGGACTGAAAGTCATGTCGATGGGCTTCCTCGTCGACGAAGGTACGCCGGTCGTCTGGCGTGGCCCCATGGTCGTCTCGGCTCTGAGCCAGATGCTGCGCGAAACCGACTGGGCCGGATCGACCGGTGATCTCGACGCGCTCATCATCGACATGCCGCCCGGCACCGGCGACGTGCAGTTGACGATCTCGCAAAGCGTTCCTTTGTCCGGTGCCGTCGTCGTCTCGACGCCGCAGGACCTGGCGCTGATCGACGCCCGCAAAGGCATCGCGATGTTCAAGCGCGTCGAAGTCCCCATTCTCGGCATCGTCGAGAACATGAGTTACTTCCTCTGCCCGAAATGCGGTGAGCGAACCGATGTCTTCGGCCACGGCGGCGCTCACGATGAAGCGAAAAAGCTCGGTGTGCCGTTCCTCGGCGAAGTACCGTTGCACATGGATATTCGCGAGATGTCGGATAGCGGCAAGCCCGTAACGGCCGCAGCGCCCGAAAGCCAGTACGCCGGAATTTTCCGTGATATCGCCGCCCGCACGTGGGCCGAAGTCGAGCGCGCCAAAGGCACGCTCACGCCGCCGCCCGCACTCGAAATCATCGACGGCGGCCAGACGCTGAAGGCGGCATTTCCCGACGGCCGCACCTTCGAGCTTCCAGCCGAGTTTCTGCGCGTCGTCAGCCCGTCCGCCGAGGTCCAGGGTCACTCGCCCTCACAGCGCATCACCGTGCCGAGGAAGAAGCACGTCAAAATCACCAGTATGAAGCCTGTCGGCAATTACGCGACCCGCATCGCCTTTGACGACGGTCACAACACCGGCCTCTACACCTGGGGTTATCTCCACCTCATCGGCCGCGAAAAAGAGCAGCGCTGGGGCCAATATCTCGAAGAACTTTCCGCAAAGGGCCTGACGCGTGAATAGGTCCTATTTTTAAAAGAAATAAGAGCTGGTTCACAATTGCAACAACGTGGATGTGTCCTGTTTCTCCGGCTTTTAATTTCGAAGCAAATGTGTTGACGCCACCCTGACTTCGAACTTACCGTTTTCTCATGACATGGGGATGGGGAAGAAAAAGACGGCATAGCGTCTGGGCAGTGTTCGCGCTGCTCGGCGTAATCAATTTCGCGTCTCTTCTTCCAAATCACCTCATTTCCGAATTGAGGCATTTTCTCTTTGTCGCTGATTTCGGCAGCTTCGCCGATTTCATTTGCGAAAGCGGCAAATCGCGCTCCGAGCAGCCCGACGGAAAAACTTCAAATTGCCCGTTCTGCAAAGGTCTCGCAGCGTTCCAACTTGCTGTCACGTCCGCGCCGCCGACGGTCGGCCCTCTCGTCGCGACCGGCCAGAAAATTGATGCGAGCGAAGCAGCACTCCTCGCCATTGTCTTTCTTGTAAGAGCACGAAGCCGCGGTCCCCCCGCGTTCGTCTGATCTCGTTCTGAATCGTCCGCTGGTGCGGATGGTTCGCCATAACTCAATCAGATCACTCGAGAATGACCGAGCCGCGTCCGGCGATACGGGCGCTGGCACCGGTCACGTGGGGAATGCTCATGTACCATAGCCGGCGAACTCAGCTGCTCAGCGCAGCTGCAACGACCGTTATTGCCTTCTGTCTTCAAAGCAGAGCCGCAACGGCACAAGAATCTGCAGACCAAACCAAAGAGATGCCACCCGTCGTTGTTCAGCAGAAAGGCGAAGCAACGCAAAAGACGGCCAAGAAAAAAGCTCCGACGCCTTCACCGCAGAATGCAGTGACCGCGCCCCCGAAGGCTCAGCCGACCGATACGACTTTCGCTGACGGCGTCGGCTCGAAAGGCCTCGCCGTTCCTCTGACGACCACGCGTTTGACAAAAAAAGCCATCCAGTCGCAGCTGCCAAATACGAACGACACCGCGCAGATTCTGACCAAAGTGCCGGGGGTGAGCGTCTACACGTCAGGCGGCATTTCGAGCTTGCCCGCTATTAACGGCCTGAACGGCGACCGCGCCAAGGTTCTGATCAACGGTATGGTCATCTCGCCGGCCTGCACCAATCAGATGAACCCGCCGCTTTCCTATATCGATCCATCGCAGGTGGCGATGGCCGAGGTGATTGCAGGCGTGACGCCGGTCAGCAAGGGCGGCGACAGTCTTGGCGGCACGATCATCGTCGAATCGCGTCCGCCGGAGTTCGCCGACGTAGATGAAGGAGTGCGGACCTCTGGCAGCATATCCGCATTCTATCGCAGCAACGGCGACGGCGTGACCACGTCGGCTCACGCAGAGGCCGCGACGCAGAACTTCAGCATTGGTTACTCGGGCGCTTGGGCAAAATCCGACGATTATTCCCGAGGCGACGATGGCCCGATCGTTCGCTCGACGCTTTATGAAGCATACAACCATTCGCTGACGCTGGGCATCAAGAACGGCGAAGATATCTTCACCTTCCAGGGCATCTATGCGTCGGTTCCCTATCAGGGCTTCGTCAACCAGCGGATGGATATGGTCGACAATGACGCCTGGCTCTTCAACCTGCGCTCGCTGACGCATCATGATTGGGGCACGCTCGATTTTCGCGCGTTCTATCACGAAACCAAGCATCGGATGGACATGCTGGCGGATAAATCCGGCGTCATGCCGATGAGCGTCGACGGCACCGACGCCGGCTATTCCGTTAAAGCCGAAATCCCGCTTACGACTGTCGATATTCTTCGCGTCGGCAATGAATTCCATCGCCAGACGCTGAACGATTGGTGGCCGCCGGTCGCGGGCATGGCTCCGATGATGGGGCCGGATACGTTCGTCGACATCAATCACGGAACTCGCGAGCGGCTTGGCACCTTCGCGGAGTGGGAGCACCGCTGGGATCCTGCCTGGAGCACGCTTATCGGTGTCCGCAACGACATGGTGTGGATGGATACCGGCGACGTCACCGGCTACAGCTCAATGTACGCAGCCGATGCGGCCGCCTTCAATGCGCGCAGTCATGAGCGCACCGACGCAAACTTCGACGTCACCGCACTGACCCGCTACGAACCGTCGGCGAACGAGACTTATGAAGTTGGTTACGCTCGCAAGACGCGCTCGCCAAATCTCTACGAGCGATACGCGTGGAGCACTGGTGCTATGGCCGCCGATATGATCGGCTGGTACGGCGACGCCAACGGCTATGTCGGCAATCTCGACTTAAAGCCCGAGATCGGCAACACCGTAAGCGTCACAGCCGGCTGGCACGATCGTGAGCGCCGCGTGTGGGACATCAAGGTCACTCCATACTACACGTATGTGCAAGACTACATCGATGCCAACTTCCTGAAGTCGCAATCGAGCATGAGCGGTATGGACATGGGCGGCATGAGCGCGATGGCGATGCAGTCGAGCGAGTTCGTGACGCTGCAGTTTGCCAACCATGACGCGCAGCTCTATGGCGTCAATGTCTCGGGCAGCGTCAATTTCTGGGAAAGCTCCGTCTATGGCCAATTCGGCCTCTCCGGCATCGTCGGCTACGTCAACGGTGAAAACCTCGATACCGGCGACGCACTCTATCACATGATGCCGCTCAACGCCCAGCTGACGCTCAGCCATCAGCTCGGCAACTGGTCGAATGCCGTCCAGCTGACGATGGTCAACGCCAAGGACGACGTCAACGAGCTGCGTCACGAGCCGACGACGCCCGGCTATGCGCTTGTCGATCTGCGATCGAGCTATCAGTGGCAGAACGTGCGTTTCGACTTCGCCATCGAAAACTTGTTCGACAAGCTCTATTACCCGCCGCTCGGCGGAGTTGATTGGGCGGACTACGCCGCGGCAGGCGAGGTCGGCCTGATCTCACCCGTGCCTGGACAAGGCCGCTCGTTCAACGCCGGAGTAACCGTGGCGTTCTAGGAAATAGCGATGATACAGCGTGGCCGGAGGTGTGTTTCTTCCGGCCACGCGATCCCAATTACCGTGCCACCTCGGCGGCCTTCAGCTTCTTGATGGCGGCCTCGATCGGTGCAAACGGCCCATACTTGTGTTGCTCGGCGGGGAAATCGTCGGCATACGGCCCGTATGGCGTATCGACAGGCTTTTCGAGCTTGTTCGGATAGTCCTCATCCAAATTCGGCTTGACCGGGCGGGGCTGCGAAACGATGTAGGCCGCAACGTCCCAGGCATCCTCGGTCGATAGAGTGGGATTATTCCACGTCGTGCCGGCGGGCATATCGCTGTGCAAGAAGTTCGCGGTGTAGATCAGCCTGTCCATACCGGCGCCGTTGTTGAAACTATCCGGCCCCCAAAGCGGCGGAAACACATAGCCTTTTGCATCGCCGATTTTGCCGACGCGCTGGCCTTCCCCTTGATTTCCATGGCAGGCCGCGCATGTGTTTGCGAAGATCGTGCGGCCTTTGACAGGATCGGCTGCGCGGTTGAGTTCCGGCATCCTGCCGCTGCCGTCACCATACGTCGCGCCGCCGACCGGACGCCCCGTCGAAAGAAATTTCAAATACGAGACGAGAGCCAGCATTTCGGCGCCTTCGGCCGGCAGAGGTTGGCCGTTCATGCTCCGCTCCATGCAACCTTGAATGCGATCCTCGATCGTCCCGACGCTTCCCGTGCGTGAGATATATGCCGGGAAGTCGCCATAGACGCCGATCAGCGGAAGCGCGAATTCAACCGTGCCGGCGTTGATGTGGCAGCTCTGGCAGTCGAGATTATTGCCAGCAAATCGCTTCGAGGCGTCTGCCACCTCCGGACCAATGAGGGTCGACGTCTTGCTGATCAGATCGCGGCCGTATCGCACGGTACGACCCCAGACGTCGTCCGGCAATTTATCGATGTCTGGAACCGTCCAGGCCTCTTCCTTCGCCGTCGGAGCCGCGGATTTCGGCGTGTCCTCGGCCAGGCTAGTCCGTGATGCTGCGCCAGCGAGCAACGCCAGCGAGCCCGCGCAAAGCAAAAGTGAAAATCTGGTTGTGACCATGGCTCACACCGTTTTGAAGCGAGCCGGAATTATGAAGAATCGCCCGACTTTGTCAGCATGTTCTTGGCGACATGCCTACCGCTATATGAGCGTCGCCCTGCGCATTTCTTCGCTGTCGCAGCGAAACATCGACGACGACTGTCATCCCCGAGGGCTTGCCCCGAGGATCACAGTCGTCAATTCCGTTCTTCCGGCACGATCGAAAATTCAAGCTTTTCGCCGGCGCGCAGGACGGTCGCGAGCACCTTCTGATTGATATGCTTCGCATCAAGCACGCGAGCGACGTCATCGACGCCCGCGATCGCCGCGCCGTCGAGCGCGATCATGATGTCGCCGGCCTTGAGGCCCGCCGTCTCCGCCGGTCCCGGGCTCTGCACGCTGCGAATTCCGATCGCGCCAGCCTGCGTCAAACCGAGCGCGTGGCGAATCCGTTGCGGCAGTGCGACATGCTCCGCCACGATGCCGAGCACACCGCGCCGAACCCGGCCATGGCTGAGGATCTGCGTCAGCACGTATTCCGCCGTGTTCGACGCCACCGCGAAGCATAGCCCCTGCGCGCCCATGATCGTCGCGGTGTTGATGCCGATGACATGCCCCGACGAATTGACGAGCGGTCCGCCCGAGTTACCCGGGTTGAGCGCAGCGTCCGTCTGGACGACGTCGTCGATCAGGCGTCCATTCTCGGCCCTGAGAGATCGTCCGACGGCGCTGATGATGCCGGCCGTCACGCTCGACTGAAAGCCCAGCGGATTGCCGATCGCGATTGCGATCTGTCCGGGCCGCAGCTTCTTGGAATTCGCAAGGCGCGCGAATTTCAGTCGCTCCGTCGTCTCTGCGCGCAGCACCGCGATATCGGTATCCGGATCGCGGCCGACGAGGCGTGCTCCGAAGCGTTGTCCGTCGCTTTGAACGAGCGCGATCGACTGCGCCCCCTCGATGACGTGGTTGTTGGTGAGCACGAGGCCGTCCGGCGATACGACCACCCCGCTGCCTGAACCTTGCCCTGTTCGGCCGCCGCGCGTGCTTTTCACCTGCACGTGCACGACGGCAGGCGACACCGCATCGACGACGTCGACGACGGCATTGCTGTAAGCGTCCATGAGGGCGGTATCATCGCGCGCAACGGCGTTCGGCAGAACGCTCTCGCGTTCTGCGCCGGAGTCATCGAAAACGCGGAAAATGCTGTAATCCATGATGCACCTGATGAGAATGACGTCGCGGATAGATGGCGACGGTCATCAATCTCATCAAGGCCCGCCCCTGGGGGGCCGGCTCTTCGTGAGTATTCCTACTCCGCGGCTTGGCGTTCGAGCGACTCATAAGCCGCGTCGGCGCTCTCGAACACATGCGTATCGAGGCCTCGCCTGCGAAGCGCCTCTTGCAGCTTGTTGCGCGTGATCGCGCTCGTGGCGTAGCGCGCCGACCGGCCGTAGTGGTTTTTCGTGACGTAAGCCACCATGTCGGCATAATCGTCGTAGAGGTCTTCGGCGATCCGGCAACCGTCCTGGTTGATCATGGCATCGACGCGCTTGCCTGTTGCCTTGCAGGCATCGACGATCGCCGTTTTCAGATCGCTGACATCTGCCTTCTTGCGCACGCTCCACGCCTTCAGGTCGATGTTGAGAATGTTGCGAGCCGCATCGTAGCTGATGCGATCCTTCAAATTCTGATTGAGAAGATCGGCAAGCAGATCCATCGGCTTATCGACAAAGAGCCGCGGGTTCATCGGCACCGGATTGTGGATGTGCGGCTTGAACGCCATGTGCGGAAGGATGTCGCGCTCGATTTCGATGCCGGGCGCCACTTCGATCAGTTCGAGGCCGTGGTCGGTCAACTGGAACACGCACCGCTCGGTGACGTAGATGACGGGCTGGCCTTTCTGGGCGGCATATTTGCCCGAAAACGTCACCTGCTCGACCTGTTTGACGAACTTCTTGGCGCGCCCTTCCTGCAGGATGCGCAGCTTGCCGTCTTCGATCGCGATCTTGAGGCCGCCCGCCGTGAACGTGCCCGCGAATACTACCGCGCGCGCATTCTGCGAAATGTCGATGAAGCCGCCGCAGCCGTTGAGCTTGCCGCCGAACTTGCTGGTATTGACGTTGCCGACGCTGTCGCATTCCGCCATGCCGAGGCAGGTCAGATCGAGGCCGCCGCCATGGTAGAAATCGAACATCTGGTTCTGGTCGAGGATCGAATGGGCATTTGCCGATGAGCCGAAGCTCGATCCGCCGGCGAGCACGCCGCCAACCGCGCCCGCTTCCGTCGTCATGACGAGGTAGGGCGTGACTTTTTCTTCGTTCGCGACGTTTGCGACGCCGTCGGGAGCGCCGACTCCGAGATTGATGACACCATTGGGCGGCAGCTCGAACGAAGCCCGCCGTGCGATGATCTTGCGTTCGTCGAGGTCCATCTTAGGCAGGCTGTCGACGGTGACGCGCACCTCGCCGGCAAGGCCCGGATCATACATAACGCCATAGTTCATGCGGTGCATTTCGGGCGGGTCGGCGATCACCACGCAATCGACGAGGATGCCCGGAACCTTCACGTCTTTCGGTTTGATCGAACCTTCCGCCACGACACGCTCGACCTGCGCAATGACGACGCCGCCGTTGTTGTGGGCGGCCATCGCCTGCGCCAGAACGTCGAGCGTCAGCGCTTCCCTCTCCATGCTGAGATTGCCGAGAGAGTCCGCGCTCGTCGCCCGGATAAGAGCGACATTGATCGGCGTCGCCTTGTAGAACAGCCACTCTTTGCCGTCGACTTCGACGAGCTTGACGAGATCTTCCTTCGTCTTCGTATTGACCTTGCCGCCGCCAAGCCGCGGATCGACGTAGGTGTGCAGGCCGACGCGGGTGAAAAGGCCGGGGCTTCCGGATGCGCAGCTGCGATAAAGCTTCGAGATCACGCCTTGCGGCAGGTTGTAACCCTGGATCTTGTCGTTCTGCGCCGCCTCTGCAACCTTCGGCATGCGCCCGAAGTTGGCGGCGATGACGCGCTTCAAAAGGCCATCATGATAAAGGCGGCCGGTGCCCAAGCCCTTGCTGTCGCCGGCGCCCGCGCACATGATCAGGGTTAAGTCGCGAGGCGCACCGGTTTCAACGAAGCGTTTCTCCAGTGCGGCATGCAGCGCCTCTGGGATACAGCTTTGGACGAAACCGGTCGTCGTGACCACGGCTCCGTTACCGATCCGCGCGATGGCTTCGTCTGCCGAGATGACCTTGTTGGTAACCATTGCGATGCGTTTCCCCAGTCACAGCCTTGGGAGAGGTAGGGCTTCGACCGGCCCCTGCAAAACCCGTGCTGTTGTTTGTTTTGTACCGAGCACCGAATTATGCGCCCAGCCTATCAACGCGCATAGCTTAGCTCTGACGGGTCCGCACCACTCAAGGGGGTAATTCGCACCTATCCGGAGGTCGGTAGGGCGGGATATGCCGCACCCGATTGCAATTGAGGTGCGCGCCAGACGCACGGCGGAAAGAGCAACCGCCAATCGTTTAACGCGTGCTAGACAACCCGCCATGACCGAACAATTTAGACGCAATTTCATACCTCTGATCGTCGCCACGGGCCTCTTTATGGAGAACCTCGATGCGACCGTGCTTGCGACATCGCTGCCCGCAATCGCCAAAGACCTCCACAGCAACCCCATTCACCTTAAGCTTGCGGTAACGACCTATTTGCTGGCGTTGGCGGTTTTCATTCCGGCGTCGGGCTGGATGGCCGACCGGTTTGGCGCGAAAAATGTCTTCCGCGCCGCTATGGCCGTTTTTTCGCTTGGCTCTATTGCTTGCGGCCTTTCGACCGACCTCGGCTCGCTCGTTGCCGCCCGCGTTCTGCAGGGAATGGGCGGAGCCATGATGGCGCCTGTCGGGCGGTTGATTGTGCTGCGCACCATTCCAAAGGCCGACATGATCAATGCCATCGCGTGGCTCACCGTTCCCGCGCTTGTCGGACCCGTGCTTGGACCGCCGTTGGGCGGCTTCATCACCACCTACTTCAACTGGCGCTGGATCTTCTGGATCAATATTCCTGTGGCGCTCCTTGGCATCGTGCTGGTGACGCGTCTCATCCCCGATACACGCGAAAGCGGTCCGAGCACGTTCGACACGCGCGGTTTCTTTCTGGTCGGCCCCGGCCTTTCGCTGTTTCTGACGGGCGTGACGATGATGGGGCTCGGCCTTCTCGACCGCGATACTGTTCTGCTCATCACGTTTTCAGGCGCCGCGCTTCTGGGGCTTTACGTTTGGCACGCGCTCAACGCCCCGGCGCCGATCATCGATCTGCGCCTGCTGGCGATCCCGACCTATCGTGCCGCTGTCGTCGGAGGCTTCTTGTTCCGCACGGGCCTCGGCGCCGGTCCGTTTCTGCTGCCGCTGTTGTTCCAGACCGGCTTCGGCATGACGGCGTTTCAATCGGGCCTGATGACATTCGCCACCGGCATCGGCGCCATGTTCATGAAGACGCAGGCGGCCGCCATCCTCCGCCGCTATGGATTCCGCCGCGTGCTGATCACCGTTGCCGTGATTTCCAGCCTGTTCTCGGCCCTGCCGTCGCTGTTCGTCGCCAGTACGCCGCCGCTACTGATCGTTGCGCTGTTCCTGGCCGGAGGTTTGGCGCGATCGCTGCAGTTCACGAGCGTCAACACCCTTGCCTACGCCGACGTGCCGCCTGAGCGCCTGAGCCGCGCGACGAGCTTCGCCGCCGTTTGCCAGGAGCTGTCAGGATCTGTCGGCGTCACCATTGCGGCGATGGGCCTGCAGTACATGCAATACCTGCGCGGCGGCAGCGTCATTGATGCTGCGCATTTCCCGCCGGTCTTCGTCTTGATCGGCTTGGTATCGGCGTCGTCGATCTTCTTCTTCGCAAGGCTGTCCGGCTCGGCGGGCGCGTCGCTCTTACCGACCGAGGCGCTCAAGGTCGCCGAACCCGCCAAGGAAGTCGCCCGCGTCAGCCAGGGCCATATCGGCTGACGATAATTGCGCAAACAGCAATAGCCGCGATCGGAGCGCATCCCGATCGCGGCAACCTATTGCTGTCGTGAAGAGACGAAGCGGCTTAAGCCGCCTTCGCTTGAGCCTTCTGGCGCTGGGCCTTGCGCGGTGCCGCAGGCACCAGGCGCACGGCAGGCACGGCAACCTCGGACGCCGTCCGCTTGCGCTGGATGACGGCCTCGCGCGCCCCGAAGGCGTTGGCGAGAGCGAGCAGCGCCTTCGAAGGCGTCAGCCCATTGCATCCGCGAGCGTCGACGGCCGCAAAGCCGGTCCGCGAGCAAGCCTGCAGAGACAGGTGCCCGGAGCTCAAGACCGCGACACCCGACACGCCGCCGCCGGCGACGCGATCGAGGTGGAGGCTCTTGAGCTTGAGGCCCAGATTTTCGACGGCACGCTTCGTCGCGCGCTCGGCCGACTTGACGTCGTCGAGGCGCTTGGCGCCGTGAAGATCGATAAAGATCGTAGTCCCTGCACTACTAACGCTTCGCTCGGTAACCGGACTCGACAGCGAGTCCTCGACTTCCGTGTAGAACGCAGCGCGCGCGTGATCTTCCTTTTGGGCGGTGCTTGAACGAGTTAAGTCCATCCCCAATTGGAAGAGGGTGTCATTAAAGGCCATATGACCCTCCCCAACCAGCAGATAGGTTTGACTCGCCCGCTCCTTACCTCATTGGCTCTGGAAAACCTCGACCATGTTGGCAGGTGGACAGACGAGAGAGCGTGCATATGAGGCCAACGCCCCCCCTACGCAAGACCTTTTTTGCCCCTGCGCCAATTTTTTTTCGGCTTGATGCCTCAGCGACTTAACGAAGGGTTTTGCGACAAGATCCTGGCGCGGATTTTTCGTCGTCGAAGCGCAATTGAGCCGTAAAAAATCCGCTAATTTTGCTCGTCCGCCTTGCCGAATAATTTGTTCAGCAGGTTCTTCGCGCTCTTTTTCGTCTTCTCGGTCGACGCATCGTCGCTGTTCTTGCCGAAAAGCTCGTCGACGATCTGGTCGCTGTTCTTGCCTTTGAGCTTCTTTCCGATCTGCTTGATCGCATCCATCGTCTTGTTCGGATCGGAAAGCACGCCTTTGAGGTCCGGATGGTAGCTCGGATGGTCCCAGGAGCCGACAATCCGCACCGGAACTTCGATGCCTGAGGCTTGCGCGTCGCCGCCTTGGCCTTCGAGAGACGCGATGAGCCGCGGCTTGACCGTATAATCGACGGTCCGCTCCGGCATATGGATGACGCCGCCGCCGCTAACCCTGAGAAGCGGGCTCACAAGCTGCAGATCCTGGTTCTGCGCCACGCCGTTGGCGACTGTGAAGGTCGCCGCCAGCGCGCTGAAATCGGTCTTCTCGGACGGCGAAGTCCTGAGCGCGCCGAAATTGCCTTGCGAGAGCCCGCGCAGCGCTCCGGGCAGACTGAAGCCCACGATCGCGCCGTCGGAAAATTGGAAACCCGCCGTGCCGTTGAGGCTTTCGATCAGCTGCAGTTGGCTCGCGCCATTGGCCGCCAGCTGCAGCTTGACGTTGGCGTTACCGGCAACCCAGCCGAAATTGGCTGCATCCTTCAGAAACGGCAGCGCCGAGACGCTGCTCAGATCGAAGTTCGCGCCGATGTTCGCCGTCCCGGCCGAACCGTTGATGGTCAGGACGCCACGTCCGTGGCCTTGGTAAAGCGCCACGTCGTTGAACGTCGCCTGCATCGCCCGGTCCTTGACCGCGACGTCGACCGACGACTGCCCGATTGAGACATTCTTGAAATGAAGCTTGCCGACAGTGACGTGCGCGTTGCCGTCGGCGACACCGAGAAGCGTCAAGTTCAGCGTTTCGCTCGACCAGCCCTCGCGCTGCTCGACGCCATAAACCTTGGTGCCTTGTTTATCGAGCAGCTTCTGGATCTGATCCGGCTCCGCCGGCGTACCGCCCTGTTGAGGCGCAGACGTTTCTGGCGACGTGCCCTCCGTGGCGAGCGCGCCTGTCACCGCGCTTGTCAGATACTTGTTGAGATCGAGTTCTGCGATCGCAAGATTGGCTTCGACGAAGGGGCGCTCGCCGCCGGTCGTGACCTTGATGGTACCGGTCGCCGTTTCGCCATCGAGCGCGAACTTTGCGTCCGAGAAGATGGTCACGTTATCCGCAGTCTGCAGTTTGCCCTGAATGGTGAGCGGGCCAAAGCCCGAGACCGGTGGCAGCCGCGTGCCGAACCAGTTCGCCAGTTGTCGCGCGGAGTCCGCATTAGCCGACACTTGGCCGTCGAGAACAGCGCCCTCCGCGATCGTCAGATCGCCGTCATAGGACGCCGCGATCAGCGGGTTCTTCGTCGAGAACGACAGATGCGCCGGTGCATTCATCAGAAGCCCACGCACGTTCTCGATTTTGCCGTCGAAATCGAGCCTCTGATCGTGCCAGACGAAGTTGCCGTTGGCGACGAGCGGGCTTTTGATCGACGGCAGCGCAAACTTCAGATTGAGCCCGGAAACCTCCGACTTGCGTCCCGTCCGCTCATCCGTGAAGCGGAACGTCCCATCTTGAATATTGACGTCGTCGAGCTGCACATCCCTGACGACCGCAGTCTGCGCTCCGTCGTTGTCGGTTTCTGCCGCAGCGACTTTGAACACCGGCGTATCACTGGAGGTGCCGCGCGTTTGCAGCTCCGCAAATCGAACTGGCGCGGCGAACGATGCGAACTTCCAATTCCTCCGCCCGTCCTTGTCGACCCTCAAATCGAATTCCGGACGCTTGAGCGTTACCGAATTGATCTTTGGCTTCCGCTTGAGAAGCGACATCGGCTCGATGCTGACTTGCAGCGCCTCGGCATGAACCAGCGAACCGCCCATCTCTGGCGGTCCCGACAGCGAGACATCGTGGAGAGAAACGCCGAGCGAGGGGAAGAAGTCGAACGATGCGGCCCCGGCGATCGCGAGATCACGGCCGGTTTGCGCTTTCACCTGTTCGGTAATCTTCTGCCGGATGAAATCGCTCGGAGGATTGAGCAGCAGGTAGCCGATCCCCGCGCCGCCCGCGACCAGAACGAAAACCAGGAAATAGATGATGCCCGTCAGCACGCCGCCGCGGCGCGCGGGCGGCGGTCTCTTCGGCCCTCCGGGCGGCGGCGGCCCGCGACGAGGGCCGGAACCGAGCGGCGCCCGCTCGAATGCCGGGCGCGGCGAGGGCCGTGGCGGCAGCGGCGGAGGGGGCGGCACGGGGTATTGCGGAGCCATCAAGTTCCTCGTTCAGGGCGGCGAACCTTGTCGCGCGCAAATCGCGCAAAATATCGAGTTCAATTATGTCACTTGCGGGCCGCTGAAGTCTGCGGCGAACAATCCCCTGGTTGTGGATCGTTTCACCGAAGTTCTGCAAATTGCGTTTCCTCTCGATCGAACCGCCGGTACCGAACGGACGGTACGCGCCATGCACCCGCAAAGCGGTTGTATCCGCCTGTATTAATTACATAAATCGACCACCACTTCGCCCAGGTTGCGACACCGCGACGGGCGAGGATTCGCCATGTTCACTGAGTCCTTCCCCCCACGACTTTCACGCACCGGCCTTATCGCTGGTGCGTTTTTTTTATGCGCTCTCGCCCCGCCCGCGGCAAAAGGCTGGTCCGGCCGCGACGATGGTCAGCCGGCAATCATCTCCGGCATCGGCCATGTGGTCGATGGCGATACGCTCGATGTCGGTCTAACGCGCGTTCGCCTTGAAGGTATCGATGCCCCCGAAATCGCCCAGACCTGCAAAACCGCGACGGCCGAATCTTGGAATTGCGGTCGCGCCGCCGCTGCGCTGCTGCGACGGCTCGCGGACAATCAGGAGGTGACTTGCGATCGTAAGGGCAACGACCGCTACGGCCGGGCGCTCGCCACATGCTTCGTCGACGGCGCCGATATCGACGAAGCGATGGTGCGAGCCGGTCTTGCCTGGGCCTTCGTAAAATATTCCGTCACCTATGTCGGCATCGAAGCCGACGCCCGCAAAGCCAGGATCGGCGTCTGGCAGGGGCAAGCCGAGGCACCTTGGGACTTTCGCCATAACGAATGGCAAGTCGCCGAAACGAGCGCACCCAGCGGCTGCGCGATCAAAGGCAACGTCTCGTCGCGTGGCCGCATCTATCACATGCCGTGGGACCCTTGGTACGACAGCGTCAGCATGGCTGCGGGCAGAGGCAAGCGCTGGTTCTGCTCGGAACAAGAAGCCATAGCGGCCGGCTGGCGTGCGGCGTCTCCGAACTAGCCGCTCGCGGCCAACTCGGTTGCGGCGATCGTCTTCGGCTCGAGCCAGCCGCGATAGTGCGCGAGACGCCCGATCATCGGCAGGGTAATAGCTACGTCGAAATGAAAGCGCCCGTCGTCCCCGGCGGACTCGCGTGTCTCGGATTTCGGCGCGAGGACCAGCGGAAGCCTTATCGCGCCGATACGCCAGCCGACGACCGGCATTGCGATTTCACCGCCACGCGCTTCAAGTCCGAGCAGTACGTTGATCGCGCCGAACCGCTCCGATACGATGTTGCCACCCTCGTGCGTCAGTCGTGATGAAAACCGTCGCCCGCCGAAATTGCGGGTCCAGGTTTCCGCGCCCTCTTCGCGATCGACCGAGACTGTCACATCGACATCGAGTCCCGTCGGCGGAAAGCCGAACACCCATCGCAACAGCCGGCCAGTCAGCGATCGCGAAGCATCGATATCGGCCTTGCCGTGCCAGACCGGCGGTGCGTTCTGCGCATGGAATGCCCGAAGCGCGCTGGGAAGGTCGCCATAACCGCCGCCACACGCGGCTTCGATCAAGCTCGGCTTCGTCGTCACGCGAACCAGACGCGACGTTGTCAACGACGGAGCACTCATTTCCGCTTCGATCGCGGCGAGTGCAAGCGACGCGACTGCCGCTCCTGACTTTTCATCACCGCGCAGCAAAGCGCGCGTCAGCGCCACCGCCGGCAGAATGGGAACGTCTGGTCCCTGGCCCGGAGACGCTTGAAGTATCCATCGCGCCGAAGTCCAATGACAGTCGCCGTCGAGTCCTGTGCACGTGACGATCATTCCGCCGCGGTCAGAAGCAAACGGCCGTGTCAGACCGCGCGCCCGCGCCAGCATCGGCGCCAACGGCTCCAAATTGGAAATCAGTCCGCATCGACGGAGATGTGCGAGCAGCAGGATGCCGAACTGTTCGAAGCGAGATTCAAGTCCGGCGCCGAACGACACGCGCGATGTAACTCCAAATCGCTCGGGCATCAGGGCCGCGTCGGCGGTTTCGACGGGCGAAACATATCGCGTGGCGAGGCCGTCAACAGCGATGCGCCGCGCTTCTCCCCATCCGATTACGGTCTGCGGTCGCCCTTCCGCCAACGTCGCAATCGGCCTGCCGACGTAGGACAGGATGGCGCGAATGACCGACAAACCGACCTCGCCTTTGCCTCCGGGGAGGATCGCGATGTCGATGCTGTCGATGCGTCGCCAGCCGCGCGTCAGATCTTCGACAACCGCCGACGAAAGCGCCGGCGTCGAGCTTGCTCCCGCCCGCGCCACGACACCCGCAGCGCGCGCACGCGAGTCGAGACCGTCGGAAAAGCCGAGAAGATAATCGCGCGCATCGGCGAGATCGATCCAATGCGCCCCCGCCGCGATCGCTCGGCCCGCCAGGTCATAGCCCGCCATTTGAAATGGGCCGGAGGCGTCGATGACGAGCCACGGAGCAAGTGCTGCGATGTCCGTGGCATCACTTCGCTCGAAAGCGATCGAAGCAATTCTGCCGCCGCCGCCGATTTCATCGGCGAGAGATTGAGCCCGCGCCTTGTCGCGTGACGTCAACACCAGTTCGGTGCCGTCGATCTGCGCAAGACGCCTTGCCAGCCGCTGACCGAAAAACCCCGTCGCACCTATCAATACAATGCGACGGGGCACATGCGTTCCTCTTACTTAAGTCTTGGAGCGTCGGCTCAGCGTGGCGGAGGACCATCGTAGCCGCGGTCGTCATCGGGGCCGCCGTTATCCGGACCACCATTATCCGGACCAGCATCGTCGGGACCGCCCGGGCCGTCGTCATAATTTTGCTGACGCGCACCTGAAGACGGCGGCGGAGGCGGCGCACCTTGGCCACGGGCGAGAAGCGGCGTAATACGCCGCACCGCCACGCGCCGGTTGAGACGTTCCGGCGCCGAGGTCGGAACCTTGAGGAACTCTTCGCCGTAGCCCTGCGTCGTCAGGTTCTCGAACGGGATCTGGAATTGATCCGTCAGCACCTCGGCGACGGATTCCGCCCGCCGGTCGGAAAGCGAGAGATTGTCCTCCGGCGTGCCGACCGCATCCGTATAGCCCTCGATCATGAAGACCTCGTCCGGATGGCGGTCGATGATACGCTTCATGGCCCGCGCGATGCGATCGAGCTTACCGTACTGGCTCGGCGTGACCTCCCACGACCCGAAGTCGAATGTGATGTCGTCGAGGTCGACGCGGCGCATCCGGTCGCGAAGCGCGGCTGTGGCCCGAATTTCATCGAGTGTGTAGCGGTCGCGGAAATTATCGACCGGTGGCGCACTCAAAGCGTCGTAGACATCCTCGTCGCTCGCGCGCTCGTAATCGACGATATACTCGTCACGCGGAATGGTGACGCGCGGCGGCGGCACATCGAGAACCGAATTCAAGATCGCCGCGCCGGCAACGACGCCGACACCGATGCCGATTCCAGCCGCAAGATCCCGGCCGAAGTTGTCGCGATGACGTCTGCGGTTATCGATGATGATGAAATCACGCCCGTCGGGGCCACGCCGGTAGCGGCGGATCAACTGGCCGTTGGCGTCCGTCTCTGAGTAGATCTTGTATCCACCCGGCCGGTCAATGACGGCGATGTTCGTTCCGCCCTTGCCCTTCTCAAAGCGCGCATTCGGCGCCACGCGTCTTAGCCGCTCGTTGTCGTCGTGTTGGATGAAAACACGATTGTTGTCCTTGAAGATGCGGCGCTTGCCGGGCTCTTCGATGACGACGCCCTTGCCGCCGTCGAACTTCACTTCCTTACGCTGGCCGCGAAGCGCTTCGAAACGCCGTTTCGCTTCGGCAGGCGACTGCGGCTGCCCTGCCGGCGGCGCGAAGTTGCCGGCCGGACGGGCGGCAGGATTGCCTGGATTGCCCGGTTTGAAATTCGGCTGGTTCGGGCCGCCAGGATTACCGCCGCCGAATTGATCCGGGCGCTTGTCTTTGTGCCGGTCCTTGTTCTGGTTGCCGAACTGATTGTTGACCGGCTTGTCGAAATTCTGCGGGCGTTGCTGCTGCGGCGCCCCGTTGTCGACGACCGGCGGTTTCGGCTTCGGCCTCACGAATGCGTTGGGGTTCTGGCCTTGTCCGCCATTGCCGAACTGCGGTTTTTGCAACTGCGGCTTCTGCGTGTTCTGGGGCGCTTGCTGCGGCGCCTGCTGTTGTCCGAGCGCAGGCGGACGCTGCTTTTCGCGCTTTTGGCCCTGGAACTGCTGATTTCCCTGACCCTGGCGGTTTTCCCCTTTATCTCGCCGGGAACCTCCACCCTTGTCTTCATGGTCGCGATGCTTTTGTTCGCCGCCGCTATCTTTGCCCGGTCGCTGTCGTTCGTTTTGCTGATCATCGGCTCTGACGAGAGCGGGCGTCGCCGAGACTGCCGCCAGAAGCGAAGCGGCAGCTAGAACGGCGTGTCGGCTGAGTTTCATGAAGTTTCCTCGGATTTTTGTTGCGCCCGCTTTGGCGCTTCGATTGCTCTGGCTTGATCGCCAATTTAACTTCGGTCTCATGCCTTCACCGCCATTTGCGGTCGAGGCAAACTTTCCCCGCTAAACGACGTGGATAAGGGCAGCCATATGAAGCGAGCGTGAATAGCTTGCGGCCAAATCATGGCGCAAAAAATTCTTCGTCGCTGAATGGCAGATGCCGCCCGATATAAGCCGCCTGCAGATCGATTTCATCGACGACGCGCGCATTGGCGGCTCCGACCAAAGTTGCACTATCTCCCAATAAGCAATGCCATCGTCTCGCAAAACGAGTGACGCTGACGATTGAAACGGACAAGCTCCGGTAAAAGATCCCGCGACGCGTCCGTTATTGCGCCGCCCCTACAACTCGCGCAGTCCACATTCGATGCCACTGATCGAATGTCAGACGAAGCATGACCATGCGTTCGTTGCGTCGGATCAATGACATGGGTGGATTTGAAACGGCCTTGTTTGCATCCCGTTCACGACCTTCAATGCAACTACCGCGCGGACCGACGAAGTATCATAGTATCGAGCATTACCTGCTTGCAGCGATGATTTCGTCTGAACCTGGGGAGCTAGAATAAATGTCATTCGATCGGCCTGACGTCCAAAGCTTGCGGCTCGCGCTCGTTACGTCCCTGCGTTCCAACTGGAAGCTGTTCCTCGTCGAAGGGATAATTCTCGTTCTTCTCGGCGTCGCGGCGATCGTTGTGCCGCCGATCGCGACGCTGACGGTCGCGTTCTTCATCGGCTGGATTTTGCTTTTCAGCGGCATCGCCGGTCTTTTCACGACCTTTTCGACGCGTCCGATGCCGGGCTTCTGGTGGTCGCTCCTGTCGGCCGTTCTCGGTATCGGCGCCGGGCTCTATCTGCTTTTTTCGCCTGCCGAGGGCGCCATCTCGCTCACCGTCGTGCTGGTCGCTTTTTTCATCATCGAGGGCATCGCCTCGATCATGTTTGCGCTCGAGCATCGCGACGAGCTGCCGGGAAGCTGGCTGATGATGCTGTTGAGCGGCATCGTCGATCTGGTGCTCGGCGCATTGATTTTTCTCGGGCTGCCGTCGTCTGCGGCATGGGCGATCGGACTGCTGGTCGGCATCAATATGATCTTCGGCGGCTTCGCCTTGATTGCGATGGCGCTCCAGGCTCGTAACATCGACGTCCGGCCTTAGGTGTCTCCGAAAAGACCCGCAAACACCGTTGCGGCTTTAGCTGCGCTGCCATGCGGCGCAGCCAAGTTTGACCAAGGTCATATCTGTCGCCGTGTCACATCGTGAGAGTGCGGCCGCCTTATACCCGTAAATAGCGATGAACACTTGGAGCAGACATGCCGGACATCAAAGTTGACGAGGCCCTGTGGGCGTCGAGCATTTTCCCTGAAGGGACAGTCGTGCGATGGCTCGTTTCGGACGGCGCGCGCGTCGCAGCCGGTCATTCGATCGCTGAAGTTCGCATCGAGGACGCGTTGCACGAGATCACCGCGCCAATCAACGGAGTTGTAACGATCGTCGCCCGCGAAAATAGCGTTATCGATCCGGGCTCGCTGATCGCAACGATCGCCGAATGAAACACGCCGCATCGCGTTGTCTGGTGGAGGCGCGCAGATCGCGTCTCTACGGCACCAGGACAGCAGCGCCCGAAAAGCGGCCCGCCCTCAAATCGGCGAGGGCCTCATTGGCGCGCGCGAGTGGATAGACAGTCGTTGTAGTATGAACGCCCGCTTGCGGCGCGATCGCTAGAAATTCCCTCGCATCTTCGCGCGTCAGGTTGGCAACCGCAGATAACGCGGCCGCCTTTCCGTACCACCTTCAGAGCCATGGGTACGAGCGCGCCGACCGGAGCGAAGATGATGGCGGCGTCGAGTTCTTCGGGTGGCGCTTCATCCGAGCCGCCACACCAGCGGGCGCCAAGCGACAGCGCGAACTTCTGCGCATCCATATCGCCCGGCCGCGTGAAGCCGTAGACTTCCCGGCCCTGCCAGATGCACACCTGCGCAATGATGTGCGCCGCTGCGCCGAAGCCATAGAGGCCGATCCGCTTGCCGTCGCCGGCCATGCGCAACGATCGCCAGCCGATGAGGCCCGCGCACATCAGCGGCGCCGCCGCCACCGGATCGTCGAAGCCGGTCATAGGAAATGCAAACGCCGCGTCCGCGATGACGTGCGTGGCAAATCCGCCGTCGCGCGTGTAGCCCGTGAACAGCGGAAAGTCGCACAGGTTTTCCCTGTCGGCGACGCAATACGGGCATTGCCCGCAGGTGTGCCCGAGCCAGGGCACGCCGACGCGCTCGCCAATTTGGTGGCCATGAGTTTCGGGGCCGATGGCGTCGACGATGCCGACGATTTCATGTCCCGGAATGACGGGACGCTTCGGGTCGGGCAGGTCTCCATCGATCACATGCAAGTCCGTCCGGCAGACCGCGCACGCTTCGACGCGGACGCGAATTTCGCCTTTGCCTGGAATCGGATCGGGTCGTTCTTCCAGCGTTAAAGGCTGTCCGACGGCTCGGAAGACCATGGCTTTCATGCGCGGCACACTCGAAAATCGCAAACGCGGAAGCTGCCGTCTTAAACGCGCTCCCACTCGTCATGTCGGACTGAGCGATCGTGCTAGGCCCCGGCGACCGGCGCGTTCTCGTCGGGCGAATAGACGACCATGCCCGACATCGGATCGACCCAGGACAGATGGCTCTGAACCTTCTTCACGCCGGGAACATTCTCGGCCGCGACGATAGCCGCCTCGTCTTGGCGATAGGCCGTGTAACATCCCCAAAGATCGACGACGCCGTTCTTGACGGTGACGTTGAGAAATTCGTTCGCCGCCCACGGCAAGTTGGCAAGGGCTGCGTTGACGCCTTGCCGGATCTCGGCATCGCTCTGCTCGACCTTCGCGCCCCCGACCAGACCTGAAAGGGTTTGCAGCAGATTCGCCCGGCTGACGATGCCGACGACAGCGCCATTCTTGACGACCGGTACGCGTTTGATCCGGTTCTTCTCCATGAGGTGAATGACTTCGCTGAGGTCTGTATCGGGATCGACCGTGATCGGATCCCGCGACATCACCTCCGACACCTTGCGGCCGTGCGACTGAATATATTCACTGGCGAGCGTTTCAGACCCCGTCAGCAAGTCGCGCCAGAACGACCGCTTCACCTCGGTGCCGGTCTCCGCGCGCCGCAGGCAATCGCCCTCGGTTATCACCCCGACCAGCTTGCCCTCTTTCGTCACGACTGGAAGGCCGCTGATCCGATGCTGCAGCATCAGCTTGATCATGTCGCCGAGCGTGGCGTCGGGGGCTACGGAGATGACCTTGGCCGTCATCACGTCACTGGCTTTCATCGCATTCTCCTACGCGCCGACGCTTACTTCGACGAGCATTTGCCGCAACATTTCTCTGCGTCACTCGCCGCGTTTTCCGAGGCGCCGTCCATCGTTTCGCGCATGGCAGCCCAGGTTATATCGGCAAGTTGGTTGAACTCGGCAGAATAATCTTTCGAAGCTTGCTGCCAAAACTCCGACACGGCAACATTCACATCATCCGCGGTTTTGCACGCTGCGATCTGTTGCGGAAATCTGAGATCCTTGAGCCAGCGCTCGCCCAAGAAGTGCAGCCAGCTTTCGGCGACGTCTCCGCCAAGCTTGTAGGCAGACGAACTCCAGAAATGCATGCAGCCCGTGGCTGGATTGAAGGCATTGAGAAAAGGCGCAATTCCGGGCGCAGGCACTCTTAAATTGGTGTCGCGCCAAGCAGGTCGATCAAGCATGCTCGTCACTCCTATGCTAGGCACCAAAAATATCATCGCTTTGTTCTGATCCTCCGCGTTGACGAAGGTCAAGTTTCACGAACCGGCAGGCTTCACTTTTGAAGCACGTAGGTTCCCGGTGCGGCGCAAAGAGGCTTGAAGCCCTTCTCTGGCGCACCCATCGACGGCGGCTCGACCCAACCGGACGACATTCGTGCCAGCCACTCGGCCCATGCCGGCCACCATGATCCCTCGTGTTTTGGCGTCGTCTTGTACCATGTATCGGGATCGACGAAATTGTCGTTGGGCTGCTTGGTTGCCATTCTGTAACTGCGGTGCGAAGTGCCGGGCGGCGACACGATCCCGGCATTGTGTCCGCCGCTCGTCAGCAAATAGGTTACGCTCGTATCGCTCAGGATGTTGAACTTATAGACCGAGCGCCAGGGAGCAACGTGATCGGTCTCCGTCCCGATGGCGAAGATCGGTGCACGCAGGTCCGTCAGCGCGATCGCATGGCCGTCAACCTTGAAGCGACCCTCGGCCAGATCGTTATTGAGGAATAGCGAACGCAGATATTCCGAGTGCATGCGATAGGGCATCCGCGTCGCGTCCGCATTCCACGCCAACAGATCGAAAACCGGTTGCCGCTCGCCAAGCAGGTAGTCGTTGACGACATGCGACCAGATCAGATCGTTCGAGCGCAATAGTTGGAAGGCCCCAGCCATCTGCGCACTGTCGAGAAAGCCCTGCTCGCCCATCATGTCTTCAAGGAATGATACCTGGCTTTCGTCGACGAAGAGCGTCAATTCTCCCGCTTCACGGAAATCCGCCTGCGCCGCGAGGAACGTGAGCGTCGCGATGCGGTCGTCGTTCTCGCTTGCCATCGCCGCCGCTGCGGTCGCAAGCAGCGTTCCGCCAAGGCAATAGCCCGTCGCGTGGACTTTGTGGTCACCAGTGATCGTGGTGATGGCATCGAGCGCTGCCATCACGCCGAGGCGGCGGTAATCGTCGAACCCGATGTTCCGGTCGTCGGCGTCAGGGTTGCGCCACGAGACGATGAAAACCGTGAAACCTTGCGCCGTCAGGAATTTGACCAGCGAATTCTCCGGCCTGAGATCGAGAATGTAGTACTTCATGATCCACGCCGGCACGATCAGAACCGGCTCGGCGTGCACCTTCTCGGTCGTTGGCTCATACTGAATGAGCTCGATCAGATGATTGCGGAAAACGACCTTTCCCGGCGTGATCGCAACCGTCTCGCCGACTTTGAACTTTTCGGCGCCTGGAGGCGCTTCGCGCGTTCGCAGGCGCTTCAGGTCGTCGAGATAATTTTTATAGCCGCGAAGCAGATTAAGCCCGGCCTCCGACTGCGTGCGCTGGAGCACGTCCGGGTTCGTCGCAACGAAATTTGCCGGCGCGAAAACGTCGAGCATCTGCCGGGTGATGAAATCGACGCGGTTGAGATTTTGCTTTTCGACGCCGCGAACCCTGGTGGTCGCTGAATGCCACCATTCTTCGCCGAGAAGAAAAGCCTCGGCATAGACGTTGAACGGAAACTGTTTCCAGCCGGCGGAGACGAAGCGATGATCGTGCGGTGAGGTCACTACGCTCGGCGCCAGCGGCTCGTTCGCGACCGACGCCTCCTGCCCGAAAGCCGCCAGCCGCATCCACTGTCGTATGCCTTCGCCCATCAATTCCAGTTGCAGCCCCGGCGACGTCGCCATGTGCATTCCCCAATCGAAGAACGCATTGGCGCAAGCCGCTGGCGAAAGACCGGCCGTCAGTCGCGCGAGAAGATAATGCGTATATCGGTCGAGCTCCGGTTGCCCCGCGGACTGCGGCCGTTGATCGGCGGGCGCGATCGCCGGAACCTTAGCGATTTCGGAATGGGTTGATGACTGGTCGGAGAGCAGGGCAATCGCATCGGATCGAGGCGCCGGAAGCGCATTCTGCACGTTTGCTGGCATATGCAAGAAATGGCCCTCTTCGCTCGAACGACCCACCGGCTTTCTCGCACTCATCGCCGTCTATCCCATTGACGCAGCTCAAGTGAGCAGGTGCGAAATGATATTGACCCAGATCAGAACACGCCAGCCCCGATCGCTTATAGGACTTTCGACCGTACCCGCTTAAGGATTCGGGCTGATGACTGTTCGCAATTTGAATCATCTTTTGGCCCCGCGATCCGTCGCTCTGATTGGCGCCAGCGACCGGCCGGGTTCCGTTGGCGCAACGGTTCGCAAAAACCTATTTCAAGGCGGCTTTACCGGCGAGGTAAGCCTCGTAAACCCGAAATACAGCGAGATTGACGGGCGAAAGTGCTACGCCTCGGTCGCCGACCTGCCCGCGCCGCCCGACCTTGCCGTCCTGGCGACACCGCCGGCAACGATCGTCGGCCTGATCGAAGAACTCGGAGCCAAGGGCACGCGCGCCGCAGTGGCGCTCGCAGCCGGCTTGGGTGACCGGAAACAGGCGCTGATCGAAGTCGCCGGATCCTACGGCTTGCGGGTTCTCGGGCCGAACTGCATCGGCCTGATGGTGCCGACGATCGGCCTCAACGCGAGCTTTGCCCATCGCGCGCCACTCTCCGGCGATCTGGCGTTCGTCTCGCAATCAGGCGCGCTGGTGACGGCCGTGATCGACTGGGCGGCGGGACGCGGTATCGGCTTCTCGCACGTCGTTTCGCTTGGAGAAATGGCGGACGTCGATCTCGGCGACATGCTGGATTTTCTCGCGACCGATCACCAGACGCGTGCCATCCTTCTCTATGTCGAGGCCGTCACCCAGGCGCCGAAATTTATTTCTGCCGCTCGTCGCGCCGCCCGCCTGAAACCCGTTGTGGTCGTCAAGACCGGTCGGCACGCAGGTGGTGTCCATGCAGCGTTGTCCCATACCGGCGCCTTGGCCGGATCGGACGCCGCCTATGAAGCCGCGTTCCGGCGCTCGGGCCTGTTGAGAGTGCGAACGCTCGATGAACTGTTCGCCGCTGCCGAAATCCTGTCGCGCGCGCCGCGCCTTCATGGCGAGAGGCTCGCCATTCTCACCAACGGCGGCGGGGCGGGTGTGCTGGCGACCGACGAACTCCAGGACTGGAAGGGAACGCTTGCGTCGCTCGGCACTGGAACGATTGCAGCTCTCGATCGCGTCCTGCCGCCGACGTGGTCTCGCGCAAACCCTGTCGACATCATCGGCGACGCCGGACCGAAACGCTATTCAGATGCCCTGCACCAACTCTTGCACGATCGTGACGACGATGCCGTCCTCGTTCTTTACTGTCCGACCGCTACACTTTCCGCTGACGATGCCGCCAAAGCGGTGATCGAGACCGTTTCGGCAAACCGCAACATCGTAGCCGACAAGCCCGTCATCACCTGCTGGCTAGGAGACGCAGCGGTACGCGATGCCAGAGCGCTTTTCGAGGAAAATAAGATCCCGACGTTCGAATCGACCTCCGCCGCTGTGGCCGGGTTCATGCAACTTGTGCGTCACGCACGCTGTCAGGATGAATTGATGCGGACGCCATCGGCGGCGGAAGGCGACCACAGCTACGATGCAAAGGCCGCACGCCGCGAGATCCGCAAGATCCTTGAAAGCGGCCGGACCGTCGCTTCAGCTCTCGAAGCCAAGACGATCCTCGCCGCCTACGGCATTCCGACCGACAAAGCGGTTCTGGCCCGCGATCCGGCAGAAGTTCGTTCCCTTGCGGACGGGATTCTCCACACCAACGACGCCTGCGTGATCAAAATCGCTTCGCCCGACATATCCCATAAATCCGATGTTGGCGGCGTAAAGCTTGATCTCGAAAGCGCCGTCGCGGCGGAACAGGCCGCCACCGACATGCTCGCCAGCATCAAAGCGAAGCTACCGCAGGCGCGTATCGATGGCGTAACGGTCGAGCCTATGGTCAGACGGCCGCACGCTCTCGAAACGATCATCGGCATGAGCGTCGATCAGGCATTCGGACCGATGCTCTTGTTTGGCGCGGGCGGCATCGCAGTCGAAGTCCTGCGCGACAGCGCTCTGGCGCTTCCGCCGCTCGACATGCACCTCGCCCGCTGCATGATCGACAAGACACGGATATCTCGCCTGCTCCAGGGCTACCGCGACCATCCCGCTGCCGACATCGACGCGATCGCCGACACCCTCGTTCGCATCAGCGATTTGATCATCGCCCACCCGGAAATTCGCGAACTCGACATCAATCCGTTGCTCGCAGACAAGAACGGTGTCATTGCGATCGACGCGCGCATGAAACTCGCTGACGAAGAAGTCAATCCTCGGCTGCCTCTCGCGATCCGGCCCTACCCCGCGCATTTGCAACACCAAGTGACGCTCAACAAGATCGGCAATGTCCTGATCCGTCCGATTAAGCCCGAAGACGAGCCCAGCTATGCGCAATTTTTGTCGGAAATCTCCGAAGAGGATGCCCGCCTCCGGTTCTTCAGCGACCGCCGATCATTTCCGCACGAGTTCCTCGCAACGCTCACCCAGATCGATTATGCGCGTGAAATGGCCTTCGTCGCGATCGAGACGTCTACCAATGAATTGATCGGCGGTTCGCGTCTCGTGCTCGAGCCGGATTTGACGCGCGGCGAATTCGGCGTTCTCGTCCGCTCCGATTTGCATGGTCTTGGTCTCGGCTGGGAGCTGATGTCGACGCTGTTGAGTTATGCCCAGCACGAAGGCGTCGAGCAGATCAGCGGCATCGTGAATATCGCCAATACGAACATGCTCGACATGGCGAGAGAACTTGGTTTTCAGTCCCGGCCCTTTCCCGACGATCCATCGATACGCGAGGTCGTTTGGCATCCGTCATCCTCGCCGGAGCCGGCACCCAGGACGGCCAAGAAACTCACCGAAAATATGGATGGCTAGGACGCGGCCACTTCGTCGAGATAGAGTGACAAGTCGCTCGTCGGGATGTCCGTCATGTCTTTCTCGATCTCGACGACAACCTTCTCGCGCACGGCGGGGCTGATCATCTTGCGCAATTCATCGAGCAACGGCGCCGGCGCGATCAGGATGAGCCTGTCGAACGCGTTGTTTCGGAGATATCCTGCCAACATTGTGCTGAGCTGCCTGGCAAAGAGCGCCTGCAAAGCTCTCTTCGCTCCCGGCCGACCTTCCACTGGCTGGTGCGGCGGCGCCGTCTCCGGGCCTGAGGGTTCATGCCGTACGCCTGATCCGATGGCATGCTCACGAAAACCGCGACCCTGGCCAAGCGCTTCGAGAATGCGCGCGCCGCTGCCGTCGGCAATCAAGATCCAGGTGCTCGTAGGTTTCATTGTTGCAATCCCTCGCCGAATGCCATCATCGGGCGTTCGAGCGCGGACACGAATTGACTTCGATCAATTGAGCTTGATCGACGAAAGGGTCCTGAGCCCTTCCACAGGCCACGGGTTGGCTGCCACCCAGTCCGAGAACCTCTGCCGTTCGGCAGGCGACAATGTCTGCGGCAGCAACGGCCCGAGAAGCACTTTCTCCCAGTCGACGTGCTCGCGCCGCCGCTCCGCCGCGTTGCGGATGAGATAGCCGAGCATGCCGCGATCGACGTGTTCGCCGGAAGAAACCATATCGAAACACTCGACCAGTTCGTCGTTAATGCCGGAAATTTCGATGTGCTGCCGCGTCAGGGGAACGAAGCGCTCGTGCAGGTGCTCGTGGCGCTGCGAGATAAGCGGCAGGATCGCCTGGCTCTGAAGTGTGAGATGAGACGACCACGTCGATTGAACGAGCTTCGACAGCACGTCGATTGTGGTCGGATTGAGCGACCCCGGGAGACTGTCGGCAACGGCCAGCAGGGACTTACAAATATCGAGTTGCAAGGCGCAATCGGCGGCAAAACGAGCGGCCGGGTGTTCGGCATCGGCGTCCCATTCCGCGGGCGGGCGATCGTCGGTAGCCATAAAGTCTCCTCTTCCGGGCGCCGATAGTCTTGCAACCGTCACGAAACGGCTTTGACCGAGATCAGTTGATATCGCGACCGCGGAAGGGATCATCGCGGGGTCCGAAGCGGACAATTGAGCATCTGGATCGAAGAGCTTCGAGGCGCTAGGGTGAACGGCAAACGACCCGTCATATCAAGGTCAGCCATGCTGAAGGCGATCCTGGAGTCTGCGGTCGCCGCAATCTTGGCGATCGACAGTTCCGGCCGCATCCAAATCGTCAATCCGGCCGCCGAAAGGATGTTCGGGTACTCGACAGATGAGCTTCTGGGCAAGCCGATTAATGTGCTGATGCCCGAGCCCTATCAGTCGCAGCACGACCATTATCTGCAGCGTCATCTCGCGACCGGTGAGAAGAAGATCATCGGTATCGGGCGGGAAGTCCGAGGCCTTCGCAAGGATGGAACGGTGTTCCCGATCCATCTGTCGGTTGGATCGTTCGAGGTCGGTGGCCAGCGCTTCTTTTCGGGCATCATCAACGATATGAGCGCCCATGCCCGGCTGCAGGCCGAAATCGACCGGCAGTCGCTGCTCTTCCAGGCCGTTTTCGACCACGTTCCCGAAGCGCTCGTTATTTTCTCTCCCGACGGCGAGATCATCCTGGTCAACCCGGCTGCAAGCCGGATGTTCGGCTACTCGGCCGATGAATTCGCCACCGTCGATCTGTTGGCCTTCTTTGCTGAACCGGGCGACCTGAAAAAGCTCGAACCGCAACAGGGGGAGCCGAACGACGGCCGCACGATTTCCGTCACTCTCCGCCGGCGCGACGGCGCAAAGTTTCCCGGCCAGCTGCACGTCGCTGACATCGTCGGCGCAGACGGCTCCCAGATCGCAAACGTCGGCCTCTTTCGCGACATGACCGAGGAGATGAAACAGAAAGAGGCGGCGCTGAAGTCGCAGAGGCTCGAGGCCATCGGCCAGCTGAGCGGCGGCATTGCCCATGACTTCAACAATCTTCTGACGATCATTTCGGGAAATCTCGAGCTCTTGGAAGAGTCGATTGCAAACCCGCAGGATCACGACCTTCTGACGCGCGCCGCGAGAGCCGCAGATTCCGGCGCCCGGCTCACCAACCGCCTTTTGACGTTCGCCCGCCGCCGCCAGCTTGCCGCCGAGGTCATCAATCTCAACGAGCAGGTCCGCGGCATGACCGAGCTTTTGCGCCGCACGCTCGGCGATATGATTGAATTGCGAACGCATCTTGCGCCGGATCTCTGGCTGGCGCGCGTCGATGCCGCCGAAGTCGAAGCCGCGGTTATTAATCTTGCGATCAACGCGCGTGATGCCATGCCCGACGGCGGCAAGCTGACCATTCGCACCGAAAACGCCACGCTCGACGAGGGTGAGATCGGATTTGAAGGTCCGTTGACGGCGGGCGAGTACGTCAGGATTTCCGTGTCCGATGACGGAACAGGAATGTCCAAGGAAACCTTGAGCCGCGTCTTCGAACCCTTCTTCACGACGAAGCCACCCGGCCGCGGCACCGGTCTCGGCCTCAGCACAATCTATGGCTTCGTGAAACAGTCGCAGGGCAATATCACGATTTACAGCGAGCCGGGCGTTGGCACGACTATCAACCTCTATCTGCCCCGCAGTGTAGATCCAAAGGATGCGCAGCAGGGCCCATCGACGGCGACCGCTCAGATCGCGGCTGGCGAGAACGTCCTCGTCGTCGAGGATAACCGCGATGTGCGGGCGCTGACGGTCAAGCGCTTCGAGCGGCTCGGATATCGTGTCGTCGAGTGCGTCACGGGCGCGGAAGCGAAGGAGGCCCTCAAGAACGGCTTGGACGTCGAACTGGTCTTTACCGACATCATGATGCCGGGCGGCATGACCGGGATCGACCTCGGCAAATGGATCGCGGAAAATCGTCCAGGGTTGCCTGTCATTTTGACGACCGGATTTGCCGAAGAAATCGCGGGAGCCGCCGCGCCCGCGGACGAAACGTGGATGATTTTGCGCAAGCCCTACGCTCAGAAGGATTTGGCGAATATCGTCCGCAAGGCCCGCGAAAAACACCCTGCCTAGGCACCGCCGCGTCCGTTAGACAGTCAAATCCGCCGCACATCCGTCGCCAGCATATAGCCGATGCCGCGCACCGATTTGATATAGGCGGCGTTCGATCCATCGTCGTCGATCTTCTTGCGCAGGCGGCTCACGAGCGCATCGATCGAACGGTCGAGCGGCGAATAATCATGACCCTTGAGCAGATCCATGATCTCGTCGCGGGACAAGACCCGGTGCGGACGTCGCACGAAAATCTCGAGCAGATTGAATTCACCCGTTGTCAGTTCGCGAATTGTGCCGGAGCTATCTTTCAGCGCCCGGCTTGTGGCGTCGAGTGTCCACCCGCCGAATTGATAGCTTTCGTGCTTGGCTTCTGCAGTTAAAACAGAAATTCCGCCGGCATCTCGCCGCCTGAGAACCGCGCGCACGCGCGCCAGCACTTCGCGCAAATTGAAAGGCTTGGAGATATAATCGTCAGCCCCGAGTTCGAGCCCAACAATGCGATCGACGGCATCGCCCTTCCCGGAAACCATGACGATTGGAATGTCGCCGTTGGCGCGGATTTCGCGTGCGAGAGAAAGCCCGTCGTCGCGGCCGAGCGTCAGATCGAGCGTGACGAGATTAACGCCGCCTTTTGCTAGGGCAGTCCGCGCGCTCGCGGCATCGCTCGCTTCCGAAACGGAATAACCTTCACGTTCGAAACAGGTCCTTAACAGCTGCCGAATGTCCGGGTCGTCGTCGATCACCAGAATTTCCGTCGTCACGAGCGATTCCCGGGTTTCCACCCGTCCCTCCATGCACCGAACGGGGCGCGAACCGGCGAGCTATGGCCTCGCAGAGCAGAACATGGGTTACAATAAAATTTTTTGAACCAGAAGCGTCGCTTCGCCGCTCATGGCAGCCATGAATGGCCGGTGTTTAGCAGCCCGTCGCGTAACCGCCAACGAAGTCGATTTCAGATGGTTTCCGCTCTATTTGGCGCCCCATCCGGCGCCGAGACGACCCCGCGCCGCGCGCAAGGCACCGCCGAACGCCGAATATTGCAAGCCCTTCGGTGCCCAATGTAACGCGAAGGGCTTCAGCATCTCGGCGGCCGCGAGGTAGCAGATCGTAATGCCGACGATCGCCGCAAGGATTGATGCGGGCAGGGAGACGAATCCGGCAAAATGGCCGACTGGAGTCAACGCGATGATGAGCGCGATGGCGAGCGCCCCAAGCGAGCTGGCGGCCAGGACGGCGTTGGGCCGGCTCGCCCAGAACGGCTTCGCCGTCCGGATGATGAAAATAACCAGGATCTGCGTCGCAATCGATTCGACGAACCATGCCGTCCGAAAGGTTTCGGGATCGACCTTGAACACGTTCGAGAGAACGAAAAACGTTCCGAGATCGAAAATCGAAGACAGCGGCCCCATGATCAGCGTGAAGCCCAGGACTGAGTTGATATCCCACGCTTGCGGCCGTGACAGCGCCTGCTCGTCCGCTTCGTCGAACGGAATGCCGATCTCGGAAAAATCGTAGAGCAGATTGTTGATCAGGATTTGCAGCGGCGTCAGCGGCAGGAACGGCAAAATCAGCGACGCAAGCGCCATCGAAAGCATGTTGCCGAAATTCGAGCTTGTGCCCATCCGGACGTACTTCATGATGTTGGCGTAGGTCCTCCGCCCCTCGGCCACGCCGTCGGCAAGCACGTTCAAGTCCGGTTGCAGCAGAATGATATCGGCGGCGTCGCGGGCGACGTCCGTTCCCCCCTCGACCGAAAGTCCGACGTCTGCGGCATGGATGGCGGTTGCGTCGTTGATGCCGTCGCCCAGGAAGCCGACCGTAAACCCGCGATTGCGCAGCGCGCGAACAATCCGCCCCTTCTGATCGGGCGAGACGCGCACGAAAAGATCGACCTTTGAAACGGCGTCCAAGAGCGCCGCATCCGAAAGCGCGCTGATCTCGTCTCCGGTCAGCAGACCTTGAGCAGGAAGGCGCAGGATTTTCACCAGATTGAGAACGACAGGTGCGGCGTCTCCGGAAATGATCTTCACGGCGACGCCGACGTTCATGAGCTTCGCCACCGCTTCCGTCGCCGAACTCTTGGGCGGATCGAGGAACGACGCGCAACCCACGAAGGTCATGTCGGTCTCATCGTCGGGCCCGACCTTCGAGCATGCGGGCGGCACATCCCGCCGCGCGACGCCGAGCAGGCGCAGGCCCTCTTCGCCTTTGGAATCGAGGAGTGTCTGAAGCGCGCCGCGTCGCTCGTCCGTCAGCGGCTCGACTGTTCCATCGGCCGCTTCGATGCTGGTGCACTGTGCCAGCAGCAACTCGGCCGCACCCTTCGTGACGACTTGCCGGCGGCCATCACGTTCAACCAGAACGGACGCGCGCCGCCGCTCGAAATCGAACGGTGCATCATCGATATAGACCCACTTCGCGTCCGCCGCCTGAGTTGCCGCGATGACGGCATCATCCAGATTGCTGCGCGTGCCGCTCGCAAATTGACTGTTGAGCCGGATGAGGGTTGCCACCTTGTCATTGCGAGCGCCGTCGGTGCCGATGCTTTCCACGAGCGCGATTTTGGCTTCCGTCAGCGTACCCGTCTTGTCGGTGCACAGCACGTTCATCGCGCCAAGATCGTGGATCGCCGAAAGCCGCTTGACGACGACCTTTCGCTTCGCCATCCGCAGTGCTCCGCGCGCGAGCGTCACCGTCATGATCATCGGCAGCAGCTCGGGTGTCAGCCCGACCGCGAGCGCCACTGCGAACATGAAGCTCTCGAGCGAAAGACCGTGTCTCGCGAGCTGCGTCAGCAGAACGAAGAGGACGAGAAACGCCGTCAATCTCAGGATCAGCATCCCGAGACGGTGCAGCCCGCGCTCGAATGCCGTCATCGGCTCGCGCGCCTGAACCGAAGCCGCGATCGCGCCGAACGTCGTTGCCGCCCCGGTCTCGGCAACAAGCATCGTCGCTTCGCCCGAAACGATGCTTGTTCCCGCGAAAAGAGCGTTATGAGCTTCCGCCAGCAGCAAACTGGCGCAGGGACCGGCCTTCTTCTCGCACGGATATGGCTCGCCGGTCAGGCTGGCCTCATTGGCCATGAGGTTCCGGCACGTGACGACGATGCCGTCGGCCGGTACGAGATCGCCGGCGCGCAGCTGCACGATGTCGCCGCGCACGATGTCCTTGACCGGCAGTTCGACAACATGCCCGTCACGGAGAACCGACGCGGTGACGGCGACCGACTTTTTGAGGGCCTCGATTGCCGTTTCGGCTTCGCGCTCCTGATAGAGATCGAGCACGATCGATAGCGTAACGATGAGAACGATGATGAAGAAGCTCTGCCAATCTCCAGCCCAACCCGACACGGCAGCAGACAGCAGGAGAATGGCCGTCAGCGGTTCGGCGACCCGCCGCAGCGCCTTCATCGCGAGGCTTCTCTGTAACTTGACGCTGACGAGGTTGGGGCCGTCGACGCTCAAGCGGTGAGCGGCATCATCCGAACGAAGTCCCGATGCTCCGCTCCGGAGCTCCGAAAACGCGGTCTCGATCGAGTGCGTCCAGAAGGGCGTCGAGAAGCGGCGCTCGGTCTTGCTCGCGGAACGGTCGTGATATGTCATCGGTCGGATCGGGAGTTTGTCAGGATACGCCATTGCCGAAACGGCCACCGCCCGGCCGATATCGGCGCGCTTATCACTAAATTCCGGGCCTGCAACTATGCGCAAGATCAAAGTTTGGCAGGCCCTGGCTGAATGGAAATTCTTTGAAACATTCCCCAAACTTGAGCGGCGACAAGCTTTAGGCCGTTAGGTGCTCGACGCGGCCGCCCGAATCACATTTCTGTAGTTATGCGAGACTGGGCCCTTTCAGGGCCGCTGGTCGTTGGCGCGTTAGAGGGGAAGCGCGAATTATGCAAATGTTCCGGATAATAGCGGCGGCATTCTTATGTCTCTTTGGCGCTTCGGCAGCCTACGCCGGCGGCGACCTGACGGACTATGCAGCGCCTTTAAAGCCGGTCAGCGCCTGCGGCGGCCCGTTCTCTGGGCTGTATGGCGGCGGCATTCTCGGTTTTGGCAGCGCAAAATCGAAAATATCCGGCGAAGGCGGCTCCATCGACGGCAATGACAGAGGTTTCACGATTGGCGGCACCGCCGGCTACAACTGGCAGTGCAACGGCCGCCTGCTCGGCATCGAATCCGACATCAGCTATTTCAACGCCGACAACAAATGGAGCGAGTCTTGCTGCGGCGGGTTCAGCGAGACACTGGACTCCCAGATAAACTGGTTTGGCACTTTGCGCGGCAGGGTCGGCCTCGTCGGCGATGAGAATTTCCTGGTCTTCGCTACAGCCGGCCTCGCTTACGGCGGCATCGATCATTCCTTCAAATTCCAGGGCGGGGAAATCGGATCATTTTCACAATCGGATAGCGATACCGAAATCGGCTGGACGGTTGGAGGTGGCGTCGAATACCTGCTCAGCGATCATTGGGCATTCCGCGCCGACGCGCTGTATGTCGACTTCGGATCCGAGGATCACACGTACACGACGGATCTGTGCGAAAGCGGCTCGTGCACGTCACGCTTGAGCTGGGACGATAACTTCTGGGTCGCGCGCGTTGGTTTGACGTATCTCTTCGGCGGCGCCCAGCGGGATCCCGCTCCCGAATATGCGCCGATGAAGTAACGACCGAACTTCGGAAGACGACAAGAGCGGGTCGGCTCTAAGCGCCCGCTCATTCAATTCACCCGAATACAGACTGCCGGATCACGCTGCGGTCGCCGCAACGTCCGCGCTCGATTTTGCCTCTGCATCTGCAGCCGCCTTCGCGGCCAGGCCCATAACCGTCATCGTCGAAATGCGCCCCGATTTGAAAAGCGCATCGACGCGCGCCGCCTCGGCCATCATTTCTGCGATGTCGTCCGCCGTCAGATCCGAATAGATTTCGGCCGGCTTGATATCGGAAACTTCCACACTCATGACGCACTCAACTCTGTATCTGATCTGTCCGCCGGCCGCTGCGTTTTCGCTTTTTGCGGGCTGGCGTGTTCCAGACTTATGAACGTCAATTCCTAAAAATTGCGGAGTTTCAAAGTGCAGGTTCCAGTCCTGCTTAAATTCGAGTTACCGCACGCCCATATTGAAGCAGTATCGCCTCGTTTCGGCTGTCGCGGAGGGAACGTCCCGGAGTGGATCGGATCAGCGGCCGCCTGCGAGTGCGTGTTCAAGACGGTTAAGAAACTCTGATTGGCTCCTCAGAATTTTGCGGTGTGCGGCGGCGAGATCGAACCACGCGGCCTTGTCGATCTCTGGGAACGGCTGCATCCGCCCGGAGCGCGGCGGCCATTCGATGCTGAACATGTTGCTGACGAGGTTTTGCGGATCCCAGTCGGCCTCGATCGACCACACATGAACGAGCTTGCCGCCGGCCTGACGCACTGAGCCGAGCGAAAGACGCTCGCCTTGCGGCTGAAATCCCGTCTCCTCGGCAAACTCGCGCAGCGCGGCCAGATCCGGCTCTTCGCCGTCCTGGACTTCGCCTTTTGGAATGGTCCAGGCGCCCTCATCCTTGTTCCGCCAGTAGGGTCCGCCCGGATGCGCCAGAAGTACTTCGAGGTCGCCCCGACGACGGTGTAAAAGCAGCCCTGCGCTTGTCTTGCTTTTCACGTTCGTATTTTCGGACTAGATGGGATTGCCATGCCGCCTCCGAAGACCCCCCTTTTGTCTGTCGATTGCGTCGTTGTCGATCCCGACCTCGGCGTGCTTATGGTCCGCCGGAAAAATCCGCCGTTCAAGGGCCAACTGGCTTTGCCCGGCGGATTTGTCGATATCGGTGAAACCGTCGAGCAGGCAGCAAAGCGCGAGCTGAAGGAAGAGACCGCATTGGAGGCCACTGACCTCACGCTTGTCGGTGTCTATTCGAAGCCCGATCGTGATCCGCGCGGGCATTCCTGCTCGGTGGCATATCTTGCGCGGACGCGAAACACGAATGCCATTGCCGGCGACGACGCGGAAGCCGTCGCCTGGATCAAGGATCTCGACGGCATTGAAATCGCCTTCGATCATCGAGACATTATCACCGACGCGCTGAACCTTATCCGATGATGTGAGAGCCCATGGAATTCAAGGACTACTACAAGACATTGGGCGTGGCGCGTGACGCGACGCAGGACGACATCAAAAAGGCCTATCGGCAGCTCGCGCGCAAATATCATCCCGATATCAACAAAGAGCCCGATGCCGAAGCGAAGTTCAAGGAAGTCGGTGAAGCCTACGAAGTCTTGAGCGACACCGAAAAGCGCGCCGCCTACGACCAGCTCGGCAAGGACTGGAAAGCCGGACAGGAGTTCAAGCCGCCGCCGAACTGGGATGCGGGTTTCGAATATTCCGGCGCGCCGGGATCAGGAGGCGGCGACTTCAGCGATTTCTTTTCGAGCATCTTCGGTGCGGAATCCGCGCGCGGCGAACGCGCTGGGCGCGGTCAGCGCACACACACGCGCACGACTTTCAACATGCGCGGCGAAGATCATCATGCCGCGATCGTCATCGATCTCCAGGATGCCTTGGACGGCGCCACCAGAACCATCTCGCTCCGCATGCCGGAGATGGACGACGGCGGCCACGTTCTTCTGCGCGACAAGAATCTGACCGTGCAAATTCCGAAGGGCGTGACCGAAGGCCAAAGCATTCGCCTCAAAGGCCAGGGCTCTCCCGGTATCGGCGAAGCGCCGTCGGGCGATCTCTACCTGGAAATCCGCTTCAAGCCCGACGCCCGGTATCGCGTCGTCGAGAAGGATCTTTATTTGGAGCTTCCGGTTGCACCATGGGAGGCCGCCCTCGGCGCAAGCGTGAAAATGCCGACGCCGTCGGGCGCGATCATGCTGAAAGTTCCCGCAGGCTCCGCCAATGGCCGCGAACTTCGCATCCGCGGGCGCGGCATTCCTGCGAAAGAGCCGGGCGATCTCTACGCGGTGCTGAAGATCGTCTGGCCGCCGGCGACGAACGAAAAGGCGCGCAAGATCTATGAAGAGATGGCGAAAGAGTTGGATTTCGATCCCCGCGCCGGACTGGGAGTTTAGGCGATGAGCGACAAAGCACCCGGCTCGACTCCGGCCGAGCAAACCAGCACCGACCCTATCTATTCCCTCGATGAACTGACCAGGGCTTGCAACGTCGAGACCGCATGGATTGTCGAGCTTGTGGAGCACGGCATCATCGAAGCGCGCGGCGCGTTGGTTTCGGAGTGGCGTTTTTCGACCGCCACTGTCGTTCGCGTCGCCAAGGCAAAGCGCTTCGATCGCGACCTCGGGCTCAATCCTGCCGGCATCGCGCTGGTCTTCGATCTTCTGGGAGAGATCGACCGCCTCAAGGCGCGTTTGCATGTCCTTGCCGGATCGCATTCTTCGCTCGCCGATCACGGCAACGACGACCGGGATTCGACGTGATCGACCCAAACGCCTGATCTGCCGATGCCCGCCATGTCGCGCAAACATATCATTGTGGTCGGTCATGCAGCGCTCGACTACGTCTATCAGGTCGAGGCGCTTCCGACCTCGGGGACGAAGCTGCGCGCCACCGCTCATGCCACCAGCGGCGGGGGCATGGCGGCCAATGCAGCCGCCGCGATTGCCAGGCTCGGAGGCGACGTGTCTCTCTGGGCGCGCATCGGTGACGATGCGGCGGGTGGAATCATTCGTCAGCAACTGCGGCAGGCGGGCGTCGGCACAAGCCACGTCCGAGCGTTTGAGCACGCATCGTCGGCGACAGCTGCGGTGATCGTCGATAAGCGCGGCGAACGCCTCGTCATCAGCGAGGATGACCGCGAGTTTCCACTCAGCGCCGACTGGCTGCCGGTTTCAAGCGTCGAGACCGCCCACGCCGTTCTGAGCGACTTGACGTGGCTCGAAGGAACTGTCGCCGCGTTCCAGGCTGCGCGCGATCGAGGCATCCCGACGATCGTCGATGTCGATCTGAATGCCGGGCCGCTGTTCGACAAGGTCATCGGTCTTGCCGACTACGCGATATTTTCCGCTCCGGCCTTCCGCAAGCTTGTCCACGGCAGCAGCGACGAAGATCGTCTCGCGCGTCTCGTCCAATCGGGCATCCGCCACGCCGGCGTAACTCTCGGCGGCCACGGATATCGCTGGATGTCTCGTGATGGCGAGCACGGGCACCAACCGGCCTTTCGCGTCCACGTCGTCGATACAACGGGCGCGGGCGACGCCTTCCATGGCGCCTTCGCGTGGGGCGTGGCGAACGGACTTCCGGATCGGGACTGCGTGCGAATTGCGTCGGCCGTTGCAGCATTGAGCTGCACGGGCCTTGGCGCACGGGCACGCCTTCCAACCGAAGATGAACTGAACGCCTTTCTTGCCGAACGCCGTTAGCTCGATTGCGTTGCGCTGCCGTATGTGCAGCGCGGAATAAAACACCAATTACTGCGGTCCATCACAACGCCACCTGAGATCACTTAAGGCCGTATACGGATTTAATAAAATCAAGATTGTGCAATGCGCGCGATCATTCCCGCATTTTGTGCAACGCGAGTTTAGTTATCCAAGATGAGCGGATTCACCGAAGTCGTGATTGGCTTTCACGCGAATATCGGGGTTCTCATTGCACCATAACAAATAAGAGGAAATGCAATGCCCGATTCTGCCTACACCATGATCTTCGCAATCGAAGGGCTCCTTGTTTTCGGAGCCGTGGGAACCGGTTTGCTTCTCTTCTATACAAGCCGCAATCAACGCCACCAGCATCGCGATTTGACGAGCCGCAGCGAGTAGTCGCCGGCTTCAAGCTTCAGCCATCAATCCAGCCCGCGCCGTAGCACCATGCGGCGCGAACCTGAACTATGACCTGGCTCTTCGAGGGCCGGGGTAGGCGCGTCCGCGCGTCCGCTAAACCTTGGTTTAGGGTCATCTATTTTCTGGCAATCCCACAAAGACGCCTTTTGGCACGCGATCGCCCGTCGCCGCACGCCTCGTCCGTACGGCACATCATACCTTGAGATGAATGTTTGAGGCCCGCCGCGGCCCTATTTCCCCAATGCAGCCAAGTCGAAGCCGCCGCGGAGAGCGGGTGCTGCCGGCCTGACCAATCTGATGGAGAGTAAAATGAAAGTTGCTGTTCTCGCTGCCATGCTGCTCGTTTCGGGTGTTTCGGGTGCCTTCGCCGCTCCCTACCAGTGCACGGGCAATTACAAGACCGCTGGCGCTGCCTGCGACGTCTCAAAGTAAAATGAAAGTCGAGCGATGATCACTCGAAGGACGGGCGCCTGAGGGCGCCCTTTCTTTTGCTATTCGGAACTAGGATAGCCGAAGCCGGCTATTGCCGCAGAGGACGCCGGCGCTCATGGAACCAAGGCCGGTAGTCTTCCATTTTCGCCCGCTGTGCCGATGAAGCATGCCGCTTGCAAGTCGATGCCTCTTCGCTCCCCTCCGCCGCGCCCCATCGGACTTCGACGCAATCGTTGACGTTGTAGGCCATCTCAAGGTCTTTCGATCGGTCGATAACGTCCTTGAGCGTCAGCGTCCATTTCGAGCCGTCCGTTCGGGTGTAGGAGACCTTCCTGTCCGCGATCTCGGAGGCCAGAGTGCTTTGCAGTTCCGATTTGACGTCATCGACGCTCTTGTCTTTCGGCATCGCGTAACGGTTCGCGCGCCGCGCCACCCTATCCGGGAACCCACGCACCACATCGATTGCGATAAGCAAGCGCAAATCGCGCGATGGCGTGGCAAAATCTTCCCATGCTCCGGTCGTCTCGAAGATCGCCGGACCTGAAGGAATGGCGACTTCGGTGCCGCCGCCGACCTGATACTTACGGCCGTTCTCGACCGAAGTGACGCGCGTATTGACCTGCTCTTCCAGCGCGGTGATCGCTTCCTTGATCGCATGATTGGGATCGAGAGGCTCCGGAGACATCACATCGTCCATGCGATCGTAGAAGTCTTCGACGCCGAGTTTTGATTGTTCGAGTGAGAAGTCGGCGTAATCTGCGTCTTTCAAAATCTCGGAATTCGTCAGCCGCCGCAACGTGCCGCTGTTATCGGCGACAATCGGACGGAATCGCTTGAAGCCCGGGCTACCGAGCGAGGCATCTTGAGCGAACAGGAAGTTGCCGCGCCAGAAGCGTTTGCGCGCGACTGTTCCGTCGGGCTGGCCATCGACGGCAAGAAACACGCCCGCCGCTTCGCTCGTCTGCGCGACGCGCTTCACCAGCACAAGAACGTGGCCGTAGGGATCGGCATAGATCGTGCCGGGCCGAAGCGTCCCGGCAGTCAATGGAACCGGATAGTAATCGGTGTTGCTGTCGTCGGCGGCCGTGCGCCCCGAGCCGGAATGCACCGCATTGGCCACCACGGTCCGGATATAATAGCCAAAGCCCGGAACAAGCCCGGCCGGACGGGTCTGGCGCGGTGTCGACGTCGAGGCAGCGGCCGTCTCGAATACCCCGAACAGCGAATTGCTCGCGGTTTGCGCCGGCTTCTGGTCGTTGCCGCCGTTGGATGCATCTTCCTTTTGGATGTTGAACCATTGCGGGCACCGCGGAGCCTTGCCGCCACCGCCGCGCGTGCATTTGGAATATCCGAACGGCAAGCCGACCTTGAACGCGAAATACGCTCTGAGGAAATACGGAAGATCGGCGCAGTCGGGCTGCATGATCAGCTTCTTCTCGTCTTCCGCGAGGCCGAGATGATTGAACAGCATGTTGCGCGATTTATCTCGCAGCACTTCATGCAATGCGGGCCACGACGGTGCGGCCTCGATCGGGTCGTCGAACAGTTTTTCGATCCACGCGGAATAGAGATTTTCCGTGTCGCGGTCCCACGCGCCGCGGATTGGCCAAACGCTTTTGGACGTTGCGCGAGGAGCGGCACCCGCTGTCTTCGCCACTGTGAATTCTCGCTTCACCGTCGCGCAGGAGGAATCTACGCCATCGCGCGCCAGCGTCGCGATCCACGTTCCTGTCGAAGGCGATGCAACTTCCGCGAACCAGAAATACGGCGGCCCGCCATGACGCTCCTCTGACGTGACGGCGACTTTCCCATCGGGACCGGTCAGCGTCAGCACGCCCTTCTGCGCGGTCTCGGCGGTGAACACGACGCGCAGAGGCGCGCCTTTCCATGGCGTCAGCGGTGATGCAAGCACCGCAAGTCCCGCTTCGGCTTCGCACGCGGAGAAGCTGTCCTTGGCTTGTGCGCCGATCGGCGCAGCGATGGCGGCGATGATGATGGCCGCTGCCGCCAGCAGGATAGGCGACGCGACGCGGCGAGAATGTCGATGGGGAAACAAGCGACCCCCCTTATTGAGTGCTCCCTGAGAGCCCGACCATACTGCGCCAGCTTTGCCCAAACGATGGCAGACGCCGATTTTGTCATCGGAGAGGGATGCAAATATCCAATATTCTAGGGCTTAACCAATATAAGAGCCCGCGTTACCCTGCATTTTTTCTGCTTCGCAGAACGGTTTGACGGCCGTTCACTTTTTTCCGAACGCTGCTGTCGTCTATTCGCTCAATTCGCGCCAACCCTTGCAGCGCGCCACCGCATCGTGGAAACGCTTGCGGACGGCAGAGCTGTTCGCGACGCGCGGATGGAAAATATGAAGTTCGGTCTTTGGTTCGGGCAGCGTGACACTCGCACCGAGCGCCGCGAGCTTTGCGGTCCCAAAGGCCGTTCGCTCGTCGAAGTCCGCGACGATCACATCGCGCCCGATCATGTCGGCCAGGAACTGCGCAAAATATCGGCTACGCGCCAGCCCGCCGTCGATTGCCACCGCCGACCCGATCGGCACATGCGCGTGCATCGCGGTGACGACATCCGCGGCACAGAGCGCGATGCCTTCCAGCAGAGCCTGCCGCAGATCTGCCTGTGTCGTGCCGGCGGACATCCCGAGAAACAGCGATGCCGCCGTTCGATCCCAGTGCGGGCAGGCCAAGCCCGAGAGCGCGGGCACGAAAACGACACCCCGTTCAATTGCGGCTTCGCCCTCGAACCAATCGAGATCTTTTTCGAGGTCGGAAACAATACCGATCCGCCGGGCCCACTCGACCGCCGCGCCGGCGTCATACACACCGCCATCGACGGCATAGGTCGTCTTGCCCTCGATCTTCCAAGCGACGGTCGGCAGCAGACCTTTCTCCGGCGCGCGGGCGATCTCTTGTCCGGTGACAGCAAGCGCGAAGGCGCCGGTGCCGAACGTGATTTTTGCGTCCCCAGGTTTCCGGCAACCATGCCCAAACAGCGCCGCCTGTTGATCAACGACCGATGCCGTCACCGGAATCCCGCCGATACGACCATAGTCGGCGACCGTCGGTCGGATCTCGGGTAAGCAGGTGATCGGCACGCCGAAAAGATCACACAGATCCGCGTCCCATTTGCCGCTTTCGAGGGTCATCAGCGATGTCCGCGATGCCGTCGTTATGTCGGTGGCGAACTGCCCAGTGAGGCGGTCCAGAAAAAACGCGTCCGTCGTCCCCAAACGCAGACGCCCCGCAGCCAAGGCCTGTTTGGCTGCCGGCACGTTGTTGATGATCCAGGCGAGCTTGGACGCCGAGAAATAGGGATCGAGCGGCAGCCCGGCGCGGCTCAGCGTCAGCGACGCCGCCCCCCGATCTTTGAGGCGCGCGACCGCTTCCTCCGTTCGATTGTCCTGCCAGACGATGACGGGCGACAGCGCTTCGCCCGTTTCCGCGTCCCACGCGAGGCAGCTTTCTCCCTGATTGTCGATGCCGATGGCATCGACCACGCCGGCAGCGTCCAAGCACTTGCGGATATTTGCGAGCAGCTCTTCCGGATCATGCTCCACCCAGCCCGGGTGCGGATGGAATTGCTGATGCGTGATGGCGCAAGCGATCTGGAGCATTCCGTCGGTATCGGCGACCAGAACCCGCGTCGATGTCGTGCCTTGATCGATCGCCGCTACACGCATGCTTGGTCATTCCCGGCGTCGCTGGACACAACATCCTCCAGACCGATGGTGACGTCCGCGTCGGCCTCGCACAAACCGTTGAGGGGTGCCAGGATTCGCCGTTCCGGACTCGAGGTCAACGGCTGCTTGCGAATGGTGATGCCGCGCGAAGATGATACCAGCGTGCCCGAAACCTCGTCGATGGCGCGCATTTGCAATTGTTTGAGGCCAGGTCCGCCCGCAACGAGCCGCTGCGGCACCACGTATCGGATACCGGGACCCGGCACGAGCCGGATCGAACGATCGGCTTTGGGCAGCTTGCCGTCCAGATCTTCCGCGACGAAGCCGCCGACCTGGCGCCCTTCACGCCACGACCAGCCCGCCGTGTCCACCGGATGCAGAATATTGCCGGCAGCAAAGATGCGCGGTTCACTTGTCCGCGCGAACTGGTCGATGACGGGTCCCCCGGTGCCCGCGTCGATCGCGAGCCCTATCGAGCGGGCCAGCGAGGCTTCCGGCTTGAACGAGCCGGTGAAGAGCACGCCATCGCACGTCACTTCTTCCAACACACCATCAGAATGCCGGAGCGTCACAGCTTCGACGCGCGGCCGGCCCTTGATATCGGCGATCGTCGTTTCGTAGTGAACGGGCACGCCGAGCAGGCGCGGCAGAATCATCGACGGCCTCCGCACGGTCGGGCGATTGCGGGCCTCGATCATGGCCACGGGCGTCGCGCCGATCTTTCGGCACGTCAGTAGACTGGAGAGCGATACAAGCTCTGTTCCGACGATCAGCGGTCGGCGAAACGGCACGAGATGCTGAAGATAGACGTATTCCTGCAGCGCGCCGGTATTGAGAATGCCGAGCGGCCGCTCTCCTGTAATCAGCCGCGCCGCGCGCGGTTTCTCGCGCACACCCGTCGCAACGATGACCCGTTTCGCCATCACCGATAGCGGCCCGCGCGGAGTAACGCACCTGACGATCAGGTCGCCCGTATAGTCGATCGAGACGACCGTGCAGCCGAGCTGCAACTCGACGCCGGCCTCGACCGCGCGCTCGACCAGACGCCGCGCATACGCAGGACCGCTCAAGATTAAACCGAATTCGCGCATTCCGAACGGCGGATGTCCGCAATGGCGGGGTATGCCGCCGCCGATCGTTTCTCGTTCTACGACCATCACATCGGCAACGCCCAGCCGGCGCAGCCGTGTCGCCGCCGACAGTCCCGCAGGCCCCGCGCCGATGATCAGAACATCGACGCTTCGCACTTCGAAGGGAGCGGACATCACCCTGCGTCTCCCACTGCGAGAGGCGCCGTAAAATAGCCTTCCGTCAAAAGAGCGAGCTGCGCATTGCAGTAGAATCCCTGGCACCGGCCCATGCCGCATCGTGTCCGCCGCCGCAGACCGCCGAAATCGCCAGCCGGCAACGGATCCGCCAACGCCCGTTCGATCTCGCGCAGCGTCACCATCTCGCAGTGGCAGACGATTTCTCCATAGCCGCTGCTCTGCCAATCCCTCGGACGGTGCTCAGCGAGATTTGGAACGCGCGGTGTGTGAGGAAATGCGATCGGTGTGTGTCGGTTGCCCATGCCCTCGTAGAGCTTGAACACATGGCGCGCGATGCCGAGCGATGCCGTCAGGCCGGTCGACCGTATCCCGCCGACCGTGATCCAGTTGCGATCTCCATAGGTCGAGATCCGATAGGATTTCTGTTCGGTCGCTGGCCTCAGTCCGGCATAAACGGCGGTGACGTCGACGGTTGCCAGCGCCGGCACCATGTCTTCCGCTTTTGCCAGGAGGTCTCGCAACACATCCTCCTGCACAGTCGCGCGGTCGCGATCGTCCTGCTCTTCCGCCGTCGGTCCGACCAGGACATTGCCGAATGCTGTGCGTGTCAGGACGACGCCCTTCGTGCGCTCCGACGGCACGGGAAGAACGATCGTCTTCAGCAGTTTCGCCGCTTCCTTGTCGAAGACGACGAACTGTCCTTTGCGCGGCTTGATCTGAAACGATGCCGAGCCGAGAAGCCGGATTTCGAGCCGGTCACCGTAAAGCCCTGCACAGTTGATGACGGTGCGCGCTTTGCGGACGCCTTTTGTCGTCTGCAGCGTCCAGCACGAACCGTCGAACGCACCGGACAGAACCTCGGTCGAGAACGAGATCTCGGCGTCGTGCGCCTTCGCCTGTAGAAGATAGGCGAGGAACGGCGACCAAGGGTCGATCACGTGCTCGCCCGGCACAAGCAGCGCTTCGCGCGCACGCGGCGACAGATTGGGCTCCCGCTCGCGGATTTCCGTGGCGGTCAGCCTCACGACATCATGGACGCCATTCGTCCTGGCCTGCGCCTCGATGCCGTCGAGCGCGGCGCGTTCCGCTTCCGACCAGGCGACGACCATCGCGCCGGTTTCGAGCAGAGGCAGGTTGAAGCTTTCGCGGATTTCCAGATACTCGTCGTATCCTGCCTGCATGCAACTGAGTTCGACGCTGCCAGGTGGTGCGTCGAACCCCGTGTGCAGGATAGCGCTATTTCCTTTGCTCGCCCCCGAAAGAAGGTCCGAACCCTTTTCCAGAAGCACTACGCTTGCACCTTCGAGTGCAAAGCGTCTCGCCATGGCGCAGCCAACGGCTCCCGCACCAATAATGGCGACGTCCGCGATCGACATTTGCTTTCGTCCTTTGCCATTCGGCGGAGCCAACGCCGAAACGGAAATAGAAATGCCGTGGACACGAGTGCCCACGGCATCAAACGCGTGTCAGTTACGCAGTCTCGCCCACCGCCCGCTCGGCGGCAGCGATCTCGGCTTGGCGCTTCGCAATCTCGGCGCCGATTGGTGGGCCCTTGAAGCGGCGCGAACTCAATTCCGAACCACAGCACGATCAGCAGCACCAACAGACCCAGTGCATAGTTGATCAGGATATCGAACGGAGGCTGGATGCCGGCATATGCCAGGATGAAGGTGCCGATGATGACAAGAACCGCCATCGGCTTCGAAAATGCGCCAAGCCGGAACGGTCCGAAGTCCGTCCACGTCTTGCCCTCGGCGAAGAGACCCGCCGCAATCGGCATCGCGTAAGAAACATAAAGGAAGAGCGCGCACCCGGCCGCGAGAGCGGCGAAGGCAGGCGAGTAAAGCGTCGCCAGCACCGACAGGACCGCTGCCAGCCAGATCGCAGGCACCGGCGTTCGCCACTGCGGGCTGACCTGCTTCCACAGGCTGGAGCCGGGAAGGCCGCCGTCACGCGCGAAGGCGTAGACCATGCGCGAGGTCGACGTCAGGCCCGCAAGGGCGCAGATGAAGTTCGCAAGCACAATGCAGATCGCGATCAGGTCCTTCAGCGGCGTCGGAGCCGGCAGGTTGTTGAACAGATTGAACCAAGCCGCCGCACCGTCCTTTGCGGTCGCGGCCAGATCCGGACTAGCGACGATGAACGACAGCGCCATAACGAAGCCGAACACCAGCGACCAGAACACCGAGTGGATCATGCCGCGTGGCACGCTACGGCGGGCATCATTGGTTTCCTCGGAAGTGTGCGCGGAAGCATCAAAGCCTGTGATCGTATAGAGCGGGTAGAGCAGGCCGACCAGGAATGCCACAATCGCCGTGCGCGCCGCGGGCACATATCCGCCGCCAGCATCGCCCGTATTGTTCGCGAATGTGAATGCGTGCGACCAGTTGCCGGCACCCCAGACGAAGAACATCAGCGTCAGGATAACGGCGACGACAAGGATCAGGTAGCCCGAGAAGTCGGTCAGCAGCGTCGTTAGCTTGATGCCGAAATGATTGACGAGCGCCTGCGCGATTACGATGGCACTCACAGCCGCGACCTGCACGTAGTAGGCGTGATCGTTGTTGGCGTTGACCTGATCGATCGTCATGCCTGCGGGTAGCGGATCAGTCGACAGTGCAGTCCACGGCGTCACGTCGATGTGAAAGACACCGGAGACGACGAGATCGCGAAACAGCTGCCACACGCCGACGTCAACCGACGCCACCACGAAGATGAGACCGAGGAGATTGATCCACGCCGTTGCCCATCCCCAGCCGCGACCGCCGAGGATCGAAGACCAGTGATAGAGCGCACCCGCAGTCGGATAAGCCGACGCGATCTGCCCAAGGCAGGTCGCAACCAGAAGCGCGAACAGGCCGCCCACGATCCAGCCGATCGTCGCTTGGAATGCGCCGCCTGTTGCCATAGCGAGGGGGAACGACGTAATGCCGCCCGCAAGGATGCAGATGATCGAAAACGAGATGGCGAAATTCGAAAATCCACCCATGCGCCGCGACAGTTCTTGCGCGTAGCCCATCGAGTGAAGAACTTTAGTGTCTTCATCGTGCGTCATGCTCAACCCCCAGTTGCAAATGGGACCGGATCAGTGGGACGAAAATTTGCCCATTCGGGCAACGAATTTGTTTATATGCTCCGACATCTTAGGTGAACAGTCAAATAAAATGACCGAACGGGCAGGACCTATGCGTCCTAATTTACGACGTCAGCGGATCGAACAGGTCGTACGCGCGCGCGAGCGCGTGACAGTCGATGCGTTGGCTGAACTCCTTGGAACCTCACGGGAAACCATTCGCCGCGACCTCACCGATCTCGCCGAGCGCGGCCGCGTCCGCAAAATTCACGGCGGTGCCACGGTCGCCGAGCCGAGGCTCGCCGATGTCGATGTTGAAGGCTCGTTTCAGGGTCGCCTGCAGGAGAACGCTGACGCCAAGCGGGCAATTGCGCGCCGCGCGATCGCACTCTTTCAGCCGGGCGACACTCTTTTCGTCGATACCGGAACGACGACGTTGTGGTTCGCGGAGGAACTGTCGTCTGCGAGCGGCCTGACGGTGATTACCAATTCGACCGCCATCGCTGCACTCGCTGCGCGCAGCCCGTCGAACTCAACATACCTGATCGGTGGCGAGTATCGCGCCGACGGAACGGAAAATCTTGGGCCGCTTGCGGTCGAGCAGATCGAGCGCTTTCACGCTATTCATGCCGTTCTTGCGGTCGGGTCCGTTGAAACCTCGGGCATTTTCGATTTCGACGTTCGAGAAGCCGATGTCGCGCGCGCGATGATCGCGCAGTCGCGCTCGGTGACGGTGCTCGCCGACGCATCGAAATTCGGCCGCGGCGGTCTCCTCAAGATCGCAGCGTTCGACGCCATTGCCCGCATTGTGACCGACTCCAATCCTCCGCCGGAAATTGTCGGCGCTTTGGCGGATGCAACGACTGAGCTGATCCTGGCCCGTGAGCCCGCCGAAGCCCACCATCTGCCTTAGGTCTTTCCGAGGATGCGGCCCGCACCGCGAACAGGACTGACATGAACGGTGGCGCCGTTTTCGAACGTCTCGCTCGATCGCCGTCGGCCCAAGTCGATCATCAGTTTCTGTCCGTCGGCGATTTCCACGAACAGTCGAAGCAACGGACCGTAGAAGACCGTTGATGTGACCTGCGCGGCGACCGTCCGTTCCGACGCAACCGCATCGACGGTAAGCTCTTCCGGACGCAGGCACACGTAAGCGGATGCACCCCGTTGCAGCGCCCCACGCGCGCAGTCGGCCGGAACATCGATAATCATTGCTCCGGCCGCGACGCGTGCGCCTTCGGGCGTCACTTCCACAATCTCGGCATCGAGAACATTCATTGACCCGATGAAGTCGGCGACGAACCGCGTCGCCGGTGCATCGTAAAGCTCAGCCGGGGAGGCGATCTGCTCGATCTTTCCACGGTTGAGCACGACGATGCGATCTGAGATCGACAGCGCCTCGCCCTGATCGTGGGTGACCATGACGAACGTCGTGCCAAGCCGCGATTGCAGCCGCTTCAACTCAATCTGCATTTGCTCACGCAGGTTGGCGTCGAGCGCAGACAGCGGTTCGTCGAGCAGAAGAACGCGCGGCGAGCAGACCAGCGCACGTGCAAGGGCGACGCGCTGACGCTGGCCGCCGGATAAGTTCGATACGCGCGCGTAGATCTTGTCGCCGAGGCCGACCAGTTCGAGCGCCTCCTTTACTTTCTTGTCAGTCTCCCCCCGCGAAAGCTTGCGTAGCGACAAGCCGAAACCGACGTTCTCCGCGACGTTCATATGCGGAAAAAGCGCGTAATCCTGGAACACGGTATTGAGCGGCCGGTCGTAGGGACGCAACGCCGTTATATCGGCCCCATCGAGAAGCACGCGTCCGCTCGTCGGTTCCTCGAAACCTGCCATCACTCGCAGGCTGGTGGTCTTGCCGCATCCTGACGGGCCGAGAAGACTGACGAACTCTCCATGCGCGATGTCGAGCGTGACGTTGTCGAGACCGATCGTGCCGTTGTCGAAAACTTTGGAAACTCCGTCGAGACGCAGCAGCGGATCATTCGCCATGACGAATCTCGGTCGCCTTGGTGGTATTGATCCAGACGATTTCGCACTTTTCCTTGCCGCCGTTGCGGAACGAGTGCTTCAGCGTGCTCTTGAACGCAAAGCTGTCGCCCGTCTTCAGAAGATAGACGACGCTATCGATCGTCAGCTCGACCTGGCCTTTCTTTACCAGACCGAACTCGTAGCCGGCATGACTGTAGGATTCGCCGGTGCCACCACCGGCTTCGACGTGCACGAGCAGCCCTGTAAGCACAGAGCCCGGAGGTGATAGCAGCTCTTTGCGCATTCCGTCGGAGCGAACCGGAACATCCTTTCGGCTGGCGGCGCGAACCACATAAAGATCGCCGTTCTTACCTTCGTCGTCGGCAAGAAGACTGTGCGGCTCGACACCGAGCGCCGCCGCCAGCGGCCACAGCACGCGGATCCTGAGCGAGGTCAACCCGCGTTCGATCTGGCTCAGCGCCCCCACCGATATGTTGGCGCGCTGAGCCACTTCCGTGATGCCGAGTTTCCGTTCGAGCCGGAGCGCGCGAATACGTCGGCCGAGACGGACGTCAGCCTCCGACGGAGACGGATCTAACGCGTCCTCGCGTGCTTTCGTTGTCTTCGTGCGCCCCACGTGCGTTGCCTTTCTCTGAAAATCCGGCATTGCGATACTGGACTGACGGCGATCAGCCGCCGGCCTTCACTTTCTCGAACATCTTGGCGAGGTCGTCATTCTGCTTCATCGGCCCGGTGAAAACCGTGCTCTTCAGCACGACGTTGGGGTCGGATGGAAGCTGCAGTCGATCCAGTTCTTCTTTCGGAACGAGGGCGAACGCCGCGCTCGATGCGCTGCCGTAGCCGTATTGCGTGATGAGCTCCTTGCCGGAATCGCCTTCGAGCCGGCTATTGATGAAGTCGTAGGCGAGATCGACGTTCTTCGCATCCTTCAACATCACGAATCCGCACGCCCAAGTCAGCATGCCTTCCTTCGGCTTCATGAACTCGACCTTGACGCCTTGTTTCTTCAATGTGGTCGCCGAAGCGTTCCACGTCATTGCCGCGACCAGTTCTCCGCTCGCGAGCGACTGCTCGACCGACGTCATGTCCGTCGTATAGGAACGTAGCAGCGGTCGCTGTTCGCGCAGCTTCGCCGCAACTTTCTCGACGTCCGCGGCCGACATGTCGAACGGATTGACGCCAGCCATGATGGCAGCAACGACGGGCGTGTCATGGACGGCGTCGATTGTCGCGATGCGCCCCGCGTAGGTTTTATCCCACAGCAGGTTCCACGAGGGTGCGGGATCTTTCACGAGATCCGTCCGATAGAGGATCGAGGTATTGCCCCAGTCCCAGGGCACCATCCACACTTTGCCGTCTCCGGCTTGGATGTCGGGAAGATCTTTGAACACCGGGAAAATCGTGTCCCAGTTTTTGATGCGCTTGGTGTCGATCGGCTGCAGCAAGCCTTCCTTGTTCCAGCGCGCGATCTTGTCGTAGCAGGGATGTGCCAGATCGGGATGGAAGCCCGCTTTCACCTTGGTGAAGGCCTCGTCGTCGTCGCTGAAGACCGAGATGTCGACGCCGTCCGGATGCGCGGTGAGGAAGCTCTTGTTGAAAGCCGGCAATTCGTAGCCGGACCAGGTGAAATACGTCAGCTTGTCGGCGGCGAGTGCAGGCGCGGCCAGCGCCGTAACGAATGACAGAAAGCCGGCAGCTCTCTGCAGAATTTTTCGCGATCTATTTCCCTGCATGACTTGATACTCCCTGGTTATGTTCAAGAAATCGGCAGATTTCCTTTGGCAGTGACCGGTAGATCGTCGCGCCCGCCACCGCGCCGGCGGATGATTTCAGCGCTCGTCGCAATGACGATCGAAACAAGAAGAATGACGGTGCCAAGCGCCATGACGCTCGGAAGCGCTTTCGGAAAACGAAGTTGTCCCCACACGAACAGCGGCAGCGTCGGCTCCGTTCCTGAAAGGAAGAACGCGACGATGAATTCATCGAAAGACGTCAGGAACGACAGCATGAACGACGAGGCAATTGCGGGCGCGGCAAGCGGCAGGATGATGCGCCGGAACGTCGTCCATTCGTGCGCGCCGAGATCCATCGCCACTTCGCTGAAGCTTCTGGGTAGCGACTGAAAGCGGCTGCGCATGATGACGACGGCAGTGGGCAGCGCGACCAGAGTGTGCCCCAGGATGATGGCGATCCGCGACGGACCAAGTCCAGCAAGATTGACGAGAATGAGCAGGGCAATTCCGACGATGACGCCGGGTATGAGAATGGGAAGCCGCGCAAGCGCCGAAATCGCGCGAGAAACCCGGTCCCCGCCAGCGATCTCCATGTAGCCGACGGTAACGCCGATTGCGGTTGCGAGAAACGCTGCCGCCAGGCCCACGATCAGGCTCGTCTCGAAGGCACGATGCAGATTTTCATTGTCGAGCAGGCTTCGATACCATTCGAACGTGAAGCCCGAGAGCGGAAACGCCGCCTGGATTGAGTTGTTGAATGAAAAAATCGGGATGATCGCGATCGGCAGATAAAGAAACACGACATAGGCGATGAGATAGCCTCTGAGCCACGTCGCATTCCTGGAGGCGAGCCCGTTCATGTCCGGCTCCCGAAACGCCGGTCGGCGAACCGTGCGATAAGAACCACGGCGAGGATGACGAGCATTACGATCACGGACAGCGCGGCGCCGAACGGCCAATCGTTGGCTTTGCCGAATTGCGCCTGGATCATCGAGCCGATCATCGTGCTGTTGGGGCCGCCGACCAGCGCCGGCGTCACGTAGTCGCCGACCGTCGGCACGAAGACGACGAGGGCGGCGCCCAATACGCCGGGCATCGAAATCGGCAGGATGACGCGGCGGAAAATCGTCCACGGCCGCGCGCCGAGATCTTCCGCTGCTTCGATCAACGATTTCGGCACGTTCTCGAGCGCCACATAAATCGGCAGGATCGCAAAGGCCGCATACGCATGAGCGAGCGTGACGACGACGGCCAACGGCGTATTGAGAAACGCCAGAATGGGCTCTGACGTGATGCCCGTGGTCAGCAGCGCGGAGTTGAGAACGCCGTTGTAGGCAAGCACGACTTTCCAGGCAAAGACGCGCAGCAGATAGCTCGTCCAGAACGGCAGCGTCACGATGAAGAGCAGCAGGCCGCGATGCTTTCCGGCATGAAACGCCAGATAATAAGCAACGGGGTAAGCGGTCATCACCGTTGCTAGCGTCACGAAGCCCGCAATCGCGAGCGACCTTAGAATGACCGTCGCGTAAAGCGGATCGGACAAGGCGCCGACGAAATTCTCGAGCGTGAATGCGCCGCCCAACAGCGAGCCGTCGTTGGTCCTGAAGCTCAGAAACAGCACGACGCCGAGCGCGAACAGGACCAGGATCGATGTCGCCAACGCGCCGGGAGCCGACATGCCGAACTGGAACAGCCGACGATGCCGCTCCGAGGCCGCCGGAATCGCGCAATCAGTGTCGGCGGAAACGCTCATAACTTTGAATCCTGAACTTTGGACATAGTTTTTCACAATTACGAAAATGTCAATCGCCTGAACCTTAGCGTTCAAGCATGTCCACCAGCCGGTACCATGCGATCGCGGCGCTGATGCCGATGTTGCGGAATGCGTGAAACGGGATTGGCCGTATCGGCGTGATAGGAAACGGAATTCGCTCCGCGTCGCGGGTCGCAAGATAATCGACGAGCCGAGGCCCGAGCGCCGTCATCAAGCCGACGCCACGCCCCTGGCAGCCGGCCGCAATGATCAACCCGGGCTCCGGTTCGTGCACATGTGGAAGATGATCGAGCGTCATCGCGACATGGCCGAACCAGCGCTTTTCGATTTTCGCGTCGGAAAGCGCTGGATAGAGCCGCTTCAGCGCGTGTTCGAGATGTGCCCAGGCTTTCGGATCCGTGGGCTCCGACATCGATCCGCGCCCGCCCAGCAGCATGCGCCGGTTCGGTCCCCGGCGATAATAGACGACGATGCGTCGCGAATCCGAGACGACTTGGCCCTCCGGCAGGATCGAGGCCAAGATGGTCTCGGATAGCGGCTCGGTCGCGATCTGGAAGGAATGCAACGGCAGCAATGTTCGCGCGAGTCCGGGGACGAGCGCATCGGCATACGCATTCGTTGCAACGATCACGGTCTTGGCGCGCAGCATTTTTCCGTCGGATGCTTCGAGTACCCAGGCAGCGTTTTCTCGCTGTAACCGCCGGATTCGCGTGTTTTCTGCAATGCGAACGCCCGCTGCTGTGCCGATGCGCGCGAGTTCCCGCGTGTAAGCGAACGGTTGGATAGCTCCACCTCTGGGATCGAACCATCCGCCGAGATAGCCCTTTGCGCCCGTTAGTCGCGTGACGTCCTCGACGTTGAGGATCTTCGCGGGCACGCCGTGGGCGATCCATTGTTTGGCGCGTGTCTCTGCCGCCCGCATGGCCGCTTCCGAATGCGCCGCCTGTATCCAACCCCGCGCCTCGCGCGGAACAGCAAGCTTCTCGCGCGTGATCAGTTCGAAGACGGCGTCGGCCGTCGATGCCGCGAACTGCGCCAGCGCCCCGCCGCGCTTCTCGCCGAAATGGGCGATGAGCCAATCGGGATCGTATTTGAGACTGGCGATCACCTGTCCGCCATTGAGCCCCGATGCGCGATCTCCCACGCCGGCCGCATCGACGATCCGCACCGCCTGCCCTTGCCGCGCCGCATGAAGACCTGAACTGAGCCCCAGGATTCCGCCGCCGACGATCGCCAAATCGCAGCTTTCGTTGGATTGAAGCGGATCGGCCGGAATCGCCGGCGCGGGAGCTTCGGTCCAAGCGGAGACAGGCGTGAAAGCGGTCACGATGTTCGCACCCTCGTGGTGAATGAAGCGAGAGGTAAGATTTTCATTTTTATGAAAGATTGTAAAGCGCCGAACAAGATCGCAGGTTTCGGCCACAAACGACGATTTCGCTCGGCAATCAAAAAATGCGCCGGGCGCATGCCATCCCGGCGCATTTGTCGAAGTTACATTCGTGTCCGGCAATCGCCGCGTATTACTTGATCAGGAACTCGTTCTGCAGCGGCAGCGACGTTTTCCAGAATGGCCGCTTATCCGCATTGGTCAGCGACGCCCACAGAGACGTCCCGTCGGCGACATTCTTGTCGAGCTTCACAGTGACGTTGTTGTGCGCACCCGCATCAAGCTTCGTGCTGCCGATAACCGAGTCATTGGCTTTTCCTGAGCTATTCGAGCCGTGAATGACAAGATGCCCAGCCGACGGCAGGTAGGCGTAAGTGACGTTGATTTCGCCCTCTTTGGGCTTCTGATTGAACACGATCACCGAGGGCGGCGTTTGTGAAACCATGCTCGTGGAGTCATCGACCAACGCATAGGCCGAGATTGGCAAGCCGAGCAGCAAAATAGATGCGACTGCGGCGGCGCTTGTGATTTTCAGACGAGGCATATCGGAGTCTCCGTGTCTGGATGGTTTGACATCCGCGACCCGAAATCCTGCGTGCGCCCCGTCTCAAGCATCTCGCAAGCTTGGCTCTAGATCGCGTAGATCTCACATATGGCCGAGCGGGCTCAATAAAAGTGAACTTGTTCGATGAAATTGTTCACTTTTCTTTGATGCTCGTCGACATGCTGCTGGAGCAAAGTCCTGCATCGCGCCGCCGGAGCCGCGGCGTCATCGTAAATTAGTGAGGTCGACGCGCCGCGAAGCCTTATGAAAAATGAAAGGCGGGATCCGAGAAGCTGATTTGCGGCAGCCGGATGCACTCTGCGAAATAGTCCTGCGTATGCTGCCACTCCGGCTTGTTGAGCCGCTTCGGCATCAGGTGCATGTCGCGCATGAGATAGCCCGGGTTGAAGTTATCATCGTCGATCCAGGGCAGTTGCGGCTCGTCTTTATCTTGTGGGCGCAGTTCGGTCGTCACCATCTCCTTGCCGATGGCGCGCATGTGATTGAGGAGACGGCAGACGAATTCTGCAATGAGCTCCACGCGAAGCGTCCAGCTTGAGCGGAAATAGCCAAACACCCAAACGAGATTGGGAACGCCCGTGAACATCATGCCGTGGTAAGTGACGGTATCGGCGAGGTTCAAAGCCGCGCCGTCGATCGAGAACGCAATGTCTCCCAGCACACACAGGCGGAACCCTGTCGCGGTGACGATGATATCGGCCGCGACGGCCCGGCCCGATTCCAATTCCACGCCTTCCGCCGTGAACTTTCGAATTCTGTCGGTGACGATGGATGCTTTGCCCTTTCGGAACGGCTCGAAAAAGTCTCCTTCCGGAATGAACGCCACCCGCTGCTGCCAGGGCCGGTAGCGAGGCGTGAAGTGCGTGGCAATATCGACCGATGGCCCAAGATGCGCTTGGACCGCTGCGATCATTTCCTTCGCGACGACATCGGGCTCGTTTTGCGCGCGCGAAAGTCTTCCCTCCTGCTCCTTGAGCAGTTTTTTCCGCACGATCGCGTGAATCCAATTTTCGTCGATTTCCAGCGCGCGCAGCTGATCGGCGAGCGCGTCGGCATTGGTGCCGGGATTGAAATAGGTCGGAGACCTCTGCAGCATCGTGACGTGTCCCGCCTTGTCGGCAATCGCGGGAACAAGAGTTGCAGCCGTCGCGCCAGAGCCGATCACGAGGATATTCTTGCCCTCGTAATCAAGATCGGAAGGCCATGTCTGCGGGTGGACGATCTGGCCTTTGAAGTCGTCGATGCCCGGCCAGTCCGGCGTGTAGCCTTCGTCGTGCCTGTAGTATCCCTGGCACATCCAGAGAAAGTTGGTCTCGAAGCGAACCGTTTCGCCGGACTGCTCGTTTCGAACCGCGAGGTTCCACCGCTTCCGCTTGCTGTCCCAGTTTGCCGACAGGACGCGATGGCGATAACGAATGTGCTTTTCGAGATCGTCTTCTTGGATGACTGCGGTCAAATAGGCGAGGATGCGGTCAGCGGTGGCCACAGGCGCCTCCACCCACGGCTTGAAACTAAAGCCGAAGGTATAAAGATCGCTATCGGACCGAATGCCGGGATAGCGGTGCGTGTGCCACGTTCCGCCGAACGTCTCCTGCGTTTCGAGCAGCAAGTACGAAAGCTGCGGGCAATCCTTTTTCAGATAATGCGCGCTGCCAATGCCGGATATGCCGGCTCCCACGATGATGACGTCGAAATACTGAACGTCATCGGCTGTCCCCGTTTGGGGCTGCACTTCGATATTCATTGAATTTGCTTTCTCGTGTACTCGCCGCCTAGACGGTTTCCATGTACCGGCGCCGCTCGAGGTCGGTCACGGTGCGTTCGAATACGCCCAGCTCGAAATCCGCGATGCGTAGAACATTCTCGACGACTTCGGGTGACAGGACCTCGCGGATCGCGGTGTCCCCTTGTGCCCGCGCGACCGCCGCCGACAACGTCGTGGGAACTTTCTCGACATTGTCCTCATAAGCGTTGCCGCTCGCGGCCGGAGGCGGCGTCAGGCCCAAGCGAATGCCGCGCAGTCCCGATCCAAGCGCAACCGACAGCCCGTAGTAGGGATTCATATCAGCGCCGCCCATGCGCACTTCCAGGCGCGTACTCTTGGGCGTCTCGTTGATCGCCCTGAAGCCCACCGTCCGATTGTCGACACCCCAGTTCCGCGTCGTTCCGGCGAATGTCATCGACTGCAGGCGCTTATACGAATTGACGTTTGGCGCGTAGAAGATCATCGAAGAGCCGAATACATCGATATTGCCGGCCACGAAGTTGAGGAAGGTATCGCTGAGGCGCAACGGCTTTTCGGCATTAAAGAAGATGGCCTCGCCGGTGTCGGACTTCTGCAGGCTCACATGAATGTGGCCCGAGCATCCCGACAGATCTTCCCGGAATTTCGCCATGAACGTTGCTGTTGCGCCGGCCTGCGATGCAATCTGCTTGGCGGCGAGCTTCAGCATCACCGAGGTGTCTGCCATCTTCACCGGATCGGAATGATGAAGGTTGACCTCGAACTGGCCTTGTCCCCATTCAGGCAGACATCCTTCGATCTCGTTGGGGAAGCAATCGCGCAATTTCCCGACGATCGATTCCCAATAATGGCCTTCGAGAATCGAATAGCAGTGAATGTCGCGAGACGCCGGCTCTATATCCGACCATTTGCCTTTCCGAACCTCCGCGATCGAAACCGGCAGCAGGTAAAACTCAAGTTCGAGGCTGGCCGATGCGCTGTATCCCATCGTTTTGGCTTCGGCGACTTTCCGTTTCAGCATCGAACGCGGACACAGCGGATGCGGAGATCCGTCGGGCATCGTCCAATCCATCAGAACGATCGCGGTATTGGGCTCCCACGGCGCCACGCGAAAAGTGGAGAGGTCGATCACGCCTTTGACGTCGGGAATGCCGGTGTCGAACAGTCCCGGTAGAACCTCGTCCATCGTCGTCGTTCCCATCAGAAACGAAGCGAAGTGCAGGCCGGATTCGACGGCATGATAGAAGTAAGGAACCGTTAGCCGCTTGCCGCGCAGGACGCCCGCCGCATCGGTTGCCGCGATGATGACCGTCTTCAGGTCTTCTCTTGTTATGATATCGCGGACTTCCTCAAGTCTCATTTCAGATCTCCCTTTCATTCGCGTGCCCGCGCGACGAGTACATTCCCGCGACGATGAAAATGATCGACAGAACGACGACGAGCGTGGCGACGGCATTGACTTCGGGCGTCACCTCGCGGCGCAGCAGAGACCACAGCGTCATGGGTAGGGTATTCTCGCGACCCGTGAGCAGGAACGTCACGGCGATCTCGTCGAAAGAGATCGAAAACGCGATCAGCATCGCGCCGAACAGGGCCGAGCGAATACTCGGAAGCGTCACGTGACGAAAGACTTCCCAGTCGTTGGCACCAAGATTGGCCGCGGCCTCCGCCTGGCTTCTCCCCAATTGCTGGAGACGGGCGAACACTTCCGTAATGGTCACGCACATCAACGCCGTGCCCTGGCCGAGCATGATCGTGTAAAGCGACAGACGAAAGTGAAGCGAGATATAAAACCCGAGCAGCGCGATGCCGGTAATGATGCCAGGCAGGACGATGGGCAGCATCACGATGCGCCGGAACAGGCCCTTGCCGGGAAAGTCATATCGATCCAAGGCGATCGCGGCGGGAACGCCGAACAAAACACTTATGATGACAACGCCGACGCCGACGAACACGCTGTTCCAAATCGATCTCAGCATCTGATCGTCCTGGAACAGTTCGTGGTACCAGCGAAGCGTCACTCCGTTGAACGGCAGACCGGTATACTGGCTGTCGTTGAACGAAAAGATCATCATCACCAGTATCGGCGCATAGAGAAATGCCAACACCGACATGGCCAAGGCAGTCACGAGCGGACGATTGCCAAAAGCGCGCATGATATCTCTCAGAATCGCGTTTGAGTTTTTTCTTCGAGCCATCCCGACGCCGAGATCAGCAATAGCCCGAGGGTGATGATGACGAGCCCGATCGCCGCGGCCATCGGCCAGTCGAAGGCCACGCCGAGAAGGTTGATGACCACATTGGAAATCATCACCGAGTCCGGGCCACCGACGAGAACCGGAGCGACGAAATCGCCGAATGCCAGCGAGAACGTGATGATGGCACCGGCGATGATACCAGGAACGCTGATCGGCAGGATGATGCGCCAGAAAATCATCCAGCCGTCGGCGCCCAGATTGCGCGCCGCTTCGATCAGCGACGTCGGCACGCGCTCGAGCTGCGCATAGATCGATAGCACCGCGAATGGCGTGAAAATGTATGTCAGCGTCATGACGACACTGAATTCGTTATAGAGAAAAAGCCGGACGGGCTCGTGCACCAAGCCGAGATTCTGCAGGCCGACGTTCAAGATGCCGCCGGAACCGAGAATCGTCTTCCAGGCATACGCCTTCACCAGATAGCTTGCCCACCACGGAACGATGACGAGCAGGTAGAGCAGGAATTTCAGGCGCGACGAACGGACGTGAAACGCCAGATAGAACGCCAGCGGATAGGCAACGATCGACGACAGCACTGCCGTCATCACGCCGATCCGCGCCGATTTGACGATGACGCTGAGGTAGGGATCGACGGTGAAAACACGGACGAAATTGTCGAACGACAATCCCGGGATGAAGCGCATATCGTCGACATGGCCAAGGCTGGTGTAAAGCAGCATGGCGTACGGGATCAGCATGAAGATCGTGAACCACACGACCGGCGGCAAAAGCCAAAGCATCATCCTGCGGCGTTCGATGCTTCGAGCGCTTCGGATCTTGGCTGCGGATTCAGCGACGGGTTCAAATGTCGTCATCGCCGCCATCTCAATGTACCACCACATGCGCCTTAGTAGGGTTGACGCTCAGCGCCACGGTCGTGCCATGGGCGACGGCAGGCAAATCGGTACGCGCATGGACGTGCACGACACCGGCATTGCCGAGCAGTTCGACCACGTATTCGACGTACTCTCCGCGGTAGAGGCTATCGACGACCTTGCCGCCGATCGCCCCCGCGCCCGCATCGGCAAATGCCAAATCCTCCGCCCGTAGCATCAATCCGACTTCGCTCCCCGGCGCGACCGTCGGAGTGCCTTGCAGGCCGACGCGGTCGCCGTTTTCGAGGCGAACAGTCATTGCGTCCGCTTGCTGGCTTTCGACCATCGCATTCACGATGTGCGCGTGGCCGATGAATGAGGCGACGTACCGGTTGGCCGGTCGGTCGTAAATTTCGCGCGGCGTGCCGAACTGCATGACTTTACCTTGCGACATAACCGCGATGCTGTCGCTCATCGCCATGGCTTCATCCTGGTCATGCGTAACGTAGACGAAGGTCTTTCCGAGCTCGCGATGGAGTCGGATGAGCTCGAGCTGCATAATCTTGCGAAGGTTGGCATCGAGAGATCCGAGCGGTTCGTCGAACAGCACGACCTTCGGATCTGTCACCAGTGCCCGTGCCAGCGACACCCGCTGCTTCTGGCCGCCGGACAACTGATGAGGCTTCTTCAGCGCGTGATCCTTGAGGTGCACGAGCTCGAGGAATTCGGCGACGCGCTGTCGAATTTGCGCCTCCGAATACTGGCCCTTCTTGCGCTTGACGCGCAATCCGAACGCGACGTTTTCCTCGACCGTCATGTTCGGAAACAGCGCGAAGTCTTGAAAGACCATGCGCATATCACGATCCGTAACGGGTTGGTCGGTTATGTCCTCCCCATCGCGGAAAATTTGGCCCGAGGTAGGGATTTCAAGGCCGGCGATCATTCTCAAGGTCGTGGTCTTCCCGCACCCGGAAGGGCCGAGAAGCGTGATGAACTTGCCTGCGCCGATTGTCATATCGACACCGTCGACCGCCCAAGAGGCGTGCCCGTGAGCTTCATAGAGTTTGCGAAGATTTCGAAGTTCGATTCCGGTAGTAGTCATCGCACCCAGTGGTCCTATCGTAGCTCTAAGTGTCGGGCACGCCGCTTGCAGCGCGTACGTCGAGTTCGTGAGCGGCTTATTGCGCCGCTGCTTTCACCTGGTTCCAGATTTCGAGATATTTCGCCCGGCGTTTAACCGGCTGCCACCAATCGACGTTGGTGAGCGTTTCAGGGTCGCTCATTCCCAATTCGACGTAGGCCGCTTTCGTCTTTTCATCGAGCTCGTCGGCCATCTTGGTGTTGGTATAGCCGAACCCGGTCACCTTGTGGCCGAGAGCCTGAGCCTTTGCGGACGAGATGTAGTTGAGCCAGGGATAGACGCACGGATTGCTTTCCGCTCCCTTGACGATCATCCAACTGTCGCTCCAGCCGCCGCGGCCTTCCTTCGGCTTGAGATCGGCGACTTTCTTGCCGGCGGCGCGCAGCTGCACGATCGTGGATTCCCACGAATTGCCGCCGACGACTTCGCCGCTCTCCATGAGCGTGCCCATTTCGCCGGTCGTGAACCAATATTTGCGGATATTGGGCTTCATCGCGATGAGCTTGGCTTTGACCTGCTCAAGCTGTTCGTCGCTCAGATCGTAGGTGTTTTTGAATCCGAGATAGCGCGACGCGGTGTAGACGGTCTCGATGTCGTCCCACACCGAAAGCTTGCCGGCGTATTTTGAATCCCAGAGAAAGCCCAGCGTATCCGTCGACGGATCGACGGCGGACGGATCGGCGATAATGCGGATGACGCCCCAGCTGTAGGGAACGCCCCAAAGCTTGTCGTCCTTGACGTCCCATGCAGGCTTTTTGAATTGCGGAAGAAAGTTCGCAAGATTGGGCACCTTGCTTTCGTCGATCGGCGACACGGCATCGGCATTCACAAGCCGCATCGTCGTATCGTTCGACGGAGAAATGAGATCGGCCGTACCGCCGCCGCTCATGACCTTCGAGACGATCTCATCGTTCGTGCCGACATAGACGGCGTTTACCTTGCATCCGGTTTCGGCTTCGAAAGGCTCTACGAAGGTTTTGTCGGCATAGCCTTCCCAGCACAGAAGCGTTAGTTGCCCCCCGGCCATGGCGGTGCTCGAGAAACCAAAACTTCCCAACACCACCGCTGTCGCCAAACGGTGTAATTTACGCGTCACGCAGTCCATTACCTTCCTCCTTTGTCAGCAGCTGGATGGGAATCTGGCCGATACGGCTCACCGTGTTGACGCGGAACTTGTCCATGATCGCGTCATAGGCTTCAGAAATATGCCGCGCGATCTCCGTGTCCAAAGCACGGGCATCGCGCCGCCGAATCGCATCGATGATGGGGCCGTGTGAGCGCGCGGTCGCCGCTTGCGCTTTCACGTCGTTGGTGTTGGTCATGTACCAGAGCCGGTACGTCAGCCCTGAAAGATTGTAGAGCGCCTGCGTCAGCAGCGGGTTTCCACACTCCTGGTAGACTTGCGAGTGAAATTCGAAATCGAGCAGCAGCAAGCCTTCGACGTCGCCCTCGCGTGCGAGAGCCGGGACAACGTCGAACGTGTGGGCAAGACGGCTGACCTGCTTGCTCGTTGCGGCCTCCAGCCAAAGCCGCCAAGCCAGGCGCTCCAGGTGCAGCCGCAAAGTATAAAGATCGTTGACTTCCGACACTTCGACAGGCGCGACTTCAATCACCTGGTTGCGCTGAAAGAGCACGAGCCTTTCTCCCGCGAGCCGCAGTAATGCCTCGCGCAAAGGCGTGCGTCCGTAGCCGAGTTTCTCGATTAGATAGCGATCGTTGATAACCGAGCCCGGCTGAAGCTCGCAGCGAAGGATCATCGCGCGAACGGCATGATAGGCCTTCGAGGCTTGCGTTTCGCGTTCCCCGTCGGCTTGCGGCAGTCGGAACGGCTCTCTCTTCTTCGGCACGATAACCTCGATTGCGACAATCGACGGAGGGCAGTAAAGGCCTCTTCAAAATATATTGTCAATATTTTTTATGATCGAAATTGCACCATTTTTGTTCGTTGCGCTGCACTAAAAAATAGCGGTTTTGCTGGAAAAACTTGCACATTGACGAAGTAGATATATTACAAATATACCTGAAATTGCCAAGTCGATCAGTGCACGGCAAAGTCATACGAGGGCGAGGGAGCTGGTGTTGAAAATGATATTTTTCTCGAAAACGATGCTGCCTGCTCAGGCAGCCGTGGGCATCGGCGTTGTAGTGAAATCCGTCTAAGTTTGAGGCTTGAGCGCATGGCCGTCTCGGGTGAAGCCGATGGCATTCTCACCGCCGATGCGAAGGGCTGGAATCGCGCGAGCTGGAAAATATTGCGGCTCGGCTTCCAGCTTCTGCTGCCCTTCCTTTCATATTTTTATCGCTTCACTGCGCTCGCGGCCGAAATGCCGGCCGTCGATCCGCGCGCCGGATTTCATGCGTGGATGGTAACGCGGTTTGGCAGGTCGAGAGGCGACAGGCCCGAGGACCGAAGACAGCCGTCGTTTTTATCGCTCGCGCTGTTGGATGGCCCGGCATCAAAGAACGTCTCGATGACCGATCTGACCATCGGTAGTGGGATCGGAAAGTTGGCGGCGCGTCTATATAGGCCGCGTTCGGCGCCCCAGGTTGCGCCTGTGTTGATCTACCTTCATTTCGGCGGCTGCGTTCTCGGCGATCTTGAAACCTGCCATACCGCCTGCAGTTTGCTCGCGGAGCATTCCGGTTGTCTCATCCTTTCTGTCGCTTATCGTTTGGCGCCCGAGCATCGCTTTCCTGCCGCCGTTGATGATGTCCTGACGGCATTCGACTGGACGCAGGCTTCTGCGAAATCGCTGGGCATAGACGCGAGCCGGATCGCCGTCGGCGGTGATTCTGCCGGCGGATATCTGGCGGTGGCCGCATCACTATGCCTTCGCGACAACGCTGGAAAGATGCCGTTCCTGCAGGTGTTGATTTACCCAGTGGTAGACATGGATAGGACAGCAATGCCGCCGACAGCGTTCGACAATTGCTATCCGTTGACCCGAAACGACATGATCTGGTTTGCTGAGCAATATATGCGTGATGCCTCCGACGCCGATGATCCAAGATGCTCGGTCGCCCGCGCTAAGAACCTCTCCGGCCTGCCTCCGACCATCCTCGTTCAGGCCGGCAATGACATCCTTGAGGCTGAAGGCAGCGCTTTCGGGCAGCGCCTCGCCAACGAAGGCAACGACGTAACGACGCTCAAATATCCATCGCTGCCACACGCTTTCACCGCAATGTCCGGTGGGGTTCCCAAGGCTCGTGACGCGCTCATCGAAATCGCGAGAACGCTTTGCGAGCACATGAACTCTCCGCGCAAACCAGAAGGGTCAAGACATGAAGATCGCTAACGCGAATTGGAGCTATCCAACCAAAATCTGGTTCGGAGCAGGACGGATCTCGGAGCTGCCGGTCGCCTGCAAGGAAGCAGGTATCTCGCGCCCGTTGTTCGTTACCGATCCAGGGATCTCCAAGCTGCCGATGGTCCAGTCGGCGGTCGATGATCTCGCCCGCGCAGGACTTCAGACGTCCGTGTTCGACGCGCTGCAGGGCAATCCGACATCCGTCAATCTCGCCGATGGCATTGCCGCGTATCGCCAGGGTGGACACGATGGTGTCGTCGCATTCGGTGGAGGAAGCGCTCTCGACGTCGGCAAGACCGTCGCCCTCATGGTTGGCCAGACGCGCCCGGTATGGGATTTCGAAGATATCGGCGATAACTGGCGTCGCGCCGCCGCCGAAGCGATCGCGCCGATCATTGCAGTTCCGACCACGGCTGGCACCGGCTCCGAGGTCGGCCGCGCCACCGTGATCACGGACGCCGATCACCATGTGAAGAAAATCATCTTCCATCCCGCGATGATGCCAAAAATCGCGATCCTCGATCCTGAACTGACCGTAGGATTGTCGCCGGCCCTGACGGCCGGAACCGGCATGGATGCGCTCTCTCACGCAATCGAGGCATTCTGCGCGCCAAGCTATCATCCGATGGCCGACGCGATCGCGATTGAGAGCGTCAGATTGGTCAAGGACTACTTGCCTCGCGCCGTCCGCACAGGCGATGACATTGAAGCGCGTGGCCAGATGCTATCGGCCGCGGCGATGGCAGCAACCGCGTTTCAGAAGGGCCTCGGCGCGATCCATTCGGTCAGCCATCCCATCGGCGCGCTTTACGGTACGCATCACGGACTGACAAACGCCGTCGCGATGCCCTACGTCATCGCCTTCAACGCGCCGGCTATTGGCGAAAAGATGCAGCGCTTGGCGACGTATCTCGGTCTTGGCGGCGGAAAATCCCTTTCGCAGGTCGCGGCTGTTCAAGCGATTAACGATTGGATTCTCGAACTCAGATCGGAAATTGCGATTCCGCCGACCATCGCCGAGCTCGGAGTCGGTGCGGATCGGCTGACCGAAATCGCCCGCTTGGCAATCGTCGATCCGACCGCCGGAACCAACCCCGTTCCGCTCACGCAAAATAACGTCGAAGAGCTTCTGGCTGAGATGCATGCGGGAACTATCCGTAAGATCGCCTGACGCCTTCCAGAGTAGGTCGTGACAGCGGCCGGCGTTTCTCGTAGGACACCGGTGCAACGGTTGGCCTTCGCCTGATGCAAGATCCCTCGCATCAGGCGAAGCGCCATTTTCGCATCTGAATTCAAACGATCCGGAGAGAAAGCATGAGCGACATCATTTTCAAGGCTGGCGAGGCAACGGTTCTGGCGGCTCCGGGCCAATATACCGATGCCATGCCTGAGGTTCTGATCGGTTCTGTGAACGGCCCCGTCGGCCACGCGTTTGCCGGTATGATGGGGCAGTCGGTCGGCCATACGCGGTTCTTCGCGATACGCGACCTCAACCAGATGGCGCGTCCCGTCACCATGATGACGACCAAGGTGACGATCGCCTCCGGCGAGTATGTCGAGCTGCTCGGCGGCGTCGTTCAAGCCGCGATTGCCGATGCTGTCGTCGATAGCGTCTCGGATGGCGTCATCCCGAAATCGATCGTCGATGAAATCTGCATCATCGTCACGATCTGGCTCGATCCGCGCTGCGCCAATCATGCCGAGCTGGATAAAAAAGATCTCTACAATACGAACTATAAGGCGATGAAGTTGGCGATCGAGCGCGCATTGAAGAGCGAACCCTCCATCGATGAACTCATCAAGAACCGCAAAACCATCAAGCACTACGCATTGGACGGCGTCATCGACTATTGACCCGCAAGAAGGCCCGCTGCGTTTCAGCTTGATCATTCGACGATCGCATCTGCTCTTCTTGCTCGTCAAAACGCGAATGTCGTTCGTTCGTGCTGACAGAAAATTCTTCCGCTCGGCGCCAGGCTGGCGCGGGCGGGAAGCATTTTTTCTTATCCAAAGTCTAAGAAAATAACCGTCGCCCCGAAAGTTCCACTGCGTCACTGCGGAAAATGTTCGACGTGCGTCTCGGCGGTACGACCGAAATACAGCACGCGTCTGCCCAGAAACGAGACGATGTATCCCGCGCAGCCGAGCGCCTTAACATTCTTGCAGAACGCCATGTAAGAATAGTCCGGCGGGTTTGCTTGTGCCCATCTTATCTGTGCGACGATTCCGGGCTGATCGAATTGCGCGGCGACCTTCTCTTCAGATGATCGGTTCTCGAGCGTAACGCCATCCCCGTCGGCGAGGAAATAGGTGGTCGTGTTGCGACGATAATCGACGACATAACCTTCAAATCCGGCGTTGATCAGCGTCCCTACGATTTCGGGAAAGGCCATTGTCTTGTCGTAGGCAGCATTCAGGCAGCTTTCGGCAATAGACGTTTGTTGCGCATCCACGGCGCACTCCTTTCCATTCAGTGTCAGCAATTGAAGGGGAGCTCAATCGAGCGGGACGTTTGTCAGTTCGCGTTCGTTGACGATCTTTCGCAAAATCTGCGCGAGCCGCCGGCGCTCGTCTAAAGTGAGTGCGCTGAAAAACTCTTCGTCGTTCTCGTCCGCAAGTGCGGCCAGGCGCGGCACGAGGGCTCGGCCCTTTTGGTTCAGGGCAAGTGTATGCGCGCGCTTGTCATCGGGATTGTCTCGGCGTTCGATCAGAGACTTTTCAAGAAGGCGGTCGGAGAGTTTGGAAATTGCCCCTTTTGTCATTGCCATCCCCTCCGCCAACTGCGACGGCGCAACATGCCCGCCGTCATAAAGGGCGCGCAGGAAAACCCACTCGGCGACTGTTACTCCTTCGCGCTCGACCTTGCGGGCAAAGCTTTGCGAGACGGTGTTTGACACGAACCTGAGCCAGTAGCCCAGATGTGCGTCAAGCGTTGAGGGAGACGATTTTGGTGACACGAATACCTCACTAGTTGATTAGGAAACTATATGCAATTAATTTCCTAGTCAACTATATTTTTATTGCCGCTTAGCTGCCGGATGAAGTCGTGACTTTCTCCTGGGCCGCCTGCACAAGGGCTTCCAACGCCGGACGAGCTGGAGCAAAGAAGGTCGCGCCGGTGAGTGGCGTCGAGAAATCCAGCAGCCGGTCATAAGCCCCGGGCGTATCACCCAAATACATGCGTTCCAGCATCTTCTCGATGACCCAAAGATAGCGGGAATAGCCAATGAAATAGGTGCCGAACTCGCGTTGTCCCGGTCGGCCGAAGGGCATGTTGTCCCGCAGGATGTCATACTCGTGGCCATTGGTATCGACGATGGTCGCGAGCGACTTGTGCGATTTGCGAGGTGCATCGTCATCGTCGATTTCGACGTTGTCGATTTTCGTGCGGCCGATGATCGCTTCCTGGAGAGGTGTTGGCACCTTCGTCCACGCACAGAGGTCGTGCAGATATTTCTGAATGACTACGTAGCTGCCTCCTGCGAAGTCGCGATCTTCATCGCCAACGAGCGCAGAGGCGGGCAAATTGAGGCCGGTCGGATTCGCCGTGCCGTCGACAAAACCAAGAAGATCTCGCGCATCGAAATACCGAAAGCCCGCGACCTCGTCGACCACGGTGATGCCGTCGCCGAGGCTGTCGAGCAATAGCCGCTCGAACTCAAAGCAGAAGTCACGACGCTCGGCGCGGATATGGAAGAGCAGATCGCCCGGTGTAGAAGGCGCCGAATGGACTGGGCCCTTGACCGGGGCAAAGACCTTGAGCTCCTGCGGCCGCTTGTCGAAGTGGAGGCGGTCCCAGAGCTCGCTCCCTATCCCGACGATGCAGGAAAGGCGGGCGGAAAGATCGCGAAAGCCGACCGTTTTGACGAGATCGTCAAGCCCATCGAGGGCTGCGCAGACCCTTGCAAGCGATTCCGGTTCGCTTCCAACCGTGACGACGAGAAATACGGCTGCCCGTGACAGCGGTGCGTCGATGCTTTGCGCGTCGATCGGAACTCTGTCCCAATTCTTGCCCGTCATCCCGGATTCTTCCTTCTCGCACAGGGATACAAACGCTAAGCCGCAGAGTCCGGTCGGCATTCACGTTCAATATGTCCCTGTATCATGTTGCCTCGCCGCAGCGCCAGACCGCCAACATGGGAGGCGTATTGAGCTTACGTATCATGACGAAGAGTTCTCATCTTCGTCTGGTCCGGCGCTGGTTCAATGCAGCCCGCTGTGCATCGTCTTCAGATCCGTCGCGACGAAGTGACAAGCAGCGAACTCAGCTTTTGGGTGAAGCTGAGACCTCGCACTTTCATATACCTACATAAAAATCTCAGCGTGCGCAGATAGTACGCCGCATCGTGCATTCCGGCTCGCCAGAAATTTCGGGTTAATGTCACAGCGACAAGGCTCGCCAACGACGCCGATGCTGGCGCCAGCAAGCGGCGACCGCGAGCAAATATCGATCCAACGCCTACGAAGAGCACTCTGACAATCAGCAACGCGGCTTCGCCGCACCAAAGCGCAATCCGTCTCAGAGGCAGCGGTCCGGGAGCGTCGCTCATCTCGGATGCCATTATGCCGAGCGCGGTTAGTCGCTGGCGCAGTTTGCTTTGATCCCCGGCGCCGAGGAAAAACCGATAGGTTCCGGCCGCAATAATTCGGGCCTTTCCGGCGACTCCGATCGCGCGCGTAACTCGTTTTTGATCTGATCCCTTCAAACGCGCCAACCGTTTCTTGAACCAGATAACGATGCCGGTAAAGGAAAGCACGGCGACGACGATACCCATGATCGTCAACAATATGCGGCCCGGCAGGCCGGCGATCCGTCCCGAATGCAGCGGGAATTGTAATTGCATGAAGATGTCAGCGGCCGTACCGGCCCAGGGAACGCTGTCGCCGAGCAACGTGCCGGTATTGCCGTCAAAATACAGCGTCCTTGGCTCTAGTCCGTACTCGCCATGCTCCTTCCCCGTTTCGAAAAACGAAACGCCGTAGACGCCGGTTTGCTGGTTATAGAAGGTGCTTCCAAGGGGCTCCTGCCAAGAGCGCTTTGCGGCTTCGTCCGAAGCGCGATCGAGGATCGACGCGAACGACAATGCTGCGGGAATGGGTTTGTCGATCGGTGCCGGCGTTCGCGAAGCTTCGGCATCGGCGGTCAGCGTCGAGATCTTGCCAAGAAGCGGTCGGACGATGTCGTCGCCCAAATTCATCGAAATGGACGTGAACGCAAGGATCAAGAGAAAGAGCCATGTCCATAAACCCGCTGCGCGATGAATATCGAAATTGAGACGGTATGCGCTGGCGTTGCGTTTTATTTGCCAAGCGGGAGCCCAGCGGGACAACCAGGATTTATCGCGAGAGAAACGCGCCGCCGTTGGCGTTGGCGTCAACCGCTTTTGTGGAGACGGCGGGAACGTCAACAACAGTCCAACGAAACAATCGAACGTCCAGACGATACCGACGATGCCCATCAGCCAGATGCCCCATCGGTCGTAGCCGTAGAAATCGGGGATATGCATCGAATAGTGCAACTTGTAGAGGAATGGCAGGATATCCCTACGATCCAGGGAAATTCTTCCCCAAAAGCGCGTACCCAGAACCTCGCCGGTCGCCGGCTCGACATACGCTTGATTGTAATCGAGTTCGTAAAGACGGCCCGTATCAGCATCGATACGCGGCTCAACAAAGAGGTCTGCGGATTTTCCTTGCTCATAAGAAAGCGGAAAATAGGTCACACGCGCATGCGGATTGGCAGCCTCGAAGCGCGCCACCAATTCAAGCGGCGGCAGGGGCGTTCCGGCCTGCGTCGCGTCGAATAGGTCGGGATTAAGCCACTCGTCCAGTTCGTGATCCCACGAGATCACTGACCCGGTGACGCCAGCGATAAACAGAAAAACTGCAATGAACAGACCGGCCCACCGATGGACGATAACAAGTAAGCCGCGCACTCCAAGCCCTCTGCCGACACAATGAAATCGAAGTCGATACTACCCCGGCCATTATTGACTTGAATAGTAAAGATTCAGCCGATACCCTACCTCGGCCGGGGTGTGACTGCGGGGTGGCAGTCACGTTTTACCGTGTGGGGGAATTATGCTTTCGAAACGACCAAGCGCTCACGCGTGGGCGCTGAGCCTTGTTGCGTCCTCGCTTCCGCTCGCGAAAACCGTAAGTGCTCAGGAGCCGGCGCCCATGCCGCTGCCGGACGTGGTCGTTCAGAGCGAAAGTGAGCAGACGAGCACGCCGAAGAAATCACCACCAAAACCTAAGACGAAGTCGACCGCCGCCAAATCGCAGGTCGCCAAGACTGCTGCGGAGAAGGAACCGCTTCCGGTCAGCGACGGCTCTAGCACGCCGCCGGGATCGACGAATGGCTACGTCGCGAAAACGACCAGCGCCGCTACGAAGACGGACACTCCCTTGCAGGAGATTCCGCAATCGATCTCCACCGTCACCCGCCAGCAAATGCAGGATCGCGCTCCACAGAACCTCGGAGATGCGATTCAATATGTGCCGGGTGTTCGCGTCAACCAGTCGGGCTATGACCCGCGGTTCGATACATTTTTTATTCGTGGCTTCGACGCAACCTACACCGGCATCTATCGCGACGGTTTGCGGCAGATGAGCAGCGGCTTCGGGCAGTTCCGCACCGAACCGTATGGTCTCGACAGCATCACTATTCTGCGCGGCCCGACATCGTCGCTTTATGGCGCAAGCAATGCCGGCGGCATCGTCGATATGTATTCCAAGCGTCCGACCGAAACGCCATTTCGTGAGCTTGAGGTTCAGATCGGCAGCTACGATCGCTACCAAGGTAATTTCGATTTTTCCGGCCCGACGACGCTCGGCAACAATGTCCTTTATCGCTTTACCGGCCTCGTCCGCGACAGCAATACCGAGCTGATGGGCACACCGGATGATCGCGTTTATCTTGCGCCTGCGTTGACATTCAAGATCGATCCAAACACCAAGCTGACTATCCTCGGCGAATACATGAACGCCACGACAGGCGCCAACACCGCTTGGTATAACGACTATAGTTCCGGCCACGCGCGTCGCACCGATATCTGGTCCGGCGACCCGAACTTCCAGCTTTTTGATCAGACGCAGGAACGCGTCGGATATGAGTTCGAACACCGCTTCAACGACGTCTTCACGTTCCGCCAGAAAGCGCGCTATTCGAACCTCTTCTCGACCGGGAGGTATATCGATATCTCCGAAGAGATCGAGCCGAATGTCTGGACACGGAACAACGGCGTTATCGTCAGCGACGTGAACAATTTCGTCTCCGATACCCAGTTGGAGGCGCGCTTTTCGAGCGGACCGCTAAAGCATGTGGCGCTCGCCGGAGTCGACGTCGGCTATGTCTGGTACAGGGAAGGCATGGGTTTCGGCGATCCGATCGAGGACGGCGGCATCGTTCCGCCACTCATCAATTACAACTACGGTCAAACGCATATCCCCACGCCCGCGATTCAGACGGTGACACATCAGGATCAGGTTTTGACCGGCACTTACCTGCAGGACCAGATCAAGCTCGATCGCTGGGTCCTGACGCTTGGCGGCCGTCACGACTGGGTCGATACCGATACCGACACGGACGGTGACGTTCTCAAGCAAAGCGATGCGGCTTGGACCGGTCGAGCGGGTCTCAGCTATCTCTTCGATTCCGGCTTTGCGCCGTATATTGCGTACGGCACCGGTTTTGTCGCCAACTCAGGGACGGACTTCATCACTGGCAAGCCTTTCGATGCCGCGAAGTCTGAATCGAAGGAAATCGGTTTCAAGTATTTTGTTCCTGGCTACAACGCGTCCATCTCGTCTGCCGTGTTTGATATTCAGCAGACAAATGGCGTTCAAGATACGTGCGCGGAAATCAATGGCGTCGTCGAATGCGGTTCCGTCCAAACTGGCGTGCTGCGCTCGCGCGGCTTCGAGATTGAAGGTACGACGACGCTCGACAACGGCCTGAGCCTGCTTGCCTCCTATTCCTACATCGATATGCGCATCGAGGATAACGACAACGGCTACAAGGGCAATGTCCTCTCCAGCACACCCTTCAACACGGCGTCTTTCTGGGGCGATTATACATTGCGAACGGGTCCGGCCGCGGGCCTCGGCTTCGGCCTCGGCGTCCGCTACATCGGCTCCAGCTTCGGCGACGACGCAAATACTTATAAGAACGCCGGCCATACGCTGTTCGATATGGCAGTCCACTACGATCTCGTGCGTCTCGATCCAAGCCTGCGCGGAGCTTATCTGCAGGTGAACGCCAACAATATCGCCAACAAGCAGGTCGATGTTTGTTCGGACGACTATTGCTATCTCGACCAAGGCCGCACCGTGATCGGTAGTGTGCGATATCGTTGGTAGAGGTCACGGCGTCGAGTTGCGTTGGTAGAAGTCAGCTTTTTTGTCGCGTAGCTGACCTTCGTTTCGGCCGTCCTGCAATGTCGATTTGCTTCTGCTGGCTACAAAACTTTGGGCTCCTTGCGATGTTCTATGCACTTCAAAGTGTAACGGTTTGTTACATCGGGAGCTTCGCTGGTGCTCGTAAATCGCGCGCAATCGACTTCTGATCAGGCGGTCAATGCCTTGCGGATTTGAAAGAACACGATATTGCGGTGGCTCGGCACTCGTGGCGATAAAGACTATCTGCTTGGTAGATAGGCCAAGAATCAAACGAAGCCGGCGCCAACGCTTCTGCGAACCGCGGATTCGATGCGGGATGCCCATTGCTCGACAGTCCCTGGCGAAGTCACGCGAACGTTATAGGTTGCAGGAGTTTCGAACTGCCCTCCACAACCGGACGCATGATCGACTTTCACGCGATCGACCCACACTACAAAAGCCTGCCTTCCAGCTTGAAAAGCTATTCGACTTGCTTCCGATGAGCAAACGAAGTCCACAACAACAAACTGGCGAGCTCTTGCGATTTGATCGGCTATCCAACCGAGTTGTCGCGCTTGCTGCAATAGATCAACCTCAGCGCGACCGGAATCGAAGGAGACTGCGCTGTACTCGTCGCCGTTCAAGTGGACGGCACCCAGTTTCCCGGCAAGGGCTCGCGCCAACGTTGTCTTCCCAACTCCCCGCACACCAATGAGGAGAACTTTGCGCATATGTGCGGCCTTCATTCCGGTGAGGCATTTTGCAGATGTTGAAAGGGAACAGCCCCTCGGATGTCTTTTAAACCACAAGCGGCTCCCGGCTATTTCCCGATGATTTTATTTTGTATTTTATCGTTTCAGCCGGCGTTTCACGCTTTGGCGCATCAACCCGCGTCTTGCTTTCCAGATCGTTCGCGAAACTCTCACGATCTGCAGCCGTCGAAGTTTTCTTTTCGAGCGTTTTGAACTCGCGCAGAATTTTTCTCAAGCAAAGTCGAAGCGTCTATCTGGTGTGAGTTTGAGTTTTAGGTGTTGGGCAACGATCAGGGAAAAGCTGCTCACACTCTCGCCAGTGCAACGACCGGATCAAGCCGCGACGCATTTCTCGCCGGGAGATAACCAAATACGATTCCAATGAGGCTGGAGCACAAGACAGCGACGAGCATCGACGCTGTTGAATAAATGAGCTGGAAATTTCCGCTCAGCAGATTGAAGGCACCTCCAACCGCTAATGCCAACGCAATGCCGAGGAAGCCGCCGGTCAGACAAACCAAAACGGCTTCAATCAGGAACTGCTGAAGAATGTCCCTTTGCCGCGCGCCAACGGCCATCCGCACACCGATCTCGCTGACGCGCTCCGATACCGACACGAGCATGATGTTCATGACGCCGATGCCACCGACGATAAGAGAAATGATCGCAATGGTCGCGATCAGTAGTGTCAGCGTCTTGGTCGTGCTCGTGATGGTCTGCCGAATATCGTCTGTATTCAGGATGAAAAAATCTTTGGTGCCATGCCTTTGAACGAGAAAATTGGTAACAGCCTGCTCGGCGAGGTTGGTCGATACGTCATCCGCAACCTTGACCGTTATGCTGCGTAACGACGTATTCCCTAAAAACCGAGTCTGAACCGTCGTGTAAGGCAAATAAACTGAGAGATTTTGGCTGGATCCGAACCCGCCCTGCTGCGGCCGCATTACACCGACGATCCGGCATTGCACTTTGCCGATCAGAAGGACTTTGCCGATCGGATCAACATCGCCGCGACCAAAAAGCGTCTTTCGGGTATTTTCATCAATGACGACGTCCTGCGCCCTCTGGCGGACACTGTCGGCATCAAAAAATCGTCCCGCGGCGAGCTTCGCTCCTTTGGCAACGAAATAGGTATCACCGACGCCGTTGACGAGCGCGGTTGCCTCGATCGCGCCAAAGCGGATGGTGCTTGAAGTCGAAACTGTCGGTGTGACCGCAGCGACATAAGCGTTTTTTGCGAGTGCGTCCGCGTCGGCAACGACCAGAGTGGTAATCTTGCCGGAGCGCATATCGCCAAAATCCTTGCCTGCGAATACCTCGAGCGTGTTCGTCCCAAGAACTCGATATGTTGGCGAGGACACGTTGTTGCGACCCTTGCCCCAACGCAACAACGCAGACGACCGACGCGATCCCAATGATGATGCCGAGCATCGTCAAAAATGTTCGGAGCGCGTGCGATTTCATCGCAAGAATTGCCATTTGCATCGCTTCGCCAAGGCGCGCCAGATCGGACAAACGCGAATTCTCATGCCTGCTTCTCGCGGCGGTGGCCGTCCCATGAGCCTGACTTTCAACTGCCGCGCGAGGCATTGCCTTTGGATTTGCGCGGTCGGATACGATTTCACCATCACTGATCTCGACGATGCGTTCCGCCCGCTGGGCAACCGCTAAGTCGTGCGTGACGATGATCACCGTCTCACCGGCGGCGTGAAAGTCACCGAGAATGCGAAGCACATCTTCGCCGCTGTGCTTGTCGAGCGCGCCTGTGGGTTCATCCGCCAAAATGACGTTGCCACCATTCATGAGCGCGCGCGCAATCGAAACGCGCTGTTGCTAACCGCCTGACAGCTGACCGGGTCGGTGATGAGCGCGCTTTTCCATCCCCAGATCGGCAAGGAGGCCAAGCGCACGCGACCTCCGGGTTTGGACCGACTGACCCGCGTAAATTGCCGGCATCTCGACATTGCCGAGGGCCGTTAGATCGCTGAGCAGATGGTAGCGCTGAAAAATGAACCCGAAATGTTCACGCCGTAGAGCCGCGAGTTCGTCGCTGTCGAGCGATGACGTCTCCATGCCATCGATCCGATAACTCCCGGACGTCGGCCGGTCGAGACAGCCGAGAATGTTCATCAGCGTCGATTTTCCCGAACCCGACGCGCCCATGATGGCGACCATCTCGCCGCGATTGATGACGAGATCGACATCTTTCAAGACCACCAGAACACCGTCTCCCGACGGGTACTCGCGTCGTATCTTCCGCAATTCGACGAGGGGTGCCGTCATGATCCTAAAAGCCCATCGGCGGCGGTGGTCCCGACCTAGAATTCGAGGTCGAAGCCGCCTCGGCGGAAAGCTCACCCGTGACGACGCGTTCGCCAAGTTTCAAACCGGATTTGATTTCGGCAATGACCTTGTCGTTGAGACCCACTTCGACATCGCGTCTCGAAATGCGGCCGCTATCGTCGATGACGCCGACTGAGTAAGTTCCATCGGATGCTTTTGTCAGCGCTGAGGATGGCACGGTTAAAACATCCTTAGCCTGCCCGAGAATGATGTGAACTTCCGCCGTCATATAAGTTCTGAGACGGCCGTCGGGATTCGGGACATCGAAAACGCCATTGTAGTAGATCGCCGACGACGAAGAGCTCGAAGAGGATGAGCTTGAAGAATTCGATGATCCCGACGAGCTGAAGCTTGAATCGCTGGTGATCGATTCCGGTGCCGGTTCGATGGATTGAAGCTTACTATCGTATCGACGGTCGGGATCGCCGAGTATCGTAAAATAAAGGGATTGTCCCGGCTCGACCTTGACAATATCCGCTTCCGAAATCTCGGTTCGGACCGTCATCACGTCGAGCTGACCAAGGATGACGATTGTCGGAGCCGATTGCGTTGCGTTTACCGTCTGGCCTTCCTGAGACACGATCGACAAAACGGTTCCATCAATCGGTGCGGTAATCCTGGTATATCCGAGATTGACACGGGCTGTTTCGATCGCGACCTCGGCTTCGGTAATTTGTGCATCGAGCGCTGCAATCTGTGCACTTGTCGTATCGAGCGTGGCTACCGCGGAATCGTAGTCGGCTTGGGAGGATGCACTCTGCGCTAGAGTTTTTACTTGTCGCGCGAGAGAAGACTTGGCGTAGGTGAGTGTCGCCTGTTTCTCCCTTCGCTGCGCCCGAATGTTTTCGAGGCTGGCTTCAGCCGTTCGAAGCGCGTTCGCCTGCGTCATCGAGTCGATTTCGGCAATAAGGCTGCCTTTTTTTATCGTTTGGCCCAGAACAACCTTGATAGTCGTGATCCGGCCCGAAGCCTGCGCGCCGACCGCGACGAGTTTAACGGGCTTTAGCGTTCCGGTTGCGAGTACCGTCTCCTCGACGTTTCCTCGGGCAACCACCGCAGTCATGACGCTCGGTGATTGGCTGGTCGAGGAATATCTCATACCCCAAAAGATCGCGGTGGCAGCGATCACCACGAACCCCAATGCCCAAAAGAAGCGGTGCCCACGTTCTGTCGGTGTCGCAACTGTGAAATCACGATCGATACGCAAAGTGAGGCCCCGTGTTTTTGTCGGTGATTTCCGGCCGCGAAGCATCGACAGGGCGGTCCCAACCGCCACCGAGCGCTTTGTTCAGTGAAATATAATCTTTCACGATCGATACGTTGCTCTCTATCAACGTATCCTCGGCCGAATAAAGCGACCGCTCAGCGTCGAGGACATCGAGGAAGCTTGTCGATCCAGATTGATAGAGTGCGCGCGATAGGGTAGCGGCCTGCCGATACGATTTCGCCGATTCCTTCAGCTTTCGATTGCGAATCCGCTCTTGAGAGAGCCCAACGAGCGAATTCTCGACGTCCTCAAGAGCCGTCAAGACGGATGATCGATAGGCAATGAAATATGTGTCTCGCTCGGCCTCTGCGATTTCGACGGCTGCTTTAAGTTGCCCGCCATGGAAAATCGGGACGGTCACGGAAGGGCCGAACGTCCAGCTGATCGTCGAGCTCTTGAAGAGATCTCCGAAATGCGTCGCCGAGGTTGAGATGTCTCCGGTTAGGCTCACGCTTGGATAACGAGCCGCCTCGGCTTGCCCGATTTTAGCGGTGTACTGTGCAAGCTGGCGCTCCGCGAGACGCACGTCAGGGCGATTGAGCAGCACGTCCGCCGGAATCCCGACTGGAACGTTCATGCGGGTACTTGGAACGGGCGCAGTTTTCTCCAGGCGCGGGAGCAGAGCCGATGGCGGCTGTCCTGTCAGGACTGACAACCTGTGTATCGATTCTGCGAGGCTAGCTTGCAGCTCAGGAATATTGGCCTCGGTGCCCGCGGCCAGTCCTTCCGCATTTGCAAGGTCGACCGCCGAAGACGTCCCGGCTTGGAACTTGGCCCGCGTCAATGCCGCGGTAGATCGTTGTGATGCAGCCGTGCGCTTCGCAAGTGCGATTCTTTCCTGGTAGCCACGCACATCGACGTAGTAGGAGGCCACGTCACCGACAAGCGTCAACAACGTGGCACGCAGCTCTTCGTTTGCCGCCTCGGTGCCGTAAACGGCGGCCTCTAGCCCGCGGCGGTTGGCGCCGAAAATATCGAGCTCCCAGCTTAAATCGAAACCTTTCTGGAATTGCCGGCTGAAAGTCGAAACGCCAGATGTCGATCCGTCCGATGACGCTTCGCTCCATGTTGAAGACGAGACACCATCAATGACCGGAAAGAGAGTTCCGCGCGCCTGACGCATGGTGGCACGCGCTTCGCGGATGTTCGCTTTTGCTGTCGCGACATCGAGATTGCCGGCAACCGCCTGCTCCATAAGGTCGTTCAACGTCGCGTCGTGCAACCCGTACCACCAATTGTTGAGGCGCGGCGCCTTATGCTGCGCCTGCTTGGCACTCCCCCATTGGGAAGGCAACAGCAGCAGTGGCGTTGCGTAGTCGGGGCCAACCGCACAGCCGGCAAGAACGCTGGGCAACACGAGCAGGACCGCGCGTAGGCGCATACGTCGCCTTGAACGCACGATGAAGCTATTCGTCATAAGATCCCCCGATCTTGCAGCCATCTCGACGGCGTTCCCCAACGCTTCACGCACGGCCGAAGCTCTCCTTCACCGGATCCGTCGTTTCCTTTCGCCCAAAAATGCGACGAACGAGGACGAACAGCAGTGGAACGAAGAAGATTCCAATCCCGGTCGCCGCAATCATCCCGCCCATAACACCGACGCCGATGGCATTCTGCGCACCAGATCCTGCGCCTGATGCAATCGCCAGAGGCGCAACGCCAAGAATGAACGCGAAGGACGTCATGAGGATTGGACGAAGACGCTGCTTTGCAGCCATTCTTGTCGCTTCGATAAGCCCCATACCGTGGGCCTGGTTCTCGATAGCGAATTCCACGATTAGAATCGCGTTCTTGGCTGCAAGGCCAATTGTCGTCAGCAATCCGACCTTGAAATAGACGTCGTTCGTTTGATTGAAGAGCAGTGCTGCCAGAAGTGCCCCGAAGATTCCGATGGGAACCGACAGCATCACGGCAAAAGGAATGGACCAGCTCTCATAGAGAGCTGCAAGGCAGAGGAAGACAACCAAAATCGAAATCGCGTAGAGAGAAGTGGCTTGGCTTCCCGAAAGTCGCTCCTGATAGGAGATGCCTGTCCATTCGTGATCGTAGCCACCGGGTAGTTGGCTCGTCAGCTTGTCGATTTCATCCATCGCGTCGCCGGAACTCACTCCTGGCGCCGGCAATCCCTGGATCTCCACGGCAGATGCACCATTATAGCGCTCCAGCCGTGGCGAACCGAAAGTCCAATGGCTCGAAGCTATCGCCGAAAACGGCACCATGCTGCTCGACGAATTGCGCAGATACCACCGGTCGAGGTCCTCTGGCTGCATTCTAAAATCAGGCGCGGACTGCAGATAGACCGATTTAACTCGCCCTCGATCGATGAAGTCGTTCACATAGCTGCTGCCCCAGGCCGTTGCTATCGTCGTGTTGATATCGCCGATACCGAGCCCTAGTGCGCTCGCCTTGTCTTCATCGACGTCTACGGAGAGCTGGGGCGTATCCTCTTGACCGTTGGGGCGGGTTCCCGAGAGCAGCGAACTGCGGGAGGCAAGTGCAATGAGCTTATTTCTCACGGCCATCAACTTCTCGTGCCCGTCGCCGGTTACATCGCGCACATAGAGATCGAAGCCGCTGTTGTTTCCCATCCCCTGGATCGCCGGAGGGTTCAAGGCAAAGATTTGGGCATCTCTGATTTTGGAGAATGCCATCACGGCTCGGCCCGCTACGGCATTCGCGGTGAGCGTTGGTGACTTGCGCAGAGCGAAATCCTTCAGGCTGACGAACGCCATGCCGACGTTCTGGCCCTGCCCGCCGAAGCCAAAGCCCGCGACCGTCATGACGCCATCGACCGCATCTTTCTCGTTCGTCAGATAGTGGTCTGTAACTTGTGAGAGAACGCGCAGGGTTCGATCCTGAGTCGCGCCGACGGGCAGCTGGACGCTCGTGATGATAATGCCTTGGTCTTCTTCCGGCAAAAATGACGATGGGAGCTTTACGAACATCCGTCCCATCGCGACGGCGATCGCAGCGAAAATCATGAGAAACCGCAACGGCCGTGAAATAATTCCGCCGACACCACTTTGATAGGCTTCCGCGCCGAAATCGAACGTCCGGTTGAACCAGGAAGCAAATCTATTGGGCTCGCGATGAGGACGCAAAATGGTTGCGCAGAGCGCCGGCGTCAGAATAAGCGCGACGAGAACAGATAGGACCATTGCGGAAACGATCGTGACCGAGAACTGCCGATAAATCACGCCTACGGATCCGCCGAAGAACGCCATCGGTAGAAAGACGGCCGACAGAACCGTCGCGATGCCGACGAGAGCTCCGGTGATTTCGCTCATGGATTTGCGCGTCGCATCCGCAGGCGAGAGTCCTTCTTCGCGCATGACACGCTCGACATTCTCGACGACGACAATGGCATCATCGACGAGAAGGCCGATCGCCAGAACCATGGCGAACATGGTGAGGGTGTTGATCGAGTATCCGAAGGCCGCAAGGACGGCGAACGTTCCGAGGAGAACGACGGGAACGGCGACGGTCGGAATGAAAGTGGCGCGTAAATTTTGCAGAAACACCAGCATCACGACGAAGACCAGAACGATCGCCTCGAGCAAGGTCTTTACGACGTCTTCGATTGAGAGCTTTACGAACGGAGTCGTGTCGTAGGGGTAGACGACATCCACGCCAGGCGGAAAGGTTGGTGCAAGTTTAGAGATCGCTTTTTTAACGGCTTCCGCGGTGCTTATCGCGTTCGCACCCGTTGCCAGGCTGATTCCGAGGCCCGTTGCCGACATACCGTTATAACGCGACGACGTCGTATAGTCCTCAGCGCCGAGCGCAACTGTTGCGACGTCGTTCAGGCGCACGAGCGATCCGTCGGTGGCGCTGCTCAAGATGATATTGCGGAACTGTTCCGCCGTTTCCAATCGGCTGCGGGCCGTCACCGTTGCATTGAGTTGCTGGCCTTTGCGTGCCGGAAGCCCTCCGAGCTGTCCCGCGGCAACCTGGGTATTTTGGGCTTCGATTGCGGCCGCGACATCGCCGGGCATGAGCTTGTATTTTGCTAGCTTGTCAGGATCGAGCCAAATGCGCATCGCGAACGCCGAGCCGAAAAGCTGCGTTTCGCCAACACCTTCTACGCGACGCAGCGTGTCGTTCAGCGAGCTGTCGACATAATCAGATAGCTCTTCGGAGCTAAGCTTGCCGTCTTTCGAGACGAACCCGACGACCATGAGAAATCCGGTCGAAGATTTCGTAACGGTTATTCCGTTGCTCTGGACGACGCTGGGCAGCTGCGCCTGCACGAGTTGAAGCTTATTTTGCACCTGCATTTGAGCGACATCTGGATCGGCCGCGTTCGTGAACGTCAGCGTGATTTGCGCAGCCCCAGTCGACGTCGAAGTTGCGGTCATGTAGTCGAGATTATCGATGCCGGTCATGCCCTGTTCGATGACTTTCGTCACCGAATTCTCGACCGTTTGCGCATCGGCACCCGCATAGGTCGCACTGATGCGTACGGTCGGCGGCGCGATTTGGGGATACTGCGAGATCGGCAGCGAGTTCAAGGCAAGCAGGCCACCGAGCATGATGACGATGGCAATGACCCACGCGAAAATCGGCCGATTAATGAAGAAAGCAGACATTACGGCCCCGACTAATCTCGCTGCGTCGTATTATGACCGACCTGCCCAAGCGCAAAATTCGTGCGGGTTCCTGCTTCCAGGGAGCCTTGCTGGCGTTCGCGCACTTCGCCCGAAGTGTCGTCAATCGTGACTTCGACAGGTGTTACGTCTTGACCTGCTCGCACGAGCTGAATTCCTTCGACGATGACCTTGTCACCGTTTTTCACGCCCGTTTCGACAAGCCAGTTGTTGCCGACATTGCGTCCAATCGTGAGCACACGCTGTTCGACTTTGCCGTCCTGGCCGACGAACATCGCAACGGGCTCGCCCTTCACATCGCGGGTTACCGCCCGCTGCGGGACAAGAAAGCTATTCTCGGCGATCCCCTCTTCAACGATTGCCCGCACATACATTCCCGGCAGTAAGAGGCGTTCCGGATTGGGGAACACGGCGCGTACAGTAAACGTACCCGTCGTCTCATTGACGTAGGATTCGGAAAACTCCAGCGTGCCGGAATATTGGTAGAGCGTTCCGTTATCCAGCTTCAGCCTTACCTGGACATCCTTGCCGGAAACCCGGATTCGTCCCGCCTTAATGGCTTGGCTAAGATTGATGAGATTTGTGGCGGACTGAGTGACATCGACGTTGATCGGATCGATTGTACGGATCGTCGTGAGCAACGTGGTCTGGCTCGCCGTAACCAAAGCTCCCGGCGTCAACGACGATTTGTCGATCCGTCCAGATATCGGAGCAGTAATCTTCGTGTAGTCGAGGTTGATTTTTGCCGTTTCCACGCTCGCCTTGGCGGCGGCGACGTCGGCTTTTGCCTCAGCAAGAGTCGCCACCGAATCATCCAGATCCTGCTGACTGACAGCATTTTGCGTTACTAGACCCCTATAGCGATCGACCTTGGATTGGGCGCTCGGGACGGTCGCTTCGGCCTTCTGAAGAGCGGCGAGCGCGCTATCGTAGGAGGCTTGATAGCTAGCCGGCTCGATCTGATAGAGAACGTCTCCGGCTTTGACCTCGCTTCCTTCTCGAAAAAGTCTTTTTTCGATGAGGCCACCAACTTGCGGGCGTACTTCGGCCGTCAGCGACGCAGTGGTGCGTCCGGGTAATTCGGCAGTGATTGCGACCGATTGGGGATGAAGCGTAACGACGCTCACTTCGCTACGCGGCAAGACGGCATTATCGCTTACGCTCTTCGTGTTCGAATTGCAGGCCGAGAGACTCAGCAAAAGGAATGCGCCGAACACGGTGATGAACAACCGTTCCTGTCTGCTTGCCTCATCCGATGTCACCCCCACGATTGAACCCCTTCCGACGGATGTCCTGGAACAAAAATCGGGACTCCCGCACGCATAAGCGCGACAGACGCGAATCACGATCTGCGCGTTGCCTTCCCCATAGCGAGAGCTGTAGTCCGGTCGTATTGCGCCATGCGGACGTTATGTGTCTGAACATTTCTGCGGATAGGTTTTTTGTATCTCAACATTGCTGCCGCTCGCAGAAACGGCGACCTGCTACAATTTGCGCGGCCGGGGACTCCGGGGACTTGTGACTAGCGCGATGCGAAGAAAGAGAAATGTGAGCGACCAACAGCTCAACTATCCGCACAGATATCACGTGGCCTGAAGTAGGCCAAAGTTCCTTTACCGCACCTTTCTCGGATCTATAATTCGCGGTCGTCATTTTGTCGGAAGACTGCGCGAGTCATCGTGCGTGATATCGGTGCCCCACGCTTGCGTTCGCACCTCCTGATAGTGAACTTCGGGATTGTATACGACGGTCGCAACACCAAGCCTGGAGACGCTAAGGCGGCCGATGTTGGATATGAGCGTGTATGACGCGATGAGAATATCTCGCTTCGTCGTTTCCAAAGACACTTGCGACTGCAGCAATTCCTGTTGCGCGTTGAGAACGTCGAGAACCGTCCTCTGCCCCACACGCTCCTCCTCGCGAACTCCATTTAATGCTGTGGTATTCGCGGATATAGATGCCTTATCGGATTTGGCCTGCGCACGATAGCTTTGCAGGTTCGACCATGCTTGCACCACCTCAGACTTCACGGATGCGCGGGCAATTTCAACTTTCTGCAGCGCGGCAACGTGATTATGCTTCGCCTGGCGAATATCAGCAAAAACTTTGCCGCCGTTGGCATAAAGGGGAACAGTTGCGCTGCCGACGACTGAAGCAGACTTTTCCTCGTCGTAAATTTCTTCGGGATCCGTGCTGTCCGTGGCGTCGAAATTGTCAGTGAAGCTTGCTTCGACCTGCGCCTGCGGCAACAGTTGCCCGCGCGTTTGATCGACAGTGAAGCGGGCCGCCTGCTCAGCATAAAGGGCCTGAACGACGCCAGGATTTTCTTTGCTCCCTATCGCTACGGCATCTCGCAAAGACCGAGGAATAATCCTGTTATTTGGATCGGCTTCCACGAGGTGCGAGGGAAAATGCCCGATCACTTGCTGGAACACAGCTCTGCTTGACTTCAAATTCGCACGCGCAAGATCGAGATCGGCTTGTCCAAGCGCTCGGCGCGCTTCGGATTGCGCTACGTCGGTCTTTGTAACCTCGCCGACCGCAGCTCGGTCTCGCTGGGCTCTGAGTTCAGCATCAAGAAATTTGAGATTATTTTCATTGAGCGTCACAAGATTCTGGTCGCGGGTGACATCGCCATAGGCTGTGACCGCATCGAGGAGAACTTGCTGTTCTGTGCTGCGCAACGTTTCGCGCCCGGCGCGGTCATTCGCCTCAGCAACGTTGACGGCGTTTCTCGTCTGAAATCCCGTGAATACCGGCTGAGTTACATCAACCGAATACCCCCGCGGCGAAGTAGTAGATCGGCCCGTTGCCGTCGGTGTGACGACTTTCGAACCGAGCCTACCCACATTGGCAGAGAACGATACGTCTGGACGATACCCCGCATTGGCTATCGCTATATCTTCGTCCTTTGCTCTCTGCTGGGCGCGGACGACTTCCAGGCTCGGATTGTACTGATAAGCCGCCTTCAAAGCCTCAAGAAGTGTTTCGGCCCTAACTTCTGTCGAAACAGAAAATGTTGCTACCAGTGCCGCGAAAGCCAAATATTGGCGCCGAACAAGCGTCATTCTCGCCCCGCGCGATAAGAGGCTTGCAACAGCCCGCGCGGCCCCCTGTGATTTTCGTGATCAATGTAGCAGAAGGGGCGTTTCGAGGTGTTTCGAAGTATTGCTGAATGTTTTTATGCACAAATGCCAGATCGTTCATTTCGTCGCGATCTGCTTTAGCCTCTTACGCAAAGCGGGATCTGCTGCAATTTGCGCTTCGCAACAGCCGCGCGTATCGCTAAATCGGGGTTCGAAGAAGAGACCGCAATGGTGATGCCGCAAACGACCCGCATTCTCGTCGTCGATGACGATCCGCAAATCCGCATCCTTTTGGCGCGATATCTGAAGGATCAAGGGTTCGAAGTCCCGCTGGCGTCCAATCAACGTGAACTCGAGCAGAAGCTCTCGCTCGAGCACGTTGATCTTGTCGTTCTCGATTTGATGCTGCCCGACGGCTCCGGATTGGACATCTGCCGGGATCTCAGAGCAACGGGATCCACAATACCCATCATCTTGCTGACGGCACTGAAGGAAGACGTCGATCGCATTATCGGGCTTGAGATCGGCGCCGATGATTATCTCGGCAAGCCATTCAATCCGCGCGAGCTTGTCGCGCGAATTCGTGCGGTCCTGCGCCGCCGATCGGAGCCGATCGCACAGAACCGTGCGAATAGAACTTATCACTTCGACGGCTTTTCGGTCGATCCACAACTCCGAAACGTCTTAGCGCCCGATGGCACCAAAATCGAAGTGACAGGTGCGGAGTTCGACCTCCTGCAGACGTTCCTGGATCGCCCAGGTCGCCTTTTGTCTCGCGATCAACTTCTTGACCTGACGCGTGGGAACGGCGGTGAAATTCTTGATCGCTCAATTGACGTGCTTGTAAGCCGCCTTCGCCGCAAACTCGGTGATGCCGGGGCGCCGAATTTGTTCAAGGCAGTCCGAAACGGCGGATACCAGTTCGCCGCTAAAGTTGAGGTGAGTGATACTGGCTCATGAACAGGCTGCGAACGAAAATTGCGCTTCTCCTTGTCGTTGCGATCGTGCTCGTAGTCGGCGCGCTTACGGGCGTTTTGCTTTTCCTGCTACGACCGCCGGGGACACACCAAACAATGGGCCCCATCGCGGAGCAGGTATTGATGCTCGAAAAGGCGGCCAAGGAAGCACCGAACGCCGTTGCGTTGGCTTCTGCGCCGGCAGGGGGAAAAACATCCACGGAAAAGACCGACTGGCTGCGTGAGGAGCTTCGAAAGCGCGGCTCTGACCTCGCTGCTTCAGTGTCCAGGCTCAATTCGGATTCCCCGGATGTCGTCTCGATTCCGTTAGCAACCGGGCAGTGGTTCTTGATGCCCATTTCCGACCTTCCACCACGAAGCGGAATATGGGGTGTTATGCTCACTTGGCTTGCGCTCATTACATTTGGAGCAACGGCCATTGCAGTTTTCGTAGCAAATCGGATGGTTCGGCCTCTAGTGCTCCTGGAGCAAGTGGTAGAGGCGGTCGGATCGGACGACGTTTTGCCGGAGTTACCAGTCGAAGGACCGGCCGAGGTAAAAGCTGCATCAAAAGCGCTGAACTCGCTTTCACTGCGCCTCAAAGCAGCAATTGAAAGCCGCATGCGAGTCGTGGCTGCCGCCGGTCACGATCTCCGCACACCGATCACCCGCATGCGGCTGAGGGCGGAGTTTGTCGCCGACGACGAAGATCGCGCAATGTGGCTCAAGGATATCGAGGAACTCGAGGGCATTGCGGACAGCGCGATTGAACTCGTCCGAGAAGAAACGGGTAAGAAAATGCCTGAGGACGTCCGTCTCGACACCCTCATTGAGGAAATTGTCGGCGAACTCCAAGACCAGGGACACGATATCACACTTCAATCGAGCGAACCGGCTTTGGTTTCCGCCAACCGCTTGGCACTGAGGCGCGCGCTTCGCAATCTAACCATCAACGCCGCAACACATGGCCTCTGTGCTCGCATAAGAATGCAAATGGCATCGCGAACGGCGCATGTCTTGATCGAGGACGAGGGGCCAGGCATCCCGGCTCATCTCATGGACAATATCTTCGAGCCGTTTTTCCGAGTGGATCCTGCGCGCCGCAAAAGCATTCCCGGGTCGGGCCTAGGATTGACCATCGCCCATGAAATTATTTCTCGCGCCCGCGGACGATTGATCGTCGAAAACAGTCAATCTAAGGGCCTTATACAGCGCGTCGAGCTGCCGATCATCGGGGAGTAGCTCGGGCAAAGATTACGCGAGAGCCGCGGTGTCCGCTGTCCAACCTAGCGGACAGTGGAGAAGGTCGCCGGCGATCGAGCCGCCGGAGATGCCGCGACCATCGCGCCAAGTTTCCTCGACATGCGTATTGAATCAACACGGGCTGGCCAGCGGCCATTGATAGAACGGCCGACTTTCGCCCCCAGCACGATTTGACAGATGCTAAGCAGTGGCCCTCAGGCCGCATGGCGCGCCGTATAGGATAAAAGTGCGCACGTTTATTATCGAAATTTTTTCAACAATCTCTCGGTTGCGTGCGTGATGCTTCCGAGCGTGGGGCCATCTTGTGGATCTCCAACGGGCTCCTTCGCCGAGAGCGGGCGTTAACTGCGGCGCAGAGCTTCGACGTAAAGTGCTCCTCTGATCACTCTTCTTCTTAGCCGGCCCCGTTGGATCCGGGTTCGCAAGCCCGGCGAGCGCCGCCCTTGAGCTAACGCGCCTGTTGACGGCTGGACAAAGTAGCGAACCCGTCGTAGAACAAAAAGAGAACAAAAAATTCAAGTCGGTATGCCATTGCTATCAACCCTCATAAATCCTTCTCCAGCCGTCGTCTTGCGTGAGGTCGTTGCGTGGCGCGGGCACCCTGGCTCTGCGATAGGCTTCGGGTTGGCTCTCGCATCGCTTTCGCTCGCGCACGCCCTACGCCACCATGCGGATCTGCTCTGGGTACGAGAAGCTGCCGCCGAGATCGAAGCGGGTGAGCCTTATGGTCCAGGGCTAGCATGTCTCGGAATTGCTCCTGACAGGCTCATCCTGGCCCGGATGCGTACGCACACGGAGGCTCTGCGCGCAACATTGGAGGGCGCACGCTGCCAAGCGCTCGGGGCCGTTCTGCTCGAAACCATCCGGCCTTTAGACCTGACGGCCAGCCGCCGTCTGAAGCTCGCGGCAGAAAAATCCGGTGTTCCCATCGTTCTGATCCAACTGGCTGGCATCTCTATGGCCAATGCCGCTCAGGTTCGCTGGATGCCGCGCGCAGCGGCGCAAACGGCGCCCCCCGATGCAGTCGAGCGACTTGTTTTTGATGTAACGGTGCTCAAGCACCCAACCGGGCAGGCCGGAAAACGCGGCTTCGTGAGGTGGAATCATGACCAGCGATGTTTCGAGGCGCTATCTATGTCTATGGCTGCCCTTTCTGGCAGCGGATCGTTGGCGGCATGAGACTGGGAGCGACGACGATCGTCCTATCGTGTTTGTTGAGAAAGCGGGTGGGACTTCGCGGCTGAGCGCTGTCGACGCCCGTGCGCAATCTTGCGGTCTGCTGCCTAATCTAACACTCGCGGATGCCCGTGCGCGCGTTCCCCAGCTTCGTGCGCTTGTTGCCAATCGGGCGGTGGATGCCGCTTACCTCGAACATCTCGCCGATGTTGCAGGGGTCGTCACGCCCTCGGTTGCTCTGGATACGCCCGACGGCCTAGCGCTCGATATCACTGGATGCGTGCATCTGTTCGCAGGAGAAGCAGGGCTCGCCGAACGCCTCCAAACCGTTTTGCAAGCTGCCGGAGCATCTTCAGTGAGGCTGGCCGTTGCACCAACCCCCGACATGGCTCGTGCACTAGCCCGCTTCGCCCGCATCAGCCCCTGCTTCGCCACCGACAGTGCGTTGGTGCGCACCCTTTCCGTCGCCGCTATCGAGTGCGCACCAGAAGATGCTCTCGCTTTGAAACGGGCTGGTCTCAAAACAATTGCCGATGTTGCCAACCGTCCTTCAGTCTTATTTACGGCCCGATTCACTCCGGCTTTCACTGTCAAACTCGCACGCGTGCTCGGCGAAGAAGACCGACGCATCTCTCCAGTGAGGGCTGTGTCGCCATGTCGGGTGGAGCATCGCTGCGTCGAACCTGTCCTCAGTCAAGACATGATACAAACCATACTTGTCCGGTTGGTCGCCGAAGCTGGCGATGTATTGTGCGCGCGTGGTGAGGGAGGGCGAGCCTTCGAGGTGCAGTTCCTGCGAGCCGATGGCACGGTGTGCCGCATCTGCGTCGAAACCAGTCTGCCGACACGCGATCCAACAGTCGTCATGCGGCTCTTGCGCGACCGGTTGAGCGCACTCGTCGATCCGCTTGATCCCGGTTTCGGCTTCGACGTCATCCGCCTCATGGTCTTGCGAACCGAGCAATACATAGAGAGTCAGACAACACTCGACGCACACGTGGAACAGGACGATCAGATATCGCAGTTTACCGATCGCCTCTCTACCTTGTTCGGTCCCCATAGCATCACCCGGATGCTGCCCGGCGACAACCACATTCCTGAGCGTGCGCAAGTGGTCGTGTCGGCCGCGAGCGGTTCTTTCTCTCAATCCAGATGCGAAGATTGGATCGCTTGGGGATCAAATTGCTCCCGGCCTATTCTGCTTTACCGCCAGCCGCAAGCGATCGAAGTTGAAACCGACGACAACGATGATCCGGTCCGGCTGCGCTGGCGCCGTGTCCTGCATCACCTCGGCATGGCAAATGGCCCGGAGCGGATCGCGGACGAATGGTGGCTGGCGCCGTCCGACTACGGGACGCGGGATTATTTTCGCGTTGAGAGCAAAGAGGGGCAGCGCTTCTGGATTTTCAGAGCCGACGCGACGGCAACGGTACCATCATCGGGAAAATGGTTCCTGCATGGGCTCTTCCAATGACTTGTGCCCCAGAACGCCTCGCTTCCGATTACGCAGAACTCGTCACCATTACAAATTTTTCATTCCTGCGGGGTGCCTCCCAGCCGGAAGACCTCGTCATTCGTGCATTGATGCTTGGCCACACCGGGATCGGCATTGCCGACCATAACTCCGTCGCAGGAGTCGTCCGGGCTTTCGGTGCGCTCCGGGATTTGAGCCAGAATGGCTTGCCTGCCCCACAGAAAGTACGTGATGGCTCGGGACCTGGCGAGCATACCTGGATCGTCAGCGAAAAAGAGGTCGAATGGGCAGAGGTGTCCGAGGCCATCAAACAACGCGCGACTGCCTTTCGCCTCGCAGTCGGCGCTCGCCTCGTCTTCTGCGATGGCACGCCAGATGTCGTCGCTTATCCCCAAGATCAGCAAGGCTGGGAACGACTGTGCCGGCTATTGAGCCAAGGCAAGCTCAAGGCGAAAAAAGGAGATTGTAAGCTTTGCCTGAACGATCTTCTCGCTAGTGCGGCGGGCCTCTTGCTGATCGTCATCCCACCCGAGCGAGAGCTTGAGAGACTGCCGACGCTTCTCACGTCTCTGCGGGAGACGGCTCGTGATCGCGTGTGGCTCGCGATCGCCCGGCATTTTCGCAGCGATGACCGTCGCCGGCTCGCCGCTTTGAGCCGGCTCTCTGTCACGAGTGGCGTTCCGCTCATTGCGATCAACGATGTGCTCTACGACACACCGGAGCAACGGCCGATCCAAGACGTGCTGACATGCATCCGTGAAGGACTGAAGATCGAAAGCGCCGGTCGTCTCCTGGAAGCTAATGCCGAGCGACATCTGAAAGCCCCTGCAACAATGCACAATCTGTTTCGGGATGTTCCCGAGGCGATGGCAGCGACGCAGAACTTACTGTGGCAGGTGGCGTTCTCGCTCGGCGACCTCAAGTACGAATATCCGGACGAGCCGGTACCTGAAGGATGGACGCCGCAAGGCTGGCTCGAGCATCTGACGTGGCGAGAAGCCAAAGTCCGCTATGCGGGAGTCATTCCGGAAAAGGTCGAGATGCAATTGCGCGATGAACTCTCTCTCATCGATACACTAAAGTATGCGCCCTATTTCCTCACAATCCATGACATCGTGTCAGAGGCTCGGCGTCGTGACATCCTGTGTCAGGGGCGCGGCTCGGCGGCAAATTCCGCTGTCTGCTATGTGCTCGGCATCACCTCGGTCGATCCAGCGCGAAGCAATCTTCTGTTCGCACGTTTTATTTCGAGCGAGCGGCGTGAGCCGCCGGATATTGATGTCGACTTCGAGCACGAGCGGCGTGAGGAAGTCATCCAATACATTTACGATCGCTATGGCCGGGAGCGAGCTGGTCTCGTCGCCACCGTCATCCGCTACCGTCCACGCAGCGCTATTCGCGATGTCGGCAAGGTGCTCGGGCTTTCCGAGGACATCACTGGGCGCATCGCCGACACCCAATGGGGAAGCTGGGGCTCTTCGATCCCCGACGCGCATCTGCGCCAAGCCGGGCTCGACCCGCAAAACCCCGTAATCCGACGCGCGGTCATGCTCGCCAGCCGTATTCTCGGCTTTCCTCGTCACCTCTCCCAGCATGTCGGAGGTTTTGTTCTCGCGCGCGAACGCCTTGATGCCCTCGTCCCCATCGGCAACGCGGCAATGGAGAAGCGCACTTTCATAGAGTGGGACAAGGACGATATCGATACGCTCGGACTGATGAAAGTGGATGTGCTGGCTCTTGGAATGCTTACCTGTATCCGTAAGGCGCTCGATCTGATGCGCGTGCACGAAGGCGCCGATTACGATCTTTCCACCGTGCCACCAGAGCAGGGTGATGTTTACGCCATGCTGCAGAAGGGCGACTCCATCGGCGTATTCCAGGTCGAGAGTCGGGCGCAGATCAACATGCTTCCACGACTGCAGCCGAAAGAATTCTACGATCTTGTCATCCAAGTCGCCATTGTGCGGCCCGGGCCGATCCAGGGTGACATGGTGCATCCTTACTTGCGCCGACGCTCAGGAATCGAGCCCATAACGTTTCCCTCGCCGGCACCACCTTATGATCCCGACGAATTGAAACCCATCCTGTCGCGAACTAAAGGAGTACCGTTATTCCAGGAGCAGGCGATGCACCTCGCCATGGTCGCGGCCGAGTTCAGCGATGCCGATGCGAACGGTCTTCGTCGCGCCATGGCGACATTCCGCAATGTCGGGACCATCCATATATTCGAGACGAAAATGGTCGAGCGAATGGTCGAGCGCGGCTATGAGCGCAGCTTTGCGCAACGCTGCTTCGATCAGATCAAAGGCTTTGGCGAGTACGGCTTTCCCGAAAGTCATGCAGCCTCGTTTGCTCGCCTCGTCTATGTGTCGTCATTCATCAAGTGTCGCTATCCGGCCGCCTTCGCCTGTGCGCTGCTCAATGCCCAGCCAATGGGATTTTATGCGCCGGCCCAGATCGTGCGGGATGCTCGCGAGCATGGCGTCGAGGTCCATCCCGTCGACGTTAACGCGAGCGTCTGGGACAACACACTTGTTGTCGGCTCTGACGGCCGCACTGCCCTCAGACTTGGATTCCGCCAGCTCGACGGCATGCAGAAGGCATGGAGCGAGGTTGTAGTCAACCGGCGCGGGAACGGTTATGCCGATATTGACTGCCTTGCCTTACGCACTGCCTTGCCACAAAAGGCGCTTCGCGTGCTTGCGGACGCCGATTGTTTCCAGTCGGTCGACATCAATCGACGCGATGCACTGTGGGCGGCGCGGTGTTTACCTGATGCGGATGAGTTGCCGTTATTCGCTGCTGGACGCGAGCGAGAACTGGCGAAGGAGCCACCGTCACATCTGCCGGATATGCCGCTGAGCGAGCATGTTGCGGCCGATTATCAGACGGCGCGTCTGTCACTCAAAGGCCATCCGATGGGCTGCCTGCGCAGTGTCTTCGTTTGCAACGGAGTTGAGACATGCGTTGAAGCCAACCAACGTTCCGACGGCACTTGGGTGCGCGTGGCTGGCGTCGTTCTGGTTCGTCAGCGTCCGGGCAAAGGCAATGCTATCTTCATCACGATTGAGGACGAGACCGGCATTGTCAATATCGTACTGTGGGCACGCCAATTCGAGAAGTTTCGTCGTGAGGTGATGAGCGCACGCCTGCTGATGGTCGAAGGCCGAATGCAAATCAGTGCTAATGGCGTTGCACACTTGATGGCCGCAAGAGTGTACGACCGGAGTACTGAGCTGTTAGCTCTGTCAGACGGTCATGCCTCGACGATCGAGCTCACAGGTGCGGACGGGTTCCAGCACCCGCAGCATCCCCGCACACGGCACCCCCGCAACGTGCGCATCCTTCCTGTGTCCCGTGATTTCCGTTGATCCGGGACTAATGTCCGCAGTTAGCTCTTGGCCGACGATCGCTCTATATCACATGCATCACATGCATCACATGCGTCGATTCTTAGATCAAAAGCAGAAGTCAGCGCCGACTTGCGCCTAGATCGCTGTTTGAAGCGAGGTACAATACGGCCTTCAGGTCGGCATGGCGCGCCGGAGAGGATGAAGATGAGAACTTTTGCTTCGTCGTTAAGGTCGTTTGATAATCAAAGACCAGCTCCGGGCCAAGAGTACGCGGTTCACCGATACAGAGCGCTACTTCGTCTCGGAAGCTTCTGTTTATCGCCTTCTCAAGGCTCACGACCTCATCACCAGCCCGGCCTTTTATCGTCATAAAGGCAGCCGATGTATCTCAAGGTCATGGGCCGGTTCTATCTGTCGACGATCCTCGACGACTACTCGCGTTACATCATCGCCTGGAAGCTATGCACCACGATGAAGCGGAAGACGTGACTGACACGTTGCCGCTGGCGCTCACGGCCTCAGGCGTGCGACCACGCTCGTGTCGTCCAAAAACCGCTTAGATTGAAAACTGATGAGCCAAAGTCTCCGATACGTCACGCCCTAAACTGTCTCAAAGCATTCGACGACGGACAGTCTTGCCGCACGCAACGATCGCCCGATTTGCGGCAATGACTTCGATCGCGCCGCGACGATATCATTAGTATGCAGATTAATTGCCGCCGAAAGAATCTGAATCCGATTCACGACCTCTCGGGTCGAGCTCCTCTTATTCCACATCGCGAAATTATCGTCCCAATCGCCTCAAAACCCCTTCTTTATTTACCCCGCGATTCAACGCGATCTTTTGAGAGCTTTGGGGGATGTCATCATGAGAATGAAGCGTTTGATAGCGGCAACGACCTTTGTGTCGGTTGCCGCGATTTACGCAAGTGAACCGGTGCATGCGACCGAGGGGGTCACGCCGTTATTGGGTGGTGTGACCATCGGCGTTCCAGCGGGTGCCGCCCCGCCGCCGGGACTATACTCGTCAACAACGCTTTTCTATTTGCAAGGGGATCTCAAAAACGGAAGCGGCCAGAAAACGCCGCTAAAGCTCAATGAAATTGAAGTGTCGGAAACGCTTCTGTTATCGACGTCGCTCGAGATGTTTGGAGGCCAGCTCTACGGTTACATCGTTCAGCCCTACAAAGGCGTAACCAAGGAAATCGGCGGCACGAAGGACTGGCAAAGCGGTGCGTTCAATACGATTGTCTCGCCGGTCAATCTGTCGTGGAACCTCGGCGGCGGATATTTCTTCAGCGCTGGTGCAGCGTTTTATCTTCCCAACGGAACCTATAGCCCGACCGGCACAAAAGCCGCGAACGGCTACTTTACGTTCGAGCCGACGGCAGCGATCACATATCTCAAGGATGGGTACCATTTTACGGCTAATGCGGTTCTCGACATAAATTCCGAGAACTCGGATACCAACTACAAGAGCGGCAATGATTTCGGCATCGACTTTACCGCGACGAAGGCATTCGGAAATTGGTCGCTGGGCGCCGGTGGCTACGTTGTGCAGCAGTTCGAGAACGACAAGGTCAACGGGCAGGTGGTTCCCGCCAGTTCGTTCAACGGCCGTGGCAACAAGTGGAGCGAAATCGGCATCGGTCCGTACGCATCATATAATTTTGGCGACTTCCAAGTCTCGGCTTGGGCAACCTTCGACGTCCTGGCCAAAAATACGATCAGCTCGAACATCGGCTGGGTACGATTGAGCGTTCCTCTGGGCAACCCTCTTAAAGAATAGAGCAAGCACCGAGGTTAGGCCTGCGTCTCGTTCCCTCACCCGTCGGGGGCGAGACGCGGCCGTTAAAAGGTGATGACCGCTGCTGTCGTCGATGTAAGTGTTTCGTACTCGACGATGTCCTGCGCGCGGCGCAAGCGTCAATTCTCGCTGTTGCCGCCGTGACGTCCGTGAACAAAAGAAACCGCTGACACGATCGCGAGAGCCGAGCAGACCGCCCGGACCCCAGATTTTCGACAACGACACATCAGGCATCGAAAAGCGCGTAACAGGCGGAAAGCAGCTTCTCTGGAAATTCCAGCGCGATCGAATGCGAGCAACGGGCAAGAAGCGAAACGTCAGCCTGCGGCAGCGATTCAGCAATCTTCAAAGTCACCTCTGGCGGAAATGCCGTGTCATTCCGGCCGTGCAGCATCGTGACGGGAACGCTGATCCGCTTGAGTTCATCTTCCGAGACGAGCGCCTCGTTGACGAACCGCTGCCGATCGCCTGCAAACATCGCCATGAAATAATCTTTGTAGGACTGATCTTCCCACAGTGTCGCAACTCGGTTGTCGATGTAAGCGTTTGTAATGTGCTTACGATCGTAGATCAGCGTTTCCGCCAGCGCGACAAGGTCTGCACGATCATTAGGAAAGCTCCAACAGCGAACCGTTCCTTCGTTGACCGGGAACGGCGCGCCCATGGATCCGGTCGTCAGCACCTTGGCGATGCGCGGCTCGGAAGCAGCCAGCTTCAGAGCCAAAGCTGCCGAAAGGGAATGACCGACGACGCCGATTTTCTCGCCTGGCATACGATCAATCATAGCCCGACACTGGCGCAGCCAGAAATCTATGTCGAAATAGGGCTTCTTCGTCCGCCGTCCGGAGGCGCCGAAGCCGATCAGATCCATCCCGAAAATCTGATATCGCGCCATCAGCGGCTCGAGGATCAGACGCCAATTCGCGTAGGTCGACGCTCCCGGCCCCGATCCATGGATGAGCAGTAATGGAAACCCCTTCCCACCTTCCACAACATGAACCGGAATATCTTCGAATTCGAATTTAAGTCCTTGAAAAAATGGCACGTGATTTCTGCTCCGCATATCCCTGGAGCCCCATTAATCGCGCAGACGCACGCGATGTGAGGGCTTTCCCAGATTGCGGAAAATTCAGCGATTGAAAGTCGCACGCTTGAAGCGGACGCGCGGTAAGGCCGGACGGCTTACCGCCTTCGAAGCTGTCAAAATCCGGTTTTGCGCCGGAGGAAGCCGCCCGAGTTTCGGGTGATCTCTGCTGCAGCCGCAGAAACATGCGCGCTCAGCTGTTGAACGGCCTCGTTGGTCAACTGAGAGCTCGTATCCGTAACCGACACGGCAGCAACGCAATCACCGAGCTCGTCATGGATAGGCGCCGCAATGCAACGGCGTCCCATCATGCTTTCTTCGTCGTCGATGGCGATACCACCCGCTCGCACGGTATGAAGCTCCCGCGCCAGCATGGAAGGATCGCAGATCGTGCGATCGGTCAGGCGAGCCAGCGTCCCCAAGCTGAAACTTCCAGAAATCCGTGGATCCGACGAGCTCGCAAGGAGTACTTTTCCCATCGCGGTCGCATGCACGGGCAAACTGCTTCCCGGCGGCACAGCCGGCGTTATCTGCAGACGCTTTGCCTGCTTAACGAGCAAAATGCTGCCGCTCTCGAGCACGCCGAGGCTAACGGTCGCGCCGGTCTGCACAGCCAGGCATTCGATCCGAGAAACAGCGATCGACATGAAGTGTTTGCGGCGCAAAAAGCCCGCACCGATGGCGAAGCAGTTGCTGCCGATATCCCACAGATTCTCTTCGCGATCGAAGCGGACAAGTCTCTTCTGCTCGAGCGTTGTCAGAAGCCGGTGCGTCGTGGACGGAGGAAGGTTGGCTCTTGTCGATACGTCTTTAAGCCGACAGCCGCCTTCGGACAAAATTTCGAGAATGGCGATGGCTCGGTTCAGAGACTGAACGAGATCGCCGTCCACGCGCTTCGGCTTCGCCGGACGACGCGGTTCTCGCTGCGCTGGCACTTCATGTACGTCACGTCCCATCTCTTTGCCTACCAGGACATAATGCCGACGACGATTTCCCACCCCACCTATCATTCGTTTTTCTTCATTTTGAAAAGGATGTCGTGGAACTGCAATCATGTCAATTGGACAGCCGAGCGATCAAGTCGCACCAGCGAAATTTCCATGATGCAGAAACCCTTCCCACAATGGCTTTCCGCGGGTGCATGCCTCTCTCGTAGGCATCTGGATGCCTGCGTTGCCACTTTATTTGGCGACAAGCTGATCTCACTGGCAAAGGATTCAGAATGGCCGAAATCAAAATCTTCAGTCCTGCGACGCTCGGAAAGCCGCTTGGCCAATATTCGCAAATCACCCGTGTCAAGGCATCCGAGTTTATCTTCATCGCCGGTCAGGTTGGGGTCTCGCGCGACGGCGTTGCTGTTCCGCCCGAGGACTTCGATGGGCAGTGCGTACAGTTGTTCGCCAATCTTCACGCGGCGCTCAAAAGCTGTGGCGCCGACTGGAACAACGTCATTGAATTCACAACCTACATGATCGACGCCAATGAAATTCCGAAATTCATGGCCTATCGCCTTCGCGAATTTCCGAAATTCTTTGCCGATGGCGCTTATCCACCCAACACGCTTTTGATGATCGACAGATTGGTCCACCCCGAGTTTCGCATCGAGGTCTCGGCCGTCGCCGCATTGTGACGTGCGAACAATTTTCGATTCCATCAAAACGCCCAAAGGCATCCAAACGAAATGAAATTCGCAACGATCAAACACAACTCGAACGACGTCTCGGCTCTTATCGATGCGGAGCTGGGGATGTATTGGCCGCTCTCTGTGCTTTTCGAAGACCTTCCGCCTGAAGTGGCTGGGAATCTCGCCGCCGGGATAGCTTATCTGGCCGAAGCAAAACCCGCTCCGGATCCCAAGACGGGCCACCCCCTAAACCTCGAAGCCCTCGCGGCCCCGATCATGTCGCCGCCGCATAACATCCTGTGCGTTGGAAAAAATTATCGTGCGCACGCGAACGAATTTGCCAAGAGCGGCTTCGATTCAAGCAGCGGCCCGTCGGCGGACGCGATACCGGACGTTCCGATCGTCTTCACCAAACCCGCAACCACGATCAGCGGGCCGGCTGACAACATCCCCTTGATTGCGGGGCTGGACGAGGCCGTCGACTATGAATGCGAACTTGCGGTCGTCATCGGTAAAGGCGGCCGCGCAATTTCTCGCGAAGCCGCCATGTCGCATGTGTTTGGATACACGATCGTCAATGACGTCACCGCGCGCGATCTGCAACAGCGACACAAGCAGTGGTTCCTTGGGAAAGGCGTCGACGGCTTCTGTCCGATGGGCCCATGGATCGTGACGGCGGACGAGATCGACTATCAGGACATGCGCGTTATCTGTCGTGTGAACGACGAAGTTCGCCAAGACGCAAGCACCCGCGATCTGATCTTCGATATCCCGGTATTGATCGAAACGATCTCGAAGGTCATGACGCTTTCGCCCGGAGACATCATCGCGACGGGCACTCCTGAGGGCGTCGGTATCGGTTTCAAACCTCCGCGATTCCTGCAGGACGGTGATGTCGTTGAATGCGAAATCACGGGCATCGGCAAGATCAGGAATACAGTAAAACGCGCCGGTTGATACCGGCGCGTTCCGATCTTTCGTTTGCTTTCACTAGGCGGCCGCCGCCACTCAGCCCACTGGCAAGTGGCGCGCGCCGCGGTTCAAAGCTTCGTCGAACCATTGGGTCTTCGACATTGTACTCAGAACGTCTGATCTTAGCGATTCGATGCTCTTCGGCCAACGATTGAGAACGTAGCCGTAGAGATAAGACCACCACTGGACATGATTGGTCAGCGAGCGCTGTTGCTGCTCCCAGCCGACGAGAGCCGATGGCATATCGATCGCCCTGTCGGCCGCGAGAGCCAAAGCCATGACGTTCGTGAACGCCGTATTCGCCGCCTGACCGAGATTGGGCGGCATCGCATGGGCTGCGTCCCCGATAATGGCGACCTTTCCCTGCGACCAGCGCCGGCAACGGACGTTGACGAGCCGATCCCAACGGCTTGCTTCGGAGAAACGCTCAATGAGGTCCGAGGCGGCCGGAAATTTCTCGGCCCAAAGTGCGCGATCAACTGGAAGAACGCGCGCCCGCTCGTCGTTCACAGGTGCGCTCAGGAAGATATAGTTCTCGCCTTCGGTGCAAGGGTTATAGAGAAGCCGCCAAGGCCCGTTCCAATATTCGGTGATGACATCCGTCGGATCATCGGGGCGGTTGCCAATCATCATGCGGATCCCGGCTTCGACGCCGAAGTCCATCCATGCGGTGCCGAGAATCTGCTCTCTAAGCACCGAATACGCTCCATTCGCGATCAAAACGAGATCGGCATTTCGCTCGCCGGCTTCCGTCACCAGAACGCCTTCCGGCCGAACCTCCGTAACGATCGAAGAGGTGATGATCTCAACACCATTCGCCACGCAACGGTCGATGAGCGCCTGATAAAGGTCGGCCCGCGGAGGCAGAAGCATACGATCGTGATCGGGCGTCGGACGAGACATTAACGTACGGCCACGGGAATCGACGATACGCCATTCTTGGATGCGCCGAGCTCTGGCCACAGCTTGATCGTAAGCTCCCAGAATCGAAAGCGTCTTGAGACCGCTTTCCCATAGCCAGATTCCAGCGCCGAACATGCGAAGGTCTTTTGCACGCTCATGAAGCGTCACCTTCCAACCGAGCTGAGAGAATCGGGCGGCGGCGCACAAACCAGCAAGTCCTGCTCCGGCGATTTCAACGGTCTTGGCCATTCTCGGCTATCTCCATAGGATGCGGACTTTTGCAAAACGTCATCCGCTTGCACGCGAATAGTGACGTCAGCTAATTGAAGTTTCGCTGCGGCATACCGCGGCCGAGGTCGCCTGCGCACGGCCAATTCCGTGATCCGGAATGCGGCGTCGCCATTCTCTCCCGCTCTCCAAAGCATGACGATGATGTCAATCGAAGCGGCGACCTGTCCATCCGGTCTCAACAAAAAGCGTGCGAGAGTTTCTGCCGTTTAATTGAGCCGATTGCCCGTCTCACAGCGGAAATTTCAGGCAACACAACAGAGCAAGGAGAAGAATTCCACGATCCGATAAATCCCGCATCCAGCCCACATCAATCGCTATCTTTTGGATCGGCAGTTTCCGGCCGCTCCAGGCGCGCAGCGTTATTGCAAAGACGAGAAATAGGAGTCTCCGATGGCAAAAGTCGTAACGGCACTGAGTATGTCTCACGCCCCTGGCGTGCTCGGTTGGCCCGACGCCCCGAGCAAAGAAATGAAGGACAGCATCGCTTCAGCCCACGCAGAATGCGCGCGTCGCCTGAAGGAAGCGAAACCTGACGTCATCATCGCTTTTCTTGACGACCATTTCGAAAACCACTTCCGCAATCTGATGCCGACCTTCGCCGTCGGTATTTTTCAGACCCACAGTGGCCCCGCCGACTATATGATGGAAGCCCTGAAGTTTGATGAAAAGGTCGTCATCGACGGCCAGCCCGAGTTGGGCGAAGCCGTGCTGCGCGCTCTTATCAGCATGAATTTCGACGTCGCCCGCATGGGCGAGATCGAATACGGCAACAATTTGCTCGTGCCGCTCAAATTCCTTACGCCGAATTTCGACATTCCGGTTTTGCCCATCTACACTAATGTCTTCTCGCCGCCTTTGCCGTCGATGCGCCGCGCCTACGATTTCGGCGCCGCCGTCCGCAAGATCGTTGATGGGCTTCCGGCTGATCTGCGCGTTGCCTTCCTGGCCACCGGCGGACTTTCGCACTGGCCTCCGGTCTGGACCGAGGGCGCGCCGGAGGACGACGAATTCCTGATGCGCATGAAGCGCTATCAGACCGAAGGCAGACAGGTGGCGCTCGAAGATCCGAGCCTCTATTCCGATCTCGCACAGTATGAAATCGAGATGGCGTCGAAGATGCAGTGGCCGCTGCGTATTCAGCATCCCCTCGTCAATGCGCATTGGGATCGCGAGATCCTCGAAGCCTTCGCCAAGGGCGATGTCGATAAGCTTTGCACCATGACGTACGAGGATGTTGAGGAGGGCGGTGGTCACGGCGGCCATGAAATCCTCAATTGGATGGCGGTCATGGGCGCTATGGGCGGCGCGCCGGCACACGTCATCGGGTACGAGCCGGTCGTCGAGTGGATCTGCGGCATGGGTTACATCGCCTACGATCCATCTCTCGCCAAGGCAGCCTGAAAAATGATGTCAATTGTTCCGGTTCACGCATCGGGGACACAGCATCTGCCTTCGACCTGACAATGAGTTCGCGGTTTCCCCTGAGGCGCTCCACCCACATTTGGTCGCCGGGGAGATCGATCCGGGGAAAACCGAGGGCGCATCACGTTGCGTCCTCGGAGCACTCATCGCGGTGCGGTTTAGGGACCGTCACCCTCGAACGGAAGAGGTTAGTCGTCGGACGCAATCTCAAGCGCAGCCGGCGAAGTGAAATCCAGATTTTATCTTAGAAAAGGAGACGTGCTTTGACCGGCCTTGATCTGATCCCCAAACGCATGCGGATGATCTCCACGATCGCACTGGGACTGTCCGTTCTCGCTTCCGCTCCGTCGAAAGCCGACGAACCCGACAGACTCCGCGGGATCATCGAACCGGTTGTCGCAACGAAGCCGCTAAAAATCGGCGTCACTCTCGTCCATCTGCACGATGACTTCTGGAAGGGCATCGCATATGGCATCGTCGATGAAGCCAAACGCTCGAAAGTCCAGATTCTGCAGGTATCCGTCGCTGGTGCTTACGGCAACGTCAAAGAGCAGTTCGCTCAGATCGAAACCCTAAAATCACTTGGCGCCGACGTCGTCGTCGTCGGTGCCGCGGCGTTCGATGGCTATAACGCCATTCTGCGCAATCTGAAGTCGTCGGGCGTCAAGGTCGTCGCCGCCGGCATTCCAGTCAACAGCTCTGCCGTCGCATTCGGAGTCGGCCAGGACGATAAAGCGATTGGTGCCGCGCTCGAAGATGTCGTTTGTAAGAACAAAGGATCTGCCGACGCGTCGGTCATCGCCCTTCCCGGCCCCGCTGGCGCCGAGTGGGCGCATTTGCGCCACGCCGGTTTTCTGGAAGCAGCGAAAGACTGCGCAGGCTTGAAAGTCATCGACGGCGCCGTTGGCGGCGGTCTCGGCATCGAGCAGGGATTGTCTCAGACCTCGGATCTTCTGCTGAAAAATCCTGATGCTCAATACGTCTACACCCCCGAAATATCGCTCGGCATGGGAGCGGTACAGGCAGGAAAGCAGCTTAAGAAGCCGATTAAAGTCGTCTCGAGCTCGGTCGTTCGCGAAGCGATACCAATGCTGAAAGATGATCGCCTCCTCGCCATCTGCTCGGAAGCCGGAATCATCATGGGTCGTTTGATCGTCCAATACGCGATCCGCGAGAACGAGGGACTGCCGACGCCGAACCTTACGAAGAACGGAACGCCCTATCCGGCGTTGATGGTTCCCATAACGATGATTACGCACGCGAACGCCGATACCTATCCCTTCAATATGTACGAGCTCCCGCCGAAGGAATGGTCTGTCCAGGCCATGCAGTAAGACGGGGGGCGCCGATGCCAGGCACGTTACAAAACGACGGTGTTAAGCGCTCCGCCGGCGCAACCACCTCTCATCTACCGACGGTCGAATTTAGAAATGTCTCAAAACGGTTTGGCGCGACGAGCGCTCTCCGTGACGTATCATTGTCTTTTTTTCCGGGTGAGATTCATTGTTTGCTCGGCGAAAATGGGGCTGGAAAGTCGACGATCGGAAAGATCGTCGGCGGCCTCTACAATGCCGATGAGGGTTTTATTCTCATCGACGGCTCACCCATCAAATTCCGTTCTGTCGCGCACGCCCGCAAGAGCGGGATCGTGATCGTCTTTCAGGAGCTTTCGCTCGCTCCGGATCTGACCGTACGCGAAAATATATGCCTCGGCGACGAGCGTGGCTCACATCCTTTCGCTCTTCTACAAACCCGAAAGGAAGGCACCCGCTGCCGTCAACTGTTGGATGAACTCGGCCTGCACATCGACCTCGATACGCCGACAAGGTCGTTGCCGATCGCTATGCAACAGCTGATCGAGATTGCCAAAGCGCTGGCGTTGCAGCCTCGTATCCTGATCTTGGATGAGCCAACTGCAATGCTCGGAGCTGTCGAAAAGCGGGAGCTCTTCGAGATGTTGGAACGGGCAAAGGCCGCCGGTACCACCATCGTCTTCGTTACACATCACATTGAAGAGGTCATCGAGGCGGGAGACCGGGTCAGCATCATGAAGGACGGCGCTCTCATTGATTCATTCCTGATGGATGACGATGTAGATGGCGAATACGTGCTCCAGAAGCTCACCGGGAAGCCGGCGCCAGAATCGAACCTGCGCCGTTTGCGCGAGCGTGCCAAAGACAAACTTCTCGTCCTTCGTGACTTGCCCTCCAGCGAAGGAGGCCTGTCAGAAATTCAAATCGCACGCGGCGAGATCGTTGGTCTCTATGGCGTTGTCGGCTGCGGACGCGAAGCTCTCGTGCGCGCCCTCGTGGGGCTCGAACGGTCAGCCGGGCCGAAAATGTTTTTTGAGGGTCTTGAGTACGCGCCGTCTACGCCTGCGGCGGCCGCAAAGATTGGCATTGGATATTTGCCATCCGGCCGCGCCAGCAACGGATTGCTTTCGACGCGCGCGATACGAGAAAACCTGACGCTCACTCAGCTCAATCGCTTCAGCCGCTGTGGCATCATCTCGCTTAAAGCCGAGCGCGTAGCAGCCGAGCAGCAGCTTGAAGCGCTCGGCGTACGCTTTGGCAAACAGCAAGACGCCATTACGAGCTTGAGCGGCGGCAATCAGCAGAAGGTTCTACTCGGTAGATGCCTCAGCCACGCGAAGAAGCTTCTGGTCCTCGAAGATCCGACTGCTGGCATCGATATCGCCGCAAAGAACGACATCCACCGTCTGCTTCGCAAACGGGCGAGCGAGGGCGTTTCTGTGCTGCTCGCATCAAGCGATCTCGGCGAGACGCTGAGCCTTTGCGATGTGGTTTTTACGATGTTCGACGGCGTCGTCGTTCACGAATACGTCGCGCCGGCATTCTCGGATGAACCAGCCATCATTGCAGACGTGCTTGGAGAGATGAGGCCGATCGAAGGCACGCGCCATTCCGTTTAACTTGGATGAATTATGAAAACTGTGCAATCGAACGACGCTATGTCCGCTGCGCCTATGAAACGTATCTCGTGGCCATCGTCCATCAAGATGGGTGATCTGGTACTTCCAATCTTTATCGTTCTGCTCGCCCTTACCGCAGGCGCCATCGAGCCGCGCTTTTTTAGCTGGAGCAACTTCGAAAACCTGGCGCGTCAGATCGCACCGTTGGCAATCGCCTCCACCGGACAAGCCTTCGCAATTATCAGCGGCGGCCTCGATCTTTCCAATGCTGCGGTCATGTCGCTTGCTGGCGTGGCGGGTATCACGGCATTGCCACACGTTGGCATCGGCGGCTGTATCGCCGTTATGCTTCTGACCGGTGGTCTCGCAGGTCTCGCCAGCGGCTTCATCATCGCCTATTTCAGAACAACGCCGTTGATCGTTACGCTTGGCATGATGTCGATCGCACAGGCCATTGCTCTCATTCTTTCGAACGGCGTGCCAATCTACAATGTGCCCGATGCGCTAACAGACACAATCGGTTTCGGGCAAGTGTTCGGCATTCCCTCAACCATCCTTATTGCCAGTTCAACGATGATCGCGGGCTGGTTCCTGCTGCGCCGCACGATTTTCGGACGCTATGTCTACGCCATCGGTTCGAGCCGTTCCGCCACGGAGAAATCCGGCATCGACGTCCGCTTTTACACGATGCTCGTGTACCTCGTTGCCGGATTGACTTCGGGCATCGGCGCATTGGTCATGACAGCGTGGGTCGGAGCAGCGCAGCCCGTGGCGGCACCGACCCTGACGCTTCAATCCCTCGCCGCAGTCGTTCTTGGCGGCGTTGCTCTGACGGGTGGCAGCGGCAGCATGTTACAGGTGTTTTACGGCGTATTGATCCTCGGCATGCTGTCGAACGCCATGAACATGATCGGCATATCCGATTTCTATCAAACGCTCGCGGTCGGCGTCGTCATCATTCTCGCCGTCATTCTCGATCGCTTCCGGCGCAGTCACGAATAGAAGAGCGTCTGTCGGCACACGCATTCCTCAGTCAGCCCATTTCGATGGAGCACGGGAGCGAGCGTAGCGAAGCGGGACTACGATCCTGAGTGCCAGGGTTTGGCGCTTCCCGTGCTATTATGCTGCTATGATTTGGCTCAATCTCAGTTTGAGAGAGCTAGGCAACACAAGCTAACCTATTAATTTAGCTGGCACGCCGGACAGAATGAAAGTGCGAACACTTATATCATTGAAGTGGCCATCTAATTTCTGCTTCATCCCAATAGCGGTCATCGACGCCCCGTTGTCGGCGATGCGGAAGCCGTCGCCGACAATGTCCTTTTGCGGAGGTGTCGCGTCAGATGTCGATCTTCTCGGTTATCTCAATTGCGTCATCAATCTCGATGCCGAGGTGGCGCACAGTGCTCTCGATCTTCGAGTTTCCGAGCAAGAGCTGGACGGCTCGCAAGTTTCCGGTGTGCCGTTAGATCAGCACGGCCTTAGTGCGACGGAGCGAGTGCGTCTCAAACTTGGCCGGGCTGAACCCGATGCTCGGAACCCACTCCTGAACGAGCCGCGCATACTGCCTTGTTGTCAGCCCCATACCACCGCGACTGGCGAATAGGAACTGGCCGGCCTTGCACCTCCCTCAAGCGCAGTTACTCATCGCCTGCCGAGTTCTGGTCGACAAACTCCATGCGTGCCCTCCGCCCCGTCTTTTTTTCTGGCGGATAGTTGCCCGGTCCAATGAGTATCCCCTCGGAGCATCATCGACGCGAACGGCGATCAGCCCGTGGTGCGGTCGGTAGCCGAGCGTTCACTATCCGTCTCATTGTCCCAAAAAGCCCTAGCGGACTTCGATCCATTGGCGCATTATTCCCATAAATTGCAGGAATTATTCCTGAATTAAGTGGTTGATTTTCCTTAATCGGAGGAGAAGTGTGAAAGTAGCGGTTTCAATAGGCGCCGCTATCCTGATCGCCAGCTTATGTTGGGCAGTCAGCACTTCATTGCGTTCGGAGGAGGGGGACAACCGTGACGCCACGTCTGAAAATGTACCTCCTCCGCCGGTTCTAGCCGTCCCCCTCGCCAGGGCCAAAGAAGCTCAGAAGCTTGAAGGCATTGGAACCGTCCTCAACCCGGACGGACTCTTGCAACTCGACGCCGACATTCGATCAGCTACCGTCGCCGAGAACTTCAGTCGTGGGCAGCTCGAGCGGTTCAAAATGTCGACGATGCTTTCGAGACAAACGATCGAAAACGCGGTACGGCAAGAAGGCATTAACTCATCGATTTTGCGGCTCGCGGTTACGCGCCTTCAACAAACGTGGGGAGACAAGGCGCCTTTCTTGAGCGCGGAGTCTCGTCAAGCTTTAATGGCCAATATCGCCAACGGATCTCGGGCGATACTGCGTTTGGACTTCTCCGATACAGCGGACGGAATGCTTCACAACGTCCGCGTGATGCCATTGCGCGGCGGCCCCGAAACGAACGTCGATGAGATATGGGCCGCTCCGTCCGGGAATCTCGCGATGCCGGGCGTATCTTTCTTTGGACTTATAAATGCTGGCCCAGGCTTGCGGGCCGGAGATCGCGCTCGAGTCATCGCCGACAACCCCGACGGCCCCGTAGGCGTGATCATCCCAGGCGCGGCGATAGTCGTCTATGCGGGAAAGTCCTGGTGCTATGTGAAAATGGGGCCTGAAAAGTATGAGCGACGGGAAGTGTCTCTGGACGCGCCTGTCGAGGAAGGCTTCCTCGTCAAGAGCGGCTTCGAGGCCGGGACCCGCGTCGTGATCAAAGGTGCGTCGATACTGCTCGCGCGCGAAGCGACACCCGGCAGCCTCGACGATGATGACGATGGGGGTGGGGAGGCTCAAGTACCGGTGGACGCAGTCAAGAAGCCCGGCGCGCCATCTCCGGTCGCGCAAAACCATACGGCTCCGCGAGCAGATCCAGACTAGGCGCCGAGCATGAATGCCCTCATCCGGTGGTCGATCCGTTATCGGGGCTTCGTTGCACTGCTTTCGATCTTTTGGCTCGTCGCCGGGACATTTCTCGCGATGCGAGCGCCACTCGATGTTTTTCCCGAGTTCGTGCCTCCGCAAGTCACCATTCAAACTGAGGCGCCAGGCCTCGCCCCGGAGCAGGTCGAGCAAATCATAACCCGGCCCATAGAAACAGCGATCATCGGCGCACCGGGGATCGACTCGGTTCGATCGGAATCGATTTACGGGCTTTCCGTCGTATTGATCTCCTTCAAGGGAAACGTCGATGCCAGCGCCGCAAGAGATGGTATTTCGGAACGCCTTACAACGCTCAACGGAAAATTTCCTGCGGGATTTGGGCCAGCGAAACTCACGCCTCTGACGTCGAGTACGATGGATGTGCTCAAGCTCGGCATCGTGTCCGACCAAGTGGATCCGTACACACTTCGAGATATCGCCGATTGGACAATTAAACCTCGGCTCTTAGCTGTTCCCGGCATCGCTCGCGTAACTGTTTACGGCGGGGCGATCCGGCAGGTCCAGGTTCAGCCTGATCTCAAACGAATTGCCGCTCTTGGCCTTACCGTAAACGACGTCACGAACGCAGTCAGTGAGGCGATTGCACTTCGAGGCGGCGGCGTGGTCGAAACAACCGCGCAGCGAATTACCATCGAGACGCCATCTCCATCGCCCAGTCCGCAGACCATCGGCGAAGCGGTTGTCACGATGCAGAACAATCGACCCGTTCTCGTTGAAGACTTGGCGAAAGTGACGATTGGTCCGGCTCCGAAGATCGGTGACGCGACGATTATGGGGCAGGCCGGCGTGCTCATCACTGTTTCGGGGCAATTCGGCGCCAACACTCTTGAGGCGACGACTGCGACGGAGGCTGCCCTTGCTGAGTTGACGCCCGCCTTAGAACGGCGCGGTATAACATTGTATCCGGCGCTCCATAGACCCGCATCGTTCGTCGTCCGCGCTCTCAAAAATCTCGAAACCGCTCTGACCATCGGCTCCGCGCTGATCCTCGTCGTATTGTATGCTTTCCTTCGCAGCGTTCGCGCATCACTGATTTCATTCCTTGCGATACCGCTCTCCCTGCTGGCCGCGGTCGTCATCCTTAGCGAATTTGGTCAGTCGCTCAATACGATGACACTCGGCGGGTTCGCGCTGGCGCTCGGTGTGTTGGTCGATGACGCAATTATCGACATCGAGAATATTGCTCGACGTCTGCGGCTTGCAGGACCAAACGCTGATCGCCTGAAAGTCATCGAAGACGCGTCGATCGAAATTCGCGGGTCCATGCTTTATGGTACTCTCGCGGTCATATTCGCGTTTTTTCCGGTATTGTTTGCAGGCGGCGTGCAGGGTCGCTTCATCGGCCCAATGGCACTCACGTTCATTATCGCAGTCCTCGCATCGATGCTCGTCGCGCTGACCGTGACACCGGCGCTATGCGCGTTATTTCTGACGAATGCGGAAGACACTAAAGAATCCCCCCTTCTTACGGTTCTAAAAGCCGCGCAAATCAAAGTCCTCGATGTCGTGCGACGTGCGTGGGGATTTACCCTTCTTACCCTCGCGGTAAGCGTGATTGCCGCCATTGGCGTCATACCGTTCCTTTACAGCGAACTCATTCCACAATTCCGCGAAGGGCATTTCGTATTGCAAATGGCGATGGCCTCGCCGGGAACTTCGACAGACGACGTGGTGGCAGTCGGAGAACGCATCACTACGGCTCTGCTCAAACTTCCATTCGTCGAAACGGTGGCGCATCAGATTGGCCGTGCCGAGGCAGGCGAGGACACCTGGAGCGTCGATCGGAGCGAGTTTCACATCGAGTTGACGCCGGTCCATTCGGAAAGTGAAGAAGAAGCTCAAGACATCATTCGCGATACTCTTCGGGCGTTTCCGGAGGTGCGGACCGAAACACTCACGTTTCTTGGCGACCGGATTAGCGAGAGCCTCAGCGGCGAGACAGCGCAAGTTGTTATCAATGCGATGGGCACCGACCTGGACGCACTCGAAAAAGCAGGAGCCAATATCCAGGAGGCGGTCGCCGACATTCCGGGCGTTACAGATCTTAGAATGCCGAGAACGGCTTCGGTTCCCACTCTCTCTGTCAAGCTCGATCCGGTTGCTCTCGCCAACTACGGACTGACTGCTCGTGATGCGCTCGACACCATTCAGACTGCGTTCGCCGGAACGACTGTCGGGCAGACGTACGAAGGGTCCCGAACAATCGATGTCGTTGTCATTCTGTCTCCCGATGATCGCAATCGTATAGATGCGCTCTCGACGTTGATGATCGCCAACGTGCATACAAAGACTTTGTTGAAGAACGTTGCTTCGATTACGCTGACCGAAGGTCGCTCCAATATCCAGCACGATGGAGCACAGCGCCGCGTAGCGGTTACATTCAACGGCGCCAAAGGCTATTCGTTACGCAACCTTGTGAGCGAAGCCCGGGCGCGTGTTGAAAAGCTGGAGTTGCCCAAGGACGTCTTCATATCGTTCACCGGCCAAGCCGAAGCCGAGAGAGAAGGCCAGTTGAGGCTGGCGGGCCTGACGGCACTCAGTACTGCATTGATCGTCACGGTTTTATCGATTGCGTTTCGTAGGCGCCGCCTTGCCATTCTTGTCCTTATCAACTTGCCGTTCTGCCTCATTGGAAGCATCGCGGCGATCGTGGCAAGCAACATCGGCATGACGCTCGGAAGCCTTGTCGGATTGATCACGGTATTTGGAATCGGGGCGCGCAACTCAGTCATGATGCTTGCTCACGTCGAACATCTCGCGGACGACGAGGGCAAAGGATGGAGCGCCGAGACGATCCGATCGGCTGCTGCCGAGCGATTGGCGCCGGTGTTCATGACAGCTTTGATGGCAGCGTTGGGATTAGTTCCGCTTGCTTTAGGCCTTGGGCGCCCGGGACACGAAATCGAAGCCCCGATGGCAATCACGATACTTGGTGGTTTGGCGACTGCCACGTTCTTGAATCTCGGCGTGTTACCAGAAGCGCTGATCCGTCTCGGTCGGGTACTCAAGATTTCCGAATATCCGAAGAAGCGATCACCAGCACCTCCGAAGCAAGCGACCGCAGAGAAGATGCGCCCGCTCTAATGCCGTCGTGCCGTATCAGCCCCAAAAATCCGTATTCTGACACTCTCGTTTAAATCCGAGAACCGGTGTCGGCGCCGCATGATCGTTTCAGGCGGTTGGCACGCTAGGTAGCCTCGACTATGGGGGAAAAATAACCTTCCAGTCCTTCTTCATGTCGACGACCGTCCATTTGTTCGCAACGGCCGCGTCAAGCGCAACGTCCAGTCGGCCGAAATGAGATTTTCGGTCGTAGGCGTATTCTCTTTCGGCATCGGTGTGGTGAACGATAAGTCCAAATCTTGGACCGTTCGTCATTGTTGTCCACTGCAACATCTCCAGATCGCCATCCGAATTGCCGAAAGCCGCGATTGGACGTTGTGCAACGTATTGATAGATGCCGACCGGTTTGCCGCCTTTGTCGTCGATAAAATTGAGTTCCGGAATTCTAACCAATATCGGCATTCCGTCACGCATCTCGAACTTTGTCTTGATCGACGATCCGACAACTTGTTCCGGCGAAACACCATAAACCTTTTTGGTCCAAGGGCGCATGAACTCGACCCCGCCGCCGGACACGATAAATGTCTTGAACCCGTTCGCTCTGAGGTAGGCGAGAAGCTCGAGCATTGGTTGATAAACGAGCGACTCGTAAGGCTTGTTGAAGCGAGGGTGTCGTGCCGTCGCCAACCAGTCTGTGACGATCTTGGTGAATTCGTCAGTTGTCATGCCCGAATGGGTAGCAAGCACCAATTCAAGAAGTCCGCGCTCGCCAGATTCCGCCAAAACTTTCATATCGCCCTCTAGGACGGCCTTGAACGGTTGCTTATTTTTCCATTCGGGATGAGCGGGTGCTAACGCCTTCACGCGATCGAGCGCAAATGCCATCTGAGTATACATGGGCTGCTCGACCCACAGCGTGCCATCGTTATCGAACACTGCAATGCGATCGTCCGGCGCTACAAAATCGGGGCCCCCTGCCGTTGTAACTTTGGCTACGAAATCAAGAATCGATTGTTTTGCGTCGCCCTCGTTCCATGAGGGAAGGGGATCCGTTCCGGCGTCCAGAACGCGTCCGCCAAGCGTTAGAAAGGTCAGAGCAGAGATCAATGTGAGAAGGAAGTATCGACGGCCGATGCGTTGCGTCATGGCTATCACTCCTAAGCTCAAGCGACTGACTCAGGATGGTCGAGTGAGAATTTGACGGATGTTTTTTTTAGTGTCCGGCTGTCAGCCAATTCTCATAACTGGTCTTCTTCAGTCCGGATAATGTCAATATGGTTCGAGCGAACGGGCTGCTATAGGTTAAAATTGAATTTAGTCAGCGTCGACCATCGCAACGCAGCAAGTTGATATGTTTGACGCTGAAATAGACTATCATTACACAGACGATGCTTTTTATGTCGGTTCGAGGGAACGGCGATTTCGTGATCCAAGCTTTTGTAGCATGGCTATGCCGCCCATATTTTTGCGATCGGCACTCTAGCGGGACATAAGCGAACTCGTCCCATTTTTCCCGCTTTGGTCTCCGCGCACGAGGAGATGATCATATTTTCTTCGAAGCAACTCCGAAAATTTCGGGCAATGCTCATTATCCTGACGATGCCGGTAGTTGCGCAATGTCCGCTTGATTAGCCGACTTCGGCATACACGGACTGATAAGACTTTTGCTTGAGTGGTGAGCATAGCTTCTCTCTATGGATTTGGGAGTGAGGCGGTATTTCAGGTCGTTAGCCTCAAACCGCATAACTTAAAGACGAAGAGCAGACTTCAAACCTCTCGCCCGCTCGGTCAAAAAATTGAACTCAACATTGAGAGATACCTATGAAATAGTTTGCTATTGCGTTTCTCGCGTCGCTTTCCGCAATTGCAACTGGTGCTGTTGCCACTCCGGTAGACGGTGACGGCTTCACGGCGCATGGCGTGTTTTGCGGCGGCGAACAGGGCCGTTAAGATAGTAACATGACCGGTACCTTTTTCGCGCAGGTATTGGTATCCGTTGCCCGCGGGCTTTTTAAAGTGCGAACATCCGAAGCTCGTCGTGCAAATGACTCGGAATTGCCCTTTGACCCAAGCTGCCACGCTCGCAGAAGCCTTTTCCGACATCTGCTTGATGGATGCCCCGCTAAATACACGGCTGGCCGCCTATGCGAGCAAACTCCGCGAACTGAATTTTCCCTTTTCCGAGGCCTACGACGACTTGGTCGCGCGGCTCTATGCAGGCGAGGTCGGACATGATGCGCCTTCCGTAGGGACGCTGATGCCCTCGTTCATGCTTCCCTCCAGGTCTGGCGCGCTTGTCAGTCTCGAGGACCTCGTGGCCAATGGACCGTTAGTGATTAGCTTTAATCGCGGTCACTGGTGCCCCTTCTGCAAAATCGAACTCAGCGCCATCTCCGAGTATCATTCGGAGATTGAACGGGCGGGCGCGTACGCAGTTTCGATCATGCCCGATCGGCAGAGTCTCTTGGGCGACTTGAGAGCCATGACGCGCGACGCCATCTTGATCTTGACCGATATCGACAACGGTTATGCTCTCTCTCTTGGCCTTGCGATGTGGGTTGGAGAGAACCTGAAGAGTTTGATGCGGGGACGTGGTTACCATCTCGATGCATTCCAAGGAAACGACGGCTGGTTCTTGCCGCTTCCCGCTACTTTCGTTGTCGGACGAGATTCCACTGTCTTAGCGAGATTTGTCGATCCCGATTTCAGGAAGCGCATGGAAATCGACGAAATTCTTGCGGCTCTCAACACCGGCCCGCGCTGAAGCACTGTTGAGTAGACTGCGATTTAAAACTAGAAGAATAGACGTCAAACTGCGGTATGCCCGGAGTCGGATTTCCGACAGCTTGTCAGGAAAAAATGAATGGCCGAAAAGGCCCTGTCAGACGCACTGAAGGAGTGCACGGCGCGCTGCCAGAACATGAATGCGCCGTTGCCTGTGCGCCTAAAAGCGTTTGCTGATGATGTACGCAACTTAAGCGCAGAATTCGCAGACATCGTCGACAGGATGGTGGCTCGGCTCGAAGAAGCCGGCTTGGGCGAAAACGCGCCCAAACCCGGCGAGCCGATGCCGGATTTTATGATGCCCGATCAAACCGGGAAGCTTCAGAGCCTCGGAAGGTTCATCGAGGCAGGCCCCCTCGTAATTGCCTTTCATCGCGGACATTGGTGCCCTTACTGCCGCATCAATGCGCAAGCGCTTGCCTCTATCGACGAAGAAGTGAGCGGTTTCGGCGGCCAGCTTGTCGCCATCACGCCGGAAACGGAGCGATTCAATGCCGAACTAGGTCTCCAGTGCGGCGCGAAGTTTCCGATCCTTTCGGATATCGACAATGGTTACGCGCTGATGTTGAACTTGGCTTTTCTTGTAGGAGATGAAAAGCGGCGCGCGATGATCGAAGCCGGCTGGGATTTTTCCCCTTTCCAGGGAAACAAGAATTGGACGCTTCCCATCCCGGCAACTTTCATCGTCGGCGATGACGGCCTCGTCAAGGCGCGCTTCATCGATCCGGATTACCGCAGGCGAATGGATACCTTGGAGATTCTGGGTGTTCTGAGGTCGTTGTCTAGGTAACAGCCTGGACGGTTGACGAATTCGTTCTGAGCAATTGCTCTTCGATGACCCGCCAATCCGCTGCTCTTAGCATCTTTATAAGAGTGCTTGCCGCCGTAGAGCGCTGGCGCCCGGCAACAGCATAGACATACACAGTCCTTTCGATGGTCAAGCCGTCGATGTCGAGTTGCTTGGCTTTCATACCGAGCACGGAGCTTTTAGGCGCGATGCCGATGCCGAAATTGCTCTCTAGAAGCGCGGCGAGATCCTGCTCTGTCCAAACGTCGTGCTTTTTCTTAGGGCGGGCGCTGCGTTCATCGAGAAATTGCATAAGTTCCTTTGAGTTCTCGCAGTTGCTACGGCAGAGCAGGCGCTCTTTCGTAAGTTCGGAAGGCGGAACCGCACCGGCAATGGACGCCAATCGATGATCACTGGCTACGACAAGTCTATATGGTTCGGTAAAAAGCGGCCAGGAATCCAATCGCTCCCATGTCTCGTCGTGCGGCCCTGCGAGGGCAACCTCCACTTCGCCCTTCTTCAAAAGCTCCGCCACTTCGTTATTGGTGCCTCGATAAAAGCGAAGCTCGATGCCGGGGAACGCGCGCACAAGTTCGGACAAGAATGAGATCAGCAGCATGATGTTGACTGTAACTGACAGTGCGATTGCAAGAGGCGCGATAGCCCCGCTCTTTATCGATTGTGCGAGAGATTTCGCTGTACTGGCGCTATCGTAGCATTGCTGAAGCATCGGCAGCATTCGATGCCCGAGTTCGGTCAAATGTGAAAGGTTGCGCTCTCTCCGAAAGAGCTCCCCGCCAAGTTCGTCCTCGAGTTGCTTGATAGCGCGCGTCAAAGAGGGCTGAGCAACGTTGCAGCTCTCTGCGGCTCGCGTGAAGTTCAACTCGCGCGCCACGGCCAGAAAATATCGAACCTGATGCATTTCCATTCGGAATAGTCCGAAGCTTTGGCCCGGAGGCAAACACCATCCGGGCAAGGGCCATAGCGACAATAGTCAAAAGCTATTGAAACTTAACTCAAACGATATTTTTGATCCAGCTTCCGCACCGATAGGGTGCGTGCGGACTAAAGCCAAGAAATTGGTATTCGCTGAAACTTCTTCCTCCTCGCCAAAGCCCGCAGGCGGCCATCCCTCCGCCGTCTGCCATCGAGACCCGGTAGCCTTGCCCCCTTGCCTACCGGGTCCCCCTTTTAGATCATTTATGGAGCAGATGATGCAGGTCACTGAGGTAATGGAAAGGGTAAAGCCCAACGCAAGTCTGCGCGGCAAGTCGGCAATCGTAACAGGCTCAACCAGCGGGATAGGTCTCGGTATTGCTCGCGCCGTTGCGATGGCCGGCGCAAACGTCATGTTTAATGGCTTTGGCTCGTCGTCCGACTTAGATCTCCTGCGACAAGAGTTGGAGACACGTTACAGAATCAAGACGGCATTCTCGGGCGCCGATATGTCGAATGAGGATGATATCGCGCGCATGATCGAGGATTCCCGAACAGCGTTCGGTCAAATCGATATTCTTGTGAACAATGCAGGAATTCAGCATGTCGAAGCGATAGAAACATTTCCCGTATCCAAATGGAACGCCATCATCGCCATCGACCTGTCGGCGGCATTTCATACCATCCGGATGGTCGTGCCAGAGATGAAGAAGCGGGGTTGGGGCCGCATCGTCAACATTGCTTCTGCGCATGCACTCGTCGCGTCACCATTCAAATGTGCTTATGTCGCTGCGAAACACGGCATCTTGGGTCTCACGAAGACAGTCGCCCTGGAAGTCGCCGAGCACGGGATTACGGCCAATGCCATATGCCCGGGTTATGTCTTGACGCCACTTGTCGAGAAGCAAATTCCTGAAACCGCAAAAGCCCGAATGTTGACAGAAGATCAAGTGGTCCATGATGTTCTTCTTCATGCTCAACCAACTCGCCAATTCGTGACGACTGAAGAACTCGGCGAACTGACGGTGTTTCTGTGCCAGGATGGTGCCAAGTCTATCACCGGCGCCGCGCTGCCAGTGGAAGGCGGTTGGACTGCGCAGTAGCAATCTCACGGCCGCGCTAATTGATGGGTCGGCATTCGTGCCGGCCCATTTCTTTTTTTGTTACGAGTTGCGCGATAGCCGAGAGCTATCGAACAGAAACGCAATCGATATTTCAAAACCGACCTCCGAACTCGCCATTGTGTCCGCGGAAGGCGCTTTCGCGCTCGACTAGGCAACCTAATTCGGAGTGACACACGATGACATCAAGCTTCAAGACGTTCTGGATACCTCTATCGGTCGCGGGCGCTGTCGCCAGCATTATGCTTGTCGGCATAACCGCAGCAAACGCTGGCGAATGCCCCGCCGATAAAGTTGTGGCGGGTGATGGACAGAAAGCCGGCCCGACGGCCCACAAAGGCGTCTCCGAAAAGCTCCTCGGTCAGATTGATCTCGCAAACGAGAAGATTGCGCTGGCAAATCACCACTTGCGCATGCGCCGCCTCGAGATTGCACCCGGTGGCGAAGTTGCTTGGCACAGCCATGATGATCGGCCGGCTCTGATTTATGTCATCTCAGGCACAATTTCTGAGTATGCAAGCACCTGCTCGGTTCCGATCGTCCATAAGTCTGGAGATCTCTCGATTGAGAGTCATCTGTCGCACTGGTGGAAAAACTCATCGAGCAAGCCCGTCATATTGATCTCCGCCGACGTCGCGACCGACGTGCACGATTCCAATATGTAATGGCCCCCATTTAGCGTGTCATCTCCTTCGACTTACGAATGAGATGACACGCCGAATGGGACGAAATTGCGCGGTTTACATGCAAGCGAACAGAAGGACGCGGTTCATGCCGATCAGTCTTACGCGCAAGGAACTTGAGATGGCTCTGATGCCAGCCGTTACCGTGGTTCCACCGTTTCAATTGCTTATTATCGTGCTGCTGGCATTTTTGACCGTCGTCGACTTGTTTGCGACGCAGGCACTCCTGCCGACGTTGGCTGCTCATTATCGGGTCAGTCCTGCGGCTATGGGACTCGCCGTCAACGCCTGCACGCTCGGGATGGCTATAGGGGGACTGTCTATCGCGCTTTTGAGTCAACACATCAATCGCCGGACAGGAATTCTTGCGAGCCTTCTTGTTCTGTCGATCCCCACATTTCTGCTCGCTTACGCGCCAAATCTCGCAATATTCGCATCATTGCGCGTCGTGCAGGGACTGTGCATGGCCTCGGCCTTCGGTCTAACGTTGGCGTATCTCGGCGAAAGATATACATCCGAACAATCGGCCAGTGCATTTGCCGCCTACATTACCGGTAATGTCGCCAGCAATCTCGTTGGCCGCTTCGTCGCTGCTGCGGTTGTCGATCACGCCGGATTGGCGGCGAATTTTTTTGTCTTCTCAACTCTTAATATCGCCGGCGCGGCACTTGTCTTCGCGACTATCGAGCGAGCCAGGATGCCGGAGATTTTCGATCCCGCTCGGGATTCCCAGTCGGAAGCCTGGTGGTCGCATATCAAGATACCGGAGATGCGAGCCGGCTTCGCTATCGGCTTTTGTATCCTATTTGCTTTCATTGGAACGTTCACGTACGTCAACTTTATCCTGGTCTCGCCGCCCCTTTCGGTTGGCATGATGACGCTCGGCTTCATCTATTTCGTGTTCTTGCCGTCAATCATCACGACGCCAATAGCCGGGACGATTGCTCGAAAGATCGGCCACAAGCCGGCGCTATGGATCGCTCTCGCCGTCGCCGGAACAGGTTTGCCCCTCCTCGTCATTCCATCGCTTCCGGCCGTGCTCACGGGCATGGTGCTCGTCGCTGTGGGCACGTTCTTCGCCCAGGCGCTTGCGACAGGCTTCGTGAGCCGCGCAGCAAGGACCAACCGGGCGGCCGCGAGCGGCATCTATTTGGCGAGCTATTTTACAGGCGGCCTCATCGGGAGCGCCGTACTCGGGCAGATATTCGATCGCTTCGGCTGGTCCGCCTGCGTCGCAGGTATAGGAGTGTCGCTAGCTGTCGCCGCATGGTTGACCCAGCGACTGAATGTGGGAGCCGACAAAACACAATGAAATTGCGTGCCGTTCAACGCTCGGCCGCACGTTTCAAACATGGCTGGGAACGATACGCGACGTCTATCAACTTCGAAGCCAATCGATATTTCCCGACATCCCGGCACTTCCGCATTGTGCTCTGAGAGGCACCGCTAGGGCCTCGTTGGTTCAATCGATCAGGAGACATTCCATGACATTCAAGCTCTCCACGCCGCTTCGCGGCCTGCTCGTAGCGACGGCCGTCGCGTTTGTGTTGCCGATTGCGGTCATGAAGACGATCGCCTTTGCGACGACCAGCGAAGACGGGATCGTCAGAGTGAAAAGTGCCTATGGCTTTGACGATACCGTAACGCGGATCAAGGCCGACATCGCAAAGAAGGGCATCAAGTTTTTTCTCGCCGTCGATCAATCTGACCTCGGCGCGTCCGCCGGTATCAAGCTCAAACCTTCTACTCTCTTGATTTTTGGCAATCCGCCTTTGGGAATCCAGTTTCTGACGTCCGATCCAGATTCCGGTCTTGATTGGCCCGTTCGTTTGCTCGTCAGGCAGGATGAGGGCGGTCAGGTCTGGGCGGTCTACACCGATTTCGATTGGATCGCGAAACGGCACGGCATCACCGATCGTAATGCTCAATTCAAGATGGCATCAGACGTTATCGCCTCGATAACGTCCAGCGTCGCCACGAAGCAATAAGCGGTCGCCAAGAGGCCAGGAGAAGCCACGATGCTCGTTCATAAAGTTAATGCTGGCGCCAGAGCTAACACCCGATCCGACAACCGAACGGCGGGCTACGGGCAAATCGTTCTCGTCTTGCAGGGAGGAGGGGCGCTTGGCGCATATCAGTCCGGCGTTTATCACGCCCTGCACGAGGCGGGGATTGAACCTGATTGGGTAATAGGCACCTCGATAGGTGCCATCAATGCCGCGCTGATTGTCGGTAACGAGCCGGAGAGCCGTCTATCGGCGCTCCAGGAGTTCTGGGGCCGCATGACCCAGCGTGCTGCTTGGGACGCGTTGATGCTTTGGCCACAGCTCGCCTCTGGTCTCTCCTATTGGCAGGCACTGACGAGCGGCATATCGGGTTTCTACAAACCGAATCCGATGGCGTTCTTCGGACCGCATGTGCAGCTCGGAGCAGAAAAAGCCGGCTTCTACTCGACCTCGGAATTGGAATCGACACTAAACGAACTTGTCGATTTCAGCCTGATCCGTCGAAACAAGCCGCGCTTGACCGTCGGCGCAGCGCAAGTTCGAACCAGCCAGATGCGCTACTTCGATAGCTTCGAATCGGAAATCACGGCGAAGCACATCATGGCGTCCGGCGCGCTGCCACCCGCCTTTCCGGCCGTCCGCATCGATGGCGAACTCTATTGGGATGGTGGTATTTTATCGAATACACCGGCTGAAGCGATATTCGATGACTACCCTCGTAAGAACTCACTCGTTTTCGCCGTCCACATGTGGAATCCGGTCGGTCCCGAGCCCGAGACGATCTGGGAGGTGCTGCATCGACAGAAGAACATTCAATACTCGAGCCGGGTCGCGACCCATATTACGCGACAGGCCCAGATCCATCGCCTTCGGCACGTAGTCAAAGAACTCGCTCAATATATTCCGGAAGAATTGCGAACGCGAGAAGATGTGCGTGAATTGACGGGTTATGGCTGCCTGACGCGCATGCACTTCGTGCGCCTTTTATGGTCCGGGCATGAAAACGAAGATCATACCAAGGATGTCGATTTCAGTCAGTCTGGCATCCAAAAAAGATGGCAGGCGGGATACGAACAGACGATGCATGCCGTCCGACAGGCGCCGTGGGAACGCGAAGTAGATCCGCTTGAGGGCGTCTTTCTCCACGAGCCGGGTAATTCCGTCACGATTGGGGAAATGTTGTCACGCGATGCGCTGCCTACGGAATGCTGCCGGGCAACAGAAAACGGGGCCTCGCGTTGCGATGAATAGTCATTCTTATTTCGCGGCTGCGTGATCTAGGGCCGACAGGATATTCGCAATTTCCATGCGGTTGCGAAAATCAGGATCGACGAAGCGATCAATAATTATACCATCCTCGCCGATGACGAACGTGGCGGGTATAGGAAGAAACCAGGTATCGTTGGCATTATACTTCTGCAGTTCCAGGCCATGCTCCAAATAGAGTTTGCGGACATCGTCTCCGAGCCATATCGCGAGTCCCAATTCGAGTGCGTAGCCGTTGTCGATATCGGATAAAATCGTAAAGGCGTCTCGATCGGCCATTTCAGAAATATAAGTCTGAATTTCCGGCATGATTGATACCACGCGGGCGCCTCGACGCGCGAATTCATTCAACGTTCCGCGAAGTGCCGCAAGCTCGATCAGACAGTATTCGCACCAGTGCCCGCGATTGAAGCTGACGACGGCAGGACCTTCTCGAAGTAAATCGTCGAGAGTGAGCAGCCGATTCTCACGGTCCGGAAGTGCAAACGGCGGCATTCTCTCTCCCGTCTTCGGCACAGAGAACCCAGCGTCTCCTGAGCGGATCCGGATGACGAGATCATCGTAAACATTCGCGAAGGGCAGCGAAAAGCGCCTCACGGCTTCCGAAAAAGCGTTCAATCGCTCGCTGAGGGGAATTTCCGACGCGCAAATTCGACGGAAAGCGTCTTCTAAATTTGTATCGCTCATCGGATTGAAGGTTCGCTAGGGCCAAGTCCAATCCGACGATAGCGTCGTCTACCGAGACCAGTCCAGTTTGAAGTCTTGGGCGACGTCGGCATCATAATCAGGTAGGTGCCGACGTCGACGCCATTATGCGAACCTTTATTGGCCACCGAGGCTCCGCCGGATCTGCGCCATTATTTGATCGCGGATACCGCTGAATGACTTGCTGTCGCCTGCCATGCAACTGTCATAGCCTGAAAGCGCCATGCGCATCATAGCTGCTCGGTGACCAGCAGCCATCGTTACCGGCTCGCTGATCGCTTTTGAAAGCGCATCGAACTCCTCGTCGCAACCTGCATAGGCAGGAAACGCAGATACCAAGATGAAAGCGACGCCCGCGACAATCTGTTTGCTGATCATAAATTACCTCCCAAGAAGAATGTGAGTTCTGCCGGGCGCAACGCGCGGCGACTGCGGTCGTAACACCAGTGGCACTGCTCGGGGGCTCTCGATGTAATAGCCAAAAGGTATTGGCCAACGCGCGTAAATTCGCCGAGAAAGCTTCTGTCAAAAACAGATCCGGCTACACGACGGCATGAGCTGTGACACGGATAGTGCTCGACAGCATCGGCGCGAGGATTTGAAGGCTTTCGTCGGAAGTGGAAGACGCCATGGCAAGCGCTATTTTAGATCGCAAAGCTCGAGACTTGGAATGGTCGCGCTTGATGCGCGCGGCGATAGGCGGAGATCAGGCTGCTTATCGCAGACTTCTTGAAGAGCTTCTGCACGCTTTGCGAAAGATGGTTCGTCGAGGTTTCGGCGGCGTCGGAATCTCACCCAACGACATCGAGGATGTAGTTCAGGAAATATTACTGGCGATACACCTGAAGCGCCACACGTGGGACCCGTCGATGCCGCTCACGCCTTGGATCGCCGCAATCGCGCGCAACAAGATGATCGACGATTTGCGTCGACGCCGTCGCCGCCCGGAAATTGCCGCCGATCTGACCGATCTGGATCTCGGAAGAGAGGATCATCAAGGTTCAATTGCCGCGTATGATCTCGTGATAGTGCTGAAGAAGTTGCCGGACCGCAGTCGAGACATCGTTCGGTCGGTGAGCATCGATGGCCATTCCGCTCGCGAGGTCGCTACCAGGCTGGGGATGACCGAAGTCGCAGTGCGCGTAGTATTCCATCGAAGCCTTAAAATACTGACCCAATGGAGTTCCGAGGCCGCCTAGAAATTGCGTCGCGTGATACCCACTGATCGCGATGGATGCCATCGAAAATCTACTCCTGGTCAACGCTGGAAGTTGGACGACTTCGTCGGTTTGTCCTCCGAAAGCGGATGTTGGTCCGAACTTCGGCGACTTCCGCGATCCCGCAGGGGCCATATCGGCTATTGGGACAACCCGGCGCCGTTCGATATTGGATTGCCGGCTTGCTTGGGTGCTCGAGCATCTGGAGTGCTGTCTTCGGGCCGAGTATGCCATTGGCTTTGAGACAGACAAGCACCGCTAATACTTGTCGAATGTCGCGTGTCGAAAACGTGTCGAATTTCCACCATCGCTAGCCCAAAACGCATGGCTAAGCTCGTTTGTGAAGCGAGAATTTTTCTATCGATATCAATTACTTGTTGAGCTGGCGCACCCGACAGGATTCGAACCTGTGACCTTCGCCTTCGGAGGGCGACACTCTATCCAGCTGAGCTACGGGTGCTTCGGCCGAGACTGATAACCCATTCGCGAGGCAGCCGCAAATGCCAACCGCCCGTCTGTCGCGTCACAGCTAAAGGGTGAGACGCGCCGCCTCACCCCAGTGCAATTTCTTCGGGATTTTCTGCTCAATACCGGCAGGGCCGGGCCACCACCACGCACTTGGCGAGCAGGATCGCGCCCTTCTTGCAATCCCACTGGGTATTCTGGGCATTGTAGAAGTCGGCATAGCGGGGGCCATAGAGCCGCCGCACCGTCAATCTCCAGTTTTCCCGCGCCTCGATCCGTGCCTTCTGCGTTCCCGCGCCCAGAATGCCCGTCGCGGACGCGAGCCCCTCGACCGGAGGCCGGCATCGTGGCAGGGCGTTGGCTTCGGTGGCAGCAAAACCGGTGACCGTGGCCGCGGTGGCCAGGGCGAGGGCAGCGAATTTGACGGTCGTGCGCATGACAAATACTCTCCTGAGAGCGACGATTTGCAACTTTGCCGGCCGGCATCCTACATAACGACGGGCGGACTTCAGCCATGGGGGCGCCCCTCTGTCAACGGACGTCTGGCCCAACGAACAGATTGATCCGATAGCGTGGGAAAATGGCCGCGATTTCGCCGCGGTGCGCACTCTCTGAGGCATTTCGATAAACGGCACGCAACCGCAGCCGGTCGCGTTTGACTCGGCCGATAGTGAAAACAATGCAGCAAACGAAAATTGAATCTCCTTCAGACCTCGCGCGGCCGGAAAATGTCCCGGTCATCAAGGGCAGCCACGTCTACCTCATCGACGGATCGGGCTACATTTTTCGTGCTTTTCACGCGCTGCCGCCTCTGACCCGCCCCTCCGACGGCTTGCCGGTCGGTGCCGTCCACGGCTTTTGCGCCATGCTCTGGAAGCTCTTGCGCGAAACCAAGGTATCGGAAGCGCCCACTCACATCGCCGTCATTTTCGACGCCGGCCGCGAGACTTTCCGCAACGCCATTTATACGAAATACAAGGCGCAGCGGCCGCCGCCGCCGGAGGAACTCGTCCCGCAGTTTCCTCTCATTCGCGATGCCGTCAAAGCCTTCAACGTCGCCTGCATCGAGCGCGAGGGCTACGAAGCCGACGACCTTATCGCGACCTACGCCAGGCTCGCCGTCAACGCCGGCGGCGACGTGACGATCGTCTCCTCCGATAAAGACCTAATGCAACTCGTGCGCCCCGGCGTCACGATGTTCGACGGCATGAAAGCGAAGCGCATCGGCCGCGACGAGGTGATCGAGAAGTTCGGTGTGCCGCCCGAGAAAGTCATCGACGTCCAGGCGCTCGCTGGAGATTCTGTCGACAACGTCCCCGGCGTTCCCGGCATCGGCATCAAGACGGCTGCCGAACTCATCACCAGTTACGGCGATCTCGATACGCTTCTCGCCCAGGCCGGTGAAATCAAGCAGCCGAAGCGGCGCGAAAAACTCGTCGAGTTCGCCGAGCAGGCTCGCATCTCGCGTCAGCTCGTGCTGCTTAAAGACGACGTGCCGCTGGATACCGCGATCGAAACTCTGGGTGTCCGCGATCCGGACGCCGAGCCGCTCTTGGGCTTCCTGCGCACGATGGAATTCAACACGCTGACCAAACGCATCGCTGATGCAATGGGTGCCGAGGCACCGCCGCCACTCGCCGTCTCCGTCGGCGCGAGCCTGAAGTCCAAACCGCAGGACCTCGCAACCAAGATCGAGACGTTGGAAGACGAGGCGGCATCCGAAGATGCAACCCCCGCCGCCGCCGTCGCTGCCGGATCGGCTCTCGCCCGCGCCATTCCTGTTGATCGTTCGCGATACCAGACAGTCACGACGCCCGCCGAGTTGGAAGCATGGATCGCCAAAGCGCGGAGCGCCGGCCGCGTGGCATTTGACACCGAAACATCGAGGCTGAGCGCGACCGAAGCCGATCTCGTCGGATTTTCCTTAGCTGTCACGCCCGGAGAAGCCTGTTACGTGCCTGTCGGCCACCAGTCGGGAGGCGGCGATCTTTTCGGCGGCGGCAGCGACGGGCCACCTCAGCTCGCCGTCAGAGACGCAATCGCCGCGATCAAGCCACTGCTTGAAGACCCTTCCGTTCTGAAGATCGGACAGAACATCAAATACGATGTCCTCGTTCTGAAGCGGTACGGCGTCGATATAGCACCATTCGACGACACGCTGCTGTTGTCCTACGCGCTCGATGGCGGTCGCGGCCAGCACGGCATGGACATTCTGTCGGAACGCCACCTCGGCCATACCTGCCTGTCATTTTCAGAGGTGATCGAGCACGCGCCCGGCGCCAAGAAAGCCGACAAATCGTTTGCGGGCGTTCCCATCGACAAGGCGACCGAATATGCCGCCGAGGATGCCGATATCACGCTGCGGCTCTGGATGGCGCTGAAGCCGCGCCTTGCCGCCGAACATATGGCAACCGTCTACGAAACGCTGGAACGTCCGCTCGTTCCGGTCATCGTCGCCATGGAGCACGCGGGCATCAAGGTCGATCGCGATATTCTTTCGCGCCTGTCGAGCACGTTCGCGCAGCGCACGGTCCAGCTCGAAGAAGAGATCTACGGTCTCGTAGGCCATAAGTTCAATCTCGGCTCGCCGAAGCAACTCGGAGAGTTGTTGTTCGATCGCCTCAAACTTCCCGGCGGCAAGAAAACCAAGACCGGTCAATGGGAGACGCGCGCCAATCTCCTCGACGATCTCGCCGCCAACGAAGAACTTCACGGTGACGCCCGCCGTCTCGTCAATACGATGCTGGAATGGCGTCAGCTGACGAAGCTCAAGTCGACCTACACCGACGCCTTGCCGACCTACTTAAATCCGGATACGGGCCGCATCCACACCAGTTACGCGTTGGCTTCGACGACGACGGGCCGCCTCGCTTCCTCCGAGCCCAATCTTCAGAATATTCCGATCCGCACCAAAGAAGGCCGGGAAATCCGCACCGCCTTCATTGCTGACAAGGGCATGAAACTCGTCTCTGCCGACTATTCGCAGATCGAACTGCGCGTGCTCGCGCACGTCGCCGATATCCCGCAGCTGAAGAAGGCCTTCGCCGACGGCCTCGATATTCATGCGATGACAGCATCCGAGATGTTCGGCGTGCCGGTGAAGGATATGCCGGGCGAAGTTCGCCGCCGCGCCAAGGCCATCAACTTCGGCATCATCTACGGCATCTCTGCGTTCGGGCTTGCAAACCAGCTTTCGATCAGCCGCGAAGAGGCGGGTGAATACATCAAGACCTATTTCCAGCGCTTCCCGGGCATCCGCGATTACATGGACGCGACGAAGAAGCAGGCGCACGCGCATGGCCACGTCGAGACGATTTTCGGCCGCCGCATTCATTATCCCGAGATCAACACCAAGAATCCGTCGATGCGCGGCTTTCTCGAGCGCGCTGCGATCAACGCGCCGATCCAGGGATCAGCGGCCGACATTATCCGCCGTGCGATGATCCGCATGCCATCCGCGCTCGACGCTGCGAAGCTTTCCTCCGCTCGCATGCTGCTGCAGGTTCACGATGAACTCGTCTTCGAGGTCGCGGAAGGCGATGCCTCCAAGCTCATCGCCACCGCGCGCCACGTCATGGAGACTGCGGCGGAGCCGGCAATCAAGCTGTCTGTGCCGATCCACGTCGATGCCAAGGCGGCGGACAACTGGGACGAGGCGCACTGACGAGGCCGTCGAGAAGTGGAGTTGGGTCCATGGGGAATGTAGTCACCGCACTCATCGGCGCCTTCGTCGGCGTCGGCGCGATCTATTTCGGCGCGAACTTCCATATCGGCGACTGGATCGTCAACGGCTCATGGGCCTATGTGGGGAGTGCCGTTTGCGGGGCGCTTGTCGCGATCCTCTTGCGATACTTTGTCCGCAAAGAATACGGACTGCCTTAAAGCGCGGCCCGGCTTTTAGATTCTATATTAATCCCCATCGCGCGGGATGAACTCGTCTTGATCCCCGGTCGCCTTTACGAATTTCGACCAGAGTCGCGAGCCGAAGAAATCGAGCGCCAGCACGATAATCGCAAGCACGGTCGTGATGGCCGCGATCTTCAATTCGCCGATGCCGCACAGCAAGCCGATTGCGGCAGTCAGCCAGATCGCGGCGGCCGTCGTCAGACCTTTGACGTGACGAATTTTGCCATGTTGCAAAATCACTCCCGCGCCGAGAAAGCCGATGCCGGTGAGGACGCCTTGGGCGACGCGGCTGAAACCGTCAGTATCGCCATGCCGCACGGCAGCCAACGTCGCCACGCAGGCTCCGAGGCTGACGATCGCCATCGTGCGAAATCCGGTCGGCATGCGACGCAAATCGCGCTCGAGCCCGATGAGGCCGCCGCACAGAACAGCCACTACCAGACGCCAAATGACATCGTAGTCGGATGGAGTGTCCATGCGCGTCAGCTTAGCAAAGTCGAAGCTTGCGCAACATCTCGGGGAGGAGGATTTATTCGCCCGCCGCTGACGGAGTGTGCTTGCCGTTGACGCCGTTCAAAGCGCCGTTGGCTTTCGGCGCTCTCCAGTCGGGTGCAACGTCCGGCGTATCCTTAAGCACGCGGTAGGGCTTCGGCATCTTGGTTGCTTGGCTGCCGGTCAGGCGTTTGTAATTGATGGTGCGGATGAACTCGCGAATCCGCGGCTGGATTTCCGTGCGCCAACGGGTGCCGTTGAACACACCGTAATGGCCGACGCCCTGCTGCACGTAATGCACCTGCTCGTCGTTTGCGACGCCGATACACAGATCGTGCGCCGCCTCGGTCTGGCCGAGGCCACAGATATCGTCGCGCTCGCCCTCCACCGTCATCAGCGCGGTCTTGCGGATCGCCGCGCAATCGACGAGCTCATTGCGATGCATCAGCTTCTTGTCGGGCAGCAGATGATCCTGGAATACGGTCTTGACCGTCTGCAGATAGAACTCGGCGGTCAGATCCATGACCGACAGATATTCCTCGTAGAATGTCTGGTGCTGCTTGACGCTGTCGCAGTCGCCTTTGACGAGATTGTTGAAGAGATCGACGTGAGCGTTCATGTGCCGCTCAAGGTTCATCGTCATGAAGCCCGTCAACTGCATGAATCCCGGATAGACGGGGCGCATGAATCCCGCGTGCGGGAACGGTACCGTCGAGATCACGTTGCTCTCGAACCATGCGATCGACTTTTCCGCTGCGAGGTCGTTGACCTTGGTCGGATTGCGCCGCGTGTCGATCGGGCCGCCCATCAGCACCAGTGATGCCGGCTGGCACGGATCGTTGCGGGCCGCCATGACCGCCGTTGCAACGAGAGCCGGCACCGCCGGTTGGCAGACCGCGATGACGTGCGTGTTCGTGCCGATGAACTGGATGAAGTCGGCGAGATAGTCGACGAAGTCGTCGAAATCGAAATCGTCCGGACGCGATCGGGACATTCCGCGCATCCGCCCAATCGGTGATGTAGACGTCGTGCTCGGGAAGCATCGCCTCGACCGTTCCACGCAGCAGCGTCGCGTAGTGGCCCGACATGGGCGCCACGATGAGAACTTTGGGATCGAACCGCTTGCCCGTCACTGCTTCGTCGCGCGCGAAGTGGACGAGGTTACAGAACGGCTTGGAGGCAACGATTTCTTCGCGGACTGGGATCGTGAGGCCGGCGAGCTTAACGCTGTTGATGCCGAATTCCGGCTTGCCGTACCGGCGGGTGATGTTCTCGAACACCTCGCAGGCCGCGATCATGTTCTTTCCGGCTGTCGTATAGCCCATTGGGTTAAGAGGCCACCCGAGCGTGTGCCGAAGCGACTGAACGCCGAATCGAACCGGTGACATGAACGCGTGGGCCATTTCATAGGCGTAATAGTTCATATCGTCCCCAAGCCTTTGTTTTATTTACGCATTCCCAGAATCCCGAGATTGCAGAGCAGCATGTTGTTGCTGCATTGCATAAGTATAGAACGATTATACATCGTCACAATCTAGAAATAGTTCGCGTGACTAATGAAAAGGCAGGGGTATGCACGAAGGGTACACTGTGCATAACTCGCCGGATCTCGATCATTGTCGCTGCATCGCGTCAAAGACTGACGCGCGCGCTTGAACGATTGTTCCGTTTGGGCCAAGACGGGGCCGCTTGTCGGTCCCGCGGGGAACAATGCCAACGGAAAAATCCGCGCCCTCGGCGCCCCCCGCTCACTGGTTCCAGCGCTATGTAAATGTCGAGGCCGGAGAGATCGCCGCGCTTTTAACCTCGTTCGCGATGTTTTTTGCGCTTCTCTCGGCCTACTACATCGTCCGCCCGGTGCGCGACGAGATCGGCGTGACGCTCGGCAAGGATTCGCTGCACGAACTGTTCACCGTCGTCTTCGTCGTCATGGTGCTGCTTGTGCCGCTCTTTGGCTACGTCGCGGCGCGCTTTCCCCGCCGCTATGTTTTGCCGGCGATCTACACGTTTTTCGCGCTGAACCTCGTAGCATTCTGGTTTGTGATCAGGGCCGCGCCGCAGAACCATTGGGCGCTCGCGACGTTCTTCGTTTGGGGAAGCGTCTTCAACCTCTTCGTCGTCTCGCTGTTCTGGAGCCTGATGTCGGAACTCTGGTCGCACGAGGCGGCAAAGAGGCTCTACGGCTTCATCTCGGCCGGCGGCACGGCCGGTGCGCTCGCCGGGCCGCTGCTGACGCAAGGACTCGTCCGGATCTTCGCGCCAGTCGATCTGATGCTCGTCTCGGCCGCTCTATTGATGGCCTCCATGGCCGCCAGCTTGCGCTTGCGCCGCATAAAGTCGGCGGAAGCGGTCGATGGCGAAAGCGAGCCGACCGGCGGCGGCATTCTCGACGGCGCCATCAAGGTGTTCACGACGCCGATGTTCGCGCGGATCGCGCTTTTCATCTTCATCGCCAACGTCATCGGCACGTTCTTTTATTTGGAGCAGGCCCGCCTCGTCGCCACCTCCATCACCACCGCCGAAGACCGCGTGCTGTTTTTCTCCGGGCGCGATCTTCTCGTCAGCATCGCGACGTTCCTGATCGAGGTCTTCGGAACGGCGCGCATCTTGAATCGCTTCGGCGTTACGGTGGCGTTGCTGGCGCTTCCCGTCACCGCCGCAATCGGAGCCGTGCTCCTATCGTTCGATGCCGTGCTCGCCGTTGTCGCGACCGTAATGGTCGCCGAGCGTATCGTCGCGTTTGCGCTCGCCAACCCCGCAATCAAGATCATCTACACGCTGGCGACGCCGGCCGAGAAATACAAGGTCCAGAACTTCATCGACACCGTGGTGTTTCGCGGTGGCGACGCGGCGTCCGGATGGCTTTATTCCATTTTGGGTGGAGGCCTGGGCTTCGCCGCCGGTTCGATGGGCGCCGTCGCCGTTCCGCTTGTCGCCCTATGGATTTGGATCGCGCAGCGCCTTGGTGCGGATCATCGGCGGCGTGCTGCAGAGGTCGTGCCTCGCGCCTAAATCGCGGCGCCGGGTAGATCTGAATGCGACGTAATCGAACCTCGAAGGTTTGTGAGCCGGGCTCGATTATCGGCCGCCGCGGCGCGGTGGTCCGCCGCTGGTGCGCTGCGCGCCGCCTGCTGCGTCGCCGCCCGATGGGCGTCCGTCTTTGTGCCGGAAGTTGATGCGGCCCTTGGTCAAGTCATATGGCGTCATCTCGACCGTCACGCGGTCGCCGGCGAGAATGCGGATACGGTTCTTCTTCATGCGGCCGGACGTGTAGGCGATGACTTCGTGCCCATTGTCGAGTTTCACGCGGCAGCGGGCGTCAGGCAGAACTTCGTCCACCACGCCTTCGAACTCGAGCATCTCTTCTTTTGCCATTCGGTCTCCCGATCGTTGTTTTGTATTCCGGATAAGAAAAGCGGAGAGCAGCCGAGCTGCTCCCCGCAAGAGTGGAGTGGTCTCGAAATCCTTAGAGCGGACGCAGGTTCACGGCAGCGATCTTGCCGTTACGTCCACGTTCGGTTTCGAAGTAGATCTTCTGGCCTTCGCGAAGCGACTGAAGACCTGCACGCTCAACCGCAGAGATGTGGACGAAAACGTCGTTCCCACCTTCTTCCGGCTGGATGAAGCCGTAGCCCTTCTGACCATTAAACCACTTCACAGTCCCGTTCGACATCAATTGCCTCCAAAGCAAACACATGTTCTCCGGCACACGGCCGGAGGCTAATCAAATCGCGCGATGGAGACGTCTTAGGGCAGGCGGTAGCGCTGTCGAAGAGTGAGCCAAGGCGTGTTCGATGGCGACTTATATGCCTTGGTCCCGTAAGAAAGGCAAGATCGTCGCAGCCGTTCAAGAGGCGCCGACGCCCCCCGGATAGCCTTGAAATGCGGGCCGTTTCCGATCTCGACAAGGCGCCGTTTACGACGTCTCTATGAAATCGAAGGCGGCACCTGAATGCCGCCCTCAACCCTTAGGTGCGTCCGCTCGGTGCACCGAGCGACACGAAGCGCGGCCCCACGTCGACATGGATGTGGTCCATATCGCGGTAGGTCATGGTGCCTCCCGAGCGATGGTTGGCGATAAGCCAGCGGACCACCTCCGCCTTGCGGCCCGGAACCCTGAAGTCGATCGCCTGCCCGGAAGCGTGCCTGGACGGATGGCTGGTGCCGGCGATCCTCGCCCCCGGGCGACACGTCGAGACGATCTGGACATTGCCGAACTGCGCTCGAATGCGCGCCAGGAGGTTGCGGGCCGATGACGTGAGACACGCAGTCGATGTATCCCCGCTGTTCGATCGGGCATCTGCAATCGTGGGCGCCGTCGATATAAGTACAAGCGAAAGCGCAGCAATCATTCCCTTACTCATGGGAAGTCCTCGTGTTGTTGGATATTTTGGAATTGGCCCGATCGGACGATGCCGGAAATCGGCGGCGAGCTGAGACGCTCGAACGTCCGGTCGATGGGTTAAGCAGGGGACCGCGAGCGCCAGCCCCCCGACGCGCCGCCACGATCCAAGATCTCTGCGAGCTTGGGGCGCCGGTCCGATTGACGGACGGCGCCATTGTGCGGCGCGCACTGAAAGCCCGAGCGGCTGGGCAAAAATGAGGCCGGTCGTATCAGGCCGAGCAGAACCGTTGCCGCAGGCGGACAACCCTCATCGGAAATCTGTATTTCGAGCATCGGGCAATGGATTTGCTTGACCAAGCGGAGTAGCAAGAAAGTCGTGGGGACTTGTCGCACGGATCAGGGGAACATTGGGAAGGGGACACGGCCATGAATGCCTTGAAAAGTCTGGTTTTGGGCTTCGTTGCAGGGGTCGTCGCGGCCGCAACGGTTTCAGAGGCGATCAGCTGGATCTTCGTTCACTACTGGACCGGCTGGAACGCCGAGCCCTGGAGCCTGCGCCCGATGCCGAGCCTGCTCATTCCGCAGCTCGTGCTGCCTTGGCTGCTGGCAAATTCCATTACGGCAGGACTCTGGGGCGCGCTCTTCGGTCTGATCTTGGGCTGGAAGCCGATCGGGATGATGACCATCCGCGGCGCCATCCTCGGATTGTTCGGTCCCGGGCTTATCGGGTCCTTCCTCGTTGTGCCCTATCTCGCGCACCAGGCATCTCCCTTGATCGAGGGCGACGTCAGCCAGATCGTGCCGATCCTCTGCATCTCCGCCGGCTTCGGCGCGGTTGCTGCATGGCTTTACGGCCTCTTTAGCTGGGGCCGTCTCCCTTAGGCATTTTCACGCAGCGGATGGTCGTCCGCGCCGACAGCACCTACTTCAGTCACGGCGCCAGGGCGATGGCCTGAGGCGCTGTGAGATTTTACTGAAGGCCGAGGATGCGAGGATTACTTTTAGCGCTGGCCGTCGCGCTCTCTTCGGGCATCGTAACGCCGTTGGAGGCCAACCAGCAGCCGCGTGCCAAGTCGAAGCACACTTGGCAGAAGCCGCGCCTCCGCGCCGACCGCGACTGTGTGCCGATCAACGGACCTTACGGCTATTATGGCAACCCATGGTGCGATACCGGCTCATCGCGCCCGCCCGATATCGAATTCCGGGAACGTCACCGCCTGCAAAATCGTTAGCCGCTTGGCAATTAGCCGGGCTCGGCTTTGCCGATCACGCGCGACTTGAGACGCTCCAGCAACCAGACGCGCACGGCGCTCGAAAGCCCGGCCTCTCCCCGTGTCTTGTCGATCGAATTGACCAAGCCGGCAAGCGTGACGCCGTCTTCGGCCGCTGCTTCCTTAAGCGCCACCCAGAACGCGCTTTCGAGCGAAACGGACGTCCGATGCCCCTGGATCGAGAATGAACGCTTTTCCGGCCGCATTACGACGCGGTGCTGGGATCGATGTCGTCGGCGGTGTCTGCCGGGTGATTTTCGTCGCGGCGCGCGCCGTCGAGATCGGACTGCGTCTTGCGGCGCTGGGCGTCGGAGATGCTGCGTTCCGATTTCGATTGTCCGAACTTAAGCCTGTTCTCCTGCGCCTCTTTCTCTCGCTCGGCGCGCTCGCGGGCTTTACGGACCTTGTTGAGATTGATGATCTCGGCGGTCATAAAATGCTCTCCGCAACGGATGCAAATCGCTCCCCCATGCGCAGCTACTTTAGGAGCACCGGCACAAACCCGTCAAACGCCGCTGTGCATTTTATGCGGCAAGCGCCGTTCCGCCGCAACATCACACGCGCGTCGCCTGATCGTCATTCCGGTCCGACCATCTTTTCGGGGCGCACGATTTCATCGAACTCTTTGTCTGTCACGTATCCGCCGCCGACGGCTTCCTCGCGCAGCGTCGTGCCCTTCTTGTGCGCGGTTTTTGCGATTTTTGCGGCATTGTCATAGCCAATCTTCGGAGCCAGCGCCGTCACAAGCATTAACGAGCGCTCGAGCCCTGCCTTGATGTTGTCCTCACGCGGCTCGATGCCGACGACGCAGTTGTCGGTGAATGAAATCGCCGCATCGCTCATCAGGCGCACCGACTGCAGGAAATTGTAGGCCATCACAGGATTGTAGACGTTGAGTTCGAAATGGCCCTGGCTGCCTGCGAACGAGATGGCCGCATTGTTGCCGAAGATCTGAATGCAGACCTGCGTTAGTGCCTCGCACTGTGTCGGGTTAACCTTGCCCGGCATGATCGACGAGCCCGGCTCGTTTTCCGGCAGCGACAGCTCGCCGAGACCGGAACGAGGGCCTGATCCGAGCAGCCGGATGTCGTTGGCGATCTTGAACAACGACGCCGCCACCGTGTTGATCGCGCCGTGCGAGAACACCATCGCGTCGTGCGCCGCGAGTGCTTCGAACTTGTTCGGCGCCGACTTGAACGGCAGCTGCGTGATCGCCGCGATCCGCTCCGCGACCATTTCGGCGAAACCTTTCGGTGCGTTGAGGCCGGTGCCGACCGCCGTGCCGCCCTGCGCCAGCTCCATCAGTTTCGGCAGCGTCTGCTCGATGCGCGCGATGCCGTTCTCGACCTGCGTCGTGTAGCCGGAAAATTCCTGACCGAGCGTCAGCGGCGTCGCGTCCTGCGTGTGCGTGCGCCCGATCTTGATGATCTTCGCCCACGCCTGCGCCTTGTCGTTGAGGGCGTTCCGCAGCTTCTGCAAAGCCGGAATAAGCCGGTGAACCACCTCTTCGGAGCAGGCGATGTGCATCGCCGTCGGGTAGGTGTCGTTCGACGACTGGCTCATGTTGACGTGATCGTTGGGATGCACTGGCTTCTTCGAGCCCATCTCGCCGCCGAGCATTTCGATCGCCCGGTTCGAGATCACCTCGTTGGCGTTCATGTTCGATTGCGTGCCCGAGCCCGTCTGCCAGACGACGAGCGGGAAATGCGCATCGAGCTTGCCCTCGATCACTTCCTGCGACGCCTTGATGATCGTTTCCGCGATTTTCGGATCGAGCTTACCGAGTGCGAAGTTGGTCTCGGCCGCCGCCCGCTTGACGACGCCGAGCGCCCGCACGATCGCCGCCGGCTGCTTCTCCCAGCCGATCTTGAAATTGCCGAGACTGCGCTGCGCCTGCGCCCCCCAGTATTTGTCGGCTTCGACCTCGATGGGCCCGAACGTATCGGTCTCGGTGCGGGTCTTGCTCATGTCGTCGGGTCCCATTTCATTTGCGGATGCCGGTTTTCCGAGCTTCGTCGCGCATGGAACCCGCTTTGTCGAGCATTTTTAGCGTCGCGACTCCATTGCGTTGTTCAAGCGAGCTTCAAGATTCGGTCCAACGAGAACCGGCCGGGACCTGTCACGTAGAGCAGGAACAGCCCGCCAATGATGCCGACGTTCTTGTAGAAGTTGATCTCGGACTCGATGGCGGCTTGCCCGGTCATGGTCCAGAACGCGTGACCGACGATCGCGGTCGCCAGCGTGTAGAATGCGAGCAGTATCGCAAGTGGCCGCGTAAAGAACCCGAGCACGATCGCGACGCCAACGAAGAACTCCATGACAACTGCGATTATCGTCGCGACGAACGGCAGCGGCAGTCCGAGCTGGGTGAAATATCCTTCCGTCGCGCCAAACCCAACGAGCTTCTGCCATCCGAAAATGATGAAGAGAAGCGCCAGAAGAATGCGCGACAACAGGATGAGGGGATCCCTCAGCTTCTCACAGGCGAAAATATCGTTCATGGCAACCTTCCGAGTTTAGCCTTTGCGAACCGCGCGTCGCTGGCTTCAGCCGCCCGCTTATCGTTTCTTGCTCTTTGCTTTCTTCGATCGATTGAGAGCCACCGCTCCACGAATGAGGGCCTTGAACTCCTTCGCGTTGATTTGATCGCCCTCACGAATATCGATGGCGCGACGAACGTTTCCTTCGAGGCTTGAGTTGAAAAGGCCCGAAGGGTCCGCCAGCGAAGCGCCCTTCGCAAAGGTCAATTTTACGATGGCTTTATAAGTCTCGCCGGTGCAGATGATGCCGTCGCGCTCCCAGACCGGAACACCACGCCACTTCCATGTTTCTGCGACGCCGGGACAAGCTTGATGAATAAGAGCGCGAACGCGCGCAAGCGCTGTGCCACGCCAGTCGCCTAGCTCTTTGATGCGCGCGTCGATGAGTTGAGCCGGGGAGGCGTCTGCCGTCGCTTCCTTCGAGGTTTTTGACGGCTTCTTCATCATCGAAGCCCGCTGGTCTATTTCTTCCTGAACTGATCGAGACTGAGAATCTTCGCGCCTTCGGGCTGCTTCTCCGCCGCGTCATCGCCGTCCTTTGCAACCGCCTCGCCGGCTTTGGTTGCTGGCTCCGGATTTGGCGGCAAGGCTTGCGACGTCTCGACGGCCGCGAGCTGCGGAGACCGGCTCGCCGCATCCTTGTCTGCGCGCGGCTTTCGTGGCGTGCGCGGTTTCTTCGTCTGTGTGCGGGGTGCTTCCGAACTGTCGTCGTAGGTCGCATCCGCCGTCAGCGCCCGCGGCGCCGGCGCGCTCTCGCGGTCGCTCGCCTCTTCGTCGAATTGCAGGCCGTAGCGAACGGAGGGATCGATGAAGACTTTGATCGCCGAGAAAGGCACGACAAGGCGCTCAGGGATTCCATCGAACGTCAGCTTCACCTCGAACCGATCCTCCGAGACGATCAGGTCCCAGAAGCGATGCTGAAGCACGATCGTCATCTCGTTTGGATATTTCTCCTTCAGACGCTTCGACAGGATCACGCCCTGCGCCTGCGTATGGAAGGAGATATAGAAGTGATGGTCGCCGGGTAATCCCGTCTTGATGACCTGTTGCAGAACAGAGCGCACGACGCCGCGCATCGCCTCTTGCTGCAGCTTCGCGTAGTCTATGGACGGCCCCGATGCCATGCCTCAGCCTTCAATTCCATTCAAAACCATCTGACCTCTGAAATCAGATTTGCCGCCCCGTCAAGCCCGCGCCGGCTCGAAGATGCAAGGTGGAGGGCTTCTGTTGCCCGGTGCCCTCCGGACCGCGCCTTATCCTGCTAGGGATAAGGGCTTCAAGTTCAGGCTAGTCGCGCTGCATTACGCAGCGAGAGCGGCCTCAGCATAGTTGTCATTGGCAACTATTCTGAATGACCCGATAACGGTGGTATCATGCCGGGCAAAAGCAAAGTCCTTTACACCTTCGTCGATCCTATTTCGCCCCCAGCAGATGCCGCCTTGTTCGCCTGATGCGCGAGGAAAGGCGGCATATGGTGGAGGCGCCGGGTACCGCCCCCGGGTCCGATCGGCTTATTACGACCGCGTTTATCGCCATAGCTGGCAAGCCAGCCCTTGGAATATAGGGGGCAACGGTTACGAAAAAAAGCGTTTCGACAGCGCAGCGTTGCCGGTCCCGAAAAACCTGTGACCGGGCGGCGACGATAAATGCGCGCCCGTATAGGGTAACTGTTGCATCGCGTACGCTCGGGACCAGAGACTAGTCGCCAGGTAAAACCACAGTGGAAAACGGAATTCAGGCCTGGAAAGGCGTCATCGCCACGGCGGTTCTCGCAGGCGCAATCATCCTCGGCGCGACGGCAGCGGGCTATGCCGCGGCGTCTTTGTTCGACGGCTGGGCGCAGATCCACGAGGCGAGAGCATTTCGGCCCGGCGAAATCGAAGCGCTGCTGACGGGCAGAGTTGCGGCCTCACTTTTCGCTTTCCAGGCGGTCACGGTCATTTCTGTGCTGCTGATCGATGCCTACCGGCGGCGCACAACCGGCGCGAGCATTATAAATTTCGCCGCGCCGCCCGGCGGGATCGCGACGATCGCGCTCGCCGCGCTCGCCCTGATTTCGCTCGCGACGTGCTTCGCGTCCCTTGTTTTCGTCTTCAACCCCGAAGCGCTGCGCCACGATCTTCAGCCGTTTTCCGAGATGATGCAGTCGCGGACGTGGTGGCTCATCCTTCTGGCCGCAGGCATCGGCGCGCCATTGGCGGAAGAGCTGCTGTTTCGCGGTCTGATTTTCGGCGCGCTGAGAGCATCGCCGCTGGGATTTATCGGCGCTGCGATCGTAACCGCCCTGTCATGGGCGCTCCTGCACGCCAATTATTCGGTTTACGGCCTCGGCGCGATCGCGCTCATCGGCTTGTACCTCGCTTGGCTGCGCGAGCGGACGGGCACTCTGCTGACGCCAGTCATCTGCCATGGCGTCTACAACTCGATTATCATTTTGCTTATGGTGTTGGCGCCCAACAACGCTCTAACGGCGGGCTAGTGGACGCCGAAGAATCGCATAAGTCTCGACCCCATGCAGCAATACCTCGATCTTCTGCGCCGCGTGCGCAATCACGGCACGGCGAAATCCGACCGCACCGGCACCGGTACGCTGTCGGTCTTCGGCCACCAGATGCGCTTTGATCTGGCCGAGGGCTTTCCACTCGTCACGACGAAGAAGCTCCATGTGAGATCGATCATCATTGAGCTGCTCTGGTTTCTCGCCGGCGCGACCAATACCCAGTATTTAAAGGAGCACGGCGTCAGCATCTGGGACGAGTGGGCCGACTCCGAAGGCAATCTCGGTCCCGTTTACGGCAAGCAATGGCGAAGCTGGGAAGCTGCCGACGGCTCGACCATCGACCAGATCACGAATGCTGTTTCCGATCTGAAGCGCAACCCCGATTCCCGCCGCATCATCGTGACGGCCTGGAACCCCGGCGATCTCTCGAAGATGGTGCTCGCCCCCTGCCACTGCCTGTTCCAATTCTACGTCGCCGACGGCAAGCTGTCGTGCCAGCTTTATCAGCGTTCCGCCGATATTTTCTTGGGGGTTCCGTTCAACATCGCAAGCTACGCGCTGCTGACGATGATGATGGCGCAGGTGACCGACCTCGCGCCCGGCGAGTTCGTGCATACCTTCGGCGATGCGCACCTTTATCTCAATCACATCGAGCAGGCCGACTTGCAACTCTCGCGCACGCCGCGCGCACTACCGACGATGAAGATCAATCCCGCCGTGACCTCTATCTTCGATTTCAAATACGAAGACTTCGAGCTTCAAGGCTACGATCCGCACCCGCACATCAAGGCGCCTGTTGCGGTTTAGAAATGCTGGACGTAACAAGCGGCGCACGTGTCGAAGCGGCAGGCGATCCGCATGACTTAATCAGCGAAGCTTTTCTTACGGCTTCAGTTTCCCCTTTAAGCCTTGCGATTTCAGGAGCGATATTATCGCCCGAAAGGCTGGAAACGGGAAGACCGATCAAAATCACGCCTACGGTGTCGGTGGTTCGGGCATTTTCCTGTTGAACTGAGGCGCTCGCCAGCGCAGTCGAAAGACGCGAACTTTCTTCAGCAAGTTGAGTACAGCTCCAATTTTGGTAGCCGACTTCGCTTACATAAGCCGGGGAAATGCTGTCAGGAGATTTCGCGCAGGCAGAAACGAATAACACCACCATCCCTAAAATAGTTGCTCTCGTTATCATTGATGCAAAAAGCCCTTTAGTTATTTTATGAGAACATCCCGACAGCGATTCTCCATTCCGCACAATGACGGTCGCAAGAAAGATGTTGGAATCTCGGTTCTGGATTAAAGCGAAGCGCTCGGAAGCACGACGTTTCAGAACATGAGTCGCTGTCCGCAGCCGGGCGAGAGCGTCATCCTCAAACGGACGAGCGTCGCGCCAACAGCCCGATGGATCCTCGGCCTTCGCCGGGATGACGGTAATTGTGATTTCGGCACTTTGCGGCCGGTTCTTCGCAGGGGAGTCGCAAAGCGCAAACAAAAGATGCTATGCGCTCGGCCATGAACGAGCTTCTCATTTCCCTCATCGTTGCCGTCTCCGAAAACGGCGTCATCGGTCGCGACGGCGGACTGCCGTGGCGCCTGTCCTCCGATCTCAAGACCTTTCGCAGGCTGACGATCGACAAGCCCATCATCATGGGCCGCAAGACCTTTCAGTCCATCGGCAAGCCGCTCGATCGCCGCGATAACATCGTCATCACGCGCGATCCCGCGTTCGAGGTCGAAGGCGTTTCGACGTGCGAAACGATCACCGATGCCCTGACGCTGGCCCGCATCCTCGCCAAGACGCGTGGCGCCGACGAGATCATGGTTATCGGCGGCGTCGCGGTCTTCGATGCGACGCTCCCCGTTGCAGATAGGATTTATCTGACCCGTGTTCACGCCAATGTCGAAGGCGACCGCCATTTTCCGGCTCTCGATCCCGCCGAATGGCAGGAAACAAGCCGGGAAACGCTCTCGCACGGTCCGCGCGACGACCATCCCTCGACCCTTTTTATTTACGATCGCCGCAAGCCCGGCGCCTGAATGGCCAAGTTGCCCTTGAAGGCGCGGGCCCAGGCCCCAAATTGCGATTAGCCAAACGAACGGGAATTTGCGATCCGAGGGGCGCTGCCCTATAAGCTCCGCCAAATCCGGTTTTATCTACGTTGCTCAGGCCTTTGCAGTGCGTGTTCTTAGATCGGGCGTCACCTCGGCGCCGACGACATCTCGAAAGGCCAAGGGGGGCACGATCTCAACTTTCAACTCATATCCGAAAGAGGCCCTGATTTATGCCCTGGAGTAGTCAAGGCGGTAGTGGCGGGGGAAACGGCGGCCGCAAAGGCGGCGGACCGTGGGGCCAAGGGCCTTGGGGACCGCAAGGTGGCGGCGGCAAGGAGCCTCCCGATCTCGATGAAATTCTGCGCCGCGGCCAGGACCGCATGCGCCAGGTAATGCGTGGCGGCGGTGGCAATGGCGGCACCGGCAGTGGCTTCGGAGGCGGCGTGCCCAAACCGTTTATCTTCTTCATCGCGATGCTGCTGTTGGCGGGCGTCGCGTTCTACGGCTTCTTCTTCCGCGTCAATCCCGACGAGCAGGGCATCGTTCTTCGCTTCGGTGAGTACAATCGCTGGGAAGGACCGGGCTTGCACTGGCGTCTGCCTTATCCGATCGAAGAAGTCCGCCTGCCGAAAGTCACACAGCAGCGCACCATCGAGGTCGGCGCCGGCCGCAGCGTCATCGGCGCTCGCGACAGCGGCTTGATGCTGACAGGCGACGGCAGCGTCGTCGATGTCCGTTTCGTCGTGTTCTGGCGCATCAAGCTCGAAAAGGACAAGGACGCGCTCGACGGCGACACCGGCGTCAAGCAGTTCCTGTTCAACATCGCTCAGCCTGAAACGACTGTCCGCGAAGTGGCCGAAAGCGCCATGCGCGAGGTCGTCGGCCAATCCGATCTGCAGCCGCTGCTGACCGGCGGCCGCCAGAAGACGCAGGAAGCCGTTCAGCAGTTGATGCAGAAGACGCTCGATTACTACGGCGCCGGCATCAAGATCGATCAGGTGCAGTTGAAAGAAGTAGATCCGCCCGAGGAAGTCATCGGCTCGTTCCGCGCCGTCGCCGCCGCCGCTCAGGAAAAGGCGACGCTGATCAAACAGGCGCAGACCTATGCCGATCAGGTCGTGCCGCGCGCCCACGGCGACGCCGACCGCATCATCGCCGCCGCCGAAGGCTATCGCGACCAGACCGTCGCCGAAGCGACGGGTCAGGCCGCGCGCTTCCTGAAGGTCTACGACGAATACAAGAAGGCGCCCGACGTTACGCGCGAACGGCTCTATCTCGAAATGCAGGAGCGGGTGCTGACTGGCGCCGATAAGATCATCATCGATCAGAAGAGCAATGGCCAGGGCGTCGTACCGTTCCTGCCGCTCGAGCAGCTGCAGAAGCGCAATACCGATCAGCCCTCGACCGATAATACGGATGGAGCGAAATAACATGCGTTCGTTCTTCGCTTTCATTCTGGCCATCTTGGGCCTTGGCGCTTTGGCGCTCTATTCCTCGGCCTTCATCGTTCACCAGAACGAGCAGGCCCTCGTCTTGCGCTTCGGTGAGCCGCTTCCCGCCGTCACCACGCCGGGCCTCAAGTGGAAGGTGCCGTTCATCGATACGGTCGAGAAATTCGACAAGCGCATCCTCGATCTCGATACGACCGAGCAGGAAGTGACCGCCGCCGATCAGCAGCGTCTCATCGTCGATGCCTACGCGCGCTATCGCATCGTCAACTTGCTGAAGTTCTATCAGAACGTCCGCAACGAGGAACGCGTGCGCGAGGTCGTCGGACCGCTGATCGAATCCGAAATCCGCCGCGTCTTGGGCTCCGCCACCCTTCAGGAAGTCGTGAAGGACAAGCGCGAAGCCCTGATGAAGGAAATCGCCGCCAAGGTGAACAAGGAAGGCCAGGACTACGGCCTCGAAGTCGTCGACGTTCGCATCAAGCGCGCCGATCTTCCGCAGGAGAACCTCGTGAAGGTCTATGACCGTATGCGCGCCGACCGCGTCCGTGAGGCGACCGAGCTTCGCGCCCAGGGCGAAGCCGAGAACAATCGCGTCCGCGCCAACGCCGACAAGGACGTGACGATCATCAAGGCGACCGCGACGCAGAAGTCGGACGAAATTCGCGGCGACGGCGAAGCCGAGCGCAGCCGTATCTTCGCCGGAGCCTTCGGTCAGGATCCCGACTTCTTCCGCTTCTATCGTTCGATGCAGGCCTATTCGACGGCGCTGAAACCGGACGACACCCGCATGCTGCTGTCGCCCAACAGCGAATTCTTCCGGTATTTTGAAGATCCTACAGGTAAGGCGGCTGCTTCGGGCGCCCCGGCGCAGAGATGAACGACCTCCTCGCCGGGCTCGGCATCGCCCTCGTTCTGGAGGGCCTGCTTTGGGCCGCCGCGCCCCATACGGCGCGGCGAGCCGTTGAAGAGATTGCAACTTTCTCGACCGGCCGCATCCAAATCTGCGCCGTCGCCGCAGTGGCTCTTGGCGTATTTGTCGTCTGGCTCGCCCGGGGATAAGCCCTAGCCCCAAGTTATCCCCGCGCTTCCACGGTATGCTACCTTGCCATGTTCACGCTTTGATGTTGGGCGAGCTAGCATGGATCCGCGGCGATCCCACCGGTGCCGGTCAGACTTGGAGTTCCTCGCAATGCTAAAGACAGGTTCGGCGCTTCTTATCGGCCTGGGATTGAGTCTGCTGCTGGCGACCGTCGGTGCCCGGGCGGAGACGTTCCAATATGGACCCGCCTCGGTTGCCCCACTCGCCAAGAAGCTCTCCGATGCCGTCGTCAACATCTCGACCTCGCAGACCGTGAAGGGGCCCGCCGGCACTCCGTTGCCGAAGGTGCCGAAAGGCGCGCCGTTCGAAGACTTCTTCGATGATTTCTTCAACAAGCGGGGCGGCGTCCCGCACGGCGACCGCAAGGTTTCGTCTCTCGGCTCCGGCTTCGTCATCGACGGCAAGGAAGGGCTGATTGTCACCAACAACCACGTCATCGAGGGCGCCGAGGAAATCGACGTCAACTTCCACGACGGCTCCAAGCTCGTCGTCGACAAGATCATCGGCCGCGATACCAAGGCCGATCTCGCGCTCTTGAAGGTTTCGCCGAAGAAGCCGTTGGTCGATGTGAAGTTCGGTTCCTCCGATGCCATCGAGGTCGGAGATTGGGTCATGGCCATCGGCAACCCGTTCGGCCTCGGCGGATCGGTCTCGGTTGGCATCATCTCGGCGAAAAGCCGCGACATCAATTCGGGCCCCTACGACGATTATCTCCAGACCGATGCCGCCATCAACAAAGGCAATTCCGGCGGTCCTCTGTTCAACATGAATGGAGACGTGATCGGCGTGAACACCGCGATCATCTCGCCGACCGGCGGTTCGATCGGCATCGGCTTCGCGGTCCCTTCCGATACCGTCTCGAATGTCATCGACCAGCTGAAACAGTACGGCGAGGTCCGCCGCGGCTGGCTCGGCGTCAAGATTCAATCCATAACCGGCGACATCGCCGAGACCCTCGGCCTCCAGGAGAATGAAGGCGCCCTCGTTGCCGCCGTCACCCCCGATGGCCCGGCTTCCAAGTCCGGCCTGCAGCCGGGCGACGTCATCCTGAAATTCGATGGCAAGGAAGTATCGAGCATGCGTGGTCTGCCGAAGATCGTGGCGCAAGCGCCCATCGGCAAGGCGGTCAACGTCGAGCTTCTGCGCAAGGGCAAAGAGCAGACCATGCAGGTGACGGTCGGCCGTCTCCAGGACGACGACGACAACGCCAGCGATCTGAAAAACGACGACGACAGCGAAGACGAAGATCCGAAGGGCTCCGACATCATCGGGCTGTCGCTGTCGCCTCTGACCGACGCGCTGCGCAAAAAATACGGCTTCGACGACTCGGTCAAAGGCGTCGTTGTCGAATCCGTCGATCCGCAAAGCCCTGCCGCCGGGAAGGGTTTGAAGCCGGGCGACGTCATCGTCGAGGCGGCGCAGGACGCCGTTTCCGATCCCGACGACGTCGCAAAAAGCATCGAGAAGGTGAAAAAGGCGGGCCGCAAGGCGGTGCTGCTGCGGGTAGAGGACGCCAAGGGCGACCTTCGCTTCGTTGCCGTACCGGTGTCGTAACCGGCGTGCTAACGCCATCTGAAATTCACGCCAGGAGGAATTGGTGTCCGAGGGTCACGGCTTACTCGATACGATTTTTGATCAGCTTTCGCCGGTGCATCCCGATGGACATAAGTTCATAGCGATCGCAGCCGCGATCACGCTGCTGTTCTTTTTTCTCTATCCGCCGCTCGGCTGGGTCTGCGCCGGCGTGACGGCTTGGGTCATCTACTTCTTCCGCGATCCGTTGCGCGTGACGCCGCTCCGTCCCGGCCTCGTCGTCTCCGCCGCCGACGGCAAGATCTCGGGCATCGACAAGGTCGTCCCGCCGGCCGAACTCGGCATGGGCCCGCAAGAGCGCGTGCGCATCTCGACGTTCCTTTCGGTCTTCGATGTCCACATCAACCGCGCGCCCGTCGCCGGACGCATCGTCCGCTCGCTTTATATCCCGGGCAAGTTCCTCAACGCCGCCCTCGACAAGGCCAGCGAAGACAACGAGCGCCGCGTTATCGTCATCGAGACGCCAACCGATGGCGATATCGGCGTGGTGCAAATCGCCGGTCTCGTGGCCCGCCGCATCGTGACCTTTTCGCAGATCGGTGACACGCTCGGCGTCGGCCAACGATTCGGCTTGATCCGTTTCGGATCGCGGGTGGACATCTATCTTCCGCCCGGAAAGACGGCCCTTGTCAGCGTCGGCCAACGCGCGGTTGCGGGTGAAACGGTTTTCGCGGATCTTCAGTCTGCGGAGCCTGAACGCGAGGCGCGCCGGGCCTGAACGTCTCGAGCAGACGGCGCCGCTGCTGGCGCAAGATCGGAATGAAGCGCATTCGCATGGGGCAAGGAGGCTGCCATGGATACCGACGAACCATTCATCGAAACCGAAACGCGCCGCCGCCGCCGCCGTTCTCTGTTCCGGCATCGTCGCGTTCCCGTCCGCATGCTCGTGCCCAATTTCTTCACCCTCCTCGGACTGTGCGCCGGTCTGACGTCGATCCGCATGGGAATCGAAGACCGCTATGATCTCGCGGTCGCCGCCATCGTCTTCGCCGCCTGCTTGGACGGCATTGACGGCCGCATCGCCCGTCTTCTTAAGGCGTCGTCGCGCTTCGGCGCCGAACTCGACAGCTTGGCCGATTTCGTGAACTTCGGCGTTGCGCCCGCCTTCCTCATTTTCAATTGGGGCCTCGGCGACTTGAAAAGCGCCGGTTGGATCTGCGTGATGATCTTCGCGCTGGCCTCCGCGCTGCGCCTCGCGCGCTTCAATGCCGCGCTCGAAGACGAAAAGCCCAAATGGCAGTCGAACTATTTCATGGGCATGCCGACTCCGGCCGCTGCCATCGCTGTCCTGCTGCCGCTTTACCTCTATCAGCTGGGATTTGAGCAGACCAAGGATCAGTGGGCGCTGAAAATCGTCCTCGTCTATACCGTCTTCGTCGCCTTCATGATGGTGTCGACCATTCCGACGTACTCCGGCAAGCTGCTCGGCGAGCGCGTCGGCCGCGAGTGGGTGCTGCCGATCTTCGTCGTCGCCATCGGCGTCGTCGCGTTTCTTTTCACCTATCCCTACGAAACCTTGACCGTGCTGACGTGTCTCTACCTCGCCTTCATCCCGGTAAGTTGGCGCGCGTTCCGCGACAAGTGCGAAGGTGAGGGCGCCGCCACGGCAGCGGTCCCTCCCGGTACGCCGTCCGGCGACACGTCCGCGCAACCGCAGCCGACCGGGCGCATCTTCGCGTTTCGCCCGACCGATCCTCCGAAGTAAGATCGCTTATTTCGTCTCTTCCGGCTGGCGATGATAAATGTCGTCGGTGCGCATGATGTCGTCTTCGCCGAGATACGAGCCGATCTGCACCTCGATGATTTCGACTGGCACCTTGCCGGGGTTTTCGAGCCGGTGCCACTGCGTCGCGAAAATGTAAACGCTCTCGTTTTCGCGTACGAGCTGCTCTTTCTCCCCGATCGAAACCTGCGCCGTGCCCTGCACCACGATCCAATGCTCGGAGCGATGGTGGTGCATTTGCATCGACAGCTTGCCGCCGGGCTTCACATGCAGAAGCTTCACCTGAAAGCGCGGCCCGATGTTGAGCGTCTCGAAGTAACCCCACGGCCGGTAATTCCTGAGGTGCTGCTCCTGCTCCTTGCGGTTCGATTGCTTCAGCCGCTGCACGACTTTCGAAACATCCTGCGTGCGGCTTTTGTCGGCGACGAGCAGCGCGTCCGGCGTATTGACAATGATGAGATCGTTGACGCCGATCGTCGACACGATCGATTTTTCTGAATGGACGTAGCAGCCCGAGGTATCCTCCAGCACCGCTTCGCCCTTGATGAAGTTTCCCTTGTCGTCCCGAGGCGCGATGTCCCACAGCGAAGACCACGAGCCGACGTCGTTCCAGCCGACGTCGATCGGCAGGATCGCGGCCTTCTGCGTTTTTTCCATCACCGCATAGTCGATCGAGATGTTGGGCGACATCGCAAATCCGGTCTTGTCGAGCCGCAGAAAGCCCAAGTCCTCGCTCGCATCCGCCAGCGCTGCTTTCGCCGCTTCCAAAATCTTGGGTTCATAGCGCTCGATCTCGGACAGAAATGTCCGGGCGTGAAGCGCGAATATGCCGCTGTTCCAGAGATAGGAGCCGTCGGCGAGATAACCCTCCGCTGTCGCCCGGTTGGGCTTTTCTGCAAAACTGTCGACCTGGAACGCGTGGCCGTCGAAGCCGGGCAAAGCCGCGCCGCGCTTGATGTAGCCATATCCGGTATGCGGTTCCGTCGGCGTGATGCCGAACAGCACGAGCTTGCCCGTATCGGCGACGGCGGCAGCCTCGCGGATGCACGCCGCAAAGCGCGCTTCGTCGGCGATCACGTGATCGGACGGCATGACGGCGAGAATGGCGCCAGGATCATCCTTGAGTGCGATCAAAGCCGCGACGACGATGGCGGGCGCCGTGTTGCGCGCGATCGGTTCGAGGATAATGGCGCGAGCTTCGATATCGGCGCGCTCGAGTTCCTCGCGAACGAGAAAACGATGATCGTTATTGCAAAGAAGAATTGGTCGTTCGAAACCCGACTTGACGGGCAGGCGCGCCAGTGCCGATCCCAGGAACGACGTATCTTGTCCGTTGAAGAAACGAATGAACTGTTTAGGGTACATCGAGCGGGACAGCGGCCAAAGCCGGGTTCCCGAACCGCCCGACAAAATCACTGGATAAATTTGGCCCATCAACCGCCCCTCAAAACCTCAAAATTTATGTTTAGAGCCCGGCTGTTTGCAGCGCAAGAGAGCGTTCGGCACGCGAAGCTGCACCTGCGCCCGGGAACCCGCAAACGCTCGGAGCAGGGCAATGTCATAGCGTGGATTGTCTCAGTTCGATGAACGCGACAGCCGTTCGCGCAACGATCTGAGCGTGTCGACCGCATTGGGCACCGCGGCCGATGGCGAAGCTGCCGGATGCGTTTGGCGGCCACCGACCGGTGCGTTCGGATAGGGCGAAGGCGGAGCGCTCGACGGCCGATAGGCAGGCGCATCGGGAACGTAGCTGTGAGCCGGCGCCGCTTCCGTCTGAGCCGCCTGAAGCCCGATGGCATCGGCCATCATTGCCAGCTGTGCGCCGCCTTCCGAATTCGCCGGGATACCCGAGGCGCGCCAACGCTCGACGATTTGGTCGAGGAAGCCTTCATCGTTGAGCGACGATTGCCACTTCTCGGAGAAATTCGCGGTCGACGATCTCGGCAGCGCGCGCTTCGGCAGCTCGTCGAACTTGATCCGCACCGGCAAGGCCATGCCGTCACCGAACGCGATCGCTTCGCGCTGACCAAGCGACGGCAGGAATTCCAGAAGCCCGGCTCCCGTATCGGCGACGGCCGATTGAACGATGGCCTGGTCGCGGTCGTTCGACATGCGCAACGCGAACACGGTGTTGCACTGAGACAAGATCGTCGGATCGATTTCCGCCGGGCGCTGCGTCACGATGCAAAGCGAGGCGCCGTATTTGCGGCCTTCCTTGGCGATTTTGGCGATCGCGCGCTTGCACGGCTCGAAACCGAGCGTCGCATTCACCGGCACGTATCTGTGGGCTTCTTCGCACACCAGCGTGACAGGAACCTGGCCTTCGCTCCACAGCGCGAAGTCGAACGTCATGCGGCAAAGAACCGAGACGACGACGTTGACGACTTCCGAAGGAATGCCGGTCAGCTCGAGAATAGTGATCGGCTTGTTGTTGACCGGCACTCGGAACAGCCGCCCGAGAACCTGCGCCATGCCGTCGTAGACCGTGCGCGAGCCGAACATGAAGGCGTAGCGGCCGTCCTGCGAAATCGTCTCGATGCGGTTCTTGAGCGCGCGATAGGGCGCTAGATCGCGTCTGTTCTCGAGCTTGCCCATACGCTCGTCGATCAGCGAAACGATATCCGAGATGCGATAGGGAACGGGTGTATCGACGGTGTAGCGGCTGGAATCGCCAAGCCCGCGCCGCGCCCGCGGGGGCTCTCCGGCGCGGCCGTTGCTGTAGCGGATTTTCGCGGCGGGGATGAGTTCCTGAAGGACTTCGATTTCCGCCTTGCGGTCGCCGTCGCCGACCAGAACTTCGACGATCTCCTCGAACGTCAGCAGCCAATAGGGCAGTTGCATGTTGCGCGGGGAAACGACTTCCGCCCATTCGCTGAACGCGGTCGCGTATTCATTGTGCGGATCGAGCAGGACGATGTGCGCGGCCGGGTTCTTTTCCACGATCGAACGCAGGATCAGCGCCGTCGTGCAGGATTTGCCTGTGCCCGTAGTGCCAAGAATGGCGAAGTGCTTGCCGAGCAGTTCATCGACGCGCACCATCGCCGGGATCGTTGCGTCCTGACGAATGGTTCCAACTCTGACCGCCGCCGACGTATCGCCGCAGAACGTCGCTTCGAGTTCGCCTTTCTGGGCAAGGCGCACGCGATCGCCAAGCGCTGGATAGGCCGAGACACCGCGGTTAAAGGATGGCGTCCCTTCCTGAGCGCCGGCGAGTTCTCCGACAAGGCCCAGTTCCGCGATCCAGACTTCGCCCTCGCCTTCGCGCTGGGACGGCACCGGCACGCTCAAAGCCGAGACAATGGCGAGTACCGTCGTCCGCCCGGTATCGATCGCGAGCAGTGTTCCCATTTCGGGCCGACTGTCGGATGCGCTGCCAAGCTTGCCGCTGCCGCCATCGAGAAGAACGATGGCTTTCGAGCCGGTGACGGACACGATACGGCCGATGGAAGCATCGGCGCCTTCATGCGCAAAGTTCGGTGTGATGGCAGATTGCATTCAGGGTCCGGATGTCAAAAAAGGGGTTCACCTGCGGAAGACCGGCGTGTCGATGAGGCTGCAGTGACGCTCTCGCTTGCCGGAAAAGCCATGACGACGTCGGTGCCGCTGCCTTTTTTCGAGCGGATTTCGAGCAGGCCGCCGTGCAACTCGATCAACGCCTTGGCAATCGGAAGCCCGAGCCCCGCGCCTTCGCGCCATCGCGAGCGGCCGCCATCGACTTGTCCGAACGGCGTCATCGCCACATCGAGTTCCTGCGCGGTCATGCCGACACCGCTGTCGCGAATGGCGACGATGGTGCCGCCGCTGACGCTGCGATGTGCGATCACTTCGACGATGCCGTCGGCCGGCGTGAACTTCAGTGCATTGGAGATAATGTTCATGAATACCCGGCGCAACTTCATCATATCGCCGCGCGTCACCGGCAGATCGGCGGCGATTTCGCATTTGAGATCGACGTGTGCTTCGCTCGCCATCATCTTGTAGGCGTTGACGCTCGCTGCAAGGATCTCGCCGACGTTCACTTCCCGCGCATCGAGCGTATACTTCCCGCTTTGAATCTTCGAAATGTCGAGGATGTCGTTGATGACCGAAAGCAGGTGTTCGGCCGCGTCATGGATAAGTGCCGCGTATTCGACGATGTCCTTGTCGGGCAGACGTCGTTCGTTATGCTGCGTCAACAGCTTCGAAAAGCCGATAACGGTATTGAGGGGCGTCCTGAGCTCATGGCTCATGTTCGCGATGAACTCGGATTTCACCTTGCTCGCGAGTTCGGCTTCGATGCGGGCGGTTTGCTCGGCAACTCGGGCGCGGTGACGCAAGACGGCATCGCTCAGGAGCGACGCGTACTCGTCCATCAAGGAGTTGGATTTTCCCTGTCCAACTGATCCAAACATCATAAAACGCCGCTCGACGCGATGGCTGCAATCACCGTAATCTATGAGTGACTGCCTAACCTGAGGTTAATCTTCGAGCGCGGCGCAGCAGGCGACTATGGCGTGCAACGCCTTAAAATTCCGCGAAAATGGCACAGATTGACGAACTGCCGCGGTCCGCGTCGCGTCTCAGCGCATGATGAACTTGAACGGCTGCGTGAAGGCCAGCGGCTTGATGCTGACTTCGGGCGGGATGGGCGGAAACGGTGCGGCCCGGTCAAGCGCTGCGGCTGCCGCCTCGTCGAGGCTCTTGGAACCCGAACTCGAAGCAATTTCTTTCGACAGCAGCTGCCCGTCGAGACCGATCGTATAGCGCAGCACGACCGTGCCCGATGCGGCGACGCCCGGGGTCCGCTTGGCTTTCTGCACACGCTCGTTGATCTCGTTCATATACCGTCCGAATGCTTTCGCATCGCCGCCCGAAGCCTGCCCTGCGCTTTGAACGGCCTCAACCACTGCGACCTGCGCCGGTTGATTGATCATCCTCGCGGTCTCGGGTGGCGGTGGAGGCGTATTGGGCGGCGGCGGTGGTTCGTCCTCCTTGATGACCGTCTGTTCGACGGGGCTTTCCGCCGACGCGATGACGTCGCGCAATTCATCCGGCTTCTTCTCTTCGGGCGGCGGCGGCGGTGCTGCCACCATCGGAGTAATTTCGGCTTGTTCGTGCACCGCTTCCGCTTCGCCCTTGGTCACGCCGACATCCGCATTGGCGCCCTGAACGAGCATGACGTCCATGCCTTTGCCGACGTCCATCGCTTGGATGTCGGTGTCCTGCAAATGCGGAAGCATCGCGTAGCCAATCGTCCCGTGAACAAGCAGGGACAGAAGAATGGCTGCAATTCGCAAGTACATTCCCGGCGGCTTTCGTCTCTAGTTGTTGGCAGTAGCCCCTGCACTTGCCGACGACGGCGACGGCTGAGAGAGCAGCGAGACACGGGCGTATCCTGAATCACCGACCCGGCCCAGAAGCTCCATCACATCGCCGTAGGCGATCTTCCGGTCGGCCCGGACGTAGACGACGGAATCGCCTTCCTGAGCCTTGATCTGTTCGAGCCGGGGCACGAGCGTGTCGCGCGTCACCTCTTCGTCGCGAATGTAGATCTTGCCGTCCGGTGCCAGCGAAACGACCATCGGCTTTTTCTGTGCGCCGACCTTGGAAGCGGTCGTTTTCGGTAGCTCGAGCGGCACGCCCTGCACCATCAGAGGCGCCGCCACCATGAAGATGATCAGCAGCACCAGCATGACGTCGACGAAGGGCGTGACGTTGATTTCGGCGAGCGGCTTGTAGCCGTCGTCGTCATCACCTCCCGAGCCGCTGCCGACCGACATTCCCATTAGTTCGCACCTTCCAGGCCGCGCCGCGACATCGTCCGGGCAATGCCGACGATCGCGGGCATCACACGTTCGGATGCGCGGCCGAGCGCGACAGTGATCTGGTTATAGAAAATAACGGCGGGAATGGCCGCAGCGAGACCGACGGCCGTGGCAAATAGCGCTTCGGCGATGCCGGGCGCGACGACCGCAAGGCTCGTGTCCTTCTGCTGCGCGATTGCCGTGAACGAATTCATGATGCCCCAGACCGTTCCGAACAGGCCGATGAACGGCGCTGCCGACCCAAGCGTCGCCAGAAACGGCAGGCCCTGTTCGATGCTTTTGAGCTTGCGCTTGACCGCGGCGCGCATCGCGACCTCGAGCCGGTCGCGCACTTCGCCGGTCGACGCATCGCTCGCAGCCTCGCTCCATTCCGTGCGCGCCGCTTCGCCAACCGCTCCGATCAGGCTGTTCGCGCGCGCCTGCGGCAGCGCCGCCGCTTGCCCGCTCTTCTCGAGCTTGCTGATTTCGCGATTGAGGATCCAGACGCGGACGAATTTCTCGAACGCCATCGCCCAGCAGATCACCGAGGCCGCGAGCAGCCCCAGGATGATGCACTTCACGACGATGTCGGCGTGATGGAAAAGGCCAAGGATAGAGAGATCGCGCGTGGCGATTTCTTCGGACATCAAAAATAACGGGTTCATCGCACTACTTTGAAAGTTGAACGTTGGTCAGCGTCGACGTTTTGAGATTATCGAGACAGCCGGAAACCGGCCCGCCCTCGGCCTTGCATTCCATCACATCGTTGACGAGGAACGAGCCGATTTTATCGCACTGGATTGCGTCGATCTCGAACAGCTTGACCGATTTCTTCTTCGCTTTCAGCGGCGCCAGATCGATCGAAAACCGCTTGCCGATGACGCCGTCCGTCTGGAACAGGACAAGGTCGATCTTGTAGGATTGGTACGTCGTATCGCCGAGGTTGTTGACCACGATATAGGCCCTGCAGCCCTTATCGGAAGGCTCGAGCTTGTTCAATTCGACGTGCAGGCCCGCAGGGGTCGGCGGCGCCGCAGTCTCGGCCGCGTGTCCCTTGTCCGAATGAGAGTCATCATCCGGATCGGCGCTTGCCAATGTTGCCCACAGGCAGACCGGAAGAACAAGCATCCAAGAAATCGAGAAACGTTTCAGAGTTCTGATCACGTTTAGACTTTCCATGGCGTTTGAATTGAGGTTTCAAAAACGCGTGTAGCTACTTTGTTTCGCCGTTGCCAGTGTGAAATTGTTAAGGCGAGGCAGATCCGTCGCCGGTGGGGATTTTTGATTTAGACCAATTATTGCGAGGGGATAGGCTGGCGCTTTTAACCCCGATTTTGCCAGCGCAGCGCATCAAGACTTTTTCCCGAATACGATCAAGAATAATTCCCGATCATGGTTGCGGCTCGGCAACTCGGAGGAAATGCCGGAGCGGGGCGCTAGGCTGCCCGGTCGAGCTTCGGGAGGCGGGCGGCGCGCCGGATCTCGTCGAACATCGCCGCGAAACTCATCAAACCGGGTTCGCGGTCGTCCGCGATGTCGGCCAGAACCGCACCGACGATCTTGCTCTGATGTCCTTCGAGCAGCATGACCGCCCTTTTCGCGAGCGCACGCGGCGTCCTGTGCCAGGCTGTCAGGAACACGATCTGGTCGGCGAGATCGGCCAGCACGCGCACGTCCGGCGCTTCGAGCAACGGTGGCGCCGAGATCACGATCGTCGGAAACCGGGCCCTGAGGTGCCGGAAAGCTGCCGCGAACTCAACCGAACGCAGCGCCGCCGCCGCGGGAAGTGGGATCGGCGCGGGACCGCAAGCGGGAAGGAAGTGCACGCCCGTCATGTTGTCCCGCAGAATGACATTCTCGATCGGGCCATGCGCCGCGATCTGATCGAGCAGCCCCATCGTGGCTCCGGGCGCGAGTTGCCGCGTCAGCCCCTTGCCCTCTAGATCGCAATCGACGAGCAACGCCTTTTGCCCCGCGATCGCGAAGTGGTGTGCGATGTTGGATGCAAACGACTCTGAGCCTTCGTTCGCGAGCGCCGACGCCACCATGATGACGCGCGTTTCTCGATCCTTCGAGCGGTCTAGCAGTTCCTGGCAGGCCGTCCGCACGGCTTCGGCATAGCGGCAACCGGGCTCCGCAATGATGAGGCGCGCGCGCCGTGCCCGCATTTCCGGTGCATCGGTCTGCTTGACCGACGGCAGCGACGTCATATGCGGACACGCCAGCATTTTCTCGACTTTCCGTGTGCGCTGGCGGGCGTCCCGTTCAAGCGCCAGTGCCAGAGCCAGCATGAGAAGGAACGTCGAAATTCCGGTTGCGGCGACGATGCGCAGGCGCTGCGGACCAGCCGGTCGCCGAGCGGGCCGGGCGCTGTCGACCACCCGCGCGGCGGCAAGCGTGCGCGTCAGCCCATACTGGTTGAGGACGGATTGAAAGACTTTTTCCGAAGCGGTCGGCTCGGCCGTTCCTTGCTGGGCTGCCTCGTCCGGCGATGCGCCCGGCTGGTCCTGAGCGATATAGCGAGCGGCGACGGCATTGGCGATCGCTGCGGCTTTGACCGGATCGCGCGACTCGGCGCGGATGTTGATCAGCGATGAACTGTGCACCCGCCGGATCGTCAGCCCCGAGGCGAGCGTTTCGCGCGCGAAAGTTTCGCGTCCAGCCTTCGCAAACGGCTGCAGCATCCGCCATATCAGTGACGGCGTCGCGAATTCCGGGTCTTGCCCGAGATGCAGCGCTTCCACCACGTCATCGAGAAGGGACGGCGAGCGCAAAGCCTGCATCTCTTTTTCGATCGCGATCCGTTGCGCTTCCAGCCCGACCGGGCCAGTGGCATCCGCCGCTTGCGAAGCGGTTGAAAGTTTCGGCCGCGGATCGATTTGGATGATGGCCGACGCAGAATAATGGTCGGGGACGAATGCGACGGCCAGCAGAGCCAGCAGCGAGGCGGCAAGCGGCAGAAGCACGATCGCCTTGGCGCGCCTGACGATCGCCGACCCGGCGCCGGCAAGCCCAAGCCCGAATTTGCGTGTGTTCGCGACTGCCCTGTCTTCGCCCATGGCCCGGCGTGATCCTCACGGGTGCCGGCCGACGCGAACATGCCCGGCACCTCATTCGCCGGCATCCCGCCGACTCAGTGGTTATTGTCACGACCAAAAGTGAACAGGATGTTGTCGATGCGGCTCCAGCGAGTGCATCTGCATCCGAGTTTCGACGGTCGGACGAGGGTCAATGGTCTCTTAGTGGCCCAAGGCCGTAAGCGTCGCGCCGCCCTGGCGCACGTCGTAGGCACATCGAGCCTTCGCATTCGCCGCCATGAGGATTACTTGCGGATCGCGGAAGCGTTGGTTCCACAGCGGGTTCTGCGTGTCCCAGATCGCCACGCCGATGTCGGGATTGCCGATGACGGCTTCCGCCTTCGATCCCGCGCCCCACACGTTGCCGTCATCGTGCCCCGATGTACCGCGCTTCAAAGCCGCCCGGCGGCAGACTTCGATCGCGCGATCGCGATAGGCCTCGACCACGGCATCGCTCATCGCAGTGCGATAAGTGTTGTCGTGATACCAGACCTTGCCCCCTGCGAGCAGGGCCAGCCCCAATAAGATCATCCGCATGGACGCCGCTCCGGACGCGAAAACGTAAGTCGTAGTTACGCTCGATCCTGCGCCGCTTATGGTGAAAAAAACGTTGCCCTGCGGCACGTTGCGGTGCAGCGCAGGCGCAAACCGTACTTGTCAGGCCCGGTTTGGTCGGGCACAAGCGTCCGGCGATCAACGTCCGATGTCCGGAGACCCCTCATCTCATGTCCAAGAAGAAGATCCTGATCACGTGGCCTCTACCTGAAGCTGCCATGGCCCGCGCGCGTGCGACCTACGACGTCATCGCCCATGGGGACAACCCGAAGATCACCGTCGAGGAGATGCTCGAGACCGCCAAATCGGTCGATGCGATCCTGCTGACGCTCAATGAGAAGTGCCCGGCCCCGGTGATCGAGAAGGTCCCCGAGAACATCAAGTGCATCTCGACGTTCTCGATCGGCTTCGATCACATCGATCTCGAAGCCTGCAAGAAGCGCGGCATCAAGGTCGGCAACGCCCCGCACGGCGTCACCGTCGCGACCGCCGAGATCGCGATGCTGCTGCTTCTGGGTTCCGCCCGCCGCGCCTCCGAAGGCGAGAAGATGATCCGCACCCGCTCATGGCCGGGCTGGCAGCCGCTGCAACTCGTCGGCCAGCGTCTCGATAACAAGAAGCTCGGCATCTACGGCTTCGGCAAGATCGGTCAGGCGCTCGCGCAGCGCGCCCGCGGCTTCGACATGGAAATCCATTATTACGACATTTACCGCGCCAAGCCCGAGGTCGAGGCGAAGTACAACGCGACCTACCACGACAGCCTGGACAGCCTCTTGAAGGTCTCGCAGTTCTTCTCGATCAATGCCCCGTCGACGCCGGAGACGCGCTACTTCTTCAACAAGGACGTCATCGAGAAACTGCCGCAGGGCGCCATCGTCGTGAACACGGCACGTGGCGACCTCGTCAAGGACGAGGACATGATCGCCGCGCTGAAGTCGGGCCGTCTCGGATACGCCGGCCTCGATGTTTTCGCCGGCGAGCCCAAGATCAACGAAGGCTACTACGACCTGCCGAACACGTTCCTTTTCCCGCATCTGGGATCAGCCGCCATCGAGGCGCGCAATCAGATGGGCTTTGAAGCGCTCGACAACATCGACGCCTTCTTCGCCGGCAAGGACATGCCGTTCAAACTGGCGTGACGCCTCAGTTTTGTCATTCTCGAACGGCGAGGCTCCGAGCCGTTCGGGAATCCAGCGCAAACTGCCGAAGGCTCCAAATATACTGATCTTCGAGGAGTCTTGTGCTGGATCTCCGGTCTACGACGTGGCTCCGCCACGCTCGACCGAGGACGACGGATAGGCTTATCCCCTCCGCCCGCGCTCTCTCATCATCCACGAGGCGATGCCGAGCAGTCGTGCATCGTCGCCGCGCGCGCCGACCAGCTGCACGCCGAGCGGCATCGCCTGAACCGATAGCAGCGGCAGCGAAATGCACGGCATGCCGAGATAAGTCCACAGCCCATTGAACATCGGGCTGCCGGTAGCCTGAAGCCCTGTCGGCGCGATCCCCTGCGCCGCCGGAGTCAGAATGGCGTCGTGATTGACGAGGATCGGCCGCAGCGCGTCGTAGAGCGTTTCCTGCTTCATGCGCGCATCTTCGTAGCTTTGCGCCGAAAAAGAGCTTCCCTCGGATATGATTTCCTTGAGCCGGGCGGAGACGCGATCGGGATGGGCTTTCGCGATCGGACCGTAGTTGCGTGCAATATCGGAGAACTGCACGATCTGCTGCAGGCGGATGATCTTGTTGAAGCCCGCCGGCAAATCCGCTTCCGTCACCTCGACGGTGCCTTTGAAGGTCGAGGCGAAAAGCTCGAACGACGCCCGCATCTGATCGTCGCCCTGCGGCCACGCCGGCGTCTTGACGATCGCCAAGCGCGGCGGCCGCTCTCGCGCCATGGCGGCCGCCTGCGCCAGGAGCGGCTTGGCGCCCGTCGTCATGTCGCGATCGCGGACGTCGAAACGGCTGATGCTGTCCATGAGCAACGCAATGTCTTCGACGGAGCGCGCATAGCCGCCGATCGTGTCGAGAGGCGCCGATTGCGCGAACACTCCCGCGCGCGAGACATATCCAAATGTTGGCTTGAACCCGACGACGCCACAGTAGGAGGCCGGCCGGATGATCGAGCCCGCCGTTTGCGTCCCGAGCGCCAGGGGCACCTGGAAATCGGCGACCGCCGCCGCCGAGCCGGACGACGATCCCCCCGGCGTGCGTTCGAGATCGTGCGGATTGCGCGTCGGACCTGGACCGAAGAACGCGAACTCGGTCGTCACCGTCTTGCCGAGAATGATCGCGCCCGCCGCCTTCAGCGACGAGACGACGAAAGCATCCGCCGCAGGTTGACGTCCCGCGAAAATGGGCGAGCCCAGTTCGGTCGGAAAGTCCTTCGTGTCGATGATGTCCTTGACGCCGACGGGAATCCCGGCGAGTGCACCCATGGCCTCGCCGCTCGCTCGCCGCCTGTCGCTTTCGCGTGCCGCCTCGAGTGCCCGTTCGGCATCGATGCGCACCCAGGCGTGCACGTCCGGATCGCGCTTTTCGATCCGCTCCAGATGAGCGCCGACAAGCTGTTCCGATGTGAAGTCGCCCGCTGCCAGCGCCCGGCGTGCCTCCGTGGCGGTCAGCCGAAGAAGTTTTTTCGACTCATGTGCTCCCATGTCCGTCACATGCAGCGGCTGCCGAACTCTTGCAACGTGGCATGTGGACGAAACCGGGTTTCGTTATGGCGAGGAACGATTTTTTCTTCAGCAAGCCTGCGCCCGAGACAAAAAGCGCCGCAGAGGCCGTTCATTAAGCCTCCGAGCCAATTGTATCCGGCGCGGTTCGGTACTAGGACACGCGCGGAGACGAACAATAAGAAGACCCTTGAGGACACGAACTATGTCGAGAAAGCATCGCCGCCCGGGCCGCCACTTTTTGCAGATCCCTGGGCCGACCCCCGTACCGGAGCGCATCCTGGCCGCCATGTCGCGCCAGATTCTCGATCATCGCGGTCTTGAGTTCGGCGAGCTTGGCCGCCGCGTTCTGAGCGGTATTAAGGGCCTGTTCAAGACCCAGGGCCACGTCATCATCTATCCGTCGTCTGGTTCTGGCGCCTGGGAAGCGGGCCTTACCAACACGCTCTCGCCCGGCGACAAGGTGCTGATGTGCGAGACCGGCCAGTTCGCCGTGCTCTGGGAAGCAATGGCGCGCCGTCTCGGCCTCGAAACCGATGTCATCCCGACCGACTGGCGCATCGGAGCCGACGCCAACGCCATCGAGAAGAAGCTTCGCGCCGACACCGGCAGGAAGATCAAGGCCGTCTGCGTCGTGCATAACGAAACCTCGACGGGTTGCCTGACGCGCCTCGATGAAGTCCGCAAGGCGATCGATGCGGCCGGGCATCCTGCGCTGCTGATGGCCGACGCAATTTCTTCGCTCGCCGCCGCCGACCTGCGCCACGACGAGTGGGGCGTCGACGTGACGGTCGCTGGATCGCAGAAAGGCATGATGCTGCCGCCGGGCCTGTCGTTCACTGCGATCAGCGCCAAGGCCATCGAAGCGACGAAGACGGCTCAGTTGAAGAAGTCGTACTTCGCCTGGGACGACATGCTGGCGATCAACGCCACGGGCTACTTCCCGTACACGCCCGCGACCGGCCTTCTCTACGGTCTCGCCGAAGCGATCGACATGATCAACGAGGAAGGCCTGGAGAATGTCTTCGCACGCCACGCCCGTCTGGCCGAAGCGACGCGCCGTGCGGTCCGTGCCTGGGGATTTGAAACCCAGTGCCGCGACGCGAAGTATTATTCGCCGGCCGTCACCACCGTGCAAATGCCGGAGGGCCATAACGCCGACGCCTATCGCAAGATCGTGCTCGACAACTTCAACATGTCGCTCGGCACGGGCTTGAACAAGATCGCCGGCAAGGCGTTCCGCATCGGCCATCTGGGCGACACCAACGAGCTGACGGTTCTCGGTGCCCTGACGGGCGTCGAGATGGGCTTCGAGCTTGCGGGTGTGCCGCATAAGAAGGGCGGCGTCGCCGCTGCGATGAGCTACATCGCCGAGACGGCAAACCCTGCAGAAGCTGCGAAAGCTGCTGCCGAATAACAGACCGCATCCGACAAATGTCATCCTCGGCTTCATGCCGAGGATCCATTCCGAAGCTGGTGCGGTTGCCAAATGGATGCTCGGGACCAGCCCGAGCATGACAGCGTTTTCCATCATATCTCGTCCGGCCGCAGCGCGCCGACGCTGCTCGGCATTTACCCGGAGTTTACCAGGTCCGCCCTCAGTTGACGCTTCCGGCGCGTTGGTGGCGCGACGACGGCCAGGAGTTCAGGCTCGGTTTACTCCGTATTCGTAGCATTGGTCGTCACGCGGCAAGGTGTGAGACCGATGCATTATTGGCAATTTCGCAGATCGATCCGCGCGTGGCTGATTGCCCTCGTCGTATTTATCCTGGTCTGTCCGCTCCTGGTTCTCGCCATTGTCGCGGCTTCGCGATGTGAAGAAGAGGCCTGCCTCGGAACCGCATTTCGCGTCGCGACGTCGCTGAAGCCTGCGGGCGTCGCTATCGTCCTCGTCGGCCTGATGGTCGCTTCGTGGCATCGCCTCCGCGGCACCAGCCTCAACCGTTGCTGGCTTGCGCCGGCGGCTTTTTGGTTGATCGGATCGTTTACGTATCTCTGTGTCACCACGATCTTCTTCAGCGCTGGCCAGGTTTCAAGCTTCGTCCTGGGAGCCGCACCGTTTCTGTTCTTCCTTGCATTCGCTACGCTGCTTGCCGCGAATTTCGAGACCGAGGAGACATCTTGCCGCGACGGCGACATCGCATGGAAGATCGCCGCGTGGGCGACCGGGTTGAGCATGATTTTGGCGTTTCGTCAGATCATGTCGATTTGGATCTTCATTCCGGGTGTCGGCCCAACGATTTCCAGCGGCCTCGAACGATTTGTGCTTTCATTGCCCGATGCCGTCCGAATGATCCTCATCGGCCAGCCCGGGCAAATCGCCCTCTGGATCGACTTGGCGGTTTTCGTCGCTGCTCTTTTCGCCGCCGATAAAGGACCGCTGGTCGCCGCCGCCGGCCCTCATAGCTCCGCCCCCGACAAGCCGCATGACGCTGTCCAGCGTGTCGGCTTCGGCCGCAGGTTTGTCCCAGCGAATGCGGTGAATACGCGGAAAGCGCATCGCGACGCCTGATTTGTGCCGCGTCGACGGCTGGACGGAATCGAACGCCACCTCGAACACGATATGAGGCTCGACGGCGCGCACAGGACCGAACGCTTCCGTCGTGTGCCCGCGTATCCACTTGTCGAGTTCGAGCAGCTCTTCGTCCGTGAAGCCGGAATAGGCCTTGCCGACCGGCACGAGCTGCGTATCGCCGTTGCCGTCGCTCTTCCACACGCCGAACGTATAATCGGAATAGAAGGATGATCGCTTTCCCGATCCGCGCTGGGCATACATCAGGACGCAATCGAGCGTCAGAGCCGCGCGCTTCCACTTGAACCATTCGCCTTTGACGCGTCCGGCCTGATAAGGGCTCGCACGCCGCTTCAGCATCAAGCCTTCGATGCCTTCCGCGCGCGCCGACGACCAGAGCTCGCCAAGCTCTCCAAAAGTCTTGAAAGGAACGAGGGCCGATACGTCCGTCAGTCGCGGATGATGCTTCGCGTGCCAAGCTTCAAGCCGCGCGCGCCTTTCTTCGAACGACAGGCCGCGCAAATCTTCGTGCCCGTCGAACAGCAGGTCGTAAAGCCGCACATGCGGCGGATACATCTGCATCATCTTGGCCGTCACGGTCTTGCGGTTGAGGCGCTGCTGCAAGTCGTTGAACGGCGCGATCTCGCCATCACGCATTACCAGCAGTTCTCCATCGACGACGCAGTCATGCCCGTGGAAGGCGCTCCGAATTTCCGGAAACGCTGCCGAAATGTCGTCGCCCTGGCGCGAGAACATTTTGACTTCGCCGCCGCGCGCCGCGATCTGCACGCGAATGCCGTCCCACTTCCATTCGGCGGCGAAATCTTCCGGTGACAGCCGCGGCCAGTCTTCTTGTTCGATCGGATGCGCGAGCATGACAGGGCGAAAAACAGGCTTTGCGCCCGGGTCGGGCCGCTCGGCGTTGCCGTCGAGCCATTGAAACAAGTCGAGGTAAGGTGGCGTCAGCGCGTGCCAGATTTCTTCGATCTCGCTGACGTCGCGGCCGTAGGCTTCCGCCAGCGCCGTCCGCGCCAGGCGTGCCGAGACACCCACGCGCGGCGCCCCGCCGATAAGCTTCAGAAGCGCCCATCGTCCCGTCGCATCGAGCTGATCGAGCAGATGGCCGAGCCGCTCGGTCCGCTCCGCGGTCGTGCCGTCGCTCATCGCTTCGACGACGGCGCCAAGCGAAAGCTCTGGCGCCTCCCCTGAATTATCACCCCACCCCCGACCTCTACCCGTCGATGGGAGGTGAGAATGCACCGATTCCCTCTCGCCGCGTGCGGGGAGAGGGTCAGGGTTAGGGGCGGGGGTAAGATTGAAAACCAGCTGTTTTGAGTTGTCGCCTTTGCCGGCGCCGCGCCCCTTCCCCGCCAACGAAAGGGGAGAAGTGGGCGACACGGCATCCTCTTTGCTCGGCGTAGAAACGACCGCCCGCTCATCCGGCCAGAGCAGCGACACCGTCTCCGCCGTATCGCCGACGTAATCGCGCGAAAGCCGATAGAGCACCGGATCGATGAAGCGCGAGATCAAATCGCTCAACATCCGCCGCAACGGAATGCGGATCGGCACGCCGTCCGTGAGTGCCGCAAGCGCCCAGCCGCGGTCCGGATCGGGAGCTGAGCGAAAGTAATGCCCAAGCAGCGCCACCTTGCGATTGCGGCTCTGCGTATAGACAAGGCAGTCGAGCAGGCGGGCAAACGCGCGCATCGCTATTCCGCCTCCTCTCCGTATCCGACGAGCGCCAGAGCCCGCGCCTTGCGTCCGATCGAACCTAGGTAGTGCACCAGCGCGTCCTCGCGCCCGTGCGTCACCCAGACTTCCTCCGCTTCCGTTTCGATCACCGTCTGGATGAGTTCCGGCCAGTCGACGTGATCGGAAACGACGAGAGGCAGTTCGATGCCCATCTGCCGCGCACGTCCGCGCACGCGCATCCAGCCGCTCGCGAACGCCGTCACCGGATCTCCGAACCGTCGCGACCAGCGGTCTCCGAGCGCCGAGGGCGGGCACATCACGATGCCGCCGCGCATCGACTTCGGATCGGTTTCGGAAACGGCGTGCAATTCGCCGAGATCGATGCCGAGCTTCTGATAAAGCTCCGACAACGCCATCACACCTCCATGCAGGTAGATTGGCTTGTCATATCCGGCATCGCGGACCACGCGGATCATCCGCTGGCACTTGCCGAGGTTATATGCCCCGACGAGATGCGTGCGATCGGGCTCCGCCGCGAGTGACGCGATCAGCTTCTCGGCCTCGTGCGAAGCTTTCTCATGCCGGAACACCGGCAGCGCGAACGTCGCTTCGGTGACGAACACATCGCACGTTACGAGTTCGAACGGCGCGCATGTCGGATCGCCGGCGCGCTTGTAGTCGCCCGAGATCACCGCGCGCTTGCCGGCCCACTCGATCACGACCTGCGCCGAACCGAGGATATGTCCGGCCGGTGCGAGCCGTACGCTGACGCCATTGATCGAGATCGCCTCGCCAAGCGCCAGCGGCTGAAACGACCCCGCGCAGTCTTCGCCGTAGCGAACTTTCATGATGGCAATCGTCTCGGCGGTCGCCAGCACCGCGCCATGCCCGGCGCGGGCATGATCGCTATGGCCGTGGGTAATGATCGCGCGATCGACCATGCGCCCGGGATCGATATAAAAATCGCCGGGTTCGCAATAAATTCCGGATCCGACCGGGTACAACCACGTGTCGACGGCAGGGGATGGTGAGGTCATAAACTACTAAACGCGCGAAACCCGCGATCGCCGCTACGGCGAAACGACGTTCACGCAATAATATCAGGAAGCAGCCTGTCCTCGATCTGCGTGATGCGATCCTTGAGAACAAGCTTCTTCTTTTTCAGGCGCTTGATCAGTAGTTGGTCAGCCGAGGGGTTACCTTCAAGGGCCACGATCTCGCTGTCGAGCTGTCGGTGCTCGGCACGCAACGTCACCAATTCTTCCCTGAGCTCGCGTTCGTCACGCCGCTCCATGCCGATTCCCTGCCGCTACCACTCAAAGCCGATGCCTTTTGGGCGATTGCCTACGTTCTGGCAATCCTTTCCGAGCTCGACTCCGGGCAAACCTTCTAATCGTTTGGATTTATTTTACGAATCACTAATAGCCGCAGCTATGCACTGCAGCGTAACAAAATTCAAACATCCAAGCCTCATCCTACGACCCGTTGGACAACATGCGAAACGTGTGGCACGATTTCAACGTCGGCAATCTCCGTAGGAGGCAACTGATGACGATTACGGCTCATCTTGTGGAACTCGCAGAGAAGCATCGGGCACTCGAACAAAAAATCGATCAAGCGGCGGCAAGTCCGGGCTCCGATGACATCGAAATCCGCAGATGGAAACAGGAAAAGCTGAAACTCAAAGATGAGATTGAGCGCTTGCGGCGCGAGACGCGACACTAGCTCGAAGAAGAAAACCAAAACATATTTTGATCGAAGCCCTGTCGCCGGCAACAATCCGGGCGGGGCTTTTATATTTTTGGCCGAGGTATTCAATTCCGCGCCTGTAACGTTTGGTGCGGCGACACAAGGCCGACCGGCTATATCGCGAAATCGCGAATGTCATCCTCAGGACAAGCCCGAGGATGACATTTGTCTAGAGTTCGCCCGTTAAGGTGCGGCCCGGCGCGAGAACGAAACCGCGTAGGCCTGCGAGCGCATGGGAAAGATCTTGTCGTTCTCCGGCCCTTCGATGCCGTCGACGACATTCGTCGGATCGAAGATTCCCGCGTCGCACGTCTTCGCATCCTCGAAGTCGGTGATAGAAAGCGTGCCGAGCGTCACCGTCTTGCGCTGGTCCTCCGGCCAAAGCGCGGTCGGATCATCCGTCGGGTCTCCGGCTTCGCCTAGAATGGCAATCAGCTTGAACTGAGCCGGACCTTTCGCCAGCCGTTCCTTGAGCTCGGGCCGGTAGAAGTCCGGATCTTTGTTTTTTGCGTCTTCATCCGAGATGGCAGCCTCGCCTGCCAGCGGGAGGGCCTTGTACTTGATGATCTGCTTCTTGCCCTCGGCGTTTGTGAACGTGAAAGCGTGCACGCCCCAGTAGTCGACGGTTGCAAAGCTTGCCGGCACTGGTCGCGCATTGAGCCACTGCGCCTGGCGCGTCGAGTTCGGATTCTCCTTGAAATATTCCCCGATTTTTTCCTTGTCCTTCGTCGCGACTGTCGTCAGCAGTTTCAGGAATTGATCGGGATCTTTGGCGACGAATACCGGCGCCGAGATCATCAGCAGGTCGGTGGTGTTGCCCTTGCCGAGATCGAAATGCAATGCGATGGCGCGGACATTGTCTTTCTGGCCGTTAGGAGCCTCGGGATTGCCGCCGCCCATCGAGAAGCGGCCGATGACACCGACCGGCGTTTTCGAATTGAAGTGCGGCGCCTTCGTCAACGTCGCGGCATCCGCGGAGGCGACGAAATTTCCCTTCACGCAGATGCCGTGCGTGTGCGCCGCGCGCTGACCTGGATGTGCGCCGAAGACGGCGTTGAGGGCGTTGACGAGACTTTCCGCGTCCGCTTCGGCATGGGCCCGAGCGAGTGGGAAGATTGAAAAGGCCGCGACGAGCGTGGCGGCAGCTACACGCCGATAGGAAACCATTGGACGCTTCTCCATTGCAATTCTGTATGAACGGAAATCTCGCCGAAAGACGCTAGTCTCATACCCCCTCCGGCGCATATCGAACAGATGTTGCAATATGGGCAACGCACCATGCGCGGCTCTTGGCCACGCGCGCCGAGATCATTCCAATCGAAAAAACATATGTCGGCGCGGACGTTCACGAGAGCGCGGCCGTACATGTGCGAATGTATGCAAACGGCAGATAACGAGATCGCTGAAAAGGCCGCCGGGTGGCTCGGCGGCCTTCTCGTTTTTCGCTCTGAACGCCTTTAGACGGTTATGCGACCACGATGATGTCGACCACCTCGAGCGTGTCGGGATCGACGATGGCAACGTGCGACTCGTCGATCATGAAATATTCATAGCCACTGTAATCCGGCACGATCGCAATGATCGCTTCAGGTACGGCGTAGAAGTGCACCGAGCGCGGCACGACGACGCCGACATTCACGGCAATGCCGATGTCGCGCGCCGGAGCGACGCGATGGCCCGAAAACGCTGCGCGGACGCGGGTCTTCTGCTCCGGACTGATGTTGGTCAGCGACCCTTTCGGGCGAGCCTTGCCTTCCGTTCCTTCGCTGGCGCCGGTGGCTCCCTTCTCCGTACGCGATTTATCTAGCGCCTGTTCGGAGTTTTTGCGCTCGTTGCTGTCTGCGCGATCATTGCCATCGGGGCGATCGCTTTCCTTGAGCTTTTGATTGTTTCCTTCTGCCTGCCGATCGCGCTTGAGTTCTTTCTGCTCGCTACCCGCCGCCTGGCGATCGCTTTTCTCGCCGAAATTTTCGGAAGCTTTTCGATCGCTCTTCATTTCGCCGCCGCCAAAATTCTTTGACGGGGCGGCCTCACTTCCCTTCATCGCCGGCCCTGCGTCGCCTTTCATGGCACCTGCAGGACCACCGTTGTTGGGATCGGCCAGTGCGAATGTCGAGCCCGCAAAGAGCGCGACCGCAACAATAGAATACTTCAGCATGAGCATCTCCATGCGTTGACACACGAAATGTGTTGATGCGCGAACCGCGAGTAACTCGCGTTCGCTTGGTCAACGTGCTCGGAGGGGCGCCGTTCCCATCCAATAATGTGGAACGTGTGCTGAAAGATTCTCGCGCGCATTATTTGAGGAAAACAGACCCTCAAATCGCCCGCTGGCTTGAGCCGGCGTTGTGACGCCAATACTGCGCTGCACAAGAATTAGAGCAATGAATCGCCATCAAATCTTGGCTAGTGGCGCGAACTCTTCTTGTCGTCGCCGGGTTATCATCTTACGATTCCAAGTATCTTCAATGTAACCACGGTGATCGCGATGACAGATACCGCCACAGTGGAACCGAAAGCCGACGCAACTCCGATGCGCGACCTCACCAAAGCCGAGGTCGATCGCTTCCTGTTCGGAAAACACATCACGGCTTGCCCGGTCTGCGGACGCTTCCGCTCCAATTGCGATGTCGACATTCACATGCTGACATGCGAGCGCAAATCGTCTTCGAGCAATGCGCCCGTCAACGTCCTGATGATCGTTTGCCAGAATTGCGGAGCCATCCAATTCCACGATCGCTCCGTGATCGCGAAATGGCTAGATTGCCAGCATAAAGTCTGGGTGAAGTAGGGACGGGTCAGCGCCCAGCTCTATTCCATCGACAGGATGAAGTTGCGCACCACCGGATAGATCTCGCGCTCCCACCGCTTGCCGTTGAATGTGCCGTAGTGGCCGACGTTGGCTTGCATGTGATGGCGCTTGAGATGCGGCCGCAGCGATTGACAGAGATCATGCGCCGCTGACGTTTGCCCCAAAGCGCAAATGTCGTCGCGACCACCCTCGACGGTCAGCAGCGCCGTCTTCAGGATCTTGCCCGGATCGACCTTGCGCCCGTGATAGGTGAATTCACCCGTCGCGAGTTCTGCGCGCTGGAAAATCCGGTCGATCGTTTCGATGTAGAATTCCTCCGTCAGATCGAGAACGGCGAAATATTCGTCGTAGAACGTTTTGATCTTCTGAGCTTCGGCGATCTCGCCGTTCGCCAGATGGTCATAGAGCTTTTGATGCTGAGCGCGATGCCGGTCGACGTTCATTGCGACGAAGCTGAAGAGCTGAACGAAGCCCGGATAAACCCGGCGGCCTCGCCCTTCGTATCGCACCGGCACGCGCGCGGTCACGTTCGCCTTGAACCATGACAGGGGCTTATCGGATGCGAGCTTGTTGACCGTCGTCGGGCTTTCGCGCACGTCGATCGGCCCGGCCATCAGCGTCATCGACCGCGGCGTCGCCGGATGCTTGTCTTCCGACATTACGGCAACGGCGACGAGCGTTTGCACGCACGGCTGACACACGGCGAGAAGATGCGTATCCGGTCCGATTTCTTCGACGAAGCGAATGATATAATCGACGTACTCATCGACACCGAACCGGCCGGCTTCGAGCGGAACGTCGCGCGCGTTCGTCCAGTCGGTGATATAGACATCGTGATCCTGCAGCAGGGTTTCGCACGTTTTCGCAAGCAGCGTCGCGAAGTGTCCCGACAGCGGCGCCACAACCAGAATCTTCGGCTGCGGCGTATCGATATCCTTACGGAAGTGCAGCAGGTTTCCGAACGGCAGGCTGAGCGCCACCTCTTCCGTCACCGGCACGTCGCGATTGCCGACTCGAACCTTCGGGATATCGAATTCCGGCCGTGCGTGCGTCAGCTGAAAACGCGAGATCATCTCCAGCCCCGCCGACAGGTGCTGCCTCAAGGCATCGACCGTCGGCAAAAGCTGCTGCTCGACCACGGCCTTGGAACTCTTGGCGGCGTCGCGGAAGGGAGCAAGCAGGTCGTCTTGAAGCTGATAGGCCTGATAAAGCATCTCGCCGAAAAGTCCCCGTCGGTAACCGAAAAATGCATGCGACTGAAAAACGTAGTGCATAGTGTGTTGGCCTGCGAGACAATTGTTTAGGCAGGTTTTGGTGGGACGGAGCTGGTCGCCGATGGCGAATGCAACGCTGACGATATCTTCGAAGAACTATTCGTCCTGGTCGTTGCGGGGGTGGCTTCTCTGCCGCATGGCCGGGCTCGATTTCGACGAAGAGCTTGTTACGACGGACGATCAGGAGGTTCGCCAGGAGCTGTTGCTGCTCTCGCCGTCGGTCCGCGTGCCTCGGCTGACCGATGGCAACGTCACCGTCTGGGATACGCTGGCGATCGCCGAGTACTTGAACGAGATTGCTCCAAAAGCAGGCCTCCTGCCCGCAGATCAGGCAGCGCGAGCACACTGCCGCGCGGTCTCCGGCGAGATGCATTCCGGATTCTACAATCTTCGTTCGGCGCTGCCGATGAACCTCAAGGCGCGCCATCAGTTCTTCAAGATCTTTTCAGGCGCCCGCCCCGACGTCGAACGCATCAAGACCATCTGGGTGGAGTGTCTGGAGAAATACGGCGGACCTTATCTCTTCGGCGCCAAGCCGACTGTCGCCGATGCCATGTACGCACCTGTCTGCACCCGCTTCCGGACTTACGCCGTCCCGCTCGAACCACGGCTCGCGGAATACTGCGAAACCATTTTCCATTGGCCGCTGATGCAGGAATGGACGCAGGGCGCACTCGTCGAACCCGACGAGATCGTTGAACTCGAAGTCGAGTTCTGATCGCAATTTCATCGTAGGATTTTCGCGGCCGTGCGCCGCTGGTCGGATCCTCAAAGCATTTCTGAACTGGCATTGAATGCATCGACGGAGAAGCTCAAAAAAATCGTTTGAGCCTCGCTCGCGGAATCGCGATACTACCTGTGCTTGCACCTCGCACGCATGCACCGAAAAGTGGTAAATGAGGGATCAAATGACAGCAAATGCTGCGATGGCGGCCTCAGCCATGGCCGGAGCCGGCGCGCGTGCTTGAGCAGGCTGTCAGGGCCAAAAACGCCTATCGGCCCGACCTCGATGGCTTGCGAGGCATCGCCGTTCTGGCGGTCGTCGCCTATCATCTCGATCTGCCGTTCGCGTCCGGCGGATTTGTCGGTGTCGACGTCTTCTTCGTTCTCTCCGGCTATCTCATCACCCGGCTGATCGCCGCCGAACTTCAGACCGGCGACTTCAGCATCGCGCGATTTTACGAGCGCCGCATTCGCCGCATCGTGCCCGCACTGGTTTTCGTCTGCGCCTGCACCACGGCCGTGGCCGTTACATTCCTGCTCCCCGACGAATTGCTGCGCTATGCCAAAAGCCTGATCGCCACCGCATTCTCGGTCAGCAATATCTGGTTCTACGCGCATTCGGGCTACTTCGATGCGGTCAGCGGCAGCCAGCCGCTGCTCCATACCTGGAGCCTCGGCATCGAGGAGCAGTTCTATATTGTCTTTCCCTTGATGCTCATGGCCGTCTACCGCTGGTGGCCGCAAGCGCTCGGCAAGATCATCTGGCTGGCATTCACCGCATCGCTGATCGCGAGCATCGTGTTTCTGCCGCAACACCCCCTCGCCACGTTCTACCTTTTGCACGCCCGCGCCTGGGAGCTGCTGACCGGCGCCGTCGTCGCACTGGGCTTGGTTCCGCCACCGGCGTCGCGCGCTCAAAGCGAAGCAGCTGCTACACTCGGCATCGCCGCCATTGCAGTTTCGATATTCGCTTATACGACGAAGACGCCGTTTCCCGGCGCCGCCGCACTTCTTCCGTGCATCGGAACCGCGATGGCGATCTGGGCCGGCGAGCGCAGCGGCGCACGCGCGACCAGCGCTCTGAGCTTTAGGCCGCTCACCTGGCTGGGCCTCATTTCCTATAGCCTCTACCTCTGGCATTGGCCGCTGATCGTCTTCACCAAGCTCGCGATGTCCGGGCCTCTCCATCTCGAGCATCAGGTCGCGATCGCGGTGATCGCCGTCGTTTTCGCGACAGGCACCTGGTATTTCATCGAACAACCGTTCCGCCGCCGCGGCCCCGCAGGCTTTTCTCGCGCTGAAATCTTCAAGGGCGGAGCGCTCAGTCTCGGTGCGCTGACGGCCGCCGCCGCTGGCCTGATCACGTTGAACGGTATGCCTCAGCGGTTCCCCGCGTCCGTACTGGAAATCGATGCCGCCCGCGCCGATTCCAGTCCTTTGCGTGCGAAGTGCCACTATGATTTTAAACTCCAACACTCCTACGATGACACCTGCATCATCGGAGACAGCGTCGCGCCGAGCGTCATCGTCTATGGCGACAGCCATGGCGCCGAACTCAGCGCCGTGCTCGGCGACATCGCGAAAGCCCGCCATGCCAGCATCCGCCAGGTCACGGCCTCCGGCTGCCCGCCGGCTGTTGGTTTTTCGTTCCCCAATGATGACCACTGCGAGCGCTACAACGCCGCAATCATCGATCGATTGAGTTCCATTTCGCCGACGACAGTCGTGCTTGCAACATACGCGCTCGGCTGGAATCGCGAATACCCCGAGCAGTTCTTGCCCGCCATGGAACGCTCGATTGCGGCCCTGCGCTCCGCCGGTCATCGCGTCATCGTCGTCGGACCGGTGCCGGATATGCCTGATGCCGCGAGCATTCCAGCGGCGGTCGCGCGATGGACAGCCAAGGGCCGCGATCCCAAAGACTTCTCATTTCCTGCAAAGGATTTGGGCGAGCTTGAAGCGCGCCTGAGCGCGATAGCGACCGCCAATGGCGCGATCTTCGTGCCGATATCGCCGCAGTTCTGCTCCGAGACGCGCTGCAAACCATACGCCGACGGCGCGGTTCTGTACTTCGACAACAATCATCTCTCGATGAGCGGCGCGCAGCTGATCGCCAACCGTGTGCTCGTCCCGGTCATCTGGCCGGAACCTTCGCTCTCCAACCTCCGTTTCGAACGCTAGCTCAGACCGGGAGAGAGTGCGCGATCAAGCCTCTTTCGCCATCTCGCGCAACTTGAATTTCTGGATCTTGCCGGTCGAAGTCTTCGGCACTTCGGCGAACACGATGTGGCGCGGAACCTTGTATCGCGCGAGCCCCGCGCGGCACCATTCGAGAATTTCATCGGCGGTCGCCGACGAGCCGGGCCTGAGCTCAATGAACGCGCACGGTGTCTCGCCCCATTTCTCGTCCGGCTTGGCAACGACCGCGCAGAAGGCCACCGCCGGATGCTTGTAAAGCACTTCCTCGACCTCGATCGACGAGATGTTCTCGCCGCCCGAGATGATGATGTCCTTCGACCTGTCCTTGAGCTGGATGTATCCGTCGGGATGCATGACGCCGAGATCTCCGGAATGGAACCAGCCTCCGGCGAAGGCTTCGTCCGTCGCCTTCTCGTTCTTTAAATAGCCCTTCATCACGATATTCCCGCGGAACATCACTTCGCCCAGCGTCTCGCCGTCGGGTGGCACTTCGCGCATCGTCTCTGGATCGCGGACGGTGAGCCCTTCGAGGGCGACGTAACGCACGCCCTGACGAATACGCTTGGCGCTGCGTTCGGCGGGCTCGAGATCGCTCCAAGACGGGTCCCATTCGTTGATGGTCGCGGGACCATAGGTTTCCGTCAGCCCGTAAAGATGTGTGAGGTGGAAGCCTGCGTCCGTCATTGCCGAAATGACCGCGGCGGGCGGCGGTGCCGCGGCATGATTGAAGGCGACGACGTGCTCGATCTTCTGCTTCTCGTCGTCCGGAGCGTTGAGCAGCGTCGCCATCACGATCGGCGCGCCGGAAAGATGCGTGACCTTGTGCGCGACGATGTACTCATACATCGCCTTGGCGCGCACCCATCTGAGGCAGACGTGCGTGCCTTGCACCATCGTGATCGTCCACGGGAAGCACCAGCCGTTGCAATGGAACATCGGCAGGGTCCACAGATACACCGGAAACCGCGTCATCCCCGTCGAGATGGCGTTGGCATAGCACATCAACGCCGCGCCCCGATGATGATAGACGACGCCTTTCGGATTTCCGGTGGTGCCTGACGTATAGTTGAGCGAGATCGCCTCCCACTCGTCCTGCGGCCAGCGCCATTTGAAGTCCGGATCGCCCTTCGACAAGAACGCTTCGTAATCCAGCGACGACAGCGCTTCGCCCGTCTGCGGGAATTCGAGATCATTGTAATCGATGATGACCGGCTTCACCTTCGCCATCGACAGCGCCGACTTGATCACGCTGGAGAACTCCCGGTCGGTGATCAGGACCTTCGCTCCGCCGTGGTCGAGCTGGAATGCAAGGATCGCCGGATCGAGTTGGGTGTTGAGTGTCAGAAGAACCGCGCCGGTCATCGGCACGGCATAATGCGCTTCGAGCATCGCCGGCGTGTTGGCCAGCATGACGGCGACGGTATCGCCCGGGCCGATGTAGTTCATCGCCAGCGAGCAGGCGAGCTTTTTGCAGCGCGTGTAGAATTCCGAATACGAAATCTGCCTGTTGCCGTGAATGATCGCCGTGTGGTTCGGCGCGGCGACCGCCGAGCGCGACAGGAACGATAGCGGTGTCAGCGGCTGATAGTTCGCTGGGTTCTTATCGAGGTGGTGCTCAAATGGGTTCGACACGATCACGGGCCCTGCTTCTTCCTGCATGCGAACGTCGGGCTTCTGAAACCGAAGCGCCTTCGACATCGCCTCGACGCTAGCGAAAGCGCTACCCGCCGACAATGCCGGAATTGGCGAAAGCCCGTCGTCCGTCCCCGGAAAGAAAAAACGCGCAGGCGGCCGATATCATGTTTTGAAGATTTATATTGATGTACCAAACATCAACAATTAAAGACAAGCCATGACGCAGCAACTCAGGGAGATTGGCGCCTGATTACGTCCTGGCAAATGCGCGCCGGCCGCGCGCTTCTCGGTATGGATCAACAAACGCTGGCCGACCGCGCCGGTGTTTCTCTGCCGACGATCCAGCGCATGGAAGCGAGCAGCGGCAATGTCCGCGGCGTCGTCGATACGCTGATGAAGGTGGTGGCCGCCTTCGAAGCTGCCGGCATTGAACTCATCGGCGAGAATACGCCGAGCGTCGGTCAGGGCCGCGGCGTGCGCTTCAAGGAACGCCAGCCCGTCAAGGCGTCCGTCACGTCGTCGCCCGCCCAGGGGCGCGGAAAAAAAGGGGGCGCTCGGACGGTCCCGGGCAGTTGATCACGCGCGACGAAGACCGCCGACAGCGCATGCCGACGATCTCGCCGCTCCGCATTTTCTAGGAGACGCAACGATGCATGGCTCGGCAACCGATCTGCCGGCGCGCGCTCGCCCGAACTGGGTCGAACTCTTCACGCCGAAACTCGTAACGGTTTTGCGCGAGGGTTATCACCTCAAGGATTTCAGCGCCGATACCATCGCCGGACTGACGGTCGCCATCGTCGCCCTCCCTCTCTCGATGGCCATCGCCATTGGCTCCGGACTGTCGCCGGAAAAGGGCCTGTTCACCGCCATCGTCGGCGGCTTCTTGATATCTGCGCTCGGCGGCAGTCGGTTTCAGATCGGTGGACCCGCCGGCGCCTTCATTGTGCTGATAGCCACCATCGTCGAGCATCGCGGTTATGACGGGCTTGTGCTGGCGACCGCGATGGCCGGCCTGATCATGATCGCGGCGGGCTTTCTGCGCCTCGGCACCTACATCAAATACATTCCGTTTCCCGTTACTGTCGGTTTCACCGCAGGCATCGCGGTCATCATCTTCGCGAGCCAGATCAAGGATCTGCTGGGCCTCCAATTGGCCCATGAACCAGCCGCCTTGATGCCCAAACTCGTCGCGCTTGCCTCCAACATCGCAACCTTCAATCCCGCGACCATCGCCATTTCGCTCGCTTCGATCGCGATGATCGTCGGCTTTCGCAGATGGCGGCCGACCTGGCCCGGAATGCTGATCGCGGTCGCGGTTACCTCACTTCTCGCCTGGCTCTGCGGCCTCGACGTCGCGACCATCGGGTCCCGCTTCGGCGAAGTCCCGCGCACGCTGCCTGCTCCCCATCTGCCGGCGTTCGACTTGGCGAAGTTACAGGCAGCGTTGCCCGATGCGATTTCGATCGCGTTGCTGGGCGCGATCGAAAGCCTGCTTTCCGCCGTCGTCGCCGACGGCATGTCGGGGCGCCGCCATCGCTCCAATTGCGAGCTTGTTGCTCAAGGCGTCGCCAACGTCGCGTCCGTCACCTTCGGCGGCATGTGCGTGACCGGCACGATCGCCCGCACTGCGACCAACGTGCGTGCCGGCGCTCATGGCCCCGTTTCGGGGATGCTGCACGCGTTGTTCGTCCTGCTGTTCATGCTCGTCGCGGCGCCGCTTGCCGCTTATATCCCGCTTGCCAGTCTCGGCGGCGTGCTTGCCGTCGTCTCCTGGAACATGGCCGAGAAGGACGAGTTCGCCGCGCTCCTGCGATCGTCATGGGGCGACGCCGCCGTCCTTCTGGCGACATTCCTTCTGACCATCTTCGTTGATCTGACGACGGCAATTGCGGTGGGCGTCACGCTCGGCGCGTTCCTGTTTCTGCATCGTATGGCCGAAGCGATCGAGGTCGAGGTCGGAACGTCACTCATCAAAGACGATATCGCTGACACGATCGAGACCGACGAAGCCCGGGAACGGATCGCCACGATCGGAAACGACGTCATCGTCTATCGCATTTCCGGCGCGTTCTTCTTCGGCGCGACCGCATCCGTCAACGCCGTCCTCGACCGGATCGGCGCCCACCCCAAGACCTTCGTTCTGGATTTCGCCGACGTTCCCCTGGTCGACAGCACGGCCGCGCGAACGCTTGAAAGATTCGCGCACAAACTCGAGCGCGCCGGAACCAAACTCTATTTGACGTCCGCCAGCCGCAACGTCCGCCGCACGCTATTGTCGGCGGGCCTCAGAACCCCGCTCGTCCGTTATGCGGCGAGCATCGACGAAGCCATCGCCCTCAGCCGGGGCGAAAAACCGGGCGGGAAATAAAGCCGCCCGGATCGATGTGCGGCCGGACGATTACTCTTCCTCGCCCTCTTCCGGCTTGTTGGCAGAAGTCATGCCCTTGAGCTTGGCGAAAACGCGTGCCTGTTCTTGCTCCGGGGTTTCTTCCGCCGCTTCCGGCGAAGCCTTCGGCGTCAGGATCTCGGCTCGCGACGGAGCGGTCGTCTCCGAAGCAGGCAGCAGCGTGCCGGCGCGATCCGGCTCTTCTCCCGCCTCTTTGCGCTCGCGCTCGGTCCGGCGCGCCGCTTTCTTGACCTCGGCGTCGAGGTCGATCTGCGAACAAAGGCCGAGCGTCACCGGGTCCTGCGGTGTCAGCTGGGCCGAATTCCAGTGCGTCCGGTCGCGGATCTGAGCGATCGTCGGCTTTGTCGTGCCGACGAGCCGCATGATCTGGCTGTCTTTCAGTTCCGGATGATTACGCAGCAGCCAGAGCACGGCGTTCGGCCGGTCATGGCGGCGGGAAACCGGAGTATAGCGCGGACCCTTGCGCGTCTGCGCGATCGGCGGAAGCTCGACCTTGCTGACCGCCAGCTGCAGCTTGTGCGCGGAGTTTTTCTCGGCCCGTGCGATCTCTTCGCGGGTTAGCTGCCCGTTCGTGACCGGGTCCATGCCCTTGATGCCCTGTGCGACCTCGCCGTCCGCGATGCCTTTGACTTCAAGCGGATGCAAACCGCAGAACTCGGCAATCTGGTCGAACGAGAGCGCCGTATTCTCCACCAGCCAAACGGCAGTGGCTTTGGGCATCAGGGGGCGGCGGTCACTCATGGGTATCCTCTTTCGGTCCTTCGCATGGGTTCGCGGAGGCCTGCTAAAACGGTAAATTAAAGGGAATGATCATTTATAGCGCCTCCGACCGCCCTGATGCAAGGCTCATTGCCTTAATCAAATGCAACAAGGCCGCAGCCAGATTGGGCATGCCCCAGTTGCGGGCAGCGTTTCCGGCGGGTTAGTGTCGAAAAAAACGTCAGGTCCAATGGCCTGTCGCGATATATTGCAGGGACGACTGAATGCTCGCAACAGCCGGCCGGACGAAATATTTCGAGGACTTAGAGGTCGGCCAGGAAGCCTCGATGTCGCGAATAGTGAGCGAGGCGGATATCGTTGCCTACGCCGCTTTATCGGGTGACTACAACCCGGTGCACCTCGACTCCGAATACGCCGCCAAGACGATATTCAAGGAGCGGATCGCCCACGGCATCCTGTCGGCGGGCTACATCTCGGCCATTTTTGGCATGAAGCTTCCCGGCCCCGGCGCCATCTATATTTCCCAGTCGCTCCATTTCCGTGGGCCTGTGAAAATCGATGATCGCGTCGAGACGCTCGTTCGTCTGGTCGAACTGATCCAAGACAAGAAGCGCGCCCGTTTCGATTGCCTCTGCTCCGTCGCAGGCAAACCCGTTCTGACCGGCGAAGCGGTTCTGATGGTTCCGGGCCGCCCGAGGTAAATTCAAACTCGCCTGCAATCGTTCTCCTTGCTAGCTACGTCGCCGGGAAGACCGACGAGGCCGCGCTCCAATGCACGTCATCCATGGACATAAACACGTCTTGCCGGAATTCCGCGGCTCGGCCGTCGCAATCGGCAACTTTGACGGCGTCCATCGCGGCCACCGCGCACTGATCGCCGAAGCCAAGTCGCGCGCAGCAGCAAAGAACGTGCTCTCGTCGGTGATGACGTTCGAACCTTATCCGCGCGAGTATTTCCAGCCGAAAGATGCCCATTTCCGCCTGACGCCGTTGAAGCGCAAGATCGAGATTTTCGAGCGCCTCGGCCTCGACCTTGTCTTCGTCGAACCCTTCGGTCAGGAGCTTGCGGCGCTGCCCGCTGAAGACTTCATCGAGCGTGTGATTGTCGCTGGCCTGGGCGCCAGTCACGTCGTCATCGGTTACGATTTTTATTTTGGTCATAAGCGCGGCGGCAATCCCGAGATGATGTTGCGCGCCGGAGAAGAGCTTGGCTTTGGAGTGACCGTCATGCCGCCCGTCGCAGAAGCAGGCGAACCGTTCTCATCCTCGGCCGTCCGGCTTTATCTCGCGCAGGGCGACGTCAAGGGTGCCGCCCATGTGCTGGGCAATTCCTGGCGGGTCGCCGGCAAGGTCGTCGGCGGTGCCAAGCGTGGAACCGGAATGGGATACCCAACCGCCAACCTCCCGATGCCCAAAGGCACGACGCTCGGCCATGGTATTTATGCCGTCCGTGCGCATTTCGACGGCGTTGCCCACGATGCCGCCGCCTACCTCGGAACGCGCCCCACGTTCGATGACGGCATGCCGGTGCTCGAAGTTTTCCTGTTTGATTTTGACGGCGATCTCTACGGCCGCGACATGGAAGTCGAATTCATCGACTTCATCCGCGCCGACCGAAAATTCCATTCCGTCGAGGAACTCATCGCCCAGATGGACAGGGACATCGCCGCCGTTAGGGCTGTTTTGGCGAAGCAATAACTCCCTCGCCCCATTCGCCTGCACTTTGAATGGGGAGAGGGCTGGGGTGAGGGGCGGATTGAGCTCGTTTGTTGCGGCCCCTCACCCTAGCCCTCTCCCCGTAAACACGGGGAGAGGGGATGTCCCGGGGGCGCCTTTGCTAAGCCGCGGCGCAGTTGCTAGAACCCGCCCTGATTTCCTTAAGGATTGAAAGTTCAACTGATGTCGAAAGACGCCAAGGCCGCCGGCAACGCAGGCGCCCAGACCGAAGCCCCGGCCGCTGCCGGTGGCCGTGATTGGGGCAAAACGCTGTTCCTGCCGCAGACCGACTTCCCGATGCGCGCCGGCTTGCCGGACCTCGAGCCGAAGCTCCTGAAGCGCTGGGACGAGATCGGCCTCTATGAAAAGCTGCGTCTGCAGTCGAAGGGCCGGGTGAAGTTCACGCTTCACGACGGGCCGCCCTACGCCAACGGCAACATCCACATCGGCCACGCGCTGAACAAGATCCTCAAAGACGTGGTGGTCAAATCCCACCAGATGCTCGGCACCGATTCCAACTACGTGCCCGGCTGGGACTGCCACGGCCTGCCGATCGAATGGAAGATCGAGGAGCAATACCGTTCGAAAGGCAAGGAGAAGCCGAACTTCCTCGATCCCGCCGCAATCAACGCCTTCCGCGACGAATGCCGCAAGTTCGCCGAGCACTGGGTCGGCGTCCAGCGCGAAGAGTTCAAGCGCTTGGGCGTCATCGGCGACTGGGAACGCCCGTATCTGACGATGGACTACCGTGCCGAGAGCATCATCGCCCGCGAGCTGATGAAGTTTGCCGCCACCGGCCAACTCTATCGCGGCTCGAAACCCGTCATGTGGTCGGTCGTCGAAAAGACGGCGCTCGCCGAAGCCGAGGTCGAATACCAGGACCATCAGTCGGATATGATCTGGGTGAAGTTTCCGACCAAAGCGTTGCCGGTTCTGGAGAACCTATCGGAAGGCGATCTTCCGCCTGAGCTTCACCCCGAGTGGACGCCGGAAAATCTGCTCGGCGCCTCGGTCGTCATCTGGACGACGACGCCGTGGACGATCCCCGGCAACCGCGCGATCAGCTTTTCGTCGCGGATCGAATACGGACTCTACGAAGTCACGGCGGCGCCCGAAAATAACTGGGCCAAGGTCGGCGATCGCTACATCCTCGCTGACAAACTCGCCGCCGATGTGATGAAAGTTGCGAAAGTCGAAGCTTTCGAGAAGCGCTCGACCGTCAGCGCCTTCGAATTGCGCCATCTCGTCTGCGAGCACCCGCTGAAGTATCTCGGCTACGCCTTCGACGTGCCGCTTCTCGACGGCGATCACGTCACCGACGATACCGGTACAGGCTTTGTCCACACCGCGCCGGGCCATGGCGCTGACGACTACAACATCTGGATCGCCAACCAGAAGAAGCTGCGCGATCGCGGCATCGATACCGACATTCCGTTCACCGTCGATGCCGACGGCGTGCTGACCAAAGCCGCGCCGGGCTTCGAGGGCAAGCGCGTGCTGAAGGAGAACGGCGACAAGGGCGACGCCAACGACGCCGTCATCAAGGCGCTGGCCGAAGCCGGCAACATCATCGCGCGCGGCCGGCTCAAGCATCAGTATCCCCATTCGTGGCGTTCGAAGAAGCCCGTCATCTTCCGCAACACGCCGCAGTGGTTCATTTCGATGGATAAGCCGCTTCACCTTCCCCTCTCCCCGTCCTCACGGGGAGAGGGTCAGGGTGAGGGGCGGCCACACGCGCCGGAATCGACTGCCGCCCCTCACCCAAGCCCTCTCCCCGCCAGCGGGGAGAGGGGAATGGGCCACAACGCCCCCACCCTCCGTCATCTCGCGCTCGATGAGATCAAGCGCGTCGCCTGGGTGCCGGCGGCGGGCGAGAACCGCATCACCGGCATGATCGAGAACCGGCCCGACTGGGTCGTCTCGCGCCAGCGCGCCTGGGGCGTGCCGATCACCGTCTTCCGCAACGTCGAAACCGACGAAGTGATCCCCGGACCGACGTTCGACAAGTCCGATGAATTGATCGCCCGCATCGAAAAAGCTTTCTACGAAAAAGGCGCTGACGTCTGGTTCGAAGAAGGCGCCAAGGACCGCTTCCTCAAGGGCTTCATCTCGCCCAAGGACAAAAACAAATGGGAGCAGGTGAAGGACGTTCTCGACGTCTGGTTCGATTCGGGCTCGACGCACGCCTTCACGCTTGAAGATCCAACCGCCTTCCCCGGCTTCAAGGGCCTGAAGCGCAAGCGCGACGGCGGCCAGGATCGCGTCATGTACCTCGAAGGCTCGGATCAGCATCGCGGCTGGTTCCATTCCTCTCTGCTCGAAAGCTGCGGTACGCGCGGCGAAGCGCCTTACGACATCGTTCTCACTCACGGCTTCGTGCTCGATGAGAAGGGGCAGAAAATGTCGAAGTCGCTCGGCAACGTCATCGCGCCGCAGGACGTGATGGCCAAGTCCGGCGCCGATATTCTTCGTCTCTGGGTCGCAGCGTCCGACTATTCCGACGATCTGCGCATCGGACCCGAAATCCTGAAGACGTTCTCCGAAACCTATCGCAAGCTCAGGAACACGCTGCGCTGGATGCTGGGCGCGCTCGCCCACTTCAAGCCGGAGGATGCGGTACCGTTCACGGCAATGAAGCCGTTCGAACTCGAACGTTTGATGCTGCACCGCCTGGTCGAACTCGATCACGACATCCGCAAGGCTTACGAACACTATGACTATCGCAAGATCGTCGGCCTGCTGTCGCAGTTCATGAATACCGAGCTGTCGGCGTTCTACTTCGACATCAGGAAGGACACGCTCTATTGCGAAGCGCCATCGAGCCTGAAGCGCAAAGCCGCGCTGACAGTCATCGACAAGCTTTGCGACGCGCTGATCCGCTGGCTCGCGCCGATCCTGTCGTTCACGGCCGAGGAAGCGTGGCTGCTCTATCGGTCGGACGAGGCCGAAAGCGTGCATCTAGTGCCGTTCCCGAAAATTCCGCGTGAATGGCGCGACGACAACCTCGCCGCCAAGTGGGATCGCGTGAAGGAAGTCCGCAGCGTCGTCACTGGCGCGCTCGAGATCGCCCGCGCCGAAAAGAAAATCGGTTCCTCGCTCGAAGCCGCGCCCGACGTCTTCGTCACCGATGCCGATCTGATGGTCGGCCTCGACGGCGTCGATATGGCTGAGGTCTGCATCACCTCCGACATTTCGATCTCGTCCGATGCGCCTCCGGCAGGCGCATTCACGCTGCCGAACGAACCGGGCGTCGGCGTTGTCGTGAAGCGCGCCGAGGGCACGAAGTGCGCCCGCTCGTGGCGCATCACCAAAGACGTCGGCTCCGATCCGGCCTATCCCGATCTCTCCGCCCGCGACGCAGCCGCCATGCGCGAGATCGACGCCGGAGCATCGGTATGACCGGTGCAGTGACTTCGCGAAGTATCTTCTGGAGCCGCTCTGCGCCACTCGCGCTCGCCGTCGTTGTGGCGACGATGGCGATCGATCAGCTCCACAAATGGTGGATGCTGTCCGTCTATGACATTGCAACCAAGGGCCGCGTCGAGCTCGCGCCGTTTCTCGACCTCGTCTACGTCAAGAACATCGGCATCAGCTATTCGCTCTTCAATCAGGAGAGCATGACCGGCCAATACCTGCTCGTCGCCTTCGCGCTCGTCGCCAGCGTCGGACTTTGGGCGTGGCTCAATTGGAGCCGCGGAACCCGTCTGATGGCGCTCAGCCTTGGCCTGATCATCGGTGGCGCGCTCGGCAATGCCATTGACCGGCTGCGGCTTGGCGGCGTCGCCGACTTCTTCTCATTCCACGCCTATGGCTTCCACTGGTACGTCTTCAACATCGCAGATGTGGCGATCGTTGCCGGTGTTGTTGGCCTGTTGTATGAGTTTCTCAGGGGCGAGTCGCATTAGCGCCGTAAAGTCGGCCTAACTGGGCTTGGGGGCGTGTCGGCACAAGACACGGGCATATACGCATGTCATTGAAATTTGGTCCGAAAATCGGTTTCTGCGCGGCCGCCATCACACTGCTTTTGGGCGGGTGCGGCGGCTTCGACGGCGTTCAGCTGAACGGCAAGGTTTTCGACGCCATGGGGCTCAACGGCAGCTCCGAGCCTCAGGGCGACCCGAAGATGGCGGTGCGCCAGCCTCTGACCATCCCGCCGACGACGGAAGCGCTGCCGCCTCCGGGAAGCGGCAAGGCCGATCGGCCGACACTCGCCGATATTCAGGATCCTGATAAGACGAAAGCCGTCAATCAGGCCGAACTCGAGCGCCAGCAGGCCGAGTATTGTCAGAAGAACTACACCGAGCCGATGCAGCGCGGCGATGCGTCGGCCGATTCGGCATCGGGCCCGCTCGGCTCCTGCCATCCGTCGGTTCTAACGGGCGTCGCCAATTGGATGAAAAAGCCCGCCTATAAAGACGACGCGGACGGCGATTCCGACGGCCAATGATTGTCGGCATTCTCCGATAACTGAATGTTTTTTCTGCGATAAATTTTGCTGTCTCGCGCCCGTCTTGAAGGCCCGAGATGAACGCCTTGTCATTTGACTTTGAAGGCCCATCTACCGCTCACTGTCGCGGCTTCCCGCCATCTGGCGTGCACGGCTTCCCGCAAAAAAAGTAATCCCCGGTCATCGGGGCCGGGGTAGGATTAGAAACGCTAGGGAGCAAACCTTACTGTATTCGGTTCGAAGGATCGCCATAATGCGTCTTGCGACGTGCTCCCGTCTCAGCCTCTTAACGGTATTGGCCACTCTGATGCTCGCAGTCACCCCACACGCCCGCGCCGCCGACGGCACCACCCGCGCCTCGGAATTCAAGCTCTCGAACGGCATGGACGTCGTCGTCATTCCCGATCACCGCTCGCCGGTCGTGACCCACATGGTCTGGTATCGGGTTGGCGCCGCCGATGAAGTGTTGGGAAAATCCGGCATCGCCCACTTTCTCGAGCACCTGATGTTCAAGTCGACCGACAAGATCCCGGTCGGCGAGTTTTCCAAGATCGTCAGCCGTCTCGGCGGCCAGGACAACGCCTTCACGGGCAACGACGCCACCGCCTACTTTCAGCGCGTCGCCAAAGACCGTCTCGGCAAGATGATGGAGATGGAAGCCGACCGCATGGTCAATCTGCGTCTCGACGAGAAAGAAGTTTTGACCGAGCGCGATGTCATCCTCGAGGAGCGGCGCTCGCGCATTGATAACAATCCTTCGGCCCTGCTCGACGAGCAGATGAACGCCGCGCTCTACCTGAACCACCCGTACCACAAGCCGGTCATCGGCTGGTATCGCGAGATGGCGCAGCTGTCGCGCCAGGACGCGCTTGATTTCTACAAGCACTACTACGCCCCGAACAACGCCATCCTTGTCGTCTCCGGCGACGTTACCGATGCCGAGGTTCGCAAGCTCGCCGAAGAGACGTATGGCAAGATCCCGAGCAATCCGGCCGTGACCGGCGTTCGTCATCGTCCGGGCGAGCCGCCGCCGATCGTCGCCCGCCGCCTGACGCTGAAAGATCCGCGTGCCGGCAATTATATGCTCCAGCGCTATTATCAGGCGCCGAGCTACGTCACCGCCAAGCCCGGCGAAGCCGAAGCGCTCGATATTCTGATGAAGATTGCGGGCTCGGGCTCGACCAGCCGCATCTACAAGAAGCTCGTCGTCGAGCAGAAGCTCGCTTCCAGCGCCGGCGGCGACTATTCAGGCTACGGCCTCGATGGCGGAACGATCTCGCTCTACGGCGTCGCCGCCGACGGAGTGCCGCTCGAAAAGGTCGAAGCGGCGATCGACGACGTCATGGCCGACATCGTGAAAAATGGCGTCACCGATGCGGAATTGACCCGCGCCAAGAACAGCTACCTCGCCGACTACGTCTACGACAGCGACAACCAAGCGACGCTCGCGCGCCGCTACGGCTGGAATCTCGCCGTCGGTCGGACGGTCTCGGAAGTCGAAGCGTGGCCGGAGAACATTTCCAAGGTCACCGCCGACGACGTCAAGAAAGCCGCCGCACAGTATCTCGATATCAAAGATTCAGTGACCGGCTACCTCGTCCCCGATCAGTCGGGCGTGGCGCAGGCAGCCGATGATCTCCCAGCCCCATCCGCAGGCGGCGTATTGAGGTAATATTGATGACAGTATTTTCCCATGCGGCTGCCAAGGTCGTCCACCACGCAGCCCGCATCACCGTTGCCTCGGCCCTTCCGGCTCTGGCCATGTTGTTCACCCTATCCGTCAGTCACCCAGCGGCCGCAATGAACATCCAGCAGATCACATCACCCGGTGGAATTAAGGCCTGGCTCGTCGAGGAGCACAGCGTTCCGCTGATCTCGCTTCGCTACGCCTTCGACGGCGGCAACAGCCAAGACCCGCCCGGCAAGGAAGGTCTTGCCAACTTCATCACCGCGATGATGGACGAGGGCGCGGGCGACATCAAATCCGAGGACTATCAGGAGCGCATGGAAGACATCGCCATGCGCATGAGCTACGACGACAGCAAGGACTCGCTTTACGGTTCGTTCGAAACGCTGTCGAAGAACCGCGACAAGGCCGTCGAGCTGCTGAAGCTTTCGGTACAGAAGCCCCGCTTCGATCAGGACGCCGTCGATCGCATTCGTCAGCAGCTTCTCGCCAATCTCGCCTATGCCGACAAGGACCCGGACAAGGTCGCGATGCGCGAATGGTTCGCACAGGCGTTCCCGGATCATCCTTATGGCCGTTCCGCCAACGGCACGCAGCAAACCATTGCCAAGATTACGCGCGATGATCTCGCCGATTATCACAAGCGCACCTTCGCGCGCGACAACCTGAAGGTCGTTGCGGTCGGCGATATCACGGCGGCCGAGCTCGGCAAGATGCTCGACGACGTCTTCGGCGCGCTGCCGGAACACGCCGATCTGATCCCGGTCTCCAAGACCGAGCCGGTGAAGGGCGGCAGCCAGAAAATCATCGAGATGGGGGTGCCGCAGTCCGTCGCCGTCTTCGGGCTTGGCGCCATGCCGCGCAAGGACCCGGATTTCATGGCCGGCTTCGTCGTCAATCATATCCTCGGCGGCGGCGGTTTTTCCGCCAAGCTGATGGAGGAAGTCCGCGAGAAACGCGGTCTCGCCTATTCCGTCTACACCTATCTCCAGCCCTATCAGCTGACGTCCATTCTGGTCGGCAGCGTCGCGACGAAGAACGCGTCGATGGCGCAGAGCCTCGCGATCATCAAGGACGAGATGAAGAAAATGGCGGAGAACGGTCCGACCCCGCAGGATCTCCAGGCGGCGAAGGATTATCTGACGGGCTCGTACGCCTTGCGCTTCGACACCAATTCGAAGATTGCCTCCCAGCTCTTGGGGCTGATGCAGGAAGGCTTCGGTCCCGACTACGTCGAGAACCGCAATGCGATGATCAACGCCGTGACGTTGGACGATGCCAAGCGCGTCGCGGCTCGGTTGTTCAAGCCTGAAAATCTGGTCGTTACCATCGTCGGAAAACCGGTCGGCATGAACTCGGCGGCAACCCCGCCTTTGCTGCAGCCCGCCGCCGCCGTTCCTGGCCGCGGCTGAAGTCCCGATGTCATGCTCGGGCTCGTCCCGAGTATGACACGTGTATCCACATCTTCGTCATCCCGGCGCAGGCCGGGATCCAGCCAAACCGAAACATCACATTTGCCGGTAATTGACTGGGTGCCGACCTTCGTCCGCATGACGGTAGAGTCCCGAAGACGGTCGACCTTCTCGCGAAAGCGAGGACTCAACGGCGCCCGAACAGCCGCTCGATATCTGAAAGCTTCAGCGCGACGTAGGTCGGCCGTCCGTGATTGCACTGGCCGGAATAGGGCGTCGCCTCCATCTGGCGCAAAAGCGCATTCATTTCTTCGACTGTCAGCCTTCGGCCGGAGCGCACGCTGCCGTGGCATGCCATGCGCGAGGCGACGCTATCGAGACGATCCTTCAAAGCCCGCGCCGTGCCATCAGCGGCGAGTTCCGCCGCCAGATCTTTCACCAGGCCCTCGACGTCCGTTTCGCCGAGCAGCGCCGGTGTCTCACGCACCGCCACCGCTCCTTCGCCGAAGCTTTCGAGCACGAGGCCAAGCTCGGCCAGCTCGTCGGCGTGCTCGCTGAGCAGAACGGCGGCGTCGTCCTCCAGCTCCACGATGGCCGGAATAAGCAACCCCTGTGTCGCAACTCCGCCGTTCGCAAGCGCGGCCTTGAGCTTCTCATAGACGAGGCGCTCATGCGCCGCGTGCTGATCGACGATGACGAGCCCATCGCGTGTCTGCGCCACGATGTAATTTTCATGCACCTGCGCGCGGACGGCGCCGAGCGGTCGGTCGATCGTCTGCTCCGGGATATGCCGGGAGACGGCCGGCGCATTGGCGCTCGGTGCATCAAGGACGGCGAACGGCGCCTGCGCCGGTTCTGCAAATGCGGGCGACTGCGGCGGCATCCACGCATAGTCGGTGCGCGGTTCCCGCAAAGGCGGCGAGAGCGTTGCGTTCGGAAGAATTCCGGCTTCGAAACTTTCAACCGTCAGCACGCCCCCTTGCGCCGATGCCCGATGGCCGGCCGCCGCAAGCGCATCGGCGAGGGCGCGAACGATCATCGCCCGCACCCGCCCGGCATCGCGAAAACGCACCTCGGCCTTCGCCGGGTGCACGTTCACATCGACGTCGGACGGCGCCACATCGAGAAAAAGCGCCAGCAGCGGCGAACGCCCGCGCGGGATCAGATCGCCATAAGCCGCGCGCACCGCGCCGATCAGCAGCTTGTCTTTCACCGAACGGCCGTTGACGAACAGGAATTGCTGCGTCGAGTCGTTCCGGTGCAGCGTCGGCAATCCGGCGAACCCGAACACTTGCATCGGTGCCGACGCGCCGCTCGCAGCCCCTGCAACTTCGAGCGCATCGGACATGAACTCGCGGCCCATGATCGCGCCGATGCGTTCGAGCCACGCCGCCGACGAGCGATCGCCCTGCGCGAAAACGGCAGGCCGCTTCTCGCCGGTCTGAAGCGAGAAGCCGATGTCGGGATGCGCCATCGCCAGCCGGCGGACGATGTCGGTCACGGCCATTGCCTCGGCGCGTTCGGATTTCAAGAACTTCAAGCGCGCGGGCGTCGCTGAAAAGAGATCGCGGACCTCGACGATCGTGCCGCGATTGACGGCGGCGGGCGCGACCGCCGATTTCGCCCCGCGCGTGACGATGACGGATGAGCCCTGTGCGCTATCTTCCGTCCGCGACCGAATTTCGAGCCGCGCGATCGAACCGATCGAGGGCAACGCCTCGCCGCGAAAGCCGAGCGAGCGAATGTCGAACAGATCTTCTTCGTCGAGCTTCGAGGTCGCGTGCCGTTCGACCGCGAGCGCGAGATCGTCAGGGCTCATGCCCGAGCCGTCATCCGTCACGCGGATGAGCGACAGGCCGCCGCCCGCGATGACGATCTCGATATGCATCGCGCCGGCGTCGATCGCGTTTTCGACAAGCTCTTTGACGACGCTCGCCGGCCGCTCGATCACTTCGCCCGCCGCGATGCGGTTGACCGTTTCTGGCGATAATTGCCGGATCGCCACCCTGATCTTCCCCCGTCGAAAAGCGCCTAAGCGCCTTTCGCGAGGCGCTCTCTCGTCAGGATTTTCGCAAGCTCGACGCCGGGCTGGTCGAACGGATCGATGCCCAGCAGCCGTCCTGCGAGAATCGTTTCGATCATAAAGTGCATCAGCAGGGCGCCGATGGTCTTTTCGTCGAGTTTTGCAATGTCGATTGTTCGCACCGGCCGCCCGGCCTGGGCCAAAGCCTCGGGCAGAGCATGAGATTGTGCGGAAACGATATCGCCGATGGTGTGGCCGCCAAGCATGGCTGCGCCGGCGATTCGCGCCAGTTCCGGATCGATGCTGGGGCCGGTGCCCTCGCTCGCGACCCGCAGGATCGTCAGGTAATGGTCGCGCGGGCCGTCCATGAAAAGCTGCAGCTGGCTGTGCTGGTCGAGCGGCCCGAGCGCGCCGATCGGCGTCGTGCCCTCGCCATTCTTGCCGAGACTCTCGGCCCAGAGCTGCACGAACCACGCGGAAAGACGTCCGAGCCGGTCGGCATACGGCATCATCACGAGCGTGCCGATGCCTTTCTCCTTCGACAGTGCGATAGCGGTCGCGGCCCCCACCGCCGGCGCGAAATCCTTTGCCGACTTGGCGGCGAGCAGGGCATCGATCACGCTTTTAGCGCCCGCGCGGATGGCGCGCGCATCGAGCCCGCGCGCAATCGCCGGCATCAGCCCGACGTTCGTCAGGCACGAGAACCGTCCGCCGATGCCGGTATGATGTTCAAGCATCGGAATTCCGAATTTCGCGAATAGCGTGCGCAGACCATTCGACTTGCCCGGCTTGTCGGGCTCGGTGATGCCCAAGAACAGTTTTGGGATCTGCGCTTCGAGGCCCGCGGCCTTCACCGCCGTCAAAGTCGCGATCGCCTGCGCCAGCGTTTCCGCCGTACCGCCCGACTTCGACGTGACGATAAACCGTGTGCTCGGCAGATCGAGGCTTTCCAGCACGCTTTGCAACGTGCCGCCGTCAAGGTTGGCATAAAAGCGCGTACGCGGACGGTTGCTTTGTCCGGGAAGCGAAACGCCCGAGATGTTCCATCCTGCGAATTGCGCCAGCGTTTCTCCGCCAAGGCTCGATCCGCCGGTGCCGAAGAAAACCAGCGTCTTGGCCCCTTCGCTGAGCTTCGCCAGCGCCGTTTCCGCGTCGGAGATGTCCTGATTGTCGTCGGCGATGCGCAGAAGCGCGAGGGAGCCGTCAAGATAATCGCCCTTCAGGCTTTCGACGTGCGGCCCCATCTTGCCGAGCCACGTTTCGTAGGTTGAAGGCGTCAGACCATACTGGCCGATCGCGCCTTCGAGGCATCCCTCGATGCTCTGCTGAAACATAGTCCCGCCGTGCCGTTGCCCGTCCTGCATGGCCGCTTCAACGCTCCCTGCTCTTGTCCCGTTCCGCCTAGCCCATTTCGGATGACGGGCCAAGGGCGCCAAGTGGCCATTGCTGGGAGAGGGGTTTTGTCAGCGGCGCACGGACCGCAAATCGCGCTTTTTCACGTCAGGCAGAACGCTGTGCCCGATAATGTCATCCTCAGGCCAAGCCCGAGGATGACATTGCACGGACTCAGTGATCGTCGGAGTCGTTGGCGCTCTCGGCGTTGAGCTGGCCGTAGTTCTCGATGCCGATCTTCGAGAGCAAATCGAGCTGCGTCTCGAGGAAATCGATGTGGCCTTCTTCGTCCTTCAGAAGGTCCTCGAACAGCATCATCGTCACGTAATCGCCGACGTCGCGGCAGATCTCGCGCGACTTCTTGTAATGATCGCGGGCGATGTTCTCACCCTTGAGATCGCACTCCAGCACTTCCTTGAGGTTCTCGCCGATCATGAGCGGCGCGACGTGCTGCAGGTTGGGGTGGCCGTCGAGGAAAATGATGCGGTCGATCAGGCGATCCGCGTGCTCCATCTCTTCGATCGATTCCTTGCGCTCTTTCTTGGCGAGCTTCTTAAATCCCCAGTTGTCGAGAAGGCGATAATGCAACCAATACTGGTTGATGGCGCCGAGCTCGAGTTTCAGTGCCTCGTTGAGACGGGTGATGACGTCCGTATTGCCTTTCATGGCACCGCTCCAAGCCGAATGTTTGTCTGCGAATGCGTCTGACCTGGAAATCCAGAAACATTCTAAAGTAGACAACTAGCGGATTAGAACGCGTTTAACCAGAGGCTTGCGAGTTTTCCCGCATCCTACGAAGATCACAATATTTTCCAGAAGGTTAGGCGACCTGGCGGCGGCGCTGAGCCCGGCGTTCCGCAATTTCTGCATCTACGCGGCGCTGCCGGCGCTCACGCCGTTCCTCGATCCGGACGAGTCGAGCCCGGGCTTCGGCGAGGGCGAACGGGCAAACCCGCGTCGAACGTTCCAGCCGGTCCATGGCGGCATAGATTGCCGAAACCGTCACGGGCGCGCAGCGGCAGCAGTTCATCTTCTTGTTAAGATGGCGGAAAACCACGCCCGGCGTTGGCAAAATGCCCGGGCCGGTGCTCATGATTTCCGAAACCGCAACATCAATGTCGCGATCAGTGATTACGGCGCACGAACAAACGATCAATTGCGGCTCCAATCAAACGGGGTTCAAGGCCCCGGCATCGGATACCCAGTCGGGTTATCGAGCTTATGTTTTCCGAAAAAGTATACTTTCGTCAAGTCATTCCTTTTCGATTATTCGACATAGTACGGACCTTGAGAAAAATCAAAAGCCTTGGCGTGGAAAATGCCGACTTTTTGACACGTTCACTTGCGGCAGCGCGTCGCTTTTCGTGGATTTTCAGGTAGCCTCCGGGGGGAGGGAGAGGGGCATTCCGGGCCCTTGGTGTTGACGCACCATGGCCATGCGGAAATGACCTCAGGGAACACGATGTGAGCAACGCGCCACCGACGACACCCACCGGCGGACCAAACGGCATCGTCGCCATCGGCGTCCTGTTCTTCATTTTCGGCTTCGTGACGTGGCTGAACGGCCCGCTCATCACGTTCGTGAAGCTGGCGTTCACCCTCGACGACGTCAACGCCTTCCTCGTCCCTATGGCCTTCTACCTGTCCTATTTCTTCCTGGCGCTGCCGGCTTCGGCGATCCTGCGCCGAACCGGCATGAAACAGGGCATGGCCATCGGGCTTTTCGTGATGGCGCTAGGCTCCGTGCTGTTCGGCCAATTCACAACCATGCGCGACTACCCCGGCGCGCTCACCGGCTTGTTCGTGACTGGAGCGGGCCTCGCGCTCTTGCAGACCGCGTCGAACCCTTACGTTTGCATTTTGGGTCCGCACGAAAGCGCCGCCCGGCGCATCGCGGTGATGGGCATCTGCCACAAGTTCGCGGGCGTCATCGCCCCATTCGTGTTTGCGGCGCTCGTGCTGAAGGGTGTCGAAAATTTCGATACCGCCGTCGCCAATGCGCCGACCGCCGAGGCGCGCGAAGCGCTGCTCGACGCCTTCGCCGCGCGCGTGCATTGGCCGTATCTGCTGATGGCGGGTTTGCTGGCATTGCTCGGCGTTTGGATCGCGCGCTCGAAACTTCCAGACATCCGACCATCGGAGACGCCGGGCTCGGCCGCTGAAATCCCGAGCATCTTTGCCGCGCCGCATTTGTGGCTCGGTGTCGTCTGCCTGTTTCTCTATGTCGGCGTCGAGGTGATGGCGGGCGATGCGATCGGCCTCTACGGCGCGGGCTTCGGCTTGCCCGTTTCCGCAACGCGATTTTTCACGTCCTACACGCTGACGGCGATGCTGATCGGCTACGTCGCCGGCCTGTTCGTCATCCCGCGCTTCATCTCCCAGCAGAGTTATCTCGCGCTGTCCGCCGCCCTTGGTGTTTTGCTGACCATCGGCGCCTATCTGACGACGGGCAAGACGTCCGTCGCTTTCATCGCCAGTCTCGGCTTCGCCAACGCCATGATGTGGCCCGCGATCTTTCCGCTCGCGATCCGCGGCCTCGGACGGCACACGGAGACGGGTTCGGCGCTGCTGATCATGGCAATCGCGGGCGGTGCGCTCATGCCGTATGCCTTCGGGCTGTTGAAAGAGCGCGTCGATTTCCAACTCGCCTATGCGTTGCTCGCCGTGCCGAGCTATCTCTACATTCTGTTTTATGGCCTGACGGGCTATGCCGCGAGGCGCAGGAACCTGATCTCGGTATCGCCATAGGCACGAGTGTCGAGCAGTTCGAACGCGGCTGGAATCGCGACCGCTGTTCCCGCCCTCTCTTCCAGCACGGCGATCGCGCCCGGCGACAGCCACTTGCCCTCAGCCAGCACCGCAAGCGCTTTCTCGCCCAGCCCTTTGCCGTAGGGCGGATCGAGAAACGCCAGATCGTAGGGCTCCATGTTGCCGGCGGGACCAAGATCGGTCGCATCGCGCCGGAAGATGCGCGTCTCGCCTGTCAATCCCAACGCTTCAACGTTCTTGCGGATCAGCGCCCGCGCTTCCGGCGCGTCCTCGACGAACAGGCAGTACGCCGCGCCGCGCGACACCGCTTCGATCCCGAGCGCGCCCGTCCCGGCGAAAAGATCGATGACGCGCGCACCATTGAGCGAAAAGCCTTCAACGCCGTGCGCTAGAATGTTGAACAGGCTCTCGCGCACGCGGTCCGACGTCGGCCGAATGCTCATGTCGTCCGGCACCTGCAAAGCGCGGCCGCGAAACCGTCCGGCGACAACCCTCATTTATCGTCCGCCTTGTGCACGGCTTTCCCGCCGGCCTGGCGCACTTTGCGCTCCTCGGGGCTTTCCGAAAGGCCAAGCGCCTGCGCCGCCTTCGGCCCAAGCTGCGCGACGAGCACCTTCCGCCGCACCGCTTCGACGGCTCCCGGCTGCAGATCGAGAAGCTGGAACGGCCCGAACGAAACGCGGATCAGCCGGTTCACCGTCAAACCGAGATGCGAAAGCACGTTGCGCACTTCGCGGTTCTTGCCCTCGCTGATCGCGATCGTCAGCCACGTATTGGCGCCCTGAACGCTATCGACCTTCGCTTCGACCGGCCCATAGTTGACGCCGTCGATGGTGATGCCGTCCTTGAGCTTCGCGAGATCGTCCGGCGAAACGCGGCCTTTCGCGCGTGCTCGGTAACGGCGCACCCAGCCGTTGGCCGGGAGTTCCAGATGCCGCGCCAGCGCCCCATCGTTGGTTAAGAGCAGCAGCCCTTCCGTATTGAAATCGAGCCGACCGATGGAAATCACGCGCGGCATTTCCGGCGGTAGCTTTTCGAACACCGTCGGGCGGCCTTGCGGATCAGAATGCGTCGTGACGACGCCCTTCGGCTTGTGGTAACGCCAGAGCTGCGGCGGCTCGGCGGACGGCAGCGGCTTGCCGTCGACGATCACCTTGTCACCGGGCTTCACCTCGACGGCGGGCGTCTTCAGAAGCTTGCCGTTGACGCTGACCCGGCCGTCGGCGATCCAGCGCTCCGCCTCCCGGCGCGAGCAAAGCCCTGCGCGCGCCATCGCTTTTGCGATACGCATGGGTTCACCTTGGATTGAAGTGGGCGCGGCCGCCTCTGGTGTTTTGGATCGTTGTGGTTTCGGCATCTTTGGATTGGGGCTTGAGGAGCGAAGCGAGCTTATGACATCGAAGGACGCCCGAAGCCATATGGCGCGAGCGCTTTCCGAAGCGGAAGCTGCTCAGGCGCGCGGCGAAGTGCCGATCGGCGCGGTCATCGTGTCGGCGGATGGCCGCATCCTGGCGAGCACTGGCAATCGCACCCGCGAGCTGAACGATCCGACCGCGCACGCCGAAATCCTGGTCATCCGCGCCGCCTGCGCCGAATTATCCGACGAACGTCTGGTCGGATGCAGCCTTTACGTCACGCTGGAGCCTTGCCCGATGTGCGCGGCGGCGATCTCGTTCGCACGCATCAAGCGGCTATACTACGCCGCAAGCGACCCGAAGGGCGGAGGTGTCGAGCAGGGCGCACGCATCTTCAGCCAGCCGACGTGCCACCACGTCCCCGAAATCTATCCCGGCATCGGCGAGACCGAAGCTGGCGCACTCCTGAAAGACTTCTTCGCCGCCCGCCGCGCTTGAGCAAACCGCAGTGTCGCCACCGCCTTTTTTCGTTATTGAGCCGCCCGCCACATGCCGGTCACGACGGGTCCATCGCCGGGAGCTTGGAAAGAGGCGATCGGCATGAACCCGACCGATTGGTAGCGATGATTGTTACCCGGATTGCTAGATTCCAGATAAGCCGGCATGTGTTCGGCATCTATGCGAGCGAGATTCTCTCTAAGGAGCGCCATGCCAATGCCGCGTCCTCGATAGTTGGCGCGCGTGCCGAGCAGGCTGAGGTAGTAGTGAGGTTCTTCACTCGGATGCGCCTGCCCGAAACGGTGCAGGAGTTCCATCACCTCCGATGCCCGGGGACCAACGAGATCCGCTAGTTTTCCGGGAACGCTCTCTGCACCCTCGTCCGAAAACTCTCCGCACGAGGGTGGGATCCACACGGAAGCGGTCTCGAAGTCTTGCGTTCTGAACGTCGCCGGATACCGAAGCGCCTCGATGATGCAGAACGTCCACCACTGACGTCGAACTGCGGGATCGGGAAACGCCCAGGACCAAGTGGGATCGTTGAGGAACGCCTCTGACATGAGATCGATAATCGAGGGCGCGTCTGCCGCATTCGCTTGGTAAACGTCGAAGCTGTTGGCTGCGATATGGTCAAGCGTATGGTTGCCAGCAGGACTGCTTGCTCCAATAACGCCGATGGGCAGCGATTTCTCTGGTGCGGAGGCGGTCATTACTTTGTCGGCTCCCGGCGACCGCGGAAATTTCGCAGCAATTGCCAGTCGCGTCTAGTCGTGCTCGCGTGTCTTGCGCGGCCTGGGCAGCAGCCTCCGCTTTTTTGGCTTGGGCGGCGCCACCACCTTCGGCTCGACGTGCGGCACGTCCAGCACCGGAAGCGTCTCCACCGACAAAACCCGTGAAAGCTGCTGTTTCAAACGCTCTTTCGCGGGCTCGGCCGCCGACAGAATGTCGTCGCACTTCAGGAAATCGAGAACCTGAAACTGGCTCGTTCCCGAGTAGATCAGAATGTCCGGCTGCCGCGTCTTGAGCTTCTCTTTGATGATCGTCCGTTCAAACAGAAATGCGCTCGAAAACAGCGCCGAGAATGCGGTCGGCGCCACGCGTCTCGGATCGGGCACGGGCGCGCCGGAAACGTCGATCGCAACGACGATGTCGGTTTCCGGCAGCAACAGATCGAAGGGGAGGGGGTTCGTCAGCCCGCCGTCGATCAGTGCGCGTCCTTCCTGTATGACCGGCTGAAAGATCACCGGCAGCGCCATGCTCGCCGCGACCGCCATGCGCAGGCCGCCTTCGCTGAACACCTTCTGTTCCTGGTCGTAGAAATCGGAGGCGACGATCTTCAGCGGAATTTCACAGGCCTCGAACGTCTCCTTCACCTCGGTCGGCAGGATCATGTCGAGAACGGCCAGCGGATCGAGAATGGCGTTGCGCGCGCCGAAGAGGCTCAGAAACTGCGAGAACGGCTGCGCCCTGCGGACGAAAAGGTCGCGAATGAGCCCGAACCGCTGCGAAAGAATGTAGCGTGTGTGTTCGCGCAGGTCGCGGCCTGAAATGCCCGACGCGTAGGCCGCCCCATACAGCGCCCCGATCGACGTTCCCGCGATCACGCTCGGCTTGACGCCCAACTCGTCGAAAGCTTCGAGCATGGCAATGTGGGCGAGGCCGCGCGCGCCGCCGCCGCCAAGCGCCAGCCCGATGGTCGGTTGCCGCGCCGGCAGCCGGCCGTTGGTCGATGAAGGTGGGGAAACTCCCTCAGCCATGCGCCGCGCTATCCGATGATCCCGATCAAGTGTTTTCCCGCTCCAAGGCGCGCCAGCCGATGTCCGTCCGGTAAAAACCGCCCGGCCAGTCGATCTTCGCAATCGCCGCGTAGGCAGCCTCGCGCGCTTCCTTCACCGTCTTGCCGCGTCCCGTCACGTTCAAGACGCGCCCGCCGTCGGCGAGAATGCGATTGCCGTCCCGGCGCGTCCCGGCATGAAAGATTTCGACATTGGGAACGGCTTTCGCAAGCTCAAGTCCCTTGATCTCGGTTCCTTTCTGAGGTGTGCCGGGATAACCGTTGGCGGCCATGACCACGGTCAATGCAGCGTCATCGCTCCAGCGAACGTTGAAATTGCGCAGCACGCCATCGGCTGTCGCGAGCAGCGCCGAAAGCAGATCGGACTTCAGCCGCATCATCAAGACTTGCGTTTCAGGATCGCCGAAGCGCACGTTGTATTCGATCAGCTTCGGCCCCGTCGCCGTGATCATCAGTCCGGCGAACAGTACGCCCTTGAACGGCGTGCCGCGCGCCGCCATCTCTTTCACTGTCGGATAAATGATCTCGTCCATCACGCGGTCGGTCATGTCGTCTGTCATGACCGGCGCCGGTGAATAGGCACCCATACCGCCCGTGTTGGGGCCGGTGTCGCCGTCGCCGACGCGTTTGTGATCTTGTGCCGACGCCAGCGGCAGCGCGTCGACGCCATCGCACAGCGCAAAGAAACTCGCTTCTTCTCCGGATAGAAATTCCTCGATGACCATTTCCGCACCCGCCGTCCCGAATGCGCCAGACAGGCACGCGTCGATCGCCGCTTCGGCGTCCGCGCGCGTCTCCGCGATGATGACGCCCTTGCCGGCCGCCAGCCCGTCGGCCTTGATGACGATGGGAATGCTTTGCGAGGCGAGATACGTTCTGGCCGCCTCGCGGTCCATGAATCGGCCATATGCCGCTGTTGGAATTCCGGCCTTGCGGCAAAGATCCTTGGTAAAGCCTTTCGAACCTTCCAATTGCGCCGCGCTTTTGGTCGGCCCGAAATAACGGATTCCGGCATCGCCGAGCGCATCGCCCAACCCGGCGACCAGTGGCGCTTCCGGTCCGATCATCACGAGCCCGATGCGTTCGTCGCGGCAGAATTCGATGATGGCGTCGTGATTGGCGGCATCGAGAGGAACGCATTGAGCTATTTCGGCGATACCGGCATTTCCCGGCGCGCAGAAAAGCTTTGTCAGGAGAGGGCTCGCACTCAGGGCCCACGCAAGCGCATGCTCGCGGCCGCCGGAGCCGAGGAGTAGAACGTTCATCAGGTCGCCTGTTGCATTCCGGGTCTCAGTGTAGCATCCCGTGTAGCATCGGCCGCGAAACAAGCAAGACCGCGAAAGAGAACAGTAAACTCTTGAATTCCATTCCAAACACAGGCCAGGGCCGTCCTGGCGCCAATGCCCCGGAATTTTCGGTGTCCGAGCTGTCCGGCGCAATCAAGCGCGCGCTCGAGGACAACTTCGGCTACGTGCGCTTGCGCGGCGAGATTTCCGGCTATCGCGGACCCCACGCCTCGGGTCACTGCTATTTTGCCTTGAAAGACGATAAGGCCAAGATCGAAGCCGTCATCTGGAAAGGCTCGTTCAGCCGCCTCCGCTTCAAGCCCGAAGAGGGCATGGAAGTGATCGCCCAGGGAAAGATCACGAGCTTTCCCGGCTCATCGAAATATCAGATCGTTATCGAGGCTCTCGAACCTGCCGGCGTCGGCGCGCTGATGGCGCTGCTCGAAGAGCGTAAACGCAAGTTCGCCGCCGAAGGGCTGTTCGACGAAGGTCGCAAGAAGCAGCGTCCGTTTCTGCCCAAGATCGTCGGCATCGTGACGTCGCCGACCGGCGCCGTCATCCGCGATATGCTCCACGGCTTCAACGAACGATTTCCCACGCGGGTTTTGCTCTGGCCCGTACGCGTGCAGGGCGAGGGCAGCGCCGCCGAGGTCGCCGCTGCCATTCGCGGCTTCAACGCGCTCGGCGCGGAGGGCGCAATCCCGCGGCCCGACGTTCTGATCGTCGCTCGCGGCGGCGGCAGCCTGGAGGATCTCTGGAGCTTCAACGAAGAAATCGTCGTTCGCGCGGTCTCCGAAAGCCGGATCCCGCTGATCTCCGCCGTCGGCCATGAAACCGATTGGACCTTGATCGATCTCGTTGCCGATGCCCGCGCGCCGACGCCGACGAAAGCCGCCGAATGGGCGGTGCCGAAATATTCCGAGCTGATCGAAAACGTCGAAAAGCTGATGTTGCGCAAACGAACCGCGGTGCGTCGCGTGCTCGAAAGCGTGCGAACGCATCTGAAGGCATCCTCGCGTGGCTTGCCGAAGCTGCAGGATCTTGTCGCACTGCCGAGGCAGCGCTTCGACGCCGTCGACCGCCGGCTGTCGCGAGCGCTCCTTGCGAACACCAGCGTCCATGCAACACGGCTGGCGCGGATCGGCGGCCGCTTGACGCCGGGACCAATAGTTCAGAAGCATTCCAGATGTCGCGAGCGGCTCGATGTTTTGGAGCGGCGCGCGGGCCGTGCCTTGCTCAATCGCGTGGCTGTCAGCCGCCGGGTTCTCGACGGTAAAACCGCGCTGCTCAAGTCATTGGGCTATCAAAATGTTCTGGCGCGCGGCTTCGCGCTCGTACGCGATGAGACGGGCCGCATGGTGCGCCATTCGGCCTCCGTCTCGGCCGGCGCCATCATCGACGTTGAGTTTTCCGACGGCAGCATCGGTGCGACGGTAAACGGCCCGAAGACAACCGGCAGCACCGCCGACGCGCCGAACACGGAAGGCCGAGGAGGTAAAACGCCGCGCCAAAAGCCGAGTGGCCGAGGCGGACAAGGCTCACTATTTTGATACGCATGAGGTAGATTGTAGGTTCGCGTCAGGCTGGACGATCAGATCGCAGATGATCCGGCCATAAAAGGAGAGCAACGGCTCGGAAGCAGATGAATCGGATCGAGAAATTTTTTGGCCTGCGCAACGAAGCGAAAATCCGCTATCTGGACGGCGAATTCGAAGTCCTCTCGCCCGGCGATTTTGTGCGTTGCGCGGTAACGGGCCAGCCGATCACCTTGCCCGACCTGCGCTATTGGAGCGTCGACGCCCAGGAAGCCTATGCGTCGGCCGAAATATCGGCGAAGCGTTACCTTGAGCTCAAAGCCAAGGAAAAGGACCAAGCCCAAAGCGGCTGAGAACGTTGCATCGCTCCAGCCATCGGCAATGATCCGTGCGAAAGTCGTCTCAACGCGCTGTGGCCTGAAGCACCGAAGACCGCAAAACCTCGAGCCCATCGCCTTCAATCGCCATTTCGATCGCCAGCGCCTGCGAACGCCTTTTCAAATCGGCGCAGTGACCCGCTTCGCCGGAAAGCCGAGCGAGATCTTTTTCCGTCGTAACGAGCGTGGCGCCGATCCGTTCCGACGTTTCGAGGAGCTGGCGGGCTTCTGCATCCGTGAATTGATGGTGGTCGGCAAACGTTCGCTTTTCGGCGACGTCGGCACCAAGCTCGCCGAGCATCGCGAAAAAACGCTCTGGGTTGGCGATGCCCGCAAACGCCAGCACCTTGCGTCCGCGAAACCTGATGGCCCCGGCTTCAGCCTTCGTCTCGGACGAGATGATCGGAGCAGACGTCAGCAGGCGGATTCTCTCAAGGATCGCGCTTTCGGGGTTTGAACGTTTTCCCGTCAACACGATCAATTGCACCAGCGGCGCCTGCACCGAGAGTGGCGCCCTCAGCGGACCGGCGGGAATGACGCGCCCGTTGCCGAAGCCACGCGATCGATCGACGGCAGCGATGGTAAGATCCTTATGAAGCGTAGGGTTCTGCAGGCCATCGTCCATGATGATGACCGCGTCATCAGGAGCCATTTTCTCGATGGCTTTGGCGCCTGCGCATCGCTCGCGCGCGACGACCGTGGAGAAAGTGCGGGCGAGCAGTAGGGGTTCGTCTCCGACATCGCTTGCCGAATGCCGCGCCGCGACGACGCGAACCGGTCCTTGCAGCTTGCCGCCATAGCCGCGCGACAGAAACCAGGGTTCGCGCCCAGCATCCGCGACGAGCTTACCGACCAGGATCGCAAGCGGCGTTTTCCCCGATCCGCCCGCCGTGAAATTCCCGACGCAAATGACCGGCAGTCGCGAACGATAGGGTCGTGCCTTCGATATGCGGCGGCTCGCGATCGCTGCGAACAATGCTGCGGCGGGCGATAAAAGAATGGCTTGCCATGATGCGCCTCGCCCGTACCACCAGCTGGGTTCGGAGGCCGGCACGGTTCAGGCTCGCTGCTTTTCGAGCAGCGGCTGGATGGCGCCCAGCGTTTTGGCAAGCGCCCCGCCGAGCGATTTCAACGCTTCGTCCGCGCCGCTCCGCATCCGCTTTGCTGCCGATTGGTCTTCGAGCAGTAGCGTGACCTGCTTCGCGATGTCGTCTGACGAACGCACTTCGACCGCGCCACCTTCGCGGAACAGAGCGGAATACGCGTCCTTGAAGTTATGTACGAACGGCCCGGTCAGAACGCAGGAGCCGAGCCGCACCGCCTCGATCGGGTTTTGTCCGCCGTGCTCGACCAGCGATCCGCCCACCAGCGCCACGGGAGAGATCGAATAGAAGGTGCCGAGTTCGCCGATCGTATCGGCGACGTAGATTTCGGTATCGGCATCGGGCGTCCACGAGCGCGTGCGAAGCTGCGTCCTGAGCCCCAGTCCGCCGAGCGTCGCGGCAAGGCCGCTGCCGCGTTCGGGATGTCGCGGCACGATGATCGTCAGCAGACCGTCGATTTGATTGCGGATGAGAGAATGCGCGGCCGCGATCATCGTATCTTCGCCGGGATGCGTGCTCGCCGCCAGGAACAAGGGCCGTTGGCCGACTGCGTTTCTAAGCGAAGCAAGCGTTTCGGCGTTGATCGGTGGCGGCGGTGAATCGATCTTCAGGTTTCCCGACGTGATGACGTTCGGCGCTCCGAGCCATTTGACGGCGCGCGCGATCTGCGAGTTCTGCGCCAGCACCGCGGCGAAACGCGAAAACAGCGGCCGTCCGACACCCGCATATTTGCGCCAGCGCCTGATGCTGCGCGGTGACATGCGCGCGTTGACGAGAACGAGTGGAATGCGCCGCTCCGACGTGCCCAGAATGAGATTAGGCCAGATATCCGATTCCGTGAAGATCGCCAGCGACGGCTTCCAATGATCCAGGAAGCGCTGCACGTATTGCGGTACGTCGAGCGGAACATATTGGTGCACGGCTCTTGCGGGCAACCGGCGAGCGGCAATTTCCGCTGAAGTCCTCGTTCCAGTGGTGAGCAGAATGTTGACGTGCGGATTGGCGCCGAGAATGCTGTCGATCAGCGGAAGGACGGCATTCGTCTCGCCGACGCTTGCAGCGTGCATCCACACGACCTGCCCCTCCGGTCGCGGCCGTCCTGCAAAGCCGAGACGCTCGCCCCGCCGGCTCGCATCCTCTTTTCCTTGTTTGCCGCGCATGTTGAGCAGCAGCGGCACGGCAGGTCTCAATGCCGCGGTCCCGAGGCGATAAGTCTTGAGCGCTAATCCCGGCGCCGGAGGTGTGTCTGCTGCCAGGACGTCGAGTGGCGTCGCCCGTGTAATATCTGCCCCCGCGAGTTCATAAGCCCTAAGGGTCGCTGCATTGAGCGCAGTCTCGAGTTCTAGCCGCTTGGATTCGAGTTCCTTGGCGTCGGCCGTGCTCGAGACAGTGATAGGATCGCCGACGACCGCTGCCAACCGGGAATAAGGCAGGTTAATCGTCAGTCTGCTCCATGTATCGAATGATGCGAACCGATTCGTCGCAATGGCAATCGGCACGATCGGACGACCGGACATTCGTGCCATGGCGATAATTCCGGCCCCTGCGACGCGCGCCGGTCCCGGCGGCACATCGGCCGTCATGACGACGGACGAGCCGTTGGAAAGCGCTTGTAACCCCGCTCGAAGCGCTGACGCCCCGCCACGATCCTTCTTGCGATGGCCCGCGCCTGCGCCGCGAATAAGCTGTACGCCGATTGCACTAAGCGTTTCGCCGATGATCTCGGCATCCCCGTGCCGTGCGACCATGGCGGAAATTTTGACATTTTCCGGCCTGAGAGTCGAAACCATCATGAACTGGCCGTGCCAGCATGCCGCGATGCAAGGGTGCGCATCGCGCAGCCGGTCCATCAGATCGGGCGGTTCACGGACGATTTTAGAGGAGTGGGCCACGAATCCGATCATGTGTGCGGCCGTTCGACCGCCGAGCCGCATAAGCTTTTTCTTGAATGTTGCCATGCGGTAGGAAGTGCCTCGAATAGAAGTGGGGGAGAAGACTGTGCGCGGCGAAGCTCTTGTATCTTCAAGCCCCTTGCAGCACGTAGCTATAGCGAATAACTAGCAAGTTCAATCGCGATGGGGCGTGGCGTTTTGGGGGCGTTTTGTAACGTAAGATGAACAGCCTATCCGTCCTTAAATGACAGTGAAAGAAGGGCTACCAGCTATCCGCGGGCATCGAGACAACTCCTGATGGCAAGCCCTCTGAAGCAAGCCAAACGTGAATTACGCCGTTCGACTGGCGCGCTTTTGCACAGTGTAGTGCACACCTCGCCGCCGTGGCTGCGCTCGCGCCTCGCGCCGAGCCTCTGCTACGCCGAGATGCTATTCATCGATTACGGCATCGTTCGGATACTTTACAACAATCGTCATCGTATATCGAAAGATGTCTGGCGCTCTGCCCAGCCCGCGCCGCACCATATTGCCTGGGCGGCGAAACGCGGGATCAAAACGGTCGTAAACCTCCGCGGACCTGAACAGACGTTCGGTACCCGCTGGCTTGAGCAGCAGGCGTGCGCTCGGCACGGAATAGCGTTGGCTGATCTGCGGTTGCGATCCCGGGCGGCTCCCACCCGCGCGGAATTTCGATCGATCAAAGAGCTTGTGGAAAAGGTCGAATTTCCAATCCTCATCCACTGCAAGTCGGGCTCCGATCGCGCCGGGCTTATGAGCGTCATGGTGCTCCACCTCCACGACGGCGTGCCGATTCGCGAGGCGGTCCGGCAATTGTCATTTCGTTACGGACACGTCAAAAGCGCCGATACCGGCGTCATCGACGCTGTTTTCGACCGCTACCTCGAAGCGGAGGCAAAGACCGGCGTCGGCTTCTGGGAGTGGATTCAGACGGTCTACCGCGCGCAAGAAGTGAATGAGTCCTTCAAGTCGCGTGGCTGGGCCAACCGGCTCGTCAACGGCATCCTTCGCCGCGAATAGGCTCAGCTGGCAATCATCTGTTGCGGGCCCTGGGCCGACCGGCTGAGACGCGCATAGGACCCGTTGCGCGCGATCAGGTCTGAATGCTTTCCCCGTTCGACGATGCGGCCGCCATCCATCACGCAAATGATATCGGCGTTCTGCACCGTCGAAAGGCGATGCGCGATGACGAGCGTCGTCCGCGTTCGCGTGAATTTCGCCAATGCTTCCTGCACGAGCTGCTCGCTCTCGTTGTCGAGCGCGCTCGTCGCCTCGTCGAGCAAGAGGATCGGCGCGTCTTTCAGAATGGCGCGAGCCAGTGCCACGCGCTGGCGCTGCCCGCCCGAAAGCCGGCTGCCGCGATCACCGATGATGGTCTTATAACCGCTCGGCAGCGCCATGATGAAGTCATGCGCCGCCGCCGCTTTCGCCGCTTCGATAATCTCGGCCTCGTTCGCATCCAGCCGCCCCAGCCTAATGTTGGCTTCAATGGTATCGTCGAACAAAGTGATGTCCTGGCTGACGATCGCGACCTGATCGCGCAACGATTTGAGGCTGACGTCTACGACGTTCTGGCCGTCGATCAGGATCTGTCCCTCGGTGGCGTCGAAAAGCCTTGGGACGAGATTGATGATCGTCGATTTTCCGGCGCCCGAACGCCCGACCAGCGCCACCGTCGATCCGCCGGGCACATCAAGCGTAAAGGAATGCACCGCCCGCTCTTCGGTCGTCCGATCGTACGCGAACGAAACGTTGCGAAACGAGATCTCGCCTGCCGAGATAGCCAGCGCTTTTGCGCCGGGCCTGTCCGTGATCGATGGCATCTCGTCGAGCAGGCCGTAGAAGCTTTCGGCTGCTGCCAGGCCTTCTTGCAAACGGCCCGCGAGATTGCCGAGTGCGCGGATCGGCTGCGCCGCCATCAACAGCGCGGTCACGAATCCCATGAAGTCGCCGACGGTCGATATGCCTTTCGAAATGCGCAGGTAGGCGAAGCCGACGACGCCAGCGATGGCGATGCCGCCGAGCACTTCGAGGATCGGATCCATCCGCGCCCGCGTGCTGACCGATTTCATCCGCAGCTTATAGATTTGCTCGAACATGTTATCGAGCCTGTCGGCCGCGTAGTTCTCGAGCTGAAACGACTTGATCAGCCGCGCACCGGACAGCTTCTCGGTCAGCAGCGATGTCATGTCGCCGAGGCCGCTCTGCGTTTGCTTGGCGACACGGCGCAGTCGCTGGCTGATCGAGGCGACGGGAATGGCCGCAAGCGGGTAGACGCCGAGCACGATCAGCGTCATCTGCCAATCGAGATAAAGCATCGCGATCACCAGCGCGATCACCGAAAACGTGTCTCGGAAGATCGAGTTGAGCGCCGCCGTCATGGCGTTTTGAATGAAGCCGATGTCGTTCGTGAGCCGAGACATCAGGCGGCCGGGCGTCTCACGCGAAAGCCGTGCGAAATCCGCGTTGACGAGATGCCGGAACGCAAGCTTCTGCATGTCCGACGTCATTCGCAGGATGAACCGGCTGGTGGCCACGGCCTGCAGGTACAGCAGCGCTGCACGCGTCAACGTGATCCCGATAATCGCGACCAGAACGTATGGCAGAGCGCCGGGCAAGCCGCCCATGAGCAGATCGAACGACTTCTTGATGACGCCCGGATAGCTGCCCGTGACGGCCGCAAGGCATGTCGTCAGAAGCAGGGTCCAGGCGAGCTGCCATCGTCGCGGCCATACCCAATCGCGCACGAAGCGCGCGAGCAGCGCACGCGAAGCCGCATCAAGCCTGAGACGCGGACGCGGCTTCTTTTCAGCTTTCTTCCGAATATCCGTCACGTCGTCGACGTTATCGGTTTCGAGAAATCCAGGAAACGGTGCAGCGGCACCACGAAATAGCGCATCATGGCGTTGTCGACCGAACGCTGTGCAGCATTCTTCCAGGCCGCATATGCCGACGGATAATCGGGAAAGATGCCGACGACGTCCAGGCTGTCAGGTTCGCGAAATTCCTGGCCATCGAGGGCCTTGAGTTCGCCGCCGAACACGAGATGCAGAAGCTGAGGTGCAGACTCGGGCGAAGATGTGGGCATGGACGGCTTTCGTCTCCTGAACGTTAATTCCCGGGAAAGGTTTTTTTCCTGCGTCGCAGTCGAACCGTCAACGGCGCAAACGGTCCCTCCTGCCGGAACAACACCTGCGGATCGCGATAAGTGTTTGTTTACGCTATTTCTTAAGCCGATCGGAAGAAAATTCCGACATATTGGGGCCTCAATGTCCGCTCCAAGCGGCTCGAAAAAGTCGACAGTGAGGCCGAATAGCGCGGCGCGAGATGTCTTTCTCGCGCCGATCTATTTATTGCACGCGTTCAGCTGAGACCCGCGAACCACGACAGGGCCATGTCGGCGGCGAGCCCGGCGAGCAGCGCAAATCCGACGTCGCGATTTGACTTGAAGCGCCAAAGGCAATTCATCGGATCGTTGATGTCGAGCGTCGCAACCTGCCAGGACATCTGCAGAAAAACCAGCACCACGGCCAGGAAGTAGACAAGATGCGCGCCGGCCAGCGCTCCGGCGATGATCCACATCACGCCTGCCAGCGCATACATGCCGCCGACAAAGGAAACGGTGTCGTCGCCGAACCGGAGCGCCGTGGACCCCAGCCCCAAAAGTGCATCGTCTTCTCTGTCCTGGTGCGCGTAGATCGTATCGTAGCCGACGGTCCAAAACACGCAGCCGGCATAGAGCGCGAGCGCCGGCAGCCCGAGCGATCCCTTGATCGCCGCCCATCCGACGAGAGCGCCCCAGTTGAACGCCAGACCGAGAACGATTTGCGGATAGGCCGTTATCCGCTTCGCGAACGGATAAACCGCAACGATCACGAGCGACGAAATCGCCAGCCAGATCGTGAAGCTGTTGAAATTGATCAGCACCGCAAGGCCGATCAGCGCCATGATGACGACAAACGCCAGCGCTGCCTGCGGTGAGATTTGTCCCGACGGAAGCGGCCGGCTCTGGGTCCGCTGCACGCGCGCATCGATGTCGCGATCGACATAATCGTTATAGGCGCAGCCCGACGCCCGCATGGCCATCGCGCCGATCGCGAACAGCAGAAGATAGAAGGGGTCCGGATAATGATCGCCGGAATTCATCTGTGCGAGCGCCTGCGACCACCAGCACGGAAAAAGCAGAAGCCAGGAGCCGATCGGGCGATCGAAGCGGCCGATTCTGAGATACGGCCGCCACGCCGCCGGGGCCCATCGATCGACCCAGTTCGACGGCAATGCATCGGCAACACTTGTTGGAGCCTTGGGCGAAATCTCCGCACCCATCGTCAAATACAGTTCTCCTTGCGCTTGCCGACAGACCTATCCGGCCTCGCTTTCGGAAGCAATAACACCATCCCGGAGCGGCTGATTTGACTGCCGCCACGGCTCCGATAAGACCGCAGCATGGCAATTCGCGACCTGACCTCAGAACGTTTGTTTATCGGCGACGATCTCGCTGCCGGAAGCCGCGTCGACCTGCCGCCGCCCCAGGCCCATTATCTGACGGCGGTGCTGCGGCTGAAACCCGGCGCCAAGCTTCTGGTTTTCAATGGCCGTGACGGCGAATGGCTTGCAACGCTTGCTGAAACCCACAAGCGCGGCGCCGCGCTCAGTATAGAAAGCCTGACGCGTCCGCAGGAATGGGGCCCCGATATCGACTATCTATTCGCGCCGCTGAAGCGATCGCGGCTCGACTATATGGTCCAGAAGGCCACCGAAATGGGCGTCGCGCGCCTGCGACCCGTCATCACGGATCGCACCATCGCTGAGAGGGTTAACAGCGACCGCATGCGCGCCAACGTCATCGAGGCGGCTGAGCAGTGCGGCATCCTTCGCGTCCCCGAGGTTGAAGCCCCGACAAAGCTTGATGACGTCCTGGACGACTGGGAGCAAAGCCGCCGCATCGTCTTTTGCGACGAGGCGCACGAGGGCGCCGATCCCATTGCCACATTGGAAAAACTTGGGGCGGGACCGTTGGCGGTTCTCGTCGGCCCCGAAGGCGGTTTTTCGCCACGCGAGCGCGAACGGCTTATCGGCAAGACATTCGTGACGCATTTGTCGCTGGGGCCGAGAATCATGCGCGCCGATACCGCCGCCGTCGCCGTGTTGGCCCTTGTCAACGCGACCGTTGGCGACTGGCGCCGCAGCAACTAAGCACGCCGTCAGCGAACCTATTGCCGTTCCCCGTCCTCCCCGCCATAAGGCTGAAGCCGCGGGCGTCACCTCGCGTCAGGACAGGGGAGGCTAGGCCGCTCGGGCATGTCGACACGAGAACAGGGTGCAGCAAGCGCGACGGTCGAGACGCGCGAGGATCTCGTGCGCTGGATCGCGGCGGGCGAGAAGCCCAAGGCCGATTGGCGCATCGGCACCGAGCACGAGAAGTTCGTCTTCCGCACCGTGACGCTCGATCCGGTTCCTTATGGAGGCTCGGACGGCATCCGCGCCCTGATGGAAGAGCTGATCCGCCGCTACGGCTGGGTTGCCATCAACGAAGGCGACAACGTCATCGCCTTGAAGCGCCCCGCTGGCGAAAAGGGCGGCACCATCAGCCTCGAGCCCGGCGGTCAGTTCGAGCTTTCGGGTGAGCCTCTCGAAACCCTGCACGAGACGGCCGCCGAAACTGACGAGCACCTGCGCGAGGTTCTCGATGTCGGCGAAGATTTAGCGATTGGATTTCTCGGCGTCGGCTTCTCGCCGAAGTGGCGGCTCGACGAAATCCCGCACATGCCGAAGAAGCGTTATCAGGTAATGACGCGCTACATGCCGACGGTCGGCCACCACGGCCTCGACATGATGTACCGGACGGCGACGATCCAGGTGAATCTCGACTTCGCGTCAGAAGCCGACATGGTGAAAAAGCTGAGGGTCTCCCTGGCGCTTCAGCCCATCGCGACAGCGCTGTTCGCCTCCTCGCCCTTCACCGAAGGCAAGCCGAACGGCTTCCAGTCCATGCGCAGCGCCGTCTGGCTCGATACCGACAAGCGCCGCACCGGAATGCTTCCCTTCGCCTTCGAGGATGGCATGGGATATGAGCGCTACGTCGATTATGCGCTCGATGTGCCGATGTACTTCGTCTATCGCGACGGCAACTATATCGATGTTGCTGGTTCCTCGTTCCGCGACTTCATGGCGGGCCGCCTTGTCGGCTTCGAAGGCCAGCTGCCGACCGTCGACGATTGGGCCGACCATCTCACCACACTTTTTCCGGAAGTCCGCCTCAAACGCTTTTTAGAAATGCGTGGCGCTGACGGTGGACGCTGGGGTTCGATCACGGCGTTGCCCGCGTTCTGGACCGGAATCCTCTACGACGAAGAAGCGCTCGATCATGCCTGGGAGATGATCCGGGATTGGACCCAAGAGGAACGCGAAGAGTTGCGCAAGGCCGTCCCTGAAACAGCGCTGGCGACACCCTTCCGCTCCGAGACAGTCAGAACATTGGCAAGACGCGCACTCCGCATTTCGCGCGCTGGCCTCAAAAACCGCCGCCGCATCAATGCGATGAATCAGGACGAGACGATCTATCTGGCGCCGCTGGAAAAAATTGCCGGCAACGGCCAGACGGTCTCCGACGAACTGCTCCGCCGTTATTCCGGCGAATGGCAAAGGAACATTGACCATATTTTCGAGGAGTTTGCGTTCTGATGGAGCGCTGGCCCGCGCTCCGGGCACCATGCGGTTCAGCGAGCGTTCATGGTCCGCTCACTAGCCTTCCGCGTTTTCCTATGCTCAGCCGCCGAGCGCCAAGGCCCGGGATGAGGAGGCGGTACGTGTCTCAGGCTTTATTGGCATCGACGAAGTCGAGCCTTGCGGCGCTTTTAGCCGTCGGGATCCTCTTCGCCGTGGCCGTAAGCCCGGCACTCGCCGACCCCTGTGCCATTGCTTGCCGTTCTCAGCACAACGCCTGTCGCATGGCGGCAAAGCTGTTGTTTACGCCGCGTTGCGATGCCCAGCTGCAGGCATGTATCTCACAGTGCTTCGCCGCCGGCCGCTTCAACCGCGGAGCACGCGAAGACCGCGAACCCCGGGAATTCCGCGATCGCGACCGCGACCGCAGAGGTCCGCCTGAAATGCGGGCGCCGCCGGATGCGGGTGGTGGGGGCGGTCCTGGTCCCGAAAGGGGACCTGGACGCAATTTCCGCGAATTCCGCAATCAGGATTTCCACGATCCGGCAGGTCCGCGCTGGCTCGGCGGTCCGCTGCGCTGGACTCGTTTTCGCTGAAGACACCTAGCCTGTGGTCCGGGCCTCTCGGCCATATTGCCGGTCGCGGGCACCCGTGCGAGGATGCTTAACGCTGTCGTTGCGCGGTTTGGACATGGCGGTCGCCGCCATCCCGAGACGGCAGCAGATTTCTGGCCTGGAGAGCAACGACGATGCCGCATATCGAGCTACCCGAGCCCGATGCCGGCGTCATCCGGCGCCTTCCTATCCTGATCGAGGGTTTGAAAGCCCGCGTCGGCAAGGATCTCCTCATTCTCGATGAAGAAGGCCGGCGCGCGTACGAAACCGACGCCTTCACCGCCTACCGTCGTATGCCGATGCTCGTCGTTCTTCCGCGCACGACGGAAGAAGTCTCCAAGATCCTGAAGTATTGCCACGAGAACGACATCAAGGTCGTCCCGCGCGGCGCAGGCACGTCGCTGTGCGGCGGCTCGTTGCCGACCGAAGACGCGCTTGTCCTTTGCGTCTCGAAAATGAACCGCGTCATCGAGATCGACGCGCCGAACCGCATCGCCCGCGTCGAAGCCGGCATCACCAATCTCCAGATCACCGCGCAGGTCGCCAAAGAAGGCTTCTTTTATGCGCCTGATCCTTCCTCGCAGCTCGCCTGCTCTCTCGCCGGCAATATCGCGATGAACTCCGGCGGCGCCCACTGCCTCAAGTACGGCGTCACCACCCACAACGTGCTCGGCGTCAAGATGGTCCTTATCGACGGCACGATCGTCGAAATCGGCGGCTCCTCGCTCGAACGCAACGGCTATGATCTGCTGAGCCTCGTCATCGGTTCCGAAGGCCAGCTCGGCGTCGTAACGGAAGCAACCGTGAAGCTCGTTCCCTCGCCCGAAGGCGCCCGTCCGATGATGATCGGCTTCCGTTCGCCGGAAGCGGCGGGAAGCTGTGTTTCGGCCATCATCGCCGCCGGCATCATCCCCGTCGCCATCGAATACATGGACCGCGCCGCCATCGAGGTTTGCGAAGCGTTCGCAGGCGCCGGCTATCCGCTCGATGTCGAAGCCCTGCTGATCGTAGAGGTCGAAGGCTCCGAAAGCGAAATCGGTATTCTTCTTGGCCGCGTCGCCGAAATCGCCGCCCGCTTCGATCCGAAAACCGTCAAAATCAGCTCCGATCCCGATCAAAGCGCCCGCATCTGGGCAGGCCGCAAAGCAGCGTTCGGCGCCATCGGCCGCGTCGCCGATTACCTCTGCATGGACGGCACCATTCCGTTGGCGCAGCTTCCGCACGCGTTGACCCGCATAAGCCAGATTTGCGCCGAATACGGATTGAAGGTCGCCAACATCTTCCACGCCGGCGACGGCAATCTGCACCCACTTGTCCTTTATGATGCCAACAATCCGGATGAAGCCGAACGCGCCGAACTCGCGGGTGAAGCCATTCTGAAGCTTTGTGTCGAGCTCGGCGGCTGCCTGACAGGCGAACACGGCGTCGGCATCGAAAAGCGCGAGCTGATGGCGACGCAGTTCTCCGAGACCGACCTGATGGTGCAGATGCGCATCAAAACCGTGTTCGACCCGACGTGGCGGCTCAATCAGGCGAAGGTCTTTCCACTTGCCTACACCGACGTCATGCGTGCCGGTAACGCCGCCAGCGCGCCCGAGGCCGCCTAGGAGACAACTGGCCGTGACCGAACTTTGGCGTCCCGCCGCAGAGTGGGAATTGCAATCGATGATCGCCAAGCTCGCGCGCGAGAAGCGCGGCATGGAGGTCGTCGGCCATGGCGCACTGCGTAATACCGGACGCGTCGTGAAATCGGACGTCGTGCTGTCGACCTCGGGCCTCAAAGGCATCACGCTCTACGAGCCGACCGAGCTTGTCATGTCTGCGCGCGCCGGGACGCCGCTTTACGAAATCGAAGCCGTGCTCGCCGCCAGGGGCCAGATGCTGGCATTCGAGCCGGTCGATCTCGGGCCAACCACAGGCGCGCCCGGCGGCGCCCTTTCGATCGGCGGTGTCTTTGCGACGAATTTTTCCGGCTCGCGCCGCATCTCGGCAGGCAGCGCCCGCGACAACCTTCTCGGCGTGCGTGGCATCAATGGCCGGGCCGAACTTTTCAAATCCGGCGGCCGCGTCATGAAGAACGTGACAGGGCTCGATGTCGCGCGCGGATTGACGGGCAGTTGGGGCACGCTGGCGGTCATGTCGGAAGTGACGTTCAAGGTCGCGCCGCTGCCGCAAACCATGCAGACGCTCGCCTTCGCAGGCCTTCCAGATGATCTTGCGCTCGAAGCATTGAGCCTGGCGATGCGAACGCCGCTCGAGGTTTCAGGCGCGGTCCATCTGCCAAGGAATTGTGCCGCGCGCCTCAGAACGCCGAAGCTCAGGGGAATTGATCAGCCGCTGACGCTGCTGCGCCTCGAAACGTTCGCGACCGCCATCGAAGAGCGCAAGCAGAAGCTCAAGGCGGCGCTCAGAGTTCTACGGCACGCCGGTCGAACTCGATTCCGAGGATTCATTCGGCCTCTGGGCCGAATTTCGCTCGCTGTCGCTGATGCCGTTTTCAACGGAAACGAGCCTTTGGCGCATTGCGACGCTGCCGACCAAGGCCGCCGAGATCGTATTCGCCATTCAGAAGTTCATGCACGCCGCCGCATTCTACGATTGGGCGGGCGGCTTGATTTGGCTGGAAGTGCCTGCCGCCGCCGATGCCGGAGCTGCGGATGTCCGACGCGCGGTTGCCGTTCGCGGTGGCCACGCAACCCTGATCCGCGCCGAGCCCGAGGTGCGCAGCAGCGTCGACGTCTTCGAACCGCTAAAGCCCGAGATCGAACGATTGACACGCGGCATCAAGTCGGCGTTCGATCCGAGCGGCATTTTCAATCGCGGGCGCATGTACGCCAATTTTTAGAATCTGAAGCCCGGCAGCCAGGCGCAATGCAAACAAATTTTTCGCCAGAACAGTTGAACGATCCTGACGTCAAGGAGGCCGAGCGCATCCTTCGCCGCTGCGTCCACTGCGGCCTGTGCACGGCGACATGCCCGACCTATGTTGTGCTCGGCGATGAGCGCGACAGCCCGCGCGGCCGCATCTACGCCATCAAGGACATGCTCGAGAAAGGCCTCGACGCCAAACCCGAGATCGCGACCCACATCGATCGCTGCCTCTCCTGCTTCTCCTGCATGACGACCTGCCCGTCGGGCGTCGATTACATGCATTTGGTCGAGGTAGCGCGAAAGCACATCGAAGCGACGGGCCGCCGCAGCTTCAAGGATCGCATCATTCGCCGAGCGTTGACGCAGATCGTGCCGCATCCACGCCGCTTCCGCTGGGCCCTTCGTGCTGCTCCGCTTGGCCGCCGCATGGCGCCGACGCTGCGAGCTTTGAATTTTCCCGAGCTTGCCGCCATGGCCGAACTCGCACCGGCACATAAGCCGAATACCGGGCGCTTCCGTGGCCCGGGCACGGCGTCGCCGACCGGCGTTCGCACCGGACGCGTCATCATGCTCGCCGGCTGCGCGCAGCAGGTCCTGCGGCCCGACATCAACGACGCAACGATCCGCATCTTTGCCCGCGGCGGCATCGACGTCATCGTCTCGGCCGGGGCCGGCTGCTGCGGTGCCTTGAGCCAGCACATCGGCCAGGAAGATCAGGCGATCGCCGCCGCCAAGGTCAATGTCGATGCCTGGAGCAAGGAAATCGCCAAGGGCGGCGTCGATGCCATCATCATCAACACGTCCGGCTGCGGCACGACCGTCAAGGATTACGGCCATCTGCTGAAGCACGATCCCGATTATGCCGAACGCGCCAAAACCATCTCGTCGATGGCGAAGGACGTGACGGAATTTCTCGATCAGTACGATATCGGCGCGCCGAAACGCTGGTCGAGCCTCAAGGTCGCCTATCATGCCGCCTGCTCGCTCCAGCACGGCCAGCGCGTGTCGGTGCAGCCGAAAGCCCTGCTCAAGAAGGCCGGATTTACCGTGCTCGACGTCCCCGAGTCGCATCTGTGTTGCGGCTCGGCCGGCATATACAATATCGTCCAGCCCGAGATAGCAGGTGCCCTGAGGGATCGAAAAGCCGCAAATATCAAGTCGCTGAGGCCCGACATCGTTGCCGCCGGCAACATCGGATGCATCACGCAGCTTGGCTCGGCGCTTGAGGTCCCAGTGGTGCACACGATCGAACTGCTCGATTGGGCGCACGGCGGTCCGGTTCCACCCGGGCTCGAAGCGCTCGAAAAGTATTCCACCGACGTTCCGCAGCCGAAGAATAGCGTTGAGGATTTTATTAGCGCATGACAATCGCTCGCGAAGTCACGAAGTCCCGCGCCTTGCTCGCGGACCAACTCAAGGCCTTCATCCGCGGCAAAGCCAAGCCCATCGGTTCGCTTGGACGGCTTGAGGAACTCGCCGTCCAGATCGGCCTGATCGCAGGTTCGACCAGGCCCGATCTCGGCCTCGCGAAAATTCTCGTCTTTGCCGGCGACCACGGCATCACCGCTGAAGGCGTCACAGCCTATCCATCCGTCGTCTCGCGCGAGATCGCGAAATTCGTTCTTGCCGGGACAGCGGGCGTCAACGTCCTGGCCCGCGCCGCCGGTGTCGGCGTCGAACTCGTCGATGCCGGGCTTCTCGAGGCGCTCCCGCCGCATGATGCCCTGATCGATCGCCGCATCGGACCGGGCACGAAGAACGCCCGTCGCGAACCCGCGATGTCGGTCGAGGAATGCACGGCTGCGCTGGATGCCGGCCGCATCCTCGATGCGCGCCTTGGCGCTGAAAACGTCGGCATCATCGGCTACGGCGAGATCGGCATCGGCAACACCAGCGCCGCGTCGCTGATCGCTCACGCGCTGACCGGCATTGAACTCAAAACCCTTGTCGGCCCGGGCGCGGGTGCTCCTGCGCTCGGCCTCGATCACAAGTATCAGGTTCTGAAAGAGACGCTCGCCCGCGCCGCCATTGCACCGTCAACGGAGGCAGGGCGCACGTTCGAAGTCCTCCGTCAGTTCGGCGGCTTCGAGATCGTGATGATGGCCGGCGCGATGACGGCCGCGGCTCAGGCCGGTCGCGTCATCGTCGTCGACGGCTTCATCTCGACCGCCGGCGCCATCGCCGCCGAAGCACTCCATCCAGGAACCCTCGACAATTGCGTCTTCGCTCATTGTTCGGCCGAGCCGGGCCATGCCGCGCTGCTCCGTCATCTGCACGTAAAGCCGCTGCTCGAACTTGAGATGCGGCTTGGCGAAGGCACCGGCGCCGCGCTCGCGGTTCCGATCGTTCGCGCCGCCGAGCTGATGTTGCGCGAGATGGCCGATCTCCCGGGTGAACATCCCGTATGATCGCCAATGAGGCGCGGCTCTTCCTCATCGCTCTGCAATTTCTGACGCGCATCCGCATCACGGCGATCGATCCTTTTCCTGATGATTGGCTGCCGCGTTCGTCGAAATACATGCCCCTCGTCGGCGCGCTGATCGGCGCCGTCGTCGGACTGCTCGTTATTGCCTCGTTCCTTTTCTTTCCCGCCCCGGTTCCCGTGGTCATAGGTCTTGCCGCTTCGCTTCTGCTGACCGGCGCACTGCACGAGGACGGCTTGGCTGACACTCTTGATGCGTTCGGCGGCGGAGGCAGCCGCGAACGCTGCCTCGAAATCATGAAGGATAGCCGCATCGGCATATACGGTGCGCTCGCTCTCATCGTCGTGCTGGCGCTGAAAGCTGCCTCGCTCGCCGCGATCGATCCGATCTCCATCGCACGCGTGCTGATCGCCGCTTATGCCGGAGGGCGTTTCGCTGCCGTCGCTGCAATGACGGCGCTGCCCTACGCGGGCGGCGACAACGTCAAAGTCAGCCGTGCGCCCGCCCTCATGACGGCGAAGGAGCTTGGCTTGGCGCTCGCATTCGCGGTGCTCGCCGGGTTTTTTGCGCTCGGCATGCTGGTCTTCGTCGTCGCGACGATCGCTGCCGTTCTCGCTGCCGCCGTTATCGCCTTGATCGCGCGCAAAAAGATCGGAGGCTACACCGGCGACGTTTTGGGTGCCGTCGAGCAAATCTACGAAGTGACGTTTATCGCCGTCGCCGCCGCGATGATCGCCGGTCCGGGATAAATCTGCATAAAGTTTGCATTGAATCTCATTCGTTTCGTCGCAATATCACCTCACCGGGAGTAGAAGTTCGCCCCGGAGCCAGTTGAGTGTGTGCGTATGGCGACAGCGGAAACGGGCAATGACATCCTTGCGGATGCCGAAGATTCGGCGCGACCGACATCTCGCGACCGTCGCTTCGTTGCCGAAATCTTCGACGGCGCCGACGAAGCGCTCACCGCGTTCGAAGCCATCGAAAACGATCTCGCCTCTCCCGCTTTTCCGACCATCGACTGGCTGACCGTCTTCTATGAAGAACTGGCGCCCGCCCGCCACGCGCTGCCGCGTCTTGTCGTCGTAACCGGCGGCACGAGCGGCGAGGTTGTGCTCGCGTTGCCGCTTGTCATCGTCAAGGAAGGCCATCTGCGCGTCGCGCGATTGGCCGACCTGGGCGTCGCGGGCTATGGCATTCCGCTTTTGGGCCGTACGCCACTTCGCGACGCGTCCTCAATGCGCCGAGCCTGGCGAGCGGTCCGCTCGGCGATGCGCGATGTCGATCTCGTCCGCTTCGAGCGCATGCCCGCCGAGATCGGCGACCGGCCCAATCCTCTTCTCGCCCTCTTCGGAAGTGCCAGTTCGCGCGCCAGCGGCAATCGCCTGTTTGTCCCCGGCAGTTTCGAGGATTATCTGCGAAGCATAGGCAAGAAGTACCGCAAGGATTTTGAGCGCACCCGCCGGCTTTGGCAGGCTGAAGGTTCCCCGCGGCTCTATCGCGCCACCACCGACGATGAGATCGCCCATGTGTTCGCCACGCTGGAAGAACAGCAGGCTGTCTGGCACGCCGCGCGCGGGACACCAGATGTACTCGCCGACCCGGCCTGTCGCACGTTTTACGAACGCTTGGCCATCGACGGCGCTGACGTCGGCCTCACGTCTCTTTTCGCCCTCGAAGCGGGCGGCAGGGTCGTCGCGACCCTTTTTGGCCTCGTTCACGCCGGCACCTTCCGCCTGCTCGCCGTCTCGACCGCTGGGGAGCAATGGAGCAATCTCTCGCCGGGACGGCTGGTGGTTCTGGAGGTCGTAAAGCACCTGATCGAGCGCGGCGTGACGTCCTTCGACCTCGGCGTTAACTCCAATCCGCTGAAACACGGCTTCGGCACCGAAGAAGTCCCGCTCTACGATCTGGTCATCGCCCAGGATATCGCCGCCCTGCCGACTGCCCTCGCGCACGAGGTCGCCGTTCACCTTCGCGCCAGTCGACATCTCCGCGCCGTCTTGAAGAAAGCGATACCCCGTTTCGATTGAGAGATGGGCTGCTTCGTGGGCGATTTCGCCCGACTTTCCTCATGCCGGTCGATCCGATATAAGGCGGGCTCTCGCGCCGGACGCCCCGCAGGGTGTCTCGGCAACTTTTTTATTTGCGGCCCGGTTATCCGATCTCGTCATGTCCAAGCAAAATACCAATTCGCGCCCCGAAGCGCGCCTCGCGAAGGGTTTTCGCGACATCGAGGCGCCCGAACTCAAGGCGCTGAACGACATGACGGGAAAGATCCGCGAGGTTTACGAGCGCTACGGCTTCGAAGCCCTCGAAACGCCCGCCATCGAATACACCGATGCGCTGGGCAAGTTCCTGCCCGACCAGGACCGCCCAAACGCCGGCGTTTTCTCGTTCCAGGACGAGGACGAGCAATGGATGAGCCTGCGCTATGATTTGACCGCACCGCTTGCCCGCTACGTCGCGCAGAATTTCCAGACCTTGCCGAAGCCGTTCCGCCGCTACGCCTTCGGCAACGTCTACCGCAACGAGAAGCCGGGCCCCGGACGCTTCCGCCAGTTCATGCAGTTCGACGCCGACACCGTGGGCGCCGAAAGCGTCGCCGCCGACGCCGAGATGTGCATGCTCGCCGCCGACACGCTCGAAGCGCTCGGCGTGAAGCGCGGCCAGTACGTCATCAAGGTCAATAATCGCAAGATATTGGACGGCGCGATGGAGACAATCGGTCTTCAAGGCGAAGAAAATACAGCTCGCCGATTGATAGTCATGCGTGCGATAGACAAATTGGATCGCCTGGGAGTTGACGGCGTCCGCCAGCTGCTGGGAAATGGTCGGACTGACGAAAGTGGCGACTTCACAAAAGGCGCTGGGCTTTCATCTGGTCAGATCGAGATTCTTGAAAAGCTTTATGCGCATCAAGAAACCGGATCACAGGATTTCTTTCTCGCAAAGCACGCTACAGATCCAGCTTCTGATGATGATAAGATTTTCACTTCAGATACCGGCAACCAATTTGTGTGGGCGCATCCTCGTTTTCTTGATACCTATGCGACGATCTTTGCTGGCAGCGCCACGGCGTTGGAAGGAATAGAGGAGCTTCGTCAGATCTCATCTCTTGTGCGTGCAGCCGGTTACGGCACGAAACGCATAAAGCTTGATGTGTCTGTCGTCCGCGGCCTCGAATACTACACCGGCCCCGTCTTCGAAGCCGAGCTGACGTTCGAAGTCAAAGGCGACGACGGCAAACCCGTCCGCTTCGGTTCCGTCGGCGGTGGCGGCCGCTACGACGATCTCGTCGCCCGCTTCACCGGAGAGAAAGTCCCCGCCACCGGCTTCTCTATCGGCGTCTCGCGCCTGCAGGCCGCGCTCTCGCTCATCAACGACAAGAAGACGCAAGCCCTCGGCCCAGTCGTCGTCCTCGTCATGGATAAGGGCGAGGTCGCGACCTATCAGAAAATGACGCAGGCGCTGCGTAACGCCGGCATCCGCGCCGAAATGTACTTGGGCTCGTCGGGCATGAAGGCGCAGATGAAATACGCCGACAAGCGCAACAGCCCGTGCGTCATCATCCAGGGATCGGACGAGCGCGCCAAGGGCGAAGTCACGATCAAGGATTTGATCGAAGGCGCGAAAGCCGCCGCCGCGATCAAGGACAACAAGGAATGGAAGGAAGCGCGACCGGCGCAGTTCTCCGTTTCTGAAAGTCACCTCGTGCAGGAAGTTCACAACCTCATCAAGCGTCACCAAGCGTGAGATGATCATACTGATCCCCTCTCCCCGTCTGCGGGGAGAGGGTTAGGGTGAGGGGCAGCAGCAAGCGCGTTGCGGCCCCTCACCCCGACCCTCTCCCCATCGCGGCAGGGCGATGGGGAGAGGGAGATGAAAAGAAAATGACCGCTGAGACGGTCCTCAATCTCGAAGCGCTGGCATCCCAGGCGCAGACGATCATGTCGGTTTTCACCAAAGCCGGCTACGACGCCGTCGCGCCCGCCATCATCCAGCCCGCCGACGTCTTCCTCGACGTCATCGGCGAGAGCTTGCGCGCGCGCACCTACGTCTTCACCGATCAAGACGGCGCCGAGCTTTGCCTGCGCCCCGACATCACCGTTCCGACCTGCCGTCTCCACCTCGAACGCCACGCTGACCCGGCGACGCCCGCGCGTTATTGCTACAATGGCCCCGCGTTTCGATTTCAGCCGCAAGGCGCCACCGCCGATCACCCGCGCGAATTTCGCCAGGCCGGCATCGAACGCTTCAGCGACAAATCACGCGAAGCGGCCGAAGCCGAAACGGTCGCCATCATCATCAAGGCCATCGAGAAGGTCGGCTTCAAGGATTGGACGCTGCGCCTCGGCGATCTCGGCCTGTTCTCGAGCGTGCTCGATGCCACCGGCGTCTCGCTCAATTGGAAGAAGCGTTTGGATGATGCGTTTCTACGCCCGCTCTCTTTCCGCGAGGCATTGAAGGGTTTCGCCACCGGCGTCCGGCCGCCGTCTTCGAGCATTCCGCAGGAACTTCTGTCGTCCCTTCGGCGCGATGACGTTGAGGCCAGCGAAGCCGCCGTCGCCGTCTATCTCGAGGAAGAGGCGATCGACCTGATCGGCACGCGCTCGCTCTCCGACATCACCGCGCACCTCGTCGATATCGCCGAGGATGCCAAGGAGGCCCCTCTCGATAGCCGCGCCATCGAGCTGATCGAACGCTACATCGGCGTCTCCGGCCCCGCGATCACGGCAGGCGAAAAGATTTCGGCGCTGATCAAGGGCGCTCCCAATGGCTCGGGCTATGCGCTCGAAACCTATGACCGCCGACTGGCACTCCTCGCCAACGCCGGTATCGATCTCGAACGCGTGACGTTCTCGGCCGAGTTCGGACGCACGCTCGCCTATTACACCGGCTTGGTCTTCGAGGTGAACGCAGCTTCCCTCGGCGCCAAAAGCCCGATCGCCGGAGGAGGTCGCTACGACGGCCTGCTGCGTGCCGCCGGATCGGACGTCGACGTTGCCGCCGTCGGCGCGGCCATCCATTCGGAGCGCCTGTTGGCGGCGGTCGGAGGCAAGTCGCGATGAGCAGGCTGACGCTCGCCATTCCATCCAAGGGCCGTCTGATGGATCAGACGACCGACATGTTCGCGCGCGCCGGGCTTGTGGTGCGCAAGGTCGGCCACGTCCGCGGCTACCGCGGCGAGATCGAAGGCCTGCCGGGCATCGACGTCGCCTACGTATCGTCCGGCGAAATCGCCGAGGCTTTGAAGTCCGGTAGCGTCCATCTCGGCATCACCGGCGAAGACATGATCCGCGAAAACATCTCCGATGCCGCGACGCGCATTCGCTTCCTGCAAAAGCTGGGCTTTGGTTATGCCGACGTCGTCGTCGCCGTGCCGACGTGCTGGCTCGATGTGTCGACCGTCGCCGATCTGGAAGAAATCGCCATTCCGTTTCGCCGCCAGCACGGCCGCTGGCCGCGCGTCGCGACGAAGTACATCAATCTGACGCGTCGCTTCTTCGGCTCGAAAGGCTTCGGCGATTATCGCATCATCGAAAGCGCGGGCGCGACCGAAGGCGCGCCCTCATCCGGAACGGCCGAGCTGATTGTTGATATCACGACGACCGGCGAAACCTTGCGCGCCAATGGCCTCAAGATTCTCGACGATGGTGTGATTTTGAAATCGCAGGCGAACTTGTTCGCGACCAACTCCGCACAATGGACGCCGGAACTCGAAGCTTTGTGCAGCGAACTGACCTCCAAGCTCTCGGCTTCCGTCCCCGCGAAAGTGGCAGCGCGCTAACACGCCTGCGCACCCGCTTCCCAATACCGTCATCCCGGCGAAGGCCGGGGATCCAGTCAACCTTCGACATCGCGCCTATTGACAATTGTCTGGGTGCCGACCCCGGCCTTTGCGGGGCAGGCTCTTCGTCGGCATGACGTTTATATTCGGTGCGCTTCGCGTAAGACTCACACGCTATCGGCGAGCTGGCACTTGAGGATGCCGTAGTCATAACGGCCATCGAGCGCCGCGAATGCCGGGCCGAGCTTGCCCGTATCGCGCGTCTCGCAGCGCTCGAACGCCGCTTCGATCTCATCCCGTTCCGCCGGATCGAGCTTCAGCGCGTCGTCCGCGGTGATGATGCCCGCCTCGATCGCTTCCGCCAGATGGCCATAAACGGTCGAGGCTTCGATCCCGCGTTCCGCCGCGATCGCTTCGGCATCGAGCCCACGCAGATGCGCCGCCAGCGTCACGTTGACCGTCGCCGACAAACGGTTGTTGAGCGCCGGATGCTTCTTGAATTGCGAGATCACGTCCAGGAACGCCGCGCCATACCGCGCGATCTTGCTGGCCCCGAGACCGATAATGTCGTGCAGCGCGTTTTCGCTCGTCGGCCGCTTTTCGGAAAGCTCGATCAGCGTTTTGTCCTGCGCCACGACATAGGGCGGAAGCTTCGCGGCGGCGGCGAGTTTCTGCCGGGCCGCGCGAAGGGCATCAAACAGCGGCTGATTTTCGCGCGCGACTTTCGGCGCTGCCGACGCCGAGCGCCGTGAGGGCTTGGCGGCGTGGCGGGCCACCCGCAGCAGAAAGCGCTCTTCGCCGCGAAGCAGCGGGCGCGCCCGATCCGTCAGCTCCAGCGATCCCATGCCTTCCTGGTCGATGGAAAGATAGCCGAGCGCCGTCAGTTGCCGGAACAGACCTTTCCACGTCGCCTGCGCCACATCCCGGCCGATCCCGTAGACGGACAGCCGATCATGGCCGTTCCTGATGATGCGCTCGTCCGCGACGCCCATCAGAACGTCGACGAGATACGTCACGCCAAAACGCTGCTCGGTTCGATAAACAGCGGAAAGCGCTTTCTGTGCCAGCACGGTGCCGTCTTCCGTATGGGGCGGACTGAGGCAGTTGTCGCAATTCCCGCACGGCTCGGCGCGCGTCTCGCCGAAATAGGACAGCAGCGCCTGTCGCCGACATCCCGGCATTTCGGCGAGCCCGATCAGCGCGTCGAGCTTCTGCCGCTGTACCTTCTTGAACGCTTCCGACCCGTCGGATTGGTTGATCCATTGCCGAAGCTGCACGATGTCCTGGAAACCGTACGCCATCCACGCATTTGCCGGCTCGCCGTCGCGCCCCGCGCGCCCCGTCTCCTGGTAGTAGGACTCGATGGATTTCGGCAGATTCAAATGCGCGACGAAACGAACGTCCGGCTTGTCGATGCCCATGCCGAACGCGATCGTTGCGACGATGATGAGGCCGTCTTCTGTCAGGAACTTGGATTGCGCCGCCGCGCGCAGCGGCGCATCGAGCCCGGCGTGATATGCGAGCGCCTTGCGCCCCTTCGACGATAGCCACGCCGCCGTTTCCTCGACAGACTTGCGCGACAGGCAATAGACGATGCCGGCGTCCGCCGGATGTTCGCTCTCGATGAACTGCCACAACCGTTCGCGTGCGCTGACGCTGCCCAACTCCGCGATGGTGTAACGGATATTCGGACGGTCGAAGCTCGCGATGAACGTCGCGGCGTTTTCGAGCGACAGCTCTGAGACGATGTCCTGCCGCGTTCTCTCATCCGCCGTAGCGGTCAGCGCCACGCGCGGCACATTGGGAAAGCGCTGCGCCAGAATCTTGAGCTGGCGATATTCCGGGCGGAAGTCATGGCCCCACTGCGACACGCAATGGGCCTCGTCGATTGCGAAGATAGCAATGTCGTTGCGCTCGAACAGGTTCAGCGTGCGCTCCTGCACCAGCCGTTCCGGCGCGACGTAGAGCAGATCGAGCGCGCCGCCCGCGAATTCCCTCTCGATGCGATCCTGCGTGGCGCGATCCTGCGTCGAGTTCAGGAAGGCGGCCTTGACGCCAACATCACACAGCGCATCGACCTGATCCTGCATCAGCGCGATGAGCGGTGAAATCACGATGCCAGTGCCGGGGCGAACGAGCGCCGGGATCTGATAGCAGAGCGATTTGCCGCCGCCCGTCGGCATCAGCGCGAGACAATCTCGACCGCCGAGCAGCGTCGCGATGATGTCGCTCTGGTGCGAGCGGAAACCCTTGTACCCGAAGATGTTTTCGAGCGTCGCCCGCGCCGCGTCCATCTGATCGGCAGCACCGGGCGCAAAAGGCAGCGAAAGCGGCGCGGCGCGTGCCGGCATTGGATTTCCTATGCGCAGGACATCGAAAGCCCGGAAGCTAATCTGATTCGCTCCGGCGGTCCCTCAAAGGCGCCCGTGCAACACCAAAAACCCGTTGATTTCATTGATAGCTTTCGCTGAACCGGCAACGTTGCGGCTTTTTAACCTCACGTTCAGAATGAGTTCATCTTCTCCCCGATAAGGTGTTGCTCAAGCTGGTGATGACACCTCCCCCCGTGCGCACCAGATGCTGCTGAGCCCGGCCGAGCCAAGACCTCCCCCCGTCTTCCCCGCTTGGCCGGGCCGCAGCCAATCAATTCCCCAAAAAAATCGTCGCGACTATGGTCCGGTCAACGCCGGTGCCTCCGCTGTTTCCGTCTTGGGACCGAGCGCGGCACGAACAATTTCGAGCGCCGTCTCGACGCCTCGCTTCATTGCAAGCGGTGATTGAGACAGATCAGCGGGAATGTGCACGAACCCGACCGAACCGCCATGGTGTTCCGCGCATGCGAGCGATTGATAGAGCGCTGCGTTGCACAGATAGCCGCCTGCATCGTCGGACGACGAGCACGGCCATCCGCGTGCTTCGAGCGCGCGTGAAATTCGAGGAATGTCGATGGTCGCCCGGCGTTCGGCAAGGCCATCCGGACATAGCAGTTCGTCCGCCGGCAACACTCCCGCGGCATCCGGTGATGCACGAAGAGCATTGCGCCCCGTCGTTTCGAGTCGAACGCACTGCAAACCGCTCGCAACGCCGAAATGAAGAGCGAGGACCGGATGATATCGCGCATGCAGCGCCGCAATGCGGCGGGGCGCGCGGCCCCATTCGGTCGGCAGCACGGCCGCAACGAAGCGAACGTTGGGAAACTCCCGGCGCGCAATCCGGACAAGTCGCCGGACAAGTTCTCCGGACGCATTCACCGGAACGCCGGGAAACGGCCCGAAGCCGGTTAGCAGCACGGTCGGGCGAATATCGGCTTTGTCAACCATCGAGTGAAATATAACGCCTCACACCCTGTGTTGAAGATCCTCACCAACACAGGCTTCGCGAAGCCGCTACGAAGCGGCTGGCGGCTTTTTATCGAATACGAGCCGCCCTTCCTCGGCCTTGTTGAAGTACTGCGCCGCGACCAGCCACCCCTTGAGCGGCCGAAGCGGCGGAATGCACGTCAACAGGATGAGCGGCAGACTGGTGATGAGATGCACCCAGAACGGCGGCGAATGCGCGACCTCCAGCCAGACCGCGAATAGTGCGCTCGGGATGCAGGCAAAGCACTCGACGAAGAATGCAGGGCCGTCGGCCGGATCAGCGAATGAGAAATCCAAACCGCACACCGGGCACGACGTCTTTAGCTTCAGGAAGCCGTCGAACATCTTGCCCTTTCCGCAGCGCGGACAAAGGCCCCACACCCCGGTTTTCGAGGGAGGAAGCTCCGGCCACTTATGTTCCGCACACATCGCCCGATGTCCTTTTTGCTGAGGCTGCTCCACTATGTATGTTTATTGTATGGTTGCGAGGTCTGTCACCAGCAAAATGTATGGATATTCATAACAACGATATATATCCCGTTATTTCAATATATTATGCTATTTTCCGATGGAGCGATGAGAGTGAACGGCAAAATCTATCAGTCATCAGAAACTTGTTCTTCCATACAAGATAGGAGAATGGTAGGAAATGTATGGGTTTTGATGGTGGATGGGCGGCAATGACGGCGTGGAAGCCTTGGATCGTTGACGGCAGTCAGCTCAAATATCGCGGCATCGTCGAAGCTCTCGAAACGGATTTGAAAGAGGGCCGGCTTCAGCCCGGCGATCGCTTGCCGCCGCAAAGATCGATCGCCGAAGTCCTTGACGTCGATCTCACCACCGTCACACGCGCCTTCAATGAGGCGCGGCGGCGTGGTTTGGTCGAAGCCAATGCCGGACGCGGCACATTCGTTCGCCGGCGCATCGACGACAGCCGCATTCTGGGATTGAGTGCGCCCCCGGCCGTCGATCTCAGCATGAACATTCCTTCCCAACCGGCGAGCGCTAACCTCAAGCGCCTCATCCCCGAAACCATCGCCAACATCCTTTCCGAAGAGCACGGGATGTTGAACCTCCACTATCAGGAAAGCACCGGCAGCGATGCCGATCGTGCCGCCGCAGCGGTATGGCTGTCGCGCCGGATCGATCAGGTGAAGCCCTCGTCGATCGTCCTGACCAGCGGCGCCCAAAGCGCACTTTACGCCATCTGCACCTGCATTCTTACGCGCGGCGACGCCATTGCCGCCGGCTGCGTCACATATCCGGGACTGAAAGCGGTCACCCAGCAACTCGGCCTGACGCTTCAGTCCTTAGCGATGGATGACAAAGGCATCACGCCGCAAGCATTCGAAGCCTGTTGCCGGCAACGGCCGCCAAAAGCCCTCTACGTCATTCCGGCCATCGACAATCCGACGACTGCGACGCTGCCCGATGACCGCCGCCGCGAGCTCGCTGCGATCGCGCGCCGTCACGGCGTGATAATTATCGAGGATGACCCTTATTCCGTTCTTCAAGTCGATCATCTGCCGCCGTTCGCATCGCTCGCGCCTGAGATCACATGGCATATCGCCACATTGTCGAAGTGCGCGACGCCGGCGCTCCGGATTGCCTACGTCGTCACGCCGGGCGCCGCCCTAGCGATGCGGCTCGCCGGCATCATTCGCGCCGTCAATCTCATGGTGCCGCCGATCAACGCCGCCGTAGCCTCGCGTTGGATTTCAACCGGCATCATCGATGATCTGACGGTCGCCATTCGTGATGAAAACATCGCCCGCCAGCGTTTGGCGGCAAAGGAACTCGGTCACGCCGATATCGTGGCCGATAGCTGCGGCCATCATATCTGGCTGAAGATGCCGCCGCATTGGCGGGCCGCCGATTTTGCCGACCATGCCAAGCGGGCGGGAATTTCCGTCGTTCCAAGCTCGGTGTTCGCGACCGGCTCCGACGAGCCCGAGGCGTTGCGCCTGTCCCTCGGCGTCGCGCCCGACCGCAACGCTCTTGTCGATGCGCTAAAGGAGGTTGCGGATCTTCTTGTGCAGCCCGCACTGGGGGTGAGGGCGATTGTCTAGCTTCGACCTGCTGCTCTCTATAGCCTGTCTGCTATAGTAAACATTCGCCCCGCCGAACGCGTCCGTTTCATAACAGTTTTGTGCTGCCAAACGGGCCAGTTGCAAACGCCGACGGCCTAGATATCCTTGCGGCTATATCGCGAATTAACAGCAAGGTAGATCTTGATGCTCTCGGCCTCGTTCCTCTCACGGTTTTCTTTGCGTATCGCTCTCGCTGGCTTGATGCTGGTGTCGACCCTTCTGGTCGTCGATGCGCAGGCGCAGAAAACCGATACGACAACAATTACGATATTTGCCGCCGCAAGTTTGAAGAACGCGCTCGACAGCGCGGCTGCCGCCTATGGAAAGAGCACGGGCAACAAGGTCGTCATTTCATATGCAGGCTCGTCGGCGCTCGCAAAGCAGATCGAGCAGGGCGCGCCCGCCGACATCTTCATCTCCGCCGACCTGGATTGGATGGACTATGTTGATAAAAAGAAGCTCGTCAAAGACGACACGCGTTTCAACCTGCTCGGCAACCGCCTCGTCCTGATCGCGCCGAAGGACAGCAACGTTTCACTTAAAATTGGCGACGGCTTTCCTCTCGCCGCCACCCTCGGCGATAATCGTATCGCGATGGCGAATGTGAAGTCGGTCCCGGCCGGCAAATATGGGTCGGCCGCTTTGACGAAGCTCGGCGTCTGGAAAGATGTCGAGCCGAAAGTCGCCCAGGCCGATAACGTCCGTGCCGCTCTTGCCCTCGTTGCGCAAGGCGAGGCGCCGCTCGGAATCGTCTACGAGACGGATGCCGCCGCCGAACCCAAAGTCAAAATCGTTGACGTTTTCCCCGAAGATTCCCATCCGCCGATCATCTATCCGATCGCCATTTTGGCTGAAACGAAGAATGGCGATGCCGCAAAGGCGTTCATCGATTATCTGAAGACCCCAGACGCCCAGGCGATGTTCACCAAGCAGGGATTTACTGTTTTCAAGTAACTGCACGGTCGCCGCAGGTCAGCAAAGGACGCTCAAGTGCTTGGCTTTTCTCCCGATGAGTGGACGGCGATCGAACTCAGCCTCCGGGTCGCGACCGTCGGAACGCTTGTCGGGCTTCCGGCGGCCGTGTTTCTCGCCTACGTTTTGGCGAGATGGCGCTTTCCGGGAAAGGTCGTGCTCGATGGCCTGCTGCATCTGCCGCTTGTGCTTCCGCCGGTCGTAACCGGCTACATTCTTCTGCTGACGTTTGGGCGGCATGGGCCGATCGGCAAGCAGCTTTACGACCTTTTCGGCATAACGTTCTCGTTCCGCTGGACGGGTGCCGCGCTGGCGTGCGGCGTCATGGGCTTTCCGCTCATGCTTCGGGCGATCAGACTGTCGTTCGAAGCAATCGATCGGCGGCTTGAAACCGCGGCTTCGACGCTCGGCGCGAACGCGTGGTGGACATTCCTGCTCGTCACGATGCCGCTCGCGCTTCCCGGCGTTCTGGTCGGCGTCATATTGTGTTTTGCAAAAGCGCTGGGAGAATTCGGCGCGACGATTACCTTCGTGTCGAACATCCCCGGCGAGACGCAAACCATTCCTTCGGCGATCTACACCTACACCCAGGTTCCCGGCGGCGAGGGGCAGGCGTTCCGGCTCGCCTGCGTTTCAATCGCCATTGCAATGCTCGCGCTGATCGTGTCCGAGATCCTGAACCGCCGTATTCAGAAGCGCATCGCCGTGTTCGAATGACGAGTGAGGACTGGGCGCTCAGCGTCAGGGCATTCCAAAAGCGAAACGGCTTCACGCTCGATGTCGCCTTCGAAAGCGATAGCCGGCTGACGGCTCTCTTCGGGCCTTCCGGATCTGGAAAGACCTCAGTTCTGAACATGATCGCCGGCGTCAACCGTCCGGACAGGGGCCGCATCGTCGTCACCGGTAAGGTCCTGACCGATACCGACTCCGGAATTTTCGTGCCGCCTCACCTTCGCCGGGTCGGCTTTGTTTTTCAGGACGCCCAGCTTTTTCCGCATCTGACGGTCGGCCAGAACATCAAGTTCGGGCAATGGTTCAAGCGCGGGGAAAAAGACGCGCTGCCGCAGGACGTGATCGTCGACGTGCTCGGCATCGGTGATCTCTTGAAGCGCCGCCCCGCCACGCTGTCGGGCGGCGAGAAGCATCGCGTCGCGATTGCACGGGCATTGCTGGCGTCGCCGCGCATCCTGTTGATGGATGAGCCGATGACCGGCCTCGACGATGACCGCCGCATGGAGATCATGAGCTTGATCGAGCGTGTCCGCGACGAGTTCTCGGTGCCGATCGTCCTGGTAACCCACAACACCGAAGAAGTAAAAAGGCTCGCCTCGCGCGTCATACGCATTGTCGATGGCCGCGTGACCGGGGCCGGAACCCCGGCCGAGGTCCTGTCCCGCTGAAACGCTTACGCGCGCGCCGGCTGCACGCCTTTCTTTGCCGCCTTTTGACCGGGCTTTTCCAGTTGCACCAAATGCCTCTCGATCGACGATAGCGGCTTGGCAAAAACGGTGAGGGCCTTGGCTTCCATCTCCCGGTAATGACGGATGAGTTCGGCGCCGAACGGCGTCAGTTTCGCGGCCCCTCCGCCTCTTCCGCCATGATGGCGCTCGATCAGCGGGTCGGCGAACATCGAATTGAATTCGTCGATCAGGTACCACGCGCGCTTGTATGACATGTCCATGGCTTTCGCCGCTTTGGCGATCGACCCGTGCTGTCCGATGAGTTCCAGAAGCTGCACGCGGCCGTGGCCGATATAGCGATCGCCATCGAAGTCGATGCGGATTTTAACGACTGTCATTTTTCACCGCGCTGCATTCAAAATTGTTATTACCATTCGACCCGCCGGTCCGCACATTGCTGCTTTGCGTTTGCCGGATGACTGCTGATAACTCTACCCGACAACCAATCACGACCACAGACTGTTTTGGCGATGTCCCAAGAAGTCGAAAGGTAGGCCCCTGTTGGGCCGAGATCCAAAGCTTACGCAGCGCCACGCCCCTGACCGGTCTTCAATTAATCAATGGCTATTTCGAGCGCCACCCCGCATGGCGTCGCTTCGCGCCTCTCTGGCGTCGCTAAAATTCCTGAACTAACATCGCAGACGGTATAACCCGTTGAGGGTGGATGGGCGGTCGCCATGCCGCCCGGCCCGCTTCGTCGCGGCGTGAAATCGGAGGAGTAAGCACACATGACGCCCACTCGGAAGACACTCGTAGCATCGACGGCAATTCTTTTGATGGGCAGCTTCTCAGCTTGGGGCGAGCCCTTGACGTCGGTCGGCCCCGGCGAAGGCGAAGTCGATATCGTTGCTTGGCCCGGATACATAGAGCGCGGCGAGTCCGACAAGAATTACGATTGGGTGACAAGCTTCGAAAAGGACACCGGCTGCAAGGTCAACGTCAAGACCGCGGCCACCTCCGATGAAATGGTCACGCTGATGAACCAGGGCGGCTTCGATCTCGTCACCGCCTCGGGCGATGCCTCGCTCCGCCTCGTCGCCGGCAAGAAAGTCCAGCCGATCAACATTGATTTGATCCCGAGCTGGAAAACGCTCGATCCGCGGCTTCAGGATGCGCCATGGCACACAGTCGATGGCGTTCACTATGGCGTGCCCTATCAGTGGGGCCCGAACGTACTCGCCTACAACACGACCGTGTTCAAGGAAGCCCCCACGAGCTGGTCGGTGGTGTTCGAGGAGCAGACGCTGCCCGACGGCAAAAGCAACAAGGGTCGCGTCCAGGCTTATGACGGGCCGATCTACATCGCCGACGCCGCTCTCTATCTTGCGAAGAAAAAGCCCGAACTCGGCATCAAGAATCCATATGAGCTGAACAAGGAACAGTACGACGCCGTCATCGCGTTGCTGCAATCGCAGCGTGCCCTGATCGGCCGCTACTGGCACGATGCGACCGTTCAGGTCGATGACTTCAAGAACGAAGGCGTCGTCGCATCCTCGTCCTGGCCCTATCAGGTAAACCTGCTTCAGGCCGACAAGAAGCCGATCGCTTCGACCATCCCTCAGGAAGGTGCGACGGGCTGGGCCGATACGACGATGATGCATGTAAACGCCAAACATCCCAACTGCGCCTACAAGTGGATGGAGCACTCGCTCAATCCCAAGCTCCAGGGCGATTTGGCGTCATGGTTCGGCTCCGTGCCGACCGTCCCGGCAGCCTGCAAGGGCAACGCCCTGCTGACCGACGCTGGCTGCGCGACGAACGGCTCGGAGAACTTCGAAAAGATCTGGTTCTGGCGCACGCCGACAGCAAAGTGCGAAAAGGAAAGCTCTTGCGTCCCCTATTCGCAGTGGGCGAAAGATTACATCGCCATCCTCGGTAAGTAGTTGTCCTGTCTCCTGCGGCCGGCCGCCATCGGTCGGCCGCAAGGCGCTAAAAGAGTTTCATGTCTCCAGCAGTCCGCTTTCAGAATGTCTCGCGTCGGTTCGGTTCGGTTCGCGCCGTCGACGGCGTTTCGCTCGATATCGAGCCAGGCGAGTTTTTCGCCCTTCTCGGTCCTTCCGGTTCCGGCAAGACGACTTGCCTCCGGCTCATCGCAGGCTTCGAGCAGCCGGACGAAGGCCACATCGAGATTTTCGGCGAAACTGCCGAGGGCGTTCCGCCCTATCGCCGTAACGTCAACACCGTCTTTCAGGACTACGCGCTTTTCCCGCACATGACCGTCGGTGAGAACGTCGCCTACGGACTGATGATCAAAGGCGTCTCCAAAGCCGAGCGCGAAGCCAAAGCCAAGGACGCCTTGGCGCTCGTCAAGCTTGCAGGCTACGACACGCGCCGCACGGCCCAGCTTTCCGGCGGCCAGCGCCAGCGCGTGGCGCTTGCCCGCGCACTCGTCAACGGCCCCAAGGTGCTGTTGCTCGACGAGCCGCTCGGCGCCCTCGACTTGAAGCTGCGCGAACAGATGCAGGAAGAACTGAAATCGCTGCAGACCAGCCTCGGCATCACCTTCGTCTTCGTCACGCACGATCAGGGTGAAGCCCTGTCGATGGCGAACCGCGTCGCGATTTTCAACGACGGCAAAATCGTGCAGGTCGGTACTCCCTCCGACGTCTACGAACGGCCCACATCCCGCTTCGTCGCCGATTTCGTCGGGTCCTCGAACGTCCTGCCGCCGGAATTTGCCGTCGCCCACGGCGGTGTCGCCGCCTGGACAAGCCTTCGCCCCGAGCGCATCGACGTCGTTCCTGAAACCGCGTCGATTGCCGCCGATCATACCTCCGCGCGCGGCACGATCAGCTCCATCAGCTATCAGGGCGCCGTGACGCGCATCACGGTCGCGACGGACAAGCTTCCCATCGTGGCGACCATTCCGCCCGGAGCATCACTCCACAAAGGCGATGCGGTCACGCTCGCTTGGCCGAAATCGGCGATGGTCGCGATGGGAGACGGAGCGTGACGGTCGCCGCTCACGAAAGCCCTCGCGGGGCTGCTGGGGCCGTCTCCGATTTCTTTTTTGCGCGCCCGCAATGGCTGACGTTCCTTTTGCTGACGCCGCCGCTTCTCTGGATCGGCATCGTCTACGTCGGCTCGCTATTCGCTCTTCTGCTGCAGAGCTTCTATTCGCTCGATGATTTCTCGGGTCTCGTCGTTCACCAGTTCACGCTCGCGACCTATCAGCAGCTGTTCGAGGGCTCGAACGTCCAGATCATCCTGAGAACTGTCACTATGGCTGCGCTTGTGACGATCACCAGCGCCATCATCGCGTTTCCGATCGCATATTACGCGGCGCGCTACGCCCGCGGCTGGATGAAAGCGCTTTTCTACCTCGCGGTGATGATGCCGCTCTGGTCGAGCTATCTCGTCAAAGTTTATGCCTGGAAGCTGATACTCGCGAAGGAAGGTGTCATTACCTGGTTCGCGAACACTCTGCACCTCGGCTGGCTGCTCGACGGAATCCTGGCGCTGCCGGTCGTTGGCGGTCCGTCGCTTTCGTTCAGCTATTTGGGAACCTTCCTCGTCTTCGTCTACATCTGGCTGCCGTACATGATCTTGCCGACGCAAGCCGCGTTGGAACGCGTTCCGGCGAACTTCATCGAAGCCTCGGCCGATCTCGGCGCCGAGCCCGGTCAGACTTTCCGGACAGTGATTTTCCCCCTGGCACTCCCGGGCATTGTAGCCGGATCGATCTTCACGTTTTCGCTGACGCTCGGCGATTACATCATTCCCCAGATCGTCGGGAATTCTCGTCTGATGATCGGGCAGGCGGTCTATACGCTTCAAGGCACAGCCGGCAACATTCCGCTGGCGGCGGCTTTCACGGTCGTCCCGATGGTCATCATGGCGGCCTACCTTTGGATGGCGAAGCGGATGGGGGCGTTCGATGTCCTCTAACGGCAAAAACCCGTCGCCTTTCGGTCTGCGCATTTCGGCGGTCGCAGGTCTTCTGTTCCTGCATTTGCCTTTGTTCTTCATCTTCCTCTACGCTTTCACGACCGAGGAAAAGAGCTTCCAATTCCCACCTCCGGGCCTCACGACGAAATGGTTTGGGGTGGCGTGGAATTCGCGGCCCGACATCTGGCCGCCGCTTTATCTTTCGTTGCAGGTCGCTGCCGTCGCGACGATCCTGGCGTTGATCTTCGGCACGCTGGCGGCCGCCGCACTGTCGCGCGCAAAATTCTTCGGTCGCGAAACGATCTCGCTGCTGTTTGTGCTTCCGATCGCCTTGCCCGGCATTATCACCGGCATCGCGCTCCGCTCCGCCTTCGACATCATGAGCATCCCGTTCTCGGTCTGGACGATCATGCTCGGCCACGCGACGTTCTGCATCGTCGTCGTGTACAATAATGCGGTTGCGCGATTCCGCCGGCTCTCGGGCAATCTCGTCGAGGCGTCGATGGATCTCGGCGCCGATTCCTTCCAGACCTTCCGCTACGTCATCCTGCCGCAAATCGGCACCGCGCTTCTCGCCGGCGGAATGCTTGCATTTGCGCTGTCTTTCGACGAAGTGATTGTCACGACATTCACCGCCGGCCAGCAGACGACGCTTCCGATCTGGATGCTGTCGGAACTGATTCGGCCGCGGCAACGACCGGTGACGAACGTGGTCGCCGTCTTCGTTTTTCTCGTAACGCTATTGCCGATCCTTGCGGCCTACTACTTGACGCGGGAAGGCGAACACACAGGCGGCTCCTCGAAGTAGCGGGGCGCCGGAACGATCAGTGGAGGAAACCATGCTCGACACCAACATGCTCATCGGTTCCGATTTCGTCGCGGGAACGGATTCACCGGAGCCGATCGTCAACCCTAAGACCGAAGAAGTGATCACCAATCTGCCGGACGCGTCCGTTGCTCAGGTCGACGCCGCCGTAAGCGCGGCCGAGAAAGCCTTCAAGACATGGTCGCAGACGACACCTGCCGAACGCTCGACGCTGCTTTTGAAGCTCGCCGATGCGGTCGAAAAGGAAGCAGAAGCCTTCGCGGCGCTCGAAGCGCTGAATACCGGTAAGCCGCGCATCCGCGTCCTGCAGGACGAAATGCCCGCCATTGTCGATTGCTTCCGCTTTTTTGCAGCCGCCGTACGCACGATGCACGGCCCGGTCGCTGCCGAATATCTCGCCGGTCACACCTCGATGATCCGCCGCGATCCCGTCGGCGTCGTCGGCTCGATCGCACCTTGGAACTACCCGCTGATGATGGCGGCGTGGAAGCTCGGCCCGGCTCTCGCCGGTGGCAACACCATCGTCTTGAAGCCGTCCGAACAAACGCCGCTGACCTTGCTGAAGCTCGGTAAGATCATCGCCGACATCTTCCCCGAAGGCGTCGTCAACATCGTCGTCGGCAAGGGTGCGACCACCGGCTCGGCCCTCATCAACCACCCGAAGGTCGCGATGGTTTCGTTGACGGGCAGCATCGGCACCGGCCAGAAGGTGCTTCAGGCCGCCGTTTCGAATATCAAGCGCACGCACCTCGAACTCGGCGGCAAGGCGCCCGTCATCGTGTTCGACGACGCCGACATCGCTTCCGTCGTCGATGGCGTCAAAATCTTCGGCTATTACAACGCGGGCCAGGACTGCACCGCCGCGTGCCGCATCTACGCCGGCAAGAAAGTCTACGACAACCTCGTCGCCGATCTCGCCAGCGCGGTTAAAAGCTTGAAGTACAATCAGCCCAACGATGACGACAACGATCTCGGACCGCTGATCTCATCAGCGCAGAAGGGGCGCGTCCAAGGCTTCGTCGAGCGAGCCAGCCAACTGAATCATGTCAATGTCGCCGCCGGTGGCAAAGCGCCGTCGGGCAAGGGCTTCTTCTTCGAGCCGACGCTCATCGCCGGCGCGCAGCAGGAAGATGAGATCGTGCGCAAAGAAGTGTTCGGTCCGGTGGTTTCGGTTACGCCGTTCGACGATGCCGATGAAGCCATCGCCTGGGCCAACGACAGCGACTATGGCCTCGCATCATCGGTTTGGACCAATGATATCGCCAAAGGCATGAAGGTTGCGTCGCGGCTGCAATATGGCTGCACATGGGTCAACACGCACTTCATGCTGTGCAGTGAGATGCCCCACGGCGGTCTCAAGATGTCGGGTTACGGCAAAGATCTTTCGATGTATGCCCTCGAAGACTATACCGTCCCGCGTCATGTGATGGTGAAGCTCTGATCCTCGTCTCTCGCGACGACGCGATTTATCGAGCTGTCAACTGAAGCGGCGGCGAGGTCAAGTGGACCTTGCCGCCGTTTTCTACTATGGCCCAAGAAAACAGAGGTTGCCGAACAGCCGCCTCATCCAGAAACGCACACGAGATGTCATGGCCGACATGACGGGCACGGTTACGTTGACTCACGACGAACTGCTTCAACAATTGCAGGTCCTGGCCGAGCGCGCGACGCGTCGCTTCGGGCTTCCCGATGGCATTCCCGTCAAGCTGATCAACGTTTCCGAGAACGCGACCTACAAGGTCGAAGACGCAACGGGCCGAAAATGGGCTTTGCGGATTCACCGCGAAGGTTATCACTCGCGGACCGCCATTGCATCGGAGCTTGCTTGGCTCGCGGCATTGCGTGAAAGCGGCGGCGTCGCGACGCCGACCGCCGTGCGCGGCGCCGACGGCGAATTCATTCAAACGGTAGCCGTCGAAGGCCTGCCCAATCCGCGCAATGTCGTCCTCTTCGAATGGGAGAACGGGAACGAACCCGACCAGACCGATGTAGCCGGCTTCGAGCTGTTGGGCGAAACCGCCGCCCGCATGCATGCGCACGTCCGCAAATGGCGGCGCCCTGCCTGGTTCGAGCGCCATACGTGGGATTTCGAGACCAGCCTTGGCAGTCGCCCGCACTGGGGCTACTGGAAGAACGGAATGGGGATGACGGCGGAGGCGATGGAAGCCATCTCCGAGACCGTCGCCCTGATCGAGCAGCGTCTCGAGGCGTTCGGCAAAGCGCCCGACCGCTTCAACCTAGTCCACGGCGATATGCGCCTTGCCAATCTTCTGATGGACGGCAACACCGTCAAAGTCATCGATTTCGACGACTGCGGCTTTTCCTGGCTGCTCTATGATTGCGCCACGACGGTATCCTTTTTCGAGCACGCACCCGAAGTGCCCGATCTTCTCAAAGCATGGGTCCGCGGTTACGGCCGGATCGGCACATTGAGCGAGGCGGACGAGAACGAAATTCCGACATTCGTAATGCTACGCAGGCTGCTGCTCGTTGCGTGGATCGGATCACATTCCGAGACCGAACTCGCCAAATCGATGGGCGTCGCCTACACGCAGGATTCGATTCCGCTCTGCGAAAAATATCTCTCTCAGTTTGGCCTTCCGAGAAACGCCCCAACCGGCGCCCCCGCCGCCAAGAAAAGCATTTTGAGCCGCTTGTTCGGCTGAATGTTGCAGTGCAATTAGGCATTTGCAGATGCAAAGTGCCGAATATTTAATCGTGCGCGGCAGTTGACCAGCCGAACGCATCTGCTAGCTTTTTTCTTCGCGATATTGGCACCTTCCCACCAGGAACGAATGGACGTCGGCATAAACGAATCCATGGCGACGGGGGCCGCGGGCGTGCTCGGCAGGAAGGCTGATCCTTCCGTCCTTGCATCGGCCGCGACGGGTATCGTCAAATTCATCGAACGGCTGAACGGCGATGTCGACCGCATCTTCGGCAACGCTGGGATTTCGCCGGAGATGGCGGGCTCGCCCACGCTTCAACTGAGCCTCAGCTCCTACTGCCGGCTGTTCGAAGAAAGTGCCCGCATTACCCGCAATGACAATTTCGGCCTCTGGTTCGGCCATTCGTTCGATCCGCGTGATCTCGGTCTCTGGGGTTATGCCGCGCTGTCGGCGCCGACCCTTGGCACAGCTTTAGAAACGCTCGTCGATCTGTTCCCTCTGCATCAGCAATCTTCGACAATGGCGCTGGCGGGAACGCCCGAGGGCTTGATGAAGCTCGAGTATCGCGTCGACGCTCCGCAGATCGTCGAGCGCCGCCAGGATGCTGAGCTTTCGCTCGGCATGTTCCTGAATGTCATTCGTGAGGCGATGGGACAGGGTTGGGCGCCGGAGGAGGTCCACTTCGAGCATCCTAAGCCCGAGCAGTGGCGCGAACACGAGCGGGCGTTTGCGTCTCCGGCATTCTTCTCCCAGCCGACGAACGCCATCGTCTTTCGACCACAGATTTTGAAGCACAGCATGCCCTCGGCCGATGCGCGGTTGATGTCGGCCATGAAGCTCTGCCTCGAAAGACTTTCCGAACGCCAGGACGTCCGCTTCAGCATCACCGATCGCGTGCGCAGCGCCGTCAGGGCGCGCCTGCCGGAGGGATTTCCCGCGATCGAAGGCATTGCAGCCGAATTGCGCCTTCCGCTCAGCACCATCCAGCGCGAGCTTCATTACGATGGGCTGAGCTACAGTACGCTGGTTGAGAACACCCGCCGGGATCTCGCGCTATCTTACGTTCGCCAGCGCCAGCTCTCGTTTTCTGAAATCGCCTTTCTCGTCGGCTACTCGGAGCTGTCGGCGTTCAGCCGCGCTGTCCGCCGCTGGACCGGTCTTTCCCCGCGAGCGCTCCGTGCCGAGGTCTTTCGCAACCACGGCTGATATCTCACGAAACGAAGAGCGCTCGCCGGCACCGGCTTTTAGGCTTGCGCCAGCGCATCCATGCTTTCCGGCAGGATTTGGCCGCCATCGACGATGATCGTCTGCCCGGTGATGTAGGCGGCCTCCTTGGACGCCAGGAACAGCGCCGCATAACCGATATCCTCGACCGTGCCGAGCTTCTTCAGCGGAATGGATGCCGCCATCGACTTCTCGTATTCGGGCCCGAGCGCGGCCAACCCCTCGGTCGCGATGTTGCCGGGAAGGACGGCATTGACTGTGATGCCATACTTCGCGAGTTCGATGCACGCGGTGCGCATGAAGCCGAGTTGTCCGGCTTTGGTCGCACCATAGTGCGACCAGCCGGGGAAACCCGTCACCGGACCCGTGATCGATGATGTAATGACGATGCGTCCTTGATCCGATTTCTTCAAATAGGGCAGGCACGCCTTGATCGGCAGAAACGTGCCCTTGAGGTTTGTCGTCTGGACGAAATCCCAATCCTCCGGCGACAGCTCCTCGATCTTTGCCTGCGGGAAAATGCCGGCATTGGCGCAGAGAATGTCGATGCCGCCGTAGTCGCTCGCAACCGTGTCGGCGAGAACCTGCATGTCGCCCATGCTGGTGATGTCGGCCGCAAATCCTTTGGCCGTGCCGCCTGCTTTGCGGAACTCCTCGGCAGTTGCCTCCGCCTCGTCGAGATGGCGTGACACCACGAAAACCTTGCCGCCGTTCTTGGCGAAAACACGCGCGATGCCTTTTCCGATCCCTTTGCTTGCTCCGGTGACGATGACTGATCGGCCTGCAATAGACGTGAGCATTGAATTTGCTCTCCCTGGGATTCCTGTTGAAAAGGCGGACGCCGGCAAAGCGTCCGCCTCATATCGTATTCTCTTCCGTGCTTCCGAGGCTACTCGTTCAGAACCATGCGGCCGATACGGGCATGCGCTTCCGGCGAGATCACTCGGAGAGCAAGGCCCCAGACCAGACCGACACCAAGTATGATGAAGGCAATCAGCGGGATGCGGCCACCGAAGCCGCCCGTACCGCCGAACGTTTCAAGGTTCGCGACGAGCAGGTAGACGAGATAGACCTGCGAAACAAAGGCAATCACCGGAGCAATCAGGCCGGCGAAAACATTCACTTCACCCGGATGGTTGGCCCGGAAGTACACGATGATCGCGATCGAGACGACGGCCTGCAGGATGAGAAGCAGCATCGTGCCAAGAACCGCGAACATGGTGTAGACGCCGAGGTAGGCTTGGGCATTGGGATCGTTCGTACCGTAGACCAAGGCGAACAGCCCGACCCAGAGCACGGCAAGCAGCGTCTGAACGACGGAGGCAATGTGCGGGCTCTTGTGCGTCGGATGCGTTTTGCCGAGGAACTTCGGAAGCACGCCCTCACGGCCGAGCGAATACATATAGCGCGCAGCGGTGTTGTGGAAAGCCATGCTGCACGCAAACGAACTCGTCAGAATGAGGAGAAACATTGCTTCTTTCGCCCATGAGCCGACGAATTGCTCAAGAGGAGACAGGAAGAAGTTGCTCGAGTCGGCAACCGCCTTAGCCAACATGTCGCCTTCGGTCGGATAGGCCGAAATCGCACACCAGCTGGTGACGATGTAGAAAAGGCCAAGGCCGATGACGGAGTAATATAGCGACTTGGGAATGATGCGCTTTGGATCGACCGAACTCTTCGGCGTAGTTCGGCGCCATTTCAAATCCGACCCACGACCAGAACGCCATGAACACGCCGACCGCCGCAGCACCGGCCGCTATGTCGGTCGTTCCGACTTTCTGAGCGACCACGGGGGTCATGACATGGAAGACGTTCAGGGCTTCGAGGTTGAAAGCGCCAGGACCTTTGGCGACGAGCACGCCGATATCAAAGATCGACAGCATGATGACTTCGAACACCAGCGCCGCCCCCAAAACTTTCACCGAGAGCTGCACGTCCTGATAGGAGAGGAAAGAACTCAAAGCGATCACGAAGAACGCGAGATAGAGCCAGGGTACGTTGACGCCAAAATGTGCCTGTATCCACTGGTTGCCGAAATAGGCGAACAGGCCAGTCAACGACGCCTCGAAAATGCTGTAGCACGCCAGAGACGAAATGCCCGCCGCCATGCCTACGTCTCGGCCGAGGCCCAGGCTGATGAAGGAGTAGAACCCGCCGACGGAAGAAACCTTGCTCGCCATCGCGGCAAAGCCCACTGAAAAGATCGTCAGAACGATCGTGGCAAGCAGGAACGCTGCAGGAACATAGATCCCGTTACCGAAGCCTGCGGCGAACGGCACGTTGCCGAGCATGGCGGATTCCGGCGCCGCGCCGGTAACCGTCAAGAACAGCACGCCGATCAAGCCGATGGCCTTGGCGTGCAGCTTGTCGACCGACGCATCCTTACTTACATCGAAACTCTCGGTGGCTTCGAGAGCACTTGTGTTAGATGATGTCACGTTGGCTACTCCCCCTGGGTTGCAGTCATCCGAACATCCAGGATCTGTTCGGCGCGATTTGGAACGTACACGTACCTTCGGACGGTGATCTTCGGCCCATCGCCTTCGGTCTTGCATAGACAGGCGGGTCGCACATTGTTTGCGAGCGTATATGTGCAGCGCAAGGCACGGTTTGACATTGCGCTGTCAAAACTTGACCTATGTCAACTGAGCCCCATGATCTCCTTGAGTTCTGTGCTCGACATGACGTGGCAGTAGATCATGTTCATGATCTCGAGCTCCTTGTGATGAAGCTCGTCGGAACCGGCCGCGCAGCAATCCTCGACTACGACGACGGCGAAGCTTTCGTCCGCTAGGCTCCGGACGGTCGACGAGACGCATTGGTCGGTGAAGATCCCGCAGCAAACAACCGTCTTGATCCCGAGGTTGGTAAGAATAAGCCGCAGGTTGGTGCCGGTCAGGGCGCTGTCGGTTGTCTTCGTAACGACGATTTCGTCGCCGACCGGCGCCAGCTCCGCCACCAGTTGAGACGGTAACTCGTCCTTGGGCAGCAACAGATTGTTCCAGCCCGGCATTTTCTGCGACAGCGAGCGGTCCCGGCCGTCCTTGGTGTGGCAGGCGATACGGGCAAAAAGACATTCGATGCCGTTTTTCCGGAACGTTTCGATGAGGTCTTTCGTCCTCGGCAGCACGGTCTGGTGCATGCGCTCGTGGAACGGCGTCCAGGCATCATAGCGGCGCTGGTCCTCAGCTGAGAGCGACGCCCGGTCCGGCCGCTCCAGGTAGGTGTTCTGCACGTCGATGATGAGAAGGGCGGTATGAGCTTTGGAAAGGTCGGGATCGGCTGGTTCCGGGGCGCCGTCGTAATAAATGGAACGGTAGGCTGTCTTCCAGCTCATGCGTGACCTTTCAATAGCGTTTTTTGTAAAGGGAGCGGCGCTCGTAGACGTCGGCGGCCTCTTCGATGAATGCTGCGACGCCCGAGGCACCATAGACCTCGCGCAGCTCCTTGGCCGCCGCCAGCAGTTCATCCTTTGATCCCGCCCGGCCCGGGCGCAAAAGCTCATAGGTCCGCATGATGACGTCCTGCGGCACGTCGACCAGTTCGGCGCTTCGCTCGAAGTTAGCGGCAAGCGTCGGCCGTCCCGCGGCGTTTGCGATTTCGGCCTGCTGGCGGAGCGCCCGTCCGGTGATGCGCAGGTCTTCCATGGTGACGTGATCGCCCAGAACACCGTCGAGCGTCAGGTCGTCGAGGGTCTTGCCCGTCTTGGTTCGGACGGCGTCGGGGCGTATCTCGGCGAGAGGATAATCGGCGACCGACAGGGGTTTCTCGCTCATGCCGCGGCTCCGAGGAACTTGATGTCGATTTCTTCGGGTTCTGCACCTTCGGAGGTCATCTCGGTCTCGATGGCATAGATCATCGACACCCGCGCATGGTAGCGCGATCCCATCGCTTCGCCTCGGGTCGGCACGATCACGGGCTCGGGCATCTCGCCGCGCGCGTAGGCGGCGGCGTTGAGACCCATGCGCCGGTAATGCTCAAGCTTGGTAATGGGCGAATTGGAAAAAAGCTCCAGGTTATTGTGCGGCAGCCGGTCTTTCTGATGGATGACGGCTGTCCCCTTGGCTTGGATGCCGATCCCGATACCCGATCCGGCCAATCGCGCCGCGCTGAGGCCAAGGAAGGACGTGTCGGCGGTATGGCGCATGCGAACCACCCGCGCCGTGCACCCACCTTCCGTGATCCCCGAGATAAGCACGCGCAGGATGGCCGAAAGCGGATGACCGGCCACCGTCTGGAACAGCTTGACCCCAAACGCCGGGCTGATGCCGATAACCACTTCGCGCGGATTGGCAGTAACCGCTGCCGGACCGAGCGGCCGGTAGGAGATCCGAGTGATTTCCGTCGGACGATAAGTGGCTTCCACCCGCAGGACTTCCTGCCGTGTCAGCACGTCCCGGATGGCGACCAGCTCTTCGCGCCTGGCTTCGCTCACCCTGTAGCCCGTTCCCGGGCCTTGATAGTCGTTGGGGTCGTTGACGGCGCTGATGATCTTGCCGTCCCTGACGACGGCCGAGGTTTGCAGATAGTCGCCGGAGACGCGCAGCCGCACGACCTTCAGCAGGTTCTCTGCCTCCTCCCGGAAGCCGCGTGCGGCCAGGGCTTTGATGACGTCGATCACAGTGATCGATCGTTCGAAAATGGCTTCGCTGATCATCGCCACGTCGCGGCCCGAGAAGGTCCGCGTCTCGTCCGAGCCCGACGCCGCGATGACGCTTTGCTTCATGTCGGCGGTAGGCTTCGCGAGCCCAAGCTCTTCGAGCACGGCGCTGACGGCATCGACCGCCCGTGCTCTCAGATCCATGATCCGGCTCTCGCCGACCGGCGTCAATCCGCCGTCCGCCTCGAAGTCTCGCTGCAGGACAAGGTAATCTTCGAGCTCTTCGCCATTGAGAAGCGATGGATTGAACGAGTTGTCGTATTTCAGGATCGAGCCGAAGCCCGAGCAGATGAGGTCCGACCCGGCGATCAGATAAGGCAGGATCTTCGCCCCGACCCGGATTTCGGATTCGGTCGCCCGCGCGTCATTGCCCGACGCACATTCGAGATCGAGCCAGACCGCGATGAGGTTTTCGGCCATCAATTCGCGCATGCCGCCCGGCACCGTGCACGTGACGGGAGCGCCATCGACGCCGCCATTCTGCGTCCCCTGTACGCCCATGGCGCGTTGCAGACAGAGGCAGCGGGCTTCGAGATACAGCAGCGATTTGCGCTCGTGAAATCCCATCAGCAACTCGGATCCGGCGCCAGACGTGCACCGCATCTTGATGCCGCGTGATGCGTAGGCAGCCGCCAGAAATGCTTTCGACCATGGCGTATCGTCGCCGTCGATGAAGCTTTTCTCCGTGCCGTAGACCGACAGCGTCTCGGCGTAGGACGTGAAACCGGCCATGCCGATCTTCAGCTCTTCCGCCTCCTCGCTCGAACACTGGAACAAGGTCCCCCATCTCCCGACCGCGGCGCCCACGGCGCAGGCGACGGCATTCGACCAAGAATTGCGCGCGACCCGCATCGTCGTTTCGATCTCGTCGAAGCCGAACGCAACGGCGGTTGCTGCATCGGCCGCCATCTGCAGGGGGTCGTCCTTGGCGTTGGTGACGTGCGCCTGATTTCCGGGCGTCTGCCGCGCCCGCATTTTGCTGTAGGCGAACGCGATTTCGAGTGATGAGAGATGCGCGACGACCTCGGCGAGCTTTGCCGGCGTCATGCCGTGCGCCAGCCGGATAAGGGTGCTGCGCGGAACGTTCATGTCCACGAGCATCCGCGCCACCTCTATCGAGGGCATCGCCATCGCTTCGGGTGCGATCTCGGGATCGAGATGATACTTCGAAATGAAAATGTCGATCATATCGAAGTCACGGACGGCGATCCCGTCCATGGATTCGACGACGCCCTTGCCCATAGCTAGCCCGGGCTTCGGATCATGCGGGCTTTTGAAGGCTGCAAATCCGCTCGAAGCGTCTTCAATCGCGAACTTGTCGAGGCGAAGCGGCCGCTCGTCCCAGTCAGAAAACCGCTTCCAGCGATTGGCGCGAACGTGCGAGTCTTCCGTCATGGCATGGATCTCGGCAATGAAGCGACCAGTTGGATCGGGCGGTCAAGATACTCCCGGGAACCGCTGCGGAGTTTGACCTTAATTGCCCGGAAGTTGACGGGCTTCGGTCAAGCTTCACAGGGTGCGGCCCGGGCGAACTGAACAGCTACGCCGCGCGACGGTCAAGCGTTGAGATCATAGGCGCCTATATGTTCCCTGAAACAAGCCCGGCCGCGCCACATCGACTGGGAGCCTTGCCGAGGACTGCATGGAAGCAACGAAGAAAATACTCGAACTCAATGCATTCGACATGAGTTCCGACAAGGGGCTTTCGCCCGAGACGGCGAACCTCGTCCGGCGCCGGAAGGAAACGTTCGGTCCGACCTCGATGTTGTTCTACGAGCGCCCGCTCAATCTCGTGAAGGGTGAAGGCGTTTGGCTGCATGACGCCGACGGCACGCGCTATTTGGACGCCTACAATAACGTGCCGTCTGTCGGTCATTGCCATCCGCGGGTCGCCGACGCGGTCGCCCGGCAGATCGGCACACTCAACACCCACACGCGCTATCTCTATTCCAACATTTACACCTATGCCGAGCGGCTTCTCGGCACCATGCCGGATGCCGTCGCGAATATCGTCTTTACCTGCACCGGCAGCGAAAGCGCCGATTTCTCGCTTCGTGTCGCAAGGGCTGTGACCGGTGGCACCGGCTTCATCGTGACCGACAACGCCTATCACGGCAACACCTCGGCGGTGACCGAGATTTCGCCGTCCTCCGCCAGTGCCGAACCGCGCCCGCCATATGTCTTTCTCATTCCCGCGCCGGACACATATCGCGAAGCGCCTGGAAGTGTCGGCCGCCGGCTGGCAGAAGATGTCCGCACCGCGATCATGAGCATGGAAACGAAGGGCATTCGTTTTGCAGGCTTTATCGCCGACAGCATTTTCTCGAGCGACGGCGTATTCCCTGGCGAGCCGGGATTCCTGAAGGAGACGCAGGAGGCCGTCCACGCCGCCGGCGGCGTCTATATTGCCGATGAAGTCCAACCTGGCTTCTGCCGCACAGGAGAGCAGACCTGGGGCTTCGCCCGCCACGGACTCGTTCCCGACATGGTCGTGATGGGCAAGCCGATGGGCAACGGCTACCCGATGGGCGGCGTCGCCATAAAGCCGGATCTGCTGCAAGCCTTCGGCTCGAAATCAGGATATTTTAACACCTTTGGTGGCAATCCGGTCGCGGCCGCGGCGGGCCTCGCCGTGCTCGATGTGCTGAAAGACGAGGGCCTGCAGCAGAACAGCTTCGATACCGGCAACTATCTTCGTGCCGGAATCCGCAGCGCCTCAACCGATGGCGATTGCGTTGGCGACGTTCGTGGCGCCGGGCTCTATATCGGCGTCGATATCGTCAAAGACCGGCAGACGCGCGAACCCGATCGCGTCGCTGCCGAGAAGATCGTCAACGGCATGCGCGATCGCAACATCCTGATCGGCATAGCCGGCGGCCACGGCAACGTCTTGAAAATCCGGCCACCGCTCTGCTTTACTCGCGCGCACGCCGATATCTTCCTCGATGGCTTCAAGGGCGCATTAGCCGACGCATCCTGAACGCCGCATCGCATTTCACAGCAGGAGCAACGATGGAATCGAAGCTTTTCATCGACGGAAAGTGGGTTGACGCTCGTGAGGGTGGCACGCTCGACGTCATCAATCCGGCGAACGAGCGTGTGTTCCATACCTGCGCCGCGGGAACTGCCGCCGATATCGATGCTGCCGTCGCCGCCGCGAAGTCCGCGATGACCGGACCGTGGGCACGCACATCGGGCCGCGACCGGGCAGGATACCTCCGCGCCATCGCCGATAAAATCGAAGAGCGCAAACCGGAACTCGCCGAGATCGAAGTGAGGGACAACGGCAAGCCGCTCCCCGAGGCACTGTGGGATATCGGCGACTCCGCCTACTGCTTCAATCTCTACGCTACTTACGCCGAAGAACTCGACGGTCGACAGGACGAGATCATCGGCGTCCCCGACGAGCGCTTCCGGGCACGCGTCAAATACATGCCCGCCGGGGTCGCAGGTCTGATCGTTCCATGGAACTATCCGCTGCTGATGGCGGCCTGGAAGGTCGCGCCTGCGCTTGCCGCAGGCTGCGCGCTGGTGCTGAAGCCCTCGGAATATACGCCTCTGACCGCGCTGGAACTGGCACGGATTGCATCGGAGGTCGGTCTACCCGACGGCGTGCTGAATGTCGTCACCGGCTACGGCGCGACGGCGGGCGCACGACTCGCGGCTCATCCCGATGTGCGCAAATTGGCCTTCACCGGCTCGGTCCCGACGGGCATCGCGGTCGCGTCCGCCGCCGCGCGAGACATTAAAAGCGTTAGCCTGGAGCTGGGCGGCAAATCACCGATCGTGGTCTTCGATGATGCCGATATCGAGCAGACTGTCGAATGGGTGATGTTCGGCATCTTCTGGAACCAGGGGCAGGTTTGCAGCGCCACGTCTCGGCTAATCGTCGAGAAAGGCATCGCGCCGAAGCTAATCGATCGCCTGTCGGAAGAAGCCAAGAAAATCACGATCGGCGACGGCATGACGCCCGGGACGCTGCTCGGCCCGCTCGTCAGCAAGACCCAGTACAATAAGGTCACGAGCTATATCGATGTCGGCAAAAGCGAAGCGACACTGGTGACGGGAGGCGCGCGTCCAGCTCATCTCAACGAAGGCTACTTCCTCGAACCGACGATCTTTGCCGATGTGCCTGCGGCCGCGCGCATTTGGAATGAAGAAATATTCGGACCGGTCCTCGCCGTATCGACCTTCGCCAGCGAAGACGAAGCCGTGAAACTTGCCAACGGCAGCGAGTTTGGCCTCGCAGCCGCCGTCATGTCGCAAGATCACACGCGCGCCGAGCGCGTCGCCGACGCGTTTGAGGCCGGCGTGGTCTGGATCAATTGCTCGCAGCCGACGTTCCTCGAAGCGCCATGGGGTGGCGTCAAGAAGAGCGGCATCGGCCGCGAACTGGGCAAGTGGGGCCTCAACAACTTTTTGGAGCCCAAGCAGATCCTGAAATATCAGAGCAGCGATGCCTGGGGCTGGTATCTCAAGAGTTGATCGCTGGCTTCACGCCTTGAGCCGGTATCCCGTCTTGAAGATCCACCAAACGACACTCATGCACACCAAAAGAAACACGAAGGTCATCAGCAGACTGACGCCAACGTTCACGTCCGAAATTTCGAAGAAGCTCCAGCGAAACCCGCTGATCAGATAAACGACGGGGTTGAAGAGAGTGACGGTCTGCCAGACCGGCGGCAGCATCTTGATCGAATAGAACGTGCCGCCGAGGAATGTCAGCGGCGTGATGATGAGAAGCGGGATGATTTGCAGCTTCTCGAAGCCGTCGGCCCAGATCCCGATGATGAAGCCGAGCATGCTGAAAGTGACGGCCGTCAGCACCAGAAAGGTCAGCATCCAGATCGGATGCGCGATGTGAAGCTTGACGAAAAAGCTCGCCGTGGCGAGCACGAGCAGCCCGAGAATAACCGACTTCGTCGCCGCCGATCCGACATAGCCCAGAACGATTTCGAATGGCGACACCGGCGCCGATAGATGCTCGTAGATCGTTCCCGTGAAGCGCGGGAAATAGATGCCGAACGACGCATTGAGCGTGCTCTGCGTCAGCAGCAGCATCATGACGAGGCCCGGAACGATGAATGCACCGTAATCGACGCCCTCGACCTGCGAGATCCGTGAGCCGATGGCCGAGCCGAACACGATGAAATAAAGGCACGTCGACAGCACCGGAGAAATGACGCTTTGCGACAGCGTTCTGCCCCACCGCGACATTTCAAAGCTGTAAATGGCCCGAACCGCTTCGATGTTCATCGCTTTGCCCTAACAAGATCGACGAAAATGTCTTCGAGCGAGCTTTGCGTCGTCGACAGGTCCTTGAACGAAATGTCCGCCGCCCGCATGTCGTTGAGAAGTGCAGTTATGCCGGTACGCTCGGTTCGCGTATCGTAGGTGTAAATCAGCTCGCTTTTGTCGGCGCCATACTGCAGGTCGTAAGGTGCAAGCGTTTCGGGGATATGATCGAGGGGCACCGAAAGCTGCAGTTGCAGGCGTTTCTTGCCGAGCTTGCGCATCAGCTCATCCTTTTCCTCGACGAGAATGATCTCGCCCTTCGCGATGACGCCGACACGATCCGCCATCTCCTCCGCTTCCTCGATATAGTGCGTCGTCAGGATGATGGTGACGCCTCTCTCGCGCATTTCCCGGACGACGTCCCACATCTCACGGCGAAGCTCGACATCGACGCCCGCCGTCGGCTCATCAAGAAAGAGAACGCGCGGCTCGTGTGCCAGTGCTTTCGCGATCAGAACGCGCCGCTTCATGCCGCCAGAAAGCGTCATGATGCGCGCATTCTTCTTGTCCCAGAGCGACAAATCCTTGAGGACTTTCGCCACCAGCGCGTGATTTCGCGGTTTGCCGAAAAGCCCGCGGCTGAAATTCACCGTCGCCCACGGCGTCTCAAACATGTCTGTCGAAAGTTCCTGCGGAACGAGCCCGATCATTGCCCGCACGGCGCGATAATCTCGCGCGATATCTTTGCCGTCGACTTCGATCGAACCAGTGCTGGGATTGACGATACCGCAAATCGTGCTGATGAGCGTCGTCTTGCCCGCACCGTTAGGCCCAAGCAGAGCGAAGATCTCCCCCTGCCTGATCTCCAGATTGATGTCCTTGAGAGCCTTGAATCCGGATGCGTACGTTTTCGAAAGATTTGCGACACGAATGATCGGCGGCATCCTGATGCTCTTGGCAAATGGGGGAAGCATCGGCAGGGCATCACGTATCGCATCCGCCTTGTCAACGCTTCCGAACCGGAACTGTTGCAACTATTCCGCGGGTGTTGGCACAACGTGACCGTGAACGGGCGCCGCGACTTCGCCGACGTGTTTGAGCGGCTTGTTGCCGCTCAACCGGCGCAGGATCACGTAGAAGACCGGCGTCAGGAAGATGCCGAACAGCGTGACGCCGATCATGCCCGAAAACACCGCGATGCCCATCGCCCGCCGCATTTCGGCGCCGGCGCCGATCGATGTGACGAGCGGCACGACACCCATGATGAACGCCATAGACGTCATCAGGATCGGCCGCAGCCGGAGGCGGCTCGCCTCGATTGCAGCTTGCACCGGGTTGCGTCCCGAAAGTTCCAGTTCACGCGCGAACTCGACGATCAGGATCGCATTCTTCGCCGACAAGCCGACCAGCACGATAAGGCCGATTTGCGTGAAGACGTTGTTGTCGCCGTGCGAAAGATAAACGCCCGTGATCGCGGCGAGCAGCCCCATCGGCACGATCATGATGATCGACAACGGCAGCACGAGGCTTTCATATTGAGCCGCAAGCACCAGGAAGACGAGGAAGACCGATAGCGGAAACACCCAGATCCCCGAGTTGCCCGCGATGATTTCCTGATAGGTGAGATCCGTCCACTCGTAGCCGATGCCTTTCGGCAACGTTTCATCCGCGATGCGCTCGACCGCTGCCTTCGCTTGGCCCGACGAATATCCCGGTGCTGCGCCGCCGTTGACGTCGGCCGCCAGGAACCCGTTGTAGCGCATGGCGCGCTCCGGCCCCGCGATCTGTTTGATGTCGAGCAGCGCCGAGAGCTGGATCATCGCGCCGGTGTTGGAACGAACTTTCAGCAAGCCGATATCCTCAGGCCGCGCGCGATATTTCGCGTCGGCCTGGACACGCACCGAGTACGTCCGCCCGAACTTGTTGAAGTCGTTGACGTAGAGCGATCCGAGGTAGATCTGCATCGTGTCGAACACGTCCTGCACGGCCACGCCCAACTGGCGCGCCTTCGTCCGATCGATGGCGGCGTAAAGCTGCGGCACGTTTACCTGATAGGACGTGAAGATGCCCGCGAGTTCCGGGGCCTTGTTCAATGCCGCCGTGAAAGCGGTCATTGCTTCCGTCAGCGCGTCATAGCCCAAACCCGCCTTGTCCTCGACCTGCAGCTTGAAGCCGCCGATTGTCCCTAAGCCCTGCACGGGCGGCGGCGGGAACATGACGATGAACGCATCCTTGATGACGGCATATTCCTGGTTGAGCTTAGCCGCGATCGCAGGGCCGCTGAGTTCAGGCGAACGCCGCTCATCGAACGCCTTCAGCGACGCGAACACGATGCCCGAGTTCGAGCTGTTCGTGAAACCGTTGATCGACAGCCCAGGGAACGCCACCGCGCTCTCGACGCCTGGTGTTTTGAGGGTGATGTCGCTCATGCGCCGAATGACGTCTTCGGTTCTATCAAGCGTGGCGCCGTCCGGAAGTTGCGCAAACCCGACCAGGTATTGCTTGTCCTGTCCCGGCACGAATCCGCCGGGCACCGCCTTGAACAGTCCGGCGGTGACGCCGATGAGGATCAGGTAAATGAAGAACGCCAGCGCCTTATGACCGAGGATGCGCTTGACGCCGCCGCTGTAGGCATTCGAGCCCCAGCCAAACGCGCGATTGAAGCCTCGGAAGAACCAGCCGAACAGCAAGTCCATTGCGCGCGTCAGCCGATCTTTCGGCTCGTCGTGCCCCTTCAGCAGCACCGCGGCGAGCGCTGGCGAAAGCGTCAGCGAATTAACCGCCGAAATCACCGTCGAGATCGCGATCGTCAACGCGAACTGCTTATAGAACTGGCCCGTCAGGCCGGTAATCAGCGCCAGCGGCACGAACACCGCGACGAGCACCAGCGCGATCGCGATGATCGGACCGGAAACCTCGCGCATGGCCTGGATGCTGGCGTCGCGCGCCGATAAGCCGTTCTCGATATTGCGCTCGACATTCTCGACGACGACGATCGCGTCGTCGACCACGATGCCGATCGCAAGCACGAGCCCGAACAGCGTCAACGCATTGATAGAAAATCCGAAGGCGTGCATCACCGCGAACGTGCCGATGATCGATACCGGAACGGCGATGAGGGGAATGATCGACGCCCGCCACGTCTGCAGAAAGATGATGACCACCAGAACGACCAGTGCCACCGCTTCGAGCAGCGTGTGAATGACCGCCTCGATTGAAGCCCGCACGAACTGGGTCGGATCGTAGACGATGCTATAGTCGACGCCTTCCGGCATGTATTGCTTCAGCTCCGCCATCGTCTTGCGGACATCGTCGGAGATCTGGATGGCATTGGAACCAGGCGCCTGGAAAATCGGGATGGCGACCGCTTGCTTGTTGTTGAGAAGCGAACGCAACGAATAATCGGCGGCGCCAAGCTCGATGCGCGCCACGTCGCGCAGTCTCGTCACCTGATTGTTCGTCCCGGCCTTGACGACGATGTTGCCGAATTCCTCTTCGCTGGCGAGGCGGCCTTGCGCGTTCACCGAAAGCTGGAAATCGAGATTGGGAAGCGACGGCGATGAGCCGACGACGCCGACCGCCGCCTGCACGTTTTCTGCGCGCACCGCGTTGACAATGTCCATTGCCGAAAGGCCAAGCTCCGCCGCCTTGGCGGGATCGACCCAAACGCGCATCGAATAGTCGCCCGAGCCGAAGAGCTGCACGTCGCCGACGCCGTTGATGCGCGCCAGCCGGTCCTTGACGTTGATCACCGCATAGTTGCGCAGATACGTCATGTCGTAGCGATTGTTCGGCGACAACAAGTGCACGACCATCGTCAGGTCGGGCGAGCTTTTGACGGTCGTTATGCCGAGCGCACGCACGTCTTCAGGCAGCCGCGGCTCAGCCTGCGAAACGCGGTTTTGGACGAGCTGCTGCGCCTTGTCCGGATCCGTGCCGAGGCGAAACGTGACGGTGAGCGTCATCAGGCCGTCGGTGGTCGCCTGGCTGCTCATGTAGAGCATGCCTTCGACACCGTTGATCTGTTCTTCGATCGGCGTCGCAACCGTTTCCGCGATCACCTTCGGATTGGCGCCCGGATAGTTGGCGCGTACGACGACCTGAGGCGGCACGACCTCGGGATATTCCGAGATCGGCATCGCCGGCAGCGAGATCAGGCCGCCGAGGAAGATGAGCGTCGACAGTACGCCCGCGAAAATCGGGCGATCGATGAAGAACTTCGAAATATTCATAATGCGTGCTCGATTAGTTGGGCGAGATCTTATCGTTGCGCGAGTCGGCTGCGGCATGCTCTTCCGAGAGAGGCTGGCCGTTCACCGCCACCGGTTCAGGCGCGACCTGAACGCCGGGCCGGACGCGCTGCAGCCCCGCGACGATCACGCGATCTCCCGCCTGAAGCCCCTTGGTGATGATGCGCAGATCGTCCGTCATCGCCCCGAGCTTCACCTCGCGATACGAAGTCTTGTTGTCCGGGCCGACGACCATCACGTATTTCTTGTCCTGATCGGTCCCGATGGCGCGCTCGGAAATCGCGATCACGGGCGCAGACTTTGGCTGCGCCAGCCGAACGCGGACGAACTGCCCCGAGATCAGACGGCCATCGCTATTGTCGAATGTCGCCCGAAGCCGAACCGTGCCGCTCGAGACGTCAACCTTGTTGTCGACAAACTGCAGCACACCCGAGCGCCAGCCGCCGTCATCCGTCGCCGTCGCGATTTCGACCGGAATCTTCTCGACATGCGCCGTTGCGTTGGCTTCGGGCGAAAGAGTTGCGAGCGCCCGCGCGACGACGTTCTCGTCGGCGTTGAAACTGGCGTAGATCGGATTGACCGAGACGATCGTCGTCAGCAGAGGCGCATTTGGCCCGGCTTCGACGAGGTTTCCGACGGTGATCTCGCGCCGCCCGACGCGGCCCGAAACCGGAGCGCGAACTTCGGTCCATTCGAGATTGAGTTTCGCGGTCCTGAGCGCGGCTTGCGCACTCTTCAGATTTGCAACCGCGGCGTCGTAGGCATTGGCGCGTGTATCGAGTTCACGCTCCGACAGCGCGTCGCCGATGATCTGTCGGGCACGCGCAACGTCGGCCTTCGTGAATACGACCTGAGCCTGAGCCGCTGCAACCGCCCCGTTCAAGCGATCGATTTCAGCGGCATAAGGAGCCGGGTCGATGGTAACGAGCGAGTCACCCGCCTTGACCAAAGCGCCTTCGCGAAAATGAATGGCGACGATCTGCCCGGCGACGCGTGGCCGGAGGTCGACCCTTTCCACCGCTTCCAGCCGGCCCGAAAATTCGTCCCAGGTATTGGCTTCTCGCGGTTGCACGGTCGCAACCGATACCGCGACGGCGCCCGGCGCTTGCGCATCTTGCGCAAAAGCGTCGAGCGGCGGTGCCACAAGCGCCGCAAGGGCAACCGAGCCCAGCAAGCTCTTCAGATATTTGGTTTGTGCTTGGACGTACATGCTTAGTCCCTCGAATGTCTGTGAGCCTCAGCCGCGTGCTGGTCAGGCGTGGAGAGTCAGGAAAAATTGTCGACGATGAGACCCGGGTGCCAACCTTCGGGCCGGCTTTCGAATTGCGCAGGCTCGCCGGATCGGCCGGCGTCCTCGGCGTGATACCCGCAGGCCGATACAACGAAAGGGATGTGCTCCGCTTCGGTCTCGGAACCGTTGGTCCGATCCGCGAACAATCCCACAAACCCCCGAAAGGCGGCCGCGGTCGTCGAATTGAGAGAGCTTTTCATGGCGCGCGCATTCCCTATATATGTACTGAACGGTACGGATATAGGTCAGCGTAACGGCCTGTCAACTACTATTTGTACTGATGGGTATTGAAATGTATAGTGCCATTATAAAGAAAACGCGATCCGGGAGAGAACTGGTGCAAAAAGAAGCGGCGCACAAAGGCCGCCCGCGAGAGTTCGATGCCGACGAGGCCCTCGACAAAGCGCTGCGGGTGTTCTGGCAGCACGGCTACGAAGGCGCGTCCCTCTCCGATCTGACGGACGCCATGGGCATTAGCCGCCCAAGCCTTTATGCCGCCTTCGGAAACAAGGAAGAACTGTTTCGCCGTGCGCTCGATCGCTATGCCGAAAAGGGCCCCGGTGCGCTCCAAAGCGAAGCCCTGTCCGAGCCAACGGCAAGAAAGGTCGTCGAGCACCTTCTGCGCTCTGTCGCTCTGTCGCTCACCGACCCGTGCAATCCAGCCGGTTGTCTAGCCGTGCAAGGTGCGCTGACGTGCAGCCAGGCCGCTGATTCGATCAAGCAGGAACTCTGTAAGCGCCGCTCGGAAGGCGAGCAGAACCTGCGCCGGCGTTTCGAGCGCGCGAAGGCCGAAGGCGACCTCGACCCCGCGCAGAACCCCGAATCCCTGGCACGCTACGTCGTCACGGTGACGCAGGGCATGTCGGTTCAGGCCGCCGGTGGCGCCTCGCGGGCGGATCTGCTCGCGGTCGCGGATATGGCGCTGAAAGCTTGGCCGAACTGAGCGAAACGGAAGCGCGAACAAGGCTTGTCCACCTTCAGCGGGTCTTGTAGGCCGCAAACGCGACCGCCACGTGTCGGCAGTACCCGAAATTCCTGGTTCCGGAGAACGTCTTCATGTCCAACGGCTCGAACGTATCGATTTCCGGAAACCGATCACGCACACGTTCGATCGCAGCGACTGTTCTTTTCGCCGCAACATTCGTTCCTCTTGCCTCCGGCGCATCGACCGCAGGAGCCCAATGCGAATCGGGGAACGCCGGGCTGACTCTGCCGAAAGGCTTTTGCGCCACGATCTTCGCCGATCACGTCGGCGCTCCGCGCCATCTGGTCGTGGCATCCGACGGAACCGTCTACGTCAACAATCAGCGTTCGCTTCTGGCTTTGAAAGATACCAAGGGCGAAGGCCGCGCCGACGTCATCGAAAAGTTCGGTCCGGCAAATGGCGGTGGAACCGGCATCGGCATCTATCGCGATTGGCTATACGCCGAAATCGGCGACGAGATCGTCCGATACAAACTCAACCCTGGTTCGATCGTGCCGCAAGGAAACCCCGAAGCGGTCGTTCTGGAACTGCCGATAGACGGCGATCACCGCCCGCGCCCCTTCGCGATCGACCCGAAAGGCAATCTGTTCGTCGATCTCGGTTCCGCGACGAATTCCTGCCAGGAGGACAATCGAGCCAAGGAATCGCGTGGCATCGATCCGTGCACCGAACGCGAAACGCGCGGGGGCATCTGGCGCTTCGACGCAAACAAAACAGGCCAGCTCTTTTCATCTGCGACCCGATACGCGACGGGACTGCGCAACGCTGAGGGCATCGACTTCGACTCGTCCGGACGACTATTTGCGACCCAGCACGGCCGCGATCAGCTCTATCAGAATTGGCCGAAGCTTTATTCCTCCGAACAAGGCTCGGAATTGCCCGCGGAAGAACTTGTCGAAGTCAAGCAGGGCGGCGACTACGGCTGGCCCTATTGTTATTACGACGGCTTCCAGAAAAAACTCGTCCTTGCTCCGGAATATGGCGGCGATGGCAAAGCGGTCGGACGCTGCGCCGATAAGCTTGGCCCCGTCGCGGCCTTTCCGGCCCATTGGGCGCCGAACGATCTCAAAATCTACAAGGCAAGCCAATTTCCTGAGACCTACCGGGACGGCGCGTTCATCGCCTTTCACGGCTCGTGGAACCGCTCGGAGGGCGGTCAGCAGGGCTACAATGTCGTGTTTCAGCCGTTAAAGGACGGCAAAGCCTCCGGTCCTTATGTCATTTTCGCCGACGGTTTTCGCAACGGAGACGGATCAGGTACCGAGCATCGCCCGACGGGACTTGCCGTGGGGCCTGATGGTGCGCTTTACGTGGCCGACGACGCGGCCGGCCGCATTTGGCGCATCGTCTATAAGGGCTGACGTTTCGAATTTCGATCGCGAGCGGGGCGCGGGAACTTGGCAGCAAAAGACATCGCGTTCCTGACAGGCGCATCGGGGTTCGTCGGATCCGCCGTCGCGCGCAGACTGATCGACGAGGGATTTTCTGTTCGCGCACTTGTCCGCAAATCGAGCAACCGCGCCAATGTCGCTGGTGTCGATCTCGACATCATCGAAGGCGATATTCGCGACGCGCAACTCGTCGAAAAAGCCGTGCAGGGCGCGCGTTATGTGTTCCACGTTGCCGCCGACTACCGGCTATGGGCGCCCGATCCGCAGGAGATCGTTCGCACCAACACTGAAGGAACGCGCGCCGTGATGGATGCGGCGCTGAAGGCTGGCGTCGAACGCGTCGTCTACACCTCGAGCGTCGCCACGCTTCGCCTGAGCGACGATGGCACGCCATCCGATGAAACCATGCCTCTTTCGGAGGAGGCCGCCATTGGCGCCTACAAGAAGAGCAAGGTTCTGGCGGAACGGCTCGTCGAACGCCTTGTCGCCAACGAGAATTTGCCCGCGGTTATAGTTAACCCATCGACGCCGATCGGTCCGCGCGACGTCCGTCCGACGCCGACGGGTCGAATTGTTGTCGAAGCGGCGATGGGCCGGATGCCCGCCTATGTCGAGACCGGCTTGAATTTGGTCCATGTCGACGACGTCGCCAACGGCCACGTTGCCGCCTTGAAGCGGGGGCGAATTGGCGAGCGCTACATTCTGGGGGGCCAGGACATGACGCTCGGGCAGATGCTTGCCGAGATAGCGCGTTTGGCGGGCAGACGTCCGCCGACGATCAAGCTGCCGCGTTCGTTGATCTATCCGTTCGCCTATGGCGCGGAGGCAGTTGCCCGCCTAACAGGACGAGAGCCCTTCGCCACCGTCGATGGTCTGCGCATGGCAAAGTACAAAATGTTCTTTTCATCCGCCAAGGCGGAGCGCGAACTCGGCTATCATGCGCGTCCGGCGGTTGAAGCCCTTGATGAGGCGTATCGCTGGTTCAAGAGCGCAGGATACCTGACGTGACCGCCCTTGATCTCATTGCCGGCATTGGCCTTGCCGCCTGGGCATATCTGATCGTTGCCAACGGCGGGTTTTGGCTTTGCAGCGAACGCGAGGAACTGGAACAGGGCAAATATGCCGAGCCGAAAATTTGGCCGCGCATCACCGCCGTCATCCCCGCGCGCGACGAAGCCGATATGCTCCCTGGCTCTTTAACTTCGCTTGTGAAGCAGGATTATCCGGGCGAATTCTCGATCGTCCTCGTTGATGACCAGAGCACCGATGGCACCGCCGATGTTGCCAGGACCATCGCCGCAGCCTCAAATCGCGACGTCGAGATCGTGCGCGGCGCGCCTCTTCCGCCACGCTGGACAGGCAAGGTCTGGGCAATGCACCAGGGCATCGCCGCAGCATCAGCTGTCGCGAATCCGCCCGACTATTTGCTCCTGACCGATGCGGATATCGGATACCTCCCAGGCGTTTTGAAATCCTTGGCGGTCGGTGCGTCTGCAAACCATCGCGCGATGACTTCGGTGATGGCGAAGCTCAAATGCGAAAGTCTCGCGGAGCGGTGGCTCGTACCGGCATTCATCTTCTTCTTTCAGATGCTTTACCCTTTCCGCCGGGTCAATCGTCCGGCCGATTGCACCGCGGCAGCCGCAGGCGGCTGCATGCTGGTCGAACGCGCGGCGCTCGAACGTGCAGGCGGCATCGGCGCGATCCGCGGCGCGCTCATCGATGATTGCGCGCTCGGAAAACTGTTGAAAACACAGGGGCCAATTTGGCTTGGCCTATCTGACAGAGTGATCAGCCTGCGCGCCTACGAGACATTCGGAGACATTCGCCGAATGGTTGCGCGATCCGCATACGCCCAATTGCGCTATTCGCCGATTTTGCTTGCAGCGACTGTCGTTGCGATGGCTGTGATATATATCGCGCCGCCCGTTCTGGCTGTATCCGCCGCCTCTCCCGCGAATATGCTCGCGGCCGCGACGTACCTCTTGATGTTTCTCGCTTATCAGCCGACGTTGCGCTTTTACAACCGTTCGCCAATTTGGGGCTTTGGGTTACCACTTATCGCAATGGCCTATGTGGGTTTCACGCTAGATTCGGCGTATCAGCATATGCGAGGTCGGGGCGGCATGTGGAAGGGTCGCGTCCAGGCCGAAGTAGGACGGCAATGACGGTCGATACGAAATACAAGTCCGGCAAGTCCGAAGGTGACGAGAACTTTCCCGTCGCCTCGCGGATGATTGCCGCCAGGTATCGCGCGCCGATCCTCGCCTTCTATCGCTTCGCACGCGCCGCCGACGACGCTGCCGACCATCCGACGCTCGATGCACAATCGAAGCTTTCGATCCTCACCGCGCTCGAAGAAACGCTACTTGGCCGTTCGGACGCTGCGGCAGACGCGATCCCGCTTCGCGAAGAACTCGCGCTCCGAAATCTGAGCGCGCAGCACGCGCTCGATCTTCTGAAGGCATTTCGTCAGGACGTGACGAAACGGCGTTACCAGTCGTGGGAAGAACTCATCGACTATTGCCGCTATTCGGCCATGCCCGTCGGCAGGTTCGTCCTCGATGTCCACGGCGAGCCAAAATCGACGTGGCGGCATTCCGATCCTTTGTGCGCCGCTCTCCAAGTCATCAATCATCTGCAGGACTGCGCCAAGGATTACCGATCGCTCGACCGCGTTTATATTCCGTTGGACGAATTGTCGTCGCGCGGTCTCGGCGTCGAAGCCTTGGCTTCACCACGGTCCTCCGCCCAATTGCTGGACTGCATCCGCGCGCTCGCCGACCGGACAAAGTCATTGATGCCGGAAGCCCGCTTACTGCCCTCAAGCGTCGCGGACTTGAGGCTCGCAGCTGAAACGGCCGCGATCGTCGAACTCGCGCGCAAGCTGATCGCGATCCTTAAAATCCGCGATCCGCTGGCGGAGCCCGTACATCTTTCAAAATCGCAGGCGGTGATGATCGCAATGCGCGCCGCCGCCGCAACTTTTGCGAACCGCGCTGTTGCGCGCTTTGCGTATTCGAAGTCGACGGGGATGATGCCGCATGAGCGCTGAAGTCGATACGCTGGCCACCGACGAAATTCCGGCCGCGGCAAGCAGCTCATTCTATGCCGCGATGCGCGTGCTACCGCGCTCTCAGCGCGACGCGATGTATCACGTCTATGCCTTCTGCCGCGCCGTCGATGATGTTGCCGACAATGGTGGCTCGCGCGAGGTTCGCCATGCCGACCTGGAACTCTACCGCTCCGACATCCAGCAGCTCTACGCCAACGGCCGCGTGACGCCGCGAACGCGCGATCTTCTCGGCCCGATCCGAGAATACGGACTTCTAAAGGACGATTTCATCGCCGTGATCGACGGCATGGAAATGGATATCGTCCGCGATCTTCGGGCGCCGGAATGGAAAGTGCTCGACCTTTATTGCGATCGCGCTGCTTCTGCGGTTGGGCGCCTGTCAGTCCGCATTTTCGGTATGGACGAAGAGCCCGGCATCGAACTGTCTCACAACCTCGGGCGCGCCTTGCAGCTGACCAACATTCTTCGCGATATCGACGAAGACGCCGCCTTGGGCCGTCTCTATCTGCCGAAGGAAGCGTTGCGCGACGCTGGCATCGCCGACACGTCGATCGATGCCATCCTCGCCCACCCGGCGCTCGATCGCGTCTGCCGGGGAATCGCCGAGACGACGCGGAGATATTACGATCGCTCCGAAGCGATCATGGCCCATGCGCCGCGCCGGACCGTGCGCTCGCCGCGCATGATGGCGACCGTCTACCGCGGCATTCTCGAAAAGCTTATCGCGCGCGGTTGGAAAGCGCCGCGCGTTGACGTGCGCCGCTCGAAACGCACCGTGATCTGGGCGGTCCTGCGTGACGGCATTTTCTGAATGACCGCCGGCACTATCCACATCGTCGGGGCCGGTCTTGCCGGCCTCTCGGCGGCGGTTGCGATAACCAGTAAGGGGCAGAAAGTCATCGTCCACGAGCTTGCGCGTCACGCCGGTGGCCGCTGCCGCTCGTATTTTGAGCCTGCGCTTGGAATGACGATCGACAACGGCAACCATCTGCTGCTGTCGGGAAACTCCGGCGCGCTCGCGTTTCTCGACACGATCGGCGGCAAGCATCTCCTCGACGAACCGCTGCACGCCGAATTCAACTTTATCGATCTCGCAAGCAACGAACGCTGGGTTCTCCGTCCGAATGATGGTCCACTGCCGTGGTGGATCTTCGCCAAGAACCGGCGTGTCCCGGGAACGGCTGCGCTCGATTACATCCGCCTTGGCTCTCTCTTGAACGGGTCTGCCCTCGCAACTGTCACGGATAAGATCGACGCCAATTCGTTGCTTTACAAGCGGCTGATGGAGCCGGTCCTTCTCGCCGCGCTGAACTGCGATCCGAAGGAAGGCTCGGCGCAGCTCGCGGCAGCCGTTATTCGCGAGACGTTGGGACGAGGCGGCAAAGCCTGCCGTCCGCTCTTTGCAGCAAACGGGCTTGGCCCGGCGTTGGTCGATCCAGCGCTTTCCTTCATCACTCGGAAAGGCGGCGAGTTTCGCTTCGACCACGCGCTCCGTGCAATCGAGCGGTCTGACGCCCGTGCGCGCGCGCTGCAATTCTCCGACGAAACGATTGAGCTTGGTCGCGACGATCACGTCATTCTCGCGGTGCCGGCGTGGGTCGCACGCACGCTTGTGCCGCAAGTGTCGGTGCCGACCGAATACCGCTCGATCTTCAACGCCCACTTTGCGCACCCTTCACCGAAAGACCTGCCGAAGATCACCGGCGTCATCAACGCGACGACCGAATGGCTGTTTGCGTTCGAGAACCGATTATCCGTCACGGTAAGTTCGGCTGATCGCTTCAATGAAGCCGAGCGCGAGCCGCTTGCCCGGCAAATCTGGTCCGAGATTTCCACGATTGCGGGTATCGATGCCGAACTGCCGAAATGGCAGATCGTCAAAGAGCGTCGTGCGACATTCGCAGCGACACCGGCTCAGAACGCCCTGCGGCCAAGCGCCGGGACCCAGTGGAAAAACCTCTTCCTCGCCGGGGACTGGACCGCAACCGGACTGCCCGCGACAATCGAGGGCGCGATAAGATCCGGCGAAACAGCCGCCAATCTGGCCCTGGCCGCCTAACTCTGATACGACGCTCGGACGCTTGGAGTGCCGACATGAATTTCGAATCTGCAACACAGTCCGCTCGCCTCGCTTCCGAGATAACTGCGCGCGAATCCACGCCATCCGACATCGAAGGCGCAATTGCTGCCGCAAAGCATGCGCTGTTGGCGCTTCAGCGCGACGACGGCCATTTCGTTTTCGAACTCGAAGCTGACGCCACGATCCCGGCCGAATATGTCCTGATGCGTCATTATCTCGCCGAGCCCGTCGATGCGGAACTCGAGCGCAAGATTGCCAATTATCTCCGCCGCATTCAGTCGGGCGACGGCGGTTGGCCTCTGGTCCACGATGGCGCATCGAATATCAGCGCCAGTGTCAAAGCCTACTTCGCGCTGAAGATGATCGGCGTTGGTATCGACGAGCCTTATATGAAGAAGGCGCGCGGCTGGATCCTTTCACAAGGCGGCGCCTCTCACAGCAACGTCTTCACGCGCAATCTGCTCGCCCTGTTTGGTGCCATTCCGTGGACCGGTGTTCCCGTCATGCCGGTCGAGATTATGGTGTTGCCGCGCTGGTTTCCGTTTCACATCGACAAGATTTCCTACTGGGCGCGGACTGTTCTTATCCCGCTCACAGTATTGAACGCGCTGAAGCCCAAGGCGCGCAATCCGAAAGGCGTCGGCATCTCCGAGCTTTTCACCATTCCGCCGGACCAAGTGAAAGTGTGGCCGAAGGGGCCGCATCAGAAATCACCATGGTCGGAAATCTTTGGCGGCATCGACCGCGTCCTCCGTGTCACCGAACCGTTCTTTCCGAAATCGGTGCGCAAGAAGTCGATCGACAAGGCAGTCGCCTTCGTCGATGAGCGCTTGAACGGAGAGGATGGCTTGGGCGCGATCTTTCCGGCGATGGTCAATGCGCTGCTCGTCTACGATGCACTCGGTTATTCGAAAGACCATCCGAACTACAAAACGGCGCGCGGCTCGATCGAGAAGCTTGTCACCGTCAACGGCGACGAAGCCTATTGCCAGCCATGCCTGTCGCCGGTTTGGGATACGGCGCTCTCGGCCCACGCCCTGATGGAAGTCGGCGATGCCGAGACGGAAGCTGCGTCCGACCGCGCTCTCGAATGGCTGAAGCCGCTGCAGGTGCTTGATACCGTCGGCGATTGGGCTGCGACGCGTCCGAACGTGCGCCCTGGCGGCTGGGCATTCCAATATGCAAATCCGCATTATCCCGATACCGACGACACCGCCGTCGTCGTCATGGCGATGGATCGCGCCCTCGGCCGCATGCCGCAGTCCGATAATTCGTATCGCGAAGCCATTTCGCGGGCGCGCGAATGGATCGTCGGCATGCAAAGCAAGAACGGCGGCTGGGGAGCCTTCGACGCCGACAACACCTACGAATATTTGAACCAGATCCCGTTCTCCGATCATGGCGCTTTGCTCGATCCGCCGACCGCCGACGTCACGGCACGCTGCGTTTCCATGTTGGCGCAACTCGGCGAGCGTCGCGGCAACAGCTACGAACTCGACCGCGCCATCGATTATCTCGAGCGCACGCAGGAGAAAGACGGAAGCTGGTATGGCCGCTGGGGCTTGAACTACGTCTATGGGACGTGGTCGGTGCTGTGCGCGCTCAATGCCGCTGGCGTCCCCGCATCCTCGACCGTCGTTCGAAACGCGGTGACCTGGTTGCTCGCCATCCAAAACAGCGACGGCGGCTGGGGAGAGGACAGCGAAAGCTATGCGCTCGATTACAAGGGTTACGAACCGGCGCCCAGCACGGCATCACAGACGGCGTGGGCGATTATGGGCCTGATGGCCGCCGGTGAAATCGACAACCCTGCGGTCAAGAAGGGCGTCGCCTATCTCACCTCTACTCAAGGCGAAGACGGCTTCTGGAACGAGAAGCGATTCACGGCAACGGGCTTTCCGCGCGTCTTTTATCTTCGTTATCACGGGTATTCGAAGTTCTTCCCGATGTGGGCGCTCGCCCGCTATCGCAATCTGAAGACGTCGAACACCAAGGCCGTGCTTGTCGGGATGTAATGTGGTTTCAGGCTTCGTCATCGCCGCGACCGGCCTCAAAGCCGAGGCCCGCATCGCGGAGCGCTCGCCGGGCGTCAAAGCCGTCATCGGCGGAGCCCGCGAAGACCATCTCGCGTCTGTCCTGACGCAATCAATCGGCGATGGCGTTACCGGGCTCATCAGCTTCGGAATAGCGGGCGGACTACGACCCGGCCTCAAGCCCGGAACGATCGTCATCGGTACGTCGGTGGTTCATAGCAGCGGTCGAATCTATTCATCCGATGCGCGCTGGAGCGACCGGCTGTTCGAAGCCCTCCCGAACGCCGAGACGGGACCTGTTGCCGGCTCCAGCACGATCATCGCCAACCAGGTTGAGAAGCGCGCGATCTATCTCTCGTCCGGAGCGTTCGCCGCCGATATGGAAAGCCACGTCGTGGCGCAGGTCGCAACCGACCGTGGCCTGCCCTTCGCTGTCTTGCGCGCAGTTGCCGATCCCGCGACGCTGAGCCTGCCGCCCGCAGCGGTCAACGGCCTCAATCCCGATGGCTCGCCCAATATTTCGGCGGTGCTGAAATCGCTCGCGACACAGCCCGGCCAGCTATGGGACATCGTCCGCATAGCGGGCGCGACGCGTCGCGCGATGAAGAGCTTACTCCGCTGCCACCGGCTTCTGGGCCCGGGCCTCGGCGGCGCTGATCTCGGCTAGCTTGTTCTCGACGTGGCGCGAGAACACGAACTCGGCCGGTCGCTGTTTATCGAGCGCGATCTCCGGAGCCATCGGCCCGTCCGTCTTGACGCCGCGGAGCGCGACGGCCGCGATCTTCCACGGCTTCTTGACGGCATCCATGACGGCAGTCGCCTCAAAGCCGGAATGCACCATGCAGTCGGCGCATTTCTCGTAATTGCCGGTGCCGTACTTGTCCCAGTCCGTGCTTTCCATCAGCTCTTTGAAGGTCTTGGTATAGCCCTCTCCCAGCAGATAGCAGGGCTTCTGCCAGCCGAACACGGTTCGCGTCGGGTTGCCCCAAGGCGTGCAGTTGTAAGTCTGGTTCCCCGCCAGGAAGTCGAGGAACAGCGCCGACTGGAAGAACGGCCACGCGCGACCACCCTTGCCGAGTTTGAAGATGTCGCGGAACAACTGCTTCGTTTTCGTCCGATTGAGGAAGTGCTGCTGATCCGGCGCGCGCTCGTAGGCATAGCCGGGCGAGATCGTGACGCCGCCGATGTCGAGCTTCTTCATCTCATCGAGGAACTTCGCGACCTGCTCGGCCTTGGCGTCACTGAAGAGCGTCGTGTTGATGTTGACGCGGAAGCCCTTCGCCTTTGCGACCTTGATCGCTTCGATGGCGCGATCATAGACGCCCTTCTGGCAGACGGAGCGGTCGTGCATCTCCTTGTCGCCGTCGAGATGGATCGACCAGTTGAAGTTCTTGTGCGGCTTATAGAGGTGGATCTTTTTCTCAAGCAGCAGCGCGTTCGTGCACACCGTGACGAACTTGCCCTTCTTCAACGCGCCCTCGACGATCTCCGGAAGCTCTTTATGCAGCAGAGGCTCGCCGCCCGCGAGCACCACGACAGGCGCACCGCATTCGTCCATCGAATGCAGCGCGTCGGCCACCGAGATGCGCTGGTTCAAAATCTTGTCGGGGTAATCGATCTTGCCGCAGCCCGCGCACGCGAGGTTGCAGCGAAAGAGCGGCTCCAGCATCAGCACGAGCGGATAGCGCTTATTCCCCCTGAGGTGCTGTCCGATGACGTAGGCACCCACAGACAAAGCTTGGTTTAACGGAATTCCCACCCCGACGGGCTCCTTCTAACGATCCCCGAAACAGCACTCATCCCGGTCATGATGCTTCGAGCAATTCAGGCGGAAGACGGAACGTTATCTTTTCCTCGATACCGTCCAGCGTTTCGATTTCAATTGGCCCAGTCTTACCTATTGCCGCAATCACGTCCTGGACAAGAACGTCGGGTGCCGAAGCTCCCGCCGTCACGCCGATTGTCTTCACCCCGTTGAGCCACGACAGATCGACTTCGCTGCCGTCAGCCACGAGATGACTTGGTACTCCGCATTCCGCTCCGATTTCCCTCAGGCGGTTTGAATTCGAACTGTTGCTTGCCCCGACGACAAGCAGAAGCTCGACATGCCGGCAAAGATCGCGGACAGCCGTCTGCCGATTTTGCGTCGCATAGCAGATGTCACGCGTTTCCGGCCCAATTACGTCCGTGAACCGCTTTTTGACAGCTTCGATCGTCGAGCGGGTATCATCCACGCTCAGCGTCGTCTGCGTGATGTAGGCCACCGGCGTATCATCGGGAAGATCGAGATTTGCGACATCTTCGCTGTTCTCGACAAGGTAAACGGGCCCGGAAATCCTCCCGAGCGTCCCCTCGATCTCGACGTGGCCGGCATGCCCGATCAGGATGACGGTGCGCCCGAGCGATGAATATCGCTGCCCCTGCTTGTGAACCTTGGAAACGAGCGGGCATGTCGCGTCGACGACGTTCAGGCGGCGCTGCTGCGCGTCGTCCTCGACGGCATGCGAGACACCGTGCGCGCTGAAGATCGTGACGGCGCCATTGGGTACGTCCGCCAAATCTTCGACGAAGCGGGCACCCTTGGCCTTCAGGCCTTCGACAACATGGCGATTGTGGACGATTTCGTGCCGCACATAAACGGGCCCATTGCGATGCGAGAGCGCGTGCTCGACGATATCGATGGCGCGCACGACACCCGCGCAAAAACCCCGGGGTTGCGCCAAGATAACCTTCATGCAGAAACCCCCGTTTTCTGCCAACGCGCCATCGCTTTCGCGAGCCGATGCCCTAATATCGCGCCTCGGAAACCCATGCCGGCCGAGGATCCAACTGCCGAATAAACCTGACATTACGCGCGAACTCTGTGGCAGGCAGCAGAGCCAGCGTCGCGTCGTTCATCCGGGCTGTATGACGTGTCTCAAAAGCAACACAAGCCTCGCGCTCCTTTGCCCGGCGGCTCGACATGACGGTCGTCCAAAGTGCAGTGGTTGGAGATCGACACTTGCTTACGAAGATCACGAAATCTGGCGCCGATGACTGATCGCGATCTCCGCTCCGCATGCGACACGAACGTGACGGCGGCCCGTGCATGATCGAGCGCGCCGTTGCCGCAATCGTCGCGGCAGCCGTGAGGCTGTCATGGCTCACGATCTTGCTGGCCCTCGGAGCAACCGCGGGCGCCATCTACTATGTCGCCCATAACTTCGCGATCACCACCGACACCAGCCAGCTGATCTCCCCGGAACTCGATTGGCGCAAGCGCGAGCGCCAGTTCGACGCTGCCTTTCCCCAGCACACCGACACGATCGATATCGTCATCGACGGCAAGACGCCCGAATTGACCGAAAGCGCGGCCGCTCGGCTGGCGACGGCGCTCAGCGAATCAAAGCCCGATCCGTTTGAAATCGTTCGGCGTCGCGACGGCGGCGCTTTCTTTGACAAGAACGGGTTGCTCTATCTGTCGCTTCCCGAAGTCCAGGATATCACCGCCGGTTTGATCAAGGCGCAGCCCGTGCTCGGCACGCTGTCCGCTGATCCGACGTTGAACGGCCTTGCAAGGGCACTCGCGCTCGTCCCTCTCGGCATCAAGGAAGACCGCGCCAAATGGATCGATTTCGAGAAGCCCTTGGCTGTTCTCGGCAATGCCATCGACGACATGCTCGCGGGAAAGCCCACATATTTCTCCTGGGGTGAGCTTTTGGCGGGAACCAAGCCTGCTCCCAGTGAGCTCCGCCGTTTCCTCGAAGTGAAACCGGTCCTGAATTATTCCGATTTGCAGCCTGGCGCCGATGCGACGGATCTCATTCGCGCCACTGCCAAGCGATTGGGACTAACACCGGACAACGGGGTGCGCGTTCGCCTGACAGGCGCCGTGCCCATGGCCGACGAGGAATTCGGCACCGTTGCAGAGGGCGCGGCGCTCAATACCAGCATCACCATAGCCGCCGTCCTTTGCATTCTCTGGCTTGCGCTGCGATCCGGCAAAATCATTTTTGCCGTTCTTGTCGGGCTCTTCTCGGGTCTGGCGATAACGGCCGCGCTAGGCCTCTATCTTGTCGGCGCCTTGAACCTCATTTCCGTTGCCTTCGCCGTTCTGTTCGTCGGCATCGGCGTCGATTTCGGCATCCAGTATGCCGTTCGCTATCGGCATGAGCGCTTCAGCCGGCAGGGCCTGCGCGACGCTCTCGTGGTGGCGGGACGTAACGCGGGAAAGCCGCTCGCGCTTGCAGCGGCTGCCACCACGGCGGGATTTTATTCCTTTCTCCCGACCGACTACAGCGGCGTATCCGAACTCGGCCTCATCGCCGGTAGTGGAATGATCGTCGCCTTCTTGACCAGCATCACGTTGCTCCCGGCACTGCTCAAGGTGCTCAATCCACCCGGCGAACTTCACGACGTCGGCTATCAGTGGCTTCGACCCGCCGATCGCTTTATGGCCAGGCATCGTCATATCATTCTGGCGCTGACTGCGCTGGGCGTCGTTGCCGGCCTGCCTTTGCTGACGAGGCTCGAGTTCGACTTCAATCCGATCAACCTTCGTTCCGCCAAGGTCGAATCGGTCTCGACATTCAATGACTTGATGCGCGACCCCAATACCGCGCCAAACACTATCGAAATTCTGACGCCCAACCTCGACGCCGCAAAAGCACTCGCTGCAAAGCTCGATAAGCTGCCGGAGGTCGACCGCACGGTCACGCTCGCGAGCTTCGTTCCCAACCATCAGGACGAAAAGCTCGCGCTTATTCAGGATTGCTACGATCTGATCGGCCCGACCATCGAGCCGGACGAGATTCTACCCACGCCCACGGATGCCGACACTCGGCAGACGCTGCTCGATACCGCCAAAGACTTCGAAGATGTCAGTAAATTGCCGGGCGCTTCGCCGCTCGCCGCACACATGGCAAGCACGCTGCGCCAGCTCGCCGCCGCGACGCCGGAAGTTCGAGCCAAGATCGGTGCCACGCTCCTCGACGGCATGAAGCTTCGCCTGTCGCAGATCCGCGCCGCATTGAAAGCCGAACCGATCACGCTGCAAAACCTGCCGCCTGAAATCGTCGCCGATTGGATGACGTCCAACGGCCGCGCGCGCGTCGAGGTCGGCCCCAAAGGAGACGGCAATGACAACGCCAATTTGCGCCGCTTTGCTCAGGCTGTTCTCGCTGTCGATCCGCAGGCGACGGGCGTTCCCATCCTCATCCAGGAATCGGCCAAGACCGTCGTTCGCGCTTTCATTCAGGCAGGATTGCTGGCATTTGTCTCGATCACGCTCATTCTATTCGTCGCGCTGCGCCGTGTGACGGACGTACTGCTGACACTCGTGCCGCTGCTGCTCGCGGGCGTGGTGACGCTCGAACTGTGCGTGCTGCTGAAACTGCCGCTCAACTTCGCCAATATCATCGCCCTGCCGGTACTTCTGGGCGTCGGCGTCGCCTTTAAAATCTACTACGTTTTGGCTTGGCGTCAGGGCGAGACGAGCCTGCTCGCATCGCCGCTCACGCGCGCCGTCATGTTCAGCGCGATGACGACGGCGGTAGCGTTTGGAAGTCTGTTCTTCTCGAGCCATCCAGGTACATCGAGCATGGGCGAACTGCTCGCGCTGTCGCTCGTCACGACGCTCGCGGCAGCCGTTCTCTTCCAGCCGATCTTGATGGGCCCGCCACGGCAAGTCGCGGCCGGCGAAGACGAAACGCCACCGCACTCCGCCCCACCTCTCTGACGTCATGCCGACGCAGGGCCTGCACCGGCGAAGGCCGGGGTCGGCACCCAGACAAGTGTCATCATCCTGTTTGTTGAGGCTTGACGGGATCCCGGCCGTCGCCGGGATGACGGTGGTGGGTTGGCGTTAACTGCGAAGCAGAAGAACGGAAAAAAACTTATCCCCGCTCTCTGAACCTCCCGCATACTTCTCTCATCTTCCCGCGCTCAACAAAGGGCATGAGCTCGTGCCGCGAGACGTGGGTGGGAAGAGCATGTGGGGCCGCGCGGAGAAATCGGTATGCCGCGGGTTCGCTGCCTGCACGCTTGGGCCTCTTGAGGAGGCGGCGTGGTGAAACGCTTCTTGCATCGGGATGCGGGAGCGGATGGCGGGTTCGACGGCTCAGGGATCGCTTCGAAAGAAACGATCCGCACTCATACGAGAGGCTCCGGACATATGGGCCGGGGACGAGGCGGAGAGTTGGCATGTGCGGGGCGGCAATGGTCCGCATCCCCAATCAAAAATACAAAGCGCGAGGCCGTGCCGTCCCGCCCCTTTGTTGTTTGGTGCACCCAACTCGCGTTCCGCGAGTCGGCCGGTTGCGCTTATGTGAAGTTGTCCGCGCCCAACGCAAAAGATCAGGCCGCCGCGCTGCGGCGCTCGCGCAGGAACTGGAAGAACTCGACGCCTTCGCGAAGACGACGCTTCATCATGTCCTTCTCGGTCAGCATCTCCCCAACGATCGAGGCGATCTTCGGCACCCGGAAATAGAACTTGCGATAGAAGTCTTCGACCGACGAGAAGATCTCGGTATGCGACAGTCCCGGATAGTGCAGCGGCGCGATCTGGATTCCGTTGGCGTTGATGAGCTCGGCGTTGTCGACATCGAGCCAGCCATTCTCCGACGCCTGCTTGTAGAGGAATGTCCCCGGATAGGGCGCCGCGAGCGAAACCTGGATCGTGTGCGGGTTGATCCGCGTTGCGAACTTGATCGTCTCTTCGATCGTCTCTTTCGAATTCGCCGGGAAGTCCGAGGATGAAGGTGCCGTGGATCTTGATGCCGAGTTCGTGGCAGTCTTTGGTGAACCGCTCCGCGACCTCGACCCGCATGCCCTTCTTGATGTTGTGCAGGATCTGCTGATTGCCGCTCTCGTAGCCGACGAGCAGCAAGCGCAGGCCGTTGTCCTTGAGAACCTTCAAAGTCTCGCGCGGCACGTTCGCCTTCGCATTGCACGACCACGTCACGCCGAGCTTGCCGAGTTCCTTGGCGATCGCCTCCGCGCGCGGCAGGTCGTCGGTGAAGGTATCGTCGTCGAACATCAGCTCCTTCATCTGCGGGAACGCCTTGAGGATGTATTTCACTTCCTCGATGACGTGCCCGACCGAGCGCGTCCGGTAACGATGGCCGCCGACGGTCTGCGGCCACAGGCAGAACGTGCACCGGCTCTTGCAGCCGCGCCCCGTATAGAACGAAATGTACGGGTGCTTCAGGTAGCCGATGAAGTAATTCTCCATCACCAAGTCGCGCTTGTAGACCGGCGTCACGAACGGCAGCGTATCCATGTCGTGCATAACAGGACGATCTTCGTTGTGCACGATGACGCCCTGCGAATTGCGGTACGACAGTCCCTTGATGTCGCTCCAGGCCACGCCGTCGGCGACATCCTTGATCGTGAAATCGAACTCGTTGCGCGCGACGAAGTCGACGATCGGTGCGTCCTGCAAGCTTTCGTTGGATTGCACCGCGACCTTGGCGCCGATCAGCCCGACCTTGAGGTTCGGGTTGGTCGCCTTCATCGCCTCGATGACTTTGACGTCGGAATCAAACGACGGCGTCGAGGTGTGCAGCACCGCAAGATCGTAATCGCGCACTTGCGCCAGCACGTCCTGCAGGCTTGTGCGGTGAGGCGGCGCATCGATCAGCTTCGAATTCTCAACAAGCGCCGCCGGTTGCGCCAGCCAGGTCGGATACCAGAACGACTGAATTTCGCGGCGCGCCTGATAGCGCGAACCGGCTCCGCCATCGAAGCCATCGAACGAAGGGGCCTGCAGAAAGAGTGTGCGCATCTTGGCGCCTTTCATATCGGCGTAACGGTTCCATCGGAGCCGACGTTATAGCGTCGGCCTCTCCAGTTGACGGCTCCGGGCATGTAGCTCGCAACGAACACCACGAAGCTCAACACGTCTCGAAGCGGGCTAAGCCAAATCGAACTCTTATCCCCGCCGCCCAACCGTAGAACTTGTATCGGAACGAAAAGGCGGCAGGCAAGCGTCCCTGCGAGGATCATCCACGCTATGGCGCTGAAGCCACTTAACGGCAACGCGGCCAGCGCGAAGGGCAGGGGATGTGCGACGATCGACCCCGCGTATCCCATCGGATCGACGAGGCGAATCGTTCTCGCCCAACGAATCTCGTGCGCCCAAAGCTCGCCGAACGACTTTTCCGCGAACGTGTGGCTGACGACGAACGGCGCGATCTCGACCTTCAGGCCTAAGCCGCGCACGGCCTCCCCCATGGCGTAGTCATCGGCAAGAGTATTAGCAAAGGCCTCGAACCCGCCGATCCGCTCGAGAGTATCGCGACGGAGCGCGATCGTAGACCCAAAGCAAGGCTTCGCGAGGCCCAACGCTACGCCGACCAACACGCTCGGCAGAAAATGCTGGTTGACCGCCGCCGCTGCCATCCGCGACCGGAAGCCTTCGAGCGCATCGCCGCGATAAAGGCAGGTAACAAGCCCAACTCCGGGTTGCTGCAAGCAGGCCAAAGTCTCGCCGACGTAATCGGGTGCGACGCGCATATCGCTGTCGCTGAGGACGATCACGTCGTGCTTGGCGCGCGGAAACATGCTGATAATATTTGCGATTTTCGGATTGCCTCCCGCCCGGCGAGTGCCCTGAACGACCTCCAGATCGAGTGACGGAAACTGCTTCTGAAGCGTGTGCACGATTTTGATCGCCGGATCGGTCGGATCCTGCACTCCGCAAAGCATCTGCAATTCGGCTGGATATTTCTGTGCGCAAAACGAAGCTAAACTCGCCTCCAGGCCGGTTTCGGCGCCATAGAGAGGTTTGATCAGCGTGACATTTTCGGCTGAGGCTAAAATCGGCTTGGGCCGGCGCGCAAATCGTGCCACCAAAAGTGCAGCTAACACAGCATAGGCGCTGCCAATTATGGCAACGAGGGTGCATACAAGCCACAGACAGGACGTCATTCGGACGCTACTTTCTGATGTGAGTTCGTGAAGCAGACCTGTCGGCAGCGGCCGGAAGGCTAGCGGTTTGCAAGTAGCTGCGGTAGATCTGAATTTGCTCGGCTGTGGGGGCCAAGCAGGGGGAATATCGGGACGTGAAATCCAGCGCCATCCTAAATTGGGTCGGCTGCGTTTTGGCTGGTGCAAGCCTGTCGGCATGCGCCAGCGCGTCCCCGCCTGGGCTGCCGCCGCAGCACCTCGCCGCGAAGGAAGACGATCCGACGCCCAAGCCCGTTGCTGATCCCAACGAAACGTTCAATCGCAAGGTCTTCGACAACAACCAGCAATTCAATCACGATTTCCTTTATCCGGCTGCGGAAAGCTATAACAACAACGTCCCCGAAAACGTCCGCGATCGGATCGACGCATTTACGACCAACCTTGCCGAGCCAATGACCTTCGCCAACAACATCCTGCAGCTTCGTCTGCAGGCGGCGGCGACGACGTTTGGCCGGTTTGCGCTCAATTCGACTCTGGGCCTCGGCGGCTTGTTCGATGTCGCCGCGACACAGGGTATGGCCCATCAGTCAGGTGATTTCGGACAGACGATGTACGTCTGGGGCTATCGCGACAGCGCCTACCTCGTGCTTCCCGTACTCGGACCGACAACGTATCGTGATGCGATCGGCAGCGGCGTCGAATTTGCAGCGACGCTGCCGGCAGCCGCTTTGATCCCAACCAAATTCGCAACGCTCGCAAGCCGCGTCGATCTCGCTGGAACAGTGTCGAGTCCGCTTTCGAACCTCAGCAAAGCCGAGGACATGAAGACGCTCGAGGACAGCTCGATCGACTTCTATTCGATGCTGCGCAGCGTCAGCCAGCAGAAGCGCCAGGCGGAGTTGCAGGAAGCCCTGGATACGAGCGCGTTGACAAGCACACCGCCGCCGCCCGATCCCAACGCCATTGAGCCTGTGACCGAACTGGTGTCGTCGCCAATGATGCTCGAAAAGCGTCAGGTGACCGACGTTCCCAAGATGACGCGTACGGCCGAGCGCGGTTCACTCGTTGTCGTCGGACCGCCGATGCCCGCGCAGGCATCTCCTGCCGAAATGCAGAGATCGCCCGCCGAGGAGGAAACGTCTCCGGCGGAAGAGCAGACCTCTCCCGCTCAAGAGCAGAAATCTCCCGCCGAAGAGTAAGAAACCGATCGACCACACGATCGATCGCTCTCACACAGCAAAGGCTCTAAAACGGGCAAAATAAAAGGCGCCGGCCGAGTGCAGCCAGCGCCCTATTTATTACGTGATTGCTAATCGCGGCCGCGCCGCGCTCAGCTGCCAGAGAGCAGCTTGTCGCCCTGCTTCTTCAGCGAAGCGATCAATGCGTCCGGTCCACCCGATTTGAGGATCGTCGAAAACTCGGCGCGCCGGCTCGCCAACTCGCTGATGGTGCCGTCAAGATAGATGTCGACAATCTTCCAGTCTGGCCCCGATTTCCGCATCAGATAATTGATGGCGACCGGCTTGCCGTTGCTCTGGATGATCTGAGTCTTGACCATCTTGTCCGCGGTTCCGCGATTTGAAATCTCGACGATTTGGAAGGATTCGCCAGAAAATCCGTCGAAGCGCTTAGCATACGTCGCAATCATCATCCGCCGGAACGCATCCGTGATGGCAGCCTGCTGGTCTGGGGGCAGCGAAGCCCAGGTCTGGCCGACCGCCAAACGCGTCATCAAAGGCGTGTCGTACGTTTTGGTAAGAACGGGCTGGAGCACCTGATAGCGCCCTTCCACGCCCAAGGTCTGCGCCTGCTTCATCGTGCTGAGAAGCGTCGCGTTGAGGCTGCTGATCGTTGCTTCCGGTGAATCTGCCGCTTGTGCGGCGGCGAGCGAAATCATGGTTACCGACATCATCACGAAAGCTAGAGTCGATGTCCAAAGTGCACGCAATTTTCTGATCGGGACCATTGCCCCTCCCTGAGTGTTCGAAAAGTAAAAGCCGGCCCCCGCTGTTATCAGCGTTTCGGCCAAAAGGTCCTAGGCAGGCACAATGGCGGTATTTAGCCGAGTGTGTCTCCGATTCGTGAGGCACGGATGCAACACATCCCCGTAGAGTCCGTTGCGCGCCAGATGTTCCATTTTTTGAGCCGAGTCATCGGTCCATAATTTGTTATCGAGCGGGACTCGGTCGGCAGTTGGGGGTTCGGTCAATGGACGCAAGGGTATCTCGGCTCTCCAAAACACCGCTTTTGGATCAAGTCGATACGCCGGACGATCTGAGACAGCTGGCTGAAAGCGAACTTCCGCAGCTTGCCGCCGAATTGCGCACGGAATTGATCGATGCGGTATCTCAAACGGGTGGACATCTTGGCGCCGGGCTCGGTGTCGTCGAGCTGACGGTCGCTCTGCACTATCTCTTCGATACGCCCCGCGATCGTCTGATCTGGGATGTCAGCCACCAGTCCTATCCGCACAAGATTTTGACGGGCAGGCGCGATCGCATCCGCACACTTCGTCAGCCGGGCGGTTTATCAGGTTTCACGAAACGCACCGAAAGCGAATACGATCCATTCGGCGCCGCGCATTCTTCGACGTCGATCTCCGCCGGCCTTGGCATGGCGGTCGCGCGCGAAATGTCGGGCGGCAAGAACAACGTCGTCTGCGTCATCGGCGATGGCGCGATGAGCGCGGGCATGGCCTACGAGGCCATGAACAATGCCGGCGCGCGCAGCGAGCGGCTGATCGTCGTTCTGAACGACAATGACATGTCCATCGCGCCGCCGACCGGCGCCTTGTCGTCTTATCTCGCACGAACGACGTCGAGCAGTTCCTATCTCTACGTCCGCGATCTGGCGAAGCAGCTGGCAAAGCGTCTGCCCAAGAGCTGGGAACAGCGCGCCGCACGCGTCGAGGAATATACCCGCAATCTATGGCACGGCGGCGCCTGGTTTGAGGAGCTTGGCTTCTATTACATCGGACCGATCGACGGCCATGATCTGAGCCAGCTCGTTCCTGTCTTGCGCAACGTCCGCGATGCGGAAGAGGGCCCGATCCTCGTTCACGTTGTAACGCAGAAGGGCAAGGGCTACGCACCGGCCGAAGCGTCGCCCGATAAATATCACGGCGTCGCAAAATTCAATGTCATCACCGGTGTGCAGGCGAAGGCCGCGGCGTCAGCACCGTCTTACACTCGCGTGTTTGCCGACAGCCTCTTCGCCGAAGCCAAGAGAGACGACAAGATCGTTGCCATCACCGCGGCGATGCCCGACGGAACGGGGCTCGACGTCTTCGGACGCTCGTTCCCTGATCGCACGTTCGACGTCGGCATCGCCGAGCAGCATGCCGTCACGTTCGCGGCGGGCCTGGCATCAGAAGGCATGAAGCCGTTCTGCGCTATTTACTCGACGTTCCTTCAGCGCGGATACGATCAGGTCGTCCATGACGTCGCGCTGCAAAGCCTGCCGGTTCGTTTTGCGATTGATCGCGCCGGTTTCGTCGGCGCCGACGGCGCAACACACGCCGGATCGTTCGATCTCGCCTACCTTGGCTGCTTGCCAAACATGGTCATCATGGCCCCGGCCGACGAAGCCGAACTGGTGCACATGGTTGCGACTGCCGCCGCGATCGACGATCGCCCGAGCGCGTTCCGCTATCCGCGAGGCGAGGGCACGGGCGTTGCCCTCCCCGAAGTCGGCGTACCGCTGGAAATCGGCAAGGGCCGCATCCTGCGCGAAGGATCGACGATTGCATTGCTGTCGCTCGGCACCCGCCTTCAGGAGACGATGAAGGCTGTGGATCAGTTGGCTGCGCTGGGTTTGTCTGCGACCGTCGCCGACGCGCGCTTCATGAAGCCGCTCGACACCGATCTCATTCGTCGGCTCGCAGAAAACCACGACGTGCTGATTACGATCGAGGAAGGATCCGTCGGCGGCTTCGGCAGCCACGTGCTCCACTATCTCGCTGAAAATGGTCTTCTCGATCGAGGACTGAAGGTTCGATCGAAAGTCATGCCCGATGTCTTCGTCGATCAGGACAAGCCCGAGATCATGAACCAGCGCGCTGGACTATCCGCGCAGGGCATCGTCGAAACAGTTTGCGATGCCATCCAACTCGAAACGGCCGCCATCCGGGCCGCACGCGGCAGCGCCCGCTGATTTTTCACGTCGCGAGCGTCTCAATGCGTTCGCGGCACGTGGCGAATGGCGGCGGGCTATTTCTTTGAGCTTTTGCCCTTCTTATCGTCGTCTCCCGCAATCACCTTCCGGCATTCGGGACTGAGACGATTGATGTTCTTGTTGAGACAAGCGACGATCTTGTCTTCGTTCGGGATTTGCCAGAAGCAAAGGCTGAGAACGTCGGGCGTGCAGGCCGATTGTTCCTCGGGCGTGCCGCTGTGCGCGAATGACGCCGTCGTACTCGCAACCGTGAGCGGTGCGGCTGCCATGCCAACGGCCAGCATCGTCCCAAGTCGAAATGTTCCTCGCACGGTTCAGACCTCGCAGAATTGGTTTCGATCACCTCGGGACTAGCGCGTGTCACCGGACTTCGATTTCGGCTTTTCGCCTTTCATCACTGACCGGCAGGCCGGACTGAGCTTTGCCATGTGCTTGTTCAAGCAGGCAACGATACGGTCTTCATTGGGGATGTAGGCCGAGCACAGTCGGAATACGTCCGAAGTGCACGCCTGCTGCTCATCGGCGCTTCCGCTGTAGGCGAAGCTCGTTCCCGCGCCAGCCAACATGGAGATCGCGAGAACCGCACCGCGCGCCATTGCGCGCCCCACCCAAATTGTTCCGATCCTCACGTTCGCTCGCGGATTGATGTGGTGATGTGCCCGATTTTTGTCTGATATGACTTCACTCGGTGGTGAGACTAAGGCACATCCATCGCAATTTGTCAGCGTGGAGTTATTCGTTATCAAAGGTCGTCAAGGGCATTCTAGTTAATGCCCTCATCGCGGATTAAAATCGCCGCGCAACTCCTGCGCGGCGGCGAACTCGTTCAAGGTCAGGCCGCGCGGCTTTGAGCCGGAGTGATGACTGGAAAATCGACGTCCGTTTTGAACGTCTCGTTGAAAAAGTTCGTCCACACATTCAACGCCACATGCTGAACGATCTCAATGATCTGATCATGGTCGTAGCCTGCCGCACCGACAGCGGCGAACTCGGCATCGCTGACATGGCCGCGAGCTTTGAGAACCTGCACCGCGAAACGAACAGCGGCATCGGCTTTAGTATCGTTTGACGCGCCGTTTCGATTGGCCGTGATTTCAGCGTCGTCAAGCTTGGCAAGATTTCGGCCGAGATAAGTGTGCGCTGAAAGGCAATAGCTGCACCCGTTGATCTCCGCGACGGCAAGAGCGATCCGCTCACGCGTCTGCGGCGGCAACTTTCCTTTTGCGAGCGCCCCGGAAAGGCTGAGATACCCTTCGAGAGCCGCTGGGCTCGTAGCAATCAGTCGGAACATGTTCGGGACAGTGCCGAGCTGTTTTTTGACGGCTTCGAGCTGTGCGTGAGTGGCGGCGGGGGCATCGGCAATTGTCGCTGGCGTTGGGATGCGTGACATGGGCAACTCCTCTGAGATCAGGCCCAAATTGGCCGTCGCTCAGGTAAATCCTTTCAATTTCGCGAAATAGACGACATTATCGGCAATCATCCTCCCGAAATTCGAGAGACTCGATGGATCGCTTCGAGGCCATGTCCGTTCTGCTCGCCGTTACTGATGCGGGGAGTCTTTCGGCAGGAGCACGTCGTCTCGGAATGCCGCTGGCGACCGTCAGCAGAAAGGTATCCGAGCTCGAAGCTCACCTTCACACACGGCTGTTGAACCGCGGCAGCCGTCGATTGGAACTGACGGACGCCGGCCAATCCTACGTCGCCGCTTGCCGTAAAATCCTGGAAGACGTGGTCGAGGCCGAACGCACCGCCTCTGGAGAATATCGCGCGCCACGAGGAGAGCTGGCGATCACCGCGCCGATCGTTTTTGGTCGCCTGCATCTCCTTCCAATCGTCGGCGCCTTTCTCAGGGCTTATTCCGAAATAGACGTCCGCGTTACCCTAAGCGATCGCGTGGTGAACATTCTGGAAGAGCATGTCGATGTCGCGCTCCGGATTGGCGACCTTCCAGACAGCAGCCTCGTCGCCGCGCGAGTTGGGTCGATCCGTAGGGTTGTTTGCGCCAGCCCCAGCTATCTCGACGCGCGCGGCATACCCGAAAGCCCGAACGACCTCGCGACGCACGATTGCATCACTTTCGAAGGACTGATGTCCCCACGCTCGTGGACTTTTTGGAGCAACGGACAAGCGCAGACGGTGCCCGTGCATTCTCGCCTCGTCGTCAACACCGCGGAGGCGGCAATCGACATGGCAGTGTCGGGTATCGGAATAACGCGCGTGCTGTCTTATCAGATCGCGGCGCCGCTTGCGGACCGCAAGATCGCGATCGTGCTTTCGCGCTTCGAACCTGCGCCGCTTCCGGTGAGCCTCGTCTACACGGGCAACGGTCTCTTGCCTTTGAAGCTCCGGGCATTCCTCGACTTTGCGACGCCTCGGTTGAAGGCATCACTCGTCAAGAGTGGCGACCTTACGGATCAAGCCTGAGTTCTATGGATTCGTAGCCGGAGCAGCCGGCGGGCTCGGCGGCGACGTCGCTTCGGGTGTTGGTTCGGGCGTGGGCGCTGCTGGCGGCGCTTCTGCAGCCGCTGACGGGGGAGTAGCGGCAGCCGGCGCTGCACTTTCCTCCGTAGTAGACGCGCGAACTTCGCACAGCGTCGGCGAGTCGAGCGACGTCTTATTCATGAACGCCCAGTTCGCGAATGCGATGTAGCAGACTGCGACGGCTTCCTGCTTCTGCAACGTGACGATCACGTTGTCGGTCTTGACCTTCTCGGTCACTCTCTTTGCGACCTCGAGGGGAATGAGTGTGACGGACTTCACCTCAAAACCCTTGCCGACCAGCTCGGTGAACGAGGATTGCAGCCGATCATCAGCTGAAACGGGCGACGAAACCAAAGCCGCTGCGGTAGCGAGCGCGAAGTCCAAAGCCGATGCTGCGCATCCGATTCCTCTCTGACTATCGAAGCCTCAGGCTATTCAATAAAAACGTCACTACTACGGCGCGAGCGCCCTCTCAACCCGCCAACGCAAGAGCGCGGGTCGAGAGCTGGGGACAAGACGCTTATCCCGCCTCAACTCACCGTTTTGCTTAGCTTTTGTTGGGATAAAAGATCGCGACGGGCGCCGCATAATCCGGGGGCGTCAAACCTTCTGCGATTTCGTCGCCCGATTTCAGGAATTCGGGTAGGAAAAGCGTATGACATCCGTTTGGCGATGATTGGCCGGCGCTCGGTAAGTTGGCGAACACCTCGATCCGCGTAACCGCGCTTTCGACGACACGATGCGGGCTGGCGGCAATCAGCCGGCACTCTAAAATCGGCATGAATTCGGACCAGTGCCTGCCTTCGAAATCCGAAAGCAGGGAGACGAGCGCTTCATTGTCGGTACGGACGCAGAACCGCGAATACATTCGGCCGATTCCGATATCGAATAAAGAATCCGCGCGTGACGTCTCGGCGATGGCTTCCGTATCGGGCCCAAGCGATTGCAGCGTAACAGATGAGCGAATGCCGGCGCGTCCTTTAGGCAATCCCAGAACCACCGGGCCACCTTCACTGAAAGCAAAGGCGCGAACCTTCTCGTTGATCCGGACGCGAAACGCGCCGTCCGAACGCACCGCAGTGACAGCGCCGTTTTCGACAACGACGTCGATCGCGCCATCTCCCTTGCACGGAAACTCCGCGACCGCACCGGGAACACCGGCGACCCAAGTCCCCTGCCGCGCGACGATGGTGTCGCGCACCCAATCGACAAGCTCTTCCTGAACCCAGGGCAACAGGCGAACACGGACCGACAATTTCGCCAAGCGTTGCGGTAGCGCCGCCCAGATGGCATCGCGCTGGCTCTCGCTCATCGCGATCCAGTCGCCGATTTCGCGCCCGGTGCGACCACAACCGAGGCAGAAGCCGGTCGCGTCGTCGAGCTTGCAAATGCCGATGCAAGGTGAATGGCGAGCCACGTGCGTCTGGCCCTTTTTGAAATGGATCGTCTGATGCGCAGATAGGCCGGAACGCCGCAGCGATCCGGCCCGGCCGCAATGTCTAGTGAGCGGGCTTAAGGCTCGTCCGCTCGACCAATGCGCCAAAGATAATCGCCACGGCACCCCACAGGATGCCTTGGATCCCGAGCGAAACGACGCGGAACTTCCAAAGCAGATCCGCAGGGAAGCCTTCAGGCACTTCGTTGATCGGCGGCAGGAAGTAGCCGGCAAGGGCGGTCAACGCCACATAGATTGCTCCGGCAATCAGAATGGCATTCCAACCTCCGACTTGCGCGAAGAACTGCCGTCCCGCGCTGACCGCAATCGCAAGTGCCGCCAGCGAGAACACGATCATCCCGAAGTAAAGCTGGGTCCGGTACCCGATGGTGTCGGGATTACCGACCGCTGGCGGATTGGCCGGATATTTGAGGTCCGGGACGATATAGATCGCCAGAAACCCAAGTGCGGCAATGATGATGGCCGTCGTCCGCGGCGAATGATTGACCACCCGCCCGTTGAGGAACGCAAAGGCCAGCGCAAACAGTCCGCCCAATGCCGTGCCGTAGAGCGCCACGCCGGTCAGAAGACCGATGCTCGCCTGCACTTCGCGGCTTACGATTTCCGCCTCTTCCGGTTCACCCTTGGCTTTCGCCATCTGCTCTTCGAACCCGATGGCTCGGTCGACCTGAGGCTCGCCTAAGACTTTTGCGAACCCGAACGCCAATAGGCTAGCGAGAAGCCCGGCAATCATGCCGCGCACAAGCAAAGATCCCATGTCTGAAAATCTCCGCTGCGATCAGTGGCAAGGGAAGCCGAGGAGGTGCCGGCCGTCATGCACGAACTCGTGCACGTACATGCCGTTGAACACCGCCGTTGCGCCTTCCTCGACACCAACGAAATACATCGCCAGCAGGAACAAGAGCCCCGCGAAGATCGCCCAGGGAATGATTTCGCGGACAGGTACGGGCGCGAGAATGCCGCCCGATGCAATTGTGGAATGAGCCATAAGGTTAAGTCTCCGTGGGATTACGCGTCCCGTTGCAAACCGTGCTCTAGTCACAAGAAGGGTCTGACTTTCGGTGGACGCTTCAAACGCCCCACGATTACAGTGGCGCGACCGTGCCGGATTCTCACCGGCTTCCTACCCATGACGATGCACGGTTCACCATAGGGCGGCCCGGCCAATTGTCAATGTGAGCGATAAGCCAAGATGCCGCCGCGCCTGACATTTATTGCTAATGCTTCGACCCCGGCCGTCAGGGCGGCAGCATTTCCCCTGGACGAGGGGATCGACGACGTCGGCCGCCAGGATGCCGCAGCGCTAGCAAGTCAATTCACGAACTTTTCTGCCGTGCTCTCGAGCCCCGCCAAGCGTGCGATCGAGACTGCGACGGCATTGAATCTGCGCCCTGAAATTGACCCGTCTCTCCGCGACCTCGATCTGGGCGACTGGTCGGGCCAGTCCTTGAAGAGCGTTGCCGCCTCCGATCCGCACGGCTTCGAGAGCTGGCTTTCCGATACGAACTTTGCGCCGCACGGAGGAGAAACCGTCGATCAGCTTTTCGCGCGCGCATCCGTTTGGCTGGAGGACATCTCCGCGCGCGACGGCCGCATTCTGGCCGTCACGCACCCGTCCTTCATCCGCGCTGCGATTCTTGCCGCGATCCATGCCGGCCCGACGTCGTTCTGGAACATCGACGTCGCGCCGCTCGCGGTGGTTCAACTGACGTCAAACGGCCGGCGCTGGGCGCTGAGATCGATCGCGAATTGATATGAGCCTCAGAAGGGGCGGACGTCGTGGAACGATTGCAAGAAGAATACGGTGCCAAGCACGAACACCGCCGCCGAGCTCACGATGCTTGCTCCTTTCGCAACGAAATTTCCCCAACGGCTTTCTGCGCCGGCGACAGCGATCGCGAGTTTGCGAGACCCGACCGAAAGCGCGGCGAGGCATGACACCGTCAACGCCGTCCCGAATGCCATCGCGAACGTTGCCAGGATGCCCGCCCAAATGAGTCCCTGGCTGGCAGCGAAAATGATCACGAGCAACGCGCCGGTGCACGGCCGGATGCCGATCGAAAACGATATCGCCAGCGCCCGGCTCCACGACAATCTGCCCTTCAGCTGCTCCGGGCCAGGTAGATGGGCATGACCGCAATGTTCATCGTGAACGTGATCATGCTCGCAGGTATGCGATCTGTCGTCGTGGCCATGTTCGTGCCGATCATGCGCTTCGTCGTGATGATGAACTCGGGCTCGATGACTTGCGGAGAATGCCGTGAAATGAGAGCCCGGGCCAAAGCTGTCTAAGCAGCAGCCATGCTCCAAGAGCGGCGACGAAGCCCCAGCTCAGCGTCTCGAGCCAGGCTTCGGCCCACTTCGTTTGCAATCCCGTCGCCAAAGCCGCCGCGTAAAGTCCGCCGATCAGTGTAATTGCCGACAAGGCCTGAATAAGCGACGATAGAAACGCGAGGAATATTCCGCGCCGCAGGGTCTCTTTATCGGCGAGCATGTAGGAGGAAATCACCGCCTTGCCATGCCCCGGCCCGACGGCGTGCAGGATGCCATAGATGAAGCTCGCGATAACGAGAGCCCCGGTAGCGGCGGCAACGTTGCTGGTCGAGCGGAGATTGCGTACGGCGCCGGTCATGTTCTGAGTCAAACGATGCTGCTCAAAAATCAGAATCGACCAAGCAGCATCCATCGCACGCGTGGCGAAGGACGCTTCACCCGCCGGTTGCGCTTGAGTGGCGCCGGCCGGACCGAACGGAGATTTCATGGCGATGGGCGTTTCGCCTGCCTGCGCCGCGAACGAAATCGACATCAGCAGAGAAGTCAAAACGACTGCGAGGACTGCCCGCAATCCGTTCCACCGGACGCGATGACGACGGACTGCGCGGTCTCCGTGCAAATATTTCATAGGAAGATTCCCCCGGTGCGCATTCGAGCCAATGCAACGATGGTTGCGCGTTTCGTATATTATACTATTGATAGACACCGTACGATTATGACCGGACGGAGGCGGTCGATACCCGGACAAAGACGGCAGAGGCAGAGCTCTCAGTGGAATGGAACTTCACGAGAATGAAAGTACCCAAACTGCTCGCACGTTTGTGTGTGATCGCGCCGATTTTCGTGTTGGCGGGCGTTTCCGACAGCGGTCCTACCGCCGAGGAATACATCGGATATACGAATGGAAGCGCGTATTTGGTGCCAGTTGGCGAGTTGAAGCTCAAAGGCTACCGCATTCAGTGCGGAGCACGGCCGACCGTCATCGACGACAAGCTCGACGACTATGGCGCCGCCTATCCGGGCTTCATCATTCTCAATACCCACCTGCTCGATCAGCTGCCGCGCCCGGTGGAGCTGTGGATCTATTCGCATGAGTGCGGACATCAGTTCCGCGGCCCCGACGAAGAAACAGCCGATTGTTTTGGAGTGCAGCGGGGGCGTCGCGAGGGCTGGTTGACGGAAGAAGGATTGAACCAGGTCTGCGACTTCATTCATGCCGCCAAGGGCGACAATATGCACTTCGCAGGGCCGCATCGCTGTGAAGCCATGCGCAGTTGCTACGCGGATCCGGACGTCCGATAGAAAAATGCGGCGAGCCATAAGGCCCGCCGCAAACTCAGCAGTCCTTCGCAGGCGTCGTTCAGCTGCCGGCGAACGCTTTCGACAGTTGGTCGACATTGTATCGGAACATCTTTGCGTAGGTCGGCGCCGGACCATCGGCCTTCGACAGCGCCTCGACGTAGAGTTCGCCGCCCGGCTGCGCGCCCGTAGCCTTCGCGATTTGATCGACGAGCCGCGAGTCGTTGGAGTTCTCGAAGAAGTAGGTCCTGACCTTTTCCGCCTTGATTTGATCGATCAACTTGGCGACGTCGGCGGCCGATGCCTCCGTCTCTGTCGACAGCCCGATCGGCGACAGGAATTGCACGCCATACTCTCTGCCAAAGTATCCGAAGGCGTCGTGGCTCGTCAAAATCTTGCGCCGATCTTTCGGAACGGAACCCATCACCGACTTCGCATACGCATTGAGGTCATCGAGTTCTTTCGAATATTTGGCGGCGTTGGCCTTGAAATCTGCGGCATCTGCCGGATCGGCAGAAGCCAGCGCCTTCTCGATGTTGGCGACCCAAACCTTGACGTTGACCGGGCTATTCCACACGTGCGGATCAGTGACGGTCTTTCCGTCTTCCTCCATCTTGCGCGTTTTTATGCCATTCGACACCACGAATGGCTTGCCGTTATAGCCCGATGCCGACACGAGCTTCTCGAACCAGCTCTCCAGGCCTTCGCCGCTGATGAAGGTGACATCGGCTTCCTTGAGGGTCTTCGCATCATCCGGAGACGGCTCGAATTCGTGTGGATCGCCATTCGGCGGAACGAGGCTCTTGACCGCGACGTGGTCGCCGCCGACTTCCTTCACGATATCCGCAAGCACGGTGAAGCTCGCCACCGCATTGAGCGTCTTCGCCGACGCATCGCCGGCGAATCCAGCGCCGAAAGCTGCTGATGTCAGCAGTCCCAATAGCAGATTAGAAACCCTCATGTTCGATCTCCTGTTCATGCGTTGAAGTGAGGACGTGAATAGAGGCGGCGCACCAATCCCGTCGGACTTAAAACCAGCGAGGCACCGTAGATGCAGCTTGCGGTCAGGATGATTGTCGGCCCGGATGCGACTGCGAAGTGGAACGACGCGACGAGTCCGAGATAGCCTGAGACGGCGGCCGTCGCCGCCGCTATGGCAAACATCATCGGAAGCGTCTGGGCCCAAAGCCGCGCGACCGCGGCGGGCAGCATCATCAGGCCGACGGCCATCAGCGTTCCGAGCGCCTCGAAGCTCGCCACGAGATTGATCACGACGAGCAGCAAAAACAGAAAATGAAAGAGAGATCCGTGTCCGCCGACCGCGCGCAGGAAGCCCGGATCGAAGCATTCGGCAACGAGCGGACGATAGATCAACGCAAGAGTGATAATCGTCAGCGACGCAATCCCACCGACGAGGCAGAGCGCTCTCGGATCGATCGCGAGAATGGTGCCGAACAGCACATGCAGAAGGTCGATGTTCGACCCTTTGAGCGATACGATCAGCACGCCGAGCGCGAGCGACGTCAAATAGAAGCTTGCGAAGCTCGCATCTTCCCTGAGTGCCGTCGTCCGGCTTATGAGCCCAGACAGCAGTGCGATGCTGAGGCCCGCGACCAATCCGCCGAGACCCATCGCCGGCAATGAAAGACCGCCTGCAATCAGAAAACCCACTGCGGCGCCGGGAAGGATCGCGTGGCTCATGGCGTCGCCGACAAGGCTCATCCGGCGCAACATCAAGAGCACGCCGACGGGCGCCGATCCGAGCGCAAGTGCGATACATGCCACCAGCGCCCGCCGCATGAAGCCATAGTCGATGAAAGGCGAAACGAAGGTCGAATAAAGCGTCATGCGACCGCCGCCCCCTTCACGCACACCTCGCTGTCTGGGTCCCATCCTTCTGCCATCGCTCGCGCACGCAGAAGATTCCTTGCCGACATGGCGACGTCGGTCGGACCCCAGCCAATGGCTTCGCGTGCAAGAAGAAGTGTTTCGGGGAAATGTGCGCGAACCTGATCGAAATCGTGCAGAACTGTAATGATCGTCCGGCCTTCGTCATGCCATCGGCAAACGATGTCGAGAAGGTCACGCGTCGTGCGCGCATCGATGGCCGTGAAGGGTTCATCGAGAACAATGATCTTGGCATCTTGTAGCAGTAGGCGCGCGAAAAGAACGCGCTGGAATTGCCCCGCCGAGAGCGACCCGATGCTTCTGCCGCCAAAGCCATCCAAGCCGACGGTCTGCAGCGCTTGTTCCGCTTTGACGACGATATCCCGGCTGATACTCCGATAGGCGCCGCTTCGGCTCCATGCCCCGAGCATCACCGTATCGGCGATGCTGATCGGAAACTGACGATCGATGTCGACGGCCTGGGGCAGATACCCGAAATCGCGCGCCGATAATCCGCTTCGATCGATTGTTCCGCCTGCCAGAGGCAGTTCCCCCATGATCGCCTTTAGCAAGGTCGACTTGCCCGCGCCGTTCGGTCCCGTGATCGCGGTCATGCTGCCGTCGCGGAACATACCCGACAGATGATGAATGGCAGGATGTCGGGCATACGTGACCGTCACGTCGTGGAGATTGATCAAAGGTCTGGTCATGGCAGCGACACCGCCCAACCGATCGCGATCCAAAGCACCACCAGAATGACCGCTGCACCGAGCAGTCGCCTGTGGGCGGCCTCGGCCATCATGGAATGCTGAAAGCCATCGGGGTTTTTCATCTTCAAAGCTCACGTCAGTACACTAAATCGTATAATATAACATTTAATGCGGAGTGACTATGGCTGAATTGCGCGCGCCCGCTGAAGGCATCGAAGAAATCATCTTGGGTGTGATCCGATCACGGGCGGATTGAGGGGCGGCTTTAATCCGTGCGCAGCTTCGTGCTGGAAAACAGCGCCTCTGGCTTGTTTAGGAAAATCAAGAAGCTAGCCTGACGGCGGGCGCGCCGCGTTACGGCTCGCAAACATTGCCAAAAATTGATTTTGCGCAAAGCAGGTTGCGACATATGGAAACTTGAATATAGAAGTCAAGTTTCCTATTTCGTCGTGGTCACCCTTAGACATAAAGCGAGGGGAAGAGAGCTTGCTCGCCCCATTTTTGATTATGCTTCGCGAAGGCATCGAAGCAGCCCTCATCACCGGAATTGTCGCAACCTATCTTGCTCAGACGGGTCGTTCCGAGTGGATGCCGGCTGTTTGGATGGGTGTGCTGCTCGCAGTCGCCGTGTCCCTGTTCGCGGGCGCAGGGCTCTTGTTCCTCAGCGCGGAATTTCCCCAGAAGGCTCAGGAATTCTTCGAGGCGATCGTCGGCCTCGTCGCCGTCGCTGTTCTGATCTCGATGGTGTTCTGGATGCGAAAAGCGGCGCGGTCGATCAAGTCCGAGCTGCAACATTCAGTCGATGCCGCCTTCGCCTCGTCGCATGGTGGAACATGGGGACTGATCTGCCTCGTATTCTTCGCCGTAGCGCGCGAAGGACTTGAATCAATTTTCTTCCTGCTCGCGATTTTTCAGCAGAGCGACGGCATCGCAGCCCCCCTCGGAGCCTTGGCCGGCGTTGCCGCGGCGGTGGTGGTCGGCCTGATCATCTACGTCGGCGGGGTCAGGTTGGATCTTCGTCAGTTCTTCAAGTGGACCGGAATTTTCATCATCTTCGTCGCTGCTGGAATTCTTGCAACCGCAGTAGGCAATTTGCACGAGGCTGGTTTGTGGAATGGCCTGCAGCAGCACGCTTATGACTGGAGCGGCATCCTCCCCGTCTCGAGCCTGCTTGGAACAATTCTATCCGGCGTCTTCAGCTATCAGGAAAATCCGACAATAGGCGAGGTCATCGTCTACCTCGGGTTTCTTTCAGTCGTCCTCTATCTCTACCTCCGTCCTGCCCGACCGGAGCCTGTCCCCACAGAATCCTACCAAGGTAATAGAAATGTCCGCGCCTGATCCAGGCAAGGGAAGGCCTCAGGCTCCCTCATCTCGCCTTCTGTATCTTGGAGTAGCCGGCGCTGCTGTGCTTGTTGCGTTGGCAGGCGCTGCTTTCTACGTCGCTACTCTGACAACGCGACACGAAAAAGCCGGCGGCGCGATCGCCGTTGCCGTGACGCCCAAGGCTTGCGAGCCCAACACGATTACCACGTCCGCCGGCGAGCAAAATTTCGAGATCGCCAATAAGTCAGAACGGCCGGTAGAGTGGGAAATCCTCGACGGCGTGATGGTCGTTGCCGAGCGTGAGAACATCGCGCCGGGCTTCAAACAAACGCTGAAGGTACGCCTCTCCCCGGGCACGTACGAAGTGACCTGCGGACTGCTGTCAAATCCTCGCGGAACATTGGTCGTTACCGCCTCGCAGAACGCTAGCACCGAGCCCGCGCGCGCAACCATGCGCAACTTCCTCGGACCGCTGTCCGAGTACAAATTCTATCTCGGCCGGCAGAGCACTGCTGCGGTGCGCAGCGCTACCGAGCTTGCGGACGCCATCAAATCCGGCGATCTCGCCAAGGCGCAAGCGGCGTACGCTGCGGCGCGTCAGCCTTATAAGCGTATCGAGCCGGTTGTTTATCGATTTTCGGATCTGCAGAACACGATCGATCCGGTTGCTACCTATTTTGAGCATCGCGAAAACGATCCTGCATTCATCGGTTATCACCGCATCGAGCGCGGCCTTTTCGACGCAAAGAACCTTGATGGTCTCGCGCCGATCGCCGACCGTCTCGTCGCCGACCTCACCACGCTCGATGAGCGGGTGAAGGCGATGAAGATGACGCCCGACGTCCTGATCGACAGCGTCGGCAATTTCACCACGCAGCTCGCTCGCGACCGCCTACCCGCCGGAGAGAATGGTTCGACGCAAACGGACATCTCGGACGTCGAGGCCAATGTCGAAGGCATCGGAAAAGTCATCGGCTTGCTGCGGCCAGTCGTGCAGCCCGTCAATCCGGAACTTGCGCAAAAGATCGACGCGGCTTTCAACGCCGTGAAGGATCAAATCGCCAAGCAGAGGAAAGCCATCCAAACGGCGCCGCAGGCGTCAAGCGACGCGAAGTCAGCGCAAAGACCTGGTCGCCGCATTTACAAATCTCGCCGAGGCGCTCGATCAATTGCAGCCGGCAATAGGGATGAATTCCAATGGCACATGATGATCGCAATAAGCGAAGTCAGCATGGCGCGCTGAATGCCGACCGCCGCAAGCTGCTCCTTGGTCTCGGTACGGCCGCCGGCGGTGCGTTGGCGACGAACCTTATCGCCAACAATGCCCGCGCTGACGACAAGCAGGTCACTGACGCCCCTGAAAGTCATCGCAGCGACGTAGAACAGCGCGTCCCCTTCTACGGCGTGCATCAGGCGGGAATCGTCACGCCTCGGCCCGCGAACGGCATGGTCGTGTCTCTCGATGTCATCGCCGACACGCCAGCCGATTTCGATCGCATGCTTCGCAAGCTGACCGAACGTATCGTGTTTCTCACGCAAGGTGGCCAGCCACCGAATCTCGATCCGAAACTGCCCCCTGCGGATTCCGGCATTCTTGGCCCGGTCGTTCTTCCCGATAATCTCACCATTACCGTCGGCCTCGGGAGTTCAATGTTCGAGATGCGCCCATGGCTCGCGCATTTGAAGCCTGCTCATCTCCAGCGGATGAAGCAATTCACCAACGACGCGTTGGAACCCGATCTGTGCCACGGCGATCTGTCGTTGCAGTTCTCCTCCAATACCGCCGACACGAACATCCACGCGCTCCGCGACATTCTGAAAAATCTGCCAGAATATCTCGTGCCTCGGTGGAAGCAGGAAGGCAGCGTCCCGACCGTTTTGCCGGAAGCCGACGGATCGGTTCCTAGCGCGCGCAATTTCCTCGGCTTCCGCGATGGCTCAGCCAATCCCCATTCCAGCGACCACTTGCTGATGGACGAGATCGTTTGGGTGGGGGAGATCGCTGGCGAACCTCAATGGGCCGTTGGGGGCACCTATCAGGCGGTTCGTATCATCCGCAATTTTGTCGAGCGTTGGGACCGCACTCCGCTTGGCGAGCAGGAGCGCATCTTCGGTCGAAAGAAGATGTCGGGCGCGCCGATGGACGGAACGAAGGAAAGCGACGTTCCTGATTACGCCAAGGATCCAGACGGAAAAATTACACGTCTAAATGCGCACATCAGGCTCGCCAATCCTCGCACGCCTGAAACCCGCAAAAGTCTCATGCTTCGGCGACCGTTCAACTACTCGAACGGTATCACCAAGAACGGACAACTCGATCAGGGACTCCTGTTCATCGCATACCAATCAGATCTTGAGAAAGGATTCATCTCCGTGCAGACGCGGCTCAACGGTGAGCCGTTAGAGGAATACATCAAGCCAATAGGTGGCGGTTATTTCTTCGTTCTTCCAGGAGCGCGAGAAGCTGGCGACTATCTGGGCCGAAAGCTGGCCGAGGCCGCGGCGGCGGGACCGCCAACACGTTCATAAACACCCGCTCAATGGAGGGAACACAGATGAAACATCACGTTTTGGCCGCGGCAGCATTTGTAGCTGCGTTCGGTTATATGGCACCGGCATTTTCCGAGGAAGATTCGAAGCTCGTCGAGCCACTCGCCGCCTACAAAAGCTACGTGGCCGATCATACCGAGAAGCTTTTGGAGAACACGACGAAATTCACCGAGGCGATCAAGGCGGGTGACGTTGCGAAGGCCAAGACCCTCTTCGCGCCGACACGCATGGACTATGAATCCATTGAGCCGATCGCCGAGCTTTTCTCCGATCTCGATCACACGATCGACGCGCGTGCCGATGATTTCGAAGGCAAAGAAAAAGATGCGAAGTTTTCCGGGTTCCATCGCATCGAATATGGCCTTTGGACGGAGAACAGCACCAAGGGTCTTGAACCCTACGCCGATCAGCTGCTCGCCGACGTTAAAGATCTAAATCACCGCATCGAGAACCTGACGTTCCCGCCGGAGACCGTTGTCGGCGGTGCTGCAGCACTGATGGAGGAAGTCGCCGCGACGAAGATCTCTGGCGAGGAAGATCGCTACAGCCACACCGACCTTTGGGACTTCAAAGCGAACTTCGATGGCTCTCAGAAGATCTATGAACTTGTGAAACCGCTGATCGAGAAGGACAACGCCGATTTCGTGAAGAAAGTCGACGCGAACTTCAAGGTCGTCGACGATACGCTGGGCAAGTATAAGACGGCGGACGGTTATGAGCTGTATGACAAGCTGACCGAGGATGACCGCAAGGTTCTCGCCGCCAAGGTCAATGCTCTGGCGACCGATCTCTCGACGCTGCGCGGCAAGCTCGGCTTGAACTGAGAACCGATCAAAAATTCGATTGCCTCTTGGCGGCCCCGCTACCGAGAATTCGTTTCACACGAACTCGGTGCCGGGGCCGCAACTGCTTCGCGGGCACGTCGGCTCACCTAAAAAGACAAAGCATTTGTCGCTCAAATAACACAGGTTAACGGCGTCTTATTGTTGACTCATATTGTAGACTTTAATACTGTCCTGCTCAGCCCGGCGCCTGCCGGGATCTTCATTGCGATCACCCTCCGGGGGGAGGTTTTGCAAGGAGGAGGCAAGCCCGCCATTGAGCGCTTAAGCGCCGAGCCAGCCAGCCCCGAATCAACTTGGGAATTACGGGGGACGATGGAATGGCTGTGCGTAGTGCTGACGATTTTCATAGGACAGGCTCGATAAGGCGGGAGCCTAGCCAAGGCTTCGCGCTCAAGGGGTTTGGCAAGGCCGCTCTGGCGCTGACCGTCTCCGCGACGGCACTCGTCTTGACCGGATCGGCATTCGCGCAAGAGACTCAGCTTCCCGGCATCGACGTGCAAGGGGCGCAGGCGAAAAAGTCGAGCGCCGCAAAGAAGAAGTCCAAGCCCGCACCGGTTCAAGCCGCGGAAACTCCGCAAACGCCGCCGCCGGCACCGACCTACGGCGGCAACCAGGCGGCAAAAATCGACGCGCCCTACAGCACGCCAGCAGGCGTCAGCGTCGCCGGCCAAGGTGAAATTCAGACCTTCGGACAGACTAACGTTCAAGACGTTCTTCGCGCCATGCCCGGTGTCTCGACCGCAGACGATCCGAACAACCCGGGCATTGCTGTCAATATCCGCGGTTTCGAGGGCGAAGGCCGCGTGAACACGACGATCGACGGCGTTCGGCAGAATTTCAGGTTCACCGGTCACACGGCATCGGGCTTCGCATACGTCGATCCGCTGCTTCTTGCGAGCATCGAAGTGCAGCGCGGCGCCGTTTCGACGGCGGGCGGCGCGGGCGCGCTCGCAGGTACGGCTGATCTGCGCACGATCGACGTCGACGACGTGCTGAAGCCCGGACGAGACTACGGCGCTACCGTGATCTCGTCCTGGGGTAGCAACGGTGTCGGTTTTTCCGAGATGGGTGCGGGCGCTATCAGAAGCGGTGCCGTCAGCGTCGTCGGTGCAATCAGCAAGCACAATGTCGATGATTACGACAATGGCCTCGGCCAGCGCGTGCCCTATACAGATCAGGATTTGATTTCGGGCCTGGCGAAAGTCCACATTCAGATCGATCCCGAGCAGCGGCTGTCGTTCGGCACTGTGCTGTACAACAACGACTTCACCGCAAATTCGTACGATCAGAACATCGATTCCAAGATCTACACCGCTAGGTACACGTACGATCCCATCGGCAACGATCTCATCCATTTCCAAGCGGGGTTTTCCGGCAGCGACCTCACGATGAAGTATGACAACGGCGTCGATGGTGCATCCGCCGCCGCCGGACGCAAGATCAACGATCTCGGCCTTGGCTTCGACGTCCAGAACACCTCGCTGTTCAATCTTGGTGGCATCTTCGTCAAATCGAACTACGGGTACGAATACTTCCACGACGATGTCGACGCCAGCAACAGGTTCGATCCTGAAGCGAAAGGCGGCGTAAATCCCTCCGGAGATTCGACCATCCGCGGCGCATTTTCGGAAACGACATTCTCCAAGAGCATTTTTGATTTCATCGTCGGCCTACGCTACGACGACTTCAGTCTCAAAGGCTCTGGCGACGTCTTCGTCGACACGATCAATTTCGGCGGCGGCTTCTTTTATACGCCAACTCTGCCATCGTTTCTCACGACTGGTCCCTATAGCGTCGATAGGTCGGATGGCGGCTTCAGCCCCAAGCTGACTTTGGCGATCAAGCCGGTCGAATGGTTCCAGCCTTATGTGACGTGGTCCAATTCGTTCCGCGCTCCGACGGTTTCAGAAACGCTGTTGGGCGGCGTCCATCCGCAGACCGGCGGCGATCCCACGCAGTTTGCTCCCAATCCCTATCTCGAACCCGAAACGCAGACAGGTTGGGAATTCGGCTTCAATTCGAAAATCGATGGCCTCTTCAAGCCCGGCAACTCGTTCCGCTTCAAGGGCGACTACTACACGATGGACGTCGAGAACTACATCACGGCGAGCACAGTCGATCCGTTCGGGCTGCTTTGGTTCTACGCCAACAACCCCGGCACATCGAAGGTCGAGGGTGTCGAATTGCAGGGCACTTATGACGCCGGCTACTTTTTCGCGGGCTTGAGCTACAGCCACAATCACACCACGCTTCCCTCGCAACTCGATGGGCTCGGCCTTCACAGCTATTTGCCGGGCGACATCGCCACCGTGACGGGCGGTGTGAGGTTCTTCGACGAACGGCTCACCGTCGGCGCGCGCGCCTATTTCGTATCGAACAGCCAATCGGGAGATTTGAATTCGGATCTCTTCAACGATCCGGCATTCTACGACGGCTACTCGGTCTACGATCTCTTCTCCAACTACAAAGTCACCGACGACATCGACGTTGGCCTGACGGTCAGCAACCTTACCAACGTGGCCTATACCCCGGCACTTAGCGCAGGGCCCTCGGGCGCAAACGCACCCGACGAGACCGGCCGCGGGCGCACGTTCCTGCTGACCACGAAGGCGAAGTTCTAAGTCGCGTCTCGAACGCGGCGACGCAAAACCAGAATGAAGGCACCGGCGGAGATATCTGCCGGTGCAAGTGTTGTAATTGGAGGCGAGCGCCGGTGACGCTCATCGAACGCAATGATCGACCAATGCCGCGCTTGCGAGCTACGGTGCCAGAACGGCGCGCGGCCACCGCCCGCAATAACGTCGTTTCGCTTGCCTTCACCAAGTCAGCCAGGGATGGCGCTACTCAGAAAGCCGACGTCCACTCGCCGTTCAAGATTGCAAAGGCTCTTGGAACAGGCACAGAGGCCTCCCGGAAGCTCCTTTTTGCCACGATAGCGATTTCGGTGGCGCTGCACGGCGGTATCATAGCTTCGATGTTCGCGCGCGATTCCGGCGAGGAATTCGGAACGCTCGCGGACAAGACAGATGCGTTCAGTCTTTCGATGGAACAGTCGGTCGTCCTGGAATCGATCTCGACTGAGAGCGTCCAGATGGCGTCGTCGGCTGCCGCTGCATCTCAGGCCGGCAGCGTACAGGCAGTCGAATCGAAACCTCAGGAATTGGCCGAGGCCGAAACCAATCCCGTTTCCGACGAACCGCCGCCGAAACCAATTGACGTCGCCGATGTGACCCCGACGGCACTCGCCAAAACCGATGATCCGTTACCTGTCATCCGCGGCGGCGGGTCGGAACAGGCCGTCAGCGAAATCAAGGCAGCGCAAATCGCGCAAACCGAAGTCAAAGAGATGCCTGACGCGGTCGAGACGAAGGAAGACACGCAGGCGACGATAGAAAAGAAAAAAGAAGACCAGAAGGAAAAGAAAACACCGCAGCAGGAATCACATCAGCAAGTCGCTGGAAGCTCAACGTCTCGCTCGAACGCGGAGCAGGCCGCACTGAGCGGTCGGGTTTCTGCCAGTCGCGGCAATGCCCTAACGTATGGGGCTATGGTCCGCGCGCAATTGGCGCGTAACAAACCGGCGAGCAACGGCGTGCGCGGGACTGTCCGTGTTTCGTTCGGAATTTCCAACGATGGCGAGATCAGTTATCTGCGCGTTTCCCAGTCTTCGGGCAGCGCGGCGCTTGACGCCGCCGCGCTGGCTGTTGTGCGCAAGTCCGCGCCGTTCGGCGAGCCGCCGTCGGATCTGACGGCCGCGCAGCTCGCTTACGTCATCCCGTTCTATTTCCGCTGAGCACCGCCCTTTACCGGCGCGGGTTTCTGTTGTGCGCGGGCGGAAGCCAAGTCCTCTACCAGCTCATACCACATGGCGTTGAGAACGGCGAACGCCGCGGCGAGCGGAAGGCCGAGGAGCCAAGCGAAGTACCACATGAGCGATGTCTCCTTTCCAATGTCTCAGTAAGCGTGACCGCGGTCATCGCGGATCGCCTTCTCGTCAACCTTGCCCCACATTACGTGATAGACCCACGAAGTGTAGGCGATGATGATCGGCACGAAGACTACCGCCACGACGAGCATGATGAATAGTGTCATGTGGCTAGACGATGCATCCCAAACAGTAAGGCTTGAATTGGGATCGACCGAAGACGGGAGAATGAAGGGGAACATCGAGACACCGACGGTCGTGATGATGCCTGCAATCGACAGCGACGATGCCAGAAGCGCAGCCACCTCACGTCGGGCGCCAATGAAGACATAAGCTCCAGACGCTCCGACCAGTCCGAGCAACGGCGCAAGCAGCGTCACCGGCTGTGTGCCATAATTTTCAAACCACGCACCGGCGGCTTTTGTAACGGTCTTTGCCAGCGGGTTCGATGGACCCATCGGATTGACCGTGCTGACGATGTGATATCCATCGACCGCAATCCACGTCGCTATTCCGCCCAGAAGGAACAGCACGACGGTAAGCAGAGCCGCGATGCCTCCGTATGTGCGAGCGCGCTCGGCAACCGGACCGTCTGTCTTCAGAATGATCCACGCCGCGCCATGCATGACGAGCATCGCGACCGAGACCAGCCCGCACAGCAACGCAAACGGGTTGAGAAGTTCGAAGAGCGTCGTGCCGTCATAGAAAATCCGGAGATCGCCGTTGAAGTGGAACGGCACGCCGCGCAGCACGTTTCCGACCGCCACGCCGAAGATCAAAGCCGGGACAGCTCCGCCCACGAACAGCGCCCAGTCCCAGGTTGTGCGCCACCGCACGTCCTCGCGCTTCGACCGATACTTGAATCCAACCGGACGCAGGATCAGCGCGAACAGGATCGCAAACATCGCGAGATAGAATCCCGAGAACGATACGGCGTAAAGCGGTGGCCAAGCGGCGAAGATCGCTCCGCCGCCAAGGATGAGCCACACTTGGTTGCCTTCCCAAGTCGGCCCGATGCTGTTGATGACGACCCGGCGCTCGAGATCGGTCTTGGCAACGAACGGCAGGAGCGCGGCTGCCCCGAGATCGAAACCGTCCATAATTGCAAAGCCTATGAGCAAAACGCCCAGCAGAACCCACCAGATAATGCGGAGGGTTTCGTAGTCGATGAGTTGATGAAGTATCATTGCTTTACTCCGCAGCAACCAGTGAAGGAGAAACGAGGATCGCCTCTGGCTCATCGTCGGGTTGTGGCCCCGAGCGGATGGCACGGATCATGAGACCCATCTCCACGATGAACAGAACCGTGTAGATCGCGATGAACCCGAGCAGTGTCAGAAGCACGGTGAAAGCGCCAAGGCTCGAAACGCCGGCTGCCGTCGGCAGAATGCCTTCGATGATCCACGGCTGCCGCCCAAACTCCGCGACCACCCATCCGAATTCGGCGGCGATCCACGGCAGTGGAATGGCGAAAACCGCCAGCCGCAGAAGCCAGGGATATTGGTCGAGCTTGCGTCTCGCCGACAGGTAAAAGAACGTCGCCATGAGCGCTATGAACAAGAACCCAAGTCCAACCATGATGCGGAACGACCAAAACAACGACGGCACGTTTGGCACCGTGTCCCACGCCGCTTGTTCGATCTGCACATCCGTTGCCTTGCGCGGATCATCGACATAGCGCTTCAACAGCAGCGCATAGCCCAGATCTTGCCCGTTCTTTTCGAGCAAGTCGCGCGCCGCCTGAGGGATCGCCGAAGGGTCGCTTGCGGCGCAAATCTGCTGCACGGCATCGTAAGCCATGATGCCCTGCCGGATGCGATCCTTTGCACGCACGACGAGATCTTCGATGCCCGGTATCTCCGTCGTCAGCGAACGCGTTCCGATCAATCCCATGGCCCACGGAATATGCACCGCGAAATGCGTTTCTCGTGCTTGCTGATCCGGGAAGCCGAACAGGGTGAAAGCAGCCGGCGGAGGCTCAGTCTTCCACATCGCCTCGATCGCTGCGAGCTTCATCTTCTGATGCTCGGTCGAAAGGTATCCGCTTTCGTCACCGAGCACGACGACGGAAAGCGCCGACGCCAGACCGAACGAAGCAGCCACCGTCATCGATCGCTTGGCGAGCGCGATGTGGCGATGATTGTAAAGGTACCAGGCTGAAACGCCGAGCACGAATACCGACGCGGTGACGTATCCCGCCGATACGGTATGAACGAACTTCGCCTGCGCCACCGGATTGAAGAGGACCTCGAAGAAATCGGTCACTTCCATGCGCATCGTTTGCGGATTGAACGCCGAGCCAACCGGGTTCTGCATCCAGCCATTTGCGATCAGGATCCAGAGCGCCGACAAATTCGACCCCGCGGCAACGCACCATGTCGCGATGAGGTGGCCGACCTTCGACATCCGATCCCAGCCGAAGAAGAACAGACCGACGAACGTCGCTTCAAGGAAGAACGCCATCAATCCTTCGATCGCCAGCGGCGCGCCGAAGATGTCGCCGACATAATGGCTATAATAGCTCCAGTTCATTCCGAACTGGAATTCCATGACGATGCCCGTCGCAACGCCAAGCACGAAATTGATGCCAAACAGAGTTCCCCAGAACTTGGTCATCTGTCGCCAGATATGGCGGCCGGTCATCACGTAGACCGTTTCCATGATCGCGACGATGATAGAGAGACCCAAGGTCAGCGGAACGAACAAGAAGTGATAGAGCGCAGTCGTTGCGAATTGCAGGCGCGATAGCGCCACGATATCGAGTTCCATTTTACCTCTCTCCGGCGTTCCGCCAGCCTCCTGCCCAAGTGGCGGCGCCCTTAAGACGCCACCGAGTTTCGGTCGTCAGTCGTGTCTCAATGTTGCGAGAATGCAATTGAACTGTGGGTCGCCGCGGTCAGCGCTGGCGACGATCCGCCCGCGCTCCATTACCAGCAGCCGATCCGCAATCTCTGCTTCGAGTCGGATATGCGTCGCAATAAGCAGCGTACGGCCGTTCGCATTGTCCGCAACGCGCCCGATGACATCTCGCGCAGTCGCCGCATCAAGTCCTTCCGTCGGCTCGTCGAGAAGCCAAAGCGGTGTATCTCGGAGGAAAAGCCGAGCAAGCGCGAGCCGGCGGGCCTCGCCGCCCGAAAGACCGAGACCGCCTTCGCCGAGATGGGTGTCGAGCCCGTTCGGGAGCGCATCGAGATACGGTTTCAGTCCCGAGCATGAAATCGCGTCCCGCAGCCGTGCATCGTTGGCGTTGGCGGACGCTAGCCGCAGGTTATCGCGCAGAGTATCGGCAAAGAGTTCGGTGCGCTGAGTGAGCAGCGTCGCAGGCAGCCGCCGGACGGAGCCGCAGTCAGGAGAAATCTCACCGGCGATCAATGCCATCAGTGTCGATTTTCCTGAGCCGCTGACGCCGACGATCGCGCAGCGTTCGCCCCGAGGAATGAGCAATGAAAGATCGGAAATCAACGGGCGCGCCGCGTTCGCATATTTGACCGAGACAGACTCAATCGAACAGGCGACACCTTCTTCGGGTGTGGGAACGGAGGCTGCATTGAAAGGTGCAAGCCGGGATCCCACGTGCCGCGCTGCATTGATCGTGCGCCCGAACTCAATGGCGCCGCGGCGTAATGCATTGAATGGCTCAAGTGCCGCGATGGAAACAAGAACGACAAGCGCCGCAACCGGTCCGCTGATCGCATTGGCGTGCACGGCAGCCGTCGCTAGCAAGAGCGCGGAGGCGACGAGAATGGCACTCGCTATGCCAAACCCTGCGCCAGAGAGGCTCTCGATGATATTGAGCCTGTCGTCGGCCGCCGCGAGCTTGCGATCCTGTTCGAGAATGTTTCGCCGCTGCGCGCCGATCTGTCCTGCCATGACGAGTTCCGTCTGCCCCGAGACAAGATCAATGACGCGTGATCTCAGCGCCTCGAGTGCAAAAGCCCGGCGCCGCGATGGTCGCTCGGCGATCCGTGCTGCTATAAAGGCAATTCCCAAACCGGCAAACAGCAGCAAAAGGCCGGCCGCGGCCCCCGTGTTCGGCGACAGCAATCCGAAGATGACCGCGACGGCCACCGCTGAAATGATTGCAGCGCCGATCGGAACAAGCACTCTGAGATAAAGCGAGTCGAGCGCGTCGATATCCTGCGTGAGCCGGAAAAGAAGCTTTGCCGGTCGCATCCGCAGTTTCTCCGCCTCGCGTACGGCAGCCGAGCCTCGAAACAACCGCTCGCGAAGTTCAGCGAGCACGCCGAGAGTGGCGTCGTGCGTGACGAGGCGCTCACCATAACGGCTCGCGGTGCGCGCCAGTGCGAAGAAACGGATGCCGGCGGAAGGCGAGAACACGTCGAACGCCAGCGCCGACGCTGCTGTTGCACCCGCGACGGCCGTAGCAGTGATGAACCAGCCTGAAAGCCCGAGCAAGGCCAGACCGCTCGCGATCGTCGCAGCGCTCAGCAGCAGCCCGGATAAAAGCTTTGCGCGCGGACCTTGCCAAAAGAGCACCAGAATTGGCTTAAGTGCCTCAATCATGCAGCTCTCTCCAGCGGCCAGTCGCCCAACCGGACGATGCGATCCATGCGCTTTGCAAGTGCAAGATCGTGAGTGGCGATGATCACCGTCTTGTTACTCGCGAGCGTGAGCAAGCTCTCCGCAATGTCGTTTGCCGTTGCCGAGTCGAGGTGAGCCGTCGGCTCATCGGCCAGTATGAGCCGGGCTTGCGGCCGAACCATCACACGGGCGAGCGCGAGACGAAGAGCTTCGCCTCCCGAAATCCCGACGCCGTTTTCACCGATTGCGTCCGGTCCGCGCGTCTGCACCAGCTCATCGAGTTTGGAGAACTTCAGTGCCTTCACGATGTTCGCGCGGCCGACGGGTCTCCCGAGCGCGACATTGCTCGCCAGAGTTCCGGCAAAGATATGAGGATGCTGGCCGATCCAGGCGATGCCGTCTCGCAGATCTGCGATGGTTTCGTCGGTCAGCTGACGGCCGGCGATGGAAATCGAACCCCGTGTCGGACGCGCAAGACCTGCGAGCAATGCGAGAAGCGTCGATTTGCCCGAACCGCTGGATCCGACGAGAGCGACACGTTCGCCCGGTGCAACCGACAGATTAAAACCATCAAGAACGAGGGGCAGGCTTTCGTCATACCGAAAGTCGAGATTTTCGATCGTCACTCTCGCAGGTGCCTGCCAGATCGTAGGCTTTCGAGTTTCCTGGTGATCCGAGGCGATGAGCGATTTTCCCCCGCTCGCGAGGCCCTCGAGAGCTTCGATTGCCGCGCGTCCTGAGGCACGGTCATGCCAGACCGCCGACAGATCGCGTAACGGCTCGAAAAAAGCCGGCGCCAGAAGCAGGATGAAAAGACCTTGCGCCAAGTCGAGCGGACCGCCCCAGGTTCCGAATGGAAGCTGCCCAAGGAGATGAAATCCGATATAGACGGCGACCATTGCGACGCCGAGCGCCGAAAACAGTTCGAGAACGGCCGAAGACAAGAAAGCAATTCTTAAGACCGCCATCGTGCGCGCGCGCAGATCCTCGGCATTCGCGCGCAGCCTCCGCGCCGTCGCGTCCACTGCGTCAAGCGTTCGTATGGTCGCCATTCCACGCAGCCTGTCGAGAAGAAAGGCGTTCATGTCGCCCGACTTGGCGAGCTGGGCTTCACTTGCCGCTTGCGCGCGCCATCCGATCAGAGCCATGAAGATGGGAATAAGCGGCGCCGCGATGAGAAGGACGAGTGCGGCCGCCCACGACAGCGACAAAATCGCTATAAAAAGGACAGCGGGCACGATCGTGGCGCGCAATCGGACGGCTTCGAAGCGGGCGATATAAGGCACAACGGCCTCGGCCTGCTCGGCGATGATACTCGCCGCCCGCCCCGATTCAGGCCGACCGATGTCTAGGGGCGAGCGTGCTGCGAGCGCTGCGATCGCCTTGCTGCGAAGTCCGGTGACGGCACTCCGCGCCGCACGGAACGCTAGCCGATTTCCGACGCCATCCACGATCGCCCGGACGATGCCGACGACCAAGACTCCCGCCGCAGCCCAGGCGCCGACATCCGGCCCATTCCCAGTCGCGACGCTGCCGATCGCAGTGGCGATCAGTGCCGCCTGCGGCACCCACAAGACTGAAGCTGCAATCTGAAGTATGGCGCTCCCGAGATTGACCCGAGTCATGGGTCGGTTTGAAAGGCCAGATTTTTCAACAGCCACGGTGGCTCGAGACGCCATTCCTTTGGCCTTTCCCCGGCGAAATCCGCCGGATCATTGGTGTGCAATGCACAAAGCAACATTGATCGACGTCAACGTTGCCTATCGGGATTTAACCGGCAACTGGAAATCGCCTTCGTGCACCGGCTCCTTAATGCGTGTCGAAAAAATCGGTCGGATTTGAAAGGGCCGCGATGCTTGTCCGCGCCGACAAATGGTCTCGGAAGCGCGGACCGTCTTTATGACAGTATGGACCAGCGCCTGAACCACTCTTCCATCTTCTTCCAGGCATCCTTCGCTGCGTCCGGATCATAGCTCGGCCGATAGTCGGCGTGAAAACCGTGTGGCGCGTCGGGATAGATCTTGAACTCCGCTGTCTTGCCGGAAGCGGCGAGAGCCGCTTTCATCGTCTCGACCTGCGATACCGGTATGCCCTGGTCGGCGCCGCCATAGAGTCCCAAAACCGGTGCTTTCATTTCCGGCGCCAGCTCGATCGGACTTTTCGGCCAAAGCGACTTCTGACTAGATGGATCGACGAGCGAGCCATAAAACGCCACGCCCGCTTTCACGTTGGCATTGGAAGCGCAATAGACCCAAACGGTGCGGCCGCCGCGGCAAAATCCGATGATGCCTAGCCGTGATGTATCGCCGCCCTGGCTCTTTGCCCAATTTACGGTTGCATCGAGGTCGGCGACGAGTTGGGCGTCTGGCTTCGAGTTCACAAGCGGCATCAATTGCTGGATATCGCTGATCTTTGCTAGGTCTCCCTGGCGAAAATAATAATCCGGCGCGACCGCAAAGAGTCCGAGCTTCGCCAAGCGGCGCGTTACGTCTTTGATGTATTCGTGAAGGCCGAAGACCTCCATCGCGACGAGGACGACCGGAGGATTTTTTGTTCCGGCTGGCCGGGCGAAATAAGCCGGCATCGCCCCTTCGGCCGTTTCAATTCGCGCGGTGCCGGTTTCCAATCCTTTACTGTCGGTTGTGATCGCAGTGGCATTCACCGGACCGGCCGCAAGCGTATATCCCGCGGCCGCCGCGGCGGATGCTGTCATGAAACGCCTGCGGGAAAGCTTCGCGCGCCTGACGAGACCGATGAAGTCGGATGCAACATGATCATGGCCGCCCATCTTTGAACTCCCGAGAAAATTTGCTCAGTCGTTGAACCGGTGCGGGATGATAGCATCACTTTCTCGCCGGGCAGAACCGCGGCTGCCGCGCGAACACGATCATTTGCTTGCCGTTGCGCTGGCGCGCTGTTCGTCCGGCTCGATAATGACGGTGGACGTGCGCCCCGCGACCAGTCGAACGCCTTCCGGAACATGATCGAGCGCGACGCGCACCGGGATGCGTTGCGCCAGGCGAACCCAGCTGAAGGTCGGATTGACGTCAGCAAGCAGGTTCGCACCTGAGCCGCGATCGCGATCCGTGATGCCGCCAGCGATACTTTCGACATGGCCGAGAAGCGGTTTATCTTCTCCCATGAGATGCACCGTCGCCTTATCGCCAATGTGAATAAGCGCGAGCTTTGTCTCTTCAAAATATCCCTCGACGCGCAGGGAATCCTGATCGATCAGCGCTGCAACGCCTTTGCCCGCAGTCACGTAATTTCCCGGCTGCAAATCGAAGTTGGTAATCGGCCCATTGACGGAAGCGCGCACTTCCGAGCGATCGAGATTGAGCTTCGCCAAATCCCGATCAGCTTCCGCCCGGTGGAGATCCGCTTCCGCCTGCGCCTCCGTCGCGGTGACCTGTTCGACTTTCTGGTCGCTCACAGCGATCGATGTCATGTTTTTATAGCGCACGAGGTCTTTCTTTGCCGCATCGAGGGCGGCCACACGGCCTTCGACATTCGCTTCCGCCTGCCGGAGCGCTAGTACGTACCGGTCCCGATCGATGCGAAAAAGCACATCGCCCTTATGAACGACTTGATTGTCGTGGACGAGCACGTCGCTCACGAGTCCCGAGACATCAGGAGCGATCATAACGATATCGGCGCGCACGCGCCCGTCGCGTGTCCACGGTTCAAGCTCGTAATGAGCCCACAGCCGCCATCCGGCAACGGCCGCAAAGCATACGATGACCGCTGTAACCGCAAAACGCGACAATACCTTGAGTGGGATATTCATGTCCGGGCCTGTGAGAAGAGGAGTACGGTGACGCAAAGAATGCAAACGAACATCGCGAAATTGAAAAGCGATTTATGCCAGACGAAACGATAGGCATCCGTTGCCCGCATGATCCTCGCGATCACCACCACTGCCGCGTACGATAAGATCGAACACACAAGAATGGACGGCACGAAAACGCCGAAGAAGCTCATCTCTTCATTCATTGCGCCGCCTCCAGATAGACCGGCCCGTGCGACAGTTGCGGCGGGGAGCGGTCCGGGAACAGCGAACGCCGCAATCCGACGAGGCCCAGAAGGGCATCGCGCGCCGACGGGTTCTGGTCGTTCCGGACAATGGCGAGCGCGCGGTTGATCGCAGCGAGGACGAGATCGGACGCCGCGTCGGCACCGATCGTCTGATAATGCCGCTTCAGCATCAGCAGAACGGCATCGATCCTGCGCCGTGAATACGCCGATAGCCCGGCGCGTGAACGGCGCAGATCGAGAATGTTGAAGCCCTCGCGCAACTCGCCGATGGCACCCGGAATTCTATGACCGGCAGCCTTTGCCCGTGGCGCCAGGAGCACGAGCCTGTCGAGCATAACGCCCGTCAAGCGCGCATCGTCGCGCACGCTTTGAGCGCCGGCGATTTCGGCCAGCGTGGCGCGGTTGGCATTTGCGAGCCGCCGTATGCTCCATTCGGCCCCGAGTGTGCGCAGCAAAGACGACATCACTGCCGCGAGAATTACGCCGCCTGAGGTGGCGATGCTGCTGTTCCAGAACGTCGCCGTATCGACAGAAAATGTCACCTGCAGCCCGATCATCGCGATCATATTGATCGCCAGAGAAAGTCCGATCAGCATCGTTTCCGGTCGCGAAATCAATATCCCGAACACGATGAGTGACGGGGCGAGGATCAGCGCTAGCGTTTCGAAATTATGCACATGAGGAAGAAGCACAAACACGTAAAGCGCCGAGAGACCAATAGCGACGACCGACCATTTGGCAAACACGACGATTGAGGGAACTGGATTGTCCTGCGCGGAAAAAAGATTACCGGACACGGCAGCCATCAGTACGGCATAGCCGCCCTCTGGCCACGCCGCTAGGATCCAGAATGTGCAGCATACTGATATCGTTGCGAAGCTGACAAACGCCGACAGGAACGCCAGTCCATGATCATAATGACGCGTCATAGTCGCAAGGTTTGCGATCGGATATGAAAGCGGCCTGAGCGTGCGGGTCGAACCTCCTTCTATGCTCCTAAGAACGTCAAGGCAGTCCGACCGTATGGCGGCCAGATCGGACAAACGCATCAAAAGACTGAATTCGACAAGATCGCGCCATCCCGAATGTGCCCTATTGGCCTCGATCGAGACGCCGATATCCTTCGTCAGCCGATCGAGCTCTTCGAGGTTGTCGGAGTTCTCCGGCGCAAGCCATGCGTCCATGCGGTCAACGAGCTTCTGCGCATTGCCGGACGGCCCGCCGAGCAGCGAAAGCTCATGAAGCCTATCGGCGATCGATGACAGAATTGGAATGAGCATCAGCATCCGAGGCCGGATGTCGTGAATGCGTTGGATGATTTCGGGATGTCCGCCTGCATCGTAAATGAGATGCGTGGCGAGATTTTCGATCTCGCCGGTATCACCCGCTAGACGCAGGCGGTGCGCATCCGCCGATGGCCCCGTCGTCAATTGCAGCGCGTCGCGGGCGCTTTGGTCGGCATTGCCGAGCCATGCCTTTAGCCTCTGTGCGATGACAGGCGCGACGGGCTGGGGAAAAACAATGCTCGATATGACCGCCGCGCATAAAATGCCGACGATGATTTCCTCGGTGCGCGATAGCGCTGCGTCAAAAATCGTACCCGGCACGCCAACAGTCGGAAACCCGATCAGCGCAGCCGTATATCCGGCGAGCATGAAGATGTAGCTTCTTGGCGTCCGGTCGAGCAGAGATATGTAGAGACAGACCGCCGACCAAACGGCCAATGCGATCACCAGCAGAACAGGCGCATTGGAGAGATTTGGCACCATCACGACTGCCGCGCTCGCGCCTAGCAACGTTCCAATGACGCGAAAAACGGCCTTCGATCTCGTCGCCCCGGACAACGGATTGGACGCGATATAGACGGTGGCCACCGACCAATATGGATTGGACAGCGGAATCCAAAGGCTGATCAGCAACGCGAGGAGCGCTGCTGTCATTGTTTTCAGCGAAAAAATCCATTGCTGCGTGTTCGGCAGTGACATTGCACGTACCAAGAAAAAGGTTGGCCGCTAAGCCGCAAAGATATCGGAGCTTGATCTATCGTACCCGTGATGGCATAAATGACCGCACAGTCACTTTTGTCAATATGACCGTCCGCCGCCGAGAATGCGCTGGACGCATGGGTCCCCGTCAAAAATCGCCTGGGTATCCGTGCCGAACCTCGAAGTGAACGAGATGCCAAAAACTCCACAGGCAGCCGCCGCCGCGCGCATCGCCCCAAGCCGCAAGCCGGTCATCCGAAGGCGCGGAGCCAGCCCGGAGAAAACAGCCCATACCCGCCAATCGATCGTCGACGCAGCACTGGCTGAATTTCTCGAAAGTGGCTTCGCCAACACGACGATTGAAAGCGTCGCCAAGCGTGCCGGTGTCGCAAAGGGTTTGATCTATCGATATTTCCCGGCCAAGGAGGCTCTGTTCTCGGCCGTCGTCCAGCAAGAAATCGTCAATGCTCACATCGACGTCGATGATGCGAAGCGCGCACCCGGTGAAACTGTCGAGGCATTTCTGCGGCGGACCCTCGTCGTTTCTATTCGCGCCATAGAGAAAAAAAGCCGGGCGGATATTGCCCGTATGGTCATCAGCGAGGGATCGCACTTTCCAGCAATCACCGATATCTATCGCCGAGATGTGATCGATCCTCTCCTGCAGAAAATCAAAAGTCTCGCGATCGCGGCACGCAAATCAGGCGAGTTGAAAGACGACCGACTGGTCAAGAATCCTTACTTGCTTGTGGCGCCCGTCTGGGCGGGCATCGTCATCAATAAGTTTCTAGACCGGGCCCATCCGGTCGACATCGGTGAGCTATTCGAAATGCAGCTCGACCTTGTGTTTGGAAAGTAGGCTGCGCCTCGGTCTCTACAGAAGGGACCACTGTCCGGCCGCGACGGCCCAAAAGAAGATGACCGCGTTGGTCGTCATGTGGGCGGCGATAGCGTCCTCGATCCGGCCACGGCGCAGCATGAGGAGAGCATAAAGCGCGCCTGCCAACGCCGCCGCCAACCAGCGGTCATGCATCAAGCCGAACAGTGCGGACGAAACCACCATCGCCACCAGGCTGAACGCGCGGAAGTCGACGTTTTCAAAGCGCGAGGACTGAAGGGCGCGATAAAGATACCCGCGAAAGGCAAGTTCTTCCGCTATCGGCACCATGAGGATCGTGCCGATAGCTCGGAAGACGAGCCACGAAGCGAGTGCGAGGGGCGTTAACGTCGACAGCGATACTGCGAGAGGCGTCGGTGCTCCCGCGCCTGGGTCCGTCGCGATCCAAAAGATACCGGCCACGGCACCGAGCCAAACCGAACTCCAGGCCGCCGCGCGGAACATGCGCTTGTAGACGTTTCGAAGCGCGTAGAGCGCTAGTCCAACAGCGATCACCTTCACCGGATAGAGTAGAAAATCATGCGGAGCGGCAATCCGCGTCGCGATCTGTCCAGCCATGAGCGCGATGAACGGAGCGAGATAAAGCAAAGCGGGATTGGGCTCGGCCGTGTTGCGCGCGGTGACTGCGTGGTGCGTCGGCTCTCGGTCCACCGAGGCTTCAGTCCCAAAAAAATTCGTCCTCTGCGCGAGCGTCATGATCGTAATGGCAACCAGCAAGAAGCTGATCCAACCGAACTGAGAGTGAAATCCGTTAAGTGCGACGTCGGGCGAAAAGTGGGTCCCGATGAAGACCAAAAGCGCGATCCGCAAACTGTTGAGAAGCCATATTGCTCCCATCGCCATCGGAAAGAGAACGAGAACGTTCGGGAATTTCAGCGTTCGCCGGAAGACGATCATGTATCCGACAAGGAACGCCGCGATCAGCAGCATGCCTTCGTATCCCGAGCAGGCCGCATAAATCTTGACGCTGAAATTCTCCGCTCCAAGAACGCGCGTTGCCGGATCCATGAAGGCGCCGGGATCGAACAGCTTCAGGATGAAATATGAAAGCTGAAGCGTCACATCGGAAAGCTGCGCCCAGGTATCTTCAGAGAGAATGCTTCCGCGCTCGCGATCGAGGATCGAACCGGCTGCGAAGCCCAATGCGCCCAATACCGGGGATAACCACAACTCAGTCGAGGAAAATTTGGAAACCGCGTCCCAAAAAGAGAGAGGGGCGGCGACGAGTACGAAACTCGTAAATGCGACGAGAATGGCCGCGGAATAGATATAAGCGACGGCATCGACATCGACGGGATTTCCTTCCGCCAGCAACGAGCGGGCCAGGAGCGCTATTAATACAGCCGATGCGCTGGTGGCCGCTGCAGCAAGCGTTTCACGATCGTTGGTTTCCTGGCAAAAGGCAGCGAAGATCTCGGCGCGCCTCTGCCAACTGAGCACCGCGAAAATCGCAAGCGAAAGCAGAAAGATCTTTGGGATCGCATGCGCCACCCCCACGACGGGCCAAAGGTCCCAGACGTCGGGGAGCGGCGCAAATAGTCGCGTCGCAAGAAACTCGATTGCGGCGAGCGCAAGCAACGAATTGATACGGGCGCCCGCAGCGAACGGACGCGACACTGCCCTCATCATCGCAGGAATTCCCGCCAGGATGCGGCAGCGCGTAAGCGCTCAGCGCTGTTCCTGCATCTGCCGATAGATGATCGCGCCGACGCTGAGCAAAAGTGCGATCGCGGCAACGCTGCCGGCTGCGTTGATTTCGGGCGCCGGTTGCGGACCACCCGGGTCGCCCGACCCGCCCCCCACACAGTGCCAAACAACAATGAAGCAATCGACGATGAACTGCACTGCAGCCTCCTACGCATACGCATGCTGTCGCAACTAATTCGCGTCGGCCCCGTCATCAAGAACGTCCTAAACGAAGGGTTAACATCGCAACGAGATTGTCTCACAATGAAAATCCTACGAAGGTCGTACGTTCGAGGGTGGCTTGTTTGTCCGGCGCCGGGACAGTGCTGCTGCTGCGTCCAAGACATCGCAGTTAAGACCGCCCAAACCGCCCGGAAAACGGACCGAAACGAACTCGGTCCACGCTGATCTGCAGCTACCGTGCCAGTGGCTTTAAGAGCTTTTGCCGCGCGGAAGCGTGGCGCGAATTTGCGCGAGTGGCATTCGGCATGGTTAACAAAAGGGGTGAGGCGCTTTGTATTCCGCGAACGCTACTTCAAGCGCCGGTGAGGTACGTCGGTCGCTTAGTACGCGTTTTTAAATGCGTCCGAGAGGCTATCCGGCACCCACGAATTATTCGGCGGTGATGCGGTCTGTGGCTTAGGCGCTGGCGCTGCCGCCGGAGCTTGGGGAACTGGCGCCCCTTGCGTTGTTGGGGGCGGCGCGCCGAGGAAGAAAAGAAGGGGCGGTGGTGGCAAATTCGGTTGCTGCGTGGCCGCCGGCGGATTGGCAGCGGCGGCCGCAGTCATTTGATTGGTTTGTGGTGGACGCCGCTTCTGAGCGGTGACTTTTCTCTTGCCCGGGTTCCTCTCAACTTTCGGCGGCGGAGAAACCGTCTGCTGCTCTTCGTTCTCCGCGACGGCTGCCCGGTCGGACGGAATGGCCATCATATCCGACATCGCATATTCCGCCCGGAATGAATCTTCCGCGGATCTCGGAAGCTCGCCCGACGTATAGGCTTGGCTATTGAACGGCAAGCTCATCATCTGATCATCCGTCGCGATTTGCGATAAATCACCGGCATCGGCTGCGACTGGATCGTTCGTCGATTGAGATGCGGCCGCCGTGGCAGCCTCATTGGCATTGCCAGCATCTGCGTCCGCAAGTTTTTGCGGGTCGAGGCTTCCTTCGATGGCACTCGCGAGCAGACGATCGTGCAAGCCCTGCGCAAAGTTGAGACGCTTTTCAGGATCCAATACAGGAGGAGCCGGCAACGAAGCGCTGCTGGTGACGCTCACATGCTTCTCGGATAAGGGTGCGCGTCCGAACGTCAAAAAGATTGCGGCTGGCGCAATCAGCGCAATCAGCGCGAACCTCGGAATTTGCTCATTGACTGTTTTCGGTACACGGATCCGAAGTGCGTCGGCCATCCTCCGACGGGCGGAATGAAGACTGCTTTTGGCCGATTGATATTGCCGGTTCAGGGCAACCGTAGAATTTTCTTTAAGCTGTCGAGCTCGACTTTTCAGATCGCTTGCTGAGGTTGGCAGTTCTCGGTCGCTCTCGGGTGGCTGCTCAGGATTAGCGAGGAAAACGGGCAAATCGCCGGATTGGGTTTCGATCGGATGCAATTGCCACGTCTGCAACGACCGCGGCCTTCGCAATCTCCGCGGGGAAGTCGTCGCATCTCTGGTTCGACCCTCTCCGGTCACGTCTGTGCGTTCCCCTGTCAGCAGAACATATGAAATTCGCGAGAAAATATTAGAAAATGCTGCACTCTCCGTAGCCGTACCAAATCGATGATGCTGGCGAATCTCTCGTTAGGATTGACGGATCGTTTCCAATTGTCCGTCTCGTCTTCAGGCCGCCCGTGCGAGGCGTTGCGGTTTCGGAATCCAGCAACGGATAACAAAGCGTATACGGACAATATGTATTGCGAATTTGATTTGCGAGACGCGATGCGGGGCTTGGTAAATCAAGGCGGTTAATGGTGGCGCTAGATAGAAGACGCAGCGCCGGACATGCAGAGCACTGACACGTTTTCGGCACCGCAGAAAAAGCCGTTGACGAGCCACGTCTCCATCTGGCAACAAGTGCAACCAGAAGCTGAATTCAGATTCGGCCGGTAAGTTTTTCAGATGTTTATCTCTTCCGAAGCCGGGTGATTACTTCACCCGCTGTTCGGTAGATTTGACTTCATCGCCCACATCAATCGTGCGCCGACTCCATGGCCATGGAGAGGGCGGAAGCGCGCGCTCTGAATCCCAATTCCGTTGAGCGAGAGAGGCACCCATCTCGACACACGAGCGAACACCACGACTGCTAGTTCTCGAAGCCGGGCGCGCCGAGCGCAACTATTGGTCCGATCTCTGGCACTATCGCGAACTCTTCGCGATTTTAGCATGGCGCGATATTGCCGTCAGATACAAGCAAACCGTCATCGGTGCAGCCTGGGCCGTTATCCGGCCGCTGCTGACTATGATCATCTTCACCGTTCTCTTCGGCAAGCTCGCCAAGTTGCCGAGCGACGGCAATGTTCCTTATCCCATCCTCGTCTTCGCCGGCATGCTGCCTTGGTTCCTGTTCTCAAGTATTTTGAGCGAGGCATCCAACAGCCTGATCAGCAGCGCTCACGTCATCAGCAAGGTTTACTTTCCGCGTATGATCGTGCCGGCATCCGCAGGTGTCGTGGCGCTGGTCGACTTTCTTGCCAATCTCGCGATTCTCGTCGGCCTCATGGCTTGGTACGGATATTTGCCGAATTGGCATGTCGTGTTCCTGCCGCTCTTTATCGTCCTCGCAGTTCTGGCGAGCCTTGGTCCCGCCCTCTTGATCACGGCCCTCAACGTCAAATATCGCGATATGCGATACATCATTCCGTTCGTTATCCAATTCGGACTTTACGTTTCGCCCGTTGGCTTCTCGAGCGAGGTCGTTCCAGAAAGCATGCGTATCTGGTTTAGCCTCAATCCCGTCGTTGGTGTCATCGACGGCTTCCGGTGGTCGCTGCTCGGCGACGCGAGCCGCCTCTACATTCCGGGATTTGCGGCAAGTCTTTCGACGACCGCGTTGATGCTCTGGATTGGAGTGAGATACTTCCGAGGCACCGAGCGCACATTCGCCGACCTCGTCTGAGCCCAGGGAAAATCTGAACAATGAGCGACGCCGTCATTCGCGCCGAAGAATTGTCGAAGAAGTATCTGATCGGGCATCACCGGCAAGAGCGCTATTCGGCTCTGCGAGACGTCGCGCTCAGGGCGGCGAAGAATTGGACGCGCGCAACATTAGACGCGGTACGCGGGCGACAGCTCATCGTCGGCGACGAGGTAGAAGAATTCTGGGCGTTGCGAGATGTGTCGTTCGAATTGCGTCATGGTGACGTCGTCGGAATTGTTGGACGTAACGGCGCCGGAAAATCGACGCTTTTGAAAATCCTGTCCCGGATCACCGAGCCGAGTATGGGCCGCGTCGAAATCACCGGCCGTGTCGCCAGTCTTCTTGAAGTCGGCACCGGCTTTCATCTTGAACTGACCGGGCGCGAGAATATCTATTTGAATGGTGCAATTCTCGGCATGAAACACGCCGAGATTCGTCGCAAATTCGATGAAATCGTCGCGTTTTCCGAGGTCGAGAAGTTTATCGATACGCCGGTAAAGCGCTATTCCAGCGGCATGTACGTCCGCCTCGCCTTTGCGGTGGCGGCCCATCTGGAGCCGGAAATCCTCGTCGTCGATGAGGTTCTCGCGGTGGGCGACGCCGAGTTTCAGCAAAAGTGTCTCGGCAAGATGAAGCACGTTGCGGGACAAGGCCGCACTGTTCTCTTTGTAAGCCACAACCTGGCGGCCGTTCGATCGCTCTGCAATCGTGCCCTGCTGCTAGCTGGCGGCAAAGTCATTGGCGACGGCTCAGTGGAAGCTGTGGCACGGCAGTATATCAACTCCAGCAGTTCGAGCGACGCGATCACCTTCGCAACGAACCCAACGCGACCGTCCATTGTCTCGATCATCGTGGATCGCGATGCGTTGGCACGCGGAGACTTGATCGTTGATATTGCATTCGTCTCGCCGCGCCCGCTTCCAGCGGCCGTCGGTGGCGTCATGCTCCGTGCCGACAGCGGCGAGCCGTTATGGGGCTCGGACAGCCGCTTTCATTCGAGCGGCGAAATAGCAAAGGGCCTGACATCCGGCACACTTCGCTGCGAAGCTAGGCGGCTTCCGATCCGTCCGGGCAGATATCACCTCTCGGCATGGCTTGCGGATTGGCACGAAGAACTAGACAGCAAGCAAGACGTTTTGAGCCTGGGATTTGGTCTTGCAGACGCCGATCCACTACGGCCGTCGGTATCGGCTGTTGGATATCTCGACTGGCCCGGGACATGGCGATCAGTCAAAATTGAAGACGCATCGGCGGCTTAGGTCAGTCGTCAATCTACTGATCGAGTTCTCCGGTCCGGTAAAGCGCAACGCGCAAGCCCCCATGTGATATCGGCCCGATCGGCGCTGAAAACGGCAATCCTGTCGCCGCCGCCAGCTGACGTTCGTTGGTGATAAGGCCGACACGCCATCCTACGAACCGTTCTTTGAGTGTCTCTCCCAGCGAACGGTAGAGAGAATGAAGGCGTTTCTTATCGCCGATGCGATCTCCGTAGGGCGGGTTGATTATCACCAGTCCGGCCGGACCGTCAGGGACGACGAGATCTCCGATTGCGCTTTGACGAAAGTCCGTGAAGTCGGAGACGCCGGCACGCGCTGCGTTGGCTCGGCTCATATTGATGGCACCGGCGTCCCGATCGCTGCCGTAAAAGCGAACGCCGGGCGCAATCGGCGAACTCGCCGCCTGCAGGTGTCGCCACGCCTCGGGATCGAAAGTCGCTAGATCCTCGAACGCGAAATGCCGCGACCGGCCGGGCATCAGCCGGGCAGCGATTTCTGCGGCTTCGATAACGAAGGTTCCCGATCCGCACATCGGATCGGCGACCGGTTCGTTGCCATCGTATCCGCAAAGCCGCAAAAACATCGCGGCAAGCGTCTCGCGCATCGGCGCCTTGTTGACGGCCTGCTTGTGCCCGCGCTTGTGCAAAAGATCGCCCGAGGTATCGATACCGATCGTACAAAGATCGTTTTCGATCCGCGCCCGCACGCATATGGCGGCTTCCGGATTGCTCGCCGCCCCGAGTTCCTCCCGAATGGCTCGCTCAATGCGCTCTTCCGCGGCGCCGGAATGATAGATCTTGGAGCTTTTGCACGAGGCTTCGACACGAAAGGCCCGGTCTGGGCGCATCACGTCGCCCCATGGCACACGACGCGCGCGCTTATCGAGTTCAGAAAGATGCGATGCGCGGAAGGTAGCGATGCGTGCAATGACACGCGTCGCGCCCCTGAGCACAAGGTTAGCCCGCCACACCTCGGGCCAGTCGCCCTTTATCGTGACGCCGCCGGTGGCCATTGAGGGCTTCTTGAAGCCGTTCGCCCGAACCTCATCGCGAAGCGCTGGTTCGAGACCCGGCGGCACGACGAGAAAAATTTCGAATTCGCTGCTCGGCTTGGTCATTCGGCGTGCATAACTGGAAGCGGAGCCCACATCGACATATTTTTGAGGCCCCACCCATCCTACCGGGGAGCAGCGAATCCCGACGTGGCCGTGCCTTGGTAGATTTCGCCTCGGCTGCACAGATTTGCCTGTAAGATGCCGAAACGTTCAGGCAAGGAGATGAATGATATGGGCGACGCTTCTGAACAGACGTGCCACCTCGTTCGCGCTGACGATACCTACGATGGCAAACAGGGCCTCACATATTTCTGTGGAATTGCCGCCGAGACGGTCGGCTCAAAAGGCATATGCATGCACCTTCTGACGATCCCGGCGGGCGGCAGGGCAAAAGCCCATATGCACGAAAACCACGAGACGGCCATTTACGTATTGGATGGCGAAGCCGTCGCTCTCTACGGCGATAAGCTTCAGCATCATGCCATTACGAAAGCCGGCGACCTGTTTTACATTCCCGCCGGAGTTCCGCACCTCCCTGTCAATCTGAGCGACAAGCCGATCTCGGCAATCATCGCCCGGACTGATCCGAACGAGCAAGAGAGCGTCGTCCTGCTCCCCGAGCTCGAGGCTTACGCCGAAGAAGCAATCGCGCGGCTCACGGGAGCGCTGCAGCCGGCCGCGCAGTAACGCTCTCGCGTGCGGCTAGGCCTCGGGTTTCAGCGGCCCGGGCGGGTGGCTCGGCTCCTTGTGGAAGTATTTGAGCGTCAAAAAGGCGCCGATCCATGACCCGACAATCGCGAATGCCACGTACACCCAGTTGTTGGTGTAGCTGATCACCGCGAACGATGAGAGCATGTACCATATTCCGCTCCAATTCGCGGCGGCAAGCGGTCGCCGCGCGACAACCGAAGCTGTGAACATGACATAGGCAGCGTCTGTCGCTGCGGTCGCAACTAAAACGCCGGCGCCGATCCAGTAGTCAAAGCTCATCGGAAACTCCATGAGAGCATGCGGACGATCCGATGATCATACCATCAGGGTATTCAGATAATCCTGATGGTAAGCCGCAAAATGGCGAATACGAAGATTTCCCTATCCGAAACTGCCTTTGATTGGCTTTGCCCGATTGTAGATCCATGTCCGCAAAAGTGAATCGATCACGTCATCCGGACTTCGATCAAAGATTTCAAGGGGGACTCGGATGGTTCGCTCGCCGGTAAGATAAAACGGCTTGCGCATCAAGCGCCGATGGAGCGGCATGTTGCGCGCGTCGTCCGACAACGCGATGGGCAGGGATGTCGAAAGGCAGATATCCGCCTCTTTATAACTGTTTCCACGCATAATCACTTCGGCAAGGCTTATGTTTTGAATAAAGCGCCAGCCGACGCGACCGAGACCGTCGATAAAGAGGCTATCGGAATTTGCTGCAAGGCGTATCCGGCCGGTCTCAAGCAGAGGAAAGTTATAAAAAGCGAAAGCCCCCAAAAATACGCTCAGAGTCAGCAATGCTATGCTCCGCTCCGACAGGGAGGCGTACGCCAGCGATCCAGTAAGCAACATCAGGACAAATACCGGGAACTGCAATTCATCCTGATCATACGTGACAGTAAACCCGTCGAAAGGGCGATCGCGATCTAATCTGATTGCGGCAGCGCGAAGCATGGTCCGCTCCGAAGCAGAAGTCGTTCTAAGCCGATCAATATCGTCGACACGAAACGGTGTAATTAGACGCGTGAACGACGCCGGGTCCGGCACGTCGCTAGTCCCCGGCGTCATCGGCGCGACAAGTCCTAATGCACGACCTCGCCGTGCAATGCCAAGTCAAGACCATCGCGTTCAACTTCTTCGCTGACGCGCAGACCGATGGTCCAATCGATCAGCTTCAAGATGATGAACGTCACGATGATATCGTATCCCAGAACAATGCCCACACCGGCGGCCTGATTGACGACCTGATGGGCATTGCCCTCGATCCAACCGGATGTGCCGCCGTATTCGCTGATCGCGAACACGCCCGTAAGCAAAGCGCCGACGATACCACCGACCGCGTGCACGCCGAACGCGTCAAGAGCATCGTCATAGCCAAACATATGCTTGAGGCCTGTCGTACCCCAGTAGCACACGGCACCCGCGGCGATGCCGATTGCGAGCGACCCGCCGGGGCCAACGAAGCCAGATGCCGGCGTAATGGCAACGAGACCGGCGACGGCGCCCGAGCAGATGCCGACGACTGTCGGCTTTCTCCGGAAAACCCATTCGACGATCATCCATGTGAACGCCGCCATAGCGGTTGCAAGCTGCGTAACGAGCATCGCCATGCCGGCTTGAATATTGGCCGTAACCGCCGAACCGGCGTTGAACCCGAACCATCCGACCCACAGCAGCGAAGCCCCGATGAACGTCAGGATGACGTTATGGGCCGGACCGGTATCCTTTCGCGGACCCAGAAGAAGGCACGCGACAAGCCCGGCAGTGCCGGAGTTGATGTGGACGACGGTGCCCCCCGCGAAGTCGAGGACCTTGAACCAAGCAGCGTCGTTGGTTGAATTCAGGATGCCCGCCGGACCCCACACCCAATGGGCAACCGGTGCGTAAACGATGGTCGCCCACAACGCGATAAACCAAAGCATCGAAGAGAACTTCATACGCTCGGCGAACGCGCCTGCGATCAGTGCCGGTGTGATGATGGCGAACGTCATTTGAAAGCAGATGTAAACCGTCTCAGGAATGGTCGGCGCCAACGGGCTGGGATTGCTGACACCGGATCCAATGTCGCTCAAAATGCCTTGCAGGAAGGCGCGATCCAAGCCTCCGATGTAAGGAGAGCCAGCGCGGAAGGCGAGACTGTAATTGAAGGCGGCCCATAGGATCGTGACGAGGCACGTGATCGCGAACGACGTCATGACTGTGTCGCCAACGTTCTTCTTGCGCACCATGCCGCCGTAGAACAGGCCGAGACCGGGCACTGTCATCATCAAGACAAGGGCGACCGAAGTCAGCATCCACGCGGTATCGCCCGAGTTCACCGTGCATTTTTCGAGTGTTTTCGCATCGCAAGCAGGTGGTGGCGGCGGCGTCGCGGGCGCGGCAGCTGCCTGGGGAGCCGCGGGAGGTGGCGTCTGGGCGATGGAGATGGAGGGCGACAGAATATTTGCAAAGCTCAAAACGAGCAAAGCCAGCGCGATCATCCTGATAGGCTTGCTGAGCACGGAAAATGCAAGCGAAACAAACTTCGGTAGGGGAATGTCGGATTGCGGCATCGTCTATCTCCCTGGTCGAATCCGATTTTTTGCTAAGTCGTCAAATGGCTGTCCTGCATGAAATCGCCCGCGCAATCGTGGACACGAGAGGTCGATCTCGCAGCCGGCCAACTCCGTCGAGCACACGAATTGTCATCGATCGAGTTCTGAGCTAGCGGCGGGAAAAAGCGGCCGCTGCGGAGGCCCGTATGCGGTTGGGAAATAAATCTCGGTCGCGCGTCAGTTGCTGACGAACGATCGGCTTGCCCCAACCCTGGCTGCTTCCGTATCTCTGCAACGTTTCTTGTCATTGGCCCCCTTTGAGATGATCGCGGAGGCGGCTCCGATTATTGAACGATCAAAAATCGTGCCAATCTGAACAAAATATATGCAAGGCTTTGAATGTACGTGCGATGTGCTTTGGCTTCGCAAATGCGAGATTTTGCGCGCGATGAACGACGGCGAATAAATGCTGTGCATGTCGTCGGAAAAATGAGCAGCGTTTGTTTCGAGGACCCGGCGCAGGCCGATAAGGACAAAGAGGATGGCAAGTCAGTCCGTTTTAAATGGCGGACTCGGGCAATCGCTTGGGCAACGAGATGAGGTCCTTTAAGAATTTTACCGGAACTGGCAAAGAGGGGACGGCCGAACGATGAATCGGTCGCGCAACAAACATGATAGAATCCAGCCGTGGTCAGGAAACGCTGAAAATGCTTGATAGATATCGTAATCGTTCATCACTGAATCGTTTGGCGAAATTTGCAGTGCTCGCAGCGATCTCAGCGCTGCCATTCATTTGGGCGCCGCGCGCCGCACTGGCCGACTCCGTCGAAGAAACGGCCACAACCTGCGCCGGATGCCACGGAGAAAATGGTGTCCCCATCGACAAGACCATACCCGTCATTTGGGGCCAGCGCCGCGAATACATCCTAAAGCAACTTTGGGATTTCAAGATCGGTCATCGCAAGAACGAAACGATGGCCGCTATCGTCGATGCCCTGACCAAGACCGACATGGAAGCACTCGCATCATATTTCTCGAAAAAACAATGGCCGGCACTCGGCCAGACGCCGGCGCCCGATGACGTCAAGACCAAGGCGCTCGACGTCATCAGCCAATTGAATTGCTGGGGCTGCCACCAGGATCAGTTTCAAGGCGATTACGTCAGGCCAAGGCTGAGGTCCCAGCAGGAAGAATATCTCTTGAAGACGATGACCGATTTCCACACCGGCGAGCGCGCGAATTTCCCGGCGATGGAATCGCTCATGAAATCACTGAGCGAAGACGAACTGAAGCCGATAGCCACTTACCTCGCCGGCTTGCCCTCCGAGATGCCCACTATCGGACAAAAATAGCCACGAGGAATTTCCAAATAAGAATTCCATAGGGCCGGTGCGCTGTGAAGCACCGGCCAAGATGCGCTATGCCGCGACGGACATTGTCGGAATCTCGTCAAGCGATACAACGCTGATCATACGGCCCTCTGCTGGAATGACGCCGTGCACGAGCTTTTTGGCAAGGTCCGAAGCGACGTCCGGCGTCGCTTGAATCTTGTCTTCCGCCACGCTGAAAATTTCAGAAACCGCGTCGACGAGTACGCCGATCACTTGCTGGCCGATTTCGACGACCATGATTGCATGCCGCGACGAAGGCACAGTCGGACGAAACCCGATCCGAGCGGCAAGGTCGATAATGGGCAGAACCAATCCGCGCAAGTTGATGACGCCCAGCATGGCGTTCGGTGCGTGCGGAACGGGCGTCGCCGGGGTCCAACCGCGAATTTCTCGGACTTTGGTGACGTCGACGCAGAATTCTTGCTCGCTCACCCGAAAGGCGATGAGTTCTCTCATCGTCTTGCTCTCTGTGTTGGTCTGAACATTCATCGGCGCAATCCTTCGTCGCGGGGTGTCTCTGGTCGGGCTCTGACGTGGAGGAAAAAGCTCTTACGTTGACGCCGACGCGCGCCATCGAAGGCGCAGTATTCGCAGCGGCTCCTAATGGCATGAAACCCAATTCTGCCGACTCTAACGATAAGGACTTATGGTAACGGACTGGTTAACCGCCTTTCAGACGTCGATCCTCTGAGAACAGAGCATATGTCGCCTGCTCGGCGTCAAAACAAGCCGAAGCGAAATCGCATCATTTGTTCGATGCCTTGCTGGCTCTTTCCTCGAGCGATGCGCCAGTTTCGAGCGCGAGGTCCGCAAACAGCTTTTTCAGTCCCGGCTCACGGACGAGCTTTTCAGCATCTTCAAAAGTCGTCCAAATGCGCGTGCGTTCGGTCTGCTCGCGCCACTGCTTCAGCTGCTTCTTGACCCACAGGACATAGACCGCGACGTCAATGACGCGCGAACTCGCAGGTAGCACCTTTTTATAGCTGAAATAACCGACGGGTTTGCGGCCGATCTTTCCCGTCACTCCGGCCTCCTGACGCGCTTCCGCTGCAGCGGCTTTCGGGTCGCTCAGGTTCTTGTTCGTCCATCCCTTTGGAATGATCCAGCGCTTCGTCTCGCGTGACGATACGAGAAGCACGTTGACTTCGCCGTCGTCGGTGATGCGAAGTGGAAGTGCTGCGACCTGGCCTCGTCGATGCTTTTTTGACGAAGACTTGAGGCTCTTTGCCATGAGTCGATGATCACCTGGCAAACTGTGCCGATTGTAAATGCCGGCTTTGCAGCCAAGAGCAACTCAATGCTGTCAGATCTTGATGGCGGCGTGTTTTCTCAAACGCAGTCCGAATCCGACGAGCAGGAAGCCGTAAACCAGGGCGAACATGCCGATTGCAAACGCTATTCCAAGCGCGCCGGCCCCCGGAAACAGCAGAATGAGCACGCCGAATAATACAGAAAGAACGCCACTGGCGATGAGAAGCCATTCGTCATCGATTTCCTTCCGCAGTCTTATGGCGCCTACGATATCGAACACACCGGCGGCAATCGCCCAGCCTGCAATGAAGAACAAGAGCAGCAAGCCGGTAATGCCCGGCCACGCCAGAGTCACGGCACCTGCTCCAATTCCCAAAATGCCGACAAGTGCCAACCACCAGCGCGGGGCTGGCGTATCGCCCATGATCGCCGCGCCGATGGCGAGGCCGCCGTCGAAAAGCGCGAAGACCCCATAGAAAATGACCAGCGTTAAAAGCGTCAGCCCCGGCCACGCGATAGTCAACAGGCCGAAGATAATCGCACAGACACCGCGCAGCACGATCAGCCACCAGTTGCGCGCCAAACCATCGAGCATCGGGCGCATAAGAACCGTACCGGGAGGATAGGATTTTGCGGTCATATCAGCCTCTTTTCGGTATCTCTTGAGATCGGTGGGGACGCGGACAATCGTTGCTGCCGGAGGTATGTATCTAACCAATAATGATATTCTGGCCGATATCCAATTCTAAATCGCCCCTCCTTGTTGCCGACGCCCGTCTGCAGTTGGCTGACTAAACCAAGTCCTTTCCTCGACGCCGGCCGGTCGGAAACACAGAGATCAATCCATATTCCTGAAAGCATGGCCATTTACATCGACGCCGCGGATGACATCAGGCGGCAGGAGGTCTTGCGCGGCCGTACCGGAAAAGACCCAGTCGTCTTTGTCGGCGAGGTCGGGCAGCTTTCCGTCTTTGGCTACGTACAAGCCGATGGAAGGCTTCTTTTCATTGATATAGAGATCGTAGAGTTTCATTGCTCAGGCTTCCTGAAGTCGAACGAGATGTGTCGGTGGCCTATGGAACAAGCATTGCCAGCTTCCGTCGAGATCTATTGCGAAGCAATTATTAATGCGCCCGAAACACTAGAGAGTGCCGCCGGCTCTGATCCATTCGAACAATGCCATGATAAAATAACGCGGCCAGCAACACATTGCTCTGAAAACGTGAGAGACCGGAATGCCCTATTCGACGAATGCAGACCTTCCAGCCTCCGTGAGGCGAGAACTGCCCGAGCAGGCGCAGGATATCTACCGGCTTGCCTTCAATTCCGCCGTCACGAACTCAGCGGATGATCCGATCGAGGATGCGGACGCCCACAATCTCGCTTGGGAGGCGGTTACGAAAGCCTACGTCAAGGAAGGCGATACTTGGATCCGCCGTGGCGTTCCGGGCTAGCAGCGGTATTGCCGCAACGCCCTTCGACTAGCGGCTAAGGGTGTTGCGGCGCCGAACGTCAAAGTTCCCGGACCGCGCCCTTCGAAGCGCTCGTTGCCATTTTCGCGTAGGCCTTGAGGGCCGCTGAAACCTTCCGCGTTCGTGCTTCCTTGGGTTTCCAGCCGAACTTCTCTTGCACCGCACGGCGCGCGGCCATCTCTTCCTCGCTGACATTGAGATGAATGCTTCGCGCGGGAATGTCGATTTGTATCTCGTCGCCCTCTTGCACCAGGGCAATCGTCCCGCCAGCGGCGGCTTCCGGAGAAACGTGACCGATCGATAGACCTGACGACCCGCCCGAGAAGCGTCCGTCGGTGATCAGCGCGCAGGCTTTACCAAGACCTTTCGATTTCAAATAGCTCGTTGGATAGAGCATTTCCTGCATTCCAGGCCCGCCCCGCGGTCCTTCATAGCGGATCAGGACGATGTCGCCGGGCTTTACACGACCACCGAGGATCGCGGAAACGGCGCTGTCCTGACTTTCGAAAACCCGAGCCCGTCCGGTGAATTTAAGAATGCTCTCGTCGACGCCCGCCGTCTTCACGATGCAGCCATCTTCGGCCAGATTACCGAACAGAACAGCCAACCCGCCATCTTGCGAAAACGCGTGCGCCTTATCCCTGATGACGCCCTTTGCCCGATCGAGATCGAGTTCGGAATATCGACGGTCCTGGCTGAATGCGACTTGCGTCGGCACGCCGCCGGGTGACGCACGGAAGAACTCCGCCACGGTCTCGCTGTTCGATTGCGCAACATCCCAACGCGCCAGCGCCTCTCCAAGCGTCGCCGAATGAATGGTCGGAGTATCGGTATGGATCAGTCCGGCACGATCGAGTTCGCCAAGAATGGCCATGATGCCGCCGGCCCGATGGACGTCTTCCATATGGACGTCCGATTTCGCGGGTGCGACCTTGCACAGGCACGGCACGCGGCGCGAGAGACGATCGATGTCACTCATCGTGAACGGTACCTCGGCCTCCCGGGCCGCCGCGAGCAGATGCAACACCGTGTTCGTCGATCCGCCCATCGAAATATCGAGCGTCATGGCATTTTCGAATGCCGGGAAACCCGCGATGCTTCGCGGCAGCGCCGTCTCGTCGTTTTGCTCGTAATACCGGCGCGTCAAATCGACGATCAGATGGCCGGCTTCCACGAACAGCCGCTTGCGATCTTGGTGCGTCGCCACGATCGAGCCGTTTCCCGGCAGCGACAGGCCGAGCGCTTCCGTCAGGCAGTTCATCGAATTGGCGGTGAACATCCCCGAGCAGGATCCGCAGGTCGGACAGGCTGAGCGCTCCATCGCCGTGACCGTCGCATCGGACACCCGATCGTCGGCCGCGGCGACCATCGCATCAACAAGGTCGATGGCAGTTTGCTTGCCGTCGTGGATGACCTTTCCGGCCTCCATCGGGCCGCCCGATACGAACACGGTCGGGATGTTCAGCCGAAGGCTCGCCATGAGCATGCCCGGCGTGATCTTATCGCAATTCGAAATGCACACCATGCCGTCGGCGCAATGTGCGTTGACCATGTACTCGACGCTATCCGCGATGAGTTCGCGCGAGGGCAGGGAATAGAGCATCCCATCATGCCCCATGGCGATGCCGTCATCGATGGCGATCGTGTTGAATTCCTTGGCGACAGCCCCGGCGCGTTCGATTTCGCGCGCCACCAGCTGGCCAAGATCCTTGAGATGCACGTGTCCCGGCACGAACTGCGTGAACGAATTGACGACTGCAATGATGGGCTTGCCGAAATCCTCGTCCTTCATGCCGGTCGCACGCCATAGGCCGCGCGCTCCGGCCATGTTGCGGCCGTGCGTCGTGGTTCGGGAACGATACGGAGGCATTTCAAGGACCTTTCTTGCGGAGCGTGGCTCTAGAGATGGTGCCGCAAGACCTTCCGGTCCAGTGGCCGCTCGAGGCAGCCAATAGCACGATCCGCAAGGGAACAAAGAGGGCGACGGCAGGATGGAGCCGTGCATTTGACGCAGCACCAGGCTCGATCAACGAAACTGAGCCGCAAACTGAGGTTCGGGTCGGTCGGCCCTATGCAACCCAAGGAGCGTTCGATTTCCAAGGATTATTATGGGAGATCAAGTTATTAGCTTGTAATGCCGCGTCGGGATATTTTGCTTCCCCGTCGCCGCTTGCGCCGACGCGCGCGTTCGCGGGCCCGTCAGCTACGGGCCCTATCGATATGCTGGCCGAAATCCGGTGCCTGCATGATCTCCTTACAGCGGTTGAAGCGGTCCATCGTGTATTCCCAGAAGTCGTCGAACGGGTAATGGATTTCGGACGGCTTCAGCGGGTTCTTGTTCGCAACCTGCAATGCCCCCCAGAGCGTCCAAAGAAGAAAGACCATCGCCTTTTGCAGGATCATCCTGCTGTAGAGGCGGTCCGAGAATTCGCCGCTGTTGTAAGCGGTCAACATCGCTCGGTCCTGAGCTTCATCGAAGTAGGCCTCGACCGAGAGATCTCCAAGATCCCACATCGGATCATTGTTGCCCGCAAACTCCCAATCGAGAAGATACAAGCGGTCGCGCGTGTTGAGGAAATTCTCCGGTACGGGATCGTTGTGGCTGGGAACGAGAGGCATGTTCGCATCCTTGAGCGCCTTGCGGACGACGAGGGCCTCCTTCTGAAGATCGTCATAACCGTCTGGAAATTTCCCGCCCATGCTCTTCAGAACGTCCAAATATTCCTGCGCTTTCTCGACGTCGTTGAATTCCTTGTGGAACACGGCTCCCGAGCGATGAAGCTTCGAGAAAATCCTCCCCGCTCTCGAGCATGCTTCCAGATCTTTGAACCTCTCGGGCGTCATCATCAATGCGTCTTCGACAAAGCGCGTTAGCTGCACCCCCGTCCCCGTCTCATAAAAGACGAGGTTGGCATTGACGCCGATATCCGAAGTGATGCGTCCGGCCTGCTCGTCAGCACCGCGATCGACATATTGCTCCGTGCCTTCGCCAGGAACGCGCAAGACGTAGACGTCAGGTCCCGCTGTGATCTGGTAGTTTCGGTTCGTTAAGCCGCCGACCTTCTTGATTTGAAGCTCTGCGCGGGGAAATGTTTTCAACTGCGGCACGCGGGAGATCGCCTCTTGCAATCTCGTATCTTCTTGGACTTCCATATTCTCCTCCACTCTATGCCGCTTTAAGAAGATCGCGGTGCTTGGCCCGAACAACCGGTGAGCGCTCCGCGAAGCACTCGACTTCAAATTCTTGTCTTTGCAGGAGAGGCGTCGGCACATAAGCGTTGAGAACAACCTTGCCGATCGAATGGCCGAAAGCCGCGCTTGTCACCGCGCCGACGAATGCTCCATCGAGATAAAGCGCCTCGCCGCCGAACGCATTCTCCAAGGCATCGGCGGTGAATGTGCAGAGGCGTCTTTCGGGGCCGCGCGCCTTGACGTCCCGAAGCGCGGCTTGCGCGAGAAAAGCGGGTTTATCGAGATCGACGCAAAACCCGAGTCCCGCTTCATAGGGGTTGACGTCCGAAGTGATGTCGCTTCCCCAGTAGACATATCCCTTTTCGATCCGGAGCGAATCGAGCGCGCGATAGCCGAAATCACGCAGCCCTAATGGTTGCCCTTCTTCGAAGACGCGGTCATAGACATCGCGGGCGTATTCCGTCGGTATATGAAGCTCCCAACCGACTTCACCGGCAAAGCTGATGGGCAGCGCACGAATTGGAGCGGCGCCGATCACCACGCGGCTGAAGCGCTTGTTACCGGCCAAAAGACTGTCGCGTTCTTCGATAACATTGCGGAGGATCTCAGGAGCTTTCGGTCCCGTGACCAGCAACACCGATCGAGCCGAAGTAACGTCCTCGATCGTATAGCGTGCATCGGATGGCGCATTTGCGCGAATCCATTCGATATCGCGAACGCCGTTACCGGTTCCCGTTACATAATAAAAGCGGTCGGCAGCCAAGCGCGTGATCGAGACATCCGCTTCGATGCCGCCCGCCTTGTTGCAAAGCTGAACGTAACTGACCGCTCCAATAGGTTGATCGAGATCCCGAGCGGAAAGATATTGTAGAACGCGAAGTGCGTCGGGACCGTAGATTTCGAACTTAGCGAACGACGTCAGATCCAGCACGCCTGCAGCTTTTCGCACGGCTTCATGTTCCGCCGCGACCGTGGCGAACCAATTCGGACGATTGAAGCTTGGCTTGTCGATCGCCTCTTGCGCGCTCGGCGCGAACCAGTTCGGACGCTCCCAGCCGAACTTTGCACCATAGACAGCGTTCCTTTCCTTCAGCACGTGGAAGAGCGGACTACGCCGGAAACCGCGGCTGGATCGCGTCTCATGTCCGGGCGGCTGCAACGTATAGTGCTCGCCGTAAATCTCCTTGGCACGCGGAAAGATGTAGGCTTTGGACCCTTGGACTTCGCCGAACCTCCGCGCATCGACCGGCCATAGATCCAATGTCGGCCTGCCCTCGAGAATCCATTCAGCCATCGACTTCCCGATGCCGCCGCCGGCTGCGATACCGACGACGCAGCCTGACGCAACGAACGCGTTATCGAGTTCTGGGATAGGACCCATGACGAAGTCGCCATCGGCCGAAAACGGGATTGGTCCCGTGATGACGTCGCGAATGCCTGTATCGGCGAACACAGGCGTGCGTTTGATGGCAGCCTCGATATACGGCTCGAACCGGTCCATCGCGGGCGGAAGAAGTTCGCGACCGAAGGCCGAGGCAATTGGTTCATCATCGAACGCGGCGGTATCGGGTTCCCAGCAGCCGACCACCAGGCCATTGGCCTCGGGCTTATAATACACGGATATGTCGGGATCGCGGACCGATGGCATGCTGCCGTCGAGACCCGCTATCGGCTCGGTGATCAGATACTGATGCACAAGTCCGCAGCAGGCGAGATTGACACCCATGAGCTTGCCGATCTGACGCGCCCAGACGCCCCCCGCATTCACAACCGTTCGGCATGCGATGTCGCCGGACGATGTGTGAATACTCTTTATGCGCCGGCCTTCGCGTTCAAATCCCGTGACGGCAACATGCTGAATTAAAGTCGCGCCGAATTTTCGAGCCCCTGCCGCAAGAGATAGCGTAAGGCTCGTCGGATCGGCCACGCCGTCTCCGGCGACATAAAGCGCTCCGTCAAGATCATCCGTCTCTGCAATCGGAAACAGCTTCTTCGTTTCTGACGGGGAAATGATATCGGCTTCGAGCCCGACGCTTCGGGCAATCGTGAGCGATCGTCGGGCTTCGAGGATGCGCTCGCGGCCTCTGACAAGACGCAAGCTTCCTGTCTGCCGCCAGCCCGAGGCGAGGCCTGTCTCGGCCTCCAGGTTTTTATAGATCCTGACGCTTTCCTGCAGCAGCTTGCTGAGGTTGCGAGAGGCGCGAAGCTGCCCGACCATGCCGGCCGCGTGCCACGTCGATCCGTGTGTCAGCTCGTTTTTCTCAAGTAGGACGACACCCTTGGCACCGCTTTTCGCCAGGTGGAAAGCGATCGACGTTCCAAGAACGCCACCGCCGATAATCACGATCTCCGCCTCCGACGGCAACGACGTCATTGAAATCTCCAACGGCATTTTCTAGATCTGGTATATACCAGCACAACGCTAGTGTTTTCGCAAGCCATTCCGTCTGATCCAAGCAGGTATATAGCTATGTCGGAGTTTGATCGGTCGTGGTTTTGCGCTCACACGCACCAACCGCTAGTAAAGCCTCGATGCTGAAAATTCGGAGTTGCCATTTGAAAGAGAACGCCCAGTCAATCCCGGTGACGACGCTCATCTGCGACGATATCGCGAAACAAATCAGATCCCGTTCCTTGGTGCCGGGGACGAGGCTCCCGTCGGAAAGGGAATTGGGAGAAGAACGCAATATAAGTCGGATGACGGCGCGTCGTGTGTATGAGCGTCTTGAAAGCGAAGGGCTCGTTTCGAGCGCCGATCGTAGGGGTTGGTTTGTTGCCGAATCTCGCGTGCAATTCGCTCCGACGAAATCGGTCAGCTTTCTCAATAGCGTCGCGGTAAGCGGTCGTGATGCCCGTGCGAAGTTGCTTGATGCAGGCGAGGTCGATCCGCCACACATCGTTCGCGCCGCTTTGAAACTAAAAAAAAGCGAGAATGCATTGTTCGTCCGGCGTCTGCTGCAACTTGGCGATCGGGCAGCCGCCATCGAGGCGATGTATTTGACGCCATCGCGATTCCCTAATTTTCTCTCGCATGAACTCTCAGGTTCGATCTTGACGTTGTGGCGTGACGCCTATCACGTGAATGTCGCGCATTCCGACACCACGTTGCGCGGCGCCTATCTTTCGAAAGAGGACGCTCGACTGCTGCGTGTGCCTAACGGATCGCCGACGATAATTCTCGCGCAAACAATGGCGGATGCGTCCGGAAAAATATTTGCCTATGATCACCAGACGTGGCGCTTTGAACTTGCCGAATTTCTCATCTCCGCCGATTACAAAAACAACCGAAAAAGATAGTCTCGGAAATTGCAACTCTAGCCTTACCGATTCAGCGCCTGCTCGAAAAACGGCAGATATTCCTCCAGCGCAAGATCGGGCAAGGCGAGCGCTTCCGCGAGCGTGAACCAAGCGAGGTGCGTATGCTCGTAGTTGCGGATTTCCGGCGATCCGCCTGCCCAGCTCGAAACTTTGAAGAGATGGTAGGTCGCCCCACCCCGTTCGATTTCGTTCGGGTCGACAACAGATCCGAGACGATCGAAGCGCTGGGGTACGACCCCGATTTCTTCGTGCAACTCTCGCACGAGCGCCGCTTCAAGCGTCTCGCCTGGCTCGACCATGCCACCAAGCACGTCCCATTTGCAGGGCAGGATCTTTTTATGCGCGGCTCGGAAGCCGAGCAGCAAGCGCTCTCCGTCGACCAATATCGCGCAGGCGTAATGCCTCATGGATTTTGAGCCTCACCTGCCGCCAAGACGACCGTCCTTGCATCAAGGCAAGGCGTTTTTGAATTCCGGCAGGACGTCGAATAAATCGGCGACCAAACCATAATCCGCAATCTGAAAAATCGGCGCGTCCGGATCCTTGTTGATGGCGACGATGATCTTTGAATCCTTCATGCCCGCGAGATGCTGGATGGCGCCGGAAATACCGCAAGCAATGTAAAGATCCGGCGCCACCACCTTGCCAGTCTGTCCGACCTGCCAGTCATTCGGAGCATAGCCGGAATCGACCGCCGCACGCGAAGCGCCGACCGCCGCGCCGAGCTTGTCTGCGACCGGCAGAATGACTTCCTTGAACTTCTCTGCCGACCCGAGAGCGCGGCCGCCGGAGATGACGATTTTTGCGGCCGTCAGATCGGGCCGCCCCGTGTTCGTCGAAAGCGCAGCGCTTACGAACGTCGAAAGTCCTGGATCGGCCGTGGCCGGCACGCTTTCCACTGCTACTGCGTCGCTGGTCGGCGCAGGTGCGAATGCCGCCGACCGGACCGTGATCACGCGCTTTGCGTCCGTCATCCGGATCGTCTGAATGGCGTTCCCCGCATAGATGGGCCGCTTGAAGGTATCGGACGAAACGACCTCGATGATCTCCGATGCTTGCCCCACATCCAAAAGGGCGGCCACGCGCGGCATCACGCTTTTCGAAGTTGCAGTCGCCGGAGCCAGGATGGTGTCGAAACCGCTGGCGAGTGAAACGATCAGCGTAGCAAGCGGTTCGGCCAATTGGTTGCGAAGCGAGATGTCATCAGCACAAAGGACTTTCGACACGCCGGAAAGCTTCGCGGCTTCGGCAGCTATACCCGCAATATCATGCCCGCCGACAAGAACGGTGATGTCGCCGCCAATCTTTTGGGCGGCCGTCAATGCGCGCGCCGTTTGCTCCGAGAGAGACGTATTGTCGTGCTCAGCCAGCAACAAGATGGCCATTCGTCTATTCCTTTCGCAATCAAAATACGCGTGCTTCAGACTTCAGCTTTTCCAGGAGTTCAGCGGTTGAATTCACTCGCGCGCCTGCCTTGCGGACCTCAGGCTCTTCGGTCTTGAGAACGACCAAGCGAGGCTTGATATCCACGCTGAAGTCGGCCGCGGATTTCCTTTCAACCGGCTTCTTCTTCGCTTTCATGATCGCCGGTAGCGACGCATATCGCGGCTCGTTGAGACGAAGATCCGTTGTGATGACAGCGGGCAGTTTGACTTCGATCGTCTGCAAACCACCATCGACCTCGCGCGTGACTTTGGCACGTCCTCCGGAAAACTCGAGCTTGGATGCGAACGTTGCCTGCGCCCATCCGAGTAGGGCAGAGAGCATTTGCCCGGTTTGATTGGAGTCATCATCGACGGCCTGTTTGCCGACGATGATCAAATCGGGTTTCTCGCTCGCCGCTACACCCTTAAGAATCTTCGCAACGGCCAACGGCTCGACCGGGTCGTCGACTTCGACCAGGATGGCGCGATCTGCGCCCATCGCCAGTGCAGACCGTAATGTTTCCTCGGACTTCGCCGGCCCCACGGAAACGACGACGACCTCATTGACCTTACCGGCCTCTTTCAGCCTGACGGCCTCCTCGACCGAGATTTCGTCAAACGGATTAATGGCCATCTTGACGTTGGCAAGATCGACGCCTGACTGATCAGGCTTGACGCGGATTTTTACGTTGGCGTCGACAACACGCTTCACGGGAACAAGAACCTTCATGGCGCATCAATCTCCCTTGCGCACGACGTCGACGAGATCGCGGAAATTGTCCGCGTTCATGATCTTTTGGCACCGCGTGAACCGATCCATCGCGTAGTCCCAATAGCTTGCGAAATGATATGCCGGGCGTGGGTTCTTGTTGGCTTCTTGAAGCAGGCCCCACAACGTCCACAGCAGAAAGACCATGGATTTCTGCAAGACAATGCGGCCGTACTCGCTCTGCTTTGGCGGTCGTCCAAGGTAAGCTTCCAGAAGCTGCCGATCCTGTTCCTCCGAGAAGTTCGTTTCGACGGCGAGATCGGCAAGATCCCAGAACGGATCGTTATTGCCGCCGAATTCCCAATCGAGAATATACATGCGGTCGCCGGTATCGACGAGGTTTTCGGGCGCCGGATCGTTGTGGCAAGCGACAAGCTCGCCGCAGGATGCAGCCAACGCCTCGCGTATGCCGTCGGCTTCTTTTTGTACGCGTTCGTAGCCTTCTGGCACGCGGGCGTTCTTACTCTTGAGGATATCGATATATTCTTGCGCGATAACTTTTTCATCGAAGCGGTTGGCGAATTTCTGTCCGCTGGTATGAAGCTTGTGAAAACTCTTAGCGGCGCGTGCGATGGCGCCGGGATCTTTAAATAGATCGGAGTTCATCGTCTTGCCGTTCTCGATGAACTTTGTGATCTGCACACCGGATTTTAGGTCGTAATAGAGGCGCGGAGCGTTGACGCCCAAGTCCGAGGTGATGCGGCCCGCCAATTCGTCGCCTGTTCGATCCATATATTCGTCGGTGCCCTCGCCTGGGATGCGCACGACGTACGATTGCCCCGACAAGGTGACCCGGTAGTTTCTATTGGTCATGCCGCCCAGCGACTGAATCGCGACGTCTTCCGGAGCAATTTCGCCGTTGGCGATAACGGACGCGGCAATAGAGCGTGCGCGCTGTTGACGTTCGGCTTCCTGGACATCCATTTTTGTTTCTCCCGTCCTAATCTAAAAAGCGCCGACCGCTCGGATCGTAGAGCGGTTCCTTTGCGCGCTTGGCGCTGATCCGTTCGCCGTAAACTTCGATCTCATAATCGTCGTAGATCGCGTCTGAACTCGCGATGTAGCTATAGACGACGGGCGCTCCGATCGTGTGCCCGTAATCGGCACTGGTCGTTACGCCGAGAACCTTGCCGTCGTGCAGAACCGCTTCGCCGCCGTTGACTGGAGCTTTCCGATCGAGCGAAAAAACGCAAAGTTTTCTGTCCGGACCATCCTTGGCAATTTTTGCCAGAGCCTCGCGGCCGATGAATGCCCCTTTGTTTTTCGCGATTACCCAGTCGAGGCCGGAATGATAGGGCGAGTAGTCGGGAGACAGATCGGTCGCCCAGATCGTGTAGCCCTTTTCGACCCTCAGACTATTCAGCGCGCGATAGCCGAAGTCGGATATGCCGAATTCCGCGCCTGCATCTTTGAGCACCTTGTAGACATGCACCGCGTATTCGCTTGGGATGTGGAGTTCGTATCCGAGTTCGCCCGTGAAGGACACGCGCAACGCCATGACCGGCGCCGCGCCAACGGTGAGATGCTTCATGTGCCCGTAGGGCAAATCGGCGGTGGTAACGCTTTCTTCTGCGACTTTCGCCAAGACGTCTCGCGACTTCGGCCCGCAAAGGTTGATAACCGCATATCCCGACGTCACATTGATCGTACGCACGGACCCATCGGAGGGAAGATGCCGATGGATCCAACCGAAGTCGTGGTCTCCATAGGCAGTCCCGGTAATGATGTAGAAGCGGTCCTCGTCGAGACGCGTCAGTGTGATGTCTGCTTCGATGCCGCCGCGCTCGTTGCAAAGCTGCGTGTAGACAACGCTGCCGACCGGCCGATCGACATCCGCGACGGCGAGGTTTTGCAAGCTCGCAAGCGCGGCGGGCCCAAACATTTCCATCTTCGCAAATGACGACAGGTCGATCATACCGACGCTCTCGCGAACATGCTGATGTTCATTGGCGACGTGTTCGAACCAATTCGGCCAATCGAAGGATGGTTTGTCGACAGGCTCGACACCCGGCGGCGCAAACCAGTTCGGCCGTTCCCAGCCGGCGCGTGAGCCGAAGACCGCACGCTCATCCTTGAGTGGGAAATAGAGTGGGGAGCAGCGGATGTTACGGACGGACTCGTGCTCTTCCACCGGCCATTTCATCGCGTAGTGCTTGGCATAAATCTCGATGGCGCGATCGTACATGAAGTACTTTGTGTTGTGATGGAAGTTGAAGCGCCGGACGTCGAGTGGCCACAGGTTGTTGGTCGGGCGTCCGTCCAAGATCCATTCCGCCATCGCCAACCCGGCGCCCCCGGCTGCCGCGATGCCGTAAATGAAGCCGCACGAAACGAAGACATTGTCCAATTCGCCAACGCGCCCCATGACGAAATCGCCGTCGGCAGAAATCGGGATGGCGCCATTGATCATCGACCGGACACCGACGGTTCCCACAACCGGCGTTCGTTTCGCCGCATTGATCGCGAGCTGCTCGAAGCGCTCGTAATTCTCTTGGATGAGCTGCTGATCCCATCCTTGAGGAATGCCGTCCCGAGCGAACGCGACGGTATTCGGCTCGTATCCGCCGACGACGATTCCCCGCACTTCCGGCTTCCAATAGAGCAGCAGATCAGGATCGCGGACAGTCGGCATGCCCTTCGGCAGATCGGGAATAGGGTCGGTGATGAGATACTGGTGTTCCACCGCGAACGCCGGCACGCGCGTACCCATCATCTTGCCAAGCTCATGTCCCCACATGCCGCTCGCATTGACGACGATGTCGGCACGGATGGAACCGTGCGATGTTTGAACCTCGACCACCCGGCGGCCTTCGGCTTTGAAGCCGGTGACCTGGCAATTCTGAATGAATTTGACGCCGCGCTTCCTCGCGCCTGCGGCGAGTGCCTGGCAAAGGCTCGCCGGATCGATGTAGCCGTCGGACGCAATATAAGTTGCACCCTCGACGCCATCGAGAGTCATGATCGGAAAGAGATCCTGCGCTTCCTTGGGGGAAAGCAGATGCATCTCGAGCCCGAACGACTTCGCAGTGGTCGCGGAGCGCCGGAATTCCTTCATCCGATCCTTGGACGACGCGATACGAAGGCTGCCGACCTTTTTCCAATCGATGGGTTGTCCGGTGTCTTCCTCAAGCACGTCGTAGAGTTCGATGCTCTTCTGCAGCATGCGCGTGACATTGCGCGACGGACGAAGCTGACCGACAACTCCGGCGGCATGCCAGGTGGCGCCATGGGTGAGCTGAAACTGCTCGAGAACCGCAATGTCTTTTTTGCCGGCCTTGGCCAGATGGTATGCGATGCTGCAGCCGATGGCGCCGCCACCGATGATCACGATCTCTGCCGAACTAGGCACCATGCTGAAGAATTCCCTGTAGGTTGATGTCAAGCTGCGGCCGGTTGGATCTGACCGAACGAGTCCGCGCTTTTTCTATGCTGCAATCGCGCGACCCCTGTCTGAAAGAGCCGATCGATCAGAATGCCGAGTAGCGCCAGGCACAGCCCAGCGACAAGTCCGCGTCCGGGGTTGGCTGCGGTAAGCGCTATATACACTTCCTGGCCGAGATCTCTCGTTCCAACCAACGCCGTGATGACGACCATGGCCAAGGAAAACAACAGAGCTTGATTGATTCCGAGAAGGATTGACGGCAGCGCAACGGGAAAACGGATGTGGAGGTCGAGCTGCGCACCGGAGCAGCCCATTGATCGCCCGGCCTCGATCAGATCCGGCGGAACCGAGCGCAAAGCCGTCATCGTGAACTTGATAACCGGCGTAATTGCGAACGCAACGATGGCAAGCAAAGCGGCAAAGTCGCCGACACGAAACAGCATCACCACCGGAATGAGGTAGACGAAGCTCGGCAGAGTTTGCAACACCTCGATGCCGACGGTGGTCGCGCGGTAAAGAGAATCGGACCGAGCCGCCAATATCGCGATCGGAACGCCGATAAGAACCGACACGACGGTCGCGGAGAGACACAGATAGATCGTTATCATGGCCTTTTCCCAAAGGCCGGTGACGAGGCAGAACGCGAAAACGAATGCACTGAGAAGCGCCATGCGCGCGCCGCCGATCCCAAATGCCAGGAGCGTCACCGATCCTGACACGAGCAGCCATGGCGCACTCGTCAATGCAATCTTTATGGGGTTCATAAGATGCGTCAGCACGAAGATGCGGAATGCTTCCATGGTGTCGAAGTAGTTGACGTTGATCCACTCCATCGCGGCATTCAACGCCCCGCCGGTCGAAAGCCGGAACGCACTCGGAAATTCACGAAGCCAATCGAACTGCGTTCCGAGCAAGGTCATACCCAAGAGAAGGACAGCTGGCACGGCAAACGCAGCAGCGAGCGTTTTCGACGTGGCGGCGGTTGGCTTTGCCGCGTTGGCTAACGCGATGCCCTGTCTGTCGAGCATGACCGCTAGGACGACGATAGCGGCGCCCGACTCGAAACCCTTGTCGATATCGAGTTGCCGAAGTGCGCGAAGAACATCGAAACCGAGCCCGCCCGCACCGATCATCGACGCCACGATCACCATGTTGAGTGTCATCATGACGGTTTGGTTGAGACCAACCAGCAATGTCGGAAGCGATGATGGAAGCAAGATGCGCCAAATGATCTGACGCTCGGTGCATCCGACCATCTTGCCGAGTTCACGGATCTCCATCGGCGTCTGGTTGAGTGCCAGCGCCGTCACGCGCGCCATCGGCGGCATCGCGAAGATCACGGTCGCGATCATCGCGGCGACGGGACCAAATCCGAATAAAAGAAGCGTTGGAATGAGGTAAGCAAACGCTGGAACCGTTTGCATGATGTCGAGACCGGGCCACAGCAGCCATTGATTGAGCTTTGGTCGCGAATAGCCCAACACGCCGATCAGAAGCCCACAGGCGACCGCGACTGGCACACACACCAGCACCGATGCCAAGGTCGTCATCGCGGCTTCCCACTGGCCGAAAAATACCAGGTATGCACAGCCGACGGCCTGCAGCAATCCCAACCGAATCCCGCCGACGCGATAGCCGATCCAAACAAACGTCGCGCAGATGCCGGCCCATGACAGCGGAGGTATGACGATGGAGCGCGAGCCGAGCGGGATTTCAAAACCTTTGGCCAGAAGCCCAACGGCGAGATCGAAAGGTGCTTCGAGAATACGCGCGATGCCCCGCGTGATGAACGAGATCTCCGAGACAAGAAATTTGAGCCAAACCGTGAGAAGCTGATCGAGAGGCCATTTCCACGACAATGGATATTTCGCCGTGACCGGCAGCAGCCAAGAAATGCATGCAAGCACGACGACGATTGCTGCTGCAATTCCGAACCGTTGTTCAAGAGAAAGGGCAGGCCTATCGGAAGTCATGCGCTGGGCCTCGAAAGACGAATGGCCGAAACCATGCGCAGAACAGCGCCCGCGTCGATCTCTCCCTTAAGTTCCCCGTTATCGTCGATCACCCCGACGGGCCGGCCAGCGGTCGCAACGGCATCCGCAGCATCGGCGACTTTGCTCCTGGCATCGACAGTCACCGGATAAGTTTCCGATTTCGCTGGCGCAGCGATGCGTCCGCACGTGATCACACGCGTCTGGTCAACTCCGGATACGAATGAACCCACGTAGTCATCCGCAGGTGCCGTGACGATTTCCTCCGGTGTTCCGGACTGCACGACTCGGCCATCCTTCATGATGACGATCCGATCGCCCAACCGCACGGCTTCGTTGAAATCGTGCGTCACGAAAATCATCGTCTTATGCAGTCGGGACTGCAGCCGGATCAATTCATCCTGCAGTTCTCGACGTATCAGAGGGTCAAGCGCGGAAAACGGCTCATCGAGCAGAAGGAATTCCGGATTTCCGGCGAGCGCCCTCGCCAGCCCCACGCGCTGCTGCTGTCCACCCGAAAGCTGATGCGGCAGGCGCCCGGACATGCCGGAAAGGCCAACCAGCGCCGTCAATTCCGAAACCACGCGCTGGGCGTCGCCGCTGCTGTCGCCGCGAATGCGCAGGGGCAAGCCGATGTTTTCGGCCACAGTGAGATGCGGCAGGAGCGCGAAATGCTGAAACACCATCGCCATCTTGTGACGGCGAATTTCCATCAGATCTTTTGCAGGAAGAGACATCACGTTGACGCCGTCGAGAAGAATCTCGCCGAAGCTTGGCTCGATCAAGCGTGTGAGGCAGCGCAGAAGAGTGGACTTGCCCGAACCCGACAATCCCATGACGACAAATATTTCGCCGCGCCTGACATTCAAGCTGACGTCACGCAGGGCGGCGAAAGTGCGAGGATCATTTGCCGCCGCGCGAAGCTGCTCCTCGTCGCGCAGACGATCGGCATGAGGTCCGTATAGCTTCCAAATGTTTAGACAACTCAGTTTGACCGAGCTCTCGGACGTATTTCGTGTGTCTTTTTTCATATCCGAGACCATCAGGAAATCCGTGACGGGATATTGAGGACGGCTGTCTCCAGCCGTCCGCGCCGCTGTTACTGGAACCAGGCTTTCCAGCGTGCTTCATTGTCGTCGAGCCACTTGCTCGTGACATCCTCGACGCTCTGCTTGTCGCGATCGACCTTGTAGACAAGCGCATTCATTTCATCGGTCGTTATCGAAAATTTCTGAATCGCGTCGTGTGCTTTCGGCCATTTGGTTTTGACGCCGGACCACGCCGCTTTCCAGATGGGGCCATGAGGTTTGCCGCAGTCGTACTTCTTCTCCGCGTAACACTCAGGTGTGTAAGGCGGGAATTCGACCCATTCGCCTTTGTAGACGGCAGGCGCCCAATGCGGTGCGTAAATCCAAAGAAGAATGGGAGCCTTTCTCTTGTAAGCGGATTCAAGCTCTGCAAAGAGCGCGGCATCCGTACCCGCGTGCACGACCTCGAAATCGAGGCCGAGTGCAGCGACGCGTTCGTCATCGAAGCCGCCCCAGGTGACCGGTCCGCCGAGATAGCGTCCCTTCGGTGCCGTATCAGGTGTCGAGAATGCCTTCACGCACTCCGGCTCTTTGAGCGCTTTCCAGTCGGGGAGACCGGGACATTTCTCCTTCATGTATTCAGGGAACCACCACTCTTCGCGCGCCTTCATGCCGGTCTCGCCGAGGTTCTCGACCGACCCCGTCTTCAAGGCGTCGTCGAAGACCTGCTTCTGCGTCGTCGACCAGACTTCCATGACGACGTCGAGATCGCCCGTCTCGAGGCCTTGGAATTCAGCCATCGCGTCGGCCTGGACATAGTCGATCTTGTAGCCCTGTCTTTTGAGCGCCTCCCCCATCAGCCGCGTGCTGATGAGTTCGCCGGTCCAATCGTTCAGGACGAACTTTATCGGATCGGTTGAATCCTCGGCGCGCGCGCTTCCTGCAAGTGCCGACGCGAATATCGCGGCGCTAGCGGTGACCGCAATTGGCCAGTTGAATCTTCCCATTTTAGTCCCCTTCTCACAGGTGCTCGCGGTTACTAATGGCTGCAAGTCCTCACGATGCGCTAGGAGCGCACCCTTTCTCCCGGCGCGTCGTAAAGAGGTTCAAGATGGAGAGTGGCCGGAACCCGCCGGGTTCTGACCTCGAGTTCATAATTGTTCGCGGCGCTCAGCGTGGCGTCGTCCAAGCCGGCCTCTGATCGGAGATAACCAAGACCGATGCTTCGCCCGACGGTGTGGCCAACGCCGCCCGATGTCAGCCAGCCGATGCGTTCGCCGTCCCGATAGATCGTCTCGCGGCCGAGAAGCACGACGCTTGGGTCGGTGCTGAAGGTCACGAGACGACGCGTCAGCGGTCGCTCCTTCGCCTTGATCAGCGCATCGCGGCCGATGAAATCGGCATTCTTCTTCAGGCGGACGGCAAAGCCGAGCCCCGCCTCATAAGGTGTGTAGTCTGGTCCGATGTCGACCGACCAGACGCGATAGCCCTTTTCCAGGCGAAGCGAATCGATGGCGCGATATCCGGCGTTGCGAATTCCAATCGGCGCGCCCGCATCTTTGATCGCATCGTAAAGCGTCAACGCGTATTCGGTGGGCACATGCAGTTCCCAGCCGAGTTCGCCGACGAAAGTCACGCGCGACGCGATGACCGGTACGCCCGCAATGAAGATCTCCCGACTTGTTGCGAACGGAAATGCGCCGTTGCTGAGATCGGCCTCTGCGAGCGGCTGCAGAATCTGCCGCGAAGCGGGCCCCATGACGGATATGCAAGCGTAAGCAGAGGTGACGTCGCTGAGATGAACACGTGCGCCCGGGGAAAAACTACGGCGCAGGTGCGTTCCGTCATGTGTGGCAAAGCCGGTTCCGGTCACCATGTAGAAGCGTTGATCGCCCAGACGCGTAATGGTGACGTCGGCTTCAATACCGCCTTTGCGATTGAGCATTTGTGTGTAGACGATACTGCCGACAGGTTTGGCGACATCGTTCGCGCAGATCCGCTGCAATTCGGCTTCCGCATCGGGGCCTTCGATGATGAATTTAACGAACGAGCTCTGATCGAAAATCGCCGCGCCTGATCGTGTCGCCCTGTGCTCGCTCGCAACATGCGGCAGCCAGTTCTGGTGGTCGAAGCTGTAAATGTCGCGCGCCTCGACGCCCGTTGGAGCAAACCAATTCGGGCGCTCCCAGCCATATTTGGCGCCGAAGCAGCAACCATCACCCTTCAAGCGATCATAGAGCGGGCTTCTCCGCAGCGGTCGCGCCGCTTCGGATTCGAGATATGGCCACCCCATCGCATAGTGATGGCCCTGTCCCTCGAGCGAGCGCGCCAGAACCGTGCGGCGCGAGCGATGATGATTACCGAAGCGGCGAATATCGACCGCCCAAAGATCGAAAGCCGGTTCGCCCTCGACGATCCATTCCGCAAGCGCCCGCCCGGCGCCTCCGCCCGCAGCGATGCCGAATGCGTTGAAGCCAGCGCTGACGAAATAGTTCTTAACCTCCGGCGCTTCGCCGAGGATGAACATGCCGTCTTCGGTGAAGGATTCGATGCCGTTGAACCAAGTCTTCACGCCAACGGATTTTAGCGCCGGCACGAGTTCCATCGCCCGTTCGAGCAGCGGCTCGAAATGATCGACGTTCGGCTCCATCAGTTTGAATTCATGTCCATCCGGAATCTTCGGCACATCGAACGGAATGGGATTGAATTCGTATCCGCCGACTTGCAGGCCGCCGACGTCTTCCTTGAAATAGGTCTGATAATCGGTATCGCGGATGGCGGGGATATGCCGCGCGAGGCCTTCGATTTTCTCCGTGACGAAATACTGGTGATGCGACGGCTGCAACGGAACGTTGACACCGGCCATTCTTCCAAGTTCCGGCGCCCATATGCCTCCGCAGTTGACGACGACATCGCATGCAATCCGGCCTTGGTTGGTCTGCACGGCCTTCACCGCGCCGTTCTCGGTTTCGGTGCCGGTGACCACCACGTCTTCGAAGATCTTCACGCCGCCTTGTCGCGCGCCCTTGGCGAGCGCCATCGTGATGTCGCTCGGATTGGCGACGCCATCGCTCGGCACGAATGCTGCGCAGTCGAGACCCTTGGGATCGATGAGCGGCACACGTTCTTTCGCCTCAGCTGGCGTCAGCATATAGAACTCGAGACCGAACGACCGGGCCGTCGTGCAGGCGCGCTCGAATTCAGCACGGCGGTCTTTGGTGCGCGCCAGTCGAAGCGATCCGTTTCGCACCCAGCCTGTCGCCTGGCCGGTTTCCGCCTCGAGTGTCTCGTAGAGATCGACGGAATATCCCAGAAGTCGCGTGATATTTGCGCTTGAGCGCAATTGCCCCACGGCGCCCGCGGCATGCCACGTCGAGCCCGATGTCAATTTGTGGCGCTCGAGCAGAACGACATCCCTCTGGCCGAGCTTCGCCAAGTGATACGCGACAGAGCAGCCCACGATGCCGCCACCAATGATCACGATGTGAGCCTGGGCTGGAATTGCTTTCGTCATACTTTTCCTTATTGGCCGCAGAAGCAGCGCGATGTTGATGAATCCCCGTCCCGACGGTAGGCCGAGGCGCCTTAGCCGTAGAGCGTTTTGAATTCAGCGAGATTTCGGTGGAAACGTTTGCGGTTGAGTTCGGTGTAGCCGGCATAACCGCGCTCTTCGTCGGGATAGATCGATGCCATTCCCGCTTCGACGCGTTCGCTATCGAGCTTGGAGGTGAGTTCTTGAACGGCGCCCCACAGCATCTCTCTCATGTTCACGATGAGTTTGAAGATTCGGAACTGCTTCCAAATCACCGAATTCGCCGAGCCGGCGTAAAGCTCGAGCACTTTGGCATCTATTCCCGCGTCGATATCGGCGTTCGCGGTGATGCCTGCGAGATCGAAAAACGGATGACCGTAAGCGCCGTAGTCCCAATCGATGAGGTAGACGCGGCCGTTGACGTCAAGCATCGCGTTCTGAGGAACGACATCATTATGGGTGAAGACTGGGAGGAAAGGGCTGACCAGATGCTCAAGTGATGAGGCGCACTCGCTGAGCAAGTCGAGTTCGGCGTTCGAAAGTGAGCTGCGGTCGCGACAAAAGCGGACGTATTTGCGTACGACCTGAAAGGGCCAGAAGTAAGTGAGCGGTCCGATATCGACTTTGCTTTGGTGAAGCTCGCGCAGGCGCGACACGAGACCGGCCAGCACCATTTCGTTTTCGAGATCGCTCGGCAGCAGATGGCGACCGTCGATGAAATCGCTGATCGAGATTCCCGAGTTGGCGTATCGCAGAGCGGGAGAGACCTCGATGCCGGCAGCCGCTCGCATCGCGTTCTCGACCGATGCTTGGCTGATGCCGTGGACCGGAATGTCTTCTCCGACCCGAACGACGAATTTGCGCGATTGATTTTCGGCGACGAAATTCTTGTTGCAAAGGCCGCCGATCAAAGACGTCAGCGTGAGGGGTCCTTGCCAAAATGGCAGCGTGCGGATTTTCGAGCGGATAGGGTCTTCCATCAGCGCCGCATCGTTCATCTTTGACCACACTCCCACACCGCAGCCAATCAACACGCGCAGTACATAGCACCACAAATTTGATAACTACAACAGTTTTTGTTGGACTTGCCACAAAAATTTGCACAATTGGCAAAACGTGCGAACACATTCAACAAGGTCGCTCGGAGCGAGCGGCGTTTTTGAGAGATGGACGGAATGACAAAGCTGAGGCCGGAAGATCGCCGTGAGCGCGTATTGAAGGCGCTCAATTCAGGCACGTCGCTGCGCATTAAGGAACTGGCGCGCAGCTTGAACGTATCGACGGAGACGATCCGCCGAGACCTCGATCTGCTGCACGAGAAGGACCTCGTGCAGAGGCACTACGGTGGCGCTGTCGCCAAACCTGTGGGCTCTGAGCCATCGTGGGCCGAGCGCATCGCCGCGCAACCCAAGAGCAAAGCGGCGATCGCGCGCGAAGCCATCAAGCTTTTTTCCGACAAGGACGTGTTGGTTCTGGGTGTCGGTGCCACCGCCTATACGTTCGCCAAGCAGTTGGCTGCCGAAAACCTTCGCTTGACGATTTTCACCAACAATATCGCGGCGAGCACCTGCTTTCCGCCGGATTCGCGCACCCGCGTCGTCATCGCACCCGGAGAGTACGACCCGGCCGAAGGATGCACATGGGGACCGGAAACGACGGCTTTTTTCGATAAATTTCGCTTCGATACTTCGCTGTTGAGCGTCAGTGGTTTGAGCCCGCTCGGGGGGACGGAGGTCGTCTCGGGTATTGCCTGGGCCGAGCGCTCAATCGTTGCTCAGTCTGCGCGAAATGTTTTGATGGTCGATCATACGAAGTTCGGAAACACGAGCCTGGAGCTCGTGTGCTCGCTCGATGCCGTTGATATATTGATCACCGATATCTCCCCTGAAGGGGAGCTCTTGGATGCATTGAAGGAAGCGGACGTCGAGATCATCGTGGCGGCGGACGAATAATCCCGCCGCCGATTGCGCAAAGCTGAATTTTGCTACCGCGCAAGAACAGCGTCAAACGCGTCGACGAAAATATCCGCTTCCTGTCTCGTGAGGCTCAACGGCGGCCGCAGCTTGAGCGTACTTGCGAACCGCCCGGCCGCGCCGATAAGCACGCCCTTCTCTTTGAGGCGATTGATGACGTCGGATGTTGCGGCCGAGCTAGGCTTTGCGTCCTGTACGATATCGACACCGAGGAACAACCCGACGCCGCGAACGGTCCCGATCTGCTCACGAGAACGAGCAAGATCGCTCAGTTTCTCTTTCAAATATCGACCAGTGACGAGGGCATTCTCCTGCAGTCCTTCATCAGCAATGACATCGAGAACCGCCATCCCCGCCGCGGCGGCGACGGGATTGCCGCCAAAGGTATTGAAATAACCGACGTCGTCACAGAAGCGATCGAGAAGATCGGGGCGCGTCGCCATGGCGGCCATGGGAAAGCCGTTTCCTATCGGTTTTCCCATCGTCACGATGTCGGGCGTTATGCCGTGCCGTGCGAAACCCCAGAAGGCCTCTCCGCTTCGCGCGAAGCCGGGTTGAACTTCATCGGCTATGAAGATGCCTCCGGCTTTCCGCGTTTCCGAAACAGCCGATTTCAGAAAGCCGGCAGGATCCGAAAAAATACCGTCGCTCGAAAAGATCGAGTTCGCAGATAAATCCCGCAAACTTATGCCCACGAAACTCGAGCATGCGGATCGCATCGCGCAAGCTCTTCGCAAACGTTTCCTCCGCCGAGCCGCTTTTGGTCGGCGCCGGGATGGCGACGACATAGCTTGGTAGCCGGGCGGCCTTTTGCGCGGCGGGGGAGATGTCCGTCACGTACCTGGTATTTCCGTGATACGCATTTTCCGTAACGACAAAGCCTGAGCCCCCGCTCGCCTTTGCGGCAATCCGCAAAGCGAGGTCATTTGCTTCGCTTCCGCTGCAGGTCAAAACCACATTGGCAAGCACCGAGGGCAGCTTGCCTTTGAGCTTGTCGAGATAATCGTCGACGACCGCGCTCAAGTAGCGTGTGTTGATGTTGAGCTTGGCCATCTGCGATGCGACGGCGGTAACGACTCGTGGGTGGCAATGCCCGACAGATGGAACGTTGTTATAGAAGTCGAGATAGCGATCGCCGTTTGCTGCGAAAACCCAGGAACCGCTGGCCGAAACCATCTCGATCGGTTCGCGATAAAACAGCACCGAAGCGGAGCCGAAATTCGCCAATCTGCGTCCGAGGGCGGAATTTCGCTCGACTCTGCTCGACGCACAGTCAAACGCGTTGAGGCCGAGGATCTGGACGCTTTCAGTCATATGCGCCTCGCGAATTGCTCCGCCGCCGGAGCAAGCCAAATCGCTGGCGCCCAGATGGGAGTCAGCTCCGCTGGCCCGGTTATTCCCCGGCCAAAGTATCGTCTCCATATAGGAATATATGAGTTACTTGCAACATAAATTGACAGTAGTACAACAAAAACCACTTGGGCGCAGAGGCGCGAGCGTCTCGTCGGTACGCGCAGCTTGGCAGTGGTTTTGAAAAGTCGGGTGTCTCAGATGGCAGTTACGGACCGGCGTTCTTCCAGAACCTTGGCGAGTTCAAGGATGCTCTCGATCACGACATCCGCATGGGGCTCGAGATCGTCCCGAAGCGCCGGCCCGGTCAAAACTCCGATACGAAGGCCGAACCCCGCGCGCTTGCCCATCTCCAGATCGTGCATGGAATCGCCGATGATGGCGCACGACGACGGATCAATCCCCAACGCTTGTGCGAATGCCAGCCCCATGCCGGGCTCAGGCTTTGCGCCATGGCCGCTGTCGCATCCGACGCGAAACTCGAAGACATCGCGCAAGCCGCTAAATTTTCCGATCGAGGCTTCAAGTCCCTCGACCGTGTCGTTGGTCGCCATGCCGAGGCGATATCCGGATGAGCCGAGGGCCATCATATGTTCGAGCGCGCCCTCGATCAGGATCGCATGCTCCGCGCCGCCTTCGCGAAAATTGTCCGAGATGATTTCGATGAGGTTGGTTGGAGCGCGGTCCTTGAGAGTTTCGGCAAATGCTGCAGCGATCATTTCGACACCGCCGCCCGCAAGCACCGTTCCCGGCGTGACGACATTGGTGTCGGGATCTTGTCCAGCCGCTCTCAATATTTCCGCACACAGCGCAAGATCACCCCCGGCGGCATCGAGCGCCATCTTTCGATTGATCGGAATCCAGGTCTTATAAAAGTCGAGGATTGTGCCGTCCTTATCAAAGAGCAGACCCGTGATCTGGTTCATCGGTCGTACGCGCGTCCCTGTACAAGCGCTTCGGTTGGCCCGCATATAATCCGGCTTCGAAGCAATAACCAGATACAGACTTGACGCGGGTTGAAGTTGAATCGAAGAGACTGCGCTTTGTAATGCAAAGGGGTCTTGAAGAATGTCGCCACGCAACGCGAATGCAGACGTGTGCCTGTGTGATTGGGACGGCACATTGCGAAAAGGCTTTATGTTTCAGACTTGGATTCCTTTTCTCGCCAAAGCATTGAGTTTGCCGGATCAGCGTGTGTCGGCGTTCCACACCCTGTTCGATGATTTCAAGCACCATAGGATCAGCTACGAAAATTTAGTCGATGGCGTCGCGATTGCTTATGCCGAGCTCGTGGCTGGCGCGAGTTGCGCTGACGTTCGATCAGTCGCGCGACGGTTTGCCGAAAGGGACCAGGCCGTATTTCCGTTTGTAAAATCGCTCGTTGCGCGCCTCGCCGCGCACGGCATTGACACGATCATAGTCAGTGGAAGTCCATCGGATGTGCTTGAAGCATTCGCGGAAAGTCTTGGCGTACGGAAGGTGTTCGCGCTGCGGATCATATGCGACGACGATGGAACATATGCGGCCCGAGTGCAAAAGAACTATGGGAACTATGCAGAGAAGTTGTCTTGCGTCATGCAATTGAAGGAGCGCCACGCGATCAAGGCGGCATTCGGAGACTCGACCGCAGATATTCCGCTGCTAGCGGTTGCGGATGCGCGCTTCATAGTTCGCAACGCTTCGGTCGAGGACCCGGCTCTTACGGAATTGCGAGGGCCGCCGATCCGCTCCCTGGATCCAGACAACATAGATCTGGATTTCATCATCGGAGAAATTTCGAACTCTCGAAATTTTGCGGACCAAATATAGTTTGCGGAAGACGAGGCGAGAAAACCGGTGAAGAATGTGCGCGCGCAAGCGTGGCCGTGCGATCGTGCAACGTGATCAGATCAGTTTCATTTCAAGAGCAATCCGCACCATCTCGGTGGACGTCCTCGCGCCGAGCTTCTTCCTGAGAATGGCGCAGTCGGACGCAACGGTCTTGTAAGACACCGAAATATCGTTGGCGATTTCAGCCATGCTGCGTCCGCGCGCCAGCATGCGCAACACCAGTTGCTCACGCTCACTCAGAAGTTCGCGCGAAGTGCTGTTCTGCGCTCTCAGAATAGCCATCTCCTGCACAAGATCGTCGGAAATCCATGTCTCGCCGCGCCCTACGGCAAAGACCGCCTCGCGCAGATCTGTTGAGCCGCCCGTCTTGCTGACATAGCCTCGGGCACCAGCCTCGATGGCCTGTATGGCGAGCATCGGGGCGTCGTTCATCGAGAATACGACGATACGCGCCGCCGGATCGCGGGCAATAAATTCGCGCGTCAGCTCCAGACCCGATCCGTCGGGCAAATTGATATCTATGATTGCCACATCCGGCGTCTCTTGCGCCACGGCAACGCGAGCGTCGGCGGCGGTCTGGGCCTCGACAATCGTCATTCCATCGATTTGAGAAAAAAGCGCACGGCAACCCGAAATGACAATGGGATGATCCTCAACAATGAGAAGCTTCACGGCCGGTCGCGCTTATCTCGAGTTCTTTACCATTGCCGTTCTAGCGGGCAAGAACCGATTATCAATGCAGATTTTGCCGGGATTTTTTCCCGCCGGACATTCGGTCGCTCATTGCTATGGCGACCTCCGCCGAGGCTGATGGATCTCGGCTGCAGTACGCGGAGCAATCTTCGTGATCACCCGGCAGCAGCGCGCTCGACAATCTCGATTTCGTCTCCGACGTTGAGAACGCGATCGTTCGGGTCGCCGGCTAGTCGCGTATTCAGGGCCACACGGTAGAAGTGATTGAACCGGTCGCGCGCCGACCACGGAGGAAGGGTGCGTTCACGCATCTCCGCGAAGCGCCGCGCAAACAAAGGGTCGTTCGTTCCGGTCAGTGCATCGCGCGGCGGCACTGAACATCTCTGGCACGGATTGATACCGTCGAATTGCACGCCGCCGATGCGAAAGCGAACTGTCGTTCCCGCCGGACCAAAGAGTTTGTCTTCCCAGAAGGGCGGTACACCGTCGATTTCGAGATTCGTGCGAAATCTTCGGCGAACACTTTCAATCGGCAGCTGAAACCAGCGGCCGATCTCTGCCAGCGTAGCGGAACTGATGAGCGTCGGCCCGGGAGAGTTGAGATCGTCCGGGAAGCCGACCTCTATGTTGTCCCGCACCGAAACGGAAAATCCGAAATATCTCGACAGCCAACTCTCGAGCGACGCGCGCTGATCCTCGATATGGAACGTCGCACGCTCGGAACCGGTCTCGCCGCCGTTCCGGATCGTGAGCTGGCGGGAGGCAGGTTTAAATTCGGACCTCAGCCGGTGGATCGTCGCGAACCGCTTGCCGTTGACGAAGCGACCCTCCCCGTCGAACAGAGCCCAGGTCCGATCATTTTCGATGGCGCCGCTCGGCAGCAGGCGAGCGCTTCGGACTTCCAACGGATCGAGCGATTTGAAAGGAAAGATTTCGATCCGCGCCAATACCGGCCTTGGGTCGATTGTCGACCTTGTGGGCGCTTCGCGGGCAGTCGGATCATGCATCGGCAGCCATCCCAAGCGGATGTGTCCAGGCGGAAGACTTCGCGATGGGTAGTACGCGGGTATAGGTGATAAAATTGCTCAAACCAATGCGGCATAGCTTCAATCGAGACCTGGATCGAAGCCGGAAAAACAAAAACCGGCCGCCGCGTCGCCGGAAGGGACGATGCGACGGCCGGTTTTCTAGCGTTCCACGTCAGTGCGTTTTGTATTCCGTTTGACCTTTCGACATCGCAAACTCTTCCTCAGGCGAGAGGATGAGCTTGTGCCGTCCGATGATCGCGAAGTACAAGATGCCAACAGCAAACCAGGCGATCACACCGTAGATGCCTTGCTGGTAAGTGCTGTCGCCAAGTTGATACCAAAGCGTGACGGCCGCGATGACGATTGTCGTGAGCGCGCCGGGAATGCCGAGCGGGCTGCGATAGGGACGCTCGATGTGCGGCATCCTAATTCTGAGAAGAATGAAGGAAACCGCTTGCAGAATGTAGGAGCACATGGCGCCGAACACCGCCATGTTGAGTAGTGTGGTGCCGATCTGATCCTTGTTGATGAAATACACAATCGTCATCAACAACAGGCCCAGAATGGCGCCGGAGATCATCGCAACGTAAGGCGTTTTGAGCTTGTGACCGGTAATGGACAGCGCCGTCGGAAAATAGCCGGCGCGGCTCAACGAGTACACTTGCCGTCCCATCGCGTAGAGGATGGTGTGGAAGCTGGCGATCAGGCCCGTCAAGGCGATGATGCCGAGCAGGACGACTGCGCCGCTACCGTAAATCGCGCGGAAGCCGTCAAGCAGCGGCTCGCCCGATGTCGACAGCTTGAAAGCGCCAACTCCGATGACCGATGGGTTGAGCAGCACGATCATGAATGCCGAGACGATCAGCGTGCACATGCCAAGGATGATGCCCTTCGGCATGTCTCGCTTCGGATCGACCGACTCTTCAGCCGCAAGCGGCAACTGCTCAATGGCCAAAAACAGCCAAACCGCAAAGGGCAGTGTCTTCAAGACGCCTTCCCAGCCGAAGGGGAACATCGGCCCGTTGCCGTCCGGAAGCTCCGTGCCGTCTGGAGCAATATTGAGCGCCCACCTGTTGAAGTCCATGTTCGGGATTGCGCTGATCCAGAACACCACCAGGATGGCCAGCGAAAGCAAGGTGACGATCAGCGTCACTCGAAACGACAGCGCGACGCCGAAGATATTGAGAGCCAGAAAGACGATGAAGGTGGCTATCCATAACAAAGGCTCCGGTTGCGCACCTATACCTGCGGTCTCGAGGATGCCGTTTAAGTACGAGCCGATGAAGTAACAGACGACCGTCGGCGTAACGACATATTCGACGTTCTCGCAGAGTCCGGTGATAAAGCCGCCCCAGGGGCCCATCGACGAACGGGCGAACGAATAGGCGGCACCCGTATGCGGCAGCGCTGGGCTCATCTCTGCAATCGAAAACACGAGGCCGAGATACATGACAGCGATAATGCCGCCCGCAACCAGCATGCCGCCCCAGCCGCCCGTGCCGAAACCGAAGTTCCAGCCCGAAAAATGTCCTGAGATAACGGCGCCGACGCCTAGCGCCCAAAGTGACCAAATGCCTGCGTAACGTTGTAGTCCGCGTGCCTTGAAATAATCGTCACCTACCCGTTCGTAGCTAACGCCTGACGTACTGTGATCGTCCATGCCAATCTCCCTTCGTGGAACCAGCCAGACCGCAACATCGGCGTGAGCAAAGTGGGAGCAAACCCCGCCCCAATGGTCGTGGTCCGCAACATGTTGAAGATTGCAGAGACTGCGGAAGTTCTGGGCTCATGCCGGTCGAGGTCTATGCGCATGCTCTTCCCCCTGCATGCCATCTCGCGCGTCAGTTCAGTCTTCGAAACTGAACAGCCGCAGATGAACAGCTTTGCATCAGACAAATCACAACGATAGAAGGGAAGAGATACTAGGGTAGATTTACTCTAGCGATGCGTAAAATCCGCAGAATTTGAACGCGCGAAACGCACCAATACCTTCTACTCGTGCGAACCTTCGATCCAGGTCGCGAGCCTGACGAGTTCGGCGAGATTGCGGGTGCGCATCCGTTCCATCACCCAGGCGCGGTAGTTTTCAACCGTGCGTGTACTCAGTCCAAGCTGAACCGCAATCTCCTTATTGGAGAGGCCCTTGACCAGATGGTCCATCACCTGTCGTTGGCGCGGAGAAAGCTCCGAAAGCCGAGACTGAAATTCGGCCCGCAAGTCGGCGTCGAGTTTCTTGCGCGCACCGATATCGACGGCGTTCTGAATGCTCGCAACCATCCGCTCATCCGAGAACGGCTTTTCGATGAAGTCCACGGCTCCGCTTTTGACGGCCGAAACCGCCATCGCGATATCACCCTGGCCGGTGATCAGAATGACAGGCAGACTAGGAAATCGACGGGAAATCTCCTGATGCAATTCGATGCCCGTCATATTTGGAAGCCGAACGTCGGAGACGACGCAGCTGACCTCGCCTTCAACTGCCGCCGACATGAAAGCCTCGGCCGATTGAAACGAACAGACATCAAGGCCGGCACCGGCCAGAAGCTGCCCCAGCGAATCCAGAACGGCGAAATCATCGTCGATGATAGCGATCTTCATGGTGCGATATTTAATACCGGGGTCCTAACGGCCGGCAAGGTGAAAGAGACGCGTGCGCCAGGTTCCGCACTAGCCAGCGTCATTCGACCACCGTGAGAACTCGATGATCGATTGACTGAGCGAAAGTCCTAGCCCCATGCCGCCGCTCTTCGTCGTCGTAAACGGTGAAATAGGACGCTCGAGAAGAATGGGATCGAATCCCGGACCGTTGTCTGTAATCGAAATGGCGATGAACATATCTCCTTCGCTGCCGGCTTCGATCCGAATGCGCCCGTCGATGCCTCCCGCGCCGGAGATGGCTTCCGCCGCGTTCTTTACGATATTCGTGATAACCTGCTCGATCTGAAGCCGGTCGACGTTGACGTTCGGCAGGTCGCGGGAAACGATCGTTTCCAGTCGGATGCCGTGCTCTTCGAGTTCCGCGCGGCAAACGGACTCCGGCCGGCGAATGAGTTCGCTGACCGAGACGACTTCGAACCTCGACGTGCCTGCACCGATGAAGTCGCGGAGCCAACGTATCACCGCCGCCGCGCGATCGACTTGCTCGATGACTTGTTCGGAAGCCCTCGCCGCAGCCGCATGGTCGGCGGGGTCTCGTTTCAGCGCCTGCCGTCCGACGCGCGCGTAGTTTCCGATCGCCGTCAGCGGCTGATTGATTTCATGAGCGATCGCCGCAGCCAGCGCGCCAAGCGATCCGACACGCGATGCCCGACCGAGCGCTTCACGATGGAGCCAGAGTTCGCGCTGGGTATTTCGTTGCTCGCTGACGAGCATTCCAACCGTCAATCCCGTGAGCGCCAGGATAAGCATGAGAATCTGAAGCGAGGTTATGCTGAGATCGCTGTGGCCGGAAACCTGAATTGCGGCGATCAGCAAAACCTGGGTCACGACGAGCGCCCCGGTCACAGCCTCGAGGCCGAACCGGATGGCGATCCAAATGATAGGAAGAAACAGCAGGTAAAACAGTTCCGGACGATTGGATCCGGCCGATCCGAAGATCAGCATGAATGCCCCGAGCATCAACGCGAACGGCAACATAAGTTCGGCGGATTGTGGAAAGATGCGCCGCCCCGACAGCATAAAAAGCAGGAAAGGCGTCATGACCGTGATGCCGATCATGTCGCCGACCCACCATTCCAATATTCCTCTTGGAATCTGGTCGACGTGAATGATCGATAATAGCGCCAGCAGAAGCACGCAGCTGACGGCCGCGACCAGCGCTGCCACCGCGGCGGTTCCCAACAGCCAGATCAGATCGCGTTTGGATTGCAGACCATGAGCAACATTGACGTCCGCACGCGTCAGGATCCAGGTCGCAGCGGTATATGTAAATCCCAATGTAGCGACGACCGCGATTTCAGCATCGATAGGGAGGGGAAATTGCCGCAACAGGCCGTCGGCGAGCAGCGGCGCGATGAATAGCCACGGGATGAATGCGCGCCCGAACGCCAGGACCAGAGCGATGCTGACGCCGGTCGTAGGATTCCAGGGCGTTATTCCGAATGCACCAAGCGGATCGACAAAGCTCAGCCAGTCGAGAGCGACATAGACGGCAAGATAAATGAAGCCGAGCGCCAAGTATCTTAGCGTCGGCATTTCACCTGTACTGTTCCGCGCCAGCGCTTGAAGCATCCCAACGTCCCGGATGAGCCGCATCGATGACAGGCCCAGTAATCTTACTCTAGTTCGATTACTCCCGATACGCCACTCGCGCACTTGCCCAGAATTGCAAGCAGCCGCGGTAAGGTGACGTTGTGATACCGGGGCACCTGCCGTCAAAAGATCGAGCCATGGCGGTTTGTGCGCCACGCCGGGATCGCGAGGTTGACTGCGGGTTGCCGCGGGTCGGCTCGCGGTCCCGGTTACTGCTCTGGATGTTCTGACGCGTCGCAGGACGTTCGGCATCCGAGACAGGGCGTCCACGAGGTAGCGAGGAAGCAGCAATAAGGCGCTCGTCCGCCGTCAATGATGCGGGAAGGAAGCATGCCATTTGCGACGCCAGCGCGGCATCGACCCATCGAATATTTTATCCTGCATGACGCGAAGCCCGTGGGTCGTTCTGTCGGGCGCTATGCCAACCGTGAGATCCCGGAATCGGTCGTCGATGATTTCGGCCGAAAATATGTATTTGCTGGTGTCGCCCCACGCCGATGGAACGGAGAATTTGACGTCGACGCACTTCGCTCCGGCGAGTTCATTCTGAAACCCGGCCTTGTTTACCGCATGGAACACGTCCCGCCCAGTTGGTTCGGCTCTTTGTTTCGATCTACCTGACCCCGACCCTGCCGCTTCTCACTTCGCGAGAAGTGGAAAAAGGTGCCGCGCCGGGGTGTCTTGGGAGCGCAGCGAGCGCCATTATTTCGATCTCTCTGCCGCTTTTTTGGTTTATTGCCCTGGAGGGACAGTCCTGTCCTATTGGACGGCATCCCGTGCTCGCGTAAATCTTCGGCACGAGCAATAAATAGCGGGAACGGTGCAGGGGGGCATTTCACATGACCGGACAACAGGCGTCGAAGGCTGGAGCCGCGCAAGATTTCGAAGCTCGATTGAGCGAGCTGGACGCCCGCGACGTCCACATCGGCATCTTCGACCCGGACGGCATGTTTCGCCATAAGCTGGTGTCGGCCGACAAGGCAAAAAAGCTCGCGACCAAGGGGTACGCGTTCTGCGACGTTCTCTATTTCTGGGATATCGCGGAAAAGACCTATGCCGATAGCGCCTACATCGACAGGCCCGCGACGCTTTTTGCCGATACCGTCCGGCGCTATCCGTTTGCCGATCAGGCTGCGCTCTGTATTGCCGATTTCGATGGCGAGTTCGGTCTGCTTTCTCCTCGAAACCAATGCCTGCGAATGCTGTCGGAAATCGACAAGCTCGGGTGGCGCGCAAATTCCGCGTTCGAGTTCGAATTCTTCGTCTTCGATGAGACGCCGGAAAGCCTGCGCGCCAAGCGTTTCGAAGGATTGAAGCACTTCGCGCAAGGAAATCGCACCTACTCGCTCGGAACCGCAGCCCTCCATGGAGACCTGCTGGCGGGTTTGAAGTCCACGATGACGACGCTCGATATCGGCTTGGATGCGATTCACACGGAGCTTGGGCCGGGATGCTTCGAGGTGCCCCTGTTGTACGCGGGTGGAATCAAGGCCGCCGACGATGCGGCGCTCTTCAAGAATTTCGCTAAGGCGTTCTTTCTTCGCAACGGCCTCACCGCTGCCTTCATGTCGAAGCTTTCACCCGACCTTCCCGGGCAGTCCGGCCACTTGCACGTTTCGTTGCTGTCCAAAGACGGACGGCCCCTGTTCTACGATCCGCAGGGCCCCAATGGTCTGAGCCAGCTTGCGCTGCATTTCATCGGAGGCCTAGTAACATTGATGCCGGAGTGGCTGGCGCTCTGCAGTCATACAGTCAATGCTTACAAGCGTATGGTGCCCGGTGCATGGGCGCCGACTGCCGCCAACTGGGGCGTCCAGAACCGCACCGCAGCCCTGCGCATCATCAACGATACCCCGGAAGCAACGCGCATCGAATTTCGTGTGCCTTCCGCCGATACCAATCCCTATCTCGCGCTCGCTATGTGCCTTGGCGCCGGATTGTGGGGCATTCAGAACAAGATCAATCCACCTGCGGGCAGCTCCGAAAATCTCTACGCTGCTGTTCCGAAGCCCGAGAGCGAGTTTCCGAGCGATCTCGGCAGTGCCGCCCAACGCTTCTCTGATTCCTCGGCGGCGCGCGCAACTTTTGGCGATGTCTTCGTCGATGCCTTCGTCGCCGCCCGAAAATTCGAAGACGCCGAATATCGCCGCCAAGTCAGCCCTTGGGAGATCCGCCGCTATATTGAAGTCGTCTGAAGCAAACCGCGAGCGTAGCCCGATCGAGCGACGCATTGGGAGGCGCTGTGCTCTCGACCCTGTCCAAGCGACGCGAGCAACCTTATCGACCGTTGGTCTCGGAAGGACAATTGGCGCTCAGATATTTACCGTCGATCGTCACGCCCATATGTGCGAGTCCGTTTTCCGGAGGATCGAAGGTAATTTTCGACATGGCGCGATACCAGGTCGTGAAATCGCCCGTCAGAACCGTGCTCGTCTTCTGCCGGGCGCCATCGCTGTGGCAAACCACGTCGACGTAACGCTCATCGCCCAAGACCTTAACGTCTGACGTTTGACAATTCTTGTCGCCGGTCCCTGTGATGACTGGATCGGCCGCTGTGATGCAGGTATCGAACGTCTTCATACCCGTAGCGTCGGAGACGGTCGTCAGCTGCCATAGCCCTGGCTTTCGCGTGGGCAGCACTTCCGAGCCCAGACAGGGTCCCGCGGTCGAAAGTCCGTACGAGGCGATTGAAAGGTAAAGTCCGTAACGAATACGCATCAGGATCGCTTCTTCGCTATATGAGCGCCGAGACGCTCCACTGAGGAAAGCTGATTGCAGCCGAGCATTTTTTGCAGTGCGCGGACGAGATCGCCCACCGTCTCAGCGGTCAGATATAATCCACCCGTCTTCTCGGAGAGGCATTTCGCGCCGGAAACAGGCGCAGAGCCGTCGAGCGACTGCAGTTTGTAGCCGATGACGTGGACAATCGTGTTCGGTCTTCGCGCCGCAAGCTCGCGCGCGAGATTGCATGGGGAGCCGCCGCAAGTTTCCTCACCGTCGGTCAACAGAACGATAGCTCCCGGCTTGTCGGCAGCTCCGAGCGCGTCGGCGGCATCGCGCACGGCGTTCGTCAAAGGTGTCCTTCCTGCTGGGACCAGGCGATCGACTTCGGCTTCGATCTTCGATCCCGCATCCGCCATTGGACCGAAGCGAACACTGACGTTCTCGCATTCATCCGCGTTTTGACCGGGCCCATAGATGACAAGCCCCAGGTTCCGTGTCGACGACACTTGCGGCAAAAACTTCGCTAGAGCACTGCGAACACGCGAGATGCGCGTCGAGACGCCGTCGGGAAAATCGCTGGCTGACATGGAGCCCGACGCATCGAAAACGATCATCGCATCGGACGTGCATGGGGCTTTATCTGCTGTGGGCGAAGCTTGTTGGCCCACGAACATGGCGACCGCTGCGGCAGCTCCAAACATGATCTTCAGCATTCGGCATACCGCCCGGGTGGCAGCCTCTACAGGCCGGACATCAATTGCCCGAAACGGTCGGCGGTGCGATCGTAAGGTCGTGCACGATGGTGAATGTCCCATCGAACAGCCGTTTGTTCGGATCGGTAACCGGGGTCACGATGTTTCGCGCCGGCAGCCCCGATTGCTTGTCGATATAGATGCTCTGCTGGTTCGGTGCGCTGACAGCCGAGATCCGCGGGCCTTTGTCTTTCGACTCGGCGGAGAGCGGCATCGGCAGGACGCCTTGATATAGAGCGTACGTCTTGCCTTCGAAGCTGGCATCACCGACGCACTTGTAGTCGGTGGCAACCTTCGGCGCTTCCGCCACCGTCTCTTTGATTTGCTCGGCGACTTTGTTGGCAAATTCTTTTGGAAGCTCAGCCCAGCCGCCGCCTTGGTTCGACCAGGCTTTTTCGCCGATCACGATCATCTCCATCGGAGTGTCCTGACCGTTTAGCTGCACGGTTTGATGCATCCGATCAGGCAGAACATAGTCCGCCCTCATCTTCAGCATACCTTCGGCATTCGAGATTGTTGTCACGAGGCGAAATGACTTGGCCTCTCTGAGCTTGGCGAATGCCGCGTCAACCTGGTCTTTGCATGCCGTCTCGGCGTAAGCAGGACCCGTGATAAGTAGAACCAACCCAATTAGAAATGATCGCATGTGAATGATACCCGAGCCGTTTCCTGAACTTGTTTTTGAAGCAAACGGATGGCCCATGACCTGCTGCCAAGTCACGGCAATTCCAGCTACCAAACTTTCCCAAGACGCATTTGCTGAACGGGCCGCTCGTTTGCTCTCTGGCCGGACATTTCCGGCAGATGATCGATGGCGATGCGCATCAGTTCCGGGAGCGACTTCACGCCAAGCTTCGTCTTGATTTGCGAGCAGGTGTTCGCGATCGTTTTGTAGCTGACATGCAACTCCTCGGCGATCGCTGCATATTGCTTACCCTGCGCGATCAGTTCGAGCGTTTGCAATTCGCGCAACGTCATGCCGTTGAGCGGATTGGTCCGGCCCTTCGTTTCCATGACGGCAATCGCCGACGCGATAGCGTGGCTGAGAAACGCTTTCCCCTGTCGAACGGCCTGAAGCGCCTTAACGATGTCGACCGATGACGTGTCTTTCAGGATGTAGCCGTTCGCGCCGAGCCGCAAAGACTGGCTCGCGATCATTGGGTCTTCGTGCATCGTCAACACCAGGATCGGCGTGTGCTTGTCGTGGATGCGAAGGCGCCGGATGAACGAAAGACCGCCGAGCACCCCTTTCTTGATGGCAAGGTCGATAATGATCAAATCCGGCTTGTCGTTGCGGTAGGCGCGAAAGCCTTCGATCAAATTCGACGCCAGGACGATGTCTTCGATGCCGGCGTCCTCTAGAACGCGCCGGCATCCCTGAAGCACGATGGGATGATCATCGATAACGAGAATTCTTGTCATGCGGTGGCTCGGGTAAAAGCGCTAAATGCGCTACTGTGAAACTCGGAAGGTGTTAGGGGGATTCTGATCGAGATTGTGGTTCCGTGCGGCTCGTGCCCGGAAATGACGAGGCTGCCGCCTGCGGCAAGCACGCGTTCCTTCATGGCGGAAAGTCCGAATCCGACTTGCGTTTCCGGCTTTAGGCCAATGCCGTCATCGCTGATGCTCAATGCAATAGCCGATGGAAGGCTCTCGCGGTTTCCGCTGCCGGCGCTGCTTTCTTCGCGAAGCTCGATGACGATATGGGAAGCTCGGCCATGACGAATGGCGTTCGTCAGTGCTTCCTGAGTCGATCGATAGACGGTCAGATCGATACGCTCGCCATATGCCTTGATGAACGGGGCAACCGAAAAGCCGATGCGCACGTCCGAATGCCGGCGCTCGAAATCATAGATCAGGTCTTGGATCAGCGCTGAAAGCGGAACCTTCCCGACCGAGACAGGGTGCAGTCGTTTCAACAGCGCGCGATTCATAGCTTTCAATCGCGTCGCGATTGAGAGGATCTCCTCCGTACGCTTGCGGATTGGATCGGCACTTTCCGATTGCTGTGAGTTCACAAGACTTCCGATCGACTCGGCATTTGCGGTAATTCCGAAAAGGCACGGCCCCGCTTCATCGTGAAGCTCGCGCGCTATTTCACGCCGCTCATCCTCTTGCACTGATTGGATCTGTCGATAGAGCTCGCCGTTTTCCGCGCGCGCATGATCGAGAGACACCGCGAGTGAATTAAACTTTGTCGCGATATCCGCAACTTCACTGACTTTGGGGATTTCGAGCCGCTGCGATCTCTCGCCCGCCTCCAGCGCGACCAGTCCCTTTGCCAGTGCTGTAAGCGGATTGAGAATGCGGCCCAAGACGAAATAGAAGGCTGCCATGATGAGAACGATTGCGAGAAGAGCGACAGTCGCGAAGGCCGAGAGCTGCTCCCATTTTTCGGCGATTTCGTCGTCGGGATCGCCCTTCAGAATGAGTGATCGTCCGTTCGGCTCGATATTGATGACGCGCGTATGGTCGTTGCCGCCTTGAGGCATCATCAACGCCTCGAACCAATCCGGCGTCCGGTCATCGCCGTCATCGACATCCGTCTGCCCCGTCGGTGAGCGCAGCATCCGCATCGGCTTGCCGGGCTCTTCGACATACACACGCGCATGGCGCAAATGCTCGATTTCGTGAGCAACGACGATGTCGAGATCGGACAGCCTATTCTCGGCCGTGATCCTTCGAACTAGCTCACGCAGATAGCCTTCGGTCGTATCCATCGACGCTTCGATTTCAACGTTGACCGATTGCCGGCCGTTGAGGACTGCGATGATGCCCATCAGCACGGCGGCGAGCAAAAGCATCGCGGATATTGCCAGCAGCACCTGTTGCCGGATCGATCGGCCGAACCACGCCGTCTCTCTGAGGCGGCCGTGAAGCCCTGGGGGGGGATATTTACTCAGCATTTCGTCAACTACGAGATCCGTAGCGCTTTGTGAGCGCATCAAGGGCCTGCTCGCCGGTAAATCCGGCCTTGCGCATGTTGTAGTACTGTTGCCCGGCGGCTCCGAAACTCTCGATGCGATTTGGAGCAATTGCGTCGTTGAGGCGGCTTATCAGGACGATTGCGGTTTCATCGCCGCCTTCTTCCTTAAGCATATCCTCGAGCTGTACCGCACGATTTGCGATCATGCGGGGAGAGTCGTGAAACTTCGCGGACGCCTCAATGAGCGAACGGCGAAGCTCGTTCATATCGGTTTCCGATTGCTTGGCGCCGTTACGCGTCTCGTGTTCGATCAACCAGACTTCCGGCTTTATATCGTCCTGCTCCGTCAGCCAGGTGCTTTCGCTGACTTTCTCCAAGCCTGATCGGTGTTCCGAAGTCTTTCGCGGTGGTTGGTCATCACTGCACGCGCTCAGACATGCGCCGAGCAAAAAGCAGAGTGCAAAGATGGAATGAGGTCTCGTTGCCATAATAATCGCGATTTTGCAGGCGGTTCCAAGTCACTTGCCGCCAGCTATGGCAGACACCCATTCGAACTTCCAGGACAACGTCTGCAGTCTTCTTTGCCAAAAGTTCCCGGCCCAATTTGCCGATCAATCTGAAGACCTCGCAAGGCTACATCGTTACGGTCCGGCCCCGTGCTGATTGCGCAACCATCGGACGACCAGCGATCCGAACGCACGGTACGCATCTAAGAGCGGCGGAGGGCTCACGTTTTGCCCGTATTCCGCTCGTGCCTCAAAGGGTCGGGACGGCGAAGACATCCCTCGGTTAACGCGGGACGCCGGCATCGGCCCAACAAAGAAAAGCTGGGTTAGGAAACGCGAGGTTAAATGGGCATGAAAAAAGTCGTTGGCACCTCAATGCTGATGTCGGCGTCCTGCATGGCGATAGCCGCCGCTATGCAGCTCGGCGTCGCAACCAGCGCTTACGCAAATGACAAGTTGATCGAACTGTCTAAATCCAAAGATAACTGGGTGATGCCGGGTCGGAACTACGACTCGAACAACTACTCGGAAGACGATCAGATCAACGTCAGCAATGTTAAGCAATTGAAGCACGCCTGGTCGTTCTCGACCGGTGAATTGCACGGCCACGAAGGCGCGCCGCTCGTCGTTGATGGCATCATGTACGTGCACACGTCATTTCCGAACAAGACTTTCGCTCTCGATCTGAACGATCCCGGTCACATCCTTTGGCAGCACAGCCCGAAGCAGGACCCAGCGGCCCGCTCCGTCGCCTGCTGCGACCTCGTGAACCGCGGTCTGGCTTATTGGCCGGGTGACGGCACCGTTCCGCCGTTGATCATCAAGACGCAGCTCGACGGCCATCTCGTCGCGCTCAACGCCAAGACGGGCGAAGAGTACTGGAAGGTCGAAAATGCCGACATCAAAGTCGGACAGACCGAAACGCAGGCTCCTTATGTCGTGAAGGACATTGCCATCGTCGGTTCGTCGGGCGCCGAGCTCGGTGTTCGCGGTTATACCACCGCCTACAACGTCAAGACCGGCGAGATGATCTGGCGCAAGTACGCCACGGGCCCGGATAACGAGATCGGCATCGGCGACGATTTCAACAAGGCGAACCCGCACTATGGTCAGAAGGGCCTCGGCCTCGCGACCTGGGAAGGCGACGCATGGAAAATCGGCGGCGGCACCAACTGGGGCTGGTACGCTTACGATCCAGGCACCAACATGGTCTACTACGGTTCGGGCAACCCGGCTCCGTGGAACGAGACGATGCGTCCGGGCGACAACAAGTGGACCATGACGATCATGGGCCGCGATGTCGACACGGGTGAACTCAAGATCGGCTACCAGAAGACGCCTCACGACGAGTGGGACTTCGCCGGCGTTAACGTCATGATGCTCTCGGAGCAGAAGGACAAAGACGGCAAGGTGCGTAAACTTCTGACGCATCCCGATCGTAACGGCATCGTCTACACGCTCGACCGTGAAAACGGTGACCTTATCTCGGCGAACAAGCTCGACGAGACGGTCAACGTCTTCAAGACGGTTGACCTGAAGACCGGCCTTCCGGTTCGTGACCCGGAATATGGTACCCGCATGGACCACAAGGCGACGGAAGTCTGCCCGTCGGCTATGGGCTACCACAACCAGGGCCACGACTCCTACGACCCCACGAAGCAGCTGTTCTTCATGGGCATCAACCACATCTGCATGGACTGGGAGCCCTTCATGCTTCCCTATCGTGCAGGCCAGTTCTTCGTTGGTGCTACGCTGTGGATGTATCCGGGTCCGAAGGGCGATCGCCAGAACTACCTCGGTCTTGGTCAGATCAAGGCCTACAACGCGATCACCGGCGAATATAAGTGGCAGCACATGGAGAAGTTCGCGGTTTGGGGCGGCACGCTCGCAACCGCTGGCAATCTGGTGTTCTACGGTACGCTCGATGGCTTCATCAAAGCACGTAACTCGGACACGGGTGAACTGCTCTGGAAGCACAAGCTTCCCTCGGGCGTGATCGGCTACCCGATGACCTACGAACACAATGGCGTGCAGTACGTCGCCATCATGTCGGGTGTGGGTGGTTGGCCGGGCGTTGGCCTGGTGTTCGACCTCAACGATCCGACGGCCGGTCTCGGTGCGGTCGGCGCCTTCAAGCGCCTCCAGAACTTCACCCAGATGGGCGGCAGCGTCGAAGTGTTCTCGCTTGACGGCAAGAACCCCTACGACGACGTGAACGTCGGTGAGTTCGAGAAGGGCTGATAACGAGCAACGCCGCGGCACCGGCAAATCCGCCAGTGCCGCGGCATCGTTGATCTCTCTCGGCATCCGAATGGATCCGGGCCGCGCGGCAATAGTCGTTCCTTGCTTCACAACAACGGCTATCTGCCACGCGAGCAACGCAGTCAAATCCCACGCTCGCCGGTCGGCACTAAATCGCCGCGGCGTCCGTTGGACCGGCTTGATTTGAAAGGCCTTGTTCAAACCATGGCTCTAAAATTCGAATTCGCCAGTAAAGCGTCGCGCGTCTTACAGTTTGCAGGTGCGCTCGGGATTTCGCTGGTTGCGCTTTCATTCTCCAATGCTTCGAAATCGGATGAAGCTAAGTCTAGCGCGGCTGCTGCTGATCCCACGGTCTTACGCGTTTGCGCAGCTGCAAAAGAGCTTCCCTACTCGGCCGATGATGAATCAGGCTTTGAGAACAAAATCGCCAAGGCTCTCGCCGAAGGCATCGGCCGGAAGGTCCAATTCGTCTGGTCCGAGAAGCCGGCAATCTATGCCGTGCGCGATCAGCTCGATAAGAATCTGTGCGACGTCATCATCGGGACGGATACGAGTGATGAGCGCGTCCTGACTTCGAAACCCTATTATCGCGCCGCTTACGTCTTCATTCAGCGTAAGGATTCGCCGCTGAAGATCGACAGCTTCGACAGCCCCGATATTCTGAAGGCGCATCCGATCGGCTTCGTGCAGGGCACGCCCGCCGAGACAATGATAACGAAACTCGATCTCTACAACGACAACATCAACTACGTTTCGTCGCTGACGAACTTCAAAGACAAACGCAACTCATATACCCGCATCCCGCCCGAGCGAATGGTCGGCGAAGTCTCCTCGCAAAAATCGGAGCTCGCCATCGGATTTGCGCCCGAGGTCGCACGCTACGTGAAGGCCGACCCGTCTCTGAAATTGACGGTCATCCCTGATAACAACGTCCGCGACGATGGCATGCGCGTTCCGTTCCACTTCGACCAGTCGTTTGCCGTGCGCAAGGACGACAAGGATCTCATGGCTTCGATCAACACGGCGCTCCCGACGGTGCAGAAGAAGATCGATGAAATTCTGAAGGACGAGGGAATTCCATTCGAAGCGCCTCAGCCGCCGACTTGAGAACATAACGCCAGATATCGGTTCAATCGCAGAAAGTTTGGAAGAGAAATAGCATATGAAATTCGGAGTGTTGGCAGCTGGACTGGCTGTCTCGGTATTGATGATAGGTGCGCAGGTGGCCCATGCAGACGGGCTCGATTTCCGCAACACGATTACCGGTGATCCGCTCGATATCGACGCCACCTCGCCGAAGGAAGGGCGGGACACGCCGGCGGTCAAGAAGTTCATGGAAACCGGTGTCGATCCCTTAGTCGAAGTCCCTGGCTGTCTACCGAAGGGTGAAGAGATCTATCTCGAATCCTGCTCGGGCTGCCATGGCCACATCGGCGAAGGAAAGGTGGGTCCGGGTCTCAACAACTCTTATTGGACCTATCCGAAGAACGCGACCGACAAGGGCATTTTTGAAACGATCTTCGGCGGCGCCAACGGCATGATGGGCCCGCACGGTCAAGACCTGACGCTGGATGACCTTATGCATCTCATCGCCTGGATCCGTCACATCCAGAAGGATGATGTCAAAGATGCCGAATGGCTCACGCCTGAACAGAAAAAGGCGTTCAAGCCGTTCCATATCGAGGATTGGGAAAAGGCGGGTCGCGCCGCCGCCTCTAAGGAGCAGTGCAAGATTTCCGGCAACTAGCCGATCGACTGTGATCAGGTCCTGCCGCACAGGAAATGGCTGGTACGGGAACAACAAGGACGGAACGGACCGTCCGAAAAACGAGTAGAAAAATGGAGGAATGCCTATGAAGAACCTTTCACTCACGCTCGTTGCCGGAATTGCATTTGCCGGCATCGCTGGTGCGATGGCTCCCGCAGCTATGGCCTATGACGGCACGCACTGCCGCGCGCCGGGCAACTGCTGGGAACCGAAGCCCGGCTTCCCTGACAAGGTAAAGGGCTCGAAGTACGATCCCAAGCACGATCCCAAGGAACTCGCGAAGCAAAGCGCCGCTCTCAAGGCTCAGGAAGAGCGCAACGCCAAGCGCGCGGAGAACTTCAAGAAGACGGGCAAGTGGGTCTACGACGTCGCGAAGATCCAATAGCTCTAACTGACGAGAATCCTCGGATCTTGCGACGCTTGCAGGACTAAGAAACTTCCTCTCCGAGGTTTATTGGGGTGCTGCGCCAAGCGGCACCCTCCTTTCTTGCTGATTGAAGTTTGACGCCCAGCCGTTCGGCCGGCAGGTATGCGCCACGCTTGGGAACGACAATAATGAATCGCCCAACGCTTGATCGGCCATCGTCCGCCGATGTGTCCGAGCCTATTGATCTCGAAAGTTGGCGAACCAGCGCCAAAAACTTCGAAAACGAAATCGCAAAAGCTGTTGTCGGCCAGGAACGCGCTATCCGGCTGATGACGATCGCCGTGTTTGCTCGCGGCCACGTTCTGCTTGAAGGGGATGTCGGCGTCGGTAAGACAACGCTCCTGCGATCAGTCGCGCGTGCTCTCGGCGGCGCATACGAACGAATCGAGGGCACCATCGATTTGATGCCTTCGGACATGATCTATCACACGTTCCTCAACGAGGAGGGAAAGCCGCGGGTCGATCCCGGTCCAGTGCTCCGCCACGGCAGCGATTTGTCGGTCTTCTTCTTCAATGAGATCAACCGTGCCCGGCCGCAGGTGCACTCGCTGCTGCTGCGCCTCATGGCCGAGCGAAGCATCACGGCTTTCAATAAAGAATATTTCTTTCCGAACCTGCTCGTATTCGCGGATCGCAACCGGATCGAGCGCGAGGAAACATTCGAGCTTCCAGCCGCGGCGCGCGACCGCTTCCTGATGGAAGTCGGCATTTCATCGCCGACCAGCGAAACCGCACGCCGCGACCTGCTTTTCGAAACCAAGTTCCACGACGTGGACGCCCTGATTGCATCGCTGAAAGACGGCGTGATCGACCATCTGCGCCTGAACGCTCTTGCGAAAGTCATCCAGAATTCGATCATCGTCAGCCCGGCACTGGAAAAGTATGTCCTCGATCTCTGGACTGCGATCCGCGAACCCGCAAAGGCCGGAATTTCGGTTCCGAACGTAGATGTCGGACGCCTGGTGGCGGGTGGCGCGAGCCCTCGCGGCATGAGCTATCTCATCCGTGCCGCGCGCGTCGAGGCGTGGCTCTCCGGCCGCGACATGGTCGTGCCGGAAGACATTCGCGAAATTTTCAATGAATGCATGGCCCATCGCATCTTCCTGGCGCCCGTCTACGAGCTTCGGCGCGAGGAAATCGTCCGCAATCTCATCAGCGGCGTCTTCGCCAAGGTGCCGGCGCCATGAACGATGCGGCGCGAGACATCGCGTACGCCATCCCGTGGCGTACGAGCGGCGTTCGCGTTGGCGCGCATAAGAGCTTCCTTTCGGGAAGCAGTGGCCTCTTCCGTGATATCGTCCCGCTGACGACGTTCCCCGATCCGCGCCGCATTGCGATCCGTGCTTCGCTCAGCGACCCGTTCGAAAAACTCCTGGTCCGCCGCGCCGAGCAGCCGAGCGCGATCGATGTTGCCGTTCTGGTCGATGTTTCCGCGTCGATGGCCTTCGAAGGTCGATGCAACAAAATCGCGTTGGCCGCCGATATCGCTGAGGCTCTCGCGATCTGCACCGAGCGCACGGGCGATACGTTCGCACTTCTTCCCTTCGATAGCGCGCTACGGCAAGACCTTGTACTCTGGAAAACGCTGTCTCGGGCTGCGCATCTGGGCGCCGTCGAGAAGCTTCGCGGCGTCACGCCAGACCAAAAGGGCGTCGAAGGAATTGCCGAAGCGGGTGCGGCCATTGCCGGAGCCCGAAAGCTCGTCTTCATCATATCGGATTTTCTATGGCCAGACGAAGCGGCGCGAATGGCCGCCGAGACATTAGCCTTCCATGATGTCGTCCCGATCGAGCTTCGCGATAGTCTCGAGCTTGAGGATTTGCCGCGCTGGGGCCTCCTCAATCTGCGCGACCTCGAAACCGGGCGAAGCCGCCTGGTCGCGATGCGCCCGTCCCTCAAAGAGCGGTGGCTGACACTTCGGAATGATCAGCGCAGCCGCATCGCACGCGTTCTGGACGCCGACATGCGCGAGATGTTCACAATTCGCGACTCGGTCGATTGGATGCGATTCACGGCCTATCTGCTCTATGGAGCCGCCTGATGCGCGTTTTGTGGGCGATGGCTCTTATGCTTTGCTTTGTCCGGCCGGCCGCCGCGGCGATCGACGCAGTGAACGTCTACGAGCCGCGCACGTTCGGCTACTTCATCGGCGATACCTTCGAACGCAACGTCGAAGTCGTGACCAGCGGCAGCACCGAGCTCTTCACCGCCGCGCTGCCGCGCCCCGGTCCTTTGACCTATTGGCTCGACCTTAAATCGATCGAGCACAGTGAGCGCGACGACAATGCCCGCAAGGTTTACGACATCAAGCTCAAATACCAGATTTTCTATTCCGCGATCGAAGCGACCGATCTCGACGTCCCGGCCTTTCCGCTAAAATTCAAGAATCCGAGTAGCATCGCACCCGACGCCACAGCTCCGAGCACTCCGGAGGATCAGGCGGCGAAATATTCGGCCTCCGTACCGGCATTGCGACTGACGATCTCGCCGCTCCGCAACATCGTCCTGAACGACTTGATGCCGGAAAAGACCAAGGAGCTTTCCGATATCCTACGGCCCGATGCCTCCGCACACGAAATTGCTACCGCGTCGAAGATGAGATCGCTTGCGGTTTCGGCGCTGGCGCTCATTGCTTCTGCGCTATTGCTGCTCTGGCACTATGCCGTCTGGCCTTTCGGGAAACGGGCGGGCCGTCCCTTTACGCAGGCGGATCGTCAAATCCGAGACCTGATGTCCTACGGCACGGGCGACCCTTCCTATCGCGAAGCGCTCCTGATCCTTCATCGCGCCTTCGATGAGGCGGCCGGGCACCGCCTCTTCGCCGAAGACGCATCCGCGTTCACGAGACAGCATCCGCGTTTCGCCAACCTCGCGCCGCGCCTCAAAACTTTTTTCGAAAGCTCGCGCCTCTATTTCTTCTCCGATGACCATCGCGCGGCCGAGGAGCGCTTCTCCTTCGACAACGTCAAGAAGCTCGCGGGCGATCTCGCCCGCGAAGAAAGAGCGGCCGCATGATCTTTACCAACCCGCTCGGCCTCTATTTGCTGCCTTTGATGCTGGTCCCGCTTTTTCTCGGCACGCAGCAGCAGGACGGATACCCGTCGCTGGCGGCGCTCCCGGCGGATCGGCTCTCACAAGTCGTGACGTGGGCATTGCGCCTTGCCGGTGCAGTCGCGATTGGAGGGTTGATCCTTGGCCTCTCCGGCATTGCACTGCGCGAACGCAAGATCGAGCGCTTCGGCCAGGGTGCGCATATCGTCCTATTGATCGACCGTTCGGCGAGCATGAACGATACCTTTGCGGGCCGCCAGCCGAGCGGCGCCGAGGAATCCAAGTCCTTTGCCGCCAAGCGGCTGCTGAAAGATTTTGTCGTCAAGCGAAAGCATGACCGGTTCGGCGTCGCGGCCTTCTCGACCGCCCCGATCCATGTCGTTCCCATCACCGACCATAAGGAGATCGTGCTCAATGCGATCGACGCAATAGATCGCCCGGGACTAGCGTTCACCGATGTCGGGCGTGGTCTCGGCATGTCGCTGAGCATGATCGACGAAGATGTTCTGCCTGGTTCGCGCGCGATCGTGCTCGTCTCGGATGGCGTCGCCGTCATCGGCAGACGCGTGCAGGAAGCGCTTCGAACCGATTTCGCGCGCCGCCCCGTGCATCTTTATTTCCTCTATCTCCGCACGGAGGGGTCGAACAGCATGTTCGCGACACCCCCGCCGGACGCCGAAGATACACCGCAGGCGCTGCCGGAGCGTCACCTCAATAAATTTTTCGAAAGCCTGCGCATTCCCTATCGCGCCTATGAGGCCGAAAATGCCGAGGCGGTGAAAGCCGCAATCGATGACATCGGCAAGCTCGAGCAGACGCCGATCGTCTATACTGAGCGCATTCCGCAATACGATCTTTCGCGCTGGGCATACGCGCTGGCTGCCCTCGCGATCGCATTGCTGCTCGCCGCCAAAGTGTGTTCAAGAACCCTGCGCTCGATCGCGGGAGGCGTCCATGCTTGAGAGCATATCGAGACTTCTTTCCGATCAGCGCCGAAAAATCCTCTGGCTCCTGGCCGGGCTAAGCGCCGTCTGGTTTGGCTACGCCGCTGACGATTTCTTTCGCGCTGAACGCGCCAACCGCAACATCAGCGCGCTTCTCGCGCGTCGGGAAATCCCTATCGATGCGCGCCGCGCGACACCGCAGGAGATTCTCGCGCGCGTGAACGAGTCGCTGCGTCGCGATCAAATCGACGAAGCGCAGGCCGTGATGAGCATAGCCGCCGAAAATCTGCCACCCCAGGTTCGTGCGGCCGGCCTCTATAACATCGCCAACGCACGAACGCGCCTCGCCGGTGAGGCTGTTCGCAGAGGCGATCTCGATAGTGCCGCCGCGCTCATCAATCTCGCCAAATCGGAATACCGGCTGGCCCTGCAACTCGATCCGGAAAATTGGGACGCTCGCTACAATATCGACGTCGCCATGCGCGTCGTCCGCGACCTGCCGCAGGCGGATAATCCCGAGACGACATCTCCCGACGCACCGAAGAAACTATGGACGGACCTTCCTGGCATCCCGAAAGGACTGCCATGAAAGCCCTGGGCATCGAATTTGATCGCCGTCTTGGGCTCATCATTGCGGCCCTCATCTCGGCGTTGGCGGCCATCGTGGGTTTTCATCTGATGAGAAGTCAGAGGATCGCCGATGTCCTAGCCGTCGTCGATATTACCGGCAGCATGAACACCCGCGATATGGGCGACCCGAAGGCCTCGGAGAGCCGGTTGGAAGCTGCCAAAACGGCTCTCGTCAATCTGATGCAGGATGTTCCCTGCAATTCCCGCCTTGGGCTCGGCGTCTTTACCGAGCGCATTTCATTTTTGCTCTTCGATCCGGTCGAGGTCTGCAACAATTACGATGCCCTTCAGGAAGCCATATCCGGGCTCGACTGGCGGATGGCGTGGGAAGGCGACAGCTACATCGCCAAAGGCCTCTATTCCGCGATCGACATCGCTTCAAGTCTGAAATCGGATCTGATTTTTCTGACCGATGGCCATGAGGCGCCGCCGCTGCCGTTCAGCGGTGTTCCCGATTTCGACGGCAAGCCGGGTGCAGTCAAGGGCCTCGTCGTCGGCGTCGGCGGATCCGAGCTGACGCCAATCCCGAAATACGATGACGAAGGTCGCCAGGTCGGCGTCTACAGCGAAACCGACGTTCCGCAGGACAATCGCATCGGGCCGCCGCCGCCGGACGCCGAAACGCGCGAAGGCTATAATCCGAGAAATGCGCCATTCGGCTCCGAAGTTGCGGTCGGTAACGAGCAGCTCTCGTCGGTAAAGACCCCGCATCTCGAAGATCTCGCCCGCCGCACGGGACTTCGATACGCCGAGCTTCAGCACCTCAATTCCATGGCGCCGAGCCTGCTCGCAGCGACCGAGCCGCGGCTCGTACGGGTGGACACGAACATGTCCTACATACCGGCGCTTCTCGCGCTTACGCTTCTCCTCGCGCTCTACGGGCTTTCGCTTTTTGAGAAAGTGGCTTTTCGCGCGCGCTCAGCTCTTCGCAATGATCGTTCTACAACTGACCCTCAAGGAGCCTTGGTTTATGGCAATTAAGTTACGTTCTGTTCTCGTGATGGCTGCAGTGTTTGCTTGCGCAAATACCGCATCGGCTCACGGCCCGACGCCTCAGAAAGTCGACGAGAAAATCACCATCGCCGCGCCGCCGGCTGATGTCTGGAAAATCGTCAAGGATTTCGGCTCGATTGGCGGATGGCACCCCTCAGTGACGAACGTCAAGGTGGAGGGAACCGGCAGCGATACGACGCGTACGCTAACGCTGAAGTCCGGCGGAACTCTGATCGATAGCCTCGACGCCATCGACGATAAGGCGATGGAGATCGACTATCGCCTTCAGAACGAGGATTTCACCGCTCTCCCGGTCAGTTCCTATTCAATGGCGATTACGGTGCAGCCGGCCGCCGGCGGCAGCGAAGTCGAATGGATCTCCCGTCTCTATCGCTTCGACACCGGAAACGAGCCGCCCGACGACAAAAACGACGAAGCCGCCGTGAAGGCATCGACCGACTACATCAAGGCGGGTCTGGCCGGGCTCAAAGCCAAAGTCGAAGGTAAATGAGGGCGCACCTTCCCGTCGCTGCCCTCCTGAGTGCCATTGTGCTCCGCAGCGCAATGGCAATGGCCTCCACCGAAAGTATCTTCGTTCTCAGCCAGGACGACGGCATCCTGTCGGTCATCGATACGCGCGCTGATGAGATCGCGGCGAAAATCACGATTGGCGGCAAGCCCGCGGCGTTCGCGATCGATAGAACGTCCGGCAAGGCGTTTGCCACGCTGCCGGACAAGGGTGAGATAGTCGTTATCGATCTCGCCCAAAGAAGCGCTGTTTCGACCTTGAAAGTTGGCGGTCAGCCGTTCGGGATCGCGTCGGATGGCGCAGGTCGTCTTTTTGTCGGAGATTGGAGCGCAAACCGGATTTCTGTCGTTGACGAGAATTCCGGCGGCGTTGAGAAAACGCTGTCCGTGGGCCGCTCGCCCGCGCATCTTGTCGCCGCGCGTGATGGCAGCCGCGTCTATGTCGCCGACCGGGAATCCAACACCGTCGCCGTTATTGACGGCAGAAGTCTTAAAATTCTGTCCGAGGTTCCTGTCGGCCGTGCGCCGTTCGCGCTCGCGTTGACGCCGGACCAGACCCAGCTTGTCGTCGCGAACGTACAAGCAGCCACCCTGTCGATCATCGATACGGCCACGATGAAAGTCGTCGCCTCACCCGCGACCGGGCCGATGCCGTACGGCGTCGCCGTCACTCAAGACAATTCCGAGATCCTGGTTTCCAACCAGCACGGCGGAACTGTTTCGATACTCGATGCGCAGACGCGCCTTCCGCGCGCCGAAATAAAAGTCGGACGTTACCCCGAGGGTGTAGCTGTCCTGAGAGATGGGAGAAAAGCGTATGTCGCCAACTGGTTTTCAGGAAGCGTTTCCGTCATCGACCTCAAGGCCGACGCCGAGATCAAGAAGATCAAATGCCCCGAAGGTCCGAGAATGGTTTTGGTCGGTGCCGCACAGCGCTAGCGCTCTTGTCATCGGCATTGCGATCTTGCTTGTCGGTGCGCCAGACGGGCACGCAGCTTCATTCTGCGAAGCGAGCGTCAAAAGCGGCGTTGCGTCGGGCAAGACCGAAGACGAGGCGAAAGCAGCGGCCACCGCTTGGTGGTCATCGCGTGCTGGCTCCCTCGGCGAGGGCTACCAGGATTGGGCTCGCGCGAAAGACAAGGATCTCAACTGCCACCTTGCGACCGACGGCGGGTTCAAATGCACGGCATCAGGTAAGCCATGTCTTCCCGATGGCAAGCTCCCGCCGGACCCGAACAAAAAAGACCTTTAAGAGAGACGTCCGGTGGTTGACGATCAAAGCTCGCTAAAGTTCCGCGTCTGCTGCAGCGATCCAAAATAGCTGCCGGTCCAACGCTCGACCTTCTCCGGCAGGAAGATGAAGCTCTGCACCTTGTAGACGATGCCGTCGCTCATGACGGTTTCATCCTTGACCGGAATAGCGCTGGCCGGAAGGAAGAACGCGCATGTCTGCTTGCCGACGACTTTGTTGACGGTGTTGGCAGCGATCTCTTCGGCATCGCCCGCCGCTTCCCGCTGAAGGAACGCGACCTGTTCGTGCTTCTGTCCGCAGAAGTATCCCGATACGCGGACCGGATCGTCCGAACGCGCCGGGCTGACACCGCAAAGGGTAACCGATGATAGAAGAAGAGCTGCTCGAGAAAGGCTGACGAATGACATCGACGATCTCCAAAGGCTAATCGGCTCACGATGTGAACCCCAACCTCGAGCGCGCCTCCGAACCCTTCTTCTCAGTTTCCTACAGCGTGAAGGAAAAGTCGGTAGACCTCAACTGCAATACGGTCACAGGCGTCTCGAATTCCCACTCGGCTCACAAAAGAAAATGGCTGCCCGGCCGCGACTTGCTGACGAACCGGACAGCCGAGGAATTTTACTCGACGACGAGCAGGAAGGATTTCCCGGCGTCCGTTGTCAGCTCCTTGTCATCCAAGGTGCCGTCGTTGTCCGGATCCGCGGCCTTGAAACGAGCTTCGACGACGGTGTCGAACTCCTTCTGATCGAGTGTGCCGTCGCTATCCGGATCCGCCGCTTTGAGGCCCGCCTCATCGACGCGACCCGAAAGCTCCTTGGCATCGAGCGTGCCGTCGCTATCTGGATCGAGCTTGGTGAAAAGCTTCGCCGCCGCTGCTTTTGCTTCCGGCAGGTCGACCGTGCCGTCATTATCGGGATCGAGCGCCGTCAGAGACGCCGATGCGGCGAAGGCCGGCTTGGAGTGATGTGCAAACACAAAACCGGAGACCGCCAGCAGCGCCGCGAGGCTCAACAGACGAAATTTCATATTCAAAAGCTCCTCTCAGGGACCAGGCCGACGCGCGAACTTGCACGTTGTGCCCGCAGGATCGGAGGATTCATTCCCTCCAACACTCTGTACTCGCGGCAAGGTATCAGAGGATAATTTCCCTGATTAAGGTGATAAATAGGAAGAAAATTTGGGAAATAGTTCCCGAATGCCCGTCCAGAAAAAGATCCGGAGGACTTCGAGGCGGCTCAATTTTGAAAAGAAATTCGTGTCGTTATAAACGGCGCAATCGGCTTAAGAGTTTCCGTCAAAGGCGGGCATACCGCCCGTCCTGGCGTCACCATGAGACACAATGCCTGTGCATTGCTCGGGCATTCAAGATCGAGCAGGCGATCTAGCGTCAAGCTCCATCGATCTTTGCGTAGGGCTGCGGCACATAACCGAAGATCGCCATCAACCGGCCAACGCCACGGCCGATTTTGCGGCCGCCCAGCAGCGCCGTTCGTTTGAACCACTGCGGCCCGGCAACGAAGGCCACGGGACTTACGACAACGAGCGCTAGACCTCCGATCAAGTGGATCGGGATGGTGTGCACCCTTCTTGCGATCGCGTAGATGTTGCCGAACTTCGAGACATCCTTGCGGAAGTTGGCGGCGGCGATCCACACCGTCCGATAGCACTGCCGGAAATAGCCGGTTCGCTCGACGTGGAGCGCCTCATAGGTGATTGCCCGCCGCGTTCTTTGGATCGCGAAGCCTTTGCAATGAGCCGAGAAAAAGAACTGCAAATCTTCTCCGCCCGATAGCGCCAGCTGCTCGTCGAAAGCCAATCCGGCCTCAGGCACGCTCATGCGGAAACGAACGTTGTTGGTGTAGGCCGATGTGCAACGCTGCCCTTCTTCCGGGTCCTTGTCGGCATCTTCGATATACCAGAAAGGGGTCGGGTGTGGCGGCTCGATGATCTGCCATCCCATCAGTATTGGTGTGTCGAGATAATCCTCGTGCATCAACCCCACGAGCCAGTCCGGATGTGCGGTCTCGTCATCGTCGATGAAAGCCATCCAACCGACGTCGAATTCCTGCGCGGCGCGAAGCGCGCGGTTCCGCGCGATCGCTATTCCCCGTCGCGGTTCGACGACGTATTTCAGCGGAAGCGGAAAGTCCGAGAAACCCTCAACGACGCGTTTGGCCGACTGATCGACGTCGTTGTCTATCACCACCACGATGGGAAAGTAACCGGCCGGAATATTGAGACGGGCAAGTGAAGCGAGGCATGCGGTCAACAGTTGAGGCCGCATGCACGTGCAGACGCAAACCGCTATCCGCCGATCTTTGATGTCGTCGACGAGCGGAAAATGAGCTGAAACCGAAGTTGGCTCTTTCTCTCGCTCGACAGGAGACACCGACTGCAATTCCATCGTTCTCCCGCGCCCAGAATAGAAGAGTTTGATCTTTTCGGTGCTCGTCAATCCAAGCGCGGTGCTCAATCTCAACGCACGAAGCCGGTCACCCGGAGAATTGCGTTCAAATGGATTTTTCGCTGCCTCACCCCCGGACTGGCTCCAGCAAAGGCGTAGGGATTGCAATCGTCTATAGGATTACTTCCCGGCGGCTATAATTCATCAGCGCGCTGCGCACCGGAAACAGTGAGACGATAATCCGATCGAAACCTTAGGATATTGTTCCTGCGATAAGTGAGAAAAATTCCTTATTAGGCGGGATGCGCCGATCATCTTGCCGATGCGGATCTGCGGTTCTGTTCGAGCCGCGAAATCAATCACTGCCACAACGTTGTCGACGACAGGATGGTTGACGCCGAGGCTCCCGCCCAACAGCTGAACGAGTTTGTCGGCGCGTTCGATGGCAATCGCGCCGGCATCAAGTGCGCGGGCGGACGATGAGGCTCGAGTCAGGCTGCGGCTGGCCGCCAGATATTTTTCGAACGGAACCAGATCGGCGGCGTGTGCGCCAATGCGCAAGCAAATCGATTGTACGAAATCAAACACCGAACGTGATTCATCGACGTCGTTGTTGACCGCTTCAGCGATCGTTCGGCTGCCGGTCCTGGTAACGCAACGGCAATTGCCTGCGATCAGCATGGGCCATTTTGAAAATGGCACGAACGCCGAATCGAAGACTTTAAATTGGACAGGAATTGGAACATCGCGATCGCGGATCAACTGCCGCGCCGCTTCGAAATCGCTCTGCAGCCGATACAGGATCGCGTCGGCGGTCGGGGAGCCGAACTTCGCGACCTTGAAGTTGGTGGCGAGCGTCACCTGCAGCACATTAGGGCTTTCCCCAGGAGGTCTGATCGCCTGCGGATCAGGGCTGCAAAGCGTTATCTGGCCAGTCGTGAAGTCCCTCCAAATGCCGATATCGGTATAGGCGCCTGCAAGGCCGTCCACGTCGAGATTGGGAACGCGTCTGAGATAGGGCGGCGGCGGCATATTCATGATCGAGACGCAAGGAACGCCGCTTTTTCCGATATTCCGGAGCAGTTCGCGGATTTCCGGGCTGCTGTATTGCGGCTCCGCCATCGCCAGGCACACGAGATCGAAGTTCGCAAATGTCAAAGTCGATGGCGTTTTCGCAGTGGCCCGTCCTGGCAGCCGCCGGCTGTCAATTTCGATCTCTCCGTCTTGCCGGGTGGTTATTCGAACGCGAAATCCATCGGCGTTGATCAGATCGACTTCTTGCTGCCTGCAAACGAAGTGCACGTTGTGGCCGGCCATAAGCATCTTGGCGGCCGGCAGCGAACCATAAGATGCGCCGAGGAAGAGAATATTGAGCCGCTCGCCCGAATTTTCCGACATGACTTTCCCACCTCCCCGGGGCCGCACTTCTCCAGGGATGACATCCAGATGCTTGCGGCTCAACTCTCGGCCGCCAATTCGCACTAGGCGATTTTGATCGGCGGATCGGAAACGTATTTCACCTCGCGGAAACGCTTGGAGGCATGAACAAGAATTTGCGTCTCGGGCGTAAAATCGCTGAGCAAAATCCACGTCCCTGCCGGCACGTGAACACCCACCGCGTTTGCGGAAAGCGGATGCACTTCGCTAGTTTCACTAGTTGCGGCCGTAAGCGTGCCGGTTCCACGCAAAACGACGAGAAACAGATCGCACGACACCGAATGCGACGCTCGCGTCGCGCCCTCGGGAACGTCGGAGATGATGAATGTCCGAACGGGGATGAAAGGCAGCGCCTCTTCAAATTCGCAAACGAGCAGGCGCCCGCGGCTGTCCGCGAATTCGGGAATTTTCACCAATTTTACGAGCGCCTCACCCATGTCACTCCCCGACGATGTGCCATCCGATCGAAGGGCTCGCATATCGCATAAGTCAGAGCTTGTGAATTACGAAAGGCGCAGAGGCACAAAGAATCGCGATACCGACAACAGCAATCACGCATGCGGAAATTTTCCCGACAAATAAGGGAAATTTTCCATTCAGCGCGGTGTTCAAACGTTGCTGACGATCTCTAGCAAAAGCTCCAGCATCGGATATGACTTGCTCGGGGTGAACGGGAAAAGTGTCCAGTAAGAAGCAAGCGCTTCGCGAGTCGAACATCCATTGATGCGGGCTCCGAACATCTACGCCGCATCGATTAGGCCGTCTCGCACTTGATAATTCGGGGAGCAGATGAAGATCATTCCGCAAGCTGCGCCGGGACTGCGCGTCACACGACATCGCGCCGCCGTGGATTCGACGATTAAGAGAGTGCTGGACAATGGCACTTTTATCCTCGGCCCCGAGGTGAAGGCGTTCGAAACGGAATTCGTTCAGTATCTCGGCACCGAAAATTGCGTCGGAGTGAGTTCCGGCACGGACGCCCTAGTTCTGGCGCTTGAGGCGCTCGGTGTCGGCGTCGGCGATGACGTGCTCGTTCCGGCAATGACGGCACCGGCAACGGCCGCCGCCGTTTTGCGTCTCGGCGCCCGGCCTAGGTTTGTCGATGTCGAACCGACTTCACGCGCGATAAATCCCGATCTTGTAGCCCGCGCCGTTACGCCCGCTACGAAGGCGATCATCGTCGTACACCTTCACGGCATGCCCGCGCCGGTTGAGGAAATCGCTGGCTTATCTAAATCCCTCGGCCTTCCTCTGATCGAGGATTGCGCGCAGGCCCACGGCACAATGGTCAACGGCAAGAAGGCCGGAACCATCGGCGACGTCGCCGCCTTCAGTTTCTATCCGACAAAAAATCTCGGGTGTCTTGGAGACGGCGGCTGCGTCGTCACGAAATCCGCTGAACGCGCAGCACGCCTTCGTCGTCTCCGAAATTATGGCTTCGACGAAAAAGGCTATTGCATCGAAGCTGGAATGAATTATCGCCTCGACGAAGCGCAAGCAGCGGTCCTTCGCCTCTTTCTCGGATTTCTCGATGCGGATAATCGCACGCGTCAAGACTTTGCCGCCTTCTATGATACGCTCTTTCTCGAACTTCCGTCGATGCCGCGGAGATCGCTTCCACATCGAACCGACGGAAACGTCTATCATCAATATGCCATCTGCACGCCCGACAGAGATCGCCTTGCAAAAGCACTCCAGCACAATGGCGTCGGAACTCTCGTGCATTATGCAATCCCGCTCCATAAGCACCCGGCATTCGCAAGGGCCTCCGGACAAGGCGAGCAGTCGTTTCCAGTTGCCGAATATCTCGCCGCTTCGCTGCTGAGCCTGCCCATCCAGCCGGAGTTGAAGGTGTATCAGGATGAAATCGGCCAGGCGCTCCGAGCTGCCTTCGCCTTCCAATCGTAAGCGGCATCATGAACGATATCATTCTCTTCGCCGTTGGCTCTGCATTGACAGTCGAATTCGAAGAGTCATGCGATGCGGCAGGCGCGACGATCGAAGCTTGGGTTTCCAACTGGGAGGGTGTGAATTTCAGCACGCGCCCGGACCGCGTTGTTCAAAAATCTGAATTGAGCGACGCACAGAAAGCTTCGGCGCAATTCCTGTGTCCGCTCTTCCGACCTGCCAATCGCAAATTGGCTGTCGAGGAAGCTCTCGCCGCCGGGCTGTTGCCGTCGGCCGCCCTGATTGATCCGCGCGGTGGCGTGGTCTCGCGCTCGACGACGTTCGGCCAAGGAAGTTACGTCAACGCTGGTGTGATTATCGGTGCCGCAGGAACGATCGGGGATTGGGTCGTCATCAATCGGTCGGCGAGCATTGGCCATCACGCCCGCATCGAAAACTTTGTTTCGATCGGGCCTGGCGCGATAACGGCCGGTGAAGTGCGAATTGGCGAAGGCGCGATGCTGGGAGCAGGCTGCATCGTCGTTCCGCAAGTTCGCATCGGGGCGAAGGCCATTGTCGGCGCCGGCTCCGTCGTGACGAAAGATGTCCCCGACGGCGTTCTCGTCTTTGGCAACCCGGCCAAGATCGTCCGCCGTCTGAATGACAATTAGAACGGGAAGGCGGCCGCCAATGAGTGTTCACCTCTACACGATCTCCTGGAACGAAGCCGACATCATCCCGTTCTTTTTTCGGCATTACGATCCATTCGTTGACCGTTACGTAATTTATGACGATGGCTCCGACGACGGCACGCTCGATCTTCTCGCCCACAACCCGAAAGTTGAAATCAGGCAGTTTGACCGGGTCAATCGAGATTCGTTCGTGCTGTCGCACCAGCTTCTACAGAACGAAGTGTGGAAGGAAAGCCGCGGCAACGCCGATTGGGTCATCATCACCGCTATCGACGAGCACCTCACGCTCCGCCGTTGCGCCATGGGCGATTATCTCGCCGAATGCAAAGCTGCCGACATTACCCTCATTCCGGCGATCGGATATCAAATGGTCAGCGACGAATTTCCCGCCGCCGATGAACTGTTGTGCGAAACCCAAGTCATGGGCGCGCCGAGTCACTACATGAACAAGCTCAGCATCTTCAATCCGGACGCCATCTCGAATGCCGGATTTGCCGTCGGCCGCCATCAGGCGAAACCGGAAGGATGCCTTCGCTATCCGAGCCGGGACGAACTGCTGCTCCTCCATTACAAGAAACTCAACTTCGAGCGAACGATGGAGCGTCAGATGGAACTCGCGGCTCGGCTCGGAAAAATCGATAACGTGAACGGCTGGGGCGCCCACTACAGCTGGGAAAGTGAAAAACTGAAGCAAGCCTGGACGGATACGCAGGCAAACGCCGTCAACACTTTCGCGCCGGGGTTTGATTGCAATCTTGCTTGCGAACCGCCGTTCTGGTGGCGGGACAAGCCCGAGGCGCAGAAACCCGAGCCGGCGCAGGCGAGCGGTGTCGGAAAATGGCTTAAAAGACTGACGGGATGAATGCGAGCGGGCTGGAAGCCGCGCTGGTATTTTCGCATACCAAGCAGCTTGCTCGCGTTGAATCGATAGAAGGAGCGCACCCTGTCGTCAAAAGTCTCAGTCGCGATCAAGTCTTACAATCATGCGCCCTATGTTCGGCAATGTCTCGAAAGCGTCCTTGCCCAGACGTATGACAACTTGGAGATCATTGTAACCGACGATGCCTCGACTGACGGCACCGCCGAAATTATCCGTGGTATTTCGGATCACCGGATCGATTTCAAGGCGCTTGAAGTCAACACGGGCATCTCGAATGCGATGAATGCGACGCTGGCGCGCGCAACAGGCGACTACGTCGCGATTTTAAATTCCGATGATTTGGCGTTTCCGGATCGCGTTGAAAAACAGATCCGCTTCCTCGACGCCCATCCCGAGATCGATGCCCTCTTCGGAATTCCGAAGATGATTGCCGAGAACGGCGAGCCGACCAACGAGCCATGGCAATTCTCGCGACCCGGTGAATTCACCAACGCGGCGTGGCTGCGATTTTTCTTCCAACACGGAAACTGCCTTTGCGCCCCAACCGCGATGATCCGGCGGTCGGCATATGTCCGCGCCGGCCTGTACGATCCCCGCCTCACCAACCTGCAGGATTTCGATATGTGGGTCAGGATGCTGGTCGGCGGATCAAACCTTTGGTTATCCTCCGACGAAGTTACGGCGTTTCGCGTTCGCGACGGTGCGCGCAATGCCAGCGCCTTCCGACGCGACAGCCAGTTGCGCGTTCGCTATGAATACAGTCGAATTTTGAGATGGTATCGCACGTTGAGCGATGAAACGCTAAAGCGCGTTTTTTCGGACGATCTGAAGAGCGGCGCGGTGAGAACTGAAAATAAGCCGAAGGACGTCTGGCTGAGCGAGATTGCGCTGACAGTCGATTTGCCGCCCCATCGGCTCTTCGCCCTCGACACGCTTTTCGACACCGCTGAAAGCTTGGACGATTACAAGCGCCTCTCTGATGTTATGGGGCGCACCGACGTCTTTGGATTTTGGACTGAGAAAGAACTTCACGACGTTATCGCTCAAAAGAACGAGAAGATCGCTCGTCTACGCTCCCCGATATCCAAGGCGCTGCGCTCGTTCCGGAAAAAAATCAGGGGCTGACTTTTTCAGTCGGCGCGGGAGGCGTCACGGCTTCGCGATGTGGCCAGCCGAGCACGGTCTCGTAAAAGCGGCGATAATCGGTTGCGAGGTCTTTCATATCATAATTCAGTCCTAACGTACGTGCCGCCGCAGCATAACGTTGCCTCAGATCCGGATCGAGCATCCGCTCCATCGCCCCGCGCAGGCCGCGAATAAACAACTCCGTGTCATCCTCGAAATCGATCAGCAGGCCGGCGGGCGCTTGCCCCGGCGGTTGAATGAGATTTTCGACTTCGCCGATCTTCGTCGCAATGACCGGCGTTCCGGCTTGTAAAGCTTGGATGATGCAGAGTGGAAAAGATTCTCCGGCGAAGCGCGTCGGAACGATGGCGCAATCGCTCATCGCATAAAGGCCATTGATGCGATCCTGAAATCCCAGGAATGAAATATCGGGATCGCTACCGTGCTCCGGTTCGAGCCGCTCCATTTCTTCGCCCGAGCCGCAGAGAAGCAAATGCATTTTCGTGTCCGGATTGGAAACGCGAAGCTGCTTGAACGCGGCGATGGCTTCCGGCCAGCCCTTATCCGCAACGGCTCTCGATACCAGTGTGAAAATCACCGCCTCTTCGGCAATTTCCATGTCTTGTCGTGATCGCGTGTAGGGGCGCAGATCCAAAGGCATTGCATTTCGGAATTTGGATGCAGCCGCAACGACGCCATCGTCAGATTGCAGCGGTGCCAGGTTCTTGTCGGCGACGTAAATGAAATGGTCGACCTTGCTGGCATAGAACTTCAGCTCCTCATCGCTGAGACCCGAAGCTTCGTACGAGCCGTGCAGCGTCACGACATACGGGACGCCGGGATCGAATTGCCGATCTTGAAAGAAGAACGCTTCCGCGACGACGACATGCGAATGAATGAGTGAAATTCCCGCGTCCCGCAGGAAACGCTTAACTCCATACCTTTGCACCCACGCCGTATCGTAGACGGGGATGCCGGGGTTCAGCATGTTTCTCACCCCGGGCACCTCGCCTTGGTTTTCCAGAGCCATCATGGAAACAGATACGCCCTGCGCGTGGAGTGCGTTGGCGAGATGGATCGGAAAGATTTCGCCTCCACCTGTTTGGAAGCCGAGAAACGCCATCAAGACATGTGGCCATTCGCGGCGCTGTTTGAGAAGGAGAGATTCGTCGACGAGACTTTGCGGCAGTCGCGCTCCGTTATTGAAGTGTGCGTGATGAGCGGCAATTTTGCCGTAGAACGTCTCGACGGTCTTATCCGGTATGTCCCACTTTCTGCGGAGATGCTGCATCAAGCGCTGATGCTCGCGATAGAATGCCGGACGCGTGAAGGAAGACACCGACGTGTTTTGCCCATGTTGGCGAAAATAGGAGACAGCGGCAGGATCGAATACAATCTGTCCACCGCCTGCGATCTGCGCATACAAATACCAATCACCGACGACGGAAAAGGACTGCGCCTCGCGCCAGACATCGTCGGGTAATTCTTGGCGGCGAAACAGGCATCCTCCCACGTTGGCGATGACGTTGTTCACGCCGAAGCCATTGCAAAACCACTCGCTCGCAGGCCGCTTGGCGATTTTCTTCCAGATCTTGGGTTCCGCACCCTCACGATAGGCGTCGAGCCCCTTCGTCTGCAGGCCCTCGCGATCGCAATACTGAATTCGCCCGAAGGCAAGCGTCACGCTCGGATCAGAAAAATGCCGGACGAGGTGGCGCAGAAATGCGAGATCGGCGTAGTCGTCACTTTCGCAGATCCAAATCAGGTCGCCGGTCGCATTTTCCAGGCCTTTGCGCCACTGCTTGAAAGCATTTCCTGAGTTCGTCTCGTTGAAGATCACACGGATCTGCGGATGAGCACGTGCGAGCCTTTCGATGACGCTCCGGCTCTCGTCCGCAGAGCAATCATCAAGCAGGATGACTTCGATGTTGTCGTACGTCTGCGCGAGGATCGTCTCCAGGCGTTTGTCGAGAAAGGCCGCATGGTTGAAGTTTGGAACGATGGCTGAAACTTTCGGCCGGTACTCTGGGTCGAAAACCCCAGCGTCACCGTGAAGGCGTCGAAAGCTCCGCTGCTTTTTGGCGTTGAAGGGGTGACGCCAAAACGCCTTCCAGGCCGGACTGGAGAAATCCATTATGCTTCCCGTACGATATCGAACGCCAATCTATCCGGCTCGCCAGCGATTCATAGACGTTGCGGAAGCCTGAAAGCCGAGGCAAGAAAAATTCCCGAGGGGGCGGCGGTCGCCGTCTATCATCCGCCCGCCATTGCGTTTAAAGAACCGTCATCGCCCAGGGAATGAAAATTCGGAGTGAAATGAGCTGGCCTGGTCTGAGTTTTCGTCGGGCCGCGGATTTCGCGGATTCTGCCCTTTGGAGATTTCAGGCCCGACGCCGGGTCGCAAAATTCCTGGCCTTTCTTTGCTCTCCCTTCGATAGCCGCAAGCGAAAGCGGCTTCGATATCAAATGATCGAGGCGATAGAACTTCACCTGACCGGCCGGCTTGGCTCCGATACCGGTGCCTTTAATCCGCTCACAGCAGCGCCCGACGGGCGGGGTCCGAGCGTTTCGGCGATCATTCCGAACTACAATCACGCCCGGTTCCTTGACCAACGGATTCAGTCGATACTGCAGCAGCGCCTGCCGGTGAATGAACTGATCATCCTCGACGATGCATCGACGGACGACAGTCTTCAAGTTATCGAGCGCGCGATCGCCGGTGCGCACGTTCCTTGCCGCATCATTCGCAATTCTAAGAATTCGGGCAGCATTTTCGCGCAATGGCAAAAAGGCTTGGCCGCGGCGTCCGGCGATATCGTTTGGATCTGCGAAAGCGACGACGATTGCGAAGAGGGCTTCCTGGCGACGCTTGTGCCTTATTTCGTAGATCCCGGCGTCATGCTCGCATTCGGCGACATAAACTTCATCGACGAGCACGGCAAGGAGAGAAAGGACGTCAACGACTACCGGCTTTATTCAGGCTTCTTTGATCGTCCTCACATCGCCAGCGCTCATGCGTGGTTCAACGGTCCCCTTGGCACACGATGCATCATCACCAACGTCGGCGGATGTCTCTTTCGCCGTCAAAGCCTAAGCGATGACATTCGCTCGGAGCTTGTCACCTACCGAACATGCGGTGATTGGTTCCTCTACAGTCGGCTGGCGCGCGGAGGTAAAATCGCGTTCGACCCGAAGGCCAAGGCGTCATTCCGCGTTCACGGCAGCAATTCATCGCTGTCGAGCTTCAAGGTCGACGGGTATTATCGCGAATGCCTTCGCGTATTGCAGGCGTTCCGGCGACATTATGGAATCGATCGACCAACCGTTCAAACGGCGCTGCAAAACACCTACAATCAGTGCGTCGAACATTTAGGCCGCGATGCCGCTCGGAAGCTCGTCGATGATCAGGCTTTTCGCGCCACGATGGCTGTCCCGCGGACGACCCAGCACATCGTCCTGTCTGTAAACGCCGGCGGCGACGTCGGCGAGATTTGCCGCCGTAGTATCGACCTCGCCAAGCATGGCAACGACGTCTCGCTGGTCGTGCCCCACCAAGCGGTGGCGCACGAACTTCGCGTCGCCCTGCCGGGAGAAATTGCAATATTTATCGAGGGCGACACCGCCGACCGCGGCGCAGGTTTCGCACAGGACGTTGGGGCGACAACTCAGCTTGCTTTGAATTAGGAAGGTTCGTCCGGAAAGGGCGTGGCAAAAACCAACGTTGAGGAACCGCGAATAAAAATAAGGAGGCGACCTCTGGGAAAGCCGCCTCCGTAATGCCATCGAGGACGGGAAAAGTCTCGATTGGCTGAAGTGAAGAGGCACCGCCGAGGACAGCGATGCCTTGGGAGAACCTCAGAACTTTACCTTCACGCCTCCGTAGGCAGCGAACGGTATTGCCGGGGTAATCGTGCGGGCATTGTTCGGATCATACACGAGTCCCTTGAGAGACGGATCCGGTCCGCCGCTTCCGCCTGCTCCGGGACCGGCCTCTTGAGCTAGCCCCGTGTTGAAGTACGTGCCATAGATCCCGTACTGCTGGTCGAACAGGTTATCGATCAAACCGTAGATCTGGATGTGATCGGTAACGTCGTAGGACGTGTGCAGATTGACCTTGGTGTACCCGCCGAGCGGCTTATCGACGTTGGAATCGTCACCGTAGAAGAACTGGCTGCTTGCTGCGATGAGATCGGCACCGAACGTCCACTTCGGCGTGATCTTATAGTCGAAGCCGGCTTTGAAGCGATGCTGAGGAACGCCCGGGATGCGGTCGCCCGGCTTGATCTTCATGCACATATCATCGTCGTCGTCCCCGCCGTCATCGTCGTCATCGCCGCCGATGCCGAAGGAGGAGCAGGGCGTCGTGATCTTGGGATTGTTCTCGGACGGGATGATGTTCGTCGACTGATACGTAGCGTCGATGAACGCATAGCTACCATAAAGGAACCAACGCTCGTTCCGGTAGGAAGCATTGAGCTCAACGCCCTGACGCTGCGTCAAGCCGGCGTTGGCGAAATAGCCGCGCCCTTGCTGCTGGTCGGCGATCTGAATGATGTCATCCGAGTTCAGAGCACGGAACCATGCCAGACCCCAGTCGAAGCGCTCTTTGCCGCTCCACGAGATATCCGATCCCCGGAAACCCAGTTCCCACGTTCGCGTCACGACCTGCTTGAGCGGCGGATCGGACGCAAGCGCGCTTTCGATGATGCAAGGATTTTCAGGATCGGAGCAGGCGATTTCCGATGCCGTTGGGGCCCGATTGGCTTCGGAATATCCGCCATAGAACGAAACGTCCGGCGTGATCTTGTAAGTGAAGCCGGCAGATGGATTAAAGCGGTTGTATGTGTTGACGCCGTTGAGGGCGTCAAGCGATGGTTCGCCCGTATTCTCGATCTGTATGCGCGCATAGTTGAAACGACCGCCCGCGGTGATTGTCAGCCGATCGGTTACGTCAAAGGCGTCCAGGAAATAGATGCCGAAGTAATCGTTGAGCGTCGTGAGCGATCTGGGCGTGACCTCGGATGCATCGAGATCACCGAGCGAGGGATCGCCCGATAAAATCGGACCGGTTCCCGCCACGACGTATTTCGGCAGGAAAGTACCGAGTTGGCTCGACGCCGTATAGGCGACGTGGCCATGATCGTAGCTCGAGCCGACGATGAATTGGTTCCGGTGCCCGAACAGGTCGGATTTGTTGGCTGCCTGAAGCGAAACGCCAAAGCTGTCGGCGTTCTGCCCGGTTCTGTCGATCGAGCCAAGCACTCCATAAGCCCCGAGATTATTGATCCCGTTCAGCTCTCCGTTCGGGCCAAGACCGTAAATGGGCGCGCCATCTTCGGTGCAAAGAGACGTGCCAAATGAATTCGGCGTGGCGCAATCGTCGAATTCCGAGATGTTCCCGTCGATGTGGCTCTGTTTGAAGTGGCGGTAATAGGTCACGCCCGACACGGCCGTTTCCGGGGTGACTTGGACCACACCGTTCAACGAGTACATTTGCATGTCGTTGTCGGTCACCTGCGGAGAGGTGAAGGTTCGCGATCTTCCCGCAAAATCCAGCAGCTCTTCGGGGACAGCCGCTGTGACGCCGACTTGGCCCGAGGCGATCGTGCTGTTGAAGTGGAATTCGGCCCCATCGCCCCTGACGCCGAGGTCGAGATAACCGCGCCGCTCGGTTGCCGAGGAGAAATCTCGGAAGCCGTCATCGTCGATCGCCTCGAAGGCGCCATAGGCCGCCCAGTTTCCACTCTGCACGCCTGCTTCAGTCGAAACCTGCTTGCGCCCGAACGACCCGAACCGCGTATCGATGTCGGCGCCATGAAAGTTGAAGCCGTCTTTCATCGTTATGTTGACGGAACCGCCGATGGCATTGAGGCCAAAGATCGGGTTGCTGCTCATGACGGTCATATCGGCGATCGCGTTCTGCGGGATAAAGTCCCAATTGACCGTGTCGCCGAACGCCTCGTTGATGCGCACGCCGTTCTGATAGACGGCGAGACCCTGCGGAAGCCCGTTGACCGGAGAGGCCTCGAAGCCGCGATACTGGATGCCGGTCTGGAAGGAGTTACCCTGCAGGTCGTCGACCACCACGCCCGGAATGCGGTTGTTCAGCACGTCCTGTGGAATGACGGAATGATCGCGGGCAATATCCGACGATGTGATCGTATTCACCGTGTAGGGGATCTTGCCGACTGGCATTTCGCTGCCCGGCAGCGGCGAAAGCTTCGCATCGGGTGGAGGAGGCGCCACCGGGAAATTGACGACCGGCGCTTGCGAGGCCGCTTCAACGCTCGGCGCAGTGGGCGGAGGCGATGTTCCTTGCGCTTGCTGGCTCACTGGCTTTTTGGCCTTCTGAGCCGCCTTCTTCGGCTGCTGGGCCGGCTTTTTGGGTTCCTGAATCACCTGCACTTCGGGAAGTGCCTGGCCCGGCTGGGCTCCGCCGGCATTCGGTGCCGGTTGAGGCGTGCTGGTGCCGCCGGCATCCTGGCCAATCGCACTATGTGTCGAAATGCACGCAAGCGTTGCCGCCGCGATACACAATTTTAGTGGCTTCATCCTCTGACCCCCCACGTAAATCCCCTGCATTCCGAGTTTCGATCGTTCAGTTGACTCCCCTCCGTCGGAGTGATCGATCGAAAAGCGGCGCGAGATCAGAAAGTTGGCCGTCTTGTTGCGCCTTTTGCCTGACTCGCACAGTTAGGGTCGGCAATTGTCGGCGCAGGACGAAATTCCAAAGAATGCGATAAATCCGGGAATTATTCTCGAAAGCGGACTTTCGACAGCAGCCCTGTAGCGGGCGGGGATGGAAAATCGTGAAGCCGCGTCGCTCAAGCCTCGATCGGCAGGGCAACTGACAGGCAGGTTCCGTCGACCGCCGTCGAATCGATTGCAAAGCTGCCGGACAAAGCTGCAATCCGTTCGCGCATGGCCTTCAGCCCGAAGCCGTCCGTTGTATTGGCGAAACCTCTCCCGTTGTCGCGAATGATAATTTTTGTGTTCCCGCGTCGCGAAACATCCGCCGAGGCGTCGTGCGAAAGCATGCGGGATACCGACACATCGATCTGCGATGCGCCCGAATGACGGAAAGCATTCGTCAGCCCTTCCTGCACAACGCGATAGATCGTCAGCTTTTGCGTTTCATCCAGACTGTCGATATCGCCATCGATCGATAGGCTGACGTCGACGTCGCGTTTGTTTCTGCGCCACATCTCTGCCATCGCGCGCAGCGCGCCGCTCAGCCCGAGTTCGGCAAGACCGGCGGGCGTCAGCCGTTCGAGCACGCGGCGGTTGGTTTGCTGAAGCAGATCGAGATGGGCCAGCACTTGGTCGTTAAGCGTGCGAGCGCGCGTTCTGTCGATTTCCGCTTTATCGAACTCTCGTCCGAGCAGAGAAGCGTCCGTGCGCATCCGGAAGAGATATGGCCCAAGCTCGTCGTGAAGTTCGCGAGCAAGGTCACGCCGCTCCTCGTCCTGGATCATGATCATATTGGCAGTAAGCCGCTGGTTGTCCTGCTGCGCCTTCTGAAGAGCAGCCGCAAGCACGTTAAGGCTTCCGCAGATCGACTTGATCTCTGGGGGACCGACCTCGTGCACTCTGAGATTGAATTCTCCGCTCGACATGCGGCGCATGGCGTCGCGCAGGGCGTGAACGGGTTTGAGCGATCGATTTATGATGAACCAGGTCAGGCAGAGCATGATCGCGGAGATGATCGTGCCCCACTCGAAAATTCGGAAAATTGCCTCCAGAAGCTCTTCGAATTCGTCCCCCGGTCTCGGCGTTATGATAATCGTATCGATGATTTGCCCACGAACTTCGACCGGGATTTTCAATGGCTTGATCGGAAGTCCTTTCCATCCCGAGAACCATGTCTGCTCGATTTTGTTTTCATATCCGTCGCTATCAGTCTGCTTCTGCGAAGCGAGAGAGACGGCCGCGTGCCGGAGATTTTTCAATTCACCGACCAGCCGGACAAGACCTTGCTTGGGATCGCTCGACTCGCGAAGCGGCGCCAGCGACGACCGGATGAGCGTTTCGGTCAGAAGCATGGTGCTTGCATTCTCGACGTCCATGCGCGGCTTGGCGTCGATGAGAATGAACGCGATCATGCAGATTAAGCCGAGTGCGGACAAAACGGCGATCGCGAGATTGAGGCGCAGTTGAAGCGACATGATACCTTGTCCGGCTGTTCGGGAAGAATTCCTAAAAGATCGGGATTGATAATCGAAGCCCGAGCGTTAGAACGAAAGAATATTTGCAGGCTAAGGTGAGCGCGGACTGACGTGAAGCTTCTCGTAGTCGAGGATCATCCCATTGTCATCTCAGGTTGCCGGGCTCTGTTTTCGGACGATGACGACGTTACGATGATCGAGGTGCGGACCGCCTCCGCTGCCCGCGACGCGATGCGAGAGCACACTCCCGATGTCACCGTCGTCGATATCAATCTGCCGGACGGTTCTGGCCTCGAACTGACACGCGAATTCGTCAACCAGTATCCGGAAGCGCGCATCGTCGTCTTCTCGATGAGCGATACGCCGATGATCGCCGTGCAGGCGATCGAATGCGGCGCCAAAAGCTACGTGAGCAAAAACGGCAATCCCTTTGACCTGCGCGACGCCGTTTTTGCCGTCGATCGCGGCGAGCCTTGGATATCGGATGATCTGATCCAGGAAATTGCGCTTCTGCGCGCCAAGGCGCCGGGCACTTCGGCGTTGCTCAGTGATCGTGAGCATCTCGTTCTGCGCATGCTCACGAGGGGACGCAGCATGGCCGAGATCGCCAACGAAATTTCCGTGTCCTACAAGACCATCGCCAGCGATTGCGCCACTCTCCGCACCAAGCTGAACGCCCGCACCTCGTCTGAAATGATCCGGATCGCGGTCGAATTGAAATTGGTCTGACCACGGCGAGCCGCCTAGGGCGAAAGATCACGCGCGATCCGGAACCCCAGCGTTTGATTGCGGAAGAACGGCCAATTTCTCAGCCTCATCGCCGCGCGCATCTGCCGAGGTTCGTAGAAGCACGAGCCGCCGCGGAAAATACGCAACCCTTCGATGGCGCCGGGCTTGCCGCAGCTTTTTGATTGCCGCGCGGATCCGTCTTTTGGGCCGGTTTCGTAATCGTCGCAGTAATAGTCTTCGACCCACTCCCAGACATTGCCGTGGACGTTGAAAAGTCCGAAGCCGTTGGGCTTGAAGCTGTCGACCGGATAGGCGCCGACGCCGTCGCGATCGCTGCCGCAGCCGCGGCAACAGGCCATGGTCTCACCGTTCTCTTTGGGCTCGTTCCCCCACCAGAAGGGCGTTTTACTTCCAGCGCGCGCTGCGTATTCCCATTCGGCTTCCGATGGCAACCGATAGTGATGTCCCGTTTTCTTCGATAGCCATTCCGCATAGGTGTTAGCGTCGTCCCAGCTGACGCCGACGATCGGCTGATTATCGCCCTTTATGTATTGGGTCATGCTTTTGTAAGTGACACCGCCGCCCGTATAGATGTTGTGCTCGCTACCCGGCTCGAGCCACTCAGGCGGGCTGCAGGCTTTGGCATCGACGCACGCCATGTATTCAGCAGTCCGAACCTCATATTTGCCGATTGCAAACGATCCGATGGAAACAGGATGAAGCTTTTCAGACGGCAGCCGTTCGGGCTCGTCGTCGGGAGAGCCTATTTCGAAGCCCTGCGGCGATGCCGGGATGACCACCATTTCGGGACAATGTTCGGTCGGGCAATCGTTGATCGTTTTGGCAGCAGATGAAGCATCGGCCGCGAAACTCGCTCGATGAGGCGTTGCGCTCATTGCAATGAGCGCCATGAAAAGCAGCCCGAGTCGCGACCAGGCGGCCGCCATGGAGACGTTATCGTTCATTCGCGGAGCTTCCTGAAATTACTGCACGAGCACGCGGGTGCCGTCGGCCGCTTCGGCTTCACCGGGCTTCAGATCCCCGCAGGAATCGCCGACGAATTTTCCGAGCTGCGTGATCGTCCGCTTCACGACGACGCTTTGGTCGGTCTTCTCGGGGTCGGAGGTGGTGCTTTGAATGGTTATTGTGAACGCCGATTGGAAATCGCCGGACATGTTCGTCGTGCTGATGACTTTCCGGCCGTTATAGACGCAGTCGGAATCGACGACCGTGCTTCCGCCGGCGGCTTTGATGTCGTAGCTGGAGCAATTCGCTTTGTGATCGGCGATACTGCCCATAACGGTATTCTTTTCCATTCGCGCATCGACGCAGATCTTCATCGTCTGGTCCTTCGGGCCGTTACCCTCGTCCATCTGAGTCTTGAGTTCCCAAAGGCCGGCCTTTCGTTCGGGCAAAGTCGGCGTGGTCTGATCGCCGAATGCCGGTGCTGCCACCGAGCCAAGAACGACGAGCGTTAGGACAGTCAACTGTGTCGGGCGCATTGAAATCCTCCGGAACGGCAAACATCATTTTGGTCGTGAACGACGTGTTCGCTCGTCGGCAGATCTCTAGAACTGCCGCACTGAGGTACGCAACAGCTGGATGATGTGGAAATAAAGTTCGGGAATTATTCCCATTGTGATTGGTGTTTGTCCGTTCGCATTCTCCCTCGCACCAAAATCGGCGAGGTCGAGGGCATGCCGCTTATCAGAAGGTTTGCATTCATCGCATTCGGCATTCTCATCGTCTGTGCGAGCCAAGCTCGCGCGGATGGGCTGGTGCTGAAAGAACCGGCACTCGTACTTTCGGGACATACCAGCGATCTCTGGGTCGCGCAGTTCAGTCCGGACGGAACCCGCATTCTCACCGCATCGAACGACAAGACGGCGAGGCTGTGGAACGCCAAAACCGGCGCGCAAATCGTTACCTTGACCGGACATGCCGAGGGCGTTCGCAATGCCGCCTTCAGTCCCGACGGTAAGATCGTCGCCACCGTCGCACGCGACGGCGGAGCCCGGATCTGGAATGGCGAAACGGGAGCTCCGCTTGCCGAACTCGTCGGTCATACGGCGATGATCGAGGCATTGGCCTTCAGCCCTGACGGAACGCGAATTGCTACCGGATCGCTGGACACGACCGGGCGCGTCTGGGATGCCGCGACAGGCAAGGAACTGCTGAAACTCTCCGGCCACGAGGGCAACATCGCCGACATCGAATTCAGCCGCGACGGGACGCGACTGGTGACAGCATCGAACGATCGCACAGCACGGATCTGGGATGCAAAGACAGGTGCTTTACTATTCACTCTCGGCGATCACACCGGCATGGTGACGAGCGCAACCTTCAGTCCCGATGGCTCTAAGGTCGCGACCTCGTCCAGCGACAAGGCCGTCCGCATCTGGGACGCAAAAACAGGCGCTCTGCTCAAGAAGCTCGAAGGCCACCAGCGTGGCGTTCTCCGTGTCGTCTTCGACAGCACGGGCACGAAAGCCTATTCCGCATCGACCGATAAGACCGCAAAAATCTGGGACCTCGAGACAGGGACAGCCATAGCGACGCTCGTCGGCCACGATCGCTACGTCATGCGTTTGGCGTTGAGCCACGATGGAAAGCGTCTGGTGACGGCGTCGCATGACAAGACCGCCCGCGTCTGGGATGCGCGCACCGGCGCCCTTCTTGCGACACTCGCGGGCCATCTGATGGAGGTCGAAGACGCCGAATTCTCCCCCGACGGGCGCGAAGTCGTGACCGCTTCATACGATGGCAAGGCACGGGTATGGGATCTGTCGCAACTGCCGTCGCAATGATCCTTGGGAAATTCCATCGCAGATCTTTGTGTTTCGCATTCGGCCTGATGCTGGCAAGTGCAATTGTCGTGGCGGCGCCCGACGCCGCGCACGCCGAGGAAAAAAAAGCCGAGTGCACGAAGGATCTCATGTTCGTCTTCGATGCGTCGGGCTCGATGGGCACCACGGATCTGACGACGAAAGAGCCTCATATCGCCCGCGTGAAACGCGCGCTCCATCGCATTCTTCCTGAAATTCCTGCGTCCCGCCGCATGGGCCTCATCATCTATGGTGAAGGCGCCTACAACCAGTGCGACAGCATCGCGCTGAAACTTCGGCCGCAAACGAACGCAGGCGCATTGATCGTTTCCGAGGTCGACAAGGTTCAGCCCGCCGGTCGCACGCCGCTGACGCAATCCGTGCGGGACGCGGCCGACGTTCTCGACTTCCGGCACAACCCGTCTGTCATCGTTCTGCTGACGGACGGAGAGGAGACGTGTTCGGGGAAGCCGTGCGAGATGGCCGAAGCCCTGAAATCGGAAGCGGCGGATCTGACGATCCACGTTATCGGCTACCGTCACCGTGACGCGGCTGGCCTCGGCGCGGTCTTCGGCGCCAGATGCCTCGCTGAAGAGACAGGTGGTCTTTATCTTTCGGTCGAAACCGAGGACGAATTGACCGAGGCGTTACGCAGGACGCTCACCTGTCCTTTGACCGCATCTCTCTCGCCGCCTCCGCTCCGCATCACGACGGCGGAGACATCGCGGCCGTCGCCCTGAACTTGGTTCCTGCCGTGTCGGTTGCCGTGAATTCGAGATCGGCAGGATTATTCGTTCCGAACGTGAAGCGGAAATTCGGGTCCTCGGAGATCGAAATGCCGCCCTCCATCGACCACAGCACAGTCTCCCCCTGTTTCACCTCAATCGAATTGATGAACCGCGCCGGCGTGAATTCGCCCGTCTTGGCGTTCATTTGCATGCCGGTGAAATTCGGATGTTTGATCATTATGCGCGCTTCGCGCCAATCCTTGCCGATCGATTCATCTTGGCGGAGGATCAGATGCGTTTTCCCTAATTCGGCGAGCGCCACTTCCGGATCCTTCGATGCGGGCGCCGAGCAACCGCCGGAACCGATGACGAATTTCGACGCCATGAAAAGCGAACCGTCCGAAGTTTCGAGAATCGCCCGGACACGGCTGAATGCGTCGACACGAATCCGCGTTGCGATCGTTCTCTCGCCGATGTCGGGACCACGACGATACCCATCTCCGAACGCCAATGTTGCCGCGACCGGCACAGGGTTGCGATCGATGATCAAGGTGAGAGACTTCACGTTGGGCACGACCGAGGATGCAATGTTGACGGTGACCGGAACCACCGCGGCATCGTCTGCTTGATTGGGTGCAAATATCTGCAGCGCCGATCCGTTCTCGGTAAGCTGTCGAGTTCCAAAGAGATCTTTCCGAATCCCCGGCCACGGGTCATCGTCGGCGCGTGCCGCGCTGCCAATCGATCCTACCAGCAGGAAAAGTATGCCCAGAGACAACCGAAGTCTTTGCAACGTATTTGCGTTCATCACAGCACCCCGATGGCAAGTGGCAGCCCATCTCGACGCACGTTCCAGGTAAAAGCATAGAACAACTTGCGCAGTTGCATTCACCGTTTCCCTAGAGAATTATTCCCGATTGTGACGTTGTCGGCATGGTGCCGGGCCCGAGGTCGCGAATGAGGCGCAAAGCGTTTTCGATATCGCTGATTTCCATCGGCTGCCTGTTCGCATGGCAAGATTTGGCGCGAGCTGAGCCAGAGGATCTTTCCCTCGCCGCACAGACAGCGAACCTCGTCCAAAATTTCATGGCCTCCCGCACCGATGAACGATCGTCGATCATACCCGCGATGAGCGTTGCGATCGGCCGGGATGGAACGCTTCTTTACGCCGACGGCTACGGCCAGGCGGGACCAGGTCGAACCGCGACGGCAGCAACGATATACATGGTGGGTTCGATCACGAAGCAATTCACCGCTGCCGCGATCCTGAGATTGATCGAACGAGGCGCCACGATAAACGGCCGCGGCGAGAAGCTCGAGACGACGACGGCTGTGGCCGACGTCCTTGACGAAGCGAGAGCTTGGCAGCTTGAGGGTGGACCGCCGATCACCGTGAGCAACCTTCTGTCGATGACGTCCAATCTCCCGAACTATACGCGCAGGCCGCCGCATGAGCTCGATCCCTGGGGAGCGGTGCCCGCGCGGCAATTGTTGACCGGGATAAAGGAATATCGGCCGAGCGGTTATCCTGGATCATTCGAATATTCCAACACCAGCTATTTCCTGTTGTCGGAAATCATGGAGGACGTCGAGATTCGGGGCGTTTCGCGCAGCTATCGCGACATCCTGCGAGACGAGGTCTTTTCGCGGTTGGGTCTGGATCACACCGGTTTTGCGGGTGACGCAAACGTCACGCGCGCGCTTGCATCTCCAAACTACAGGCGCCGCCCGCGCTTCTTCCAGCCCGACTGGCTGAAGGGCAGCGGCGACGTCGCATCGTCCGTACTTGATATCTTCAAATGGGATACGGCGCTGATGCAAGGCGCGGCGCTCACCGCCAGAATGCGCGACGTCGTATTTGCCGATGCAGGTCGCGTCGATGCATGGACGTATTATGGTGCCGGCTGGTTCGTGACGCACAAGAACGGTATCGACCGCTATTTTCATAGCGGCACAGTTTCTGGCTATACGTCGTATAATTTGATCGTCCGCAATTCGAACGAACATTGGCTTTCGGTTTCGCTTCTTGCTAACGCCGATGGCATCGAAGATATCGATACGCTGGCTGATCAGATTGCGCAGGTTGCGCTTCCATATTGAGCGATCCGCAATCTGAATTCCCGGGATAACGTTCCCGGCCGGCCGGGATTATCCGGTGCGAATGGGAATTCCGCCGATCGATCGTTGCACCGCGATTGCCCATCTGATGAGAGCGCTTTTCCGCTTAGCGAAGCGGCGCGTAGGTGTCCGCCGAACGTCTTTCGATAGGTGATATCATCACATCAGCGTGAAGAGGAACTCTTCCTAGAAGCACTGGGAACTGATCCCATGGCTGAGGAAAATTTTGATCATTAGCGTGGGTGTGCTGACCATCAGCCGGAGGTCGCGTTCTGCGCGATCATCGAGAGACCAAGACCGGATAAAGCGTTTGCAGTGCAATTCATATTTTTCGCTCCGCTGGGCCACCAGCGGAAACGATAGTGATTTGCCCAACGTCCAAGCCGGCACGAAGGCCGTCTCACGTTCCGCGAAACGCGGGAAGTGAGAAAGAAGCAGGCTAGGAGGAAGAAGCCATGAGGATGAATTCGCTCCGCTGGGCGGGGGGAATACTTGCTGCGCTGGTCGCATTGTCGATGCCAGCGTTCGCCGACGATGAAGTGACAAAACTCGCACAAGATCCGAACGAGTGGCCGTCCGCAGGCCGCGATAATGCACTGACGCGCCACAGCCCTCTCAGTGACATCAACACTGAAAACGTTTCCAAGCTGCAGATGGTCTGGTCGCAATCGACGGGCGCGCTTCGCGGTCACGAAGGCCAGCCTGTCGTGATCAGCGACGTTGGCGGCAAGCCGATGATGTTCTTCGTATCGGGTTGCCCGGAAATGTCGAAGTGCAACATCGTACAGGGGCTGGACCTATCCGATCCCGATCATCCCAAACAGATCTGGAACTATGTCAAGCAGACCGACCGTGACGAGACGGCCGTTCCGCGGGCATGTTGCGATACCGTCAACCGCGGTCCGGTCTACGCCGACGGCAAGGTCGTATTCGGAACACTCGACGGCTTCGTCGTCGCTCTCGACGCTCAGACCGGCAAGGAAGTCTGGGTCGTGAAGCACGCATGGCCTGAGAAAGGTGAAACGATCACGAACGCGCCGCTCATTGCGGACGGCCTCGTGATTATCGGCTTCGGCGGCGACGAGTTTGCTGCGCGCGGCCGCGTCAACGCCTACGACTTGAAAACCGGTAAGCAGGTTTGGAAGTGCTATTCGACCGGCTCCGACAAGGACGTCTGCCTGACGGCCGATACCAATAAGGCCAACCCGCATTACGGAACGGCCGGAAAGGATCTCGGCATCCACACGCACGTCGGCAATGATTGGAAGATCGGCGGCGGCTCGGCATGGGGCTGGTTCAGCTACGATCCCGAACTGAAGATGGTCTACTATTCGACCGGCAACCCTGGTCTTTGGAGCCCGTCATATCGCTGCTCGAAGAAAACGCACGAAGAATGCAACTCCGGAGAATTCGACAACAAGTGGTCGATGACGATCTTCGGGCGCAAGGTGGAAACTGGCGAGGCGGTGTTCGCCTATCAGATGACGCCTTTCGATCAATGGGACTATGACGGCGTCAACGAGAACATCCTCGTCAACATGAACGTTGATGGCAAGGATCGCAAAACTCTCGTTCACTTCGATCGTAACGGCTTCAACTACGTTCTTGATCGTACCGACGGCACGCTGCTGCGCGCCAACAAGTACGTGACGGTGAACTGGGCCGAAAAGATCGATCTCAAGACGGGCCGTCCGGTGAAAGTGCGCGAGCACTCGCCGCTTGAGCGCGGTCGCAACGTCAATGCCTGCCCGTCGGCGATGGGCGGCAAAGACCAGCAGCCCTGCTCGGTCGATCCTGCCGAACCGAACAAGTTCTATTGCCCCACCAACAACTGGTGCATGGAACTCGAGCCGCAGGAACGTAGCCACACGCAGCAGGGCACGGTCTACGTGTTCGCCAATGTCTACATGTTCCCCGAGAAGCCGGGCGTGACCGGTAAGATCAAGAAGTTCGACGTCCTGACCGGACAGACCGATTGGGAAATTCCCGATCCCTATCCGAATTGGGGCGGCACGCTCAACACGGCCGGCGGCCTGATGTTCTACGGCTCGCTCGGCGGTGACTTCCGCGCTGTCGATCGCAACACCGGCAAGGTGCTGTGGGAACGCAAGCTGGCATCCGGCATCATCGGCAATCCGATCACCTACAAGGTTGGCGGCAAGCAATATGTCTCCATTCTCTCGGGTATCGGCGGCTGGATTGGCGTTCCGGTGACGGCGGGCCTCGATCTCAACGACAAGTTCGGTGCGATCGGCGCGACTGCAATGACCAAGGCTGCCAATCTCGACAAGATCCCTCAAGCTGGAACGCTCTTCACGTTCCGCGTGATGGAATAAGGCACCTTCCGTAGACTTCGGGCGGCACTCGGCGATTTTCGCCGGGTGCCGTTGCCGATGACGGGAATGGCCCCGCAGCATCGACATAAACACATCGAGAGTACCCAATGGCTTGTTACCGAGCCGCGATTTCTTTTCGCGTTCTCCTGTTGCTGGTGGCTTCGCTCACGGTAACGATGATCTCGGACGCAAATCGCGTGGCCGCCGACGAAGCATTGACGGATAAAGATAAGGTCCGCCTCGATACGGCGCTCGCTCATCTCGAAGCACAGATCCCGCTCACCTCGGCCGACCACAATGCGTTGAAAAAGGCCGCCATACAGCGGCAGGTTTCGGCGCTTCGGGTTTGCGGCGATCCGGGCAATCTGCCTCTCTCCGATATCAATCGCGCCGGCTATGAGAACAAGATCATCGAACTCTTGGCCGCCGAAATGGGGACCTATGTCACCTATTTCTGGCGCCCGTATCTGGAACGCGGAATTACCCGCCAGACATTCGAATCCGGCGACTGCGACGTTCTTCTGGATCTTCCGACCGGCTTCGAACGCGTGCTTGAAACCGAGCCGATCTATCGCACCACATACGTTCTCGCTTATCGCAGCGACCGCGGTCTGAAGATCAAAAATCTCGACGACCCGCAGCTCAAGAAGCTCTCGATCGGAACGTATCAAACGTCCGGTATCCGCATGGCGCTCGCGGAGCGCGGCATTCGCGACAACGTCTCGCTTCACGTCGTGAGCCATAATGCCGATCTCGACCCCGCGGCCCAGCCTTGGCGACAGGTCCAGGACGTCATCGACGGCAAGCTCGACGTCGCGGCGGTCTGGGGCCCGTTCGCAGGATGGCTCAAGACGATGAAGGGTGCGCCTCTCGTCGTCCAACCCGTGAATCTCGACGAGGACGACGTCCCGCTCGAATTCGATCTCGCGATCGGTCTCAGAAAGATCGATTGGATCTTGAAATACAAATTCGATCTGGCGCTTGAAGCCAAGAAGGCCGAGATCGAGAAGATCCTGCGCGATTATGGCGTGCCGCTGGTCCAATGCAGCCGCTGCTTCGTGGCCGGCGATCTGCCCTCGCACGGAACGTATACGAAGCCCGTCGATGACGAGAGCGTACCGCATGCCGCGATCGCGCCGGATCAGAAAGTCGACCGCGCACGGTTGGAAGACTGGCTCAAGAACGGCGCCGACATCAATCAGGAACTGTCCAACGCGGTTCTAGCGAACGACATCGAGCGCATCTCCTTTCTTATCGATAAAGGCGCCGACATCAACAAACTGGACACTGAGGGCTATGCGCCGCTTCACGTCGCGGCAAGAAATGAGAACGCCAAGGTCATCGACGTCCTTGCTGCACGAAAAGCGGATGTCAATGTCAAGGACAGGGACGGTTATACACCTCTGCAGCACGCGATACTCAGGGATTCGCCCGTAGCCGTGCAGGCTCTTGCTTCCCACGGAGCCAATCTCGAAGCGCGGACGCCGACAGGCGTCACACCACTGGCGCTGGCAATTCTGGAAAGCAAATACAAGGCGGCCATCGCGCTCATCGATGCCGGAGCGGACGTGGAAACGGCTGATGGGCAGGCCAAGCTGACACCGCTGATGCTTGTCGCCGGCTCGGAAGATCGCGAACTGACGTTGAGCGCCGGAACCTCGCGCATCGAAAAGGTCAATCCAGGCGATCCCGGACTGCTCGAAGTCGCACGAGAGATGATCGCCAAGGGCGCCCGCGTCAACGACGTCTCCGGTTCCGGTGTGAGCGCGCTTCTGCTCGCCGCGGCGCACAACAATGCACCGATTGTCGGCCTTCTCGTGCAATCGGGCGCCGATCAGAAATTCAAATCGCCTCAGGGCCAGACGGCGGCCGATCTTGCCCGCGCAAACGGGAATTCTTCGGTTGTCAGCTTGCTCAATCTTCTCTCGCAGGCCGGAAGCAACTGAGCCGCGCCGCCGTGAACAATTTTGGGAATTTTCGGCAATGCTGAACGCGGTAAATGGGAACTCGTCAGCGGTCAACCGCAGCTAGACGCTTGGAATTTTGGCTCAGTTCAATACGCAACGGAAGGATCGGCTCGTGAGAAATCGGAATTGGTTTTTTGTGCTCGCCGCCGCGCTCATGTTTGGAGCGGCGGCGTTGGTCGCCTCGACACACATCGTGCGCGCCGACGATGACGACGACCCCGAGGCAGCTGCAAAGGCAGCCGCGGCCAAAGCCTACGCGGAATTCAAGGCAAAGAAGCCGACCGAAATAACCCACAAGCCGCCGCTCGATGTCGACAAGGCCAATCCGCTGGGGACGATGAAAAATCCCTACACCGATAATCCCGAGATGATCGAAGCGGGCAAAAAGCTGTTTTTCTCCTATAGCTGCAACGGCTGCCACGGTGGCGGTGGCGGCGGCGGCATGTGCCCGCCGCTGACGAACGAAACCTGGGTCTACGGTAGCGACGACGACATTCTGTTCCGTCTCGTCTCGCACGGCAGCCAATCGCTGCAGAAGACCTATGGCCTCAGCCGCAAAGGCCAGGAAGGCGTCGTCGGCCCGATGCCGCCGTTCGGCGAATTGATCAAAGACGACGATGAACTTTGGAAGATCATCGCGTTCGTCCACTCGCTCTACAAAGGCAGCAAGAGGAACTGGTGACGAGGCGCGAAAGAGGCACGGGGCGCGCCCGCTTGATCTGGTCGCATTCTTGCAATGGGATCGCGCTCGTGCTCGCAGTCTTGATGACGTTTTTGGCAAGCCCCGGCAGGAGCGAAGATGCTCCGGCCGGGGACGCCGCTCAAGCGGTCTTGGACGTCAAAATTGGCTACCTTGGCAAATCGTACGAAGAAGCCGAGCCGCTCTCGCTCGTCGATAAGATCTACAACGATAAGGGCATCCAGGGCGCACGCGTCGGCTTGATGGAAGACAATATGACCGGTCGATTGATCGGTCAGAAATATTCGCTCATCGAAGACATTATCCCGGAAAGCGAAGATATCCGGCCCAAGGCGCTGGAGCTTTTGAAATCCGGCGTTTCGCTGATCGTTGCGGACTTGGAGCCCGCCGATCTCCTTGCGGTCGCGGATCTTCCCGAGGCGCGCACGGCCATAATTTTCAATATTCGTTCGAGCGACGTGCGGCTTCGCAATGAGGAATGTCGAAAGAACGTCTTTCATATTCCGCCGGATTGGGCGATGCGCGCCGATGCGCTGGGCCAGTTCCTGGTCTGGAAGCGATGGCAGAAGTGGGCGCTGATTTCCGGCGAGAGGCCGAAAGACAAGGATTACGCCGACGCGGTCCGCCGCGCCGCTAAGCGGTTCGGCGCCAAAATCGTCGGTGAGAAGACGTATGCTTACGTGGCGGGTTCGCGGCGAACGGATACCGGTCACCAGCAAATCCAGTCGCAAATGCCGGTGCTCACGCAAAATCTTGGCAATTACGACGTCATCGTTGTCGCCGACGTCGAAGAGAGCTTCGGCGACTACCTTCTGTTCAACACGTTCGAGCCCCGGCCTGTCGCGGGCACGCACGGCCTAGTCGCCGTTTCCTGGCATCGCTCCTACGAGGAAAGCGCCGCGACCCAGATGCAGAACCGCTTCGAACGGAAGGTTGGGCGCGTCATGACGGAGCGTGACTATTCTGCGTGGCTCGCGGTGCGAGCCTTCGGCGAGGCCGTGACGCGGACGAATTCGGCCGATCCTAAAACGCTGCGCGATTATCTGATGTCGGACAAGTTCGAGGTCGCGGGGTTTAAATCCCAAGGCATGAATTTCCGCCGTTGGGACCGTCAATTGCGACAGCCGATATTGCTCGCTGGTCCCCGCGCGCTGGTGTCGATCTCCCCGCAGGACGGCTTTCTGCATCCGAAGTATCTCACCGATACGCTCGGCTACGACGAACCGGAATCGAAGTGTGTGCAAAGAAACTGACGAGCGACAGATCCATGAAAAACAAGACAACAGGCTCGATCCTTGCCTCTCTTTTCGCCCTCCTGCTGTTTTGCGGCCCAGCCGCCGCCGGCATTGCGTTCGTCAGCAATGAAAAAGACAACACCATCACCATCCTCGACATTGATGCCCTGAAAGTCATCAAGACGGTGCCCGTCGGCAAGCGACCCAGAGGCATGGTCCTGTCACCGGATCACAAAACCCTCTTCATCTGCGCTGGAGACGACAACCGTCTCGACGTGATGGATACGACGACTTTCGAGATCACAAGCACGCATGAAACGTCAGGCCCCGACCCGGAACTCCTCGATATCGACCATGCCGGAAAGTTCATTTACATCGCCAACGAGGACGACGGCATGGTGACGGTCATCAACGCCGCCGACGGATCGGTGCGCGGCGAAATTCAGATCGGCGTCGAACCGGAAGGCATGGCGGTTTCGCCGGATGACGCGATTGTCGTAGCAACCTCTGAATCGACCAGCATGGCGCATTTCATCGACATCAAGTCGATGAAGGTCGTCGCCAACGTCCTCGTCGATACCCGGCCGCGCGTCGCCCGCTATACGCCCGACGGCAAGGAAGTCTGGGTCACCGCCGAGGTCGGCGGCACGGTTTCCGTCATCGACGCAACCGCTCGCAAAGTCAAAAAAAGGCTGACCTTCGAGATCCCGGGCGTGCGCGCCGAACTGGTTCAGCCGATGGGTGTGCAGTTCAGCGCCGATGGCAAACGCGCTTTCGTAGCGTTGGGCCGCGCCAACCGCGTGGCGGTCATCGATACCGCGACGTATCAAACGACGAATTTCATTCTGGTCGGGCAGCGCCCCTGGCACATGGACTTCAATGCCGACCGCTCGAAACTCTTTACCGCCAACGGACTTTCAAATGACGTGACGGTGATCGATGTCGCAACGCTGAAGGCAGAGAAATCAATCCCCGTCGGCCGCTTGCCGTGGGGATTGGTGATAAAACCTTGAGGTGAAACGCAACGCCATGTCACTGCGCCAACGCCTGCTGCTGAACGTCGCGCTCGTTCTCGCGCTGAGCCTCGTTGTTGGCGCTTTGACGACGTATTGGCGCGCCGCTGCCAAAATTCAAACCGAACTGCATTCGGCCTTTGTCGTCGGCGAGCAGGTGCTGAAAGACGGCGTAACCGCGCTCGATGGTTCGCCCAATCCCTATCATTCGCTCATCGGTATCATCGAGCAGTTTAACGGCGGACGCCATCTCATGGTATCGATCATCGATACGAGCGGCGATAGCGTCGTGCAATCTCATCTGGAGACCCCGGATGATCCCGCCCCGGACTGGTTCTACAATCTGCTGGCAGGGCCGACAGAGTCGGCGCGCGTGCCGCTGCCCCCAAGCATTCGAGGTTATACGGGCCTTCTCCTCGAGACCGATCCGCGCAACGAAGTACAGGAGGTCTGGGAAGATCTCGGCAATAGCCTCTTGCTCATAGGAATATTGGCGAGCCTTGTCAGCGCACTCATTTATTGGACCGTCGGCCGCGAATTGAGGCCGCTGGAGCAATTGACGCGCGCACTATCTCTGGCTGCCGACCGCGATTTCAGCACCCGCCTGGAAGAGAAAGGTCCGCGCGATATTCGCGCCGTCACGAGCGTGTTCAATCATATGGCGGCCCAACTCGAAAAGGCGGAAGCGTCCAACACGTTGCTCGAAGAGCAGCTGTCTTCCGTCCAGGAAGAGGAGCGCGCCGAGCTTGCCCGCGATCTTCACGACGAAATAGGCCCGCTGCTGTTTTCAGTCGGGCTCGATGCTGCCGCCGTGCAAAATGCACTGGGTGAAGAAGCGCGCCGGGATGTCGCCGAACGGTTGGAATCGATCCGAGAGGCGATCAGCCTCAGCCAGAGGCGAGTTCTGCAGATCCTCGGACGATTGCGAACCGGAACGGTCGAAGATCTCGGACTCGAGGCCGCCGTACAACGCTTGGTCGAGTTTTGGACGGCCCGAAAGCCCGATTTGAAAATCATCACGGCGATCCCCGAAGGCGGTGTCGGTGCCGATCTCGACGCTGTCGTCTACCGCATTATCCAAGAAAGCATCAGCAATGCCGTGCGGCACGGAAATACGACTTTGATAGAGGCAAGCGTGATCGTAGACGCCGTCGGATTGACTGTCCGTGTCGTCGATGACGGCGGTGGTCTCAAATCAAACCGCGCCGGCCACGGATTGACCGGAATGCGAGAGCGCGTGACGTCGAAGCGCGGTGTCTTCAGTGTCGGCAACCGTACTGACGGCAAAGGCACGGCAGTCGAAGCGCGCTTTCGCAGACCCGACGTAGCGCACGAATTGTTCGAACCATCAAAGGCAGGCACGCTCGCACTATGAAGATCCTACTCGTCGACGATCATGTTCTGGTGCGGGAAGGCGTCCGCCGGCTGCTCTCCGCGATTCCCGGCGCCGATATTTACGAAGCTGCGACAAGCTACCAGGCGCTGACCGTCTTCCGTCAGCAAAGTCCCGATGTCGTCGTGCTCGATATCAGCCTTGCAGGATCGAGTGGGCTAGAGCTCTTGAAGCGATTCCTGATCGAAAATCCGAACGCCAAAGTCTTGATGCTCAGTATGCACGCAGAAGCGATCTATGCGGCGAGAGCGCTGCAGGCGGGCGCACGGGGTTATATCTCCAAGGCTGCGTCCGCCGAGGAACTGATCGCGGCCGTGCTGCGCGTCGCCGAAGGCAAAAGATATGTCGAGCGCGAAATCGCCACCGATCTGGCGATGAAGCAGTTCTCCGGCGGCGGCGATTTGCTCGAGCGTCTCACGATGCGCGAGATCGAAATCCTGCGCCTGTTGGGAGAAGGCAAGAGTCTTTCCGCCATCGCGTCCACGCTGGGGGTCGCCTACAAGACGGTCGCCAACGCTTGCAGCCTCATGAAAAGCAAGCTCGCCGTCGAGCGCACGGCTGATTTGATCCGTATGGCTCTCGAAATGCGCAAGACCTGAGAAATGTGCGGTTTCGCTGCCCGCGGTAATGGGAAGGCAGACAAAAAACATCGGGAAATCATCCCGTAGAGCGCTGGGTAACTGACACCTAGTGTCTCGCTGCCACGCTTGCGGTTGGGTGGTACGAAAACTCCGTCCTCCGAGTTTTCTTACCATCCTCCGCACTTTTGTCAGGCGAAGCTCCGCAGCGGTTCAACAAGCTTAAGAGAACTCGCATGACGCCAATGATGCAGCGCAACTCGCTTTTGCTCGCGTGGCCGCGATCTCAACGCGAACCGGCGTTCACGCCGTCGGTGGCCAAGGCAGGCGCATGTATCGGAACGGATGGAGAGGAAAACCCATGAGCTTCAGGAAATCGTTCCTGTGGGCGGGCGGGCTTGCGGTGGCACTCCTGTGCAGCGCTGCCGTTGTGCCAAGCTTTGCCGAAAGCGGTTCGGACCAAATCGCGGAAGAAGCGAAGAACCCTAATCTTTGGCCGGCTCCCGGCCGCGACCTTGCTCTGACGCGGCATTCGCCGTTGTCCGACATCAACACCGGCAACGTCGATAAGCTGCAGATGGCTTGGGCTCAATCGACCGGCGCGCTGCGCGGGCACGAAGGCCAGCCGATCGTCGTCATCCATAACGGCAAGCCGATGATGTATTTCTCATCGGGCTGCCCGAACATGGCACAGTGCAATATCTTGCAGGCTCTCGACTTATCGGATCCGGATAATCCGGTTCAGGTCTGGAACTATGTCAAGAAGACCGACCGCGATGAGACGGCCGTTCCCCGCGCCTGCTGCGATACAGTTCATCGCGGTGTCAACTACGCCGATGGCAAGGTCATCTATCATACGCTCGACGGCTTCGTGATTGCCCTCGACGCGAGCACGGGTAAGGAAGTGTGGGTCGTCAAGCACGCTTATCCCGAGCGCGGTGAGACGATCACCGGTCCGACGCTCATTGCGGAGAACCTCGTGATCGCCGGTTTTGGTGGTGACGAATTCGCCGCTCGCGGGCGCCTGACCGCATACGACATCAAGACCGGCAAAGTCGTGTGGAAATGCCACTCGAATGGCCCCGACAAGGACGTCTGCCTGACGCCCGAGACGAACAAGAACCATCCGGAGTACGGCACCTTCGGACATGACATCGGCGTTTCGAGCTATCCGTCTACGAATGGTGGCGAATGGAAAATCGGTGGCGGTTCATACTGGGCATGGGGCAGCTATGATCCCAAGCGCAAGCTGGTCTACTGGTCGACGGGCAACCCCGGTCACTGGAGCCCGTCCTATCGCTGCGGTGCCGCGACCCACGACGAATGCAACAACGGCAAGTGGGACAACAAGTGGTCGATGACCATCTTCGCCCGCCACGTCGAAGACGGCACCGTCGCCTGGGCCTATCAGATGACACCGTTCGATCAGTGGGACTACGACGGCGTCAACGAGAACATTCTCGTCGATGACGTCGACGTCGACGGCAAGAAGCAGGACATCCTCGTCCACTTCGACCGTAACGGCTTCAACTACGTCTTGAACCGCGATGACGGCACGCTGCTGCGCGCCAACAAGTTCGTGACCGTGAACTGGGCCGAGAAGGTCGATCTCAAGACCGGCCGTCCGATCAAGGTCTACGAGCACTCGCCGTTCGAGCGTCACCGCAACGTCCAGGCTTGCCCGTCGGCGATGGGCGGCAAGGATCAGCAGCCGGCATCGGTCGATCCCGCTGACCCGACCAAGTTCTACGTCCCGACCAACAACTGGTGCATGGAAGACGAACCGCAGGACCGCACGCACACCCAGCAGGGCACTGTGTACGTCTTCGCCAACGTTTACATGTATCCGGAAAAGCCCGGCGTGACTGGCAAGGTCAAGAAGTTCGACATTTTGACCGGCAAGGCTGATTGGGAAATTCCGGATCCGTATCCGAACTGGTCGGGAACGCTCAATACGGCCGGCGGCCTGATGTTCTACGGCTCGAACGGTGGCCAGTTCCGCGCCGTTGACCGCAACACCGGCAAGGTCCTGTGGGAACGCAAGCTGGCATCCGGCATCATCGGCAACCCGATCGCCTGGAAGGTTGGAGACAAGGAATACGTCTCGGTCTTCGCCGGCCTCGGCGGCTGGATCGGCATCCCGGTCACAGCGGGCCTCGACATGGACGACAAGTTCGGCGCGATCGGCGCGACCGCGATGGCGAAAGCCGCCGGCCTCGACAAGATCCCGCAGGGCGGCGTGCTGACGACCTTCCGCGTCTATCCGTAAGGCATGATGTTGCCGCACACACGATAACGGCGTCCGGACCGGCAACGGCCCGGACGCCAATTCCTTTCCAAGAACCGTAATTTGCTTCTCGCTGCGCACGTTTGATGGCGGCGCGGCCAACAAGACCGTCAGAGGTCCAATGATGCGTGGCGCCAAACTTCTCTTCTTGCTCGGACTCCTCTCCCTCACGGATTCGCCGACGTACGCGCGGGATCTGAGCTATCTGAAATCGAAGCCGTTCGATCAGCTGACCTCGGCCGAGCTTTCCGCCGCCAAGGAAGAAGCCAAGAAGCTCCAGTTGACCCGACTCGTTGCCTGCGCCGATCCCGGCAATATGCCGCTCTCGGACAACAAGGGCGAAGGATTCGAAAACAAGATCGCCGCCGCCGTCGGCCGCAAACTCGGCATCGATATTACGTTCTTCTGGCGGCCATATATCGAGCGGGGGCTGACGCGCGAGACGTTCGACAACCACGAGTGTCAGGTTCTTCTCGGCATGCCGACCGACTATCCGGATCTGCTGACGACCATCCCGGTCTATCGCTCCACCTATGTCCTCGCCTATCGATCGGATAAGGGCATCGACATCAAGAGCATGGACGACCCGATCCTGCATCAGCTCAAGATCGGCGTATTCCAGCAGTCGGCGATGCGGCAGGTGCTCGCCGATCATGGCATCAAGGAAAATGTCGATCTCCAGATCGTCAGCGTCGATGCCGATCTCGAGCCCGAAAAGCAGCCGTGGCGGCAGGTTCAGCGCGTCGTCGACGGCACCATCGACGTCGCCGCCGTTTGGGGTCCATTTGCCGGATGGCTGAAGAAGAAGGGTGATCCGCTCGTCATTCAGCCCGTCAACATGATGATCGACAACACGCCGCTCGAATTCTCGCTCGGCTGGGGCGTGCAGAACACCGACGTCGTCTTGAAGCTGAAGATCGACATGGCAATGGAAGATGCCAAAGACGAAATCGCCAAGATCCTGAGCGATTATGGCGTGCCGTTGGTCCAATGCTCCAACTGCGTCGTCGAAGGCACTTTGCCGTCCCACGGCGTTCTCCAGCAGGCGCAGGGCGAAGCCTATGAGCAGCGCTACCTCACTGTCCAAAAGACGAGGGAAAAAAGTGCCGACGCTGCGCCTGACCAGATCGTGACGCGCGAGCGGCTGGAGGCCTGGTTAAAGGACGGCGTCGACGTAAACGCCGAGCTTATGAACGCCATCGTCGGCGCCGATGCCGATCGCGTCAAATTCCTGATCGAGAAAGGTGCCGACGTAAACAAGCCCGATCAGCTGGGCGCGCTGCCGCTCGGCGCCGCGGCGAGCATTCGGCGCACCGATCTCATGCAGATCCTGCTTGACGCCGGAGCGAAAGTCGATGCCGAGGATAGCGATGGCATGACGGCCATGCAGCACGCCATCAACGTCAATCATGTGCCTTCTATCGACCTTCTCGCAAAGCGCGGCGCCGATATCGAGAGAGGCACGGAAAAGGGCTATACGGCCCTCGAAATTGCGCTCTCGAACGGCAATTTCTTCGCCGCCAAGGCGCTGATCGACGCCGGCGCGAAGATCGACGCTGCGGGAGGGCCCGAGAAGCTGACACCCCTCATGGTGTGTGCGACGCAACTTCAGCCGCAGCAGCGGGTCAGCCAGTTGGCACGGGGCCCGACACCGCTTGCACTTGCCGAAGAATTGATCAAGCGCGGAGCAAATGTGAACGCGCAATCGAAGGACGGCGTCACGGCTCTAATGATCGCAGCGGGCCAAAACAACGCGCCCATGATCGGGCTTCTCCTGCGCGCCGGCGCCGATGCAAAAATGAAGTCTTCCGCGGGAAAAACCGCCCTCGACATCGCAAACGAGGCGGGCAATGAAGCTGCATCCGGTTCGTTGAAATTCCTCATGAGTTCGGTGCCCGGAGCTTCGAGTATCGAAACGAAAACGACGCAGTGACATCCTGTGAAGATGCGTATCCGACGTCTCGCGTTCGTGTTGCCGTTTGCTTTGATCACGGCTGCGAACGCCACTCCCGCCGCGCCTCCGGCTCTCAGCGTCGAGATCGGTTATCTCGGTCGCGATTATCCTGAACCCATACCGATCTCTTTGCTTGAGCCGGTCGTGACCGATCAGGGTATCCAGGGTGCGCGTCTCGGCATCAAAGACAATCTCGCCACGGGCCGATTTCTCAATCAGTCATATCATCTCGACGAAAAGGTCACGGCACGCGGCGGCGATATCGCCGTCGATGCGAAGGAGCTTCTGCAAAAGACGCAACTGATCGTCGCTGACTTGGAGCCGGCCGACCTTCTGCGCGTCGCCGATCTTCCCGAAGCGCGCGACGCCGTCATCATAAATGCGCGCGCGAGCAACGACGATCTACGCGGCAAGGATTGCCGCCATAACGTCTTTCATGTTGCGCCGAGTTGGAACATGCGCGCGGACGCGCTGGCACAATACATGGCCTGGAAGCGCTGGAACCGCTGGTTCTTGCTCAGAGGCAGCGCCAAAGAGGATCTTGAATACGCAGCCGCCATGAAACGGGCCGCGAAGAAGTTCGGTAGCGCCATTGCCGAGGAACGCACGATCGTTTTCGATCCGGGTAACCGGCGGTCAGAGACGGGCCACGAGCAGATCCAGGCGCAGATTCCGATGTTGACTCAGTCGCCGCCCGTCCACGACATGGTCTTTGTCGCCGACAATGAAGAAACCTTCGGTGAATATTTGCTCTGGCGGACATCCGTCCCGAAGCCGGTCGCGGGGACTCACGGCCTTGTCGCCGTCGCCTGGCATCCTTCGTACGAGCAATACGGCGGCGTCCAGCTGCAAAATCGATTTGCCGCCATGACGAAGCGCGCGATGACAGAACGCGATTACATGTCATGGCTCGCAGTGCGAGCATTTGGCGAAGCGGTCACCCGTTCTCAAAAGACGGACGTTGCGGGCTGGCGCGCATATCTGATGTCGAAAAATTTCCAGGTAGCCGGTTTCAAGGGCCAAGGCATGTCGTTTCGAACGTGGGACCGGCAACTCCGTCAACCGATTATTCTGACCGGCCCTCGCTCGCTCGTCTCGATGTCACCGCAGGAAGGCTTCCTCCACCAGAACTATTTGACGGACACGCTTGGCGTCGATGCGCCCGAGACCGAATGCAAGAGCCCAGGCTGAAGCAATCGACGCATAGCAAGGACATACGACCATGCCGAAACTCTTCACGCACGCGACGATTGCCTTCTTGATGGTCGCGTTGGCGCCCTGCGCCTTCGCCGATAAGATCTTCGTCTCGAACGAGCGCGACAATACCGTCACGGTGATCGACAGCGACAGCCTGAAAGTCATCAAAAGTATTCCGACCGGCAAGCGACCGCGCGGAATCGTGCTGACGCCGGATTACAAGGAACTCATTGTCTGCATCGGCGACGACAACCGTCTCGATGTCATCGATACCGACAAGCTCGAAGTTACCAAATCCTTCGCCGCCTCCGGGCCCGACCCGGAACTGCTCGACGTCAATCACAAAGGCGATCGCATCTATGTCGCCAATGAAGACGACGGCTTGGTAACGGTGATGGACCGTACAACCGGGCAGGCCATCACCGAAGTGCCGGTCGGCGTCGAACCGGAAGGAATGGCCGTTTCTCCGGACGATAGCCTCGTGGTCAATACCTCCGAGCAGACGAGCATGGCGCATTTCATCGATGCCAAAGCCAACCAGGTCGTCGCCAACATTCTCGTTGACACGCGCCCGCGCGAGGCGACGTTCACCCGAGACGGCAAGGAGGTCTGGGTTTCCGCCGAAGTCGGGGGCACCGTCGCGATTATCGATGCCAAGACATTCGAGATCAAAAAGAAGCTTACATTTGATGTTCCGGGCGTGCGGCCGGAGTTGATGCAGCCCATCGGAATTCGTTTCACGCTCGATGGAAAAACGGCGTTCATCGCGCTCGGTCCATCTAACCGAGTCGCGGTGGTGGATACCGCGAGCGAAAAAGTCAAAAGCTATATTCTCGTCGGCCAAAGACCTTGGCATCTCGCGCTGAAGCCGGATGGTACCAAGCTCTATGTCGCCAACGGCATGACGAACGACGTCACTGTCATCGACGTCGCAACGTTAAAGGCGGAAAAATCCGTGCCGGTCGGCCGCCTGCCATGGGGTGTCGCCGTCAAGCCCGACGGCAAATAAAGTTCCGCTGGTTGTTGATCGGATCACGACGGCGGACGCAATGCAGGCCGCCGCCGACCGCTCCCGGATCCCCCACGGAGCAGTAAGCGGCCGCCGGCAGTAAAATGAGATCAGCTCAGAAATGGTTTGTTACATTTCCTAATGGCCCGGAAATCTATCTCGCCGTCCGGCGAATTATCATCCGATACAACCAACCGACTCAATCCCGATCATTGCAACGGGGCCTTGCTTCGAATGACACGCACGTCGAAGCGGCGTGACGGGAACAAGAAAGGTGAAGCGTGTCATCTTATTCAGAGCGTGTCGCATTTTTTATTGACGGACCTAACCTCTATGCCATGGGCCAGGGCCTGGGATTTGAGATCGACTTCAAACGCCTTTTGGCTCTTTGCAAACAGAACGGGCAGCTGATCAGAGCCCTGTACTACACCGCGCTCTCCAACGATCAGGATTACTGCGCGGTGCGGCCGCTGGTCGATTGGCTCGACTTCAACGGCTTCACGACGGTCACCAAAACCGCCAAGGAATTCTCCGATGGCAACGGTCATCGCAAGATCAAAGGAAACATGAATATCGAACTGGCGGTCGATGCCCTGAGCCTTGCGAAAAATCTCGATCACATCGTAATCGTCTCGGGGGACGGCAGCCTGCGCTATCTTGTCGAGGCGTTACAACAAATGGGCAAACGCGTCAGCGTGATTTCGACTCTCGAGACCAAGCCTCCCATGGTTGCCGACGAGCTGCGGCGGCAGGCCGACAGATTTATCGACTTGGCGGATCTCGAAAAAGAGATAGCGCGCACAAACGCCAAAAAGACACGATAGGCGGCATCGACCTATAGACTGCGAGGCAGCTGCAGGGTCGCCAATAGCCCACCCGTGGAAGGCGAATTGAGCCTGATCGAGCCGCCCTGCGCGGAAATGATATCTCTGGCGATCGCCAAGCCGAGCCCCACGCCGCCCGTTTCCCTGTTGCGAGATTGCTCGAGCCGGCGGAAAGGCTGAAACGCCGCCTCGATCTGATCTTCCGGAATCCCCGGCCCTTCGTCCTGCACGGTGACGACGACGTCAGCCCCATTCAGTTGAAGCCGAACGAGCGCAGAATTTCCGTATTTCACCGCATTGTCGATTATGTTCACGAAAGCTCGCTTGGTTGCGATCGGCTGGCACACGGTGAGAAGATGATCGGGGCCCTGGTAATCGACATTTTTCCCCGCATCCGAAAAGCCATCGCAAATTGTAATGAGCAACGCCCCGAGGTCCACACGTTCCGCCTTTTCGTGTTTGAGATCGTCGCCAGCGAAGGCGAGCGTCGCCGAAAGCATCTGCTCCATCTCCTCGACGTCCTTGACGAGGGTATCCTTGCTTGAACCGTCTGCCAGTTCCTCGATCGTCAATCGAAGCCTGGTCAGGGATGTCCGCAGATCATGCGAGATGGCCGCAAGCATATGCGTCCGTTCGTCGACAAAATTTCGAATTCGCCGTTGCATCTCGTTGAGCGCGCGGCCGATGACAACGAAGTCGCCTAGATTTTTTGTATCGATCGGGCCGGCGTTTCGATCGATTCCGAGCCGCTTCGCCGCTGCCACGAGATCTTCGATCGGTGATAGCGTTCGCTTGGCCGTCCAGATCGACAGGAAAGAGATCAAAAGAATAGTGCCCGCGGCGGTAATGATGGGAGGGCTGAAAAATCGCCCCAGTCTTGGCGGTCGCTGCGGCTCGACGCGCAGCCAGCTTCCATCGAGCCCCTCTATAGAAATGCTGAAGTCGCCGAATATGGGAATGTCGGGCTCATTGTCAGCCAACGCGCCCGTCGACAAATGCTGCTCGAATCCTGGCGGCACGAATTGTGTCTTTTCGTCATCTCGCTGAAAACCGGGGCCGCCACGCGCCTCGACCGATATAGTCTTTACGGCATCTCCCAAGCGGTCACGAAGGGAGCGCTCCAATCGGATTAAAAAGCCTGGCTCGTTTCGGTCAAAGTTCGGCGGCCCCAGACGTTTCTCGTTCCAAGAAATAAAAAGCTGGCGTCCATCGTCGAGCGTCTTCGCCACGGCTTTGCGTTGTGACGCGTCGGCACTGAATATTTTTTTAGCGATCTCGCTCGTTTTTGCGATCAGCCAATGCGCGCTGTAAACCGTCTGTGTGGGACGCGGCAAAAAGAAGAATGTCGCTGCGTTGAGCCCCTGCACGAGGAGCAGGGCGGCAAGCATGGTAAGTGCGATCCGCGAGCCAAGACCGAGCCGAAACATTCGCATTGCTTGCAACACCCTCAATCGCGAGCCGCTTCGCCGGTGACAGGAGCGGTGAAAATATAGCCGCCGCTGCGCACGGTCTTGATGAGTGTCGGTTGCTGCGGATTGGGCTCGATCTTTCGCCGCAACCTGCTGAGCTGGACATCGACTGTCCGATCGAAGGGTGTGCTTGATCGTCCGCGCGTCAGGTCGAGCAGTTGATTGCGTGTCAAGACCTGCTGCGGCCGTTCGACGAACGCGAGCAGCAGATCGAATTCGCCCGCTGTCAGATCGACCAGAACGCTATCGGGATTTCTGAGAACTCTTCGCACCGTATCGAGATGCCAGCCATCGAACACGTAGATGCTCTGCGTTACGGGCTCTTCGTTCGAAAGCGCGTTCTGGGTTCTGCGCAAAACCGCGCGGATACGCGCCAGCAGTTCGCGCGGACTGAACGGCTTCGTCACGTAATCGTCCGCACCGATTTCAAGACCGATGATGCGATCCGTCTCGCTCGACATGGCTGTCAGTAATACGATCGGGATAGGACGTGTCGCCCGCAATCGCCTGCAGAGAGATAAACCGTCTTCTCCGGGCATCATGATATCGAGAACGATAAGGTCGAATTTTCCGACCTCCAGCGACTTCCACATCGCAATATCGTTTCCAGCCTCGGTGACGCGCATGCCGTTGGATACGAGAAAGCGGGAGAGGCTCGTGCGTATCTGCTTATCGTCATCGACAATGAGAATATGGGGAGATGTTGACAAATTATCGCCTTCGGTGCTGAGGAATGGCCAATCCTTATTGCCGAGCGGGCCTTACAACAACCGCATTTCTGTAACGGACCGTTACAGTTCGAAGCCCCGTCGAAATTCAATTTCCCTTTTGTCCTGCTAGGCACGGTTTCTCTGTCGGTCGCGAAGGCTCTCGAAGCGTTTGCTGACCTGTAGTTGAGGAGAATGTCGTGTCTAGAAATAGGTTATCGATCATAGCAATGACGGCGGCCATCGCGACGCCGCTCATTTGCGCCGCCGCCATTTATTCGAGCGCCGCTGCCGAGCCGGCCGATAATATGCCGCCGCCGAAGCAAATGCCGATGGCACCGGGTTTCCATGGGATGGGTGACAAGCCGGGATGCGGGATGTTCGGCCACATGCCGCCGCCCCCGCCGCCGCACGGTCCGCCGCCATTGGCTTCGCTGCTTTCCGAAGCAGAGACCGAGATCGGCATTCGCGCCGAACAGCTTGATGCCTGGCGCGATTTTACCGATGCGTTGCTGTCCGTCGCCAAGCCGCCGCATCCTGAGAAAAAGGAGCCCATTCCGGCGGCAGATGCTCAACCAAAGCCTTTCGCGTTCGCCGAAAAGATCGCAGATGACGTAGCAGCCCGCGCGCACGATGCCGATGCCCTCAAGAAGGCAATCGAGAACTCTGCGGACAAAGCTCACGCCTGAACAGCTCACCAAAGTGAGCGCGATCGAACAGCGCATAATGGCACCCCCACGCGGCGGTGCCGTACCGCCTTTCGGCCAGCTTCCGCCACCAGGCATGGGCGATGGAAAGGGACCCGAAGGTCCCCATCCTGACCCGCTTTGAGCGGAGACGCTGGGCGCGGAGTTTCCTATCTCTCCGCGTCCAGCACTTTGGAGGATAACATTATGACTCGCTTTTATGAGATTGGATTGCTCCTTACACTCGCATTCCTTCTCTTCGTGATAGTTCTGACCGGATCGCCGGTGTGAATGCTGTCGAGCAGCGATTGAAATGATCCGAACGAATTTGCGATCGCCTACCGGAAAATCTCAATGACTCCTACGTATTCGCGTCGGCAGACGATGCGCGCACTGATGCTCGGTACCGCAGCGATCGGCCTCACCGAAAAATCTTCAATAGCGTGCGCGAACGACAAACCGCCGGTCGAGCCTCTGGGCCAATGCACGCTTTTCCCTCAAGCGGTTGAAGGGCCGTACTATTTTGATCGCAAGCTTGTTCGCTCCGATATCCGCGAGGGCAGGCCGGGCTTGGACACGAACTTGCTGCTTACGGTGAACGATGCCACGACATGCAAGCCGTTGACCGGTGCGCGCGTCGATGTCTGGCATGCGGATGCGCGCGGTGTCTATTCGGGTTATGCCCATCAAGGCGATGATCACAAGATCTCGACGAAGGACGAAATCTATCTGCGCGGAACGCAGCTGACAGATACAAGAGGCCGCGTTCTGTTTCGCACGATCTATCCGGGTTGGTATCCGGGCCGGACGCCGCATATTCATGTCAAGGTATTCCTTGACCGACTGACGCTCGTTACAGGGCAGATCTACTTTCCCGACGATCTAAGCAAGCGAATTTATCGGGAACGCGGGCCCTACAAACAACGGCCCAATCCCGACACCGACAACACCTCGGATTTCATTTTCAAGGACGGCGAGCGAGAAGGCGGCGGTATCGTTTTCACGATCGACGAAAAGCCGGAGTTGTTGACGGCTTCACTCGTCATCTCGGTCGACCGTACCGGCACAGCAGCTAAACGCGCGATGGGCTGGGGACCTTATCTTCGACAACTCATCGGATTGTAACTCGCTCCCATCGCGCGCCACTCGGAACTCAACTTGCCTGACTAGAATTTGCCGAATAAGCGGCGATCACGGCTCTCAGTTGCCCGTCGACGTCCCCACCCAACTCCATCGTTTCAAAAAGGTTTTTCAGGCTGTCGATAAAAGCCGTCGTGCTTGAGGATGTGTCGGAAGAGGAATCGGATGAGGACGTATCATCGTCCGACGAGGTCATGCTCTTGAGCGTATCTAGCGCCGATTGCAGAGAACTGGCGACGGTATCACTGCCGGACTGCCCGGGCGGAGGGCCGCCAGGACCTCCAGGCCCACCCATGCCGCCGGGCGGTGGGCCATCCGGTCTTGAGCCGGAAATTTCCGAGTTGCTATTCATCGCCGACATCATTGAATCGACCGTACTCTTTGCGCTGTCCATATCGCCGGAGCTGACCGAAGCCAGCAGCGACTTGAACTCGGCCAGCATGCTGTCGCTGTCGGTGGATTGAGATGCATCGGTCGAGGTTGACGACGACGTCGAACTACTGTCGGAGTCGTCGGAAACCGATATGCCGGCGCTTTCGAGCATCTTCTCAAGAGCTGTCGCCGCAGACTGGGCGCTGTCGGTATCACCCGACTCCACCGAACTGAGAAGCGTGCTCAACTCGCTATCGAGACTTCCGCCCGAATTGCCGCTGTCCGACGGGGGCGGGGGTGGTGGCGGCCCCATGCCGATCCCGGCGCCCATCATCATCGATATGACGCTGTTTCGAATTGAGCTCGAAACGTCGATCGCCGCTGCAGTCTGATCTGTCGATGTCGACTGCGTACTGTCGGATGAACTCTGATCAACGGCATCCGATTGCGTGGCGTCGACGGAATTCTTTTCGCGAAGCTGCTTGAAGAGTGCGAGGATATCGGAAGTCGAATATCCGCTGATACCCGAGATGGTCATGTTATGGACCTTTGTGTCTTGGAGTGAGAATGCCGAAGTCGATCTCGACCAAGCGTGCAGGGGCTGCACCCGTCGCGCGAGTCTCTAGCTTCTTGCAGTGATGAATGGGATGAAGGGATCAATCGTTGCAGAACGATCTCTACGCAGCCTTACATCGGCTCAACCGGGCCCAACGCGATGAAAGCTAATCTGCGCCGAGATCGCGCTGATGTCTCCATCGTAAACGAATGTAACAAAGTATTGCTGGGATGATCCCATAAGCGCCTCATCGCGACTTGGGAATATAACTCCGTCCGGATTCCGCCGCGCTTGGAGGGGAGACTTTGACGTCACGTGGGAATATTCCCAGTCAAACGTCGCACCGACACACTGCGATACACTTCGATGCTCCGGGTTCATCTCGCCCGAGGGCCTATCGGCTACATTCAACGGCGTAGACGCATACATGCCAACTGTCAGTCCTGTCTTCGGCATGATCTTCTGCGCAGGTCTGCCGTTCGCTTCTGTCCCCCACACTCCCCGACGGAAGCGGATAAAGCGGCAGACCTGCCTTTTTTGCGCGGCAAGCGATGAAGCCGAGAGGATTTCGACAACGAAGACAAGCGGTCGTGCCGACAAAGGAGGATAACGCTATCGCTCAGCCGCTCGCGGGAGATCCTTCGGATAGTCGGGTTTCTCGGACTCCTCCTCAGCAGCCGGTCGCGAACGTCGGCTTGTCCTAGCGCCTACAGCAAGTAAAGCCGATATCGGTGACAGCTCGCACACTGCGTGTGTCACAACGCATGATCGTGTAGCCGGACACCGGCAAATTTTCCGCGCTTCTCTTGCCATCGTCGCCGGCCGCGGTCGCCCCGCCGACGAGCGTCGGTCGCCTCACAATTTTTATACTTTACAATATAGTCTAAAATGTCTGTTGCGTTCGGTTACGGCAAAAAGCGCAAAGATGCCCAACAAAGTGAAGGTACGAAGGGGGAAGCGTTCCGCGGTCATTGCGGCCGCGGCGGAGCTATTTGTCATTCGCGGCTACGACGGAACCAGCATGGACGCGATCGCCGAGGCTGCACACGTCTCGCGCCATCATTGACGATGCCGTAGATGAATTCATGGCGCCTTTGATCAGCGCAAGCCCGCGCGCGGAGCTTCGCGAGACGCTTGTATCATTTGCCGAGCATACCTCAGTTTATTGGTTCGACCCAAGTTTATAGGTCTATATCGTTTGGCGGTTGCTGAAATATCTCGCTTTCCTGATTTGGGACGCACCATCTTCGAAGCGGGCGCGTTGCGTGCGCAGGAAACGATCTCGCAATATCTTCGAGAAATGGCGCGCGACGGCAAGCTCGAGCTTGCAGATCCTTTCGTGGCGGCAGGGCAGTTCATGGCTCTCACGGGCAGGGACACGGAACTCCGAGCCCTTTTTGGAATTGAAACCAAGATTTCCCCCCAAGAGATCCGGCGGCGTGCAAAGGCCGGCGCCGATGCCTTTTTGAAGGCCTACGAAAAGACTGTGCCGCTTAAAGATTTGAAGGAGCGGAAGAAATGATTGCGATAGGTCATCTTGATCGGACGGTTCAAGTGATCGACGTGAACGAAATGCGTCACGGGTGACACCGTGTTAACGGCATCGACGACGGCGATAGGTCGATCAACGTCAGTTCGCGATGCCTTCGTCGGCACGATCTCTGTCTCAGGCAGCCATATGTACGCACGTGGTCTGCCCCTTCATCGCGACGGCACGGTCTAAGTTAGAACCCGGCCGTCATTGGCCAGCATTTGGGCTGGCCGGAGCGTAGGGCAGACCGGGTGCTGGCGGCAAGATCGCTTCTGGCGCCGGCGGTCGATAGTTCAGGGACGAGTGCGGTCTGACAGCATTATAGTGTTGCCGCCAGTTCTCGATCAGGACCTGAGCCTCACGCAGTGTCGTGAAGATCTCGCCATTCAAAAGTTCATCCCCAAGCTCCGAGTTCAGAACTCTCGCAATAGCCGTTCTCCGCCAATGGGCCACGGTCGCACAGTCCTTGCTTTGTCTGGGCTTTTCCGATTTGGCCGCCGCATACCCCCTTGGGCCAAGGCCCAATTAAGAACCACGCGACGGCTTCTGAACCCTTGGCGCCCCGCCCAGGCTCCTGCGGTCTCGCATCTCCTTGACAGGAATTATGGGCAATAGAGATACTTTAAATTCAAGTATCTTGAATTATCGGCAATGGAGGGTGCGATCATGGACGTGGAAGTCAGCGTGACTATTCCTTTTTCGGCAGAGAAAGTGTGGACATTGGCGGGTGGTTTTAACCTGCTGCCCGCAATTAGCAGCGGCTGCGTGACCAGTACGCTTGAGGACGGAGGCCGGGTCCGCGTTTTGACCAATAAGGATGGTTCGATCCTCTGGGAAAAGATGCTGTCGTTTGATGACGCCGACCGGCAGCTGTCGTATCTCATTACCGACAGCAAAGGTTTTTCGTCAGCTTATGACGTGGGCTACGTCGGTACTGTCAAAGTGCGCGAGAAGGACCCCAACACGGCGATCTTTCTCTACCGTGGAGATTTCGAACCCACTCCGGGAACGACAGCGGAAGCTGCGCAGGCGGCGGTCAATGCATTCGCGCGTGATTGCGCTAAAGGCATCGAGCGCGTTCTCCATCGAGAGGCGAAGCGCTGATGGAACTTCGGCGGCGCCAAGCGGCGCCGCCATTGAACTAAATTCAAGTTTGTTTCATGTTCAGGACGAAAAAGTGTGCATATTCGTGTGCAAAACCGATGCACTTTGACCAACAAATCAGCGAAAATTGAATTTTCTTGTAATTTCATTCAAGATACTTGACTAAGCAATCGGGTGCGGGTGAGTATGATCTCAAGCAAAGGCGATCGCTCGAAATGAGACCGCCGAGTTGAACAAGATCAGCAGTCGCAGAGAGGTTGGAAGCCCAGTTTAGTTCGCTTCGGTTGCGAGAAATTGCCCGAAGCGTCGCGGCTCTCACGACTTGAAGCAACTGCATGTCGGTTGTCGGCCAAAGGTGCTTCGTAAGACGCACCTAGGTCGTAGCGCAACGATGGAGACGGCTTATGGGAATGCTGGCGACGCGCGATTGGTATGATCTTGCGCGGCAGACGAACTGGACGCCCAAATACATCTCCACCGAACAGATGTTTCCTCCCCAATTCAGCGATGGCTATGGCATTGGAATGGAGTTCTGGGAGGAATTCGACGAACCCTACAAAGTGACTTATCGCGACTACGTGCAAACGCAGCGCGAGAAAGAAGTCGGCGCCTATTCGGTGAAGTCTGCAACTTCGCGCAGCGAATTCTACCGCAAAGCCGAGCCCGGCTGGAAATCGATGCTTCAATTCCATTTCGGCTCAATTCCGTTCGTCGAGTATGGGTCGGTTTCGGCGTTTGCGCGAATGACCCGCTTCGGAAAAGCGCCGGGCATGCGCAACATGGCGACGTTCGGAAGTCTCGATGAGACCCGCCATTCGCAGATTCAGATGTTTTTCGGATACGAATTCATCGGCGAGCACCGCGCGTTCGATTGGGCGCACAAGGCACCCAATACCGACAACTGGGTGGTCATCAGCGAACGGCATTGCTTCGATGACGTCGAGCACACTCGGGATGCGGTGAGCTCTGCGATCATGACGAACTTTTCGTTCGAGCAGGGCTTCACGAACCTGCAGTTCATCGCGCTGTCGGCGGACGCGAAAAAATACGGCGATTACAGTTTTTCGGCGATGCTGCAGACCGTGCAGTCCGACGAGGCGCGCCACTCGCAGATCGGCGAGCCTCTCATCGAGATCATGTTGAAAGCAGGCCGCAAGGAAGAAGCGCAACGTCTCATCGACATTTCCTTCTGGCGGGTTTGGAAGCAATTCTCGGCGCTATCCGGCGTGTCGATCGACTATTACACGCCGCTCGAGCGTCGCGAGCATTCCTTCAAGGAGTTCGTCGAGAACTTCGTGTGCACGCAATTCCTGCGCAATCTGAATGCGCTCGGCTTGGACAAGCCCTGGTACTGGGACGACCACTTCCTTCCGGACATCAACACCTATCACCACGCTCAGCAAATTGGCATCTATCTCTATCGCGCGACGCAATGGTGGGATGCCGTCGCGGGAGTCTCGCCGCGCGAACGCGATTGGCTGGAGCAGAAATATCCGGGCTGGAACGATACCTTCGGTCAAACGTGGGGCGTCATCATCGAAAACGTCTTGAGCGGCCGAACCGATCGTACGGAACCGCAGTTCCTGCCGATGTTCTGCAACATGACCGGCTTGGAGCTGACCGGCATCCCCGGCAAGAACTGGAAGGTCAAAGCCGAGCATCTGGATCTCGATGGACGGCGCTATCACTTCGGTTCGCCCGTCGACAAATGGATCTTCGAACTCGAGCCCGAGCGTTACAAAGGCCATTTGAGCTTCATTGATCGCTTCGTCGCGGGTCTGATGCCGGCCGGACCGGAAGGCGCATTCGAATACATGAACATGCCGGTCGGCGATCGTGGCGTCTGTGGCGACAACTACGCGTGGGCGAACGGCTACCGGAATCGCGCCGCCGCAGAGTAAGCGGCGACGGCCCGATGATGCGAATAATTCGAACGGCTCAGAGGACGAAGTAGCGAGACAATGTCAGATCAGTTTCCTCTCGTGATCAATTTTCAGGGCGACTACGGCATGAAGCTCCTGCTGGTCGATCCGCAATCGACGATCGAGCAGGTCGCGACGAAAGCCAAGGATACGCTCGTCGGAATTGTCGTGAAGCCGCTGCCGGAGGGAGCGACGCTTAAGGTTCTCCGGCATGGCGACACGACCGTCCTCGACGGAAAGATGAAAGTCAGCGACGCCGGCTTCGTTAAAATGGAAGCGCTCGACATCATTCATTCCAGCTAACGGTTCGTGATGATGGCTTTTCAGCGTGTGTGTTCTGTTGATGACGTCTGGGAAGGCGAAATGCAGGCATTTCCCGTCGGCGGCAAGCAGGTGCTGATCGTGAACGGAGACGGTGGCGTTCTGCGGGCCTTCGATGGAATCTGCCCGCATCAGGAATATCCGCTGGTCGAGGGTGCGCTTGAGGGAAACATTCTCACGTGCTCGATGCACCTCTGGCAGTTCGACATCGGATCTGGCGAGGGTGTCAATCCGACTGGATGCAAACTCAAGGTCTATCCCGTCAAGATAGAGAACGGCGACATTCTCGTCGATCTCGAAGTCGTGGCTTAGTCGCAGGTTTCGAGGTGCGCTCGCTCGAACACTGAAGCAGAAAAGGATCTTTGAGCATGAATGCCGGAGACGCGAACGCAAATGATTTCGTCGGCCCGATCATCTCCAGGGGCGAGATGTCGGACGCGGTAAAAGAAGCCGTCGAAATCGACAATCCGGGCCGCGAGAAGCGGACCGAAGAGACATCGGCGTACGTTCGCATCGAGGCAAGGGGCGAATGCATCATCACGTTCAAGACCATGTCCGAGATTCTCGGACGTAAGTTCTCCATCGGTGAACTCGAGCGCAACATGCCGGGGTTCGCGGGCTTCATCCGCACGGACTCCGATCAGGTGCGCTTCGTCTCAAACAAACGCCATTGATAAGGGTTCGAGGGTATGTCTGCTGAAACGCACCACAGACCGGGATTGAAGACGTGGAGCGCCCTAATGGGCAGCCGCAAGCGACCCAGCGAATACGAGGTCGTAAGCTACAAACTTCACTACCGTAACCGTAACCCGGAGGCGCCCTACGAGCAGTCTCCAAACCTCCGGATGAACGAGTGGTACAAGAAGCACGTTTTCGGCAGTCCACTGCAGCATCCGGACTGGGACTCGTTTCGTGATCCCGACGAGGTCACGTATCGCGCCTATTGCACGATGCAGGACGCGCAGGAACAGTACGTCGATGGCTTGTTGAATGCGCATGACCAGAACGGTCATGACAAAAGTCTTTCTGCCGGCTGGGTAGATAAGCTCGCGACCATGTATACGCCGGGGCGCTACCTTCTCAGTGCGGCGCAGATGGCGTCGGCGTATCTCGTGCAAATGGCGCCGGCGAGCACGATCACCAACTGCGCCGTTTTCCAGGAAGCGGATTGTTTCCGCTGGCTTTCCCGCACGGCCTATCGCACGCGCGAGCTCGCCAATGCTTATCCTGACAAAGGCTTCGGCGCCAACGAGAGGAAGATCTGGGAAGATGCCGCGGAGTGGCAAGGCTTCCGCGAGCTTTTCGAGAATGTCCTCGCGACGTTCGACTGGGGTGAAAATTTTGTCGCCCTCGATATCGTCGCCCTTCGGGCCATCGATTTCGGCTTTACTCAAGTATTGAAGGATGCTGCGCGGAGCGAGGCCGATACGCTCACGGCGCTTCTCTGCGACAACCAGCTACGGGACGGCCTGAGATCACGCCGCTGGACGGCTGCACTCGTCAAGCAAAGTCTCGAGGTCGAGGCCAACCGCGAAGCCATCGAAGGCTGGCTGAAGAAGTGGGTACCGTTGGGCGATCGCGCAATCGATGCCTATTGCGCCGGTTTCCCGAACGGAGCCGCGACTGCCCAATCCGCAAAGGCTGCTGCTTCTGGCTTCCGCAAGGAGATCGGCTTAGCCGCCTAAAGCGATACCAACAAACTATCCGCCCCAAGAGCCGATAGCCGGCTTGATGTCACGGACTCGAGAGCACCATGAACGCCCCTACGAATCTTCTTTCGATGCGCGATGCGAGCGGCGATACCCGGCGCATCATCGGTCCCCTCGGTCCTTTTGGGTTTCCGACTTCGATTGCAATCGATGGGAAAATTTATCTCGGCTGCCAGTCCGCGGCGGTCGGCGATATCGCGCTGCAGACTGCAGCGGCATTCGAGGGAATGATCGCTGCCCTCGACGGGTTTGACAGCGGGATGAGCGATCTCGTGAACCTGCGGACGTACTACGTCTATCAGGGCGCTGGTGGGCAGGACGTCACGGCCTTCTGGGAGAAGATGACCGAGGTACGCTTGCGGTATCTTGCCGATCCGGGGCCAGCGGCGACGGCCGTCAGGGTCGTCGGTGTCCCAACGCCAGCGCAACTGATCGGCGTCGACGGCGTCGCTACGACGGCCCGTGATCGGCAGAGGCTAATGCCCAAGCACACCTGGGATTGGAGCATTCCCACGCCGTTTTCGCAGGGCTGGCGGGTGGGGGACACCATCTATCTCGGCGGTCAGCTCGCGGCCGACATGACCGGCAAAGCCGTTGCCATCGGTGACGTGGCCGAGCAAGCGAGAATTACTCTCGAATTCATTCGCCATGTCTTGGCGAACGGGGGGCACGGTTGGGAGGACTTGGTGACGCTGAGGATCTGCTATCAGGCTGGATCATCGCCTGAAGAGGGCAGGGCGACACTTGATACGATTCTCAGCATCATTCGGGAGACAATACCCGGCACTCTTCCGGCCATCACAGCTTTTGGCGTCGATCTTCTTTATGAAGGCTTGATGTTGGAGATCGACGGCATTTCGGTAAAGCGCCCGAAAAAGGCAGTCGTTCCGCCGGGCGCGATGACGTGGATGCGCTTCGATGAGCATCCTGTCGCTCAGGTGGTCGGGAAAGACCTCTATGTCGGCGGTATTGGCGCGCCAGGCGGAGCGTCGCTGGTGGCGCAGTCGGAAGCATCGCTGGACCGTCTCAACGTCACGCTCAGAGCCGCGGGATTGGGATACGAGAATCTCGTGAAGCTCACTCTCTTCTACGTTCCCGATGAAGAGAGCACATCGCCCGATGCGGATCTTCAGACCATCACCAATGCGATCAAGGATTACGTTCCCGATGCCGGGCCCGTGGTCACGATCATTCGCGTAAAAAATCTGCCATTTCCGGGACAACGCGTTCAGCTCGACGCGGTCGCGGTGCATTGAAGTCTTCAGGCGTCCATTGCAATAGGGGAAGCGACAGATGATCAAGAATACCGTCACGTGGCCGAATGGTGCCCGCTGTGCGGTCGTGTTCACGTGGGATATGGATGCAGATAGCATCATTCATCTCGCGCATCCCAATGACGCGGATACGCGTTTATCGACGACATCCATGCTGCGTTATGGTCCGCAAATCGGCGTGCCGCGGATCATCGACTTGTGCAAAGACCTCGGCGTGAAGCATACGTTCTTCGTTCCGGGCTGGTGCGCAGAACAATACCCCGAAGCCATCGAACTGATGGTCAAGAACGGTCACGAGGTAGCTCTTCACGGCTATCTTCACGAATACCCGAACTTGCTGACGCGTGAGCAGGAGTATTTCTGGACAAAGAAGGGTGCGGACGCGATCACCAAGATCGCCGGCAAGCGGCCGGTTGGATATCGCGCCCCCTGGTATCGCTATTCGAAGCACTCAACTGAGATTCTCGCGAAGGAAGGGTTTCTTTGGGATACGTCGCTGATGGGCGACGACAATCCCTATCTCATCCGCCAGAGCGGCGGTGAGCTCGTTGAATTACCATCGCGCTGGCAGTTGGATGACTGGCCGCAGTTCGTCCACAACCACGACCTCGACTTCATGATGCCGATCGCTTCTCCGCAGTACGCCATGGAAGTTTATATGGCGGAGTTCTACGCCATGTACGAGCACGGCGGCATCTGGCTCAACTGCTTCCATCCGTTCTGCTCCGGTCAGGTCGCGCGCCTGATGATGGTCAAGCAGATGATGGAAAAGATGCTTGAAAAGGGCGACGTCTGGATCGCGACGGGCGAAGAAGTCGCGCTCTACGTCAAGGGGCTTATCGCCGAGGGCAAGTACAACCCGCGGGTGGACGAGCTGCCCTTCTACAAGGGCCGCCTCCCGGAACTTGCCGAGAACTACGCGCCCGGAGGTTGATCCATTGTGCAGTCTTTGCGCAGCGCTGGGAGCGAGCCGAAACTGGACTGACGCGGCGGGGCAAGCTGCGTTCTCCCGGACAGGTAATCCCGTTACCGTTCGAGAGGAACGCGGGCGCCGTGTCGCGCTGCTCAACGCAGTGCTTCAGCAATACGGATTGTCCATCGCCGATTGGGGCGGCAATTCCTATGTGATGTCGAATGCCGCCGGTCACAGCGCGAACATGTATACGCTGGGCGGCATTTGGGCGGATGCCGATCGACTTTCCGACACGCCTTGCGATCCGCTCGATGCGGACTTGATCGCGAGATTGAATGCTGTCCGGCCGCGGGGAGAGCCACATGAATGACCGGGTGGCGGTCTACCTTCTGACGGGCTTTCTAGGTAGCGGCAAGACGACACTGCTCGCCGGCATTCTTCGCGATGAAACTTTTCGCGACACGGCGGTGATCGTCAACGAATACGGCAAGGTCGGCCTCGATCACGATCTGATCTCGTTCAGCTCCGAGAGCACGGTGGTGATGCCCGGAGGCTGCATCTGCTGTACGATTCGAGAAGATATCGAGACCTCGCTTCGCGAACTTTTCGAAGCACGCGATAAGGGCGCCATTCCGCCTTTCCGGCGTATCGTTATCGAAACCACGGGCATAGCAGAGCCCGTCCCTCTTCTTATGACCTTGCGGGCCAATCCGCTGGCACAGGAACGGCTGACAAAACCGCGCGTCGTCACCGTCGTGGACGCCGTCCTCGGATTGGACACGCTCAAGAGATATGGCGAAGCGGCGGCGCAAGTGACGAGCGCCGATGTTGTCGTGATCTCGAAATCTGATCTCGTCGACTCTCGCGTGCTGGATGATACAAAGCGCGCCGTTCGCACATTGAACCCATGTGCCAGCATCGAACAGGCGAACCTGCTCGATGCTCCGCTCGTCAGTCTTTTCTCCGAATTGGCGTGCGATGCTGGCAAGCCAAACTCGGAAGAAGTGGGGGCTCTCATGCTGACCAACCGGTCTGCCCATCGCCATGAGAATATCGTTTCGCGGAGCCTGACACTCGAGGAACCGCTCGATTGGACGGCCTTTGGCGTCTGGATGACGATGCTGCTGCATCGCCATGGCGCTCAGGTCCTGCGTGTCAAGGGTTTGCTCGCCGTTGATGGGCTACCCGGGCCAACGCTTTTTCAAAGCGCGCAGCACCTTGTTCATCCACCGGTCCACATGGACGAGTGGCCGAGCAACGATCGTCGATCCCGGATCGTTTTCATAGTGCGGGATATGGATGCCGACCGGCTTGAAGATTCGCTCCGAGCATTCGACCATGCCAGCCGGAACGCAGAGCATAAACGATCGGATCTGCGTGGGGCTGGAACCGGTGGCGTTATTGCGGGGCGGCCGGTTCGCCGCCCAACGACGCCGGCCTGGATCAGAGGTTGATACTGTATGGTTGGGCAAGGAGCTCGTAGGCGCTTCCTGAAATGATCTATTTCACGCGGACACATCAATGGCTGCGATTTGACGGCAACATCGCGTGCACGGGTATCAGCGATTACGCGGCGAAAGCTTTGGGCGAGATTCTGTCCTTTGAAACTCACGATCTTGGCACCCGAGTAAAGAAGGGCGATGTCCTCGCTACGATCGAGACGGCGAACGCAATCGAAAAGTACCAGGCTCTCGTCGACGGCGAAGTCGTCGAGCTCAACACCATTTTGGACAAGTTGCCTGGATTGATCGCGAGTTCGCCAGAGGGCGAGGGCTGGTTCGTCAAACTCAGGATCAAGGCTCTCCCCGACACAGACGCCGAGAATTTCATTCATCGTAGGACATACTTGGATATGGTCGCGTCTTCGCCAGAAGCGCCGTCTCCGAAAGGGGGCGCATGAAAATCCAGCACTATGACGTGTTGATCGTTGGAGCGGGGCAAGCTGGGGCGCAAACGGCAATCTCGCTTAGGCAACACGGTTACGCCGGTACGATCGGCTTGATCGGGAAGGAGCTGGAGCTTCCTTACGAGCGCCCTGCCCTATCCAAGGACTACTTATCGGGCGATCGCCCCTTCGAGGGCCTTCTTATTCGTCCGTCTGAATTTTGGAAGAAGCAGGACATAGCGCTTCATCTTGGCGTCGAGGCCGTGCTCGTCGATACCGAGGAGAAAGTGGTCAACGGCAAAGACGGAGCACTTTTTGGCTACCAGAATCTTGTCTGGGCGGCTGGCGGCGATCCCCGGAGACTTTCCTGCGCAGGGAATAATCTTGCTAACCTCCACACAATCCGGTCCCGAGCCGACGTCGATAAGCTCAGGGATGAACTCGATGTTGCAAGACGTGTCATTGTTGTCGGTGGCGGCTATCTCGGCCTAGAAGCAGCTGCGACGCTCAAAGGCCTCGGAAAGGATGTCGTTCTGATCGAAGCCGCAGATCACATTCTCGCGCGTGTCGCTGGCGAAGATGTATCACGCTTTTTCGAAGCCGAGCATCGCGCCCGGGGAGTTGATCTGCGCTTATCGTCGAGCGTGTTTCGCATCACCGGTGATGGTGGCCGCGCTACGGGCGTGGAACTCTCCGGTGGCGAGCTGGTCGCGGGCGATCTCATCCTCGTTGCTGTCGGCATCGACGCAGTTGTGGCGCCGCTTATGCGCGCTGGCGCCAAGGGCCGCAGCGGTGTCCTGGTCAATTCCTCATGTGAGACGAGCTTGCCCGGCATTTATGCGGTTGGCGATTGCACCGAATGCGCCAACGTTCATTCGGGCGGCGCGGTGATGCGGATCGAGTCTGTCCAGAATGCGAACGACCAAGCCAACGTCGCGGCTCGCGCCATCGTCGGAATGGCCGCGAGCTACGAGGCTGTTCCGTGGTTCTGGTCGAACCAGTTCGATCTGAGACTTCAGACCGTTGGCTTATCGAAGCCGCATGACGCAGTTGTCATCCGGGGAGATCGCGCGAAGCGCTCGTTTTCTGTCATCTATCTTCGCGGCGGCCGCGTCGTCGCGATGGATTGCATCAATGCGACAAAGGATTTCGTTCAGGGTCGCGGCATCGTCGGCAGGAATTTGACGTTGCCTCTGGACAAGCTCGCCGACGTCTCGATACCGCTCAAGGAGATCGCGCAGATGGCTTCGCCGATGGAGAATGTGCTGTGAAGCTTACGGCCGAGACTCGCCAAAGGCGATCGCGAAAAACCGTAGAAAAATGGAGGCTACGATGCCCGAACTGATCAATACGGTGCCGCGCCGTGATCGCAAAGACGGACAAGTTACGATAAGCTGCAAGCTTCGCCCGGCCTTTTGTGCGACCCGCGATGTCAGCGGGATGTTGCGGGAGGTTGGCTTGCGGCCGACGCGGCAGCGCGTCGTGTTGGGCCGCCTACTCTATGCGCAAGGCCACCGTCATGTGACGGCGGAAATGCTCCACGAGGAAGCCAAGAATTCCGACATGATGGTGTCGCTCGCGACCGTCTACAACTCTCTCAATCAGTTCACACAGGCTGGATTGCTGCGCGAATTGGCGGTCGATGGATCGCGGACATGGTTCGACACGAACGTCAGCGAGCATCACCATTTTCTTCTCGAAGACGATAACCAGATTATTGACATTCCCGACAGCAGCATCGCGATCAACGGCATTGATGAAATTCCCGAGGGGATGGAAATCGCGCGCGTCGAGGTGATTGTGCGGTTGCGCCGTAAGACCAGCAAATAAATTCGGCCAATCGGGCCGATTGCCATTCATTGGAACGTGAGGCCGATTCTTTGCGGCTGGTGCCGCGGGATGTCGCCCGAAAGGGAAATGGCCTAATCACTAAAATGCGTCGCTTAATTCCGATTCTGAAATTCTTTGGCGTATTGACGCTTATTCAAATTTTACCGGCGCGTCGTCGTTTTCCCGCCAATTATGTTCAAGTTTATTGAACAGATATTTTCATTTTTTCCGAGCTGGACAGCCATTGGCGCGTTAAGTCGCGCATTTTTGGCGCTGAATGCTTGAAGTTTGGGCACATCATCGCTGTAAATTGCATCATATTCAAGTAACTTGACACAAGATAATTCCTCGTTAAATCATCGGTTATGAGGGAGTCATCTGGCGGATCGAATTCGCCAAATACGTCTCAGTTTGTGGACTTCTGGAATCTAGTTCCAGTTAGGGGATTTTAGTGGTCGACGCGATCAAGCTCACCAGAGATCTCATTCGGTTTGATACGGTCAACCCACCCGGGAACGAATGGATTGCGGCGACATTTCTCAAAAAGATTTTGATTGATCGCGGCTTTAACGTCGAATGCCATGGATTTGGAGATCGCCGCGCCAATTTAATAGCAAGGCGCGGAAAACATCTCGGCGCAAATGGCGGTCGAATGCCAATTTGCTTTACGGGGCATTTGGATACGGTTCCGCTCGGGGGCGCACCTTGGAAATTCGATCCATTCGGCGGCAATATCGTCGGGGAGCGCCTTTTCGGCCGAGGCGCCAGCGATATGAAGTCTGGCGTCGCGGCGATGGTGGCTGCCGCGATCAACGCCAGCGATGCCGCGGATGAGGGTCCCGGAATTGTTCTGGTCCTCACATCGGGAGAAGAGACGGGATGTGAGGGCGCGTCGCATCTTTTGACTCAGGTCGACCTCGGGCCTATCGGCGCGATTGTCGTCGGTGAGCCGACCGGCAACGCGCCGCGGTCCGGGCACAAGGGCGCCCTATGGCTCGTTGCAACCAGTTTTGGCCAGACGGCCCACGGCTCGATGCCGGAGCTCGGGGTCAATGCAATTTTTCGCAGCATCAAGCTGGTCGCGAAGTTGCAGGACTTCGATTTCAACAGAAAGGCGCATGAAGGGCTTGGCAAGCCGACGCTCAACGTCGGCCGTATGAACAGCGGCTCGAATGTCAATTCGGTGCCGGATCATTCCGAAATTTGGATTGATGTCCGTACGATTCCAGGCATGCGCCATCACGACGTCCAGGCGCATTTCACGAGCTATCTCGCTCCCGAGCTCGACAAGCTCGAATTGGTCGTGGATCTCGAGAGTGTGTGGACCGACGCCGGCAATCCCTGGCTTCGGTCCGTGAGCAGCATGCTCAACGCCGACGATCTGGCAATCCCTTCCGGAGTTCCGTTTTTCACCGATGCGAGCGTCCTCGCGCCTGCGCTGGGGAATCCACCGGTTCTCATTCTTGGTCCAGGGGAGACCGCGCAAGCCCATCAGACCGACGAGTTCTGCTTCGTCGATAAGATTCCGCAGGCGGTGTCGATCTACGAGCGGATCATCGAAAACTGGCAGCGAGACAGTAACTCTTCAAGCGTGTCGCGGCATGGGCTCGAGCAAGTGGAACCCGAAGTTTCAGAGACGGCAAAATCAAGGTGGCGGCCATGAACGAGATCGCCGGCCTTCCCGCGAGAGAGAGAACACTCCTTCACCTGATGACATGGCTTTCACCGAGTTTGTCAGCCCGGTCGCTGGCGCCTTCAGGTGCTCATCCATTCAGCTCGGCGTTGGCTGAACAATTCAATCTTTCTGCAGCGCCTTTGTCAGTCGTTGAACAGTCAAGAGGAGATTACCATGAGCAAGTTAGGGGGTCTGCTTCGCGGCGCCGCGTTGGCGCTGCTGGCCTCATCTGCATTGGCCACGTCCCACATGTCGGCGGTCGCTGACGAGCCGCCGCTTCGCATCAGCTATGCCGATTGGCCGGGCTATGTCGCATGGCAGGTCGCTATCGAGAAGGGCTGGTTTAAAGAAGCTGGTGTCAATATCCAGTTCGAGTGGTTTGACTATTCCGCGGCCATGGACGCTTACACGGCCGGAAAGCTCGACGCCATCAATCTCACCAATGGCGATACGCTCGGCATGGGTGCCAACGGCGCCAAAGGCATCATGTTCATGGTGACGGATTATTCTGCCGGCAATGACATGATTGTCGGCAAGCCCGGCATCAAATCCGTCGCCGATTTGAAAGGCAAGAAGGTCGGCCTCGAAACGGGTCTCGTCGAACACCTTCTCATCTCGTACGGTCTCAAAAAGGCGGGCTTGAGCGACAAGGACGTCGAGATCGTCAATACCAAGACGAACGAGACGCCGCAGGTTCTGGGCTCTGCAGACATTTCCGCCATTGGCGCCTGGGAGCCGATTTCGGGAGCCGCAATGCACGGCGTCCCCGGAGCCCATCCGATCTACACATCTGCCGATGCTCCCGGCCTCATCTACGATGTCGTGACCGTCAAGCCTGAGAGCTGGGCGTCGCGCAAAGCTGATTGGGCTAAGGTTCTGAAGGTCTGGGACCGCGTCGTCGCCTACGTCAATGATCCGAAAACACAGCCCGATGCACTCAAGATCATGTCGGCGCGCGTCGCGGTGGCACCGGAGGCCTACAAGAAGTTTCTGAACGGCACGAAACTTCTGACGGTCGCGGAAGGCGCGAAGGTCTTCAACGAGGGCCCAGGCTTGGATTCGCTCTATGGCTCCTCGAGCAACGCGGACGAATTCAACGTCAAATACGGCGTCTACAAAGATAAGCAGGACATCAAGTCCTATATCGATCCCTCTATCGCACAGGCAAAATAACAACCAATGGCTGACGCTACTTTTCAGTCTTGGGTGCCTTCGTCGGCGAGGCGGCTGGCCGCAGCTTCTTGGTTTGCGGTCGGCTGCCCGCCGACACCTCGCGCGCGAACGATCTTGGGCGTGCTGTCGTTTGTGATCCCGGTCGTTCTCTGGTCTCTCATCTCCTATGTGCCGTTCATTTGGCATCCGCTTATCGAGATTTCGAACCCGGGGAGCGTTTCCTACTTCGAAGTCGGAATGAGAGCGCCGAAAGATGTCTTTGCCGATGAAGTTGCTGCGGCGGTGAAGGCCGGTCAGGCTCCTCCCGAAGGCCATCCGGCTAACCCTGTCTATCTGCCGGCGCCGGACGAGGTCGCCAAAGCGCTTTGGAATGCCATTTTTCCAGCCAACGGCGAAAGCCAATCATTGCTGGTTGCCTTCTGGCATTCGGTACAGATTATATTTTGGGCCTTTCTTATTTCGTCGGTTGTTGGCGTTCCGCTCGGAATCCTATGCGGCTCCTATGCCACGATCGGGCGGCTTACCGAACCCTTTGTGGAATTCTTTCGCTACCTGCCAGCGCCAGCCTTCGGTGCGTTAGCGGTTGCCATTCTCGGCATTTACGATGGGCCGAAAATCGCGATCGTCGTGATCGGAACGTTTTTTCAGCAAGTGCTGATCATCGCGGGTACGACGCGCCGCGTCGACTACGCCTTGCTCGAAGCGGCCCAGACACTCGGAGCCCGACGGCTGCGTCTTCTTCGCTCCGTTGTTGTGCCGGCCGTGCTGCCGGATCTCTATCTCGACTTGCGCATTCTTCTCGGGTGGGCGTGGACCTATCTCATCGTCGCCGAACTCGTCGGCACTTCGTCGGGCATCACCTTCTTCATCACTCAGCAGGCGCGCTACCAGCATTTCGATAATGTTTATGCGGCGATCTTGGTCTTAGGCGTCGTCGGCTTCGGTAGCGATTTGCTGCTCGCCAAGCTCGGCCGATGGCTGTTTCCGTGGCGAAGGACGAACGCATGAATCCGGCTCCGCTTCATCTGGTCGACAAGAATGTTTCGGCCCGGCTTGAGCGTCTAAAGGCGCGTGCGCCAATGCTCGAGGTGAAAGACCTCGTGAAGACGTTTCCCGCCGACGGTGGCGAGCGCGTTATCCTGAACCGCGTCAGCTTCGTTACGCATCGCCGTGAATTCCTGTGTGTGGTCGGACCCTCGGGCTGCGGTAAGTCCACACTCATCCGCACGATCGCAGGACTCGAGAAGGCCAACGGCGGCGAGATCAGGGTCGTCGGCGAGCCGGTGCATGGGCCCGGTCCCGACCGCGCCATGGTGTTTCAAGGATACACACTCTTTCCGTGGCTGACGGTCCTTGGGAACGTGATGTTTGGGCTCCGCATGGCCGACAAGGAGCGGGAAGGCGCCGAACGTGAAGCCACGCAATGGCTCGATCTCGTGGGTCTCAAAGCCTATGCGCAATCCTATCCACATCAGTTGTCTGGCGGCATGAAGCAGCGCGTGGCGATCGCCCGGGCATTGGCAATCCAACCGCGCGTTCTCCTGATGGACGAGCCGTTCTCGGCTCTGGACGCGCGCACACGCGCTAAGATGCAGGCCTATCTGATCGATATCTGGCGCAAAATCGACGTCACCATCGTCTTCATCACCCACGATCTTGACGAAGCCCTTCTCCTTGCGGACCGCGTTCTCGTACTCAAGGCCAACCCGGGCGAGGTTGTCGAGCTTCTTGATGTTCCAGCCCTCCCCGGCGGTCGTGACTTGAGCGCTCCGGCGCTACGGGCGGCGCACGACCGACTTGAAAGCTTCATTCACGCGCAGGAACAGAAGAACGCCGTCGAAGACGACCCGCTGCCGCCTGTTGTCCGGCTCGCCGATGTCACGGACAACGTCGATTGAGCGGCCTCGACTTTTGAAGTCGAAGGTCCCAAAGGCCATGCAACCCCATGCTCTTTCGTGAATATCTTCGAGTCGTCGTGACGGGAGCCGCCAGCGGCATCGGCTACGCAACGGCGGTGGAGTTGATGAACGCCGGAGCTCAGGTTATCGGCTTCGACAGGCAGAGCCTGGAGGCTCCCTTTCCAGTGCTCGCTGTTGACGTTCGAGACGAGAGCCAAGTGGTCACGGCGATGGCCGAGGCCGCTCATCGCGTCGGCGAGCTTGATGCCATTGTCAATTCTGCAGGCATCGGCCGCCCGGCGCGTCTCGAGGTGTTCGACGCTTCCGCCTTTGACGATATGGTTGCGGTGAACGTTCGGGGTCCTGCGCTTGTCGCGCGCGAAGCCCTGAAATCATTCGCCGAGACTGCACGCATCGTGAATATCGCTTCCGAACTTGCTTATCTTGGACGGGCCGGCGCCGCGGGCTATTGCGCGACGAAAGCGGCAGTGATTGCGCTAACTCGGTCATGGGCGCGCGAACTGGCGCCGAATATTCTTGTCAACGCCGTAGCGCCCGGTCCGATCGATACGCCGTTGCTCGAATTTTCTCGCCTGAGCCCAGAAAAACAAGCACTGGAACTGGCAAATCCTCTTGGTCGCATCGGTCGGCCAGAAGAGGTGGCCAAAGCGGTACATTTTCTGCTCAGCGACGGGGCATCGTTCATGACGGGGCAGTGCATCAGCGTCGATGGCGGCGCTGCGATGCATTGAAGGTTTGTTGAGATCACGGCAACAGACGTTGCCGGCAAGGCTCTAAAACGTCGGAGGGCTGTTGACCCAGAGAATGCGGGCCTGCTCGGTACCGTTGTTCTTGTAGCTATGAGGAAGGTTCGATTTGAAGAAGAACGAGTCACCTTCCGAAAGATTGTAGACCTTGTTGTCGACGGTCAACTCGAGTGTCCCCGCGAGGACGTATCCGACTTCTTCGCCTTGGTGGGTGATCGTTCCTTTGCTGCCGCCAGCGGGCTCCACGACGTGGATCGATCCATAGATGAACTCGCCGCCGTCCTCGGGCACGATGCATTCGAGGCGAACGGCACCGCCGGTTGCCGAATCCATGCGGATGATCGAACGCTCTCCCTTTCGCGTCACGATGTCGTCGGGCGCGGATCTTTGTGCAAATAGTCCGCCGATGGTCAGTCCCAGCTTTTCGACGATCTTGTGCAGCATCTGCAGAGATGGCCGAGCTTTTTCATTTTCGATTTTAGAAAGGAGGCTCTCGGAACATCCGACCTCTTCGGCCAGTTCTTTGAGGCTCATATTGTTAGCCCTGCGAGCCTGCCGCAGTCTCTTTCCGATCTGTAGCTCGACCGTCAATGGACGTTCCTCCGAGCGACTTGGATTTGTGGCCATGCGAGCGTAATTTCCTCTCCACGTGCTCCCGCGCAGCGGTTCAACCGCTGCCTTCGATGCTTTTTGTACTTTCGTGAGCCCCCGCGAGGCTCAACGCGCCGCAATGATATGGACATGGGCGACGTGATGAGCTCCAAATAGAATTCGACTCGGAGGCGGCGTATCGTGCTCGCCGCGAACCGGATTTTTTACCAACGGAAAATATATCCGACCAACGCGCTGTAATCAAACAACTTTCATTACATTCAAGTGCAAATACCCTATGCCGCGGCCCTAAATCCCTGGCACCGTCGCCTCTGTTGTAGCAATTGCCAAGCTTTCGTCTTTTGGACCTCAAACGGGAATTCCGCGAGCGGAAATCCGGCGCCGAATCTCGCGCAGGAACAATTGCGTGGGCACCGTCTGCTGAGCCTCGGGATGCGTTATGAGGTAAAGACAGTAGTTGGGTAGTATCTGGGATGGCAGAAGTGGCCAGAGGCGATGATGTTCGTCCCCGGCGACGAGGATCGTCGGCAAAAAGCCTATTCCGACACCGGCGCGGATCATGCGTTTTGCTTCATCGAGATTGTCAGCTTCGCCTGCGGGCCTCAATCCCAATCCAAAGCGCAATCGGAAATTCCGCACTTCCATCGGTTCATCCGAGCCTGTCAATATGAAGCGTTCTTCGGCGAGCACTTCAGGTCGGGTTACGCGCGAGCCGTAGAGAGGACTGGAACTCGCGCAGTAAAGTTGCTGGTATTCGCGCACAAGTGGCTCGTAGAGAAATTCAGCCCGGGGCGCCGCGTCGAAGGAGATGCAAACCTCGGCGCGGCTTTTTGCGAGCGCATCGATGACGATCGGACATGGCGCGACGTCGATCTTCAATCGAATCCCGGGATGCCGGCGGCGCATGGTGTCGAGCGTCGCGTCGAGCTCCGCTGAAACCACTCCGGAGACGGTACGGATGACGAGCAGACCCTGCACGTCGCCAGAGCTTCTGGCGAATTCGTTGGGAAGCGACTGCACAGCGTCAAAGACGCGATCGCAGAGCCCAGACAGGACGTGACCGGCTGCGGTCAGCTCGATGCCACGGGCTGTCCTAAGGCATAATTTCTCGCCGACGTGCTCTTCAAGGCGGCGCAGCGCGAGACTGACGGTCGGCTGCTGCAGATGCAGTCTCTTGGCTGCTGCGCCAATGCCTTGAGATCGGCATATCTCTCTGAATATCTTCAATAAATTTAGATCTATCCGCCTAAACAGCGAAGCTCCGATCTGGGCGCTCTGTTTTCGCACCGCCGACGCCTCTCCCGAGAGAAAAACTGTCCTGACAGTACATAAATTCTATTTATGGGTGGGATTGTAAAGCAATGAGTTCCGGCACCGATCCGAAGCCAGCAAACTGACGTCGCGGAAAACACAGGCGCGACTGGCGAGATGGGGTTACAGGGCAAAAGGGCAATCATCACCGGATCGTCGAGCGGCATAGGCCGCGCAACTGCGTCGGCATTCCTCGCGGCGGGTGCGCAAGTAGTGGGCTTCGACATAAGGTCGATCGAAGAGAGTGACTGCGAAACATTGGCAGTCGATGTCTCCGACAAGGCTGCCGTTGATGAAGCAGTCAAAGCTGCGGTGATGCGGCTCGGCGGTATCGATATCGTCGTAAACTCAGCCGGCATTGAAATTCAATCGACACTCGCGGGCCTCGACTGGGCGGCGTTCGATCGGATGTATGCGGTGAACGTCCGCGGCACGGCGCAAGTGGTGCAGGCGGCGCTTCCGTATCTCAGCGATGGTGCCCGTATTGTGAATCTTGCTTCCGAGCTTGCTTACCTCGGGCGAGAAGGTTCGTCAGCATACTGCGCTACAAAAGGTGCGGTGTTGTCGATGACGCGGGCATGGGCGCGGGAACTCGCGCCGCGCATTCTCGTCAATGCCGTCGCTCCAGGCCCGATCGATACACCGCTTCTCGCCTTCGATGCGATGAAGCCGGCGGAGCAAGCGCTCGAACTCAATAATCCGCTTCGTCGCATCGGGCGTCCCGAAGAGGTCGCCGAGGCAATTCTGTTCGTCGCCGGATCTGGATCAAACTTCATGACCGGCCAGTGTATCGCCGTCGATGGCGGTGCAGCGATGCGATAGGCGAATACCACTTCCAGGAAAGGATCAAATCGCATGACAATGTCGAATGTCGTCGAGCTGACGCCAGGAGAGCGGGTGGCTCAAAAGATCGAAGCGATCTCCGCAAAAATTCGGGATGCCGCATCGCGGCCGCTGTCGCAGGCCGTCACGTTTCCTCCCGAGGCCTATACGGATGAGGATTATTTCGCTTACGAAGCCAAGTGCGTGCTCGAGACTGATTGGCTCTGCGTGGCTCATGTCTCTGAATTGAAGGCACCTGGTAGCTTTCTTGCGATCGATCTATTGGGCGAGCCGTTGGTGGTGACGCGTGACGCAGACAACAACATTCATGTGCTTTCGCGTGTCTGCCCGCATCGGTCGATGGACATCATTCCCGAGGGTTTTCAATTTCCGCGAAGCGGCACGGCGAAGCGCCTGACGTGCCCTTATCATCTTTGGGCTTTCGATCTCGATGGGCATCTCAAAGGATGCCCGCACATGCAACGCGTGGAGGGCTTCAATAAAGACGATTGGCAGCTTAGGAGCTTCAGGACCGAAGTCTGGAAGGGCTTCGTCTTCGTGAACTTCGACGGCAAGGCTTCGCCGCTTGCCGAGCAGTACAAAGACCTCGCAAGGATGCTCGAGCCGTGGAAGACCGAGGACATGGAAGTCGAGATCACCCTCGACTGGGACTGCGACTTCAATTGGAAAGTGATGATCGAGAACTGGATGGAATCTTACCATCACATCGGCGCGCACGCTGAAACTCTCAATCGCACGATGCCGGGACAAAATACTTGGACCGAGCCCGAGCATCCACATTTCATCCGTGCACATCTTCCTTTCAAGGATCGCATCCGGGAAGAAATGGAGGAAGCACTCGGTAAAGGTGAGGAGCTGCCCGGATTTACGGCTGTCCCTGGTCTCAGCATCGACAATCAGGTCGAATGGGGTCTTTACGTTGGTTTTCCCTGCTTCATGACTCTCACGACGCACGATCGCGTCCTTTGGTATCGGTTACTCCCTGTTTCGGCAGAAAAGTGTAAATTGCAGACGATGACTCTCGTCACCAAAGAAGCGATGAGCGCCCCCAATTACGCTGAGACGCTCACCGAAGAGACCAAGATGTTGAGCGACTTCCATAAGGAAGACATGCTCGTGAATATCGGCGTGCAGCGTGGACTGCGTTCGCGTGCAGTGGTGCAGGGCCGCTTGAGCCATCTCGAAGAGCCTGTGTGGCTCATCCAGCGCTACGTTGGGGCGCGTTTGAGGGGAATTTATCCCGATCGCGCCAATCGTGCCCCCTATAGCGGACCACTCGCGGCGGCAGAGTAGTGAAGTATAGCAAGTACGGGTCAGAACGTGGGCGGTCTGACGCGCGTCGCGCTGTGCGTCGATCGGACGAACTACTCGTACTGCAACGGGGTCGCGCCATTCCGACGAGCCTGAAGTATCAAAGGTGACGAGTTTAGCCGTAGACCTTCTCCGGACTCAGATGTCTGCAATTGGATGAAGCGGACTTTGCGGGGATGTCTCGACAGGCCGGTCGACGTCAGTCTGTTTCGCAATTGCTAAGGCATTGCGGCGATAATCGCTGCAGAGGCTTGAGCGATCGCGCACATTTAAGTTTGTGTACGGACAAAGCCAATGAATCAGGCGAGGCGCCAGAGGAACGATCTCCGGCGCCTTGTCAGAAATTTCATATTACCAGCGGCAAATCCGGCGGCCATTTCGCCACCAGCAATGGCGCGGACCACGCCACGGCCGCCCGACCCAGCGGCAGTGCCTACGGCCGTTCCGCCACCAACAACGATAGCGTGTTTGTTCCACGACACTTGTCTGAAAGGACTTGAGCGTCCCAACGCTGGTGGCAAGCGATGCCGCGTTTGCGTGGGAAACTGGAGCGCTTGCGAGCGCGAACATCGTGCAGCATAACGCTATTGCAAGAAGTACATTCCGCTTCATAGACTGATACCTCCCTGATCGTTTTTCTCACTCCACCCGCGTTTGGCAACTAGCGGCGGGCGTGCTCGATACTAGCCTCTCGCCGTCTCTCCACAAGTCTTAGATGTTCGGCCCGCCGAATGACCTTCGGAAGAGACCGCTACGACCGAACCGATCGGGCGCGGCGAGCTGCCGACGACATTCACCAGGGTAACGAGCGCGAATTTGAACTCCATTCGATGCCAAGCCAGAACGCTCGGTAGCACGTCCTCCGCAGCGGCGAGATGGCGAATTGGCGGAGCTAGATTGTGGGGTTCGACCTTGTTCAAGGGATCGACTCGTTGCCGGACCTCATGAGCTTCCCACTTCGATGCCAGGTTTGGCAATTGGACGCTTGCCGTTGAGAGACGCCAGGACCTTGATGATCTCCGTCATACTGACTGTGCCGATTGGCTTGTTTGCTTCATCAACGACAACGCCATCGCGGCCCGCCTCAAGTACAACACCCGCGGCCCTTGCTGCCAGCATGGCTCCGGGGATCTTCGGGCCTCCGGCGGCAGGCGAGCGGAGCGGCGACATGATAGACCGAACGGTGATGACGCTGCCTCGATTTACGTTGCCCGTGAAGTTCGCCACGTACTCGTTGCTCGGATTGAGAACGATCTCCTCGGGCGTTCCGATCTGCATGACCTGCCCATCGCGCATGATGGCAACACGATTGGCAAGGCGGATCGCTTCGTCGAAGTCGTGAGTAATAAAGACCACAGTTTTTTTCATGAGCTTTTGAAGCCGCAGAACCTCGTCCTGAAGTTCGTGACGGATCAGGGGATCAAGGGCGGAGAACGGTTCATCAAGAAGCCACAACTCGGGATCGACGGCCAGACTGCGCGCAATGCCGACGCGCTGCTGCTGGCCGCCGGACAGCTCGGCAGGACGAGCTCTTTCCTTGCCGTTGAGGCCGACGAGCTGGACGAGTTCTCGAGTGCGTTTGGCCGTGTACGCCTGCGCTGCACCCTGGATCTCGAGAGGGAAGGCGACATTTTCCAAGACCGTTTTATGCGGGAGTAGGGCATAGTTCTGGAACACCATACCCATCTGGTGCCGGCGCAGTTCGCTCAATCGGTCCTCGGATGCCGTCACGAGGTTCTCGCCCCGAAACGCGACACTGCCATAGGTGGGCGGCGCCAACTGGCATATCGCGCGGAGCAGCGTAGATTTTCCCGATCCGGAAAGTCCCATAATGACGAACGTCTCGCCAACCTCGATGTCGAAGCTGACATCGCGAACAGCTGGGAAGAGGCCCGCCTCCATCATAGCCTCGGCCGACGGCGGCGTTGGATATTTGCGAACGAAGCCCGGAAGATTCGAGCCGAAAATTTTCCAGACATTGCGAATGCTGAGCGCTGGGACACGCTTGATTTTTGCCGCTGCTCGCGCCTTCGCCCTCTTAGATTTTTTCATTGCTCCATTCGTGGCGAGATGCTCCCGCTCCATAATACCCATTGTCAAATGTCCTTTGAGCCCAGCCGGCTCCTCGCAAATCCACCAACCAGGCGGTCAGCCACCACGCCGATCGCGGCGATTGCGAAACCCGCAGTCAGCGCTTGGCCGGGATTGGCATGCGAGATAGCCAGTATCGTTTCATGTCCGAGATCCGTTGTGCCGATGAGGGCGGTCACCACCACGGTCGCCAGTGCCATCAGCATCGACTGGCTGACGCCCAGAAGAAATTGCGGTGTCGCAGCCGGCAACTCGATGGACCAAAGGAGCTGCCAAGGACTGCAACCGATCTGGCGCCCGACCTCGCGTAACTCGACGGGAACATTGCGAATGGCCGCTTCCGTGTAGCGGATGATCGGACAGATCGCGAAGCAGACGATCGCGAATATGGAGGGGACGTCGCCAGAGCCGAACAGCATGACCGCCGGGATCAGGTAGATGAAGGCGGGCATGGTTTGCATGGTGTCGACGGCGGGCAAAATAACTCTCGCCACGCGCTCGGAGCGTCCCGCGAGGATAGCCAGCGGTGCGCCTATGAGAATAGACAGCAGAACGCCAGTCGCGCAGAGGTAGAATGTCTGAACCGCGCGGTCCCATAGTCCGCTGACCGCGAGGAAGATCGTCAGGGAGCCAAGAAAGATTGCTTGTCGCCAGCCACCCGTGCGCCACGCGGCCGCAATAACAAGGAGAGTGACGAAGCTCCAAGGCAGAGCAAGCAGGGCTCCGCGGATCGGAAGCAGGATATTAAGCAACAGGAATGTCTTGAGCGCATCGAGCGGGCCATAAATAGCTCCAATGACGGCGTCTACGACGTTGTCAACATGGCGTGCTGTCGAGATGGTCCAGCTTTCGGGGAAGTGTGCCAACGGTGGGTAGAAGAACGAAATCAATGTCGGCCCAAGAACGCACGCGGCCATGACGATCCAGAACGAACGTCGAGGCATTCGATCTTGCCGATGGGTATGGGTGCTTATGGCCTGGAGGTAGCGGTCGATGAGGATGGCGATGAGTGTAATGCCGGCTCCTGCCACGAGTCCCGCGCCGAGCGCGAGACGTTGGAGCGCAAGAAGCACATCATTGCCGATGCCGGCCGCTCCAATCAAAGCGGCGAGGATGACCGTCGAGAACGACAGCATGACAACCTGATTCACGCCAAGTTGAAGTCTCGGCCATGCGGTTGGGACAAGCACGTTCCAGAGAAATTGCGATCGGCTGCAACCGAGCGACCTGCCAAGTTCTCCGACGCGCACTTCAGCTTCCGCCAATCCGAGCGCCGTGCTGCGAACCATCGGAGGCGCTCCGAAGATGACGATTGCGATGACGGCCGGAGCGCCGCCGAGCCCGAAGAATATGATTAGGGGCACAAGATAGGAAAAAATTGGGATCGTCTGAGCCTGATCGAGCAGAAACAGGATAGTCGGGCGCCGTGATGGACGCCGATAGAGATAAAGACCACCGAGAAATCCGATGGTGATGCCAAGCGGGACAGCGACGATCATCTGGCTCAGCGTTACCATGATGCTGTCCCAGAGGCCGAACAGAAGCAGGAACCCACACGTCGTTGCCGCTAGAGCGGCAAGCCCCAGCCCGCGCGCGTGATGACAGGCGACAGTTGTTGCAAGAGATACGCCGAGCCAAGACAGCGGCGGAAGGATCTCAGCGGCGTGATCGCCATATCCGCTGCTTATGCCGGTTTGCAAAATTGATTGCAGCAACAAAATCGGCGCATTGAGGACGGGAACCGTGCAGCGAAATATGGTTTGAACGGAGATGCCAAAAAGAATTGGCGTCGTTAGCAAATCGAAGAACGAATTTATCACTCGGTCGAAAGGGAAGTTCCAAGCGTCGGGCCAGATCGCGAGAGATGGAAAAAGCCAGGATGCCGGTATGGCAGCGAACGCTCCGGCGGTGATGATGCCGGATACGTAAGAAAGATACGCGCGCAAATTTGCGCGCGTATCCGTGGCCATTCCGTCCCCCGAAAGAATGGTCACTGCGTCCACTTCGACCACCGGTCCTTATTCGCCGCGATCCAACCATCGACGACGAAGTCAAGAGGCTTGCCCTCGTTGGCGATCTCGCCCGTGAGCTGGCCATATTCGTCGTTGGTCATCGTGAACGCCTTCATCAATGCGTATGCTTTCGGCCATTTCTTCTCGGCATCGGCCGAAGCGAACTTGATGATTTCGGCTGATTTCTTTTCGCAGCCGAAGCCGTTCTTCGGGCAGTCTTCGTTGTAAGGCGGCAGATTGACAAACTCGCCCTTGAATGCGAGCGGAGCCCAGTGAGGCGTGTAAAGCCAAGCAAGAATCGGCTGCTTGCGCTGGTAGGCTGCTTTCACCTGTGCGAGCAGAGCCGCTTCCGAACCTGCGCGGACGATTTGATAATTTAGACCGAGCGTCTTGATGCGCGTATCGTCGTCGCCACCCCAATCCTCCGGGTTCAGCAGCAAGCGCCCCTTACCTCCGGTTTCGGCCGTCGCGAAGAGCTTCGCACAGGCGTTGAGCGCCTTCCAATCCGGCAGGCCCGGGCATTTCTCTTTGACGTAGTCGGGGTACCAATATCGATCCCAGCCGACGAGACCCGTCGGTCCGATCTCGACGGTTTTTCCAGTCTTGAGCGACGCCGCGGCCATTTCAGCCTCGGAGGACATCCAAATTTCGGTAACAAATGTTACGTCGCCCGTTTGAAGACCTGTAAAAACAGCGGTCGCATCGACGGGGACGATCTTGACGTTGTAGCCCATCTTCTCGAGCAGCTTCTTTGCGATGTTGCTCGTGACCGTGCTACCCGTCCAATCCTGCTGACCAAAAACGATCGGGTCCGTGGATTCAGGATCTGCACAGGCTATTTTACTTCCAGCGAAGCAGGCCGCGACCATTGCGATGACCGCCATGCTCCCGCGCGCGCGGTGAACGACATCTAAGAACGACATTTTCCGTGTGTCTCCTGTTGAGTTTGAGAAGATCTCAGGCGTGCCCCATCGTCCCCGCCCAGGTCGTGTTCCCAGGCGGGTCGTTTTCGTTTCGAACTGTGCGTGCGCTTTAGAGCACCGCGCAGACAGACTTCACTTCAGTGAATGTACGAATGGCCTCGGAGCCTTCTTCGCGACCCCAACCCGATTGTTTGAAGCCTCCAAACGGAAGTGCGGGATCGTAGAAATTGTGCGCATTGATCCAGACGCTGCCGGCCTTGATGCGCTTCGCCATTTTATGAGCGACCGAGATGTCCCGCGTCCAAATGCTAGCTGCGAGGCCGAAGATCGAATTGTTGGCCTTCGCGGCGATTGCATCGAGTTCCTCATCGTCGAACGATTGAGCGCAAAGAACCGGTCCGAAGATCTCTTCGCGCACGACGGACATGCTGTCGGTCGTGTTGGCGAGAATGGTGGGCTGCATAAAGAAGCCGACACTACCGACACGCTCACCTCCGGTGACGACTTCGGCGCCGTCCTGCTTGCCTTGATCGAGGAAGCCCATCACCTTTTGGAGCTGAGCGGAGGAAATCAGCGGCCCCATCGTCGTATCGGCCTCGAGCCCGTGGCCGATTTTCAGCTTTTTGCTTTCTTCGGCGATGCCTTCGAGCACACGGTCATGAATCGACTTGTGAACATAGAGGCGGGTGCCGGCGGTGCAGACTTGACCTTGATGAAAGAAGATCGCACTCGCCAAACCCGGTATAGCCTTATCGAGATCCGCATCCGGAAAGACGACCATGGGCGACTTGCCGCCGAGTTCCAGCGTTACACGCTTAAGATTCCCCGTTGCCGCTTGCGCGATTTTTCTACCCGTCGTCACGGAGCCGGTGAAGGCAACCTTGTCGACGCCTTCGTGCTCGACAAGAGCGGAGCCGGCAGGCGAACCGTATCCCGTCACGACATTGATGACCCCAGGCGGGAAGCCGACTTCTTCAGCGATCTCGGCGAACCGCAATGTGCTCAGAGGCGTCAACTCCGACGGCTTCACGACACATGTGCAGCCAACGGCAAGTAGGGGCGCGAGTTTGTACGCGGTCAGCACCAGTGGAAAGTTCCACGGCGTTATGGCGGCGACGACGCCAACGGGCTCCCGCTGAGTGAAGGCGTGATATTCACCAGGTGCCGAAAGCGACACGGTCTCGCCCGAGGCCTTTCCTGCCCAACCCGCCATATAGTGATAGATATTGGCGGTCAGCCCCACGTCGACATACTTCGCGTACGCAAGCGGTTTGCCGCAGTCGATAGCCTCGATTTCCGCGAGTTCATCGCCGAGCTCTTCAAGCCTGCGCGCGAGTTTGCTGATGAGTTTGCCGCGTTCGAGGCTCGGCATCTTTGCCCACGGGCCCGCTTCGAAAGCCTTACGCGCTGCGGCTACTGCTTTGTCGACATCAGCAGCGACAGCGGCAGCAACGCTACTGATGACGCTTCCCGTTCCCGGATCGACAATATCGATCATCTCGCCGGAGACGCCGTCTTCCCACGCACCGTCGATATAAAGCTTATGTTTGCGCGCAAAGAATTTTTGCGTCGTGGGCGTCGTGGCCGGTATCGTGACATTGATGTTCATGGCGGCGTTCCTTTGAATGCGCCTCAGGCTGCGGCGGCAGATGTGGAGTTGGAGAAATTGTACGCGGCGGCAATGATCTCTCCCGCGCGCTCGCCGATGATGACCGTCGGCGCCATGGTATTTCCGGTCGAGATCGCGGGCATGATCGACGCATCCGCAATTCGCAGGCCTTCGAGGCCGTAGACTTTGAGATTGCCGTCGACGACCGACATGGCATCGCGTCCCATCTTTGCCGTGCAGCTTTCGTGGAAGTAGGTGCCCGCAGCGTTACGGATGAAATTCTCCATGTCGGCGCCCTTAAGATCGCCGGGCATGCATTCGCGCTTGCGGTACGGCGCGCAGAATTCCGAATTGCCGATATCGCGGCACATCTCGACGCAGCGAACCATCGCCTTCATATCGGTGTCTGTGCTCAGGAAGTTCGCGAAGATCAGTGGGGCGTCGAATGGATTGGAACTCGCAAGCTTCACCTCGCCGCGGCTGTCGGGGCGTGCCAAGCCAGGGGCGAGCGTCCACGCCGATGCCGGCCCAACAGGGAGGTGAAATTCTTTCGCTGTAACTTCGCTTCCGAACGGTGTCTCTTCCAGAACCGGCATTAGGTCAGGGGTCTTCAGACCCGGGTGCGACTTTGCGTAGAAGACGAATTCGGCGGCGTTATTCCGTGGGGGCTCGGGGACGATGTATTCCCAGCAGCAACCCGCCAGGAGAATATGATCTTGGAAATTCTTGCCGACGCCCGGCAGGTGCTGACGGACGGCGATATTGTGTCGTTTCAGTTCGGCTTCGTCGCCAATGCCGGAGAGCATCAGGATTTTCGGCGTGTTGATCGCGCCGAGAGATAGAATGACTTCCTTATCCGCTGAAACGGTGAAGCTCTGTCCACGGCGAACGAAGTTGACGCCAGTGACGCGCTTTCCTGAAAACGCCAAACCAGTAATTTCCGCGCACAACAGGATGTGGAGGTTAGGGCGATCCATGTATGGATGCAGATACGTTGCCGACATCGATACGCGTTGATTGCCGTTCTGCACGAGAACGTTCGGCAGGCTGCAACCGCCGTCGCCCTCCATCGCTGCACCGTTGATATCCTCGACGAACGGGATGCCGATCGCTTCGGCCCCTTTGATGAGGTCAGCGATCAACGGAATAGGATCTTCGGGGCGTAAAATGTTGAGGAGGCCATCCGTTCCGCGACGCTTCGGGTCTGCCGGGCCATTCCATTTTTCGATCCGGCGATAAATGGCGAGAATGGATTCATAATTCCAAGCTTGATCGCCCGCCTCCTCTGCCCAGAACTCGAAGTCGTTCTTGTGGCCGCGTGCCCAAACGGAGCCGTTGATGGACGAGCCACCGCCCAACAATTTGCCCATGGGAAGTAGTGGCGTGCGTCCATTGACAGTCGGCGAGGACTGCGCTTTGAACCCCCAATCGCGCTCGGTGCCGATGTTCCACATCCATTGAGTGGAATCGATCACAGACGGCACCCGATCGCTGCCGCCCGCTTCGATCAAGAGAACGTTGACGTTCGGATTCTCAGCGAGACGTCGTGCAACGACACATCCAGCCGATCCACCTCCGCAGACGATGAAGTCGTAAGAAGACCTGATCGTCTCCGTCATGATCTCACGGTCGGGAGATAGATCGGAAAGGGGCGAGGATGTCATGACAAAAGCTCCCGTTTAGTCAGATGTGGGATTTCGGCTCAGCGCGGCTCGAAAGCGCCGCGATGTGCATTTGGGATGGGCTTGGGCGTGCTGGAGGGAAAATTTTTCATCGTCAGCCGCATTCGGAAACATCCGGCGAGACATGCGATGCGCAACCTGGTTTGCGATCCAACAAGCTTTCCATCTCTCTGTTTGCTAGATGGCTGATTTAAAGAGTGTACGCTATTTATTTAGTTCTATATCCGACGCCAAAACTTCGTGCAATATAGATATCTGCATAAATAAAATGCATCAGTGCACCTAAATATTGCAATTTCTTGAGATCTTACGAATCCGTTAGATGCGACCATGAGCACGCCGCAGCGAATAGAAAAAGCGTAGACGCTAAACTGAGGACCCGTCGTGCTGCAGCGCCGGAGATGCTTGCCGCGATGCGCTTGGCTCTAGTGCGTCGTTACAGCTCTCGCGGTGCGGACAGCGTGGTTCAAATCGCTCCATGCGGCTTGCGAAGGCGCAAAACGCGCACGCAAATAAGCCAATAGATCAGCAAGTTGCTCGTCATCGAGCACTGTTTTGAAGGATGGCATGGACATGATTTCCGTGCCCTCTCGTCCAACCTTTTGCGCAAGAACCTCGGGCGCGTCGATGCCATGCAATATCGCCTGCAGGACATTGTCCGGTTTGTCGCTGTGTAGATTGCTGTTGAGGTACAAAGGGGAGAGCATCTCTTCCTGCGTGTGGCAGGATGCGCAGGCGCCCTTGAATAGACGCTCCCCGCGCGGGACAATGAGCGTGGCATGGGTTGCGGCCGCAGAGCTGGAATCTGATGCCGCTGCGATCTGCTCTGAGATCTCGAAATCGTCGGCTGGCTTTTGCATGTTCGCGAGATAACGCGCCATTGCGTGGATATCTTGGTCGGGGAGCGGCGCAAGAGATGCGACGACGTGCGCCATCGGACCGGCGGCGCTGCCGTGATGGCGAGCGTGACCGGTGCGCAAATAGTCGTAGAAAGCGGCTTGCGTCCAGCGAACAGGGGAGCGCGATTCAGCGTTGAGGGCCGGGGCTTCCCAACCGTCGGCAAAGCCACCTGATAAATGCGCTTTTCCGCTCGCTTCGGCCCCAAGCATATTTCTTGGCGAATGGCAGGCCGAGCAATGTCCGAGCGTTTCGACGAGATACGCCCCGCGATTCCATTCCGCCGATTGCGCGGCGTCGTAGGGAAATGGCTTCGGATTAAGAAATAGCGCGTTCCACCCGGCCATCATCATGCGCACGTTGAATGGGAAGCGGAGCTTTGTTTCGGGAGCGCGGTTCTGCACCGGCGCTCGCGTCATCAAGTAGGCGTAGAGGGCCTGCAGGTCCGCTTCGCTGCTGCTCGCGAATGATGTGTAGGGATGGGCCGGATAGAGATGATGGCCGTCACGACTGACGCCGTCGCGCATTGCCCGCTCGAATGCCGGATAAGACCAGCTTCCGATGCCGTTTTTCTCATCCGGCGTGATGTTGGTCGCGTAGATCGCGCCGAAAGGTGTATCGAGCCTTCGGCCGCCGGCAAATAATTCGCCATTCGGCCCGACGTGACATACGTTGCACGCGCCCGCCGAGGCAGCGAGGCGACCTCGTTCGATGGTTGCGGCGCTATATGTCGTCAAATCGGGGCGAGGAATAGGATCAATCGCCGGACGCCACGGCGAGCCGACTGCGAGCAGACCGGCGGTCGCCGAAAGAAAACTCGATAGTCCAAGTCCCCAACCCAGCCATTTGCGGATCTTTTTGGGTTGCGGTTCCGGCTTAAGTTTTGCCCCACCAAGCGCCGCTAGAACGCGCTCCGGCGTGAGAGGCAGTTCGCGAAACCGAATGCCTGTCGCGTCGAATACGGCATTACAGATGGCCGCTGCGCTTGGAACGGATGCCGAATTCACCGACGCCGAGCGGCGGTTCATCTGGCCGCGGGATCATCAGCACATCGATGTCCGGCACTTCAGGAAATGTGATGAGCGGATACCCGCCCCATTCCTTGCTTTTTACCGCCGTCGAGGAAAATTCGACCTGCTCTTTCAAGACGCGGCTCGTTGATTGTATGATGTTGCCATGAATTTGGTGACGAACGCCCGCGGGATTGATCATCATCCCGGAATCCTGCCCACATGTCACACGGGTTACCGCGATCTCTCCGGTCTTGCGGTTGACGGCGACATCCGCGACCCAAGCCGCCCATGCTGCAGCGGTACCTGGAAATTTGCCGTGGACATAAACGGCGTAAGCAAAGCCGCGGCCGTAAAGAAGATCGCCTTCTCCACCCAGCATCTGCGGCTTGGAATGTGGAGCCCACTTTACCCGTTCCGCGACGGCACGAACAAGGTCGATTGCGCGAGGATCGGTGAGATAGCGCAACCGATATTCGATCGGATCGACACCAGCAGATGTGGCGAGTTCGTCAATGAAGGATTCGTGCGCAAACGAATTCGGAAGTGCTGAAACGCCGCGAAACCACGATGCTCTAGCAATTGGCGGCATGTCGTGAACGGTGACGCGCAGGTTGCTGTAAGCGTATGGCGGGATCGCGGTGCGATCACCCATTTGCAACGTATCGGCGACTGCCGCGACTTTACCTGTCAGCAGCAGCGGCAGCGTCGGTGACAGGTTCGATGGATAGCGCGTTTCGAAGTCGTAGGCCGCCGGACCGCCATCGATATCAAGGCCACCTCTGACGTCGATGACCTGAGCGGCACCTTTCGGCTCCCATGCGTGTTCTTGCTCGCGTGTTAGCTGCACCCGAACAGGCTTCCCGACCGCACGCGATAGGAGCGCCGCATCGGCGGTCACGTCGTCGGCGCAATTGCGACCATAACAACCGGCGGCCTCAAGGCGTTCGACCGTGATGCGCTCTTCGGGCATGTCGAGCAGGATGCTCAGATCCCGTCGCATCGGAAATGGGTTTTGCGTCCCAGACCAGACCATCAATGCATCATCGCGACAATCGGCGACGGCGCAGGAAGGGCCAATGGAACCGTGCATCTGATAGGGCCAGACGTAGGTCCGATTTATCGGTTCCGGCGCGCCTTCCAGGGCCTGATCTACATTGCCTCGATCCGCCAACTTGCGCGGCTTCCCGGGATTTTCGCGGAGTGCGTTCTCGGGAAAATTCAAATCCGGCTGGCTGGGCGGCGCGTGCCATACGGTCGTTAGCTGGGCGGCAGCCAGCGCCGCGTTCTCTTCCCGTGTCGCGACGATGCCGACGAAATCATCGATGACGACAACCGAGACGATCCCCGAAATGTGAGCGATCGAATTTTCATCGACTGAAATCAAGCTCCGCCCGACATGCTCTCCGTGGTCGAAGCCAGCATAAGGCGGGCGCACGACGCGGCCGTGAAGCATTCCGGGGACGCGGACGTCGTGGACATATGTCCATTTCCCGGTTGCCTTTTCTGGAATGTCGACCCGTGCTTGTGACGCGCCGACGATGCGATACTGCGAGACGGGTTTAAGCGGCGCATTGGTATCGATTTTCAATTGAATGGAAGGTCCGGCGATGAGTTCACCGAACGTCACGCTCTCGTTGCGTCCTGTCGTCCTGATGACGCCGTCTTCCGCAACAAGCTCACCCGGTTCGACGCCAAGATGCCGCGCGGCGGCCTGCAAAAGATATTGTTTAGCGGTTGCCGCCGCTCGCCGGAGCGGATTGGCTGAAACCTGGATCGTTTCGCTGGCGATCGTCGCGCCCTGGTCCGGAGTAACAGACGTGGTGCCGAGCACCATGGTGACGTGCTCAAACCGAACGTCGAGTTCTTCCGCGATGATCTGCGCCAGTGATGTTCTGATCCCCGTGCCTAGATCTACGTGACCGTTGAACCCGGTAACCTGGCCCGTTGCATCGACGGCGATGAAAAGTTCGAGTGGTCCGTCCGGCTGCGTAGCGGCAACCACGGTCAACATGTCGGCTCGATCGAGGTAGGCGGCCGACGTGCTTTCAATGTTGGCTGGCATTGCCACTCTCATTTTTGTCTTTATCGGTGGTTGGGCTGATGCCCTGCTGTTCGCTCGGCGATCTCGGCAACTGTTTGCCCAGGGACGCGGCGCGCCGAACTGCTGCAAGAATTTCGACGTGCGTGCCGCAGCGGCATAGGTTGTGTCTCAGAGCCGTGCGGATGTCCTGATCGCTCGGATCATCGTTTCTCGCCAAAAGGGCAACAGCCGCAATTATCATCCCGTTGAGGCAATACCCGCACTGCGCGGCTGACTGTTCGATAAAAGCCTGCTGCACCGGGTGAAGTGCATCAATCTCGCCGAGGCCTTCCAACGTAACGATTTGTCGCGCGCCAACCGATCCGAGTGCGATCGTGCAAGATCGTACGGCTCGCCCGCCGATCAAGACACTGCACGCGCCGCACTCACCGAGCCCGCAACCGTACTTGGGGCCGTTGAGCCCGAGGTCGTTCCTTAGGATGTAGAGCAGCGGTGTTTGAGGGTCCGCGCTGACGGAGACCTGCTTGTTATTAACGTGAAGCTCGACTGTGCCAGCTTTGGTCGTGCACAAATTCGTGCGTCTCCGTTGCGCTCAGAGAGCCATGCTTCGATGCGCAAGGTCTCTCAATCTCCTTAATGCCTCGGATAGCATCTAATATCCAAGCGGCGCAATAACAAGTGCATACGCTCTAGACGCCATCAATCTTATTATGTGGCGCATCCGGAAACGCGTCAATTAAAGCCATATTTGCTGAGTTTATGTGCACGAATGCTAATAGTTGATCACATAAAGCACTTGTCAGTAATAGCGTGTACACTTAAAAGACGTGATTGAGGCGTCCAGGCGGCGCTTGCAAATCCTCTTACTCTGCAATGAATTGATATGCCAAAGCACAACAAGACGATTGCGATTATCGGGGCCGGACTCGGCGGCGCCGCAGCCGCTGCGCTGCTTCAGCACGCCGGCTTTGAGGTGCAGATCTACGAGCAGGCCCCCGGTTTTTCCCGCCTCGGCGCGGGCATTCACATGGGGCCTAACGTCCTCAAGATTTTTCAGCGCATCGGCATCGATCAAAAACTTGCCGAGATCAGCAGCAAACCGAAATTCTGGTTCAGTCGCGATGGAATCAGCGGTGAATACCTGTCGCGCATTCCGCTTGAGGGTTACGGTGCGACCTACTGCACCGTTCATCGCGGTGATCTTCATCAGTTGCAGATTGCAGCGCTTCAGTCAGGTACGCTGCATTTCGATAAACGTCTGAAGCAGATCGATGACGGCGGCAGTGATGTTCATCTCGAATTCGAAGATGGCACCTCCGCCCGTGCGGATATCGTCGTTGGCGCCGATGGAATTAACTCGCGTGTTCGCGAAATTCTGCTTGGCGTCGAAAAGCCGAATTACAGCGGATGGGTTGGCCACCGGGCTGTCATCCCCGCGGACAAGCTGAAAAAATACAGCCTTGATTTCGAGGAATGCGTGAAGTGGTGGGGGCCGGACCGTCATATGATGGTTTACTTCACGACTGGCGATCGCAGCGAATACTACTACGTGACCGGCGTGCCGCACGATGCATGGAACTTCCAGGATGCGTTTGTTCAAAGCAGCCGGGAAGAAATGGCGAATGCCTTCAAGGGCTATCATCCCGTTATCGAAGCGCTCATCGACGCGACGGACGAAGTTACGAAGTGGCCGCTCTTTAATCGCAATCCGCTGCCGCTCTGGAGCAACGGACGGCTGGTTTTGCTCGGCGACGCGTGCCACCCGATGAAGCCGCACATGGCGCAGGGTGCCGCCATGGCGATCGAAGACGGAGCGATGCTTGCCCGTTGTCTCGGCGAGACGGGCATTGAAAGCCATTCGACCGCGTTCAAGCTTTATGAAGCCAATCGTAGAGACCGCGCGACGCGTGTCCAGACCGTATCGAACGCCAACACGTTCCTGTTGACGCAGGAAGACCCAGCCTGGGTCTATGGCTACGATCTTTATGCGGAGCCCTTGAAAAGTGAGGCAGCTGTCTGATGGCCGGCCCGCTCTATGGCGCGAACGTTTTCGCCAACGGCATTCGTCAGCATTACTTGCGTTACGGCGGCAACGGGCGCGCGGTCATCCTCATTCCCGGCATCACGAGCCCGGCGATCACATGGGGGTTCGTTGCCGAGCGCTTGGCCAAAGTTCATGACGTCTACGTCATAGATGCGCGTGGTCGCGGGCTGTCGTCGACTGGACCGGATCTCGACTACAGTCTCGATGCGATGGCAGCGGATGTCGTCGACCTCGCCAAGGTTTTGAAGTTAGAGCAGCCCGCACTGCTCGGTCATTCCATGGGTGCCCGCGTTGCGATGTGCGCGATTGCTGCAGATGGACTGGCTTTTTCACGTGCCGTTTTGGTCGATCCGCCGGTGTCGGGTCCAGGTAGACGGCCTTATCCGAGCAAGCTTGAGTGGTACGTCGATTCCATTCGTCTCGCCGTGAAGGGCATGGATGCCGAGGCCATGCGCACTTTCTGCCCGACGTGGACGGATGCGCAGCGTGCGCTCAGGGCCGAGTGGCTTCATACGTGCTTCGAGCCCGCGATCGTCACGGCGTTCGAAGACTTCCATAAGGACGATATCTTTCCGAGCGTGCCGAGCCTCACGCTGCCCGCAATGCTGATGGTTGCAGGCCGCGGCGGGGTGATCGCCCAGCAGGACATCGACGAGCTCAAGGCGCTCAAACCGGATCTCGAAATTGTCCGCGTCGAGAACGCCGGGCACATGATCCCATGGGATGACTTCGATGGCTTCTTTGACGCGCTCGGAGATTTCCTCGTTCGATAACGCCACAGCCGAAGAACGAGAAAACGCTTAAAAAATCGAAACAAAGGAACTCAAGCCTTGAATTACCGCATCGGTCAGATCGTACCGAGTTCGAACACGACGATGGAGACGGAGATTCCGGCGATGCTCCTGGCGCGGCAGGGCATTCGCCCTGAACGCTTCACCTTCCATTCCAGCCGTATGCGCATGCGTACGGTAAAGAAGGAAGAACTAACGGCCATGGATTCGGAATCGGATCGTTGTGCCATCGAGCTTTCAGACGCCCGTGTCGATGTTCTGGGCTACGCCTGCCTCGTCGCGATCATGGCGCAGGGCTCAGGATATCATCGCGTTTCCGAGCAGAGGCTGCGCGGCCGTACCTCTGAAAACGGTTCTGACGTTCCTGTCGTGACAAGTGCGGGCGCGCTCATCGCAGGCTTGAAGGCGATGCGGGCAAGGCGCCTCGCGATCGTCGCGCCATACATGAAATCCCTCACCGAACTTGTCGTAGATTATATTCGCGACGAGGGCTTCGATGTCCAGGATTGGCGCGCTCTGGAAATTCCCGACAATCTCGAAGTCGGTCGCCACAACCCCGATAAATTGCCCGATATCGTGCGTACGCTCGACCTCAGCGGCGTGGATGCCGTCGTGCTGTCGGCGTGTGTGCAGATGCCGTCTCTTCCAGCCATCGCCAAGGTGGAAGCGATTACCGGTAAGCCAGTCATTACCGCGGCCGTTGCTACAACCTATTGCATGCTGAAGGCGCTCAAGATCGAGCCGGTCGTACCGGGCGCCGGCGCGCTGCTATCTGGAGCTTACTGATGGGTGAGGCTCTGCAATCGGCAGCAGCAAACTATCAAGGCGTCTGGGGCGCGCGTATTGGATTCGGTGTTCGTCCTGCGCTGCTCGTCGTCGATTTTCTCAAGGCTTATACGCGGACAGAGTCGCCGCTTTTTGCGCCGGGCGTGGTCGAAGCGGTTGCTAATACGCCGGAGCTTCTCGCCGCCGCGCGTCAGGCCCGAATTCCTATCGTCCACACGCGCATTCTGTATACCGCGCCGGACTGCGCCGACGGCGGCATTTGGGTGAAAAAAGCCCCGGTGATGAAGGCGATGGTTGAAGGCAATGTCCTGGCGGAGTTCTGCAAGGGTGTTGAGCCCAAAAATGACGAGCCAGTCATCGTCAAGCAATATGCGAGTTCCTTCTTCGGCACGAGCCTCGCATCGCTTCTTCATACTCAAAAGGTCGACACCGTCGTCATCGCAGGCTGCTCGACTAGCGGCTGTGTTCGCGCCACGGCCGTCGACGCAGTTCAATACGGTTTCCGCACGATTGTCGTTCGCGATTGTGTTGGGGATCGTCATCCCGAACCGCACGCTGCCAACCTTTTCGATATCGATAGCAAGTACGGCGACGTCGTTAGCAAGGCTGACGCGATCGCCGCGATCAAATCCGCACAAATAACTCGCTAACACCGATCACAAACGGATAGCAGAGCGCTGAAGGGAGATAAGACCATGGACGTGAATGTCTTGACGGAAATGTGCCTGGTGCAGCTGTCGCTCAGCGGCGTGCATGAAGGCGAAAAAGTCATCGTATTGTCCCAAGGCGATGAGCGCCTGGATTACGCCGATGCGTTTCTGGCTGCGGGCCGCAGGCTCGGTTGCCAAATGTATCATATGCGTCTCCCCGCGTCGATGCCTGAGACCGGCGCTTGGGCTGTCGGCAAGACCGGGCTTGCGGCCATTCCCGACGCGGTAGAGGCATTGAAGCAGGCCGACATGGTCGTCGATCTGATTTTCCTGTTGTTCAGCGATGAGCAGATGGCGATTCAGGCTTCGGGCACGCGCGTGTTGACGGCTGTCGAACCCGCACCGTTGCTCGCGCGGCTAATGCCGACGAAGCAGCTGCGCGAGCGTGTCGAAGTCGGAGCCGAACTCCTGGCCAAAGCCAAGACGATGCGGATTACGAGCAAGCACGGCACCGACGTCGTCTATAAGCTTGGCGTCTATCCGACGATGAGCGAATATGGCTACACCGATCAGCCGGGCCGGTGGGATCATTGGCCGGCAGCTTTCGTCTTTACAGGTGGCGCAGACGATGGCGTAGATGGTACGATCGTGCTGGCTCCGGGTGACGTACTTCTCCCTTTCAATACGTACGTCCGCGAACCTGTGACTTATACGATTGAAAAAGGCTTCATCCGCGATATTCGCGGCGGCCTCGATGCGGAGTTGATCAAATCCTACATGGCGACATTTAACGATCCGCGTGGCTTTGGCATGTCGCACGTCGGCTGGGGCCTGGATCACAGAGCCAACTGGCATGGGTTAACGCAGTTCCCCGGGGGCATGGGTATGGAACTTCGATCGTTCTACGGCAATGTCATGTTCTCGACCGGCCCGAACAACGAGCTGGGAGGCCCAAACAATACTGCGTGCCATCTCGACATTCCAATGCGGAACTGCAGCCTCTTCCTGGACGATGAGCCAATGGTCCTCGATGGTCAGATCGCCGTCAAAGAGATGCAGCATGTCTTCGGCTAAGCCGTGAACGGCGCACAACGCCCTGTCGTGACGAACACTCTGCTGTCCTCCTTTCAGCCACTTCTTAGCATCACTTCAGTTGCGACGCTCTGCAAAGAACGGTAACGCAAAGGAGAAAATGAGCTGGAGGCGGAAGTGACGAAAGAGAAGCCTGGCGCGCAGCGGCGCATGCTGGGGTCGTATAGGGTCACTGAACAGGTGGGGCACCTGATGCGCAAAGCGTATCAGCGCCACCTCGCGATTTTTCAGGAGAATGCCAGCGATCCCGATTTGACGGCTGTGCAGTTCACCACGCTATGCGCGCTTCGGGACAATGGACCAAGCTCTCAGGCTGAGCTCGTTAAGGCGACAGCGATTGATCAGGCGACGATACGAGGCATTATCGAACGGCTGAAAGTTCGCGGCCTCATAAAGGTGACGAAAGATGTGCAGGATGGCCGCAAGGTCATCATGTCGTTGTTGCCCGCCGGCGAGGCCGTTTTAGATGACATGTATCCGAGGGCATTCCGCATTAGCGAATTGACTGTCGCGAACCTCAACCCTGCGGAGCGTATGGCCTTCACTTATCTGCTTCAGAAGATCATCGATGGATGAGCATTGTCGCCGATGCTGAGCCGCAATTCATCCTCGAATAGATTGGTCGGCATTTTGTGAGCTGCGGCCCCGCTCACCTGATGACGAACGGCTGTTTCGCTTTTCTTTTTCTGTAGAGACGTATCGAAACAGGGAGAGACCTTCAAAGATATGGAATTCGATTTTCCGACGATCTCCCCGGACATTCGCTATAAGCTGCTAACCAGCACGATCGTCCCACGGCCCATTGCCTGGGTCACGACGGAATCGGTAGCTGGGGTGCGCAACGCCGCGCCCTTCAGCTTCTTTAACGCAATGAGTTGCGATCCGGCATTACTTGCAGTCGGAATGATAGCGGGCGCCAAATATTTGTGCCCTTGGCCGAGCCGGAGTTGGCGATCACCCGCGTAATCAGATGCTCGAAGTAATTGTAGGTGTAGGTTTCGACCAAGTTCGTCTGCAAAGAGACCGTCTTCAACCAGTTGGCGTTGTTATAGGTGAAGCTATAAAGATGCCCGACCGTGTGTCGGTTAGGACATTGCCGGCGCCGTCGGCAGTGAATGTTCTCGCACGCCTCAACGGAGGTGTCCCTCCATCATAACGTACTTTCCATTTTGGTTGGATCGAACGGGGGCAGGCCAGCTCGATGAAGCCAGCTTCCCTTCGTTAAGGTTTCAGAGCAGTGGGACACTTGCCGCCGAATAAGGTTCCAATTTTTTCTTGGTTGGGTCGCCGAGAGCCATCAACGAAAATTAGGCCATTCGGAGATTACCGATGCTGCGCACAGTTGTCCGAATGCGCGGCACGCGATGTTTGAAGCTTTGTCCCGTCATAGCTGTCCTTCAGCGCAATCGGATGTCTAGCGCGCGCTCGAAGTGGCTCTGCAAGGCGGCCCATCAGCAAAGCGAACAAGGGAACAATCGGCATGACGACCGCAACGACCACGCAGACAGCACACTTCGAGACCGTCGCAACACGTACCGGAAGTGGGCTTAAGAAAAACTATCTGTCCTTTCCGGAGATAGCAGCACAATCGATCGGCACGATCGCGCCTTCGGGCACGCCGGGGCTCGTCATTTCCGTCGTATTTGCGACGGCGGGGAACGGCACTTGGCTTTCGTACGTGTTCGCGACGATCGCACTTTTGATTGTGGCACTTCAAATCAATGTATTTGCCACGCGCGTGGCAACTCCGGGAGCGCTTTACGTCTATGCAGGGCGAGGGCTTGGGCCCTTTGCGGGTGTCGTTTCTGGATGGGCGCTCCTGATCGGCTATGTATTCACTGCAGCCGCGGTCGTAAACGGTACGGTTTACACGACCCTCAGCGTGTTGCACGCTGCGGGTTTGACAGCCAGCGACCATGCGCTGACGTTCGGCATCGCGATTGTTGCTGCCATTGTCGCTTGGTGGCTTGCCTATCGGGACATTCGCCTTTCCACGCGCACGACTCTCGCGATCGAACTCGCGACGATCGTTCTTATTCTGGCAGTAGTTGTTGGTTACTTTCTGCATCGGGGCGGCATCGTGGATGAGGCTCAGCTCCATCTAGAAGGCGTTGACTTCGAGAAGCTTCGCCTCGGGCTGGTCCTTGCGTTCTTTTCGTTTGTCGGTTTCGAGAGCGCAGCAGTGCTCGGTGCCGAAGCGAAGGAGCCCCATCGGCTTATTCCGCGGTCCGTCATCGTCAGCGTCGTCGGAGTGGGTCTACTCTTTATCGTCAGCGCTTATGCTTTGACATCAGGCTTCCGGGGCGTTGAGCCACCCCTGAGCACCGCTGAAGCGCCGCTCACGACGCTCGCCAACACGTTTGGCGGCGGTGCGATTGGGTTGCTGGTTTCGATCGGCGTGGCTCTGAGCTTCTTCGCCTGCATTCTCGGCAGCATCAATGCCGCAGCGCGCGTGCTTTATACGCTCTCCAATCACGGACTCTTTCATGGCTCCGCGGGCTCGACGCATGTCTCCAACAGCACGCCTCACATCGCAGTAACTCTCGTCGCGCTTATCGCCCTTGGACTGGCGCTCGCGCAATCCCTCAGTGGGTGGGCGCTTCTCGACGGTTATGGGATCCTGGGTTCGATCGCGACCTACGGCTTCCTTGTCTCCTATTTTCTGGTCTCGCTTGGAGCGCCGTTCTATCTGCGAAAAAGGGGTGAGCTGCGCTGGCATCACGTCCTCTCTTCCGGGATCGCGATCGCCCTTCTGGCCGTGGTCCTATTCGGTACGGTCTACCCGCTACCGGCGTGGCCCTATAACATCCTGCCTTATGTGTTCCTCGCACTCCTCGGCATTGGAGTAGCTTACTTCCTCTTTCTCAGAGTTGCGGCGCCGGATCGGCTGGTTGCTGTCGAAGCCGATCTACTTGGGACGGACCCTGCCCGAACCTGAGACGACACGAACCGACCTGGGCGTGCGCCTGGGTCGGTCGCCATCAGTAGGATCAAAAAATGTCGCCACTCTTCAATGTTCAAGACCTTGAACCCGAGCAGCTGCCAGTGCTCGAAAAGCCAATTGGCGCCCACGTCGTCAAAAGTAGCGACGAAGCTATCGCGATCGCGCGAGAATTTGCGGCACGCATTGCTGATACAGCTGCCGAAAGAGATCGAGACCAGCGTCTGCCCGTCGCCGAAATCGCCGACTTTACGAACAGCGGCCTCTGGTCGCTGAATGTTCCTAGTGAGTTTGGCGGCCCGGAGCTATCCTATTCGACGATCGCCCAGGTCATCGCGATCGTTTCGGCGGTCGATCCCTCGATTGGTCAACTTCCACAGAATCATATCGATTTCATTGATACGATACGGACGACGGGGACACCGGAGCAAAAGGCCGATTTCTTCCGTGCAATCCTTTCTGGCGCACGAAGCGGGAATGCATTCTCGGAGTTCGGCAGCCGAACCGCGGCGGATTTCGAGACTAAGATTACTCGCCGCGGCGGCGACTACGTCGTCAACGGCAAGAAGTTCTATTCAAGCGGCGCACTTCTCGCACACATCATTCCTATTACGACCGTCGATGACGAAGGCCGACTGCACATCGCCGTTGCCGATCGCGACACGCCGGGAATAACGATCATCAACGATTGGTCGAGCTTTGGACAGAAGACGACTGCGAGTGGAACTGTCATCATCGACAATGTGGTGCTGCCGGCGTCGAGAGTCCTGCCGACGTATGCATCTCAAGATAGCCCAAGCGCTAATGGCGCAGTTTGCCAGATCGTCCACGCCGCAGTTGATGTCGGAATTGCGCGAGGCGCCATCGACGAGACCATCCGGTTCGTGCAGACGCAGTCGCGGCCCTGGATCGACAGCGGAAAGGACCGCGCAACGGACGATCCATATACGATTTCCGACATCGGTGAGCTGAAGATCGGATTGCATGCGGCCGAAGCACTGCTGTGGCGCTCGGGGCGTATCCTCGACGAGGCAGTTGCCAATCCGACTGAGGAAACTGTGGCAGCGGCATCCATCGCAGTCGCGGAGGCCAAGGCGTTGACGACCGAGATTGCGCTTCTCGCAACCAACAAAATTTTCGAACTGGGGGGGGCCCGTTCGACGCTTTTGAAACATGGGCTGGACCGCTACTGGCGCAATGCCCGCGTCCATACAGTCCACGATCCGGTGCGTTGGAAATATCCAATCGTGGGCAACTACTACCTCAATCGGGCGCATCCGCCTCGGCATTCCTGGATCTAGGCGACAATTGCCGAGAAGCGCCACACGGCAACAAACAGAGCGAGAATACACGACATGACGCTATTTCAGCCCCACTCCGCACTGAACGGCGTAAGCCCGCATCCGACAAACCTTGCAGGCCCGGTATCCGCTCGTCCCGCCAGAAAGGCTGCTGTAATCAAGGACGATGCCGAGGCGATCGCGGTCGCGAAACGCCTCGCGCCGATTTTAGCGGAAGGCGCCGCAGAGCGCGATCGCCTTCGGCATTATCCGTTGAAGGAATTGGATCTGTTTTCCGAGAGCGGTCTTTGGGGCATCACCATTCCGAAGTCTGACGGCGGAGCCGGAGTTTCGCTTGCGACGGTTGCCAAAATCTTCTCTATCCTCGCGGCAGCGGATCCATCGCTGACGCAGATCGCACAAAATCATTTTGAACTCGTCGATGTTATTCGTTCGACGGCGAGCCCAGAGCAGCGGGCCGACCTTTTGGGCGCCATTCTCGGCGGCTATAGGCTAGGCAACGCATTTTCCGAGTCGGGCGGCAAGAACGTCGAAGACTTCTCGACGCGGCTCACGCGCGACGGCGGCGGGTACCGTGTCAATGGCAAGAAGTTCTATTCGACCGGAGCGCTATTCGCTCACCTCGTTCCGATCGTCGCCCTCGGCGAGGACGGTCATGTGGTGGTCGCTATCGCTGATCGAGATAGCCCGGGGTTGACCGTCGTCGATGATTGGTCAGGCATCGGGCAGCGCACGACCGCGAGCGGGACTGTGACCCTCGAAAACGTCCCAATTCCGGCATCACGCGTTCTTCCGGCGCACCTCGTTTACGAACAGCCGAGCGTTGCAGGCCCACAAAGTCAGCTCATTCATGCGGCCATCGATCTTGGAATCGCGGAAGGCGCGATAGAAGCAACGATCGATTTCATCAAGCGTCGCGCGCGACCGTGGATCGATAGCGGCCTAGACAAGGCAGGCGATGATCCCTTCACGTTACGGGACATCGGCGATCTCAAGATCCGACTTCATGCTGCCAACGCTCTGCTCGAGCGCGCCGGCCTTCAGCTCGATGCGACGCTCGTCGATACGACCGAAGACACCATTGCGCTCGCCAAGATCGCCGTCGCTGAAGCGAAGGTGCTAACGACGCAGATCGCTATCCTGGCTGCGAACAAACTCATCGAACTTGGCGGTTCGCGTGCCACGCTGGCGGAGAATGGGTTCGACCGATATTGGCGCGATGCGCGAACTCACACTGTGCACGATCCGGTCCGGTGGAAACCGTTCGCGATCGGCCAATATTATCTCAACGGCGTGAAGCCGCCGTTGCATTCGTGGATTTAAGCCAGTGACGGAGCACAGTCCAATCACACGTCCGCTCGACGAGTTGGAAAATGTCGTGCGCGATAGAGGCATCAACTATCTACGCGTCGAAACTCCCGATCTGCATGGGATCGCGCGTTCAAAGACGGTTCCGATCAAGTGGCTTCGGCCGCTGGCGGGGAATGGTCTAAATTTTCCGTTGCCGCCAGTCGCGCTCGACGTCCAGTGCGAGGCAGTGCAGGGTACCGGGTACCTCGAAGAGCGGGGCTATCCAGACGTCACTCTGCATCCGGATTTTACGACTTTTGCCGTTCTGCCCTACGTACCCGGAACGGCCAGAGTGATTGCGGATCCTTATCACGCCGGGTCGGGCGAGCCGGTATTGGCGGCATCGCGGACCGTCGCATCGAGAGCTTTCAGTAAAGCAGCTTCTTTAGGTTTCGACGTACTTAGCGGCTTCGAATACGAATTCTATCTGCTCGACGCGGAGACGTTCGCGCCTGTAACCGAGTCGGTTCGCCAGTTCGCCTCATTCGACGAGCGCGATCGCCTGCTTCTGTACGAAATTGCAGATGCGCTGTCGGCGTTCGGGATCGACGTCACAACCTTCAATCTCGAATACGGACCAAGCCAGTTCGAGGTCAATTTCGCGCCGGGCTGGGGGCTTCGCGCTGCCGATCAGGCGTACACATTCAAGACAGCTGTCAAGGAAATCGCCGCCAAAGCGGGACGGATTGCGAGCTTTATCACCAAGCCCGCAATCGATCGCAGTGCCAACGGCCTCCATTATAATCTTTCGTTGTGGAGTAACGGACGGAATGCTTTCGCCGATAAATCGAGCGCGGACGGACTGTCGGTGATCGCGCGCCACTTCATCGCTGGGCAGCTTCATCATGCGCCGGCATTGACGGCGCTGTTCGCGCCGACAGTCAACTGTGCCAAGCGGTTTCGACCGCATGCGTTCGCGCCGTTTGAAGCCGACTGGGCGTTCGATAACCGAACCGTGGCTCTTCGCGTCAAGGGCGCGCGCGGTGAAAATGTCCATGTTGAAAATCGGCTCGGGGCCGGCGCAGCCAATCCCTATCTAGTGGCGGCCTCAACCCTGGCTGCAGGGCTCGACGGAATCCGCCGGAAACTGAGTCCGCCCCTGACGAGGGACGCCGGAGATGAGACGACGCGCTTTGCGACATTGCCGACGAGCCTCGAAAGTTCACTTGCGGCGCTAGAAGCTGACGAAATTCTCGCGGCATCGCTGGGCGCAGAATTCGTGCAGGTCTTCACCACGGTCAAGCGTCACGAAATCGCGAAAGCGCGGCGAGCGGTTAGCGGATTCGACGAAGAGTCGTTTCACGACAGAGTCGATCCTTGGGAACTCGCCGAATTCGCCAACGTCCTTTAGTTGAGGCAATCGCCACGATGAAATTCGCATATTGGAGTACCAACCTCGGCGGCGTTCTATTCAGTTCCACTCCCCAAAATGCCGATCCTGATTTGCAGACTCAGATTGAGGTTGCACGGCGCGCAGAACTTGCGGGTTTCGACTATACGTTGGTGGCTGCGAGGTTTCTGTCGACCACGGGCGCGGCCCCGGATCTCTACGATGCGCTGGCTTCGAGCACGGCTATCGCCGTTTCGACAAATCTGCTGAACGTCATCGCCGCTATTCATCCGGGGCTTTGGCATCCGGCGATGATCGCAAAGTTTTCCGCGTGCGTGTCGGCTGCGACGAAGGGGCGATTTCACGTCAACATCATCAGTGGCTGGTTCAAGGACGAGTTCATACGCCTCGGCGAGCCGTGGCTCGATCATGACGAGCGATACCGTCGGTCTGAAGAATTCGTTGCAATCCTCCGAGGCCTGCTCTCCGGCGAGAAGTTCTCTTTTTCAGGCGACTTCTACCGCGTTCGCGATCTAACGTTCCGACCGAGCCCACCGCGCCCAGTCGAGATCTTTCAAGGTGGAAATTCGCTGGCAGCCCGCGCTCTCGCCGCTAGGCAGACGGACTGGTACTTCATGAATGGCGACGACATCGAAGGAGTAAGCCGGCAGATCGCTGAAATCCGGAAGCTCGCCGAGCCGTTGGGCCGTTCGCCCCGTTTCGCGGTCAACGCCTTTGTTATTCTGCGCGACACCGAGAAGGAAGCGGCCAAGGTCCTGGAAGACATCATTGCAGCGGTCAATTCCGATGCTGTCGAGGCGTTTCGCGTTCACGCCCAAGGTGCGGGTTCCTCGACGAAGGATCGCATCGGAATGTGGGCGAACTCAAACTTCGCCAATCTCGTGCAGCCGAACGACGGCTTTAAGACTGGATTGATCGGAACGGAGGATCAAATCCGCGAACGCGTTCGAGCGCTCGAGGCCGCAGGCGTAGATTTGATCTTATGCGGTTTTCTCGATTTTCTGGAGGAGCCAACGCGTTTTGGTGCCGCCGTCATAACGTCTAATCCGTCGCGCGCTTCGGTACGGAACGAAGCGCCGGCAGCAATTTCAACATGAGCAGGCTCGAAAATCGCAAGCAGGTAGAAACGATGTCAACATCCCTCGCGGAACTCGACACCGAGATCGAAACGGATCGACAGTTTGTTCGGCTGAGCAGTGGACTTCGCTATCACTATCGGGAGCGTGACGGGAAAGGTACGCCGGTGCTTTTTCTGCACGGTTATGCTGATTCCTCGCATAGCTTCGCAGCGTTGATAGAGGCATTGGGATACGATGGACCGAGTTTCAATCTGGATTTCCGGGGGCATGGCGATAGCGACGCCGCAAGCAAGTATTCGATCAGTGATCTGACCGCCGACGTAATCGAGTTCATCGCTCGCGTGATCACGAGACCGGTGCATGTCGTCGGTCATTCGATGGGGAGTATCGTCGCGCAGCGGGTCGCGTCTCTCCGTCCGGATCTCATCTCAAAGCTCGTTTTGATTGGTGCCGCGCCGACGGCTGCCAGGCATCTAGGGTTGAAGGAGCTTAGAGCCGAGATCGTGCGATTTGGAGATAGCGTGCCGCGCGAGTTTGTCGAGGCCTTCCAGTGCAGCACCGTTCACGCGCCGGTGCCGGAAGCCGTCATCCTGGGCTACATCGAGCAAAGCCTGAAGGTCGCTAGCAGCGCGTGGCGCGGTGCGCTCACCGGACTTGTCGATGAACCGGCCGATGCGGCGCAGGCCATAGATGCCTCGACGCTCGTGCTTTGGGGCGCGAATGACGGTATCTTCGGTGCAACCGAACAGGCGCAATTGGCGAATGTCATCGCTGATTATCAGCTGATCACATATCCGGACGCGGGTCACGCGCCGCATTGGGAGTTTCCGAAGCGTGTCGCTGCCGATATCGACAAGTTTTTATCGGCCGTATGAAAATCTGATTGTGCCTAGCCACCCGAGATTAAAGAACCGTGACCTAACAAGAGCCCATGAAATCTCGAGCACCTTTTACGTTTTGAATGCGCATGGATTCGGCGCAAATTTCAAAGAGAGCTCTCGTATTTGGAAAGGACAACTTTCCTGAACCCAACGGCTGATTTTATAGATCTTCGCCATGCCACTTTTTATGATGGTGGGTATGCGTGGGGAGGTATGCTCCGGGCTTGAACAGCGTATCATAGTATTCGGTATCGAGATGATGAGCCTGCAGGTACATCAGGATGTAGACAGACGGTACCGTCGCTGGGAACTTTCCAAACGTATCGTACATATATTGCGCCTGTAATGCGACGAGACGCTTAAAGCGTTCATCATGGAGCTGCGCGCTGGCGCGCACAGTCGGGCTGTCCTTCCAAGGTCCGGGCGTTTCTGGATTGAATGGGCCACCTGGACCGAATTTGCGAGCCACGAGTGCTTCGACTGCTTGGCGTAGGTCTTTGTAGTGCGGAGGCGTAAACGCGCGAAAAACGCCTTCGAGGCCCGTTGGATTTGGTTGCGGCCATCTCGGATCAGTATCGAAACGAAAGCCAAGTCCCGGAACGTCCGGATCTCCGCTGGCACCAAGAATAGTCAGGCGGTCGATTCCATCGTAGATCCATCCCCCAAGACCGAGCGCTTGCAATAGTAGTTGGCCGGCAAATGGCCCAATCGCCAATTCAGCCGAAAGCTCAGCCAACGAATATTGATCAAGGAAAGAGAGAGGATAAGGATTGTCGACATCGACAATGTCTCGGAATTCTTCGATCCCAGGTATCTTCCGTTTGTTGATATCGTCGTAGATCGTGAAACCGTTTTGAGCATAAAACGCAATGTTCAGCAGGACATGTTGGGCGAGATCTCCCACGGGAAAAATCAGGAGCGAGCCCGGTGCATTACCTACCCATGTATTATGACCTTCCATATATGGCTCGCGGTTCGGGATATAAATTCGCTTATCTGATAACTTGCGAATTTGAGACCTGTGGGCCGCTAGCAAGCGTTCGAGTTCAACGTTTCCGTTTTCGCCGCGTTCGACGGAAACTGCACCATCTCGCGTCTGGAAGATGTAAGTGCCACTGTCATCTGTAAAAAATACTTCGGCGGTATGAAAGCCTGCCGCCGAAGGGAAGGTTCTCCCACCTGCTGCACCGGGATAGTTTGAGAGATGCGGCGCATAACGATCATGGCGTGTAACGCTTTCATGCCATCCCGTCTTCCCCGCGACCGTTGTGACAAGTAACAGCCTCTCAAGTTCCGACAGAGGTTCTGGTTTAAAACGGGATTTGTACTTGAGCGTGCCATCCGGAATTTCCGCTCCACGAAAAAACCGACGCGAACGACGCTCGAAAATCGCTGATGTCAGAGGATAGCGGACAAGTTCACGCAATGCTTCGCGCTCGTGGTCCGCGATATGAAGTATTTCTTCGTCGACAGATCTTTGCATGTCATTTTCAACTGAGTTTGAGGGCATATTTGCAATGCCTATTCCGCCCTGACTTCCAGGCAAGAGGCTGTATCTGCGCTAGAGACGTATCGAGATAAACTAGAGATCGGCGCCAAAGACCCTAACGAAGAAATACTGCAAAGCACTCTCATCAGGCGCGGAATATGAGGGCCGCTGCCTAGGAAACCACCTGATAAATTCTCAAGATGCACAATGCGTAGTGTCTTTAACCTCGGAAAGCGCGCGGGGGCGCATCTCATTTATATGCGGAGGCCCAATGCCTCCCTACGAATAACAAACTGAAAATTTCTTATTTCGCGCCGTCCCGCGAAGCTGCTAGCTCCTATGGCCCAGCATTCGCCATCAAAGAAGGGATTGAGCGAGTTTGGCGGTTGGTGGTCCCACCAGCAACCATCCAACTTGCGCTTCTATGGAATGATGACGGCGTCCGGCACCTCAACAACAGCTAGCTGGTACGCCACGTTCGGAGCGGCGGCGAAATCCGTAGGATCGTCCGACTTCTATAGACAGCTTTTGAGGTTGTTGGGTTGCGCAATCCAGCACGACTACGTGTTCGCGGTTCGCTACGGCAAAGCCAATACAACCGATGTGCTCCATACGACCGGGCATCCTGATTTCATCGTCGAACAATATCGGACGATATTTCACGAGGTCGACCCGTTCGGAAACTACTGGCGGAAGACAAGCAGGAAGGGCTTTGTAAGGTCTTCCGAAGTGATCAACGACACGGCGGAGACCCGTCTTTACACAAGCGTATTTCTAAAGCGCGCGAAAATCATCGATGAAGTTGGCATCGTCCTCCCGGCGCCCGGAGGTTCCTGCATTGCGCTATTTCTCGAGAGCAAGTCGATTGGCTTTTCGGAAGGTATTGGCTCTCGTATCGACGAATTGTTCCCGGCGATCGAGGGTCTTCATCACGCCCATTTGGCGCGGACCTATGGAAAGCTAAGCAGTATCGCGAATGACAATCGAAGCGTCGACGTGCTTCCCATTGCCATTTTCGATCGGCATGGAAATGCAATTTACCAAAGTGCGAGTTGGCGGGAGGCTGAAGCCGCCGAACACAAACTCGCGCGTTTGAAAAATGACATTCGAACTTCCGGCCGAGCTTACGTTCGCGTTTCCGACAGCATGCGCCTGCGGGTGATCCCACTCCTCGACGATTTCGCAATCGCGCCAGGAGGACGATTGTGCGCTTTGGATTGGAAGCCAGCTGATCCAAATGAATTCGCCGCGGAAGCGGAAAAGCTGTCGCTTTCCCCGCTTACCAAATTGGAGCGCGACGTGCTTTCTCTTGTTAAGCTATCAAAATCATCCGGCCAAATCGCGAGCGACCTTCGAATCGCAAAAGGCACGGTCAAGAACTACAAGCTGCGACTATATCGAAAGTTCGCCGTCAATTCCGAGCGCGAACTCATCGGGCTGTTGGCTAAGATAAGGCTGTGAAGCCATCGCCGCAGACAGTTCGTGCACACGAGCCATACTCTGAAATTCATATACGAACATAATATAAGCCGGTTTTACCGGCGTTTTCGCTGCAAGTGCCATTCGGCATCATTGCCTCCTGCCCGCTCCGAGACATTAAATCCTCTTACCTAACTCAGCGCATCAAGCGCCGCGTTTGCAAGAGCAAAGAGGAAATGCCATTGTCACTATCTGTTGTGGGAATATCGGGAAGTCTCTCTGAGCCCTCTCGCACGTCGGGGTTGGTGTCCGCAATCCTCGACGCGATAGCGAGGGAGACGAACCTCGATACAGTAAAAATCGATCTTTCGGCGTCCAGTGCCGGGCTGTTTGCAGCAAGCAGCCCCGCAAAGTTGAGCGCAGATGCGCGCGCCATCGTCGAATCCGTTGAAGATGCCGATTTACTCGTCGTTGGATCACCGGTCTACCGCGCATCGTACACCGGCGCCCTGAAGCACCTCTTCGATCTCGTTGATCACAAACGATTTGCGAGCAAGCCGGTGATTTTGGCAGCGACCGGCGGAAGCCCGCTGCATGGCCTCGTCATCGAACATCAGCTGCGACCGCTGTTCGGCTTTCTTAACGCGCTCACCTTGCCGACGGCTATTTATGCCGTCGAGAGCGACTTCTCGAATTATCTCCTCACGAACGACGCGGTCCGCGAACGGATCGATCGCTCGGTTGCAGAGGCTGTAGTTCAGCTCGCTCGCTACCAATCTCCGCAATCAATTTCTGCATCAGTCGTCGCGGTTTCGAACGCGTAATCACGGCTGCAATTGCACTGGAGTGTTTTTGAAATGACGACCCTGCAACGTGAAAATTCCCAGCCGCGCGATGGGCTCAAGTTTGCCTACTGGGTGCCCAATGTTTCGGGTGGCCTCGTTATCAGCAAGGTCCCGCAGCGGACGCGATGGGATTATGAGTACAATCGCGATCTCGCGCGCATCGCCGAAAAGTCCGGTTTCGACTATGCGCTCAGCCAAATTCGCTTCACGGCCGGCTATGGTGCCGAATTTCAGCACGAGCCCGTCGCATTCAGCCAGGCGCTTCTGGGTGCAACCGAACGCCTCAAGGTGATCGCAGCGCTCCTTCCTGGACCTTGGACGCCTGCGGTCGCCGCCAAGCAGATTGCGACAATCAACAATCTCTATGGCGGTCGTATCGCGGTCAATGTCGTCAGCGGCTGGTTCCGTGGCGAGTTTGCAGCCATCGGCGAACACTGGCTCGACCACGACGAGCGGTATCGCAGGTCTGAAGAATTCATTCGCGCCTTGCGCGGAATATGGACGGAAGACGACTTCACTCTGCGCGGCGATTTCTATCGCTTCAACAAGTTCAGCATGAAGCCGAAGCCGGTTGATCCCCAGCCGGAAATCTTCCAAGGCGGCTCCTCGCGCGCCGCACGAGATATGGCATCGCGTGTTTCCGACTGGTACTTCACCAACGGCAACACGCCGGAGGGGCTGCAGCAGCAGGTCGATGATATTCGCGAAAAGGCGACCGCTTACGGGCGATCGGTCAAAGTCGGACTCAACGCATTCGCAATCGTGCGCCAGACCGAAACGGAAGCACGTCAGGTTCTCGAAGAAATCATCGCGGGCGCGGATCCAGAAGCTGTCAAAGCGTTCGCGCATGAAGTGAAGAATGCCGGCAAGGCATCGCCCGAAGGCGAAGGGAATTGGGCGAAGTCGACGTTCGAAGATCTCGTCCAGTACAACGACGGGTTCCGCTCAAATCTCATCGGCACGCCACAACAGGTGGCGGAACGCATCATCGCGCTCAAGGATGCGGGCGCCGATCTCATCCTTCTCGGCTTCCTCCATTTTCAGGAAGAAGTCGAATATTTTGGGCGCCACGTCATTCCGATCGTGCGCGAACTCGAGGCCTCTCGGCGCGTCCTTGAGGCCGCTCAATAGCCCGTGACCATCGAAACTCAATTTCAATGAAAGCGCCCCAAAGGCCATCTGATAGGATTGAAAAATGAACGCAGCAGATGTCATCGACGTACCCAAAACCAACCCTGAAGCCGTTACTGCGCTGCCTTGGCCGACAAAAGTCGCCCACGTCATCAAGTCCGACCAGGAAGCAATTCAAATCGCGCAAGAGCTGGCGGCGAAATTTTCTCAAGGCGCATCCGAGCGCGATCGAACGCGGCGCTGGCCAGTTCAGGAGTTGGACGCTTTCTCGCAGAGCGGTCTTTGGTCCATCAACGTTCCGAAGAAATTCGGCGGGCCGGACGTCTCGTACGTGACGTTGGGTAAGGTGATCGAGATCATATCGGCCGCCGATCCGTCGCTCGGGCAGATCCCACAAAACCATCTCGGCGTTCTCGCAGCCATTCGCACGGTTTCCGACGAGGACCAGCAGCGCTTGCTGTTCGATCTGGCCTTGCGCGGCGTGCGGTTCGGCAATGCGTTTTCGGAGTTCGGTTCAAAGAAGGCGGCCGAATTCGAGACCAAGTTTACCGACGCCGGCGACCATGTGATCGTCAAAGGACGAAAGTTCTATTCGAGCGGCGCTCTTCTTGCCCATCTCGTTCCGATCGTCGCTTTGGACGATCAAGGCCGTGCCTGGTACGCGATCGCTCGACGGGATGCACCGGGACTTTCCGTCATCGACGATTGGAGCAGCTTCGGACAGCGCACCACACTCAGCGGCACCGTTACCCTCGACGATGTGCGCGTGCCGAAGGCATTCCTCGTGCCGGGCTTTAAGGGCTACGACAAGCCCACCGCCGATGGCGCGATTTTTCAGATCATTCAGGTCGCCGTCGATACGGGAATTGCCAAGGCGGCGATCGACGACACGATCGCGTTCGTGCGAACGAAATCACGCCCGTGGGTTGATAGCGGCATCGATCAAGCCTCGCGTGACCCTTATACCATTCATGCGGTGGGCGATCTTGTTTTGCGATTGCATGCCGCCCAGGCGCTTCTCGAGAAGGCGGGTCACACCGTCGACGAAGCGGTCGCCAATGCAACAGCGGACACCGTTGCTCGAGCTCAGATCGCTGTTGCCGAGGCAAAGGTCCTGAGTACAGAGATCGCGATCGCGGCAACGAACAAGTTGTTCGAGCTTGCGGGAACGCGGTCGACACTTGCCGAGCACAATCTCGATCGTCATTGGCGGAACGCGCGGACGCACACGCTGCACGACCCGGTTCGCTGGAAGTACGCGATCCTGGGCGATTACTTCCTTAACGATATCAAACCGCCGCTCCACGCCTGGAGCTAGGCACCAGTCCTTCGCGCACCACAATCCACTGACTATCGATTTAAGGCCCATCGCCCCAAAGGAACAGCCATGTCCATTTCAACCCTCGAAAGTCCGCAGATTTCTGCGGAAAGTTCTCAATCAGAAATGCGCCGTGTCATCACCTGGAAAGATGCGTTCTGGATCACGGCTGGTGCCTCGCCTTGGATTCTCTTCTCCATCGGCGCCATGGCCGACACGCTCGGCACGGCATCAATTCTGGTGTGGGCTATCTCATCGGTCATCGGCTTCGTGCAGCTCTTTTTGTACGCTGAGTTGGCCGGCGTGTTTCCCAACAAGACAGGTGGCGGGTCCGTCTATGCGTCAGTCGCGTGGATCAAGTACAGCAAGTTCTTCGCTCCGATAAACATGGGCGCCTACTGGTTCGGAACCTCAACGTCGTTGACCGTTCTGGCTTCGCTATGCGGGAGCTACATCATCTCGGCCTTTCTTCAAGGCACCTCGTTCGCAGCCTTCTCCGTCACTCTGCTCGACCTGTCGTCGGTGTTGCCGGGGATCGTATTCCAACTGAACGCGACGATCATCACCGGCATTCTTGTTCTGCTGTTCGTATTTGCGCTTCAGCACACAGGCATTCTCCGGGCGGCGAAAATTCAGCACATCATTGCGCTCTTTGCGCTGATACCTCTGGTCCTGATCGCCATCGTTCCGCTTTTTAACGGCACGATCAACTACGCGAACTTCAAGCCGTTCGAACTGAAGGGAGGCGTGAACTGGTTCAGCAAAGAGGGTCTGACGCTTTTGGCCGGCGGTTTGTTCATCGCAGGATGGAGCACCTACGGTGCCGAACAGGCAGTCTCGTTTGTCAGTGAATTCAAGGACCCTCATCGCGATAACATTCGGGCAATCGTGTCGACCGGGCTGATCGCCTTCGTGTGCTACGTGGTGTTGCCGTTCACATTTCTCGGAGTGCTCGGTCTTAAGGCTCTGACCCAACCCGACTTCGTTGCCGGGTATACGCAGCAAGCGGTCGCCGAACTCGCGACCACGACCTTTGGCAGCAAGGCCGCCGAGGTTGTGACCATCGTTCTGATCCTTGCACTTTTGCTGTCGGTCGGAACGCTGTTGGCTGTCAGTTCGAGAACTCTATATCAGGGTTCAGTTGACGGCGTTTTTCCGAAATTTCTCTCACGGCTCAACGGTCACCGCGCCCCTGTCGCTGGAATGTGGGCGGACATCGTCGTCAACGGAGTTCTGATGTTGCTCGGCGCGCCGCTGTTCGTTCTGGCGGCCGGAGCCGTCTCCTACCTTTTGAGCATTTCGATGGACCTCGTCGCCGTCAAGCTATTGCGCAGCCAATATCCGACGAGCGAGCGCCACTTTCGAGCGCCTGATTTCCTCGTAAATTATGTCGGGCCGGCTCTCGCCCTCTTCAACCTCGGGCTCATCTTGTTCGGCGCCAACACCTTCGCACCCAACGCGCTTTTCTATGGCTTGGGCGTGTTGGTCATCGTCGTGCTCCTCTTCGTCTATCGCCACTACATCGTGGATAAAGGCGAGTGGCCGGAGCGCGCAAAGAAGGATCTCAGCATCCAATAAAGGACCCAAACGCTCAAGTCAGCCAGATCAATCCGAGAAAATTAAAGCAGGAACGTTAGATGTCTCTCAACACAACTCGCCTCGTTGTTGCCGCCGATGAGGACGGTGGTTGGGACTACGGCACCGATCGCGGGCCGTATTCCAGTTTCCACCTCGCCAACGGTGCCAAGTACTGCGTGTATAACAATCGCCTCATGCCGGTGACGCAGAAGATCGATCGAATCGACGGCTATTGGGCGCTTCGGCAGAAGGTAGCTCTGTTCGATACCGGCGAGCGACCGATCGAAATCAAGGGACCCGAAGCCGAAAAGCTCGCCAACAAGGTCTTCACACGAAACATTTCGAATCTGAAGCCCGGACGCGCTGCCTATTCTCTGCTCTGCTATCCGAACGGCACGTTGCTCTGCGACGGTGTGTTGCTGCGCTTTGCGGCAGACCACTTCTGGTTCGTTCAAGCTGACGGACCGGTATTTTCCTGGCTCATTGCTCAGAGCGAAGGCCTGGACGTTAAAATTTCCGATCCCCGCTCATGGGTCGCACAGGTTCAAGGCCCGGCATCTCTCGACATTTTGAACGAACTCGTTGACGGCGGCATTCCCGACGATTTCAAATATTTCGCAGTCCGCCGAGCAAGGATCAAAGGACAGAACGTCGTTATAACGAGAACCGGCTGGACCAACGAACTGGGCTTTGAATTCTACACCTTGCCGGACGAGCCTGGCTACGACGGAGAAGCGCTATGGGGCGCCGTGCTCGAAGCGGGCCGCCTTCACGGATTGCAAGTGAGTGGCCTCGATTCAATGGAAATCCGCCGGATCGAAGCAGGCATTCTCAACAATGGTTCGGACTTCGACAATTCCTTCACGCCGTTCGACGCGGGGCTCGGCGCTTATGTCGACTTTTCGAAAGATCACTTCATTGGAAGATCGGCTCTTGAGACCGCCAGCCGTGAACCGCGCCTGATTGGGCTCATAAGCAAATCGGGCGAACCGTTGCGCCAATCTCACGTAACGGCGAACGGCAAAGTCCTCGGCTTCGTTACGGCGGCGGCCTATTCGCCGTATCTCGATGCGGGAATCGCGATCGTCCGACTGAACGAACCCATTGACGAAGACAGGCGCGTGACGGTCACTGGCCGCGATCTCAAGCCCCACGCAGCCGTGCTTTCAAATCTCCCCTTGTATGACAAGGAAAAAAAAATCCCGCGCGGTTTGGCGGTCGACATTCCCGAACGGCCACCTGTCGCACTACGGACGCCGGTTAGCCTCCCAATCCTAGAGTGAGACCTAGCTATGACACTGCGCACAATCGATCATCAATTGGCTCATGCGGACGTGGATGAAGCGCCCAAGAAGATCAACGTCCTCTGGTTCATTCCAACTCATGGGGACGGCCACTACCTCGGCACCTCGCTTGGCGGCAGATCGGTCGACCTTCCGTACTTGAGGCAAATTGCGCAGGCGGCCAACTCGCTCGGCTACTATGGGGCTTTGCTTCCGACCGGGCGAAGTTGCGAGGATAGTTGGATCGTCGCCGCAGCGCTAGCGCCGCTTACCGAGAAGCTTCGCTTCCTGGTCGCCGTGCGGCCAGGGCTCCAGTCACCAACCGTTGCCGCGCGGATGACGGCCACGCTCGATCGAATCTCGAACGGCCGGCTTTTGATCAATGTGGTGACCGGAGGAGATCCTGCGGAGAACAGGGGCGACGGTCTTTTTTCCAATCACTCCGAGAGATACGAGCTAACTCGTGAATTTCTCGACATCTACGATCGCCTCCTTCGGGGTGAAAACGTAACCACCCTAGGCAAGAACGTGAGCGTCGAGGATGCTCGTCTTCTTTTCCCGCCCATACAAACTCCACGCCCTCCATTTTATTTCGGCGGTTCGTCTGAAGCGGCGAACAGCGTCGCGGCGCAAATGATCGAAAAATACTTGACCTGGGGTGAGCCGCCAGCCGCGGTCGCGGAGAAGATCCAGCATGTCAAGCATTTGGCGGCAGCGGCTGGCCGCAAACTCACATTCGGCATCCGGCTTCATGTCATCGTGCGCAAAACCACGGAAAAGGCATGGGAGGCGGCAGCGGCGCTTATCGAGCATTTGGACGATGCGACGATTGAAGCCGCGCAGAAGGTATTTGCCCGTATGGACTCGGTCGGTCAGCAGCGCATGAGCAGTTTGCATGGCGGCCGGCGTGACAAGCTCGAAGTCAGTCCCAATCTTTGGGCCGGAGTAGGACTCGTACGCGGGGGTGCCGGTACTGCGCTCGTCGGAGACCCAGATACCGTCGCCGAACGCATCGACGAATATCGCCAGTTGGGCATCGATACTTTTATTTTGTCCGGCTACCCGCATCTAGAGGAATGCTATCGCGCGGCGGAACTTCTTCTGCCCAAACTGCCTCTGGCACACGCGACGCGACCAAGCGCGAACGTCGTGAATATGGGCCCCTTCGGCGAGACTATAGCGGGTGATCACCGGCCGGCAGCGCGAGCGGGGCAATCGTGAACGAACTCGGCGAGCGTTCGACCGTTGCGATCATCGGAGGTGGCTTTTCTGGTGCTGCCGTTGCCTATCATCTGGCTGCACATAAAAATTTCGCCAGAATCGTCATCTTCGAGCCCCGGCCCTTGCTCGGCGCGGGACTTGCGTATGGCAGCGAAGATCCGCAACACCGAACGAACGTCCCCGCAGCGAAGATGAGCCTGCTTCCGGATAAGGAAACGCATTTCCTCGACTGGATCGATCGCACCAACGCCCTGGCCAACGACCCGGACTCCTTTGCCGAGGATGGGTTTTCCTATCCTCGACGATCCATCTTCGGACGCTACGTGCACGATCAGATCGCACCTTTTCTCGCGAGCGGCGCTATCGAGCATATTCAGAGTCGTGTTCGTTCCATACAGCGCTCGAATAACGGCTGGGTCATTCGGGCAGAGCACGGAAGCGTTCAAGCTGATTTCGCCGTGATCGCAACAACGCACCCCGAGCCGCGCGTCCCCGATGCGCTCTCCGGAGTCCTGTCGGATGACCCCAGGATCATCACCGATGCCACGACCACTGGTGCGCTAGGCGATCTGCGACCCGATGATAAAATCCTTATCGTCGGCACCGGACTGACAATGGCAGACATCGTCGCGTCGCTCGATGCTCGCGGCCACTATGGAAAGATAACTGCAATCTCGCGCCATGGATTGCGCTCGAAGGGCCACGCGCCATTGCCCTTGGTTCCATACGGTAATTTTACCGACCCATTGCCGCAAAGTGCCATCGACCTCCTGAGACGCACCCGGCGAACAATCGCCGATGCCGAAGCCAATGGACTATCCTGGCACGCCGTCATTGATGCCGTTCGCGCACAAGCCAAATCGTTCTGGCCCGCACTTTCTCTCGCCGAGCGCCGTCGGATTGCTCTACGTCTCCGGCCATATTGGGACGTGCACCGCTTCCGAATTGCGCCTCAGCTCGAGTCCATCATCCGGCGGCGTGTCGAAGCGGGAGCGCTGCAATTCATGGCAGCCGCGATCGAGAATTTGAGTAGCCGAGACGGCCGCCTAGACGTCCTGCTACGGTTGTCTCGCTCTGACCGCAGGCTCGCACGCGTCGTTGACTCAGTTATTCTTGCGACTGGCCCTGACCATGGGCGCGTTCTTGCAAGCCAACAATTTCTCACTGAGTTGAAAGCCCAAGGTTACGTTCGACCGGATCCTCTGCATCTCGGCATCGACTGTGATCGGCAGGGCCGCGCACTCGATAGCGATGGGAAAGCCGTCGATAGGCTCTGGATCGCCGGACCGCTGGCTCGGGCCAGCGTCGGCGAGCTGATGGGCCTTCCTCAAGTGACGGAATTTGCAGCGACCGTCGCAGGAAGCATCCGTGAGGGCGCAGAAGAGTTCGCGCTCCACTGAATCGAACCTGCAGGCCTTCAATGCCTGTTCCTACGTCAAGAACAACCCATTGTCCTTCACCAATTCCTCAGGCTGCTTAGGCCTGTTCCATGCCATCGGCAATTTCTTCAAGTCGATCTTCAAGGCCATCCTCAACTCCCATATCGGACGCGCCCTACTCCAGATCGCGGCATGTGCTGTTGCTGCTGAACTTTGCAGAGCAAATGGGACTTCGCCAGTCGCGTCGCACCGGTGCGCTTCCGCCGGACCCCAGTATGCAGCGAACGTTGGATCCTCTCGAGCTCGGTCAGAGAATTCTGAAGATTGCCCGCAGCTCCGACTGGAGCTCACCTGCAATCCGAGCAGGTTTATCCGCAGATATGCGCTATCTCTGCGGGCCAACAATCGGCGACGCATTGCGGAATGGTGATGTTGACTGGCCCAAAATCGTGAACAGTCTCGCTCCTGAAGTGAGAAAATGTGTTATAGACACGCAGTGCTGCCCTCAACTCTGTCGCCGCGCTGCCCACATGGGATTGCCGATTGAGCTTTTGGTTCTCAGCGTCATGGCCCTGTCGCGAGCTGCCGACGATCCGGAGGTCGCTGAACTCGTTGTTCCAGCAGCTGGTGGACGGACCAGAGATTTCCCACATCACGATGTAATGTTCGCCGCTTTTGGTCTTCAACCACCTGCGGCCGCCAACGGCAACCTTGAGCAGCATTGACTGTACCGATAATGTGCATGGCAACAGTCTTGTGGAGCAAGGCGTCGGTCTTTGGACAGCTCAACGCGTCTTGCTTTGTACCGCACACTAAAACTCATCACCGGTCGGTACTAGCCAACGTAACGCCCTGGTTGCGCGTCCGTGACAAGCGCGATTGGGGACCCAAAATGGTCGTCGGCGCGGCCAGTAAGGTTTCTGCTTTGTCGTCGAAAGCGGAAAGGCCAGCCACGCGAATGGCGATTTCTCCGAAAGATGGGCCAATGACTGCTTTTGGGATGTTTCACTCGACTGCGGCGCAGTATGCGCTTGCACTTCTTCGTCCGCTTTCTCGGTTTTCGGACATTTCGCGATGTCTGCTTCAATCCCGATAGCAGACATAACCTGAAGCGCGGTCGCCATCGCGCCACCTACAGTTCGCCCGCTTACCGATCTGATGTGGACGCTTGATTGCCACCAAATCAAAGTCTCTCTGCCGCAGTTTACGACTACCGGTCCCGTTGCGCCTGGTCGTTGCGGTTTTGTCGTCGACGAGATTTCGGGGCTGCGCTCGGCTTGCAAAAGAGGCCGAAGAACCCGCATGATTTAACGACCTGAGGAGGAGCGGGCAGCACCGTCGGCCGTCGGTTTTTGAAACCACCCTGGGGTTCGTTGCTCAAGACCGCGATGAACTCGGTGCGATAGTTGGTCTCCCGGCTCAGCGGCTCGTCCGAAACAATGATCGAAGATCTGGGGAGTGCAGTCGGCGCGATGCGATCGAGCACGTCCTTTGGAAAATTGACCCGATTGAGCGCGTCCTTGGCATCATCACCGTGATCGATCGTGACAGCAGTCCATCGAAGGGCATCCCCGTCGCTGGCCATCGCCGTGAATATATGGGTGCCGATCGGCCTGTCAGGATCCCGGATCTCAACCGGGACCTCAATGCTTGAATCGAAGACCTCGCCTCCGTCCGGCCAGGGCTTATGCGTATTCCGCCGAACGTAGAGTTTTTTGGTCGCGCGGCTGATGTAAATCGAGACCGGTTCGAGCGCGAGCTTGGCTTCGTTCGCTGCATTGGCCGTCTCAATCTTCTTTGCTGCAGCCGATTTGGCGGCATCGGCTGCTTTGGCTGCGAGGTCGACCTTCGACGTCGCATCAGCTCTAGCGGTGTCGAGTTTGGTGGCCCGTTCCCCGGCTTTGGCGACGGCCTTGACCTTCCATTCCTCGGCGCGCGCCTTTGCCTTGTCGGTTTTCGCGGCGCCCACGTCCCTATCGGCATCACGGAGGTCGGAGTCAGCGTCCTTCTTCAGCCATTCCAGCTTGCGTAGGGATGCTTTCGAAGACGCGGCTTCGCGCGCGGCCTTCACCGCCGACTTTTTCGTCTCTTTAGCGATTTCAGCGGCCTCACTGGCCTCACGGTCAAGGGTCTCGGCACGCTCCGGAGCGGCGGCGACAGCTTCCGCATTCGGAATCAATAGCGCCGGATGGGAAAAGGCGACCGGCGTCGCGTCGTTTGGAGAAATAATCACTCGCATTCCGATTTGCGTCTTATTGAACAGTTTCTCGGCGAAGCCGTAGGGCATCCGTACGCAACCGTGCGAAGCGGCGTAACCCGGCAACGGCCCCCCGTGCAGGGCGATCCCATTCCACGTAAGGCGCTGCATATGGGGCATCGACGCGTCGTCGTAGAGTGTCGAGTGGTGGTCGATGTCTTTCTCGATTACAGCGAAGATTCCCGCTGGTGTTTCACGTCCCTTGACACCTGTCGATACCGGCGCGCTGAAAATCCAGCCGTCGGCATCGTAAAACGTAACTCGCTGAGATCTGATCGAAACGATTGCCATGATCGGCTCTCCCGCATCTCGAGGCGCCGCCGCGGGCGACTGGTCCCGCTCTTTCGCATGAGCGCCGCAGGTCATCGCCATCAAGGTGGCGACGACCGCGATTGCAACAATGTAGAGATCCCTGCGACGCCGAATAAGCGATTGATACATAGTTAACGAACCTGCTGCGCTACTCCGCGTATAGAACTCGGCCTTGCACATTTCTCTCATGTGTCAAACGGCGAGATTACGTTTCGCCGACCAAACCGACAAATGTGTGATTGCGATTCATCGAGAATTGGGGGTCTCGCATATGGAGGATGAACTGCCACTAGTAATACCTGGGCGTCGATAAACCTGGCAAGCGCATCAATCTCCTGGATGATTACGAAGCGCGGGCTCAGGCAGTCGCTCCCAAAGAGTTTCCGCTTGCGCGTTGCGTCCCGAGAAAATGTTCATTCCGTTGCCCACCTTGAAGGAGCGCATCGAAGGTTTTTTGCATCAAGCTTCCAAAGACGCCTACGACCTCAATAGGTCCTTTGACACAACTAGCCCTTCCCTAATTTCTGCCGCCTATTGACTCATCGCCAACCAGCTTGTGCCCATTATCGATTGGCTCAAGAAAAAGGCTACCTCGAGCGTCGAGGTCAGGACCTCGTTCGGCTTACCGCCGATGGGTTCATGTATTGTGATGGGCTTCGTACGAAGCTCGCCGCTTCCTCTCAGGCTTTCATCGCAATGTGGTTCGATGGGAGCATGAATGATGCTTGGAAGGATGGTCTGGAGCCTGGGGTTATCAGTTCTGGTTACAAACCCCGCCGCGTCGACAAGGCGGAACACATTGACAAGATCGACGACGTCATCATCGGAGAGATACGCCGGTCCAAGCGTCTCGTTGCCGATCTCACGGGACAACGGCCAAGCGTAGACTACGAGGCCGGCTTCGCACGCGGGTTGAACCTCCCAGTCTTCTATACGTGCAGCAACCTCGAAACGACAAAGTCCATTTCGACATTCGCCAGTTCAATAGCATTTTCTGGTTGGATCCGACGGACCTCGCGACGCGGCTAAAAAACAGGATCGAAGCCGTCCTCGGAGTTGGTCCGGTTCGATAACACCAGCCCGCTCCGATCAGTGTGAGCCGCGGAAATCCTCCTTCGTAAATCCCCGATCCAAGTTGCCGATTGGGGGTTCGGAGCGAGGCCCAGCAAAGGACAAAGTGATCTGAGCAACCCAAAAACGATTGGGCCTAGCTAACACAAATTGCTCGAGCAGCGGGGTCTGGATCTGCGGAAGCATCCGCCCTCCCACCGACGCGGCAGGTGGGTCCGGGCTTTGGGTATCGACGCTGAAATTTCGGCAGTTGAGATCTTGCGGCTATTTCACTGTGATGGTGGGCAGAGTCACGACAAACCGCGGCTTGCGAACTTTTTCAATTTAGTCATCGTGTCGGCCATGCGAACGGCGTTTCCATTTTCGCCCGGATCAATTGTGGATCGTGAGGGTACTTTGAAAAATCCTGCGCCTGCATACCGATGATCGTTTCAGCAGTATCACACATTGCCTTGCCCGCGTCGCGAGACCGCATACCAGGCATAAGCAATGCTGACGGCCGTGAAGACCGATCCAGCCAATACAAACGAAGCGACAGCGATCTGAGGAGAAGCACTCGATCGTAGAGACAACCAAAGCATTACAGGCAACGTTTGCGTATCGCGGGTCGTCAAAAACAGCGCCATGATGAATTCGTTGAGCGATGTGATGAACGCGAACAGACTGGCAGATACGATGCCGGTCATCGCGACGGGAACAATGACGTTGAAGAATGCAAAGAGCGGCGGGGCACCGAGATCGCCAGCGGCTTCCATCAGGTTTCTGTCCAGCGTCTCAAATGTTGGAACGAGCACAGTAATCGCCAGCGGTAGTGCCCAGAGCGTGTGGGCGAAGGCAACGAGAAGCCTGGAGCCGAAGAGTTCTGAGCCGAAAATGGTGATGGAGCCGAACCCCATGGCAACTGATATTCCCAACACAACGCCGGGGACGAACAGCGGCAAGATCAACAAGGTCTGAAGAACCGGTCGGTTCCGCGATCCGATTGCGAGCGCGTAAGCAGTCGGCAGAGCGAGAGCCATCGACATCACTGTTGTGAGCAGAGCAATTTCGAGAGAGTTCCAAGCGGCGTTGTTCCATTGTGGATCGTTCAGGAACTCTCCAAACCAGCGAAGAGAATAGCCCCGTATCGGAAAGCGGATGACGTTGTCATCACTGAACGCCATAACGGCTGTGATCGTGAGAGGAACGAGCACATAGAGCACAAAAAGGCCTGCAAAAGCTCGATGCAGATAACGAAACACGCGCTCCTCAAACACGGCGCCTTCCCTTTCTATGCCGCAGCCACTGCACAGCGAGTGCCGCGACCGCGATTATTGCAATGAGGACGACAGATAGTGCGGAGGCCATTGGCCAATTCCGGCGCGTCAGCATTTGGAGCTGAATCTCGTAGGGCATCGTCCAGAGCGAGTCGGGTCCAAGTGCGTTGGTCGTCGCGTAAATTCCCATCGTGAATACGAACGCCTGCGTAAAGGCAGCGGCAATGCCGCCTTTGGCCAGCGGAAGGAGAACAGTGAAAAAGGTTCGCGCTGGCGACGCACCGAGATCGCCACTGGCAGTCAGCAACCCGCGATCGATGCCGTTCAGGACGCTCAGAATCGAGAAGAAGCAATAAGAGACCGAGATGTACGATAGACCCACGACGGCGGCGAGCTCGGTTCCAAGGAGATTGATCTTTCGCTCGCTCAGACCCGCAGACATCAGCGCATAGGAAAGCAAGCCGTTAGAAGGAAAGAAGATGCGCCATCCGATGATGACGGAGACCTCGGAAATCAGCATCGGACCGAGGGCAACGGCAAGCAGCATGAGGCGACTGCGCCCTTCGCGAAGCCAAACGAACTGCGCAAAGAAAAATGCCGCGACAACTGTGACGATGGCGGTGACCAGCGAGATGTAGACGGTCTTGGCGATTTCCTCGAGCATGCCCGGATCGGTGAGAATGTAGAGATAATTTCTCAGCGACCAGGCTTCGACATAGACAGACGGGCCGGGATGCTCGTTGAAGCTCATGCGCAACAAATAAAGGAGCGGCCAGCCAAAGACGAAAACAATGAAGGCGAGTGCCGGCACCAGCAGCCAGGGAATGTTAGCTGTCAGAGCGGACCACGCGGAGCGACGCGGAAGAATGTCGGCGCCGACAGTCATGACAGGGGAAAATAGGTTGCGTCGGCGCTTTTCCAGCCGATCTTGATCATGTGATCCGGTCCGACAGTCGGCGCCTTCGCACTATCGAAAAAAATGGTCCCGTGGTCCGTTTCGGCGTGGATTCGATAGATACCGCCGAGATATTCGATCGATGCCACACGCGCCATCAGCACATTTTCGGCGCCGGCTCCGTTGACCAGCCCGAGGTTCGATGGACGAATGAACAAGCGGCCTCGGGCGCCGATCGCGGCTTGATGCGGCAGTTCGAGCGAGCAGGATTCTCCGACAAACGTATAGACGAATTCGCTGGCGGGCTTCTCGAAGATTTCAATCGGCGGCCCGATCTGCTCGATCTTGCCTTTGTTCATGACGGCGATGCGATCCGAGAGCGCCATCGCTTCACTCTGGTCGTGGGTCACGAAAACCGCGGTGTAGCCCAGCTCTTGGTGCAAGCGGCGGATCTCAGTCCGCAGCTCCAACCGTAATTTCAGGTCGAGCGCGCTCATTGGTTCGTCAAAAAGCAGGATGCTCGGCTCGACGACCATGGCGCGGGCCAACGCCACACGTTGGCGCTGGCCTCCCGACATTTCGGCCGGATAGCGTTCACTGAACCCCCCCATCCGGACGATGTCGAGTATGCGATTGACACGCGGCCCGATCTCGCCTGCCGAAACACCGCGCATCTTCAGTCCATAGGCCACGTTCTCTGCGACCGTCAGGTGCGGAAAAAGCGCACCGGATTGGAAGACGGTAGCGGTATCGCGCTTATAGCTCGGCAGACGGTCTACTCTCCGCCCCATGATTTCGATGACGCCGCTGTCGGGACGATCCATGCCGCCAATAAGGCGGAGTGTGGTGGTCTTTCCACATCCACTCGGGCCTAACAGGGTAAGAAATTCGCCCTGCTCGACGAGAAGATCAATCTCGTCGACCGCGGCATGATTCCCGTAACGCTTAACGACACGTTCCAATCGAAGGGCGCGAACCATTCCGCCTTAGCCCTTAGACGTCTTCAGTACCGATTTCTGGAAGCGCTCTCCCATCGCATCGAAGTTAGGCAGCAGACGCTGCAGGCCGTCCATCGTCATCAAACGAACATTCTTCACCAAGTCGTCGTTGGTCACAGGATAGTTGTGCCAGAAGGATGGAACAGTAACGTCCTTTCGCGACATCACCGACATCTGGACCTTGATGAAGCTGTTTTGCGTTTCCTTCTCTAGCAGATAGCCAAGGAAGGCATCGGCCAGCTCATCGTGTTGCGTCCCTTTGACCTTGATGTACCAGTCGCCGTACGCGACCGTACCGTCGGCGGGAATACCGGTTTTGTAGGTCGGGCCGCCGTTCTGCATGAGACCCAGAGCATCGGAGGAATAGATCTGTGCAAACGATGCCTGCTCCTGCAACATCAGGAACGATAATTCCGCGCCGTCCTTGTAGTATTTGGCCGGACGCAGCCGATCGAGCGCATCGAATATCGGATCGGACGCCTGTCCGGGCTTCCAATCGTAGAAAGCGTTGAAATCTTTTTTGGCGCCCCAGATCGCCGAGATTGCGATGATCCACCAATAGGCACCGGAATCGAGCGCCAGTTTGCCTTCGAGATCCTTGTCCCACATCGTCGCCCAGCTCAGAGGCTTCTCGGCGGTGAGGGCTGTATTCAGCATCGGGAGCGAGAATCCCAACCCGAGCGGGACGCCGTAGTCGCGCGCCGATTCCGGGCGCGCCGTCAGGAAGAATGGCTGCACATCGGCAAGCTGTGGAAACTTGGAGCGATCGGACTTCGCGTAAAGGCCCTCCGCCAGCGCGCCGAGCGTCGTATATTCTTCCGACACGGTAATATCGAATGGAGGCTTTCCCGGAGGAGCAGCCTTCATTTGAGCGACCATCTGATCCCAGCCGCCGACCAGCGAGACTTTCGTGCCGTATTTTTCGTTGAACGGATCAGAGATCGCGGTTTTGAACGAATCGAGGTAGCCGCCCGACCAAGCGCAGACGGTCAATTCTTCGCCTTTGAATGCGTCTTTTGCGTCGGTGGCTCGTGCTTTGCCGATGATTGCAGGTAGCGGGAGTGTGGCCGCGCCCGCCAAGAGCGCTCCGGTTTGCAAAATTTGTCTACGAGAGACTCCCCGCTTGCCATCGTTGCCAACCCCGTCACTCATTTCAGAAACTCCCAATTAGCTGGTGCTGATACGAACTGCGATCGTTTCGGCGTTCTTTTCGATTGCCGCGAACGAGAACGAAGTGGCTGCGCTCATTGTCGAGGAATGAGCTGCAAGTCGTCGAAAGGCGAGGGCCATCCGGTCCATCGCAAATGGTGAAGATCGGCGCCGTTCGGTTTGGAAAATAGTCGAGCAACTGGCCGAGCCTCGAGCAGATCCACAATTCTGCGGAACGGAGGAGAGTCGGTTCCCCGCGGCCTTCGGATTGCGCTGTTGGCCGTGCACGTCGTTTCTGCGAGCGGCTGAGAAGCATGGCATCCTTCTCTTGGAGCTTCCGATCGGGACATTGCCCAAGATCGAGGCGGTCTGCGCATTGCGCAAGCAGCTACATACCGTAAAGCGTATATGCAGATGATTGTATGACCGTATTTCGTAGATTGATCTAAGTCAATGACCTATTTCCGCTCGATTGCGCTTTTTTTTTACAGTGCCAGAAAAGTTTGCTGGCTCGTGCCGCCGCATCAATTGCATCAGGAACGTTGGCAGCGGCGCTCGACGCGCGAGAGGCCCCTCTCGCGATATTCATCGATTGCCATTGAAGTCGAGTGAGTTCGCACGCGAGCGTGCCGCCGCATTCGCAACGGTCACGCGCGCAGCAGTTTCGAAGTCGCGTTAGACGTAATCGCCTTTGCCCGCCGGAATAATCCAAAAGCGCGTCGCAAGAACAAACACTATTCCAGAGACAAGAGCGGCCGGTAGCGAGGCGGTGACGTATTCATAAGGCCACCGGCTTTCGTACGTTACGGGATTCAAGAGATAGAGATATGTGAAAAACCCAGCAGCCATTGCGAGGAATGCCGCCGGATTGAACCCAAACCAAAATTCGTACGGAGTGCCGACGCCGTCCTGGTAGATTCCGCGAATGTTGAGGACATTTTTCCGCAGCAGGAATGTATCGGCGATCTGAATCGCGCAAAGTGGTGCGAAGAAGATGCCGATGAAGGCGAGGAACGTTCCGAAGCTTGAAAAAAACTCTTCGGGAATGAAAACGCCAACGGCCGCGACCGGTACGATTGCCATGAGAATGAGCGTATTCCAGCTTGCTTTTTCCAACGCCGGGACGCGGCGCAAACCTATTGCCGTGGAATAGACGCCTGCGAGCGATGGGCCGAGATTTGCGGCCATGACAAACAGAAGCGCGACGAGGCCATAAAGCGGTCCCCCCAGTGAAACCAGCCAAGCCGTCGGATCCGGAACCTGCAAGACGAGCATTGCAGCGAGTCCGACGATGCTGAGAAGCGGCAGCGACAGTCCCATCGCCAGCATGGATGGAAGAACGGAGCTGGAAGGAGAGGGCGCCTCGCGGACGATCGTCCCGAAATATGCCCAGAAGCCCAGCAACGAGACGATGCTGATCTCGACGCCGGTCACGTAGTTCCACGCAAGGCTCGGCGACGGCATCGACGGCTTTGCAGTTGCGAGCGCGCCGGCTTGCTGGGAAAGCAGCATGTAGAGCATCCACGCGCCGATCCCGACCACGACGAAGAACAGTATGTTCGATGCAGCCTCAAGTCCCTTCAGACCCCGTAACAGGACGGTATAGACGACGGCGCACGTGACGGTCGACACGGCCCTTACAACATCGAGAGAATGTTCAGGGCCAACCAATCCCAGCGTGATGCCTGCCTGTGCTACCGCTTTGCCGAAGAATACGAGCAGCAAGGCATTCCAGCCGATGATCGATGCGTATTGGAGGAAGACTGTGAGAAGCCAGCCGCGATTTCCGAACTGAGGCTTCGAAGCGGCGATGGAATCGATTCCGTATTTGGCCGAAGCGGGCACGACGGCAAGCGTCAGCATCAGCATGCCGATCATCGAGCCGGCGATCAGCGCCGCGACGCCCATCCTGAAGTCCAGGTAAAACGCAACGTACTGCCCGATGAGATAGGACCAGTTTCCGCAAGCAGTGACGAGCAGGACGACGGTCAATTGTCGTGTCGTCCAGCTCTTGTCGGATACTGTCAGGGGCCAACCGGATTCGGCGATGCTGTCGCGGTCTGAACTCATTATTTATCTCATCCCCCCGATATATTCTGCTGCTTTTCGTTTGCGCCGTGCCTGGCGCAAATGACTCCGCCAATAAACTGGACAAGCCGGACCGTTACAAGAGGTCCCGGAAATCGATGGACGAGTCGCAGGGCGGCATCGCCAACGAGTGGCGATTCAAGTCGGCAGTCTCTTCTTCGCCTCCAACTCCATAGAAAGGATCAAAGCTGCAGCCGCAAACATGAAGATCGCCATCAATGCGATCGCAGTTTGAGATGATGCGCCGTGCTGTTTGGCAAATCCGATCAGATAGGGCCCAAAGAAGCCGCTCGAGTTCGCGACCGAATTGATCAGGGCGATGCCTGCCGCCGCGGCTGGACCCATGAGCATTGTTGCGGGCAATGTCCAGAAAACGGGAAAGATCGACAAGGTGCATGCCGAGGCGATGGTCAGAAGAGTGAGCAGAAGCACCGGGGACGTCACGAATGCACAAAGTCCGAATGCGGCGCCGGCGACGAGACTGGGGATCGCGATGTGCCAAATCCGCTCGCCTGAACGGTCGGAATGGCGACCCCAGAAAATCATGAAAAGCGCAGAAATCGCGTACGGCACCGCAACGATCCAGCCCGTTGCGGAATTACTGAGCGACATGCTTTTTACGATCTGAGGCATCCAGAAGCCGAGCCCGTAGAGGCCGATTCCAACGCCAAAACATGCGATCGCGAGGATAATGACGCGTCGGTCTGTGAGGGCGTCGCGTATCGAATGGCTATGACTTGGAACATGAAGTTCTCGATCGGCAACGAGATGTGCGAGAAGTTCTTCTCGCTCCGACTTCGAAAGCCACGTGGCATCGGACGGGCGCTCTGTGAGAGTGAAAAAACAGAGTATGCCAAGAGTTATGGCGGGTAGTGCTTCGAGCATGAATAGCCATTGCCATCCGTGGAAGCCCATGACGCCGTTCCATTGATCCAGGATCGTACCGGATATCGGTGCGCCGATGATCGTAGAGACGGGAATGGCCATCATGAACATCGACACGACGCGCGCTCGCTTGGCTGAAGGCACCCAGTTGGTGAGGTAATAGATCACTCCGGGGAAGAAGCCTGCTTCGGCAGCGCCAAGCAAAAAGCGGACGGTCGCGAGCGAATATACGTCGGTGACGAAGGCCGTCGCCGCAGAGAGTAGACCCCATGTGACCATGATGCGCGCCAGCCAAAGCCGCGCCCCGACCCGTGTCATGATGATGTTGCTTGGGACCTCGAACAGGCAATAGCCGAGAAAGAAGATGCCTGAGACGAAGCCGAATGCTTCAGGTCCGATCGAAAGATCGGCATTCATTTGAAGCGCGGCAAAGCTGACGTTGACGCGATCGAGGTAAGCCGAGAAATAACCTGCGATCAGCAGTGGCAAGAGGCGGTACTGCACTTTTGCGAGAGTTTGTTCGAGCGTGGTCGGCATACGCAAAACATCCTGTTCCGGCGGATGAAACGCTGCACAAGCAAAGACCTCCGCAGCTAACAGGGCGGGCTCGTTAGCAGAATTGGAATGAGACTGCGAGTCTGTCAGATCGCAGCAGATGCCGCGACGGCCTCGTCGCGGATCGGCGTGAGGCGTTTGTAATAGAGGTCGCTGTAGATCGAAATTTCGAGGCGAGCGATGCCGGGTAGCATGCGAACATTGCGATCGATCACCTCCAGCAACTCGCGATCCGATTGACAGATGAACTCGGTGAGAATGTCGTATCGACCTGCACAAATGGCAATGTAGGTGGTGTTCGGAAGGCGGGCGAGATCATCCGCGACATCCATTGCGCTATGGCCGGATGCTACGTTGATCGCGATCCACGCCATTGAACGATATTGCAAACCCATCGGATTGATCAGAGCAATCACGTGGACCGTGCCGGTATCGGTTAAATGCTTGAATCTTAACCGCACCTGTCCTTCGGATACTCCGAGTTCTTCTGCGACCTGCAAGAAAGGCTTGCGGCCATCTTCGCTTAGAGATCTGATGATGCGGACATCCATTGCGTCGATTTCGCGAGGGCGTACGCCCGTTTCGTCCGGCACCTTGTTTTGCGCCGCTTCGAAATGGGCGAGCTGATAGTGGAGACTGAGGTAAGGCATCACCTCGATAGTTTGGATGCCATCGACTTTTCCGACTTCGTTCTCGATTGTGGCTTGAAGGGCAGCACGGTCGCGACAAAGGAGTTCGGCAAAAAGGTTGTACCGAGAGGTTGAAACGACGACGTAGTCGATCGCGGGAATCTTTTGCAGTTCTTGCGCAATTTCGCTCGCAGGGCGGTTCGGTCTGGTCGTGATGCCGAGCAGGGCAGCCGTTCCATAGCCCAACACGGAAGGGTCGGTGACGGCGGTGATTTGCATGACGCGCTGCTCGATCAAATCGAGCACGCGACTGCGTGCCGTTTTTTCGGTGACCCCGACCTCGCGAGCGATACGTGAAAACGGCATGCGTCCGTCGGACTGAAGGAGCGAAACGATCTTGCGATCGAGATCGTCGAGAGATGCGACGAGCCGGAGATAATCCGGCGTCGTCAGTAAATCCTTCATCCGTCCCTCCCAGCGGCACACGACGCGCAACCTCAAACTAAGCCGCTAAGAGATTCAAGCCCAGATAACGATTCACACTCTTGACTTAGACATAAATACGAATTACAGCATTTATATGCGGTAAAAAATACGAATTACGGTTATAGGGACCATCTCAAGTGAAAGTTGGCATTCTGCAAGAAGGCGAAGTGATGCCGGGCGTGAGTTGCGCTCAGCGCTATCGAGAGATGATCGCTGAGGTTGCTCTTGCCGATAAGCTCGGGTTTTCGACTTGGGGAACGTCGGAACAGCATTTCAGTCCTCCGCGCTTCACCGTTTCCGCCCCTGAAGTGCTTTATGCCGCCGTCTCGCAGCACACCAAGCGGATCAAGTTCCGCGTGATGTGTTCTGTGCTTCTCAAGTGGAACCATCCCATCCTCGTCGCCGAACGCTTGGCGACGCTCGACATCGTTTCCAACGGACGGGCCGAGATCGGCACGGCGCGTTCGAACAATCTTACGACGCTCGAAGCTTTCGGTGTGAAGCCGACGGAAACCAGCGAGCAGTGGTCTGATTCGATGGATGTCCTGGCCAAGATCTTTGCTGGTGATCATCTCGAACACAATGGGCCCGTTTGGAAGATTCCCGAGAGGACGATCGTGCCGTCCTTCGAGAAGCAGACCCATCCTCCCGTTTCCGTCGCGGCGTCCAGCATCAAGACCCACACGTCCGCCGGCGAGATGCAGATCGGGGTCATGTGCTTCGAAAATTACTTTGGCTTCGACTATCTACAGGAATGCATCGACGCATACCGCGCGGCATACCCCGTCGGAAAAGCCCTCATGCCCAGGGCCAATTCCTACATGGGGCTTTACGTTGCAACGGCCTTTTGCGCACCGACGCGCGAGGAGGCAGCACGAGTTTCGCGCGACGTCGCGCTCGGCTATTTCAAGTTCATTCTCGATCTTTACGTGCCGCTGTCGAAGAAGGGCAGCTACGAATATCTGGAGCGGATTCAGCTCCTCGAGGCTAACGAGAAGAATCTCGACTTCCTCATCAGCGAAACGCCGTCGGTGATGATTGGCTCGCCCACCGACTTCATTGAACGGCTTCGCAAGCTCGAGTCGATGGGCATCGATGAGGTGTTGTTGCGTATCGACGGTGTGCCACACGAAGAAATCATGAAAAGCATTCAGCTGATCGGCACCGAAGTCGTTCCGGTCGTTGATCCCAATTACAGCAAGATCGCGGCCGAATGACCGACAGCGCACCCGAACCGGCTGATCTCATTGTCATCAGCCGTCGTGTCATCACGATGGAGCGGGATACCGATCCCAGGATAGAAGCCGTCGCCGTGCGCGGAAAGCGCATCTTGCGACTTCTGCGCAGAGACGAAGTCGCGGCGGCGACGTCCGAGAGCACGCGCGTTATCGATGTCGGCGAGCGGCCCATAATGCCGGGGTTCGTCGATCCTCACGCCCATATTGAGGTGGCGTGCCGCGCCTCGTTTGGCGTCGTCGATTGCCGGGCGCCGCAATGCCAGACGATCGATGATGTTATCGCCGCGCTATCAGCAAAGGCGGCTGAAACTCCGGTCGGCGATTGGGTCGTCGGTCAGGCGAACCTGTTTTTTGATCGCAAGCTTGCGGAGAAGCGCTTTCCAACCCGCTTTGAACTCGATCGTGTGAGCAATTCTCATCCGGTGGCTTTGCGCGCCGGCGGCCATCTGACAATCCTGAACTCCAAAGCGCTCGCGGTCTGCTTGATCGACCGTCATTATTCACCGCCACCGTATTCGATCACCGGATTGCCGAGCGTTGAGCACGATGCGTCCGGCGAGCCGACGGGCATCGTCAAGGAGATGGACAATCTTCTGCCGTTCTCGGCGATGGAGAAAGAGCAGCTGAAGGCGGCCCTTGTTGAGAGAATCCCAAGGCTCTTCACGCAGTACGGCGTCACAACCATTGGCGAGATTTCGGAAACCGTCGCGGGCTTGCAGATCATGAATGATCTTGCTGCCAGTGATGAATTGCCGGTGTCGGTTCGGACCTACCTCTGGGCGCCTGGGACACTCACGCTCGAAGCCGCGTGTGGTTGGAAGAATTCGATCTCGGTTTCGGCTCCTGACGATCTGTTTCGGATTCAGGGGGTCAAGCTGTTCGCTGATGGAGGCTTCTCAGCCAAGAGCGCTGCGGTCAAATCTGCGTATCTCACCTGTGGGTGTCGGGGTGGCCATACCTTCAGGGGCGAAGTGGCTCTCGACAAGAAGTATGCCCAACGCGCAATCGAGCTTACTCAGCTTGCCGGTTTGCAATTGGCCGTTCATGCCAACGGCGATCGAGCGCAGGAGTGGGTATGCGACACCCTACTCGAGATCGGCGGCGCACCGACGGGACGTCTCCACACGCGGATCGAGCACGCCGGCAATCTGATGCCTTCGGAGGTCACCGCGGACAAGTGGGCCGCGGCAGGCATCATTCCCGTTCCTCAGCCCGTGTTTCTCTACACGTTCGGTGAGTACTTTCCCGACTATCTCGGCGATTACGGAAAGCTTGGCCGCTTCTCATTTGCGACACTGCTCAAGCAAGGCTGGCGACTGTCAGGAAGTTCGGACGTCTGGGTCGGTTCGGAAAGCAGCGCCACGAACCCGTTGTTCGGTGTGTGGTGCTGCGTGAAGCGGCAGACATACTCGGGTGTTCCTCTGGACCCGCAAGAGACAATATCACTCGATCAAGCTTTGAGATTTCACACGATCGATGCGGCGGCGGTGCTTGGCGAGGACGACGTTCGCGGCAGTTTGGCTCCTGGCAAGTTCGCCGATCTCATCGTTCTGGATCGTGACCCGCATTCCGTGGCGGTGGACGAATTGCCCGAGATCAAAGTCGATTACGTTTTCAAGAATGGCAGAGAAATTTGGCTCAGGAATGGAGCAACAGGAGCGAGCCAGCATGAGACAGTCCGCTGAAGATCTGACGATGAGGAGGTTCCGGTCGGTCGATCCCGGACTTTTCAAGTCGGCCATGGGTGATCTGCCGGGCGCAGTCACGGTGATTACGTCGTGGACCGCGGCGGGTGATCCGAGCGGCGCAACGCTTTCGGCTGTCGTCTCCCTCTCGCTCGATCCGCCGCTCATGCTGGCGTGTTTCGACCAGGGCTCGACGACGCTTGGCGCCATTCAATCCGAAGGAAAATTTCTCGTTCACGTCCTGGCGCACGGTCAGCAAGACATGGCCATGCGTTTCTCGACCAAAGCCAGCAACAAATTCGATGGCGTCGATTGGCAGATTGGTGCGTTGGGCCTTCCCGAGATCGACGGCTGCGTTGCTTCCGTTGCGTGTGAACTCCATCAGATCATAGAGGCAGGCGATCATAAGATCGTCATCGGCAGGGTCGTCGAGGTCGAACGCGGACACGATCTCAATCCGATCGTCTACGCGCGCAAAAAGATGCTTCCCTTCGAAGTCGACGGAGCGAAACAATGATCCGAGTTACCGTTATTTATGGGCCGCCAGCCAGCGATGCGGCATTCAACGCCCATTATGAAGACGTTCACACCAAGCTTGTCGAGAAGATGCCTCGCCTGAAGCGTTTCTCGTTTAGCCGTGGTGCTGTAGCCAGCAGCGATGACGCAAAGCCGGCCCATCTGATCGCCTTTCTCGATTACGACACGAAAGCTGACCTCGATGCTTCAATGGCTTCGGAGGAAGGGAAAGCCGCGGTCGCGGACTTGGCCAAATTCGCCGACGGCGGCGTGACAATTCTGACTGCTGAAATTTGAGCGACCAGGATGTGAGACGCTCGGCGTCACGAGGGGAAGTAATCTATGGGTCTCGAACCTGAACTCGAACGGCGCATTCAGGCATTTCGAAATCCAGTCGAAGGGAGAGCAGGTTTCTCTTCCCGGGATTGGGCTGCGCTGGTCGCCCTCGGCGTCCTCCTGCCAATCGGTGTCCTGATATGGGGTTGGCGTTGGCCATGAATGTCGGCGCGCGGAATTCGATAGTTTTCAACCAGAGAGGTTAGTCCGGTTATGCTCGATCAGTCACCGAATGGCGCACCATCGGCGTCGGATAGAACAATCGATTTTCTCTCTTCAACTCACAAACTGCTGATTGATGGCAACGAAGTTCATGGTGCGTCGGGGGAAACTTTCGAAACCTATGATCCCGCGCTCGGGAAAACACTGACATCCGTTCCCAATGCCAAACAGACGGACGTCGATGCTGCCGTCACCGCTGCTCGATCGGCGCTCGCCGGCCCCTGGCAAAAGATGGCTCCGAGCGATCGCGCGCAAGTTCTGATGCGGCTGGCAGATTTGATCGAGCGCGATGCGTCGTGGATATCCGAGGTCGAGAGTTTGGACAGCGGAAAGCCGAAACTTCACATCGCCGCTGTCGACGTGCCGCTTGCTGTCGGTGCTCTTCGCTACTACGCGGGCTGGTGCACGAAACTCGCAGGCGAAACGATTCCGGCAAGCTCGCCCGATATGCTCGTCTACACGCGTCGGGAGCCTATCGGTGTGGTCGCGGCGATCGTGCCGTGGAATTTCCCATTGTGCCAAGCCTGCTTCAAGATCGCGCCGGCGCTCGCGGCCGGGTGCACCGTCATCCTGAAGCCGGCCGAGCAAACACCTCTTTCAGCCTTGATCTTAGGCAAGCTCGCGCTGGAGGCTGGAATTCCCCCGGGCGTGCTCAATGTTTTGACCGGAGACGGCACCACGACTGGGCAGGCGCTGGTTGAGCATCCGGGCGTCGCTAAAATTTCATTTACCGGATCGGAAGAGGTCGGAAAGCATATCGCTCGAACGGCATCGAAGACATTGAAGCATGTGTCGCTGGAGCTCGGTGGTAAAAATCCGAATATCATATTCGCCGACAGCGATGTCGATACCGCCGCTGCTACCGCGGCAGGCGCCATTTTCTTCTATACAGGCCAAGTTTGTTCCGCGGGCTCCCGTCTGATGGTCGAGGAGAAAGCGTTCGACCAGGTTGTCGATCGGGTCGTCGCTGAAGCCCGCAAGCTCAAGATGGGGCATGGTCTTCACGAAGAGACCACACTCGGGCCCCTGATTTCGGAAGACCAACTCGAGCGGGTCAACGGTTTCGTTGAGCGATCGCGCGAAACGGGAATAGATGTCGTGACCGGCGGACGCCGCGGCAAAGGCGAACTCGCTTCGGGATCATTTTACGAACCGACGGTCCTTACCGGAGCCAGAGATACCGACGGTGTCGTCACCGACGAGATCTTTGGGCCGGTTCTGACGATCCAGGCGTTCGAATCTTTTGACGACCTCGTGAAGCGCGCAAATGCGAGCAGCTTCGGCTTAGCTGCGGGAATCTGGACGCACGATATCGCAAAGGCGCACGCAGCGGCGGCTGCAATTCAGGCCGGCACCGTTTGGGTCAATACCTACAATCAATTCGATGCTGCCGTCGGTTGGGGAGGCTTCAAGCAATCGGGATACGGCAAGGACAACGGTCGCGAAGGTCTTGACAAGTACCTCCAGACGAAAACTGTGTGGGTCAACTACGCCCGCTAGCGTTTGCCGCTGACACTGCATGGCGGTGGCGCGTCATGGATATCGTCTCTCGGTGATATCAGCAAGAAGCCATGCAGACAAAACAGTCGGTCAATTGCGCGCCAGTTCGAAAAGAGTACGAGTAAAGGGCAGAGGAAACGCGATGAAGAAATACATCATTGAGCGCAATATCCCAGCAATCGGCGATTCGACAGCCGAGCAGCTCAAGCAAGCAGCTGCCACATCAAACGCTGCACTGGCGAAATTATCTCCTGATGTGCAATGGCTGCATTCGTATATCGCCGGCGACAACACCTTCTGTGTCTACCTTGCCAAGGACGAGGAGGCTATCCGGAAACACGCGGAACTAAGCGGTTTTCCGGCCAATAGGATCATCGAGGTAAAAACCGTGATCGATCCTTCGGCGGGTGGGTAGCCGCATGCTGCGACTGCTTTCAGCAGTCTCAGTCAACGAACGCATGTCCAAACGATCGTCAATCCAATGACGGTACAGAAGAAGCCATTCTCGTACCGCTATTCGTGAAGAACACCTCACTCGACATCGGGGCCCGATCTGTCGCGGCTCGAAGGCTTATCCACCCGACCTGATGCCGGTCCGCCTTCTCTCTCTTTCCAAAGACCTGAAATATGCCTGGCGGCTTCAGCGCGCAATTCTCGGGTTGGGGACGCGGTAGCGCGCAGGTGACGCATAAAAAACGATGCGACTCCGACCGACCGAAAAATGCCGACGGGGATAAATGGGGCCTGCAGCCCGAAAATATCTTCCAGAGACGCGGCCAGGTGGACGAGAGCTGAAAATGGTAGTCGACAAGGCGCGGATTTTGCGACGAAATTCCGTCCGCGTAAATCAAATAATACATAGCTATTTCAATGAGTTAGTAAGTTGTTGAGCAATCAGGATTCGAACCTGAGCAGGCAACAGCATCGTCCGCGAAAACCACCTCTGTATTCAAGGGCGTACATTTTTGGCCTCGAGCAGAAGCGTTTCTATGGGCCGCAAGCAGACGTGCGGGCGTAGGATGTCTTGCCTCATCAAGCTCGCGTCAGTCTTCATGCGCAGCATGTTGGTTGCCAAGGGCTACCAGCATAACAAGATCTTTCTATCGTTCGATGAGATCGTCCGACATGAGCAGTCAGAATATACCAGAGATTTGAGAACTCCGTGCCGCGCCCCGTTTGTCCGCGATTTGTCTTTTCAAGATCGCGTCAAACGCCTCTGGCTTGGATTTGAATTTACGCGGTTCGCCCGTAAAAAGTTTCGCGACCTCAACCGCGTCGGCCACTTTCAAGGCGCGGTCTTTAGTTGCGCGTTTGATAACGTCTTCAAACGTCGCGTTATCATGTTTGGTGTTTTGTAGTTCGTCGAGGAGCGCCGAGATGGCAGCCTGATTTAGCTTGCTCACTCTGGTTCGTTCGGTTGCCAGTGTCTTTGCAAGCTTCGCCACCCCTGGGCGCATCACCTCGACAAGTTGAAGCTCCTCAGCGTCATCCACCGAGGCGAGGAGATCTACAAGCTCTTTCTCGGCGCCCGATGACGCTAGCAATTGTCGAATTAGCGCGACCTTCAAGACGCAACTCTCCTGTTTTCCCGTCCAGGCATCGCGATGATCGGTCCGTCCTGACCGTCAGGTCGGCGCCATTGGACCGACGTGGAAATGTATCCCGCGAGGGCTCCAAACATTTCACGTGCTTGCCGAATATTGGCATTGTTTCCGTCGGCGGCCACCAAGATTTCACTACCGCCCGCTTTCGCAAGTTCCTGGCGCCGGAGTATTGGATAGTTCTTCAAAACAGGGACAAGCCCCAGATAAAGTTCGGGAAGTTGACGTTCAATCTCGGCGATAAAGTGTTGCTCATTGGCGCTATACGAACCCGCAACGCTCACCATCGAGGGGACGATGCCCAGGATGCGTAGTTTCGGATTCAATTTCATTTGAAACTGTTGGATGGCGGATAGTGTATTCAGGGTTGCGATATGCGACGCACCGTCGAGAATTGTTGGTACAAGAACATGCGTGCTGGCGGTCAGCACGGTAACGGCGCCTGTAAGCAGTCTCGGCGGGCAATCGATCAGCACGATATCGAATCGCGATGAGGGGTCTTCTTTGAAAGCATGCGACTGAAGATAATCCGCCATGTTAAAGCGGATTTCCTGCTCTTGACCTACCAACCAACGAAACATCATTTGAATTTCCGCGCGGCTGAAGTCGTAGAACGCTGGATAAATCCATAGATTGCTGTTGATTTTGGAAAGACGTTCGGCGGCCGCTCGCAATGCCACACTGTCGTGGCCTGGCTCAAGCAGCAGTTGCGCGGTAGCGGAAAAATTTCCAACACGGCCATGCGACAGGGCGGTATCCGAGAGTGAACCTTGATAATCGCAGTCGATGAGAAGGACGCGTTTTCCCTGTTCAGCAAAATGGGCGGCTAGGTTCGAACAAATGGTCGTTTTGCCTACGCCGCCCTTGAAATTCACGACGGTAATGATTGGCACGCTGTTGTGCAGCGCCTGTTGATGTTCGTGGAGGACGTTCTGCGCCGGATTGCGAATCCAAAAATCGCGGGCATCCTTCACCGTCGCCTGAAGACCGTCGAATCTGGTTTTCAAAACGTTGCGTTGTTCTTCGGTGGTACGCACTTGCGCTTCAAGATTTTGAATGATCGCTTTGTCGCCACTGCTCCCAACGTATCTCCCGTACCGATAGCAAGTTTACGCAAAACTCGGAACGCCGACCAATGCAGCGACAGTTTCTTTGAAAAATGGAAAATCAAATGGAAGGGCACCCATGATCGCAAAACCCCCAACGCCAAACCCCAATTAACGCTATCGGAGCATTTGTCATGGCGTCAATCGAGAGTTAGGCCGGACGCTCAAGAATGCGCGATCGTATTCCCTAGGCGTTACCTTGGCCGCCGTGGGCGCCAAGGCGGGAACCCATAAGTTATTTATTTAACCGGCGCGCACCGGACAGATGAAAGGACGAACACTTATGTTATTGAAACACCAATTTAATTTTCAGCATTCTCTCCGAACCCGAGGACTCCGGAAGCCCGCTTCATCTCAGGGTGCGGACGTGAAAATGAACGTCAGGATATTCCGCATCGGGCCATTTCCGGAAACTGAGACGATCGTGCTGCCGCATTGCAAGATTGTTGCTCGGTCCCAATAGCCGACATTGACGGTGTGCTTCGCAGGGGTGGCGAGCATGTTTCTAATAAGGCTGCTTCCGCATGAGAAGCGGAAGTGATTGCGACCGGCAATCGGCCGGCGTTTCACTGCGCCGATACTTGCTTGTCCGGCGACCAGATCTGCGCGTCTTTCGAATTGATTGGCTTCGGCAACGCGCCTTCGGAAAAGAAAGCGTCGGCGACCTTCTGCTCTTCCACCAAGTTTGCAGGTGACACGGAGCGCACCTCGTAGCTGCGGCGGCTGTTGGCGAGCGTTACGATCTCGGGGTTGAGCCCCCATGCCGGACCTAAGATCTTCGCCGCGGCGTCGGGGTTCTTTTTGACCCACTCGCCCGTTTCCTTGAGCTTCGCAAAGATGAGCTTCACGACGTCGGGGCGCGAAGCCACGAAGCCCGAAGAAGCCAGATAGTAGCGCTGATAGCTTGCGATGCCCGTGCCGTCGGCGAGGACACGGGCGTTGGCCTGCTTCTGGGCGGCGGCGACGAACGGGTCCCACGTCACCCACGCATCCACGGCGCCCTTCTCGAAGGCGGCGCGACCGTCGGCGGGCGTGAGGTAAGCAGGCTCAATGTCCTTGAATTTCAGGCCGGCCTGGGCGAGTGCTGCGATCAAGAGATAATGACTGCCTGCCGCCTTCGTCACGGCGACTTTCTTGCCTTTAAGCTCGGCGACGGAGTGGATCGGCGAGTTCGCTGGTACGAGGAGCGCCTGAGCCGTGGGAGATGGCGCTTCGGCCGCTATATACGTCAGCTTGGCGCCCGCCGCCTGGGCGAAGATCGGCACCGTGTCTGCGACGTCTCCCGAGATATCAACTGCGCCGACGTTCAAGGCTTCGAGAAGCGGCAGTCCACTCGAGAACTCGGACCACTTCACCGTGACGCCGAGACCGGCAAGCCCCTTCTCGAGATCCCCGTTAGCCTTGAGAATATTGATGAGCGTTGACGACTTCTGAAAGCCGATGCGAACGGTTGCCGGTTGTTCCGCGGCGGCGGAAATATCAGTTACTGAAAAGAGCGCGATGCCGAGGGCGGTCACGCCCCTCATGAGATGACGACGATCCATAGAGGGCCCCTGAATATTTCGCGGCTACTCTCGCCGCGCGTTTATGCCGTCGGTCAGTAGTTGGCTCGTCTGCTTCTGATGACCAATACGAAAAACAGAAAAGCTAATCGCTATTTCTTGTTTGGTGTCGGGATATGCCTCGTCCAAGATATCGGACAGTGGTGGTCAACGCTTAGGGCGCTCGGCGGGGCGAATGCTCGTCCGGCACGTTCTGCGTTGACCATCGCGGTTGGCTTGTCGGACAGAACCAAGGATGGTCTTCGCCGTGACGATTGCACCCGCGACGACTGCAAACTTTTTATGGTTTCTTCCGACGCACGGTGATGGGCGATATCTCGGCTCCTCCGTCGGCGGACGGGACGTCGATCTCAGCTATCTGCGCCAGATTGCGGAAGCCTCCGACCGGCTCGGATATTACGGCGTGCTGCTGCCCACGGGGCGAAGCTGCGAAGATTCATGGGTGATCGCATCCGCGCTTCTGCCTCAGACGCGAGATCTCAGATTTCTCGTCGCGGTTCGGCCCGGGCTTCTGTCTCCGGCGGTCGCCGCGCGGATGACGGCAACGCTCGACAGGATTTCCGACGGCCGGCTGCTGATCAATGTCGTGACCGGTGGCGATCCCGTCGAGAACAAAGGCGACGGTGTCTTCCTCTCGCATGACGAGCGCTATGCCGTCACCAAGGAATTCCTCGAAGTCTATAAAGCGCTGTTGGCTGGTGGCCGCGTCGATTTCAATGGCCAACACATCCAGATCGAAGACGGCCGGCTGATGTTTCCACCGCTTCAGAAGCCGCATCCGCCGCTTTACTTCGGGGGCTCCTCCGACGCCGGCATCGCGGTCGCCGCCGAGACGATCGACAAATACCTGACCTGGGGCGAGCCGCCAGGCGAAGTTGCGAAAAAGCTCGAAGCAGCGCAGAAAGTGGCCAACGCGAGAGGCCGAAGCTTCTCGTTCGGCATCCGACTGCATGTCATCGTGCGTGAGACGAACGACGAAGCGTGGCGCGCCGCCAACGATCTTCTCAAGCACCTTGATAATCAGACACTCGCGTCAGCACAGAAGACATTCGAGCGCATGGATTCCGTTGGTCAGAAGCGCATGCTCGCTTTGCACGGTGGAAGCCGCGAGAAGCTCGAAGTCAGTCCCAATCTTTGGGCAGGCGTCGGCCTCGTGCGCGGAGGCGCGGGAACGGCGCTTGTCGGCGATCCAGAGACTGTCGCGGAACGTATCAAGGAATATATGCTGGTCGGCATAGATACGTTCATCTTCTCCGGATATCCGCATCTCGAAGAAGCCTACCGGTTTGCGGAACTCGTCTTCCCGCTTCTGCCGCTGGCCCATGATCGCGGTCATTCACGCAGGCATGGCCCCATCGGCGAAGCAATCGCCAACGACTTCGCGCCTGCTGAACGTCGGCGGGGTCAATCATGATCGGATCTCAGCGCTTTGGCGCCTCGATCGAGCGGATCGTTCCTTGGCTCGTTCCGATCGGCGTCCTGATTTTATGGGAACTGGGTTCGCGATCGGGGCTTATCGAGTTCGCGCACGCTGCCGGCGCCGAGCCAGGTCGTCACTGCGTTTTGGGAAACCGCGAAAAGCGGCGAACTGGAGAGCAACGTTCTCATCAGCTTCGAGCGCGCGATCACGGGATTGGCCATCGGCGGTGGCCTTGGCTTCATGCTCGGTGTTCTGACCGGCGTGTCGCGGAAGGCGGAGCTCTTGCTCGATTCTGGCCTTCAGATGCTTCGCAATGTGCCGCATCTCGCGATCATTCCCATGGTCATCCTCTGGTTCGGGATCGACGAGACGGCGAAGATATTCCTCGTCGCCGTCGGAACGCTCTTTCCGCTCTACCTCAACACCTTTCACGGTATCCGTACCATCGACCGCGGGCTGATCGAGATGGCCGAAGTCAATGGGCTCGGGAAACTAGCGATCTTTTGGCGCGTGCTGCTTCCCGGCGCGATGCCGTCGGTGCTCGTCGGGCTTCGCTACGCGCTCGGCATCATGTGGCTGACGCTCATCGTCGCGGAAACGATCTCGGCTTCGTCGGGTATCGGATACATGACAATGAACGCCCGCGAATTCCTGCAGACGGATGTCGTCATTCTTGGCGTCCTTCTTTACGCCCTCCTCGGAAAGGCAGCGGATACGGCCACGAAATTGATCGAGCGCCGGGTCCTTGCCTGGCATCCCGCCTATCATTCGAACGCCGCGTCCCGCTGAGCCGAAGGCATTGCCGCATTGGGTGTTCTCATGTTGAGGCGACTGGACATTGCCGAAGGCGCCTCGTTCGATGGATCGAGACCGCCGCGCGAGGCGCGGGACACGCCCATCGAGGCGCCCGTCTCGCGCGCGGGCAAATCATTGAGCCTCGAAGATCTCCGTCTCTCGTTTGCACAACGGCATGTCCTTCGAGGGCTCAATCTCGAAGTTCCGGCCGGACAGTTTCTTGCGATCGTCGGCCGTTCGGGCGTCGGCAAATCTAGTCTCATGCGGTTGATCGTGGGACTGGATCAGCCGACCAGCGGTGTCGTTCGGATCGATGGAACACCCGTCCGCGGCCTGCAAAAGTCCGTCAAGCTTTTGTTCCAGGACGCACGCCTGCTGCCCTGGCAGACGGTTCTCAGCAACGTTGGAATAGCGCGCACGCCGGGATGGCGCGAGACGGCGATGAATGCGCTGCGCGACGTCGGTCTTGCGGATCGGCATAAGGATTGGCCGGCCGTCCTCTCAGGAGGACAACGGCAACGGGTCGCGCTGGCCCGCGTTCTCGTCGGAGAACCCAGCGTCTTGCTGCTCGACGAACCGTTCGGCGCGCTCGATGCGCTGACGCGCGGGGACATGCACGTTCTTCTCGAAGAGCTATGGATTGGCAATCGTTTCACGGCCGTGCTCATCACTCATGACGTCGCCGAAGCCGTGGCGCTTGCCGATAGGGTCGTCGTTTTGCGGGAGGGTCGAGTTGCATTCGATGTCGAAGTGACCGCCGCAAGGCCTCGCAGAAGGGCCGATCCAGAACTCGCCGCGCTTGAGGCGCGCATCCTCGGAGAAGTCTAGAGACAGCGAACGGAACGTTTCCTTTGGTAAGGCCGCTTAATGTCTTGATCCTTGGTGGCGGTGCGAGCGGCACGCTGCTCGCCATCCATCTCCTGTGTGCAAAGACCGAAACAAAAGTCACGCTGATCGAGAGGACGAGCGCGGTCGGCAAAGGGATCGCTTACGGCTCGGCGCATCCCATTCATCTTCTGAACGTCCGCGCAGCGAACATGAGCGCTTATCCCGATCTACCGGATCATTTCGTCCGGTGGCTCGATGAAAACGACGCCGAGCGGGACGGCAACGGGAACGACCGCTTCCGTTTTGCCTCCCGTGCCGCATTCGGAAATTACCTCACGAGCCAACTACGCGAGCTTCAAGACGCGACCGGCCGGTTGAAGCATATTCAAGGCGAAGCCGTTTCGCTGTCGCGAACTTCAAACGGCGTCATCGTGACACTCGACAATTTCCGCCGCGTCGGCGGAGATCTTGTCGTTGTTGCCACGGGCTACGAGCCGCCGGAGATCGAAGGCATGCCGCCAAACGTGACGCCATGGTTGTCGGTGGATCGGGCGACGCTCAAGCATCTCGAAAGCATCCTTCTTCTCGGGACGGGCCTTTCGATGGTCGATCACGTGCAATCCCTCATCGCGGCCGGCTACCAGGGAACCATTTACGCCCTCTCGCGCCGGGGCCTGCTTCCGCAGCCGCATCGCCCGATCGAACCTGCCGTCATCGATTCCAGCGACGTGCCCTTCGGCGAAGGTCTCGTGACTGTTTTTCGCTGGTTTCGTGCGCGGGCAGAGAAAGCGCAACGCGAAGGTTCCGATTGGCGCGCCGTTCTCGATGGCTTGCGCCCGCACGTGCAAGAGCTGTGGCGAGGCTTTTCTCTCGACGATCAATCGCGGTTCGTTCGACACGCGCGGCCCTGGTGGGATGTTCGCCGTCACCGCATGGCGCCGAGAGTTGCTTCGATCATCGAAGACCTTCTGGCCAGTAAGAGGCTGGTCATCATCGCGGCCAAGATCGTCTCGATCGCTCCTGAGACGGAGGGTGGCATCGAGGTGCGCTATCGCCGTCGGGGAAAGTTCACGGTAGAGACGCTCATGGTTCATGGCGTCACTGATTGCACCGGCTTCAGCATCGATGTGGCGAAAATGAAGAACCCGCTCATTCGCAATCTTCTTGCTCAAGGCTTCACCCAACCCGACCGCCTGGGACTGGGGATCGACGTCGACGGCGCGGGCGCCTTGATCGATAATCACGGCCATTCCGCGCCGGATATCTTTGCGATCGGTCCTTTGACGCGAGGCGCGTTTTGGGAAATCGTGGGAATCCCGGATATTCGAACGCAATGCGAGTGCCTTACCGATCAAATATCGGAAGCGGCTTCTCGTCCGACGGCACCTCAAAGGGGCGCGATTAGATAACGGACAGTCGGCGAAGCCATATTTTCGCTATAAGAAACCGGAGCAGATTCTCGCGCGCGTTAGGCCAATGTTCGCTTTGACCCGAAACGAAATTTGGCAAGGTCCGCTTACGGCCGAACAGGGACCATTGTCCAATGGAATTGAAATGTATCGCTTGCCCGCCGGTGAAGGTCCGCTTTCTCGGCAGTGCAGAAGATCCAAGACGATGCGCAGAGCAACCCGCAAAGTCCGCTTGGGGTCAAAAGCGCCGTTTCGCGTCCAGCCCTTTGAAGTCCGCTTGTCGTCCGTAACCGTACATCGCAATTTTTAACTGAGTGCCCGAATTCGCACATTGTCAGCGAGAACAGCCCTCGACTTCTGCCGCAAAGGACGCATTAGTGGGTGTGACTAGCGCCGACGTTAAGGGGCGCCGAGTTTTTTAGGGCTCGCCTCGCAGAAAGCGGGGCTTTGGGTGGTGCGGGCGCCAATAGGGGCGCGCCCTAAACCCACGAGCCATAAATGACATCAGTAGAGACGATCTCATCCGCGCAGGCATCGAAGGCAACATCACGAAATAAAGCCGCCAAAGCAAAGTCGGCAGCCGAGCAGCCACCTGCAGCGCCGACCGCACGTGAAGCCAATGACGGCGACGGCACACGGCGCGTGTGACAAAGCATGATCGCGTGCTCGCGCTTCTTACGCGGCGCGAAGGCGCGACCATTCCGGAGATGATGGCGGCAACGGACTGGCAGCAACACAGCGTCCGCGGCTTCCTTGCTGGTACGGTCAAAAAGAAGCTCGGCTTCACGCTGACATCCAAGAAGTTCGAGGGCGAATTTCGCCGGTATCGCATCGAGACCAAGCGCGGTCGCTGACGTGAAGAGCACATCACCCGACATCGCGGTCGAGCTGTCGCGGCTCGAAGGCCTCACCAACTTCGAGCTGCGTGGCGAATGGCGGCGGCTGCATGGAATGCAGCCGCCGAAGAGCCTCTCCCGTGATCTCCTGCTTCGCGGCATCACCTACAAAATCCAGGAGAGGGTGTTCGGCGGCCTCCCCAAACTTGTCCTTCGCAGGTTAAGTGGTGCGGCGCCGGAGGCACACCAATGGGCACGCATAAATCCGAAAACTGGTTGGATATGGCAAAGTTTATGTACGAGACCTATCGGCATACGCCCCGCGAAAAATTGCTGGAGTGGCTGAAGGGGGCTGCGGCGTACGATGAACTTTCGAAGCTTTCACAAGACGATTTGGCCATTAGGTACTGTGAGGGCGTCGCATGGAACGCGACAAACACGAAAGATGTCGCGTAGGGGCACTCAGGACCGCGTCGTGTGAGGCTCGATACCGAGGTTCATAGCGATGCGACTCTGACCGGCCGAAAAATGCCGACAGAGATAAATGAGGCTCGAAGCCCGAAAATATCTCCAGAGACGCGGCCCGCTGCGCGAGAACCTAAAATGTGGGTCGACAAGGCGCGGATTTCGCGACGAAATTCGGCCTACGGAAATCGAATAATATGAAGCTATACCAATAACTTAGTTGCTGGCTGTGTTGGCAGTCTGACGCGAACTCGTCTCTGCAAAATTCCCTGCAAACACCCAAACTACAGGGAAATTAGAAAAAATATGTTTCAAGATTTACAATTGATTTACATTTTGCGCCGTTAATACGGGCTTAACCCGCACGTTTTCCCTGCTCTAAGGAACAGGGAATTCGCTCCCAATAACAGGGGGCCGGGATTTTCGAAAACAGGGGGAAAAATAGACACAGAAGGCGGGTGCCATCACGCGATGGCCGCCTGTCGCCGCGAAGCATTGTTTGTTGCGTCCTTCGCGTTCGCGTTCGCTCGATAGCGTGCGCATATTGGAGGCGCGAACCCGATCGCGGCTAAAATATGTCGAAAAAATCCGAAGGACGGATTTCAGACACCAGCATTCGAACATCCCAAAATTCAGCTCAGAAACCTTTCTGCACTCAAAGCTGCACGACGGAACGCACGAACCCATTCGGCAAAGCAGCTCAGTCAGATCGCCAAAAGCATTGAAACCTTCGGGTTCGTGAACCCAATACTCGTAGACATCGATGGTCACATCGTCGCCGGCCACGGTCGGGCCGAAGCAGCGCGCAAACTAGGGTTGAACAAGGTCCCAGTGATCTGTCTGGACCATCTCAACCAGTCAGAATTACGCGCATATGCGATCGCGGACAATAGGCTCGCTGAATTGGCGGGTTGGGACAAAGATATCTTGGCGCTGGAACTTGCCGATCTCATTACAATCGACAACGCTTTTGATGTCTCGGTAACGGGGTTCGATCACGCCGAAATCGACCTCACAATCCAGGGGCAGACCAATGTCGTAGATACGGCCGATGAGATCCCGGATGTGCCAGCAGCAGATAAGGCGGAGACACGTTTAGGTACCCTATGGCAGCTCGGGCCTCATCGGATAATTTGCGCAGACGTTCGCGATCGCGAAGCTATTGAGCGCTTGATGGATGGTGAAAGGGCGCGAATGGTATTCACTGACCCGCCCTACAACGTTCCAATCGGTGGGCATGTGTCGGGTCTTGGGCGCCAGCACCATCGTGAATTTGCGGTCGCCAGTGGGGAAATGACACCCGAAGAATTCACGGGCTTTCTCAAAGCATCTTTAGCAAACCTTGCCGCGGCGAGCGCCGATGGGGCTCTACATTATATTTGCATGGACTGGCGGCACCTCGGCGAACTGATGAGCGCTGGGCAGAGCGTCTATACCGAGATGAAAAATCTATGCGTATGGAACAAAACCAATGGCGGCATGGGCTCCTTCTATCGTTCAAAACATGAACTCGTGCTCATCTATAAGCGTGGTCGCGCCAAACATATTAATAACATCGAGCTCGGTCGGTTCGGTCGTTATCGTTCGAACGTATGGGAGTACGCCGGCGTCAACACTTGGCGCAAAGGGAGGCAGCAGGATCTATCAGACCATCCAACCGTCAAACCTGTATTGCTTGTCGCCGATGCTCTGCAAGATGCCAGTAACCGTGGCGACATCGTCCTCGATGGATTTGGCGGAGCCGGTACTACTCTGATGGCTGCCGAGAAAATCGGACGACGGGCGCGTTTGATCGAGTTGGACCCCCGCTATGTCGATGTCGCCGTCATGCGTTGGCAGAAAGCGACAGGTCTGAAAGCAGTCAACGGCGATACTGGTCGTCCATTCTCAGAAATCCGTGCGAGAGGAGTCGAGAACATACCCTCATATAAGAGGGCTCGCTCATGAGAAAACCTACCTACACGGTTGGCTACGGCAAACCACCCAAATATTCCCGCTTTAAGCCTGGTCAGTCTGGCAATCCCAAAGGGCGACCAAAAGGGGCTCGTGAGTTTAGCGTGGAGCTGGCTGAAGAAATGAAGCAAATGATCTCGGTCACTGAAGGTGGCCGTACGCGAAAAGTCAGCAAGCAAAGAGCGATGATAAAAGCCCTTTTCGCTAAGGCGCTAAGAGGAGATTGTAAAGCGGCTCAACTGATTGTCGGTCATAGCAAACTTTTTACGGGTAGGGCTGAGTTGCCACCTCGCGAACTCGAGCAATTCGATCAACTCATTCTGGAAGACTATGCTCGACGTAACAAACGTGGTGGCAAATGATCTTGAAGCCGAACAAAGCCGAAATTTTCAATGCCATGCTCCGACAAGACCTCGCCGCCTTCATCGGCAAAACGTTTTCAACAGTGGATGCGGGTCAGGAGTTTTCCCCCAATTGGCACATAGAAGTAATCGCTGATCGGTTGATGCGAGCCTATCGGCGTGAGATTAAGCGACTTATCATTGCGCTTCCGCCGCGAAATTTGAAGTCCATCTCAGCGTCAGTAGCGTTTCCGGCTTGGGCGCTGGGGAAGAACCCATGCTTGCGATTTATCTGTGCAAGCTATTCTCAAGATCTCGCAGGAAAACTGGCGCGTGATTGCCGGACTGTGATGTCATCACCTTGGTATCGCCGAGCATTTTCATATGCAGCGCTCAATCCCAGCAAGACGGCCGAAGGAGAATTCGAGACAACAGCCGGCGGTTATCGCCTATCAACGTCGGTGGGAGGTACATTGACCGGAAGAGGGGGTAATTTCATCGTCATTGACGATCCGATCAAACCCCAAGAGGCCCAGTCAGAGCCACGACGTCAGTCAGTCAAGCAATGGTACGATTCGACCCTCTACTCCCGCCTCGACAACAAAAAAGACGACGTCATCATCGTTATTATGCAACGTGTTCACGTCGACGATCTCGTTGCACACATTATGGAAAAAGAGGAGTGGGAATATCTTAAACTCCCCGCGATCGCCGAGGAAGATGAGGCATACGAGCTCTCAAACGGCCGTGTTGTGGGACGAAGCGCCGGAGAGGCACTTCATGCAGAGCGCGAACCACTGAAGGTGCTAAAGCGAACTCGCTCGTCAATGAGCTCCTTTGAGTTTTCCGCTCAGTATCAACAGTCACCAGTTCCGGCGGAGGGTAATCTACTCAAGTGGAGCTGGTTTCGCTCTTATGATAATTTGCCACCGCGTGATCACAACGTTAAGATCGTGCAAAGTTGGGATTTAGCGACGACAATCAGCGGCGCCTCTGATTGGTCTGTTTGTACCACTTGGCTCGTTCATCAAAAGCAATATTACCTGCGAGACGTCCTTCGCGAGAGAATGCAGTTTCCAGATCTCCGGCGAAAGATTTTGAGCCATGCGCAAGAATTCGATGCCAAGGTTGTTCTTATCGAAGAAGCCGGAATTGGGCTCGGTATGATCCAGCAACTGCGCTCCGAGCGGAACAGAATTCGAACCATCGGAATCCGGCCAGAAGGATCGAAAGTCGATCGAGCCGCAGCGCAATCCGCGATCATCGAAGCTGGGGCGGTCCTCTTACCGCGCAGAGCGCCATGGCTGGATACATTCCACAATGAAATATTGGTATTTCCGAACGGTCGAAACGACGACCAGGTCGACAGCATGTCTCAAATGCTCAATTGGTCTGAGACGCGCTCCAAAAAGAGAGTTGGCGTCCTATTTTGAGGCCAAGCGTCGTTCCACGAGGTAACCTCGTGGAAAAATGACTAGTGCGCATTGAGACTGTGAGAATGGGTGGGATTGTCAAACTCAGAGCCTGCGTTCAGCGCTCTCAGGATTGCCGCAACCAAATCACTGGCGTTTTCCGATCGATACTTGCTGTAGCGATCGGTCGAACGCATACTTCTCGAAGGCGACACCGTGTATCTATCTGCTTTCTTGACCGATAGATCTGGGACTCGGGACATCGGGATAAACCAGGACTGCTTAATGGCCGGCTCCTTCGGATCAAATAGGAACGCCAACAGGAAGCACCCCACATCCGCCCGAAATGACGCTTGCCGTATTCCGAAATGCCGGGGCCGCCTTTGATCATTCTCGCTTCGGCTCTTCACCTGGATGCAAAGTGTTCGGGATGTCTTTTTGTCGAGCACGATTAGATCTACCCCGCAATCGTCCGTATGAGCGATAAAGGGCGAGAGGCGCCCATGGGAAGCCAGCATCAACGTGTTCGCCACAAGCGATTCTGCAATTCGCCCTAATTGGCTGGAAGTCAGTCTACCTTCTGCGTTCATTGTCCCTCCGTTATGGTAACGGCAACTCGTTGCTAGATCGATTTGGCTTGAGACTCATAGTCTACGTGGGTGCAATCGATCGCTGAGTTGGACTCAGAAGTCCAGCAAATTGAGACTCATAGTCTGTAGATCAATCGTCCGCGCCACCGTTCCCTTCAGGCCATGGACGTGCGGCGCCGGGTCGGCCTCAATCTAAAGCGATTTCGGGAGGAGAAGGGCTTTTCCCAGGAAGCCTTCGCCGATCAATGCGGCTTGCATCGCACGTATATCAGCGGGATTGAACGGGGAGTTCGCAATCCCACTGTGCTGATTTTGGAGAAGATCGCCAAGGCATTGAAAATATCTGCCTCTGAATTATTGGAGGAAAAAAAGTAGCTACGTGGCGCGCTCGTTGTAATTCAGCCCTGGCTCGTGCTGGTACGATTGCCGAGGAAAACGCACGTCGAGGCCAACCGAGCCGCTCGCATAAGGCCCTTCCACAGTGACCAACTTGCATCCCAGGTCGAGGCCTTCCTGGCATCGGTCATCTTGGGAGGACGGTTCAGGTATCGACGTGCACGAAGAAGTAGGTCGCGGGTGAGGCCGTGTTGAGGGCATCGACGACGGCAATGGTCCGGTCGACTTGCGTGCGTGACGCCTTCGTCGGCGATCTCGGTCTCAAGCAACCAGATGTACTCACGCGCCGCGACGCCGGTGTTGTCAGCCTCGGCGATGATATTGCCGAAGATGTCGCGCACACATAGTTGATCGTGCCGTTGGCCGAATTGGAGTGGGGAGTTGGCTTCTCGAGCTGCGGCGCTGGTGACGGCCGCCCCGAGCGCCTGGAGCGGAACTCTCGTTTGAAGTTGATTAGGTTTCGCAGTGCTGCGGCGAGGTGTTCCAGGGCTCCACAATTGACAACGTCGAGGGGTTGATTCAGCATTCCCAAGGGAATGAAGTCTCCCGTATAACCGCCGCAGGCTGATGACTTCTACCGCGCTCGTAGCGGTGGAAGTGCGCCTCGAGCTCCTTTCCTTCCGCATCGAGATCAATTTGGAAGCGAAAGGAATGACAATGACCATTCAGGAAATCGGTATCGGCAATGAGCCTCCCGAGGACATCAACGTCATCGTTGAGGTGCCGTCGGGCGGCGAGCCGGTGAAGTACGAGATGGACAAGGCCACTGGCCGGCTGATTGTAGACCGCATTTTGTTTACCTCGATGCGCTATCCCGGAAATTACGGATTTGTTCCTGGAACGCTGGCTGAAGATAACGATCCGATTGACGTCCTGGTTGTTGCGCACCAACAATTCGTGCCCGCGTCGGTCGTAAACTGCCGTCCGATCGGCGTTCTTTTGATGCACGATGAGGCAGGTCCGGACGAGAAGATCGTGGCCGTGCCATCGACGCGGGTAAGCGCCATCTACAAAGGTATCAAGGACTACAAAGATTTGCCCGAGATTCAACTGCAGCAGATCGTTCACTTCTTCCAGCACTACAAAGAGCTCGAGTCCTCCAAGTGGGTTCGCGTGGATGGATGGGGAGATGCAGAGGCGGCGCGAGAGCTCATCACCAAAGCCATCGACCGCCTCACGTGCCGCAATCACGTTGCCTAGAAGTGTTTGGCGAATGGGCTTGTAAACTCTGCGGAAGATCCGAGCTCGCGTTCGATTTCGATCAACCGATTGTATTTGGCTAGGCGTTCGCTTCGGCAGATGGATCCGGTCTTGATCTGGCCGCCACCTTTCGCGACGGCGTAGTCCGCGATGAACGTGTCTTCTGTCTCTCCGGATCGGTGCGAGATGATCCAGTTCCATCCGGCCGTCCGGCAGAGTCCGACGGCATGGTTAGTTTCGGTGAGTGTGCCGATCTGGTTTAGCTTGATGAGCACTGCATTGCTGGCTTGACGTTGCAAGCCCCCCGCGATCAGACGGGAATTGGTGACGTAAAGATCATCACCGACGACCTGCAGACGCGACCCCATCTCCGCGGTTTGCGTCTCGAATCCCTCCCAATCATCCTCAGCGAAACCGTCCTCGATAGAGACGATGGGATATTTCGAACAAAGTGATTTGTAGCGTTCGAGCAACTGCTGACGCGATAGGACGCCCTCACCTGATTTGGTTAGGTGATAGCTGCCAGCTTTAAAGAACGAGCTTGCAGCCGGATCGAGGGCGATCGCAATTTGTCTGCCTGGCTCGTAACCCGCATCCTCAATCGATTTGGAGATCAGTTCGAGCGCTTCCTCGTTGCTTTGAAGCGTAGGCGCAAAACCACCTTCATCGCCAACAGAGGTCGGATAACCGCAACCCGCGAGGCGGCGGCCCAACGCATGGAAGGTCTCCGCCGCGTAACGAATGGCTTCAGAGAAACTGGGTGCGCCATGAGGAACGATCATGAATTCCTGAAAATCGAGAGAATTATTGGCGTGCTTGCCGCCATTGACCACGTTGACCATCGGTACCGGCATGCGATTTGACCCGACATCGTCAAGGTACCGGTAAAGCGGGACGCTGGACGCTGCGGCGGCTGCGCGCGCCGCTGCCAGTGACACGCCGAGGATCGCATTCGCCCCAATTCTGGCTTTATTGGATGTGCCGTCGCATCCGATCAACATTCGGTCGAGTGTGACCTGATCACTCGCATCCGTGCCCGCAAGCAAAGGCGATAGGACCTCGCGGATTGTCCTAGCTGCAGCGAGCGTTCCCTTCCCCGAGTACCGCTGTGCATCTCCGTCGCGATGTTCCACGGCTTCCAGTTGCCCCGTTGACGCGCCCGCTGGAACGGAAGCGACGCCCGCGTTTCGCCACGCCAGGGTGACCTTGACGCGAAGCGTCGGCCAGCCTCGCGAGTCCAATATTTCGAACGCATCAATTTCACGTATTGCTGTGTTCACACGTTTCTCCATTGTCGATGATGATTTTTTATATTCCGACACGGCTATTCGGCAGCGCCAGGCAGTGCGAGATGTTCGCGCTCTTCAGCGCGCGTGAGCGCGTCCTCGGCGCGTACGATGTAGTCGCGGGTTTGCGGGACGCTCGCGATGCGCTTTGCAAGCTGGAGCTGGAAGACGACGAGGCCGCAGTATCTAAAACTCGCCTCGCATCCGGCGAGATAGAACTCCCACATTCTGCAGAAACGTTCGTCGAAGAGCTTAAGGGCCGTGTCACGGTTCTCCATGAAGCGTAGTCGCCAAGCGCGGAGCGTCTGAGCGTAATGCAGACGCAACACTTCGACGTCGGTGACGAGCAGGCCAGATCGTTCGATGGCGGGCAGCATCTCCGATAGCGCCGGCGCGTAGCTGCCTGGGAATATGTATTTCTCGAGCCACGAGTTGGTCGGTGCCGGTCCGTCCAGGCGGCCGATTGTGTGGAGAAGCATGACGCCGTCGTCATCAAGCAATCGACAAATGCTTGCGAAGAACCGCTGATAATCGAGCAGACCCACATGCTCGAACATACCAATTGAGACGATGCGATCGAATAATCCGTTGACATCGCGATAGTCCTGAAGCCGAAATTCAACTTGACCCTGAAGGCCGTCGAGGTTGGCGCGCGCCTTGGCCACTTCCAGTTGTTCCTTCGAAAGCGTGATGCCAGTGACGAACGTCGCGCAGCATTTCGCGAGGTAAATGGCAAGGCCGCCCCAGCCGCACCCGATGTCTAGGACTTTGTGGTTAGGGAAGGGCAACAGCTTGGCGGCGATATGCCGTTTCTTTTTCAGCTGTGCGTGGTCGAGATCGCCGTCTGGAGTGCTGAAATATGCGCAGGAATACTGCTGATCTTCATCGAGGAAGAGTTGGTATAGTGCGGCGTTGAGATCGTAGTGATGCGCTACGTTTTTCCTGGCACGTCGCGAAGAATTGCGCCGATGAACGACGGAAGCGATGTGCCGCCGCAAAATATTCTGCCATGAATGGCTCGGCAAAGCGTTGATTGCAAAGTTGCGGCAGACGAGGTCGAGGAGGTCGTAGATGCTGCCGTGAAGCATCTGCAATCGACCATCCGTGATCAGCTCGCCAAGTGCGAGGCTTGGATGAAGAGCGAGACGCCAGACCGCTTTTCTATCGGTGAGACGGAAGTAGACGGGTTCGCCCGTCCCATTTCCGAACATCGCAAATCGCCCGCTGGGAAACGCGATTTCGAGATGTCCATCGGTGATCAGTCGAGAGGCGACGATGCGCAGGAGCCATTCACTCATGGCGTCCTCCATCGGCATTGAAATCGTCATCGCGCGCTAAGTCGGCTACGCAGAAAATCAGCCGCGATCTCGATTTTTTGGAGGATTGCGAAGTTTTTTCGGATGATGCTGAGATCATAGTTCCTGCTCCGGACGAAACGTCGAAAGCAGGAGTCATCAGCCACGTCGGCGGTTATGAGGGGAACTCCATCCCCTTTCCGACTAGTAAAATCTGAGTTGGCTGGTTCGTCAACAATGGACGCGGTCGAATGGTTTCTTTAACGCAATGGTCGTTATCGCCGACCTCGCGGAGTCTTCACGAAGTAATCGAGAGTTTGTGAAAATTCCGATTGACAGCCGAATGCAGAAGCATATGTTCCGCGTCCGGGAATGGAATCTCCCGTAAAACCGCTCTGATGGCTGATGATTCCTGCTTCGATGCTGATCACCGTGAGGTGACCGGGGCAGGGACGTTAAAAGATCCAGCCTCGAGAGAGCGAAAGCCCTCTTTCAACATCGAAGAACGTTGGTGGATGAAAGAGGCCGGCTAGCGAAGCTTTGCACGCTTCTCTAACGCTAAACGGACCTCCCTCATCCCTCCAGCGACAGCCTAGTTGTTGCTTAGGCTGCGTCACGGCAGTGACGCTAGCACATGGAGGAAACGATGAGAAAGTGGGCGTTTTCCACTATAGCTGTTGCTGCGCTCTGTTACGCAGTCCCAGCATTGGCGAACGATGATGTCGTCAAGCTTACCAGCGATCCGAATAACTGGGCTATCCAATCGGGTGACTACGCTGGCCACCGCTATTCCAAACTCGATCAGATCAACACCGATAATGTCGGGCAGCTGAAGGTCGCATGGACCTTCTCTACAGGTGTCCTGCGTGGCCATGAAGGCGGTCCGCTCGTCATCGGCGATACAATGTACATCACGACGCCGTTCCCCAATACGGTCATCGCGCTCGACCTCGCGCACGACCAGAAGATCATCTGGAAATACACGCCGAAACAAGACCCGTCGGTCATTCCAGTGATGTGCTGCGATACGGTCAATCGCGGCGTACAGTACGCCGAAGGCAAGATCTTCCTGCACCAGGCCGACAACGGGCTCGTTGCCCTCGACGCGAAGACGGGCAAAGAGCTCTGGAAGGCCATGGTCGACGACGCGAAAAAAGGCGCGACGGGGACCGGTGCTCCCATCGTGGCAAAAGACAAGGTCATTGTTGGCGTGTCCGGCGGTGAGTTCGGGGTGCGTTGCCATCTCGATGCTTACGACATCAATACCGGCAAGCTGGTTTGGCGCGCCTATTCGATGGGGCCCGACAAGGACATCCTCGTCGATCCCGAAAAAACGATGTCGCTCGGCAAGCCGGTCGGCAAGGATTCATCTCTCAAGACCTGGAATGGCGACCAGTGGAAGATCGGCGGAGGCGCGACGTGGGGCTACATGTCCTACGATCCGGAACTCAATCTGATCTACTACGGGTCGGGCAACCCCTCGACGTGGAATGCGGCTCAGCGCGCCGGACCCGATGGCAAGCCGATCGATCAGAAATGGTCGACGAGCTATTTTGCGCGTGACGTCGATACCGGCATCGCCAAATGGATCTATCAAATGACGCCATTCGACGAGTGGGACTATGACGGCATTAACGAGAACATCCAGGCTGAGCTTGAAATCAACGGCGTGAAGCACAAGACGATCTCCCATTGGGATCGCAACGGCTTCGGGTATACTTGGGACCGCGTTACGGGGGAGCCTTTGGTCGCCGAAAAGTTCGATCCGAAGGTCAACTGGGCAGAAAAGATCGATCTCGACAAGTCGAGCCCGACCTACGGCCGTCCGGTGCGCGTGAAGAAGTACTCGACGTTTGCGAACGGAACCGACTTCAACACGAAGGGCATCTGTCCTGCGGCTCTCGGCTCGAAGGATCAGCAGCCGGCGTCATATTCGGAGCTGACCGGGCTCTTCTACGTGCCAACGAACCACGTCTGCATGGACTACGAACCATTCAAGGTTTCGTACACGGCTGGTCAGCCTTATGTCGGCGCAACGCTGTCGATGTATCCGGCTCCCGGTGGCGATGACATGGGTAACTTCATCGCCTGGGACGGTGCGAAGGGTAAGATCGTCTGGTCGGATCCCGAGAAGTTCTCGGTCTGGTCGGGTGCTCTGACGACCGCTGGCGGCGTTGCCTTCTACGGCACGCTCGAGGGCTACTTCAAAGCCGTCGACCAAAAGACCGGAAAGGAACTGTTCAAGTTCAAAACGCCGTCCGGCATCATCGGCAACGCCATGACCTATGCGCACGACGGCAAGCAGTATGTTGCCGTTTACTCGGGGGTTGGCGGTTGGGCCGGTATCGGCCTCGCAGCGGGCCTCACGAACCCGACCGATGGTCTTGGTGCTGTTGGCGGTTATGCGGGTCTTTCTCAATATACCGAGTTAGGCGGCTCGCTCACGGTATTCTCGTTGCCATAGCGCTTCCTCCGTTAAGAAGCCACGCAAGCTATGCACGAGGACTTGGCCGGCAAGAACACGCTCTTGCCGGCCATTTTTGAGTAAGAAAAAACGGAGTCATCATCTCGTGAAGTTTTTTACGAACCTCGCCGCGTGTGCGGTCGTTCTCGGCTGCGTTTCGTCTCACACTACGAGTGCGGCCGAATCCAGCGAAACCGCAAAATCGTTTTCCGTCGCGGATTCGGCTCCTAATCCCGACGATCCAAATGCGCCGCCGCCAGGTTCGCGAAAGGCAGACGGGGATGCCGTGTATTCCAATCCAGTCAGCGAACTCGCGAAGACGATGCCCGATGTGAAATTCCAGGACGGTCGTTACAGAAACAAGGACAGCGATCCGCAGCCCGTCGTCACTAAGGACTACATAGTTGATTGGGGAACGTGGAACGGTTTCCGGCGGTACCACGACGCGTGCCATGTCTGCCACGGCCCGAACGCGCTAGGCAGCACGTTCGCACCAGCCCTCGCTGAATCGCTCAAAACAATTGATTACAACACGTTCCTTGCCACCGTGTCGGGCGGCAAGAGAGAAAACCGGGGCGGCACCGACTTCGTGATGCCGTCGTTCGGGGAAGACAAGAATATCATGTGCTACATCGACGACATCTACACCTACATCAAGGCGAGATCGCTCGGCGTGCTCCCGCCCGGCCGCCCGAATGGCCGCGAAGATATTTCTCCCGAAGCGCGCAAGGCCGCCGACGACTGCACAGGATGAACGTGGGGATGTTTGAGTCCGGCACCGACAGGCGCAGGACTCTTCAGTTATCAGCAGGCGGATCAAGAAGATCCGCGCGCGTGCGAAAATCGGGAAAAATTGTCAATCACAAAAAAGCTCTCGATTGCGTGAAAATTCGCGTTGACTTCGTGAAGGCGTTGCTCAATGTTCCTGACTGGGAATGGAATCTCCCGTATAACCGCCCCGATGGCTGATGATTCCTACTGCGTTGATGTCCTCATTCTTCGAGTGAGGCTGCAGTAGGGATCTGTTCGTGTTCCTGCTGCGGGAGAGGCGTGTCTCTTTCATCAACTCAGAAGTCGGGGGGATGAAGGAGACAGTTGAGCGGTTGAGCTTTCCACGCTTGCAACCCCTCTCTTCTGAAATCCTTTCATCCTCCCGGCGACGGCTGAGTGGGCTCAGCTGCGTCGCGTACGCGCGACGCTAGCACATGGAGGAAGTAATGAGGAAGTGGGCTAGTTCCACGGCCGCTGTTGCTCTGCTGGCTGTCTCTTCGCCGGCTTGGGCCAACGAGGACGTGATCAAACTGACAAGCGATCCCAATAACTGGGCGATACAGTCGGGCGACTATGCGGGCCACCGCTATTCGAAGCTCGACCAGATCAACACCGACAATGTCGGCCAGCTGAAAGTGGCGTGGACGTTCTCGACGGGCGTTCTTCGTGGTCACGAAGGCGGACCGCTGGTGATCGGCGACGTCATGTACGTTCATACCGCGTTCCCGAATATCGTATACGCACTGAACCTCGCCGACGATCAAAAGATCATCTGGAAGTACGTGCCGAAGCAGGATCCTTCAGTCATCCCCGTCATGTGCTGCGACACCGTCAACCGCGGTGTGCAGTATGCGGAAGGCAAGATCTTCCTGCATCAGGCCGATACGTCACTTGTCGCCCTCGACGCCAAAACCGGCAAAGAGCTTTGGAAGGTCGTCGACGGCGATCCGAAGAAAGGCGAAACGGGCACGGGTGCTCCTATCGTCGTCAAGGACAAGGTTCTGATCGGCATCTCGGGCGCCGAGTTCGGCGTGCGCTGCCATCTGACCGCTTATGACATCAACACAGGCAAGAAAGTCTGGCGCGCCTACTCGATGGGGCCGGATTCGGACATTCTCGTCGATCCGGAGAAGACGATGTCGCTTGGCAAACCGGTCGGCAAGGATTCGTCCTTGAAGACCTGGAACGGCGACCAATGGAAGATCGGTGGCGGTTCGACGTGGGGCTACATGTCCTACGATCCGGAACTCAATCTCGTCTACTACGGGACGGGCAACCCCTCCACTTGGAACGCGGCTCAGCGTGCCGGACCGGGAGGTAAGCCGATCGATCAGAAATGGTCGATGACTTATTTCGCTCGCGACGTCGACACCGGTATCGCCAAGTGGGCCTATCAGATGACGCCGTTCGACGAGTGGGATTATGACGGCATCAACGAGAACATCCAGGCCGAGCTGATGATCAAGGGCGAGAAGCGCAAAACGCTGACGCACTTTGACCGCAACGGCTTTGCGTACACGATTGATCGCGTCACGGGCGAGCCTCTTGTTGCCGAGAAGTATGATCCGATCGTCAACTGGGCGACCGGCATCGATCTCGACAAGTCGAGCCCGAATTACGGCCGACCGATCCGCGTGAAGAAGTATTCGACCTTCGCCAACGGTACGGACTTCAATACGAAGGGCATCTGCCCTGCGGCCCTCGGAACGAAGGACCAGCAGCCGGCTTCCTACTCGGAGCTGACTGGCCTGTTCTACGTTCCGACGAACCACGTTTGCATGGACTATGAGCCGTTCAAGGTTTCGTATACGGCTGGTCAGCCCTACGTCGGCGCCACGCTGTCCATGTTCCCGGGTCCGGATAAGCCGGAGCGCATGGGTAACTTCATTGCGTGGGATGGTGCCAACGGCAAGATCGTGTGGTCCGATCCTGAGCAATTCTCGGTGTGGTCGGGCGCTTTGACGACGGCTGGCGGCGTTGCCTTCTACGGCACGCTCGAAGGCTACTTCAAAGCTGTCGATCAGAAGACCGGCAAGGAACTGTTCAAGTTCAAGACGCCTTCCGGAATCATCGGCAACGCCATGACCTATATGCACGACGGCAAGCAGTACGTCGCCGTGCTGTCGGGTGTTGGCGGATGGGCCGGTATCGGTCTTGCCGCGGGTCTGACGAATCCGACCGACGGTCTCGGCGCCGTCGGCGGCTATTCGGGCCTGTCGGAGTACACCAACCTTGGTGGCTCGCTCACTGTCTTCTCGCTGCCCTAGCGCTTCCTCCGTGAAAGAAACGTTATAGGCTGCGAGCAACTTGACCGGCGCGTGAAAACGACGTGCCGGTCCTTTTGGAAAGGAATTCAGCCAAGCCCGCAAGGGCTTGGTTGGTTTGACAAAACAAATCAAACGAAATCATACAGCGCGGTGACGGCGATGATGATCATCGTGATAGGGGCTAGCCTCGTCATTCTTCTTCTGGCCTTTCTTGGCTACGTCGAATCCCATTGGATCGCACCCGGCGTTCTTTTCGTAGTACCCGCGCCGCTGGTTCTCGCGTTTCTCTGGAACGAACCCACGACTGTCTTGGCGGGAGCATTGCTCGGACTTTTCGTGGCACTCTACGTTGCATTCTATCTGGGAGGACTAATCCGCGCGATGGTTGCTCGCCCGCGAGAAAAGGCCGGCTTCCAGGTTCGCCAGTACTGAAACGTCAGGCGTCTTCCTCCAGCGTCGTCTGGGCGATCTGCTCCGCGCCGCCGTTGAGGTAAGCCGCGATGTAGTGCCCGGCCGCAACGGCCAGAATACAGAGTGTGATCGAGAGAATGATATTCATCGCGGCCCTCGTGACGGAGCCACTCCGCAACAAATCCAAGGTTTGCAAGCTAAAGGCGGAAAAGGTCGTATAACCTCCGCAAATCCCCACCATCACAAAAATCCGCAGTTCCTCGGGCACCGGGTACCGGCCGTGCGCAAGTGTGAGCGTGCCAAAGAAGCCAATGATAAAAGAGCCCGTGATGTTGATGATGATCGTTCCCCAGGGCAGATCACCGCTGATGGGAAGGGCCAACATCGACACGGTGTAGCGCATCAGGGTTCCGAGGGCGCCGCCGAGCATGATAATGAGGCAGGATGTGAACGACATGGAAGACTCCTTCTACGCTTTCGTTTCCGATTTCACGATAGGAGTCATCAGCCAGAGGCGCTTATCGGGGAACTCCATCCCCATCACTTGCATAACTAATCGACTCGTCGAAACGCTTTAATTCGGAATGTCCCAACGATGGTGAGAAATGTGCGGCAGCCGCGTTCCGTTGCCAATTGAAGATCGCTATCCTTCTCGACATCACGCCGGGCAAGCCGACCCAACGGCGGCAGGAGTAAGATCAACGTGGCTGGTGTCCTTACGAACATCGCCAACGGCGGTATCAAAAACATTGCAGACATACGCGCGTGGCGGCGAACGCGTCGCAAAGGGCGGTTAGGAAGATCTAACCGAGGGACTTGTCGAAGCGCCGCTTCAAGTCGACCAATATCTTCAGCAGCGAGAGGGCACAGCATTTGACATGCCGCTGCGAAGGGTAACTGCGCGTCGGATGAGGTGCTTTCTGGACGGCGAGACCGTCAGCGGTTCGCAACAAAAGCTTCAACAATTCATTCGCGTCCACGTTGTCTGCGCGCATCAACAGTTGAGTTTCCGGTTCGAAAAGAAGCGCGAGCAGTTGCGTGCGCAAGCGCTTCTCACGTCGCGATGCCGCCAAGTCGATGGGTTTATAGGGCTCGGGGGTTTTCATTCGACAACCTCTCTCATACCCAGATGGGCGCTGCGAGACAGGAGTCATCAGCCGAAATTGGCAGTTTGCGGGGAACTCCATCCCCGTCTTTCGATATCGGTTTAGAGGCGGCCGATCAGCCGGTCAACCACCGAGTCAGCAATAGCCGCTTTACCAAGCAGACCGCCACCTCGCAGATCGACGAATTCACAACGATCGGGTGGCTCAAGACCGCTTTCTCTGCGAGGCCGCCGTCTTGGAGACCACCGGTAAAACGGTTCGGGAAAAACTTGTACGAATCTTTGAGTCAATTTCTAAGTCGGCTTCGCCGAGTTTGCAGACCTTAATGGCTGAACTCGCCCAAGCGAGAAGCCTCGTGACGCGGAACCTCAGAAAGCGGACATAGCCGTCCCACGCTCAGGATCGAAATAAGAATTTAATCGCGAGCACTGCGCGCCGCGATCAAGAGATGACTAGTCATTCACTTCCGCAAGAATATGCTCATCGATGTGATCGAGATAGCTTGCGACACTGGGTTCGAGCTTCTTCTTCAATGCCGTCAAATTTGCTTCCGCTGGCGCGCAGGCTGCGGGCTCGCCGCAAATCTTGGCGGAGAGCGCGAGCCACATGGCCGCCTCGCTTAAATTGGGCTTCCCAAAGTCTGGATTGGCGTGGATGACGGCAAGCGCCCCGAAACCCGTATCAAGTCCGGTGCGGGCGGCATTCGCGGCAAATTCGGTCGCCTGCTTTTTCAACGCCTCGTCTTTCGAGTACATGACGGCGTAATATGCCAACGCGGCGTATCCCGTTGCGAGGCCTTCATTGATGAATGCGTTGGATGCGTCAACGGTCTGCCGATTGCCTCTGACGGCCAACTGGATGAGTTCGCTTGCCGTCATGCCCATGCGCGACGGATTGATCTTGGACTTCTGCGCGAGTTGCACTGCGGGCTGAAAACCTTCCCGAGCGGAGAGGGTCAAAAGCTCGCTCCCTTTCACGGGATCAGCCATGATGCGCTTACCGTCGAGATAAATTTGGCCGAGGATGAAGCGGGCAGCCGGTTGCCTCTGCTCGACCGCTGTTTTGAGATAGGAAATCGCAATGCCATCGTTCTGCGGAACGCCGGTTCCGTAGAGGTAATTGATGCCGAGTTCAGTAGATGCCGGTCCAATGCCTCGTTTCGACAGACCATCGAGAGCGGCAATAATTTCCGGCGACGGCTGTGTCCCGCCCTTTTTCTTCAGCGTGAAGAATGCCGTCATATCGACGACGAGTTCGCTCACCCCAAGTAACGTGGAAATTTCCTTGAAGTCCCGGACCGGGGCCGGGTTCGCGTTTTTGCTCGCGCTGTCGCGTGGCTGCGGCGCCTCATCGGCCGCAGCAGGCTTCACCGAAACAGTAGATGGTTTGGTTTCGGCGACAGACTCGTTACCAGCAACCGCTGAATTCGGAAGCAGTCGCTGATTTGTCTTTATCCGCAGCGGAATTCTCCGCTTTGGCCTGAGGGTCTCCTTTCGTTTTATCGTCGATTACGATCGGTACCGGGTCTGGCCGCGATTGGAGAAAGATCCAAGCTCCGGCAGCCGTGCCGATCGCAAGAAACGCTGCTCCGCCGAGAAACAAAACTCGGGAGATTGATGGCACTATTACGGCATCAATTGCGGCGCCGCCCACTTCCCCTCCGACGCCGCAGATCGGGCAGACCGCATGAGCGTCGGCATCGAAGACGTGGCCTTGCCGGCAGCGGATCATTCTTGCTGACATATTAATCGCTCCTCCGGACTGGTAATGAGGTCACGCCTCGGAGCAGGGTTCCGAGATCCTGATACTGTTCGGCCGAAAGCGCAGTTACCAGGGGCGCAATCACCTTGTCGACGATCTGGGCTTCATCAGGTGAAGAAGTGTTTTCGCGTGCAATATACGCAATGGCGGCGGCTTCGACCGGACCCTTTTCAGTTTCGAATCCATCCGCCGACCAATTGGCGACGTCGACCAGCGCCGGCCACGAATAGAGGCGAGCAGCCCTCAGGATGAGATCTCGACCTTGCTTCTGATCGCGAATTGTCCCCTGGCCGTAAAAGGTCAGGGTACCGGTCCAAAAGATGCCGCTGGTCGTATTGTCCTGGAGCAGCGCGGACGCAACCTTGAATGCGTCCTGATATGATCGGCCGAGCGCCTCATTGAGAGTGTTGAAAGTCGGATCGTAATCGCTGCTCTTCAACCCGATCTCGGCCGCAAGGCGCAATGCTTCGGGCCGTGACTCCTTGACTGCCTTGATGAGCCAAATTTTCCCTTTTGCCGGATCGGTCGGCACCAAGGGATAAAGCCCGTTCAAATAGATTTCCGCTAGGTGAAATTGCGCATAGTAGAAGCCGGCATTGGCGGATGAGGTCAGCAAAGCCAATGCCACCGCATAGTCTTGCGGCACGGTCTCGCCCTTTTCGACCATCAAGGCGTACCAGTACATCGATGCCGGATTAGCTTTGGCGATGTCGGATCTCATCCACGATCTGGCGAGCGCATACTCTTGCCGAAGAAAGGCATAACATCCGCGCGTCGTTGCCAAGAGTTCGCGACCAAGCGGCGAAAACTTGTATTTCTCTTCCAAGTTCAGCGCGATCGCATCGCGTATATCTGCATTCGGTTGCTCCTGGCCATTTGACGGTCCGGGACCGGGAGGTTTTTCAAGCAAGACCTGCTTAGTTTGGTCAGGCGCGGGCGATGGCGGAGCAGGTGCCGGCGTTACCTCAGTCTTCTTCGTATCGTCGTGTTTGTCCGCGCCCTGTGTTGAAACTCCTTTCGCAGGCGGAGCGCCGCTCGCGGGTACGGATGGATTTTCCGCAGTCTTATTGTCTTGCGCGGTCTCAGTCTTTTCGCCGTCGTCATGTGGGGGTGGAACGGGCGCCGGCGGCGAGGGCCAGAAAAGAAAAATCACCAGACCGAGAAGCGCCACGCCAACTCCGCCGGCGCCGAGGAATAGCGCTGTTCTATCTTTAACGGGGGATGGTACCGGATTTGGCCGGGGGCTCGGCGTCGACGCGACGCCCTCGCCGCAAACCGGACAGGTTTGGCTGTCGGCTAGATCGAAGAAGTGGCCTTGAGGGCATCTGACAAGTTTTGAGTTCATTTCATCGGTTCGCTAATGCGGCGGCTCGTTCATGATGTCGGGTTCGAGTTGTTTTGGCGAAAATATCGGTGCGGGTTTGGCTTCCGGCGGCTTCATCTCAAGATCTTTCGTATCCGCAACCTTTTCGAGTTCACCCTCCAACTGGTTGAGATGCAGCCGCCCATCAGAAAGTGCAGCGATATATTCGCTCTCAACGGCCACAGCCGCTCCTTTCCGCTTCAAGAGCTTTTTGCCTTCTGCAATGTCGTCAATTGAGGCGGATTTAAATACTCCGGGCGGAGCATAGACGAAAGCCGGCCTGAGCCAGCGATAGCCGTCTTCAACCGTGATCGCCCCAGATGCCATTTGATCGAACACGGCTCCCGATATCTGTTCCTTGCCCGATATCTTTCCCGCGACGTAGGCGACGAAGGTTGCTTTGAGCTTTGCAAGATCGCTGTTCGGCGACGGCTCGATGTTCGCGAAGCACATCAAGCCGTCGCAAGCAGAGGCGAAATATTCGTCGCGAAGTTTTGTTCGTGTACTCTCGTCGAGCGTCTTGGTTGACAGGCTACCGTCAACACCTCTCTCTAAAACGACAAGTCCGTAGGGCCACTTGTCCCCCGTGCCAAATCCACCCTCAACGGTTTCGCCGCGGCTGGACGTCGCCGCTATGTCGACCGAGCAACTTCGCGCCTTGGACTTTGCCGTGTAGACCGGATTCAATAGTTTCACCCAAATAAGAAAAGTCTCTTTTTTGCCGCTTTCAGGCGTACGCCACCAGATACTCCCGTAGTCCCGGAAGCCGCCGCGCAGCAGAGACGATTTCGCTTCCCCCGGCCAGAACGCGCTCTGTACTTTGCGAGTAACGGTCGGTTGGATTATAGGTTTCTCATTCGCGGTCGGCTGCCCCTTGGCGTCGGACCAGACATAGAGATCGAAATCAGAGCCGGAGCAGTTCGCCCAGGATGCGACTACTATGGTTGACGGCCGCGTGCTGCGCTTAAGCTCTTCGAGTTCCTTCTTCAGCCTTGCAACTTCGGCTTCGAGCTCTTCCTTGGCCTTCTTTAGCCGATCGACTTCGGCGAGCGCCTGATTGAGTTCGTTCTTGAGTTGCGCGATCTCGTCTTTGAGCGTCGCCAATTCCTGTTTGAGCGCTTCGATCTTGCGCAGAAGCGCGTCTATTTCCTCATCCGTGAGACGGCCCTTCTTGAGCGTATCGGAAATCTCGTTGGCCATCTTCGAGGCGTTATCGGCCCTTTCTTGGGCCTGATCCGCCGTCTTGCTGTTCGAGACGGAAAGCACGTAATGCGGCAACATGATCACGACCAGGATCAGGAAGGCACCCATGGCCTTCGTGATGACGGCCATGAGCGCGACCTCGCCGCCAACTGCCTCGCGCCGGGGCCGCTTCATTTTTGCGATCCCTGGCCAACATCATCTGGAATGTAGAGCCGGTTGATGAGATTCTTGAGAACGTACTGCCCGGCGGAGTTCAGTGCGCTTTCTTCCTTTTTTTGCACCGCATGCTGCAGAAACACGATGATGGCACTGACAATGAGCGCGATGAGCGTCGTGTAGAAGGCGACCGCCATTGCGCCAGTTACTTTGCCAATATCCGGGTTTTTCGGATTGATGACTTCCAGCGCGACGGCAATACCGACGACGGTGCCGATGAAGCCGATGGTCGGAATGAGCCACGAGATATAACGCACGTTCTGATAACGGAGATCGAGCCTGTGCATCAGCAGATCCAGGCTCGATGTCAGAATCGCGACAGCTTGATCGACCGACCGGCTGGCTTGCAGCTGCGTAATGGAAATGTCGATCAGATAAGGAAGAAAGCCGTTGTCGCCATCGTAGAGTGAAACCACCTTGGCGCGCACGGGACCGAGGTCCTTGAGCTGAAGAACGGAGGTATCGTCCTCGGGAAGAAAATGCTGCTTGAGGAATGCCGTTTCGTATTTCGCCGTCCGCCAGCGGACGTAGAGGTCTGCGATACCGGCCGCCATGATCACATAGGTGGCGTTCTGGATGGTGAACGGATAGGGAAATACGCTGTATTGGGTATGATCGAGCAGCAGCGCCGCCGCTGTTGAATTCATCGGCAGCACGAATGACAGAACGGCGATGATGCCTACCGTGATCGCCAGCGCGATCCCCGTCACGAGGCCAGCATTTGGCAGCCTGCGTGGCACAACTTTTCCGACCATGACAACGAGAGCCCCCGCCCGGTGATTGCCACCGCGACGCGTGCCGCGGTCGATTTAAAAAACAGCGATCAGTGTAGATATCGTTACGATAAATCGCAGATGCGGTGAGAGCAATACGGCTTGCGCTGCTTTGCAGCACCGGTGCACGCACGATCCTGCATCGGCCAGCAACGTTCGGCACAAAACGGCATCGGAATCTTCCTCGGACAATTCCGCGATGCTACGACGAACAGACCGTGACAGCCTTTGTCTGTCGCCGGAGGTCGATGATGGTGAATCTATTGCGCTTGGGCAAAAAAGGGAGATGGCAAGCGTTTGTATGGGCCGCCTTCGGGTCCGCGCTCTGCTCAGGCGCTTCGGCCGAGGTTGCCGCCTGGATCCGGCAGTGGCAGGACAGGGCACCCGACGCGGCCGAAATCAAGATCGTGTCGGCCACGTCCGATGTTCTCGCTAAAAACGAAGTTGGTCGCCACCTCGACATAAAAGCGAAGGCAAAAGTGCTGACCGTCGAGCGCACCGAAGCGGGCATTAAGCCCGGAGCCGTCATCTGCATCCATTACGACCTATGGAATGCGGACGATCTCTTGCCGGGCGGTACACCCATCCGAATTATCGCGACAGGGGATCATCTCATGGCTTTCATCGCCAAGCGCGACGACGACGCTTGCTTCGCCCCGGCTGCGGAAGGCCAGAGCTTCGTTGATGCCGCTCGCCGTTAGTCCGCGGCCTCCCTACTTGAAGCCCTGATAGGAAATCGACACCTCCGCATCCTTGGTGAAGGTGTACTCGACATTGATAGGACCATTAGCGCTTAAAGCTGATTTCCGATAAGCACTCAGCGTCGGCTTGGAGTTCGTCGGACGCTGGTCCGTATCATAGAGATTGAAGTCCTCGGTCAGGTCCCAGAAATACTTGTCGCCACCGTCTGCGTGGGGCCAGTTATAGCGGTGCATCTTGTCGCCGACTTGATACAAATTCGTCTCGGCGCGCCAATAGAATTCTGGTACGGCGAGCGCACTGTCGAAATCGTTGCATTTTCCGGGCCGGAGCCAGAGCCAGCCGCGGCCAATCCAGCCGGAATGCTTGCCGTTTCGATCGAACTGTTCATAAGCGATCGCAACGAAAATCTCTTGGGTGAACTCGTTGCAGAATATGATGTGAGAAGAAGCGGGTGAACTTCCCACCAGCAGCAGGGAGATGCTGACACCAAGCCAAGCAACTCGAAACATCGATCTTTTCATTTTCCCACCCCATGGAGATCGATTTGCTTATGGCCGCAGTTGCGATTCTGCCGAGATCCATGTGATCAAATACCAGAAAAGTGCTCATCGTGTATTGCGGTCGTTTCCTCCGCCATGGATCAATAGCGATCCTCGATACAGGGCAGTCCAAAGCGTCTACGGTCGAAACGACAGCTGTCCTAGATGCGCGCCGAGAGACCGATACATGTATTCAAGGTCTTTGCCAGCGAATTGGCGGCTGTAAGCCTAATGGAATTCATCGCATCAGCAGGTGAAGGAGCGAATATGAACGACAAGCCGGCCGCGTCACTCATTCCGAGCCAGGAATCCGTTGCACAGACGTCAAGCGGTTACGTCATGCTCGCCGCACTGGTGATCGTCGTAGCATTGACGATCTTGTCTGCATTTTCGGGTTTTACCGGGCTTGCGATCGTCGGCGCGCTCGCCTTCCTCTTTATCGCCAAAGGATTTTACATGCTGCAGCCCAACCAGGCAGCAGCAATTCTGCTTTTTGGCACCTATATCGGCACAGATCGGCGGACTGGCCTCCGCTGGGTCTGGCCGTGGATGAGCAAGGCGAAACTTTCCATCCGCGCTAACAACATCATTTCGGAGACGATCAAGGTCAACGATCTGCGCGGCAACCCAATCGAGATGGCGGCGCAGGTCGTATGGCGCGTGACTGATACGGCGCAAGCGCTGTTCGACGTCGAGGATTATAAGGCGTTCGTTAGGGTCCAGATTGAGGCTGCTGTGCGTGCCATCGGATCGCACTACCCGTATGACGACTTCGAGCACCAGGAAATCACGCTTCGCGGCAACAGCGATCAGGTCAAGTCGGAGTTGCGCAACGAGCTAATAAGCCGGCTGCAGGTGGCTGGCATCACGGTTGACGAGTGCGGCTTCACCCATCTCGCCTACGCGTCAGAGATCGCCGGGGCCATGCTTCGCCGCCAACAAGCCCAAGCCGTCGTCGCGGCGCGCAAGACGTTGGTCGAAGGTGCCGTGGGCATGGTGGAGATGGCACTCGACATGCTGTCACAGAAGGAGATCGTCGAACTCGATCCCGAGCGCCGCTCGACATTGGTTTCGAACCTAATGGTTGTGCTGTGCAGCGAGCGCGACACCCAGCCGATCGTCAATGCGGGGGTGAGCCCGCAATCCAAAGGCTGAGCTTGCGGTAGGTGACGTCGAAGACGGGAATGATCACGTACCGTCACGTGTGTTCTTCGGCGGGCGACCGAGTCCGCACAACAGCGAACAGCGGACAAAACGATCCGGCGATCAGAGCGAGCATCGGCACGGTCGTTGACTTCCGCTTATGGGACGGACCGACCGTGCCGCAATCGTAGCATTGCGAGATTTCGGACCTCAGCGAAGCTCGCATTCGGTTGGATTAGGCTTATGGAGACACGTCTGCAATTCGCTGATTTCGGACACCACAACGCATTGGCTCACGTGGAAGCGGCGCTGCTCATCGGATGAGCAGAATTAGTGGGGGTCGTCGGTGAAAGAGCTCATGCGAAGTTAGTGACATCAACGATAGGAGCATAAAATAGCGGACACCCTTCATGCTTCCCTATGGTCGCCGCAATAGATTGACTGCGCGCTTGAAATACAGACGAGATGCGCAAAAATGTTGTTAGATTACATCGCATCATGTTGCCTTCGGCAAAATGATGAATTGCTCGATGAGGCGCTCAATAAGTTGGAAATTCGTCCGCAATGACATCTGCTAATCCATTGATCGAAATGGCGGGCTTCATCGCGCTCCTCCTGTGGGGGACGCATATGGTGCAGACCGGCGTCCAGCGGGCGTACGGTGCAAATCTCCGTGCCATCCTGGGTGCGGCTTTGCAGACCCGCTTACGCGCCTTTGTTGCCGGCGTCGGCGTCACAGCTCTCCTCCAGAGCAGCACTGCGACCGGACTGATGATTGCGGGATTTGCGGCCGCTGGTTTCGTTGAGCTCGCACCGGCGCTTGCGGTGATGCTGGGCGCCAATGTTGGCACGACGCTGATCATTCAAATCCTATCGTTCGATGTCGGTGTGCTGGCGCCCGTTCTCATTCTTATTGGCGTCATCATGTTTCGCCGTGATTCGAGCTCGCAGGCGCACGACCTGGGGCGCGTCTTCATCGGGCTCGGTTTGATGCTGCTTGCGCTGCGAAATCTTCTCGACCTAATGACGGGCTATGAAGATACCCCAAACCTCCGGATGCTTCTGGGTGCCGTTTCCACCTCGCCGTTTCTCGACATTGTCCTCGCGGCCGGTCTCACCTGGGCAGTGCATTCGAGTGTCGCGGTGGTATTGCTGATCATGTCGCTCGCTGCAAAAGGCGCAGTTCCACCATATGCCGCCTTCGCACTCGTCCTCGGCGCCAATCTGGGGACGGCCATCAATCCGCTCATCGAGGGACCGCCGACCGATGATCCGGTCGCGAAACGCGTTCCGCTGGGCAATCTCCTGACCCGCATTGCCGGTGTAGCCCTAGCCTTCGCGGCACTTTCACCGATCTCGCGTCTCGTGGTTACTGTCATTCCCGATAATGCGCGGGCGGTCGCGGCGTTTCATACCTTCTTCAATGTCGCCGTCGCGGTTCTCTTTTTTCCCTTTTTGACGTCCTATGCACGGCTGTTGGAACGTTGGTTGCCTGCTCGTGTCGATCCGAAGGATCCCTCTTTGCCGCGGTATCTGGATCCAGCTGCGCGGGAGACGCCAATCGTTGCTCTGGGAGCCGCTTCACGAGAGGTGCTGCGGCTTGCCGACGTCCTGACCGACATGCTTCAAGGCGTCAAAAACTGCCTCGTGACCAACGATCGGCGCCTAATGGTCGAGACGCGCCGGCAAGATGACGTGATCGATCGACTGAATACCGCGATCAAGACCTATTTGACGTCGATAGATCGCGACGAACTCAACGAATCCGACCAACGACGGTTGAATGAAATCATCGTATTCGCGATGAACATCGAGCAAGCGGGCGATGTTATCGACCGCAGCCTCCTTCCCCACATTGCTAAGCGCTCCAAGCGCGGCCTCGTTCTTGCGAAGGAAGACGAAGCCGAGTTGGTTCGATTGACTCAGCGCTTATGTGCAAACGTCGGCTTGGCCGCGTCCTTGTTCATGACCGACGACCAGCGAACTGCGCATCGGCTTGCGGACGAAAAAGTCGTCTTCCGGAATGTAGAGGCGCGCGCTACCATGGCTCATGTCGATAAAATGCGGACCGGGAGTTTGGATATGGTTCAGGCCACCGCGCTGCACATTGATCTCCTCAGAGATATGAAACTCCTCAATGGCTATATCGTAGCCGCTGCGGCGTATCCCGTCCTCGAACGCTCCGGTGCTTTGCTTCCCAGCCGAATCGCAAGACTCGATCGAAAGAGCAAATCAGAGTAGCTTAAAGACCTCTGGCCGCATGTCGAACACACGACGCCAGAGGTAGGTCTGTCGTTATCAATCGTCGTAGCCTGTCACGACCTCGCCGGTGGTCGGATTGGCGTGTCCTTCGATGCGCACTCCATCTGCGTTCGTCGCAGCAAACTCGTACGCGCCGTCGTCCGCTTCAATCTTCGTCACATTGTAGCCTTGAGCCTTGAGCTTCTGAATTACGTCGGACAGCGAAAGCCACCTATCCGCCGGAATATTGAGCCGCTTCGAATGGTCGTCGGCCTGGGCGGATACGGCAAAACCGAAAAGGATCGCAGCGAAAGGAAGGACAAGATTGCGGGCCATCAGCATTGGAAAAACTCCTCTATTTTTGTCAAACCGCTATCGGTCACGCGTAAACTTGCCCGAGGCGCTCTGACGGCGATCTGATGGTGCACGTCAGCGATTTGTCAGTTCCGATACGCCACACTGCCCGACGCAACGGATTTCATCATGAAACGCTTAGCTGTCCCGCCCCTGATCTGCCTATCGCTGCTGTCTGCCGGATCTGTCTCCGCTTCCGCCGACGATGGCGACGATCGTGATCATGAGATTGCGCGCAAAGCGCTGAGTAAAGGGCATATCCGCCCGTTGACGGAAATCATCGATACTTTGAAATCTGGGTTTCCCGGCCAAATTATCGGCGTCGAGCTTGAGTCGAAAAAAAATGGCACCTTCGTTTACGAGTTCAAGGTTTTAGCGCCGGATGGCAAGCTCAAAGAAGTCAAGGTCGATGCGGTCACGGCAAAGATCCTGAAGATTGAGGATGATGATTGATGCGCATCCTCATCGTCGAAGATGAACTGAAAATAGCGCAAAGCGTTGCTGCCGCCCTGGTCGCCGCAAACTACACTGTCGACGCCGTGTCTGATGGCGAAGAGGCGTGGTTCCGCGGCGATACGGAAAATTATGATCTGGTGATACTGGACCTCGGCCTGCCCAAGATGGACGGCCTCTCCGTGCTCAAACGGTGGCGCACGGCGGAGCGGACGATGCCTGTTCTTGTTCTGACGGCGCGTGGCGCATGGATGGAGCGAGTTGAAGGAATTGATGCCGGAGCAGACGACTACCTCGTGAAGCCGTTTCAGATTGAGGAATTAATTGCCCGAGTTCGCGCGCTTATTCGCCGTTCCGTCGGTCAGGGGTCGGCTCTTCTGACGGCGGGCGGCCTGGCGGTTGACACCCGGCAGATGCGCATCCAGATGGGCGGCGTTCCCGTGGCCGTATCTCCATTAGAATACCGGTTGATTTCCTATCTCATCCACCACAAAGGGAGAGTCGTCCCGCCAACAGAGTTGATCGGGCATCTTTACGGCGACGACGACGCGCGGGATGCCAACGCGCTCGAAGCCGTGGTAACGCGCCTTCGCAAAAAGCTCGGGCAGGACCTGATCGAGACGCGCCGCGGCTTCGGCTACATCGTCTCGGATTTGCGGGCATGAATACCAGCTCACTTCGTCTGAGATTGCTTGCTGCCGGTGTCCTATCGATTCTGATCGCGCTTGGCATTGCGGCGTTTGGCCTGACGGAATTGTTCAAGCGTCATGTCGAGCGCCGCGTCGATGTGGAACTGACAGTATACTTGAACCAACTGGCCGCGAACATAACACGCAAACCGTCGGGCGAATTGGCGTTGGCACATCGGCCATCGGATCCGCGATTTGAGGAGCCCTTCTCGGGACTTTACTGGCAAATCGCGGGAGTATCTTCTGATGTCCTGCGCTCCCGATCACTATGGGACACGGCTCTTTCTCTGCCAAACGAAACTAGCACCGGTAGCGCATCCCATCATTACGAGATCCCCGGTCCCCAGAATGCGCGTCTCTATCTTCTCCAGCGATACATCGAGTTGCCGGAAGATATCGGAGGCTCCAAAGTGCGCATCGCCGTTGGCGTGGACGCCCGGGAAGTCAGGCAATCCGTGCGAAGCTTTACGTCGGAACTCGTCCCGTTTCTGCTGATCATTGGTGCACTTCTTGGCGCTGCATCGTGGGTGCAAGTCAGTGTCGGCTTGCAGCCGCTCTCGACGATACGCGGGCGAATTGCGGGCATACGCTCGGGTAAGCAACGTCGTCTTGGCGGTAACTTTCCCAAGGAGGTAACGCCGCTTGCCGAAGAAATCGATGCGCTGCTCGATGAACGGGAAAAGGCGATCGAGAAAGCACGGGGGCGCGCCGCAGATCTGGCGCATGGGCTCAAAACGCCGCTGCAGGTTCTCAACGGAGAGATAATCCGGCTGGAGGAGAAAGGCGATGCAAGCACCGCTTCAGAGATTTCTTATCTTGTGAATCTCATGCGGCGCCATATCGACCGTCAGATCGCACGCGCTCGCATTTCCTATGCCAGCAGCGATGCCTCAACCAATATCAAGACGTCGGTGGAGCAGATCATACGTGTCGTTGAGCGAACGCCGCGTGGGCAAGACCTAAACTGGCTGGTCGAAGCCCCCGCCGATTTGACAGCACGAATTGATGCGGTCGACTTGGCCGAGGCCCTCGGCAACTTGCTCGATAACGCCGCGCGGCATGCAAGCAAAAAAGTGTCCGTGACGGCGTGCGCCGAGATGCAGGGCATCTCTATTTCAGTTTCTGACGATGGCCCCGGAATTGAGAAGGATCACCAGGCGGCAATGCTAGTTCGCGGCAAACGGCTCGATACGCAGTCTGGGGGAGCCGGACTTGGGTTGGCTATTGTGACTGACATTGTGGAGGCGTCGGGAGGAAGCCTCACGATCGAGAACGGATCGGTCGGCTTGATCGCGACGCTCCGAATTCCCGCTGTGAAAAGCGATCCGCAACCCTGAAGTCGTTCGTCATTTGACCATGGCGACGAGACGATGCCGGGAGGCTCAGTTGAGGCGCTTTCTCATTGCCATAGGCCCAGGTCTTCCCAATCTTCCTTCGAAACTTCTGAGCCGATTTCGTAAACGAACGTCTTCGCCTTCGTCCGGTTGTCGTTAACGGTGCATGTGAACTTTAACTTGTACCAGCGGTGATTGCGGAACGCACCCCCGGTCGAGGTGACGGTCTTTCCATCAAACCTCGCGCGCGAGAATATGCTTGTCTTGAGCCGGTCAACTCGAAGTTTTTTGTTCTCGCGCTTGATCTCGTCGATACTTCTTGCAATGCAGGCTTGAGGCGCGAGCTCCTCCGGCTTAAGTCTGAGCAAGGATTCTTCGGGAGTACTTGCGGCCGCCTTGCATGACGATAGGGCAACGAACAACAAAGCAATCCCCGAACTTCATTTCTCCTCCGGCTCAAATGCAGTGGAGGCACTTAACATGGTGCTTTGGCGCATACAAATTCCAAGTTTTCGAACCTGCCGGATGTCGGCTTTTAAAAGCTTATGCTCCATTTGTTCGCGGTATCGAGCTGGCCCCAACGGCGCGGTCACCAGACGGTATTCGAAACAGAGTTTAGACGAGGTCGCCGGCGCGCATGCAATCTCAGACTTCGGCGCTTGGTTTTCCTGCCGGGGAATTTCATGAACGGCGGAGGAGGCACAGCCGGAGGCGCTACATCGGCTACCAATTGAACAGGCACTTTCGGCTTCAACTGAACTCCGGCAATAGCCGCGCAACCACAGGAATTTTTTTGTCGTAGGTTGGCATGTCGCTCAATGCCAGATTAGTCTGAACGGAGTCGTTTAGGGAGTTACTGGTGGCCAATGCAATTGCTCGGCTGTTGGGCGATAATCCCAACAAAGCTTTCGGAAGGCACCTTCTTGATTTGGCAGACGTTGGAGTCGCATGTGCCACCCATTTTCGCGAAACCAATGGTCAGGATTTGCCGGGCGTAGTGTCGTTAGAAAAGAGTGCGGATAAGATCGTCGATGCGATACATGAACTGCTCGACAATGCCTTTATCATGCGCTTCGACACTCCCGATGCCGTGCGCCTAACGGATGCTCTTGATGACGTGATCGATGGCATGCGGGGCGCCGCCACGCACGTCGATATATACAAGAGGTATCTCCGGGTGTTGCGGCCCGAAGCGGAAGAGCTCATTATTGCAGGGGAGAGCGCAATCCGAGCCCTGCGTGATCTCGTTGCTGCGGTGAGTGCCGGACCGGTCTCATTAAATCGCGCTCGCGAAGGCGCCAGGGCCATTAATGAAGCCGAAGCGAATGCCGATAAAATTATTGCACGGGCAGAACGCAATCTCGTTGATGAGTTCTCGACGACGCAAAAAAACACGCTCGAATTCATCGCGCTCGAAAAGCTTTATTCGATGCTTGAACAAATAACCGACGACGCGAAACGATGTGGTAAGTTGATTGTCTCCCTTATCCGCAAGGAGGCTTGAGCGTGATTTCGATCGCGCTCGTCGTGGCTCTCGCAACAATCCTTGCTGCCGAGTTCGTTAACGGCTGGACTGACGCGCCCAATGTGATCGCGACAGTCGTTGCCACAGGAGTGATGTCGCCGCGCGCAGCAATCATCATGGCGGTGATCATGAATACCGTCGGAGCCATGTCTGGCACGGCAGTCGCTGAGACTGTCGGCAAAGGCATAGTTGAATCAAGTGCGCTTACGCTTCATTCGATTACAGCAGCAATGCTGAGTATCATCGCGTGGGGAACATTCGCGGCCCGCGCCGGACTTCCTATAAGCAAGTCGCACGCGCTCCTTGCAGGCCTTGCCGGTGCGGCCTACGCAGGCGGAGGTTGGTCAGCACTGCAATGGTCGGGTTGGGAAAAGGTGATTATCGGCATGGTGATGTCGATGGTGCTTGGCGGCGTTGCGTCTTACGCGATTGGTTCCGCCATCGTGAGTATCGCCGGGGGCGCCAAGCCCGGCCCGGCTAAAAGGATCTTTGAAAGACTGTCGATTGCCGCTGCCTGCTTTCTAGCCTTCAATCACGGATTGAACGATGGCCAAAAGTTTATGGGCGTGTTTGCGACGACATTGCTCATAGGCGGTGCAGCCACTACGTTCACGATCCCGTGGTGGGTGATCATCATGTGTGCCTTGACAATGGCGGCTGGAACTTCGGCGGGCGGATGGCGGATCATCCGCACCATTGGATGGCGCATGACGCGACTGCAAAGTTGGCAAGGTTTTGCCGCTCAAGCAGCCGCAGGGATCACGATCTTCGGTGCGTCAGAGTTTGGAGTTCCGCTCTCGACTACGCATACAATCACGAGTGCTATTGCGGGAGCTGCTGCGAGCCGCCGGACGTCAGACATTCGCTGGGTTGTTCTTGTCCGGATCGTGCTCGCCTGGATAATTACCTTTCCCGTATGCTTCGCAGCGTCGTACGCGGCCGCCCGCCTCGTGTCTTAGCCGCAACAAAACGAAAGCGCCTTTGCCGGACAATCGAAAGCTGCCGGGCTGGCGTTCACTGTTCGAAGTTACAAATGCGCGCTGAGATTTCCGCTTAGGGCCAATAGCAGTCGTAGCGCCTAGCGTGCATTTCCTCGTTCTGCCAGAGTGCCTATGACCTTGCATTCAGAAATGCGTTTCTTTGTGCAGCACTTAAGCATCTGGGCGATCTCGCGGCGCAAAGTTTTGAGCGAGCCAATTTTTGCGTCGATTGCTTCAAGATGGGTGGTGGCGATATCATCGGCAGAACCGCACGACTGGTCCGGCCTTGCGGCCAGATCGAGAAGGCTGCGAATATCGTCGATAGAAAAACCCAAATCGCGCGCATGTCGAATGAACAAGAGACGCTTCAACAAAACATCCGTGTAGCGTCGCTGTCCGCCCTCGCTTCGGGCTGGTTTCGGCATTAAGCCGATCTGCTCATAATAGCGCAGCGTTTGGACTGCATATCCGGCCCTTCGCGCCAATTCGCCGATCGCGTAATCCATCGCATTGCCTCTTGAACCTACAGCCACTGTAGATGCTATCTCAGGAGTGATGTTCAAGGCTAGAGGAACGTTCATGAGCGACAGCTGCTGCCGAGGCTGCTCCGCGGGCCAGGTCCAAAACACAAGTTATCGGCGCGTGCTGTGGGCGGTGTTGATCGTCAATGCCGTGATGTTTGCGGTCGAGATTGGAGCCGGGCTTGCCGCTGGTTCGGCGTCCTTGCAGGCCGACGCTCTGGATTTCCTGGGCGACACGGCGAACTATGCCATCAGCCTATTCGTAGCGGGCATGGCGCTGCGTTACCGTGCGATGGCGTCGGTTGCCAAGGGCGCCACGATGTTTGCGTTTGGGCTTTGGGTCATCGGCGTGACGATCTGGCATGCCGTTCATGGCACGCTCCCATACGCCTTCAGCATGGGCATGGTCGGAATTGCCTCGCTGACCGCCAACGCTATCTCGTTTGCGCTGCTGTGGGCCTATCGCGACGGTGATTCCAACATGCGGTCAGCATGGATTTGCACGCGTAACGACATGATAGGAAACCTTGCGGTTCTTCTGGCCGCCATCGGCGTTTTCGGAACCGGAACCGGCTGGCCGGACGTCGTGGTCGCAGCCATAATGGCCGCCCTTGCCTTGCAGGGCGCGATCATCGTGCTTCGCCACGCCTTGTCCGAGTTGCGCGGGGGGAAAGCGATTGCCGTTGCTTCGGCGTCTTGAAGATGGTTCCGACCATTGACAGCGGCAATGCGGGAGCATTGTTGAGTGTCGGACCGCCGAGTTGTTGGCGGGATAGCGGTGACCTGAGAGCGTGACGCGACGCAACAACGTATTCGTTTGACTATCAAAGCCTGCCACTAGAGTTTCTTGCAGCGACGGGCGGTCACTACGCGTGCCAGGAAGCTGGACATGCGCATTTTATGCATGGTTATCTTTTTGGCGGCAGCAACGGTCAACGCGCTGGCGCAGAGTGCGACGATTGCCGGGCCCGGAATGTCGAACGAGCCTCTGGGTGGGCAGCCTCCTGCCGGCAGCACGCCCTCGGTAAAAGATTTCGATTACCAGATCAAATATCAGCGCGCCTTCGAAGCGATGCTGTGGAGCATGCCGGCCACATCGATCTACTCGTTCCGCCGCTCCGCATTCCAGGACCTCGGAATGGTGGACAACGACATCATCGCCAATTCAGCAGGTGCGACACCCAAACTCGAAGCGCTGACGGCCAACAGCACGACGCCCTACATCGCCGCGTTCAGCGATCTGCGGAACGGCCCCGTGGTGCTAGAGTTGCCCGCCGCCGGACCTGATGCCAGCCTCTACGGTCAAGTCGTCGACGCCTGGCAGTTCACGATCGCAGACGTCGGACCAGCCGGCTTAGACAAGGGGAAAGGTGGCAAATACCTTTTCACACCGCCCGGCTATAAGGAAGCAATTCCGGCCGGCTACATTCACGCGCCTTCGCCCAATTACCGGATTGCATTGGCGTTTCGCGCAATCGCCGCGCCAGGCAAGACGGCGGCCGATGCGCATGCCTACGCGCAGAAGCTACGGATGTATTATCTGAGCCAGGCCGATCCTCCGAAACAGCGCTTCGTGGACGCCGTCGACTAGCGCTACGCGACGTTACCGCGCTACGACGAAAGCGCTTTCCAGGACATCTACGACATCGTGAGTGTTGAGCCGGTCAAGGAAGAAGACAAGGTGATGATGGGCATGCTCGCGTCGCTTGGCATTCAGCAGGGCAAGCCTTTCAGCCCTGACGAGACAGCGAAGCGTGCAATGCACAATGCCGCGATCGACGCCTGGTTCTTTCTCCAGTCACAAGTCGACGCCGTCTTTGCTGCGAAGACCTACTGGCCGGATCGGCATTATGCGCAGGTTGCGCTTCCGGATGCTAACCACACCTTCACCTACGTCTACGACGATCGCATCGATCTCATTCCAAGAGCCGTGCTGTATTTCTTCGCGACCTTCGTTCCGAGAAAAGACGTCGAGAAGCCCACCAACGAGTACCTTAGCGCGATCGCGGACAAAAACGGCCACCCCTTGCAAGGGGGTACGCTTTATAAGATCACGGTGCCGAAGGACATGCCGGTGAAGCAGTTCTGGGCGCTGACGGTCTCGACCGCGCAACGTTCGCGTTCATTTATACGGACTCCGAACGCACGACGCTGTCGTCCCTGGATCTGCCGAAGATGAAGACGAACGCGGACGGCAGTGTCACACTTTATATCGGTCCAGAGGCACCGGCGGGATTTGAATCGAACTGGATTCCGGCCCGGGGCAGGCGGCCCTTTCCGATGCTCCGCTTCTACGGCGCGACCGACCCACTATACAACAAGACGTTCAAGATGCCGGATTTCGAACACGCGGAGTAACGTCGTTTCTCGGAGTAGCAGATGTACAAACTCGTTAGGCCCGTCCTCTCCGCGCTCGCGGCGCTTGCCGCCACAAGCGCGGTGCTTGCGCAGACAGGTGATCCGGTCAAAGTTACGGTTGAAAACTACAACCGTGCCGAGTCGGATGTTAGCTTGGCCGGGATCGTCAAATCGGGCGGCTTTGGCAAATTCGAGCACGCCGGTTTCCCCACACCACTCGATAAGCAGTTTGTCATTCGCCCGAACCGCGACACGCTTTACTCAAATGCGGTGTTCGATCTCGATGCCGGCCCCGTGACGATCAAGATTCCGGATGCCGGAACACGCTTCATGTCCCTGCAGATTATCGACGAGGATCGGTATTCGCCAGCGGTCTACTATGGCGCTGGAAGCTATCCGCTCACCAAGGAGAAGATCGGAACCCGCTATATCCTCGCGTCGGTTCGGACGCTCGTCGACCCCAGCGATCCCAAGGATCTTGAGGCGGTGCACGCGCTGCAGGACGCTATCAAAGCTGAACAACCCGGTGGCCCGGGCAACTTCGAAGTACCGAACTGGGATGAGGCAAGCCGTCTCAAGGTCCGGAGCGCCCTCCTGACCCTCGCGGAAGGCATGAACTCGAAGCGCATGTTCGGACCGCGTGAGGAGGTCGATCCGATCAAGCATCTGATTGGGACAGCGGTCGGCTGGGGTGGCAATCCCGAGAATGCCGCGCTTTGTATCTCCGTCGTGCCTCCGAAGAATGATGGAACAACGATCCATACACTTCATGTGCCAGGCGACGTGCCAGTCGATGGCTTCTGGTCGGTCAGCCTCTACAATGCCAACGGCTACTTTCAGAAGAACGACTACGATGCCTATTCGATTAACAACATCACGGCAAAGAAGGGGGACGAAAGCTCGGTCGACATTCAATTTGGCAGCTGCGACGGAAAGATCGCGAACTGCCTGCCGATCATGAAGGGCTGGAACTACACGGTTCGGCTGTATCGGCCGCGCGCCAGCATTCTAAACGGAACTTGGAAATTTCCCGACGCGCGACCAACAACATGACGTCCGCTTCGGGCCAGAAGCGGACAAGTGGCCGCGCGGGTGTTAGAATTCGAAACCCCGCATTGCTTCCACATTCTTCCGCGCGTCCGCGAGCCAACTTATGTTGCAGTTCTTGGCTGATCAAGCCATTCCGGTCTGTGTGTTTTTCCTGATGTTGGTTGCCGGCACGGAAATTTCGCGCGCCGACTTTTCAAGGTTGTCCCAAAACACCCGCGTTGTATTGCTCGGATCGGCAGGCCAGCTTCTCGCACTTCCACCGATTGCGCTTGCCATCATTGCCGTTTCTTCGCCGCCCTCCACTATCGCCGCCGGCCTGATAATCTTGTCCCTCAGTCCAAATGGGGGAATATCCAACTCGTACTGTTACCTCGCTCGCTGCAACGTGCTCCTTTCGGCGACGATAACGGCGGTGGGAACCGCGCTGTGTCTAGTAACTATTCCGGCTTGGCTCACGTTGATTCCCAGTGCGCGAGATTTCAACGTCGTCCTGCTCGAGGTTCCTTCGCGGACAGTCGTCACTCAGCTTCTGGTCTTGATGATCCTGCCCATAGGCATTGGCGGGCTCGTGAGGCGCGAATACCCGAAGTGGACAGCGAGCGCCACCAAGGCGCTTCGATGGCTATCGATCGGCTTCGTCGCCATCATTCTCGCGTCGGCGGTGGCGACAGTCGGCGCCAATCTATCGGAACTCATGCTCAGCATCGTAATGACTGCTGCTCTATTTATCATTGCTGCCATGACTGTCGGATGGTTGTTTGGCCGCGGGCTTAACGACAGAGATCGGCCCGTCCTTGCCATTGAGGCCGGCGTCCGCAATGTTGGCGTTGCGCTGCTCCTGGGGCGGACGGTGGTAGCACCGGAAACCTTTGGCGCCCTCGCAAGTTTCATAACAGGGTATTTCATCGTAGAAGTAGTCATTATGCTGCCTTATGCGCACTGTCAGGCGCGGCGTTCGAGCGTTGAAACGGCGAAATTTCCGAATTCCAACTGACCGGCGCTATTGCTCATCTCGAAAAGTGGTGAGAATACCTGAATCGAGCACACGCAGCTTGCGATATCGCATCTCAATAGCGCCGCGAGCCGCAAGGTCATCGAGGCATCGTCGCAAGGTGCCCCGCGTGACACCCACAAGCTTTGCGAGATCATCCTGAGTAATCGGGGCTTCCTGCAATCGCTCGGTGAGCTGCAAAAGGCGCCGGCTGACCCTAGCGCGAACCGTCAGTGATAAGACTTCTGAGAGAAGCGCCACTGCAGTCGAAGAGTTCAAGGCAGCAAGCCGATAAAACGCTCGCCAGTATTCGGGACGACTCGAAAGAAGTTGTTGAATGGCGTGACTAGGGAGATGCAGCAACTTGCTCTCAGTTACAGCCATTAAAGAAACGATGCGCGGAATATCAGCCAACTCCGCCGCATCACCGATCCAAAATCCAATCTCAGCTCGATAGATCGATACCGGCTCTTCGGCGACAAGGGGAAATGTTATCTCCAGGCCCCCTTCTGCAAGTCCGTACAGCCCGTCTGCAGTGTCGCCCGCCTGGTAAACAAACTGTCCCGCACCATACGGACGCCACCGACCAACTTGGGTCGCCCATTCTCGGAAGTCTTGTGATTGGCCCGCGAGCCAGCCGACTTGATCAAGCGGCGCAATATTTTCGGTGTTCACGAATTTTCTGCCCACAATTGATTCGAATTGGCCATTTCGAGCGACTGTTTCTTGCTAGCCAATCTAGCGCATTGAGACGCTAGAACGAGCGCATCGTTTCGTTGCCTGCTTAAAAATCGATGGCAAACGATGTCTGTTGACACCACAAGTCTAGGACGGGCTTCGACCACAGAGGGAATGGCTTTTATTCCCCGCGGTACGTTTGCCATGGGCTCAGACAAGCACTACCGGGAGGAAGCCCCTGTCCATCGTGTGACCGTCGATGGATTCTGGATCGACGAAACACCGGTCACAAATTTGCAGTTCAGACACTTCGTCGAGGCGACGGATTACGTCACCTTCGCAGAAATTCCGCCGAGAGCAAAAGATTACCCCGGTGCGCTGCCCCACATGCTGAGAGCGGGATCGCTGGTTTTCCGCCCTGCCTCAGTTAACGCGCGCGACTGGAGCGAATGGTGGGAGTTTCGCTTCGACGCGAACTGGCGTCACCCATACGGCCGCGGTAGCTGGACCAAGGGCCTTGGCGATCATCCCGTCGTGCACGTCGCTTACCGAGACGCCGAGGCTTACGCAAAGTGGGCCGGTAAGGAATTGCCTACGGAGGCAGAGTGGGAGTTCGCTGCGCGGGGCGGTCTCGACGGTGCAGAGTTCGCCTGGGGAGATGAGTTGACGCCCGGCGGCCGTCAGATGGCCAATACCTGGCAGGGCAATTTTCCGCACGAGAACCTCAAGCTCGACGGGTACGAGCGCACCTCACCCGTCAAAGCATTTCCGCCGAACGGCTATGGCCTTTACGACATGATCGGCAACGTGTGGGAATGGACGACCGATTGGTACGCCCCATCCCATCCTGCTGACGCTCGAAAGGCCTGCTGCATTCCAGCGGACCCACGCGGTCCCTCGGTCGACCAAAGTTACGATCCCTGCCAACCGCACATTCGAATTCCTCGCAAGGTTCTCAAAGGCGGTTCGCATCTCTGCGCGCCAAATTATTGCCGGCGTTACCGCCCTGCTGCGCGCCATGCAGAACCCATTGATACGTCGACAAGCCACGTCGGATTTCGGTGCGTGATCAGATCGGGAAATTCATAGCCAACCTACACTTCGATGTGAAGCAGGAGACGTCACGACGGAAGAGCAACAACTAAAATTCAAAAACACTAGAGGAGTCGTCCATGAAAGTTGAAGGGAAAGAGCAGGGCCCCGAACGCCAATCGCAATTCGACTGCAACCGGCGCAACATTCTCATGAGCGGCGGATCGTTGATGGCGCTTGCGGCTACCGCTGGGATTGGTGCGGCGGAAGCGCAAGAGCCCAACGCCACACCGAAACAGCCGGCATCCGGCAAGCCGAACATCCTCATCATATGGGGCGATGACATCGGCTGGTGGAACGTCAGCGCCTACAATCAAGGAATGATGGGCTACAAGACTCCCAACATCGATCGCGTCGCCAAGGAAGGCGCGCTGTTCACCGACTGGTACGGCCAGCAGAGCTGCACGGCCGGTCGCGCCTCCTTCATCACGGGACAGGTCGGCTATCGCACGGGAATGCTCAAAGTCGGGCTACCAGGCGCAAAGGAGGGCCTGCAAGCAGAGGACGTGACCATTGCCGACCTGCTCAAAGCCCAGGGTTACATGACCGGCCAGTTCGGCAAAAACCATCTCGGCGACCGCGATGAGCATCTCCCGACCGCGCACGGCTTCGACGAGTTCTTCGGCTCGCTCTACCACTTGAATGCCGAGGACGAACCGGAGCACCCGGATTATTTCAAGGATCCGGAGCTTCGTAAGAAATACGCCACGCGCGGAGTTCTCCATACCTGGGCCAATGCAGACGGCACCCAGAAAATCGAGATGACGGGTCCGCTGAACAAGAAACGCATGGAAACGATCGACGTTGAGGTCACCACTGCCGCGAAGGACTTCCTGAAGCGCGCCAAGGAGGCCGATAAGCCATTTTTTCTGTGGTGGAACTCTACCCGGATGCACGTATGGACGCGCCTGAAAAAGGAGAGCGAGGGCAAGACCGGCCTCGGCATCTATCCGGACGGCATGGTCGAGCATGATGGCCAGGTTGGCGAAATGCTCAATGCGCTCGACGAACTAGGCTTCGCCGACAACACCATCGTGATGTATTCGACCGACAACGGCGCGGAGAAGTTCACATGGCCCGACGGCGGGCAATCGCCATTCCGGGGCGAGAAGAACACCAACTGGGAAGGCGGCTATCGCGTGCCCTGCGCCATCCGCTGGCCCGGCGTTATTAAGCCCGGCACGGTCTTCAACGACATATTCGCACATGAAGACATGCTGCCAACGCTGGTCGCCGCCGCCGGTGTGCCCGACGTCAAGGAGCAGCTGCTCAAAGGTATGAAGGTAGGCGACAAGACGTTCAAGGTGCACCTCGACGGCTATGACATCTCCGATGCCTTGGCCGGCAAGACCCGCAGCCCGCGTCGCGACTTCTTCTACTTCGTGGATGATGGCACGCTGACCGGCCTGCGCTTCGACCAGTGGAAGATCGTGTTCGCGGAACAGCGCGAACACGGCATGAATGTCTGGGAAGAGCCGTTCGTCGCGCTGCGGCTGCCAAAGCTCTTCAACCTGCGATCCGATCCATTCGAAACCGCCGACCACGAGGGCATGGATTACGAGCGCTGGCGTGTCGAGCATCTATTTGTGATGGTTCCGGCGCAGGAATACGTCGCGAAGTTCTTGGCGACATTCAAGGAGTTCCCACCTCGCCAGAAGCCGGGCAGCTTCTCGATCGACCAGGTTATGATGTCGCTCGATGCCGGCGCTAAGGTCGCCAACTGATCGATCGCTTGGACCGGTCGGGCATTCGTTGGCCTTCCGGCCGGTCCCGTTTGCGAAATTCAGCCTGACAGTGGAGACCTGCAATGCGTATTGGTCTTACAGCGCTCATCGCACGCGCAACGGTGCTGTCACTCATCGCGCTCACCTTCGGGGCGGCCACTCTACTATCCGAAGAAAGAAACGCGGGCGTCCTCGAATCGTGGAACGATGGAGCAGCCAAACGCGCCATCATCGACTTCGTCGTCAGGGTGACGAAAGACGGCGGCGCGGAATTCGTGCCTCAGGCACAACGTATCGCCGTTTTCGATAACGACGGCACGCTCTGGGCGGAGCAACCGCTTTACTTTCAACTTGCCTTTGCCATCGACCGCATCAAATCGCTGGCGCCGGAACATCCCGGATGGACTACGACCGAGCCCTTCAAGAGCATACTCGCAGGCGATGTCGAGACCGCGCTTGCCACGGGAGAGAAGGGCGTCGCGCAGATCGTAGCCGCGACACACGCCGGCATGACAACCGAGAAATTTGGCGAGGTCGTCGACGAATGGCTTGCGAACGCGAAACATCCCAAGACCCAACGCCCCTACACCGAAATGGTCTATCAGCCAATGTTGGAGCTGCTTTTGTATTTGCGCGACAACGGCTTCAAGACGTACATCGTTTCTGGTGGCGGCGTCGAATTCATGCGCCGTTTCGCCGAGGACGTTTATGGAATTCCGCCGGAGCAGGTTGTCGGCTCATCAGGCGTCGTAACGTTCGAGATCGGCGACGGCGGCAAACCTGAATTGATAAAGCAACCGGAGATCGAGTTCGTGGATGACGGCAGCGGCAAGCCCGTCGGTATCAACCGGTTCATCGGTCGGCGCCCCATCTTTGCCTTCGGCAACTCCGACGGCGATCTGCAGATGTTACAGTACACGGCAGCGGGTAACGGCGCGCGGTTCGCAGGCATCGTCCACCACACCGATTCCGATCGGGAGTGGGCCTACGACCGCGCGTCTCACATCGGAAAGCTCGACAAAGCATTGAGCGAAGCGGTCACCCGCGGCTGGTCGGTCGTCGACATGAAAGCGGATTGGAGGACAATTTTTCCAGAGAAAAGATAGTGCCAAAAGCGACCGCCGCTGGCACTGCGGCCGTGCTGTGGCTGTTGCCAACTTACTATCCGTTCGGGATCAGAAGCGATCGACAACGCGGCCTGAAATGTTTCCGCATCACTCATGTAAGCAGGCATCTGTCGTCGTGCGCAAGCTGACTTGTCGCAGATCAAGCTAATGTCGGTTTACGGGATGAAGCGGCCAATCAAACTTCAAATTATATAGCGCATTTGCGCGCGATCTCCGCGAGCTCTCTTTTCAGGCGGGGAATTGCATAGTCGAGGAAAACACGGACTTTCCGCAGCGTGGGCCGTCTGGATGAGTAATAGATATCTACGGGGACAGGCGCGATCTCATAGTTCTCGAGCACAATCTCAAGCCTGCCGCGATTGATCGCCGAGGAGGCGTGATAGGCATAGACCTGAGCCAGTCCATGCCCCGCAACTGCCGACTCGACGACAGCGTCTGCGGTGCTCATCACCAAACGGCTCTGCATCGATCGCTTTTGCACGACCGATCCTGCCCGAAACTCCCAAGGGGCCTCGAGCCCGGATGATCTTGCGAAAGATATCGATTGATGTCTGGCGAGGTCGCGTGGCGTCTGAGGCTTGCCGTTTTTTCCCAAATAAGCCGGGCTTGCGCATATGATTTGGCGTAAAGTTCCGAGCCTCAGGTATCGCATGGCCGGGTCGAGCGGAGCTTCGATGCGAATGCCGAGGTCGACCCGTCCTTCAGTCATCTCGACCGGCACATCACTTAATTGCAATCGAATAGCCACCTCTTTGTACTGCCCGACAAAATCGTTGACGATCGGGAGGATGTGCCGGTGCCCGAAGCAATACGGAGCGGCTATCGCGAGGCGGCCCTTCGGAGTTTTGGATTCGCCTGAAGCCATGCTCTCGGCCTCCGAGACGGTATCCAATATTTTTCGCACGTTCTCATAAAATCGCTGGCCGTTGTCGGTCGTCGAGACCGCGCGCGTTGTGCGCATGAGAAGTTGCGAGCCGAGGTGGTCCTCAAGCTCCGCAATCTTCCTGCTGACGGTCGGCACAGAGAGGCCGAGGGAGCGCGCGGCTTGCGAAAAGCCGCGAAGCTCAACCACCGCCGCGAAGACCTTCATGTTCTGTAATTTGTCCACGGCACTCTTCCGCAATTTGAAACAGTGTTGTCCGAACTTAACTGGTTCTCTCAGTCGGCGCATCGGAATTAGCTTGGCCTCGTTCCGAAATTCAGTTGCCTCGTTCTTCGGGTTGTCGATGTCGTGTCGAGCGGGGTGTCGGAGAAGGTGCTCATGGCAAGCAACGACGTTCACCGCGCTTCCGTCCTCTTCGAAGGCGACTTGAATGCGCAAACGGGCCGCACCGGAGCTTGGTCGGCCAAAGCATTTCTGCGCAGCCAGCATCGTTCCGCCTTTCTCCTTGGTCGCCAGCTAATCGGGCGCTTCGCCGCCTGGCGGCGAGGGAACCGGGCCCGGGACCTGACCCAATGTGCGGGCGAAACCCGAAGCGACGGCCTCCCATTCTTCGTCGCGCACAACCCGTACTGCATGTCGAACCAGGTTCGTTGGATCACGCGAGATCGCGCGCATCCGAACGCGGACGCCGAGCGCAACGAGCCAACGCCTTAGAGATATTTCGGAGCGACAGGTGACCGCCAAACCCCCTCCGCCGACGACCGGTGCTTCCAACTCGACGACCGCGCTGACCGCGGCAGAAATCGAGGAGCTTTTGGCCGAGGCCCATAAGGTCGATCGCATCCTGGCTCAGCTCGCGGCGGCGTGGCTGGAGCAAGAGCCGTCGATCCGCGGTCGGCCCGATATTGAAGAGGAGCGGGATATCGATGCTTGAAGCTTTCCGGACTATGGCCCGCAAGCGGATGGATGTCAGGAGCACCGGGCGCAAAGTTGGCGCTCAGCAGCGGCTGGCGAGATACGATGCCATCATCGTCGGGGCCGGGATATCCGGGCTTGGAGCAGCACGCGCGTTGTCGGCGCATGGTCTCCGCGTCGTGGTGCTGGAGGCGCGAGAACGCATCGGCGGCAGGATTTCAACTGAGAATCACATCGATCTCGGCGCCCATTGGCTTCATGGGACCCGAGGCAACCCGATCGCCGAGTTGGCGCGCGATCTCGGCGTGCCTATGCTGTTGGTCGGTGGTGACAGCAGCTACGCCGGCGGCCGGGAGCAACTCGCTCTGTACTGTGCCGGCGGGCGTCTCAGTTCCAAATTGAAGGATCAGAGCTTTGCGTTGGTCGACGAAATTTTTTTGGATGTCGCGTCGCTGAGGCTCAAGCTCAAACGCGAACGTGCGGTCGACATGCCTTTGGCAAGTGCGATCGCCGCCGTTATGAAGGAACGTAACCTCTCCGCTGAAATGCGAGCGCGCATCGCCTGGCACCTGGCGGTCGTGACCCGAGACGATTGGGCGGCCGATGCGGACGAGCTTTCGACGCTTTCGGCGGACGATGGTCTCGCGCCTTACGATGGTGGCGATAGCGTGTTTCTCAATGGCGCGGGTGACCTCGTAGCGCAACTCGCGCAGGGACTGGATATTCGATTGGGTCAAGTCGTCCGAACGATCACGGATCGAAATGACGGCGTGGTTGTCTCGACCGATTTCTCTGATTTCGACGGGGAAGCTGTCATTATAACGCTGCCTCTCGGGGTTTTGAAAAGCGAAGCGGTGCGCTTCGTTCCCTCGTTGCCGGACCGAAAGACAAGAGCGATCTCAAAGCTCGGCATGGGGACCCTGACGAAAGTCATACTTATTTTCGAGCGTCCGTTTTGGCGGGAAGACCAATATGTGTTTGGGCACTTGGCGAGGAATGTCGGCGATGCGCCGACAACGGTCATAAACATGTGGAAGACGCATCGATTGCCGATCCTGATGATGCAGATCGGCGGGCGCTTAGGCGGCGCGCTCGAGAACTGGTCTCAAGAGGCTCTATCGTCATGGGCGATGAAAAGTCTGAGGGACATGTTCGGGGAGAGCGTCCCGCTGCCGCGCGAGATCCGACTGACCAAATGGAATAGCGATCCCTTCGCGCGGGGCGCGTATAGCTTCATGGCGGTGGGTGCGACGCCCGAGGATATAGACGCTCTGGCGGCTCCCGTAGGTGAACGCGTTCTCTTTGCGGGCGAAGCGACGGTGCGCATGCATCGAGCGTGCATGCACGGCGCTTACGCGTCAGGCATCCGCGAAGCTGCGCGCTTGATCGGGCTCGGACACGAAGGGCAGGGTCGCAGCGATCGAGCAGGCGCCATGACCGCGAGACGTTCCATGGACGCACTCGCCGATCGGGAGTGGCGAGCGCATTGACGTTCAGCGCGAAGCTGCGCTCCTATAAGATATGCAAGCGGCTTGGCCGGCTGGCTGACAATGACCCAGGGCATCGTCTATGTCATTGACGCTCTACGATATGGACCTATCGGGCAACTGCTACAAAGTCCGCCTGCTGTCTGCGCTTCTCGGCGTTCCCCTAACTATCGTTCCCGTCGACCTCGCCGCAGGCGATCATCTCAGGCCGCCGATCATCGACTTGAACCCTTTCGGGGAATTGCCCGTTTTGCAGGACGGAGACGTCGTCCTGCGCGATAGCCAAGCCATACTTGTTTACATCGCACGCAAATGGGGTGGTGAGGCCTGGCTCCCCACCGATCCGGCCGGCTTGGCGCATGTTTGCGAATGGTTGATGGTTGCCGAAAACGAAATAGCACGCGGGCCGAATGATTGCCGTCTGTATGAGAAATTCGGCGACGCCGTCGATATAGATCTCGCGCGCGCCAAGACGGTACGCATCCTCGATCTCATGGAGAGCCGCCTTAGGATTTCCTCGTGGCTGGTACTGGAGCGTCCGACGGTCGCAGACGTTGCCTGCATGCCCTACGTCGCGCTTATCCATGAAGGCGGCTTGACGTTGAGGGGTCATCCGTCCGTCGCTGCCTGGGTCGATCGGGTGAAGGCGTTGCCGGGGTTCGCCGGAATGCCGGGCCTTTGAACCGGCTGCGATCTTCTCAACTGGTGCCTTGGCAACAATCCGGCTCGATCGATAACAACGTTACGTTGGGATTGAAACAGAACGAGGGAAAATGCGTTGGAGTTCGTTCGCGCTTTCACCCATGTCCGCTAGTGGGAAGCGCAACCCAATTGCATTTGAGTGGGATCCGAAGCCACTCGCGGCTTTGCTATCTTTCAAACAGCACCTTCATTGCTTTCGATTCCAGGTCTCGGTCACCACGCGTAACGCTGTCGATGCTGGCATTCTCCGTCGGCAGAGTGATCCCCGCATTCCGCAACTCACCTAAGATCTCCGCTGCGGGCCGGCCGGCGAGGATAGCGACATTTGAGATTGGCGCTCGACTGATGGCCTTCATCGCGAGCATCGGGGGTGGGCCGCCTTCGCCGCGAGAACCCGACAGCGAGAAAAACGACCCGGCAAGCACGATCACGAATGCCCCAATGACCGCGCGGGCGATCCCGCTCGAAAGAAAGTAGCGCGTGAACGGCTTCCAGTTGACCAAGACATGCAGGGCAACGCCCATAATGAAGGCCCATCCAAGCCATTCGTGCCCGAGCTTATTGAGGCCGCTGTCGAGACGGAAGAACATCAACACGCCCGTGATGCTCATGAAGGCGAAGGCCCCGATGGTGAATGGCGTTGCCCATTCGCGAAAAGTTTTCATTGAAGCCCCGTGTCTTAGGAGATTTTGACGGCCAGTTCCGTGCCGCGCTTGATTGGCAGCGTCATTGATATGAATCCATTCGCGGGATCGCGAATGAACTCGAGGAAGTCCGGCTCAGCATTGTCATTGATGACATAGCCACCGACCCGCAGCTGCGGAGCGACGATTTCGATGACCTCGCGGGCGAGCGACGGACCGCTTGGTGCGGGCCAGCCGTCAATCAGGACAAAATCCGCCAGACCACCGATGTCGTGAAGTGTCTGCCGCGCGTCTCCGACGCGGATATCGACGAACTTCTTGAGACCAGCAGCATCCAAATTGCGGTATGCGGTTTCGGCTTTTGCTGCAACGAGCTCGGAGCCGATAACCTCGCCACCGCCGTTGTCACGCATCGCAGCGGCGAAATAGATCGCCGACATGCCGACCGATGTTGCAAAATCCACGACGCGTCGCGCACTCATCTGTCGGCAGAGCAAATAGATGAGATCGCCCTGGTCGGGATGGATGGAAAAGCCGTAATCGGCAAAATCTTCCGCCTTGTATCCCTGTTGCCGGTTTGACTCGACGCGCTGAGGAAAACGCCGGTTGCCGTTCATCGTCTCGATGACGGCCCGGACTTTGGGATCGCGGATTGGACCAAAGGGGTTAAGGGAAGGCGATGGCCGCCGGTCACGCAAGCGCTCGGGTTGGCTGTTCAACGGGGACTGGTCATTCATCAGGTACGCTCCACGGCCTGCGCCGCCGCATCGAGCGCGGTTGCAATGGCTTCGGCTGCTGTCTGATCGATCGCGCCGCGCTTCATCCGAAGTCGCATCGCTAGCTTCAGATTCTCCATCGCGCGAATGACTGGAGCGGGAGCCGAGAATGGACCCTCGGATGCGGCTTCGCCTGCGCGAACTCCAAGTTCATCAATCGCAGCGCGGTTCGCCGTGAGAAACGCTTTGCCTTCCGGCGTGATGCGGTAGCGCTTGCGACCGCCGTCTTCTGCTTCGACATTGGCGTAGCCCATGTCATCGAGCCAGGAGAGCGTCGGGTAGACGACACCCGGGCTTGGGCTATAGCTGCCGCCAAACTGCTCTTCGATCGCCTTGATGAGTTCGTAACCGTGGCTTGGCTGCTTGGCGATGCTCGAAAGCAGCAAGAGCCGAAGCTCGCCGTAATCCAGCATGCGGCCGCCGTGTCGACCGCCGCGATGGCGGTGGTGCCGGCCGTGCTCATGATGGTGGTGGTGTGGGTGATCGCTCGATCGATTGTCGGGGGATCCGAAATGACGGCCTCTGCCGTCTCTGTGCTTGTCTTTCATGCCGTGTGATATAAATTTAGATATATCGAATTTCAAGATGTATCGAGATTTATTTCTACTTACGTTGCTTAGGTGTTTGAAACTGCATACGATTTACCGCGCCCTCTCTATGGGCGGCGGCGACTGCTTGCCGAAGATCCGCGCTGTCGCGTCATCGCCGAGGCTGAGGTCGATGCTGGTACGCCACTTAGGGAGCTGGTAGCCGTAGAGCCCGCGCACGCGCGCGATTTCGGTGTCGACGGGCAGCGCCAGGACGTGGGCGAAGAAGGTTCTGCGGCGCAGGTCGCGCGTCAGCTCAAGCGCAAGCCAAACGGGTTGGCTGCTGTATTCACCACTGATATTTCAGCGTCGTCAGGATCGTGCGGCCGTTGCCGTAGACGCAGGTGACCTCGTTCGAGCACTGGGAAACGTAGGTCTTGTCGGCGACATTGAGCACGTTGAGTTTAATTGACATGCCGTCGAGGTGCGGAGACAACTTCGAGAAATCGTACTGCGCCGCGGCGTCGAAAAGCGTGTAGTCGGGCACGATAAGGCTGTTGTCTTGGATACCCGCCGTGTCCCCCACATAGCGCACACCGCCGCCGAGGCCGAAGCCGTTGAATACGCCGTCGTGGAATGTGTAGAAGCCCCAAAGCGCCGCCGTTTGTGTCGGAACGTTGAGAGGCCGCTTGCCGATCAGTGTGGTATCGGCGTCCTTCGTGATAGCGACGTCGTCGTAAGTATATGAGCCGATGACGTCGAAATTATCCGTAACACTCACCTTGCCTTCGGCCTCGACGCCGCGAGATCGGATTTCGCCTGTCAACATGCTGAATCCAGCATGGTCGGGATCAGCTTGCGCGATGTTCTGCTGAGTAAGATTGTAAGCGGAAAGCGTGTAGAGTGCGCGATATCCGACCGGCTGATATTTTATGCCGACCTCATATTGCTCTCCCGTCGTCGGGGCAAGCGCGCCACCGCCAAATTGCGTTCCAAGGTTCGGTTGGAACGACGTTGCGTAGCTCACATAGGGTGCCAGCTCGTCGGTGAGCAGGTAGGTGATGCCGAACCGTTCCGTCGTGGCTTGCGCGGATTGGTCGGCTTTCGATCCACCAAGAAGATCATCCGTGGCCGTATCCGAAAAGTCCTGGCGGCCGCCGAGCGTCAGGATCAAGCGGTCCCACTTGATCTGGTCCTGAATGTAAAGGCCGGTCTGGTTCAGAACCTGGTTCGTATCGCTCGTGATCCCCAGGGGGATGATGAAGGAGCCCGAATAATCCGGATTGAAAATATCGATCGGATTTCCGAGCGATTGATCGACGTAAGCCTTTTCCTGCGTGCGTTGATAGTCGACGCCAAAAAGCATCTTGTGGGCGAAAGGACCGGTCCAGAACTTCGCCTCGGCGTTCGTGTCGATGGCAAAATCATTCTGATCGGAAGTCTGAGTCACGACATAGCGGCCAAGCATCGTGCCGTCCAAGCCGCCAAAGGGGGGCGGCACAACGTCGGCTGAAAGCGGCAAGAATTGATCGACATCTCCGTTGACGTGCATGTAGCGGAGGTTCTGCTTGACGGTCCACGTGTCGTCGATATGGCTTTCGAAAGCGTAGCCCACCGACTGCTGGTCGCGCGTATTTTTGTTGTAGTCGGGCTGCCCGAGAAACGTGCTTCGCGAGATCCGGCCAATCGAGGTATCGACGGAGCCGTCATACGGGATCTGGCTGTAAAGACCGACGTGCGGATCGTGCTGAATATTTGAAAGGAACGTCAGTGTCGTTCCGTCATTGGGCCGCCACGTCAAAGCGGGCGCGATCTCGTAACGTTCCTGCGAGTTGAAGTCGACCTGTGAATCAAAATCGCGGGCGACGCCGCTCAGCCGATAGAGCCAATGTTTGTCAGCGTCGAGCGCGCCGCTGAAGTCGAACGCCGCCTCGACGTGATCGAAATTGCCAAACGTAAACTCTACCTCGTGATAGGGCTCATCCAGAGGCCGCTTGCTGATCGCGTCGATGATGCCGCCCGGCGATGAGGCACCGTAGAGCATCGACGCCGGGCCATGAAGAACTTCCAGCCTCTCCAGGCTGTCAAGCTCAAGCTGGGGAGCCGTGTAATTCGCTCCGCTTGGATATTTGAGGCCGTCGACGAAGCGATCGAGAATGAAGCCGCGCGAATAGACGAGATCGTAACCGGTGAAAGCTTGACGTGAGTTTGCCGCAATACCTGCTGTGTAGTTCAGCGCCTGCGCGACTGTCTGTGCGCCCTGTTGGTCCATCTGCGCGCGCGTGACGACAGACACGGACTGCGGCGTTTCGAGAAGCGGCGTGTCGGTCTTGGTCGCGGTACCGCTAACCTTGGCGACAATTCCTTTTACGGGGCTTGTCGCCGTTTCTTGCTGCGGAGATTTGGGCCCGGTGTCTGTTTCGGTAGGCGCCTGTTTCGTAGACTTAGATGAGGCCGTTTTTTGCCGGATTCCCTTAGCGGTTTTCCTCTTTGACGTAACTTTCGGCGATTGTGGCGGGGGGCTTTGCTGAACGACAACAGGGGGAAGTGTTTGGCCCTCCGGCGATTGGGAGGGGGTAGCGGATTGGGCAGTCGCTTGATTGACCAGGGGAGCGAAGAGGCAAAACGCCACGAGGAGAGCGGCCACACCCGTCGACCGCATTATAAGAGATACTATATAGTATCTCGGTCCACGATATCCTTTTCGCGCTGGCACTTTTGCATATTCCTTACTATTTTCGTATTCTTTATCCAAGCAACATATTTCCCAGGCAGTCGCAAGGGTTCCGCGGACGCGTCTCATCTTTGATCGAGCAAGACGTTGCAAAGCCGCTACAACGACGACCTGGGGTACTCGGCTGCTCCGGCGTTGTGGAGATCAACTTGGACTTTGTTCCCGGGCTTGGAGCATCCCTGCTGGTCGCGATCGGCGTATGGCTACTGCGCCCCGAGCGCGGGCGACCTCCGACCACGCAAGATCTTCCCACACTCCCGTTCGCATGGGTCGCGATCGTCGCGGGCGCCGCGATCTTTGCCGCGAGTTATGGCGCGGCTCGCGGCCTTCTTTACTCCCTTCTGACGTTCTCGCTTGCCGGTTATGTCGCCGTCGGGTCCAGGATCACCCTGCGGCAGGCGCCGCCACGGAACGTCGCGCCACCGGCGGCGGAACCGGAAGATCGCCCCACAAACTGGCGGCGGGCGGGTGCGAAGGCGTTGCTTTCGATCGTTATCGCCGGTGTTGCGGCGTTTGGATTGGGTGAGGCTTTTGCCATTGCCGTGCCATTGGCTCCGCCGGATCGGCTCGTCCTCGGCGGCTTGCTCGTTCCTGTTCTTTGGGGCGCAGGAATGGCCTGGACTTTAGCTGATCGAAAGCTGCTGCGAGCGGCCGTGGCACTGAGTGTCATCGCCTTCATCAGCTACGCCATCGCTTTCGCGCCGAGGGCATTGGACTGATGGATCATATCGTAGGCCGGCTCAAGAAGCCCGCTAATCGAAGATGGAAATCTTTTTTGTCTCCGCGCTTCGTCGAGGCCATGCTCGCGGGGCACTCGGCGCTCGGCCTCGCCTTCGCGGCGCTCATCTATATCGTCTGTCTCACCGGCACGATGTCCGTCTTCAAGCACGAGATCGAACGTTGGGAGCAGCCCAACGCGCCTCTCGTCGGCGCCTCGCTAACACCGCAGCCCATTCAGGAGGCTGTCTGGAATGGTTACGGGCAAGCGCTCATCGATAACGCGGCACAGCAGCTCTCCCTCATCGCACCTAGTCCTCTCAATCCGAGGTTCGTGGTGAGCTATTTCGATTCGAGTACCGGAAACGAAGGCGCCTGGATCGTTGATGCGAACGGACATTTCGTGACAAGGCAGCGCGCGCCTTTTGCCGAGTTCGTGGAAGGTCTGCACACGAGCTTGCACCTACCGCAGGGATTGGGCGGCTTCATTGTCGGATTGACCGGGGTCGCGCTTCTTTCGTCCTTGATTTCGGGGCTCCTCTCACATCCGAGAATGTTCAAGGATGCCTTTCAGCTTCGATGGGGCGGATCGGAGCGGCTTCAGTATGCCGACCTTCATAATCGGCTCGCGGTGTGGGGACTGCCGTTCCACGTTCTCGTTTCCACCACCGGCGCTCTTCTCGCATTGTCGACGTTGATTATTGGCGTTCTGGCCGCGGCCGCGTACCAGGGGAAACCGGAGCAAGCCTATGCCGTCATCCTCGGCCCTCACGCGCGGGTGACGAACAAATCAGGTCCCGTTCCTGACATTCCCGCGATGATCGATTCCGTGCGGAGGGATAACCCGGGTGCCGTCTTCGTCAGCGCCCAGATCGAACGGCCGGGAACTTCCGGCGAGGTTATTCGGGTCAGAATGCGGACGCCCCACCATCTCGCATTCGGAAACACGTTCTTTTTCGATGGTTTCGGCAAATCTCTGGGCGATGCCGGGCTCGAAACGGGCAGCGTCGGGCAGCAGATCCTCGGGGCACTTCAGCCTGCCCACTACGGGTGGTTCGGTGGGTTAGGGACGAAAGTCGTCTACGGACTGTTGGGCTTCGCGCTCGTGATCGTGACTCAAAGCGGGGTTGCTGTCTGGCTCGCACGCCGCCGTGCCAAGGGCCGGCCGAGCCTGCTGGCAGAGCGGCTGTGGCCGACCATCATCTGGAGCCAACCGTTCGCGTTTGCGCTCGTCGCGCTTCAATCCTTGCGCATCGATGATGAAACCTTGCCTGCCACTTACATCGCCGCACTGGCCTTAAGCACAACGGTGATGCTCGCTTCTGAAAATCGCGAGATTTGTTCGGATCGTCTAAGACTGCTTACAGGATTGGTATTGGCAATTCTTGTCTTCGTCCACGCTTGGATTTGGTGGCGCAGATTGTCTGATCCAATCGCTCTATCCGTCAGCGTCGTATTGTTAGGTATCGCGGCAGTGATCACAACGTCGTCGATCTATTCTACATTCAAACGCGTCACGCTTCCAAAAATTCTGCGCGAAAAATAGCGCCGAGCTTCGGCATCAATCACGTCTGCTTTGGGCCATAAGCCGACAATCTAGGTTGCAGTTTGTCGGTCGTTCCTCCCGCTGTATCAGAACGGATTAGGGCCCTTCAGCACAATCTTTCCCCTGGCCCGGCCACTCTCGAGGCGCGCGAATGCATCTTTTAAGTTCTCAAAAGAAAAGACCTGGTCGATGACCGGCTTGATGGACCCCTGATCCACGAGCTGGGCAACCTCGGCGAGTTGCGCACCATTGGATTCCGTCAGGAAGCGATAATAGTGCACGCCCGTCGCGCGACTGGCGGCGAAGACCCGCCATGACAGGAAGGGGATGACGGTGCGAACGAGCAAACTTGCGCCGATCTGGTCGGCAAAGTCTCGGTCTGGCGGCCCGGCAATCGACACCACCGATCCCCCGCGCCTCGTCACCTTGAAGGCATCGAGCGTGTACCGGCCGCCAAGCGTATCGAAGACGATGTCGTAGGCGCCGGGCTCGGAAAGGTAATCCTGCTTATCGTACGCAATGACCACGTCGGCGCCGAGCGCGCGCACGAAGTCGGCGTTGCGGCTGCTCGTCGTCGTGGTCACATGAAGCCCCTTGGCTTTCGCGAACTGGATTGCGAATGACCCCACCCCGCCCGACCCCGCGTGGATGAGTATGCGCTGACCGGCGCGGGCGTGGGCGCGGTCGATCAACCCTTGCACGGTGGTCAAGGCAACGAGGGGGAGCGACGCGGCCTCCTGATAGGAAAGCTTTGCAGGCTTTAACGCAAAGAACGACTGCGGCAGCGCAATGCGCTCGGCAAAGGTGCCGATGGTATTGCGCGACGCGCGGACGAAGACCGCGTCGCCAGGCTTCAAGGCGCGAACGTTCTTGCCCACCGCGCGCACGGTGCCGCTGGCATCGAAGCCGATCGTTTGCGGAAATTCGTACCTTTCGACACGCTTCATGTCGCCTTCGATGATTTTGAGATCGATCGGATTGAGCGCTGAGCCCGCGATCTCGCACAACACATCATCGGGTTCCACGACGGGCTCTGGTCTCTCGACCAGCCGGACGACGTCGGCCACCTTCCCGTATCCCGTCATGACATAGGCACGCATCTTCTAGCCCCGAATGAACGCGAGAAGATCGGCGTTGATCACGTCGGCGTTGGTGGTGGGCATGCCGTGGGGGAAGCCCGCGTAAATCTTGAGCTGGCTGTTTTTGAGCAGCTTGTCCTGCAGCAATGCGGCGTTCTTGTAGGGCACGACCTGATCGTCGTCACCTTGCATGACGAGGGTGGGCACCGTGATCGCCTTCAAGTCCTCGGTCTGGTCGGTTTCTGAAAACGCATTGATGCCTTCGTACTGCGCCTTCGCGCTGCCCATCATGCCCTGCCGCCACCAATTCCAGATGATCCCGTCCGAAGGTTTCGCGCCGGGGCGGTTGTACCCATAGAACGGACCGGCTGGGACATCGAGGTAGAATTGCGCGCAGTTGGCGGCCAGTGCCGCGCGGAAGCCGTCGAACACGTCGATCGGCGTGCCGCCCGGATTATTTTCGGTCTTGACCATCAGCGACGGCACCGAGCTGATAAGGACGGCTTTGGCGACGCGGCCTTGCGGTTGGCCATGTTGGGCGACATAGCGCGCCACTTGGCCACCACCGGTCGAATGGCCGATATGAATGGCGTTCGTCAGGTTGAGATGCTCGACCACTGCCGCCGCGTCGGCCGCGTAGTGGTCCATGTCGTGGCCATCACTGACTTGACTGGACCGGCCGTGGCCGCGCCGGTCGTGCGCGATGACGCGGAACCCTTGCGAAAGAAAGAACAGCATCTGCGTGTCCCAGTCATCGGCGCTGAGGGGCCAGCCGTGATGGAAATGCAGCGGTTGCGCGTATGTCGGCCCCCAGTCCTTGTAGAAGATGTTGACGCCATCGGGCGTGGTGACGAAGCTCATTGTGGGATCTCCCTTGTCGTGGGGTTAGCAGAGCGCAAGGGCTTTCAAAGGCACCGACATGTTGAGGATGATCTGCCCGTCCTTGATCACGTCCATCCGCAGGATCGCGGAAACGCCGAGGCCGTCGAGCAACTGGCTGATCGGTCCACCACTGCGCGTCAACTTAACGTCGCGTGGAAACAAGCGCTCGCCGAACGTCAGCACGTTGGATTGGACAAGAGTTTGGTTCCAGGTGCCGTCGATGCGGTTGACCAGGATGTTGGTTGCCATGTGCGACTGCGATGCGACGGTGCGCAGCTTCGGAACCGGTGCTTTTAGCGAAAGATCCGGCTTGCCGTCGGTCGTGTCGATCCGCGCTGTTGCGGTTTCGCCGAGGCTGAGGTCGATGCTAGTACGCCACTTAGGGAGCTGGTAGCCGTAGAGTCCGCGCACGCGCGCGATTTCGGTGTCGACGGGCAACGCCAGGACGTGGGCGAAGAAGGTTCTGCGGCGCAGGTCGCGCATCAGCTCCAGCGAGTGGGGGCCGCGTGCGCTAGGTTCGCGGATCACGACGGCGACGGAAACTTCCTTGTAGGGGTCGTTGTCGCAGGCCCAGTAGGAAAAGAACGTGAGCGCCACCAATCCGTGGCCAGGGAATGCCCGCAACGGTTCCAGCGGCAACGGAAGCATCGGCGCCAGCCGGTTAAAAGGTGCCAGGAAGAGAAGCTGGATACTGCTGCTGCGGTAGTAAAAGTTCGGTGCCCATGTCGGACCGACGCGCGAGGTCACAAGCTGCTTCGCGATGCGCCGAAACCAGTCGATATTGCCGGCGGCAGGGTCGCGCGCCACCTCATCGAGATCGGGGTTCGAGCGAAACCGGTCATAGTATCCGCCCGCTGGCACCTCGACTTTGTGGCCGCCGAACTCAACTTCCGTGAAGCCTATTGCCATCCTCCGCGCCTCGTCGCTGCATTTGACGTCTTTTGCGGCAGACCCTAAGCTTGAACCTAACTTGAGGGTCAACCCGTCTCGCCAACGAACTGGAGGGTCACAGAGGTGAATATCGGCGAACTGGCCAAGCGCAGCGGCGTCAGCCATTCCAGAATCCGCTTCTACGAGAAGATCGGGCTTTTGAAGACGGCCGACCGACGCCCGAACGGCTATCGGACCTATTCTGGCGATGCGGTGGTGATGCTCGACCTGATCGCGACCGCTCAGAACGCGGGCTTTAGCCTCGATGAGATCCGCGCCCTGGTGCCCCCAGACTTCGCCAACTGGAAGCACGGCAAGCTTGTCGCCACGCTGCGCGCCAAAATCGCCGATGTCGAAGCATTGCAAACCAAGCTCGCGCAGAGCAAGAAAAGCCTCATCAAACTGCTCGATGAGATAGAGGCGAAGCCCGCCGGCATGGACTGCGCGACGAACGCGCGGCGTGTCCTAAGGCAACTACAGCAGGGACAGATCGAGAAGCCAAAATTAAGAGCGCGCGACGTGCGGCTGCTCGGCGACACCCGGCAACGCCGCACGCCCAAGCCGAATTAGAAGGGGTGAACTCGGCCAAGGGCGGACACGATCTTCTCGGCCGTTGCTTTGGCGGAAAATGGATTCTGTCCGCTAATAAGCCGTCCGTCAGCAACGACGTTTGAGACGAACGGCAAAAGCGCCTTTTCATAGAGCGCGCCGCGCTTCTTCATCTCCGCTTCGGCGTTGTACGGCATGTACCTCGCGACGCCGGCCAATACCTCTTCCGCCCACGAGAAGCCGGTGATGCGTTTACCTTTGACCAATAGCGTCCCATCGGAGAGGCGCGTGTTCAATAGCCCGCAGTAGCCGTGACAGACCGCCGAGACGATTCCGCCGCGCTCCCATATCTCGCGCGTAATCCTCTGCAGCCCTTCGCTGTCGGGAAAATCCCACATCACGGCATGACCGCCGGTGAAGTAGATGACGTCGTAATCGGCGGGGTTGATGTCTGCGGGCCGCGCCGTGGATTGAAGGAGCGCCATGCGGCTCTTGTCGTTGAGCCACGCTCGGGCGGATGCATCGAGGAGGGGCCATTTGAGCGCGCGCGGTTCCAGCGGAGAAACGCCGCCCTTCGGGCTCACGATCCTCTGATCAAAGCCCTTCGCCTCGAACACATGGTAGGCATGCGTCAGTTCCGACAGCCAGAGCCCCGTCGGGTGGTTGGGATCGTCGTAGTGGGCGACGTTGCTGACGACATGGAGAATGCGGGGGCTCATTATTGCTTTCCTGGACCAAGATGCGCGAGCTGCGGCTCGGTCCTTGCGTTCCGCACCATAACTTTAAACCGAAGTTTAGGGTCAAGTATGTGCGCATCAAGCACCGTGCGGTGGCTTGGAGCACCTATGGCGTGATGGCGCGATGCCTCGCAGGGGATGTTGCTGCCGGAGTTTTTTACGGCATCATTCTTGAGAGATCGTATAGTCAGGCTTCGTTCAACTTGATCATGCCAGAAGCGCCCATTGTTTGGAGCCAACCTGTGAACTACGCTTTCTTCGCTGTCTTGCGCGCCCTGCCGCAAATCGCGGCCACCGCGCTTCTTCCCGTGCTGGGTATCATCGCCGTGCGCGCACTCATCGAGCAGAGGCGGCCTCGCACGCCGGCGGGACTCGGCTGATGGTCGCGCTTGGCGCGGGGGTTGTCCGCCACGTGATCGCCCTCAAGGCCCGCGAGGTGCCTTCGCTGCTTTGCGGCGCAGACGAAATCGTCCGGCATTTCGCGGAAGAGTTCAGCGTGAGGGACGTCGCGTGCAGCTATCGGGACGGGGAGTTCCGCCTGAGGTGCGAAGCCGCGGAGGGCTGCGATTGGATGCGCCTCAAGGATGAACTTACTCTGCTGTTGTCGGGCGAAAGGCGCCGTGCCGCTGTTTCGCTGGTCAGCGTGGTGGCGGTGCTGAGATTGAAGGGCAACGGCAAAGGCCCGACCGGGGCGCGCCAGGTGACGAGTAAAGAATGATGGGCAGCTGAAGAGGTGGGTCAGCCTCCGCGAGATCACGCATGTGATTGGTGCGTCCAGTCGGCTGACCATGCAGTTGTCCGCCTAACTATCCGGCATTCAGACCGACGACCGTCCGTGGGCTCTTACGAACTTTCTGCGCTCACAGTGACGAGAAGCTCATCCAGCTGGCTTCATGCGGTTATCTTCTTCCCAGCGATCGGCGAACGAGGCATATCAAGCTGCTGCCAAGCTTGCATTGCCTTGACCGCTATCAGCAGCCAGAAGGGCGGCGAAGCGAGGGGTTCGCCAAAAACCTGCGTGGCCAAACGGCCCTTATTGGATTTCTGTGTGATCCAAAAAGAACACTCGGCCAAGGCTCGACATCGACGAGGTTGTCACCGTCCATCTGCCCGTTAAAACCAGGCGCAGCAGGGTACAACTCGGCGGATCCCATGACTAGCTGCGGTATTGATCTTGGCACGACAAACTCTCTGATCAGCGTGCTCATCGACGGTGTTCCCACGCTCGTTCCCAACGCACTTGGTAAAGTTTTGACGCCATCCGCCGTGGGTGTTTCTGACGACGGCAAAATTATCGTCGGCCAAGCTGCGAAGGAACGGTTGATCACACACCCTGCTGATACGACCGCGTCGTTCAAGAGGTACATGGGGTCATCGCATGCGACCTCCTTGGGACGTTTCAGCTTTCGTCCGGAGGAACTTTCCGCCTTCGTACTGCGCGCGCTTAAGGCCGATGCCGACGCCTTTCTGGGGGGGGCGATTGAGCATGCAGTCATTTCGGTCCCGGCCTATTTCAATGACCATCAACGTAAAGCGACGATCGATGCCGGACGTTTGGCGGGACTTAAGGTCGATCGCCTTGTGAATGAGCCGACAGCGGCAGCTCTTGCCTACGGCTTCGGTGACGTGCCGGAAGGCAAATACCTCGTCTTTGACCTTGGCGGCGGCACGTTCGATGTGTCGATCCTCGACAAATACGAGGGGGTAATTGAGATCCGCGCCACCACTGGAGACACGAGGCTCGGTGGCGAAGACTTCACAAACATCGTGGAGATGATGATTGCGACGGAGAACAAGCTCGACATCAAGGTGCTTACGCGCGAAGAACGGGCGCGCTTAACCCGGGTCTCGGAGACCTTGAAGGTCAATCTATCAACGTCCCACACCGCTTCCTATTCGCTTCAGCTTAATCAAGCGCTTATCGAGGGTGAGATCGCGCGTGCAAGCTATGAACAGGAATGCATGAGTTTGTTGCGAAGGCTGAGAGGCCCGACCGAACGCGCTCTAGTCGATGCCAAAATGGTTCCATCGGAATTCGATGCGGTTGTGCTGGTGGGGGGTGCAACGCGTAGCCCGATGGTGCGCTCGCTAGTCGGTCGGCTTTTTCAAAAATTGCCGCTCGTCAATATCGATCCCGATACCACGGTCGCCTTGGGGGCGGCAACCCAAGCGGGGCTCGTCGGACGCGATGCCGGCCTGCGCGACGTCGTCATGACCGATGTCAGTCCCTACACGCTTGGCATCGCCTTGTTGGATTGGAACACGACAAAGAATATCGGAGAGCGAAGCAAGTACGTCTCACCCGTCATTCACCGTAATGCAATCGTTCCGATCTCTCGATCGATCGTCATTTGTACCGCTGTGGACAACCAAACCTACGTCGAAGTCGAAGTCTACCAAGGCGAGAACTTGCGGCCCGAAAGCAATGTCTTTCTCGGTTCCTTCAAGGTGGCTGTTCCGCCGAAACCAAAAGGGCAGGAAAGCATCGCCGTCCGTTTCACCTACGACATCAACGGCGCGCTTGAAGTCGAGGCAACCGTCGTCTCGACAAAAGCGATCATCTCCAAAGTATTCCGCAATGCTTCGGGATTATCCGAGGAAGAATTGATCGCACGTTTCAAGTCGCTATCGACCATGAAGCTGCTGCCGCGTGATGAGCAGGAAAACAAGACGCTCCTGGCGCGAGCGGAGCGACTGTATGCCGAACAGAACGGTACCAATCGCGAAATACTGCGAACCCTGATCGCGAACTTCGAAAAAGCGATCGACGATCAAACGCAGCGAGAGTTCCGAAAAGTGCGCGATTGGTTTTCGGCGCAGCTCGATGCTTTTGAAACATCGCCATTCTGGGATTCATGAGCGCTATGGCTCGATACCCATGGTCGGTGTTAGGTTTGGAGGGGCCCGCAAGCGAGGCGGAAATCAAGAGCGCCTACGCGCGCAAGTTAAAAAATGTTCGGCCAGACGCGGATCAAGCCGCATTTCAAAAGCTCGTTGAGGCGCGGTCGGCCGCATTGGAAATCTTGCGGGTGAAGAAAGACACAGCCCAATCAGACATCGATTTTCATCCGCAACGGCTTGTGCAGGAAGACAACGCTGATGTCAGATCCAAAGAGGTGCCAATACGTCTTCCGGCCTTAGACCGCGAGGGGTTCTCTTCAAAGGTAGACGCACCCACGCAGCCAAACATTTCGAACATTGTGGTCGAGTGCCGCGCGTGCCTGTCCGCTGCGAGGGAAGAAATCGATGCAAAGAAGATTGACGCCTTATTGCTCGCTTTGGCCAATGCGCCTGCTTCAACCCGCGCTTACTTGGAGCAGGAAATACTGCAAGGCGCAGCAAAGCTGCCGTTCGTCCAGCAGGTCATGCAAGCACCGATGTCGAAGTGGCGACGAATCGCCCTCTGGCTCGGGTTCGTGACGATAGAGAGAGCTCATGATCTGCCGCGCGAGCGCCTGCTGCTGGCATTGGACGAAGAGTTCGGGTGGACACATAGTGACCGCAGAGTCTTTCAAGCCGTCGGCCGAGAAGATGCGCTGCGCCTTCTTGGATGTCTGCAAGCCTTGCGACGCGAAAAACTTGCCGAATTTGACGGTGTGCAATCGAGATGGGATGCAGATGGACTTCCCATTTTGGATGCCGAGGACATGCGTGCATACTTCGGAAGAAGCTATGAGTTCTACGCAAAGATCTATGGTCGCTTTATTCTGGAAAAAAAGCATAGACCGACCTGGAGACCTTTGATCCTTTTAATATGTCCCGTTTGGGCACTTGCCGCGAAACAGTTCAAGGTCCTTGCTGCGTGGCTCATCGCCCTCATCTTCATAATAGAAACGACAAATGCCAGGGACCAATATCTAAGTAGCTATCGAACGGCGTTGGGGACCACGAGTTCCGAATACTATGCGCTGCGCGATCAACTCATAGCATGGACGCCGCTCCTGCTAATTCCGATCGTCGCGGTTCATATATACTCTGCGCGCAACAAGGATTTTCTCGAGCTCAAACGTGTCGCAAGCCTTTCGAGCCTCGCCGATCGAAAGAGACTGTTCGCTCCAGCAGCTCGGACAAATTTCATCAAGCGACGTGCGCCGTTCTTTGCAATGTCGCTTACGCTTCTCGATGGCAGAGGAATATTTAAAAGTTGGTGGTTCTGGTTGTTGTTTCTCAACTTAGCCTTTCACATCGTTCAAGCCACGCTCTCGGATCATCGCTAAAGAGCGGTACGCGTGGAAAAATACGAAGGCTTGCACGGCATGCCGGTTCCAGTGCGGACTGAAGTGGTGTCCGATTTCTCTGCACAGCTGGGATTCGGTTCGCGGCAACTAGGCGATCGCCAAGGTCCGCTAATGGAATGGACCGGCTGCTTCACCGAAACGGCGGGTTAGCCTGAGAGGCTTTAACCCCCAATCAGGAGAAGCAGTCCCATGACAAGCAATCACGGCCAGACCGCCCAGACCTTCGCATCCATCGGCATCGATATCGGCAAGGATGTCTTCCACATCGTCGGCTTTGACACCGCTGGGAAGATCGTCCTGCGCAAGAAGTTCAAGCGCTTGGCGCTGGAGAGCGAACTCGCCAAGCTGGCGCCGAGCATTGTCGGGCTCGAGGCTTGCCTTAGCGCCCACTTCGTCAGCCGCACGCTGCGCCGGTTGGGACACACGCCACGCATCATCCCGGCGATCTACGTCAAGCCGTTCATCAAGGGTCAGAAGAACGACTACACCGATGCCGAGGCCATCGCCGAGGCGGCTCTGCGGCCCAAGCGCGGCAGCCGGTACCTGCGCACGCTCTTCATCCAGGCGGCCAACGTCATTCTGATGCGTCCGCCAACCTGGGAGCGCTTCAGCTTCGGGGCTTGGCTAAAGGCGGCGCAGCCGCGCCTCCATCGCAACAAGCTGGCAACGGCGCTCGCAATAAGCTTGCTCGCATCGCCTGGAGCGTGCTGAGGCACAATACTGCCTTCGATGCCCATCGACACGAGGTCGTGGATCTAGTCGCCCGGCCATCACAGGAGTTCGCGATTGAGAACAGCAGCATGGAACGGATCAACGAGCGCGCCCAGAGTTCTGATGACCCAAATGGTTGGCTGGCGACCTATCCGCTAATGAGACCAAAGACGCGTTGCGTATTCCCATCGAGGCCACGGCCCGCGAGCCGATAAACAGGCCAGATACATATCAGCGATGTCCGAAACGTGCGCCGAACTCTCTTGCGATCAGCAGCCGGTCCATATATTGGGTCAAAAAGAGCCGTTTCGCGTCCAGTCGTTTGAAGTCCGCTTGTCGTCCGTAACCGTACATCGCAATTTTTAACTGAGTGCCCGAATTCGCACATTGTCAGCGAGAACAGCCCTCGACTTCTGCCGCAAAGGACGCATTGGTGGGTGTGACTAGCGCCGACGTTAAGGGGCGCCGAGTTTTTTAGGGCTCGCCTCGCGGAAAGCGGGGCTTTGGGTGGTGCGGGCGCCAATAGGGGCGCGCCCTAAACCCAGGAGCCATAAATGACATCAGTAGAGACGATCTCATCCGCGCAGGCCTCGAAGGCCACATCACGAAATAAAGCCGCCAAAGCAAAGCCGGCGGCCAAGCAGCCATCAGCAGCGCCGACAGCAAGTAAAGCCGATATCGGTGACGGATCGCACACGGCACGCGTCACAAAGCATGATCGCGTTCTGACGCTGCTTAGTCGACGCGAGGGAGCGTCCATCCAGGAGATGATGGAAGCAACCGACTGGCAGCAACACAGTGTCCGTGGCTTCCTCGCCGGCACGGTTAAAAAGAAGCTTGGCTTTAACCTCACCTCGAAGAAGCTCGACGGAGAGCTTCGCCGCTATCGCATCGAAACCAAGCGCGGTCGCTGACGTGAAAAGCACATCACTCGACATCGCGGCCGAGCTATCGCGGCTCGAAGGCCTGACCAACTTCGAGCTGCGTGGCGAGTGGCGGCGGCTGCATTCCATGCAGCCGCCGAAGAGCCTCTCCCGCGATCTCTTGCTTCACGGCATCACCTACAAAATCCAGGAGAGGGCTTTCGGCGGCCTCTCCAAATCTGTCCGTCGCAAGTTAAGTGGTGCGGTGCTGGAGGCACCCCAGGGTGTTATTCGCAAAGCCGCCCCGGCCCTCGTAAAATCAGGCACACGGCTTGTTCGCGAGTGGAATGGGCAGACACATACCGTGCTTGTCCACGCGGACGGCGTCGAGTGGCGTGGCAAGCGCTATAGGTCGCTCTCGGTCGTCGCGCGGGAGATTACCGGCGCGCACTGGTCCGGCCCGCGCTTCTTCGGTCTGGACGGGCGCTCAAAATGAAACGCCTGAGCTGCGCGATCTATACCCGCAAGTCCTCAGAAGAGGGCCTTGAAAAGGAGTTCAACTCGCTCGACGCACAGCGAGAGGCCTGCGCTGCATTCATCCTGAGCCAAAAGCATGCTGGCTGGGCGTGCCTTCCCGACCTCTACGACGACGGAGGCCTTTCGGGCGGCACGATGGACCGGCCGGCACTCCGACGGCTGCTGAACGACATCCAAGCCGGGAAGGTCCAGATCGTCGTTGTCTACAAGGTCGACCGGCTGACGCGGTCACTCGCTGATTTTGCCAAGATCGTCGATGTGTTCGACGCGCACGGCGCCTCGTTCGTCTCGGTGACGCAGCAGTTCAACACCACGACGTCCATGGGCCGGCTCACGCTCAATATGCTTCTGTCATTCGCGCAGTTCGAGCGTGAGATCGCCGGCGAGCGCATTCGCGACAAGATTGCGGCATCCAAGGCCAAGGGTATGTGGATGGGCGGCAATGTTCCGCTGGGATACGATGTCCAGGATCGCAAGCTGATCGTGAACGAGGTCGAAGCCGAAACCGTCCGCATGATCTTCCGGCGCTATGCGGAACTCGGATCGGTGAGAGCGCTCGGACATGAACTTGACCGGCTGGGTGTTGTCAGCAAGTGCCGCGAAGGCGCAGTTGGCGTCTTGTCGGGCGGGAACCGCTTCTCTCGCGGTGCCCTCTATACGCTTCTGCAGAACCACCTCTATCGCGGTGAGATCGCACACCAGGGCAACATCTATCCCGGTCAGCACGAGGCGATCATTGACGCTGAACTCTGGGAAGTTGTGCAAGAGAAGCTCGCAGCGAACCGACAGGCGCGGGTGCTTGGCGCGAATGCTGAAGATCCGAGCTTGTTTTCAGGATTGATCTTGGACGGTGAAAGACAGCGGATGACACCGACCCATGCTGTCAAGAAGGGCCGCCGCTACCGGTACTATGTCTCGACGTCATTGATCACAGGCATCCGTTCGGACCACGCCAAGGGTTGGCGCCTCCCCGCGGGCGATGTTGAGGCATTGGTCCTTGATCGGCTCCGCGCATTCTTTGCCTCGCAGCCGGACGTTGGAGAAGCATTGTCGTGCTTTGATCTGGATGCCTCGATATTGCGTTTGGCACTTTCGAAGGCAACGCAACTCGCTGAAGAGTGGGCGACACTGCCGCCGATCAGGATACGAGAACTCGTCCGATCGGTCGTCGAGAATGTCGAGATCCATGAGGTAAAGGTCACCGTTTCGTTGAAGCGAAAGGGAGTTGCGTCCGACCTACTCGGCGGCACTTGCAGTCTGCCAGCGATTTCAGTGCCGGAAACATTCGAACTGTGCATTGGGGCGAAGCTGCGTCGCGCAGGGAAGGGCATCCGCTTGGTGGTTGGCGGCGGCCTTGCCGAAAAGCCTGATGGGCAGATGGTGGCCTTATTGCGCGACGCATACGCGACCCGCGATGCCCTGATGACAGGCCGCGACGCGACCATTGACGCGATGGGACAGCGGCTTGGGGTCAGGCGAGACTATTTGTCGGCGCACATGCGCCTGACGTATCTCGCGCCAGATATAGTGCGCGCGTTCGTGTCAGGACGATATCCACCCGAGCTGACACCGGCGCGTCTGCTCTCTCTTTGCAAAGACCTGCCGCACGACTGGGAGCTTCAGCGCGCAGTTCTCGGATTTGAGACGCAGCCGCATGCCGGTGGCGCCTAAAAACGATGCGAGTTTGACCGGCCGAAAAATGCCGACAGAGATAAATAGGCCTCGAAGCGCGAGAATCTCTCCCAGAGACGCGGCCTGCTGCACGAGATCCCAAAATGTGGGTTGACAAGCCGCGGATTTTGCGGCGAAATTCCGCGTACAGAAATCGCATAATATGCAGCGATTTCAATAACTTAGTCGCTGGCTGGGGGACTAGGATTCGAACCTAGACAGGCAGAGTCAGAGTCTGCAGTCCTACCATTAGACGATCCCCCAAAGCCGGGATCAGGCGAGCCAAGCGGCCGCCGGGAGCGCGCGTCATAGCAGCAGCGACCCGCATTCGCAAGCTCAGGCCAAAGTCCCGCATCCGGCCCCCCAAAAATGACGATGCGGCAGCGGGTAGCCTGCCTCGAAGGGAGGCGTCGCCAATCCAAGCGGCGCGTCTTACCGGCCGGCCCCGAGAAGCTCAGGCCGGTACTCGAAATGCATCGTGTCGAAGTGGTACCAGCGTCCACCCCAGATGAAGCCGTGCTTCTCAAAAACGTCGACGATCTCGCGAGGGATTTCATTTCGGTAGACGGGTTCCGCATTCGGACCTCCTTTGGCCCACCGCCAATAATTCGAATGCTTCGTCGCAATGTCGATCGCAATCCCGTAGCCGTGACCGGAGCGCTGCGTCGTGCCCGCGATCGTCCGGCAGAGATAGCCTCCCGCGGAGGGAACGAGATAAATGTCGAAAGCTTTCGGAAGCGCATCGAGTTCGCGGCTCACGGCCTCTAGGTGCTCGGCGACGCCGTTGCGTTTCGAGATCATGATTCGCTGCCCGGATTTTCGCGGCAACCAGATGATGGCCGTCAAAGAGTCAGCGAACCCTGGCTTCCGGCAGTCACCGTAAACCTTCGTGAAGAAAGCTTCGTTGCGCGCCCGGCCCGGATCAAAATCGGGCGTCGGCGGTGTCGCGGCTTCGCCTTGCGGATAGGGAAGCCGGAACATGTCCTTGATGCTCGGATGCGCAAGCCATGCTTCGAACGCCTTTGGCTGGCCGTCTCCGAGCGGGAGCCTCGTCCCGTCCTTGAAAATCAAGTCGTCACCATCAAGGCCCGCGACATAATCGGGATAGCCGGCCTTGAGACGTGCGGCGATGTCGGCATTTTGCAGACCATCAGCAACACAAGGACCGGCAACGGGTCCCGGGCCCAACGCTGCAAACGCCAGAAAACTCAAGCCAACCAGGCGCCGCGCGCTTGCGGACCGGATGCGAGTTGAGGCTTTTACGCTCGGTGCGATGTTAAGCATCCACAAGAGCTTTACGGGCGGGCGCGACCTGATACACTTCCCTCCAACTGAGGTCCAGATCAATGGCCTGAAGAGCGCGGCGCTTCGCGGCGAGCTGCTGTCGTACCAGGTCCTGGAGAGAAAATTTGACGCCCGAAAACTCCGGGCCTGACGCGTGTGACGCGGCGGGCCCCCCGGATAAGTCCGATGATGGGATCACTGATCCCGCCGATTTGAGCGATCTTTCACAGTCGCATCACGGCCGCGATACCGGGCAGCAACTCCTTCACGGCGCAGCAGCATCGACACAGGTTTCAGACAGGACTGCGTCGCGCCCGAACGGAGACGGCAGCTCGACTGGGAGATACCGGAGCCAAGACGCGGCGCCGTTCTCGAATGGGCTCAGCCATTTGGGCGGAGAGAAGATTTACGGCGCGCTCGACCTTGGAACCAACAATTGCCGTCTGCTGCTGGCCCGGCCCTCGCGTCGCGGCTTTCGCGTGGTCGATGCCTTCTCGCGCATTATTCGCTTGGGCGAAGGCGTCAGCCAAACCGGCCGACTTTCGGAACTTGCGATGGATCGCACGATGGAGGCGTTGAAAGTTTGCGCCGGCAAATTGCAGCGCCACAGCGTCTCGCGGACACGGCTCGTTGCCACCCAGGCATGCCGCGTCGCCGCCAACGGTCCGGCGTTTGTCGATCGGGTCAGGAACAACTTCAATCTCGATATTGAAATCCTCACCCCGGAGATCGAGGCGCATCTTGCAGTCGCCGGTTGCGCCACGCTGATCGATCCGGCCACCGATTACGTGCTCGTATTCGACATCGGCGGCGGCTCATCCGAGATCATCTGGCTCGACATGACGCGCCTCGGCGTGAGGCAGGACGTTTTGACCGGACGTGGCGACGTCGACGACGCCATCGTCGCTTGGGAATCGCTTCCCGTCGGCGTCGTGACACTCGCCGAACGCTTCGGCGGCCGAGAGGTGACGGCCGAAAGCTTCGCTGCCATGTCGGACGCGGTGACCAAACTATTGCTGCCGTTCGAAGCCAAGCATGACTTTCGCTCACGCACGGCGGGCAAGCCGATGCACTTTCTCGGCACTTCCGGCACGGTCACGACGATCGCTGGCGTCATGCTCGGGCTCGAACGTTACGACAGGAAACGTGTCGACGGCATCTGGCTCGGCACCGAAGATATAAAAGACGTCACTTCGGATCTCCTTGCGCAGAGCTACGAGGAGCGGATCATGCAGCCGTGCATCGGTCGCGAACGCGCCGATCTCGTGCTCGCGGGTTGTGCGATCCTCGACGCCATTCTGCGGCTTTGGCCGTCTGATAGGCTGCGCGTCGCCGATCGCGGCCTGCGCGAAGGCATCTTGATGCGCCTGATGATGGAAGACGGCGTGTGGAGGGCAGGCCGCCGCCGTCGTGGACGCGGCAGGCGCGCGAAGGGAGCCCAGGCATCGTGAGCGGCAAAGGCAACAAAGGCGGCGCCGGCGGCAGCCATTCGAGTTTGAGCGGAGGCCAGCGTCAGCTTCGAACCACGGTCAAGACGGCCCGCAAGCGTTCGGTCTCGTCGGCGCGCTGGCTCGAGCGGCAGCTGAACGATCCCTACGTCACGGCATCGAAGCGCGAGGGTCTTCGCTCGCGTGCGGCTTTCAAGCTTCGCGAGATCGATGCGCGATATCACTTCTTGAAACCGGGCCAGCGCGTCATCGATCTCGGCGCCGCTCCCGGCGGCTGGTCGCAGGAAGCGGCCGAACGCGTCAAGGCGGCAGACGGCAAGGGCCAGGTCGTCGCCATCGACTATCTGGCTTTCGAGCCGATCCCTGGTGTCGACATCATCGAGATGGATTTCACCGCTCCCGGCGCCGAGGAATTATTGAAGTCACGCCTTCGTGGCGGCCGCGCCGACGTCGTCCTTTCCGATATGGCGGCGCCCACCGTCGGCCACGCCAAGACCGATCACCTCCGCATCATGGGATTGGCCGAAGCTGCCGCCGCGTTTGCAGCCGACGTCCTGGAGCCCGGTGGCGTCTTCCTTTGCAAAGTCTTCCAAGGCGGCACCGAGCGCGATTTGCTCGACATGCTAAAGCGCGATTTCAAGACCGTGCGCCACGTCAAGCCGCCGGCCAGCCGAGCCGAAAGCTCCGAACTCTATGTGCTGGCAACCGGATTTCGAGGTGAGGGAGGGTCGACCTGAGGCCAGAAAGGCCGGTCGCCGGGATTGCTTCCCATCGCGCCGAGGGCAGGGAAAACGCTCCACCACCTGCCGACGGCCCCGACTCGAGAGGCAAAACCTATGGGGGCTATGAACCCCGTGGCGCCTGTTTCGCAGACTTCCGCGACATCGTGATGACGACTTCAGGCCGATTTCGCGACGTTCTTGAATTGGTTACCAGCCGCCACATTTGACGCGGCACGGGACGCTTCCAACGGCGAAACCTTGGTGATATAGACCCCGCGACAATGTTCCGCCCCAGGGGGCCTGAACGTGTCGCCCCCCAAAATCTGGAGAAGTCGGCATGACTTCGAGCCTATCGGCGCTCGATTCGGCGATCGCACTTACCTTCGACGATGTTTTGCTCGTGCCGGGTCCCTCCGACGTGATGCCGGGCCAGACCGACGTCGCGACCCAGTTGACCAAGTCCGTAAGGCTCAACATTCCGCTTTTGTCCTCGGCAATGGACACCGTCACCGAAGCGCGGCTCGCGATCGCCATGGCGCAGGAAGGCGGCATCGGTGTCCTTCATCGCAATCTGACGATTGAAGAGCAGGCCCGCCATGTTGCGCAGGTTAAGCGCTACGAGAGCGGCATCGTCCTCGATCCGGTTACGATCGCCCCCCACAAATCGCTGGGCGAAGCCCTGAAGCTGATGGCCGAGAAAGGCGTCACCGGCGTCCCGGTGGTTTCAGGTGGCAAGGAAGCGCCCGACGGCAGCGCCGGCAAAGGCAAGCTCGTCGGCATCCTGACCAACCGCGACGTCCGCTTTGCGACGAGCCTGGAACGGCCGGTTTCCGAGTTCATGACCAAGGAAAACCTGGTCACCGTCAAGCGCAACGTCGCGCCGGATGATGCCAAGAAGCTTCTGCACAAGAACCGCATCGAAAAGCTGATCGTCGTCGACGAACAGGGCAACTGCATCGGCCTCATCACCGTCAAGGACATCGAGAAAGCAGCCAAGCATCCGAACGCATCGAAGGATGCTCAGGGTCGGCTTCGCGTCGCCGCCGCCACGACCGTTGGCGAAGATGGTTTCGAGCGCACCGAACGCCTCATCGCAGCCGGTTGCGATGTCATCGTTGTCGACACGGCCCACGGCCATTCCGCGAAAGTCATCGACGCGGTTGCCCGCATCAAGCGGCAGTCGAACAGCGCCCAGGTCATCGCCGGCAACGTCGCCACCGCCGACGCCACGAAGGCTCTGATCGACGCCGGCGCCGACGCCGTGAAGGTCGGCATCGGTCCAGGCTCGATCTGCACGACGCGTATCGTTGCAGGCGTTGGTGTTCCCCAGCTCACCGCCGTCATGGAATGCGCGAAAGAAGCCTCGCGCCACGGCGTTCCCGTCATCGCCGACGGCGGCATCCGCTTTTCCGGCGATATCGCCAAGGCCATCGCCGCAGGCGCGTCCTGTGTGATGATCGGTTCGCTTCTAGCTGGCACCGATGAAGCGCCCGGCGAGACGTATCTCTACCAGGGCCGCACCTACAAGTCCTACCGCGGCATGGGCTCGGTCGGCGCGATGGCGCGTGGCTCGGCCGATCGTTACTTCCAGGCAGAAGTTCGCGATACGCTGAAGCTCGTTCCGGAAGGCATCGAGGGCCAGGTCCCCTATAAGGGTCCGATGGAAGCCGTCGTTCACCAGCTTGTCGGCGGCCTTCGCGCCGGCATGGGGTATCTCGGCGCTAAGACCATCCCCGAGATGCAAAAGCGCGCCAAGTTCGTGCGCATTTCTCCTGCCGGCATTCAGGAAAGCCATGCTCATGGCGTCATGATTACGCGCGAAAGCCCGAACTATCCGGGCGTCGGCCGGTAGTCTATTGAGACGAGTGCGAGCGCGCCTATCCGCGAGGCCCAATCATGACGGTCACTGAATTCCTGCTGCCTGTTTTCGTCCAGGTTGGACTGACGCTCGTTCTCATCGTCATGACGGCGATTTCCCGCCTCTCGAACTTTCAACTAGGCGAGGTTAGAACCCAGGACATCGCTCTCGGTGAACCGCGGTGGCCGACAAAGACGACGCAACGCGCCAATGCGTTCAAGAACCAGTTCGAACTCCCGGTACTCTTTTATGTTCTCGTCGCCTTCATCCTGATCACGAAGGTCGGCGATATTCTGCTCTTGGTGCTGGCCTGGGCCTTCGTCATCTTGCGCATCGCCCACGCCTACGTTCATACCACCAACAACAACGTCAGAGTTCGCGGCCGCATATACGGCGGCGGCCTTGTCGTGCTGATTGCGATGTGGATCATCTTCGCGATCAAGATCCTTACCGGCGCCTGAGATGTCATCCCGATGAAAGCCGGTGCCCGCATCGCCGCGGCGATTGAAGTCTTGGAAGCGATCATCCTTCGCTATCAGCCGGTCGCCATCGCTTTGACCGATTGGGGCAAGGCGCACCGCTTCGCCGGTTCCGGCGACCGCAACGCCATTGGCGGCCTCGTCTATGACGCCATGCGCCGGCGCGGTTCGATAGCCTGGGCGCTGGGTGCGGACACGCCCCGCGCGCTTGCCATCGGCGCCGCGCCCTCGGCGCTCGGACTGACGCCCGATGCCGTCATCGCGGCCTGCGACGGTGCCGATCACGCTCCCTCGCCATTGTCGGAGGCGGAAAAATCCGGCCTGACACGGTCGCTGGACGACGCGCCGGATCAGGTCGCAGCCGACATTCCCGAATGGCTCTGGCCGTCCTTTTCCAGCCAATTCAGCGCCGACGCCGTCGCCGAAGGCCAAGCGATGGCCCGCCGCGCGCCCGCCGATCTTCGCGTCAATACGCTGAAGTCGACTCGCGAAAAGGTCCTGAAGGCGCTTGCGAGTTTCGGCGCCGAGCCGTGTGATCTCTCGCCTATCGGCGTCCGTGTGCCGCCGCCCGTCGGCGCGCAGCGCACGCCGAATCTTCAGGCCGAAGCGGCGTTCCAAGCGGGCTGGTTCGAAATCCAGGACGAAGGCTCTCAGATCGCCGCGCTGCTGTCGGGCGCCGGCCCACGCAAGCAGGTTCTCGATCTCTGCGCCGGGGCGGGCGGCAAGACGCTGGCGCTCGCCGCGCTTATGCAGAACACGGGTCAGATTTACGCTTACGACGCCGACCGGAACCAGCTGAAGCCGATCTTCGAACGCATCAAGCGGGCGGGCGTCCGCAACGTCCAGGTCCTCCGGGCCGGGGACGAGGCTGCCGTCGATGCCCTCGGTCCCCGCTTCGACGTCGTCGTCGCAGACGCGCCCTGCACCGGCACCGGAACGTGGCGCCGCCGGCCCGATGCCAAATGGCGGCTTAAGCCCGAGGCGCTCAAAGCGCGTATGGCCGAACAGAAGTCGGTTCTGAAGCGGGCGGCAAGTCTCGTCAAACCGGGCGGCCGTCTGCTTTATGTGACGTGCTCGATCCTGCCCGAGGAAAACACCGCCCAGATTTCGCGTTTTCTCGAAGAAAACGCGGATTTCTTCGTCATGCCGACCGCCGAAATCTGGAGGCAGGCTTTCGAAACGGAGCCGCCCGCTTCCGCCGACGGCCGCCCGGACTCCCTTCTGCTGACGCCGCATCGTCATGGCACCGACGGCTTCTTCATCGCCGCGTTAGGCCGAAAGGCATAATCGAAACTTTCTGTGGATTGAGATTCGCGGACACACCGCGCGTCGTGGTTTTGCGCAGCGCGCGATTTCATCAGCACACCGCGTTGCGCCGGAATTTTTCTCTTGCCTCGTTACGCTCAGACACAAAATGTGAGCGAGGCCTCTCGCGTAAATGCCCATATTTCATCGTTGACATCACGCGTCATCAAACTATCTCATCAGGCGTTTGCCGCTGGCTCGCGGCAGATCGAGGGACAGGTGCCATGGGAAGCATTTTATTGCGGCACTCCGCCCACGCTCGTGAGGCCAATTGAGGTCAATGAATGAGCGGTAGGCCCCACTCCTTCCTCTCTCCGAAATGCGAAGTCCATCCGACTCCCGACCGCGGCGGCCACACCGTCGTTGCGCGCGAAGCCATCGCCAAAGGCGAGCTGATCGTGGTCTGGAGCGGCAAGCTCGTGAGCGGCGAGGAACTGAATGAAATGCCCTCGTCCGTGAAGCGATATTCCCTTCAGGTCGAGGAAAACCAGTATCTGGTTTCGCTGTCGGACTGCGAACCGCCGGATTACGTCAACCATTGCTGTGATCCGAACTCCGGTTTGTCCGGCCAAATCACGCTGGTGGCGATGCGCGATATCTCGCCCGGCGAAGAGATCACCTACGATTACGCCATGAGCGACGGCTCGCCCTACGATGAGTTCACGTGCTCGTGCGGCTCGCCGCATTGTCGTGGGCACGTGTCGGGTCAGGACTGGATGCGGACGGACCTTTGGCGCCGGTACGCTGGATATTTCTCGCCCTACCTCCAGCGCCGCATCTTGGCGATTCAGGCACTGCGCTCGCTGGCGGCGAAGCGCCGGCGCGTGCTCCGCAAGTCGGGCGCCGAGCCGGTCTTGGTGCCCGGAGAATAGTAGGCGGGCTACTTGCCGCTCCCGAGCTTCACATCAACGTGCGCATCGAATGTGCGGTAGTCGCACGTCATCTCTTCACCCGCCTGAATATCGCGCGTGGCGATGTCATATCCTTCGATGGCGCCTGGTTCGTGCACGCCTTCCGTATTGGGATCGTCCGCATGATTCATGAAGCGGGCGTTATCCGCGCAGAGCACGAAACGCCCGCTCGCAGCATTGAGATAGACGTGGTTGAGTAGATCGGACCGCGCCGGTTCCGGGAGCCTGTCGATCTCAGCTGCCGTCAAAAGCCGATCGAAATCGCCCATGAATCGCCACGTCACGGCCCCCTTCGGAATGTCCTCGGCGGCAAAAAGGCCGATTCCCGCGATATCGCTCAATCCGAGCCGCGTCTTGACCATGAGCATGCCGGCGTCACCTTCTCTTTTCTCGCCCGATGCTTAACTCAAGGGCCCAGGGCTTCCAAGACGGCCTCTCCATACACGGCGCGCCTGCCGCAGCAGGCAACATTGCAGCCGGCGCCGACTTCGCGTAGGGGAAGGCCCTGAAGAAAGGGTCCCGCGAACTTTGACCGACGCCGTTCTCATCATCGATTTCGGAAGCCAGGTGACGCAGCTTATCGCACGGCGCGTGCGGGAGGCGGGCGTCTATTCGGAAATCCACCCGTTCCAGAATGCCGCCGAGGCGTTCCATAGGCTGAAGCCAAAGGCTGTGATCCTCTCCGGAGGGCCGGCATCCGTAACCGAGATTGCCTCGCCCCGCGCCCCCGATGCCGTTTTCGCCGCTGGCGTCCCCGTGCTTGGCATCTGTTACGGCCAGCAGACCATGGCCGAACAGCTCGGCGGCAAGGTCGAAAGCGGTCACGACCGCGAGTTCGGCCGCGCCTTCCTGTCGATCGCGAAACGAAGCCCTTTATTCGAAGGCGTCTGGGCTCCAGGAGAGCGATATCAGGTTTGGATGAGCCACGGTGACCGCGTCACGCGGCTTCCGGACGGCTTCGAGATCATCGGAACCAGCGACAACGCTCCTTTCGCCGCCGTCGCCGACGAGGAGCGCGGCTTCTATGCCGTCCAGTTTCACCCCGAGGTCGTGCACACGCCCGACGGCGCCAAGCTGATCGCCAATTTCGTTCACAACATCGCCGGTCTCAAATCCGACTGGACGATGTCGGCCTACCGCCGCGAGATGATCGCCAAGATCCAAAAGCAGGTCGGCAAGGGCCGCGTCATCTGCGGTCTGTCCGGCGGCGTCGACAGCGCCGTGGCGGCCGTGCTGATCCACGAGGCGATCGGCGATCAGCTGACCTGCGTGTTCGTCGATCACGGTCTGATGCGGCTCGGCGAGGCAGACGAAGTCGTCGGCCTGTTCCGCGATCACTACAACATCCCGCTCGTGCACGTGGACGCCTCCGAGCAATTCCTGACGGCGCTCAGCGATGTCTCCGATCCGGAAACCAAGCGCAAGACCATCGGCAAGCACTTCATCGACGTCTTCGAGGCCGAAGCCAAGAAAATCGGCGGCGCGGAATTCTTAGCCCAAGGCACGCTCTACCCGGACGTTATCGAAAGCGTGTCGTTTACCGGCGGCCCCTCGGTCACGATCAAGTCGCACCACAACGTCGGCGGCCTGCCCGAGCGCATGAACATGAAGCTCGTCGAGCCGCTGCGCGAACTTTTCAAGGACGAGGTCCGCGCGCTCGGCCGCGAACTGGGCCTGCCGGAAGCCTTCGTCGGCCGTCATCCGTTCCCAGGCCCCGGCCTGGCGATCCGCATTCCCGGCGAAATCACGCGCGAGAAGCTCGACATTCTGCGCAAGGCCGATGCCGTCTATCTCGACGAAATCCGCCGCGCCGGCCTTTACGATGCAATCTGGCAGGCGTTCGCCGTTCTGCTGCCTGTCCGCACCGTCGGCGTCATGGGTGACGGTCGCACCTACGATCACGTCCTCGGCCTGCGCGCGGTGACGTCCGTTGACGGCATGACGGCCGACTTCTTCCACTTCGACATGGCCTTCCTCGGCCGTGTCGCCACCCGCATCATAAACGAGGTCCGGGGCGTCAATCGCGTCGTCTACGACGTCACGTCAAAGCCTCCCGGCACGATCGAGTGGGAATAGAGCGGGATAACGCTTCACCACGCACGCGGCGCCTTCGGTCGGCCGCCGTCGCACTCCTGGTTCTTGCCGGATGCGTCAATTATTTCGACCGCTCGGCGCTCGCCGTCGGCAATCCTGAAATCCGCGCCGAACTCGGCCTGTCCTACGAGGACATGGGCTTGCTGCTCTCGGTGTTCGCTTGGAGCTACGGCTTCGCGCAAATACCGGCGGGCGTTCTGGTCGATCGCTTCGGCGTTCGCCGATCACTCGGCTTCGCGATGATCGTGTGGTCGTTCGCACAACTCGCCGCCGGCGTCGTGACGTCTTTTCGTCAATTCCTCGTAGCACGCGTCGCCCTAGGACTCGGCGAATCCCCGATGTACATCGGCGGGACCAGAGTTTGCGCCGATTGGTATCCGCTTCGCAAACGCGCGCTCCCAATCGCGATATTCAACTCGTCCTCCGCGCTCGCACCGGCTCTTGCCCCGCCGATCCTGACGTGGCTGATGATCGCGCACGGCTGGCGCGTAATGTTCATCATCGCCGGCCTGGCTGGCCTCGTCGTCGCGGCGCTATGGGCGATCATTTATCGTTCTCCGCAGGCTGCCGCTATTCCCGCCGCGGATCTCGCCGAAATCCATCGCGATGACGGCGCCCCGATCGAACATGTCGGATGGAAGCAGGTCGGCTGGCTGCTGCGATTTCCGACCGCATGGGGAATGTTCCTCGGCTTTTTCGGCGTCGTCTACATCTCATGGCTCTACGCCACCTGGCTGCCGGGATATCTCGAGATCGCGCGCCACCAGAGCATCGCCAATGCTGGGATCTGGTCGGCGATCCCGCTCGCGGCGGGGTTCTTCGGTGCTTTGTCCGGCGGCATCATCTCCGACCGGCTGGCGCGATTTGGCATGGGCCCCGTCGCCGCCTGCCGATTGCCTGTGATTTGGGGACTGTTGGTGGCAGGTGCTGCGACGGCGGCCGCGGTTTTCGCCGATGACTTGAGTGTGGCCATTGCGCTTATGTCGCTTGGCCTCTTCGCCGCCAACATTTCTTCAAGCTGCGGCTGGGCGCTCGCTGCCGTGATTGCGCCGGTAAATACAGTGGCGACGCTCGAAGCCATCCAGAACGTCGGCGGCTCGCTCGGCGGAGCGCTGGCGCCTTATGTGAGCGGCGTCCTCCTCCAGCGGACCAACTCGTTCGTGCCCGCATTCGTACTCGCGGGCGCAATCGCATTCGTCTGCGCCGCCATCTATTGGCTGATGACGCGACGAAGAATCGTGGCGCCCGTCGGCTTGGACTTAAGCTGAACGGCGGATCGCCTCGAAGCTCACGCCCGCGAGGCGATCCGGCAATGGCGCCAAGCCGTCACCAACCGCTGAGGCAGCGGCGATATTTGAATCTCCAGTAATAGTCGCCCGTATAGAGCCACCGGTCGTAGAGATATCCGCAGCCACTGCTGTACCCGGCACTTCCGATGATGAGTCCGAGCGCGGGCCGATGATGAAAGAAGTGATTGTGCATGTGCATTCCATTGGCGCTTGCCGACGACACGCCGGTCACCCACATGGCGAGGCCGGCTGCCGCAGCAAGCATCAAAGACGTTTTGGGCATTCATGATCTCCTTGGATCAGGTTTCTTGTCCCGCCGGCGACTTCCGTCGGCGGCCCAAACCGCAAAGTCTGGGGGACAAGAGAACTGACACTTCGCAGGAGCATGCGATGTTCCGGCAGGAACACGGCGAGGAGTTGGCTCGACGCTTCAGCGATCTTCCGCAAAGATCGCGGCGACGTCGGCGCCCGTCGCATCTTTTGGAAGCGCGTAGAAATTGGCGTCCTTGCTCAAGGCGCGCTCCAACTCGCGCTGGAATGTCATCCGGTCGAGTTCGATCGTGCCGAACTGGCGCAGGTGATCGGTGACGAACTGCGTATCGAGCAACGTGAAGCCGCCGCGGATCAGCCGCGCCGCGAGATGCACCAGCGCGATCTTTGACGTGTCGCGCTCGGTCGAAAACATGCTCTCGCCGAAAAACGCGCTCTTCAACGCCACGCCGTAGAGGCCGCCGACCATCTTATTGCCGTTCCACACCTCGACCGTATGGCACGCCCCGAGTTCGAACAGCTCACGGTAAAGGCTTCTGATCCGGCTGTTGATCCATGTCGACATCCGGCCCGCACGCGGTGCGGCGCATCCGTCGATGACGCCATCGTAATCGCTGTCGATTTTGACCCGGTAAGGTGTCGTCCGCACCGTGCGCAGGAGCCGCTTCGGAACGTGCAGCCCATCGAGCGGGAGAACGCCGCGCTGCTGCGGCTCGATCCAATAAAGCGCCGGGTCGTCGGCGCTTTCGGCCATCGGAAAGATGCCGCAACTATAGGCCTTCAGAAGGACCTGCGGCGTAATCTCGAACATCGGGTCGTCGCGCGACGCCATGCCACCACTTGCCAAGCGAACTCTCGGACGCGCGCGGAACATGTCGCGCAGAGGCAAAGTCTACTTCATCCCCAAGTGTTTTTCGAGCCAGTGAATATCATAGGCTCCATCCACGATATCAGGCTCTCTCACGAGATCCTGAAACAACGGGATCGTGGTTTCAATACCGTCAATGACGAACTCGGCCAGGGCGCGGCGCAATCGCATCAACGCGTCGTTCCGTGTTTTCCCGCTGACGATGAGCTTGCCGATGAGGCTGTCGTAATAGGGCGGAATTCGATAGCCCTGGTAAACGCCGCTGTCGACGCGGACGCCGAGGCCGCCGGGGGGATGCCAATAGGTGATCTGGCCCGGAGACGGCCTGAAATCCTTTGGATTCTCGGCATTGATGCGGCACTCGATGGCGTGCCCTTTAAGCTCGATGTCGTCCTGCGTGAAACTCAGCGGCAGCCCGGCGGCGACGCGGATTTGCTCCAGAACGAGATCCGTTCCCGTCACCATCTCGGTCACGGGATGTTCGACCTGCAACCGGGTGTTCATCTCGATGAAGTAGAATTCGCCGTCCTCGAACAAGAACTCGACCGTACCGGCGCCGCGATATTTGAGTTTGCGCATCGCGTCGGCAACGATGCTTCCGATTTTCTGCCGTTGAGCCGCATTGAGAGCAGGCGACGGGCTCTCCTCCAGCACTTTCTGGTGTCGCCGCTGCAGCGAGCAGTCGCGCTCGCCCAGATGTACCGCGTTACCTTTGCCGTCGCCGAAGACCTGGATTTCGATGTGACGCGGCTTCTGCAGATATTTTTCGATGTAGACGGAATCGTCGTTGAACGCCGCCTTCGCCTCCGAACGCGCCGTCGAAAGCGCCATGCCGAGGTCGGCGGCCGACAGCGCGACTTTCATTCCGCGTCCACCGCCGCCCGCGGCGGCCTTGATGAGCACCGGAAAGCCCATATCCTTGGCGACCTTCATCGCCTCGGTTTCGCTCGTCACCGCTCCGGCCGAACCGGGCACGACGGGAATGCCGAGCTTCTTGGCGGTTTCCTTCGCCTCGATCTTGTCGCCCATGATCCGGATGTGTTCGGACGTCGGGCCGATGAACGTGATCTTGTGCTCTTCGAGGATTTCCGCGAACCGCGCATTCTCCGAGAGGAAGCCGTAGCCCGGATGCACGGCGTCGGCGCCGGTGATCTCGCAAGCCGTCACGAGCGCCGGAATATTGAGATAGCTTTCCCGCGCGGGCGGCGGCCCGATGCAAACGCTTTCGTCGGCCAGCCGGACGTGCATCGCATCGGCATCCGCGGTCGAATGCACCGCCACCGTCGCAATCCCGAGTTCGCGACAGGCGCGCTGAACGCGAAGCGCGATTTCTCCTCGGTTGGCGATCAGGATTTTGTCGAACATTTGAACTCCAGGCGCTTTCGCCGTCATCTCCAGCGTGCGCTCTATTCGATGATGATCAGGGGCTCGCCGTACTCGACCGGTTGCGCGTTCTCGACCAGGATCGCCTTAACGGTTCCCGCGCGCGGGGCCGGGATCTGGTTCATCGTCTTCATGGCTTCGATGATGAGCAGCGTATCGCCCTGATTGACCTTGGAGCCCACTTCGCAGAAGGCAGCCGCCCCCGGCTCCGGCGAACGGTAAGCCGTCCCGACCATCGGCGATTTGACCGCGCCCGGATGCTTCGACAGATCGCCCGGCGCGGCAGCGGCGGACTTCGCATCGGTCGCTGCCACGGCAGTCGGGGCCGGAGCGGCGACATAGGCCTGCGGAGCGGCAGCCGTGATCGAGATCTTCTTCGCCACGCGAATCTTGAGCCCGCTTTTCTCGATCTCGATTTCCGTGAGGCCAGTGTCGTTCAAAAGCTCGGCGAGCTCGCGGATCATCTGACCTTCGGCGCTTCCAACTTTCGGCCCTTGGTCTTTTGCGGTCATAAGTCCCGTGTCCTCGATAATTTTGTTGGCGTGCGTCTTATAGCCGAAGCTTCGGCGATTAGGTCACGCTTTGCTTGTTGATTTGTTCAGGATGTTTGCCATCGCCTCGATGGCAAGTTCGTAGCCCTTGGCGCCCAAGCCGCAGATCACGCCCGTCGCCGCCAGCGAAATGTAAGAGTGCTGACGAAACTCGTCGCGCCGGAAGATGTTCGAAAGGTGAACTTCGACGACCGGAAGGCTGACGGCCTGCAGGGCATCGAGAATGGCGACGGAGGTATGCGTATAGCCGCCGGCATTGATGATGATGCCCTTGGCCCTGCCGCGCGCCTCCTGTACCCAGTTGACGATCTCGCCCTCGATGTTCGATTGCCGGAAGTCGGCTGCGAGCCCGTTCCTTTCGGCCGCCTTTTCGGTGCGCACGCGCAAATCATCCAGCGTTTCCGTGCCGTAGACTTCCGGCTCTCGGACGCCGAGCATGTTGAGGTTGGGGCCGTTAAGAACGTAAACGAGGGAAGTCATGTTTGGAGGCCGTTAAGGCACCGGTTTGAGGCCCGGCGCCGGTTGCGAAGGCCCTGGGTCTACCAGCTTTCGTCGAATGCGCAAAGTGCGCGGCGAAGGCCGCGCACCCGGATCTGATCTCTACGCTAAATATTTGGCCAACTTCGTTATTTTCGGCCGGGTCTCAGCAGATGTTGCAGCCGGTCTTGCGGTAACCTGAAACCAACCCTTCAAGCTGGTCGTGCAGGTCGTCCGGCGCCCCGGGGATCGACTTGTCGCCGACGAGGAAGTGCGGCGTTCCATTGACGCCGAGTTGCTTGGCGAGCTGAAGATCGCTCTGCAACTCGTTCTTGACCGCATCGCTCGCCATATCCGCCTTGATCTTATTCATGTCGAGGCCGAGGGACTCCGCGACCTTCAGGGCGGACGCCTCGTTCGCCTGGGCCTTCGAGCCCAGCAGGGCCTGATGGAACTCCCAATATTTGCCTTGCAGCTTCGCGGCGAGGGCAACGCGCGCCGCCTCTTCCGAGCCCTTCGAAAGGATCGGAAGCTCCTTGAACACGAACCGGACCTTCTTGTCGCCCTCGATGAGTTTTTGCACTTCCGGCAGGCCGCGTTTGCAGTAGCCGCAATTGTAGTCGAAGAACTCCACGACCGTTACGTCGCCGTTAGGATCGCCCGCGACGGATGACCCAGCCGAGCGGTAAATGGTTTTGGCGTTCGTCGCCATGAAGGCTTTCAGCTTCGCGTCCTGCTCTTTCTGCGATTTCTCATCGAGCGCATTCTGGATCTCGAACATGATCTCGGGGTTCTTCACCAGATAGTCTTTGATGATGTCGCCGAGCGCCTTCTTCTGCTCATCCGTGAAGACTTTTCCTCCGGCTGTCGGCGCAACCGTATCGGCGCGCGCAGCGCCATTGCCGAAATGCGACGCTGCGAGCACGGCAAACGCCAGGAACGCAAATCCGAACGCGAGAACGGAAAGCTTTTTGCCGGCCGAGGCCGCGCGGGCGCCATTACTGTCTGGAGACTGAAGGGTCATGGATGATCTCGTTCTCTCGGTGAAACTCAAGCCGTTTTAGGTTTGCGGCTTGTAGTTGATGATATCGTCGTTTTTCAGCCACTCGGGAGACCCCGAGCGCAGTTTAAGCTGCGCCCTTTTGGCAAAAACCTGCGCCTGCTTAACGTCGCCTTCGTTGAAAAAGGCCTGCGCCGTCATAGCATCGGCTTCCGGGCCGCGTCCCTGCTTGTAATAGATGGTTGCAAGCAGCCTGTAAGCGTGTCCGTTTTCAGGATCTTCAACCAGGGATTTCCTTAACAGGTCGATAGCTTCTTTTTGGGCGTCCTCGCCGTTGAGGCTCTGTACCGCGGTTGCAAGCTCGACGCGTATCAGCGGGCTGTTAGGCGCGAGTTTGAGGGCCTGGCGCAGGCTTGGTACCGCCGCCGCGAGCTTCCCGGATCGCATCAGGAAATCTGCCCGAAGCTCATGAAAGTAGGGATATGACGGATTCTCGCGGATCATGGAGTCGGTTTGCTGCAGCGCCGATTCCAATGCTCCGCCGCCGCCGCGAAAGAACGTCGCGATTGCCCTGGCGTACCGGGCAGGCAGCGTCTTGTTCGAGTCGGGATATCGGTTGAACACCGCCGCCGGCGTTTCGAGATAGCCGGAAAGCTTCGCTCGCATCAGGTCGTGGCGAAGTTGCAGCGAGGGGGGATCGACATTGTTGTAATAGGGGCTGGTCGTTGCGAGCTGGCTCAGCCGCGCCAACCGCTCAGCCGACAGCGGGTGCGACCGTATAAACGGATCCTGAAACTGATCGGATAAATATTCCTGTTCCTTAAAGCGCTGGAACGTGTCGAGCATGCCTTTGCCCGACTGTTTGGTGGCGGTGAGATATTTGATGCCCGCCTGATCGGCGGCTGACTCCTGCGATCGCCGCTCCGCGAGAAGTCCCTTCATGATGACGCTGCTGCCGCCCTGCAGGAGGGCCGCGCCGCCTTGCATTGTATCGCGGCCGCCGTCTCCGCCGGTCACGCCGCCGGCCACCATTGCGCCGATGCCGAGAACTTGCGTCAACAGCGCTCGCGTTTGATCCTTGGCGATGCGCGACCGCAGAGCCGCCATATGGCCGCCGGCGATATGACCGCTCTCGTGCGCGAGGACGCCGATGACTTCATTCGGCGTACCGGCCTGCATGAGTGTTCCGGTGTTGATGAACACGTTGGCGCCATCGATCACGAAGGCGTTGAAAGTATCGCTGTTGATGATGCGAACGGTAACGCGGCCGCCGCCGAAACCCGCCACCTCGAAGATCGGTCGCGAATAGTCCTGCAGCAGCGCTTCGATTTCGGCGTCGCGGATCAGCGGCAGTCCTTGGGCGCGCACGCCGACAGCCGACGTCATCAGCGAAGCAATGAGCGTAGCAGCCAGAATTACCGAACGTCTGGCGCTCCAAGGCGCCGGAAGCGACTTCCAAATTATTGGCATTCGCAGTGCCCTGATCTCGACAAGCGTTTCGAGACGCTACGCACGGTCAAACTATGCGCCAACCCCCGCTCGGGTCAAATGCGTTGCAACGATACGTTACGAACATTCACTATTTTGGGGCGTCAGCGTGGCGGTTGGCATTGCCGAACCTTCACAAGCCGGAAACGCGCGGCAAAAATTTTGCTCTGCAACGCCGTGATGACAAAGTTAAAGGACCGCAACACGAACGTGTCGCGATCCCTCTCGGAATTGACAGGTCACTCGCCGCCGAATTTGCGCTGCCACCAGCCTTTGCGTTGGGGCGCAGCTTGGGCTTCGGCGGCCGGCGCTTCGGCTTCTTCGCCAGGGCGAACGACAACCCGTTCGATGCGCGGCTCGCTCGAGCCCACTTCGTGTCGCCGCCTCTGAGCCGCGACACTCTCCTTGGCAATAGGTGGCGCTTCGATCGCATCCTGCACAGGTTCGCTTGCCGCAGGTTCCACCACCGCCGCGGTTTCTTCATTGGCCGGGCGCGCCTTCGCGGCAACATCCCAGATTCGCTGGCGCGGACTTTTCACTTCCGGCTTATCGGCGACGCTCACATCGTCTGATGCGGGCGCCTCAGCCGAATGGCTGCCGTTGGCTTCTTCCTGCGAACCGCCTTCGACGTCGCTGTCGTTAAGACCATTTTCGGTTTCCGGCAGATCATCGCCGCCAGCCGTTTCGTCATCGTGTCCTTCGGCATGGATCGAGGCATTGTCACCGTTATCGCGACCCCGATCGCGGCCGCGACGGCCGCCCCGGCGTCCGCGTCTGCGCCGCCGCGCGGGCTTGTCGCCGTTGGCGCCATTCTCCGCATCCTCGCTGAAACCGCTTTCGCCGACGGTGGGTTGTGCATCGAGGTCTTCGTCATCGGACGGACCCGCGTCGCCATCATCGTCGTTATTGGCCTGCGGCGCGGACGCAAGATCGGACCCTTGCTCACCACGCGTATCGAAGCCGAAACGCTCGCCGCGCTCACGTCCGCCGCGCCCGCGACGGCGTCTGCGGCGACCGCGCCGGCCGCCATTTTCGTCGCCATCGCCGCCGCGCCCATTTTCGCGCGCGCCGACGCCGTCTTCCGCATCATCGACGTTTTGGACGGTTTCGATCTCGCCGCCCTCGAAAGCCGGCGCTTCCTCTTCGCCGTCGAAGCCCCAATCCATGTTGACGGCGGCGCGCTCAACGCGGCGAACCGGAGCCGCAGCGCCGCCGCGCTCGATGGTGAAGTTCGCGCCCTGCACGCGGTCGCTGCCGAGCACGGTCACCGAATAACCGTGGCGATGCTCCATGTCGGTGATGTAGGCACGCTTGCTGTTGAGGATGTAAAGCGCGACCGGCGACGTCGTCGTTGCGGTCAGCGCACCAGACGCCCCTGCCGTGATGGCATCTTCAAGTCCGCGCAGCACCGCGAGCGCAATGCTTTCCGTCGATCGGATGATGCCGGTCCCCTGACAATGCGGGCACTGCGATGTCGAGCCTTCGAGCACGCCGGTCCGCAGCCGCTGACGCGACATTTCCATCAGACCGAAATGCGAGATGCGGCCAAGCTGAATGCGCGCCCTGTCGAAGCGCAGGGCGTCCTTCAAGCGACGTTCGACGGCGCGATTGTTGCGCTTTTCCTCCATGTCGATGAAGTCGATGACGATGAGGCCCGCGAGGTCGCGGAGCTTCAATTGCCGCGCGATTTCATCGGCCGCTTCGAGGTTCGTCGCCAGCGCCGTTTCTTCGATCGAGAATTCGCGAGTCGATTTGCCCGAGTTGACGTCGATGGCGACCAGCGCTTCCGTCTGGTTGATGACGATGTAGCCGCCCGAGCGCAGCGTAACCTGCGGCTGGAACATGGCGTTGAGCTGGCGCTCGACGCCGTACCGCGTGAACAGCGGCGTCGGCTCGCGGTAGGCCACCACGTTCTTGGCGTGGCTCGGCATCAGCATCTTCATGAAGTCGGTGGCTTCCTGATGCCCGGCATCGCCCGCCACCACGATCTCTTCGACGTCCTTGTTATAGAGGTCGCGGATCGAGCGCTTGATGAGGTCGCCTTCCTCGTAAACGAGGCTTGGCGCCGTCGACTGCAGCGTCAGTTCGCGCACGCTTTCCCACAACCGCAGCAGATATTCGAAGTCGCGCTTGATTTCCTGTTTCGTCCGCGCTGCACCGGCGGTGCGGATGATAAGGCCCATGCCCTCCGGAACCTCGAGCTCCTGCGCAATGGCCTTGAGGCGGCGGCGATCCTGCGGATTGGTGATCTTGCGCGAGATGCCGCCACCGCGCGCGGTGTTCGGCATCAGAACCGTGTAGCGTCCCGCGAGCGACAGGTACGTCGTCAGCGCCGCGCCTTTGTTGCCGCGCTCTTCCTTGACAACCTGAACCAGGATGATCTGTCGGCGCTTGATGACTTCCTGAATCTTGTAGCTGCGGGGGCGGCGGCGGGGCCGTTGCTGAGCCTCTTCGTGGTATTCGCCGCTCGAAGAGTCGTCCCGATCGGCGGCGTGATCGTCGTGCACGTGCGGTTGATCGGAATGCGCCTGTTCGTCGTCATGCGCGTGACCATGATGCGTTTCCGCATCGGCATCGCCAGAGTCTGCGTCGTCGTCGGCAGCGACGGCCGCTTCCTCGGGGCCTTCGGCTAACGGAATGGTGTCGGTATCGGCGGACGCCGTGCTCTCGGGCTCCGGCGTCTCGGCTTCGACCGGCTCCGAGATCGCATCCTCGTCCGGCATCGGCACGGCGACTGCGATCACCTTGACCGGCTCTTCGCCTTCTTCGCCACCGATTTCCTCGATGTGCTCGTCTTCCTCGACGTCGACGATATGCGCCGTCTCTTCGCCCTCGTCCGACGACTGGTCGCCGAAATCGTCGTCCGATGACGGCTCGCTATCGCCCCCGGGAGCCGCCCCGGCGCTTGTTCGCGTCGCACTCCGGCGAGCCATAGCTTCTGCGCGCCTGTCGGCGGCAGCCTCTAACTCGGCTTCGGCGGCAGCCTCTTCGTCGAGAAGTGCCTGCCGGTCCGCGACCGGGATCTGATAGTAATCAGGATGGATTTCGTTGAATGCCAGAAATCCGTGGCGGTTGCCGCCGTAGTCGACGAAAGCCGCCTGTAGCGACGGCTCTACGCGCGTCACCTTGGCGAGATATATGTTGCCGCGGAGAAGCTTCCGGGCAGCACTTTCGAAATCGAATTCCTCTACCCGGCCATTGCGCTGGACCACGACCCGAGTCTCCTCGGGATGCGTGGCATCGATGAGCATTTTCGTGTTCGACATTGCTTATTTTCCTTGGCACGCCGTGGCGGCGGCTCGCATCTCGAACCAGAACTGTTGGAGCGGATTGCGAGGTTCGCGCGGCGGCGCGTTCTTTTGGTTGATTGCTGTGATGAAAGGGTTGGCGGCCGCGCCGCTTTGCGCGCCGTCCGCGTTCCGGCGGCGTGCGAACGCCACGCGGGAACGGATTGAAGCACCGTTGGGACCGAAATCCCCTTGGCGCTGGATTGGACGGAGCGAGCTATCGTCATGGCCTGTCGTCTATGGCCCAGCTGCATGTCCGGAATGAGGGGACGATTGGCTGGGAAATTATGACGCCGTCCGGCGTCGCGGTGGATCAAATTATGGTCGCCCAGCAATTCGTGCTTTTACCCGACCCGACAAACCGGAGCGACCGGCACAAGTTTTAATGCCTCGACAAAGAGCCGCCGGGGGCTCAGGCGTCAAAGCTACGAAACCTGCTGAGCGACGTGATACTCCCCGTGCGCTCGCCTCGAGCAGGTGCCATCCGTGCTTGACCCGATTACCTGTGAAAGCAGAGCTTTGCCCCCGCAGCAGGCCGATCGGGTTCCGCAGGCGCCTATGCAACAAACACCACTTAGGCGTGTGTCTTAAGCGCCACCGAATACATTTCAAACTGTACGAGGTCGATCCGTTGCTGGCAAGTGCTATAAAACTGCCGGGCAGACGACTTCGCGAGGCAACTATAGTCCATATATATAACGAATGAAAACAAAGCCTTAACGCGGTGGCGGGGATAGTGCGTCGAACGGCAATGGAGGGGGAAGTCTGTTAATGTGGCGTCCCGGCAAGCGCTTGCTGGAATTTCTAGCGGCAGTAGCGGCGGTTTTGTGCGTGATGCTTCCGCATCGGGCCGGTGCCGCCGAGGCACTCGATACGCATCTGACGGTTACCGGCCGTTCGACCATCTTCGAATTGACGATGAGCGAAGGCGTCACTGTCCAGGTTTTCACCCTCGCCAGTCCCTATCGGGTCGTCCTCGATCTGCCGGATGTCGCCTTCCGCCTCGATCCGGCTGTCGGCCAGAAAGGTGCAGGTCTGATAAAGGCCTTCCGCTACGGATTATTCGCCCGCCACAAATCCCGCATCGTCATCGATACCCAGGGGCCGGTTGTCATCCACTCGGCCAACATGACCCGGCTCAAGGGCTCATCGGCGGTTAAACTCGCTGTCGCCCTTATGCCGACCGATTCCAAGTCTTTCGGCGGGGGCACCGGCGCAGGGCTGGCACCGGCGGCCGACGAAACGGCCGTCGACCCGATGATGCCGTTGGAGCCTTCGGACGGCCGCAGCAAGCCCCACGGCAGGCCGGTGGTCGTAATCGATCCCGGCCACGGCGGCATCGATCCAGGCGCCATCGGCGCCAACAGCGTGAACGAGAAAACGATCGTCCTTGCGGTCGCCTTGCAACTCAAGGCTGCACTGGAGAAAACGGCGCTTTACGACGTGAAATTGACGCGCTCCGACGACGTCTTCGTCTCCCTCGACAACCGCCTCAAGTTCTCACGCGAGAACGCTGCCGATCTCTTTATTTCGCTCCACGCCGACTCCATCGAGGAGAAAACCGCCGCCGGAAACATTCGCGGCGCGACCATCTACACGCTGTCGAATAAGGCATCCGACAAGGTGGCCCTCATTGCCGCCGAGAAGGAGAATGCGTCCGACCTTTTGGCCGGCATCGAGAGCCTGGAAACCGGCAACGACGATCAGGTCAAGAACATCCTGATCGACCTGATGAAACGGGAAACGTCGAACTTTTCGTCCGATTTCTCGCAAGTTCTGGCCAAGCGCCTTGGCAAGACCATCGCGATGTCGCGCGTGCCGCGCCGTTCCGCCGCGTTCAAGGTCCTGAAGCAGACGGATGCCCCCTCGGTCTTGGTTGAACTCGGCTACATCAGCAATCGCGCCGACGAAGAGCAGATGCTCACCGAGGCTTGGCAGTCGAACGTCGCAGACGCGATCGCCGGGGCGGTGCAAATTTACTTCAACAAGCGCACGGCCTCACAACGCTGAGGATGGCGCTCGCCCTCGGACGACGTGCTGCCACATTCCGTGCTAATGTGCGAATGTTCTGAGGGGATTGCCATTGCTGCGGCGCGGCAATAGACGTAAGCCGCCTCGATTAAAGCATTAAAGCCAGCGACAGACTGACGGAATCTCGAATTTGATGCGCGCGCCCACGCTGCCGCCGCCCAAGGCACCTAGGAGAAGGAAAAAGCGGCGCCGAAGCTTGCTGCTCAATTTTCTTGGGTTCGCCTTTGGCACGTTCGTACTGGTCTTCCTCGCCGCTTCGGCCGGGGCAGGATTTCTGCTGTGGCAAGCGTCCCGCGACCTGCCCGATTACGAGAGCCTGTCGAAGTACGAGCCTCCGGTGATGACGCGCATCCACGCGCATGACGGCTCGCTGATCTCCGAGTTCGCGCGCGAGCGGCGCATCTTCGTTCCGATCAACAACGTTCCGAAGCTCGTCATCGGCGCCTTCCTGTCGGCCGAGGACCGCCGCTTCTACGAACACGGCGGCATCGACTTGCAAGGCGTGCTTCGCGCCGTCTTTACGGCGGTGGAGTCGAAAGTTCACGGTTCGAACCGCAGGACCCAGGGCGCCTCGACCATCACTCAGCAGGTTGCCAAGAACTTTCTTTTGACCAACGAGCGCTCGATCGAGCGAAAGATCAAGGAAGCCATTCTCGCCATCCGCATCGAAGGCGCCTATTCGAAGGATCGCATCCTCGAACTCTACCTCAACGAAATTTTCCTCGGCATGAACTCCTATGGCGTCGGCGCTGCGGCGCTCACCTATTTCAACAAGGAGCTCAAGGATCTCACGATCGAGGAAGCCGCCTATCTCGCGGCGCTTCCGAAAGGCCCGAACAACTACCATCCGTTCCGTCAGAAGGCGAAGGCGACTGAGCGCCGGAATTGGATCATCGGTCAGATGGCCGAAAACGGCTACATCACCAAAGAGCAGGCCGAGGAAGCAAAGAAGAAGCCGCTCGAAGTCAACCTGCGGCCCAACACGGTCCACATCGAAACCGCCGAATTCTTCGCCGAAGAAGTTCGCCGCACCCTGCTTGCCAAGTACGGCGAGGACAAGCTTTACGGCGGCGGTCTCTCGGTCCGCACCACGCTCGATCCCCAACTCCAGCAATATGCGCGTAAGGCTTTGACCGACGGCCTGGTGAAGTTCGATCGCCGGCAAGGCTGGCGCGGGCCGGTATCGCATATCGATATTTCCGGCGATTGGGGCGTCGCATTGGGCAAGATTTCGAGCCCGTCCGACATTCAGCCCTGGCGCCTTGGCGTCGTGCTCGAAACGCAGAAGAAGAAGGCGATCATTGGCTTCAAGCCGCCGCGGCAGCAGGACTCGACGCTTGCCAAGGATCGCGAGGCCGTCGAAGTCTCGCTCGACGACATGAAATGGGCCGCCAAGAAAGCCGGCGGCAAGCGTATCGATCCCAAGACGACGGCCGACATTCTGTCTCCCGGCGATGTCGTGTTCGTATCTCCGAATGATCCCAATAACGTCCAGGGCGCCTGGTCTCTCATGCAGGTCCCGCAGATCGGCGGCGGCCTCGTCGCGATGGATCCCTACACCGGCCGTGTGCTCGCCATCGCAGGCGGCTTTTCCTACGATCTCAGCCAATTCGACCGCGTGATTCAGGCCAAGCGCCAGCCCGGCTCGTCTTTCAAGCCGTTCGTGTATGCGTCCGCCATCGACAACGGCTACAAGCCGACCTCGATCATTCTCGATGCGCCGATCGAAATCGATCAGGGACCCGGCCAGGACGTTTGGAAGCCGAAGAACTATGAAACGGACGATACTGCCGGCCCCGAGACGCTGCGTTTCGGCATCGAGCACTCGCGCAACCAGATGACCGCGCGCCTGGCGCAAGACCTCGGCATGCCGATCATCACCGAATACGCCAAGCGCTTCGGCATCTACGACGATCTCTTGCCGGTGCTGTCGATGTCTCTCGGCGCCGGCGAAACGACGCTGCTGCGCATGGCGACGGCCTATTGCATGCTGGCGAACGGCGGCAAGGAAGTGACTTCGACGCTGATCGACCGCATTCAGGATCGTTACGGTCATACCATCTGGCGGCACGATGAGCGCCAGTGCATGGGCTGCATGGCCGACCGTTGGGCGGACCAGCCCGAGCCGCAACTTGTCGACAGCCGCCGTCAGGTGATCGATCCGCTGACCGCATATCAGATCACCCACATTCTCGAAGGCGTTGTCCAGCGCGGCACGGCCACCGTTCTGAAGTCGCTCAATCGCCCGATTGCCGGCAAGACAGGCACGACCAACGAAGAGAAGGACGTCTGGTTCCTCGGCTACACGCCGACCATGGTGGTTGGCGTCTTCGTCGGCTATGACACGCCCAAGCCGCTTGGCAAAGGCAACACCGGCGGCGCCATCGCCGCGCCGATCTTCGGCGAATTCGTCCAGGATGCGCTGGGCACCACTCCGCCCGCGCCGTTCCGCGTTCCGCCCGGCATCAAGTTTGTGCGCGTCGATCTGAAGACGGGGCTGCGTGCCTCGGCCGATGATCCCAATGCCATCATGGAAGCCTTCAAGCCCGACGAAGAACCCGACGACGCTTACGGCCTGATCGGCATCAACGGCGCAACCGCCGATGCGTCGGCATCTCCCGCCGTCTCGGGCCAGCCGGCGACCGAGCGCGTGGCGCGCCCGGTATCTCCGGCAAACCGGCCCGACGGCGGATCTTTGACGCCGAACGGACTATGGTAGTGGCACGCGCCGATTGCCGCGCCGGGAATTGCGCGCGTTTACATGACAGCCGAGCGTCACTATACGTCCGCTCCTGATTTTCTCCATTCGAACAGCATTGCCGGCCCCGCCGGTTTCGGAGGCTCCCATGCGCGCAGAAGCGCAAAAAATTTCCGATGACATCAAGGAGGCGTTCGCCCTCCTGAGGAGGTCTCTTTGACTGGGAGACGGCCGAAGACCGTCTCGCTTCACTGAATGCGAAAGCTGAAGACCCCAATCTTTGGACAGATGCCAAGAACGCGCAGAAGGTCATGCGCCAGCGCAATTCGCTTGAGCGGTCCGTCACCGACTTCAAACGCCTGCAGCGTGACTATGACGACGCGCTGACGTTGATCGAGCTTGGCGAGGCCGAGAACGACGACGCAAGCATCAGCGAAGGCGAAAATGCCCTGAAGCGCATCGATCACGAAGCGCAGCGCCGCTCGATCGAAGCGATGCTGTCGGGCGAAGCCGATGCGATGAATACCTACATCGAAGTTCACGCGGGCGCCGGTGGCACGGAAAGCCAGGACTGGGCGTCGATGCTGGCCCGCATGTACGTGCGCTGGGCCGAGCGTCGTGGCTACAAGGTGAAGCTCGTTGACGAAAGCCCGGGCGAAGAAGCCGGCATCAAGTCGGCGACCTTCGAGATCGAAGGCGAGAACGCCTACGGCTGGCTGAAAACCGAAGCCGGCGTTCATCGCCTCGTTCGCATTTCGCCATTCGATTCAAACGCGCGCCGTCACACGAGCTTCGCGTCCGTCACCGTCTATCCGGTTATCGACGATACGATCGATGTCGATATCAATCCGTCCGACGTCGATATTTCGTATGCCCGCGCCTCGGGAGCCGGCGGCCAGCACGTCAACCGGACGGAATTGGCGGTCCGCCTCGTCCATAAGCCGTCTGGGATCGTAATCTTCGCCCAGGAGCAGCGCTCGCAGCATCAGAACAAGGACATCGCCTTCAAGCGGCTAAAGGCACGCCTCTACGAAATGGAATTGAAGAGGCGCGAAGAGAAGGCCAGCGCCGAGCAGGCGGCAAAGACGGACATCGGCTGGGGGCACCAGATCCGCTCGTATGTCTTGCAGCCCTATCAGCTGGTGAAGGATTTGCGCACGGGCGCCCAGTCGACCAATCCCGACGAAGTTTTGGACGGCGATATCGATCAGTTCATCGAGGCGGCCTTGTCACAGCGCATCAAGGGCGGCGCCGAACCCGTGACAGTCGAGGATCTGGACTAAAACCCGGCTGCGATCGTCGGGCAGATCGGACGAACCTGATCAGTTCCGGTCGCGCAGGATCGGGGTGTTGAACGGCGATGCAGGGCCGGCGGATGTGCTTTGCGACCCGGTGAAGCCCAATGCGGACGAGCCCGGACCGTTCAGCCAGTTCGTCCCGGACTGATCCGAACTCGCAGGCGTGCCGACCTGAAAATTGAAATTGCCGAACGGCGATGATGATGTCGAAGGCGCCGTCGCGGCGCCCAGTTCGTCCGGATCCTGATATTTTGCGGATCCGTCCGTGTTCGTGCCGCCGATGGAGGTCGTTTCGAACGCGTTCGCAGGTCCCGACACCATGAGCGCCGAGAAAATAACGGCGGCCGCCATAGCTCGATAAATCAGCATCCGAAACCTCCGGTTACGTCCCTCAACGCGTACCCTGGCACTTTGCCGTAACGCCGATTTGCGGACGGATCTAGGCGATATCACACTTTTTGATCATGTGTTGCGGGCATGCACCTGATGACGGGGCACGCTGGTCGGGGCCGGGCGCGACACGATCGGCGTCTCCGGCCCCGTTAAAGCCGCCCGGTAACGAGCGGCGTTCGCAGTCCCTGCCGCCTCATTCGACTCCCGGGGGGGGGCCGCGGTTAGGCCTTCCCGATGCCCGCCGGACGTTTGATTTCTCGACATGAGCGACAGGCGTGTTAAAGCGCGGACCCGTCTTTCCTTTCGAACCGTCCGCCACCGATGCCGCCGCCCGACCATTTGCACCTGATTACGTCAGAAGGCTTTGCTGATTACGCGCTGCTCGATTGCGGTTCGGGCCGCAAGCTCGAGCGCTTCGGCAAGGTGATCGTCGATCGCCCGGAGCCGCAGGCTCTCTGGCAGCCGAAGCTCACAAAATCAGAATGGGCGAAGGCGAACGCCGTCTTTTCCGCCTCGGGCGAGGACGACGAAAAAGGCAAATGGCGCATCGACAAGCCCGTGCCTGATGCCTGGCCGGTGAAATTGAGCCTTTCTCCCTCTCCCCATTCTTCATGGGGTGAGGGGCGGCCACACGCAGTGTCGTCTGCTGCGGCCCCTCACCCTGGCTCTCTCCCCGCGAGTGCGGGGGGAGGGAATGCAAGTGTCACCATGCTCTGCAAGCTCGCAGGGCTCTGGCACCTCGGCCTCTTTCCCGAGCAGGAACCGCACTGGCAGTGGATGCTTGACCACCTCGCCAAGGTGAAAGGCGAGACGCCGCGCGTTTTGAATCTCTTCGGCTACACGGGCGCCGCCTCACTGCTCGCCGCGCAAGCCGGTGCCGAGGTCACGCACGTCGATGCGTCGAAGAAAGCCATTCAATGGGGCAAGGAAAATCAGGAAGCGTCCAAGCTCGGCGCTGCGAAAATCCGCTGGCTGCTCGATGATGCCGCCAAGTTCGCCGCCCGCGACGTTCGCCGCGGCAAGACCTATCACATGATCCTCGTAGATCCGCCGAAGTTCGGGCGCGGCCCCGAGGGCGAGATCTGGGATCTGTTCCAGAATCTTCCGTCGTTGCTGGCTGATCTCGCGAAGTTGCTCGCGCCCGAAAACGCCGCGATGGTGCTGACGATCTATGCCATCCGTGCCTCGTCACTCGCCTTCGATCAGCTGATGCGCGAAGCGCTCGCAGAACGCGGAGGCTCGTTCGATAGCGGCGAGCTTGCGATTAAATCGCGCGCAGGACCGCTTGTCCCGACCTCGCTTTTTGTGCGCTGGGCGGCATCGCCATGAAGCCCGCAGCCAATACGCCGAAGATCATAACGAGCCTTACCAATGATCGTATCAAGGCCATCCGCGCGCTTGAAATGCGAAAGGTGCGCAAGGAAACCGGCCTCTTCGTCGCCGAAGGCACGTCGCTCCTCGTAACCGCACGCGATAACGGTTTCATCCCGGAAACGCTGGTCTATCAGACGGGCGCAGCCGCAGGCGGGGTGGCGCGCGGCTTGGTGAAATCGGCGCTCGAAGCTGGCTCGGAAGTCCTCGAAGTCTCCGAACCCGTCCTTGCCAAGCTTGCGTCGAAAGACAATCCGCAATCGCTGCTCGGTGTTTTCCGCCAGCGCTTTTCGCCGCCGCCCGATCCTCTGAAAGTGACGGCCGCCGATACCTGGCTCGCGCTCGAAGAGATCCGCGATCCCGGCAACCTCGGAACCATCATCCGCACCGCCGATGCCGTCGGGCTATCCGGCATCATTATGGTCGGCACGACTTGCGACCCCTATGCGCTGGAATCGATCCGCGCCACGATGGGTTCGATCTTTGCCGTGCCGATCGTGAAGCTCGACCGCGACAGCTTCTTTACGCTCGCCAAAGCCTGGCCCGGCGAAGTGATTGGCACGCATCTCGACGCGCGCGAGGATTTCCGCGCGATGACTTACGCTGGCCGCGAGCTGATCGTGATGGGCAGCGAAGGCCCCGGACTTTCAGGCGGCGCCGCCGCCGTCTGCTCGACGCTCGTTAAAATCCCGATGGCCGGCGCGCTCGATTCTCTCAATCTCGCGATAGCGACCGCCCTGATGCTCTATCAAGTCCGCGGCCCTCATCTGAAGCTTTGATCATGCGCATCGAATACCACCGCACGCTGATCGCCGATCAGGTCCGCAACGAAGCGTTCTTCGCCGCGCTGAAAGCCGCGATCGTGCCCGGCAAATCCATCGTCGCCGACATTGGTGCCGGCACCGGATTGCTCGGACTCATGGCGTCGAAGCTCGGAGCCAAGGATGTGTTTCTGTTCGAAACCGCCGAGGTCGCGGGCGTCGCGGCCGCCGTGCTCAAAGCCAACAAAGCCAAGCGCTGCCACCTGATCCCGTGCCATTCGACCGAATTTCAGGACAAGCTTTCCGCCGACATCATCGTCTCCGAAACGCTCGGCAACTACGCGCTTGAAGAAAACATCATCGCGACGCTTGCCGACGCGCGTCGGCGTTTCCTGAAGCCGGGCGGAACGGTCATTCCGCATCATATCATCCAATACGTTGCCCCTGTCGTCGCGCCACGCATCGACGATGAACTTCGCGCCTGGGAACGTGTCGGGCACGGCCTCGATCTTTCCGTCGCGCAGACCATGTCGTTGAACAACGCTTACGTCCGCGCCCTGCACGCCGATGAGATCCTCGACGGTTGCCGAAGCGCCAAGGTGTGGGACGAAATCGATCTGACGTCGGAAACGAAGTCGAAACGCCATGGCGAAACCGAATGGCGCTTGCCGCGCCCGGCCAAAATCTATGGCTTCGCCACGTGGTGGAAGGTCGAACTGGTGCCCGGAATCGGCTTTTCGACCGGGCCGCTGTCGCCGCGCACGCACTGGGAACAGCTCTATTTTCCGCTGTCCGCGCCGATTAATGCCGCTGCCAGCGATGTCGTCGGGATCGATTTGCGTTCGAGCTCGTCGGAGGAAGCCGGAACGCATCTCGCCTGGACAGCCGTTCACAAAAACGCCGGCGGTAAGATTTTGTCGCGACAAGTCCACGATCTCGACAAGGGCTATCTGCCGTAGGTCTTGAGCGTGGCTGGTCCGCGCCCATTTATGATGCTATTCGGGCGAGCCGTTTTGAGGGGAGGCGCATGCCATGATGGTGCTGATCGTCGGTCTGATCTTGTTTCTCGGCGTCCACCTGCTGCCCACATCGCCCGAACTCCGCGATGCCCTGAAGGAGCGTATCGGCGAGACACCCTATAAAATTCTCTTCTCGCTTCTGTCGCTCGCCGGCCTCGTCGTGATCGTCCTCGGCTTTCACAAGCTGCAGATTCATCCTGGCAAGAACCCGATCCTTTGGGATCCTCCGATTTGGACTCGTCATATCGCTGTGGCGCTGATGCTGCCCGCGATGATCCTGCTGGTAGCGTCGTTGATACCGTCGCGCATCCGCACCGTGACGCGTCACCCGATGCTGATTGCGATCAAGACGTGGGCGCTCGCGCATCTTCTCGCCAATGGCGATCTCGCGGCGCTTCTTCTGTTCGGCTCGTTCCTTGCGTTTGCCGTCTATGATCGGATTTCGGTCAAGAAGCGTGGGGCCGCCGGCCCGCTCGGCAATGCCAAGCCGGCAAGCGCCTTGAATGACGTTCTTGTCGTTGTCATCGGCGTTGGGCTTTATGCGGCGCTACTGCTTGGCGGCCATCAATGGCTGATTGGCGTCTCGCCAATGCCTGAGCTCGGCTGAGACACCGGCTGAATTTTTGCCGGTGCGATCGCCCGGATTGCAAATCCGGCAGCGAGCGCGATCCACGTCCCGCAGCCGATGAGCCACGCGACGGGGTCCATGACGTAGTCCCATAGGTTCCGGCTCGCGCCGACGTTGAGCAGGAACGCGACGATCGCGACATTCAAAGCAAATGCCGTGAGGAGATAACCGCGGAACAACGCATACGCGATGACGACAGCGACAGCCGCGCAAAGCAGATAGCCGCTATAACCCGCGACGTAAGGGTCCCGATTGAGAAAACCGTTGGCGGCCGGATAAAGGAAAAGGCCCGCGACCGCCAGGACCAGCGTTGCAAATCGGAATTCCGCCGAAGCTGCGATCGGTCTACGGGTAATCGTCGCGACCGCCAGCACCGCTAGCAGCATAAATCCTGGAAACGACGGCCGTTCGACCCCCGAAACGGTCCACGCAAAAAGCGAACGCGTCGATATAGAGAGGAAAAGTGTGGCGACCAGAACCGCGAGGCCAGCGGCGATGCGCGTCGCAGCGCTCTTCGTCCAGATCCCCGCCAGCGCTGCGGATACCGTGAAGATGATAAGCGCCGTGCCCGAACTGTTCAGAATCGTGTTGATGCTGCTGCTCATCGTTGCTGCGCCGTCTGCTGCTGCGCGCTGCGCTGCAGCCAAGCGCTCGAAACGCGAACATGATTGATCGTCTTGATCGGCCGCGAATAGAAAACGTCAAACTGACCGGGCGCCGATTGGATTAGATACGGATAGGCGAGGATGGCGTCGTTGTTGCGATCCTCCATACGGGCGACGACGCCGAGGCGCTTGAAAGTCTTGCCCTCGAGATCGGACAGCGCCAGCGTGATGTTGCTCTCGACGTCCGCGTCGTCGTTGAAGGCCATCAAAATATGCGTGGCGTCATAGCGGACGGCCGAAATCGGACCGCCGGGGTTCGGCAAATCGATCGGACGAACGGGCGACCAACTCTGGCCGCCGTCCTCTGTACGGGTAATGAGCACCGTCCGCGGTTTCCGGCTCTTGAGCGGACGCACGAAGGCGATGGCCGTCGAGGGGCCTGTTGGCACAATCATTGGCTGATATCCGACTTTGCCGCCGTGCCCCATGCGCCGCCGGTCGATGACATGCCCGTCCGAATTGAGCACCAAGAGAACCGGAAATTTCCTGTTCATTTCTTCGTAGGCAGGGAGGCCGATGCGCCCGTCGGAAAATAGAATGGGCGGCGATTTGGTCAGATGGGACAGGTTGAAGAACGGCGACGCATAAACCCGTTCCGCCGGACCCCATGTCGCCCCATTGTCGAACGAGCGCATCAGCCCGATTTCGCATGTCGCCCATCCGCTCAGGCGCGACGCCGAGAAAAAAAGCCAGATCTCATTATCCGAGCGGCGCAAAGGAACTGGATTGGCGAGTGACTTGATCGTGATGCCGAGGTCGCGGCTTACGCTTTCGCTGTTCGTCACCACGTGCGTCGAAGACCAGCGTGTGCCGTCGAATGTCGATGAGACGAGTTCGGCGTCGTTCGCGCCCTCATAAACGGCGCGATACCAGAATGCGCGCACGCCGTTCGGGACTGTCACGGCTGACGGGGCATGAACGAAATCCGCCTCGTTCGCAGGCGTTACGATATCTGCTGCAAGCTGAGGCGGCCCGTTCATCGGCTGCTCGGGCACCGAAACGGCGAACGTCCACGGTTCCGTCCTCGGCGCCATCCTGAAAACAAGCAGAACAACCAGCGCCGCCGAGGAAAAGACCAAAGCCCAGCGAGCGAGGGCACGTGTTCCGCCATTGGTCAGCAAATTTTTTCACCACGTCTGTGTTGGCGGAGGGAATAGAGCAACGCGGACGACTGTCAACAGCGGGATGAACGATGAGAACCAGCAATTCCGGCGTGCATGGCGAATATGAACGCGCCGGTGTTGCTATCGTGTCAGCACGACGAACTCGGTCCCGCTGCCGTTTTCGTTGACTGGCAATTCGCGATCCGAAACGATCAGCGACGATCCCGGACGCGCGAGCTCGGTAATGGTTTGCCGGATGTCGTCGGGAATGGTGAAGGCTTCGAGCGCTTCGTTGGCCATCTGGATGTCCAGCACTTGGCCCTGCGCCAACGCCGTTCGTTTCGACTTCCGCCCCTCTTCGAAAGGCTGGCCCGGCGAGGGCGTCTGCGCGCTGACGAGGCGCCAGTCGAACGTATTGGGGTCGCTGCCATAGCGCATGGCCGTGAACACATGCGTCCCGACCTTATGCTTGAGCGGGGACACCGCGATCGGCGCTTCGAGCAGTGGCTCGACACCCTGCCGGACGTAGAATTCTTTGCGCTCTGAGACTGACGAGCACGGAAACCGGCTTCGAGCGCAGCCGCATCGCCTTGTTGGCATCGGTCAGTGTGGCCTGAGCCGACGCCAGATCCGATTGCGCGTCGCGGAACGCTCCCATGGCGTCGTCGCGGGCGTTCTGGGCGGCCGAGTACGCGGCTTGGACTTCGGCAAAGCGTATCTCGTTTGCTGCGGCTTCCGCCCGCGCCTTGTCGGCTTCGATCGTAAGATCGAGCACCGCGCCCTCAAGCTCGGCCTCGCGATCCATCTCGCTGTCGTCGGACTGCGCGGACGCTTGCGCGGCGTCGCCTTTCGCATTGTCCGAGGGGCCGGACATATACGCTTCGAAAGCAGCGATAGCATCCTTCTGCCGCGCTTCCGCCGATTTGACGGCGTTGCGAAGCGGTTCGATCGACCGACGCGCCGCTTCGAACTTCTCGCTGGCGTCCGCGAAATCCTTGGCCGTCGACTTCGATTTTTCGTCGGTTGCGGTCAGCGCCGCCTCTGCCGTTTTGACGGCGCTGCGCGCGCCATCGAGCTTTTCCTGCATGATCTGGTCAGCTTCGGTGCGCGTCGTCGGACGCCGCTGCGGATCCTTCGGCATTTCCGCGACCGCACGCAAAAGCGCCGGCGAAACGCCGATCAGCCGCGGAACGCCCTGCAAAGCGTCGGTCGTCGAATTGTCGTCGGTCCGGTCATTGACCGCGATCAGCTGAGGCCGCGTCGGGTCGGACTTCATGGCCGTCGCGTCTTCGAGAGGCAGCGGCTGGAACAGCTTCGGGCTATCGAATGCGATCGGCTCTGGATCGTCGTAGGACACGACCACCCGGTTGCCGATCTTGGTCAGCCCATAAAGTTTTCGGGCGAAGCTGTAAGGCAGCCGGATGCACCCGTGCGATGCGCGGTAACCCGGTACGTCGCCAGCATGAAACGCGATCCCCGACCAGGTGATGCGCTCCTGATACGGCATCGACGCGCCGGAGTAGATATTGCTGACGTGATAGACGTTCTTTTCGAGGATTGAGAACACGCCCTGCGGGGTATCGTGACCGGGCTTGCCTGAAGAGATCCGCGACGACGTGACCTCGCCATTGATGTCGAAAACACGAACGCGCTGCTTCTTGATCGAAACCACGATCAGCAACGGCGAATTCGTCTGCGCCGCGACCGTCGCCTCAGCCTGCGATTTAAGCCTGAGCAGCCCGCTTTTTGATTTTGCATTCGCCGGCAGCGTACCCGCCAGCATCCCGACGACGACCGCGCTGGCCGCGATCGAACGCAACGCCGGAGAGAGACTGCCGCTGACTTTCTCGGAACGACGCACGCAACCCACCCGACGCCAAAAAAGCAAAACCGTCGCAGCGACACCGCCCGGCCGTAACGTGGCCTTCGAGTTATGCGCTGAGAATTGGCTAACAGAGGCAGGTCCGAGCACGCAACTGAAGTGCCCTTCGCCCACAGCATTCGACGTGAGCGATGTTGCGCCAATTCAACGCTTTTACTCCGGCGATGGAAATATTTGTGGACGGCCCGTGGAAAAATTTACCATGCAAGTGGTCTTTGGTCGCCCTGAAAGCTGGCGGGATCGCTGCTATTTTCATAAACTGTGTTTAGCTGATTGAGGGTGACAGCGACGCCTCGAAGCCCCACATCGGGGCGCAACAGCGGTTGTTCAGTGTCTGAACCGCAAGCGCGGCTCGTGCCGATCGGAGAAAAATGTCTATTCACGTCAAGCGCCGCCGGCTTATGGCGCCAGACATCGCCGCCCGCAAAGGTGGCGAACCCATCGTTGCGCTCACGTCTTACCACGCCCACACCGCGGCGATCGCCGACAATCACTGCGATTTCCTGCTCGTCGGCGATAGCCTCGGCATGGTGATGCATGGCTTCGAGACGACTGTGCCGGTTCCGCTCGATTTGATGATCATGCACGGCCAGGCCGTGGTACGCGGCTCGAAAAAGGCGCTCGTCGTGGTCGATATGCCGTTCGCGACCTACGAGGAAAGTCCCTCGGTAGCGTTTCGCAACGCTGCGCGCGTGATGAAGGAAACCGATTGCGGCGCCGTCAAGCTCGAAGGCGGCCGCCGGATGGCTGAAACCATCCGCTATCTCGTCGACCGCGGTATTCCGGTAATGGCCCACATCGGCCTCACCCCTCAGTCGGTCAACGTTTTGGGTGGTTTCAAAACCCAGGGGCGAACCGTCGATCAGTGGCAAGCGATCGAGGAGGATGCCCGTCTCGTCGCGGAAGCCGGGGCTTTTGCAGTCGTTCTAGAGGCGATGACCTCGCCTCTCGCCGAGCGGATCACTAAAGCCATCCCGATCCCGACCATCGGTATCGGAGCCTCCGCCGGATGCGACGGCCAGATCCTCGTCATGGAGGATATGCTCGGCCTGTCCCCGAACGTGCCGAAGTTCGTCAAGAAGTTCGGAGCCATCGGTGCCGCGATCGACCGCGCCATCGCCTCCTACGCCGACGAAGTCCGTGGTCGCACGTTCCCCGGTCCGGAACACACCTACGCGCTCAAAAGCCCCGAGCTCGAAGCCTCGATCTCGCCCGTGCGAGCCACGAAAAAGCCCAAGACTACGAGCACTTAGCTCGCTCGCGGCCGAAAAGGGACGAGAAACCGGCCGCGATACGTCAGGGAAACTTGCGGCCAGGGCTTGCCCGCAGCGCCCGCTCAGCTATCTATGCCCGGCGCCCGGGTCGGCCGTGGGAAAAACCCCTCGTTCCGAGGTCCGGCGTCTGAATGAGGTGATTGAGGTCAATGGCCGAGAACGACGACAGTCTGCTTCGCGAGGTGCAGGAAGAAATCCGCCGCGAGCAGATGCAGAAAATTTGGCAGCGGTACAGCGGCCTGATCCTCGGTGGCGCCACGCTGATCGTCCTTGCGGTGGCCGGCTATAAGTATTTCGAGACGACGCGGATTGCATCGCAGGAAGCGGCAGGAGCCAGCTTCGCGGCAGCCGAGACGTTGAGCGACGACAAGAAAAAGGATGACGCCGCAAAGGCTTTCAAGGCCATCGCCGATGACGGCCCCGCGGGTTACGCCGCTCTCGCCAAGCTCCGCCTCGCCGGTGCCGAAGCTAAAGACGGCAAAACCGCCGATGCTGTTGCAACCTACAACTCCCTGGCAAAGCAGTCGGGCGGGGATGACCTGTTGAAAAGCTTTGCAGAACTGCAGGCCGCATCGCTTCGGATGGCCGATGCCGACTATACGGAACTCCAAAATCGCCTGACACCTCTCGCTGCGGACGGCGCTCCGTTTGCAAACACGGCGCGCGAGTTCCTTGGAATCGCCGCTTACAAGGCGAAGAATTACGACGAGGCGAGGAAGTATCTCGAACCGCTCTTGATCGACCCGAACGCGTCGGAAGACATTCAGGATCGTGTTAAGATCGTTTTGGGAGAGATAGCCGCCGCTGAAGTCGCGGCCAAACCGGCAGCTCCGGCTCCGGCACCGGCCGCCTCGACGGGAACGCCGTCGGAGCCGGGCAAGACGGAAGCGCAGCCTACGGCGGGTGGGGCTGCGAGCACCGATAAAAAGTAAAACCGCGCAGCGGTGCGAGGGAGACGGGGTTGAAGCGAGGGGGAAGGCAGATAGGTTTGTGCGCGGCGTCGCTTCTGGCGGTCGCAGCATCGCTTTGGCTTGGCGGTTGCGCCGGCGATGGGCCTTCCCTTCCCAAGATCAGCGAACTCAATCCGTTTAAGGAAAAGCAAGTTCCGCTTCCCGGCCGCCGCATTCCGATCGTCGAGACGACCGAGAGCATCTCCTCCAATCTGGCCGACGCCAGTAAGCCGATCGTCGTCCCGTCGCCGCGCACCAACGATGCCTGGTCGCAGCCCGGCGGCGACGCAAACAATGCCCCCGGCAATCTTGCGCTCACCGGTGCCGTGCATCAGCTTTGGAGCGCCAGCGCCGGCACAGGCTCATCGAAGACGGGTCGCGTCACCGCCAGCCCGATTGTCTTCGACGGTCGTATTTATACGCTCGACGCGGCAGCCAACGTTTCCGCCTTCACGCCGTCAGGCAGCAGCGTCTTCTCGGTCTCGACCAAACCCGAGACGACCGTCGGCCTCGGTGGCTACGGCGGCGGTCTGGCCGCTGAAAATGGCCGCCTCTATGTGGCTAACGGTTACGGAGTCGTATCGGCCCTCGACCCGGCGACGGGAAAATCGATCTGGTCGAAAAGTCTTGATGTGCCGGTGCGCGCAGCGCCGACGGCTGCAGGCGATCGGCTTTACGTCATCACCATCGACGGCAAGTTCTATTGCCTGAGCGGCGTCGACGGATCCGAGCTCTGGACCTCGCGCGGCCTGCCGCAAAGCGCCAGCCTGATGACGTCGACGAGCCCCGCGGTCGATGGCGATGTCGTCGTCGTGCCGTATCCTTCCGGGGACATCATGGCGTTCAAGCTGTCCGACGGTTCGACGGTCTGGACCGAAAACCTTTCGCGCACCCGCCAGACGTCGCAAATCGCCTCCATGAGCGACGTTGCTCGTCCGGCAATCGACAACGGCATCGTCTTTGCCATTGGACATGCCGGCCGCATGATCGCCGCCCAGGCGAAATCCGGCGATCGCCTCTGGTCGTTGAGCATCCCCGGATCCGAGCCGCCCTGCGTAGCAGGCGATACGGTTTACGTCGTCGATACCGGCGGGCGGCTGATGGCGCTGTCGCGAACCGACGGCAAGACCCGCTGGCTGACGCAGTTGCCGGCGGCAAAAAACTACGCCGGCCCAATCATGGCGGCAAACACGCTGTGGCTGGTGTCGAGCACCGGTCAGGTGGTCAGTGTCGAACCGGCGACCGGCAAGGTCGCTGGCACGCTGGAACTGGGAGAGACGGTTTACATTCCCCCTATCGTCGCCCAGGGCCACATGTACGTTTTGACCGATTCCGCAAAACTCATCGCGCTCAACTGAGAATTCGGCTAGGAGGGCATCCACGGCTCGCCGCCACGCGTGGAGAAGCCGCCATCCCCCCATTTTCGCAGCCTGGTTCCTCTTTTGTCGTCGTCCACTGAAAATCCCGTCGTCGCCATTGTCGGCCGTCCGAATGTCGGCAAATCGACGCTGTTCAACCGCCTGACCGCGTCGCGCGCGGCTCTCGTCTCGGACCTGCCCGGCTTGACCCGCGATCGCCGTGAAGGCGTCGCCAATCTACTCGGCGTCGACGTCCGTCTCGTCGATACGGCGGGCCTTGAGGAAGCGCAGCGCGGGTCCATTGCCGACCGTATGCGCAAGCAGTCGGAACAGGCCATCGCCGACGCTGACCTCGTGCTGTTCGTCATCGACGCACGAGCAGGCGTGACCGCGGCCGACACTGCTTTCGCCCGCATCGCGCGTCATTCCGGCAAGCCGGTCGTGCTGGTTGCGAATAAGGCTGAGGGCAGCAAGGGCACCGACGGCGTGCTCGACGCCTTCTCGCTCGGTCTCGGCGCTCCGATCGCAATTTCGGCTGAGCACGGCGAAGGCATCGGCGATCTTGCCGACGATGTTCTGGCGGCGCTGGGATTGAAGCCAGCGCCTGTCGTCAAGAAGCGCCGTAAGGGCGATGAGACGGCGGACGACGAGAAAACCGAAGATCGCGCGCGGGCGCCGAAGCCGATCCGCGTCGCCATTGTCGGTCGACCGAACGCCGGCAAATCCACGCTCGTCAATGCCCTGCTCGGCGAAGACCGCATGATCACCGGACCCGAGCCCGGCCTGACGCGCGACAGCGTGTCGAGCGATTTCGAATGGAAGGGTCAGCAGATCCGTTTGTTTGATACCGCCGGACTGCGCCGCAAAGCTAAGATCACCGAAACGGCGGAAAAGCTGTCGGCGAGCGACGCCATCCGCGCTATCCGCTTCGCCGAGGTCGTCGTGCTTCTGATCGATGCCGAACATCCCTTCGAGCATCAGGATCTGACGATCGGCCATCGCGTCACCGAAGAGGGTCGCGCACTCGTCGTCGCGGTCAACAAATGGGACCTCGTTCCCGAAAAGCAGAAAACCTTGCGCGATCTGAAAAAGACCGTCGCAGAAAGTCTCGCCCAGGTTCCCGACGTTCCCTTCATCGCCATCTCGGCACGTTCGGAAACCGGCCTCGACCAGCTCATGAGCGCGATCTCGAAGGTCTACGCCACCTGGAACCGGCGCGTTTCGACACCGCAGCTCAACCGCTGGCTCGACGAAGCCATGAGCCGTCATTCGCCGCCCGCCGTCCATGGCAAGCGCATCAAGATCCGCTACGTCACGCAGCCATCGACACGGCCACCGACGTTCGTCGCTTTTTCGCAGCGCGCGGAAGCCCTGCCGCAATCCTATGTGAAATACCTGACGAACTCTCTGCGTCAGACGTTCGATCTTCCCGGCGTGCCTATCCGCTTCAGCCTTCGCAAAGGCGAAAATCCGTTCTCGAAGAAATAGCGGATTGCGGTAGAGGAAAGTCGCAGCGGGCGGGAGCAAACAGCAGCGAGTTTGACCTCGATCCGCCACGCTCACCGCCCGCACGGGCGTCAGCCGATCAAAACTGGCGCCGCTCCGGACAGCGATAGATAGGAAGCGTCGCCCGCGCGTCAAGGCCTCCGCCATTGTCTTGCTTTTCGCGGCTTTCTGGGCGATGCGAGAGCGATGGATGTCTTCTTCTACCACCTCGAACATCAGCCGCTCGAGCGCGTTCTGCCAAGCCTTCTCGAGAAGACTTTGGCCCGCGGTTGGCGCGCCGTCGTTCAGGTCGGAAACGAAGAGCGCCTGGATGCGCTCGACCAGGCGCTTTGGACATATGCCGATGACAGCTTCCTGCCGCACGGCACGGCTCGGATCGGCCACTCCGGCGATCAGCCCATCTATCTGACGCTCACCGACGAAACGCCGAACGGTGCCGGCGTCCGCTTTCTCGTCGATGGCGCCGAAGCGCGCGAGTTTTCCGGCGCCGAGCGCTTCGTCTATGTGTTTGACGGCCATGACACGGATGCCGTGGCGTCCGCGCGCAATCAGTGGAAGGCTGCAAAGGCGGCCGGCTGCGCCGTCACCTATTGGCAGCAGAGCCCGAGTGGGCGATGGGAACAAAAAGCTTAAGCGATCCCGATTACACGCCCATCAAGAAGATGTTCGCTTCCCGATGAACTATCATCACGACTATCACGCAGGAAACTTCGCGGACGTCCTGAAGCACGTCGTCCTGGCGCGCGTCATCACCTACATGACGCAGAAGCCGAAGCCGTTCCGGGTAATCGACACCCACGCCGGCGGCGGCATTTACGATCTCGAAGGCGAAGAAGCTGCCAAGACCGCGGAGTGGCGCGACGGCATCGCGCGCATCTTCGACACCGATATGCCGAAGGACGTCGCCGATCTATTGCAGCCGTATCTCGACGCCGTCCGAGCCGTGAATGGCGTCGGCCTCAAGCACTATCCGGGAAGCCCGTTGATCGCCCGCCACCTGATGCGCGACGACGATGTCCTCGTCGCAAATGAACTTGCCGAAGAAGAGTTTCAGCGCCTCAAGCAGGAATTGCGGCGCGCCAAGTCAACCACTGTGCTGAACATTGATGCGCGACACGCGGTCAAATCGCTGTTGCCGCCGAAGGAGCGTCGTGGCCTCGTCCTCATCGATCCGCCGTTCGAGGAGAAAAACGAATTCAAGGACCTGGCGACGGCGATCGACGACGCCCTGGCGCGTTTCGCGACCGGGACTTACATCATCTGGTATCCGCTCAAGGACGAAGCGGCCGCTGATCGCTTCGTTGCCGTCGCGACCTCCAGACCCGGCATGGAATTCCTTGATGTCCGGCTGCAGGTGGCGAAGCCGTTTCCGGGCCTTGGGCTCACCGCCACTGGCGTTCTCGTTCTCAACCCGCCGTTCGTCCTGAAGGCCGAGTTGGAGACAGTGATGCCCGCCCTGGAGCGCCACCTGGCCGAGGGTCCGGGCAGCCATTTTGGGTTGCGGACCGACGTTCAATAACCGCCAACGTCGTTGCTCTGCAGCATTTCGCCTTGCAAGGTGCGTCTATTTACAGGATAAATTGCCGCACGCTAAGGCGGGCAACGGCACGGGAGCTCCCGACGCGTTCGACGTAACCGGCGTGTGTTCGTACGATCCGGTAGGGAGGCGCTTGGAATTTTCCGGCTCCGCGGCCCGTCACGGCTGTCGATGCGAAGCGTTGAGCTTTCATCGTGAGCCGGGCTGCCAGGAGACGATGCATGCGCCAGACAGGTACCGTGAAGTTCTATAATTCCCAGAAAGGCTATGGCTTTATAAAGCCGGACGCCGGCGGCAATGACGTATTCGTGCACGTCACGGCCGTGGAGCGATCGGGGATCGGCGAACTCAACGAGGGAATGCGGATCTCGTTCGAAACCGAGCCCGATAAACGCGGCAAGGGTCCCAAGGCCGTCGATCTGCAAAGAGCCGGCTGAAGTTTTGCGCGACGGGATCTTGCCCACGCTGTGACTACGGTCACGGCGGCGAGTTAATTCATGCCGCCGCGTTGAATGGTGCATGCACTCACTGATTTGATCGCTGGCCCTCGGCGCGGCAGGCTGGCTATGCGGCTTTCGCAGCGCCGCATCCTGGGAACAGAAAAATCACCTCTTCGTCGCTGCTTTTTTCGACAAGAGTGATGCTCAAAAAGAAAGCTCGCCAGCGTCAACCTAGCGAGCTTTCTCGACATCGAAAGGACGTTTGCGCCGTCCCTACTTCGCCATCGCGTTGCGAATAGCGCCTACGATGGCGAGCAGAATGCCGCCACCCGCGCCGCCGCCGAGAATTTGCGTGATGATCGAAACCGGGTCCAACGTCCCGCCGGCCACCGCCGTATGGAAGACCTGCTCGAGGATTTGTCCTCCGATTCCACCGCCGACGATCCCGGCAATCGAATTGCCGAGCGTACCGAGGCTGATGTTCTTCATCAGACTACCGGCAATATTGCCGCCAAGAGCACCGCTGATGAGCTGGATAATTAAGGGAAGATATTCCATGTGACGTCTCCACGAGCTGGGTTGGAACAATGGCGAGCCGTGCGTTATTTGCATCTTGAAACTGCGCACCCCGGAGGGCTTCCACACTAAGAATCATACCACACTCGCCACTCTCGCGCGTGATTGAGGGGCGTTCAGAAGGTTGTGCTGGGGAATGCGTGGTCTAGAAGTGACATCCCGGACCGAAATGTGGCCGGAAACCTTTTCTTGAGGCAGCGCAACGATAAATTTCGAGACTATGCGCTATAGTGTATTTTCAGCGGCGGACCGAACCACGGCGGAAAGGCCAAACGAATGATGTCTAAATTGATTTCAGCCTTCGTGGCGGGAATTTGCCTCGTCGGGCTGGTCGCGCCTGCCTTCGCCGACCCAGACAATTCAGACTATTCGATTCATCGCAAGAAGGGCGGCTATTCCTACGATAAGTCCGATTCGGTGAACACGTACGGCGGTTCGCAGCACAAGAGGAAAGCGCCTCCGGGCCCGCCTGATTTCCGCGACCAGACCATCGCCGGGCCGTTCGATAACAGCTTCTTCTTCGACTCAGGCGTTGGCAGTCTGTACGGCGGAAATTCGCCCTACATGCACTGAGATCTTTTCGCCATTTCGGGCAGAGGCCGCGCATCGTCGCGGCCTTTTGATATCTGTGACTTTCCGACGTCCACAGGCGAATCCTGTCAACTGGTGCATCCGCGCCACTCGCCCTCATGTCGCCATTGTGCTGACAATATAAAGACAGCCTGATCCCAGGGTGGGCTTTGAGGGAGACTTAAGTTATGCGCTTTTCAGGCAAATTTATTGCCGCATTAGGCTTGGCCGCGGCCATTGCCGCCGCCACCACGGTTTCCGCCAATGCGGAATGTAAGCGCTACGGCTTCACGGTCAATGACTACGGCAAGGACGGACCGACGAAGGACGCCAAGGATCTTCTCGACAAGCTCATCGCCTCGAAGATGACGGAGCGAGGCGTTTCCGACTATAAAACCGGAAAGAAGAGCGTCTCGTGCGAACTCTTTCTGAACTTCATCGTCTTCGATGAGCATACTTGCACCGCCGAAGCCACCGTGTGCTGGGGTGGCTCCACGCTGCCGGGTTCTGAAAAGGCATCGGCCGATGACGCCGAGCCCGCAAAGGCATCTGAAACCGCCGCGGAAGAAAAGCCCTCGAAGAAAAAGGCCGTGAAGGAAGCCAGCGTCCACCCCGCTGCCGCTCCGGCCATCGTGAAAACCTCGGCTCAAAGCGTGCCCGATCCTAAATCGGTCGTCTTGAAGAAAGTGAAGAAGCCCGCCGAAGGCGCGCAAGCGTCGGCTGCGTCCACCGTCGAGACCGGCTCGCTGAGCGAGAGCGCGTCTAAGCACAAAGTCCACAAGTCCGACAGCATCGCCCCGGTCGAGCCATCGTCATCGAGTGACGGCGGCTATCCGACACCCGAGGCACCCGCTGACGGCCGCGCGAATCAGTAAATCGACGCGCCTCGACGCTCACTGCTTATCGAATTGTCGCGCCGCTGCCGTTCACGCTGCGGCGCGAATTTCTTGCAGCTTCGTCTCGATGATCTGACGGTTGTAGGGTTTGAGCAGAAACGTATCCGCCCCGCGCGCCAGCGCCCGCTGAATCTCGAGCGGTTCGTTCTCGGTGACATTGTAGATGATGCAGGGCGACTTCTTCGCTGGGAGTGCCCGGATCTTTTCGATGAGTTCGATGCTGTTCGTATCGGGCAGGCGCCAGTCGACCAGAATGTAGTCCGGTTCTTCCGATCTCAGCCGCTCCATCGCCGCGACCGCACTATCGGCTTCGCTGACACGAAAGCCTAAGTTCTCGAAGATCAGGCGCGTGTACTTCCTGATGATTTCAGAGTCGTCGATAACGAAGCAATGAAGCATTTTATGAGCTTCTCGCAGAAGGAGCGCTGTCTGTACGACAGCGGGGCAACCGGAAACCCGAACCGATACCGCGAAAATTGACTATAAAATATTAAAGGCGGCTTAAGACGTATGGCAGCCGCCGATGCCGAAATGCAAAGGCCCTTAAACGGCAGGCTTGGCGACGAGCAAAATATCAGCGCCATCTTTCAGGATTTCGAGCCGCATCCCGGCCGACGGCGCGATGCGCCATGTGTAATAGGCCTGAATGGTGATCGCATCGAGCGCCAGCGGGTTGCCCGCGACGAAGTCGGTCAGATATTGCGGCGGCCGCGCACCGGTGCCTTTGCAGCGAATAAGGAAGGTGGGCTGCTCGAACGAACCGCCGATCGAAACGTCGATCTCGCCGCCCCGGGGAAGCGCCGTCACCGCCGAAGCGATCAAGTTGAGCAGAAGCTTGACCTTGTCCTTGACGACGAGGCCAGGCGCGCCGCGCCACGTGAGTTTGTGTTTCCCTTGGGTAATGCTGACGAAGCCGCGCGAAATTTTCTCAGCCGTGGTCAGGTCGATCATGCTGCCGGCAGAACCGGCGGCGCCGAATGCAAAGCGCGCGAATTCCAGCCGTGCCGATGCCTGCTCCGTGACGTTGCGGATGACCGTTAGCGCATAGTCGCGGGCCTGGGCGTCGTCGTCCTCGTCGAGAATCTCCAGGCCATTGATGATGGCGCCGACCGGATTGATGATGTCATGGCATATTCTGCTTGAAATCAGCGCGGCGAGTTCGAGATCGGTCGGAGGAACGCGCTCGTTCATCATTAGCCCTTTTCGAGATCATTCATGTCGCTTGATTGCGGCAGTTCATGCGCGACAGCGCGACGCGAAGACGCCAAGGCCGCTTGCGACAATACCCAATGCTCTGATACATGCGCCGCAAGACGGTTGCCAAGTCTTGTAGCCGGTGGGCTCTTTGAGCCTCGATTTTCATGGAAGACATGAGTCTTGCGCGCAACGGTTTGGACCGCGGCGCAACCAACGTATTGGCGGCTCGCTATCGCGCCGCACCGAATGATTCGAATTGAGGTTTTTAGGCACGCGATGAACCCGATCGACGGCAAAGAACGCGACGCTTTCATTGCGGCTCTGCTTCCTGCGGTTCTCGAGGCGGCACGCCTGGAGATGTCGCACTTTGCCAACGGCGTGAGCTTCGAGCAGAAAGCCGATCGCACGCCGGTCACGGCAGCCGATCGCGAGGCCGAAGCGGTAATTGTTGGTGCGCTTCGCAGTTTTGCGCCGGACATCGCCGTCGTCGCCGAGGAAGAGATCGCCGCCGGCGCCGCCTGCACCTATGCCAGACGCTTTTTCCTGGTCGATGCCTTGGACGGAACCCGACTGTTTATTCGTGGCAAGCCGGAGTTTTCGATCAACGTTGCCTGCATCGAGGACGGCGTCGCCAAATTCGGGTTGATCTACCTGCCGCCGTCCGAGCGCCTGTTCGTGACGCGTGCCGACGGTGCCTACGAAGCGGTCGTACCCATCAAGGGCGACGTGAAATACGAAGACCTGAACTTCAAACGCCTGTCGACGCGCACGCCCGATCCGCGGACGCTTGTCGCCTTCAATAGCCGCAGCAGCGGCGCTGCGAGTTCAAACCTGCTGGCTTTGCTCAACGTCCATGAAGCAAAGCCGCTCGGGTCATCGATGAAATTCTGCTTGATCGCGGCGGGTGAGGGAGACCTCTATGCCCGCTTCGGCGAAACCTGCGAGTGGGACACCGCAGCCGGACAGGCGATCCTCGAAGCCGCCGGCGGTTCTGTCACGAATCTGGATGGCTCACCGCTGACTTACGGCCATTACGAACGCCAGTTCCGCAATCCATACTTCATTGCTTGGGGCAGGCAGCCGCTGTGGCGCGGGGTGCTGGCCGAATTGCCACGAACGGGCGCATAGGCAACGCGAATCGGCCATACTTTAGCAACGAATACTCGCGAATCTGTATCCTGGGATTCGAGTGCCTCGGTCATGGGTGGCCCGCACACGTCGTGCGCGGATGGCCGGGCGCAGTTCTGCCTCGAACGCTAAAGACAGAGGGAACTCGCCGATGCGTCTCGGCTTTGATGCAATATCGCGAACGGCGGCAACCGCTTTTCGGGGCCACCGCTGCGTGCCCGCGCTGGCGATGGTCGCCTGCATGGTGATTGGCGGCTCGAACGCCAACGCCGTCGACGACGCGTACAGGCCGCCGTCCGACACCTATTCCGGCGAGAGCGGCGTTGACACCTACGGTTCGCCGCCGCCCCAATCCAATGGCGGCTACCAAAATTCCTATCAGGCACCTCCGCCACAGGCCCCGCCGAGCGGCGCCTATCAGCCCTATAACAGCGGCCGCGGGCCCGACAGCGATCCGGGCGGCTACGGCGCCCCCTATACGCCCCCCAACGCAAGCCGAGACGGCGGTGGTTACGACAACTACGGACCGCCCCCGGGCGACAGCGGACAAGGCGGTGGTTCCTATTCCCAGGATGAGATCGTTCGCGCCGGCAACAAGTTCTTCGGCAAGATCAGCGGCGGATTGGCGTCGGCGATCGAATGGACCTTTCAGAACGCCGGACGGCCGAACGGCTACATCCTCGGCGAAGACGCAGGCGGCGCTTTCATAGGTGGTCTGGCCTACGGAGAAGGCACCCTCTACACCAAGGATGCGGGCAGCTTCAAAGTCTATTGGCAGGGTCCGTCGGTCGGCTACGATTTCGGCGGCAACGGCTCGAAAGTCATGACGCTCGTCTACAACCTGCGCGATCCGTCCGACATTTATGAGCGGTTTGGCGGCGTCGAGGGCTCGGCTTATCTCGTTGGCGGTGTAAGTGTGCAACTTCAGAAGGCCGGTCATGTCACACTGGCCCCGATTCGGGCCGGAGTGGGGCTGCGACTCGGTGCCAATGTCGGCTATTTGAAGTATACGAGAAGTCCGACATGGAACCCGTTCTGATCGCGACGCGCACAACGCGGATTCGATATTGCGGGGAAGCAAGAAACCGGGTTCCTCTGTCGGTGGACGAATTATTTAGGCGGCGGGGGCCGCTAAGCCCTTCATTTCAGGACGCGTATTCTTGATCACCCTTTATGCCGCGATGCTCGTCACGTTGGGCTTCCTCATCGCGGCCCTGATCGTGGTCGTTCTTTTGCCGGCATATCGGCGTCGCGTCGCGCGCTTCACAAGCGAAACGCTGAAGCGAACCCTTCCGCTCACCGAAGAAGAAATGCGCGCCGACAAAGATCGCCTGCGCGCCGATTTCGCGATGGAGATCCATCGTCTCGAATCCAAGCTCGAGGATGCCGGCCTGTTGGCTGCTCGGCAGCGAATCGAGGTCAACCGCCGCGACGCCAAAATACAGGAGCTGTCCGAGGCCATTGCCGATCAGAAGATGAGCGTCGAGGAGCATGAGAACGCCCGGCGCGTGCTCGAGCAGGCGATTCTCGATCGTCTTCCAAAAGTCGAACAGCGGCTGACGGAAACGCGCAAGCTCTTGGCCACGCGCGACCGCGAGATCAAGGCGCTTGCCGCGACGGGGGCGAAGCAGGCCGCCGCATTGGAAGAGGCGACGCAACTCAACAGGCAGCGCGAGAAGGAACTTGCGCAGTTGCGGACCGCGCTCGACACGCGTGCCGTCCGCAATCGTGAAGGTGTGAAGGATCCCGCCGCCGACGCCCATGTCGCTCTCCGAACAGAACTTGAATCGCTGCGTGAAAAAACCCGCGAGCAATCCTCCATGATCGAGCGGCTCCAGGCCGCGGCGAAAATGGCGACCTCGAACGCAGACCAGGACGCCGAAATCAAGCGTTTGATGCTTGCGCTCGCCAAGACCGAAGGCGAACTTGCCAGCCTGAGATCGAGCATCGGCGGCGAAGATGCGGAGCGCATGGCGTTGGAAGATCGCATCGCCGATCTTCAGGTGGCGAGCGATGCCAAGTCGACCGAGCTCGCCAAGCTGAAAGCCATGATCCAGGCTTACGAGGAAAAAAATCAACCGGCCGCCGATTTCGCTCAGAAGGAAGACATGGGCGGACTGCAGGCGGAAGTCGATCACCAGCGCCGCGTCATCGTCGAGCTTCGGGCCGAGGTCGCGGCCGCGCAAGAGCGCCTGTCACGACAAGCCATCCGCTTTCACGAGGAGATGCGGCGGCTCACACCGAACTCGGTCGAAGCTACGGAGGTTGAACCTCCGCCACCGCCGCGTCCATCGCTTGCCGAGCGCATTTCGGCGCCGCGCGCGCCTAAGCCGGCCGCCAACGATACCCAAAACGGCGCTGCCGGTGACGACGGCGCCCGCGAGCCGCGCCAACAAGGTTCCTACCTCCGCGCCTTGAACGGCGCCGCGACGAATGGTGCGAGCGAGCCGCTCGAAGCCGATTCCGATCGGCCGCCGCCGCTCCCGCCAAAACAGGGCGGGTCTGGTTCCGACAAAAAGCCCGCGCGTCGGCCTCGCCTGCTCGAACGCATCAGCGGCATCGACAAGCGTTAACGCCGCTGACGCCGGGCGGCCGTTGCAGCATGGCTCGAAATTCCCATTTTAGGGACGACGCCGAAGCCTTACGCTGATGGCCTGAAGCAAACGCAAGCACCGGATCATGATGCATTCCCACGACCCCAACGATGACCACGATCATGGCAGCCATGATCACGCCGGCCACACTCATGGCGGCGGAGGACACGCTGGCCACAGTCACAGTCATGTACCGAAGGATTTCGGCCCCGCCTTCGCGCTTGGGACGGCGCTGAACGTCGGCTTCGTCATCGTCGAAGGTATTGCCGGATTCGTTGCCAATTCGATGTCACTGGTCGCCGACGCCGGCCATAACTTGAGTGACGTGCTCGGCCTGTTGATGGCCTGGGGCGCAAGCACACTGGTCAAGCGCCGCGCGACGTTCAACTTCACTTACGGCTTTGGCTCGTCGACGATCTTGGCCGCCCTCGCCAATGCCGTTCTGCTGCTCGTCGCGGTCGGCGCGATCGCGCTCGAAGCCGTGCAGCGCCTGATCGAACCCACTCCTGTCCTCGGCGGCACCATGATCATCGTCGCTGCGATCGGCATTCTGATCAACGGCTTTACCGCGTGGCTCTTCATGTCGGGCCGTGAGCGCGACGTGAATATTCGCGGCGCATATCTGCACATGGTCGCCGACGCGGCAGTGTCGTTGGGCGTGGTCTTCGTCGGCATAGGCGTGCTGCTCACGGGCTGGAATTGGCTCGACCCGCTCGTCAGTCTCATCATCGCTGCCGTCATCGTGTGGGGCACGTGGGGATTGCTGCGCGATTCCCTGCGTCTCGCGATGCATGGCGTCCCCGTCAACATCGATGCCGCCAAAGTGCAGGCGCGGCTTTCGGCGTTGCCCGGCGTTGAAAGCATTCACGATCTCCACATCTGGCCGATGAGCACCACCGAAACGGCACTGACGTGTCATCTCGTCATGCCGGGCGGCCACCCGGGCGATGCATTCATCGAGAACGCCGCCAAGATGCTGCACGACGAATTCGAAATTCGTCATACGACCCTGCAGTTTGAGGTCGGTACGGGCACGCCCTGCGGCATGGGCGACGGCTGCATCAGCCTGACCGAAGACGTCAAAGCCGCCTCCGGCCGCGCCTGACACTGCCTCAATCTCTGATTGCCGATACGTCGAAAATCCACTTTTCGACGACTTTTGTCATATTCGATAAGAAAAATCGATTGAAACAACAAAAATTTTGCGTTGGAATGATCCAACGGAGGAAATCATGCTGCGGCAGAACTTGAATGGAGTACGTCATGCCGACAGCAAATCCGGCGGCCTCTTCTGCTGCACCACGCCACACGGCCCCTCCGCGGAAGAAGGCGGACCTATCGGCGGTCTACGCCCAGGGAATTTGGCCGGGAATCTTCCTGACGTCGACGATTGCCGCTCTCGCCTTTGCCCTTCGCCAGGTGCCCGGGGGCGGGACCTTCAGTCCGATGATCCTCGCCATCATTATCGGCATCGCGTTTCACAACATCGTCGGCACGCCGCGCCGCGCCAAGGAAGGCGTGACGTTCTCGCTTCGCCGCATCCTGCGCTTCGCCATCATTCTGCTCGGCTTCCAGCTGACGGCGCAGCAGATCGTCGAAGTCGGCCCGTCCGGGTTTGCGATCATCGTCGCGACGCTGGTCGCCACGTTCGCCTTTACGACATGGCTGGGCCACGCCATGGGCGTTGAACGTAAGCTGACGCAACTCATTGCCGCGGGAACCTCGATTTGCGGCGCGTCCGCCGTCATCGCGACCAATACTGTCACCAAGGGTCACGACGAGGACGTCGCCTATGCCGTCGCCTGCGTGACGATCTTCGGTTCGATTGCGATGTTCGCTTACCCGCTCCTTCCGGCGGTCCTTCATCTCGATCCACACGCCTTCGGACTCTGGGCCGGCGCGTCGATTTACGAAATCGCACAGGTCGTTGCCGCCTCGTTCCAGGACGGGCAGGCGTCCGGCGAATACGGCACGATCGCCAAGCTCAGTCGCGTGATGCTGCTTGCGCCGGTCGTGATTACGCTCGGATTGATGGCCGCGCGCCGCCGATCACACGCCCATCATGATGCCGACAGAGTAGCCGCGAAGGCGCCGACGCCGTGGTTCCTCGTCGGTTTCATTGCACTCGTCGCCGTCAACAGCCTTGTCGTCGTGCCGCCCGACGTGAAGCGCGTCATCGTCCCGGTCACGACATTCCTGTTGTCGGTCGCGCTTGCGGCCATGGGCCTGGAGACGGACCTCTCCAAGCTCAAGGCCAAGGGCCTGAGGCCGCTGGCGCTCGGGGCCGCGTCTTCCCTGTTCATCGCGACCTTCAGTCTGTCTCTCATCAAATTGACGGCTTGAAAGCTCGGAGATTGCCATGACGCTCGAACAGCTTCGTATCTTCGTCGCCGTTGCCGAGCGTCAGCACATGACTCAAGCAGCGCATGAACTCAATCTCACGCAGTCTGCTGCGAGTTCCGCCATTGCCGCCCTCGAAGAACGCTACGCTGTGAAATTGTTCGATCGCATCGGCAGACGCATCGAATTGACCGATTCTGGCCGCACGTTCCTTATCGAAGCCCGCGCCGTTCTCGCGCGCGCGACGGCCGCTGAAAAAGCCCTTGCCGACCTCGCCGGCTTGAAGTGCGGATCGCTGTCGATCTGGGCCAGCCAGACAATCGTCAACTATTGGCTGCCGCCCTTCCTCGCAATCTTCTATCACCGCTATCCCGATGTCGACTTGAAGGTCAAGGCGGCGAACACGCAGCAGGTCGCAGCGGCAACCCATGACGGAGCAGCCGACATCGGTTTTATCGAAGGCCCGATTGCCGATCCGCACCTATCGGTCAGCAAGATCGACGGCGACCACCTCATCGTCGTCGTCGCCGTGAACCATCCGCTGGCTGGCAAGGAACGCGTCAATGCCGCAGACCTCAAAGCCATGAAATGGGTTCTTCGCGAGCAGGGGTCGGGCACCCGCGCGGAATTCGAGGCGGCGCTCAAGTCGCATGCGGTTGAACCATCCGCCCTCGAGGTCGTGCTTGAATTGCCATCCAACGAGGCCGTATGCGCCGCGGTCGAGGCGGGTGTCGGCGCGACCGCGATTTCCAATCTCGCGGCCGAAGCCGGGCTGCTTTCGGGCAGGCTGGTCGCGCTTGATTTTCCGCTGCCGCGACGGCCCTTTTATGCGCTCCGCCACAAGGAACGCTATTTGAGCCACGCCGCCACCGCGCTCCTCGAACTCGTCGGCGCAAGCGCCAGTCCGACCGCTCGCCCTCGCGAAAAAGCCGTCTAGGGGGCGGCCAGCGTCGCCACACAAGCCACACGCAAGCCGAAGCAGAAACACCATCGATGTCGAGGCACGTGGTGAGAGGCGGCCATGAAAATTCTTCTCGTCGGACATGGCTACGTGGGCTCATTCCTGCTGCCCGTCCTGACCCGCGCCGGATACGACGTTTCAGTCTGCGATCAGAACGTCGATCGCCTCGGCGGCGTACGCAACGCCATGCGCTGCCGGTATCAGGAATTGACGATCGCCGACCTCGCCGATTTCCGCATTATTTTATGGTTCGCCGGTCATTCGAGCGTGCCGATGTCGTTGCGCGATCCCGATGGCGCGCTCGCCAACAATTGTCTCGATCTCCTGCACTTCGCGCGCCGCAAGCAGTTGAACGCCCGGCTGATCTACGCCAGCACGGCAAGCGTCTACTCCGTGATGCAGCCTGAGGACGGCGCCGCCCCGACGCCGCTCGATGAATCCGAGACGCGGCTGGATCCGGTCAACCCTTACGATTGCTCCAAGATTTCGATGGACGCGCTGGCCCGCTGCTTCGCAAACGCCATCACCGGATTGCGTTTGGGCACGGTCTGCGGGACTAGTCCGTTCTTGCGCAGCGAGCTGATCTTCAACGCCATGAACATCGCCGCGATGCGCGACGGCTTCGTCCAGTTACGCAATCGCAATTCCTATCGCAACATTCTGTTCCTTGAAGATCTGGGCCACTATCTTTTGCGCTTGATCGAGCTTTCCGAGGATCTGCCGCCAATCTTGAACACGGGCACCCTCAACACCAGCATCGGCGAGCTTGCCGATGCCGTCGCCGCATATCACGGCGTCCCCGTCGTCGATCACGGCAATACCGTGACCTATTCATTCCAAATGAATTGTGCGCGCATCCAATCCTTGTGTGGCGCGCCGCGCCAGATGACGATCGCCGAGCGATGCGCCCGCTTTCGCGAGCAATTCCGCCCCGAGCTGCAAGTGGCCTCATGACCATCACCTGCGAACCCCAACGCACCTGCATCGTTTGCGGCAGCGCCGTCGAACCGTTGCTTGATCTCGATGTCCAGCCACCCGCGAACCTGCTTCTGGCAAGTTCCGGCGATGCCTACGAGGCCTTTCCGCTCGGATTTGCGAGCTGTCCGTCGTGCACGCATGGGCAGCTGACGCATTTCGTCGATCCCGCTAAGCTCTTCAAGCATTATCTCTACGCCAGCGGAACGAGCGGTACGCTTAAGGCCTATTTCGAATGGTTCGCGGACACACTGCGCCGTGCCAGCCGGCCGGGCGCACGCGTCCTTGAGATCGCTTCTAACGACGGCAGCCTTCTCGGCATTCTCGAATCCCGGGGCTTTGACGCCATCGGCGTCGATCCCGCCGAAAATCTCAATCAGGTCGCTGCTGCGGCGGGAAGAAAAGTCGTCACCGGATTTTTTCCGGCCGCGCGTCCAGAAGGGTTGTTCGACATCATCGTCGCGATGAACGTCGCTGCACACACGCCCGATCCGTCGACCTTTATGCAAGGCGTGCGCGACTGCTTGGCGCCCGACGGTGTCGCCATCATCCAGACCAGCCAGGCGCTGATGATCGCCAACGGCGAATTCGACACCGTCTATCACGAGCACTATTCGTTCTATACCGTTGCTTCGATGGCGAGACTGGCGCAGAAGAGCGGCCTGCGCGTCGAAGCCTCGAAGCTCACGTCGGTCCACGGCACGAGCCTCCTGTCGTTCCTCCGCCGCGCCGACGACGATGCTCCGCCATTCGCGTTCGAGGAGAGCCCGCCGTTCAGCGTCGCGTGGCCCGCGCCGATACCCCCATCGTTGTCGCGCACGCTCGCCGGTGCTGACGCTTCCGACGCTTACGCTAAATTCGCCGACGGCGCCAAGCACGCCATGCACGCCGCGGCCGAGGCCGTTCATCGCCAGCAGGCATCCGGCAGGAAGGTTGCTCTCGTGGGCGTCGCGGCGAAAGCGCTGACGTTCATTCGTGCCGCCGGCATCGTTCCCGATGCCTACCTCGACGAAGCGCAGCTGAAAGTCGGGCTGACGATTCCCGGCACCGGCCAGCCGATCGAGCCACTCAAGAAAGCCGGGGAAATGGCGGCCGATACGACGTTCCTCATCGGCGCCTGGAATTTCGCCGACGAGCTGATGCAGAAGATCAGGAAGCTCAGCGGCGGCACCACGCCGAAGTTTGTCGTCTATTTCCCGGAACTGGTCGAGATCGGATAGGCCGCGATGCCAAAACGCGTCGTCATCTCGCACTTCTTCAACGAATCTTATCTGCTCCCCTGGTGGCTCCGTCATCATCGCGAGATTTTCGATCACGGCGTCCTGATCGACTACCACTCGACCGATAACTCGATCGAGATTTGCCGCGAACTCGTGCCCCATTGGGAAGTCGTGACGTCGGAGAACGCCAAGTTCGCAGCTTTCCTGTGCGACTTCGAAGTGATGAAACACGAGCAGCGCTTCCCCGGAGCCTGGAAGCTTGCGCTCAACACCACCGAATTCTTCGTCGCGCCTGGCCTCGCGAAAATGGAACGCGTGATGGAGCAGCACGATCTTATCGGCGCGCGACTGCCCGGCGCCATTATGGTCGATACCAATCCCGATAATCCGCCCGATCCCGACAAGCCGCTCGTCGAGCAAAAAGCCACGGGCATCTGGGAGGACGAGATCGATTTTCAGGCGCTCGCGATCCCGGGGCTGACATTTCCGACGCGCAGCCGGCTCTATCACCGCTACGACATCGGCGCCTATACGCCGGGACGCCATAGCTCGCATCTGCCCCGCCAGTGCAACGGCAGCCGCGATCTCGGTGCAATCCATTGGTATGGCTTCAGCCCGTGGTGCAACGCCTTCAAGACGCGCAAGCTTCAGATCTCGACCAAGCGCGATAATTTTGACGTGAAAAATGGTTTCGGCGCGCAGCATCAGGCCGACATCGCCGAGCTTGACGGTCGCTGGTCGAAGCTCGCGCCGTTGAGCGGCGCCCTCGTCAAAGCCGCCTGAACGCCGCGCCGTCAGCGCTTACACGGTTATCGGAAATTCCGTCGCCGAGATTGTATCGCGCAGGATTTGTCCCTGATCGCGATTGGCAAAGATCTCAAACGCTTTGCGCTCGAGCATCCGCCGCCGCGGCTCGTCGCGCACAAGCGCCACGCAACTCCGCACCAGCTCCGAATAAGGAACGGCGATCATAGCCGCGCGGATATCCTCGTCGATTTCCGTTTTCGGGCCGCACTCCGAGACGACCGCTTTTCCATTCGCCAGAAGATAAGACGTGCGCACGATTTCGTGGATGCTGTCCTCGTAGAAGTGCATGTTGAGAACAACTTTCGCGTCGGCGATGGCTTGCTCGCGTTCGTCGCCGTAGACGCTAAAGAGATATTTTACGTTGAGGCCAGCCTCAGCCAGCGCTTTCAAAACTGCGCTTCGCCGCTCGTTCGTGCTGCCGTAAAAGAGCACGTCGATCGGCTGCTCCGACGGCGGCAGGCTGCGCCGCATCTCGGGCACATAGCCGATGCTGAAATGCCGGATGTTCGGGTTCTGCGTCATGCGGCGAAGCTCGACAATATTGCGCATGCTGTAATCCCAGACCGGCAGCCGCTTCAGTAGGCTGAGATAGACCGGGCGGCCGCCGACATCGAACCCGCTGATCTGCTCGAGGTTGATAACGACCGTATTGCCGGGAATCCGATCCGCCATTTCCTGCGAGCCGACGAGGTGCGCCCCGAGCAGGAGATTGACGCCTGAAGGCATGAACGAATTGCTGCGTCGCGTCGCGCGAACTCCGAGCGATTGCAATGCGCTTGCGAGTCCGGCAGCGAGATCGGCGAACGCCGCGGAATGCGGATTGCCGTCCGGCGTAATGGTGACGATGTTGACGTCCTGCCATGGCGCGGAAATCGGCTCGGCGCTGAGGAAATCCGGTCCGAAAAGATCGGCATCATCCTTGGCTCGTGATGCCCCCGCGGCCGAGGCCGCGCCGTGTGTCTCCGGTGCACTTTGTGCAAGCGCCGCAGCGAGCTTCTCTTTCGCGTCGTTCGCCGCCGGATCGAGTTCCACGGCGGTGTGGAACGCCTCCGCGGCGTCGACGAATTTGCCAAGCCCGAAGAGCATGTCGCCCAGCATTTCCCAAGATGGCGCCGAATTATAGCCGAGGCTGATCGCCTTGGCCTTCGCTCGGCTTGCGAATTCGAGCTGTCCGAGCGGAACGAGAACTGTCGCCAGCGCCTCGTAGGCTTCGGCGCACTGGGGTTCTTTGAGAATGGCCTTGGCGAAGATCTCTGCGGCTTCGTTGAGGCCGCCTGCGCGCGCGATCTGCAATCCCGCCAACAGCAGGTCTGTCGCCGTCGCCGTTTCGAAATCGAGCGCTGTGACCGCGTTCTGCGGCGCTTCCGCCTCATCCGGAAGATCGGCAAGGGACGGCCATTGTTGGTTCATTGCGAACGAGATCTCCGAACGGACCTGCAGTCCGGCGTCCGGATGGACGAGAGACCAGCCCATGATCTCGCTATCCCAACAAGCCTGCGCGAGACTGGCGATCCCGTGGCGGTTGCGGCTAGAACTCATCAATGCTCAATCGCGCGCGTGATCCTTTGCCAGCGACGCAAGCGCAAGCGTCCGTGTGCGATCGATGGCCGATGCCTGCTCGGCCAGAAAAACGAACGCCGGATGCTCTTCGCTCAGAGCCGGGACGAACTTTACGCCTGCCTTGTGCCAAACGGACCAAACGACCTGACCATCAATGGTCAACTCGGGCGAAAGCGAAATCTGGATCGGATCGCCCGCCGCCAGGCCTTTGATGCCGTCGAGCCGTACTCCCGATACAGAAAAATCGACGACGCGAACCTTCTGCGTCACGCCGCGGCAATTGACGATAGCCCCAAGCATAACGCGCCGTCGCGGGTCGCGCCGCCGCAAATAATTTTGCGATAAAATAGATGCTGGCATTTCGCCTCCAAATTCTTCGCACCTTGCGTGAGGAAAGCGCTCGCGACGGATGGTTTGCAGAAAAGAGTATCTGCGCGGCTAATCGCGGCCATGCCGATCAATCAGTACTCTAATCAAATTGTTCGGAATGGCTCGCCACGCCGAAGATCTCCCCCGAAAGCGCTGGAAACCGACCTCCGGCCGCCTGTGGTACGTCAAGTATAACATCGCCTATAAAGGACTAGTTCATTTGCTCGAAGTGTTTTCTTTTAAGCCAGCCCAAGACCCCGAGGCGCATAGGAATGCATTGCTTCGTTCTGCTGTTTGTGGATCTCGCCTTGATATCCGCCTCGACTCTCGCTGCCGCGTGTCTAAGCGTCCCAGAGGGAACGCTTCCGCAGATGGCAGCCGTCGCAGGCTACGAAGCCTGCACCCTGGCGATTGCGATTCCGATCGTGCTGATCTTTCGCCTCAATCGCCCCGTTTGGCGCTTCACCTCGCTCGGTGACATCCTGAATGTCGCCGGGGCGGTGATGACAATCGCGATACTCGCTGCCGTGCTGGCCCATTTCACTGGCGCCATGTCCGGCTTGCCGCGGCTCATGCTGCTCCTGCAGGCGCAATTGATGTTGTCCACGCTTGGCGGCGCACGTGTTGCAATGCGCATCCGGCACGACCGCCGCAGGCAGGCAAGGCAGTCGCGCGTCCGTATCGGCAGCGCGCCGGAGAATGTGTTGATTGTCGGTCCGCTGACCGATCTTTTCATTCATTCTGCAACGACCGGCAGCAATGCAAGCATCAATATTGTTGGTATCCTGTCGAATATTGAGCGCCACCACGGCCGCTTGCTGAGATCACGAAAAATTCTGGGGCCGCCCGACGCCATCTGCGAGGCACTTCACGATCTTTCCGTTCATGGCATATTCGTAGATCGCGTGGTGATGGCATTTCCGCTTGAGTACTTGCCGAAGAATACGCAAAAGCTCCTCCTCGAATTGGAAAAGAGCGGATCCATTCGCCTCGAATATCTGTCCGCTCCCAGCGACCGGCGCGATGCAAGCGGCCGGCGTGAGTTTGGGTTCGGAGGAAATTGCGGGCCAGCTGAACCTTTGCCCAATCCATATTTGCGCTGGAAGCGCCTGATCGATGCCTCGGTGGCGCTCCTTTGTATTATCTGTTTTGCCGTGCCGATGCTGATCGTCTTCCTGGCTGTTTTGCTCGACGTCGGCTTCCCTGTGATTTTCTGGCAGCAACGCCCTGGCGCACTCGGCCGCCCGATCAAGGTGCTGAAATTCCGCACGATGGGCCCGGCACGAGACCGCGAAGGTCGGACATTGACGGACGATCAGCGGGTTTCGAACATGGGCCGTGTTTTGCGACGGCTCCGGCTGGACGAGCTGCCGCAAGTTTACAACGTCCTTCTCGGCCATATGTCTTTGGTCGGCCCCCGACCGCTGCTGCCGGTTGATCAGCCGTCGGCACCGTCGGCCCGCTTGCGGCTTCGCCCGGGATTGACCGGCTGGGCGCAAATCAAAGGTGGCCGTCATATTTCCAGCGAGGACAAGGCGGCGCTCGATCTCTGGTATATTAAAAACGCTTCGTGCGCGCTTGACCTGAAGATCCTCGCCCATACCGTCCGCATGGTCTTATTTGGGGAACGCGTCGACCGGACCGCTATTCGCCAAGCATGGCAGGCGCTTCAAAACGATCCGATCGCTCCGATGCCCGTCGAGAGACCCGGATCTAATCCGATCTGATTGCGTCGCAGCATAAAACTGCATCACCCTTTCTATTCGGCGTTCAAATATCCCTTGGAATGCTTCGGCTCATACGGGAAGCGTATGACTGGCATTCGGAACCGGCGTGGCAATCACGCAGTTTATCCTTCCGAGGAATAGAAATCGGGCCGACGGATTTCGAATTGAATCGTCGTTTTCAATATCTTGAATTCGGGGCACTAGCCGAATTGCCGATCGTCCTGGGCTGGACGGCGACGCTAAACTGCGGCAAAAATGTGTGCACACGTCTATTGCGTAATTCTCACGGGATCGGTATGGCCACCCCGACAATTCCATTCATTCCGGAAAGATATTGATCGACACCGCGTGTTCAGGTGCGGCGGGACATAAAAACTGCAGTACGGAGTATGAGTATGCTGCGGACGGGGATTGCTGATTATAGTGAGGGGGCGCTGGCCGTCGACGTCGCCGCGCTCAATCCTCAGGCGAATAACGGCGCCAGCCGGACCCTCGCCCAGAATGAACTGCTATTCGAAGCAGGCGATATCAAATCAAAGCTTTATCAAGTCGAGTCGGGCGCGTTGTGCATCTATCGCACGCATCCCGACCTGCGGGTCGAGATCGTCGAGCACGTTCTGGCTGGCGAGCTCGTCGGCATGGGCTATCTCGAACGGCACACGGACAGCGCCCGCGCGACGGTCGAAACCAAGGTCCGGTGCATCGATCTGGATGCCGTTGACGAACTCATCGAGACCGACCCACACAACAGGGCCCGCTATCACGATGCGATCGAGCGCGAATTTGCGTTCCGGCGGGAGAGCCTCTCCAACGCGTCGCGCGAACGGCCGATGGTCCGGGTTGCCTCGTTCCTGGTCGCGGTCTCCAATCGCATCGGCGAGGAGGGCGGCGACCCGAGCTTTGTCGACGATACGGTCGATTGCGGCGTGATCGCTGATTTCCTCGGGCTGAGCGTCGACCTTCTGGCGCTGGCGCTAGTCCAGCTCGAGATGCGTGGACTGGTCGAGACGGCGCCCCCTCATGGCCTCCGGCTTAAGGATATCGCCGCCCTCGAAGACATCGCGATGGAGCGGGATAACGTGCCTGCGTTATGGGCTCGGTCCTCGGAAGAAGAGCTGCGCGCAGCCCTTCAATAATCCAATAAAGCGAACTGCGCTTCATGCGGCGAGGCTCAATGAGCCTCGCCGTTCCTTTATTGCGTCGCCTCGCGCCCTTTCTCGATAACGTCTTGACCAATAGAGACGAATGCGAATGCTGCAGTTCGCAAGTCGAGAGGAGCTGCCATGGCCCTAGAACAAAATTCCGCGAGCGCCGAACGAGACACCGTCACGCGGCGAACGCTTCTGGCAAGCGCCCTCGCTGCAGCAGCTCTGCCATCCGCTGCCCGGGCCGAAGATGCGCCGCCCGCGACGGCTTCCGCGGCTTCGGGTCTGAACTCCCGCCGCATTCCCGCTCGCGACTTGCCCGTCCCGAAAACGGTTAGCCGCGAACTACAGGCCGTCATCGGCGCGCCGTATCCGCTTGGGTGGGACGACATTCCGCAAGACGCAACCGCCTGGAAGGACCTTGCATTCAAGAGTGCCGCTTCGGTCGCCAATGACATTGCCGCAATCGGAAAGCATTTCGACCTGCAGATAGAAAAAACCGCGATGGCCGGGGTTCCGGTTTTCGTCATCACCCCTCCGGAGATCGCGCCCGCCAATCGCGATCGTTTGTTGCTCCATATTCACGGCGGAGGCTTCGTATTGTTTCCCGGCGAGGCCGGCGCCGGCGAAGGCATGATGATGGCGGGCTATGGCAAATTCCGCGTCGTCTCGATCGATTATCGAATGGCCCCGGATTTCCCCTTTCCCGCTGCGCTCGAGGATGTCACCGCCGTTTGGCGCGTGCTGTTGGCGTCCTATGAGCCGAGCCGAATGGCGATCTTCGGGACATCCGCCGGCGGCGCTCTGACACTCTCAACAATCTTGCGCGCCAAGGCCGAAGGATTGCCGCTACCGGCAGCAATTGCGCCCGGCAGTCCGTGCGCCGATCTCACGTGGGCAGGAGATACCGTCGAGGCCAACGCCTACGTCGATAATTCCCTTGTCGCTCACACCGGATGGGTCGGCGCCGCCGCCACGCTCTACGCCGGGACACATGACCTCACCAATCCCGAACTCTCCCCGATTTTCGGAGACTTCACCGGCTTTCCTCCGGCGATCCTGACGTCCGGCACGCGCGATTTGCTTCTGAGCGACACAGTTCGGGTCCATCGCAAACTTCGGCAAGCCCACGTCGATGCGCGTCTGCAGGTGTTTGAAGGGGAAAGCCACGCGCAATTCCTGACACCCTTCGTGCCTGAGACCACTGAAGCATTCGGCGAGATCGCGCATTTCTTCGATGCGAATTTGTCTTCTTAATATTCCGACGCCGACAATCCCTTTTTCGGACGACTGCAATAAAACCATCGCAGTTGATAACGATTGCTTACGCTCGCGGCATGCTAAAGTGAGGGAAATGCTTGGTTTTTTAGCACCCAAGGTGCACGCAATTTTAAGCAAAATGGATTCAAATTCGATCCTGCCGGCGGTGAAAGCCGCGAATAGATTTTTTCGAGCGAGGATCAATCTCAGATGTCGTACATGCGCATTTTGCTTGCAATTGTCCTGACGGGACTTGCATTCCCCGCCGAGGGGAACTCCGCTTTTGCCGACGAAACTCAGACCATCTCGGACGCTGAGTTCGCGCGGCATCAGAATGAACTGATCGATGCGGCGCTCGCTGCTTCGGCTCAAGCGAAATTCGATCGCGAACGTAACGAAGAGATCAACGCGTCTCTCGCCGCCGTCGCCCGGGCGCGCGCCGAAGAGGCGCAGCAATCGGACGTTGCCGACCTCGAACGCGAGCAGAACGCGCTCGCCGATGCATCGATGGCGCGCGTCGCCGCCATCCAGCTCGCCGAGTTCGAAAAAGAGCGCAATCAGGAAATCGATGCCGCCATGGCAGTCTACGAAGCGGTCCGGTTCGCCGAGGCACGCAATGCCGAGATCGAACGATCGTTGGCCGCCGTCGCGGCAGCACGCCAGGAAGAGCAATTCGCGGCGGCACGCAATGCCGAAATCGAAATTTCGCTGTCCGCGGTGACTTCCGAGCGGCACCTGATCGAAACCGGCAGCATCTCGCGATAATCGCACCCAAGCGGACGAACACGACATGCGCCCCGGGGACTGAAATCCGGGGCGCAATTGTTCGTCACAATCCCATCATCGCCATGACCTTGTCGACGGCCAACGTCGGCAGCAGGGTGCCCTCGCGCACCGACGCTTCGATCTTCGGCAGCTCCGCGCCGACGTCCGGGTTCGCCTTGAGTGCGCTCATCAGCCGATCTTCCAGCATGTCGCGCATCCACGACACCGCTTGCATCTGACGACGCTTCGTGAATTCGCCCGTCTCGCTCATCGTCTTGCGATGTTCGAGCACTTTCTCCCACAGCTCCTTGAGGCCGCGATTGTCACGTCCCGAAACGGTCAGCACCGGCGGAAACCAGGTCGCGCCATGCGGGGTGAAGATCTGCAACGCATTCTTGTAGTCGGCCGCCGCGCTCTGCGCGCGCTTGATGTTGTCGCCGTCGGCTTTGTTGATGGCAATCATGTCGGCAAGCTCAATAATGCCCTTCTTGATCCCCTGCAGGTCGTCTCCGCCGCCAGCAAGCAGAAGGACGAGGAAGAAATCGACCATGTCGGCAACGGCAACCTCCGACTGCCCGACGCCGACCGTTTCGACGATCACGACGTCGAAACCCGCCGCCTCGACCAAAGCCATCGTCTCGCGCGTGCGCCGCGTCACGCCCCCAAGCGTCCCGGATGATGGCGAGGGCCGGATGAACGCATTCTTTTGCTGGGCAAGCTCGTTCATGCGTGTCTTGTCGCCGAGGATCGACCCACCGGACCGCTTCGACGTCGGATCAATCGCGAGCACGGCCACGAGATGGCCTTCGGAGATCAGGTTCATGCCGAGCTGATCGATCGTCGTCGATTTACCGACACCCGGCACGCCAGTGATACCGAGCCGGACCGCTTTGCCGGTCCTGGGCAGCAGCTCCTGCAGTACTTTCTGCGCCAACCGTCCGTGTTCGGGATTCGAGCTTTCCACAAGCGTGATGGCGCGCGCGAGCATGGCCCGATCGCCCGCGGCTATGCCCGAGACATAGTCGGTAACTGAAATTTTGTGTGCTGGAAGGGCGGTTACGGCCATGATGCAGATGCTGAATCCTGTTCTTTCTACGACGCGACCCTGGACAGGAAACCGCTTCACCGCAAGGCGGGATTTTCGCTCTTCCTCGTCACATTCCCATGCCATAGAGCCGGTTGCTTGCTAAGCTCAAGCTCCGTCGCCTTTTGGGGAGGGCCGCGTCAATGGAGGGGAACGTGATTTCCGCAGCCAAAGGCTGGCGCCGGCCAGCATCGCTCGTGCGCGCAGGATTGGCCGTAGTCATTGCATCGGCATTGCTGGCGGGCTGTACCCAAGCGCCTAAGTTGGCCAAAGCCCCCGAAGAACAATCGCGGTCTGTCGCCGAGGAACCGGCAGGTGGCGCTGCGCCCCCGCCTTCGCCAGCCCCGCAGGCATCCGCTCCTAAGCCGCAGGCAGAACCTTCGCCTGAGCCTTCGTTCGGCGACAACGATCAAAAGCAGACAGCGCCGTCCGAAGAGCAGCCCGGGATCGAGAGACACGCCTATCGCAAGAAGAAAGCCGCGCCGCCGCCGACGGAAGAAACCGAAAGCGAGCAAGGAGCCGGAGGCGGAGCCGCGCCCGATTCAGCACAGGACGAGCCACGCGCGTCAGGCGAGGCCGATGCGCCGGCGGCACCTGCACCCGAAGAGCCGGCGACAGCTGAAGCACCGGCGCCAGTCGAGGCGGCTCCGCCGGTCGATGAAACGGCCGCTCCGATGCCCCCTCCGCCACCGCCGCCCGCCGCCGCTGCTCCTCCGCCCGCTGCACCAGCCACAGCCGCTCGCGCCGCCATCGAGGCGGACCCGAACAAGAAATATAAGGTCATCCCTGTTTTCTATGGCACGGACCGCGCCGTCGAACCCGACCCGGCGCGCCTGCAGTTCGGATCGGAGCGCGGACATAAGCTACAGCTTGGCAGGGCGCTGATAACCGTCCCATTCGTGCATAAGGTTCCGCAGATCGAGCGGCCGCGCGAAATCGAGATCCCCTATTTCAAGATCAAGATCTACGCCGAGAAGGAAGACCCCGATAAGCACTTCACGGTGCAGGAAATCACTAGCCTCACCGAGGATCAGATGCTCGCCCTGGTCAGGGAGCAGATCGCGAAATCATCGACCTTCAAAGACCACGCCTTCGTTTTCGTCCATGGCTTCAACACATCGTTCGATTGCGCTCTCTATCGGACCGCGCAAATCGCTTACGACTTGGGCTTCGACGGCGTTCCGTTCCTTTATAGCTGGCCCTCGGGCGGCAACGTCGCGAGCTACACTTACGACCACGGCAGCGTCGAGCAGGCCGAGCCGATGCTCGCGGAATTTCTCGACATGGTCATCCAGAAGAGCGGCGCAAAATCCATCAGCCTCATAGCGCATTCGATGGGCAATGAGCTTCTGCTCCGCGTGCTTGAACGCCTGAGGCCGAAGATTCCCAAGGGTGTGGTCATAAGCCAGGTGATCCTGGCCGCGCCCGACGTCGACCGGGACAAGTTCAATATCATCGCGCGCGAGATCACGAACTTCGCCAAGGGCGTGACGCTCTATGCGGCGTCAAACGACAAGGCGCTGGGCTATTCGACACGCTTCTGGGGCGGCGTGCCGCGCGCCGGCGACATTCCCAAGGATGGTCCGTTGATCGTCCCGGGGGTCGACACCATCGACGTCTCGGCCGTTTCGACCGATGCCCTCGGCCTCAATCACTCCGGCTACGCCGAGAACCCGGCTTTGCTTAGCGACGTCAAAGCGCTGGTCGAATACGGTATTCGACCTCCGAACAAGCGCTTGAACAGCATTGTCGCGGTGGAATCGGCGGCAGGCACATTCTGGCGTTTCGAAGCGTCGAACTAGGTAAGGGAACGCTAGCCGCTGGCGCCGCTTCCGGGCGTCCCGTTTCGGTGTTCCAGAAAGCCGAAAAGGTGGCTGGTCCGCCGGGCCGATTTCTTTTCCTCCTGCCCTCGCTCCGCTGGCTGCCGCGCGCCGGATGAAGGCTCTCGGCTCGCATCGCCGCCGTGGTGGCGGCGCTCCGAAATCGTTAAACCGTAGTAGAGCAGGGTAAGCAGAATTATCGGCGCGCCGATCAACGACAAAATCAATAGAATGTCGCTTAAAAATCCGTCCACGACGCAAACTCCCTAAAATCCAAATTAGAACGTGAGGGGAGTTGCGAAAGTTCCCTTGTGCTATGGATGGAGACCGGTCCTCCGCAGGCCGCCTGCGCCCTTGCAACAGGGCAATTTGTCCGTCGTCAAAGCGCAAGCTCGCGGAACGTGCGGAATGGGACGGAAAAATTTAGATGCGGTGGTGCTCAGATGATCGATAGGCAGATGCCGGCGGCAGTCATTTTTGGATTTCTCGCGTTGGTCGCTTGGCCGGTTCCATTTTTTTGCAAAGCCTCCGCCGACACGCTGGCCCAAATCAAGGTGCCCCAAGGTTCAGAGCTTTATCGTGAGCACTGCGCCCAGTGTCACGGCGCCGACGGCACGGGCGATGGCCCGATGGCCAAGGTCCTGACCGTCCACCCGGCCAACCTGACCGCCATCAGCAAGAGCAACGGCGGAACCTTTCCGGCCGAGCGTATCGCCGAGATCATTCGCTACGGCGGAGATATTCAGGCGCACGGCGAGCGGGCAATGCCGATTTGGGGCAAGGTCTTCAGCCTGGAAGGCGGCACTGGCAAGGGCGGCGCTGCATTTTCGCGACGCGCAGTCATCGAGCTAAAGAGCTATATTCAGTCGATCCAAAGCAAGTAACTCGCGCCGCGGGCAACGTTTCGTCTGGGCTCGACGCATGTGCCGTCTTGCGTCGTCGCGCCGCAAAACGATGCCACTGCGTCACCGGAACTTGTGCGATTTGGTGCTGGCCCGTTAGAAAGTCGACGGGGTCGCAACAGCACGATTGGAAGGCCGGTGAGCAAGCTCAAGACGGTTGTCGAAGAGATTGTCGATGATATGCGCGGCATGGCCGAACGCGGCACCGTCGCCTCCTACATTCCGGAACTCGCACGCGTTGATCCGAAATATTTCGGCATCGCCGTCATCGACAGCGACAACAACGTTGTCGTCGGTGGCGACGGCGACGTGCCGTTCTCCATTCAAAGCATCTCGAAGGTTTTCACTCTGACCTTGGCGCTGGGGAAGTTCGGCAATCGGCTTTGGACGCGCGTCGGCCGCGAACCATCGGGTAGCCCATTCAACTCGATCGTTCAGCTCGAGCGTGAGCAGGGCATTCCGCGCAATCCATTCATCAATGCTGGCGCGATCGCCGTGACCGACATGATTCTGTCCGGCCATCTACCGCGTGAGGCGCTCGGCGAAATCCTGAGGTTCATGCAATTTCTCGCCGACGACCCGAGCATCATGATCGACCATGAGGTCGCGGCCTCAGAGCATCGGACGGGCTTCCGAAACGCTGCTCTGGCCAATTACATGAAGTCCTTCGGCGTCCTCGATAACCCGGTCGACTTTACTCTCGGCGTCTACTTTCACCATTGCGCCATCGCCATGTCATGCCGCCAGTTGGCGATGGCAGGACGCTTTCTTGCACAATTTGGCAGCAATCCCTCGACCGGACTGCCCGTTGTTCAACCCGAGCGAGCGCGTCGGATCAACGCGCTCATGCTGACCTGCGGCCATTACGATGGTTCGGGCGAATTCGCCTACCGAGTCGGTCTGCCGGGCAAGAGCGGCGTCGGCGGCGGCATCTTGGCTGTCGCGCCGGGTAAGGCTTCTATCGCGGTCTGGTCGCCGGGCCTCGATCCGTCGGGCAACTCTCGCCTCGGCCAGATGGCGCTTGAGAAACTGGCGATGAAGATGGGGTGGTCGGTCTTCGGCGCCTGACGCCAACCGATAGAACCGCGCGTCTCGAATTTCGTCCGCCTAAGCACAGGCCGCGCGACGCGCTTTTTTCCAATTCGGTGCGGATTACCGTGAAATGATCCGGAAATTAACGATGATTGGCGACTGCACGCAGAAACGCCAATTCGCGCAAAAGGTTCAATCAACCCTTCGCGCGACCATCGCCGGACATTGTGTGAAGTTTGTAGCCACCAAGATGATGTGGCGCATCAGCTCCAACGCACCACGCGTGCGTCTTCCTCGACTGCTTCTTCATGATACCAGCAGTCGCTAAACCCGACCTTGCGGAAATGCCATGCCGGCAAGATCGCAGCGGCCGTCTTCACCAAGCGCTCTCCGTGCAACGACGCACGTCCGCCCTTGGGGAACTGATAGATTTTCGCAGTGGGTCTTAATTGCCTTTCTTCCATTTTAGCCTCTCGTTTCGCTTCGCCGGGCGCTTGAGCTTACCGGCTCGTCCCATATGGTGGCCTGATTTTCCTGATGCCTCAATTAAAATCAGCAATTGCCCATATTATGAGCATGCCAGCTTTTGCATCTTTCGGTAGCATCCGTCGCGGTAGTGAACGCTTATTGCTGCCGTCGTGTTCCGCCGCATCGCCTTTTGGCTCTGTCGGGGATGCTTCACATAAGGAGGTCGGATGCTGACTGCCAGTTCCCAGGCCGAGGTTAATCACCTCAGCACCGGGAATGTGTCTGGAGGCATTTTCAAAGCCGTGAGAAGCGCCGCCCGGCGGCGTCACGGCGGCATCCATGTGATCGCCATTTCTCCCAGATGCCGGAGCGCGTTTGCCGCGCCCCCCGCGCCTTCGGGCCTTCGTGGCCAGCTGCGCCATCGGCGGCCGCGCACGCACTAGGAATTTCACAGACGTCAAACTTAGGGAGCAGTCCAGAATGACGAAGTACAAACTTGAGTATATTTGGCTCGATGGCTACAAGCCGGTGCCCAACCTGCGCGGCAAGACGCAGATCAAGGAATACAGCTCATTCCCCGATCTCGCCGATCTCCCGCTCTGGGGCTTCGACGGTTCGTCGACCCAGCAGGCTGAGGGCCACAGCTCCGATTGCGTTCTGAAGCCCGTCGCCCACTATCCCGATCCCGCCCGTACCAACGGCGTTCTCGTGATGTGCGAAGTCATGATGCCGGATGGTGTCACGCCGCACGTTTCCAACAGGCGCGCGACCATTCTCGACGACGCCGGCGCCTGGTTCGGCTTCGAGCAGGAATACTTCTTCTACAAGAATGGCCGTCCGCTCGGCTTCCCGTCTGAGGGCTACCCCGCTCCGCAGGGCGAGTACTACACGGGCGTTGGCTACAAGAACGTCGGCGACGTTGCCCGCGCGATCGTCGAAGAGCATCTCGATCAGTGCTTGGCTGCTGGTATCAACCACGAAGGCATCAACGCCGAAGTGGCGAAGGGTCAGTGGGAATTCCAGATTTTCGGCAAGGGCTCCAAGAAGGCCGCTGACGAAATGTGGATGGCGCGCTACCTGCTTCTCCGTCTGACGGAAAAGTACGGCATCGACATCGAATTCCATTGCAAGCCGCTCGGTGATACCGACTGGAATGGCTCGGGCATGCACGCCAACTTCTCGACCGAATACATGCGTACGGTCGGCGGCAAGGATTACTTCGAAGCGCTGATGAAGAACTTCGATAAGAACCTTATGGACCACATCAACGTCTACGGCCCGGACAACGACAAGCGTCTGACCGGCAAGCACGAGACCGCGCCGTGGAACAAGTTCAGCTACGGCGTTGCCGACCGCGGTGCCTCGATCCGCGTCCCGCACTCGTTCGTGAAGAACGGCTACAAGGGCTACCTCGAAGATCGCCGTCCGAACTCGCAGGGTGACCCATACGCCATCGCTTCGCAGATCCTGAAGACGATCTCGGAAGTGCCGGCCGGCGCCGCTGCGAAGGCTGCTTAAGCTCTCTAATCATGGCGCCGGCTTTTCCAGTCGGCGCCATGAGTTTATCTGGTGGACCCTGCCGCCCTGACTTGCCTTTCGGCGTGCCTCGAACGCGCTCCAACCGGCGGAGCGGGTGCGCCCGCAAATCCGTGAACATTGTAACGTCCGACTTCGACGCCGCGTACTGTTCGGCATGAGCGCTTGGCCTAGCAAATAGGCTGGCCGATGACAGTTCGTCCACGTTAGAGATCGGAAATGCTCCTTCTCCTGCTCGCATACCTCGGCGGCGTGCTGACCATCGTCAGCCCCTGTATTTTGCCCGTCTTGCCCTTCGTCTTCGCGCGCGCCGACCGGCCGTTCCTCCAAAATGGCTTGCCCACCCTTATCGGCATGGCAGCGACATTTGCCGTTGTGGCAACCTTGGCAGCCGTCGGGGGCGGTTGGGCCGTAGCCGCCAACGAATACGGACGTTACGCAGCCCTCCTGCTCGTCGCGCTCTTTGGCCTCGCATTGATTTTCCCCGAACTCTCCGAACGCCTATCACAACCCCTCGTGGCGCTGGGCGACAGGCTGTCTCGCAGGGCCGACACCGCAGCAGCGGGTCACGCCACGATCTGGCCATCGCTCCTGCTCGGCGTTGCGATCGGCCTCCTGTGGGCTCCCTGCGCAGGCCCGGTGCTCGGGCTTATCTTGACGGGCGCCGCACTCAATGGCGCGAGCGCGACGACGACGCTGCTGCTCACGGCTTACGCGGCCGGGGCGGCGACTTCGCTGGCGTTGGCGCTTCTTGCCGGCGGCAAAGTTTTTGCCGCCATGAAGCGATCGCTCGGTGTCGGCGAATGGCTCCGCCGCGGCATTGGCGTCCTGGTTCTTCTGTCGGCTGGCGCGATAGCGCTCGGCGCCGACACCGGTGCGTTGACGCGCTTGTCGCTCGCGAGCACCGCTTCGATTGAACAGCGCCTGATCGATTCATTCCGCGGCCATGCATCGATGCCCGATGTCTCTCTTGCGGGCGAAGACACTAGCCTCCCGGTCGAAGGCAAGATGCCGCCAATCAATGGCGCTGTCGCGTGGCTGAATTCGAAACCGCTGACGCGCGAGGCGCTGAAGGGCAAGGTCGTTCTGGTCGATTTCTGGACCTACTCCTGCATAAACTGTCTGCGTGCGCTGCCGTACGTCAAAGCCTGGGCCGACAAATACAAGGATCAGGGCCTCGTCGTGATTGGCGTACACACACCGGAGTTCGCTTTCGAGAGGAACATCGACAACGTCAAACGCGCCGTGACCGACCTTGGCGTCACCTATCCGGTGGCGATCGACAACGACTATGCCATCTGGCGCGCCTTCAATAACGAGTATTGGCCCGCGCACTACTTCATCGATGCCGACGGAAACATCCGGCATCACCATTTCGGCGAAGGCAGTTACGATCGCTCCGAGCGCGTCATTCAAGCGCTGCTCGCAGAGGCCGGCCATAAGAACATAGCGACGGGAACTGTTGCCGTCGACACCAAAGGCATCGAGGCCGGTGCATCCGACACGGTCAGATCACCCGAGACCTACGTCGGTTATCGGCGCGCTGAAAATTTCGTCTCCCCTGGCGGAGCCGTCCATGACGCCTCGCACGATTATACTGGCGCGCCTGCCGAGCTCAACGACTGGGCCCTGTCCGGCAACTGGACGATCACGCCCGAGCACGCCGCGCTCAACGCGGAGAACGGCTCCATCAGCTACAAATTTCACGCGCGCGATCTGCATCTTGTTTTGGCGCCGGGCTCTGACGGCAAGCCCGTACGGTTCAAGATCACCATCGATGGCCACGCTCCAGGAGATAGCCACGGCGCTGATGTTTCTGCCGACGGCGAAGGGACTGTTACGACACAACGGCTCTACCAGCTCGTTCGCCAGCAGGGCCCGATCGAGGATCGCACTTTCGAAATCAGATTTCTCGATCCCGGGGTTCAGGCCTACGCATTCACATTCGGCTGACGTCTCGTTCTGAGCCGCCCGCTAGACCGACTCCGCGCTGTTTTTAATTCTGGAGAGAGGGTCGCCGATCAGTCGCCAGAACGCAGCGAGCTTCGCAGCGTCATGGAAATCTTGCATTTCGGCGATCCTGAAACCCCGGAAGCGAAGAACCTGACGCAGAGAGAGCTGTAGGCAGTGACCGGTCGCGCGATGACGCAACTCAGCGGTCAGCCGTGTCCGGACCAGGCCGTTTTCCCATCGCGCCGATTCCAGATGTGAGCGGCTGTCGATCACTTCCATCGCCTTCTGGAAGCGAAGCCGGACGTTTTCCTTGCCCCGAATTGTCAAAGATTCGCCGTTCGGACCACCGGTATTCGTAGTGTAGACGATGTCGTCGACGTATTTATCCAGCACCCCTTCGACGCTGCCGGAGTTCCATGCCTCCTGAGCGGATTCCAAGATCGCGATGACTGTATCGATGTTGATGTTCGAACGATCTCTGCTGAACGCATCCCCACACGTCGCGCACGGCTTTGACGACAGCGGCACACAACGAAACCAACTATATACGAGACATAGGCGAAATAGCCAGCAGGACATCGGCCGATCGTGAGATTTTCAGGCCTTGCCAGATTTGCTGAGGGCGAGTTCGAGCGGTCAAGGTCGCAATGATAATTCTCGCATCACTCGACGGCAGCGCGCGTCCGAGACAAGTGCGCCGCCTTGCGTCCCCGTAGGGAATATTTCCCATAGGCACGTTTGGTTTTGCGGGAAGCATACTTTACCGCCGGCTTCGGTGCCGGTGGCGTAACATCGGCAATGATCTGAACAGGCGTCTTGGCTTTCAGCGCCACGACTTTATATCCACCGGCTTTGAGCTTCGTCAGAAGTTGGCCGACGGCGTCCGCGGTCCACTTGTGAATGTCGTGCATCAGGATGATGCCGCGGCCGCGCGCTTTGAGACCGGCCATCACGCGCGAAATGACGGGCGCAGACCCTCGAACGCGCCAATCCGACGAGTCGATATCGACCGCGAATTGCCCGATGTTCCGGCTCTTCATATAGTCTTCAGAAAGCTTGCTGCTGCTCAGATATGGATAGCGAAAAAACGGCGCCACGGGCTCCGGGCTGTTCTTCTGCACGATATCGAAGGTCGCTTCGACCTCGTGTTGGATCTCGGGCAGTGTCAAGCGCGCGACGTTGGGATGAGACCAAGTGTGGGTTCCGATCGTATGTCCCTGTGATGCGACTTCCTTGACGATTTCGGGGTGAACGGCAACCATCTCGCCGACCATGAAGAACGTCGCCTTGGTGCATTGCTTCGCCAGCGCCGCGAGAATTTCCCGCGTATCGGCCGGAGAGGGGCCGTCGTCGAACGTCAGAACCACTTCGCCCGGTTTCAGAAAGTCGCGATCGCCGTGAGGTTCGCCGAACCATGGTCCGCCGGTCGTATCGACTTCGATCGTCCGCGACACACCGAGCGTGCCGGCAGCGCACGTCTCATCCGCGCGCGCATGCGCCGCTGAGAGACTGAGCAAGAGGGCGCTCGAAACGGCAAAGCTTAGTTTCCAACGGCGCTGCATGCCGTCCTCCCCCGAAGGACCAAATCACTCGTTCGGAGACCAAGGCTTGCTCGCGGTAGAGCCTCGTCTCGATCGCTATCAAACCGTCAATACAACGCATTGGAACGCAAAAAAGCGCGGTCGAGCTGAATTGAGGCCAGCGGGCCAACAGGCCGCATAGAGCCTTGGTCGTATAGGCACGTCCATTTACCAGCCTGCAATCGAATCTCTGCCACACTTGGCTAGCAAAGTGGTTAACCAGTCCCTACCAGGAGCGGATGTGCGTAAGCTCGTAATGTTGCTCGGTTGTTTTGCTGCGGGCCCCGTCGCTGCCGCCGACGGAAAACTCACGGGCGAGGTGATCAAAACGACGCTGAGCGGTTCCCTCTTGGCGCTCGATACGCCGGTGGGAAGCACGGTTTCAGTCCGCATCGGCCACGACGGCATGATGGAGGGCGAAGCAGGCACGGCCCTCGGCGCCGTCTTGGGCGCTGCAAAGGATCGCGGCCGCTGGTGGGTCGCTAACGATCGGGTCTGCTTCAAATGGTTTCGTTGGTTCGACGCTGAGCAGCGCTGCGCAACGATCAGTGTCGAAGGCAAGCGCTTCACTTGGCGACGTGACGACGGCGATACGGGTACTGGCACCATTGTCGAACTGGGCGGACCTGTCTCGAAATCCGCTCAGATTGTCGCCGAGGTGAAGAAAGCCGCGCCCGCGCATGAAGTGGCGGAGAGAAAGCAGGACGTCGTCCTGGCGGCGAGCGAACGCAAGGCTGAAGCCGCGGCGAAGGCAGAAGAGCATAAGTCTCTAGCTTCGGCCGAGAAGGCCACGGCCTCGGATGCCTCAGAACCTGCCGTAAAGCCTATGACTGCTGTGGCGCTTAATGTGCCGGCGCCGCATCCGGCTGTTCGGCCACATCATAGCGATAGTGTCGCCATCGCTTCGGTCAAACCGCAGTTCTTCAAGACCCCAAAAAGCGCAGCTTCCAGGGTCCAGCCCGCAAAAGTGGAAGTTGCCAAGGCTGAAGCTCCAAAGACCGTCGGTAAGCCATTCCGCGTCGCCGGTGTCGATCCGAGCGACGTATTGAACATTCGCACCGGCCCGTCGCCGGATTATCAGACGGTCGGCAGGATACCGCCGAACAGCCACGGCATAGCAATTACGGGCGCGTGCCTGAACGACTGGTGCCCCGTGAGACACCGGACATTGGTCGGTTGGGTGAACCGGCGTTATCTCGCCGAGGAGACTGCCGCGAACACCGCCGCAGCTTCCGATCTCAACTATTGGGACGACGGCGCGAAATAGGTGCACCGGCGTCCGTTCGGCACTGCCCGCCGACTTGAACTCCTCCTTCTGTGACGCTCGCCTGAAAACATCGTTTTCGAAAGCGATGGTCGCTCCGTAACTCGGGGCTTTTGCGCTCAAATGTCGGGCGGCAGCCCAAATTCTGGGCAAAAACGCGATCTTACTTTCTAGAGAATAGGCTGAATTTCCTCGCAAGAACGCAGCGAACGGCGATCTCGGCGATTGGCATGAATCCTGCGCTTTACATTTTCGTAAGGTAGCGACGCCTTGGCACGCTTTGCGGCGGGGCAGGCGTGAATAGGGGAGTCACTCATGGCCGATCAATCAACGGCAATGCTGACGATTTTCACGGAGTTCTATTTCTTTCTGACCATCGTTCTGATGTTCTTCATCCACATCGGCTTCTGCATGTACGAAGTCGGCGTTGCGAGAACGAAAAACGTTCAACACACGCTCTTGAAAAACGCGATGGCCATTCCTGTCGTCGGCCTCGCCTTCTTCCTCTTCGGCATGTGGATCTACATTGGCCTGCAGGGATGGCCGGTGAATTCGACGGCCGTCAGCTTTGCAACCGGCTTCGAACCTTGGTCCGATAAGCTCGCTCCGAACCTTTCCGATCGAATCTCCGGCGTCTTCTGGGGCGCTTTCGCGCTCTTCGGTATGACGGCGGCCTCGATCGTCTCCGGCTCGATCATCGAACGCGCCAAGACATCGGGGTTTTTGATTATCGCCATCTATGTCGGCGCGGTCGCATGGGTTCTGCCCGCCGCCTGGGGCTGGTCCGGCAACGGCTGGATGACGCAGTATCTCGGCTTCCACGACCAATACTGCTCGGCGGTGCTGCACTCGGTGTCGGGCTTTGCTGCGCTCGGTATTCTGCTCAACCTCGGCCCGCGCATCGGTAAGTTCGCTCCGGACGGCACGCCGCGCGAGATCCCGGCGCATAATCCGTGGATGGTCACCGTCGGTCTCTTCATGATCTACGTCGGCTTCTTCGGTTTCTATGCCGCGTGCCACATCCCGATGGCCAACGTCGCGGCCGAAGGCCAGCCGGCCTATTGGACCGCGACCAACATCTACGGCTTCCCGATCACGCTCTCGGGTGTCACGATGAACTTCCTGCTCGCCCTCTTCGGCGGCATGATGACGGCCTATCTCGTATCGAACGGCAATGCCTTCTGGACGTTCTCGGGTGGCCTCACAGGTCTCATCTCCGCGAGCGCCGGTAACGACCTCTACCATCCCGTCGTCGCGCTCGCGATTGCGGTCGCGGGAACGGTGATGGCCTACTACGCCCACAACTGGGTCGAGAAGAAATTCAAGCTCGACGACGCTGTCGGCGCGGTGGCGGTGCATGGCTATTGCGGCTTGTTCGGCGGCATCGTTGCCGGGTTTGCACTATGGGGCTACCCAGCGATCCTGCCGAGCGCAGGCACCGCAGTCAGTCTCTCGGAAGGCGCCGGCTGGTTCGGTACCAATTCCGAAAATCTTCCGATCGTCACTCCGATTGGCAATGCCATCGTCTCGTTCGTCTTTGCGATCGGGTTCGGTCTCGTGCCTGGCTACATCATCGGCAAACTTCTGAAGATGTTGGGTCTGCTTCGCGTCGATGCGAAGGTCGAGCTGACCGGTCTCGACGGTGAGCACGTTGAATCCACCTATCCAAACATTTCCGGAGCGGAAGCGGCATTCGAAGCGCTGCAGCGTAAGGAAGTCCGCATCTAGGTCCTCATACCGGCGGCGATATTATTGCCGCCGGTCGTCATGTCATGAGATCCGACAGGAGAAACCCATGAACACCGGTGTCACCAGCCTATCCAAGCTTACCGAGATGGGAGCGATCTATCCGTTCCATGGCGATGAAATACTGTTTTCTCTCGCCATCCTGGCGTTCTTCATCGCCTTCTTCATTTTCCAGATCGGCATGGAAGCGAAACATCACAAAACGATCATCGGCAACTTCACGGCAAGTCCGGCCGAGTAAAGTTCCGCGAGACGCGCTGTTCCCTGACGGCGCTTAAGGAGGGGCCCCTGCCTGCGGGGGCCTCTTCGCTTTTAGCAACATCTTATCTCTTTGAGGGTTCGGCTAATTCTTCTGAATGCCGAGTTCGCGCGCCGCTTCGCTCAATCTGGTCTTCGCTTGCGCGTCGGCTTCAAACGTGGCGAGCGCTTTCGATAGCGCGCTTTTCGCGGCATCCATCTCGCCCAACGTTACCCGCGAGCGCATCAGACGAGCCCAGCCTTCTTCATCGTTCGGATTTTTTTCGAGACGGGCCGCGAGCTGATCGACCATACCGCGGATCATGTTCTGACGCTGTTCGGCCGTTGCAGAATCAAGCCCGCTCGCGGGTGTCATCGCATCGCCGGCGGTCGGTGCCGCCGAGGCAGTAGCAGTCTGCGCCGATTTCGCAGCGGCCAGCGCCTTCCCGATCTCGGCGTCGGCAGGATCGAGCTTCAGCGCTGTTTCATAGGCCTGCACCGCTTCCTCTGCCCGATCCGTGTTGAGGTAAGACCAGCCGAGCATCTTCCAGCCTTTCACATCGTTCGGCTGCTTTTCAAGACGGGCAAGAAGCTTCGCGATCATGGTGTCGACATCCGGTAGTGCGGCGGAATTCGGTGCCGACGTTTGAGTTGCCGACCCTGGTTGCCTGTCATCGATCGAATCCGCATACGCGCGAAGGGAATCGAGCGCCTGCGATGTGTCCGGATCGAAGCCCGCACCACTTGCGGATGAAGCATCTGCCGAGTTGCCGAGCGCCATGTCAGCGCTCGTAGGATGCGTTTCGCTAGCGGCGAACGCGAGACAGCCGATCGAGGTCGCAAAAAGAAGCATCAGTATCGGCGCCGAGATCCTGTTGCTCATCGCGGTCCATCGTCGTGCGAGAGCCAGAACCGGCAAGCGGCCATGAACTTCAAGCCGTAGCAGCACGAGGATGATCGCCAGCAGCGCCGCCGTCGTGCCGAAACTCACCGTCGCATAAAGCTGTGTCATATCCAGATCCTCGCGAGGCTTTTTTCTAGCAAGAAAATCGGACGCAAATTGGATTTGAGCTCTTCAAAGCAGCGGGCCGTAAATGGAACGCGTAATGATCAACTGCGCTAAAACTTGCTGCGTCCAACCGACAATTCCCGCCTAAACGATGCCGGTTCAGCGCGGTCATATCTTTCGTTCGCGTCATCTTTCATTGCATCGGAATTTTCGTGTTCATGATCGGGGTGACGACGCCGTTCACGTGATACTTATGGCACGTCAGACAATCTTGGCGCACCGCGTTGGTCGCGTGGCAGGATTGGCAGAGATCCTTTTTCACCACGCCGAAATTCGATGTGAATTTGAGCGGATTCCCCTGCACATAACTCATCAGATAGGGCTGTTGTTTTTCGAGGCTGTGGCACGTCAGGCAGCCGCGATTTTCCATCACGCCGAAATGCGGTTCGTGAATGAAGGTCGTGAACTGACCTTGCTTCGTCGCGGCGGAAGCCGGCGCGAAATTGACGACACGGCCTCGGCCGCTCACATCAATGCTATGGCATTTCGTGCACGACCCCTGGGCATCCTTGCCGGTAAGTGAATCAAACACCGCTGCGGTGGGGCTCCTGTCGCCTTTCGGTGCCGACGGACCTGTGAGCGTGAGCCAGGAATAAATGAATTTATCCTTGTGCCCGACCGGGCGATAGAAGATCGCATAATCCTGCCGATACCAGCCGCCGTCGTCGGCCCAATCTTCCGCTTCCATGCCGCTTTCGATGCCGGTCGGTGCCGCGGCACTGGCGGGCGCCGACGTCGCCGCCGTATCTGAAGTCGCCGCGCCGCCAGCCGCTCCTTTGGTGAGAGTTTTCATTTCGCGAAGTTCTTCTTCCGTCGGAAAAAGCAAGTCATCCGACTGGTTCGTCGCCTTGGGTTGGCTCCCGCCACCGTCGACCTGCGCGACCACGTCTTCGCGCGCGCCCGGCTGCGCCAGATCGCCGAGACCGGCTTGCATCGCCGCCGGCAGGTTGGTGTCGCGCGCAGCACCATCTTTGCCGGCGTCATCTTCGGATTGGCTCGCCTCGGCCGGTCCGTTGTTCAGCAGACATTGCCCAAAAACTCTGACGACGCATGCCGGCGGATCGCGCTTGACCGTTTTGACTGGCGCAGTGTCTTCGTCTTTTTTCTTGGCTTCCGACGAGTCCCGCTCTTCTTCCGTCTCACGTTCTGGCGCAGCCGCGGCCGGCTTTGCGTCGGTCGCCTGCGATTGCGAACCGCCTTGGTTCGCGTCGCTCGCGATGGGCCCACCAGAGATTTCCTTGGCAAGATGTGGAAGCCACTGTTGCTGCGCGCCGATGATGACATCGCGCGGGATGCTCGCGGTCAGGTCCGCGACCTGCATCTGGCTAAGCTTCACACCATTGCCGATCTTGATGTCGGCGAGAACATCGGTCGCCTTGCCGGATATGAGTGCGAAGAACAGTCGCTTGATCTCCCAAACCAGATCCTTGACGGCGTTGATTTGCACGTCGCTCGCCTTGCTCAGATCCTGGAGGTTCAAACCATCGAGGGTCCGGACGACAGCGTGGCCCGGTTCCGTCCGACTGATCATGACCTTCATAAATGGCGAGAGCTCTGCTTCGGACGCATCGGGCCATTCACCCACTGCTGCCTTCCTGCTTTTCAGAGTCTGCAGATCAAGCCCAGGCAAGGACAGAAACGCGATGCCCTTCGGACCGCTAGCGCGCTCCTTGCCTTTGATCTGATCGAGATGGCAGCCGCTGCAAGTTTGCTCGAATGGCGCAACGGCCATGATGCGTTTGTCTTTGCTGCTGTCGTGGCATGTGGAGCAGGTTGCCGGAATACGCTTGGCTGCATCCTTCTTGGCGACTTCCGGGAAATGCTTATCGAAGTGTCCGGCATGGTCGTAAATGATCCGCGTGCGCCGCTTGAATGGATAGTTGTCGAACGCTGGATGGTTGCCGTCGAAGCTGTCGAATTTCACCTCATGACAAGATCGGCATTGTTCGTTGGAGATCTTCGCCAAATTGAAATTGACACCTTGGTGTTCCTGATGGCAGGTCGCGCAATAAAGGCCACCCTTGATAATATCGCGCGTCGGAAAAACCCGGTCCTGCGCGCGCGCCGATAATGGTGCCGGAGTTTGCGCTGCGATTTTTATCAAGCGGCTACCGCTCTGTTTCAGAGCGTCGCCCGAAGCGCCATGCGGATTGAAAGCCGTTGCCGGCATTTTATGGCATGTGAGGCACGCCTTGCTGTCGGCGAGTGGATCTCCCGCGACGAGACCGTGGACCCAGCTGAGTTTGCCGGTTCCATTTTTGGTATGGCACGTCGAACACTTTTCGATCGCGCTATGAGCGCTCGTCATTGGTCCTGGCATCAGGAACTGCGTGCCTTTGGTCAGCAGCAAGGCAACGCAGACGCAGATCAACGTTGTGAACGCAGCGAGCCTCGCGATGCGGTCGCGCCAAACGCCGGGCGATGAATTGGCTACTGGCCAAAGCAAGTGCCACATCATCCCGCCCCGGACGAAAACGAATAGACGACAAGCACGTGCATCACACTCAGCACGATCAATCCATAAGTGACAGGCACATGCACGAACAGCCAACCCTTGGTCAGGCCATAATGGACACGTGCGAAATCGAGCTGATCCTTCTCGACGACGAGCGCTCTGATCGCGTTAAGTTTCTGCTGGGTCCGGCTATCGACGTAGCGCGTCAAGCTATCGATCTCGTCCGTCAACTGCTTCAAAGGCCGCTGCGAGCCGATCAGATGGCCGGTGAAATTGCGAGGGCCGACAAAAAAATCTCTGAGATGATTTGTGTAGAGATCGGCGATCCACGCTTCATAGGGCGGCGCCGGCAAGGGAAGCGCAGCGGCTGCGTCCGGAACGCGCGACGCGACGACCCCGGCAATCTCGTCGGCAAGCTCGGCCCTCCGCGTTGGGATGCGTTCGAAACTGATATGCTCATCGATCCCACCCTTGGCCCGCAGCGACCAGCTGAGATATGTGCCGAAGACCCCGCTCAAAGTTATGACGACGAAGCCGGACCAAAGCGCCCATTCGAATGTGGTGTCGGGCAAAGAGAACCCACAATGCGAAACGAATGCCGCGATCAGCAGATAGCCGATGAAGATATGGACCTTCCGCCAGCGCACGATCGACTTTGGCGCGAACACCGATGTCTTGATGGCAACGTGGAAAAGCAGCTGCAACGCCATGCCGCCTGCAAGCACCCAGCCGTCCAAATATCGAGGATCGCGCAGCCCGCTCGCATAAATTCCGACGAGCCAGAGCATGCCCGCAGAGAGGGCCGCAATCGAAAGCGCTCCAATCGTCGTGGCGTTGAGCAACCCGGTGAAGCTCGGAACGAACCCGAACGAGCCGCCCGCCGCACGTGAGTGCGCCTGTCTCACCGCCAGCTTCCGAAATCATTCATGTTTGCTTCCCCTCACGCCCCTTCTCGCGCGGCTTAATTGACGGCAGCGGCCGGCCTTGCTGCACCTTTGTATTTGTCCGGTCCCGGAATGAAGCTGTCGAGACCGGACATCGTGCTGCCGTCGTACTTTTCGCTGATGCTCACCAGTTCCTTCGAGACGCCATCGGCGGCCGTCGATAGAAGCTGCTCGTTGTTGAGCTTCAGCGCGGCCGAATGCGAGTATTCGACCATCTTTGCTATTTCCGGCACATTTGGGACTGCCTTGGCGGCAACAGCCAGTTGCTTTCGCGCCCGATCGACACGCTTCGCCATTTCGAACGCGTAGGCTTTTCTCGCCGTTGCTTTTCCGACCGCGCGCAATGCCGTTTCAAGTTCGACTCCAAGACCGACGAGATAAAGCATGCGCTTGCGCGCTGCGTCGGCTGGTACGTTGGCTTTCCCTTTGGAATACCAGGTGTTGTGCAGCACCTCGCCCTGCGACCAGGATACAAGTTCGAAGGCGCTCCCGGCGCGATGGCCGCCTTTGTTGACGAGGTCTTCTCTCGGGACGACGTGACAGCCGTAACAGTTTTTCGCCAGCTGATAGATGAGGCGAGGGCCAATCATTCCCTTTGAGATCGCGAGTTTCCACCGCTGATCTTTTTCGGCTTTGGTTTCGGTCTTTGCAGTCTTGCCGCTGTAGCCGCTGTGAACCTTGATCCAGTCTTTCCCGCCGCTGTGGCAGGACTTCGCATGAGATGCCCGCGATCGGCTCGTCTTTGTCGTCCTTGCGCTGCACAGTGTAATGACAATTCAGGCACAAGCTCTCAGACCGGATACGTCTGACACCCATTCGCTTGGCGATCTCGTTGGCTTTCGGATCGCGCGGAAGATCGCGGAAGGTTTTGAAGTGATGCGTTCCTTTCCACGCTTCCGTTTCCTGTTTGTGGCATTCCGCGCAGGCATTCGGTCCGACGATTTTGGCCGGATCGGCCGCGACCGCACGGCCGACGGTCGCGCAGAAAATCAGAGAAACGCCGGAAAGAACAAGCGCGGCAGAGCTGAGGAATAGTCTCGCTCGGGATAAGTTCGGAACAAGATTACGCACACCGACGGCTCCAAGCATCTCATGCCCGCAAAATCTGTTCGCGCCGATCGCCCGCGTGATCGAATGCAGACGGCTTCGCCTGTCGTGCGATGGGGGCGGCGAGGAGCCCGATCACGCGTGACACGACACCCGCTCCGGTGTTGCCTTCGATCGTTGGCATGAAGGGGTCTGCATGGCAGGTCGCGCCCGCATGTGCCGCGAACGATTTGACCGAGTTGACCATTTCCGGCGCTCCACACGCATAAAGAACGTCGCTCGGTAGGAGGCGCGGCAGGAAGTCGGTCGGCCGGCCCTGCATGACGCCCGGCACGATTTCGGGCGCGCTGCACGCGGCAACGACAAGGACGTTGGGAAACTGAGCGAGCCGCGAAAGAGCCGGGCCCATATATAATGACTCGACGCTGCGCCCGCCCGCGATGATCATCATTCTACGCTCCGGATTTTCTCGGAGAGCGGCAACGGCAATCGACCAGATCGGCGCAAAGCCGGTGTTGGTCGCGACGAGGACCATACGGCCTCTGGTTTCATTTCGGAAATAGGCCGATCCATAAGGGCCCGTGAGCTGCACACGGTGGCCGGTCTTGATACGCTTGCCCAGCGATGAGCTGACGCGACCACCCTTCATGCGCCGGATATGAAACCACACCGATCGGCCGTCTGGGTTGCTGTGCAGGGGAAGCGTGAAGCTGTAGGGCCGGCTTGGATAGCCGCTGAAGCGTATCTGAGTATATTGGCCGGCGTGAAAGGGCAGCGCACGGCTTGTTCTGATGCCGACCTCGATGACGTCCGCCGACAAAGGTCGCAATGAGCTGACTAATCCATCAACAGCCCGCACGTCCGGGGCTTTGTCGCTTTCAAAGACTGCATCAGCTACAACCCGGCACTGACAGGCATGAACGATAGAAGGTTCCGAGCCTTCGCCACCTTCAACGTCGCCCTGCACCAGGCGAACGCAGCAGGTGCCGCAATGGCCGGACCGGCAATCGTGCGGCAGATCAATGCCGTTGCTCAGAGCCGCATCGAGCAACAATTCGCCGCTGCGTGCACGAAATGCTTTTCCATTGATCGTGATTTGGTGACGTCTTGTCATCAGCTCTTTCCGAAATGCTTGAGGTTCTTGATGTGCTCCGAACCGCTCCATGCTTGTGCCGCGGCGTCGACCGCGATCAGCGTAATAATCCCCATGCTGACAATCGATGCTGTGATATGGCCACGTTTGAGATATTGCGATTGCGATCGGATTGGAATGCTCGGCTAATTTCATTTGATGGCTGCCCAATAGGACAAAAAAATGATCGCAAGAGAATTGTTATATAGGAGCAAATAGCATCTCTATTTTAAGAAAGTTGCGCTGCAGTTCGTTTGGATGCCGCGAAAATAAGCCGGTAAACATTGCAAAAACAGAACGTTGCGTTCGCGGTTAAGTCGATCGAGGGCGGCGAAATTTGCGCGGCAATTCGGCTTTGATTGAAAGTGTTTTTTCAAAATGGTCGAAAGTTTTTTGGCATTTCATTGGAACGAAATCGATTGCGGACATATCGCGGCCAATTTCCGCAAATAATTAATCGTCCGTCCAGTGATCAGCAGTGCTCGCGCGCCGCTTCTCGTAAGCGATGCAATTCTGAGCCGCCCTGGAAACAATGGGAATGGGGGTAGGGCGATGAAACGACTTTCCGGGATCGCGACGCTTGCCTTCGCAGTCGTCGGCATCCTTCTGATGGGGGCAGCGTTCTGTCGCCAAAATGCTGTTGCAAACGGCCGTGTGTCGAACGGCAGCGACGGAGCACAAGCGCAACCGCTGCTGCAACTTGCTGAAAACACCGGCGTCGTCAGAAGAAGCGACGCGCAGAAGGCCAAAGCTGCGGAATCCGACAACAAAAAGCCGGCCGGTCACGACTCGGCGATGACGGACGAGTCTCTATATCCGACGGCGGCGCAATGCGGCACGTGCCATAAGCAGATCTATGAAGAATGGTCGTCGTCACAGCACGCTTATGCGTCGATCTCGCCTATGTTCCACAAATTCGAGCAAAAGTTCCAAACGCTCACGCAAGGAACGGTCGGGACGTTCTGCGTGCGCTGCCACCAGCAGGTTGGCACTCAGCTTGGAGAAGCACGCGACGCACCTCTCTGGGCCCGCAGTCAGATTTCGCGTGAAGGCGTGACCTGCATCACCTGCCATCGCGTCAAGGAGGAGTATGGCAAGGTCAACGGCGAACGCCGGGTCGAGCCGGGAACCATCAACGAGCCGGTGTATGGCAGCGGCAAACAGAGCGTCATCAACGACGTTCTGGCCAAGAAAGACACCTACTCGGTCAAGACCAGCAAGGATGGCCGGGGCAACGACATTCACGCCGGCATGATCACCAATGACCAGATTACCAAGTCGGAGTTCTGCGTCAGCTGCCACCAGGTTGCCGTCAACCTCGGCATCAAGCTCGAAATTGTCTGGGATCAGTATCGCGACAGCCCCGCTCGCAAGGCCGGAGTCACTTGTCAGGACTGCCACATGGGCAAAGTTCCGGGCCAGCCGAAAGGCTACGCGACCGCGCCGTCTGCCATCGTCGGGGGCAAGGAAGTGAACCCCGGCCGCAAACACGCGAACCACCGCTTTATCGGCCCAGGTTATTCGATCGCACACCCCGGCATCTTTCCGCACAACGTCAAAGCGCAGGCCTACACCATCAAAGATTGGATGGAGTTCGATTGGCGCTCCGGCTGGGGCACGTCCAAATTCGAAGACAAAGTCGCGGATGGCAAGATCAAGGTCAATTTCCCGAAGCGTTGGGCCGACGCCAACGATCGCGAGGACGCGCGCGAAATCATCGACGAAAATATCAAGAAGCTCGATGAGCGCGACAAGCTTCGCCGTCAGGTCATGGAGAACAGCAGCAGCATCGATGGTCCCAACATCGACGGCACGCCGCAGGTCGGATCGGATCTGGTGTTCTCCTATAAGATCAAGAACACGAATACGGGGCATAACCTGCCTTCGGGCTCGCTGGGTGCACAGCCGCAGCTCTGGGTGAATGTCGCTCTCGTCGACCCCGATGGACAGAACGTCTGGGAGTCGGGCTACGTCGACAGCGACGGCGACATGGCCGATCTGCACAGTCTGGATGTGGCCGCGGGCAAGATCGACACCGATCAGATGCTCGTGAATTTCCAGACCAAGTTCCTGACCACCAACGTCAAGGGAACCGATCGCGAGATGTACTTGCCGGTCAATTTCGACATCGATCCGCTGCCGCAGCTTCGGCCGCCCAGCATCCCGACGACGGTTCTCAATCATCCGCCGTTGGTGCGTATGGAAAACCACTCGCTGACGCCTCTGGGTGTGCGCATGGCAAAGTATCAGGTGCCGGGAAATCTGATCAGCAAGCCCGGAAAATACCGCCTCGCCTTCCGCATGCGCAGTCGCGCCGAGCCCATCTATTTCATGCGCTTCGTCGGCTCGACCAAAGCTATGGAGCAGAGCATGAACGAGCGGATCATGAACTTCCACGAATTCGCGGTGGATGTCGACGTCAAGGAGTAACGCCGAACAACCGAGCGTTTCGGATTTGGATCGCCACACGGTCCAAAAAGCGGGTCCGAAGCAACTCTCATGCCTCTTGCGCTCGAGCGAAAGCGAAAGTCGGAGGCGCGTAGTGGAGCTTCAGTATGACTCGCGACGTGAAAGGCACTCTTCAATTCGGTGCCGGGACCACGACAGCCGTTATTGCATTGATCGCCGGCAGCTACCTCACGATGTCGGGGACAACGGCACGAACCGAGCCAAACGATCACACGACCGAAATTGCCAAGACAGACGGCTGGGCAGCAACGACTCTCGCGGAGCCTGCAACGGATCCACAGTCGCTGGTGAAAACAGAAACGATCGTCTCGAAGCAGTATCTGGGCGCGAACGTCGACAGCGCGGACGACCAGGACGCGTCGCCCAAAGAGAAGAAGAAAACCGATAAAAAAGCGGCGTCGACGAAGGGCGCCTTCCGCCCGGACCCGAAATACTCGAAGAAGTATGACGCAGATGGGCAGGCCGATATCTACGGCGGCAAGTATGCGGTCGAGCCGCCGCGGCCGCTGCTCGAACTCGGCCGCGAGCAATACACATCCGGTCCCTACGATGAGAGCAGCACGATCCTCGGCAAGTTGAACCCGCTGCTTCCGGGATTATCGGTTTACGGCGATTGGCGGACCGCAGTCGCTTACAATAGCAACAACGGCAAGGACATTGCCCAGATCGCGACGCGTCTCAATCTCGACGTCGATTTCAAGATCACCGGGACGGAGCGCATTCATGCGTTCTTTACGCCCATACAAGACGGCGCGGCAAACTTCTCTCGCTTTGAATTTGGCGGCGGCGATGGCGATCAGCGCTTCCATGACGAATTCGACCTCAATCCGCAGACGCTGTTTTTCGAGGGCGACGTTGGTTCTATCTATTCGGGTTTGAGCGGCCAGTATTCCAAATTCGATCTGCCGTTCACCGTCGGCCTCTTTCCGTTGTTCTTGCAGAACGGCATCTGGGCCAACGACGCCATTCTCGGCGGCGCCGTCACCTTGCCCGCGCAAAACTCGCCGGCGCTTGGCCTGTCGAATTACGACATCACGTTCTTCACGGCATTCGACAATGTCGATAATGCAAGCCTCGTCGGCGCGAACGGCAAGGTCGATAATCACGACGCCAACCTTTATGGCGTGACGACCTTCGTTGATGCTTTCGGCGGATACATCGAAGCCGGTTACGGCTTCCTTCAGGGCGTCGGCAATCGCGAGGACGTCCAGCAGCACTTCCTGACGGCCGCATACAGCAGGCGCTATGCCAACACCATATCGAATTCGACGCGCGTGTTCGCAAACTTCGGAGAGGACGATCGCGGCAACGGCGACGGCCTCGCCATCATTTCGGAGAACAGCCTGATTTCACCCTTGCCGAGCACGCTGCTGCCATATGCGAACTTCTTCGTTGGATTTGGTAACCCGGAGCCGCTCGTCGACGGCAATAACGCGGGTATTTTGAAGAACGTCGGCATCAACTTTGAAACTGACGCTCTGACCGGCTATCCCAAGCTCGATGATACCGGTTCCAACGCGGTCGGCGGCGCCATCGGCGTTGAGTATCTCTTCAACCTGGACCAGCAACTTGTGTTCGAGGTCGCGACAGTGCAGCCGTACGATGATAACAACGTCGTAGGGGCGAAGGGACCGCAGTATGGCTTCGGCGTCCGATATCAAATTCCCCTCACCCGCGCCTGGCTGTTCCGAGCCGATGCGACCTATCAGATCCGTGACGGCGAAGATGACAATTTCGGCATACGCACCGAGCTTCGCAGAAAATTCTGAAGTTCGGCACCCCCGTTAAAACCCACGGTTCAATATGATAGTACGTTTGCGGTGCGTCAAAGCTCGCTTGGCGATCATGGTTGATCGTGTGATACGAGTTCAATCTGCCGTCTGTCGCTCGTTCCGGACGATGCTTTGTCGTCGCCGCGCAGGAAGAGAGTGGATGCGAGATCCGCTCAGAGGATGGAATGACAAAGCGCAGCGACATCCAAGACCAATCCCGACGGACCGTCGATGACCTCGCGCCCGAGCCCGCTCCGCCCGGCTTGAAACCCGCCGATGAGCAGGTTCCCGCGACGGTGCCCGATGTCGAAATCAAGAAATCGATCAGCTGGCGGCGGGTCGCGCTCGCCGTTCTCGTCGTCGCCGTAGGAATTGGTGGCGGAGTTTACTGGTGGATCAATCAACCACCTCCGCTTCCTGCCGGTATTTATTCGGGTAACGGCCGCATCGAGGCTGACCCGATCGATATCGCGACCAAGTTCGCCGGCCGTATCCTCGAACTGAAGGTTGACGAAGGCGATCGTGTCGCCGCCGGCCAGACCCTCGCGATCATGGATACGCGCGATATGCAGGCCTCGCTGAGCAAAGCCGAGTCCCAGGCCGCATCGGCAAAGAGGGCTGTTGCCGAGGCCCGCGCTAATGCCGATCAGATGCACTCGCAGGTCGTTCTTGCTCAGCAGCAAATGGACCGTGCCAGCGCTTTGCTTAAAGATGGTTGGGTAACGAAGGAAGTGTTCGACCAGCGGCAGCAGGCGCTCCAGGGCGCCGTCGCCGGCGAACTCGCCGCGCAAGAACGGATCACGGAGGCCGAGCACGCACTCGACGCCGCTAATCATGACGCTGATTACTATCGTGTGAATATCGCCGACAATACGCTCGTCGCCCCGCGCGACGGCCGGATCGCTTATCGCATCGCCAACACGGGAGAAGTGCTTGCTGCCGGCGGCAAGGTCTTCACCATGCTCGACTTTGGCTATGTTTACATGGACCTTTATCTGCCCACCCTCGCCGCCGGAAAGGTCAAGATCGGAAACGATGCGCGCATTGTGCTTGACGCGTATCCTGACCACCCGATCCCTGCCAAAGTCACCTTTGTCGCCGATCAAGCGCAGTTCACCCCGAAAATGGTCGAAACCCAAACCGAGCGCGACAAATTGATGTTTCGCATTCGCGTCCGCATTGACCCCGAGCGCCTCAAGGCTCACGCCGACGCCGTCAGAAGTGGACTGCCGGCGATGGCGTACGTGCGCACCGATGCCGTCGATTGGCCTGCCCGCCTGCAGGTTGCGCAGTGACTGACCTGCCGCCCGACAGCGCGGTTCGGCTCGATCACGTGACGCACAAATATGGCCGTGTTCTCGCGCTCGACCATATCAGCTTGAGCATTCCGAAATCTCGCCTCGTCGGCCTCATCGGTCCGGATGGCGTGGGAAAATCTTCGCTGCTCTCGTTGGTTTCGGGCGCCCGCCGCATCCAGACCGGCGCGATTGACGTTCTCGACGCCGACATGTCACGGGCATCCGACCGCGAAGAGATCTGTTCTCGTGTCGCCTACATGCCGCAAGGGCTCGGCAAGAACCTCTATCCAGACCTGAGCGTGCAAGAGAACATCGAATTCTTCGCGCGGCTGTTCGGCCAAGGTCGCGCCGAGCGGCGCGCGCGCATTGCCGATCTTTTGCAAAGCACGGGATTGACGCCGTTCGCCGACCGGGCTGCGAAGAATTTGTCCGGCGGCATGCGCCAGAAACTCGGATTGTGCTGCTCGCTTATTCACGACCCGGATCTTCTCATTCTCGATGAGCCGACAACAGGCGTCGATCCGCTGTCGCGGCGTCAGTTCTGGCAGCTCATTGCACGAATGCGCGCGCGCCGGGCAGGAATGACCGTGATCGTCGCGACCGCATATATGGAAGAGGCGGAGCAATTCGATTGGCTCATTGCCATGAATGCCGGTCGCATTCTCGCCGTCGGCACGCCAGATGACCTCAAGACAAAAACCTCGACGACATCGATCGAAGAGGCGTTTGTCGAACTCCTGCCTGCTTCGCAGAAGATCGGCTACCACGAGCTTAAAATTCCACCGCGCAATAACGACGACAGCGAACCCGTCATAGTCGCGCGCGCGCTGACGCGCCGATTCGGCGATTTTACCGCCGTCGATCATGTCAGTTTCGATATCGGACGCGGAGAAATCTTCGGCTTTCTTGGTTCGAACGGTTGCGGAAAAACGACCACGATGAAAATGCTGACTGGCCTGCTCCCTTCGACCGAAGGAAGCGCGCTGCTGCTTGGCAGGCCGATCGATGCCACCGATGTAAATTCGCGCAAGCGTGTCGGTTACATGTCGCAGGCGTTCTCCCTCTATAGCGAACTGACCGTCAGGCAAAATCTCGAACTTCACGCCCGGCTCTTTCATTTGCCTGCGGAAGAGATGGAGGCGCGCGTCCGATATCTTCTCTGGCGCTTTGGCCTCACCCACCACGTCGACAAGCTGGCGGACGATCTCCCTCTCGGACTGCGTCAGCGTCTGTCGCTGGCGGTCGCGGTCATTCATCAGCCCGAAGTTTTGATCCTCGACGAGCCGACGTCAGGCGTCGACCCGATCGCGCGCGATAGCTTCTGGGAACTGCTCATCGATCTCTCGCGGAAAAGCGGCGTGACGATTTTTGTCTCGACCCATTTCATGAACGAGGCGGCGCGCTGCGATCGCGTGGCGCTGATGAACGCCGGCCGTGTCCTTGCGATGGATACGCCTGCAAATCTCGTGCGCGCGAGGGGGGCGTCGACGCTCGAAGAGGCATTTATCGACTATCTCGAAGATAATGAAGCATCTGCGAAGCCCTCGACGAGCGTGGATGTTATGCCATCGTCGGCGCATCAGTTCGCACGCGAGAGCACCGAGCTCGTCGAACGCAAATCGTTCTCTTTCCGCCGTCTGTTCGCCTATACGATCCGGGAATGGCTCGAGCTTGTCCGCGATCCGATCCGCTTGGGCTTTGCGCTCGCGGGAACAGCATTTCTGATGTTGATTATCGGCTTCGGAATAACGACGGACGTCAATTCGCTGACGTTTGCCGCGCTGGATCGGGACAACAGCTTTGAAAGCCGTTCCTATCTCGGTGAGCTTCGCGGATCGGCTTACTTCGTCGAAAAGGCGCCCCTAAAAAGCGTCGCCGAACTTCAGTCTCGGCTCAAGAATGGCGAGGTCAATGCAACCATCGAAATTCCGCCGGGATTCGGCCGCGATATCCGGCGCGGGCGCCCGACCGAGGTTGGCGTTTGGATCGACGGCGCCATGCCTTTTCGCGCCGAAACCATGCGCGGCTACATTCAGGGCGTTCACCAGCAATTTCTGAGCGACCCCGCGATCCGTGGCCATGGAGCGCTCGCGAGCACGACAGTACCCGCCAATATCGCGACGCGCTTCCGCTACAACCAGGACTTCGACAGCATCTATGCGATGGCGCCATCGACGATCGCTATGCAGCTGGCTTTGATCCCGGCCATACTGATGGCGCTCGCCATTGTCAGGGAAAAGGAGCTGGGATCGATCACCAATCTCTACGTTACACCCGTCACGCGGCTCGAATTCCTGCTCGGCAAGCAAATTCCTTACGTCATCGTTGCGATGGCGAATTTCCTGATCCTCTTTCTGATGGCGATTTTCATTTTCGACGTGCCGCTAAAGGGCAGCTTCTTCACGCTCGCGCTCGGTGCTCTGATCTACGTGACGGCGACGACCGGTTACGGCATGCTCATCTCTTCATTTACGCGGACGCAAATCGCCGCGCTGTTCGGAACCGCGATCCTCACGGTGCTCCCGGCAACGATGTTTTCCGGAATGATGACTCCGATTTCATCCATCACGGGATTTGGAGCCGTTCTGGGGCGGCTCTTTCCGATGACGTACTTCGTTCCGATCAGCGTCGGCACCTTCACCAAAGGTCTTTGGTTCTCCGACCTCGCCGCAAACTTGTTGACGCTGTCGCTCTTCATTCCGGCATTGACCCTCTTGAGCATCCTCTTGCTCGCAAAGCAGGAGAGGTGACGCCATGACCACGCTGCAGAACATCTTCTGGCTCGGCACCAAGGAATTGCGCAGCTTCTTTCGCGATTGGATCCTGCTCGGCTTCGTCGTTTACTCGTTTTCGCTGGCGATCATCGCGCAGGCGCAAAGCAATTCACAGGAGCTTCACAACGCTTCTCTGGCAATTGTCGACGAAGACCATTCCGTACTCTCCCGCCGTATCGCGGCGGCTTTCCTCCCGCCCTATTTCAAAGCACCGGAATACGTTGAGGAACGCGATGTCGATCGGCTGATGAACACCGGGAGATATACCTTTGTCATCGATATCCCGCCCCATTTCGAGCGCGACGTTCTGGGCGGACGGAAGCCAACCCTGCAAGTCGCGGTCGATGCCACGGCAATGGTGCAAGCCGGAATTGGGTCGGGTTACGCCGAGCAGATCATCTCGACCGAAATTACCGATTTTGTCTCAAGATCGACGGCCGTATCTGTGCCGGCGGTCACGCTGTCGACGCGCATCGCTTTCAATCCGAACGTGACGACGGGTTGGTTCACGTCGGTCATGGGGATCATAAACTCTGTGACCATGCTCGCGATCATCCTCGCTGGTGCGGCCGTCGTGCGCGAACGGGAGCACGGTACGATGGATCATCTGCTCGTCATGCCGGTGACGCCATTCGAGATCGCGATGTCGAAAATCTGGGCCAACGCGGTCGTGATAACGGGCGCGGTCGGCTTATCGCTCTTCTTCGTGGTCGAGAAACTGCTGAGCGTACCCATCGCCGGCTCGGTGCCGCTCTTTATGGTCGGCGTTCTAATCTACTTGTTCTTTTCCGGAGCCATCGGTCTTTTGCTGGCGACGATCGCGCGGACGATGCCGCAGTTAGGGCTGCTATATATTCTCGTCGCTGTTCCGCTCAACATGCTATCGGGGGCCAACACGCCGATCGAAAGTATGCCGCCGCTGCTGCAGACGATCATGAAGGCATCGCCATCGACACACTTTGTCGCCTACGCTCAAGCCATTCTCTACCGTGGCGCCGGAATCGACGTCGTCTGGCCGCGGTTCGTGGCAGTCGCCCTGATGGGCGCACTGCTTCTTGCGATCGCGATCCGGCGATTCCGCAGCACTGCCGATTATTCGGCTTGAACGGCGCGGCACTCCGCCGGCCGCGCAACTCAAGCCGTGTTTAAGCTTCGATAATGACCTTCAAGGCGCGCGTTTCGGCCGCCCGGCCGAACGTGTCGTAAGCGTCCAGAATTTTATCGAGTTTGAAGCGATGCGTTATGAGCTTCGTCGGATCGATCTTATGCGCCGCGACCGTTTTCAAAAGCATCGGCGTCGTGACGGTATCGACGAGGCGCGTCGTGATGCTGATGTTCTGGCTCCACAGCTTTTCCAGGTGAAGATCCACCTTGACGCCATGCACACCGACGTTCGCGATCGTGCCTCCCGGCGCGATGATGTCTTCGCAAGTCAGAAATGAAGCAGGAACGCCCACGGCTTCGATGGCCGTATCGACACCGCGACCACCGGTCAACTGCATGACGGCCTCGGCAGCTTTGGCACCCGTTGCATTCACGCTTTTGGTCGCCCCGAAACGCTTGGCAACTTCGAGGCGATTGCTGTCCGGATCGAGCATGATGATCTCAGCCGGCGAATAGAATTGCGCCGTCAACAGCGCCGCCAATCCGATCGGTCCAGCTCCGACGATCGCAATCGTGCTGCCCGGCGCAACCTTGCCATTGAGGACGCCGCACTCGAACCCTGTCGGCAGAATGTCGCTGAGCATGACGAGCGCATCCTCCTCGACGCCATCCGGGATCCGGTAGAGGCTCGTATCGGCATGAGGAATACGGACGTATTCCGCCTGCGTGCCGTCGATCTCATTGCCGAGGATCCAGCCGCCTGTCGTGCAATGCGAGTACATTCCGCGCCGGCAGTATTCGCACCGGCCGCAGGCGGAGATGCACGAGATCAATACGCGGTCGCCCGGCTTGAAAGTCGTGACGCCTGCGCCGACGGCATCGACAACGCCGATGCCTTCATGACCGAGAATGCGGCCGGGACTGCACGTTGCAACATCGCCCTTCAGAATATGGAGATCGGTTCCGCAGATCGTCGTTTTCGTTATTTTGACGATCGCATCGGTTGCGTCCTTGATTTGCGGAACGGGACGATCTTCGACGGCTTTCCGGCCGGGACCGTTGTAAACGAGCGCTTTCATTTCAACCTCGCAAATTCCAGCGACAAAACCCATGCTCGAATTTAGAACTCGTGCCCGATTGGCCATTGACCTAAGTCATTTGCCGACCTCCATCGAGGCTCCGAAGTCGGATGCATTCGCTCAAGTTTGATGAGCATCAATGCACCGGCGCTGAAAATTTCATTGAAATGCAACACTGATAGCTCAATTGAGGATGACAGTCCGATGCTGCTCATCGCATTTGCTTCCACGGAAGGTCAGACCCGCAAAATCGCCGAGCGTGCGGCGTCGTTGGCGCGAGCGAAAGGGCTTGAAGTCGAACTGTATGACACGTCGGCGATCGAGGACGTCCCGAATGTCGATGCGTTTGACCCGATCATCGTTGCCGCTTCCGTTCACGAAGATCGACATCAAGAGAGCGCCTCGAATTTTGTGATTGCGCATCGCGATCAACTCGGCCGCAAGAAGACGGCGCTTATATCGGTTAGTCTGTCGGCAGCAACCGCCGATGGGCTGAGGGAGGCGCAACAGTACGTTGATCATTTTTCCGCGACCACCGGTTGGCACCCGGCAAGCACTCTGTTGCTAGCAGGCGCCCTGCAATGGGCGGATTGTGATTATTTTCAGCGGCAAGTGCTGGAGCATATTCTCGCAGCCCGCGGCCTGACGCCGAAACGTGACGACGCGAACGAATTCACGGATTGGGTTGCGCTCGAAAAATTTATCGCTTCTTTTTTGTCGAAAGGCTGACTGCGGCTATCTTGATCGATCGCGGCTTGGCCGATCGAACGAGCACGCGCACGTTCTACGGCACCGGTCTTCAATTTCGGACCTTGCAAACCAGAGGGGGCTTTGACTTAAATCAGCATTCGCTCAGGCGCTGATGCTAATGCTCAAACGGCGCGGGCATTGTCGGCAATGTCTCGTGAGCGCTATTGAAATTGGGCGGAAGCAGACGTGCAAGGCGAACTTACCCAAGAGACCCTCCTGACCGCTTCCGCGCAGCAATCCTCAACGACATTCGTCGCTCGCGACAGCTGGACCGCATCGAACGCCGCGCGCCTCGATAAGATCGTCGGCGGCTTGCTTGAGGCCGCCGATCCCTCGGCAAACGCCACCATCGACATGACCGCGGTTCGATCTTTCGACACCTTCGGTGCCTGGCAGCTGGCGCGGCTAGATCACGCTCTGAAGGCTAAGGGACGTGATGTTAAGATCGTCGGACTTTCGCGGCGTTATGCCGATCTCTTTCGCGCCGTGCAGGAAGCAAGCGACCGCGCCGAGGCCACCGAAGCAAAGCCCCGCCAAGAATATTCGGGTCCAGCGGCGATCGGTGAGGCTGTCGTGAAATCCGGCAATGGATTTCTCCTGCTTTTGAACATGGTCGGAGCCGTCTGTGCTTCGGCGTTTCGCGCGCTTCTGAAACCATCGACATTCCGCCTGACGTCTATGGTCAATCAGCTCGATCGTGTGGCGTGGCAGGCGATACCGATCATCCTGCTCATTACCTTTTTGATCGGCAGCATCATCGCGCAACAGGGCTTCTTTCACTTTCGCAAATTTGGTGCCGACGATTACGTCGTCGATATGGTTGGAATTCTCGTTCTCCGCGAGATCGGCGTGCTAATCGTTGCCATCATGGTCGCCGGCCGGTCGGGAAGTTCCTACACCGCCGAACTCGGATCGATGAAAATGCGCGAGGAAATAGACGCATTGAGAACGATGGGCTTCGATCCGGTCGATGTCCTAGTCCTGCCGCGCATTCTGGCGCTCGTCATCGGGCTCCCGCTTCTCACCTTCATTGGCTCGATGTCGGCCTTGTACGGCGGCGAACTGGTGGCGTGGCTCTACGGCGGTATGAGCCCCGAGATCTACATCGCGAGGCTCAAGGAGGCGATCTCTCTCACGCACTTTAAGGTCGGCATGATCAAGGCGCCCTTCATGGCCTTCGTCATCGGCGTGGTCGCCTGTACCGAAGGGTTCAAGGTCGGAGGCAGTGCCGAGTCGCTCGGGCTCAGAACGACGTCGTCGGTCGTCACCTCCATCTTTCTTGTCATTGTGCTGGACGGACTGTTCGCCGTCTTCTTCGCTTCGATCGGGATGTGATACGGATGATAACTTCAGCCGGGCAGCCCGTTATCAGCGTCCGCGATCTGGTCGTCGGATTTCGCGATCGAAACGTGCTCGATCACCTGTCCCTCGACGTGCCTCCGGGTGAGATCCTCGGCTTGGTTGGTGGCTCGGGAAGCGGCAAATCGGTACTGCTTCGCACGATCATAGGCTTATTGCCGAAGCGTTCCGGCACGATCGAAGTTTTTGGTCAGGATCTCGACACCGTCGATGATGAGACACGCCGCGCCCTTCAGCGGCGGTGGGGCGTATTATTTCAGAATGGGGCCCTCTATTCCTCGCTGACGGTGTTGCAAAATGTTCAATTTCCCATGCGCGAGTTTTTGCATCTGCCTGAACACTTGCTCGACGACATTGCCGCGACGAAACTCGAAATGGTGGGATTGTCGCGGCGTGATGGCAACAAGCTGCCGTCCGAGCTTTCGGGCGGCATGACGAAACGCGTCGCGATGGCGCGCGCGCTCGCGCTTGATCCGGAGGTTTTGTTCCTCGACGAGCCGACATCGGGTCTCGATCCGATTTCCGCCGGTGACTTCGATTCCCTCATCGCCACGCTGCAGAAAACGCTTGGCCTCACGGTCTTCATGATAACGCACGACCTGAACAGCCTGCACGCCGTTTGCGATCGTATTGCCGTTCTGGCCGAAGGCAAAATCGTCGCCGACGGCCCGATCTCTGCGATGCTCGCGAGCGAGCACCCGTGGGTCAAAGCCTACTTCCGCGGTCAGCGCGGACGGCTTCTCGAACAATCTCGCACACAAACACCGGCTTGAGGCACTGCCATGGAAATTCGAGCTCGCTATACCCTGATCGGGCTTTTCACCCTCGCGACCGTCGCGGCGGTGTTTGCGTTTGTCTACTGGCTGAACCACGCCGGCGGCCTTACGCAGCAGGCGCTCTATCGCGCGCGGTTCGACACGACGGTGTCGGGGCTGATCAAGGGCTCCGCCGTGCTGTTCAACGGAATCCGCGTTGGTGAAATCGTTGCGCTTGAATTAAATCCCGACAATCCGAAGCAGGTCACGGCTGTCATGTCCGTCGATCGCAGCACCCCCGTCCGATCCGACACGAAAGTCGGAATCGATTTTCAGGGTCTGACGAGTTCGCCGGTGCTCTCGTTACGCGGCGGCGCGCCGAATGCGGCGTCAGTGGCTTCGACCGACAATCAGCCGCCGCTGTTGACGGTCGACGCCGACGCCACGCAGAGCCTTACCGAGTCGGCGCGCGGCGTTCTGCACCGCATCGACGGCGTCATCGACGAAAATCGCGAACCCCTGAAGACGCTCATTGCGAACATCAATACGTTCTCCGCGGCGCTTTCGAAAAACTCCGATAAAGTCGACGGCATTCTTTCCGGTCTCGAGCGCATGACGGGCGGTGGCAAGCAATCGAGCGCGCCCATCGTCGACCTGAATCCGGTCGCGAAATTCCCCGAAATTCCGAAAATCCCGGAGGGCCAGCTCGTCGTCCCCGAGCCCGACGTCGTCGGCAGCGTATTCAACGATCAGGTCGCTGTCGTCACGCCCACGGGCGACCGCTCGACGGCCATCGTCGCCAAATGGCCCGACACGCTAAGCCGGGTCGTCCAATCGCGCGTTGTGCAGAGTTTTGAGAATGCTGGCTATATGAAGGTTCTCGGCCATCAGCCGGATACGCTCAAAGTCGACTACCAGCTCATCATCGACTTGCGGAGCTTTCAGATCGTGGCGTCTCAATCGCCCACGGCCGAAATCGCTTTCTCTGCAAAAATTGTCGGCGAAAGTGGTCAAATCCTGGGCGCGAAGCTGTTCACCGCGAGCGTGCCAGCCACATTGTCCGACGAGACGAGCGCCGCTGCAGCACTCAATGAAGCCTTCGACAAGGTCGTCAGCGACCTCGTCGTGTGGACCTGCAAGACGGCCTGACGGCACTCTCGGCTCGCGAGGCGTTCCGCCATCTTCGCGATCCAAGCGCCAATTTTTAGCTAATCTCGGCAATGCCTTATGGCGCCCCGTAGGGGACGGGGAATAATGCATTGATTTTAAATGATTTTTTCGACCGCTGCTGCTATCTTTAGTAGCGGTTTTTTCTTACAAAATCCGCTGCGGTGCCTTCAAAAATCAGTCCTTGCAAGGTCAGGCCGTAGCCACCTGGTCGCTTTTTCATGGCTTTGCGATGCTCGCCATTGACAGTCAGCTGCTTCCTGAAAAGGTCGGACCTAAGCCTATCGATGCAGCTCTTGTTACCCTGATAGTTGATCGCTTGCACGATTGCTGCGCCCGGTAGGAAACAGCAAACGCACCGCCTTATCAAAAGAACGGACGAAGGCATCGGTCCGATGAGTGAGGACTACACGTCCATTGTCAACGAGCGCCATTATCATCGCTTGCAGTCATTGCTTGACGAGGCTCGAGCGAAGGGCGCGAAAGTCATTGAGGTGGGTGAAAAACCCGAGACCGCAGCGGGACGGCCCCACACCATGGCGCCAACGGTCGTTGTCGACGCCACTCGCGACATGGGATTGCTATCGGAGGAAATCTTCGGTCCGATCCTTCCCGTCGTGCCCTACGAGGGCATCGAAAGCGCTATCTCTTACGTTAATTCCGCGCCCAGGCATTTGGCTCTGTACTATTTCGGCCGCAACAATGAGGATCGCCAAAAGGTGCTTGAGCGAACCACGTCGGGAAATGTGACGATCAACGACACGATGTTGCATTTCGCTCAAGACGATCTACCATTCGGTGGCGTCGGACCAAGCGGCATGGGCGCGTATCACGGCATCGAAGGCTTTAAGTCCTTAAGCCACGCAAAGGGCATTTTCGAACAAAGCAATCTGAATTTCGGTTGGACGCTGCATCCGCCTTACGGGCGCATTTTCGGGTTCATCACGCAGTTTCTCCTTCGCTAACCCGAAGAAAGCTTTGGACCACGCCGCAAGGCGTGGTCTATCGACCATGACCACTGGCTGATACGTTCGAATTTCTTCAATGCCCACCGGAACTTGGGGCCTTCCCCGGCGCAACGTTGCGCAGAAGAGGTACGAGCACCGTTGCGATAATGAAGGCAATCATCACAGCGCGAAAGGCGTCGGCGTATGCAAGGGTCGATGCTTCGCGATAAGTCAAATTCCAAAGCTGCTTCAACGCGGCAGTCATTCCTTCTTGAACGCTTCCCGGTATGGCGCCATAGCGATCGCTCACGTCGTCGACCAGATTGGTCATGGCAACGTTGCTCGGCGTGAGATGCGCGGCGATAGCTTGAAAATGAAAATTGGTACGAACGTTCAAGATTGCGGCGCAAACTGCGATGCCGACAGCACCGCCCAGATTGCGCATCATGTTGAAAAGACCGCTCGCATATTTCAGACGTTCGGGGGAAAGGCTGCCAAGGCCTAGCATAACACTCGGCGCGACGGCGAAAACCTGAGGCAAGCCTCTTAGCACTTGGGGAAAGAGCAGCTCGTCCGAACCCCAATCGTGCGTGATGAAGCTGAAGTACCACATCGAGAGCGCGAAGAAGGCCATGCCAACCATCATGAGCCAACGCGTGTCGAAGCGCTTGGCAAGGAAGATGTATATCGGAACGCCGACCATGGAGGCCACGCCCGTCGAGAAGATCGCGGTTCCGGTCTGATAGGCGCTAAAGCCTCTGACATAGCCGAGAAAAAGCGGGGTCAGATACGTCGTTGAAAAAATGCCGATGCCGGTAATGAACGACAGGATGCAGCCGATCAGAAAGTTGCGATTCCCGAACGCGCGCAAATCGGCAACGGGACGCGGAAAAGTAAGACTGCGTGTGACAAACAGAACACCACTCACGGCCGAAAGATAGGTGCAGTAGCGGATGGTCTTGTCGTCGAACCAATTCCATCGCGTGCCTTCCTCCAGCACATATTCTAGTGTGCCGAGTGCGACGGCCATCAAGAAAATACCGGGATAATCGGCGTCTTTCAGAAGTGAGAGATCCGGCTTGTCGATGTCCACCAGAAAAGGAATCGCGATCGTGATGGCGATGCCAGGAAGGAGATTGACATAGAACAACCAGTGCCAATTGAGCGTATCGGTGATCCATCCACCGATGACGGGTCCGAGAGTTGGAGCAACCGACGCGATCGTTCCGACGACTGCTGCTGCATAAACCCGGCGTGGACCTTGAAAATAATGAAACGAGGATGTGAAGACGGTCGGCACCATCGACGCGCCCAAAAATCCCTGCAGCGCACGGAACACGATCATGCTCTTGATATCCCACGCCATGCCGCAGAGGAGACTCGATGCCGTGAAGCCGGCCGCTGAACCTGCGAATAGCCATCGGGTGGAGAAAACACGCGTCAGCCATCCCGACATCGGGATCACAATGATTTCAGCGATCAGGTAAGCCGTTTGAACCCAGCTGATCTCATCTTGCGCAGCGGACAATCCGCCACCGATATCCTGAAGTGATGACGCGACGATCTGGATATCAAGCAGGGCGATGAACATGCCCACGCACATCACCACGAAGGGAATAATGCTCTTGAGCCAAGAGCTCGTCGAGTCCGCCTCGCTCACGGCCTGTTCTCTGAGCTGCGGCGCGTGTCGACTGTCGCGGTGGTTGACAGGCCCGGACGGATTTGGCCCAGGTTCGCATCGCCGGCATCGAGTACGATGCGAACCGGGACACGCTGGACGATCTTGGTGAAATTACCTGTCGCGTTTTCCGGCGGAATGATGCTGAAGATGGCACCTGTTCCGGGTGCAAGACTGGCAACGTGACCATGAAATTCGTGGTTAGGCATCACATCGGGTACGATGCTCGCGGCCTGCCCGGGCGACATGGCTCCAAGCTGATCTTCTTTGAAGTTGGCGTCGACCCAAAGACCATTCGCGGGCACTACTGTTAGTAGATAACTGCCTGTCTTGACGTAGTTGCCGACCTGGGCGGCGCGGTTGCCGATATAGCCATCGACCGGCGAGCGTATTTCGGTATAGCCTAAATTCAGCTCACCGATCCGGACATCGGCCTCGGCCGCCGAAACCGCTGCGGTCGCTTGACTGATGTTGGCATCAAGCACAGTAAGCTGCTGCTTCGCAGCCGCGTAGGCGGCTTTCGATGCGATGAGCGCGGAACGGGCTTGCAGGTCAAGGGAACTTGTTCGCTCGGAATCTTGCACAGATCCGGCACTCGTGATTGCGAGTCGGCTATAGCGCTCGGAGTCTTTTCTCGCGAATGCGGCCTGGGCGGTCTTTGCGTCAACATCGGCGGAGGCCTGGGCAATGTTCGAATGTTGCAATTCAAGCTGTGCTTTGAGACTCGCCAAGGTGGCCTTGCGCTGATTAAAAGTCGCGCGCGCGCGAAGAAGCGCAGCTTCGAGATCGCGCGGATCCAAATGGATGAGCAATTGGCCGGCCGTGACGCGCTGATTATCGGTAACGAGGATTTCGGAAACGAAACCATCGACGTGCGGTGAAAGTGCAGTGACGTTCCCGCCCACATATGCATCATCGGTCTCTTCCATGAAGCGGCCGACAGTCCACCAATCGTACCCGAACCATGCTAGCGCTGGCACAGCAAGCAGCAAAGTTAGCCCGAAAAACAGACGGCGCCTGGAAGGTCGTCGGGCCGGAGATGTGGTGACCTCAGCCTGCGGCCGATCGAACGTCGTCGTGCTCATCGGCCCTTCGCTCCAAGTTTTATCTTGGTCGCCGCCCGGATGGACTGCGGCTTTGCCGAACGGCTGTTGACGTCTGCCTTGCGATGTTTCGAAGCCGTGCGCTTGCCTTTCAACGGTACCGATTTGAAGTCCAAACCCAGAATTGGCCGCCCGCTGATGCGATCTATCACGATCGGATCGGCGTGAAGTCCGGTCTTCGTATCGACCAATGCGACAGACGGGCCTTCAGGAAAGAAATGCTTGTTCCCCCAGGCGAGCAAGGTCAGCATGACCGGACGAAAGTCGCGACCACGCTCAGTAAGCAGGTATTCGTAGCGCGCTGGCTTTTCGCTATAGAGGCGTCGCTCAAGAAGACCTGATTCCGTCAACGCTGAAAGCCGCCGCGCGAGCATGTTCGGAGCGATCTCGAGGTTTTTTTGAAACTCATCGAAGCGCGTTAGCCCTCGGAACGCATCGCGTAAGATCAGGATGCTCCACCATTCGCCGACATGCTCGAGGCTGCGGGCAATGGGACAACTGAGATTTGCAAAGCTCTTATGATGCATCCGGCGACTTTACGCCTAGTGACTATCATAATGCAAGTATATAGAATGCTTTCATCTGGTCGCCTACGGATAGAACGGGCAGCCGTCGTGCATTCGCTCTCGCAAGACGCTCACGGAACCGGGAAAGGCAATGTCACAACCGCAAGCGCGCTGCACAAGACTGCATCTGTTTTATCGCAAGCAGACGCCGCCTGCGGCCTTGTCGGCTTGATGCTGGAAACGCCCCTTCGAATGACGCCGTTGATCGCGAACGAGGCGATGTTTCAGTGGATGCATCATTGCTTAGCGGAGTGGTGTGGTCGGCTCAACGCTCATTGTTTATTCGTCGTGAATGTTCGGGCATCGCATCGCGGCCCCGAGCATACCCAGGGCGACGGGATACAGGTTAGTTTGACCGGGCCGCAAATTTTTCAAACGCCCGTGCGATCTCATCGCCTGAATCTTCTTGGACGAAATGGGACGCCTCTTTGAGCACAACGGTCTCATGCCTCGGCAGATAAGCCTCAAAACGACGGCGGTATGGTTCTTGGAATGCAAAGTCTTTGGTGCCCCAAACAATCAGGGTGGGCCGGTCGGCAATGTTTTTTAACCCAGCTTCGACTTCGCTCAAGTACTCCGATGCCGAGATCAGATTTTTTGGTGCGATAACGGCAGGCTTGCGCCGGCGCCGTTTTCGCCAAGGCACAAGATACATCCTCATAACGTCAGGATTGGGCTTCTTCGCGAATCCTCTCGCAAAAAACACTCGCGGGACGAAGTTGAAGACGTAGGTCAATGACCGACCAATCGTGCCTCCCATAAGGGAGCTGAAGCGCTGAATTCGCGGATCGGTATCGAGCGGCCACGCAAATGTGTTCCCGATAATCAACCTGCGTATAAGCTCGGGCCTGCGCCCGGCGAACCCCAAACCGATGGGACCTCCCCAATCCTGAACCATGACGGTCAGATCTTTGAGCCCTAGAGTTTCGACGAACTTCTCTACTATCGCGCTATGCTCGCGAGGCGTGAATCCATAACCCGGAGGCGCCGACGACATACCATAGCCGGGGTAGTCCAACGCTACACAGCGAAAATTGGAGCGGAGAACCCGGATGATTTTTCGATAAAGAAACGACCACGTAGGGTTTCCGTGAAGCAGTAAAAGCGCCTCGCCCTGGCCTTCGTCGACGTAATGCAGACGCGCGCCATCTATCTCCAAAAATTTGTGCTCAACAGGGAATAGCTCATAAGGAACATCAAACGGCAGGTCCATCACTTGGATCCTAATTTTGCTGGTGAGCGCGAATGGTGAGACGCGAATCCTTGGATGACTGCAAGCGCGTCACAGCGTGAGCAGTTGTCCAAAGCGCATGCGCGAGGAAACGAAAGTTTATGATCGCGGCGAGGTAACCGTCGCCTTCGGGAATTTTAGGCCCCGCAGTCGCGTCTCGAACGACGGCAATTTCGAACCCTTGTTCTATCAATTCTCGCAAATGCGACTCAATGCACAGATTGGCGGCCATTCCCGCCAGGATGATCTGAGACAAGCCCTGCTTGCGCAATTGCAAGGCGAGGTCGTTTGTCTCCGGCCCATAGATTTTATGCGGAGACGCGATGATGGTTTTCCCATCTAAAATGTATTTCTTGTAGTCTGGCAGAAAGTCGGCGCCCGAATGTTCAAATCCATCCAAGACCAGCGGCCCCGCGCGATCAAACATTTTGATATCGTGCATAGCCTTTTCGAGCGGACCGCCAAAGCGCCATGCATGATCGCACGGATAGTAATAATGCGGAGACACTGCCACGACGATGCCGGCAGCTTTCGCCGCAGCAAACAATTGGCCGATGTTGGAGACCGTTTTATTTTCGGTAATGCTTTCACCGAAAAGCGGCCAACTCACACCTGCGGGACTCAAAAAGTCGATCTGCGGATCGACGACTACCAGCGCGGCGCGCGCTACGTCGAGTTGGAACCCGGTTTCCGGCAGCACGGGCTCGATTGGGTCTTCGATATAGTTTTGATCTGCCATTCTGTCCCCTCGGGAAAAGTCGGATGCCCCTCGAAGAGCGGGCTGTCGTTCGCAGGACTGCCGCGGCCGCGTTGCCTACGCGGCAGTCTTGCCGTCAAAATTTTCTATTCGGCAGCATTCCGCAGTTCGACCGGACCCCAGACGGGAGCGCCTGCGGGGGCGAGGTTGATCAGCTTGTGATTGATGAACTCGCCGAAACCCAATTCGGATTGTTCGCGACCAAAGCCTGAATTTTTAACGCCGCCGAAAGGCAAGTCCGCAGCGACCCACGCAGGCTGATTGATGAACACCATGCCGGTTTCGATGCGGTCGGCGACGCGCCGCGCGCGATCGAGATCCGCACCGAACACGGAGCCGCCGAGTCCATAAGGCGTGTCGTTGGCTATCCTGATCGCATCCTCTTCGGTGTCAGCGACATAGATTGATGCTACGGGACCGAATAGCTCCTCTCGGTAGACGGGATTTTTTTCGTCGATCTCCGTAAGAACTGTCGGCTCAAGGAAGAAGCCCGGACGATTGACGCGTTTGCCACCGGCGAGAACCTTTGCGCCTGCGCTGCGCGCACCTTCGATCTGGGAGAGCAGACCGGTCAACGCCCGCTCCGACGACAATGGCGGCAACTCGGTCGAAGCGTCGGCCGGGTCGCCAACCTTGAGTGCCTTCGCCGCCGAAACAAATTTGTCGATAAAGGCAGATCCTCGTTCCCGGCCAACGACAATGATACGCTTCGACGCGACGCAGCTTTGACCGCAGTTAAACATGCGTCCCGACAATGCGCTGCTCACCGCATGGTCCAATGGTGCATCGGGCAACACGATAAAAGCATCGCTGCCGCCGAGTTCCATCACGACCTTCTTGAGATGACGGCCGGCCTGTTCGGCTACCGCGGAACCTGCACGCTCGCTTCCCGTGAGTGTAATGCCGACAATGCGCGGATCGGCGATCAAACGGCCGATCTGCTCGTGATTTGCGAAGATGTTTGTGTAGGCACCCTCCGGCGCTCCCGCGGCCTTCAGCGCTCGCTCGAATGCGAGTGCGCATTGCGGAACGCTTTCCGCGTGTTTGAGGAGCACCACATTGCCCGCCATGAGCTGCGGACCGACGACACGCGCGGCCTGATAGTAGGGGAAATTCCAAGGTTCGATCGCGAGAATTGCGCCGGTAGGTTTCGCGACCAGCGCCGCGCCCGGAAATCCCGGAAAGTGCTTCGGCTGAAGAAATTTTTCTGCGTTCTTAGCGTAGTACTCAAGAATGGATGCGGCGAGGGTCACTTCGACAACCGCAACGCCCGCGAGCTTGCCCATGTCCTCGACGATATACCGCGCGTATTCTTCGGCATTTTCCTGAAGGATAGCGGCCGCGCGCGAGATAACGCGGGCCCGGTCCAAAATGGAGCGGCGGCTCCAGTCATCCCGATAGCAAGCGTCGGCCTTTTCGACCGCGGCTTTAAGTTCATCGTCGCCGATCGTGGGAAACGTCCGAAGAACCATGCCGGTCGCAGGATTGATGCTTTGGTAGAGCATTGAGATGTCCTTCTCGTTCGCGCTGGCGGGCCAGCCGCTTTCAAGGTGAAGCGCGCCGCAGAACGGCAACTGCCCGCCGTTGACATCTAATATGACCGGTCGTCTTAGTCAACTTTTGGGCTGCACAACTGACGGGACGTGAGACTTTAAATTTTCGTGAGCTTCGGAACTTTAGTGGGCAAGGTTCGGCAGCAACTGGCCGAAAATCACCGAAAGGAAGGCGTCGAACGGGCGCCTGCGTCCCTCGACGCGAGCGCGCAGAAACGCGCCTTCATAGGCATCAAATATTACGGTCGACAACTCGGCAATATTCGCATTTTTGGCCAGCTGGCCCCTACCCTTGGCCTCGCCAAGTAGGGCTGCTATCGCGCTTGTTACATCCGTGTAAGCGGACCCGACCGCCTGATGAATGAGGGGCTGGCTTTCGTCAACAAAAGCAGCGAGGCCGCCCATCAGGCACCCGTGCTCGAACCGACCTTTTTCTGCATAAGCAATCAAGGATTCGAACAAGCTGCGAAGACGGCTCAGCGGCGGCCGAGAAGAGCCTTCCAATCCGCCGCCGAGATTCGCCAAATAAAGGGCAAGGGCATCCGTCGCAAGTTGCTCCTTGCTTTTAAAATGATTGTAGAACGAGCCCTTGGGAGCGCCTGCCGCGTCCGTTATGTCCTGAACGCTGGTCGCGCCAAAGCCCTTGGCGGTCAATTGATCCACTGCAGCGTCCAAGATTTTCTTCTTGAGGCTCGGTCTGGGCATATCACGCAGTTAAGACGTTTGGTCATATATAAATATGTCGGAAATGGTTGTCCATAGCCATAGGGGGCAGCCCTGACTTGATATAGCGAGATTGGAGGTCGGGTGCGCCGCAATGGCGATGGGAAAAAAGTGACGTGTAGTACAGGCGATCGAAATAGTGAATTCCATCCTTCTCTTTGACGTCTGTTGTTTGCAACTGGATGATCTCGCCCAGACGCATGTCCGAGAAGAGGCTGATTAGTGGAACCCAGTACTTCGCCGAGTGTCGAAGGATTGTTTGGCCCGGCTGCTTCCAATGGATTTCAGACTGACAGCCAACATAAATTGGAGCACCAAACATCCGATTGAGTTCATCGATGGTCCAAGGGTGTACCTTCTTCCCCTGACGTTTGTTCTTGCGACGTTTGATGCCCTGGTCGGCAACAGGATTTGCAACGCCTACGGTTCGCGTCTTGGCCCACTCAAAGAACAACGAAACAGATCCGATCTTGTCATTGATTGTGAGCGGGCTCAGACGCTCAACGTCTTTCCCTTTGTAGCGGAGTTCCGTCGCATTCTCCGCAAAAATTGTCGGCGAAAGTGGTCAAATCCTAGGCGCGAAGCTGTTCACCGCGAGCGTGCCAGCCACATTGTCCGACGAGACGAGCGCCGCTGCAGCACTCAATGAAGCCTTCGACAAGGTCGTGGGCGACCTCGTCGTCTGGACCTGCAAGACGGCCTGACGGCACTCTCGGCTCGCGAGGCGTTTCGCCATCTTCGCGATCCAAGCGCCAATTTTTAGCTAATCTCGGCAATGCCTTATGGCGCCCCGTAGGGAACTCGAACCCCTGTTGCCCACGTGAGAGGCGGGTGTCCTGGGCCACTAGACGAACGGGGCAGGCGCACAGGACGTGTAGTCGAGTGTCGGCGGGGGATCAAGCCCCGCGAGCGCAGGCAGGCCGTCTTCATGTCGCGGACGAGGATAGAAGGTCAGCGCCCCGAACGGTGTGGGTGTAGCAACTCGAACATTCAAACACCGCGATCTGCCGAACTAATTGCTCGGCAATGCCTCGACCGGCTTCATATCGACGATCCTCCGCCCGGTCACCGCATCGAGGATAACGATACCGGGGCCCGAGGGACCATCGTGTTGAACGGCAAGCCGATCGCCGGAAAGCGAGATCGAGACGATCCGCGCGCCTTTCGGAAGCTCGAATAAAACCTTGGCGGCGGCCGAGCCGGTTCCGGCTGACCGCGAAGTCAGCGCGCCGCCGTTTGGACCGGTCGCGAGCCCGACAACCTTTACCGCCACGGCCCCCAGTCCGAAAAGGATGAGGGCGCCAAGTCCTCCGACGACGATCTTCAGATTGCGCTGAAGCCGCCGTTCGCGCATCAAGTCGTCCGAGGGCGGCTCTGGATGGGTCATCTCTTATAATTTCTTTCCGGTGATTACGTGCCGATCGACGAAGAAATCGCCAGCCACACCATTGTCGCCGGGCCTGAAGATGCTGGCCAGCGTGTCGATCGGTGGCTTGCAGCAAAGATTGATGGCATCAGCCGCGCTCGCGTCCAAGCGCTCATTCGCGATGGCCACGTCAGCGCGGGCGCGACGATACGGGAGCCGCGCACACCGGTCAAACCGGGCTTGACCTATAAAGTCAACCTGCCGCCACCCGAGGATTCGAATGTCCAAGGCGAAAGTATCGCCCTCGACATCGTCTACGAGGACGCGGACCTGATCGTCATCGATAAGCCGGCAGGCTTGGTCGTGCATCCTTCGGCCGGGCACGACGCCGGAACGCTTGTGAATGCCCTCATCGCTCACTGCGGCGAAAGCCTGTCTGGCATCGGTGGGGTCAAACGCCCGGGCATCGTTCATCGCCTCGACAAGGACACCTCAGGCCTGCTCGTCGTCGCAAAAACGGATGCGGCCCACGCCGGGCTCGCGGAACAATTCAAAAGCCACGGCCGCGACGGGCGTCTGCATCGAAGCTATCTCGCGTTCGTTTGGGGCCGTCTCCCGCGGCCTGTTGGAACGATCGATGCTCGTCTCGGCCGCAGCCGGACCAACCGCATGAAAATCGCGGTAACCCGCGGCGAAGTCGGCCGTGAGGCCAGGACGCATTACGAGGTGCTCGACGTATTTCCGGGCGAAACGCCGGCCGGCGACATCTCATTGCTGCGGCTCGTTCTCGAAACCGGACGTACTCACCAGATACGCGTGCATCTCGCGCATATCGGCCATCCGGTTGTAGGCGATCCGACTTACGGCGCAGGGTTTAAGACGCGTCTCGCATCGGTTCGTGCAAACGCGAAAGACCGCGCAAGCGCGCTGATGCGACAAGCTCTTCACGCCGAACGATTAGCCTTCGAGCACCCAGTTACAGGCAAAAAGCTCAATTTTTACAGCAAATTGCCACCGGACTTGGAACGACTTGGAGAGGCGTTGAAGCCTATCCCTGTCAAGCCGACGGAAAACCGCCGACGAAAGCGTTCCTGAAACAGGCAAAGCATTTGAACTTGGGTTTCAGTAACGGAGCCTTCAAGTGGAAATGACCGGAACCTCTGATGAAATTTTGAATTTCACTACTATGTAACACCCGACGTTGGGGGGCGTACATCGACTCCCAACTTGCAGAAGGGAGCGCGGACCGAACCGGAGACGGGTGAAGGTCCGCAGAGGGCAATGGCATCAGTAAAAGGACTTCCGTCCCTGGCGGGCGGCTCGCTCGGCCTGACGCGGTATCTCGAAGAGATCCGCAAGTTTCCGATGCTGGCGCCTGACGAGGAATTCATGCTCGCCAAGCGTTGGCAGGAACGCCAGGACGCGGACGCCGCCGAAAAGCTTGTGACGTCGCATCTGCGGCTCGTCGCGCGTATCGCCATGGGCTACCGCGGCTATGGCTTGCCGATCGGCGAAGTCATCTCCGAAGGCAACGTCGGCTTGATGCAGGCCGTGAAGCGCTTCGATCCGGACAAAGGCTTCCGCCTCGCTACTTACGCGATGTGGTGGATCCGCGCGTCCATTCAAGAGTACATTTTGCGCTCTTGGAGCCTCGTGAAAATGGGCACGACAGCTGCTCAGAAGAAGCTTTTCTTCAACCTTCGGCGCGCCAAAAGCCAGCTCCAGGCGCTTGATGACGGCGACCTGAAGCCCGAGCACGTCAAGACCATTGCGACCAAGCTCGGCGTTCCGGAAGAAGACGTCGTCAACATGAACCGCCGGTTGGGCGGCGACGCGTCGCTGAACGCTCCAATCCGCGCTGAAGCGGAATCGGGCGAATGGCAGGATTGGCTGGTCGACGATACTCCGACGCAGGAAGATCGCCTCGTCGAGGACGAAGAACTCGCACGGCGCAAGTCGTATCTGTCGTCGGCGATGTCGGTTCTGAACGATCGCGAGCGCCGCGTCTTCGAGGCTCGGCGTCTGGCCGAGGAACCGGCGACACTCGAAGAGCTGTCGGAGGAGTTCGGCGTCAGCCGCGAGCGTATCCGCCAGATCGAGGTCAGGGCCTTCGAGAAGGTCCAGAAGGCGGTGACGTCGACGGCCCGGCAGGCGGAAACGCCGACCGCGGCGCTTGAGGCGCATCGCTGACGCGAAACGGCAGCCTTGACGCCAATTCCCGCGGCCCTTACGCGATTGTCTCATCAGTTCTCTGGCGGCGCCCACCGGCGCCGCCATTGTCTTATGAGGTTTCGCCTCGCCGATGCGCCGCAGGTTTGCACTTGTGTTCAACGCGACCGCCGGCGTTGCCTTGCCGCGATTGCTCGACGGCGTCCTCGCGGCTTTGCGCGCGGCAGAGGCCGAGGTCTTTCAGGTTCCGGCCCGTTCTGCGCGAGAGGCATCCGATCGCGTCAGGGAGCTGACACGGCAAGATGTCTGTGATGCCGTCATTGCTGCCGGAGGCGACGGCACGTTTCGTGCGGTCGCGAGCGGGGCCGCCGGAACCACTTTGCCTGTCGGCATCATTCCCCTTGGAACAGGCAACGTCCTCGCCCATGAGATCGCTCTTCGCAAGCGCGCCCGGACGGTTGCTGACGTGCTCCTTTCCGGGCACGAACTCGGCGTTCGCGGCGGGCTCGTCAACGGCGAGCCGTTTTTTCTGATGATCGGCGCGGGCTTCGATGCCAGGGTCGTGTCCAAGCTCGATTATCAGACAAAGCGCATCCTCGGCCGCGCCGCCTATGTCTACCCGGTTCTGAAGACGCTTGCCGAAGGGCCGCGCACCTTTGACGTCGAAATCGACGGCCGTAGGTTCGACGCCAGCTGGACGGTTCTCTCGTTCGCGAGACGTTATGCCAGCATGTTCGAACTGGTGCAGGATGCCGGTGTCGGGCGCGACCGTCTCATGGCCGTCGTGATGGAAGCGGGAACGCGGCGCGCAACGGCCAATCACCTTGTCTCGCTAGCATTGGGTTGGTTGGCCCGGCCGGAGACGCGGCCTGCCGGTGTGCACGTTCTGCCGGTCAATGTCGCCCGCATCGGCCGACTATCCACGGCGCAGATCGAGATTGACGGCGATGCCGGCGGCGTCTCGCCCGTGGAGATCAGCGCGTCCGGCCCTTCCGTGCGAATCCTCGTCCCGGCTCGATATGTTGCTGATCTCACGAATCGGCCCGCGAATCGCTTAGCCTATGAATCGTGAAGCGTTGTCGGGCGGGTGTTGAACTGGCTCTACAACATTGTGCGAGCGTCAGAGCGAGAACCAAGGGTCGATGCCCTTCTCTTCTCTGAACCGGATCCTGATGGACCGGCAGATGGCTTCGAACGGCGCGTGGCAGCAATGGACAGGGCTGCCCGAGGGAGCGTCGTTCGTGCTCAGGCTCGGCGGCTTCACGTCTCTGTCCAACCCTCCCCGCCGCTTTGATACCGAACCCAGAACGTTAGCGCACAGCTCAGCGAGCCCGAGTGCTGAGCGAGTGCGTGCGTTGTCTCGCTATCGAGGAACTCGTCCCATCGGACGAGTTGGCGGTTACCTGGAAGATGGAGTGCCTCATGCAGAAGCGCTGTCACCGACCAAGCGAGTTTCTCCGATCCAGCGAAGCGCATCCTTCGCGGGATATGTCGAGAAAACGTTGGCTCGTTCTGCTCTGGCGACAACACCACAAGCATCCTCCATGTAGGAGATAACTGATGCACTGCAGGAGATCGGTGCGACGATCTCCCGCCACACTGAGATACGAGGCCGGCTTTGATGAGCCGGCCTTTCTTTTTTGCCGGGCTACATCGGCAATCTGGCGATATCGCGTGAAAAGTAATTGTCGACGGCGGCCGCGATCGAATTGGCCACTTTGCTTCGCCATTCGTCAGATTTGAGGTTCTGCGCATCGGACTTGTTCGTGACGTAGGCAAGCTCGATCAGCACCGAGGGAAATTGCGCGGTCTTGAGAACGCGGAATGCGGCCTGCTGCTCGGGTTCGTTTCTGAGCGGCGTGCTCTCGCCCATGTTCTCGATCACCGTTTTTGCGAACATGCCGGTGCGCTGGTGCGTCAGCTCGACGTCGCGGTCGGCGAGATCCGCTAGGATGTCTCGCACCGTATTGACGTCGCCGTTGACGCTCTTGACCGTATCGATCTCATCTTCGGTCAGTATGTTGCGCGAGATTTCGCCTTTTGCCGATCGCTCGAGCGATTTCGCAACCCCGTCGCGCAGCGAATAGATCGTGGCGCCCCGCGCCCGTGAGCCTTCGTCCGAATAGTCGGCATGGATCGCGATGAACAGGTTCGCCTTGTTGCGCTCGGCATACTTTGTCCGCTCATCGAGCGGAATGAAGGTATCGTCGCTGCGCGTCATCAGGACCTTGTAGCGGCCCGTCTTTTCGAGCAGGTCGCGCAAGACGAGGCCGAACGCCAGCACGACGTCCTTTTCTACCGTCCCGAACTTTTCAGCGCCCGAGTCGTAGCCGCCGTGGCCGGGATCGAGCACGATGATCGGCTTGAACGTGCGCGCGGCGCGTTCCTTCGGACTCTCGGCGAGGCGCGGGAGTGGCGGCTGCAATGCGCCGGAGCTCAATGCGATGGGGGAGGCCAAGCCCTTACCGTCACCCTTGAGCGCAGCATTCGCAGGCAGGATTGCGAGCGACAGGCGATACTTTCCGATCCCGTCGCTGGCCATTTTCGCATTTTCGACGACGACCGGCTGCGTCACCCCGATCACGACGCGCATCTTGCCGGCTGCCGCGAGCCCGGCGCGCACTGTCTTCACCAGTCCCGCCGGGGTTTTGCCATCGAGCTTGGGAAGGCTGACGTTGACCTCCGGCAGTTCGATGATGACGCGGTTGGGGTTCGAAAGCGAAAAGATTTGGAATTCGACTTTGCTGTCGAGGCCGATCACGAAGCGTGTGCCGGTGAGGCGATGAACAGGGACGGGCGAAGGCACCCCGGCGGCGTCGGTCGCTGCGACCCGCAACTCGTCGGCGTAGGCGGCGCACAGGGCTGCCGTGGCGACAACCGCCACGATGACGCCGCTTAATGCGCGTCGAGCCAAGCTACGCATACGTCCATTTCCCCCAAATGCGCGCCCACCCAACCCGTGCGAACACACGTAATATTTTGCCCACGGAAGATGGCGTTTTGGCGGTCAAAGTGGCACAAGGGTTAAGGTTATCGGGCCCAGGCAGTTAAGCGCGCGTTAATTGCCCGCATCTCGGCGCAGGCAGCGCTAAGGCCGGTCGCTTTTGGATCCCCACGCAGCCGCCGCGTCCTCATCGCATTCGCGCGCTTCGACCCAAACGGCGCTGCCGTCGGCGAGGGTCTCTTTCTTCCAGAACGGCGCCCGGGTCTTCAGATAGTCCATCAGGTATTCGGCGCCAGCGAATGCATCCTGCCGGTGCGAGGCGCAGGCGATGACGAGGACGATGTTATCGCCGGGTTTGAGTTCTCCCACCCGATGGACGATCAGCGAACCCGAAAGCCTGAAGCGGGCACGTGCCTCGGCCTCGATGCGTTCGAGTTCGGCTTCGGTCATGCCCGGATAATGCTCAAGCGTCATCGAGACGAGCGGTTGCCCGCGCGATGAGCCGCGAACCTTGCCGACGAACAGCGCCACGCCCCCGATTGCAGTATCGCCTGCAGAGAGCTTCGCCATCTCGGCGCTGATATCGAAATCGTTGCTCGAAACCCGGACGGCCACGAGATCAGCCTCCCGTGACGGGTGGAAAGAACGCAATCTCCCGCGCCGAACCGATCGCGGCCGTCGGCTTCACATGAGCATGATCGAGCGCAACGCGGATCGCATCCGGCTTTGCAAAGGCATGATCGAAGGGCGGGCCGCGGCGCGACTGCCACGCCAGCAGGTCGCTGACCGTCCGGATTTCGGATGGGAGCTTGAGACGCTCTTCGCTGACCCCGACGCGCTCGCGCAGCCATGCGAAATAGCGAAGCGTCACTTCGGCGTTGGCCGATGGTTCTGTCATGTGGTTCTCAGCGATAAATCGCGTGCCGGATGCCGGCTTTCAAATAGTCATAGCCGGTGACCAGTGTAAGGAGCGCCGCAATCCAGAGCAGAACGACACCGGTCGTTGTCGTCCCTGGGAGAATGTTTTCTGCCGCCGGGCCCGCCAGCAGCATCGCGAGCGCAACGAACTGGACCGCGGTTTTCCATTTCGCCAGCTGCGTCACGTGAACCTTGACGTTGAGCTCGGCCAGAAACTCGCGCAGCCCGGAAACCAGAATCTCGCGCGACAGGATGGTGAGTGCTGCCCAGATCGACCATCCGCCGATCGTCCCTGCATAAACAAGCATCAACAGAGTAGCCCCGACCAAGAGCTTATCGGCGATTGGGTCGAGCATCCGGCCGAGATTCGACTGCTGTTCCCAGATCCGGGCCAGATAACCGTCGAGCCAGTCGGTCACGCACGCGGCGACGAAAATTGCGAACGCCAGCCAGCGCGCGAACTCGCCCGTGCCGAAGAACAGCACGCCCGCGAGCACGGGCACGGCCGCGATCCTGCCGTAAGTTAGGATATTGGGCAGGCTCATCGAAAGCGAGCGGTGCGCGACGTGATCCATGATTTTGGGTAGCCGCAGCAGCCGCAGCCCGTCAATCCCCCGCTCGCTCATCGCAAGCGGTTGGTGAACGTCTCAGGGCAGAAAGCCGCAGTCACGACGTGGATAATGCGGCCGGAGCAGGGGGAGGGAGGCTCGCCGGAGGCACCGCCGCGGGGGGTGCGAAGGCATCCCTGCTGACGATGTCCGACCGCCGGAACGCCTCGTAGATGGCGATGCGGAGATCCGACTGCACCCTGAGCGAGTGGGTGATATCGGGCACCAGCACGCGCAGCGTATATTCCGTCGTCAACGGCGTGTAGCCATCGAACGTCGCCATCGGTGCAGGTTCCCGAAGAATCGTAGGGTGACGGTTCGCACATTCCGTAAGGATGGCGAGCACGCGCCTCGGATCGATGTCCGGACCGGCCGTGAATTTCAAGACCACACGGCCGAGAGCGCTCCGGTGCGTCCAGTTGAGGACGCGGCCGGTGATCAGCTCGGAATTCGGCACGATCAGGCTCGCACGGTCGAACGTTTCGATTTCCGTCGAGCGGACCGAGATGCTTCGGACCGTTCCCTGCTCGCTTCCGACCACGATCCAGTCGCCGACCTTAATCGGCCGTTCGATCAGCAGAATGAGCCCAGACACGAAGTTGTTGACGATCGACTGCAGGCCGAAACCGATGCCGACCGACAACGCGCCGGCGACGATCGCGAGGTTCGTGATGTTGAAGCCGGCATAGGAAATGGCGATCACCGCGCCGAGTGCCGTTCCCGCATATCCCACCGCCGTGTCGATCGAATTGGCGATGCCCGGATCCATCCGCGGCGCGATCAGGACGTTGTCTCGTAGCCGGCGCTGCAGCAGGCGCGTGACGAAAACGACGGCGATGAACAGTGCTATGCCGAGCAGAATTCGGACGATCGATATCCGGATCGAGCCGATTTCAAAGCCGAAGAAGGCACGGGTCATCCAGTCGCGGATGTCGGGCGCCGAGAAACCCCATTGCAGCAGCAGGAGAGGCACAGCGACCAGCGCCAGACACAAGGTCAGCGTCACCTCCACCAGCCAACCGAGCTGCTTTCGGCGCACTTCGTCGAAGCCCATGTGCGCTTCGAGCAGTTCTCCGATGTGCCCGCGGGACGTCGTGCTGCCGCGCGTGAAAGCCCTGATAGCAAGGAACAGAAGTGTTCCGACGAGGCCCACGACGCCGGTCATCACCAGTTGCTGCGCCAGGAACCGCGCCATGGCGATGTAGCCCACAAGGCAGAGGCCGATGATGCTGAATGCTGCGACCCACAGCGGGGCCTTGAGCCAGATCGGCTCGCTGCGCGTCACAGGACGCGTCGGCACGGCTTCGTTGGTTTCGAACGGCGTCAGCAGCAGTCCGATCAGTACGAGCGCGAATGCGAGGCTGGTGAACAGCGACTGCGCCACGCTCATCGCGAGCGGGAAGTAGAGGATCTGCGCAAACTTCGAGAGAAATAGATCGATGGAGAAGATGAGAGCCAGGATCACCAGCAGCCGGCTGATGCGTCGCGCGCTGCGATTGGAAAGCTGCATCAGCCTGCGTTCGGGACTGCGCGGCGCGAACACCGTGACGATCAGCGCCGATACGCCGACAAAGGCGAGTGCCGATTGCAGCAGAGCGACACCGGCCGGGGCGGCGGTCGGATAATAGAGAAGTCCGAAATATTCGAGGCCGACATAGGCCAGCACCGCCGCCGCAACCCCGGGGATCGCGCGCACCGGGGCGATCCAGGCCGCCGAAGCCGCGCGCTGGAAAAAGCTCGGTGGCGTCGCGTTCGGCCCGGGCCGGTAGCGTGTCACGGCAATGACGATGGTCTTCAGCAGCAGATAGACGCCGATCACCGCGGCGAGCAGCATGAACACGTTGGCCTTTTGCCGCGTGACCGCGCTCCACCAGTCTCTGGCGTTATAGTCGAGCCGCCATTGCACGCTCGCTTTGCGTTGCTGGAAATCCTGCCAGAAGTCGGGAAAGATCGGGCTGGACATCTGTTCGGTCAGACTGCGCACGAAAATCTTCAGACGCAGATCCGTGATTTTGTCGATCGCCTGCCGGGCGCGCCACCACGTCACTTCAAGGGTTTTGATCGCACCCGAAACCTCGGCCTCCTGAGCATCGAGGCGAGCACGCTCCGTCGCGACCGCCGGCGCTTCTGGCGGCGCATCCTTTGCCGGTGGCGCGCCGAGCCGTTTGATCTGCCCTTGAAGATCCGAGAGGCGCGGACGAAGCCCATCGGCCGTCTGCGTTGTCTTCGAGATCACGTCGTCGATCTTGTCGCGCAAACGTCCAAGATCAGTATCGACGTCGGAGATATTGGTCAGAGCCTTCTCTGCGCCGTCCATCTGGCCGACGACGTTGGTGATCGTCGAATTGACCTCAGGCGAGAGTAATGGGGCGGCTGGCGGTGGAGGAGGCGCCGCGGCCGCGGGGGCCGTGCCTGGCTCCACTGCTGCGGGTTCAGGCGACGCCGCTGCAGGAGCCGCGGGCTGCTGTGCCGGCACGGTCGTCTGTGTTGGCGAGGGGGCCGGGGCGGGCTGTGCGGCGGGAACAGCCGCCGGAGCAGGCTGCGCGGGCGCCGCCGCAGGCGTGGTCGGCTGCGCCTGAGCACTGCTATTCGCCGTCGAAGGCGTGGCTGCGGCAGCAGGTTCGGCAACCGGTGTCCAGCCGCTGACCGGCGCGTTTTCGGCGTGCGCACGCGGCATCGCAAAAAGAACGGCAAGGACAATGATCTTAGCTGCGCGTCTGAACATCGGCACTTCAGGAGCCTTTGAATTGCAAAAATGAGATGACGGAAGGCCCTTCGCCCCCAAGTGCCGCGAAAATAGGGCAGCGACCATAAGGCTGGCTAGCCTCTAAAAAAGTTCCCGCGGCTATCCCGCTCGGTCGTGGAAAAAGTCGTAGATTTTCTTCGCCATATCGGCGGAAATTCCATCGACTGTCTTCAAATCTTCAACTCCGGCGCGCGATACGGCCTTGGCCGAGCCGAAGTGTTTCAGCAGCGCACGCTTGCGCGTCGGCCCGATCCCGTCGATTTCGTCGAGCGGATTGGCGCCGAGCGACTTCGCCCGCTTCGCCCGATGCGTTCCAATCGCAAATCGATGGGCTTCATCCCGCAGCCGCTGAACGAAGTAGAGAACCGGATCTTTGGCTTCGAGCATGATCGGCCGTTCGCGCCCTGGAATATGAAAGTGTTCGCGGCCCGCATCGCGATCGGGTCCCTTTGCGACGCCGATCAGCGCGATATCGTGCAGCCCGAATCCCGCCAGCACTTCCCGCGCGACCGACAACTGACCAAGGCCGCCGTCGATAAGGACGAGATCAGGCTTGTCCGGGAACGCACGTTCCTCCGCCGTGTCGTCATCTTCGATCACGGTCGGCGAAAGCGGGCCGCCGCCGATGTCCGAAGAGATCTCGTCGACCGTCGTCTCGATCTCTTCAAGAACTTCCGCTTCTGCGATGCGTTTGAACCGTCGCGTCAGCACTTCGCGCATCATCGCATAGTCATCTCCCGGCGTCGTCTCCGGCGACTTGATGTTGAACTTGCGATACTGGCCTTTGACGAAACCTTCCGGCCCCGCGACGATCATGCCGCCGACGGCGTTGGTTCCGGAGATATGGCTGTTGTCGAACACTTCGATCCGTCTTGGTACGGCGGCAAGGCCGAAACGCTCCGCGACGCCCTCGAGAAGCTTAGCTTGCGACGAGCTTTCGGCGAGCTTCCGGCCGAGCGCCTCGCGCGCGTTGGCGAGCGCATGATCGACAAGTGCCGACTTCGTCCCACGCGTCGGAACGCGAATTTCGACTTTGCGTTCGGCTTTTGTCGTCAACGCTTCTGCCAGCAGCTCGCGGTTGGGAACGTCGTGTGAAATAAGGATGAGTCGAGGCACCGGTTTGTCGTCGTAGAACTGCGCGATGAAACTATCGAGCACGTCTTCGACGTCGAGCGAACGGTCGGCCTTTGGATAGTACGCGCGGTTGCCCCAGTTCTGGCCCGTGCGAAAAAAGAAGACCTGAATGCACGTCTGGCCGCCATCTTGATAGGCCGCGAACACGTCTGCTTCTTCGACGCCATCGGGATTGATCGATTGGTCGGCGGTGACGTGCGCCAGCGCCCAAAGACGATTGCGGTACATCGCTGCCCGCTCGAATTCGAGTTTTTCGGCCGCTTCCTCCATCAGCCGTTGATACATCTCGCGCACCGTCTGGCTTTCGCCGCTGAGAAAACGCTCTGCCTCGTCGACCAGCTTGCCGTACTCATCGAGGCCGATCTCGCCGGTGCAAGGCGCCGAGCAGCGCTTGATCTGATAAAGCAGGCATGGCCGCGTCCGGCTGTCGTAGACGCTGTCCGAACACGAGCGCAGAAGAAACGCCCGCTGCAGCATGTTGACTGTACGCGTTACCGCCCCCGCCGACGCGAACGGCCCGAAATATTCGCCTTTGCGGTTTCGCGCCCCGCGATGTTTCATCACCGCAGGCGCACCGTGATCGCGCCCGATCAGGATATAGGGAAACGACTTGTCGTCGCGCATCAGGACGTTGAAGCGCGGACGGAAGCGCTTGATCAGGTTCGCTTCGAGCAGTAGCGCCTCGGCTTCCGTGCGCACGCTGACGAATTCCATCGACGCCGTCGCCAGGATCATCCGTGCGATGCGGTTGGTATGGCCATTGAGCCGTGCGTAGTTCGAAACCCGTGCCCTGAGCGATCGAGCCTTTCCGACATAGATCACCTCGCCGGCCGCATCGAGCATTCGGTAGACCCCGGGGCTCTGCGGTAGCAGTTTGAGGTAGGCGGAAATCACTTCCGGACCCGTTTTTGCGGGCGTTTCGGAGGTGGATTTCAATGTCGTGGGTTCATCGCTCATGGCGCACCTAAAATTGGGCGGGCGCGAAGGTCAAGCAAGGCGTTGGCTGCTGCGCCACAAAATCACCACGCCGAGGGCGTGGTGTCCAAATCCATTGAAAGTCCGGGGAATTATCGATGCGCCGAGGGGGGTGTCATGCGTCGCGTCATCGCCGTTCTTGGCCTTATACCGCTTGTTGTCTTGTCGGCATTCGCTGCCGAAAGACCGGTGAAGGACTTCACCCTGGCGAGGCCCGCGAAAGACTACACGCCCGCGAAACGTACCAAAGCCAAGGCTTCGAAGCCGTTTGAGAACTCACAAGAGCTTCTCAAGTGGATCAACGACTATCGCAAAAACCCTGATCCCCAACGCTTGCCCAATGCCGTGAAGGCAATGTCGGATTTCGGCGTCGCGAGGGATACCGAGCAGTCCGGTGTCTACATCGGCTTTGTTGCGGGCGTCTTGGGCGCCAATCCGCGCGTCGCTGAAGATCTGATAACGAAGATGTTTCCGCTCCCGCCGGAAGATCAGGTGATCGTCATCAAGGCCATCGCCTACTCGGGGATGCCGCGCTGGCGCGACACCCTGGCGAAATTCGTCGAGCGCATGCCGGCGCGCCGCGTGCTGATTGAAAAATATCTCTACGGCAACAAGCCGATCCTGACGGAGATGTCGATCAAGGACGATTCAAGCGTGATCGATCTCAACTGGGGCTACTATTTTGCCACCGGTTGGGAAGCCCCGGTCAGACGCATCGTGGCCGCGCTCGGGCTGTCGCTCGACAAAGATAAGGTCGATTATCTGACCATTGGCGCGATGGCGAAATGGACGCTGGCGCAGAACGCGGCACGCAACGACGATCTCCTGTCGATGCTGAAAAAGATTTCGAACGAGTCCGATCCTGACGTGCGCAAGCCTTTGGCGGAGGTCATCGATGCCGCAGAAACCCTTGAACTCTCCAAGCTGCGCAAGGACGCGCTGGCTTCCATCGACGAGTTGAAAGCGAGAGGCCCGGAAAGCCTGCGTAATTACAACTGGTGGGGACAGGCAGGCCAAACCGTCCTCGCATTGGGCTGCGTCGCGGCCGGCGCGCTGGGGCAGGTCGAGGTCGGCATTCCGTGCGTGATCGGTGGCGCTGCATCGACGGCAGCCTTGAAATATCTGGCGCCGTCATCGACGCCTTAGCGCGCGACGCTCAGTTGTCGTCGGGACAATTGACCCTGGCATCGATCAGAGCGGACTCGGGCGAGGAATATTCGCCGACGATTTCGGCGCCGACCGCTTCCGTTCGTGCATAGGCATCGAACATCGGCTTCTCGAAGCCGTCCATGATCGTCAATGCCGTGTAGAGGACATGATCGCCCGAGCGTGAACGGATGAGCAGTGTTTTGCGGCCACCGTAGCTTGCGGTGAGAACGCGGCATGGACCGGCAGGCGCCTGCTCGGCAGCCTTCGCGGCGGCTTCGAGATCCGCAGGCAGCGGACCGCCAAGGCGCGCAGGCTCCAGCGGTTCGGGAGCAATCCGGAATGTCGGCAGCCACGGCAGTAGTCCGGCGCTTTCAGTTTTCTGCGCGGCCGCCTCAGCCGGGGGCGCAGGCTCGACATCGGCCGTTTCCGGCGCAGGCGCCGCCGCCTCAACCGCCGTCGCGGAAACCCACGAGGATGTCGATGTGTGCGCTGGCGTCGAAGCGTGCTTGACCTGCTTCGAATGTCGCGCTGGCTTGCGAGCCTTAGGCAGTTTCGCGGTGTGTTTCGGTGTCTTCAGCATCGATGTTTTCGGCACCACTGCGGCAGGCCGATCGTGAGGCGAGGGCGCCGTCGGCTTCTTTGCGGGCTCTGCGCCGGCAGCTGCATCGTCATCCGGCACCGGACCACCGAGACCCGACGGCGGCCGGAACGGATAGCGCCACTCGCGCCTCATCTGCAGCGGCGCCGGCGGAGCAATCTCTCCCTCGGCCGCGCGCGACGGCGGACTGCAATAGCGGGTCTGAAAGAGATCAGCGAGGTAGTCGATCGACTTGGCATAGCTGCGATCGGTCGCCCATCGGCGCGCCAGGTCGCCGAACGTAACCGGCCGTCCGAGGCGAACCGACAACTTTATAATGTCATCTTGATTATCACGCGTGCGCTTTGCGACGGGCATCGCAAGACGCTCACCCGAATAGGCGACGAGATGTTAAATCTGCGCATGCACGCCCGTTTTAACATCGGGAAAACGCTCGCCGCGCACGCCACCGCCGGTCGCGCCAATGCCGGCGAAATTGTTTTGGCTCTCCCATACGTCGCCGTGCCGGCCATCACCACGGCGATAGGAAAGAAAGTTCGTCTCGAGCGCCATCTGATAGAACGCGTAGTCCCATCGCACGCGCCAGCCTTCGCCGTAGTATTTGTACCATCGCGCGATTTCGCGGAAGCGCGGATCGACGTGCGGATTGCGCTCAGCGAGAAAGGTCATCAGCCGTTCGGGCGTGACGCAGGCTGGCACCTGATTTCGCTCATTCGTGCGGATCGGAGGCGCCGCCTTGGCGCTGTTCAAGCCGAGAACGAACAGCGCCGACGCCAGAGCTGCGGTCAGATTCCGGGATGCGATCGGCGTAGCCTTTGCCATCGGACAGGCCCTCTGCGACGGTTTTTTTGGATCAACCGTCTGGGCAGAGTTCGAATGCCTTATCCAGGGCCTGCGAAGGGTTCGAGAATTCGCCGACCGTCTCACCGCCCTTGGCATAGGCCGAGATATAGGCCGCTGCCTCGCGCTTTTCCGAGCCTTCGTTGACGTCGAGAACGGTGTAGTTGTCCTGAGCGTCGGCGCGGGCGCGAATGATCACCGAATGACCGCCGCCGTAGCTCGCAGTCCAAACCTTGCACTTCGGCTTGACGCCTGCTCCGGGAATGTTCATCGCCGTCTTGATGTTGGCGAGGGGAGCTTTCGCGCTGTTCGTCGCCGCCTGAGACTTCTTGCTCGACGTCTTCTTGGCGGGCGGTTCGACCGGTGCGGAATCGGCCGGTCGTGAGGCATCCGCTGCCGAGGCTTCATCGTCCGGCGTTGTCGATGCGTTGATGATCTTGAACGAAGTCGGAGCCGTATCTGCAGCCGGTTCGCCGACGGCCGGAGCGTTGTCCGCCGACGGAACGAGCGATTCAGCGCCAAGGCCCGAACGCTGGAATGAACCCGACTTTTGCGCTTCTTCTACAGCCCGCTTTGCGAGAGCCGCACCGGAAATATACGTGCCGGTGTCGCCGGAAGCGTTATCGGCGGACGCCGTCTGCGTCGACGCGACATCGTTCGCCGATGCGTCAGTCGAATCCGCGGGCGCGGCGGGAACGACGGCTGCGACCTTGGTCGACTTAGCACCGGGCTTCGCGAGCGCCATCAGCTCGGGCTTCGGATCGCTGCCCTTGCACGGACTTCCATAAAAGGCTTCGGTGAGCGCCGCGATTTCGCGCGCATAGCGGCGCGACGTCGGCGCCCATTGCTTGGCGAGCTGATCGTAGCTGACAGGGCCATGTAGCGATTTCTGCCAATCGGTCAGGATGCCCCATTCCTGCACCTTGCGCGTGCGCTCGGCGACCGGATCGTCGATGTGCTCGCCGGCGTACATCAAAAGGTGCTGCAGATGGGCTTTGACGCCGGTGGCAACATTCGGGAAGCTCTCGCCCGGAACATGATTGCCGGTGGCGCCCATGCCAGCGAAATTGTTTTGCTGGGGCTGCACGTCGCCTTTGAACGTCAGGTTGCCCGTCTCCAACATCATCTGGAAAAAGGCGATGTCCCAGCGGATCTTGAGTTCGTTGCCGATGCGCATGTAATCGGCCGCGATGGTTTGGAATTTCGGATCAAGATCCGAGTTTCGACTTTCGAGAAAGCCCATCAGGCGTCCGGGCGTAGCGCACGCCGGGACTTTGTTCTTGGCGCTGAGTTCGACCTGAGGAAGGCCAGCTGCCTCGGCGGGCAGCGATGCGGCAGCCAGTGGCACGGCTGCTGCCAAAGCGAACGCAACATGCGTCCGTACGCGGCAAAGCATGGTTACACCCATAAGCACGCGGCACCCCCCATGAAGGCGCCCAACAGAACTATTAACGTTCGTAGGCGCTTAACGTTAAAAAAGTATTGATGAGCCCCCCGTTTGGACCCGTTTATAGGTTCGCCAAGCTTTTAGGCGGTATTGAGAACAGCGCGCGGAGAGATTGCGGCAGAGATCGCCGATACCACCCGGCGATCGGACGTCGATCAGGTCAAATGTTGACCGCCGTCGAGGGCGATCATCTGCCCGGTCAGCGACGGAGTCGCGAGAATGAACCTCACCGCCGCTGCGATCTCATCGGTCGAAGCGCCATGCCCGAGCAACGTCGAGCGGCTCTCGCGCTCGAATTCATCGTTGGTTTGATGGATGCTTCTGAGCACAGGCCCAGGACCGATCGCATTCACCCGGATTCGCGGCGCAAGCGCCTGCGCAAGCGTCCGCGTCGCCGTCCAAAGACCGGCTTTCGAGATCGTGTAGGAGAAAAACTCAGGTGTTAGGTTCCAGACGCGCTGGTCGATGATGTTGATGATGTTTCCCTCAGAATGTGAGGGAAGGGCAGCCGCCATCGCCTGCGCCAGGAACATCGGCGCCTTGAGATTGATGCCGAGATGCAGATCCCATGTCTCGTCGTCAAGCGACTGGATGGTGTCCGGCTGGAACTCAGACGCATTGTTGATGAGGACGCTGGGGGCGCCGAATTCGCGGACGACGTCGGCAAGAAGGCTACGCGCGGCGTCCGGTTCGGCGAGGTCGGCTTTGAAGGCTTTGGCCTTCCCGCCCTTGGCCTCGATCTCGTCTGCAAGTCGATCGGCCTCCGACACCGACCTTCTATAGTGGATGGCGACTGTCCAGCCGGCCCGGGACAGATCGAGCGCGAGCGCGCGCCCGATGCGGCGGGCAGCGCCAGTGATCAGGACAGTGCCATTCAAGGTTTCCGGCTAAGTCATGTTTTGCGCGCTTCGAGTCGAACGAAAATGTGTGTTGTGGATGCCACAGGAGCGTTTTGAAGAACGCTTGGCAAGGCGGTCCGCGAAAGCGATAGATTACTGGTGTTCAGTACCGCCACTTTTATTTCGCAAACTGCCTATAACTTGGCTCTTGCGCGAGCATTGATCTGCTTAAATACAAGGCAAATCGTCCCCGGATGGGCTTCTTATGCCAGCAGCGTTGCCATGAGGTAACAGCGGAGGGGTAAGTCACAGCTCGCGACGCCTAATCGCTTGTGCCTGCCCCCCAAAAAAGTTTTCCTACGTTCGAAGCGGTTGAGAGTCGCGTTCTCCGCATAGAGCGGGTGTTGCGAGCCGCAGATCTGGGACGGGGGTTGTCTTATGACGAATATCAGAAGTTTCTTGGGCGCAGCAGGCGTGGCGGCGGTCGCTGCGTTGGGAATGTCGACGGCTGCGCTCGCCGACGAAGATAAATTCGGTTACTCGATCACGATCTCGGGTGCATCGGACTACGTCTTCCGCGGTTTGACATTCAACAGCAATGATCCGGCTTTCCAGCCGTTCATCGAATTCACCTACGGTAATCCGAACCTGACTTGGTACTTGGATTTCTGGGGCTCCAATATCTCGGGTGAAGGTTTCGAGCCGTTCGAAATGGACATCTACGCCGGTGTTCGTCCTGTTACGGGGCCGGTCAGCTGGGATCTCGGTGTTCTCTATTACACCTACCCCGACAACAGCCTGGGCTGGGGCGCGACGGACTACGTAGAATTCAAGATCGCCGCGACGATCACTCCGATCACCAACCTCACCGCCACGGCGCTGGCCTTCTACACGCCTGACCAGGCCAACTACGGTGAAACCTATACGCTCGAAGGCGACTTGGGCTACGCGCTGCCGGAATTCCACGGCTTTACGCCGACCATCAGCGGTGCGATTGGTTACACCGACGGCACGGGTGGTTTCTCCGCCTGCGCCTGCGGCACAGATGGCTACGTCTACTGGAACGCTGGTCTGAAGCTGTCGATCGACAAGTACTTCATGGACTTCCGCTACTGGGATACCAACATTTCGGATGCTGATGGCGGACGGGATGTTGACTCGAACAAGTTCATCTTTACGGCGGGTGTGAACCTCCCGTAATCGCATAACCTACAGACAAAAATCCCATAATCCCGTCGCAGATGACCGGGGCCTCCCTCAGGGCCCCGGTTCTATTTGCAACGGGATTTCCTTTTTTGCGTCGGCAAGGGTTTTCACCAGGCCATTTGCAGGGCGTGCTTGAGAATTGCAGGAACTAGGCTCAGAAATTTGAACTCCTGTTTGCCGCCGTCGTTCGGTCTGAGCCGTGGTTTTCTCGGTCGTCGCTCTCGTTTGTCTAACCATACTCGTTGCCGCGACAATCGTGGTGCCGAGAACTCGTGCCTCATCATGTTCGCTTGGCTGACGTACCTGACCGCCCTCGCGCGTTCGGACAGGACATGGCCTGGCTCGCGATCCGCTCAGAAGATCCGACGGCCGTTGCCGCCGCGCTCGGGCTGACACGACTGCGGCCTGCCAATTGGACGTCCGGCGTCGGCGCGATTTATGATTCCGAGATTTCGAACGGCCTGGTCTTCATCGCCCCGCCGATAAAAGGCTGGACCCTGGTAGCCGCGGAATCGCTGCCAATTCCTGCGGGCGACGCATTCATCGACAAGATGACCCCGCTTCTGCGTCACCTCGCCATCGAATTCCAATCGGTTCAGTGCTTCGCCTCCTTCCCGATCATCAATTCTTACGCATGGGCCCGATTCGACAGGGGGAGACGCGTCAGGGCCTTCGCGGTGGCCGACGGGGGCGTGATCTGGAACAATGGCAAGCCCTCTCAGGAGGAGCGCCAACTGGGGCTTTCGTTCATCGAGGTGAGGGGGATCCGCGAGCGTCACGGTGATCTCGGAGGGGAACTGCAACTCTATCCAACCGAAGATCACGTCTATGCCATTGCCGGCGGCTGGAGCATCAACCCGATGGCAATCGAAACCCTGCGCGCCCCCGCAGGCGTCGGCTGGGTCGCCGATGCCCCTCGCTCCTGGCGCCCCGAGCGGGTTCGCAGGGTCGCCTAGCAGGCACGCTGAAAGAACCTGCCTTCAGCGTGCATTTCGCTGGAAGTCGAAATTCATTTGCGGTCCCGGGAGATGGTCAACGCCCGTTGAGCCGCTCCTCGGTAGACTTGGCAACTGTATTTGCTCTTGAGCGCTCGGGTTTCGCGCGGTCGAACGCGATGGCGGCACGAAAACCTGGTTGGCCGAGCAGAGATTTCGCCGGGTCTCGTTTTGCCCGCAACTGCGAGGAACGCCGTCTTTCGTCAGGCAAATCCGCACCTCGCGAAGCATGCCGCCCGCCCCGCCGCAGACGACCGCGATCATGTCGGGCTGCAACTCGGGATTGGCTTGTATGAATTCCCTCGTGACGTCGCGGGAAGACAGGATTTGCGACTCGAACGGATTCTGAAAGCGCTCAGGAATGTTGATTGCGTCATAAAGCTTATGCGCGAATGCGAAATACTGTACAGCGTCGAGCCCCGAACAGGTTCCATGCTGACGATATTCATGGATCACCAGACCTCTGCTCGGCATGATGTCGAGCATGCTGCTGATGATGGGCTCGGGCACGAACGGACGCCTCTGCATCCGGCAATTCGATGGGTAGCCGCTGTCATATTGCGGCCAGAGACCATGCAACACGAACGAATAGCGCCGCCCGTCGCGCCGGTTGCATTGCGTGTTGTCGTCGCTGCCCTGATCCGAGCAATAGGTCGGGCTCCACGATAAAACGAGCGCGTAATAATCGAATTGACCAGGGACGTTCTGCTGACCCTGATCGTCGTTGTCGTCCGATCGATCGCTCCAATCGCGATCGTCGTCGTTGTAGGCCTGCTTGTCGTGATAGCCCGCTTTCGGCGCATTGGTATTGCCGGTTCCACTCGCGCCGGAACTCGCCCCTGTGGTCCCTTTGCCACCGGTAGCGGTGCGGTCCGGCAACGGATACGCGACCCGTTGCTCGCTCATAAAGTGGGCAACGTAGGCGCCGAGAGCGACGAACACCAAGAGGGTCAGAAGAATGTGAGGTCTGAGCATGTCGTCATCTCGGCCGGCATTTCGGGATGCGATGTGTAGGGAGCATCAATCCTCCTTCAGGCGGCGGTTTTCGCAAACGCCGAGAGGATGCGCGCCCAGCTGCGGGCGCCTTTTTCGAAGCTCCGGATATTGTATTTCTCGTTCGGCGAATGGATGCGGTCGTCGTCCAAACCGAACCCTACCATCAGGCTATCCATGCCGAGCGCATCGCGGAAGGAGGAGACGATCGGAATGGACGCGCCGCTTCCCATCAGAACCGCCGGTTTGCCCCATTCCTCTTCAAGCGCTTTGGCGGCGGCGCGCATCGACGGATCGCTGGTATCGAACATGATCGCGCCGGAGCCATGGTGGCCGAGCCACGTCGCCTTGCAGTCCGTCGGGATGAGCGTCGCGACGTAGTCGCGGATCGCTTTCATGACGTGTTCCGGATCTTGCCCCGAAACCAGCCGGCACGTGATCTTCACCGATGCTTTCGCCGGTATCACCGTCTTGGATCCGATGCCCTGATAGCCGCCCGTCACACCGTTGAATTCGAGCGTCGGCCGTGACCAAAGCTGCTCGATCACCGAGCGGCCTTTTTCTCCTGCCGGCTGCGAAAGCCCCACAGATCCGAGAAATGACGTCGCCCTGACGCCAAGCGATTGCCATTGCGCAAGTTGATCTGCTGTCGGCTCCTGAACGCCGTCGTAGAAACCCGGAACCGCGATTTTGCCCGTGTCGTCATGCAGAGCCGCCATGACTTTCGCGAGCACGCGAATGGGATTGGCGACCGGCCCTCCGTAAATGCCGGAATGAACATCGCGGCTCGGACCGGTAATGACGAGTTCGTCGCCGACGAGGCCACGCAGCATCGTCGTGATCGCGGGCGTATCCTTGTCCCATTGCCCGGTGTCGCACACCAGGACGAGATCGGCTTTGAGCTCTTCGCCGTGAGAGGCAAGAAACGCCGGCAGCGACGGCGACCCGCACTCCTCTTCGCCTTCGATCAGCACCGAGACGGCGACCGGCAGTTCACCGGCGACTTTTTTCCACGCCCGCGCCGCTTCGAGAAAGGTCATCAGCTGACCTTTGTTGTCTTCCGCGCCGCGCGCCACGATCACGTCGCCGTTGGCAGCATCGTTCTCGATGCGAGGCTCGAACGGCGGCGATTTCCACAGTTCCAGCGGATCAGGCGGCTGGACGTCGTAGTGGCCATAGAACAGCACGTGCGGCACACCCGCCTCGCGATGCGCGCGGTCATGCGCGACAACCATGGGATGGCCCCTTGTCGGCACAACCTTGGCTTCCACAAACCCGATATCCTTGAGCGTCGCGGCACACCATTCCGCCGCCTTGACGCAGCTGCCCTTGTGCTGCGGATCGGTCGAGACGCTGTCAATGCGCAAAAGCTCGAACAGGCGGTCTAGGCCGGCCTGCTTGGATTGGCCCAGTAGATCGAGAACGGTTTCGAGCTTGCTCATCGTGCTAGACTTTCGACGCGTTGCCGGAATTGGCAGGATTGAAGCGGTGCTAGGAATGCCGGGCCCCATTTGCTATGGCACCTCTCCCCGTGCCCATCACCCCTGGCGGAATTGATGGGCAGCAAGAAGACCGCATCGGAGGTCTGATGGCACAGCCGAACGCCGACGGCAAAAGGAAATGGGTTTACGCTTTCGTGCCCGGAAAGGCCGAAGGCAGCGCGCAGATGTCGGAATTGCTTGGCGGCAAGGGCGCGAACCTTGCCGAAATGGCGGCGCTTGGCCTGCCGGTGCCCCCGGGCTTCACCATCACGACGGAGGTCTGCGATGCTTTCTTCGCCGCAGGCAACAAGCTTCCGGAAGAGCTGAAGAGCGAAGTGATGCAGGCCCTCAGCGCCGTCGGCGATACCGTATCGGCCGAATTCGGCAATGACGCGCGACCTCTGCTTGTCTCGGTCAGATCAGGGTCCCGGGCTTCGATGCCCGGCATGATGGACACCATTCTGAATCTGGGTCTCAACGATAAGACAGTCGAAGGTCTGGCCCGGCTGACGGGCGATGCGCGCTTCGCCTTCGACAGCTACCGACGTTTCATTCAGATGTATGGCGATGTGGTCCTCGGCGTCGATCACGGCGCCTTCGAGGACATTCTCGAGAACTTCAAAAATTTGAATGGCTTTGCCGCCGATACCGATCTCGACGCCGAAGCCTGGCGCGAGATCATCGCCGATTACAAGGCGGCGATCGAACGCGAATACGGCGCGCCATTCCCGCAGGACACCAACGAGCAGCTTTGGGGCGCCATCGCCGCCGTGTTCAATTCCTGGCACAACCCGCGCGCCGAAACCTACCGCCGGCTGCACGACATTCCCGACGATTGGGGCACCGCTGTCACGGTTCAGGCGATGGTGTTCGGCAACCTCGGCGACAATTCCGCGACTGGCGTCGCCTTCACGCGCAACCCTTCGACGGGCGAGAAGGAAATTTTCGGCGAATACCTTCCCAACGCTCAGGGCGAAGATGTCGTCGCCGGCATCCGCACGCCCCATTCTTTGACGAAAAAAAGTGCCGGCAACGGGCCCGAGACCTCACTTGAAGTCGCGATGCCCGACGTCTTTGCCGAATTGAAGAAAATCTTCGACCGGCTTGAAAGTCACTATCGCGACATGCAGGACGTCGAGTTCACCGTACAGATCGGAAAACTTTGGATTCTGCAGACGCGCTCCGGCAAGCGCACGACGGAAGCCGCGCTTCGCATCGCCGTCGATCTCGCGGCCGAGGGTCTGATCACGCAGGATGAAGCCATCCTCCGTGTCGAGCCCGCCCAGCTCGATCAACTTCTCCACCCCGCCATCGACCCTTCCGCCGACCACGACCTCATCGCGAAAGGGTTGCCCGCATCCCCGGGCGCCGCATCGGGCGAAATTGTTTTCCATTCCGAAATGGCCGAAGCGCTGAAGGCCAAGGGCAAGGACGTCATCCTCGTGCGCTCCGAGACGAGCCCGGAAGACGTTCACGGCATGCACGCAGCCGTCGGCATCTTGACCGCGCGCGGCGGCATGACCAGCCACGCCGCCGTTGTCGCCCGCGGCATGGGCCGCCCCTGCGTCTCCGGTGCCGGCACGCTCCGCATCGACGTCAATGCCGGCACCATGCGGGCCGGCGCGCGAACGTTCAAATCCGGCGACATCATCTCGATCGACGGCAGTTCGGGCCGCGTCTATGCCGGCAAAGCCAAGATGCTGCCGCCGCAACTTTCCGGAACGTTCGCGACCGTGATGGAATGGGCGGACAAAACCCGGCGGATGAAGGTCCGCACCAATGCCGATACGCCGCGCGATGCCCGTCAGGCGCGCTCGTTCGGCGCCGAGGGCATCGGCCTTTGCCGAACGGAGCACATGTTCTTCGAGGAAAAGCGCATTCTCGCCGTCCGCGAGATGATCTGCGCCGAAGACGAGGAGGGCCGGCAGCAGGCGCTCGACAAATTACTTCCGGTCCAGCGCGACGACTTCGAGGAACTGTTCGAGATCATGGCCGGACTGCCGGTGACGATCCGCCTGCTCGATCCGCCCCTGCACGAATTCCTGCCGCACGAGGATCGTGAGGCGGCCCAAGTCGCAGCCGCGCTCGGCATGGATCTGATGCGCCTCAAAGGCCGCGTCGCCGAACTCGAAGAGTTCAATCCGATGCTTGGCTTCCGCGGCTGCCGCCTGGGCATCAAGTTCCCTGAAATCACGCGCATGCAGACCCGCGCCATCTTCGAGGCCGCCGTCAATGCGCAGAAGAAAACCGGCGAAGCCGTGCGCCCGGAAATCATGATCCCGTTCATCGCCTACCGTCGCGAGTTCGATATCCTGCGCGAGGTCATCACGTCGACAGCCAAAGCCGTCGAACAGGAAACCGGTGTCGCCATTCCCCACGACATCGGCACGATGATTGAATTGCCGCGCGCCGCGCTCAGAGCCGCCGATATCGCCGCCGGAGCCAAAGGCGCCGACTTCTTCTCATTCGGCACCAACGATATGACGCAAACCGTCCTTGGCCTGTCGCGCGACGACGCTGCACCGATTTTGTCGAACTATCTCGAGCACGAGGTGATCACGACCGATCCTTTCGTTTCGATCGATCAAGCCGGCGTCGGCGAACTCGTAAGGATCGGCGTCGAACGCGGCCGCAGCGCCAAGCCTGGCCTCAAGACCGGGATCTGCGGCGAACATGGCGGCGATCCGCGATCGATTTTCTTTTTCGAGACGGTCGACCTCGATTACGTGTCGTGCTCGCCCTACCGCGTGCCTATCGCCCGCCTCGCCGCCGCGCAGGCCGTCATCCGACGCAAGCGGCGCGAGCAAAAGCCCTCTTAAAGCGGCCCGTTCTCCCGACGGTCGATATCATCAAGGCTCGGCTGGCGTGGGCGCGGCCCTTTGTTTCGTGGCAGCAGCAACAGCCAGACGACGAACGGCGGCACCAGGAAGCTCCATGCAACCCAGTAGGAATAGTCGCGATTTTTGATGCCTGCCAGAAAGGCCGCGAGAATCGAGGCGACGATGGCGACGGCGCCCCAAAGCACGATCCACTGCATTGCCATGGACAATCCCGACCCTCCCCAACCAGCGTTAGAGACTCAAAGCTCTTCTACCACGAACTGCCAGATGCGAGCCGACTGTGGCGAATTCAAGCAGCGCCGGCCGAACTCTTTTTTGGCGGCGCGACGAAGTCGAGCCCGAGATCGAGGACGGGAGCCGAATGGGTGAGCGCGCCGACCGAAATCAAATCGACGCCGGTGGCGGCGATGGCCTTCACGGTATCAAGGTTAACGCCGCCCGAAGCTTCGGTAAGGCATCGACCCGCAACGGTTTTCACGGCGCTGCGCAGGTCTGCCGGGCTCATGTTGTCGAGCAGCACGCAATCGACTTTTTCCCGCATGACGACGTCGAGTTGATCGAGAGTGTCGACTTCGACCTCGATCTTCGTCATGTGCCCGGCAGCTTCGCGCGCCGCCCTGACCGCTTCGGCGACGCCGCCGGCAGCCACGATATGGTTGTCTTTGATGAGGATGGCGTCGAACAGCCCGAACCGGTGGTTATGCCCGCCACCACAACGAACGGCGTATTTCTCGAACACTCTGAGGCCCGGGGTCGTTTTGCGCGTATCGACGATCTTGGCGCCTGTGCCTGCGATGGCGTCGACATAGCGCCGTGTCAGCGTTGCGATCCCGCACATCCGGCCCATGAAATTGAGGGCGACCCGTTCGGCGGAGAGGATTGCTCGGGAATTGCCGCCGATCCGCGCGATCGTATCGCCGCCGACGATAGTGCCGCCGTCAGCGATATCGACTTCGAACGAGCAATCGGGATCGAGTTCCCGGAACGCTGCTTCGGCGAGCGCGAGGCCCGAAACCACCCCTGGCTTTCGCGCCACGAGCAGAGCTTTCGACCTGACGTCTGCGCCAACCGTCGCGTTCGTCGTTATGTCGCCGCTGAGACCAAGATCTTCATCGAGCGCATTTCGGACTGCGGCAAGTACGAGATTATGCGGAAGCATATTCAAAAATTTCGCTTCTCAAGAGCCGCATGCGGCGAGTGGGACCGCCGCGCGATGCGTCCGTGCGGCCTCGACGGCGTCGAGATCCGCGAGCGTAATGAACGTTCGATGCGCGAGCGCCGGATCCGTTTGCGGATAGTCCGTGCGGTAATGCCCGCCGCGGCTTTCCTTGCGCATCAGTGCCGCGGCCGTAATCAGCCGCGCCGCCAGCAGCATGTTCGACAGCACGCGATCGTTGCTGCTCGCCGCGCTCAAGGCCTTGAGTTCGGCAAGTGCGGTTTTCAAGCCTTTGCCCGATCGCTGCACGCCGACGTACTTCGTCATGATCGACCGAAGTGAATTGATCGCCTCCTGGCGGGATGCCGTATCTGCCGCGCGGCCGCTGCCAGCAATGCGATGCGGGACGACGAAGTGCCCGATCCGATCGTGCGGCAACAACTCGCGAATGTCGTCGGCCACTCGGGCGCCGAACACCACCGCTTCGAGCAGTGAATTCGATGCGAGACGATTGGCGCCGTGCAGGCCGGTGGACGCAACTTCTCCGACCGCCCACAGTCCCGTCAGGCTGGTGCGGCCATGCTTGTCGGTCGCGATCCCGCCCATGTGATAGTGCTCGGCCGGCGCCACCGGAATGAGGTCTTTGGATGGGTCGATGCCGGCGCGCTGGCAATGACCCCAAACCGTCGGATACTCTTTTTCGAAGTGCGCGCCGATCGCCGTGCGGCAATCGAGGTAGACGCGGCGTCCGGCATTGAGTTCGTTATAGACGCCGCGGGCGACGACGTCGCGCGGCGCCAGTTCTCCGCGCGGATCGATCGCGAGCATGAAGCGCTCGCCCTCGGAATTGACGAGCACGGCGCCTTCACCACGCAGCGCTTCCGTTGCGAGTGGCGCTGGGTCTATTCCCGCATCGATGGCCGTCGGATGAAACTGCACGAATTCCGGATCGGCGATCACTGCGCCGGCGCGCGCCGCCATCGCCAGAGCTTCGCCTTTTGCGTAGGAGGGGTTGGTCGTCAGAGCAAACAATGCTCCGACGCCGCCGGTCGCAAGCACGACCGCAGACGCCGGAACAAAAGCGTATCGACCATTGCCGAGCGCCGTCGGTCGGATCAGGCGAACACCTTCGACGCGATCGTTCGCGACGATGAGATCATCGGCTTCATAGCCTTCGAGCACCCGGATGGACGGCGTCGCGCGAACGGCGGCGATCAGCGCCTGCATGATCGCGGCCCCGGCTTTATCGCCCGAGACGCGCACCACGCGCTTTTCAGAGTGCGCCGCTTCCTTTGAAAGAACGTAATGGCCTTCAAGGTCGCGATCGAACGGCACGCCGTATTCGAGAAGATCGCGGATCCGGTCCGGTCCTTCGTCGGCCACGAGTTGCGCCACCTCGGGATCGACGATGCCCGCGCCCGCTTCGATCGTGTCGGCGGCGTGTTTGGCGGTGCTATCGCCGGCGCCGACTGCGGCCGCGATGCCGCCCTGCGCCCACATGCTCGACGCGCCTTCGCCAAGTGGTGCAGCGGCGATCACAGTCACCGGCAACGGCGCGAGCTTCAGCGCCGTGAAAAGTCCAGCAAGTCCGGCGCCGATGATGACAACGTCACCGGGACCGGGTTCACCCTTGAAGCCGATGAACTCCGGCGAGCTGCGGCGCACTTTTGAAACGGCCATAGGCTTGCCCTCCTGGGCAGAATGAACCAAAGCGCCTCAGTTCGTGAGGTTGACCATCCGCTCGACCGCGCGCCGCGCCCGTTCCGCGACATCCGGATCGACAGTCACCTCGTACTGCATGTGCACGAGGCTGTCGTAGATGTTCTCCAGACTGATGCGCTTCATGTGCGGGCAGAGATTGCACGGCCGAATGAACTCGACGTCCGGCGCCTCGACGGCGACATTCGACGCCATCGAACATTCCGTGACGAGCATCACTTTTCGCGGGTGCTTGTCTTTCACCCACTTGATCATGCCGGAAGTCGAACCTGTGAAGTCCGCCGCCGCGATCACGTCGGGCGGACATTCCGGATGCGCGATGATTTTCAGACCGGGCTCGGCTTCGCGCATGGCGTTGAGCTCTTCGCCGGTGAAACGCTCATGCACTTCGCACGCGCCCTTCCAGGCGATCACTTCGACTTTCGTCTGCGACTGTACCCACTTCGCAAGATACTGATCTGGTATGCACAGAACGCGTGGCGCGCCGAGGCTTTCAACAACCTTGACGGCGTTGGCCGAGGTGCAGGTGATATCGCATTCGGCTTTCACGGCTGCCGACGTGTTGACGTAGGTGACGATCGGCACGCCCGGATAGGCCTCGCGCAACATGCGGACATCTTCCGGCGTGATCGACGACGCCAGCGAACAGCCCGCGCGCATGTCGGGGATAAGAACCGTCTTGTCCGGCGAAAGCAGCTTGGAAGTTTCCGCCATGAAGTGAACGCCGGCCTGAACGATCACCTTGGCGTCGGTACGGGCGGCTTCCTTCGCGAGCTGCAGCGAGTCGCCACGAAAGTCCGAGACGCAATGGAAGATCTCGGGCGTCATGTAGTTGTGCGCGAGGATGACGGCGTTGCGCTGCGCCTTCAGCGCATTGATCGATTTGATCAGCGGCGCGTAGTGCGGCCACTCCATCGGCGTGATGACGTGTTTCACGCGCGCATAAAGCGGCGCCATCTCTTTCTCGAGGGCCGGCGACCAAGAATAAGCCAGCGGTGTCTTGCTTCCGACCCGCGCTGTCGCGACCGGCGCCAACGTTGAAACCGCAGAAACCATCGTTCCGACCCTCCCACATATGCTCTAGTAGAGCATATTTAGTTTATGAAACGCGCCGGCAAACCTGCCGCACGCCCCACCGACAAGAATGCTCAACTTGAGCATTCCTGAACGATCTTAAGATAATGGAGTTGAGAACGAATTTCCAGGGCAGTGGTTCCGCCCTGGAGGGAAACTGAGCTGGACTTTAGTTCCGGCTGGGTGGTGCGGAAACTCTGACGCCAGGAGCTGGACGTTCCAGAAGAACTTCTCTGCGGAACCGGAACAGCTTCGCCGGACGTCCGCCCGTGCGAGTTTTCACGTCTCCGGTCGGCTCGACAAGGCCCGCGCCTTCGACCAGCCGGCGGAAGTTCTGTTTGTGGAGATGCGGCCCGAGGATCGCTTCCACCGTCTTCTGCAGTTCATACAGCGTGAACTCGTCCGGCATCAGTTCGAACACCACCGGGCGATATTTGATCTTGGCGCGCGTCCGGCTGATCGCCGTGGCCATGATCCGCCGATGATCGGCTTGCATCGGAAGGCCGAGTTTCGGTCTCTCGGTCCATTCCCGGGCTGCGGCGCGGCCGTCCCGCTTCGCTTCGTCCGCTAGTCCCGCTTCGTAGAGAAGCTCGAACCGTTCGAGAACCTTTTCTTCGTCCCAGGCGGTCCCGTCGAGGCCGAAACAAATGCGTGCCCGTTCGGCACGCCCGACCGTCGCCTGAGGCGACGTCGCGCTCGATTTCTCGGCCCAGGCTTTGAGACGCGGCTCGATCTCACGCGTGATGATCTCCGGCCGTCCCCGGCGCCAGTCTTCCCAGGGGAAATACTGGTACCAGCTGCGCCACAGACCGTCGGTCAATCCATGATGGCCGACAGCCTGGGTCAGTGCCAGGTAGCCGATCGAGACGAAATGCGGCGCCGTATCGTCCGGGTCAGCGTTTCTGCCGCGGTCGGCGAATGTGTAGAGCTGTTCGGCATAACCGAGCTCCAGGCCGGTTTGGTCCTGGACCCATGATCTGAGGCCGCTTTCGAGCGTACGGTGCTCACGCGGATTGAACGGCCCGAATGGCAGCATGTCTGTAGCGCCTATGCTGTCCGGTTCACCACGGACGACCAACGCCACAGGTTCGTTGTCGGACACGGCGACGATCGCCGCGTTGAGGCCGATCCCGACGGAAGGCTCATAATCGTGCTCTTCACCAGGAGCTCGTTGAGACTTGTCGGGCGTCGGCTTTCTCCGGCCAGAAAGTTCCATGTTCATGTGTGTCTTCCCCGTGCTCCCCATGAGGCGAGCTATTCGCCGATCATGGCGATTTTCAGATAAGCCTCAGGAACGAGACCGCGAAACAGCCCCAAAAACGCCCGATTGTCAGTGCCGCGACAAATCCGCGAACTTGGCAAGGAAGAGTGTTTGGGCATCACTCGCCGCTAACGGTTCCAATACGGCCAAGGCACGATGTAGTTCCGTCGGCAAATTGGGTTTTCCAAAAAAAAGTTCGGCTTCGGATTTCTCGAATCCCGCAAGACCTGTCGCTTCGTAGAAGGCCGCAATCATATCGGCCTCCTTAATCGCAGCCGACGCGGCGACGTTTAGATCTCGGATCTCGAAGCGGCAATAGATCGCTTGGAGGAGATTGAGTTCGAACGATTTATAGTCCAGCCCGATCGCCGTTTTGAAAGGACTTATCAGATCACCGATCACGTATTCCGGCGCATCGTGCAAAAGTGCAGCACGAAGCTCGTTCGCGGAGAAGCCGGGATGCAGCGCGTTAACGATATCGGTTACGAGCAGACTATGCTGAGCAACCGAGAAGGCGTGTGCACCTTTCGTCTGCCCGTTCCATCGCGCAACGCGCGCCAAGCCGTGCGCGATGTCTTCGATCTCGATGTCCTTGGGATCGGGCGACAGAAGGTCGAGTCTGCGGCCTGAGAGCATTCTCTGCCATGCTCGCGCCGATGGATTGCGAGGTGAAGTCATAGCCCGGCGATCTTCAGTCTCTTCTGCAACTTTGCGCACTCCGCGTGCCGGAAGCAGCTGACGAGATGATCGTTGACCATGCCGGTCGACTGCATGAAGGCATAAAGCGTGGTCGAGCCGACGAAGCGGAAGCCGTCGGCCTTCAGCGCTTTGCTCATCTTCTTGGAAATATCCGTCTCGGAGCGAATGTCCTTCATCGATGTTATCTCGTTGATGATAGGACGACCTTCAAGAAATCCCCATAAATACTGCGAAAACGGCATGCGCTCGGAAAGAGCAAGAAATACGCGAGCGTTGGAAATCGTCGCTTCGATCTTCGCTCGGTTTCGGATGATCCCTTCGTTTTTCATCAGGCGATCGACATCGCGTGCCGTGTAGCGCGCAATCCGCTCGGAATCGAAGTTGTGAAACGCCGACCGGAAATTCTCGCGCTTGCGCAAAATCGTGATCCACGACAGGCCGGCCTGGAAACCTTCGAGCGTGAGCTTTTCGAATAGCGCGCGATCGTCCGTCATCGGCACGCCCCATTCCACGTCGTGATAGCGCGTGTAGTCGGGATCCGCCCCGGCCCATGGACAGCGTTTGATCTCTTTCGATGTCATCGCGATGTTGGAAGCGCTGCAGCGGCGGATCGCTGGGCAGCCGAAGCACGATAGCGATCGACAGCATCCTCGTCCGGAGTAATCGCGACGCCGCCAGCCGTGAGAGGTTGTTTCTTCTGTTCCGCTTCGACGACACGGTCGAGACGGAGTATCGCAATAGCATCCGTTCCGTCGACGGTGCCGATACGTCCAACGGGAATTTCGCCGAGAAGAATATCCGAATTGGATTGCAATTCATCGTTGCCGGAGACTTTTACGGCGCGTTTGCGCACAAGCGTTTTGTTTTGCATGCGCGCCACGATTTCTTGTCCGACGTAACAACCTTTGGTGAAAGAAACACCGTGGAGTAGATCGAAATCGGCTTCATGCGGATAAGTATCGCCGAAATCGTAATCCCTGCCGCCTTCCGGAATTGCCAATTGCACCCTCAACGTGTCGTAGGCGTCGCGCGAATCGCCGCTCGGGGCCTGGCGCTTGGCGGGTAAAATATTTTCATCCGCCTTGCACAAAAGTCTTAGGCCGATCATCGGATGGCGCGGGTCGGTGTACGAAATGCCGCGCCCTTCGACCTCCGTTTTCGAATCAGGCCCCCACGATGCGTACACGTGGAAAGAATCGGAAACGTCCGTGATCGATACGTCAGCACGCAGCTTATACATCGAAAGCCGTTTGACGAGTTCGCCGGCCTTGGCCCGAGCGACGTCGATCAGATAGCCGTCTCCCTGCCGGACGACGAAGAAGTCGAAGAGGATTTTCCCCTGAGGCGAAAGCAGCCCCGCATAACGAGCGTCTCCGAGGGCAAGATTGGCGACGTCGTTAGTCACCAGCCCCTGGAGCAGCTTCTCGCTGTCGGCGCCCGTCACGCGGACGACCCCACGGTCGGAAAGTCGCGCTATGTTCGCGGCAGACATCGGCTCACGCCTTGGTTGCAAACGGAGAGAGAGTTACGTATGCGGGGTTCCGCTTGATGGCAAGACCGAGGAGCTTCCCGAAATGGCCGAGACGTTCGACCTCGTGATCCGCGGCGCGATCGTCGTCAACCACGACGGCCGCGGAAAGCGCGATATCGCGGTCTCGGCTGGCCGGATCGCCGCCATCGGCGACCTGAAAAACGCCTCGGCGCCGGAAATTATCGAGGCCGACGGCCTGCATATCCTTCCCGGCGTCATCGATACGCAGGTCCATTTCCGCGAGCCCGGCTTGGAGCATAAGGAAGACTTGGCGACCGGCAGCCGCGCCGCTGTAGCGGGCGGCGTCACTGCCGTCTTCGAAATGCCCAACACCAAGCCGCTGACGACCAGCGCCGAGATGCTGGCCGACAAGGTCCGCCGAGCGCGAGACCGCATGTTCTGCGACTTCGCCTTCTTCGTCGGTGGAACGCGCGACAACATCGCCGACATCCCCATCTTCGAGAAGCTCGAAGGCTCGGCTGGCATCAAGGTTTTCATGGGCTCTTCGACCGGAGACCTGCTGGTCGATGACGGCGTTTCGCTCGACAAGATCGTGGGGCGCATCTCGCGGCGCGCCTCGTTTCACGCCGAGGATGAAGCGCGCCTCAAGTCCCGAATGCATTTGCGCCGGAAAGGCGATCCGTCCTCGCATCCCGAATGGCGAGATCCCGAGGCGGCTCTGATCGCGACGAAAAAGCTCATCGGCCTCGCTGAAAAGCACGGCAAGCGGGTTCATGTCCTCCACGTCTCGACCGCCGAGGAAATGGACTTCCTCAAGGATCACAAGAATTACGCCACCGTCGAAGTCACGCCTCATCACCTGACGCTCGAGGGGCCCGAATGCTACGAGCGGCTCGGGACCTACGTGCAGATGAATCCCCCGGTTCGCGACGCCCGTCATCGCGCCGCGATCTGGGCGGCGCTTGAATCGGGCGTCGTCGATGTCCTGGGCTCCGATCACGCGCCGCACACGCGTGAAGAAAAGGATCACGTCTATCCCGACACGCATTCCGGTATGACGGGCGTGCAAACGCTGGTGCCCATCATGCTCGACCACGTCAATGCCGGCCGCTTATCGCTGGAGCGCTTTGTCGATCTGACCAGTCACGGCCCGCAACGCCTTTTCGGCATCCGCGGCAAGGGACGCGTCGCCGTCGGCTATGACGCCGACCTGACCGTTGTCGATCTCAGCCGCACTGAAACGATCACCAATCGCTGGATCGAAAGCCGCGCGGCCTGGACCCCCTACGACGGCGTGAAAGTGAAGGGTTGGCCGGTCGGGACATTCGTCCGCGGCCGGAAAGTCATGTGGGAAGGCGATATCATCGGTCCCGCTCACGGCAGCCCGGTGGGCTTCCTGGAAGGCTATGCCGGCTGAACGGCTCAGCCGTCGCGATCAGCGAGGCGCGCGACGTTCGCCGGCAACCGCTTGAGCACATAAACGGTCGTTCCGATGTCAGCCAGGCTCGCGAGATGGACGACGTTGGCGTTCGTCATCCGGATGCAGCCGGATGAGGCAGCCGTCCCGATGGATGACGCATCGTTCGTTCCGTGGATCCGATAGAGCGTGTTGCCGAGATAGAGGGCCATCGCGCCGAGCGGATTGCGCACGCCGCCGGACATTCTCTCAGGAAGCCCTGGCTTGCGCGCCCGCATCTCGGCGGGCGGAATCCAATCCGGCCACGCCACTTTCTTCGAGATCTTCTCCGTGCCTGTCCACGCGAAGCCCTCTTTGCCGACCGCGATCGGGTAGCTGTAGGCCGTGCTCGACGTCAGCACGTAGTATAGCCGGCGATCCGCCGTATCGATGATGACGGAGCCCGGTGCATAGCCGCTGCGGAACGAAACCTTCGGCGGCGCTTTCGCCGAGATATGAGGCTGGCCGCCCCCAGTCAGGGATTGCTTGTTGTCCGCCTGCTGGTCCTCGTCCTGCTCGTTTTTCTTCTTTTGCGGGCTGGACCAGTCCCAGCCCATGCCGAACAGCGGCTGGCTGTCCTCGGCCTTGGCTTCTGCGCCATGCTTGCGATCGAACTTCTTCGGCGGAACGTATCCGTAGGTTTCGTCGGCTGGATGAAATGCAAAAGCCGGAGCCGACATCGCGCAGCCAAAAATGACGGCTGCAAAAAGCAACAAACTCTTCATTGAACTAAACCCTCGCTCTTCGCGTGAACTGTGACGAGCGAAATACCGTCAAGCGGGAGGCCTGACCACCCGGATGCGGCAATTGGCGGATATGCAAGTCGAGAGTGCCGGAAACGCGTGGCGATTCAATCGCCCTTCCTGAACAGCGTCCATGAGCCGTCCGCGGCGATCACAAGACGCCACCACAGCCAGCGCCGCTTTTTCCGCATCTCCGCAACCAGTTCGGGCGAAACGAGGCGATAGAGATCGACCTGCTCGGGCGGCGTCAGCCCCTCGATCGGACGCGTTGAAAGCCCCGGCCAAACGTAGATCAGGTTGTTCTCGATGTCGTTGCCGAGCGGAAGCGCGGCCGGCGGCAGTTCCAGAATGGAAACGATCGCCGCGAGCGTATCCCGTCCCTGCGGATCCGCCGATCTGTCCTTCAGCACCCTGATCGGATCCGAACGCGGTGAGATGCCGAGATCGGGAACATTGCCGCTGACTTCAAATGCCGATTTCAACTCGTCGATATTGCCGGACCGAGCGGCGGTCAGAATGACGTCGCGAAGATCGGCCACATGCGGAGGTAATTTTGTCGTGGCGCTCTGATCTTCCGCAAGTGCCTGAGAAACATGGACAAGCGTCAAAGCCGCCACTACGACTAGAGTGAAACCGATTTTTTTCCGGAATGACGACGGGACCGAACTCTGATGTCTTTTCGAAACCGCCCGGGGGAATGCCCGCCGCTGGTCTTGCGCCATCCGCTGATCCATGTAGCTGTCGATGATGTGCTCGCGCCGCCGAGCATTGGCAGCTTTCAATTCCGACATCGAGCCGTCCCACTTTGCTGACCTACATCCCCAACCCACTCATCATTCCGGTCGGTCTGATCGTCGGAATGCTCATCGCGGCGCCGGTAGGTCCTGTCAACGTCCTGTGCATCCAGCGCGCGATCGAGCGCGGATTTTGGGGCGGCATCGCGGCCGGCATTGGATCGGTGATGGGCGACGCGCTGATCGCTCTATGCGCCGGCCTCGGTGTTGGCACTGTCTCTGGTGTCGTCGAGACGCATCGGGCCGTGATCCAGGTCGTCGGAGGTCTGGCGTTGGTCGCTTTCGGTTTGCGCCTCTATTTCAGCGCCCCACGGCTGAAGCTCGACACGGACGGATCGCCCGCCCGCCTCAAGGATTTCGTCTGGGATATTCCTCAGACTTTTTTCCTGACGATCACCAACCCCGGCGCGGTTCTCGGCCTCTTTGCGGTCTTCGGAGGCGTCAGCACGTTTGTCGAAGTGCACTCGACGATTGATGTGCTTCTGATGGTCGCCGCGATCGCAAGCGGGAGCATGCTGTGGTGGGTGGCGCTCTCGAACCTGATAGGCCGCTATCGCCACCGCATCGATCTGCGGATGCTCAACGTCGTCAACCGCGTTGCCGGCATGCTTCTCGCAATCTTCGGAGCGGTTCTGATCGCTGAAGTGATCTGGAAGGCGGGACATTTCTGATCCCGCTCGCGACGTTTCGCAGGCGTTACTGGTCGCGGCGCGCCAGCGTGAATTCCCCCTCGACGACGCGCTTTTCAAGCCCACGCGTCAGATGGATGACGGCATCCTCGCCGTAGATCGCGACGAGATCGGTGAGCGCGGTAAACAGCGCGGCATAAGCCATCTGCTGCGGCTCGACACCGGTGTCGACGCCTTCGTCCCACGCAGCGAGGATGAGATCGAGCGCCTTCAACGTCGGGTTTTTCGTATCGAGATCCTCGAAACACTGCATACCGTTTACAATCCTTCCCTCAACCCTGACCTCCGCATCTACGGGGCCCCCTTTCATTGTCACCTAGCACGGCCTTTCCCGATAGGTCGTAGCTGCCACTATTCACAGTAAACCGGCGGGAAACGATGAGGGCGACCGACGAGCCGCCGGAACCCCATCAGGGTGAAAGCTCTAATTGGGAAAAGCTTTAAGCATGCCGTCGGAGAGCGCGGACCCTTCCGAGAGAAATCGAGTGATCGCCGTTTGTGCAGAAGGTCCGCAGGTATTGTACGTGCGGCTGTAGCTTCGATACCCCTGGTTGAACGCGCGCGTCAGTTTCGCCCGCCGAAGCGCGGTTGACCCTTCCGCATTCATCAGGTCGCGCATCCGGTCGCGCCAGTACTGGCCTTCATTGGCGCCGCAAAGCTCGCGCAGATAGTGAATGGCGCCGAGGATTTCCGACAGCCGCAGCAAGCGATCGTCGTAAGGCTTGGCATCCGACGTCGCCATCGCGGAGCCGCTTGCAGTCCCGAAAACCAGTGCAAGTACAATGATGTGTCGGCAAACAATGCTGCAGCAGCGTTTCACGTTTTCGTCCGGCAGTTTCTGGCTGGCGCCCGGTCAAAGCACATCCTGGCGGCGAATCCGCCAGACTTATATTCTGGAATCGTAAGGCATCAAAAGGACGATCCCGAGTGTGCGCGCGTTATAGCCTGACATCTCCACCGGAAGCGGTGAGGGCTTTCTTCCGCGCACCCGGCGTTGACGATTTCCCGCCGCGCTACAACATCGCGCCGTCGCAGCCCGTTCTGATTGCAAGAAACAGCCTCAGAGGCGAACCAGAGCTTCAACTGGTCCAGTGGGGCCTCATTCCATCCTGGTTGCGGGATCCGTCGACCCTGCGTTCGCCGTTGATCAACGCACGCGCCGAGACCGCGGCCGAAAAACCCTCTTTTCGCGGTGCCATGCGTCATCGCCGCTGCCTCATCCCCGTAACCGGCTTCTACGAATGGACCGGCAAGCGCTCGGCGCGCCAGCCGCACCTCATCCGTCTGAAAGGCCAAGATCTTTTCGCGCTTGGCGGGATTTGGGAAACGTGGCTCGGCGCCGATGGCAGCGAAATCGAGACCATGGCGATCCTGACGACCGCCGCGAATGCGGAAATGTCTCATATCCACGAGCGCATGCCGCTGATCGTCGAACCTCACGATTTCGCTCGCTGGCTCGACTGCCGCTCGGGCACCGTCGAAGGGATTGCCGACCTTTTGCAGCCTGCCGCCGCCGGAAGCCTGACGTTTGCCGCCGTCAATCCGCGCTTGAACGACCCCCTCGCCGAAGGCCCGGACCTGCACGATCCGGCCGTTTCGGGCCTTCTCTTGTAGGCGGCCGGGCGGGCCTTCCGACTCGCGGCGGGAATGAAACGGCGCTAACCTAAATGCCAGCTTGAAAGTCAAGACCTTGCCTCTATCCCGTGCTGATAGATCCTGGCCGGGTTTTTCTGGGGCGAGTTGGGTGAGCGGCACCGGTCGAGGTGCCGAAGGGACAGAGGGGAGACGACCACATGGCGTATCACGGTGAGGATCTCGACCTCAGGACACCGCAGACCTGGACGTCCGTGGCTGCCGACGTAATTCCGCCGGGCGACGCAACGCTGTCGAACGGTAAGCGTGGTTCGTTGCTCGCCGGTCCCGTGCTCGTCGATGAAACGGTGCTCGCCTGTTTCAATCAAGCCTACGACATCGCGTCGGCCCATCGCGCCAGTGAAGTCCGCATCGAGCATCTCCTCAACGCCATGACCCGCCTCGATGCAGCCGCGGCTTCGCTCGAGCTGCACGGCATTCGCGTCGTCGCCCTGAAACGCGAGACGGCGACGATCATCGCCGGCGACATTCCCTCTCTTCCCGGCACCGGCGCGGCTTCGCCGCGCCGGTCGGAGGACTTGGCCGAAGTCCTGAAGCTCGCGACATCGCTTGCGGCGCGCCGCAAGACCGCGGTGACGGTCGATGACCTTCTGCAAGTGCTGTTCGATCACCGTTCGGAATTCGCGGCCTCGGAAGTACTTTTGCGCTTCGCCTCTCGCGTCGCAGAGCCTTTGCCGCCCTTGACCCGCGCCGAGCCGCGCTACGTCTCAACGCGTTATGCGGTCGACTACCCACGCCCGGCGTACCGCCCGGAGTATCTCGGCACATCGACGGATGCATTGCAGAACTCGCGCATCGAAAGTTTGGAGCAGTCCGTGCGCGCACTCGGTCAGGATCTTGCCAACGAGCGTCACGCCATCGCCGGCATCGTGCGGGACTTGGCGCGCGATACGGTTGCCCACCAGGACGATCAAGGTCGCACGCACGCCATTTTGATCGATCGTCTCGGCTCCCTGGAATCGGCATTTCGCGAAGGCGGCGCGCCGAATTCGGCTGAGCCCTCCGCACTTGTCGCCAAGCTCGGCGACATCGAAGCAGCGCTTGAATTACGGTTGCAGGAAATGTCTCAGTCCTGGGCCGTCCTCTCCAATAGGCTACAGGAACTCGAAGCATCGATACGCGAACGCCCCGTCGCGGCGGAGGGCAGCATCGGCGTCGATCTGAAGCCGATATCCGATCGCCTCGATGTGATCGAGGAAGCCGTGCTCGGACGCGATCACCACGGTTTCGGCGACCTCGGCGACCGCCTATCGCGCGTCGAAGACGGCATCGGCCAGATCCTTGCCGCACCCGCTGGCGACGGCGGCACACATGCATTCGTCGGCGGTCTCGACAAGATCGACGGGCTGTCGGAAAGGTTCGACGCTCTTTCGGGAAAGGCCGACACGCATTTTGGCTCGCTGTCGGAACTCGTCACCTCGCTTTCCGAACGCGTCACTGCTGCCGAGCGCGCCGTCGCCGCCGAAATCGAAACATCGGCCGCCAAGCATCAGGCCTATACGCAGGATCTGACGGAGGTCCACGAGGCGCTTCTCAAGGTCAACCAGAACCAGCATACGCTTGCCGGATCGATGGACCAGTGGCGAACCGATTCCGCCAACGACGTTGCCGGTATCATGAATCGTCTTGCCACCATCGACCGCGATACGGCGCTCCCCGCCGAAACACTGAATGCCCTCAACGCACATATGGATGCGATGAACCGCTTCATCATCGAGCGGTACCATCGTCGCCATCGCTTCATGTTCTGGCTGTTCGGCACCGACGATTGGATCAGCGCAAGCTGGCCGTCGTCCAAGGCTTCCATTCAAAACGACCAGCACCGCCTCAAGGTCGTCGGACAACCCGAAAGCTGATCGTTTCGCGACAGTTCCATCCTCATCCGCGACGATTCACCATTTCTTAAGCAAAGGCCTTGAGCGCTCCGCTGCGTCCGTGCTTTCCTTAATGAAGCGTTAACAGGCTTTGTCGGGGAAAAAGGGATGTTGCGTCGCTATCTGATCGTCAACGGAACTACGACCGCGATGCTGTATGCCGGCATCTACGCCGCGCTCGCTCCGATGATGGGCGTCATCAAGTCCGCTCAGGGCATGTTCGATCAATACCTGGCGCAAAGCCCGATCTTCGGACCCATCGTCAACAAGATCGTTTTGGTTGTGAGCTGTCTCTAGGCGATTAAGATTTAGCAGCGTGGTGCTGCGGCCCGCGCCAATCTGTCGTTGATCGCCTCGCCGAGGCCGTTCGAAGGGATTGGTGTGGCGGCGATCGACGCGGCGCCTGAAGCATCGAGTTGCCGTAATGCCGAAAACAGGTTGGCCGCGGCTTCGATCAGATCACCTGCTTCGCTGATGTTGATGAACGCACGCGCCGGTCTTTGCGGAATTGCACCGAACGCCAGCACCGCTTCATCCTGCTGCCAATCGTAGGCATTGAGCCGGAGCCTCGCCTTCGGAGCGTAGTGGCTCGCAAGCTGTCCGGGAGATGTCAAATGATCATTTGCTTCGGCGCGTCGGATCAATGGCGCACCGATGATCCCTTCGATCGCTTCTGCGGTCACGGCCCCGGGACGCAACAGAACAGGCGAGTCGCCGACGAAGCTCACAACCGTCGATTCAAGGCCCAGCATCGTCGGACCATCATCGAGAATGAGTGCGGCTTTCCCGCCGATGTCGGCCGCAACGTGTTCCGCCCGCGTTGCGCTCACGTGCCCTGACCGATTTGCCGACGGTGCCGCGAGCGGACGACCGCATTCCGACAGTAGCGCGCGCGCCACGGGATTGCTGGGTGATCGAAGCGCGATGGTCGGAAGACCAGCCGAAACGAGTTGGCTCACTTCGCAAGTTTCGGTGCGCGGCAGCACGAGCGTCAGCGGCCCGGGCCAGAATGCGTTCGCCAATTTGCGAGCTTCCGGTGTGAAAGCCCCATATATGAGCGCCTGCTCCAATCCGACGACATGCACGATCAGCGGATTGAAGATCGGTCTTCCTTTCGCTTCGAAAATACGAGCGACGGCCTCGCCATTCGTCGCGTCGGCGCCGAGCCCGTAGACGGTCTCAGTCGGAAACGCGATGAGCGCGCCCGCGCGGATCATCTGTCCGGCCTCGGCGATCCACTCTTTATTTGCGGGGACGATCCGGCCCTGGTTCGGTTGTGTCATCTGGGTTTGCTTGTGCTTTCGTTCGGCTTAGTGTCCAGATGCAAAACCGAACGGCATCGAGAGACGATCCATGACCTATCAGGCTCCGATAGACGACATTGTCTTTGCGCTCGAGACGGTTGCGGGCCTCAAGGAAGTCGGCACGAACGGACTTTATCCGGGCCTTGATCAAGAGACGATTGTCGCCGTGATCCAGGAGGCGGGTAACTTCGGCGCCGAGGTCCTAGCACCTTTGAACGCAATAGGCGACCGCGTCGGCTCCAAGCTTCTTGAAGGAAACGTGACGACGCCGCCAGGCTTCAGTGAGGCCTACAAGTCGTTCGTCTCCGGCGGCTGGAGCACATTGCCCTGTTCGGAAGCATATGGAGGACAAGGCCTTCCCGAAATCGCATCAACTCCCGTGGGCGAAATCTGGAACGCGGCGAACGTGTCATTTGGCCTCTGCCCGTTGCTGACGCAGGGCGCCATCCATGCCATCGAGGTGGGCGGCAGTGAGGCGCTGAAGGCAAAATACCTGCCCAAGATGGTCGCGGGCCAGTGGACCGGCACGATGAACCTGACCGAGCCGCATGCCGGATCGGATCTCGGCCCGCTTTCAACACGAGCCGTACGACAGGATGATGGCACGTATCGCATCACAGGAACGAAGATCTTCATCACCTGGGGCGAGCATGGGATGGCCGAGAACATCATCCATCTCGTTTTGGCGCGCCTACCCGATGCGCCTGCCGGCACGCGCGGAATCTCGCTCTTTCTCGTGCCGAAATTTCTTGTCAACGACGACGGCTCTCTCGGCGTCCGCAACGACGTCATCTGTGCCGGCGTCGAGCACAAGCTCGGCATCATGGCGAGCCCGACATGCGTGATGAAGTTCGGCGAGAACGGCGGTGCGATCGGTTATCTCGTCGGTGAAGAAAATCGCGGCTTGGCGACGATGTTCGTCATGATGAACGCCGCGCGCCTCGGCGTCGGCGCACAAGGTGTCGGCGTTGCCGAGCGCGCGACGCAGCATGCCGTTGCGTATGCAAAAGAGCGCCGCCAAGGCAAAAGCTTTGCCGCGCCTCGGAACGCCGCCGCCATGAGCCCGATCATCGAGCACGCGGATGTGCGCCGCATGCTGCTGACGATGAAGGCGCTGACGCAAGCCGCGCGCATGATCTGCTACGCCACGGCCAAGGAGCTCGACGTCGCCCACCGGTCGTCGAACGAGAACGAGCGTGACGCTGCTCGCAACAAGGCCGCTTTGCTCACGCCGCTCGCCAAAGCCTTCTCCACCGATATTGCTAACGAGGTCGCGTCTCTCGGAGTCCAGGTCCACGGCGGCATGGGCTTCGTCGAGGAGACAGGCGCGGCCCAATTCCTGCGCGACGCGCGCATCCTGCCGATCTACGAAGGCACCAACGGCATTCAAGCCATCGACCTTGTCACCCGTAAGCTGACGCTCGACGGCGGCGCGCCGGTTACGGGCATGCTCGGCGAACTCGGTGGCATCATCGCAAGCGTTCGTGCCGCAAAACGCGGCGATCTCGGTCACACCTCCGAGCGGCTGGCGGAAGGCCTGAGCGCGTTGCAATCGGCCACATTGTGGATGGCTCAGACGCTGCCAGGCAATCCTGAAAAGGCGCTCGCTTCGGCCACGCCCTATCTGCGCCTGATGAGCCTTGTGACAGGTGGCACCTATTTGGCGAAAGGCGCGCTGACTAAAGACGCGGCGTCGCCTTACGTCGGCATCGCCCGGTTCTTTGCCGAGAACTTGCTGCCGGAAGCCGGCAGTCTCTCTCAATCCGTGCAACACGGAGCCGATGCCGTTCTTGTCGACGCTCATGGAGCCGTTTTCGCATGACCTCAGAAATAGCTGTATGGCGCGACGGCGCCGTCCAGATCCTCCGCATTGCCCGGCCGCAAAAAAAGAATGCGCTGACCGGCGCAATGTACGGCGCGCTGGCCGACGCCCTCGAAGCAGGCGACGCCGATGATGGAATCGCCGCGCATATCATCACCGGATCGGATGGCATTTTCACAGCCGGCAACGACATAGGCGATTTTCTCGCGACGGCGCGCGGAACCGGCGGTCTCGATAAGAATGTCGTGCGCTTCATCCGGCTGCTTCCCGTCGTCAAGAAGCCGTTGATCGCCGCTGTCGATGGCAACGCAATCGGCATCGGCACGACGTTGCTGTTTCACTGCGATCTGGTCTACGCGTCGCCGGACGCGATGTTCGCGACGCCGTTCCTCGACCTTGGCGTCGTACCGGAAGCGGCTTCGAGCCTGCTGATGCCGCAGCGCATGGGCTACGCGCGCGCCTTCGCCGTGTTGGCGCTGGGAAATCCACTGTCGGCCGATGACGCCGTTGCCGCCGGCTTTGTCAACGCGATCGTGCCCGCGGATAGTCTGCAGGCAACCGCGCTCGACGCGGCAAATCGCTTGGCCGCAAAGCCACCCGAGGCCCTGGCCATCGCCCGTCGCTTGATGCGTGGCGATCCGGCGGACGTTCTATCGCGCATGGACGAGGAAGTGGCGGCTTTCCGCCAACGCCTCCGTTCGCCGGAAGCCATCGAAGCGTTCACGGCCTTTTTTGAGAAGCGCCCGCCGAATTTCCGCAAATCCGTTTAGCCTGTGGGCTCGCTTTGGGAGCAAGGTTACAATTGCCTTGATGATCCCGCCTTGTTTTCGGTGGATCAGGCGCCCGTTCCTGCTGAGCCACGTTTAGTCCCCCTTACCTTATCGCTTATAAGCGATTAGGCTGCCGTCCGTCGTTGAATGCGGAATGAGAGCAGCGGAATGGCGGCACTTAAAGGCAAGACCCTATTCATAACGGGCGCCAGCCGCGGAATCGGGTTGGCGATCGCCAAGCGGGCGGCCCGCGACGGAGCCAACGTCGCCATCGTCGCCAAGACCTCCGATCCAAACCCCAAGCTCGAAGGCACGATCCATACTGCCGCCGAAGAGATCACTGCAGAAGGCGGGGCAGCGCTCGCCATCCCATGCGATATCCGTAACGAAGGAGATGTTCAGCGCGCCGTCGAGCAGACAGTGGAACGCTTCGGCGGCATCGATATCTGCGTCAACAATGCCAGCGCGCTTTCGCTGACACCGATCGAAAAGACCGAGATCAAGCGTTTCGACTTGATGTTCGGCGTCAATGCGCGCGGCACGTTTCTGACGACCAAACTTTGCCTGCCCTATCTAAAACGGGCTGCAAACCCGCATGTCCTGATGCTGTCGCCGCCGCTCGATATGCATCCGAAATGGTTTTCCGGGCACGTCGCCTATTCGATCGCGAAATACGGCATGAGCCTGTGCGTCCTGGGCCTCGCCGACGAGTTGAAGAAGGACGGCATCGCCGTCAACGCGCTTTGGCCGCGGACCACGATCGCGACGGCCGCCGTGAAGAATATCTTGGGCGGTGACAAGCTCATGCGGATGAGCCGGACGCCGGATATCGTCGCAGATGCCGCCTATCTCGTTTTTAACCAGCCCGCAAAATCTTTCACCGGCAATTTCCTCATCGACGATACTTTCCTTCACGGTGTCGGCGGCGTCACCGATTTCGAAAAATATCGCGTCGATAAATCTCTGCCGCTGGCGCCGGATTTCTTCGTCCCGACCGATAGCAAGCCCCCTCCTGGCGTTCAGATCGCGCGCCTATCGGAACTCACTCTTTGATTCATCCGGAGCCGCGCGGGCGATAAATGACGACCGTCCTCATCACGCATCCGGCCTTTCTCGATCACGATACCGGCGAGCACCATCCTGAGCGGCCGGACAGGATGCGCGCGATCGACAAGGCGCTCTCATCCGACATTTTCTCAAGGCTTGTTCGCCGCGATGCGCCGCTGCGTGACGACGACCGCGATTACATCGCCCTCGCTCATGGTCCGCAGCATCTGGCAAACATCACCGATGCGATCGAGCATTTCGAGGGACCGCCGAAGCACATCGAATCCGACACGGTTGCGTCGGCGGGCACATGGGAGGCCGCACGGCGCGCCGTGGGTGCCGGCCTCGACGCCGTCGATCTCGTTATGAATGGCGAAACCGGCAACGTCTTCTGCCAGGTGCGACCACCCGGCCACCATGCCGAAAGCAACCGCGCGATGGGGTTTTGTTTCTTCAACAATATTGCCATCGCCGCCCACTATGCCCGGGCGAAATACGGGGCTGAACGCGTCGCCGTCGTCGATTTCGACGTCCACCACGGCAACGGCACGCAAGAGATCTTCTGGTCCGACAAGGATCTCTTTTACGGCTCGACGCATCAGATGCCGCTTTATCCAGGCACCGGCGCATTGCGCGAGACGGGGGTCGGCAATATATTTAACGCGCCGCTGCGGTCCGGCGACGGACGCGAACCTTTCGAGGAAGCCTTCAGAAGCCGTATCCTCGCGCCGCTTCACGATTTCAGCCCCGATGTGCTGCTGATTTCGGCGGGCTTTGATGCCCACCAGAGAGATCCGCTCGCCGGGCTCGAGCTTGTCGAAGATGATTTCCGCTGGGCGACGGAAGCGCTTGCCGAAGTCGCGCGCCGCCACGCAAAAGGGCGAATTGTGTCGATGCTTGAAGGTGGTTACGACTTGCGGGGGCTTGCCCTATCGGTCGCGGCCCACGTAAAGGCATTGTCCGACGCCGCCGCCTGAGCGGCAAAATCATCCAGTCCGCACCCGAGCGTGACGAAATGAGGACGATATGACGATTACCAAACCGGTTCCGGCAAAAAACCTCGCCGACATCAGGGACATGACCTTCGAACGCGCACTGAAGGAGCTTGAAGCAATCGTCGGCAAGCTCGAGCGCGGCGACGTCGAGCTTGAAGAAAGCATCGAAATTTACGAGCGCGGCGAAGCCCTCCGTGACCATTGCGACCGGCTCTTGAAGGCCGCCGAAGCCAAGGTTGAGAAATTGACGCTCGGCGCCGATGACGCCCCCTCGGGCACCGCTCCGCTCGACAAGAACGGTGACGCGCCGTTTTGAACGCCTCACAATCACGACGCGCGCTTTTATGGGTTTTCAACGTCTGCGGCACGCGGGCGCATGATAAGGCGGTGGTTGCGATGCTCATGGGGATCGAAGATCGCCGTTGTGCATGCTAGCCTGCCGATCAGGCACCGCCGCATCAAGGTTCTACAGTGAGCAAGACACCGCTACTCGATCAAATCAATACCCCTCACGATCTGCGTCAGTTGTCCGAAGATCAGCTGCCGCAGCTCGCGGCCGAGCTTCGCGATGAGATGATTGATGCCGTGTCCGTGACAGGCGGCCATTTGGGCGCGGGTCTTGGCGTTATCGAGCTGACGGTAGCGCTGCATAGGATTTTCAATACGCCGGATGATCGCCTGATCTGGGATGTCGGACACCAGGCCTATCCGCACAAGATTTTGACCGCTCGTCGCGACCGCATTCGCACGCTGCGCCAGCCGGGAGGTCTAGCCGGCTTCACCAATCGCGAAGAGAGCCCTTACGATCCCTTCGGCGCCGGCCATTCCTCGACGTCGATCTCCGCTGCCCTCGGCATGGCCGTCGCGCGCGATCTCGCCGGTAAATCGAACAACGTCATCGCCGTCATTGGTGACGGCGCCATGAGCGCCGGCATGGCGTACGAAGCGATCAATAACGCCGGTGCGCGCAACGAACGTTTGATCGTCGTCCTGAACGACAATGACATGTCGATCGCGCCGCCGACCGGCGCGCTGTCGGCTTATCTCGCGCGCGTCACGTCGAGCGGCACATACGTCCACTTGCGTGACTATGCGAAGCAACTCGCCCGGATGTTGCCGAAAGCATGGGAGCGTCGCGCCGCACGCGTCGAGGAATATACGCGTCATCTCTGGCAGGGCGGCGCATGGTTCGAAGAACTCGGTTTCTATTATGTCGGCCCGATCGACGGTCACAGCTTCGAGCAGCTCTTGCCGGTTCTGAAAAACGTGCGCGATCTCGATCAGGGCCCGATCCTCGTCCACGTCGTGACGCAAAAGGGCAAGGGATACGCTCCGGCTGAAGCCGCGGACGATAAGTATCACGGCGTCAACAAGTTCAACGTCGTCACTGGCGCCCAGGTAAAACCCAAGCCCAACGCGCCGAACTACACCAAGGTGTTCGCCGACAGCCTCATCGCCGAAGCGCGAAAAGATAAGCGCATCGTCGCAATAACCGCCGCGATGCCGTCTGGCACCGGCCTTGACGAATTCGGCAAGGAGTTTCCGGACCGGACGTTCGACGTCGGCATTGCCGAACAGCACGCAGTCACGTTCGCGGCGGGCCTCGCCACCGAAGGCTATAAGCCGTTCGCCACGATTTATTCGACCTTCCTGCAGCGTGCTTACGATCAGGTCGTGCACGACGTCGCGATCCAGAAGTTGCCCGTGCGTTTCGCCATCGATCGCGCCGGGCTGGTCGGAGCCGACGGCGCCACCCACGCGGGATCCTTCGACGTCGCCTATCTCGGCTGCCTGCCGGATTTCGTGATCATGGCTGCGGCCGACGAAGCCGAACTCGTTCACATGGTCGCGACCCAAGCGCAAATCGACGACCGTCCGAGCGCGCTGCGCTATCCGCGCGGTGAAGGCGTCGGCGTGGAATTGCCGGAAGTCGGCATTCCGCTCGAAATCGGCAAAGGCCGCATCGTTCGTACTGGATCGAAAATCGCGCTGCTGTCGCTCGGAACGCGTCTTGCCGAATGCTTGAAGGCAGCCGACCAACTTGCAAGCTTCGGTCTTTCGACGACAGTCGCCGATGCACGCTTTGCCAAGCCGCTGGATGAAGCCCTCATCCGTGATCTCGCCGTCAACCATGAAGTCCTGGTCACGGTCGAGGAAGGCTCGATCGGTGGTTTCGGCAGTCACGTTTTGCAGTTCCTGTCGAACGAAGGCCTGCTCGATCGCGGGCTGCGCGTCCGAGCCAAAGTCCTTCCCGACGTCTTCATCGACCACGGCAAGCCCGAAGCCATGTACGAGGCCGCGCGGCTCAACGCGTCAGGCATCGTCGAAACGGTCTTTGCCGCTCTCGGTCGCGCGGATTTACTGAGCGAACGGGCCTGATGCGCCTCGATCAGATGCTGGTGACACGCGGATTGGCGCCGTCGCGCGCCCGTGCGCAGGATCTGATCAAACGTGGCTTCGTCTCGGTCTCCGGCGCCGTTTGCGACAAACCGGCGTTCGACGTGAAAGAGGGCTCGGCGATCATCGTCGCGTCTGACGCTCCAGATTACGTTTCCCGCGGCGCTGAAAAGCTCGCCGCCGCCCTCGACCGGTTCGGCTTCGATCCAACCGGCCGGATCGCTCTCGATATCGGCTCATCTACAGGCGGCTTTACCGAAGTCTTGCTCGAATGCGGCGCACGCCGCGTTTACGCGGTTGATGTCGGCACGGACCAATTGCACCCTCGGTTGAAGAACAATGCCCGAGTGGTCTCGCTGGAAAATATTGACGCGCGCACTTTGACAAAAGCCGAAATCCCGGAAGCCGTCGGCGCGATGGTTGTCGATGTCAGCTTCATATCGGTGACGAAAGCGTTGAGCGCCGCCCTGTCCTTCGCCGCGCCCGGTGCCTGGATCGTCATTCTCGTGAAGCCGCAGTTCGAAGTCGGTCGCGAAAACGTCGGGAGCGGCGGTATTGTGCGCGATGAAGCCGCCCGCCAAGGTGCAGTCGATACCGTTCGCGACTGGCTCACGGGGCAAACGGGATGGACGATTGTCGGAGACATGCCGTCGCCTATTCTCGGCGGCTCCGGCAATGCCGAATTTCTGCTTGGAGCGCGCCACGATGGCTGAGCGCGAACTCGTGATCGATCGTCTCGGCGCCCAAGGCGACGGCATCGCCAGGCTCGCCGATGAGAGCATATTCGTGCCGTTCGCGCTTCCTGGCGAAGTCGTCGTCGCCGACGTCGAGGGGGAACGCGGGCGCTTGCTGCAAATATTGCAACCGAGCCCCGATCGCATCGCGCCCTTCTGCAAGCACTTCGGCAAATGCGGCGGCTGCAGCGTTCAGCAGATGGCCTCGGCTCCCTACGCTGAATGGAAACGCAGGCTGGTCATCGATGCCTTTAAGGCGCGGGGACTGGAGATCGACGTCGATCCCCTCCAGATGCCTGACGGTAAACGCCGACGTGCCGTGCTTGTCGCCTTTCGATCCGAAGCCGGCGGTGCTGCTCTTGGCTTCCACGAAGCGGCCTCGCACAATCTGATTGCGATTGAAGAATGCCCGGTGTTGGAGCCGAAGATCGTTGCGGCGTTACCTGCAGTCGCAAAGCTGATTTCGCCGCTGCTTTCGAAACGCGGCGAGATGCGCATCACGATCACCCTTACGAAGTCCGGGCTCGACGTCGAGGTCGATGGCGCGGAGCGAAAGTTGACGCCCGAGGTCCGCACCTCGCTTGCTTCGAGCACAAGCGCATCAGGCATTTCGCGTCTCGTTGTTGGCGGCGACGTCGTTGTCGAAACCCTGCCGTCTTTCCTTGCGTTCGGAAACGTCGAGGTAGCTCTCCCTCCCGGCGTCTTCGTTCAAGCCGTCGAAGCCGCCGAGATCGAAATTTCTCAGCGCATTCTCGCCGTGATCGGCAAATCCAAGAAAGTCGCGGATCTTTTCTGCGGGCTTGGTGCTTTTACCTTTCCGCTCGCTTCCAAAGCCCGCGTATCCGCATTTGATGGCAGCCAAGCGGCAATCGCAGCACTGGCGGGTGCCGCAAAAAAGACGTCCGGGCTGAAGCCGATCACCGCCGTCGCGCGTGACTTGTTTCGCGAGCCTTTGTCGCCGCTCGAACTCAACGAGCATGACATGGTCGTCTTCGATCCGCCGCGAGCAGGCGCCGAGGCGCAATCGCAGCGCTTGGCGCGTTCGAAGGTGAAGACAGTCGTCGCGGTATCGTGCAATCCCGCCACGCTCGCCCGCGACGCGCGTCACCTAATCGACGGTGGCTACAAGATTGAATCGGTTACGCCCGTCGATCAGTTCGCCTATTCCGCCCATGTCGAAGTCGTGGCGGTGTTCTGTCGCTAGGCTAAGAGAAGACGTTCGACGAAAGCCGGCACGACCTCGGTCGCCCGGCCGTAAATCGCTTCGTCGAACAGGCTCGCCCCCTCCGAGGGTTCCAAATTCAGTTCGACGGTGTGCGCGCCGTGGACGCGGGCTTCTTCGACGAACCCGGCGGCGGGATAGACATGCCCGCTTGTGCCGATCGAAACGAAGAGATCGGCTTTTCCGAGCAAGCCCGTAATCCGTCCCATCTGGTAAGGCATCTCGCCGAACCAGACGACGTCGGGCCGCATGCCTCCCGGCAGTCCGCAGAACGGACACGAGGAATTGACGTGCAGGTCATCGTGGCATGGAAACCGATGCTTGCAGAAGGTGCAGAGCGCTTTGAATAATTCGCCGTGCATGTGGATGAGCGATGTCGATCCGGCCGCCTCGTGCAGCGCATCGATATTCTGGGTGACGATGGTCACGCCGCCATTTTCCTTTTCAAGCCGCGCCAACGCGATATGTGCGGCATTGGGCTTGATGGCGCGATGCGCGCGCCGACGCGTGTTGTAGAAATCGAGAACGAGTGTCGGATTGCGTTGGAAGCCGTCGGGCGTCGCAACGTCCCGCCAATCGTACTTCGACCAGATGCCGTCCGGATCGCGAAAAGTCGGCACGCCGCTTTCGGCGGACAGTCCAGCGCCGGTCAGGACCACGATATTTTTGAATTTGGCGATGGGCGTCCGGCTCCCGGATTTTACGCGCCCGCCTGGCCGCGATGCCTGAGGAAATGATCGGCCAGCACGATCGCCATCATCGCTTCACCGACAGGCACCGCCCGAATGCCGACGCACGGATCATGCCGGCCCTTGGTAATGATTTCGGTTTCATGCCCTTGCTTGTCGATCGTCCGGCGCGGCGTCAAAATCGACGACGTCGGCTTCACTGCGAACCGGCAGACGACCGGCTGCCCCGTTGAGATGCCGCCGAGAATGCCGCCTGCGTGATTGAACAGAAAATGCGGCTTGCCGTCGGCGCCGATGCGAATTTCATCGGCGTTCTGCTCGCCCGTGAGCGCCGCTGCAGCCATGCCTTCGCCGATTTCGACGCCCTTGACCGCGTTGATCGACATCATCGCGCTGGCAAGATCCTGGTCGAGCTTACCGTAAAGCGGCGCGCCCCAACCGGCGGGCACGCCCTCGGCCACCACCTCGATGATTGCGCCGACCGATGAACCGGATTTCCGGATCTTGTCGAGATAGTCCGCCCATCGCTCGGCCGTGATCTTATCGGGCGAGAAAAACGGATTGCGGCCGACTTCGTCCCAATCCCACCGATCGCGTTCGATCGTCATCTCACCGATCTGCACGAGCGCGCCCCGGATTTTGACGCCCGGCACGACTTTTCGCGCCACCGCGCCGGCCGCGACCCGGGATGCCGTTTCGCGCGCCGACGACCGTCCGCCGCCGCGATAATCGCGGATGCCGTACTTCGCCTCGTAAGTGAAATCGGCGTGGCCTGGACGAAACTTGTCTTTGATTTCGCTGTAGTCTTTCGACCGCTGATCGACATTTTCGATCTCGAGCGCGATCGGCGTGCCCGTCGTCACCTGCCTCCCGGTGTCGTCGGGAAACACACCGGACAGGATTTTGACCGCGTCGGTTTCCTGGCGCTGAGTCGTGAAACGTGACTGTCCCGGCTTTCGCTGGTCGAGATAGGCTTGAATCTCGGCAGCTTCGAGCGCGATGCCCGGCGGACAGCCGTCGACGACGGCGCCGATGGCAGGGCCGTGGCTTTCGCCCCAGGTCGTAACTCGAAAAAGATGGCCGAAGGTGTTGTGAGACATTGCCTGAAATGCGGAGTGGGGCCGATGAGCGCTTGATGGCTCTGCAACGATTGTTGCCGGGCTGCGTCACCGCCTTTCTTAGGTGGACGGCGGGAAGGCGGCAAGTCCGCATCGGCGGCAAAGCCGCGTGACAAGCTTCGGCGACGCAGATTAACTCGGCTGAGTACCGCGTTTGTCGGCAGTTTTATCGCGTCTGCGGTGAGACAAGGCAGGCATACATCCGTATTTGATCAGCAACACGGCCGAGCCCGTAACCGCTGCCTGAACGCAGCCTGCGGCGCATCGAGGGATCGAACGTTGCAAGGCGATACGGACCGGTCGTCTACCAGGCGGCCGCGCCATGCCCGGTCTCAATATCTTGCAGGGCGAGAGATATCTGTCGGCGCTTGAAAAAGACCGTTCTTCCCGGATTGAGCCCCGGGTCGAAAGGCCTTTCAGCATGCACTCTTCATCGAGTGCCGAAGAGTCGGAGAGCCGCATCTCCGGCTCTTTTGCTTTTGATATGCCCGCCGGCGTTCAAAGCCACTGCTGCCTACGGTCGGAAAGCGCCAGGATCCTGTCTTGGGGAACCTCGAGAAACGGCACGACGCTTCTGTCGATGCCGAGCAGCGCACCTCGCGCGACACGGCTGACGCCGCCGTGGCTGACCGCAATGGTGTCCGACGAAAGCGTCGCGAGCCAACCCGAAACGCGCTGCTCCAGATCCTGATAGCTTTCGCCGTCGCGCGGGCGCCATCCATAAGGATCGGACGCTTTCCCGGCCACGCCCTCGGGATCTTTCAGAGGCAGCTCGGCGGCAAGCTCGCCCTCCCAATAACCGTAGCTCAGTTCCGCGATCTCAGGAGCAATTCGGAAACCATCGGGATCAAGCCCGATGGCGCCACGGACGAGCCGCATCGTCTCTTGCGCGCGCTGCAGCGGACTTGCCACGAAATCGAAGGCGGTGATTGCCGGCATGAATTGCTTCAGGATCTCGCCATGGCGCCGCGCCTGCTCGCGGCCGACGGCATTGAGTGGAATGTCGCGCTGGCCTTGGTAGCGGGACTCCCTGTTCCAATCCGTCTCTCCGTGACGGATGAGATAGAGCAAGATCCCAGGCTTCAAAGAGACGGTGGCTTTCGCCGCGTTGCTCAAGCGTCTTCGCTCTTGACGACGGAAATATCCGGCGCTTCTTCGTTCTTCATGCCCTGGACGTGATAGCCGCTGTCGACGTGATGAATTTCGCCGGTCACACCGCGCGAAAGGTCCGACAGCAGATAAAGTCCGGCGTTGCCGACATCGTCGATCGTCACGTTCCGGCGCAGCGCTGAATTGTATTCGTTCCACTTCAGAATGTAGCGAAAATCCGCGATCCCCGAAGCCGCGAGCGTCTTGATCGGACCCGCCGAAATTGCGTTGACGCGGATGCCGTTGCGGCCAAGGTCCGATGCCAGATAGCGAACGCTCGCTTCCAGCGCCGCCTTGGCGACGCCCATCACGTTATAGTGCGGCATGACCTTTTCGGCGCCGTAATAGCTGAGTGTCACCAGGGAGCCGCCGTTAGGCATCAGTTTTTCGGCCCGCCGGGCCAGCGCGGTGAAAGAATAGCAGGAGATCAGCAGGCTCTGCGTGAAGTTCTTTTCGGTCGTGTCGACGTACCGGCCGTCAAGTTCGTTCTTGTCGGCAAAGGCGATGGCGTGCACCAGGAAATCGAGGCTGCCCCAGGTTTTTTCCAGCGATGCGAACACATTGTCCATCGACTCGGCATCGGTCACGTCGCAATAGAGCACCGACTTGGCGCCAAGCTCCGCAGCCAGCGGCTCGACCCGCTTTTTCAGCGCATCCCCCTGGTAGGTAAGCGCTATTTCAGCCCCCTGCGCCGCGCATGCTTTCGCGATGCCCCAGGCGATCGATCGATTGTTGGCGACACCCATGACCAAGCCCCGTTTGCCGGCCATCAAGGTGCCTGGGGATGTGGACGTGTTCGCCTGAGGCCCCGCCATGGGCGCTATTTCCTTAATTATTCCAATTTGGGATTGGTGAGTTGGCCGCATCCTACACAAATGCCCCTCCCGGTCCAGATGCCAGGAGGGGCGAAGTGCGCGGCCATTGGCCCGAGGCTCGGTTAAGGACTAGTCACCACTGCCCGGCAGCCCGATCTGCGGCTTAATGCGCCGCCACGGCGACCGGCTGCCCGGAAACCTTCGGCCGTTCGGAGCCGGCGATCTTGCCGTCATCGATCGTGATGATGCGGTCGGCGTACTGAAGTGTTCGGTGGTCATGCGTGACGGCGAGAACCGCGCGCCGCGTGTCCTGCGCAACCTTGGCAAGAAGTTCCATCACCGCCATGCCGTTCTTGGCATCGAGCGCGGCCGTCGGCTCGTCCGCCAGGATGACCGAGGGCGAACCGGCAAGCGCTCGTGCGATCGACACGCGCTGCTTCTCGCCGCCGGACATTTTCGACGGCATGGCGTGAATGCGGTGCCCGAGGCCGACAGCTTCGAGCGCGTCGATGGCATAATCGTGAGCGTCCGGACCGTTGAGGTCGCGCAGGTCGAGCGCCAGCATGACGTTCTCGACCGCCGACAGCGTCGGCACGAGATTGTAAGACTGGAACACGAACCCGACGTGCTTGCGACGAAGATTGGCAAGCTGCTCCTTGCTCATGCTCTGCGTCTTCATGCCTGAGATCGTCAGCTTGCCTTGCGTCGGCGACAGGATGCACCCGAGGATCGAGAGCAGCGTCGTCTTGCCGGAGCCCGACGGACCCATCATCAAGGTCAACTCGCCGGTATGGAGTTGAAGGTCGATGCCTTTCAGCACCTTGTTTTCGTTCGGCGCCGTGCCGAGCATCTTCACGATGCCTTCGGCTTCGACGATCACTTTGCTGTTGCTGGGCTCGCTCATGTTAAGTCTCCTGGAATTCGGTTAGCGGCTGAACACGACGGCCGGATCGATGCGAACGACTTTGATGATGGCGCTGATGGCGGCGAAGATGCACATCCCGATAGTTATCGCGAAGAGCTGAGCAGCCAGCGGTGCCGTCATGATGATTGTCAATTTGGTGTCTTGTGCGAAGTGAATTGCGGTCAAGGCGAGCGCCATGCCCAGGCAATAGCCGATTAACCCCGAAAGCACGGCCTGAATGAGGATGACCTTCACGATGTAACCCGCTCCGGCGCCCAAAGCGCGCAGGGTCGCGAACTCGTTGATGTGGTCTTTCGTGCTCGAATAAAGCGTCTGCGCGACGATAACAATGCCGACGATCAGACCCAGAAGCTTGCCCGCATCAAGCGCGGCGCCGGCGCCCGTCTGCTTCAGCCAGTAGTCCTGGCTGCGCGTGCGGAACTCGGCTTGGGTCAACACTTCGGTGTCAGGCAAGCGGTCTCCGATTTCCTTGCGCACGGTCTCGATGTCTGCGCCGGGAAGCAGCGTGACGCGTTGATAGCTCGCCTGCTCCTGGTCGGCGCCGGACAACCTGCGCGCTTCGTCGATCGATGTGAACACGAACGGCAGCGTCGTGAACGAACGGACGCGCTTGGTGATCGCCACCAGTTTGACCGCTGAGCCATTGAGCTCGGCATTATCGTTCAGATGGCTGACGCCGAGATCGTTGAAGTAGCTGCGGTCGATCGCGACCGTGTTCGGCCCTTCGAGAGCGGCGCGGCTTCCTTCGATGATGTTGGCGGGGAGCGCCTTGGGGCTGTCTCCAGCCGTGCCGATGAGCAGAACGGTCGTCTCGCCGCCGAGCGGCTTACGCCACCGCGCAAACGAAACGACCATATCTTCCGAGTCTGCGACGCCCGGCGCCGATAGCGCCATATAGCGTTCGCGGCCCGATAGGAACGAGGGATCATCGTAGCTCTTCGTGCCGAGAGGAACGACCCACAGATCGGCGGGAGCTGCATCGATGATCGTCGCAATTTTGTTCGCAGAACCGAGGTAGATGCCAGACTGCACAGCCACCAGCACCACCGAAAACAGAATGCCGACCACCGTCACGAAGAAACTCAGCCGGTCATGGAAAAGATTGCGATAGGCGAGCTTCACGACCATCGGCAGGCGGTATCCGCCGGAGCGCGGCCGCCGGGATTTTGTCGTCCGCTGGCTGGCGATTGCGGGAGCTGTTGCAGCGATTTCCATGACCTGTTCCCCTCCTTGAGGCGTTGGTCGAATTTTGAACGATAGCGTCCAGGTTGAAAGTTTCCCAGGGCACAGATCATTCCGCGCCCTAAGGCATTCGAATTAGGCTTTATTCGCAAGGAACATCGACCAGCGCGGCGATGGCAGGCGAATAGCGCCGGCAGACGTGCTTGCTGGCAGCGGTTGCGGTGTCCGCATCTGTCTTGGCGGCGTCATTTTCGCTGTTCACTGACGGTTTGACCTCGGCCGAGGCGATCGAAGCTGTGGTGGTCTTGGCCGGGGTCGCGTCGCTCTTCGCAACCGGCGTCTTTTCAATCACCGTCGTCGTCGCCGGATCGGATTCGGTCTTGCTCTCGAGCTTCGCGGTCTGCACCGCCGGAGCCTCTGCCACCACCGGACGCTTAACCTTGGCGATTTTGCGAGCCGGGGCATCGTCCTGATCGGCGGCGCGGACATAGCGCGGACGCTCAGGGCGGGCGAAATCGCGGGCGCTGTAATTCTGGTTCGAATGCGCGACGAATGATCCGAGCGGGAAGCCGAACCCAACGCGAACCGCGTCGGCATTTGCAACGCTGGTCATCGTGGTGCCGGCGAGAAGGGCGGCGAATGCGAGGGTAATCTTGGTCATCGTAGCCTCCAGCAGGAGTTCGTTGTTTGAATTCTTGTTACCGGGGTTAGCCGGCCATGACGGAACAATGCCTCGGGCGTGCGGTCACCGCTGTTCCTGCTGGAACATGCGGATGTCGATGATAATGGCGTTATTTTTCAGATATTTACGAGACGATCGCTTAGGCCGCCAGCGGCAGCGCCGCCTCTTCCCAAGTGCTCGTCAGCGCCGGGGCGGTCATCGTTTCGAGCGCCATCAGCAGCCTTTGCGGATTGAAGCCGAAACGAACATTCAATGGCCGTGTCGCTGCCACGCTCGCCGCCGCCGCCAGGGTCCGGAAACCGCGGTCCAGGAACAGCGCCTTGAGCCGCCGGCAGGTAAACACGTCAAGCAGCGCGCGGAACCGAAGCGCTACGGCCAGGCGCGTTTCCCGCGAACCCTGGAATTCTGCCCAGATCCGATTCTCGATCTCCCGAATTTCATTTTCATTCATCCCGCGCAGCAACGCCAGGCCTTGGCCTTGATCGATCAGGAGCTGCAGAACAAAGCCAAGATCCGAAGCGGCGACCGTCGGGACGTCGGCACGATCAAAATTGCCTTCCATAGCGTCACTCCTCACCGATTTGATCAGATGCTGATGCCGCCGAACGCCGCCCAGGGCGAACCGGCCAGAACGATGATGTCGCGGGCTTTGAGGTCGCCGAGTTCAAAGTGAACTTCGTGGCCTTCGAGATTCTCGAGCCGGTTGAGAATTGCTCCACCCTCGAAGCGGAAGCTGCGCCCGTCCTCGGCTCGAATGATGCCGACACCCAGATCGCGCCGAAATTTCTTGATTTCTCCGTACATCTCTCTCTCCTCGATCAGCGAATGTTTCGATGCTCGAAAGATGCAGGAAGGCGCTGTTTTTCGCTGTTCCAGGAGAGACACAACGTAAGCGGACGATCTTGAGGCCCGATAGGTGCCCTGGCTCGACCGCGGACATGAAAAAGGCGGGAGAGGTGCGCAACGGGACCGCATCCCCGTCTATCGCCTCTCTCCCGCCTCCGGGACCGGCGGCAGCTTCACTAAGGAGGAAGCGAGCCGCCGCTGGCCTTCCAATAACCTTCAGGGCAATGCCAGCATGATGCGTGGTATCGACCCCGAAGGAATGTCGTCCCTCCCGCTTACTTGAAAAAAGCGTCGGCTCTCATGCCGGGCAGCAGCGGGGGATTGCCTTCGAGATCGACGGTGACCTCGAGCACTTCGACGTCCGTCGGCCGGCGTGCGCCACGCAGCGAGAACTGCGGAGAGGTGAGCGCCGGGGCGAGTTCGGCGACGGTGCCGTCGAATTCCTTGCCTGGATAGGCGTTGCTCTTCACGGTTACCTTGCCGCCGCGCTTAATTTTCGACACGTCGATCTCATCGACTTCCGCCTTGAGGCGGACAACCGACATGTCGCCGAGCACGACCAATGACTGTTCGGGCGACGGCGAAACCATCTCGCCGGGCTTGGCAGGAAGCTGCAGGACGGTGCCAGCTACCGGAGCGCGGATCCGCGTTTTTTCCAAAAGAGCCTCGGCAACCGCCACATCCGAGCGGGCAGCCTGCAACGCCGATTCCAGCCGGTTGGGCGCGGGAACATCGGGTTTCGATTGCGCCGTTGCATAGGCGGCGCGCTCTTTCTGCAGCTTGGTCTTGGCTTTTGCGAGTTCGTTACGGGCGTCCGCAACGCGATCGGCGCTGCCCGAACCCTGGCGCTCGGCCTGCAGTTCATACTCAAGCCCGAACCGCGCATTCGTCAGAGCACGCTCTGCGGAAAAGACGTTGTCCTCCGCCGCGCGAAGATCATCCCGTGCCTTGTCGAGCGGTTGCGCATCGCGTTCGCGTTTGCGCGACGCGGCTTCCGTTTCGGCAGCCTGCAGACGGGCACGCGCCTCATCGTCGTCGAGACGGATCAGCAGTTCGCCTTCCTCGACCTTGTCGTTGAGCTTGACGTTGACTTCGGCGATCCGGCCGAGAAGCTGAGCGCCGACGCGGACGAGGCCGGACTTCGGCTCGATGCGCCCGGGTGCTGCGGCCACCCAGTCGATCTTCGCCGAGTTGTCCTCAGTTTGAATGACGTCCTCGTTGCTCGATTTCGCGCTGAGCAGATCGCTCCGCGAAACGGCGATGGCGCCAAACGCTCCGGCGCCGGCGGCCACCAGAAGTAAAAGTGTCTTCAGCAAAAAGCCGCCCCTGCGCGGGCGATAATCGTCTTCAGTGCTCATGTCGCAATCCTCCTTAAAGATGCAGTTGTCGGCTGGCGCGGATGCGCGAACCAACCTCACGGGCGACAGTAGGGATGTTATGCTGACTTCGCTGTTTCGGCCGGAACAGGTCGAATTGTGATGAAGAATGACGATCTGATCACTGAGGAATGACGTCGGCAAACGGATTTTGACGCCAAAAATAAAAAAGCTCCGGGGGGACCGGAGCTTTGAATTGTGGGCAGGATCGTATTCTTGAAAACAATGTTTCTGAACGCCTACTGGCACATCTCGCGCAGCACCCAGCCGACGATGCGGCAGCTCTCGGAGCCGTTCGCGTTGGTGACGCAAACGCGGTTCGGCAACCGCTGATAATCGCAATAGTAGTTGCCCGAGTGGCCGGAGTAGCCGTGCATCGGCTTGGCGAACTGATAATCCTGCACGAAGAATTCCTTGGCCGCGCCCCCGGCGTTAGCTGCAGATGCGCCGATTGCGAGCGTGCTTGCGAGGACTGCGAATGCTGCGGCGAGAGAAGATGTTTTGCTGATGGTCGTCATGTCTAAATCCTCCTTGAGGTGAGCGTTAGCGCTCATGTTGTGCGATGGAGGAAAGGTAGAACCTCGTGGCCCGACGGGCTGTTCCAGCCGGAACAAGCAAGCGAAGATGCCACGCCTTGAAGATGCCAAGCCCGCGATTAATATATAAAAATCTCTTGCAAAAATCTTGGCCTGACCCGCTGAACTAACGAGGCGATCGTGCAAAAGCTCTGGAATAAAGGCCTGAACATTTTCTCGATGCTGACCGCAAACAAGAGTTCAGCGCCCAGCAATCCGGTGTCGGGGTCCGCCTATGACTTCGAGTTTGTCGGCATCGACGGCGCACCGATGAAGCTCGCGGATTGGCGCGGACAGCCGCTGTTGATCGTCAATTCGGCCTCGCTGTGCGGATTCACCAAGCAATACACAGGCTTGCAAGAGCTTTGGCGGCGCTATGAGCGCGACGGTCTGGTCGTAATTGCGGTGCCGTCGAATGATTTCGGCGAACAGGAACCCTCGCCCGACGGGGAGATCCGCACATTTTGCCAGGGCGTCTTCGGCGTGACGTTCCCGTTGACCACGAAGCAATCGGTCGTCGGAGAAGCCGCGCATCCCTTCTATAAATGGGCAGCCGATGCCATGGGCCAGAGCGGCATCCCGACGTGGAACTTCCACAAGTATCTCGTTGGCCGTGATGGCCAATTGCTCCGATCGTTTTCGACAAAGCTGTCGCCGACGTCGCCCGAGATCGTTTCTTGGATCGAAAAAGCGCTGGCGGAACCCGTGCCCGCCGCGGCCTGAGCGCAAATCGGCAGCGAATGCAAGGCGCTTCAGATTGGCGCCTTGCATGACCGCGAAGCTATTTCGCCGGGCCTGTCTCTATCGGCAGGCCGTTTTCCTGGCCCCATTCGGCCCAGCTGCCATCGTAAACAGCCGCGTTCGTCTGCCCGACAACGGCCAGCGCCAGCGCCAGCATCGACGCCGTCACGCCCGACCCGCAGGTCGTCACGACAGGCTTCGTCACATCGATGCCGATGTCGGCGAACAGCTTGTTGAGCTCTTCAGGAGATTTGTACGTCCCGTCCGGATTGAGAAGCTTCTGTGACGGCAAGCTCTTCGAGCCGGGAATGTGGCCCTTTCTCAAGCCAGGACGCGGCTCCGCGGCCGAGCCTTCGAAACGGGCGGCAGGCCGGGCATCGACGATTTGCACGCCGTTCTTGCCGAGCAACGCCTTCATCTCTTCCAGATCGCGAATGATCTCAGTGTTCTGCAGCGGCGAGTAATGCCGTTCCGAACGTTTGGGAGGGGGACCGTCTTCGAGCGGCCGACCCTCGGCCTTCCACTTGCGCAAGCCGCCGTTCAGAACAGCGACATCCCGATGCCCCATCGCACGGAAGGTCCACCACACGCGCGCGGCGGAAAAAATGCCCGTGGTATCGTAAACGACGATCCGCGCACCATCGCCGATGCCCATTTTCTTCATCCGCGACGCGAATTTGACCGTCGACGGCAGCATGTGCGGCAGCGAGGATTTTTCGTCCGAAAGGTCGTCGATATCGAAGAACAGCGCGCCTGGAATATGTTCGGCCAGATATTCCTTCTTGGCGTCTCGGTTCTCGGTCGGCAGATGCCAACTTCCGTCCAGGACGATCAGATCGGGCGAGGAGAGATGATCGGCGAGCCAGTCCGTCTCGACGATCCAGTTTTTGGCTAAATCAGGCAAGGAAAGTCCTACAGGTTATCGAACATGACTTTGGTCGGGGGTTGAGTGCACATAGGCAAAACTCACTCTGACCGCAAGACGGAGCGGCATATGGCAGAGCCAAACAAACGTGAAGTCGCCTGACAGCCTCTGCAACCGGACGTTTACGCGTTGTTTTTGGCAGGACATTTCAGTATGACACGCCCTCCTTGAGCGGTCGGCAGACGCAAACGGCGTTATCACCGGCTGATCAGGAAATGCGAGCATGGCGAAACTGGCAGACGCACTTGGTTTAGGTCCAAGCGCCGAAAGGCGTGGGGGTTCAAATCCCTCTGCTCGCACCAGGAATGTCCGATAAGCGATTGAACAATAAAACCAGAATCGTCGGGCCCAATCGCCTCGGGCTAGCGTCGCTGTGGCGCTTGCGGTTTCCCAATGCCGCCTCTAAAGGAACCGCGGTTCAGCCGGTCCGGGCGAATGAACGGGAGTTTTCCGCATTTTTCGCGTTGCGGTCTGAAGTGCTCAAACCGGCCCAAAGATTCGGAAACAGACGGTGATGTCTCGAAAGTGGCTGGTCGCCGGCGGCGGCATATCGGGCTTGGCGGCCGCTCAATGTCTTCAGGCCAATAATCGCGATTACCTGCTGCTCGAGCGTTGTCCCGCGCTCGGCGGCCTGACGCGCACGACTCAGGTCGAAGATTTCTGCTTTGATTACACCGGCCACTTTCTGCATCTGCGGCGCTATCCGTCGCCCGCCGAAATTCCCTACGGCCACCTCAGCAACGATGATTGGGAGACGGTCGAGCGGAAATCCTATTTTCTCGCCGGCGGCCGCTTGATTACGGCTCCCGTTCAATACCATCTGGGCGAACTTCCGGACGGCCTGCGCGACGAGTGCGAAAAATCTTACAACGCGCGCCCCAAAGCCGAGGCAGACGTTACCGGCTTTCGCGAATTCATCGTCTCGGGCTTCGGCCAGGTCGTCGCTGACCGCTTCCTCATCCCCCAGAACGAAAAGACGATGGCGACGCCGCTGAACCGCCTGTCGATCGGCGCCGTCAAACGGTTCTTTCCACCGCCGGATGAAGCCCGCATCCGCGCCGGCCTTGCCAACACCGGCGAACGCTTCGCGGAATACAACACGACATTCTGGTATCCCAAGCGCGACGGCATCGACGTTCTGACACGCGGCCTCGCCCACGGCCTGAAAAGCGCTTCGGCGACCGAGGAAATCACGGCCATTGATCTGCAGCGTCGCATCGCGACGACAAGCTCCGGCCGAAACGTGGCGTGGGAAAAGATGTTTCCCAGCATTCCCCTCAAAGCCCTTTGCCTGCTGACGGACGACGCCGACCTTAGAAACGCCGCCGCCCGCCTCAGCCACAGCTCGACGATAAGCTTCAATTTCGGCGTGCGCGGAAAACTGCCGAGCGCCTTGAAAGACGCGCATTGGGTTTACGTGCCGGATCGCGACATCCCGTTCTACCGTTTCGGCTGCTATTCCAACATCAGCCCCGCGATGGCGTCGCCAGGACTGAGCGCGGTCTACGTCGAGGTCGGCGTTCCCGGCGAAGAGATCGATAACGTCGATATCATAAGCAAGACGCAGAAAGACGTCATCGCCGCGCTGGAAACTCTCGGCTGGGTAAAAAGCGAGGACATCATCTGCGCCGTCACGCACGTCATACGCTGCGCCTACGTCCATCACACGCCCGAGCGCGACCGTCTCGTCGGCGAAATCCTCGCACGTCTGAAGGAATTCGGAGTTCACCCGATCGGCCGCTATGGGCTATGGGACTATGTCGGCATGGAAGATTCGATCAGCTCGGCGTTGACGACAGTCGAGGGCGAACTCTGAAGGAGATCGGCATTTGAAGTCCTTGATCGTGACCGCCGACGATTTCGGAATGTCGCTCCCTGTCAACGAGGGCATCGAGGCCTCGCATAAAAACGGCATCCTGTCGGCGACGAGCCTGATGACCGGCGGCGAAGCCTTCGACGATGCCGTCGATCGCGCCCGCGCATCGCCTGCGCTCGGCATTGGGCTTCACATTCATTTGGTCGATAGCCGCCCGGTGCTGCCGCCGGAGCACATTCCCGACCTTGTCGGTCCTGATGGAAGCTTTTCGAACAATCCCGAGCTCTTCGGTTTCAAGCTGTTCTTTTCGCCCGAGATGCGCCGCCAGGCCGAAGCCGAGATCGCGGCCCAGTTCGAGCGCTTCGAAAAAACAGGCTTGGTGATGGACCACGTCAACGGCCACCACCATTTCCATATGCATCCCGTCGTCACAGACGCGATCGCCAAGCTTGCGCCGAAGTTCGGTTCCCCTCCGGTACGCTTTCCCGTCGAGCCGTTCGGGCCGTCGTTGCAGGCAGGGGGCGACAAGGCAATCCGGCGCTTCTTCAATTGGGCGTTCTATGCCGGGTTGACCCACCGCATGCGCAGGAAGCTCGAAATCGGCCGGCCTGACGCTCAACGATTACGTCTTCGGCGTCACCGACACCGGCGGCATGACGGAAGCCCGTATCCTCGCCTACCTCGATCATTTGCCCGACGGCGTCACCGAACTCTATGCCCACCCGGCCATGGGAGGCGACGGGCGCCCCCAATCTTATCCCTCCTTTGAGGAATACCGTGGGCTCGTCAGTCCGGCCGTTCGGGACAAGGTTGCGGCACTTGGGCTGCACCCCCTGACATTCAAAGCCGCATTTCCCGCCTGAGATGTCGAAAGCTGCCGCATTTATGCTACGCGGGTGTTGCCTGATTGCGGCCGGGCCATAGCCGCCGCGACGATAGACCTGGAGACGTCTGCCGAATGCCCTTCGTGGTTCTCAATCCGTTTGTCATCACCGGCGTGATTATCGGTCTTGCGGCGCTCGCCTATCTGGTGCTGGCGCTTTACTTCACATCGCGATTTCGCGAGGGGCCGGTTGCGGCGCCCGAGGGGTATCGGCCGCCCGTCTCGGTGTTGAAGCCGGTCCACGGCGCGCAACCGTTCCTCTACGACTGCCTTCGCACCTTCTGCGATCAGGATTGGCCGCAATACGAAGTCATCTTCGGCGCGCATTCGGAGACCGACCCGGCGGTCGCCGTCGTGAAACGCCTGATGGCCGAATTTCCCGACCGTGATCTGCGTCTCGTGGTCGATGCGAGCTTCGCCGGCCCGAATCCGCGGGCATCGAACCTTGCCAACATCTACAAAGCCGCCCGCTACGATATCCTTCTCGTCGCCGATGCCGACCTGAAAGTCGATCGCAACTGCATCGCCTCGCTCGCAGCGCCGTTTATCGATCCGAAGGTCGGCGCGGTGGCGTCGATCTACAAAGGTCTGCCCTATGGCGGCGCCGCGGCTGCGGATTTCGGCGCGATGAACATCAGCGACTGGTTCGCGCCGTCCGTTCTCGTCGACGTCGGTCTGCGCGGCATCGATTTCGTGTTCGCAATGGCGAGCGTTCGCCGGCAAGCGCTCGATTCCTTCGGCGGGTTCAATCATCTCTCGAATTTTTTCCCGGACGACTTCGCGCTCGGAAATCTCGTGGCGCAGCGTGGCTACAAGGTGGAGCTGTCGCCCTATTGCTGTGACACCATCGTCGCCGAGACAAGCTTCGCCGAACTCTTCCGCCATGAGATCCTGTGGCAGCGGATGGAACGGTTCTGCCGTCCGCGCGATCACTTCATGTCGGTGATCACTTGGCCGCTGCCGCTGCTTCTCGCCCTGTTGCTGCCGTGGCCGACGGTGCTCGGATTGTCGATCATCGCGGCCGAGATCATCTTGCGCATTGCCCTTCACTATCAGGTCCGCAGCAGCTTCCGCATGAACACGCCGGCACAACCATGGCTCGTCCCCATTCGCGAATGCGTCTGCTTTTTCGCCTGGGCGTTCGGCCTGTTCGGTAACAAGGTGAAGTGGGGGAAGAACATCTTCACCTACGAAGCCTTCCGCAAGCTCATCGCCGATGGACGCAACGTCGGCGCGGGCAGCAATCAGCGCCTCGCCACGACGCTCGGAGACAAGTAATGAGTGCCGAGGACGCCTCGCCGCAGATCAATTCGCGCACCGCTCTGTTCATCGCCGCGTCTGGCGGCGCGCTGCTCGCCATCGGCCTCATCATCTATTTCGGCATCTCCGAGGTCTGGGATTCGCTGGCGACGGCAAGCTGGCGCGGTATCCTGGCGATCATGTGCGCCTATCTCTCGTCGCTGTTTTTCTGTGCCTGGAGCTGGCGCATCCTCCTGGTCGAAAAATTTCCGCAGAGCCGGGGCCTGCTGTTCCTCTGGGCGCGATGGATCCGCGATAGCGTCGGCAATCTGCTCGCCATCGTCCCTGGCGCCGGCGAGGCGGCGGGCGCGCGCGAGCTGACGAAGAACGGCCTAAAGGTCAACGTCGCGGCAGCGACGACCATCGTCGACATGACGACCGAAATGCTGAGTCAGTTGATCTATACCTTCATGGGACTCGCATTTCTCTTTGCCTACCATCCCGATCAGTCGGCGGCGTGGTGGGCCGCCGGCGGCCTGCTCGTCGCGACGATCGCCGTCGTCGGCTTCCTGATCGCTCAGCGCAATGGCCTGATTCTCTTTCTGGAAGCGCTTCCCGCCAAGCTCGGCTTCACGCGGCCCTGGGAGGGAACGTCCGACGCCGGCAGCATCCACACCGCCATCCAGCAGATCTATCGCGACAAAGAGGCCGTCGCCGCGTCGATCGGCTTGCACCTCCTGGGTTGGCTGTCTGGCGCCGTGGAGACATGGCTCGCGCTCTACTTCATGGGACACCAACTCTCGGTGGGAGACGTCCTCGCTCTCGAGAAGTCTCGTCTTCGCGCTGAGGACGGTCGCCTTTGTCGTTCCCTGGGCGGCAGGCGTGCAGGAGGGCGGCTATGTCGTTATCGGCGCCCTGTTTGGCCTGAGCCCAGACGTTGCGCTCGCGTTGTCGCTGCTGAAGCGCGTCAGAGAGGTCATCGCCGGCGTCCCCGGTCTGCTCGCCTGGCACTTCACCGAAGGCCGGCGCTTCTGGCAGGGCCGCCTCGCCGCGTCACGTAAGTGACAGCCGAGACCTTCTCTGATTGCGCGTCAACATCGAAGCTTCATATGGGCATCCTATCCGGTTAGCTTGGGAGCCAAATCGATTTCGGACGCCGCCATGAAACGTCTCGCCTCAGCGTGCCTGTTTGTCCTGACTCTCGCGGCGCCCGTGGCCGAGGCCAAGCGTGCGCCGCACTGCGATGGAAATTTCCAGTATGTCAGAGGCGGCTGGGTTTCGACGCCCTATTGCCGCGCCGACCAGATCGCCCGCGTTGCCCGTGAAGCCGGACAGCACACCACCGCCGAAGCGCTTCTGGCTCACCCCGCCGACGCCGAAGAGCTCTGCCGCTTTCTCGACGCCGATATTCGCGTCCACCCGGCTTGCGAAGAACTCTACGCGATCTTCCAGATCGACGCCGGAACCGGCGGCATACGGCTCCGCTTTTGATCGGGCGGCAGCCGATCGTTAAGGCCGCCGTGCATTTTCGATAACTCGACCCTTCCGACAGGCGCGAAAGTCGCTAGCATGCCGAAAACATGAGCCAGCTAGCCGAGGCCCGATTGGAACTTTCGAAGGCCGCGCTTCTCAGGGACCTGCCGTCCGTCGATGCCGTCTTGAAGAGCGGCGTCGCATCCGCACTTGTGGAACGCTTTGGCCGCCGAGCCGCGACGCGTGCCATACGAGATGTGCTCGCCGAAACGCGCGCGACCCTCAAAACCGGAACGTCGTCCGTGCCGACGACGGAAAGTCTGGTCGCTGCTGCGCTTGCACGTCTCGCCGAAGACGATGCCTCCTCATTGCGCCCCTTGTTCAATCTGACCGGCACGGTGCTTCATACAAACCTCGGGCGCGCGCTGATCGCCGAAGCTGCTATCGACGCCGCCGTCGAAGCCATGCGCGATCCCGTGGCGCTGGAATTTGACATCACGACCGGCAAACGTGGCGAGCGCGACGATCACATCCGCGATCTGCTGCGCGAATTGACCGGCGCTGAAGATGCAACGGTCGTCAACAACAACGCTGCGGCCGTACTTCTTGCGCTCAACACATTGGCCGGCGGGCGCGAGGCGATCGTCTCTCGCGGCGAGCTGATCGAGATCGGCGGCGCCTTTCGCATGCCCGACATCATGTCTCGCGCAGGCGCGAAGCTGATCGAAGTCGGCACCACCAATCGCACACATCCGAAGGACTATCGCGCCGCACTTTCCGGCGCGACCGGCGTCATCCTGAAGGTGCACACCTCGAACTATCGCATTCTCGGTTTTACGAAAGAGGTCGTCGCATCTGAACTCGCGGAGATCGCCGCCGCGGCGCAAATCCCGCTGATGCACGATTTGGGCTCCGGTTCGCTCATCGATCTTTCTCCGTTCGGAATGCAGCGGGAACCGACCGTCCGCGAAGCGGTGGCGGACGGAGCGGACATCGTGACATTCTCGGGCGACAAGCTGCTCGGCGGACCTCAGGCAGGCTTCATCGTCGGCAAGCGCGATCTGATTGACGCGATCAACCGCAATCCGATGAAGCGCGCCCTGCGTGTCGACAAGATCCGCCTCGCCGCAATCGAAGCGACGCTGAAGCTCTATCGCGATCCCGATCGGCTCGTCGAACGTTTGCCGACATTGCGTCTGCTCGCCCGGACACGCGTCGATATCGAGGCGCAGGCCCGGCGCATCCTGCCAAATATTCAGTCCGCCGTCGGCCCGGCTTTCATTGTCGAGGTTGTCGAATGCAAAAGCCAGATCGGCTCAGGCGCGCTGCCGCTCGACACCATCGAAAGCGCGGGTGTTGCGATCCGCTCCAATTCCGGCGGCGTCGAACTCGAAAAGCTGGCATCCGCCTTGCGCGCCCTGCAGCGGCCGGTTGTTGGTCGATTGGATGATGGCGCTTTGATTCTCGATCTCAGATGCTTGACCGACGAGTCCGGATTTCTATCTGTCCTTGCAAAACTGAGCCCGGACGGCTCGAATTGAAGTAAGCCTACCAACGCCCGATAAGAATCCGCGATGATCATCGGTACCGCCGGCCATATCGACCACGGCAAGACCGCCCTGGTCAAAGCCCTGACAGGTGTCGACGGCGATCGCCTGAAGGAAGAGAAGGCGCGCGGGATCACGATCGATCTCGGCTTCGCTTATCTGCCGGCGTCCCCCGATCGCATCATCGGCTTCATTGACGTGCCCGGCCATGAGCGCTTCGTGCACACGATGTTTGCCGGCGCGAGCGGCATCGACATGGCGCTCCTCGTTGTGGCCGCCGACGACGGAATTAAGCCGCAGACGCTTGAGCATCTCGCAATCCTTGATCTGCTTGGCGTCGCGCGCGGACTGATCGTCATTACGAAAGCTGATCTCGTTGCCGCCGATCGCTTGGCTGAAGTGAGCGCCGAGATCGAAGCCGCCGTCGCGGGGACCGCGCTCGAAAAGGCGGATGTCGTTTCCGTGTCTGCGACGACGGGGCAGGGCATCGGCGACCTGCGAGCCCGCATCATCGCGCTCGCGCCAGAAATCCCTGCGCGCTCGTCCGAGGGGCGATTCCGCTTGGCCGTCGATCGCGTGTTCACGCTCTCCGGGGTTGGTGTGGTCGTCACTGGGACGGTGCTTTCCGGTTTTGTCGGCGTTGGCGCGCAGGTCGTGGTCAGTCCGGCGGGATTGGAAGCACGCGTCCGCTCGATCCACGCACAGAATCGCCCGGCCGAAATAGGCTGGGCGGGCGACCGCTGCGCTCTCAATCTCGCAGGCCCGAAGATCGCGAAGGATGCGATCCGCCGAGGCGATGTCGTCTTGAGCCCCGTTCTGCATGCACCAACGGATCGCATCGACGCGGTTCTGCGCGTCTTGCCGTCGGAGACGAAGCCGGTCACGCAATGGTTCCCCGTCCGCCTGCATCACGCCTCGGCCGAAGTCGGGGCTCGCATCGTGCTTCTCGATGATAAAGCCATTCAGCCTGGCACGACGGCCGACGTACAGCTCGTTCTCGATGCGCCGATCGCCGCCGCGGTACCCGATCGTTTCGTCATCCGGGACGTATCGGCGCAACGTACGATCGGCGGCGGCAAGTTCATGGATCTGCGCGCGCCTGCGCGCAAGCGTCGGACGCCCGAAAGACGCGCCCAGCGGGCGGCGCTTTCGATCGACGAGCCGGACGCGGCGTTCGCGGCATTGATCGAAGTTCCGCCATTCACGGCTGACATTGTCGCTTTCGCCCGCGACCGCGCGCTATCGTCCGCGCCAATGGATCGCATCGCATCCAATCTTGGTCTCGTCGTGCTGGAAGCAGAGAACACCCGGGCTGGCGTTTCGTCGGAACGCTGGCGTTCATTCGTCTCGGGCCTCATCGAACGCGTTGCCAAATTTAATGCCGACAACCCGGATGTCCAGGGCATCGGACGCGAGCAGCTCCGGCTCTTGCTCGAGCCACGTCTTGCCAAACCCGTCTTCAATGCCGCGCTGCAAAGAATCTCTGACGGCGGCGAGATCGCGCTCGACGGCGCATTCGTCCGTCTTTCGTCGCATCAGGTTCGGCTTTCGCCCGCGGACGAAGACGCCTGGAAAATCATCGCCCATAGGCTCGGCGGCGAGGAACGTTTTCGCCCTCCGCGCGTGCGAGACATCGCGGCTTTGACCAGAAGCCCGGAACGCGACGTCCGCAGGCTGATGAAGCTCGCCGGCCGTCTCGGCCGCGCGGATGAGGTGGCACACGACCATTTCTTTCTGCGTCCGACCGTGCGTGAGATGGTCGCCGTTGCCGCGGACCTTTCCGACAATGCGGAAGGAGGCTGGTTCGTCGCCGCCGATTTCCGCGATCGGCTCGACAATGGCCGCAAGGTCGCCATCCAAATTCTCGAATTCTTCGATCGCAACGGCATAACGCTTCGCAAGGGCGACTTGCGGCGCATCAACAAGCATCGCCTGGACTTGTTTGGCTCCCTCGGGCAATCGTCCGCCGAAGCCGATGGAGGAGAATCGTCCCCGGTGGGGCGTTCGGACTTCAAATCCGAGTGGGGCAGCGAGACTGCTCTTGGTGGGTTCGACTCCCATTCTCCTCCGCCACCATTGGCAAAGAAGCGATCGTCATAGCTGCCGCTGGCTCAGCGAACGCGAATTTGCGGCGCGCCGTCGGTGACCGATCCGATGATACGCGCAGACGGATATCCGGCACTCTCGATCCCGGCGCGAATGCGCTCGGCTTGATCCGCGGCGCACGCGACGAGAAGGCCGCCCGAAGTTTGCGGATCGGTCAAGAGATCTCGTTTCCATTGCGGAAAGTCCACCGCCAGCACGACATCTTGACCATAGCTCGCCCAGTTGCGGCCCGACGCACCGGTTACAAAACCCGACTTCGCCAACGCTTCGGCACGCTGAAGCAGCGGGATATCGTCGAACGCGATTTCGATGCCGACACCGCTTCCGCGCGCAACCTCAAGGGCGTGCCCCAGAACACCGAAACCCGTGACATCGGTGATTGCGTGCACGTCGGCGTTTTCACCGAGCTTCTGCCCGATCCGGTTGAGCAAAGTCGTCGACGCCATCATTTCCGCGTAACCGTCCTCAGGAAGCTCGCGCTTCTTGAAGGCCGAGGAATAGATGCCGACGCCGACGCCCTTGGTGAGGATCAGCTTATCGCCGGGCTTCGCTCCTGCATTTCGACGGATGTTTTCAGGTTTGACCAAACCGATGACCGCAAGACCATAAATCGGTTCAGGCGAGTCGATCGAATGTCCTCCCGCTACGGGGATTCCGGCTTCCGCACAAACCGACGCGCCGCCGTCCAGGATGGAGCGGACCGTTTCGACCGGCAGTTTGCCGAGCGGCATGCCGAGGATCGCCAGCGCCATGATCGGCCGGCCGCCCATCGCGTAAACGTCCGAAATCGCATTCGCCGCCGCGATCCGTCCGAAATCGCGTGGCTCGTCGACCATCGGCATGAAGAAATCGGTCGTCGCAACGATGCAGTGCTCGTCGTCGATCTGCCAGACGGCGGCGTCGTCTCCTGTTTCGGTGCCGACGAGAAGATGTGAAAACGGTGAAGCCGTCGGCTGCTTTGACAGGAGTTCCTGCAGCACCGACGGCGCGAGTTTACAACCGCACCCGCCGCCATGCGCCAAATCGGTCAAGCGAATTGTCGGGGCGGACATGTTCTGCGCCTATATCGCGAGGTTTTTCTCGAACCGATATAGGTTGGCGCGGCGGCTGTTGCCACGGCGATTTATCAAAATGCACGGCAGCCGCGTCATGCCCGGCAGGGCGTAACGATTTTTAGGCGACAACGAGGAGCAGCGGGTTCGGCGCGTGGCGCGCCCATCCGGCCTCCGACACCATGATGTCGAGCCCGAGCGACGCCAGATCGTCGGCGTAAGGGTCGACCTTCGTGTCTTTGCCCTGGTAGAGCATCTTCGCGTAGGTGCGGCAGTCGTCGCAAGTTTCAGCCTGGACGGCGGCGGATCCACCCTCAATGCCCTTGAGCGTCAGCGCGCCGGAGCCCTCGCATGTGATACAGATCACGCGAACGTGGTTCCATGCTGTGGAACAGAGTGAGCAGTATAGATAGCGCGTTCCGGGCGTCGGCCCCGATGCCGTAATCAGTCCAGACACGGGCGTCGAACCGCAACACGGGCAAAGTCCGCGCTGGGGCAGCAGGCGCAAAGTCGAAGCATCCAAGCTCGCTGCAAGGCGCGTGAAATAGACCTGTAGGGCCGCTGCAACATAAAGCGCCGGGCCGACGTCGGCAGGATCGAGTGATCCCCGCAAGAATCGGTCCGCGAGGTCTTCAATGTCGTCGGCCGAGTGCAGCCGCACATCGGCAATCACGGCTGCAGCGGGAGCGGGAATATCGCCGCCGTCCAGCTCGTCGAGCAGCGTCGTCAGCCCATCGCGCCACGCGCTATGCCGCTGATGCCCGTCGGCCGCGAGTGGCGGCATTCGCGCCTCGACGCTCTGCGCGATGAGCGATGGATCGGTTGCGGGCATCGCTGCCGGTGCCATAGCGGCATTGTGCTGGGCGTCTGATAGAAGAGCCATAAAATCAAGCCACTTTTCCATCGGATGGCCATCGGCGAGGGCCCGCAAACGTGCAGCTGTCGCTGAAAAGCGGCTCGTCAAATCCGGCAACATCAGCGGCTCGGGAGCTGTGACGCCGCCCGTCGGACTGCCGATCCATTTGCCCGTTGGAGGCGTTCCGCCCTGTTTCACACGATCCTCATTTGTGCGTATGACGGTCCACGTTGGGATCGGGACCTGTAGAACCGGTCGCCGCCAGAGACCGGAACCATTTGCGATGGTGCCGCCACGCCCAGCCGGGCGTCACCCAGCCTTGCGTCATCGCTCGCATCGACCCTCGCACCCAAATCGCCGCGTAGACGTGTACGATCCAGACGATAATGGCAGCAACCGCGCAGAGCGAATGGATGAGAAGCGCCGCCCGCTGCACCGGGATCGAGGTGGCCTCGCCGAAATAATACTCCCAAATCACTAGCCCCGTGATGAAGAGCGCTGGCACGAGCAGTGTCATCGACCAGAAGACGAATTTCTGCCCGGCATTGAAGCGCGCGACTTCCGGAACGCCCTCTTCCTTGTTCGCGATGACTTTATCGATTGCCTTCATCCATTCGACATCGCTTCTCGTCGGAAGATTGTCGCGCCAGAACTGGATGATGAGCCCAAGGTAGCTGACAAGCAGCACGCATCCGATCCACGGATGCACCATGCGCGTCCACGCTCCGCCGCCAAACAGGTTCGAAAGCCAGTAGAGCAGCGGATCGAACATCGCGAGACCCGACAGCATCAGCAGAATGAAGCAAGCCGCAGTCAGCCAGTGATTGAGCCGGGTGATCGTGCTGTTGCGCGTGAGCGTTCCATATGGCCGACTCATGACTGATGCTCCGCTCGATGGGGGCCTTCGTCCTCCGGAAAGTTATTGGCTTTCAGCAAGCGCTTTGCGTCGATCTCATCCTCCGGCTGCACCTCATTCGGACCGGCGATGATCCAATGCAGGAAGCCAGACACAGCCGCCGCCGCAATTCCAACGAGAGCAACGGGCTTGATCAATCCTTTCCAGAATTCGACCGCGGCGCTGATCTTCGGATTTTGCGGCAGCCCGGCATAAATTCCCGGCTTGTCGGCGTGATGCAGAACATACATCACATGCGTGCCGTCGACGCCCGGCGGATCGTAGAGACCAGCGTTCTCGAAGCCTCGTGATTTGAGATCGACGATGCGTTCGCCCGCCCACTCCTTCATGTCAGCCTTCGAACCGAACATGATTGCGCCAGTGGGACATGCCTTCACGCAGGCGGGCTCGAGGCCGACGGCAACGCGATCGGAGCAGAGCGTGCATTTGTAAGACTTGTGATCCACCTGGCTGATGCGCGGAATGTCGAACGGGCAACCCTTCACGCAATAGCCGCAACCGATGCAGTTCTCGCTGATGAAATCGACGATGCCGTTGGCGTACTGCACGATCGCGCCGGGCGCCGGACACGCCTTCAGGCACCCCGGATCCTCGCAGTGCATGCAGCCGTCCTTGCGGATCAGCCATTCGAGATTGCCTTCCGGGTTCTCGTATTCCGTGAATTTCATCACGGTCCACGTGTGGGGATCGAGATCTAGCGGATTGTCGTAGGTGCCGTGGAACTCGCCGACCTCGTTGCGCAGGTTGTTCCACTCCATGCATGCTGCCTGACACGCCTTGCAGCCGATGCAGCGGGTAACGTCGATGAGCTTTGCGACCTGGTCTTCCCACGTCCGCGCGGACGGCGGCGTCGTGGTCGTCGCCGAGATCCGGATGTAGTCCTGTGACTGAAGGTTCGACATCATTTACTCCGTCACACCAACGGTCCGTCGACACGTTCGATATTGACCAGGAACGCCTTAAACTCGGGCGTCTGAGTATTGGCGTCGCCGACCGAGGGCGTCAGCGTATTGGCGCCGTACCCTTTCCTCGCTTGCCCGGTGAAGCCCCAGTGCAGCGGCACGCCGATGACATGCGTCGGCTTGCCGTCGACCATCAACGGCTTGATCCGCTTCGTCACGTAGGCTTTGCAGACGACGAAGCCGCGCTTGGACGCAACACGCACCCAACCGTTCTGCGGGATGCCTTTTTCATTGGCGAGCGCTTCGCCGACTTCCACGAACTCCTGCGGCTGCAGGATCGCGTTGATGCGCGCGTGTTTGGTCCAGAAATGGAAATGCTCCGTCAGCCGGTAGGTCGTCGCGACGTACGGGAAATCTGCCGGCGCCCCGAAATCTTTCCGGTCGTCGGCGAAGACTCGCGCTGCCGGATTGTTCTGAACTTTCGGGTGCAGCACATTGATCGCCGGAGATTCGAACGGTTCGTAGTGTTCCGGAAACGGGCCTTCCACCATCTGGTCGCGGGCGAACAGCCGCCCGACACCTTCGGCGTTCATAATGAAGGGACCGACCGAGTCCGACGGCTTCACCGTCGGCCCATAGTCCGGCACATCGACGCCGACCCATTTGGAGCCATCCCATTGGATGAGCGGCTTCGCCGGGTTCCACGGATTGCCCTGAAGGTCGGCGCTGGCGCGATTGTAAAGGATACGACGGTTCGCGGGCCACGCCCACGCCCAGTCCGGTGCGATGCCGGCATCGCGCGGATCGGACGCGTCGCGACGCGCCATCTGATTGCCCTTCTCGGTCCAGCAACCGGAAAAGATCCAGCAGCCCGATTCCGTGGTGCCGTCATCTTTGAGTTGGGCGAATCCATCCAGAAGCTGCCCCTTCTTCTTGATGACGGCTCCCGTCGCGTCCTTGAGATCATCGCGCGCCCGCCCGTTCATGTCCTTGGCAAGCTCCTCCGGATTGGGATCCGTCGGATCGGTGTAGTTCCACGTCAGATTGAGGATCGGATCGGGGAACGCGCCGCCTTCCTTGCGGTAGAGTTCGCGCATCCGGTGGAAGATGCCCGACATGATCCAGATGTCCGACTTGGCGATGCCGGGCGGCTCCGCGGCTTTCCAGTGCCATTGCAGCCAGCGCGCCGAGTTGACGAGCGAGCCATTCTCTTCGGCAAAACACGTTGTCGGCAGCTGGAACACTTCGGTCTGGATTGCCGCGGAGTCGGCCGGATTCTGCGGCCCGAAGTTTTCCCAGAACCGCGACGTCTCGGTGTCGAGCGGATCCATCGTGACAAGGAACTTGAGCTTGGAAAGCCCACGCCGGATCTTGCCGCGATCCGGAAATGCCTGCTGCGGATTGAAGCCTTGGCAGATGTAACCGTTCATCTCGCCCTGGTTCATCATCTCGAAGGCTTTGATGATGTCATAGAGCGGTATGTCGAGCTTCGGCAGCCAGTCGTAAGCCCAGTTCGTCTCTGCCGTCGCCGCATCGCCGAACATCGACTTCTGGAAGCTGACGAAGAACTTCCTGTAGTTCGACCAATAGCTCGTCTGGCCCGGCCTGAGCGGTTTGAACTGCCGCGTCTTCATGTAGTCGTCGAACGTGATTTCGCTGTCCTTCGGCAGCGTCATGTAGCCGGGCATCAGGTTCGACAGTAGGCCGACATCCGTCAGGCCCTGGATGTTCGAGTGTCCGCGCAAGGCGTTCATGCCGCCGCCCGCAACGCCGATGTTGCCGAGCAGAAGCTGCACCATCGCCATCGTGCGGATGTTCTGCGAGCCGATCGAATGCTGTGTCCACCCGAGCGCGAATAGGCTGGTCATCGCCTTGTCGGGGGCCGACGTCTCGGCGATCATCTCGCAGATGTGGAGATACTTGTCCTGCGGCGTGCCGCAGATCCGCGACACCATTTCCGGCGTATAGCGCGCGACGTGCGTCTTCAGAAGGTTCATCACGCAACGTGGGTTTTGCCACGTGTCGTCGACCTTCGCGAAGCCTTGCTCGTCGAGCTCGTAGTCCCACGTCGACTTGTCGTACTGGCCCTTCTCGTGATCGTAGCCGCTGAACAGTCCGTCCTCGAAACCAAACCCTTCCTTCACGATCAGGCTGGCGTTCGTGTAGTTGCGAACGTACTCGTGTTGGATTTTGTCCTTCTCCAGCAGGTAGCGGATCAGCCCCGACAGGAATGCGATATCGGTGCCCGGCCGGATCGGCGCGTAATAGTCGGCAACCGATGCCGTGCGCGTGAAGCGCGGATCGATGACGACGAGCTTCGCCGCATTCTCGATTTTGGCTTCGATGACCCACTTGAAGCCGCACGGATGCGCTTCAGCGGCGTTTCCGCCCATGACGACGACCAAGTTGGCATTCTTGATATCCTGCCAAGTGTTGGTCATTGCACCGCGACCGAATGTTGGAGCCAGACTGGCCACCGTCGGTCCGTGTCAGACACGTGCTTGGTTATCGAAGACCAACATCCCGAATGAACGGGCGACTTTCCAGGTGAGGTACGAAGTTTCGCTGGACGAGGCAGATGCCGCCAGCATGCCGGTCGAAAGCCACCGGTTGACGGTCGCGCCGTCCTTGTTCTTGGCGATGAAGTTCTTGTCGCGATCGTCCTTCATCAGCCGCGCGATGCGGTCGAGGGCCCAATCCCAGCTGACTTCCTCGAATTCGGTGCCGCCTGGCTTCCGGTATTTCGGGACTTGCAGGCGCGTCGGTGCATGAACGATGTCGAGCAGCGCCGAGCCCTTCGGGCAGAGCGTGCCGCGGTTCACCGGATGATCCGGATCCCCCTCGATGTGGATGATGTCCGAGGTCGCATTCTTGGAGCCGTCGCCGAGAGTGTAGATCAGGATCCCGCAGGCGACAGAGCAGTATGTGCAAGTATTCCGCGTTTCCTTGGCGTGCGTGAGCTTGAACGGCCTGACCGACGCCGCGACCGCATCTCCGCACCCGCCAAATCCGAGCGCGCCCAAACTCGAGGCCGCAAGACTCGCGCCGCTGAGTTTTATGAAGCCTCTGCGCGTGAGATCCATGATCGGCGCTCCATATTCCACGTCTCTGGCTTGTAACAGTTCCAGATGACGAGCGTACAGTTATAACGCGCTTACCCCGGGAAATGGCCGCAGTCTTTCAAGAACTTAGCTATAGCCGTAGCGAAATAATCATGCGTTTTCGAAAGACGTCGCGCAAAGCCATGCGCCGCGCGAATATCGACGAAACTCTGAAGCTGGGTTTCACGGCCGCGCGACAGCATATTGCCAATCTCAATGAAAGGCTGTTTAAGCCTCGCCATAGGCTTCCAGGCGCGTGATGCTGGCATTCCCCGCGGGGCATGGCCACGGATTCGTGCCGTGCGACAGTTTAAAAACGTAGCAAATTCAAAGCAATATCTCTGGGGGCTAACTTTCGTCCGCACGAGTGTTGCGGCGGTCGGTAGCGTTCGCGCTTTGTGGACGGGCCGGCGGTCTCCTAAATAGTTGGTCGGTGAGGTCTGTCGGTTAGCTTCGACCTCCAATCAGGACACGGACGATGCAAGTCACGGAAACGGCACGAGAAGGTTTGAAGCGAACACTGCAGGTGGTCGTCGGGCAAGCGGAGCTGAGCAAGCGCTTCGAAACGCGGCTGGACGAGTTGAAGGACCGCGTGCAGATCAAGGGCTTTCGGCGCGGAAAGGTGCCGGTCGCGCACCTCAAGAAACTGTACGGCAAGTCGCTGATGCAGGAAGTGATGGAGCAGACGCTCAACGACACGAGCGCGCAGGCCATCAAGGACCGCAACGAGCGTCCGGCCCAGCAGCCCAAGGTCGAACTGGTCGACTTCAACGAAGAGACGTTCGAAAAGATCGCGAGCGGGCAGAGCGATCTCGCCTACAGCATGTCGTTCGAGGTCTTGCCGCCGATCCCGCTGGCCGATCTGACATCGCTGAAGCTCGAAAAGCTGGTCGCGGACGTTGACGATGCCGCAATCGACAAGGCGCTGACCAATCTCGCCGAACGCAACACCGCCTACGACATCGAAGAAGGCCGTGCGGCGAGCGAGGGCGATCTCGTCACGCTCGATTTCGTCGGCAAGATCGATGGCGAAGCTTTCGAGGGTGGCACCGCGGAAGGCCAGAGCCTCGTGATCGGCAAGAAGCAGTTCATTCCGGGCTTCGAGGAAGGCGTGACGGGCCTCAAGGCGGGCGACGAGAAGGTCGTGAGCGCGACGTTCCCGGCCGACTATCCGATGGCGGCTCTCGCCGGCAAGACCGCCGAGTTCGACGTCAAGGTCAAGGGCGTGTCGAAGCCCCGGACCCCGGCCGTCGATGAAGATTTCGCCAAAGGCGTCGGCGCCGAAAGCCTCGAGCAGCTCCGCGGCTTTATCGCCGAGCAGATCAAGCGGGAGTACGATCAGGCCGCCCGCCAGAAGCTGAAGCGTGAATTGCTCGACGCGTTGGATGCGGCCCACACTTTCGAATTGCCGCCGTCCCTTGTTGATTTCGAATTCAACAATATATGGACTCAGCTCGAGAACAATCTCAAAGCCACGAACAAGACGTTTGCTGACGAAGGCAAAACCGAGGACGAGGCCCGCGCCGAGTATCGGAAAATCGCCGAGCGTCGGGTGCGCCTCGGTCTCGTGATCGGCGAGATCGGCGAGAAGAACAATCTGCAGGTTTCGCAGGACGAGCTGCGCCGCGCTCTGGTCGAGCAGGCTCGGCGCTATCCGGGCCAGGAGAAGCAGGTCTACGAATATTACGAGAAGACGCCCGGCGCTCTTGCCGAGCTTCGCGCTCCGATCTTCGAGGATAAGGTCATCGACTTCGTCATCGACCAAGCCAAGCCTGTCGAAAAGAAAGTGACGCGTGACGAGCTTCTGAAGGCGGTCCAAGAGGCGACGGAGGAGTAATCTCCTTTCGAGCCCGACAGGGATTTGAGACATCAATGCGTGCGAGTCTGGCGGATGGGGTCGAGCGGCCCGTCCGCCGAAATGAGGAAAGACGAAGGCGATGCGCGATCCGATCAATACGTTGACGAACACCTTCTGGCCGATGGTCGTGGAACAGACGACGCGCGGTGAGCGTGGCTACGATTTGCCGTCGCGGCTGCTGAAGGAGCGCATCATCTTCGTCACCGGCCCGGTCGAAGACCACATGGCCGCATCGATCTGCATGCAGCTCTTGTTCCTCGAATCCGAGAATCCGAAAAAAGAAATCTCGATGTACATCAACTCGCCGGGCGGTGTCGTCACGGCGGGCATGGCGATCTACGACACGATGCAGTTCGTGAAACCTGCGGTCGCCACGCTGTGCATCGGGCAGGCGGCCTCGATGGGTTCGCTCCTGCTCTGTGCCGGTGCGAAGGGCATGCGCTACGCGCTCCCGAACGCGCGCGTCATGGTGCATCAACCCTCGGGCGGCTTCTCGGGTCAGGCCTCTGACATCGAGCGTCACGCCGAAGACATCATCAAAATGAAGCGCCGCCTCAACGAGACCTATGTCAAGCACACAGGTCAGACCTACGAGACGGTTGATAGGACGCTCGACCGCGACTACTTCATGACCGCCGATCAGGCGCGTGACTTTGGTCTGATCGACAAGGTCCTTGAAAGCCGCGACGAAGTCGAAAGCGGCGTCTTCGAGACTGGCAAGGCTGCCGACTGACGGCATGCAGGCACAACGCCTGGAGGCTTCGGACCGGTGAGGTGTGGGTGGGCGATTCGTCGCCCGCATCAAAGAACAAACGCGGCACATCGAGAACGTTGAGTTTAGGTAAATCCTCGCAATGTCTCGTCTGTGTTGCCAACTCGTTTATCAACTGTGGCAATAGCGCCGCTTGCGACCCTTGGCCGGGTAGGCTCCATTAATCCAATCTTGATCTGCTAAACGATAGCGTGCTCAGATTGGATATGGAGTTCACGTCGCCGCAGAATCGGCCCCTCGCTGAGCGTGAACGGAGGGCCAAAGCAAGAACATCGTGTTGGTGTGTCTTGCACGGAAGGTAGAACACATGGCTCAAGAGAAGAACACTCTCTACTGCTCTTTTTGCGGCAAGAGCCAGCATGAGGTCCGCAAACTGATTGCTGGCCCGACGGTATTCATCTGCGATGAATGCGTCGAACTCTGCATGGACATCATCCGCGAAGAGAACAAGAACACTCTCGTCAAATCCCGCGATGGCGTGCCGAGCCCGCAGGAAATCTGCGGCGTGCTCGACAGCTACGTCATCGGACAGTTCCACGCCAAGCGCGTTCTCTCCGTCGCGGTTCACAACCACTACAAGCGCCTGAACCACGCCTCGAAGAACAACGACGTCGAACTGGCGAAGTCGAACATCCTGCTCGTCGGTCCGACGGGTTCGGGCAAGACGCTGCTCGCCCAGACGCTGGCGCGTATCCTCGATGTTCCCTTCACGATGGCGGACGCCACCACGCTCACCGAAGCGGGCTACGTCGGCGAAGACGTCGAGAACATCATTCTGAAGTTGCTGCAGGCCGCCGATTATAACGTCGAGCGGGCACAGCGCGGCATCGTCTACATCGACGAAGTCGACAAGATCAGCCGCAAGTCGGACAACCCGTCGATCACGCGCGATGTTTCGGGCGAAGGCGTGCAGCAGGCGCTTCTGAAAATCATGGAAGGGACCGTCGCTTCGGTTCCCCCGCAGGGCGGCCGCAAGCACCCGCAGCAGGAATTCCTGCAGGTCGACACGACCAACATTCTCTTCATCTGCGGCGGCGCCTTTGCCGGCCTGGAGAAGATCATCTCGCGTCGTGGCAAAGGTTCGTCCATCGGCTTCTCGGCCCGCGTCAGCGGACCCGATGAGCGGCGCACGGGCGAGATCCTGCGCAATGTCGAGCCGGAAGATCTTTTGAAGTTCGGGTTGATCCCGGAGTTCATCGGCCGCTTGCCGGTCATCGCCACGCTTGAGGACCTCGACGAGTCCGCGCTGGTCCAGATTTTGACCGAGCCGAAGAATGCCATCGTCAAGCAGTACCAGCGCCTCTTCGAAATGGAAGACGTGAAGCTGACGATCACCCTCGACGCCTTGAGGGCGATCTCGCGCAAGGCCATCGAGCGCAAGACCGGCGCCCGCGGCCTTCGCTCAATCATGGAAGGCATTCTGCTCGACACGATGTACGACCTGCCGACGCTCAAAGGCGTCGAAGAGGTGGTCATTGGTCCGGAGGTTGTGGAAGGCTCTGCCAAGCCCCTGCGGATCTATTCCGATCGGGCGGAAGAGAAGGGCTCCACTGCTTAGCTCGACGCGACAATTAACGTTTTCCCGGGGCTCTGCCCCGGGCCTTGTTTGCGGGGCGCCGGTCCCCATTTGTTCGGAGGGAATGGCGTCAAGCAGTCGACCGTGTATCTCTCCGAAAACCGGTAAAGAGGGCTTGGGTCTCACCCCGCGCTCGCGCTCACGAGCATGCCGACCGTCGCCACAAAAAGGGGCGGGATGCGTGGCTCTAAAAGTGGAACGAGTGTGGAATGTGCCGGTGGGTTGTGAAAGACTTGCCGTACACGGCGGATAGGTAGCGAAATGAGCGAAGATAAAAAGACCAAGGAAAAATCCGGCGGCAAAGAACTGTTCCCGGTTCTACCGCTCCGCGACATCGTGGTTTTTCCTTACATGGTCGTTCCTCTCTTCGTCGGGCGCGAGAAATCGATTGCGGCCCTTGAAGAGGTCATGCGCGCCGACAAACAAATTCTCCTCGCTGCGCAGAAGAACGCCAGCGATGACGATCCGGCGCCCGATGCGATCTACGAGATCGGCACGCTCGCATCCGTGCTGCAGCTTCTGAAACTGCCCGACGGAACCGTAAAGGTTCTCGTGGAAGGCAACGCGCGCGCCAAGATCACGCGCTACACATCGAACGCAAACTACTTCGAAGCCGAAGTCGAACGCGTTCCCGAAGTGCCCGGCGCCAAGGACGAGCTCGAAGCGCTCGCCCGCTCGGTCGTCACGCAGTTCGAGAGCTACGTGAAGCTCAACAAGAAAGTCTCGCCCGAGGTTCTGAGCAACGTCGGCCAGATCGAAGACTATGCCAAGCTCGCCGACACCATCGCTTCGCACTTGGCGGTGAAGATCTCCGACAAGCAGGACGTGCTGGAAACCGCCAGCATCTCCGAGCGGCTGGAACGCGTCTACACGCTGATGGAAAGCGAGATCTCGGTTCTCCAGGTCGAGCGTAAGATCCGTTCGCGCGTCAAGCGCCAGATGGAGAAGACGCAGCGCGAGTACTATCTGAATGAGCAGATGAAGGCCATTCAGAAGGAACTTGGCGATTCCGACGAACGCGATGACATCGCTGAGTTCGAGGAAAAGATCGAGAACACCAAGCTGTCGAAGGAAGCCAAGGACAAGGCACTGGCTGAGCTGAAGAAGCTCAAGCAGATGTCGCCGATGTCTGCTGAAGCGACGGTCGTGCGCAACTATCTCGACTGGCTGCTGTCGATCCCGTGGGGGATTAAGGGCAAGGTCAAGAAGGATATCGCCGAGGCCCAGACAGTCCTCGATCAGGAGCACTATGGCCTCGAGAAGGTCAAGGAGCGCATCCTCGAGTATCTCGCGGTCCAGGCTCGCACCAACAAGCTGAAAGGCCCGATTCTGTGCCTCGTCGGCCCTCCCGGCGTCGGCAAGACCTCGCTCGGCAAGTCGATCGCGAATGCGACCGGCCGCGAGTTCGTGCGCATGTCGTTGGGCGGTGTCCGCGACGAAGCCGAGATCCGCGGCCATCGCCGGACCTACATCGGTTCGATGCCCGGCAAGGTCATCCAGTCCATGAAGAAGGCGAAGCGGACCAACCCGCTCTTCCTCTTGGACGAGATCGACAAGATGGGCCAGGATTTCCGTGGCGATCCGGCGGCGGCTTTGCTCGAGGTCTTGGACCCCGAGCAGAACCAGTCGTTCAACGATCACTACCTCGAGGTCGACTACGATCTCTCGAACGTGATGTTCGTCACGACGGCCAACACGCTGAACATTCCTGCGGCCCTGATGGACCGCATGGAGATCATCCGCCTCGCCGGCTACACGGAAGACGAGAAGCTCGAAATCGCCAAGCGCCACTTGATCCCCGAGCAGTATTCTGCGCACGGGCTCGAGCAGGGCGAGTGGACGGTCGAGGACAGCGCGATCAAGGAAGTCATTCGCCGCTACACGCGCGAAGCCGGTGTCCGTTCGCTCGAACGCGAAATGGCAAAGCTCGCACGTAAGGCTGTGAAGGAAATCCTGACGTCGTCGAAGACGTCGATCGTCGTCACCGCCGAGAACGTCCACGACTTCCTCGGCGTGCCGAAGTATCGCTACGGCGAAGCCGAACTCGAGGATCAGGTCGGTATCGTCACTGGCTTGGCCTGGACGGAAGTCGGCGGCGAGCTTCTGACGATCGAAGGCGTCATGATGCCCGGCAAGGGCAGAATGACCGTCACCGGCAACCTGCGCGACGTGATGAAGGAATCGATCCAGGCCGCGAACGCCTATGTGCGCTCGCACTCGGTTGATTTCGGCATTCACCCGTCGCTGTTCGAGAAGCGCGACATCCACGTGCACGTGCCGGAAGGCGCGACGCCGAAGGATGGACCTTCCGCAGGCATCGCCATGACGACCGCGATCATCTCGGTCTTGACCGGCATTCCCGTCCGCAAGGACGTCGCGATGACGGGCGAGATCACACTGCGCGGCCGCGTGCTGCCGATCGGAGGTCTGAAGGAGAAACTGCTCGCGGCGCTTCGCGGCGGCATCAAGACGGTCATCATTCCGGAAGAGAACCGCAAGGATCTCGCGGAAATTCCGGCAGAGGTTCAGACCAAGATGGAAATCATCCCGGTCTCGCGCCTCGATGAAGTCCTGAAGGTCGCACTCGTGCGTGTGCCCGAGCCGATCACCTGGGACGAAGCTGCCGAGGCCGAGGCTCTCGAGGCCAAAGAGTCGAGCAAGGGTGGTGCGCGGATTACCGCACACTGACTTTTTCGGTTACCGTAAATTTGCTCTGTCTGATGCCCCTGTGCGTTTACCGCGCAGGGGCATTTTCTTTTATGAGTTTTGAGCATTTTGATGCGCTTTTGTCCGGAAATACGGGCTTTTTCCGCTTGACGGGCGAAGCGATTGGGCGCTTGTAGCCGGTCATGCGCGGCCCGCTACTCCCCGATATGGCCGCCTCGGGTTTCGAGCCCCATGAGCCGAAGCCTCACCTCCCACACTAGAGGAAAGACGAGATGAGCAAGAAAGATTTGATTGATGCCGTTGCACGCGATTGCGAGCTGACGAAGGAAAAGGCGAGTGGCGTCGTCGATGCCGTTCTCGCCCACATTCGTGCCGCTATGAAAGACGGCCATGAAGTGCGCATCCCGGATTTCGGCACTTTCAAAGTCGCTGCCCGCAAGGCGCGCGAAGGCCGTAATCCTGCGACAGGCAAGACCATTCAGATTCCGGCTTCGCGCGTGCCGAAGTTCACGCCGGCGAAAGGCCTGAAGGACGCGCTGAACATCAACTAAGTTTCGCGTTGAGTTTCAAATCGCGCGCGCCGTCTCTGCGGCGCGCGTGATTGTTTTGACAGTCTCTTAGAGACCGACTAGCAAATGCGCGTCGGGCGGTTAGCTCAGTGGTAGAGCGCCTCGTTTACACCGAGGATGTCGGGAGTTCGACCCTCTCACCGCCCACCATTTGGATGACGTCAGGCGACGCGCCTGGAACCCGTGTGCGCTCTCGGGACAAACAGATTCCCTAGCCTTCTCGCGAATGTGCCGCTTCAGCAGATTACCTTGATACCATAGCATCGCTGAGATACATAAGTTCCGTTTAACGGAACTAACGAAGAAAGAAGAGCTCATGCCCGTATCAATCTACGACATCGCGATTCCGACGTTCCATAAGCAGCTCGCCTCTCTGGAAGCCGTCCTTGACAAGGCGGCTGAGCAGGCCGCAGCGAAGAAAATAGATTTCGCGGTCTATCTCGGTTCCCGGCTCTACCCCGACATGTTCAACCTGACGCGTCAGGTTCAGCTCGCGACCGATTTCGCCAAGGCCGCACCGGCGCGCTTGGCCGGGCTCGACGTTCCAAGCTTCCCCGACGTCGAGACGACCCTTCCCGAACTCAAAGCCCGCATCGCCAAGATTCAGACCCTGCTCGCCGCCTACAAGCCGGAGCAGTTCGTCGGGGCCGAGACTAGGGAGCTGACCCTCAAGGTCGGCGGCCAGGAAGTCACAATGAGCGGGCTGGAGTACCTCCTGCATGTCGCATTTCCGAACTTCTACTTCCATTGCACCACCGCCTACGACATCCTGAGGCACAACGGCATCGAGATCGGCAAACGCGATTTTGTTCCGCGGCGTTAAGACCTAAAGCCCGACTGTTGGAATTCCGCCTTAAGGCTCGGAACTCCGGCTTGACGACGGGGCGCCCATCACGTATTTCGACCCTGTGACGGCGGGCGCTTCGGCGCCCGTCACTTTCTGGATTGCGGGAGTAGCTCAGTTGGTTAGAGCGCCGCCCTGTCACGGCGGAGGCCGCGGGTTCAAGTCCCGTCTCTCGCGCCAATCCGTCAAAAAAATCAGTGTATTACCGAACGACAACGGTCTCCATCTGAGCGCGCTGGGCATTTCGGTGGGCAATTAAGACCCAAATATCGCTCGTTAGACAGCCATCCATGGCTTCAATTATTGGCGCCCAAAAGCTGCGCGATAAATCGAGCTAACTGAGTAGGCAAGAATTCGCTGCTGATCGCCGCAGATTTGAGTGAAACAGCCTACGCTTGCGTCCTCAGATAGCGGAGAGATTTGCCGCTCTATCCAATGAGCCCAATGGGGCCTTAATTCAGCGAATAAGAACGTATGTTTTTGTGCAGGCCATTAGAGGCAAAGAGCGGATGGCCCGGTTCTCGTTGGTTTGGAGACTGACTGGAGACTGTGGGGCGGAGCTTGCTCCCGTAATCGCTGAGCATAGTATGCGCACCGCGCACGCATGAGACCCCCAGTCTTAAATTAAGCGAGCCGCGGCGCCCTCGTTGATGCGATCATGGGGCGATAATAATTGCCACGCCGCCGTCAGTTTTGGTGCGCGAAGAGGACACAAAATGCGGTTTTGTCCGAACGCCTATGCACTCCTTGTGGAGGCTAACCGAAGCAAGCGATGACAATGCGGAGAGCAATAGCTTCGTCATCGCGTCCTCCTTGGGAAACACCGACTTCCAGTCCTGCTTCATGTCGACGATCGTCCATCCCTTGGCCGTCGCTTCGTCCAGAGCCTTGTCGAGCCGGCCGACTTTAGACGCGCGGTCATAGGCCCACTCGCGTTCAGCATCGGTGTGGTGCACGAGAAGGCAAAGCCGTGCACCGGGAGGGCTGCAGGTCCATTCGAGCATCTGAAGGTCGCCTTCGGAATTGCCAAAGGCTGCTCTATGGGCCGGCGACCGATGTGGCGCTGAATGCCGACGGGCTTGCCTTCCTTGTCGTCGTTCAACACGAGTTCCGGCGTCTTCATGATAATCAGCAATCCGTCGCGCATCTCGAACTTGAGACCGCCGGTGCTCCCAATGACCTGCTCGGGGGGGATGCCATAGACGCGCTCGGTCCATGGCCGCATGAACTCGATGCCCCCGCCCGAGACAATAAACGTCTTGAAGCCATTTGCTCGAAGATAGGCCAGCAACTCGAGCATAGGCTGATAGACCATCTCGGTGTAGAGTCGCTCAGTCGTCGGATGCCGCGCCGTCGCGATCCAGTTGCTGACGGTCGCCGCAAACTTGTCGGTGCTCATCCCCGCGTGCGTGTCCGCGATCAGCTCGGCGATGCCGGACTCGCCTGCGGCGGCAAGTCCCTTCGCATCGCCTTTAAGCAGCGAGGCAAATGGCTCCTTGTTGGTCCATTCGGGATGCTGCGGCGCGAGTGCTTTGACCCGATCGACAACGAACAGCCCTTCGACGTACATCGGCTGCTCGGCCCACAGCGTTCCGTCGTTGTCGAAAACGGCGACGCGTTGCGCATCGGGCACGAAGTCCGCGCCGCCGTTCTTCGTCACCCTGACGACGAAGTCGATGATAGCCTGCTTTGTGGCGCCTTCGTTCCAGGACGGAAGCGGGTCGTCCCCCGCGATGGCTTGGCAGTAGTTGGCAATGGCGAATGCCAAAATGGCTGCTAGCCGAATAACGGGCGGCGATGGAATCCGCATATCGATCTCCGTGCATTTTTGGTGGAGGGGCGCAATGCGCCTTTCCACCAAGGCATGCGGTGCGCCGCGCTATTCCTGCGGAATCTTAGAATCGACGTCTTTGTGCATCTGATCCATCAAGCCCTGAACCGTGAAGCTTGCCGGATGCTGGCTGGGCGGATATTCGCGATAACTTTCAAGATATTTTGCGACCGCGCCTTGGGCGCCATAAACAATGTAGGCATGGTCCATCACCCAATCCCAATAGGTATTGGATGTGATGTCGGCACGCTCGAAGGGATCCGCGTGCAAGTCATACATCTTGGTCAAGCGCAGTTTCGTGAATGGCTCGCCCCAGATTAGAAGGGTGCCCGGCTGCCGCTGTTCCTCGAAAACGGCCTTCCAATTTTCGAGCCGGAAAGCGACGAGATCGCCATCGTCATTGAAATAGACGAAGTTGTTGCGCGCGGACTTCTCCTGTTGTCCGGTGAGATAAGGGAGCTGATTAAAGCCATCGAGATGCACCTTGAAATTCTTCCCGGCGGCTTCGTAGCCCGTGAGGAGTTTTTGGGTGACGTCCGGGTCGCCGGCCGCCGCCAACAGTGTGGGGCACCAATCAAGATGAGCGACGATCTCGTGTGACACCTGACCCGGCTTGATCTTGCCCGGCCACCGGATCATGAACGGAACGCGAAAAGCGCCTTCCCAATTGGTATTCTTCTCGCTACGGAACCACGTCATACCGCCGTCCGGCCAAGTGTTCATGTGAACACCATTGTCCGTCCCGTAGATAACGATCGTATTATCGGCGATTCCGAGTTCGTCGAGCTTCTTCAATAGAAGACCGACGTGATTATCGTGCTCGATCATGCCGTCGGCATATTCAGTGCGTGCTGTGAAACCTGGCTTATCCCTGTGAGAAGCCTTCACATGAGTGCGAAGATGCATGCGCGTGGCGTTCCACCAGCAGAAAAATGGTTTGCCGGCTTTCGCTTGCCGCTCGAGGTATTCCATTGCGGCCGCCGATGTCTCATCGTCGATCGTCTCCATCCGCTTTCTCGTCAGCGGACCCGTATCCTCGATTGTTTGCTTCCCGACCCGTCCCCATCGCGGATGGTCGGTTGGATCATCGGCGTCCGTTGCCTTACATTTGAGGACACCCCGCGGACCGAAGGTATCCTTGAAATTCTGATCTTTCGGATAATTGAAATTTTCCGGCTCTTCCTCGGCATTCAGGTGATAGAGATTTCCGAAGAATTCGTCGAAGCCATGCACCGTTGGCAGATATTCGTTTCGATCTCCCAGGTGGTTCTTCCCGAACTGACCTGTGGCGTATCCGAGCGGTTTCAGATACTCCGCGATTGTCCCGTCACGCGCTTGCAGGCCGACTTTGACGCCTGGAACACCGACCTTTGAAAGTCCCGTTCTTAAGGTTGCCTGCCCTGTGATGAATGCGGACCTGCCAGCCGTGCAGCTCTGCTCGGCGTAGTAGTCAAGAAACATCATTCCATCTTTGGCAATGCTGTCGATGTTCGGGGTCTGATAACCCATAAGGCCGTGCGAATAGCAACTGACGTTGGCAAGCCCGATATCATCGCCCCAGAGAACGAGGATATTCGGCTTGCCGCCAGCGCTCGGAGAAGGCGCGGGCGATGCAGGTGCTTTTTCTTGCGCGGTAGCCGAACCGCTGCCCGTTGCGGCGAGCGTGAGCAGGGAGGCCCCGCTCATCAGCAGGTTTCGACGATTGAACGGAAGCACGTCTTTGGAGTCAGAGTCGTTTGAGGAATCCATTACACAATCCTTTCTTCGCTCAACTCCCTCGTTTGTTTATCTGCTCCGCCCCGTGTAATTTTCCTGAAGCGTTATCTTCTTCTTCCGCGATGCCCGCCGGCGCGACGGTGCCCAGCGGGCTTAACGTGACGCGTTGGCCGAGCCACGTAGCGGCCACCTTTCTTCACAAACGATTTGGCCGCTCCACCTCCGCGACTATGACCGGAGCGGCCCGTTACCTTTTTGTCTTTTGAGAAATTCCTCGCGTTATGGCGGAGCTGTGCGCCGTGATCGAATAACTTGTTGGCGCCCGGCAGGTCACCATCGTGCAGCCGCTTCTGGATGTCGGCACGATTGAAGTTCTTGTCGCCACGCGGAACTCTCCCTCGATGTTTCGGATCGTGCTTCCAAACGTTATTGGTGACGTTCCGGCGGTTGGCATCGATCCGGTTCCAACGGTTGGCATCAATGTCGATGCGCCGATTGTGCCAGTCCCAGTGGTTCCAGCCCCAAATGCCACCGGCGATAGCAATGCCTGCCGCGCCCCAGAAAAATCCGTCGCTGAAGACCGCTCCCGGATAACCCCAATAATATGGCGGATAATCCGGATACCACCACGGTCCATAAACTACGGATGGCTCGTAAACCGGGACGTAGACGGTATCGGGATCGGCCGGGCGGATGACGTATGCGCCGTCATCCTGAGTTACGGTCTGCTGCGAATTGCTTTTTAAGTGTCCGCTCGAGTCCGCTTTCGATCGGAGAAACTGCACCTCATTCATTACGTCGTCCTGCTGGGCAAGAAACGCATCCCCGACCTTCTGCGTCCAATCGAGTTGGTCGCTCATCATCTTCAAGACATCCGGAAATTGCACGAGCGCCTTGATGCTCGGATCCCAATTCTTTGATTTGAGCGCGTTGGTGAGCGCATCGCCTTGAAGATTGGCGTTCTCAGGCGCGCTTCGCCAGCGTTGCGCCTCCACCACGTCGAGGGGATACGTCGCAGCCATGAGCACGTTGGACAGAAGATCGTCAGGATAAAGCGCGATCGGCGCCAGCATCTGGTCGAGCTGCTGCTTTGTAAACTTTTCGTCGGCTGCCTGCGATGGCGCGGCACCGATGGCAGCGACGATCAGCAACATCAAGAAAGACACGACAAATGTTTTCATCGATACCCCAAAATAAATAAATATCAGCTTTCAGCACGTGTTCGGACGACGCAGCGAAATCCAACATGACTTGTCGATGTATCGACCGGTTCGGCGTGGCGCGCCGCCGGTCTGTAGCGCCGGCAATAATTCGGCGCGCAGAGATGAGATCCTCCTTTGAGGACCTTGCGGGGGATCTGGATCTTAGGCTGACAGGGATCCAGGCTTTGATCCTCGCGAGGCCCGCGGGGATTCTTTGGGATGCAGCAAGCTTTTTGTGCGTCCGCCAGGTGCTTCGGCGCATACCAGTCCGACGTCCATTCCCAGACGTTGCCGATCATGTCGCGGATGCCGTAGCCGTTTGGTGGAAATGCCTTGACCGGAGAGGTGCGCTCGTAGCCATCGAGCTTCAGGTTCTCGCGTGGGAAAATGCCTTGCCAGGTGTTGGCCTTGTACTGGCCACCGGGCGTCAACTCATCACCCCAGGCGAATTCGGCTCCATCGATGCCGCCGCGCGCGGCGAATTCCCATTCCGCCTCCGTCGGCAGCTCTTTTCCAGCCCACGCCGCGTAGGCCTCCGCATCGCAATAGGCAACGTGCACCACAGGATGATCGTCGAGACCCTTGATCCAACTGCCTCTCCCGTAAGGGCGTCGCCAATTCGCACCGAAGCGGAACTCCCACCACTGTCTCCAATTCCGGAGGTCGATTTCGCCCGTCGGCGGATTGAAGACGAGCGATCCGGCCTTCAGCATGTGCGGTAGCGCACCGGGATAGTCGCTCGCTTTTGGCGTCTGTTCGGCAAAAGTAACGTAATTTGTCTCATCTACGAACCGCCGGAACTCGGCGTTCGTCACCGGCGTCTCGTCGATCCAGAACGAATCGACGCTGACACGATGTGCGGGCGCCTCCTCGGGATAGTGATGATCCGATCCCATGCGGAATGTCCCGCCCGGCACGAACACCATGCCGTTGGGCGCTTGGATTGCCTTACCGCCGCTATGCTCCAGAACTTCAAGGTCGCGCGGAAAAGGATTTTGGCTCATTGCCTAATCCTCCAAATGCAGGTCGATGAGCAGCGCAGATCAGCTTCGTGAGGCGACGGCGCATAAAAATTCAATAGCGATTGGAATGATAAATGGGAGGCAAGGGCACCCTCGCGCCAGCTTGCCACTGGTCTTTTCTTGACGCGCACTAGCATCGCCGAACTCGCGCTGGCATGCGTAGCAACCCACCCGTCCGTCGGGGACAGGGCGCTTGCAGACCTTCTTAGTCAATTGAATTCGTCGTTGCGCCGCGAAACTTATGCGCGGCTGGTAAAAAATATACGTTCAAAAACGAATCGTTGCCGATCCCAGGGTCGAATTGCCTTCGAAGCGTTTGTCGGCGTTGAACTCCTGATAACTGCGCGCGCTCAGCACCACGGGCGTTTTCCCAACGAGTGTCGTATAAGTCAGGCCACCTCCGATAGCGTCGACCGAGCCTTCGAGCGGTCCGAGCCTTGCGCCAGCGCCCGAATCTCCCGTCAGCTGACGATAATCATAGCCGACAACACCGATCATCAATCCAGTGCATATCTCGCGTCCAACCGCCCATTCAAAGTGAAAGTCTGTCCCGCTGTTGTAGTCGGTCGTAGTGTTCTCGAAATTGAACGTGACGCCTGCTGTCCCGTTGAATTGTAGCTTAGACGTTTTTTCCGTCCACGTGAAAGACCAGCCCGTGTCGATCCCGGGACGATGCAATCCAATGTCGGGCTCGAAGCCAACGTCGTAACGTCCGCTCGGAGCGACGACCTGAACATAGGCCAAATGCGCAAACTCGCCGCTTTGCCAACCGAGTTGAGCGCGTGTTGTAATGTCGCCCAATCCCCAACCGCTCGTTTCCCGCTCGACGCCAGGGCCTGGCGGAATCGAGACATTGGCCGCGAGGTCGATATGGCCGGTGGGAATTGTAACGGAGAGACCGGGGCGTCCGCCGAACACTGTCCATTCGGGAACATAAAGACCGTTTACTGCGGCCTGAAAGAACTCGACGTGCGCACCGGCCGCAAGCGTGACATTTCCCAGCGTCACGGTATTGCCGACCTTGGCATCGTAAAAGGCAAAGATTGTCGTCACATAAGTGCCCGGAGGGGGTGCCGCACCGGCGCCGAACGCAGAGCCGCCAAGACCGTAGGAGGAAAATCCGAACTCGTCGGCGCGCGCCGGCGACATGCTGCAAAGCAGCAGCGATAGCTGGACAAAGCTTAGCAATTTAATGCGCATTTCCGAGACCTCTCCGCCCGAGAAAAACGCAACGCTTGCCGCAACCATACTCCGAAAGCCGTCGAAGCGCTGTATCCCCTACGTCACAGTGATGATTGCAGTCGGAGCAGCGACACGGAGTGGAGGTTCGCTTCATGCCCATGGCGTCGAGTGGCCGATGTCCGTTTTGGGCGGTTTAACGGTCAACGTATCTCAGGCCAGGATCGACACCAATTCAACCTCCCCTGATGTCGGCTATCTCGGCAGATCGGCTATCGGCTTAGAAGCCACTGGCAAAACGGTTCGGATGAAATTTGTACGAAATCTCTGAGCCAACTCCGACAGCAGCTTCGCCGAGAAAGCTGCCATCCTCGTAGAATTCCGATGCATCGTTCGACGTCAGTGGCTGCGTGTCGGCTGTTAGCCGGTGAGCGGACGTAGGCAGCCCTGCTCTGCAGGGTAAATTTCACCATGCGGACGATTGGCTTCCCCAGCAGAATTTTTATGCCGCCTTTATTTATCCGCCGCATTTCCCAATCGAGATTTGATGCCCCGGTCATCATGTTCCGTCCGCTCGTCAACGTAAGGAGCGGATCAAATGCTCGATCTTGTCTTTGTCATCCTCGGTCTCGGCGGCTTCGGGCTGATGGCCGGTTACGCTGTGCTCTGCGACCGTCTGTGAGGCACGCATGAGCGACCCAATTATCGGCTTCGTGGTGGCCATCGGGCTCGGCGCCTACCTTGTCTACACCCTGCTTCATCCCGAAAAATTCTAGGAGGCTCCAGGAGGGCCGATCCTCATGGCATTCACCGGTTGGCTTCAGGTCGCGCTATTGCTCGGCGCGGTTCTGGCTGCGGCTTGGCCGCTCGGCATCTATATGGGCCGCGTGTTCGTAGGCGAGCGCACGCTGCTTTCGCCGTTGATCGCGCCTGTCGAGCGCAGGCTCTACGCAACTGCGCATATTCGTCCTGAAATCGAGCAAGGTTGGCTCCGTTACACCTTTTCGATGCTCGCCTTGAATGGTCTGGGGTTCGCGCTTCTCTATGCGCTCATGCGGTTACAGGCAGCGCTTCCTCTCAATCCGCAAGGATTTACTGCGGTCGCTCCCGATCTCGCCTTCAACACGGCGGTAAGCTTCGTCAGCAACACCAACTGGCAGGCTTACGGCGGCGAGACGACCATGAGCAATCTCGTTCAGATGGCGGGCCTCGCCGTGCAGAACTTTCTCTCCGCAGCTACCGGCATTGCACTTGCGATCGCGGTCGCGAGATCATTTGCCAGAAGTGGTGCCAGGACGATCGGAAATTTCTGGGTCGACGTCACGCGCGCGACGCTTTACGTGCTGCTGCCGCTCTCTGTCGTGGTTGCGATCGGCTTCCTCGTCACCGGAGTACCGCAGACGCTCGTGGCCAATGTCGAGGCAACTACGCTCGAAGGCGCCAAGCAGACGATTGCCCTCGGGCCGGTCGCGAGCCAGGAGGCCATCAAACAGCTCGGAACCAACGGCGGCGGCTTCTTCAACGCCAACTCCGCTCACCCATTCGAGAACCCGAATGCTTGGTCCAATCTACTTTCGATCTGGAGCATGCTGCTGATATCGACCACGCTGACGTTCACATTTGGCCGCATGGTTGGCGACAGACGCCAGGGCTTCGCGCTGCTTGCTGTGATGGGTGCGTTTTTGATTGCGGGTGTCTGCGTCGTCTACGCGGCGGAGATGTCGGGCAACCCGTTGCTGACGGCCGCTGGCGTCGATCCGTCGTCGGGCAATCTTGAAGGCAAGGAAATCCGCTTCGGCCAGGCGCTGACTGCTCTCTATGTGGTCGCGACGACGGGCCTCTCGTGCGGCGCTGTCAATGCCATGCACGGATCGCTGACGCCGCTCGGCGGTCTGGTGCCGCTGTTCATGATCGAACTCGGTGAGATCCTTCCTGGCGGCGTCGGTTCCGGCCTCTATGGCATCCTGGTCATGGCCGTGCTGACGGTCTTTATCGCCGGGTTGATGGTGGGTCGCACGCCCGAATACCTCGGCAAGAAGATCGAGGCGCGCGAGATGAAGCTCGCTGTCTTGGCTCTGATCGTACTGCCGCTCTTCGTTCTCGGCTTCGCGGCTGTGGCGGCCATGCTTCCCGCCGCCCTGTCAAGCCTCGCAAACGGCGGTCCGCACGGGCTTACCGAAATCCTCTATGCATATTCGTCCGCAGCCGGGAACAACGGCTCGGCCTTCGCGGGGCTCAATGCGAACACGCCCTGGTTCAATACCACACTTGGCTTGTCGATGTTGTTCGGACGCTTCGCATACGTGGTGCCCGTCATGGCGATGGCAGGATCGATTGCCGCCAAGACGAAGACAGCTCAGTCGGCGGGCACGTTCCCGACCCACGGCATGTTGTTCATGGGCCTGTTGGCCGCCGTGATCCTGATCCTCGGAGGACTGCAATATTTCCCGGCTCTCGCGCTTGGTCCGATCGTCGAGCACTTCCTAATGTTGGCCGGTAAGACGTTCTAAGGAGGCATACATGAGCAAAAGCTCAACCATGAACCTGCTGGACGGGCCGATCCTCGGCCGGGCCGCGATTGACGCCGTACGAAAGCTTGCGCCGCAGAAGCTCGTCCGCAATCCCGTAATGTTCGTTACCGGTGTTGTGGCGGCGCTCGTCACCCTGATCTTTTTCCGTGACACTGCGACCGGGCAGGCCGGCGTCGGCTTTACCGGCCAGATCGCCGCGTGGCTGTGGTTCACGGTCTTGTTCGCGAACTTCGCGGAAGCTGTTGCCGAGGGTCGCGGTAAAGCTCAGGCCGACGCGCTCCGGCGCACCCGCAGCGACACAATGGCGAAGGTTCTGCTGCACCCCGACGATTCCAAGGACGATCTGTGGGAGAGGCGACCCGCTCACGACCTCAGGGAAGGGGACGTCGTGCTGGTCGAAGCAGGAGACACAATCCCCACCGACGGGGAAGTGGTCGAAGGCATCGCATCGGTGAACGAATCTGCGATCACTGGCGAGTCTGCTCCGGTGATCCGCGAATCCGGTGGCGATCGTTCTGCTGTGACCGGGGGCACCTTGGTGCTCTCGGACTGGATCAAAGTGCGTGTGACAGCGGCGCAAGGCTCCTCGTTCCTCGACCGCATGATTGCTCTCGTCGAGGGCGCCGAGCGGCAGAAGACGCCGAACGAACTTGCCCTTTCGATCCTGCTCTCGGGCATGACGCTGATCCTGCTCATCACCGTGGTGACGCTCTGGGGCATCGCCGGCTATTCCGGCACAGTCGTCTCGGTGACGGTGCTCGTCGCGCTGCTCGTCACGCTGATCCCAACCACAATCGGCGGTTTGCTTTCCGCCATCGGCATCGCAGGCATGGATCGCCTGGTGCGCTTCAATGTGGTGGCGACATCGGGTCGTGCCGTGGAGGCCGCGGGCGACGTCGATACGCTGCTCCTCGACAAAACCGGCACCATCACCTACGGCAATCGTCTCGCCGCGGCGTTCCTCCCCGTGCCGGGCCGAACAGAGCGGGATGTGGCGGAGGCGGCATTCCTTGCCTCGCTTGTTGACGAGACTCCGGAAGGCCGTTCGATCATAGCGCTCGCAAGGGGCAATTTCGGCCTGCCCGGCAACGTCGGAACGACACCGACCAAAACAGTCCCATTCTCCGCACAGACCCGCATTTCCGGGGTGGACATCGACGGGCGCAGCATCCGCAAGGGTGCCGTCGATGCTATCGTGGCGCTGACCGGTCGTTCGATCGAGCAGACGTCGCAGGCGTTCCGCGAGGCCGTGGGGGCGATCGCGCGCACCGGCGGTACGCCGCTCGCGGTATCGGAAGGTTCGGAGCTTGTTGGCGTGATCCACCTCAAGGACGTGGTAAAGCCGGATATCAAAACCCGATTTGCCGCGCTCCGGCGGATGGGCATCAAGACGGTGATGGTGACTGGCGACAACCCCGTGACCGCCGCAGCGATTGCCTCAGAAGCGGGCGTCGACGACTACATCGCCGAAGCGACGCCGCAGGACAAGCTTGCCTACATCAAGTCGGAACAGGCGCGGGGTCGATTGATCGCGATGTGCGGCGACGGCACCAATGATGCGCCTGCGCTGGCCCAGGCCGATGTCGGTGTTGCGATGCAGACCGGGACGCAGGCCGCGCGCGAAGCCGGCAACATGGTCGACCTCGACAGCGATCCGACCAAGCTCATCGAAATCACTGAGATCGGCAAGCAGCTTCTGATGACGCGCGGCTCGCTGACGACGTTCTCGATCGCCAACGACGTCGCCAAATATTTCGCGATTATCCCGGCGCTGTTCGTCGCCACTTATCCCGAACTCGGCGCGATGAACATTATGCACCTCGCGACGCCGCAGAGCGCCATCCTGTCCGCCATCATCTTCAATGCGCTCATCATTGTCGCGCTAATACCTTTTGCGCTGAAAGGAGTGTCCTACCGTCCTTCCGGCGCCGCGGCTCTGCTGACCCGTAATCTCCTGATCTACGGCGCCGGCGGCATTGTTGCGCCGTTCATCGGTATCAAGCTCGTGGATCTTGCCGTCTCGGCACTCGGACTGGCTTGAGGAGGCCTTTTCGTCATGCTCACCTATTTTCGCCCAGCATTCGTTCTGCTCGTGATCTTCACGGTCCTGACCGGGATCGCTTACCCGCTCGCCATGACTGGTCTGGCGCAAGGCTTGTTTCCGCTCCAGGCCAACGGAAGTCTTATCGAAGTTGGCGGCGGCGTAATCGGATCCGAGTTGATCGGGCAGCGGTTTGTGTCCGATCGGTATTTCCATTCTCGCCCTTCGGCCGCCGGGGAGAAAGGCTACGACGCTGCCTCTTCATCAGGTTCAAATCTGGGACCGCTTTCCAAAACGCTTCTGGACCGAGTCAAAGGCGAGGTGGCGAAGCTTCGTCGCGATGGCGCGTCGGTCATTCCGGGCGACGCCGTGACCACGTCTGGCAGCGGCCTCGATCCCGACATTAGTCCGGCATTTGCCGAGCTTCAGGTTGCGCGTGTCGCCAAGGCCCGTGGCGTGACGGATGAGCGTGTCCGGGCACTGGTTGTCGAAAGCACTGCGCATCCAGCCATCGGCCTTATCGGCGAGCCGCGCGTTAACGTTCTTCTGCTCAATATCGCACTTGACCGTTCGTTCGGCGCGGCCTCCGGATAGGTCATGATCGAAACGACGAGTACGGGCGACAGGCGTCGACCCTCGCCCAGAGCGCTACTGAAACTTGCCGCGAAGGAAACGCGCGGCAAGCTTAAGGTATTTCTCGGCATGGCGCCGGGTGTCGGCAAGACCTATGCGATGCTATCGGCAGCGCGCGCCCTGAAGGCCGAAGGGCTCGACGTCGTCGTCGGCGTGGTTGAGACACACGGGCGCTCGGAGACGGCCGCCCTGCTCGATGGACTCGAGGTGCTCCCGCGACGCACCGTGCCGTACCGGAATCGAACGTTGATGGAGTTCGACGTCGACGCGGCCATCGCGCGGCGACCTCAACTCCTTCTTGTCGACGAGTTCGCACACACCAACGCACCGGGGCTCGTTCATCCGAAACGCTACCAGGATGTGGATGGCGCGCTGCAGGCCGGCATAGACGTATGGACCACGCTCAACATCCAGCATCTCGAGAGTCTGAATGACGTGGTCGAGCGCATTGCTGGGATCACGGTGCGCGAGACGGTACCTGACAAGGTTCTGGAGCGAGCCGACGAGATCGTCGTGGTGGACCTGCCGCCTGAAGAGCTGATCCAGCGCTTGAAGGATGGCAAGGTCTATCTGCCGGACGACGCACGTCGTGCGATCGATAAGTTCTTCCAGTTGAGCAATCTCACGGCGCTGCGCGAGTTGGCACTCCGGCGCACGGCCGATCGCGTCGACGAGCAAATGCTGTCGCAGCTACGAGAGCGCGGCATCGAAGGGCCTTGGCCGACGGCAGAACGGCTTCTTGTCTGCGTCGGCAGCGATGAATTGTCCGAGACGGTCGTGCGCGCAGCAGCTCGGATGGCGGCGGCGCTGAAGTCCGAGTGGATCGCCATTCATCTCGTCGCAAGCGACCGCGAGACAACCGATCGCACAGCTCAGAAGCGGATGGAAAAGGCGATGCGTCTGGCCGACAGGCTGGGCGCAACCACGGTGCGCCTCAATGGCAAGGATCTTCCGACTGAGGCTCTGGCCTACGCGAGACGCAACAACATCACCCAGATCGTGGTTGGCCGCTCGCAACCCGGAGTCATGAATCGCTGGCTCGGGCAGTCTTTGTCGGCAACGCTTGTGGCGGAGGCGACTGGGCTTTCCGTCACTGTGGTGGCGCCGGAGGCGCTTCCCCCTCCTCGGTCCCTCTGGCCTAAGCTGCCAAATGCGGGCGCACTCTGGACAGGCATCATCGCAGCGGCCCTGGCGGTCGCGGTCGGCGTTGTTGCCGGGAGAGCGCTCGAGCATATCACGCAGCTTTCCAATCTCTCGATGGTGTTCCTGTTCGCTGTCATCGTTTGTGCATTGAGGTTCGGCACCTTCTCAGCGGTCGTCGCGGCCGCGATGTCGTTCGTCGCCTACAACTTTTTTTTCATCGCGCCGCGCTACACGCTGACGATCGCGTCACCGCACGAGCTCTTTTCGCTCCTCATCTTTCTGGTCGTGGCGGTTGCGACGGGTGGGCTTGCCGGCCGCCTCCGCGAGCAGGCGCAGGCCACGCGAGAGCGGGCAGAAGCGACGCAGGCTCTTTATGAGTTCTCAGGAAAGCTTTCGGCAGCCCCCAAGCTCGACGACGTGCTTTGGCTGCTCGCGGCGCAATCGGCGGCTGTCGCCAAGGGCAAATCGATCATTCTTCTGGAGCGTTCAGGCGAGCTTTCCATCGGCGGCGGCTGGCCGCCCGAGGACACGCTTGGCACGGCCGATTGGGCGGCGGCGCGATGGGCGCTTAGGAAGGGCGAGCCGGCTGGCCATCTTACGGAGACAATGCCGTCGGCCGTCTACCAATTTCGCCCGTTGAACTCGTCGGGTGGCCCGGTCGGGGTGCTTGGCGTGGCGCCGGTCGACATCGATGATGCGGTGTCCTCTGCAGCCGCCAGCGCTCTACAATCCTTTGCCGATCAGGCCGCCATCGCTATCGAGCGGACCCAGCTTGTGGAGCAAGCGGAGAAGGCTTCAACCGCAGCCGAGAGCGAGCGGCTTCGGGGGGCGCTGCTGTCGTCGATCTCGCATGACCTTCGAACCCCGCTCGCCTCAATACTCGGGTCGGCTACGAGCCTGCGCCAGCTCGGCGACCGCATGGGCAAGCAGGACCGCGCCGACCTGCTGGCGACGATCGAGGAGGAGGCGACGCGCCTTTCGACCTTCGTCTCCAATCTTCTCGATATGACGCGCCTCGAAGCCGGCGCCATCGACATCCGTCGCGATTGGGTTGACGTTGGGGACGCGATACGCGGTGCCGTCGCGCGTGCTGCCAAGAGTGTTCCGGCGCGACGCACGGAAATTTCAATCGCGTCCGGCCTGCCGCTAATTCGCGGCGATGCAGCCCTGCTCGAGCTGGTACTGTTCAACCTGCTCGACAACGCCCACAAATACAGTCCACCGCAATCGGTCACGCGCGTGAACGCGGCGCTTGCGGCCGCCGGCGTGCGTATCGTCATCGCGGATGAGGGCATCGGTATCCCGCCGGATGCGCTAAATAAGGTGTTCGACAAGTTCTACCGCGTGGCGGGCGGCGACGGCCGCGCTCCCGGCACCGGGCTCGGCCTCTCGATCGCGGCGGCCGTCATCTCCGGCATGGGAGGAACTATCGTGGCGCAGAGCCCGGCACCTGGTGGTAAGGGAACCGCAATTGTGATCCAGCTTTCGGCGGGCGACCTTGCACCCGGCAACCAACCCACCAAGACCGATGTCACATGACCGGCGCACGCATCCTCATCGTCGACGACGAGCCGCAGATTCTGCGCTTTCTGAAGCCGAGTCTCACGGCTGCCGGCTATGAGGTCATCGTCGCCCTGAGCGGGGCGGAGGCGCTGAAGGCGGCGGCCACGCGGTCACCCGATGTCATTGTGCTCGACCTCGGTCTGCCCGACATGGACGGCAAGGACGTCATCCGCGAGCTTCGTAGCTGGTCCAAGACGCCAATCCTCGTGCTTTCGGCGCGCGACCGGGAATCGGAGAAGATCGATGCTCTCGATCTTGGCGCCGATGACTATGTCAACAAACCGTTCGGAATAGGCGAGCTGACAGCGCGGCTCAGAACGGCGCTGCGTCACTCCGCACAGCAAGCATCAGAACTGACACGGATCAAGACGGGAGCTATCGAAGTCGACGTGCTCGCGCACACCGTGACGTTGAACGGCACGCCTTTGAAGTTGACGCCCAAGGAGTTCGAACTGCTTGCTGTCCTGGTCCGCAACGCCGGGCGCGTGATGACCCACCGGCAGATCTTAACCGCCGTCTGGGGGCCTGCACACACCGAGGACCTTCAGTATCTTCGTGTGTTCATCGGCCAGCTCCGCCAAAAGCTTAAAGCCTCGCCCGAAGCGCCAGACCTTATCCTGACCGACCCCGGTATTGGATACCATCTACGCACAGACGAGACGTAAGAGAGCGGTTTGCGCTTCGGCCTTGGTCTGATAGAGAACCTCTGATGACTCATTGAGCGGACACTCTTTGAAGCAAAGCCCCAGCGGTGCTGTCCCTAACGCTTGCGATCACGTTTGGGCCGATGTCCGCAATTGATGCTGCGGACGGCATCCATCACCCGACGTTGTCGACGGCGCTCCCCACGTCGCCGATCTCTGCTACACTATGGCAGCGATTGGGACCGACCAACGACCGGCCCGGTTTAATGGTTCGAAGTCGCGGTGGTCAGAAAGCCGACCTCGGGCTATTGGCGCTCAGGGCCAAAAGCGGGCCAATGACCCTTTATCGATAAGTGCGCAGCACTATAGAGGTTCGTCCCATTAGCGGCCATCGACAGGCGTCGGCAGACCTCAAAGAGATCAACTCCGACTTACGCTATTGAAGGATAATCGACCGATCTGACCTTGGCTCAAATCGTCGTATCAGCCCCTTGGGCTACCTCGTCGGCCCGAACGCCGGGCATCCAGCCGCCACATGTCTATCGGTCATCAAGCCTTCGCCGGATGGCTTCAAGCTCCTCCATCCGCGCCTTCACTTCCGGCCAACGCAGCGCGCTGAGGCGCGCGATCATCGCCTCGATCAAAACCGAGATCGGCGCAAACAAATCCCAGTTCGAATTTACTGCGATCCGCAGCGCGAACACATGCTCTGCAACCGCAGACAATGGCGATAGCCACTCATCCGTGAACAAGATGATTTTCGCTCCGCGCGCCGCCGCTTCTTGTCCCATTCGGATGACGTCGTCCTGATAACGTCGAATATCGAACAACAAGTAAGTGTTCGCGGACGTGACGCCCAAGAGATGCTCGGCCCACGTCGCAGTCTGGCTGTCGATCAGCGTCACGTTCGAGCGCAACTCGCGCAGGTGAAGATAGGATTGCAGAGCAAGGCTTGACGTCAGCCGTCCGCCCAGAACCGTCACCGGCCGGCTATCGTCGGCGAGCAGGGCGATCGCGCCGTCGAATTCCGAGGGCCGTATCAGATGCATCGATGCCGCCATCGCGCTCGAGACAGATTCCCAATACTTGGCGAACGCGGCGACTTCAGCCGCGCCTTTACCGTCGGCAGCGAGGATGTCTTTCGTGAGGGGAGACCGCAGCCGCGCTTCAAGCTCATCGCGCAACCGCTGCTGAAAATCCGCATAGGCGCCGAAGCCGAGCTTGGCGATCAAGCGCAGTATCGTTGGATTGCTGACATCCGCTTGCTTGGCGAACTGCGCCACGGTCTGCAGGCCTGGCACCGGATAATTGCCGAGAAGGATGACGGCGGCTTTGCGCTCGGTGGGTGTGAGCTGATCGAGCCGCCGCCGGATCATTTCTGCGACCGTCGTATGAGGCAGGCTGGTCATTGGGCGGCGTCTCGCTGGCTCTGCGCAGGCCCCCGGCGAAGCACCACGTTCTGTGCCAAATAGTACGGCAATATCATTCTTGGTCGCTCAAATTTCTAGCAATCGACGGGTGGACGACGCCAAAGCTTTTCTAAACTGGTTCCCATTTAGCGGTAACCGATTTGGAAAATTTGGTACAGACTTCTGTTATTTATGGAACAGAATAGATCACATATTGCCAATTCTGTTCAATTTGGTACATCACTTGCAATGAGCTTGGCGGAAGGGGTCCGTGAGGGAGCCCCAAGCTGAGCAGGGGAAAGCACATGTATCCGTCTGTAGAAAGTAGCAAGGCCGCCAGCGGCGCGGCCGACGGCTCGTCGTTCGACGTGACGAAACAAAAAGACCTTCAACTTCTGAAGCCCAAAGCCGTCGGTCTCGTCGGTGTTCTCTTTCTGACGCTCACGGGCGCGGCGCCGATGACCGCGAGCCTGTTGAATATTCCAATCGTCGTCGGAAACGGAAATGGGTACGGCGCACCCGCGGCGTTTCTGATCGCGACCTTGATCCTTCTGCTGTTTTCGGTCGGCTACGCGGCGATGGCTTCGAAAGTTTCCGCCGTCGGGGGCTTCTATTCTTTCATCAGTCACGGACTGGGCCGCGAACTCGGCATGGCGTTTGGCTTCTGCGCCGTTGCCGCCTATGCGATCTTCGAACCAGCCCTCGCTGGCGGCCTCGCGTACTTCCTGAATCTGAAACTCAGCGAGCTGTTCGGCATCAACGTGCCGTGGGCGCCTCTTGCCGCCGGCATGGTCGTCTTGATCTCCATCCTGACCTACTTCGAGGTGCAGATTTCGGCCGCGCTCCTGGGCATCGCCTTGGTCGCGGAAGTTCTCATTCTGCTGTTCTTCGATATCGGTGTCTTCGCACACGCCGGTCACGGCGCCGTCGTGTCGGTATCGGCGCTGAACCCAATTGGGGCTTTCCAGGGCTTCGAGCCCGACGGCAAGCTGCTGGGTGGCGCAGCCGGCATCGGCTTGTTCTTTGCCTTCTGGTCCTGGGTCGGCTTCGAAATGGCCCCGAACTACGCGGAGGAATCGGTCAATCCGAAGAAGATCGTGCCCATTTCACTCTACGTGTCCGTCATCTGCCTCGGCGTATTCTACACCATCACGACTTGGGCGGTCGTCTCATCCTATCCCGACTTCCACTCGCTCATCGATGCCGCTCAGAACAACTCCGCCACGTTCTTCTTCGATCCGGCGACGAAACTGCTTGGACCGTGGGTGACGTCGGTCATGAGCTATCTCGTTCTGACGAGTTCGTTTGCGTGCGGCATGGCATTCCACAACACCGCGGCGCGCTATCTCTATGCCTTGGGCCGCGAAGGCGTATTCCCGAAGGCCTTGGCGCGCACGCATGTCGTCCACAAGACGCCCTATGTCGCCTCGATCGTCCAATCGGTCATTGCGCTTCTGGTGATCGCGGCCTTCGCAATCTTCATCGGCTCCGATGATCCGAAAACCGATGCCTACGCTGGCCTCTTCAGCCTCATGGCGCTGATGGGCACGATCCTCGTGCTATCCGCCCAGGCCATCGTGTCGCTTGCGGTCGTCGTTTACTTCAAAAACAATCACGCGAGCGAAGCCGGACGCTGGTCGATATTCGTCGCACCGCTCCTGGCGTTCCTGTCGCAAGCGTTCGCACTCTACCTTTGCGCGACGAACATGGAGTTTCTCGGTGGCGGGTTTGCGTTTGCGGAATGGATCATTCCACTCGACATCGCGATCTTTGTCATTGGCCTAGCCGGCGCATTCTTCATCAAGGCAACGAACCCCACCAAGTTCGAAAAGATCGGCAGGCTCATTTATCAGGGCGTACCCGATGGAATGCTCGCCTCCGCCGAACACGCGGCGAAATAGTTTATGGCCAAACGAAACTGGTGGTTCCGGCGCTCTGCGCCGGACACGCCTTGCAACAATCTCGAGTTTCAATCGAAGGGCAACACGATGACGGGCAAGCAACCCCATTTTATTGAAGACCACGGCCTGTGGAGCGAAGAGCAGAAGCGTATGGCCGCCGAACTGCTCGACAGGATCGAGCGCGAGAACATCAAATACATCCGCATCGGTTGGGGTGACCAGCACGGCATCGTGCGCGGCAAGACCGTCACGGCGGCCGAATTCCGCTCGAACCTGAAAAGCGGCAAGGACTTCCAGCTCGTCACCGCGATTTTCGACACGACCAACCATCCGATCGTCGCACCGTTCGGCGATTCAAATAAGCTCAACGTTCCCGAGATGATCGGCCTTCCCGACGGCGTTCTCGTTCCCGATCCCTCCACGTTCCACGTGCTGCCGTGGGCCCCGGATACCGGCTGGATTCTGAGCGACGCTTATCTTGCGAACGGCACGCCCTGCCCGCTATCAACTCGCCAGATCTTGCGGGGGCAACTCGAGCGCCTTGAAGAAAAGGGTCTCGAGATGGTCGTCGGCTTGGAGTTCGAATTCTATGTTTTCAAGCTGGAAGACCCGAGCCTCAAACCAGAGGAAAGCGGCTATCCGCCCGAGCCTCCGAAAGTCTCGATGATCTCCCACGGCTATCAATATCTGACGGAGAATCGCGGCGACGAGATCGATCCGGTTTTGCGTCTGCTGCAGTCCAATCTCGAAGCACTCGGCCTTCCGCTCGCAACCGTCGAGGACGAGTGGGGCCCAGGCCAGTGCGAGATCACCTTCAGCCCGATGACGGCAATGAAAGCCGCCGACAGCGCGCTTCTCTTCCGTTCGGCGGTGAAGCAGATCTGCCGCCGCAATGGCTATCACGCGACGTTCATGGCCAATCCACAGGTGCCGAATGTGTTTCCGAGTGGCTGGCACCTGCACCAATCGATCCGGCGCATCGCGGACAAGACGAACCTCTTCATGGCCGAAGGCGGCGATAGCCCGCTGTCTGCACTCGGTATGAATTACGTCGGTGGTCTTTTGCAGAACGCAACGGGCACGTCGATGATGACGACACCCACGATCAACGGCTACAAGCGCCAGCGGCCGGACGGCTTCGCGCCGTTCAAGGCCGGTTGGGCACTTGAAAACCGCGGCGCCATGATCCGCGTCATAGGCCGCCCGAACGATCCGGCCTCCCGCATCGAAAACCGCGTCGGGGAGCCGACAGCCAATCCCTATCTCTATGTCGCGTCGCAGTTGATTGCGGGACTGAATGGCATCGAGACACAGAAAGACCCCGGCAAGCCGGCCGCCGCTGCCTACCTCGCCGATGCGCCGCTTCTCCCGCGCAGCCTGATGGAGGCCATCGAAGGCTTCCGCAGCAGCGCGGTCATTAAGGACGCCGTAGGGGAGAAGTTCTGGAACTACTTCCTCATGCTTAAAGAGTATGAGGTCGCCCGCTTCCTCGCCGCGGTCACGGATTGGGAGCAGAAGGAATATTTCGAGATGTACTGAGGCGATCGCTCGCCAACGGTCAAGAACTGTCCTGCAGGAGAATGCCTTGAAGATCGCTGCTGCTCAGATACGGCCCGTTTGGCTCGACAAACGCGCTACCGTTGCGAAGGTCATCGATACGATCAAGCAAGCGGCCAAAGAGGAGATCGATCTTCTGGCATTCCCCGAGGCGTTCGTCAGCGGATATCCATTCTGGCTCTGCCGGACGGACGCCGCGGCTTTCGGCGATCCCAAGCAGTCGGTCGCTTACGCCCGCTTTCTCGATGCGTCGATGGAAGCCGACTCGCAAGAGGTGAAAGAGATCGTCGAGGCGTCTCGCGACTATCGCGTGTCCGTTTTTCTCGGTTTCAACGAGCGCGGCAGCAGCATCGGCCGCGGCACGCTTTACTGCGCGCTCCTGAAGATCGACGCCACGCAGGGATTGCTCGGCGTCCATCGCAAACTCATGCCGACGCATGACGAACGGCTCTGCTGGGGTGCTGGCGATGCGCACGAGCTTCGCACCCATCGCATCTCAGGCGTCCAGGTCGGCGGGCTGTGCTGCTGGGAAAACTGGATGCCGATGGCACGTTTTGCACTCTACTGCGGCGGCGAGGAACTGCATATCAGCCTCTGGCCGGGCAATGCCGTTGTCGCGGAAGGGATCGTCGCCGCGACCGCGCGTGAAGGACGTGTCTGGTCTCTGAGTGTTCACGGACTTCTATCCATGAGCGATATTCCCGACGACTTTCCATTCAAGGCGGAACTGATGTCGAAAGGCTATGACACGATTTTCAATGGCGGTTCGTCTCTGGTGGCGCCCGATGGAACGGTCGTCATTCCACCATCGCCCGGCGTCGAAGGATTGATTTCACACACCATCGACGTGAAGACCGTCTACGAGAATCGCCAGCTCTTCGATGTCACCGGCCACTACTATCGCCCGGATATCTTCGATCTCCGCGTTAACAGCGAACGCTTTGACGCTGCAAAACTCCGGCGCTGATCGATGGCAATGCCGAAATTAGGTTCGCCGGTCGGGAAATGAAGATTACCGTCATTCAAAATAGTGCCTACGGGAAAGCAGGCCTCGTCGAGAAATTCATCGCGGCCAAGAATTGGACGTGCCGCCGAACGATCTCATCGAAGGACATCGTGACGACGGATCTGGCTGACGTCGTCGACGACGCCGTTGTGTTCCTCGGATCGCGACGCGGCGTCTACGAAACGCACGTTCAATGGGTCGCCCGCGAGCGCGCCCTGATGAAGCGCCTTGTCGAGAATTCGGTGCCTGTATTCGGTATTTGCTTCGGCGCACAGCTCTTGGCGACTGCGCTCGGCGGAACGGTCGCGCCTATGGGACATCGCTATCGCGGCTGGATGGAAAATGCGACCGCGAGCGCGCCCCTTTGGGAGGGGCCATGGCTTCGCTGGCACGGCGATTTCATCACGTTGCCGAATGATGTGAAAGTTTTCGCGCGCGATTCCAACACAGTCCAGGCATTCGCGCACGGAAGTGCAGTCGGCGTACAGTTCCATCCCGAAGTTTCTGCTTCGGTCCTACGGGACTGGGGTGCGTATCGAAGTGCCATGAGCGAGGAGGATCGTGGCGCGCTCGACGAGGCTCTGCATTATGCGGACGCGCATGCGACGGAAATCGAGAAGCGCGCCTTCGATTTGTTCGACGGCATCTTTCGTCGCATCACGAGGTGAGAATCGAAATTTTTCTCATCTCGGCTTTGGAGGAAGAAGCGCAGTCGGCTTCCGGCTGAACAGCGGAAATGATCACACCCGCCGCTGAGGCCGAGCCATGTCTGGTCGATTAGAACCAAGTTGCAAATCGAGGGCAAGAAGAGGGATCTTGCACTCTTCAACCTGGCGATCGACAACAAACTTCGCGGCTGCGATGTTGTCGCCGTCCGCGTCGATGACGTTGCTCCAAGCGGTTACTCAATGGATCGAGCAACCGTCCGCCAGAAGAAGACGGGGCGGCCGGTTCGCTTCGAGCTGACGGATCAGACTCGACAGGCCATCGACGAATACCTGCGTCTGACGGTGCGCAAGCCGGGCCAGTTCCTTTTCGCCGGCCGTAGCGACAGAGGTGGGCTGACAACGCGGCAGTACGCGCGGTTGGTGCTGGAGTGGGTCGCTAGCATCGGTCTCGACCCAGCAAAATTTGGCACACATTCGTTACGGCGGACGAAGACGGTACTCATATACCAGCGAACAGGAAATCTCCGGACCGTCCAGCTCCTGCTCGGGCATTCCAAGATCGAAAGCATATTTTTGAATTTACGATCGTGAAAGATCGCGACCTGCTGGCGTGTTTGATCGCTGGAGGACTGCCGTCAGGCGTCAGCAGGCAATTTGGGAAGCAAATGGGAACTTCTTACGAAGTATGCAGCAGTAAACAGCGGTAAGCAGAGCGCAAGAAATCGTGCCGAAGGTAAGGCGAAATGCACCGCTTGATGATGCAGAGAGGTTTTCTGGTAATTAGCCAAACTCTTCATTTGAACTCTGTCACGGCGGAGGCCGCGGGTTCAAGTCCCGTCTCTCGTGCCATTTCCTCAAATGGCACGCAATCCATTTTCCGAGCACCAGAATCCGATCCATTCGCACTGATCGGCAGCCGGGCATTGTGGTTTTCAGCTAACCGCAAGATCGTCGGCGACACGTTAGAACGGCAACCATGCTCCGTAGCCGGAAGAGGACGGGCGGCGCTGAACGGCGCGGCTACGACCGCCGCCTTTCCGCGCCAGGTACCTCTTGGCGTCTGTGTCTCCCAAATCGGCGGCTTTCTTCAGCCATGCACGGCCTTCCGCCGTGTTCTTGGGGCCGCCTTTTCCGCGGACCAAAGCAAGCCCGTAATCGTACATGCCGATGCGATCGCCGGCTTCCGCGGCCCTTTGATACCAGCGTCGCGCCTCAGGAAGATCTTTGGGTCCGCCCAAACCGTTTTCGAGCAGATACCCGTACAGCGGCATTGCAAACGAACAACCGCCTTCTGAACCGTTCTTTGCCCAGGTACGCGCCAAAGCGTGATTGACGCGCACGCCTTGCCCGTAAGCATAGATGGTCGCGAGCATGCCCATCGCATCCGTATCGCCGCGATCGGCCGCCTTCTGAGCCCACGCGCGTGCTTCGCTCAAATCTCGCGGACCGCCCGTGCCATTGTATAACGCATTGGCGTAGTGGCTCATGCCGCGAACGAGGCCTGTTTCAGCAGCCTTTCGATACATCTCGCGCGCGCCCTGCGGATTTGCCGGGCCCCCCGTGCCAGTATCGAGATAATAGCCCATCCTGTCCAAGCCATCCGGATCGCCATGATCGGCAGCGCGCTGAAACCACGATCGTGCCGCAGCCAAATCCTGCGGCGCTCCCTCTCCGTTCTGAGATAGATATCCCATCCAATCCATCGCCGGGACGTTGCCTGCAGTCGCCGATTTTTCGAACCAGAAGCGCGCGGAGGCCAAATCTTTCGGGCCGCCGGCGCCGACGCGTTGCATCATCGCGAGATTGTACATCGCTCCCGGCAGGGCAGCGCTTTTGGCCGCTGCTTCGTACCATTTTCGCGCCCCCGGCAGATCGATCTCGCCGCCGAGACCTTTTTGCAGGATCGCGCCCAGAAGATTCATGGCATTCGCATTCCCAGCATCCGCCGCGCGCAGCAGAAGATCGCGAGCCTTCGGCAAATCTCCGCCGGCGTACGCCTCAGAGCCGGCTTCCCAAAGAGCGCTGCCATCGACCTCCGCTGTGTCCGCACGCGCTTCAAGGTGAACGCAGAAGTTCGCAAGTATCATCGCGACTGCAAAAGCGGAGATGCGCACCGATCTGTTCCTCCGCCCGCCAAGGCAAGCCATGCAATCCCTCTGAGGTGGGCGCCCGAAACGCGTGGACGATTCTGATCCAGGCGACTCAGACCAGATCCCATTGATACCAGACGACGTTCGTGTTGATCAGGTGCGACCGCGCCTTGTCTGCCCGGTGTTCAATTTCATTGATCTAGAGCAAAAGGAAAGGCGCCAAGCCATCCGCGACCCGCGCGTTGCGCAGACACAAGGTCTCACTCAGAAACGAACTAATTTCGATGACATGCCCATCTGCATGCGGACCGGCAGTTTCTTGGCAATAAACTCGCGAGTGTGGCTTGCGCGCGATCTGCGTCAAAACACGAATCACCACACCCTTGACGAGGCGAATCGTTTTTTCGTGCGGGCTTCATGTTTCCGACAGTCCAAGCCGCAAAGCGCAAAGATGCGTTCTCCGTGAGAATTGCCAGAAGCTTCACCCTCGACAGGCGGAAATACACATGGCTCAAAACATTCACGGCAATGCGACGGACAATTTCGACAGTGCGCTGACGGAACGATTGAATTTCATTCAGCTCGACGAAAAGCGCTGCGAAAGTATTCGCAAAATCAAATCCATCATCGATCGGGAACTGCCGATCGCGCTCGACCAGTTCTACGAGACGATCCGCAAGACCCCGGAAACTCTGAAATTCTTCCGCGGGGAAACTCATATGGCTGCCGCCAAGTCGGCGCAGATCAACCATTGGACATCGATAAGCACCGCAAAGTTCGATGCGCGCTACGTCTCCAACGTGAAAAGGGTCGGTCAGACGCATGCCCGTATCGGCCTCGAGCCGCGTTGGTACATCGGCGGCTACGCACTCGTCATCGAGCATCTCGTCCGCGCCATCGTCACGCAGATGTGGCCGAGCGGACGCTTGTCGCTCAGTCGCAATCGTCCGACCGCAGACGAGGTCGGCTTGTGCATCGGCGCGCTTGCGAAAGCCATGATGCTCGATATGGACTTTTCCATTTCGGTCTACGCCGAAGCAGCCGAAGAAGCGCGCCGCAAATTTGAGGAGGATGCCGAAAACGAGCGCATCCGCACGGAAGCCGCAAGGCGCGAAGCGGAGCGCAAGGCGGAGGAAGAAGCGATCGGCCGCGAGCGCGCGATGGTATCGAGTTCCATCGGCGCTGCCGTCGGCAAGCTTGCCGCCAAGGATCTGGTATTCCGCCTGACGGACGATCTTCCGGATGCCTATGGCAAGCTGCAGAAGGAATTCAACGAAGCTCTCGAACAGTTAGACGGCACCCTGCAGCAGGTCATAACGACTGCTCAGAAAATGACGATGGGCACCCGCGAGATTGCCGCCGCGGCTGATGATCTGTCACGGCGAACGGAACAGCAGGCCGCGAGCGTTGAGGAAACCGCAGCCGCCCTTGAAGAGATCACGCAAACGGTGAAAAAGTCTTCCGAGGGCGCAGTCCATGCGCGCAACACCGTCGCCGATGCCAAGAACGCCGCGGAGTCGAGCCGCGAGGTCGTCCGTCAGGCCGTCGAGGCCATGACCAACATCGAAAGATCGTCCTCGCAAATCGGCCAAATCATCGGCGTCATCGACGAGATCGCGTTCCAGACCAATCTTCTGGCGCTCAACGCCGGCGTTGAAGCCGCGCGCGCCGGAGACGCGGGCAGGGGCTTTGCCGTCGTCGCTTCAGAAGTTCGCGCCCTCGCACAGCGCTCAGCCGAGGCGGCGAAGGAGATCAAAACGCTTATTTCCACCTCGACCGCCCAGGTCGAGCAGGGCGCCCGCTATGTCGCCGAGAGCGGCAAGACATTGGAGCAGATTATCGCGCATGTCGTCGGCATCAACCAGCTGATCACCGAGATTGCGAGTGCGGCCGAAGAGCAAGCCGGTGGCTTGCAGGAGATCAACACGGCCATCAACGATATGGATAAAACCACGCAGCAGAACGCGTCCATGGTCGAACAAACGACGGCGGCCTGCCATTCGCTCACTGCCGAGACGATACAACTGTCTGAACTTGTCGGGCAGTTCAAGGTCAACGACACTTTCTCAGCCGCTGCACTTCGCCAGGCGTCCATCGAGATGTCGACGGCACGTCACGGCCAAAGACCCGGTGCGAAAATCCTGCGGGTCGACCCGAAGAAGGCATCCTCCGCACGAGGCACGGGGGCCCACAAGGCTAAGGAAGACTGGGAAGAGTTCTAATTCGCATCGTGCCGCCCAACCGACGTACGGTCGTCGGCCCACTCGAAAAAAGCAGTTCGATCCATGTCGGATTTGCCCTGCAATGTGGGCTGACGGCGCCCATCGCCGCGAGCCGGTTTCTCTCGATGCCGCCATTTGATTCCGGGCAGGGAGAACAAAGCTTCCTTCGGTACGGGAAAGCCGAAATAAAAGCCTTGTGCCTCAGTGCAGCCGTTCTTCGTCAGGAAATCTACCTGGAAGCGGTTCTCGACGCCTTCGGCCAGAACATCCAGGTGTAGATTGCGCGCCAGGCCGATGATCGCCGCCGTGATGATCTGGGCCGCTCCACCGGCCTCCAACTCGGAAACGAAACTGCGATCGATCTTGAGCTTATCGATTGGCAGCCTTTGCAGGTAGGAGAGCGAGGAATAGCCGGTACCGAAGTCGTCGACCGCCAATCGCGGTCCGATCGCCTTCAGAGCCTCGAGGATGGTGACGGAGGCATTGCCCTGTCCCATCAGCGTGCTCTCGGTGATTTCCAGCTCGAGCAAAGAGGGATCGAGCCCGGAATCTTTGAGTACGTTTCGCACCGTATCGACAAAGCACGGATTGTTGAGCTGCTGCGCCGAGACGTTGACGGCAATCGTTCGCAGAGCCGCTCCGGCGCCGAGCAGTTCCTTCATATCCCGGCACGCCGTTTTCAATACCCATTCGCCTAGCGGTACAATAAGCCCGGTGTCTTCTGCGACAGGGATGAATTCTCCCGGCGGCACGATATTGTCGTTCGGCGTCTTCCATCGGATCAGCGCCTCGAGGCCCGTCACCTCTCCGCTCGGCATCGAAACAAATGGCTGATAGTGCAGAATGAATTCTTCGCGATCGAGCGCCTGCCTGAGCCGCAGATCGGCGGAGAGTCGGCTGTTGGCCACTTGCGTCAGCCGCGAGGAGAAAAAGCGATGCGTGCCTTTTCCTGCGGCCTTGGCGTGATAGAGGGCTGAATCGGCGTATTGGATGAGCGATGCGGTATCAAAGCCGTCGTCCGGGAAAAGACTGATCCCCGCGCTCGCCCCGAGGCAGACCTGCTGGCCTCCGGAAAGAAGATAGGGCTGGCTCAACTGCGTCAGAATTCGCCCGACGAGTTCGACCACCGCAGCACGGTTTATGTTTTCGCACAGCATGACGAATTCATCGCCGCCAAATCGTGCGACCATGTCGGACGCGCGGATCGAGGATACAAGCCGCTCCGCCGCTCGCACCAGAACCTGGTCGCCGCTCTCGTGCCCCAGACTGTCGTTGATAAGCTTGAATCGATCGAGATCTATGAAAATGACCGCTCCCGTCGATTGCGACGCTCGCGCCCGGGCCAGCGCTTGATCGAGCCTGGATGTGAGCAGCCGGCGATTGGGAAGGCCAGTCAGATCATCGTGGTTGGCACGATGTTCAAGCTCGCGCTGCGATGACTTGATGAATGTCAAATCCGCGCTGCTGCCGACATAATGCGTCAGCGTCCCATCGGCCGAACGCACGCTGCTGACCGTCAGGAGAGCCGGATAAATCTCGCCGTTCTTGCGCTTATTCCAAACTTCGCCTTGCCAGTAATCATTGGCGTTGATGCTGGCCCACATGGCTTCGTAGAACGCCTTCGAGTGAACGCCCGATTGCAGGACACGCATGTTTTTGTTTGCGATCTCATCGATCGCATATCCGGTGGACCTGGAAAACGCCGCGTTTGCGGTCAGGATCGTGCCGCGCGCATCCGTTATGACGACCGCTTCCTGGGTGCACGATAAGATCGTGACGGCGAGATTTTGCTCGACTGTCAGCGTTTGGCCGCGGATTGGCTCGCACGAAGACCGATCAAAATTTTTAATTGAATTTTCTGAAGGACCGCCGCCGTCCATCTCACATTCTCTGTTCATGCAAGCCCCAATCGCATGAGCGGATTTTGCGAGCGGAGTCGTGAAGTAAACGCTAATTATGCGACATTTTGAGCCCACTGCTGTCGGCGATACGGATAATTTGCATCGGTCTGCAAACCGAAGCTTTCGGTTCAAAAATAGTCGTCGCCATTCGGGCGGTGACCCCCAAATCTTATAAAAAAAAGTTGACATTCACACAAGTGATGCTCGTATGCCGGGCTCGTCTGCAGGGGGAGTTATGGTTGCGAAAGACGTTGTAGATGTGCTGCTGCAGTTAAGCCGAGTACTTCTTGCAGAGAACGACGGTGACCGGCTGACGTCTGCGCAGTGGATTGCCCTTCGCTATTTTTCACGGGCTAATTCCTACAGCCGCACGCTTTCGGGACTTGCGCAATATCAGGCAACTACGCCCGGAACGGTTTCTCAAACGATTAAAAGTTTGGAAAATGCTGGCTACTTAGAGCGCGATATTTCTTTGCGAGATGCCCGCAGTTCCGTCTTCACCGTGACCGATGCGGGCCGCGCGGTCATGGAAGAAGATCCGCTCGCGCATCTTTCGCAAGAGGTCGAACACTTGAGTGGCGCGGAACTCGTGCAATTCCGCAATATACTGAGATTTTTGATCGCAAACGTCGGTCTCGATCGACCCAGCCATCCGTTCGGTACGTGCCGCGATTGCGCCTTTCTGCTCGCGCGCCGCGGCCGATCCGTCGGCGCCGACGCCGACGTCACTTACCTCTGCAAGTTTTTGAAATTCTCTCTTCTGGCCGCCGATCTCGACAACCTGTGCAGGAACTTTCAGGCTGTAACATCGCAACAAAGGCCTGAGACGCTGTAAAGCTAAGCTGCCCCTGAACTTTGCGCATCACGGTTTTGCCAGCGCAACGAGCACCGGCCTCAGCTCCGCCGCTGAAGCAAGGGGCGCGTCGAACCAGAGCCGGGCAACACGATCCCCTGACGTCAAATCCAAGCCTTCCGGATCCAGCGTTGCAAGACGCCAGTTTCCGGCATCTTCGCCGATCTTGGCAGCATATCGCTCGATAGCGGCCAGATGATCCGCGTTCATGTGCGTGACGGCACCCTCTTCCATATCGGACAGCGCCTCGGAACCCGCAAGCGATGTCGATAGGTCGGCCGCCGTCAATGCGTATGCCTTTCCGAAACCGCCGTTGAGCGAGGCTCGCGCCACATCGAAACGCCAGAATGAGAAATCGGGAAAATCGACGTAGAGCGCCGCTTTCGGATGCCGTCTCAGATACCGGCTCCGATAGGACGTCTGCTCGTCGCCCGCCGGAATTTGTCTGGCGGTACCGATCAAAGTCATGCGCGCATGCGCGAGCGGATCGCCTTTGCCGGGCTCTCCGACCAACAGCGAGCATCTCCCGTCGGAGAGCAAATTCGTTGAATGGCCGGACAGGCGCGAAATAAGAAAAATCGGCGCGCCGTCCATTGCGGTCGCGAGACTGACGCGACTGACGGAAGGAGAGCCATCCAGCGGATCGAGCGTCGCGAGCGCCGCGAAACGGGCAGTCCGCACGAGAGTTTTTGCGAGCCGCTTTGCCGTGTCGTCGACCGGTTGCAGCACATCTCGCTTCTTCTCGTCCATGGTAGCAATCCCTCTGCACTTGCGTCTTTTCGGGTGAACCTACACAAAGGTGCCCGCTCCCGCCATAGAGACCGGTTGAGCATGAGCACGGCACGATCGGAGAACTGAATTCGCATGCACCCCGTCCAAGCCTTCGAACTGACTTTCGTCATGCTCCTTGCGATCCTGGTGCTTCATTGGATTGCGTCGCGCTTCGAGCTTCCACCTGCGGTCGCGCTATTGGTCGGCGGCGGCGCGCTCGCCTTCGTTCCGGGTCTGCCGGTCCTGGAATTGGACCCGGAACTTGTGCTCGTGCTGTTCCTGCCGCCGCTCTTGATGGACGGAGCCTATTTCACGGCTCACGCCGAATTCCGGAAGCACCTGGTGGGAGTCCTCTCTCTCGCAATCGGTGCAGTCATTTTCACGACGCTGGTCGTCGGTGTCGTCACGCACTGGCTGCTGCCAGACTTGCCTTGGGCCGCCTGCTTTGCTCTTGGCGCCATCGTTTCGCCTCCCGATGCCGTATCAGCAAGGGCCGTCCTTCAGTCCGTCAAGCTGCCGCGGCGCCTCTCGACTCTGCTTGAAGGCGAAAGCCTTCTCAACGACGCGACCGGCCTCGTGCTGTTCCGCTTTGCCGTCGCCGCCGCGCTGACCGGAACGTTTTCGGCGAGCGCGGCCTTCGGCCAATTCGTGATCCTGGCTCTTGGTGGGGTTGCTGTCGGTGCGGCGGTCAGCGGCGTATGGATGGTTCTGCTCAAACGACTCCATGACGAATATCTCGTCATCACGGCATCGGTTCTGTTGTGCTGGGCCGCGTATCTTGCGGCTGAAGCTGTCCACGTGTCCGGAGTCATCTCAACCGTCACCGCCGGCCTCCTCTTGGGTTGGTTTCAGCACACGATCTTTTCCGCCAGGGTGCGCATGCGCGCGAGCGCGTTCTGGCAAGTGATGGTCTTCGTCTTCGAAGCCTTCATCTTCATACTGATTGGACTTTCGCTGCGCGGCGTGTTGGAACGCGTCGGCGGCATCGAGGTCGTGATGCAGCAGATGGCCATGCCAATTTTGATTATCGTGCTGGCGATGACGGCTGCGCGTTTCCTTTGGGTCTTCGGCAGCGATGCCGTGCTGGCGTTGGCGCGAGCATCGGGATTTCGCAACGCCCGTCCGCTGGGCTTGCCCGCCGCGACCGTGTTGAGCTGGGCTGGAATGCGCGGCGTCGTAACGCTCGCTGTTGCCCTGACGCTGCCCGCCGCCGTGCCGGGACGCGATTTCATGCTCGTCGCAGCGTTCGCCGTAATCCTTGTCACCGTGCTCTTGCAGGGAACGACGCTTGGCGTACTCATCCGCGCGTTGGGCCTCGTCGAGGATGAGCCGAGCAACACCAAGCTGACAGGCGCCGAGGCCGAAGCGGCAATGGCAGCCGTGCAGAGAGAGACCGTCGAAAAGCTCGCCTATGATGACAACGGAAACCTCGTTCACCCGCAACTTCTGGAAAAATATACGCGTCGCGCCACGATGGCGGAGCGCTATGCGGGTAACGAGAGCGAGCACAAAGACAGGATCAATGCCCACTTCGATGTCGTTCTGGCGGCGGTGGCGGCTGGTCGGCAGGAGCTGATGCGGCTGCATCGCGCGGGAAAAATCGACGATGAAACCCTCCATTCAATCGAACGCGATCTCGATATCGAGGAAATCGGCGCCCTGGACGCGCGTGTTTAGCGCCTCTTGACGGCGTCGGCGCGAAGCTCGCGAATGGGATTAGACCTATCAGCTAGTTCAAGACGCTGGGCCGCAAGAACGGAGATTTTAGGGCTCTTTTAATGTGCAATATTGATCCTCTTCGCGGCGGGTACGGCCCCGGGGATCATTGCGATGCGTATTTTATATTCCGCCTTCGCCGGATGCGTTGCGATGTTCGTCGCGGCGGTGGCGCACGCCGACGAATCCGGTGCGATTGCTCGGCCGGTCATGCAGAACTTGTTTTTGCCGGAGTACGGCAAAGTCGAGCCACCGCCAGCGTTCAAACGTTTTTGTGTCGAGACGCCGGACGAGTGCGTGTTTCGCAGCCCGGCGAAAGACTTTAAGCAATTGGCCAAAAGCCTCGAGCAGCTCGATGAGGTCAATCGCCGGATCAACCGTGCCATCGTGCCCGAAACGGATATAGAGCACTACGGCATCGAGGATTATTGGACGATCCCCAAGGATGGCAAAGGTGATTGCGAAGATTATGCTCTCCTCAAACGCCACATCCTGATTTCGCTCGGTTGGCCTTCCAGCGCTCTCCTGATGACGGTCGTGCGGATCGAAAACGGTGAAGGCCACGCCGTGCTGACGGCAAGAACGAGGTTCGGAGATGTCATCCTCGACAATCGTACCGACGAGCTGAGGTCCTGGTATCAAACGCCTTACAGCTACAAGATGATTCAATCGTCGAACGATCCGAAGATATGGCGTGATCTCGATCCGAATGATGATGTGATGCCTGCTCCTATCGCTGTGCCGCAGTTCCTGTACGATCTGACTCATCCTCGCTGAGAGCGATGCTCCACCCCAGCGGCGGCAATGAATCGATGAATTGAAGAGGGAATGCGCCGGCCGGGATCAGCGGTTTGCATCCAGGGGCGCGGAATTGATCGTCTGCTGCTGCTGATCCTGCGTGCAATGCCAGTCGTTCCCGTTTGGCTCCGGCAGGCAGAAGTCGTCGAGCTCGAGCCCGCGATTGTCGACAACGCACGATTTTCGCGCCAAGTCCTTCGCAGCCGTTTCGCTGACGCCCGAACCTTGGTAGCTCTTGTTGCCCATTCCGCTGAACTTCCAGACGGGTTTGCACGTCCACGCCGCCGATGCAGCGGAGCAGGAATACGGCGACAGCAACATGGCAATGACGATCGCAAGACGGCGGTACACGGCGCTTCTCCGATAATGCTGCGAACCTGCCATGGGCATGGAGTCCTCGCGATAGGCCGCGTAGCCTAACTTCGCCACGATTCCTCGACCGCAGACTCCATCCTTGGGATAGGACGGCAATCGAATTGCTAACTCTTCAGGCCGCGCATAGAGAATAATCCCGCCGCGCACGAAATATCGGGGAGAACCAGAACTTGATCGTCCGACCGAAAGCCACCCTTTTCGATATTCTCTTCGCGGTGCGCGGGTCGATTGCCGGGCGCGTCGCGTGGCGCTGTTTGTTCATCACCGTGCTGGCCTGCATCATCGTCCTGACGGGCGACTTTCACCTGGATTCTCTATCTCACTTCGGCACGGCGCCCTTCGGATTGATCGGCCTTGCGATCTCGATCTTCATGAGCTTCCGCAACAGCGCCGCTTACGATCGCTGGTGGGAAGGACGAAAGCAGTGGGGAGAACTTGTGGTTCAGGTGCGCTCGCTCTGCCGGGAACTTTCCGATCTCGATGCGGAAGCCAAGAAGCGTATTTTCATGCCGCTGATCGCGTATGCGAACGCCTTGTCGGCGCGTCTGCGCGGCGAGGATGAAGTCTCGGCCGCACGCCAATGGGACGCGGACGTCCCTCCCGATCCCAACGTTCCGGATTCAATTCTCCGGCGGATCGGAGCCGAGCTGATTTCGCTCAACAAGACTGGCTCCTTGTCCGACTGGCGCTATTCGTCCGCCGCTATCCGCATGAACGCCATCACCAGTGTCCAGGCCGCGTGCGAGCGGATCAAGACGACGCCATTGCCATTCGCCTACACCCTGCTCATTCATCGCACGGTTTATCTGTTCTGCCTGTTGCTGCCCTTTGCGCTCGCGCCGCAGCTCGGGTGGGGAACGCCGATCATCGTCGCATTCATCAGCTATACGTTCTTCGGGCTGGATGCGATCGGCGACGATCTGGCTGAACCATTCTCGCCCGCCGACAACAGTCTGCCGGTGAAGTCTTTGGTCAGAACCATCGAGCGAGAGACGTTGAGCTATCTCGGCGTCACGCCTTTGCCGGACGAATTGCAGCCTGTCGGCTTTGTTCTATCGTGAACGGAGGCCGCCCGATCATTTGAACAGCGACGTCAGCGAGAATGATGACGCAACGACGACGGGCGGGTTCTCTGCGACCTGCGGGTACGGCTCATCGATATAGGCGTTGACGCCGACCGCGCGCCCGCTCTTGATCAGCGAGGCGACGTAAGCCCATCCCTTCGGCTCGAGACCGAGGCAGGCTTCCGACATTTCACCCTTGAGCCGTTCGTGAATTGCGATATTTCCACGTGCCAGAATGGCGGCCGTCTGCCGGGCTGTGAACCGTTCCTTGTCCCACAGCTTCGTCAGATAGATTCCCGCGACGTTGCGTTTCGTCTTCGGCCCCCAGGTGATCCGTTGCTCCGGCTTTGCAGCTCCGAAGCTGTATTCGCCCGGCGGCAAAGGACCGACCGCACGCGTCGCGAAGCAGTCGGGGTCGGGATTGTTCCGGCACATCTCGCGGCCCGAAATCGCCCACGCGATCGTCTGTCCGCTGACTTGTGGATCGCCGGAGATGACGAACAGACGCCCGGTCCGGATCGTATAGCCAAGCCGGAACGGGATGGTGGTGGTCGGAACCTCGTGCACCACATCCTCGAAGGGGTTGCAGATTTCCCCTCCCGTGAGCTTCCGCGGATATCCGTTGAGCTGAATGGTCACGAAGTCGACGCCGGGAGCGCAGTCCCACTGCGCCGGCGTCTTCTTGTCGACGATCGAAATGGCGGGGCCGGCCGGCACTTTCGTCTGCTGTTTCGGCGCGACAACCGCCGGTGGCCATTCGACGGCCGGCGGCGGGGCGCTCGCCACCGGGCCGGATTGCTTAGGCATCCGCCGGATCTGCTCGCACTTGGCGGATAGCTTGGGCGGGTGGATTTGCTTGACCGCTAGTTTGCGCGCCGCAGCCGCGCTGGCGCCAGCTTTGATGTAGGCCACGATGAGCGCCTGCTGGACTTCGATCTGCTCCTGCGACAGCTCGAAGATACAGTCTTCATAGATCTGGTCGCCGACTTCGCCGAAGAAATCGGCGATCTGCCCCGCCGCGGCGGCCGCGGCAGCCGAAGATTGTGAAGCTTTTGCAGACGGTTGCTGCGGCTCGGCACGCCCGGCCGTAACGAACGGCGCCACCGCCGCCAGGACCAACGCGACCAAGGCGAGTGCCATCCTGCGCACGTCCGAGCCGCCGGCGCACATCGCCACCCACGCCCACGGCGTCCGCCATCCAGCCTTGTGATCGGTCGGTATCATGGGACTTCCCTAACGCAGGAGTCGGGGCAACAGCGAGGCTATCGGCAAAATTGCGCACATTTCCGTGCCACCTGTGCCGACGCGAGGCAGCTGATCGTCTGTCGAAACGCGATTGGCGCGCCGATCACCGACCGGCACGCACGACGGAACTCGATTGAGTATTTGTTCTCACCGCTGAGCGTCAGCGCCAGCCGCGATGCCCGCCCCAGTGGCCGGGACGGCCCCAATAGCCGCGTCCGCCCCAGCGGGGACCGCCCCAACGCGGGCCACCCCAATAGCCGTAGCGATAGGGGTAATAGCCCGCGTAATAGGGATAGGGCCGATAAAACCGCGGCGCGTAATAGGAAACGACGGGGCCCTCGTCATAATAATAGTCGTAGCTTCGACGCACGACCGGCGGCCCTTCGACGACCGGGCCACGGTCCTCGTAACTCTCATCATATCCGCCAAGATCGGCGGCCTGGACGGAATGCGGCGCGAGGCCGGCAACGGCGAGCGCCGAAAGCGCGTAGATCAAGGGCTTCATGACGATTGCTCCCGATGACTTTGACCAGAAAACACTTCGCCCTCTGAATGGTTGCTGAACACTGGCCAAGTCTTCGAAGATTTCGTCCACCGTGGACCTATGCTCAGTAAATAACAATCCAAGTAGAAATATTTTCGTAAGGAATTCGCGGCCGGCGACCGAAGCTTTTCTGCATTTGTAACTTTGAATTCGGACCTCGATCGCAGTTGCCAATCCCGTTCGCCGAAACGCAGCCCGGCAAATCAGAATGGAAGCGAAGGCAAATCCGCGAAACGGCAAAGCCCCAATGGTTCATGCAACCTGACGTCGACGGCAGCGCTGATCCGAAACGCGCGCCGCCGATATCGATGAGGTCGCGAGCGGCAAAGCAGGGGGCCAAGAGGTCTTCGCTGGCCGGTATGCGCGTCCTGCCACATCAGGCCGAGCAGGTGTTGCGCTGCGGCACGCACTGGGTTAACACCGCACAGCGCCCAAGCGCTCGGACTCTCTCGCTATAAGCGGATGAACCGCATGATGGATCTGACTTCTCACTATCTGCCGATCGCGATTTTCCTCGGCGTGGCGCTCCTGATCGGAGCTGCGCTTCTGATCGCGCCCTTCCTGGTTGCCTACCGAAACCCGGATCCCGAGAAAGTCTCGGCCTACGAATGCGGCTTCAACGCTTTCGACGACGCCCGCATGAAGTTCGACGTGCGTTTCTATCTCGTCTCGATCCTTTTCATCATTTTCGATCTCGAGATCGCTTTCCTGTTCCCCTGGGCGGTCGCCTTCAAGGACATCGGCGCTTTTGGCTTCTGGTCCATGATGGTGTTCCTCGGCGTGTTGACCATTGGCTTCATCTACGAATGGAAAAAGGGCGCGCTTGAATGGGAGTGATCGTCAGGGGCGAGGGGCCGGAGCGTCTTATTTTCGATCGCACGTTTGACCGGGTCCGCGAGGGGGCTGCTTCGAAGGCTGCCGCCGATCCGTTTTTCACCGATGTCTCGAACGAGCTTGCCGATAAAGGCTTCATCGTCACGACCGTCGATGAACTGATCAATTGGGCCCGTACCGGCTCATTGATGTGGATGACGTTCGGCCTCGCCTGCTGCGCCGTCGAAATGATGCAGGCCTCGATGCCGCGCTACGACGTCGAACGCTTCGGCTTCGCGCCGCGCGCTTCGCCGCGCCAGTCCGACGTCATGATCGTCGCCGGCACGCTGACGAACAAGATGGCACCCGCGCTGCGCAAGGTCTACGACCAGATGCCCGAGCCGCGCTATGTCATCTCGATGGGAAGCTGCGCCAACGGCGGCGGCTACTATCATTACTCGTATGCTGTCGTCCGCGGCTGCGATCGGATCGTGCCAGTCGATGTTTACGTCCCCGGCTGTCCTCCGACCGCCGAGGCGCTGCTTTACGGAATTCTCCTGCTGCAGCGGAAGATCCGCCGAACAGGCACCATCGAACGCTGACGACGAAAATGGTCGCTGGCGTGCGATTGTAGAGGACCTTGCCGCGGCCAAACCTTAAGCGAGTCTGATACCGATGGATCTAGCTGCTCAATCAAATCATGTCGGAACGCTGCTCGCAGGTGGTCTCCTGTCGAACATGATCGCGCACGACGAACTGACCATCACCGTCGCGCGTGAGAACATCATCGACGTGCTGACGAAACTGCGCGACGATCCCAAGTGCCTTTTCGAAGTCCTGATCGATATTTGCGGCGTCGACTATCCCGAGCGGACCGAACGCTTCGACGTCGTCTATCACTTGCTGTCGCCGCGTCTCAATCAGCGCATCCGCGTCAAGCTTTCGACCGATGAAGCAACGCCCGTCGCCAGTATCAACGACGTCTTCCCGGCAGCCAATTGGTATGAGCGGGAAGCTTATGATCTCTATGGCATCCGCTTTACCGGCCATCCCGATCTTCGCCGCATCCTGACCGATTACGGCTTTCAGGGCTATCCGCTCCGCAAGGATTTCCCGCTGACCGGCTATGTCGAGGTTCGCTACGACGATGAGAAAAAGCGGGTCGTCTACGAGCCGGTGAAGCTTACCCAGGAATTTCGCGATTTCGATTTCGAAAGCCCGTGGGAAGGGCCAAGCCATGTCCTTCCGGGCGACGAGAAAGCCGGTCCGAAATCTTGAAGGCGTGCGTGGCGTTCCGCTTTGAATGTTCGTCGTCTAGTCTTGTCGTCTCACCGCTCGGCAGCGTTCCCGGGGGCCTTTGCGCCGGAACAGGATTTTGAGTTCGAACGCGCGCGCGGCAGAGCTTATCTTCTGCGTGCCGCCGGCCATCGATCCGCCGGAGGCGCCGGATGGCTGTGATTCAAAGGACGCGCATCGCAATGCAGTTGGAATTCAACATTGCAGTTGCTGCCGTGGCGATGATCGCCGCCTTCTTGATCGACTGGCCGCGGGCTTTGGCAGGATTGGTGCTTGGCGCTGTTTGCCGTTTCCTTCCCTACGGCACCATCCTCATTCCATTGGGGGTGGTTCTAGTTTCCGCGATCGCCGAATTTCTCTATCCGTGGTTCGGGCGCACGACGGAGCCTCATTTCTGGGATTTCTTCGTCGGTCTTTTTGCCGTCGCCGGAACCGCGTCCGGCCTTTACGTTACGATCCGCAATCTCAAAGACCGGCTGTGAGGCGGAAACGATGAAAAATACGCTTGAGGTCGGAGCCAAAACGCAGTTCGCGTATCGCGTTCCCGCGACCAAGACGGTGCCGCACCTCTATCCCGAAGCGCATGAGTTTCAGATGATGCCGACGGTGTTTGCGACCGGCTTCATGGTCGGCCTGATGGAATGGACCTGTCTCCACATCATCGCCCCCCATCTCGATGAGGGGGAAGGCTCGCTCGGCATTCATATAAACGTCTCGCACTTGGCAGCCACAGTCCCGGGACAAATCGTAACGGTCGATGCCGAGTGCACGAAAGTTTCTGGCCGCAGGCTGCATTTTCATGTCAAAGCCCACGACGGCATCGATCTGATAGGCGAGGGCGAGCATCAGCGCATGGTCGTCGATTGGCAAAAGTTCGAGCAGCGGGTAAACGAAAAGGCGAAGATCGCCAGGCTTGCACCCATCACGCGCGGGACCGTTTGAAAATGGCCGAAACCGAGATTCGCAATTTCAATATCAATTTCGGGCCGCAGCATCCGGCGGCGCACGGCGTGCTTCGCCTCGTGCTGGAACTCGACGGCGAGGTCGTCGAGCGCGTCGACCCGCACATTGGCCTTCTCCATCGCGGCACCGAGAAGCTCATCGAGCACAAGACCTACATGCAGGCGATCGGCTATTTCGACCGCCTCGACTACGTCGCCCCGATGAACCAGGAGCATTCGTTCTGCCTCGCGGCCGAGAAGCTTCTGGGATTGGAGGTCCCCCGCCGCGCCCAGCTCATCCGCGTGCTCTATTCCGAAATCGGACGCCTGCTGTCGCATCTTCTGAACGTCACCACCCAGGCCATGGACGTCGGCGCTCTGACCCCTCCGCTCTGGGGTTTCGAAGAGCGCGAGAAGCTGATGGTCTTCTACGAACGTGCATCCGGCTCGCGCATGCATGCCAAGTATTTCCGCATCGGCGGCGTCCACCAGGACCTTCCCGAGAAGCTGATCGACGATATCTATGCCTTTTGTGATCCGTTCCTGAAGGTCGTGGACGACATCGACGGACTTCTGACTGAAAACCGCATCTTCAAGCAGCGCAACGTCGATATCGGCGTCGTCCCGCTCGATGAGGCATTCGCCTGGGGCTTTTCGGGCGTCATGGTACGCGGCTCCGGCGCCGCGTGGGACCTTCGCAAAGCCCAGCCCTATGAATGCTACGCCGAACTCGATTTCGATATTCCGATCGGCAAGAACTGCGACTGCTACGACCGCTATCTCGTCCGTATGCAGGAGATGCGGGAATTGACCAAAATCATGAAGCAGTGCTGCGAGCTTCTCAAATCCGCCGGAGGGCAGGGGCCGCACGTCGCTCAGAACAAAAAGGTCGTGCCCCCGAAGCGTTCCGAAATGAAGCGCTCGATGGAAGCGCTGATCCATCATTTCAAGCTTTACACCGAAGGCGTGCACGTCCCGCCGGGCGAAGTCTACGCCGCCGTCGAGGCGCCCAAGGGCGAGTTCGGCGTCTACCTCGTGGCTGACGGCTCGAACAAGCCGTACCGCTGCAAGATCCGCGCGCCGGGATTCCCGCACCTTGCCGCCATGGATCACATCAATCGGGGACACATGCTCGCCGACGTCTCGGCAATCCTCGGCTCGCTCGATATCGTCTTCGGCGAAATCGACCGCTAGAACTAAAGCACGAGCACCCGCCCGCACCCCTCAAAAAAACTTATCCCCGCCTCACTGGCGTGCGGTAAGATAGGGGTCGGTGACGGTTTTGTGGCGTGAAAAGGATCGAGCGATGCTTCCCGGTGCAGCCCCGATGGTCGATAACCTCTTTCTGCTCGCGGTCGCCGCGCTGGGGTGGGGATTGAGCCTCGCCACCTACCGCCTGTTCGCCCGCACGCGCGGTTGGCCGATGGGCGCCCTGCAAGCCGACCTGCCGATCGTGCCGGTCGCAATTGGTCTTGTGGGCCTCTTTTCGGCCCTGCTGTTTGCGACCGCGCGTGGCGCCGACGACGGCGGCTGGGTGATTATCGTGCTCGGTCTTCTGCTTGCGGCGATCTGGACCGGCTTCCTCCGGGTCGGTTCGCAGATCGCACTGTTCCTGGCACCTTTCGCGACGTTCCTTTTGCTGCTCGGGTGGCTTGCCGTTCCGCTGGGTTTCAACGAACGCAAATGGGCGACGGAGAAGCCGACGGAGACCTTGCAGCGGCGCGGACTTCTGCCGTCGGATTCGAACGCAAGCCCCCCAAGCACGACACCATAACCGGGCGCGCGTATCGTCGCACCTGAACACAGACTTCGATCACGACTTGTCACCCGCAGCGGATCGACAAATGCTTGCTTTGTTTTCGCGATCCACGTACTGGACCGCTTCAGCAAGTGAGAGTTAATGTCGCTTTCTGAATCGAATGGAACGTAGCGGGTAAAACGTCATATCGCGGACGTTTCCTGCTACAGTTCGGCGGCATGGGATTGACGTTCGAGGAGCCGTGAATGGCCGTTCGCCGACTGAATCCTGAGCAACCTGCCCAGTTCGCCTTCACCGCCGAGAATCTCGCGTGGGCGCGGGAGACGATCGCGAAATATCCCGACGGCAAGCAGGCTTCCGCCATCATCCCGCTTATGTGGAAAGCGCAGGAGCAAGCCGGCGGCTGGCTGCCGGAGCCGGCGATCAGGCTCGTTTGCGACATGCTGGGCATGGCTCATATCCGAGGCATGGAAATCGCGACCTTCTACACGATGTTCCAGCTGTCGCCGGTCGGCTCCAAGGCTCACTTTCAGGTTTGCGGCACGACGCCGTGCATGCTGCGCGGTTCAGGCGAACTCATCGCCGTCTGCAAGAACCGCATCAACGGCCACTCTCATGAGACCAACGCCGATGGCACCCTGTCCTGGGAAGAGGTCGAGTGCATCGGCGTCTGCGCCAACGCTCCGGTCGTGCAGGTCAACAAGGATACGTTCGAAGATCTGACCGCCGAGCAATTCGAGAAAATCATCGACGGCTTTCTCGCCGGCCGCCCGCCAAAGCCCGGCTCACAGATCGGCCGGACGGCGTCCTGCCCCATAACCGGCCCGACGTCGCTCACCGATCCGACGCTCTATGACGGTTCGACGATCGGCGCCTGGAAGAAGCGCTTTGACGAAACTTCAGGCGGTCCCACCGACAAGCCGCAAGAAACGGTCCCGCCGTCCGCTCTGGCTTCGCCCGCTCATAAAGAGCAGGTTGCGACGGGAACGTCGCCCGCATCGCCCGGCGGAGCCCCGCCCATTCACCCAGCTGCCCTCACCGCAATGGCCAACGCCGGCCTTGTGAAAGAACTTGAAGCGCGCGGCGACGGCAAGCCGCTCTCGGCAGGCGAACTCGACAAGATCAAGGCCGATATGATCCGCGACAAGGCTATCGCAGCAGCCGCAGCCGCTGTTGCCACCGTCGAACCGGAATTGCTGAAGGCACCGCGCGGTTCAGCCGACGACCTCTCCCTCATCTGGGGCGTCGCCGACAAGATGGTCGAAAAGCTGAACGCCATCGGTATTTGGCATTTCGATCAGATCGCCAAATGGTCGCCCGAAAACGTCGCCTGGTTCGAAAGCCAGCTCGACGGCTTCAAGGGTCGCGTGACGCGGGACAAGTGGATCGAGCAGGCGGCCAAGCTCGCTTCCGGCTGGCGTCCTGAAAACAAAGCCGGCGAAAGGCCGAAGGGGTAGCGCGCATGCTGCATGATCGCGACCGAATTTTCCGCAACATCTATGGCTTTCACGACGTCAGCCTGAAAGGCGCGCAGAGCCGCGGCGTCTGGGACGGCACCAAGTTCTTCATCGACAAGGGCCACGACTATATCATCGACGAGGTGAAGAAGTCGGGCCTGCGCGGCCGCGGCGGCGCCGGCTTCCCAACCGGCCTCAAGTGGTCGTTCATGCCGAAGGCCGATTCACGGCCGAGCTACCTCGTCATCAACGCCGATGAATCCGAGCCCGGCTCCTGCAAGGATCGCGAGATCCTCCGCCACGACGCCCATCTTCTCGTCGAAGGGGCGTTGCTCGCGTCCTTCGCGATGCGCGCCCACGTCAGCTACATCTATGTGCGCGGCGAATACATCCGCGAGCGCGAGGCGCTTCAGCGCGCGATCGATGAGGCTTACGCCGCCAAGCTCATCGGCAAGAACAACATCCACGGCTGGGACTTCGATCTCTACGTCCATCACGGCGCCGGCGCGTATATCTGCGGCGAAGAGACGGCGATGCTCGAAAGCCTTGAAGGCAAGAAGGGCCAACCCCGCCTGAAGCCGCCGTTTCCGGCCAACGTCGGCCTCTACGGCGCGCCGACCACGATCAACAACGTCGAAAGCATCGCGGTCACCGGCGAAATTCTTCGTCGCGGCTCGACTTGGTTCGCGGCGCTCGGTAAGCCGAACAACACCGGCACCAAGCTTTTCCAGATCTCAGGTCACGTCGAACGCCCCTGCGTCGTCGAAGAAGAGATGGGAATTCCGCTCAAGGAATTGATCGACAAGCACTGCGGCGGCATCCGCGGCGGCTGGGATAACTTGCTCGCCGTCATCCCAGGCGGCTCATCGGTCCGTTGCATTACGGCCGAGCAAGCCGAAGCTGTGACGATGGACTTCGACGCGCTGGGCAAGCTCGGCTCCGGTCTTGGCACTGCAGCCGTGATCGTGATGGACAAGTCGACCGACATCATCGCCGCAATCCGGCGTCTGGCCTATTTCTACAAACACGAAAGCTGCGGCCAGTGTACGCCCTGCCGCGAAGGCACCGGATGGATGTGGCGCGTCCTTGAGCGCATGGAGCGCGGCGAGGCCGAAAAGCGCGAGATCGATCTGCTGCTCGAAGTCACCAAGCAGGTCGAAGGACATACCATTTGCGCTTTGGGCGATGCGGCGGCGTGGCCGATCCAGGGCCTTATAAAGAATTTCCGTCCCGTGATCGAACAGCGCATCGACGACTATCACGCGAAGCACTCACGCGTGGCGGCAGAATAGGCGGCAGGTATAGAAATGCCAAAGCAACTGATTGTCGACGGAGTTCCGATCGAAGTCGAAGACGGCACGACCTTGATGCACGCCTGCGAGATGGCGGGCTCGGTCATCCCGCGCTTCTGCTATCACGAGCGCCTGTCGATCGCGGGCAACTGCCGCATGTGTCTCGTCGAGGTTCAGGGCTCGCCCAAGCCCGTCGCGTCCTGCGCGATGCTCGTCAACGATCTGCCGCCGAACAAGGACGGCTCGCCGAAGATCGTCAGCACCTCTTCCCCGATGGTCAAGAAGGCCCGCGAGGGGGTGATGGAGTTCCTTCTCATCAATCACCCGCTCGATTGCCCCATTTGTGATCAGGGCGGCGAGTGCGATCTGCAAGATCAGGCCATGGCCTTCGGCATGGGCGGCTCGCGCTATCACGAGAACAAGCGCGCGGTCGAGGAAAAGCACATCGGCCCGCTGATCAAGACGATGATGACGCGCTGCATCCACTGCACGCGCTGCGTCCGCTACATGACCGAGGTCGCAGGCGTCGAAGAGCTCGGCCTCATCGGTCGCGGCGAGGACGCCGAGATCACGACCTATCTCGAACACGGTATCATGTCGGAGATGAGCGCCAACGCCGTTGATCTTTGCCCCGTCGGCGCCTTGACCCATCGTCCGTGGGCCTTCAGTGCCCGGCCATGGGAAATGGAAGCGGTCGAGACCGTCGACGTCATGGATGCGGTCGGCTCGGCCATCGTCGCCGACGTCCGCGGCGCTGCCGTCATGCGCATTCTTCCGCGCAACAACGACGCCGTGAACGAGGAATGGATCTCCGACAAGACCCGCCACGTCTCGGACGGTCTCAAAACCCAACGTCTCGATCAACCATATATAAAGAAGAACGGCCGTTTCGAAGTCGCGAGCTGGGATGAAGCCCTGAACCTTGTCGCCGAAAAGCTGAAGGCGACGCCGGCCGACAAGATCGGCGCGATCGCGGGCGATCTCGCGGGCGCCGAGGAAATGTTCGCGCTTAAGGATCTCTTGACCCGCTTCGGCGTCGCTTCTTTCGATTGCCGGCAGATGGGCGATAAGCTCGATCCGAAGCTCGGCCGCGCCAGCTATCTCTTCAATTCGAGCATCGAAGGCATCGAGCAGGCCGACGCAATTCTGCTTGTCGGCGCCAATCCGCGTGTCGAAGCGACGGTTCTTAATGCCCGCATCCGCAAGCGCTGGCGCTCGGCACCGACCAAAATCGGCCTCGTCGGCGCCAAGGTCAATCTCGCCTATCCTTACGAATATCTTGGTGCCGGACCGGATACGCTGGCCGATATCGCCAACGGCAAGCCCCCGTTCGCCGACGTTTTGAAATCGGCGGCGAAACCGATGGTCATCGTCGGCGAGGGCGCCTTCGCCCGTCCCGATGGTCTCGCCGTGCTCTCGCTTGCTGCGCGCATTCTGATTGCGGCGTCGGCTGGCAAGGAAGCCAGTTGGAACGGCTTCAATGTTCTCCAGACCGCGGCGGCGCGGGTCGCTGGTCTCGATCTCGGCTTCGTGCCGGCAAAGGGCGGCAAGGATGCTTCCGGCATCCTTGGGCCCGAGACGGAATTTCTATATCTGCTCGGCGCCGATGAATGTGATCTCTCGCGTCTCAATCCCTCGGCGTTCGTTGTCTATCAGGGCACGCACGGCGATAAGGGCGCCGAACGCGCCGACGTCATTCTGCCGGGTGCCGCGTACACGGAAAAGAACGCAACTTACGTCAACACCGAAGGGCGCGCGCAGCAGACCGCGAAAGCGGTATTCCCGCCCGGCAACGCCAAAGAGGATTGGACGATCCTTCGTGCCTTGTCGCAACGCGCCGGCGCGACGCTGCCCTACGACAACCTGAAAGAACTCCGCGCCGCCATGTACCGCGCGAGCCCACAGCTCGCCGCGCTCGATACCATTGAAGCGCGTGCCGCTTCCGGGCTGGAAACGCTCGCCAAGCTTTCGGCGGACACGACCTCGGCGCCGTTCACGCCCGCGATCGCCGATTTCTATCTGACGAACCCGATCGCGCGCGCGTCCGCCGTCATGGCTGGAATGAGCGCACTCAAAGCTTCGAACAACCAGAAACTCAACGCAGCGGAGTGAGCGGTATGCAATCGTCGATCACTCACCCACTGACGTCATCCCGGCGAAGGCCGGGATCCACCCAAGCGTCTGCAATGTCGCGAACCTTCACTTGGGCGGATTCCCGCGTGCATGGGGATGACGGGAAAGGGCGGCAAACGCCATGATCGAAGCCGTTTCCCAATTCATGACCGATTACGGTTGGCACATCCTCGCCCTGATCGGCTTTTCGCTGCTGCTTCTGGTACTGCTGCTCGTCATCATCGCCTTTCTGCTGCTGATGGACCGCAAGGTCTGGGCTGCCGTGCAGATGCGCCGCGGCCCCAATGTCGTCGGACCCTTCGGCCTCCTGCAGTCCTTCGCCGACCTCTTGAAGTTCGTATTCAAAGAGCCGGTGATCCCGGCGGGCTCAGACAAAGCCGTGTTCCTGCTCGCGCCGTTGGCAACCTCGGTGTGCGCGCTGGCCGCCTGGGCCGTCATACCGGTCAACGAAAACGGTTGGGGCAAATGGGTCATCTCCGACATGAACGTCGGCGTGCTCTATCTGCTCGCGATTTCATCGCTCGGCGTCTACGGCATTATCATGGGCGGTTGGGCGTCGAACTCGAAATATCCGTTCATGGGCGCCCTGCGATCCGCCGCGCAAATGGTGTCGTACGAAGTCTCGATCGGGTTTGTGATCATTTGCGTGATCCTCTGCGTCGGCTCGCTCAACGTCACCGACATCGTCAACGCCCAGAAGACCGGCATCGGCACGCACCTCGGTCTGACGAACTCGTTCCTCGATTGGCATTGGCTGCCTCTCTTCCCGATGTTCGTCGTCTTCTTCATTTCGGCGCTCGCCGAAACCAACCGCCCGCCGTTCGACCTGGTGGAAGCGGAATCCGAACTCGTCGCCGGCTTCATGGTCGAATATTCGTCGACCCCCTATCTGCTCTACATGCTCGGCGAATACGTCGCGATCGTCACCATGTGCGCGATGACGACGATCCTGTTCCTGGGCGGCTGGCTGCCGCCGCTCGACATCTGGCCGCTCAATGCCGTTCCCGGCCTGTTCTGGTTCCTGATCAAGGTGGTGTTCGTCTTCTTCATGTTCGCGATGGTGAAGGCGATGGTGCCGCGGTATCGCTACGATCAATTGATGCGGCTCGGCTGGAAAGTGTTCCTGCCGTTGTCGCTCGTCATGGTCATCATCACGGCCGCCGTGCTGCAATTCGGAGGCTTCCTTTCATGAACGTGGCACAAGGCGCAAAGTCGCTGTTTCTGACGGAGTTCGTCTCGGCGTTCTTCCTGACGATGCGCTACTTCTTCTCACCGAAGAAAACGCTGAACTATCCCTATGAGAAGGGGCCGCTCTCGCCCCGCTTCCGTGGCGAGCATGCGCTGCGCCGTTATCCGAACGGCGAAGAACGCTGCATCGCCTGCAAGCTCTGCGAGGCGATCTGCCCGGCGCAAGCAATTACCATCGAGGCCGGCCCGCGCCGTAACGACGGCACGCGCCGCACGACGCGCTACGACATCGACATGACGAAGTGCATCTATTGCGGACTGTGCCAGGAGGCCTGCCCGGTCGATGCCATCGTCGAAGGCCCGAATTTCGAGTTCGCGACCGAGACCCGCGAGGAGCTTTTCTACGACAAGGAAAAGCTGCTCGCGAACGGCGACCGCTGGGAGCGCGAAATCGCCAAGAACATCGCGCTCGACGCGAAATATCGGTGAGGGCAGGGCGATGATATCGGCCGTCTTTTTCTATGTCTTCGCGGTTCTCGCCGTCGCCTCGGGTGCGACCGTCATCCTGGCGAAAAATCCGGTTCACGCCGTCTTGTTTCTGATCCTGGCCTTCTTCAATGCCGCCGGGCTTTTCGTGCTTCTCGACGCCGAGTTTCTGGCGATGCTGCTCGTCATCGTCTACGTCGGTGCCGTCTCGGTGCTCTTCCTGTTCGTCGTGATGATGCTCGACGTCGATTTCGCGGAGTTGAAAGCCGGCTTCATCAAGAATGCCAAAGTCGGTGCGCTGATCGGTGGCGTCGTCCTGCTCGAACTCATCGCCCTCTTCGGTTATCGCGGCCTGGCCGTCGCGCCTTCGATCACTCCTGCCTCTCCGGTGCCGGCGGCGGGTTCCGGCATCACCAACACGCAGGCGCTGGGCGAAATCCTCTATACGAAATACGTCTACTTCTTCCAGAGCGCAGGGCTGATCCTGCTCGTCGCCATGATCGGCGCCATCGTCTTGACCTTGAAACATCGCCAGGGCGTCAAGCGGCAGTCGATCGGAGCGCAGGTCGCGCGCGGGCCGAAAACGGGCCTGGAAGTCATCAAGGTTCCGACCGGCGGTTCTGTCGTTCCTCCCGCCGTCAAGCATCCGGAGGCTGCCGAATGACCATCGGTCTTGGACATTATCTCGTCGTTGCCGCCTCGCTGTTCACGCTCGGTATCTTCGGCATCTTCCTGAACCGCAAGAACGTCATCGTCATCCTGCTGTCGATCGAGCTGATGCTGCTCGCCGTCAACATCAACCTCGTCGCCTTCTCGCATTTCAACGGCGACCTCGTGGGCCAGGTCTTCGCGCTGTTCGTGCTGACGGTTGCCGCTGCCGAATTTGCCATCGGGCTCGCGATCATGGTCGTCTACTTCCGTAACCGCGGCTCGATCGCAGTCGAAGACATCAACATGATGAAGGGGTGAGGCGGTGATCAACGTCCCCCAAAAATGCAAATTGTCCCCTCTCCCCGTTAGCGGGGAGAGGGTTAGGGTGAGGGGCAGCCTCGCGCACCTGTTGCCGCCCCTCACCCCGACCCTCTCCCCGTTCAGCAAAGGGCCTGACGGGGAGAGGGGGAAGTTCTCCAAATGATCTACGCCGCCATCGTTTTCCTGCCGCTTATCGGCGCGCTCATCGCCGGCTTCTTCGGCCGTCTCATCGGCCCGCGGCCATCTGAGGTCATCACGACATCGCTCTTGATGATTGCGGCGGTTCTTTCCTGGATCGTCTTCTTCCAGGTCGCGATCGGCCACGAAACCCATGAGGTCACACTCATGCGCTGGATCACCTCCGGCGAACTCGACGTTTCATGGTCCCTGAAAATCGACACGCTGACCTCGGTCATGCTCGTCGTCGTCACGACGGTTTCGTCGCTCGTGCACCTTTATTCGATCGGCTACATGCACGAGGACCCGTCCCGGCCGCGCTTCTTCTCCTACCTGTCGCTTTTTACCTTCGCCATGCTCATGCTGGTGACGAGCGGCAACCTCGTCCAGATGTTCTTCGGCTGGGAAGGCGTCGGCCTCGCGTCTTATCTGCTCATCGGCTTCTGGTACACGAAGCCGTCGGCATGCGCCGCTGCCATCAAGGCTTTCGTCGTCAACCGCGTCGGCGACTTCGGCTTTGCACTCGGCATCTTCGGCCTGTTCTACGTCTTTCACACCGTCAATCTGGACGCGCTCTTCGTCGCCGTGCCGGGCGCCGTCGGCAAGACATTCAATTTCGCCGGTTACAACGTCGACATTCTGACCACCTTGTCGCTCCTGCTTTTCATGGGCGCGATGGGCAAGTCGGCGCAGTTCCTGCTGCACACCTGGTTGCCGGACGCCATGGAGGGCCCGACCCCTGTCTCGGCGCTGATCCACGCTGCGACGATGGTGACCGCGGGCGTCTTCATGGTCGCGCGCCTGTCTCCGATCTTCGAGCTTGCCCCTGATGCGCTGGCCTTCGTCACGCTCATCGGCGCGATCACCGCCTTTTTCGCGGCGACCGTCGGTCTCGTCCAGAACGACATCAAGCGCGTCATCGCCTATTCGACGTGTTCGCAGCTTGGCTACATGTTCGTTGCTTGCGGCGTCGGTGCTTACGGCGCCGGTATCTTCCACCTTTTCACCCACGCCTTTTTCAAGGCACTTCTGTTCCTTGGCGCCGGCTCCGTCATTCACGCCATGCACCACGAGCAGGACATGCGGGCAATGGGCGGCCTCAGAAAGAAGATCCCGTGGACGTTCGCCGCCATGCTCGTCGGCACATTAGCCCTGACGGGCGTCGGCATTCCGCACCTCACAGGTTTCGCCGGCTTTTATTCCAAGGATGCCATCATCGAAGCCTCCTACGCCGCGGACACGCCCCATAACTATGCATTCTGGGCGCTCGTCATCGCGGCGCTGATGACCTCGTTCTATTCCTGGCGGCTCGTGTTCATGACCTTTTACGGCGAGACGCGCGCCGATCACCATACCTACGATCACGCCCACGAAAGCCCGCCGAGCATGATGATACCGTTGGCAGTCCTGTCGCTCGGCGCAGCCTTCGCCGGTGTCGTCTTCGTCTCGTTCTTCATCGGCCATGAAGAAAAGGAATTCTGGCGCGCCGCGCTCTTCACCAGCCAGAACAATCATATCCTGCACGAAATGCACAACGTGCCCGAATGGGTCAGCTTATCTTCGTTCGTGGCGATGCTTGCGGGCTTTGGTATTGCCTGGGTCTTCTACATCGGCGCGCCATGGCTGCCCGCCGCGACGGCGCGTGCCTTCAGGCCGCTCTATCTGTTCCTGTTGAACAAGTGGTACTTCGACGAACTCTACGACTTCCTGTTCGTCCGGCCCGCGTTCGCGCTCGGCCGCCTGCTCTGGAAGGGCGGTGACGGTGCCGTCATCGACGGTGCCATCGACGGAACGGCGGCAGGTGTCGTCCGCGTCACCGACCGGGTCGTCAAATTGCAGACGGGCTACATGTATCACTACGCCTTCGCGATGCTGATCGGCGTCGCCGCCATCCTGACGTGGCTGACCTACAACGGGCTCTTCGGCGGGGGGCTCAAATGAGCAACATACTTTCGATCATCGTCTTTCTGCCGCTCGTCGGCGCCCTGCTGATCGCGACGCTCAATCCGGAAGCGAAGGGCAACGCCCGCTGGATCGCGCTGTGGACGACGCTCGTGACGTTTGCTGTCTCGCTGCTCATCTGGATCAATTTCGACAGCTCGACCGCCGGTTTTCAGTTCGTCGAAGACCACGCCTGGCTCGGACCGCTGAAATATAAAATGGGCGTCGACGGCATTTCGATGCTGTTCGTCATCCTGACGACGTTCCTGATGCCGCTCTGCATTCTGGCGAGCTGGGACTTGATCCAGATCCGCGTCAAGGAATACATGATCGCGTTCCTGATCCTGGAAACGATGATGCTTGGCGTATTCTGCGCCCTCGATCTCGTCCTCTTCTACCTGTTCTTCGAGGGCGGCCTGATCCCGATGTTCATCATCATCGGCGTCTGGGGCGGCAAGCGGCGCGTCTACGCCAGCTTCAAGTTCTTCCTCTACACGCTGCTCGGCTCCGTGCTGATGCTGCTGGCGATGATGGCGATGTACTGGAACGCCGGCACGACCGACATTCCGACCCTTCTGCAGACGAAGTTTCCGCCTGAGATGCAGTGGTGGCTCTGGCTGGCGTTCTTTGCTTCGTTCGCGGTCAAGATGCCGATGTGGCCGGTGCATACCTGGCTGCCGGATGCGCACGTCGAAGCCCCGACCGCGGGCTCGGTTATTCTCGCCGGCATTCTCTTGAAAATGGGCGGCTACGGCTTCCTGCGCTTCTCGCTGCCGATGTTCCCGAACGCTTCGGCCGAGCTTGCGCCTCTCGTCTTCACGCTGTCGATCGTGGCCATTGTTTACACCTCGCTCGTCGCGCTCGTTCAGGAAGACATCAAGAAGCTGATCGCCTACTCGTCCGTCGCCCATATGGGCTATGTGACGATGGGCATCTTCACCGCAACCCAGCAGGGCGTCGACGGCGCCATCTTCCAGATGCTGTCGCACGGCATCGTCTCGTCCGCGCTGTTCCTGTGCGTCGGCGTCATCTACGATCGCATGCACACTCGTGAGATCTCGGCTTACGGCGGCCTTGTCGAGCGAATGCCCAAATACGCCTTCGCCTTCATGGTCTTCACCATGGCCAACGTCGGCCTGCCGGGCACCAGCGGCTTCATCGGCGAGTTCCTGACGCTGCTGTCGGCTTTTCGCGCCAACACCTGGGTCGCGATCATCGCCACCACCGGCGTCATCCTGTCGGCGGCATACGCACTCTATCTCTATCGCCGCGTGATTTTCGGGGCGCTCGAAAAGGCGAACCTTAAAGGCATTCTCGATCTCTCGCCGCGCGAGGTTGCGATCCTGACGCCGCTGGTCATTCTCACCGTCTTCTACGGCATCTATCCTTCGCCGGTTCTCGACGTGACTGCGACATCTGTCAAAAACCTCGTAGAGAATTATCAGTCCGCTCAGACGACGGCAGCGGCATCGCTGACGACAAGAGGCTACCAATGATCGATAGCACCGTCCTGTCCGTCGTCTTGCCGGAACTCATCCTGGCACTCGGGGCGATCGCCCTTCTGATGGTCGGCGTCTTTACCTCGAACAGCGAAACCGCGGGCCGCACGGTCGCATGGCTCTCGATCGGCGTCCTGATCGCGGCCGCCGCGGCGGCATTTGCTCAAAGCGGCAGCGCAAATGTCTTTGGCGGCGCCTTCGTGTCCGACGGCTTCACGCGCTTCCTGAAGATCGTCATTCTCGTTGGTGCCGCGCTGACGCTGCTGATGACATTCGACAACTTCAGCCGGCAGAAGCTGATGCTGTTCGAATACCCAGTCCTCGTGCTGCTCGCGACGCTCGGCATGCTGATGATGGTGTCGGCGAACGATCTCATCGCCCTTTACCTCGGTCTCGAATTGCAATCGCTTGCGCTTTACGTTCTCGCCGCATTCAAGCGCGATGATGTCCGATCGAGCGAAGCGGGCCTCAAATATTTCGTTCTCGGTGCGCTGTCGTCCGGCATGCTGCTTTACGGCGCCTCGATCATTTTCGGCGTCACCGACTCGACGTCCTATGCAACCATTGCCTCCGCCGTGCAGATGCAGGGCATGACGAGCAACATAGGGCTGACGTTCGGTCTGGTCTTCGTCCTCGTCGGCATTGCCTTCAAGATCGCCGCCGTGCCGTTCCACATGTGGACGCCGGACGTCTATCAAGGCGCCCCGACGCCGGTCACCGCATTCTTCGCAGGCGCGCCGAAAATCGCCGCGATGGCGCTTCTGCTTCGCTTCACGCAGGCGGCTATGCCGGGCATCGCCTCGCAGTGGCAGCAGATCATCATCTTTCTTTCGATCGCGTCGATGGCTCTCGGTTCCTTTGCCGCCATCGGTCAGACCAACATCAAGCGGCTGCTCGCCTATTCGTCCATCGGCCACGTCGGCTTCGCCTTGATCGGATTGGCCGCCAACAGTCCGGAAGGAACGAGCGGCGTCCTCATCTATCTGGCGATCTACGTCGCGATGACACTCGGCGCGTTCGCCTGTGTCCTGTCGATGCGCCGTGGCGACCGCTACATCGAGAACATCTCCGATCTCGCCGGTCTCGCGCGCTCCGATCTGACGTTCGCTACGATCCTTGCACTTTTGATGTTCTCGTTTGCCGGTATCCCGCCGCTCGCGGGCTTCTGGGCGAAATGGTACGTGTTCCTGCCTGCGATCAAGGCCGGGCTCTATCCGCTGTCGGTCATCGGCGTCATCTGCAGCGTCATCGGCGCTTATTATTATCTCCGCGTCGTGAAGATCATGTTCTTCGACGAACCGGCAGAGGCATTCGCACCGCGGGAAGACCGGACATCGGTGGTGATGGCGCTGTCGGCCGCATTTACGGTAGCATTCGTCCTGCCGTTCGTCGGCGGCATCATCGTCGATGCTGCAACCGCTGCCGCCGCCGCGCTGGTCTCAGCGCATCCGCTCTAGCTGTCCGATGGACGAAGGGTCTTCGCCGCGCGTCGTCCACGTTCCCGAAACCGGCTCGACGAACGCCGACGCGATGCGACTGGCTTTGGCGGGCGAGTGCCTCCCTCTATGGGTCCTCGCCGACGCGCAGACCGGCGGCAAGGGCCGTTCCGGCCGAAAGTGGGTGTCGCAGCGCGGAAATCTTCACGCCAGCGTCGCGATTCGCTCCATGGCTCCGATGGAGAAGGCGGGACAATTGTCACTTCTCGCCGGAATATCGATCATGGATGCGATTCGGGACACAATGGATCTTGCGCCGGGCGCCGAACTTCGCCTCAAATGGCCAAATGACATTTTAATTGGTATTGCGAAGGCAGGTGGAATTTTGGTCGAGAGCACGTCGCTGCGCGAAAGCTCCGGCTTCTTGGCGATTTTGGGTTTTGGATTGAATCTCGTAATCGCCCCGGACGTTACAGGTCGAGAAGTTGCAAGCCTCGCGCGGTTTGGCGTTCCGCCGGAACCGCGGGAACTGCTGACCGCTCTCGCCCGCCGGCTGGCCTTCTGGCTCGCGCGCTGGAACGACGGCGCAAACTTCCGAGCCATCCGCGAAGCCTGGATGGAACGCGCCGGTCCGATAGGTGAGGGCATTGTCATCAACACGGCGGCTGGTCCGGTATCGGCCACCTATCAGGGTCTGGCGGACTCCGGCGCGCTTCTCGCCGACGTCGGCGGGACGATCCGGGAATTCAACTACGGCGACGTTGCTCTGGTCGCCGAGGTCCGACGCGATGGGGATTCATGATCGAACGTTCCGCGTCGTCCCCTTCATCAAAGATCACCTCAGACGAACTCGTATTCATGGCGCTCGGCGGTCTCGGCGAGATCGGCATGAACGTCTATCTCTACGGCTTCGGCCCGCCGCGTTCGCGCTCGTGGCTGATGGTCGATTTGGGCGTGACCTTCCCGCACGAGGGCGAGCCGGGCGCCGACGTCATTTTGCCGGATCTGCGTTTTATCGTTCCGGAACGCAAAAACCTCCTCGGACTGGTTTTGACGCACGCGCACGAAGATCACATCGGCGCCGTCCTCGATCTGTGGCCGTCGCTGCAATGCCCGATCTTCGCGACGCCGTTCACCGCCGGATTTCTGAAAACGAAGCTCGGCGAGTTCGGCGGCTCCGCGATGTTGCCGATCAAGGAGGTGCCGCTCGGCGGACGCTTCAAGACCGGGCCGTTCGATATCGAGTTCGTAAGTCTCACACACTCCATTCCCGAACCGAACGGCCTTGCGATCCGCACGCCCGCCGGCATCGTCTTTCACACCGGCGATTGGAAACTCGATCCCACCCCCGTCGTTGGGCTGCCGCACGACGCCGCAAAGCTCCAGTCGCTGGGCGAAGAAGGCGTCCTCGCGCTCGTCGGCGATTCGACCAATGCGATGCGGGAAGGGCGCTCGGCTTCCGAAGAAGACGTCGCCAAAACGCTGAAGAAAATCATCGCTGACGCGCCCCGCTGCGTCGCCGTCACGCTGTTTGCATCCAATGTCGCCCGCGTCGCCTCGATCGCCGCGGCAACGCGCGCCGCCGGCCGCACGCTCGTCGTTGCCGGTCGCGCCTTGCACCGGATCATCGAAGTTGCGATCGAGACGGGCTATCTGCCGCCGAGCTTTTCCTATCTCGACCAGCAGCGCTTTTCCGAGCTGTCGCGCGATAAGGTCGTCGTGCTCTGCACCGGCAGCCAGGGCGAGACGCGCGCCGCCATCGCCCGCATCGCCGAGGACGAGCATCCCGATATTTCGCTCGACAAGGGCGATCTCGTCATTTTCTCTTCGCGCACCATTCCCGGCAACGAGCGGGCGGTATCGCGCGTGCAGAATGCACTGGCACGGCTCGGCACCGAAATCATCACCGATGCCGAAGCGCTCGTACACGTCACCGGTCACCCGCGTCGTGACGAGTTGAAAGATATGTACGCTTGGCTTCGCCCGAAAATCGCCGTGCCGATGCATGGCGAGGCGCGTCATCTCAAAGCGCACGCCAAGCTCGCCCGCGAATGCGGCGCGCAGGAAACGTTCACCATCATCGATGGCGAGATCCTGAAGCTCTGGCCTGCTCCAGTCTCCGTTATCGATGAAGCTCCGGTCGGCCGCCTTTACCGCGACGGCAACCTGATTGTGCCGGACGTCGAAGGTCCGGTGAAGGCGCGCCGCAAGTTGTCATTCGTCGGTATCGCCGTCGTGGCGATGGCGCTGTCCCGGCGCGGCGAAATTCTTGGAGAGCCGGGCGTCGTGCTCGAAGGCATCCCCGCGGCCGATCGCGACGGCGACTCGATGCGCGAGATCGTGCTCGATGCCATTGACGGCACGCTCCGCTCCATCCCGCCGAAGCGGCGCGCCGACCATGGAATGGTGCAGGAAGCCGTGCAAAGAGCCGTCCGCTCCGCCATTAACGAAGCCTGGGGCAAGAAGCCCGTTGTCAAAGTGCTGCTGTCCGTGGTGGATGGCAGGGGCTGAAGCCTCGCCGCATCGCCAATCCTCAATTCCGCGCTGGAGAACGGAGCATGATCGGACGCCTGAACCACGTCGCCATCGCGGTCAAGGATCTCGAAAAGGCATCGAGCGTTTACAAGAATGCATTGGGTGCCAAGGTCGGCCCCGCGCTGGCGCAACCGGAACATGGCGTGACAGTGGTTTTCATCGAGCTTCCCAACACCAAGATCGAGCTGCTCGAACCGCTTGGGCAAGGCTCGCCGATCGCCAAGTTTCTTGAAAAATCGCCCGACGGCGGCATCCATCATGTGTGCTATGAAGTCGACGACATTCTCGCCGCGCGCGACCAGCTGAAGGCGCAGGGCGCCCGTGTTCTGGGCGACGGCACCCCGAAAATCGGCGCGCACGGCAAGCCCGTCCTCTTCCTGCATCCGAAGGATTTTTGCGGTACCCTTGTCGAGCTGGAACAGGTCTGAGGCGAACCGTTCGTGGTTTTTGAGTAAGGAACAGTCGAATGCGCACGTCTGTCGCGATCGCAACGTTCTTCTGCATGTGGTTCATCACGCTGTTTGCGGTTCTGCCGTTCTTTGCGCAGACGCAAGGGGAAGCCGGAAGTGTCGTGCCCGGCACACCTGAAAGCGCGCCCCACAAGTTCAATTTCTTCAAGGTATTCTGGGTTAACACCATCGTCGCCGGGATCGCATTCGCCGCCGTGTATGCGATTATCGCGAACCTCTGAGCGAGGTGTCCGCAGCCGCCGCCGGCCTGCAAAATCGGCTATGTTCCCGACTGACCCGGCGCGCCGGGCATGTGTGGGAATTGTGGTTCCCGCCATTGCCAGTTATGCGCCGACCGGCTATTCGGCTGGGGCTCTGTTCGGGGCTGCCAGGATGACACGGCGCGGCTCGCCCGCGCGAATGTGATGAGCGAGCTTGTAATGCGCCTTTCCACCTTTCTCTCGAAGATATTCTCACGTCCACGCGAGGCGCAGCGATGAGCAAGCGCGCCCTCTCGGTCACCCGCGACGAGAACTTCCCCGAATGGTACCAGGCCGTCGTTCGCGACGGCGACATGGCCGAAACCAGTCCTGTGCGCGGCTGCATGATCATCAAGCCGTGGGGCTGGGGCGTATGGGAGCGCATCCAGGCCGATCTTGACGCGCGCATCAAAGAGACCGGCCACGACAATTGCTATTTCCCGCTCTTCATTCCGATGAGCTTCATCGCCAAGGAAGCCGAGCACGTCGAAGGCTTCGCCAAGGAAATGGCGGTGGTCACGCATCACCGCCTGAAGAACGAGGACGGCAAGCTCGTCGTCGATCCCGAAGCCAAGCTCGAAGAACCGCTGATCGTCCGTCCCACGTCCGAAACGATTATCGGCGATGCCTTTCAACGCTGGGTTAAGAGCTATCGCGACCTGCCGCTGCTCATCAATCAATGGGCGAACGTGGTGCGCTGGGAAATGCGCACGCGATTGTTCCTACGAACGGCCGAGTTCCTCTGGCAGGAAGGTCATACCGCCCACGCCGACCGCGAAGACGCCGTCGCCGAAACGTTGCGGATGCTGGAAGTCTATCGCATCTTCGCCGAGGACGTTCTGGCAATGCCCGTCATCGCTGGCGAAAAACCTGCGAACGAGCGTTTCCCGGGCGCCGACAACACCTATTCGATCGAAGCGATGATGCAGGACGGCAAGGCGCTGCAGGCCGGCACCTCGCACTACCTCGGCACGCACTTCGCCGAGGCGCAGAACATCCAATTCCAGAACGCTCAAGGCGCGCTCACATACTGTCACACGACAAGCTGGGGCGTCTCCACGCGCCTGATCGGCGGCGTGATCATGACCCACGGCGATGACGACGGTCTGCGCCTGCCGCCGATGATCGCCCCGCGTCAGATCATCATCGTGCCGATGTTGCGCGAGAAGCCGGAAGATGCGGCGCTGATCGAATACTGCGCGTCGATCGAGAAGGAGCTGAAGGCTGCCGGCATTCGCACGCTTGTCGATCTGAAGCCGGTCAAATCGGCCGAGAAGCGCTGGAACTGGGTCCGCCGCGGCGCTCCCGTCATCGTCGAAGTCGGCGGCCGCGATGCTTCGGGCGGCAACGTCACCTTCATGCGCCGCGACCGCCTTCGCGACGGCGATAAGGTGATTTCGAGCACGATGCCGCGCGCCGAGTTCGTCGCCGGGGCGACTGCATTGCTCAAAGAAATTCAGGCGTCTCTCTTCGCCGATGCCAAGGCACGTCTCGACAACAACATCATCACGAACTTCAAGTCGTTCGAAGAGCTTGCCGAATATTTCGGGCCCGGCGAGGCGGACGACGAGGGGGGCGCGTTCAAGGGCTGGGTCCGTGTCCCGTGGTCGCGGCCAGAGGGGGCAGCGCTTGAAAAAATCGCCGATCGCCTCAAGGCTTTGAAGCTTACGATTCGCAACGCGCCGCTGGGACAGCAAAACCCGGAAGGCAAATGCCTTTTTACCGGCGAAATGGCTAAGGAATACGTGCTGATCGCGCGCGCATATTAAAACGGCCGCAATCGGGTGAAATGGCCTTAACTGCGACACAGGGAATTGCGATGCGGCGCGGACTTGGGGCAACGGCAGTGAGACCACGATGACTGTTACCGCGCACGGGGGGACGTCGGCCGGGCGGCCAATGGATCAGGGCCCGATAGGCGGCACTAAGCCGTTCTCGCCGTTCGAATGGATGATCGCAGGTCGCTATCTGCGCGCACGCCGCAAGGAAGGCTTCATCTCCGTCATCGCCGGCTTCTCGTTTCTCGGCATCATGCTGGGCGTGGCCACGCTGATCATCGTCATGGCCGTGATGAACGGCTTCCGCCACGACCTCTTCGCCAAGATCATGGGCCTCAACGGCCACGTCATCGTGCAGGAATCGAGCGAACGCTTCACCAATTACGACGAGGTCGCCGACAAGCTCCGCAAGGTGCCCGGCGTCAAAGTCGCGATGCCCGTCATCGAAGGGCAGGTGATGGTGTCCTCCAGCACGCAAGCGCTTGGCGGCCTCGTGCGCGGCTTGCGCGAGAGCGACTTAAAATCGTTGAAGCTGGTGGCGGGGAACATGCGGGCGGGAACGCTCGACGGTTTCGACAGTCAGCACGGCATTGCAATGGGCGTGCGGCTCGCGAACCAGCTGCGCGTCGGGCTCGGCGACACCGTCACGCTCGTTTCGCCTCGCGGTGCATCGACCCCCTTCGGCACGGCTCCGAGATCGAAAGCCTATCAGATCACCTCGATCTTCGAGCTTGGCATGTCCGAATACGACCGCATGATGATCTTCATGCCGCTCGCTGAAGCACAAAAATATTTCTCCAAGACCGGCGAGGTCGATGTCGTCGAGGTCGTGGTCGACAATCCGGAGAATGTCGATCGCTATGACGATCTGATCAAGGCCACTGCCGGCCCGACGATCATCGTCAACGATTGGCGCCAGCGCAACGAGACCTTTTTCAACGTGCTCGAAGTCGAGCGCAACGTCATGTTCATCATCCTGTCGCTGATCGTCCTCGTCGCCGCCTTGAACATCATCTCGGGCCTTATGATGCTCGTGAAGGACAAGGGCCGCGACATCGCCATCCTGAGAACGATGGGGGCGACCAAGGGCGCAGTGATGCGGATTTTCCTGATCACCGGCGCCTCTATCGGTGTGGTCGGTACGCTGGCGGGCCTTATCCTCGGCGTCCTGTTCTGCTGGAATATCGAGAGCATCAAGAACTTCGTCTCCTGGGTCTCCGGCACGACGGTGTTCGACCCGAGCGTCTACTATCTGACCAAGCTTCCCGCCGAGATCGATTTTCACGAGACCGGAGGAATCGTGCTTATGGCTCTTCTTCTGTCGGTGATCGCAACGATCTATCCATCCTGGAAGGCGTCGAAGCTCGATCCCGTCGAAGCCCTGCGGTACGAGTAAGGCTCATGGATATGACCACACCGCTGGCTCCGGTTCTTCAACTCGAAGGCGTGACGCGCTCGTTCCGTCAGGGCGAAAAGGAAGTCGTCGTCCTCCGCGGCGTCGACGCCGTTCTTTGGCCCGGACAGGCTGTAGCGCTCGTCGGTCCGTCCGGCGCTGGCAAATCGACGTTGCTTCACATCACCGGTCTTCTCGAATCCCCCTCCGGCGGCCGCGTCGTCGTCAACGGTCGCGACTGCGCCACGATGACCGAGGCCGAGCGCACGCGTCTGCGCCGCAGCGAGATCGGCTTCGTCTATCAGTTCCACCAGCTGCTTCCCGAATTCAGCGCGCTGGAGAATGTCGTCATTCCGCAGTTGATCCTGGGCAAGAGCCGGAAGGCCGCTGAAGCGCATGCCCTCGACCTTCTTACCAGCGTCGGACTGGCGCAACGCGCCGATCATCGCCCGGCCGAGCTGTCGGGCGGCGAACAGCAGCGCACCGCGATCTGTCGGGGCTTGGCGAACGACCCGCGCCTGCTCCTTGCCGACGAGCCGACAGGCAATCTCGATCCGCACACTTCCGATCACGTCTTCCGGCAGCTGGTCGATGTGATCCGCCGCCAAGGCGTTGCGGCGTTGATCGCGACCCACAATATGGACCTGGCGGCCCGCATGGACCGCGTGCTGCAGGTCCACGAAGGGCAACTCGTCGAAATCTCACTGTCGCGGACGCGCTAATTTCCCCGCATCCGAGACGGCCCATACATTTCGTCATGGCCACGAAGGTGGCCATCCACGGCAATGCTGACATCGGACGCGATTTGTCGTGGACGGCCGCCTCCGCGGCCGTGACGGTGCGGGAGAAGCCTCTTCCCGGCTTCTGCTTACCGTCTCGACTGCCTAAGTTAGGCGCATGAACCAAGTGATTCGACCTCCCGTCGCGGGACCAAAATTCGTTCACCTGAAGGTCCATTCGGCCTATTCGCTGCTCGAAGGCGCGCTGCCGATTTCGAAGCTCGCCAAGCTTGCCGTGGCGATGAAGCTTCCCGCGATTGGCCTGACCGATACCAACAACCTGTTCGGCGCTCTTGAATTCTCCGACAAGCTCTGGGGCGCGGGCGTCCAGCCGGTCGTCGGCACCACGCTCGATATCGATTTCGGCGACAATCGAGACAACAGCCCGATGGCGCTGCGGGCCATGAGCAACGAGCCGCGCGTCAAGCCCGCGGGCAAGCTCGCGCTTTTCGCCATGAATGCCGACGGCTTCGCCAATCTCATGAAGCTGTCGAAAGTCCTGAATTTCGAACCCGCGCCTGATGAGCCGGCGCACGTCAAGATCGGCAAGCTCGAAGAACTGTCCGCCGGATTGATCGCGCTGACCGGTGGTCCGCAGGGCCCGGTCGACACCGCGCTCCGCAACGGCCAAGCGGACCACGCCACCGAGCGGCTCGCGACGCTGGAGAAAATCTTCGGAGATCGGCTCTACGTCGAGATTCAACGGCACGGCCTTCCGGACGAAGCCGACGTCGAACCGCAGCTTCTCGAGCTTGCCTACGCCCGCCGCTTGCCCATCGTCGCGACGAACGAGTGCTACTTCGCATCGCGCGCCGATTACGAAGCGCATGACGCGCTGCTCTGCATCGCCGACGGCCGCTATGTCGTCGAAGATGATCGCCGCCGCGCCAGCCCCGAGCACTATCTGAAATCCGAAGACGAAATGGCGTCGCTCTTCGCCGATTTGCCCGAAGCGTTGGCGAACACCGTCGAAATCGCGATCCGCTGTGCCTTCCGCCCAGAAGGCAAGAAGCCCATCCTGCCGCGTTTCGTCCCCGGCGACGACAGCCAGAGCGAGATCGAGAATTTCCGCCTCGAAGCCGCGGAGCTGAAGAACCAAGCCGTCGAAGGGTTGAAGCGGCGCCTCGAAGCACACGGACCCGCGGAGGGATTCACCGTCGAGGACTACGAAAAGCGCCTCGCTTACGAGATCGACGTCATCACGCAGATGAAGTTTCCCGGCTACTTCCTGATCGTTGCCGACTTCATCAAGTGGTCGAAGGCCAATGGCGTTCCGGTCGGTCCGGGCCGCGGCTCGGGCGCCGGCTCGCTTGTCGCTTACGCGCTGACGATCACCGATCTCGATCCGTTGCAGTTTGGCCTGCTGTTCGAGCAATTCCTCAATCCCGAACGTATTTCGATGCCGGACTTCGACATCGACTTCTGCCAGGAGAAGCGCGACCGAGTCATCGACTACGTGCAGAAGAAATATGGTTCCGATCGCGTCGCTCAGATCATCACGCACGGTAAGCTGCAGGCGCGCGCCGTGCTGCGCGACGTCGGTCGCGTCCTGCAGATGCCGTATGGCCAGGTCGATCGGCTCTGCAAACTCGTGCCCAACAACCCAGCCAATCCCGTCACGCTGCGCGAAGCCATCGACGGCGAACCGAAACTGCAGGAAGAACGCGACCGCGAGCCCATCGTCGCGCGCCTTTTGGAAATCGCCGAAAAGCTCGAAGGCCTTTATCGCCACGCTTCCACCCACGCCGCTGGCATGGTGATCGGCGATCGCCCGCTTGAAGAGCTCGTGCCGCTTTATCGCGATCCGAAATCCAATTTTCCGATCACGCAATACAACTGGAAAATGGTCGAGGCGGCCGGTCTCGTGAAGTTCGACTTCCTCGGCCTGAAGACGCTTACCGTTCTTGAAAAAGCCCTTGATCTCATCAAGCGGGTGCGCGGCATCACCGTCGATCTCGCGAGCCTGCCGCTCGACGACAAGCCGACCTACGAGATGCTGGCGAAGGCCGATACGGCTGGCGTGTTCCAGCTTGAAAGTACGGGCATGCGCGAAAGCTTGAAGCGGCTGAAGCCCGACCGCTTCGAGGACATCATCGCCATGGTCGCGCTCTATCGCCCCGGCCCTATGGACAACATCCCGACCTACATCAATCGCAAGCACGGCGAAGAGCCCGTCGACTGCCTGCATCCGATGCTTACGGAGATTTTGAAGGAGACTTACGGCGTCATCATCTACCAGGAGCAGGTCATCCAGATTGCTCAGGTGATGGGCGGCTATTCGCTCGGCAAGGCTGATCTTCTGCGCCGCGCGATGGGTAAAAAAGACAAGGCCGAAATGGCCAAGCAGCAGGCGCAATTCGTCGAAGGCGCGATGGGGAAGGGCGTCAAGAAAGACGAAGCGGTCTACATCTTCGAGCTTGTCGATAAATTCGCGGGCTACGGCTTCAACAAATCGCACGCCGCCGCCTATGCGCTCGTCAGCTATCACACGGCTTATTTGAAAGCCAACTTCCGCGAGGAATTCTTCGCCGCCTCGATGACGCTCGACATGGGCAACACCGATAAGCTGGCGATGTTCGCATCCGAAGCCCGCAAGTCCGGAATTCGCATGCTGCCACCGTGCGTCAACAACTCAGGCGTCGATTTCGGCGTCGAGCCGCCCGTCTCTTCTCCCTCGACCCGCGTGCGGGGAGAGGGTTGGGGAGAGGGGCTGCAACAGGATGGTCAAACGGCTGCCCCTCACCCCGCGAAGAACGGGGAGAGGGAAACACCTCGCGGATCCATCCGCTATTCGCTCGCGGCCTTGAAGAACATCGGCGCCGGTGCCGTCGAAACGATCGTCAACGAGCGCAATTCGGGAGGGCTTTACGCATCGCTTGCCGATTTCGCCGCACGCGTCGACGCCAAGGCGCTCAACAAGCGCGGCATCGAGACAATGGCCAAGGGGGGCGCGTTCGATACGCTGAACTCCAATCGCGCTCTCGTTGCGGCCAACGCCGATACAATTCTGGCGTCCGCTCAGCGGCGGTCGGCTGACGAAGCCCAGGGCACGACCGATCTGTTCGGCACCGCCGGCAAACCCGCCGAGCTTGTCTTGCGCGCAACGCCGGCATGGACCGCGATGGAGAAACTCTCCGAGGAATTCCAAGCCGTCGGCTTCTATCTTTCGGGCCATCCGCTCGATCAATATGAGCGCGTTCTTGCAAAACTCGGGATCAGAAAATTCAGCGAGTTCGAGCTATTGGTCCAGCGCGGCGCCACGGCTGGACGCCTTGCAGGCATCGTCATCGCCGCCCGCGAGCGCAGGTCTCAGAAAGGCAATAAGTTCGCGTTCGCGACATTCTCCGACGCGACGGGCCAGTTCGAAGCGGTCATCTTCTCCGACACGCTCGCCGCGAGCCGCGATCTTTTGGAACCCGGCACGCCGGTGATCGTTTCAGTCGAGGCCGAGCGCGACGGCGAAACGATGAAAATGCGGGTGCAGTCGATCGAAGAACTGGATAAGGCCGCGTCCGCCGTGCCGCGCAATCTCAAGCTTGTTCTTGATCGAAAGTCGGTCGTCGCGAACGCCGCCCCCGTGTCTGATGTCGGCAAATATCTGAAGCCCAATGCACGCGGCGGAGAGATCCGCATCGTGCTGCCGCTCGAAGATCGCGGCCGCGAAATGGAATTTGTCCTGCAGGGCCGCTACGAAGTTTCCCCACGCGAAGCAATTCGCATCGAAGCCTTGCCCATTGTGGCTGAAGTAATCGAGGTCTGAAACCGCCGGTTGCGGGCATCGAAGTTACACTCGATCCACCGAATATTTTTCGTCATGAACGACGGCTTTTTGATCGCTTATGCGTTAGGGCTCCAAGACGTGAGAGACCGCGTCTGTTTCGAAGATAGGAGCCATCAATGAAAAAGAGCTTGATTGCAGCAGCGGTGCTCGCTGCCGTCACACTCGGTGCTGCTGGCAGCGCTGCAAACGCCGGTGTCGCAGGCGCCAGCCTCAACGGCATCAGCACTCACGCCGACAAATCCGCCATCGAGCACGTGTATTACAAAAAGCGCTATTACAAGCATCGCCACTATAAGCATCGCAAGTGGGTCTGCGGTTGGCGCCATGGCCACCGTCGTTGCTACTGGCGCTACTTCTAAGCGACAGGCGCTTTGATTGAAGGCAGCGCTTCGGCGCTGCCTTCTTCTGACACAGTTTGAGTGCATAGCTCCGCACCCCGAGCTAGCCAATTACGAGGCAAAAAATGTCCAAATTTTACGCCGCTGCCGCTTTGGTCGGTGTGTTCCTGCTTGCTCCCGCCGCCTATGCCGCGGACGATGATAAGGAGCCGCCGAAACTGAGCGCCGCCGACATCAAGAAAAACCTGCAAGCCGCTGCCTCGGACCCGGCCAAGGTCAAGGCCTATTGCGCCATGTCGAAGAAGATGGACGAAGTCGGCGATGACGAGAAGAAAGCCGAAGCCGCCGGCGACGAAATCGACGGGTATTTCAAGATCCTCGGCGAAGATTTCGAAAACGCCTGGGATTCTGGCCAGGACTCCAAGGACGGCTCGCCGGAAGCGAACGCGATGGACGAGTCTGTTTCGCTGCTCGACGCCAAGTGCAAGTAAGTCTCTGCTCGGGTATTTGGCGCCCGCGTATCCCTCGCTAAGTCCTGTCGGCCGGCCGGTCTGACGGATCCCCAAGAAGAGTTGCAACGCACCACGCTTCCGCAAACATCTGCGCGGGCTTGGTGCGTTCGATTTTTGAAGCGTATTTCCACCCGCCCGCCGTGCCGATGCAAGTCTGCGGAATCCCTCCGAAATCCGCCGCGCTTGCACAAACCGCTGATCCCCCGTATATAGCCGCCATCTCACACGCGAGACACTCGCGCCATGCGGATGAAAAGCCCCGCATCGCGCTCCGGTGGAGAACAGCTAAGCCAATGAAAAGGCTGGCCATTCTCTTCTCAAGTCTCGCGGAGGTCTAACCGGAAAAGGAACTTTCGATGGCACTTCCTGCCTTCAACATGCGTCAGCTATTGGAAGCTGGCGTTCACTTCGGCCACCAGGCTCACCGCTGGAACCCCAAGATGGCGCCGTTCATCTATGGGTCGCGCAACAAAATCCACATTCTCGACCTGACGCAAACGGTGCCGTTGATGCACCAGGCGCTTCTGAAGGTCTCTGATACTGTCGCCGGCGGCGGCCGTGTGCTCTTCGTCGCGACCAAGCGTCAGGCATCCGACGGCATCGCCGAAGCTGCCAAGCGCAGCGCCCAGTATTTCATCAATCATCGCTGGCTCGGCGGCACGCTGACCAACTGGAAGACGGTTTCCCAATCGATCCGCCGCCTGCGTCAGCTCGACGACATTCTCGCCGACCCGCAGGGCCGCACGAAAAAGGAAATCCTGAACCTGACGCGTGAGCGCGAAAAGCTCAACCAGTCGCTCGGCGGCATCAAGGACATGGGCGGCACGCCGGATCTCCTCGTCGTCATCGATACCAACAAGGAATCGATCGCGATCCAAGAGGCACGCAAGCTCAACATCCCGATCGTCGCCATCGTCGATACCAACTGCGATCCCGACGGCATCGATTACCCGGTTCCGGGCAACGACGACGCCGGTCGCGCCATCACGCTCTATTGCGATTTGATGGCACGCGCGGCGCTCGACGGACTGGAGCGCTCTCAGGGCAGCGCCGGCGTTGACGTCGGTGCCTCCGAGACGCCACCTGCCGAAGAACTTCCGAAGGTGACCTTCAAGGGCATCGAAGCGCCACGCGGCGAGGCCGACGATCTGAAGCGTATCACCGGCATCACCCCCAAGGTCGAGCAGCGTTTGAACGACGCCGGCGTGTATCACTTCTGGCAGATCGCCGATCTCGATGCCGATCACGCCGAAGCGCTTGATCGCCAGCTGAAGCTCAAGGGTCAGATCTCGAAGGAAGAGTGGGTCGCCCAGGCCAAGAAGCTTGTCGATGCGGCCAGCGTCTAAGCGCGTTGGCAATTCGACACAAAACTGACGCGCACGTGAAGCGCGAATGTGAATGAACATTGATGAGGCGCCCCACCAGGGCGCCTCGAACCTCATAGGTGACAGGAATGACAACGATCACCGCCGCTGATGTGAAAAAGCTGCGCGACATGACCGGCGCCGGCATGATGGACTGCAAGACCGCGCTGACCGAAACGAACGGCGACATCGAAGCGGCCGTCGATTGGCTGCGCAAGAAGGGCTTGTCCAAGGCCGCGAAAAAGTCGGGCCGCATCGCCGCCGACGGCCTGATCGGCATCGTCGCCAAGGGCCGCGAGGGCGCCGTCGTCGAGGTCAACTCGGAAACCGATTTCGTTGCCCGCAACGAGCAGTTCCAGACTCTCGTTCGCGACATCGCGAGCCTTGCTCCCGCAGCCAAGGGCGATCTGAAAGCTCTTCTGGCCACGACCTATCCCGGCACCAAGAACAGTGTCGAGGTCCAGCTTCAGGAAGCTGTCGCGACCATCGGCGAGAACATGACGCTCCGCCGGACGTCGGCGATTGCTGTCAAGGAAGGCGTCGTCGCCGATTACGTTCACAACCGCGTCGCCGACGGCCTCGGCAAGATCGGCGTGCTCGTCGCGCTCGAAAGCGCCGGTGACGAGCCGACGCTGTTTGAGGTCGCCCGCATGCTCGCGATGCACGTTGCAGCCGCGAGCCCGCTTGCTCTCGATATTTCAGCGGTTCCCGCCGAAGTGATCGAGCGCGAGAAGGCGATCCTCGCCGAGAAGAACCAGGGCAAGAAGCCGGACGTCCTCGAGAAGATCATCTCGGGTGGCATCAAGGCGTTCGCCAAGGAGAACTGCCTGCTCGAGCAGCAGTACATCCACGACAGCACCAAGACGGTCGCTCAGGCGGTGAAGGAAGCCGAGGGCAAGGCGGGCGCGGCCATTAAGGTCGCCGGCTTTATTCGCTACGCGCTCGGCGAAGGCATCGACAAGAAGGAAGAAGATTTCGGCGAGGAAGTCCGCAAGCTCGCAAGCGGCGGCCGCTGACATCCCGGATGGCGTAACGGCTTTCGCGGCATCCCGCTGGCCGGAATCGCCTGAGCGGGTTAGGTATCAACCGGCCGGTCGTCGCGACTGGCCGGTTTTTCGTGCGAATTTAATTTCCCTCTCCCCATTTTCATGGGGAGAGGGTCAGGGTGAGGGGCAGCCTAAGCGACTGCCAAGCGTCGGCCCCTCACCCCGGCCCTCTCCCCGTTGAGTGGAGGAACGGGGAGAGGGAGAGACAGGCAATGGCGGACGCGCGAGGTCTCAAATACAAGCGGCTGCTGCTGAAACTTTCCGGCGAAGCTCTGATGGGCGCGCAGCCCTATGGCATCGACATGTCGGTCGCCGAGCGGCTGGCCAAAGACATCGCCGATGCGGTGGCGGCTGGCGCTGAAATCGCCGTGGTCATCGGCGGCGGCAATATCTTCCGCGGCCTTTCCGGCGCTGCCAAAGGCATGGATCGCGCGACCGCCGACTACATGGGCATGCTGGCCACGGTCATGAACGCCTTGGCGTTTCAGAATGCGCTTGATCGCAAAGGCGTTGCGGCCCGCGTGCTTTCCGCAATCCCGATGCAGACGGTGTGCGAAAGCTACGTACGTCCGAAAGCGCTCGCATACCTTTCTCGCAGGCAGGTCGTGGTCTTTGCGGCCGGCACCGGAAACCCGTTTTTCACCACTGATACCGCCGCTGTTCTGCGCGGCATCGAGATGAACTGCGACGCGGTTCTGAAGGCGACGCAAGTGGACGGCGTTTACTCTGCCGATCCCAAAAAGCACAAAGATGCGGTCCGTTACGATAAGCTCAGTTACTCTGAGGTTTTAGCCAACGATCTCAAAGTGATGGATGGCGCGGCCATTGCCCTTGCCCGGGATAACGGACTTCCGCTAATTGTGGTTTCCATCGAAGAGCCCGGAAATCTCTTGAAGGCGCTCCGTGGCGAAGCCCGCCAGACCCTCATCGAGGGAAACGGCTGAGCGCCGCTTGATCCGTTTTGCGCCGCGTTTCGATCGGGGTGCGGTCGGTCGGAATTCCGGCGCACCGGGAAGGAATAGGAAATGTCATTAGCAGCTCACGACATCAAAGAAATCGAGAAGCGCATGCGCGCTTCCCTCGACGCCCTTAAACGAGAGTTTTCAGGTCTCCGCACGGGCCGCGCCAGCGCCAATCTGCTCGATCCCGTCCAGGTCATGGTCTACGGCTCGCGCATGCCGCTCAATCAGGTCGCGACCGTGTCGGTTCCTGAGCCCCGGATGATCACGGTGCAGGTTTGGGATCGGGGCAATGTGATTGCCGTCGACAAGGCGATCCGCGAAGCCAATCTCGGCCTCAATCCGATCACGGACGGCCAGATCCTCCGCCTACCGATTCCGGCGCTGACCGCCGATCGCCGCCAGGAGCTGGTGAAGCTCGCCCACAAATACGCCGAGCAGGCTAAAATTTCGGTCCGCAACGTCCGCCGCGAGGCCATGGATCTTCTCAAGAAGCTTGAGAAAGACGGCAAAATGAGCCAGGACGAACAGCGGGGAAATTCCGATAAGGTCCAGGAGCTCACCGACCGGCTTATCAAGGAGGTCGATGCGACTCTCGTTACAAAAGAGGCCGAAATCCAAAAAGTCTGATGGCCGTCGCCGTTCTGCTGGCTTGAAGTCGTGTAACTGTATGTAAAGATCAATCCCAGAGGGCCATTAGACTGTGGCGCCACTACCGAAGCCAACTGACGATCTGTCCGGTTCTTTGACGCCGCCGACACACGTCGCCATCATCATGGATGGTAATGGCCGCTGGGCCCGCGAACGGGGACTGCCGCGAACGCTCGGGCATCGCCAAGGCGTCGAGGCCGTCCGCCGGGCCGTCCGCGCCGCGATCGATCTCAAAATCACCTATCTCACGATCTTCAGCTTCTCATCCGAAAACTGGAAACGCCCGATCGAAGAGATCGACGACTTGATGGGGCTGATGAAGCGTTTCATCCGTCGCGATCTGGCGGAATTGCACAAGGCGGGCGTCCGCATAAGGGTTATCGGACAGCGCTCGCACGTCGACAGCGAGCTGATGAACCTGATCGACGAAGCCGTCGAGCTCACGCGCGACAACGATAAACTGACGCTCGTTATCGCCTTCAATTACGGCTCGCGCACGGAAATCGCTTGCGCAGCGAGGAAATTGGCCGAGGAGGTCGCCGCCGGCAGGCTGTCACCATCGGAAGTGACGGTCGAGGCGATAGCGAACGAACTCGACACTTCCGGCATTCCCGATCCCGATCTCTTGATCCGGACGTCGGGCGAGATGCGACTGTCGAACTTTCTGCTCTGGCAGACCGCTTATTCTGAGTTCGTATTTCTCGATTGTTATTGGCCCGATTTTGACAAGTCGGCATTCGAGGCGGCAATCGCGGAATTCCGTTCGAGGGAACGCCGGTTCGGTGGCCTCTCCAAGCGCTCGATGGCCTGAGGTTGCCAATGCCGTCAGAGAGCCCGGACGATTGGCGGCGGCGTCTCGACGGCTTGTTTGGTTTTTTGCCCGCTGAATTGAGATTGCGCATTGCGTCCGGAGTGGCCATCGGCGCCGTCGCATTCGCGATGCTCTATTGGAACGCCACCGCATTCGCAGTGCTGACTTTCCTCGTTGCGGCCGCGATGAGCTGGGAATGGGGGCGTATCGTCAGGGGCCCGATGCCCGATAGCGGCGTGATCGTCCATATCATTGCCGTTCTCGCAGCCGCCGTGCTGACGGCGCGCGACATGGCCGGCATGGCGATCGTCGCTGCGATCATCGGTGCGGTCGCGGTCGCGATTCTGACGGCCGGTTCGGATCGCACCCGGCTTTCCGGCGCAGGCGTTTTTTACACAGCGTTGCCGGTCGTCGCGCTGGGATGGCTCAGAAGCGACGAGCAGCTCGGATTTCTCGCGACGTTGTTCGTCATCCTCTCGGTGGTGATAACGGATATCGCGGCCTACGCTTGCGGGCGAACGATAGGCGGACCCAAGCTCTGGCCCGAAGTTTCGCCCAATAAGACTTGGTCGGGCCTGATCGGCGGAATTTGCTCGGCGGCCGTCATGGGGGCGCTCTTTTCGTTCGTGACCGGGACAGGCGGCGCGATCTGGCTTTCATGTCTTGGCCTTGGCCTGGGACTCGTCGCGCAGTGGGGCGATTTGGCTGAATCGGCACTAAAACGCCATTTCGGTCTGAAAGATGCTGGCGGACTGATACCCGGCCACGGCGGTTTCATGGATCGCATGGACGGCCTGGTGACAGCGAGTATTGTAGCCGCGCTCATCGGCTTCGCGATCGACGCGTTCGCGCCTGCGCGAGCGCTCTTATACGGATCATAACGGCATGGCGGTCACCGCAAGCGTTCCCAGTCGATTGCCCGAGCGCTCCTCGACGGCTCAGCCTCGTGCAATCGATGCGTCGCGCCCCATGCGGCTGAGCGTGCTCGGTGCCACGGGGTCGATCGGGACGAGTACGCTCGATCTCGTGTCGCGGACGCCAGAAAAGTTCGAGATCATCGCGCTGACCGCGCAATCGAACGTGAAGGAACTCGCCGCCCTCGCTCGCCACCACAAAGCGCGCCTTGCCGTTATCGGCGATGAAACCCGTCTCGCTGAACTTCGCGCCGCGCTCGAGGGAAGCGGCATCAGAGCCGCCGCCGGCGCCGATGCCCTCGCGGACGCCGCGCTCGAACCCGCCGATTGCATCATGGCCGCGATCGTCGGCGCGGCCGGACTGAAGCCGACGTTCGCAGCTGTTTCGCAAGGCGCACGCATCGCGCTCGCCAACAAAGAGTGCCTGGTTTCGGCCGGACACGTTTTTACCGCCGCCATCACGCGATTTGGCGCCGAACTTCTGCCGGTCGACAGCGAACATTCGGCAGCGTTTCAGGTCTTGGCCGGCGCGGACCCGGCGTCCATCGACAAGATCGTGCTGACCGCTTCCGGCGGCCCATTCCGCACCTGGACGAGGGATGCGATCGCTGCCGCCACGCCCGAGCAGGCGTTGAAACATCCCAACTGGTCGATGGGCGCAAAGATCACCATCGACAGCGCCACTCTGATGAACAAAGGCCTCGAGCTGATCGAAGCGTTCCACCTTTTTCCCGTGTCCGTGGACAAGCTCGATTGCATCGTCCACCCGCAGTCGATCGTCCATTGCCTCGTCAGCTACGTCGACGGCTCCGTACTCGCCCAGCTGGCGCCGCCCGACATGCGCACGCCGATCGCCGTCGCCCTGGCGTGGCCGGATCGGATGACCGCCCCGACCGAAAAGCTCGACCTCGCCCGACTTGCCACTTTGACCTTCGAACCGCCTGACGAAGATCGCTTTCCCGCCCTTCGCGTCGCCAAAGCTGCTCTGCGTCGCAGCGACACGGCCCCGGCGGTCCTCAACGCCGCCAATGAAATCGCGGTCAGGGCCTTTCTCGATCGCAAAATCAAGATGTTCGACATTGCCGCGCTCGTCGAAGAGACGCTCAACGCTGCTGAGCGTCAGGGGGCCATCTGCCCCGCCCAAAGCCTCGAAGATATCCTCGCCGTCGATGAGCTTGCCCGCTTTTTGGCTTACGAGAAACTTAGTGGCTATTGAAGCCGATCGTGCCTAGTCTCAATCTTTACCGGCACTCCGAATCAGCACTGGGACCACTCATCCATGGATTTTCTGGCGTCACTTGCAGGATGGATCTGGCATTACGGCATCATGTTCCTGCTGGTTTTGACCCTGGTCGTTTTCATCCACGAGCTTGGCCATTTCCTCGTCGCGCGCTGGTGCGGCGTCACGGTCAAGGCATTCTCGATCGGCTTCGGCCCTGAAATATATGGGTTTTATGACAAGCACGGGACCCGCTGGCGGTTCGCGTGGATTCCGCTCGGCGGCTACGTCAAATTCATCGACGACGAGAACCCGGCATCGTTCGGCGGCAACGCCCGCCTTTCCGAGCGCGAGGGAGCCTTCCAGTCGAAATCCGTCGGCGCCCGCGCCGCCGTCGTGGCAGCCGGCCCGATCGCCAATTTCATCCTCGCAATCGTCCTTTACTCGGCCCTCAACGCCACTGTCGGGCTCCATATCCTTCCGCCGCTGGTCGACGCCGTGGTGCCCAATTCACCGGCTGAACGGGGCGGCTTCAAAGCCGGCGACCTGATCGTCGCGATCGATGGCAACAAAATCGAGCGCTTCGACGATCTGCAGAGAATCGTCGGATCGAGCGCAGGCGAAGAGCTTTCCTTCACCGTCGACCGCGGCGGCGAGAATCTCGTTCTCAAGGCGACCCCCAACGTCGATGAGCAGAAGGACGCCATGGGTCGGACGTTCCGGCGCGGACTGATCGGCATCCAGCGCGCCATCGCGCCCGACAAGGTCCGCACCGTTCACGTCGGCATTCCACAGGCCATAATGCTCGGAATTAGCGAAACCTACGGCAATATCACGCAGACTTTGGGCGGCCTTCGCGATATCGTCACGCGGCGCCAGTCGGCCGAGCAGATGGGCGGCCCGATCATGATGGCCGAGGTCACCGCCAAGGTCGCGGAACTCGGGCTTGAGCCGATGCTGCGCTGGATCGCCTTCATCTCGGCCAATATCGGCTTTCTGAACCTGCTGCCGGTGCCGGTTCTCGATGGCGGACACCTTATGTTCTACGCCTTCGAAGCGGTGCGCCGGAAGCCCGCCAGCGAGCGCCTCCAGCAGATGGGCTTCCAGGTCGGCTTGGCGTTGCTGATGATGTTGATGGTTTTTGTGAATTTCAACGACATTATGAACGTTTGGCGCCGTTTGACGGGGGCCGGCTGACGTTCAGAAGAATCATGGTGGAGTGACGTAAACTTACAACTTTCCGAGGGCTTTCTGAATCGTTAAAAGCGATATCCTGCGCAGCATGTTATGACTTCGACTCGGGGGGCCGAAACGAAGTTACGACGGAAGGTTGCCGTGGACCGGGGACGTCAAGACAAACACGACCGATAAGAAACGGGCCGAAAAACAAAAAGAACACTGCACAAAACAAGACGCATGAGTGTGTCGCTGCCGCCGACAGCGCGCATGTGAAATTGGGGGTCGGCGGCACACGGGGGCAATTCCGCGTATGCAGAAATTCAAGATCATCTTGGCGGGACTGCGCCTGTTGGTGGCGCTTCTTGTCCTCTCGCCGGTGGTCGCGATGGGGGATGCGGCCTGGACGTCGGGTGCAGCGTTCGCTCAGAGCGTGATCAAGAACATTGAAGTGGTCGGAAACCGGCGCGTCGAGCCCGAGACCGTCCGCTCGTATCTGCAATTCAATGCCGGCGATCCCTACAGCGCGTCAAAGATCGACGGTTCGATCAAGGCGCTGTTTGCGACGGGCCTCTTTGCCGACGTCTCGATCGATTCCAAAGGCTCGACGATCGTTGTGACCGTCAAGGAAAACCCGGTCATCAACCAGGTCGCCTTCGAAGGCAACAGCGAGGTCGACACCGCGACGCTGACCGGCGAAGTCCAGCTGAAGCCGCGCTCGGTGTTTACGCGCGCCAAGGCTCAGGCCGATGTGCAGCGCATTCTCGACGTCTATCGCCGCCAGGGTCTTTTTGCCGCCAGCGTCGAGCCCAAGATCATCGAGCTTGAGCAGGACCGCGTGAACCTCGTCTTCGAGATCAACGAGGGTGCTGCAACCAAGGTCAAGGGCATCAACTTCGTCGGCAACCACGCCTTCACCGACAGCCAGCTCCGCGACATCATCTCGACGACGCAGGTCGGTTGGTTCGACTTCCTCAAGGGAACGTCGATCTACGACCCCGACCGCATGAACCTCGACCGCGAACTCATTCGCCAGTTCTACCTCAAGAACGGCTATCCCGACGCGTCCGTCACGGCAGCGAACGCCGAAATCGATCCTGACGGTTCGGGCTTCATCATCACCTTCGCAATCGATGAAGGCCAGCTCTATTCCTTCGGCGCGATCAATATCGAAAGCTCACTGCCGGGAGTGGATGGCAGCACGCTGCAAGGCGATCTGCTGACCAAGAGCGGCGCTGTCTATGACGCTTCGCAAATCGACAAAACCTCCGAGCAGTTGACGCTCGACATCGCCGATCAGGGCTATGCCTTCGCCCGCGTCCGGCCGCGTCCCATTCCCGATGCGACCAACCATACGATCTCGATCACCTACGTCGTTGACGAAGGCCCGCGGATCTACATCGAGCGCATCAACGTCATCGGTAACACGCGAACCAAGGATTTCGTGATCCGCCGCGAGTTCCGTCTCGCCGAAGGCGACGCGTTCAATACTTTGATGGTCGACCGCGCCAAGAAGCGTCTGCAGGCTCTCGGCATTTTCAAGACCGTCGACATCAAGCGCCGTCCCGGATCTGCGCCTGACCGCGTCATTCTCGATGTCGAAGTTCAGGAACAGTCGACGGGCGAACTCTCGTTCGGTGCGGGCTACTCGACCAGTGAAGGCGTGATCGGCGACGTGTCGATTTCCGAACGCAACCTGTTCGGCAACGGTCAATACATTCGCCTGAAGCTCGCCGGTTCGTTCGAGCGCGCGCAGGTCGACTTGTCGTTCACCGAGCCGCGCTTCCTCGATCGCAACCTTGCGGCTGGCTTCGACCTGTTCTTCAAACAGCTCGACTACACCGACTATTCTGGATTCGAGCAGAGAAAAATGGGCGGCGACGTCCGCCTCGGCTTCCCGCTTGCCGAGAAGCTTTGGATGCAGACGCTATACTCGTTGTCGCGTGACGAGATCTATGGCGTGACAGACAATGCCTCGTTGGCGATTAAAGAAGCTTGCGGAGTGCAAGGATACGATTCCTCCACTGGGCTCTATAATTGCGATAACAAGGGCTACTGGACGTCGCTCATTGGCACGACCATCAGCTACGATCAGCGCAATGTCCCGACCAATCCGAACCGCGGCTACTATATCGAAGTTGGCAACGACTTCGCCGGTCTTGGCGGCGACGCTCAATACTGGCGCGTGAATGCGGAAGGCCGCTTCTACTACCCGATCTACGACAAGATCACGTTCGTAGGTCGCGCGGTCGGCGGCATGATCCAAGGCTGGGGCGGCGAAGATGTACGACTGCTCGACGCCTTCTTCAAAGGCGGTGAAACGGTCCGTGGTTTCGACGTTTCGGGCTATGGACCTCGTGATATTTCATCCTCAAACAAGGACGCGCTTGGCGGTCAGAAATACTGGGCGGCCACCGCGGAAATCCGCTTCCCGCTGCCGTTCATTCCTGAGGATATCGGACTCAGCGGTGCGGTATTCGCCGATGCCGGTTCGCTTTGGGATGCTACAGGCGGAGCCCACGACGCGCTCAGTGGTTGCACCACAAATGGCAAATCCTGTCTGCAGGACAGCGACTTCGATCCGCTCCTCTGTCGGCGGCAGCTTGATGTGGAACTCGCCGGTCGGCCCGCTGCGCATGGACTTCGCCAAGGTCCTGACCAAGGAAAGCTACGACCAGACGCAGTTCTTCCGCTTCGGTGCCCAGTCCAAGTTCTAGCCCTTGGCGGACCGTGGGTTCCAAATTGTGACAGCTTGACGGGAGCGGTGCCATTGAAAGCACCGCTCTTTTCGCTCATGAAGCATCGCGCCTAGGGGCAAATTGGCCAGGGGTCTTGCCATTGTCCCGAAGGTCGTTCATTCAACGTCCCATACCAACCATTCGAAACATCGACGTGCCGGAGGCGGCGCCATGGAGCATCCCGGGTTTTTCGAACGCGCCGGGCCATATACGCTGTCCGAGGTCGCCAACGCGGCAGGCGCGCAACTCGCAGACGGCGCAGATCCCTCTGCTTTGATCGAGGACGTTCGCCCGTTATCCGAGGCCGGTGCGGCGCACGTCTCCTTCATCGATAACAAGAAATATCTGCCGCAACTCGATACCACCGCGGCCGGTGCCTGCTTTGTCATTCCGGCACTCGCAAGCCGCGTCCCCAAGCAAACCGCTGCCCTTGTGACGCCCCAGCCTTATCATGGCTTCGCTCGTGCGCTGGCGCTCTTCTATCCGGGCGCCATGCAGCCGATGGTGGCATCTGCAGGCGCGACTCCGATTGATCCCACCGCAAAGCTCGAAGACGGCGTGATCATCGAGCCGGGCGTCATAGTCGGCCGGGAGGCCCAGATCGGCAGCGGCACCCGCATTGCCGCCGGCGCCGTCGTCGGCTCCCGGGTAACCATCGGGCGCGATTGCTTTATCGGTCCGCTGGCGACCGTGACGCACGCCCTCGTCGGCGATCGTGTGATTATTCATTCCGGCGTCCGCATCGGCCAGGACGGTTTCGGCTTCGCCATGGGGCGGTCGGGCCACCTCAAAGTCCCGCAAATCGGGCGGGTCATCATTCAGGATGACGTCGAGATAGGCGCCAATACAACCATAGACCGAGGGGCTCTTAAGGATACGATCGTCGGCGAAGGGACGAAAATTGATAATCTCTGCCAGATCGGGCACAACGTCATCATCGGTCGGAATAGCGTGATTGTTGCGATGTGCGGCATCTCCGGCTCCACCGAGCTTGGCGATTTTGTCGTCATGGGCGGTCAATCCGGGACTGTCGGCCATATCAAGATCGGCAGCGGTGCGCAGGTCGGCGGGGCTTCTCATCCCACGCACGATGTGCCGCCGGGCGCTCGATACTTCGGCACACCGGCGAAACCGCTGCGCGAAACCGCGCGCGAACAAGCCCTGATCAGGCGGCTCGCCGCGCGCGGCAAAGATAGCTATGACGACGGGTCGCCGGAGTCGGGCGCAGGCTGACGATTAGGGGGCGGCGAACGCGCCCCTCCGACCGCAATTCTTTTGGAGCAGACGACGATGGACGGCAAGGTAACGGCGGACAAGGTTCTTGGGACCGCGGACATCAATCGCGTACTCACTCTATTGCCCCATCGCTATCCCTTCCTGCTCGTCGATCGCATCTACGACATGGATGCCGACGAAAGCTGCGTCGGGTTGAAGAATGTCACCATCAATGAGCCGTTCTTTCAGGGCCACTTCCCTCAGTTTCCGGTGATGCCGGGAGTGCTGATCATCGAAGGCCTCGCTCAGACGGCCGGCGCGCTCTGTGTTTCCAATATCGGCCAGGACTACAAAGCCGAGCTCGTCTATTTCATGGGCATCGACAATGCCAAGTTCCGCAAGCCGGTCGTGCCCGGCGACCAACTCCACTATCACGTCAAGAAAATCCGCAATCGCGGCCGGGTCTGGCGCTTCAAAGGCGAAGCCAAGGTGAATGGTAAGGTCGTCGCCGAAGCCGAAATCAGCGCGATGCTGGCCGATACCGCCGACGCCCGCGCATTTGCGAGCCAAAATGGCTGAGGTTGAAGTCCACCCGACGGCCATCGTCGAAGACGGTGCCCAACTCGGTGCTGGTGTAAAGATCGGGCCCTTCTGCGTCGTTGGCCGGGAGGCGAAGCTCGGCGAGCGCGTCGAACTGATCAGCCACGTCGTCGTCGCCGGCACCACCGACATCGGCGCCGGCACCCGCATTTTCCCGTTCGCATCCATCGGCCACCAGCCGCAGGATCTGAAATACAAGGGCGAGCCTTGCTCGCTGTCGGTCGGCTCCGATTGCATCATCCGCGAAGGCGTGACGATGAACCCCGGAACAGCCGGCGGCGGTTCGGTGACGACGGTCGGCAACGGCTGCGCCTTCCTGGCCAATAGCCACGTCGGTCACGATTGCCGCGTCGGCAACGGCGTCATCTTCTCCAACAATGTCATGCTTGCGGGCCACTGCACGGTCGGCGATTTCGCCATCATCGGCGGCGGTGCAGCCGTGATCCAGTATGCCCGCGTCGGCCATCACGCCTTCGTCGGCGGCATGTCGGGCCTCGAAAACGACCTCATTCCCTACGGCATGGCGCTCGGCAATCGCGCCTATCTTTCGGGACTCAACATCGTTGGCCTGCAGCGTCGCGGCTTCTCGCGCAGCGACATCCACGACCTTCGCCGCGCTTATCGCCTGCTCTTCGCTGCCGAGGGCACGCTCGTTGAACGCATGGACGACGTCGCCGAGGAATTCTCTGGCCACGCCTCGGTTCAGGAAATTCTGGCGTTTATCCGCCAGGGCGGCAAACGATCGCTTTGCACGCCGAAGAACGGCGCCGAAGACTGAGCCCGCGGCGATGGGCGACGCCAAGAAGCGCATCGGTATCATCGCAGGCGCCGGTTCGCTTCCGCTCGAAGTTGCCCGGAGCGTGACGCAGTGCGGCGGCGAGGTGCACGTCGTTATGGTTGAAGGCGCCGCCGATCCGGCGCTTTCCGCATTCCCGCACACGACCGTCAACTGGGCCCAGCCCGGACGCGCAATGGCAGCGCTTCGCCGCGCTGATATCACTGATGCCGTCCTTCTCGGCGGCTATGGCCGGCCGTCGTTTGCGACGGCGCGTCCCGATCTCACGTTTTTGCGTCTCGTTCCGGCCGTCATGAAGCTGTTGAAGGCGGGCGGCGACGATGCCGTGCTGCGTGGCGTACTCGCCCAGTTCGAGGCGCTGGGTCTGCATATCGTGAGCGTCGGCGACGTCGCGCCGGAACTGCTTGTCGGCGAAGGTCAGTTGACGCGATCCGCGCCCTCTGAAGGCGACACTCTCGACATCGAGCGCGGTTTCGATCTCGTCGCAGCGCTTGGCCGCTACGACATCGGCCAGGCAGTCGTCGTCAGCGATGGCCGCATCGAAGCCATCGAGGGCGCCGAAGGCACCGACGGCATGCTGAAGCGCGTCGCCGCGGCGCGGTTGGCTCGCGGCTCGAACGGACGCCACGGCGTCCTCGTCAAACGGCCGAAGCCCGGTCAGGACCTGCGCGTCGATCTGCCGACCATCGGGCCCGGGACGGTTGCAAGCGCCCGTGCTGCGGGTCTCTCTGGAATCGCCGTGATGGCCGATCATGTCCTTGCCGCCAACCGCGAGGACATGATCGCGGCCGCCGACGCACAAGGCCTTTTCATCACGGGTGTGAAGGGCGAAGCGCACTTACGCACCCTCACAGACGCACCGCCGTCCGAAATGAGGCAACGCGGGCGCGTCGCGATCGAGGCAGCCGAACAATGCGACGTCGCCAGGGCCACCGCGATTTTGTCGATCCTCGATGACTTTGGCGGCGGATCGGCCGTCGTCATCGACGGCGGCCGCGTTCTCGCCGTCGGCGCGTCCGAGCCGGCCGTTGACGTTATCGCCCGAGGCGGTGGCCTCCGTGGTAATAGAACCAAACGCCGCGGCATCGCCGTTCTGGGATCAAGCGCCGATCTCGCCAAGCCGATTGTCGAAGCCGCGAACTCCGCGCGCCTGCGCGGTGTCGTCACGACTTCCGCCGCAGATCGTGACACCGATGCCGTCATCGCTTCGGCAAACGAATACGGGATATTTTGTGCGCATGCGCAAACGGATGCCCACGGAAAAAACGCAGCCGCGAAAATGATGATGGAAACGGCCTCACGGCCGCTGAAAATCTTTCTCGTCGCAGGCGAGCATTCGGGCGACGCGCTCGGCAGCAAGCTGATCCGCGCCCTCAAAACGCTGCATCCCGCCCCGATCTCGTTCGCTGGCGTCGGCGGCGAAGACATGGCCCACGAAGGCTTCGCCTCGCTGTTCCCTATCGAGGACGTTGCCGTCATGGGACCGCTGTCGATCCTGCCGAAGCTGCCGCGCATCGTCCGCCGCGTCTATCAGACGGTCGACGCTGCGATAGCGTTCGAGCCCGACATCGTCGTCATCATCGACAGCCCCGAGTTCACGCACCCGATCGCCAAGCGCATCCGCAAGCGCGCGCCGCACATCCCGATCGTCGATTACGTCTGCCCGAGCGTCTGGGCATGGCGTCCGGGACGCGCGAAAAAGATGCGGCCTTACGTCGATCGCATCCTGGCGCTGCTGCCGTTCGAGCCGGAAGCTCTCGTGCGTCTTGGCGGCCCGCCGGGCAGTTACGTCGGCCATCCGCTGATCGAGAAGCTCGATCAAATTCAGCATGCCGATGCCTCCGCGCTCGCCTCGCGCTTGGGCCTCGATCCGGGACGCCCCGTTCTCCTGGTTTTGCCCGGCAGCCGCACGTCCGAAGTCGAACGCCTGATCGACGTCTTCGGAGAAACAGTCGCGCGCGTTGCCGTCGAGATCGGTCCGATCGAGGTCGTCATTCCCGCCGTCCGCCATGTCCGTGACCGCATCGTTGCGAAGACCGCGACCTGGTCGCCGCGTCCGCACATCGTCGATGGTGACGACAAATACGCCGCCATGCGGTTGGCCCGCGCGGCGCTCGCTGCTTCCGGCACCGTCACGCTTGAGTTGGCTCTCGCGCAAACGCCCGCAGTCGTCGCCTACAAAGTCGACAAGCTGATCGCGAACCTGCGCTTCCTTCTGAAGGTGCCGAGCGTCGTTCTCGCCAACCTCGTCATCGGCAGGAATGTCTATCCGGAATATCTGCAGGAAGCCTGTACCAGCGACAACCTTACCGGCGCGCTTCGCCCGCTCTTCGCCGACACGCCTGCCTATGAGGCTCAAATTGAGGGGTTGGCGCTTGCACCCGAGAAATTGCGGCTCGCCGCCTCGACTCCAAGCGAGGCGGCGGCCGCGGTAGTGCTCTCCGTCGTAGAAAATTAGGCCGCCGGGAAATCCCGCCGGGCCGGTCCGATGTAGAGCTGGCGCGGACGGCCGATGCGCTGCTCCGGATCCTCGATCATCTCTTTCCACTGCGCGATCCAGCCAACGGTGCGCGCCACGGCGAACAGCACCGTGAACATGTCGACCGGGAAGCCCATCGCCCGCAGCGTGATGCCCGAGTAGAAATCGATGTTCGGATAGAGCTTCTTTTCGATGAAGTAATCGTCCTGAAGCGCAATGCGTTCCAGCTCGATCGCGACCTTCAGCAGCGGATCGTCCTTGTGGCCGAGCGCGTCGAGCACCTCGTGGCAGGTCTTCGCCATCACCTTGGCGCGCGGATCGTAGTTCTTGTAGACGCGATGGCCGAAGCCCATCAGTCGGAAGCTCGACGACTTGTCCTTGGCCTTCTTCACGTACTCTGGAACGCGATCGACCGTGCCGATCTCTTTCAGCATGTTGAGCGCGGCTTCGTTCGCGCCGCCGTGCGCTGGCCCCCACAGGCACGCGATGCCCGCCGAGATGCACGCGAACGGGTTGGCGCCCGACGATCCCGCAAGCCGCACGGTCGAGGTCGAAGCGTTCTGCTCGTGGTCTGCGTGCAGGATGAAGATGCGATCGAGCGCGCGCGAAATGATCGGATTGACGATGTAGGGCTCGCACGGAACCGCAAAGCACATCTGCAGGAAGTTCGACGTGTAATCGAGATCGTTGCGCGGATAGATGAACGGCTGGCCGATCGAATATTTGTACGCCATTGCCGCGATCGTCGGCATCTTGGCGATCATCCGGTGGCTCGCGACTTCGCGCTGCGAGGTATCGTTGATGTCGGTTGAGTCATGATAGAACGACGACAGCGCGCCGACGGTGCCGACCATCACGGCCATCGGATGTGCGTCGCGCCGGTAGCCCGTGAAAAACCGCGTCATCTGCTCGTGAACCATCGTGTGGTTCGTGATCGTCTTGCGGAAGTTGATGAATTCCGCGTTCGTCGGTAACTCACCGTAGAGCAGCAGGTAGCAGACGGCGAGGAAGTTGGTGTTCTCCGCCAGCTGGTCGATCGGATAACCGCGATAGAGCAGCTCGCCCTTGTCGCCGTCGATGTAGGTGATCGAGCTTTTGCAGTTTGCGGTCGAGGTGAAGCCCGGATCGTAGGTGAAGCACCCGGTTTCTTTGTAAAGATTGCCGACGTCGATGACGTCAGGCCCGATGGTGCCGGACCGTACCGACAGCTCGACCTGCTTGTTCTCGACCGTCAATGTCGCGCTGGGCTTGACCGTGCCCTTCGCCGCCTTGTCGTGAATATTCATGCTCGCCACCTCGCCCCGGGGATACAACCGACGCCTGAAGTAACTATCGCATTTCCCCTGTGGCGGCCCGTATGCTTAAAGGGCCAGGGAAACGTTCGGCGGCCTTCACAAAAGCCATCGGCAATTGCAGGATTTAGCGGATTTTTTGCGGTGCGGCAAGAGATCGTTAGGGAACCTGGGCAGTCCTCACGCCGCCGCGTCGGCAATTCGCGCTAGACTTTCGTCTCGGCCAAGCACTTCGAGCACATCGAAGACCGGCGGCGAAACCGTGCGGCCGGTAAGCGCGGCCCGGATCGGTTGCGCGACGTTGCCGAGCTTCAACCCTTTCTCATCGACATAGGATTTGACCTTCGCTTCGAGGAGGGCCGAGCGCCATTCGTCGGATGGTACTGCTTCGAGCAGTTTCAGCACTTCGGCGTTCGATGCGCGACCATCGGACCCGAGCAGCTTGGCGGCCTTGTCTTCAAGCGCGAGCGGCCGCTGTGCCACGATGAACAGCGCGCCGCCAACGAGTTCAGCAAGCGTCTTCGAACGCTCTTTGAGCGATGGAATGGCACGCGCGAACGTATCCCAGCCTTTGCCGGCGAAGAGATCGGCGAGTTCTTTTCCCGAACGCACACCCGGCAACTGCCGCTGCACTTCACGCGCGAGTGCGATGTCCGCGCGCGGCGGCGCCTTGGGATCGGGCGGGATTTCAACGAGCGTCGCGAAATTCAGATGCGGCAGCATTCCGCGCACGTGCGCCGCCAGTTCTTCATCGGATGCCGCGCGGATGTAATGGCCGTTGAGATCGTCGAGCTTCTTGAAATCGAGCCGTGCCGCGCTCTTGTTGATGTCGTCGATGTCGAACCAGCGGATCAGATCTTCGGTCGAAATGATCTCGTCGTCGCCATGGCTCCACGCGAGGCGCGCGAGGTAATTGCGCAGCGCGACGGGCAGATAGCCCATGTCGCGATATTCCTCGACGCCTTGTGCGCCGTGCCGTTTTGAGAGCTTCGCGCCGTCCGCCCCGTGAATGAGCGGTACATGCGCGAATTCCGGCACCTTCCAGCCCATGCCCTGGTAGATCTGCGTCTGTCGAGCCGAATTCGTCAGGTGATCGGCGCCGCGGATGACGTGCGTGATCTCCATATCATGATCGTCGACCACGACGGCGAGGTTATAGGTCGGATTGCCGTCGGATCTCAGAATGATCAGATCGTCGAGATCCTTGTTCGGGAAGACGACGCGCCCCTGCACGTGATCGTTGACGATCGTTTCACCTTCCCGCGGTGCCTTGAGCCGTATCACCGGCTTGACGTCCTTCGGCGCGTCCTTCGCATCACGGTCGCGCCAGGGCGACAGGAATATCAGCGGCCGGCCTTCCGCCTTGGCTTTTTCGCGCGCCGCTTCGATCTCGGCGGGCGAGGAATAGCAGTAATAGGCCGCGCCCCGAGCCAGAAGCTCATTGGCGACGTCGCGATGCCGGTCAGCGCGCGAGAATTGCGAGACGACGTTGCCGTCCCAGTCGAGGCCAAGCCATTTGATGCCATCGAGGATCGCCGCCACCGCAGCTTCGTTGTTGCGCTCGCGGTCGGTATCCTCAATGCGCAAAAGGAATTTTCCGTTGCGGCCACGAGCATAGAGCCAGTTGAACAGGGCCGTGCGCGCGCCACCGATATGCAGGAAACCGGTGGGCGAGGGGGCAAATCGAACGATGGGCGCGCTGGGTGTCATGGTCTCGGGTCTAGGACCTTATGCTCTGTCTGCCATTGAGGGATTGAGGCTCCGCTCGTAGCATGTGAGTTGGGACAAGTTAAGAGGGCGGAAAACCCGCTCTCGAAGCGTCATGGTCGGGGCATGTCGGTCGAAGCGAGGGCGCCGGACGTTACATTTCCGCCGTTTCCGGAGCAGGGGTTGAGCCGTACCGCCCTTGCCATGGAGTCTGAGCGGCAAAGCTTCTTCCTTTGGGTGCCGGTTTGCCTCGGCCTTGGCGTCGCCGCTTATTTCGCGTTGCCGGTCGAGCCTGCACTCGTCGTGGCTTTCGCGCCGCTGGCCCTGGCGCTGATCCTGCGGTTGACCGTGCGGTCGGGCACACTCGCCGCGACGCTCGCGACAGCCCTCATTCTTGTCGGCGCCGGCTTCGCGCTCATCAAAGTGCGGGTCGAGACCGTGCGTGCGCCGGTCCTCGCCAAGTCGGTTCACGGCGTCGAGGTCACGGGAACAGTGACGATGGTCGAGGCCAAGCTGCCGCGCGGCCAGCGGCTCACGATTGCAAATCCGACGATCTCTGGGCTGGAGCCCGCTCGCACGCCCGCGGTGGTCCGCATCCGTACGATGTCGTCGAAAGCGCTCGCAGCGCCGGGCGAACGTATCCGCATCAAGGCCAATCTGTCGCCGCCGGCGAAGCCTGCATTGCCCGGCGGCTTCGACTACGCGCGCACCGCCTGGTTCGATTCCGTCGGCGCCGTTGGCTACGCTTTCGCGGCCCCCGTGATCGAAGGCCATGCCGATCCGAATTCATTCGGACAATGGTATCACCGCACGATCGAGAATATCCGCCAATCACTCGCCGTTCGTATTCGCGCCGCGCTTTCCGGCGAAACCGGAGAGATCGCGCTGGCGCTCATCACCGGCGAGCGCGGCGGCATCACCACCGAGACGAACAACGCCTTTAAGAATTCCGGCCTGTTCCACATTCTGTCGATCTCCGGATTGCACATGGTGATCGCCGCTGGCGCCGTATTCTTTTCGATCCGCCTGCTGCTAGCGGCAATCCCGCGCATCGCCTTGACGATGCCGATCAAGAAGATCGCGGCTGCGCTCGGCATCTTGAGCGCGATCGCCTATCTCGCGATTTCTGGCGTGCAGTTTGCAACCGTTCGCTCGGCGCTGATGATCCTGATCATCTTCGGCGCGATTTTGCTCGACCGGCCCGCGCTCGCCCTTCGAAACGTCGCGCTCGCCGCGTTCATCATTCTCGCCGTCTATCCCGAAAGCCTGCTCGATGCCGGCTTTCAGATGTCGTTCGCGGCGGTCACGGCGTTGATCGCATCGCACGAATTCTTGAGCCGCCTGCTCGGCCGCGAGTCCAACCCGCATTGGGTCCTGCGCATCGTGAAATTCTTCGGCGAGATCATCGCCTCGACTCTGATTGCAAGCGCCGCCGTCGCCCCGTTTGCGGCCTATAATTTTCATCAGAGCCAGCAGTATGCCGTGCTGGCGAATATGATCGCCATTCCGATCTGCAACATTATCGTCATGCCGGCGGCGCTGATCGCGATGGTGCTGATGCCGTTCGGTTTGGAATGGATCGGCCTTGTGCCGATGGGCTGGGGCATCGAGGGCATGACGTGGTGCGCCGACAAGGTCGGCGCGCTGCCCGGTGCCGTCGGGCACATCCCAGCCATTCCGGAACTCGCATTCGTGCTGATGCTGATTGGCGGACTTTGGTTCCTGTTGTGGCGGACGCGCATTCGCCTCATCGGCGCAGCGCTCGTCGGCGCCGGCCTTCTTGTTGCTCCGTGGATGCCGCGGCCCGATATCCTGATCGGCCAGAAAGGACTTCTGATCGCAGTGCGCGACGCCTCCGGCAAGCTCGACGCGCTACCAGGACGAAGCGAGAAATACGACCTCGACCGCTGGCTCGAATACGACGGCGACGGACGCACCGCGCGCGACGCGAAAACCGGCGAAGGCTTCTCATGCGATGCCGTCGGCTGCATCGCCCACGTCAAAGGCGCGACCATCGCCGTCGCCCGTCATCCCGCCGCCGTGACCGACGATTGCCTCAACGCCGACGTGCTCGTGCTCGATATGCCCAAGCCCGACGACTGCGCGGTCCCGCGAACCGTGGTCGATGTCTTCGATCGCTGGCGAAACGGCGCTTACTCCCTCTACCTCGACCGCACCGACGATGATCCCGAACCGCATGTGCGCCTGGAAACGGTCGCCGCCCATCGCGGCGAGCGGCCCTGGAGCGTGGGGCCGGAGGGCAGGGAGACACAGCGGAAGGATTCACAATTGCCGAAGCCGCGCTTCCTTGAAACCCCCGCACCGGGGAGCGAAGCCGCGCGCACGGCAGATGCCGACACCGCGCCCAGAACGTCAGCGGATGATGACCCCGGCGAGGGGGCCGACATCGAAGCTGAAGACAATGTCTCCAACAGCGCTGCCGCTGACGACGGCCAGTAGCCCGCTATCGGACGCTGCCCTGCTCAATACCGCCGCATCAGCCCGACGAGTTGGCCCTGAATGTCGATCTGATCCGGCCCGAAGATGCGGGTCTTGAACTCGGGGTTCGCCGCCTCGAGCGCGATCGTCGACCCTTTTTTGCGCAGCCGCTTCAAGGTCGCTTCCTCGCCCTCGACGAGGGCGACGATGATATCGCCGTTCTCGGCCGTATTGCACCGGCGGATGATGACGGTATCGCCGTCATGGATACCCGCCTCGATCATCGAGTCGCCCTTCACTTCCAGCGCAAAATGCTCGCCGTTGGTCAGGATGTCGGGCGGCACGGCAATGTCGTGCGTATGGTTCTGGATGGCGCTGATCGGTGTACCGGCGGCGATGCGGCCCATGACCGGGATCGACACCGTCCGCGCATCGATGACGTGCGACGGCGGCGGCGCGCTGACATTCGCTTTCGGTGGTCCTGAGCCCTCGATCACGCTCGGCTGGAACCCTCTCTGCGGCGCGGTCGAACCCGGCGCGACGGCAAAGCTTGGCGGCGCTACCTGATTGTCCGGCAGCTTGATGACCTCGATCGCGCGGGCCCGGTGCGGCAGGCGGCGGATGAAGCCACGCTCCACCAGCGCCGTGATCAGCCGGTGAATGCCGGACTTCGACCTCAGGTCCAGCGCGTCCTTCATCTCGTCGAACGAGGGCGGCACGCCGCGTTCCTGCATCCGCGCGTGAATGAAGAGCAGGAGGTCTTTCTGTTTTTCGGTGAGCATGCGTTTCGTCTCAAGCCTTTCCTGGCTGCGCAAGCGCGGCGGCCCGAAACGCTGACCGCCAATGCATCGCCCGCTCGTCACGGTACAAATCGTGTATGTACCCTACACGTTCTCGTCTCGTTCCGCAAGTCCTTACAACAAACAGGTCGTGTCTCAGTTTGAAATTTGCGCCCACGCGAGAATAGATTTACCCCGCCGCGAAACGGATTCGCCGCGATGGGGGTTCGCATGGCAAACGACTCACCTTTCTCAAACATCAAGAACGGTTTCTTTCAAACGCTTGGCGGAGTTCCGGTGGCGGCGGCGCTCGCTGCACTCGGCACCTTCCTGTGGGGCCTAGCGCAGATGTCGTTTTGGGCAATCCCGGCGGCCGCAATAGCCTTCGTTTCGGTCTGGTTAGCGATCGAGTTCGTGCTTGATTCTCCACGCGGCAGACACCTCGTGGATTGGATCCGCGATAAAATGGGATTGCCCAAGTTACAGCGCCAACAAGTCTCTCTGGTTAGCCAAACTTCGATTGCTGAGCCTGATCGGCCGACGGCGGCCGATCATCTATGCGCCTTATGGCTTTATGAGCAGCAGTTTCCGAGATTGAACCAAGAGATAGAGTTAGCGGAAAAGGCATCGGTTGAGATCGAAGATTTATTTTCGCTCGCGATGATGGCGGATTTATCTGAGGAACAGAAAAGCCGACTAGAGAATAAGTTGTTTGAGTTTACGCAGGCGTTAGTGGCATGCGATGCCACGCACCGGATTTGCTTTCGTGAAGATAAGAACGTTTCGCTTACCAGCCCTTATTATCCCAGCCAAATTCCAATCGCGGGCTTGAGTGATCTACCAGGGGACTTGAGGTACGAATTTCGCCAGTACCATGACCGCTTAAATTCGATGCGCCAGAATATTGGTTTGCTCAGAGAAAGTTTCAGATTTGCAATTAGCTACTCGCAGGATGCAATCAGCAAGACTGCGCATCGAGCTATTGACCGAATGCGATAAGAGCATGTCGCGCTATTACGCGGCAATCCGCTTCTTATACGTCTTCGGCCGTCCCGGCTTCGGGGCCGCTTCGTCCATCAGCCCGATAATCTCTTCCATCGTCCACAGACGATCGGAGATGCCTGCTGCCATCGCGGGCGTGACGCGAAGCGTCTTGTGAATACGGGTCCAGTTGTAGAACGTGAAGTAGAGCGCCAGTGCATGGCGGTGGCTGGCGAGCTTCTTTGAGAAGGCATTAGACAGACGCGTGAACCGCTTCATGCTCATGCGCATCGTGAGGTTCTGCCGCTCGACGTAAGACGTGCTGATGTGGGCTTCGTCCGGGTTGCCCACGATCGGCATCTTCTTTACGCCGATGCAGTCCGGCGGGCTGTACCGGCGTTCTTCGGCATTGCCACGAACGTCGCCATATATTTTGACGAGCTGGGCAAAGTCGATATCCGTTCCGCCGAAGACGCTCTCAACGGCCGTCAAATAAGCCTTGTGACCGTCGGTCGTGAGTTGAACGCGGGTTGCGAGACGACCCTTGAGATCATCGAGAAACGCCGCCGCCCAATACGCATCGCGCTGGCCAACAGCCCAACTGCAAATCAGCTTCGTATCGGCGTCGATCGCCGTCCACGTCCAAACGTCGCCCGCGCCTTTCGGGGGAGCCTTGGCATCCACGACGTTCTTGTTCTTGGCGTAAACGAAGCTCCAGATTTCGTCGCACTGGACGCGCTTCGACGTCAGGTTCCGAACGCGCTCATCGTGGAAGGCGGCGCAGAACGTGCCTGCATCGGCCAAGAGCTTCGCGACGGTATTGATCGACACGTCGCAAACCCGAGACACCGAACGCATTGAAGACCCCTCGCAGAGCATCGAGAGGATTTGGACGCGCTTGGCTATAGGCAGTTTGTTCATATCTATAACATATGAACTTTCATGCTTAGCGTCAAGTATGTGGTTATTTGATTTAGCTCATTTCTCCAATGCCAAGGAAAGCCGCACGCGCAGAACATGTCTTTGCGCGACCTAAAAGGCCATATAATTTTTCTGTAGAGAAGTTATTTTTGAGTTGGCGTGTCGCGCGTGACGCGGTAGCGCTAGCCTATGCTAGCGCTTAAAGCATCGTGGAGCGACCCAATGCCCTTATCCGACGAGATGCGGAGACTGCAGAAAAAATGGACTGGTCAAACCGGCTGGCCGAAACGCTTAGATTGGATCGAGGTTCAGGCAATCCGAGGTTGGACCGGCCAGCGCGTAGAATTTAAATTCCCCATCGTGGCAATCGTTGGAGAAAATGGCTCGGGGAAGAGCACGCTATTGCAGTCGGCCGCGTGCGCATATCAATCCGGCGCCGGACAAGAGGATACTCGTTACGCGTCGGAGTTCTTTCCTGACACCGCTTGGGACCAGATCAGAAAGGCCGAAGTGCGGTTCGGTTACAAAGAGGGCGCCGAACACAAGACCGGCAGCATTAGAAAACAGACGACACGCTGGCTAGGGAATGTTGATCGCCCAGTGCGTTCGATCGAATACATTGATCTGAGCCGAATTCAGCCAGTATCTGCGAGAGTGGGCTACGCAAAAATCGCAAAAAACGCACACACTGAAGTTTCATCAACACCGTTTGATACCGAAAGACTCAACCGATTTTCGTCCGTAATGGGACGATCTTACGATGGCGCGAAATTTGCGCTCTGCAGCATAGACGATAATCGACTAATCCCTGTGATTAGCAAATCCGAAACACCTTATTCCGGCTTTCATCAAGGTTCAGGTGAGACCGTCGCTGCTGAGTTTCTCCAGGCGGATCTGCCGAAATACGGTTTGGTGCTCATTGATGAGATAGAATCGTCTCTACATCCACGGACACAACGTCGTCTGATTAGGGATCTGGCCGATCGGTGCAGAGAGAGAGAGCTTCAAATCATCCTGACTACTCATTCCCCTTACGTCCTCGAAGAACTGCCGATGGAATCGAGAATCTATATTCTGGAGACAGAAGGGTCGAAGCGCATAGTTGCCGGAGTTAGCCCACAATTCGCGATGACTCAAATGGATGACGTGCAGCATCCGGAGTGCGAATTGTATGTTGAAGACGCAGCTGCAAAGGTTTTGCTCGCCGAAATATTAGCGGCACATGCAAAGCACTTATTTCCTCGTTGCGACATTATTCCTTTTGGCGCCGCATCGGTAGGATTTGCGCTTGGACAAATGGTCGTTGCGGGACGGTTCCCTCGCCCAACGTGCGTGTTTCTGGATGGTGACAATGCCCCGACGCCGGGGTGTGTTCTGCTTCCTGGCGGTGATGCTCCGGAACAAGTAGTGTTTAAAGATCTACGCGCACGAAGATGGGGTGACCTCTGGGCACGTATCGGGCGCGATATGTCAGCAGTTATTGATGCTTGCAATAACGCCATGACCTTGAACGACCACCATGATTGGGTACGTTCTGCCGCAACGACGCTAATGTGTGGAGGCGATACATTGTGGCAGGCAATGTGTGCCGAATGGGCCAAAGAAGCATCGACATCGGCCGTTGCACCTGTGGTTGATGTGATCGAGCAGAGTCTTCCTTAAGTCTCGTTTTTTTTCCAACGCTTCGCGGCGGCGCGCTCCGCAATTTCCTTTCTCCGCTTGGGAGAAATGGAAGCTGCGCGTGCCTTTCCGCCTCGCCTACCTAGGCTAACGGCGGCGGCATCCTTGCCATCTTCGGTCAACGTCTCCTCCTCTTCTCCCGTCGCAATGCGAGCGATCTTGATGGCGTTGCCAATTACGTCAGCAGGGCGCTTCTCGCCTTTGGGGCCTTTAGGCATCCTTTTTCTTTCCAGCCTTCGTTTTCTTGTAGGAAGGGAAACTCGTTGAATTCCATTCCCTCATGCGGTGTCCCCAGTCCTGGCAATCAAAGTAATCGCGGTCGCGAACCGTCGCACTGAGCCAAGTTACCTCGTACTCCGCACCACATTCAGGGCACGTCTCTTTGGGCATTGCAGCCTCCGAGTTCTCCGCCGGGCACCCGCGCAACATTGCATAGCCGATCCAAAACTTCGCGCCGAAACGGGTTCATCTCGTTGTGCGCACAATACGCACCTTCATATCGAAGCGCGCAGGCCACCTCGAACCAGTTCCGGTAATACCCAGATCGGGCCAACTCGGGGCCTCGCCACCGAATATAGTCTCTTTAGTCCGGTCATCCATAGCGCTAAGCATGCCCGAGGACGGCTGCAGTAGAGGCAAGGTCTGGGCCTGATCCTGTTTCCCCAGACGGTGCCCAAGTCCCTGGGCTCGGTCAGCCTTACGGCCTCTGGAAGCGACCTTTCGGACGCCGGACCCTTCCCCTCTACCTAGCGCTAAGCATAGCACGGGATCAGGCCGACCGTACCTCAGCGTCAATTCATTTATTTTTCAAACTGAGACACTACCAACAAACACCGACGGAAAAGACAGAACCGATCAGTTCCTCGACGCAGTGAGCACAAACTTTTGCCGTCGGGGTCGGGCATCGTCGCGCCATGAGGGGTTTATTTTCGCAGATCGTCATCGGCATCATCGTCACCGTCATCGGCGGCCTGATCACCGATGCGATGACCGGCGGTCACATGACGCGCCGCCTCGGCGCGCCGGGCTTTCATGACAGCTGGCGCGGCCGATAGCACGGACGCGCAATCCGCTCTTCGTCATCCCGAACCAGCCGAGATCAATTTCAAAGAACGACGCAACTCGCGTGCGCAACGGCGGCAGGCCGCAGCGGTGGAGGCGCCGTGCGCCATCAAAGCAACCGCAATTTGCGGTGCAGCGCGCGATCAAATCTGCCGGCAGGGCCTATACAGACGATCTGCTCTGCGCATAGTTAACGCATTTTGGTAGGCGTAAATTGTGTGGGGCGTATTTATGACTGAGTTCATTCAGGCCGTTTGGCAGAAGCTTGCAGAACATATCGGCCACGAAACAGCGACATTCGCTCTAGCTATCATAGGGTCAGCAATAATTTGGCCGTCCCTCGCATGGTGCGGAGGCAAATTATTGCAGGCACGGGATTTCTGGCGAAGCAGGCAAAGGGCGCTTGGGGCAGTAGGCCAAACACAAACTCCCGATGGCGCACGGGAAGGAAAGGGCGTTTGGACGCTGCGTCCCATCACGCCGCCGGAAAACTACAAAAATAATGTTCTTGGATCTCGAATACTCGCAATTGCAAATTTGAAAGGCGGGGTTGGTAAAACAACTATCGCAGCAAACATCGCCGCACATTTATCCCATGACGAAAATTGGCAAAAGCGAGTCCTCCTAATCGATCTTGATTACCAGGGTTCATTGTCGTCGATGGTATTTCCGGATGGTCAGACGTGGCTGCCACCAAAGGGAACCGATTCTGTGGCGACACTTGCTCTGAGTGGCGATGTTGCTCCCAGCACCTTTTTGCAAGCTTGCAAAAAGAGTCCGGTAGAGCCACGCCTCAAAGTGGTGACGGCCCACTACGATCTAGCTCAAGCCGACAATAGATTGTTAGTTGAGTGGTTGCTCAACAAGAAAAATAAGGATCATCGGGATCTACGTAGGAAATTCGCTGATTTGCTCATGGGCCGATCGTATCAGCCCAGCGAAATGCGGTACAATTTGGCCAAGTTGCTCCATTCGGAAGCGGTGCGAGAAAATTTTGATCTTGTGATAATTGATTGCCCGCCAAGACTCACCGCGGGCACGATACAGGCGCTATGCGCGAGTTCGCACGTGCTTATTCCCACTCTCCTGGATCACCCGTCTGGCGAGTCAGTGGTTTCCTTCTGCGATCAGATCGAAGGGCTCAAGGCGTCGGGTATCTGCCCATACTTGAGCTACGTCGGAATTGTAGCGAGCAGACACGCCGCACAGCAGAACGCGTGGCTCGGCGTTCGGAATGAAATTCAGGACCAGATAAATTTGCGCAATTTAAAATGCGGGTTCCTGCCCAGCCAAACATTTATTCCTCAGACTGTGGCGATGGTTCGCAATTCCGAGGAGGGCATCGCATACTTTTCGCTTCAAGGCTCACAACCCGCCGCAAATGCTAAGCAAGCAATTGTAACGCTTGCAGAACATGTAGCTGCTCAGATTTGTGTTCCTCGTGTTCCGTCCTTCGCGCGTGATTTGCAACTCGTTCTCCCGGTGGCTGCAGAATGAAGTGCATAGAGTTAGCTGACGCTCTAAAGCATCTCGAAGGGCTATATCGCTTTGGCGGCGGCTTCCCACCACAAGCAGTAGTCAACTTTGAAAAGTTGCTCGGGATTGCGCCGGAACTGTCTGTTGCGCAGCTCGGTAAAAAGCTCGACAAACTTACCAACTGCTCGGGTGGATCGGAAACGATAAGCGTCCAACAAATATCGGCGCTCTGCGAAGAGATAGCTTTATTTCTGAAGCCACTAGGAAAACCGCCAGTCGTTAAAGAGATCCGGCAACTTGCTGCTTCTCTCAATCGGCTCGAAGTCGTCAATCCCGACGACTTGACCGCAAAGGCGAAGATATCGAAGCAGCGATCCAACGCCCATGAAATTAGCGTACCAAGATCTGATTTAGTACAATTACATCTTCGCTCGTTGGAACAGGCTCTCGGAGATGATGCTGGATTTACGTCCGCATTTCGGGCGCTCGAAACCGATCCCAATTTGGGCACTAACGAGTACATTGCCTTGGCAAAGCATTTTTCGTTTGCAAGCACGAAATCGAAATCCGCAGCCTTAAAAAAAATCTGGGCGCGGCATCAGGCACTGATGACAAGTCGAGCAAAAGCAGCCGCTACAGCGGGTCGGATTGCCGGGTAGTAAGATTTCATGTTAGGCGGCCGGGATGAATTCGTCGCCACTCCGCCCCCTTACTGCCATCCTCGTCGCCGTCGAGACGCTAGTGGCGCTGTTCTACATCGCTGTCTTCCACCAGCCGGGGCGCAGCAACGCGATCACCAACATCGCCGTCGATAGCGTGACGCTGATCCTCGCCGCGATCTGGCTGGTGTTCGTGCTGCCCGCCATCATTCTCACGATCCGCGGCACGAGACCGGAACTCGCACTCGGCTTCGCACTCTCAGCCATCGCCGCCTTCGCCCTGAGCTTCGTGATCCTCTAGCGTCGCGCGCTCTCCTGCTTCTCACCGTCATGCCGGCGAAGGCCGGCACCCAGACGAGTTTCAGCGTGCTCCCGATAGAGTTTTGCCTGGATCCCGGCCTGCGTCGGGATGACGGAAAGGGCAGTCACGGGCTCCACAGCCGCGCCGAAGTCTCAAGTGTGCCTGACCACACCCCGCGTTTGCAGCCGACCCCCGCAGCGGATCCACATGCGCCAATAAAAAAGGCGGCTCGCGGCCGCCTTTTTCATTGGTCTGGGAGAGGATCGTTTGGGTAATTCAGCTTTCGACCTGCCAGATGCCGGTGGCCAGACGGCAGGCGACAATTTCAGTGCTCTTCGTCGTCGCGAGTCCGCTGAGGACGACGACGGCATGGCGGCACACGCTTCCGTGCGTGTCCTTGAACGACGACACCGGCTTCACGACGCCCGACAGCCGGCCATGATCGCGACGCCAGACATAGCTGGAGCCGTCCGCGACTTCGGTCAGCGCGAATTGAATGCTCTCGAGCGCCGCATATTCGTCGCTCTCATCGAGGATACCCCGGGCGTCCTTGACGTCGGGCAATTTCGGATCGGCGCTCGTCGCGCTAGGCTTGAGGCAGGTGTCGGCGCAGGCGCCGTGGTCGAACGCGTGTTCGGCCGCCAGAACGGCGCTCGTCGGGACGAAAATGGCCGCAACCAGCGCGAATGCTGTTGCGCCGGCCGCGGCTAAGGGGAAAAAACACGGATTTGAAGACATCACTCGACTGACCCTGACGCGACTGACACACACGTCGCCTGACGAGGCGACCATGATCACTGTGTCCTAGTATGGTTAATTTGGACTAAAGACCGAGTTCCGCGTGTCCCCGGACGAGGCGGCAACCACAATTAAAATCAAGCGTTGAGCACGCAACATGAGCAATACTGAAAATGCACCGGCCACCGCGCCGGAAAACGCTCCGGACTTCACCGGCGCGACCGATCCCTTTGAGCTGTTCGCCACCTGGATGGCGGAAGCCGAACACAGCGAATTGAACGACCCCAACGCCATGTCGGTCGCAACCGTCGATGCCAGCGGCATGCCGAACGTCCGCGTCGTGCTTCTGAAAAATGTCGATCCGCCGGAAGCGTCCGATCGCGGCTTCGTTTTTTATACCAACTTCGAAAGCGCCAAGGGCCGCGAGCTGCTCGCCAATCCGAAAGCGGCGCTGCTGTTCCATTGGAAAAGTCTGGAGCGGCAAGTGCGGGTGCGCGGTCCCGTTTCGCTGGCGTCCCACGGCGAGGCCGACGCCTATTATGCATCGCGGCCGAGGCTAAGCCGCATCGGCGCTTGGGCTTCGCACCAGTCGCGGCCGCTGTCGTCGCGCGATGTGCTCGAAGCCAAGGTCCAGCATTTCGAAGCGAAATTCCCCAACGAGGAGATCCCGCGCCCGGCCTACTGGTCGGGGTTCCGTGTCCTCCCCGTCGAGATCGAATTCTGGCACAGTCGGCCGTTCCGCCTGCACGATCGCATCGTTTTCCGCCGCGACGCGCCGCGCGACTCCTGGCACAAAACCCGTCTCTATCCCTAAAGCGCATCACAAAAAGGCGCGACTTGGGGTAGACAAGGCGGAAACGACGGGGAGCCTTGAGGCACGAATGGTGATGGATCGCATCGACGAACGCCGCCCGGCAAGGCGGCCGCGCGATCGCTATCGCTCGTCGCGGATCTATTACGCCGCCGATCAGCCGCCGTCGTTCCTCGCCAAGTGGACGAGCCGCATCGCCATTTTCGCCGCCGTTGCCGGCGTCGTCACTGCCGGGCTGCACCGGGTTTCGCTGGTGCAGACGCCGGTGGCGCTGACGATCGGCTACTTGCTGATTGCGGGTGCGGTGCTGGCCCTCGTCATGGCGCTGATCGCCGGCCTCGATATCTGGGTGACAGGCCGCCAGGGCGCTGCACGCGTGTTCTGCGGCGCGATCGTCGCGCTGGGCGTCCTCGCCGTGCCCGCGGCCGTCTGGGCGATGAGCTTGCGCTATCCCGCCCTCTACGACGTCACCACCGATCTCGCCGAGCCGCCGGAGTTCACCGCGGCCAAGGATCTGCGCGGCCCCGAATCCAATGCGGTTGCTTATGATGGCGACCGCTTCTCGCTTCTGCAGCGCCAGGACTACCCTGATCTCAAAAGCCTGCTCATCCCGCGCCCGGCCGACGACACGTACGAACTCGTGCTGCAGGCCGTCCACAAATTGAAGATGAAGCCGACGCTCGAAGTCCCGCCCGACGACGAAGACGATTCACCAGGCTTCATCGAGTTCTCCGAGCACACGCAAATTCTCGGCCTTGTCGACGACATCGTCATCCGTGTCCTCGATGAGGACAAGAACACCCGCGTCGATGTCCGTTCCGCCTCGCGCTACGGCTGGAACGATTTCGGCCGCAACGCCGAGCACGTTCGCACCATCCTGAAGGAAGTGGCGGCCCGCTTCGAAGCCTCCGTACCCGATCCCGACAAGGAAGCGGCGGCAGCCCGCAAGGCCAAGCTCAAAGCGGAGAAAGGTCGCGGTCAGGGGTCAAAGGCAGATCGGAAGCGACCAAACCTTTCTCGATCAAATATTCGACGTGAGCTTGAACGGAAAGCGTCGCGGCAGGGATCAGCTGGGGCGCGAGGTCGCGATAAACCTGGGGCACAATTCGACGAATAGTCGTCGCGCCCGAAGTCAACGCATCGAGCACCGATTTCTCGCGCCAGTTCCGGTGCAGCAGATATGCGCGCACCGTCCGCTGCGGATCGTTGAGCCGGTCGCCATGCCCCGGCAGGAACACATCATCGTTGCGATCGAGAAGAATTTCGAGCGATGCCTGATAGTCCGCCATCCGTCCTTCGGGCGGCGCGATCACGGTGGTGTTCCACGCCATCACATGATCGCCTGAGAACACCACGCGGCGGCCTTCGAGCGCGAAGCACAGGTGGTCGGGCGCGTGTCCGGGTGTGTGGATTGCGGTCAGCGCCCAGTCCGCGCCCTCGATCGTATCGCCACCATAGGCCGCAATGTCGGGCGCATAATCGTAATCGACGAAGTACCGCCCCGACGGCGAATTTTCCAGCGCTACACGACTGGCGTCCGGATCGCGCGGATAGGCGACCGTGACGGCGCCCGTCGCCGCCTGCAGCTTGGCGATGCCGTCGACGTGATCGCGATGCGCGTGTGTCGAGATGATGTGCGTGATCGGACGCGACCCAGCCGCTTTGAGGATCGCCGACAGATGCTCATCGCTTTCCGGCCCCGCATCGATGACGGCAAGCGACGTCGAGCCGACGAGATAGGTGTTGGTGCCCCTGTGCGTCAGCGGGCTCGGGTTCGGCGCGACGAGGCGCACGATCCCGGGCCCCATCGGCGACGGTTCGCCATAGGTGAACGCCATGTCGGTCTTGAATTTGAGCGAGTCCAAGCCCCAGATGCCTTCGCCAAGCCCTCGTTGATCGACGCCCGTTATAGGAAACCTCGGCGAACGACGAATATCCGGAAATTCGACGCAGGTTAACCGCGCGTTTTAATCCGCACGTGCTCCGGCCGGAAGCCGAGCCCGATCAGGCGACCGGCAACATGCGCGAGGATCGGCCAGCGCGCGATGCCCTTGATGAAACCCGGTGGGCCCGAGCGCGTTGTCTCGTTCGCCTCACGCTTGCGTTTCTCGCTGCGCATCATCAGCTGAATTTTCTGCGTCGCTTTGGTCGGGAACGTCCGCCGCTTCTCGAAAGCGGCCAGATCGTCGTCGGACGCAGTCCCGCGCATCAGCGGCGCGGCGAGAATGTTGGCCGCCGCCACCGCATCCTGGATCGCGAGGTTCACCCCGACGCCGCCGATCGGCGACATCGCATGCGCGGCATCCCCGATGCACAGTAGCCCCGGCCGCCACCAGCGCTTCAGCCGGTCGATGCGGATGCTCAACAGATGCACGTCGTCGAATGAGTGAAGCTCCTGCACGCGATCGGCAGGCAGCGGCGACACCGCCGCGACCATGCTTTTGAACGCCTCGATGCCGCCTGCCTTGATGTCGGCGTACGTGCCCTGGCGCACGATATATCCGCATTGCCAGTAATTGCCGCGATCGATCATCACGAAGCCCTGTCTCGGACCCGCGTGCCCCATCACATAAGGCGGATCGTCGGTCGAATGCGAAAACTTCATCCAAAGCACTTCGCTCGGGATGCCGAAGCTTTCAACATCGAGCCCGGCGAGGCGGCGTGTGACCGAGTTGCGCCCATCGGCACCGACGATAAGCGAGGAGCGGATCGTGATCGGCCCATCGGGAGAGGACGCGCGAAGGCCCGCGATCCTGCCGTCGTCGGTAATCAGATCCGTCACCTCGGTCCGCATCAGCAACCGGAAATTTGGATAGCGTCCGGCCTCGCGCGCGAGGAAATTCAAAAAGTCCCACTGCGGCATGAACACGATGAAACGGTTCTTGGTCGGCAGCCACGAGAAATCGGCGATGGTGATGTCTTTGCCGCCGATCTCGGCGTGCAGCGAGCGCGCTTCCGTGTGGGGTAGCTTCAAAAGCTCGTCCGCCAGTCCCAGCTCGTGCATCACTTCGAGTGTCGAGGGATGAATCGTGTCGCCGCGAAAATCGCGCAGGAAATCGCCGTGCTTCTCGATCACCGTCACGTCGATGCCGGCGCGCGCCAGCAGGAGGCCAAGCATCAGCCCCGCCGGTCCTGCACCGACGATAGCGCACGCCGTCGCTATATCTGGCTCCGTTATCGAGCTCGGAGCGGAAGCTGGTGAAGCATCCTGAGCCATCAGAGGGCGGGCTCCTGCGGCATTGCCTTCAACTCCATCGCATCGCGCTTTGGGGGCACCCCGAACATCCGTGAATATTCGCGGCTGAACTGCGACGCGCTTTCATAGCCGACCTGATAGGCCGCATCCGAGACGTGAACGTTATCGTCGGTCATCAGCTGGCGCGCTCGAAGAAGCCTGAGCTGTTTTTGGTATTGCAGCGGCGTCATCGAAGTCAGTGTTTTGAAATGCTGATGGAACGACGACGGGCTCATATGCGCCGCCGCTGCGAGATCGTCGATGCGAAGCTGATGCGTGAAGTTGTTGCGCAAAATCTGGATCGCCTCGGAAATCCGTCGCGTGCGGCTGCTCGGACGAACGACCTTCGAAACGTCGTCGCCGTGCGGGCCGGTCAGCAGCCAGAATGAAATTTCGCGCATGATCGTCGGATAGAGCACGGGGATGGCTGTCGGCGTCGCCAGCAGCCGGACGAGACGGACGACGCAATCGGCCAGCGCGCCGCCGAAATCGGCAACGAACGCGCCGAGCCCGACGTCGTCGTTGGGCACCGGCGGATGGTCGAGGTCTTCCATCACCGTGCGCATGATGCCGCCGTCGAGTTCGAGCACGAGCCCGATCATCGGCTTCTCGCGGCTGGCTTTCGTCACGCGGCCGACGGCCGGAATTTCGACGTTGACGATCAACGCTTGACCTTCGCGATAGGTCATCAGCGCCTCGCCGAAGATCACCTGCTTCTCGCCCTGCGCCACGATGCAGAGCGAGGGGCGGTAGACGATGTGCTTCGGCAGCGTTTCGTGCGCTGTGCGCATGAAGCCGAAGCCGGGGATTGGAGTTTCGAAAACGCCTTCGCCTCCGCCGTTGGCATCGGCGTAAGCGTTGAGAGCGGCGATCAGGTCCGGCTGCATCGTGCAACTCCGAAAGGGTTTGCTGCGCGGGTTGATAATAGGCTGTCGTCGGGCCGCCTCCAATCCGCTTTGGAGGATTAGGCAAGAAATTCGAGAGTTCCGGCATTCAAGCGGAAAGCATCGTCTCCTACATCCTGCGCATCGGAATTTTTACGTTGGAGCACGTCATGGGCCAGGAAAACGCAGCAAAACCAGAGCAGAAAATCGCGATCATCACCGGCGGTAGCCGCGGGCTCGGCCGCAACACCGCCGTGAGCGCCGCCAAGCATGGCATAGATTCGATCATCACCTATCACTCAAATCGGGCAGAAGCGGATGCCGCCGTCGCCGAGATCCAGGCGCTGGGCCGTAAGGCCGTGCCGCTGCAACTCGATGCCGGCAAAACCTCGACGTTCGATGCCTTCGCCGCCGAGGTGAAGCGAGCTCTGAAAGAGACCTGGGGCCGCGAGACTTTTGATTATCTCGTCAACAATGCCGGCATGTCGGCGCCGGGCTCGATCGCGGACATGAAAGAAGACGATTTCGACGCACTCGTGAACGTGCACCTCAAGGGCATGTTCTTCCTGACCCAGAAACTGCTGCCGCTGATCAAGGACGGCGGGCGCATCGTCAACATCTCATCGGGCCTCGCCCGCTTCTCGATGCCGGGCTATGCCGTCTACGGATCGTTGAAGGGCGCTGTTGAGACGATGACGCGCTACATGGCGAAGGAACTCGGGCCGCGCCGCATCGCCGTCAACGTCGTCGCGCCAGGCGCCATCGAGACCGACTTCGGCGGCGGCCGCATTCGCGACAATCCCGAATTGAACAAGATGGTCGCTTCCGTCACCGCCATGGGCCGCGTCGGCGTGCCCGACGACATCGGTCCGATGATCGCGGTGCTGCTGTCGGACGAGAATCGCTGGATGACCGGCCAGCGCCTCGAAGTCTCCGGCGGCATGAATCTTTGAGGCGAGCCTCAATCGTAAACATCGTCATCCCGGCGCTGGCCGGGATCCAGTCAAGTATCCGAATGCTGATAATTGTCTGGGTGCCGACCTTCGTCGGCATGACGGCAATTGATCAAACCCCGTAATACGACCGATACCAACTGACGAAGCGCGTGATGCCGACATCAAGCGGTGTCGATGGCCTAAAGCCGACATCGCGCGCGAGATCGTCGATATCGGCATAGGTTTTTTCGACGTCGCCGGGCTGCATCGGCAGGAACGTCTTCTTCGCCTCGCGGCCCGTCGCCTTCTCGATCGTGGCGATGAAATCCATGAGCCCGACCGCATTGTTGTTGCCGATGTTGTAGACCCGGTACGGCGCCGACGAGGTGGCGGGGTCCGGCTTGTCGCCGTTCCAATTCGGATCGGGCGCCGCAATCCTGTCGGCGACCCGCACCACACCTTCGACGATGTCGTCGACGTAGGTAAAATCACGCGCGTGCTTGCCGCCGTTGAACACTTCGATCGGCTCGCCCGCGAGAATTTTCTTCGTGAACGAGAAGTACGCCATGTCCGGCCGGCCCCACGGACCGTAGACGGTAAAAAACCGGAGCGCCGTGATCGGCAGGCGATACAGGTGCGCGTAGGAATGCGCCGCAAGCTCGTTCGCCTTCTTCGTCGCAGCGTAGAGACTGACCGGATGATCGACGTTGTCGTGCACGCTGAACGGCATCTTCGTGTTGGCGCCGTAAACCGAACTCGACGACGCCATCACCAGATGCGAAACGCCCGTATGGCGGCAGCCTTCCAGAACGTTCTGCGTGCCAACGATGTTCGTTTCGATATAGGCGTGCGGATTATGTAGCGCGTAGCGGACGCCCGCCTGCGCCGCCAGATGAATGACCTTGTCGAAGCGCTGCACGCGGAATAATTCCGCCATGGCGCCGCGCTCGGAAATATCCAGTCGCTGGAAGGAAAATTTCGCACGGCCGCCGAGATTGACCAGACGCGCTTTCTTTAAAGCAGGGTCGTAATAGTCATTGAGGTTATCGATGCCGACCACTTCGTCGCCGCGCTCGAGCAGGCGAAGCGCGGTGTAGAAGCCGATGAACCCGGCGGCGCCCGTCACCAGAAATTTCATTGCGGCAGCCCCCGTCCCGGATTTTCGGCCTCAGTCAAAGACGACAGTCCGGGTTTAGTCGCTCCGCCGATGGTGTCAATCGCGCACGACGGAACGCCCTTCGCACCGCTCCCCAAAATAAATTTCAAAAAACTTATCCCCGCTCATCCGGGCGGCCGTATTTTCATTCCCGGGAGGTTTGCTGCGGATGTTGCGTGATTATGAACGATACGCCGAACCTCGCACTGCCCTTCATTCTGGCCGCCCAGGCCCAGAAGCACGTCACGCACAACGAGGCGATCCGGGCCCTCGACTGCCTCGTTCAGCTTGCCGTCGAGAGCAGCACGCTCGCCGCGCCGCCATTAACGCCGGCTGACGGTGCCCGCTATATCGTCGCCGCCGCTGCTATCGGCGACTGGGCCGGGCAAAGCGATAAAATAGCCGCGTTCCAGGACGGCGCCTGGGCGTTTTATGAACCGAACGAAGGCTGGATCGCCTGGGTCGCCGATAGCCACGAGCTGCAGGTCTATTCGGCCGGAGCATGGGCGCCTTTCGCGGGCGGCGGCCCGATCACCGACCTCGACAACCTCGCGCACGTCGGCGTCAACGCGACGGCCGACACAACAAATCGCCTTTCGCTGAAAAGCCCGGCAAGCCTGTTCGACAACGACGGCAACGGTCATCAGCAGAAGATCAACAAGCGCGCGTCAGGCGACACCGCGAGTGCGCTCTACCAAACCAACTATTCCGGCCGTGCCGAAATGGGGCTGACGGGCGACGATGACTTCCGCTTCAAGGTCAGCCCCGACGGCTCGGCCTGGCATGAAGCAATCCACATCGACCGCAACACCGGTAACGCCAAGCTCGCCAGCGGTCTTTTCAATATCGCAACCACAACCGCGCCCGCTTCGCCCGCCGACGGCGACATCTGGTTCGACGGCGCAAACATCAAGATGCACATCGGCGGCACCACCAAGACATTCACATTGACCTGACGAAGGAGAAGCCACTTTGGCCAAGACACAGATAGCGTTCGGATACGTGCTCAACAATCAGAGCGCAACGAGCGCGCCCGCGATGCTGAAGACGCCTGTCAACTGCCAGGACATCACGCCCTCGGCGACGAGCACGGCGACGACCAAGACCGCCGACGGCACGCAGTTCAACGCCAACCACCAGCCCTGCTGTCGCGTCGCGACCGACACCCAGATTTACGTCAGCTTCGGCAGCGCCCCGAATGCTTCTACGGATACTGAGCGGTTTCTGATCCCTGCCGGCGCCGTCGAATATTTCTACGTCAAGGACGGCGACAAGGCCGCAGTGGTGACGGCCTGATGATCAAGAGCGTCGGCGGGTTCATGAGCCGGAAAAGGGGAATAGTAGTAACCATCGACGGCATTTTTCTCGATGGCATCCCCGATCAGAAGATTTTTCAGCGCGATATCGGGCAGACCAGCAAGGCCATGCCGGTCTCGGGCTATTACGGCAGCTTCACCGCGACCGCCATTCAGGTGCAGGTGCTCAAATCCGCTGACAACAGCGTCGTCGTCGATTGGACGACGCTCGATGCCGCGCCCACCGGCGGACACTTCTCAGGCACCGTCACCGTCCCACAAGGCGGCGCCTATTACCTCAAAGTCCGCGACAGCGTCTTGAAGGCGAAGACCGCCACGCTCGCAACCTCGTTCTTCGTCGGCATGGTCCTGATCGGTTACGGGCAATCGAATTGGCTCGGTCATGTCGGAACCTCGGGGAGCCCGCCATCGGCGAATGCGCAGACGAAAGTCTACGACGGCGACACCGCGACCTGGGGAACGACGATCTCAGGCGGCAACGGCATCCGCAATCTGATGAACGACCTCAACACTGCCTTAAGCGTTCCCGTTGGCCTCGTTTGGGGCGGACAGGCAGGCGTCGGGATCAACGCATTGATACCGGGCGGCCCCTATGGGCTTTACGAAACGCTTGCAGCAAGACTTGCGGCAGCGGGCGGCGATGCGGAGTTCATCTGTTTCCACCAGGGCGAGGGCGACGGCGCCGGTGGCTACACCACTTGGCAAGCCAATCTCGACACGATCCACGGCGCGCTGGCGACTGCGACGGGTCGCACGAAAGCGCAGATGCCGCTTCTCTGTTCGAGCCTCGCACGGCATACGACAGACGACGGCTCCGGTAGCGCGAACTGGGCTGCTGAAATGGGCGTGCAGCGCACCGTCAACAGCGCTTATGCCAATATGTACTATTCGCACTCGAACATGGATGCGACGCTCGCTGACGGCCTGCATATGGACGCGACGAGCTACGGGCGCTCGGGCAAGCGCTACGCCCGCTCGATCCTGAAGTTGCTCGGCAGCGTCTCGACCGCGCCGCCTTGGTTTATTACCGGCGTGTCCCGGCAGAGCACGACGGTCACGCGCGTCACGCTTGCCCATTCGATGGGAACGGACTTCACGCCGACGAGCGGCATCACCGGCTTTGAAGTCAGTAGCGACAATTGGGCAACCTCGATCACCCCGAGCTCGGCTGCTCGTGTCGATGCGACGCATATCGATCTGACGCATTCCGCCGTTGCATCAAACCTAAGTCTTCTCGTGCGCTACCAGTACGGCGTGAGCCCGGATATATCCGGCGCTGTCGTTGACAACAGCACGCTCGCCTCACCGCTCAACTATTCCTCGCCCGACACTCTGACGGCGGCGGGCTCGGTCTCTTTGCCGACGCCCTCTTACAAGGGCCACGTTCAAACAGCCAATCAGGGCAGCAATCTCTACCGCGCCACGAACGTACCGCTCGGAACGGCGGACGCCAATCGCCGCGTCATCTTCGCAATTACCGGTGCCAATGGCACGTCAGCACCGACTTCGATAACCATCGGCGGCATCGCTGTAACGACGGTCCGATCGGACTTCCCGACACCTTCGAGCACGAACGTCGTCTCGTGGTACACGGCAATCGTCCCGACTGGGACGACGGCAAACGTCGATATTCAGTTCCCCGGCACGATCTATTTCACGCCTGAGGTTATCGCCTGGACGGTCGATGATACGACGCTCAGTTCATCGACGGCCGTCGATGCGCAGCGCAACGGCTCAAGCACGGCCGGGACAACCTTGGATGTCAACCTGACGACCTCGGCAGGCGGCTTTATTCTTGCCGTTGCGGCGACCGGCACGGCAGCGTCCACGCTCGCGCTTTCCGGCACGGAGACATTTGTCGAGCGGGCCAACTACGGCATCGGCGGCGGCAAGGCGGTGGCGGCGGACGCTTCCAACGTCGCTGCGGCGACCAGCGCCTCGAACGTCACCGTCACGGAAAACACGTCAGGAACGCGCCTCACCGTCTGCGCGGTGTCGTTCCGTTAGGCGGTGCAGCCTTCGACGTATGGTCAGAAACGTCGCGGCAATTCCCGAGGCTAATCACGTCCGCGATCTTTGCCAGCCGAATATGATGGTTCGTTTTTAGAAATTGCTGCTCGGTCCAACGATGCTCGATATATGCGAGAGGTATCAACTTCCCTATGATGGGAAGAGCCCCGCAGGTGGGCGTTCAGAGAGAGAGCAAGTTTGGTGTGGTCATGGGTCGGACATAGGCTCCGTGAAGTCGGTGTACACCTCGATCGTTTGCGGCAGGATAGCCGGATTCCACGAATCGCCTTCTCCGTAGGCGACGGCAACAATGGCATGGCATCGGGTTTGAGGGGATACGCTGTCGCGCAACAGCTTCGAGACTTTGGCTGGCGTTCGATTGTTATTCCCAAGCAACTCGAACTTGGCCAACGACAGCGGCTGATGAAGCTAGAGCAGCCGGATGTCATCGTTCTGCAAAAGAGCCACCACCCATTGAATCGGCCACGCTTTTATCCGGGAGCAAAGTGTGTCTTCGATATCGATGATGCTGATTTTATCGACCCGGCGCAGCGCGAGGGAGTGATCGAATGTATGAGGGAATCGGCCTGTGTGATCGCGGGCAGTAGGCACGTGGCGGAGTACGCGCGCCAGTACAACCCCGCGGTCGATATCGTTTGGACCGGTTCCCGTCCACGGTCGGGGGTACCAATGCAAAAACCTGATCGACCGGTCGTTGCGTGGGCAATATCGAGCGCAAGCGACTATCCGGAAGAACACGCTCTTATTCAGTCAGCGCTTGATCGAGTGAAAAGTAAGGACTGGGAGTTCTGGCTCTTTGGAGTAAAGGATGGCGATTCCAATCTATCGCTAGTGTCCTCTCTTGCAGATAGGGGGATCCAGACTCGAACCTTTGGCTTTCTATCTTACGAGAAGTACCTCGACACGCTCGAGCAAGTGTCAATTGGACTTGCGCCGCTAATGCCGGCGCAATCCCAGTTCAGTGCTGGAAAGTCATTCGGCAAAGTGTTGGGCTATCTGAACTGCTGCGTGGCAACAATCGCTTCGAACTGCGCCGAGCACCCGATGTTCTTCAGGCATGGCAAGAACGGCTTCTTGGCATCTAGCCCGGACGAGTTCGCCGAGTGCATCGATCTCCTGCTCTCCGATGCAACCTTACGTGAACGAATTACGCAACAAGCCCACCAAGACTATATCGATAAATTAAGCCTTGATGCTGTCGCGCGCCGCACGGATGAAATATTGCGCAAGGTACTGAAGGGTGATGCGCTCCGTCCAAACGAATTCGCTGGCTAATAGTCGCGAGCGCTACGCGGCGACCGACCTCAAGGGTAGGAAACCCGTGGCAGTCTCCGGCGTTTCCGCGACGCGAGGCGGGCCACAGGTTTTTTCATATCTCAAAAAATGCGTGAGAGAGGGCCGTTAACCCATTGAAAAGACTGGTCGGAGCGAGAGGATTCGAACCTCCGACCCCTTGCTCCCGAAGCAAGTGCGCTACCAGGCTGCGCTACGCTCCGCCCGACCGTCAGCCCGGATTATAGGCTTCTCCCGGCGACCTGTGGAGGGCCTGGGAGAGGCGCGTTATAGCGACCTCGTTCTCATACCGCAAGCGTCTCCGGGCCGCGAATTTTCGTGGTTCTTCATGCAACAATGCAAAGCCCCCGCCGGAGTGGCGCTTCGCCCGGGAGCCGTCTGTGGAAGCCACAGGCGCGAATTGCCGCCCGCCATTGCCGGGCCGCGATCGACTGACTATGGTGCCGCTCCTTCGACGGTTGCCCGCCGTCGTTCCGGCGCACTGGTGGGATGTAGCCAAGTGGTAAGGCAGCGGATTTTGATTCCGCCATTCGGAGGTTCGAACCCTCCCATCCCAGCCATAGTTTTCAGCTCGCGGGCGACGCGGTGCCCGACAGCGAGGTGTCTGCCACCAGAGCCACGCACTCGCGCGTGAAGTCATCGACGACGGTCAGGACGCGGGACCGGCGCCTGTCTGCGAACGCGTCCGAGACGAAGTCCAGCGACCAGTGCTGGTTCCTGCCTTGCGGCACGGCTGCTGGAGCTCGTATGCCAAGCGCGCGCTTGCGGTTGACAAGACTTTCCTCCCGTAGATGAGAAAGAGCTTTTTGTGGTTCACGGTGAAGCCTTCCCGTCGCAGCAGCAGGTGCAGACGTCGGTAGCCGAACCGGCGGCGTTGAGCCGCCAAGGCTTTCAAGCGCGTGCGCAGCACACCGTCATCACTTCCCCGCCGATAGCGATAGACCTTCGGCGCGAGCCCGATCAGGCGCACGCACGGTGTTGCGAGTAGTCCTTCTCTTCGATCGCCCAGCTCACGGCGGTTATCCTCGCGGGGGGGGGGTGTCAGCAGCTCTTTGAGGGTAGCATTGTCGAGCAACTGCTCGGCCAACAGCTTTTTCAGCTTGCGGTTATCGAGGGTCCTCAGCCGCTTGGCCTCTGACACATCGAGACCTCCGTACTTAGACTTCCAGGCGTAAAACGTCGCCAACGAAATCCCGTGCCGGCGACAAACTTCGGCGGTCGCCATACCGGCTTTCTACTCCCGCAGGATCGCGATGATCTGATCTTCCGAAAACCTGCCCTTACGCATTATCCGTCTCCTTCTCGGATTGACGGTCTCTACCTCAAATCGGGTACCTCAGGAGGGGCAAGGTCAGAGGCTTTGGTCATTTACTTTGAATGGCTCAAATTCACGACGATCGCGGTCGCAGCCGGCCGAAGTAGATGGCATGATAATCTGCGAGGTTGTACGTCGGGAAAGGAGCACCATGCATGACCGACAGCAAGCCTTCTCCGAAGGGCAACGTCATCGCAAACACAGTTTTCGAAAACAATATTGATCGATTACGCCCGCGTGTACAAAAGCACTAGGGAGCGACAGACGGCGACAGGTCGGGAAAATGCGACAGAGTCATCGCTTCTCAAGCCGGGTGATAAAGTGAAGACCCCTGTCGAATATCAGCGTGAAGGGCGCAGGATAGATAGCCAGCTTGTCTTCCCAGACGACCGACTTAACAGCCAATTTGTGGAATAGTTCTTGCCACTCTGCTTTACCCAAATAATTGTAGGGGAGAACGACTCCATGAGGAGCGTTGCCGACCCAATCCATAAAGCGCAGCGTCGGTCGGGCCAGGACGTCATCTGCAAGATGGTCTTTGATGATTATACCAGAGCGCGAAACTCGCAATACTTCTTGAAGAATAAGACCAGGGTCATTGGTATGGTGTAAAACGTCAACCAACATACCGTAATCGAAAGTATTATCGTCGTGCGGAATGCGTTGTCCGTCAAAAGCTTTGACTGGTATGCTCGTCTTCGGACGGATCATAATGTCGATGCCCTCGATCGCCAAATCGGGGCGCTTTTCGAGGATTAATCTATCGACGCTGCCATCTCCGCAACCGACGTCCAATATAGACGAGCCTGAGGGGATGATATCGGCCAACTGGTCGGCGAGCACCCTGACGCGCCGGTCAAGGACCGCCAGTTTGTGTGTGGCAGCCATTAAGTTCATGTGATCGATCCCTGTCGCTGGCTGAAGATGACGAAATAATGGATCAAGAAGGTTCCCGGAGCCGCAAGCAACGCGATGGACGTGAAGATCAGCAAATTCGCGAATATGGTATCGGCGATAAGATAGCGCAGGAGATCAGTGCTGAGACCGATTGCGAGACATTGCAAGCCGATATGTTTTACAAGTTCAAGCAGGAATGAGCTACCGTTTCGGAAGGCAAATTCGCTCTGGACGAAAAATGCGAGACGAATTATTGCGGCATAAATTCCGACGCCAATAGCCGACTTATGGGCGAGGAAAAATGCGACAAGAACCACGGACAGCAACACGTAATCTCCTGTCGCGAAGGGCTTAACTAGTAAAAATCGAAATATCTTTTGTCGCGGCGCGCCGTCCGACAAAGATCTGCCGCCGCTGATCCTTTCACACCCCGCATGGGTATGCCAAGAATTCCGAAAAGGAACGCTGCAACCGCAGCCTGAATTTACCGTGAAGACACGCGCACCGACCTCGCGGGCAGCCGCTTGAGAGCCGTCGATTTCCCAATTGATAGAAGCCCTCTTCAGAAACGAGGACGGCTCCAGGATGCAACCAACATTTGTTTTGGTCTCATTGAGGTACGACATTAAAATCGTCGGATCGAGCGCGGCCGGCAGTTGTTCTTCGTCAATACCAGAAGATATTGTCATGCGCCCAGCCAGCACCAAATCGATCGCGCCTGGAATCATTATAAGAAAATTTCTATTAAAGAGAACATACATTGCTCAATAGGACAATCTCAATGTCCCTTTTGAATTTGTTTTTGGTGAACCTCCTGCTTGCCTGGGGGCGTTCCTGATTGGGAGCTTCATCTGTCTGTACTCGCGACGTATCGTAGTTAGAAGTCGTAGCTCCGTGAGCAGCGGCGTTCGGTATTCGACGATTGCAGCGGAATGATCTTCAGAGGCGGGTCAAAATTGCGCCGGTTCACACTTCAACCAAATGAGCCGCTTACTCTCTTAGATCAAACGTCCCACTGTCCCGAAAGCTCTGACGACGGACAGTCGTCAGCAAAGCGCGAATACACGCCACTCGAAGTCGGTAAGATCGTAGCGGCCCATGATTTAATCTCCTACGCAGAGTTTGAATCACGTTCCAGATGATCTGGGTATCCTTTATGAGTTCGCCACCCAATCGCAACGCAATATTCGTGCGCTTTGAATTTAGTCGTTAATTCTGCCTGGCTTGTACGCCATTAGGTGAGCAAGCCCCGTCATTGCACTGCCTGCGGAATATTTGTATTTGTATTTTGCCGTGCCAACGAAAAAGCGAAAGGACGCCTCGACGTGATCGCGTGCATAGCTGAAGACAGGCGCAGCGAAATCGTCCCGATTAAGCTCTGCATCGCCAGCCTCGCCCGCCACGCACCCGACCTTCCCATCGCGCTCTTCTTTCCTCCCGTCGATGCATCCTTCAGAAGCTGGCTTGCGCGTTTTCCGAAGGTGACGCTTCACGTCGAGGGCGTTCCGTATGCCCGCGGTTGGAACGTTAAAGCCTTTGCGTTGCGCTCGCTTCTCGATGCCGGACATGCCGACGTCTGGTGGATCGATTCCGATATTTTGGTGTGCTCCGATTTCCGCGAGCTGCTCGGGCCGCTGGACGCGCATGATCTCGTCACGACGGAAGACGCGATTTACGGCAAGTATCGCGATGAAGGTTTTCGCGCGCAAGCCTGGGGTTTCGAGCCCGCACGGCGATTGCCCTTCACGCTGAATACCGGTGTCGTCCGCGTTACGAATATCCATCGCGCCCTGATCGAGGCGTGGTGCGAAGCGCTCGACAACCCCATCTATCGCAACGCTCAGTCGCTTCCGACCGCGGATCGGCCCTTCCACTTGCTCGGCGACCAGGACGTGCTGACCGCACTCCTCTGCTCGCCGCAGTTCGCAAGCGTTCCGGTGAAGATCTTGCGACGTGGGCAGCATATAATCCAGGACTTCGGACCTCCCGGATATCTTTTCGAAGAGCGGCTGCGCAATCTGGTCTGGCCCGCGGCGCTCGTTCATCCGCAAGTCGAAAAGCCGTGGAAGCGCGCGAAGATGGCGCCCTCGATTCGCGACCTTAGAAGCTATCTGCAGTACATGCGGATGGAGACTTCACCCTACCTACTGACGGCCGCCAAATACGCGAAAATTGTCGATGAGCCAATGCCGTGGCTCGCCTCCCGTTCATGGGGCGGCCGACTTCTCCGGGCGCTCGGCTTCGGCGTCTCTGCGCTCAGCGGGCTGCCTGTCGCAGGCATTTATGGCATTGGCCGCCTCGTTCGCCACTTCAGAGGCATTGACGACGGTTTCGATCCGGGGGCGGCTTTTGCCCAACTCGATGATGCGTGGCGCGTGACTGCCGTTTAATGGCCGCCTGCAGCCGCTGCTTGCAGTGCGCTTCACATACAGGCGCTCGGCGTCCGGAGCGACGCGACCACAGACAGACTCGGAATGTCTTGGCCGGTGAACTCGGATTGTCCGCGACACTCATCATGGAGACGCAGGCGCAGCAGGAGGCGAAGGCGCAGGCACAGCAGAAGGCGCAGGTTCAGCAGAAGGCGTAGCTGACGGCGAGCCGGAAAACCCGCACTGCTTCTGTTCCATCTCGATCTGCTTCGTGATGCGGACGGCATTTTGCGCGTAAGCCTCCGTCACGGTGCCGTGATTGACTGTCTTATCCTTCAGCGGACTGACGTGTTCGCACAGATGGAAAACATGCGGCGTCTCGGATTTCTTGGCGCCGTTTTCCGGCGCGATCCAGTACACGACGTCCTGACCAGCGGGATGATCCGCGTCCTTCGTAGCGTCCGCCACCGCTGCAGAGTCCTTGGCGATATCTTGCGCCTGGGCGGCGACATCGGGCGAACAGGCCGTGGTGGGCTGTCCCGCCTTGATCTGGGTAGCGCAAGCGTTCATGTCCTGAGTGTACTGCTCGACTGACGGAGGCTTGAGGCTGACCCCCATCATCGTCGCGATCAGGGCGAGGACGGCACCGACGCCGCCAGCGATCTTCTTGCTCTGAGGGTCGAGGTCCTTGTCGTTGAAGATCAGAAAAATCAGCGGGAGAAACGCGATCACCGTGACGATCGCGCCGAGCTGATTCTGGAAGAAGAAGCGCGCCTTGTCGGATTCTCGGGCCGGGTCGTGCTGGTTCGCGGCCTTCCACAACATGCTGCCGGCGATAGCGAAGACCGCGATCCCGACCAGAAGGCCGATCAGCAGCGGCATGTTCCCGTGATCGAACTTGTGCTGGCGAAGTAAGATGATCCCCAAGATCTCGCCGCCAATGGCTACAGCCCACGCGAGTGCAGCAAAGATCCGGAGGCGCGTGGCAGCGGATTTCTGCCCCTGCGTCGCTTGCCAGTCCTTAGTGACGTCGCCCTTCGGAGAAGGCTTGCTGTCGGTCATGCCTGGTGCTCCTTTCCCAGAGTACAACCTCGCAGAGTATCATGCCATTTGCTTCGTCGTCCGGCCGCGACTGCGATCGTCATGAATTTGAGCTATTCAAAGTAAATGACAAAAGCCTCCTTTAGTCGGGGGCCGGCATCGTGCGCCGCCATAAATCCCAGAGCCGTGACCGAGGCTTGAGGAGGGAAGGGGGCTGATGCTCCCGGCGCTCGCCGGCCCGGGTCTGCAGGAGGATGGCCGGTTTTGAGGGGATGCAGGCGCCGAAGGCGACATCTCGCCGGGGAAGTACCCTAAAACGCGGGCGCCTGATGGAGCCGCAAGGCACGCCAACGTTTCAGGTCAAGAGGTCTCTGAAATACGATCGCGGATATCGTAATCCCTGCATTTCTGAAGCGCATTCGACAAAGGCCGGGATCGGGTCATCTGAAGTCCAAACTGGGTTGGTGGCACCCTCACCATAACTTCGTATTTGTCTTTTCCATCGCGCATACTGCTCAGAAGACATTCGTCCACCCAGTCTCTGCACCGCGAGCAATAGGCGTGTTGCAAGGGGATGAACATAAGCGTTTTTGGATATCGGAGAATTTCTAAATTTTACGATTTCGCCCTTCAGCGCTTCGCGATTGCCCGTCGCCGCAAGGTATGCGAGCCACGGCAAGTCCAACCCGCGATCGCTTTCAAACGCCATATGGTTATAGAAGCGCGGGTTCAAATCGATCAGGAGCCTTTTCCCGTCTACTTCCAGAAACTCCGCATCGAAAACGCCGTAAAATCCGGTATCCCTGAACAATCTTAGCAAACCCTGCTCTATTTCGGGATCCAGGGGTGCGTGCTCGAAGATAATGCCAGGCCCTTTGCCGCGGGGTCGCTGAAGCACCTTCACGCATGCGAGCATAGCACTAACTTCGCCTGTCTCATCAACGAAGCCGTCGACCGTATAAATGCGTTCGCCTGGACAACAACGCTGCAACATTGGCAAGCGGATGCTAGGCGCTTGATCCAGAACTGTTGGGTCGTAGGCTGTTTCAGAGCACCGCCGTTCCCATGCAGCACGCAGTTCAGTGCAATTGTCTGCACGAATGCCCTTGCCTAAACCCCCAAAGATCTGAGCCCGAGGTTTGATGTAAACGGGGTACTGGATATCGTGCGCAATATCGTCGATCTTGAATTTATCGCACGGCGCATACGTATCAGGAACGTCTAGGCCAACGCGTTTAGCGTTCGATGCCAAACTGGCTTTGTCGAGAAGTGCAAGTAACGATGAGAGTGAGGGCGTATAGAGTTTATAATAACGCGCGAGTTCTGTCGCATGGCATGCCACGAGCCAAGCGATTTCATCGCTTGTTGGATAAAGCACGGATCCGGGATGTTCGGCTCCAAAGGAGAGGAGCCATTCGAGGAAGGGTTCAGCCTTCCCGAGGGTGGGACAATAAACCGACTCGGACGCATATCGCGACCAACGGGCAATTGATAAAAATCTTTGCCCGGCGACGGCAACAGATACGCCGCGGGCGCCAAGGCTTCTGACCGCTGCAAGCGTTCCAAGCCAATCGGCGTTAGCTAGGAGCGCTAATGGCATCGTGGTCATCGAGCCGATCCATGTGTGTTGGGGGATTTTTTTAGTTGGAGCGAAACGTGACGCAGCGGTTTGCAGCGGTTCTCGGAAGCGTTCTTCTACCCATATGAAGGCAATTCATGAGCAATTCGATAAAATAGGATTATCAGCGTTTTGCCATACGATTACGAGAGCAAATCATAGCCAGATAGGTCAAACGATCTATTGCTAATGGCTGATGCCGGGGTGGCTTATCTGATCCATCGCGCAAGTTTGCGCAAAAATTTTAGAACTTTAGCGCCTCTTTGCGATTTGCGCATCATTGCTTGCGCACGAACGGATGCGAAGCGCGCACTATCACCGAGCCTTACTTCTATGATTGTAACACCGGCATTCGAGATGGCTTTTCGGAGGACTGTTTCGGCATTGCCCTCAACGAGAGCGTAGCGTGCACCGACTGCGCCGGCAAAGTCTTCGAAGTTGGGATTGAGGAGAGTGACGCTGTTGGTCCAGCCGTTCGCGGACAGCTGTTCTAAGCGGATGCGTCCGAGATACCCATCATTGAACACGATAACGGTAAGGGCAATCCCTTCTCGGACAGCAGTGAGAATTTCAAGGCCCGACATGGCGAAGGACCCGTCGCCTATTACCGCGATGACCTGTCGTTCGGGTACCGCAAGTTTTGCGCCGATTGCCACCGGCAAACCGAATCCCATCGATTGATAATCGCTTGGAAAGAGCAAGCCCGCCGGCGCGAGAACATCAAAATGGCGCCTGATCATTTGTTGATGGAAGCCAGTGTCGGTGCAAACGATGGCGTTTCGCGGAAGCACTTTCCTTAGCGCGCCGATAAAATGCTTGATTGTACCCGGCGAAATTCCGCGTACCACCGGTTCGGCGGTGGGCGCGGGCTGTCTAATTCGCTTCGCCCATTCGGATATCTCCTCAGTCGTCCAAGCACTCGCTAGCTTCGATGAGGCGTTGGAAATTTGCGGCAGAACGCCTGCCACAAAGTTAGAAATACTATCTACGTACGACAGCTTTGACGGAGAGGTAGTGGCTATATTTTCCGCACTCATATCGACGCGAATGATTCGCTCGCGCGGAAGACGCATCTGGAAACTGATGGTGCCGGCAGAGCCGAGCTTGCAGCCCAGAACCAGGATCAGATCGCAGCTGTCGAGCAGCTCGTTGAGCACATCGATGTTGTTGCGCTCGCCATCGAAACAAACGGCAAGCGGATGATCCTCGGGAATTATTCCGCGTCCCGATGCCGTGCTGCAAACCGGTGATCTAAGCGCTTCGGCAAGCTTGGTGAGGGCATCAGCCGCGCTAGCCGCGCCCTGGCCCACAAGCAATATCGGACGTGTCGAAGCGATTAACGCGGAGACCGCTTCGGTCACATCAAGTGATAGCTCGTTATCATGACCGGAAACAGATTTTTGAGCGTTCGAAGTGGTTGAGGCGTCAAGTGCGGAGGGCAGCCACTCGATCATCACCGGCCCGGGCTCGCCCGTGGTTGCAAGATCTATGGCCTTCGCCACCGTTGGAAAAATATTTGCAGGGTCGTCGATGAGAAACGTATCTTTGACAAGCGGAGCGGCGACAGCCTTCTGGTCTATCGCTTGAAAAAAATGTCGGTGGTCCGTACCAGGCGCACGACCAACTATATGAAGGAGAGCAACAGAATCCTGTAGCGATTCTGCGATTGGCGTGAGCGACCAGGTGAAACCTGGACCAGGAATAGTTATCAGAGGAGCTATTCGGCCCGAAGCACGGTAGAATCCATGCGCCATGAAGCCTGCCGCCAACTCGTTGGTTGTCAGGATTGACTGAATTCCGCTACGGCGCAGAGAATCATAAAGCGCCAGATTTTGGCTGCCTGGAATTCCAAAGACGTGTGTAATGCCATGTGAGACGAGCGCCGAGCAAAGATCATCAGCACCTGTTCTCATTGCGTCTGGCTCCGAACTAAAAAGCGAAGTGTCGTCTTTGTTTGATCGAACAAAGATTTCACTTTTGAAAGCGTGCGGGAGACGGCGGTACGAGGGGCTTCCAAAACAAGGGTAGTCTCGAGGTCTCCCCCAAGCTGGCTCTTGAAGTGAGCGACGCTATTGAGACCGGCATCAGTAAGGTCAACAGCACTATAGCCCAGTCGCGAAAGTACCTGAAAAGATCGCCACCGAAGAAACGCCGTGACTCCAGTGCTCTGGTGTTCTTTGGCGGTTGCTGCAGCCGCAATGTGGCATACGGAATTTCCGCCGAGAAGAACAAGTTGGCTGGCAATGACCTCACCTGATGGCGAACGCGCTTCATGGAGATCACATAGCGAGGCATCGTTAAGTTTGCGGTAGAATTCTCGAAAGCAGTTCGGCGGCAAGTAAAGTCCATGACTGCGGCGAGTCATAATCGACGCATGAAGATCGAGAAATGCATCAAAGCTGCCGTGATCGTTGAAGTTCATGCTTTCGCGCTCGCAGCGTTTCACCAACCGCCGCAGATTTTGATCTATACGATTCCAAGCGACATCAAGGTCTCGAATGTCGACGACATAGGAATAGCGGGGATAGACCTTCCAACCCGCAGCGAGAAACGATCGCATGTCCGATAACGAGCTAGGGCTTGCGAGAATAAGCTGAGCATAGCCCATTTGTGCGATCGAAGATTGGATGGCTTGAAGAATTTTGAGCTGTCGGGCGGTTCGTTCAGACGGATAGCGGGTGTCATATCGACGTAGAATGATACCGTTGTAGTAAATGAGAGGTCGCGGATATATAAAACTTCCTAGCCTCGTCCTCTCCTCATAGAGGGCGACTCCGCCGACGAGTTCATCTCCATACCGAACGCCAAGTATTTTGAAAGTTCCGCCGGTGGCTTCGCTCAAAGCCGAGAGATACTTCGGCATGGCGTAAATTGATCCCTCCGACGAGGATACCAAAAGTTTCAGCCACTCGGCATACGACGCCTCAGATAATATCTCGCAAAGGTACTTTGACTCCATTCAGCATGCTCGCGTGCGCTTTCGCGCGAAGCCCTCTCTTGGAATTAAGCTAAGCCGAGACCAAGTTCTGTCATATTTTTTTTGTTCGCGGGAGGCTCTCGGCCCAAAATCGATCGGGAAAGCTGATCGTGGTCGGGGTAAATAAAGTCAATTTCGTACTCGTCGATGTCGTCTGTTGCCCAGGTCCTGATCGAGACTTGGCGGCGACATGAGATTGACCGTACGCGTCGCTTAACAATCGATCGATGACAACTGCCTTGCGATTTTCTCGGTTGCACATCGCCCAAAGCACATCGGATTTTCCCGTTGCCCGTTTGTCGGGCGAAAATTTTTCCCTTGGCACCTTAAATACGCGCCCGTTCAAAAGACATTATTGAGGCGCAACTGAAACGTCCAATGGGATTTTAAAACAAATCTAGGAGGAAAAAAATTTGATCGGTCTCTCGAACATCATATCCATGATGCTCTTCGAGCGACATTCCCTCGACCAAACGCAATCTCAGTAAGACGGCAAGAATATCATCGACAATCGGAGATGGCGCAGTGATCACAAGCCAGCCTCCAAGCCGAAGAAAACGGAAACAACCTTCAGCGATGCTTCGATATGAAGTGCTCGGAAAATGCTCAAGTTCAGCGAGTATCATAATATCGTTTAACGGCGCGACGCCTTGCATGTCGTCCGGGAAAAATCCCGTACCAATTGATGCCTCCCATCCGTCCCGCCAGCCGGAAGCGTTGGATCGATCCCCAAGCGTCTCTCACCGAGGTCTGGCCATGCAATGCGAACCGGTTGAGCCACCGATGTCGACGACATCACTCCAGATGGCAGAAAAGGCGCTACCATCCTAAAATGCAAGCGCTGCAGTATTTTATCCAGCCATGTCATCGCATTCTCATTTCCGATCCGATCTCTGCCAAGCAAAGATCCGCAAACGCTTATCGCGATTTCGATCTTCCGTGTGCGCCTGCGGTAGGAATATAAGTGAATGGCAAACCAGGAAGTTGACTCCGGTTGCGGCGATCGCCGTGAGAGTGAAGACTAAAAGATTCATAAAAAAACTATCCGTGATGAGGCGATGGAGAAGTAGCGAGCTTATTCCGATCGCAAGAAGTTGAAGGGCTGCATATTTGGTGAATTCGGTGACCATCGGGCCGGCGCTCCGAAACGCGAAATCTCGTTGCCCCCAGAATGCGATCGGTATTGCAGCCGCATAAACTCCAATACTGATGATTAACTTGTGCTCCGGAAGTGCTGCGACCAAAACCGACGAGAGAACGACGTAAAGACATGTTGCGGCGGCACCGACAATCAAAAAGCGCAGCATCTTTGAGCAAGTGGAGTCACTGTCTGAAAGGAAGCCGCCTGTCATTCTATTGCGCTCGCATCGGAATGTTGAGAATGCCAAACAGAAACGACGCGAATAAAGTTTGGATGCCGACAACTGCGAACGTAAGCCCCGCCGCAACCAGCCTTGGCACTAGCGGATCCGTTAACACGCCAAAATCTACGGCAGACCATTTCATGACCGCCGCGCCCAGAGAGGCACAGCCAAAAATGACGAGGCAAAGCGCAGCGATTGCTAAACGGTCGGTTTGGCACCAGGTGACAATCAAATCGCTTCGGGGGCCACGAGGTAAAACGCCCGACTTAGTAGCGAAATATCGCGCTAACGCCCCGAACATAATCATTTGTGTGCCGATGATGGAAATCAAACATGCGCCGAGAAAGGCGTTCAGATCTAAAGTCAAGAAGCTGCCAATGTGCCAAGGTCCGCGGAAGAGTACGCCACCAAGCATGGCACCCATGATTGTCAGAAGAATGCCAGGATAGAAAAACAACCACTTTGGACTATACGTCAGCAGAAACTTGAGATGACGCCAGCCGTCCCTCCAAGTTCTGAGATGTGGGGCCCGGCTTCGGCCGTCCGGGCGGAGTGTGGTTGGAACTTCTGCGATACTGAAATTTTCAAGCGCCGACTTTACGACCATCTCCGATGCGAATTCCATCCCAGTGGTTCGTAGTCCCAAACTTTGGATAGCGCTCTTCGAAAAGCCCCGCAAACCGCAATGAAAGTCCTTGATCGGAATTTGAAAGAACATTCCGCCGAGAAAACTCAACACAGGATTTCCGAGATAACGATGAAGGAAGGGCATAGCACCCGGCTCGATACCGCCGCGAAAGCGGTTGCCCATCACAAGGATGTAGCCCTGCCGAAGTTTTTCGACGAACGGTTCGAGGTTCCCAAAATCATAACTCCCGTCTGCATCGCCCATAATGATAAACTTTCCGCGCGAGGCACCAATTCCTCCCATGAGGGCAGCCCCGTATCCCTTATCAGGGACTGAGACGACGCGTGCGCCAGCGGCGATAGCCGCATCAATTGAACCATCGACGCTTCCGTTATCAGCGATTAAAATCTCTCCTTCGATTGAGGATTTCTTGAGGAAACCTATCGCCTCCTCAATGCATCCTACGATCGTCTCGCGTTCATTGAGGCACGGCATTAAAATCGTCAGCTCGACAATTCGCTGGCCGGGATCACTCTCTAATTCTACCTCAATTCCATGCGCGGCATTATCTATCGACATAAAAACAGCCTTCGAGACAAATGCGTTATTGTGTGAACTTCATCCGATTTCCTTGGGGTAATTGCTCGCAGTCTTTAGGATCGTTTGACAATAGGCCCGGACGGCCCGTCACTGCTTCGCTAAAACGAAAAATGTAATCGCCGTACGGAGCGCAATAGCGCCCGGTCTTTTGTAGCGCCGCGATAAGTGGTGCCGGCGCTTCTTGCGAGAAGTTTCCTGTACCGAGGACAACGTGCGAAAATGGAGACGAAAGTACTTGCATTACGCCGTAGGCAGTCATCGCGCCGAGGGCCGAGAGCGTTATTGGCCCGTTCAATCGTTCGTAGAGGAATTTGAGATTCACCGGCACCATAATGAGCGGGATGCAAAGCCAATATCGCAGCTCGTGGGCAATCGGAAAGAATGAGGTTCCGACGATTAGTAGTAGACACGCCAATGCCAATTGGTGTTGACGTTCGTCCTCTTTTTTCGAAGTCATAAAAATTTGAAGGACGATGATAAAAAAATTCAACGTTGCAAAAAGTGACCCCCAACCGCCTGTGCGTCCAGGGCCGCCGCGCTGTGGGATGTCGCCGCCCCAACTATCTATCGTGTACGATGGAACGACTCCACGGAGAGCCCAATCGAACTCCGTTATCGACAGGAAGAAATTTATCGGTCCGGGCAACGTTACGACCTTGTGGAATATTTGATATGTTGGTGAGGGAGATTCCGCCTTGACGTTTTCGGGGCCGGAAAACACGACGGCATTTCCAAGTTGGATCTGCGCTGGATAAAAGGGATTTTGATGCCGGACGAAATTAGATGCTACTGAAGTGCTCGCTAGAACGGTACAAGCCGCTAGCAATCCCAAAAAGTATCCTCGATATCCACGATTAAGGCCGTTATTGAATAAATAAAACAGCGCTGCAATTCCAATAATGAGATAACAACTCAGCAGCGATTGAAATTTGATATTTCCTGCCAATCCAAGACTTGCGAGCGCCACCGACGCGTGCATCCGGCTAAAGATTCCAAGCCGTAGATCTCGTAATACTGCAAATAACGCAAAAAAACCGATGGCAAGGCATAACCCGGCGGGTAAATCGAAATACGTCGATTCAAAATGTATGAATAACATCGGACACGCGAAAAAGCCGAGAATATTCCAAAATATCGGAAAATTCAGAACGTGTCTTACGTACGCGAAATAGGCGAAGCATAGAACTAGCTGAGGAACAATCGTAGCTCGCAATGAACTGGTCGCGGCCCAGAACAGTCCTTGAACCCATTCCCATGCAAGGGGAAAACCGTCCCATCTTGCCTCGGTTTTGGCGTTGAGATGGAAGCTCGCTTTTCCACCGCCAAGGTCCCACAGGCGCGCGCTGAAGGGAAGGTGATATTCCCACGCGTCCGCTTCGATTAGCGGTCTTACCACGGCTAATATCGTGGCCGATCCCAATAGCGCCATCGCCAGAGCAAAAGAAAGCTGGCGAGAGAAATTCTCACCGGAAAAGTCTCTCATGGCCTCTCTTTGAAATGGCTTTGGATGCAATAGAGAGTCCGCATGCTGACATATTCTAAAAAGGAGTTTTTTGTTCAAGCCCCCTAATTTGCCGTGATTGGCTAAAAGCTACTCGGTCAAAAGTAGTAGCACGGGAAGCAGAACTTCGAAGGCGGGATCCGGACCATCCAGTCCGTGCCCAAGCCATATTCGTCGTCAACGCCGGTAGCCTGTGGCGTACCTTCGCAAATCACCCTCTCGCTTGATCGGCGGGCTCCCAGAAGGGATCGATGTCGTCCCGGTCGCCGTATTCGGAAATGAACCGCTCGCGCCAGACGGCGTTTTCGTCGGTTCTCTGCTTCTTGAACCGGGATTTTGACAAATCGATCGTGTCGTTGAATTCGACGTTCATCAGCGACGCAATTTTCTGCACCGTTCCCGTCGGGTCGGCCATGAAGCCTTCGTAGGAAACATCGAGCGGCTGAATTCCCGTTCGGGTGAAATACATCTCCCAACGTGCATTGCGCTGACAGATTTTGCGGACGTACCCTGCGATCGCCGGGCCATCGTAATGCGTCTCTCCGACGACTGGCTCGCTCGAGCGAAATTGCCGCGTTTGGCCGGACCGCACCCACGAGATCGCCTGCCCCAATACGTCCTCGCGCCGAAAGCGAACGAAGGAGAGATTGGGCAGCTCGACGGTCCACCGCAGCGTCGGGGCAATCAGATCGTGAAGCCCGGGAAATATCTTCATCGCGTAGACGCCGTTATCCGTCGCGCCCATCGTCAGGATCCGCTCGATCTGCGCGAAACGATCCTCCGGATAGGTCGGATCGTCATACATGCGGCGCGCCTCGGTATTGAAGAACTCGCGCGGATTGCCCAGCACGCCCGTGGTTGTCAGGATATCGCAAAAAAAGTTGCTGCCGGAGCGCGGCAGCGTGCAGACGGCGTAACCCCGTTGCTGACCGTTCCGTTCAACGTGCTTCCGGCGATTGTCGATCTTTGGCGCGTTCCCCGACGTATTGCCCCCTTTTTGTCGTGGCCAAAGCGAAAATTTTGACTTCGTCAAATGCAAATTCATACTCTGCTCGCTGATGAACCCGTTGCCGGAATGCCTGCGTGACGGCTTCCCCCCCGCCCGGTGCGCAAATCGGATGAACTCCCCACCGCCTAGAGCCTTCGGGGGATGGCCAAGGCTATAAATACATCGTTCCATTTGCCTACCTCGGGAGTCAAGGCGCGCGGCGTTTTCTGGGGACAAAACATCCACGCGACGCCATGTTCTGACGAGAAAAATTCCCATCCGGATGCCAGCCGGAAATGATGAGCTCTCCGGGTCCGCCGCGATCAGCCTGCGCAACGGATTGCGCCGCTCTTTCACGATAGCTGCGAAAGCCGTTTGCAATCTCGCGCGAACCACCTGAGGTTGCCCGGGGAGGGCGGCACGCACAGCCGTTGGAAATATGTCAGTCGATATCGAAACGGTGGTCATCGGCGCCGGCGTCGTCGGATTGGCGATTGCCGCCGAACTCGCCGAGCGCGGGCAAGAAGTTCTCGTCGTCGAACGCCACCGCACATTCGGAACCGAGACGTCCTCGCGCAATTCCGAAGTCATTCATGCCGGCATCTACTATCCGGAAGGTTCTTTGCGCGCCAAACTGTGCGTGGAAGGCCGCGAACGCCTCTATGCTTTCGCCGTAAAGCATAACGTGCCGGTCAACCGCTGCGGCAAGCTCCTCGTCGCGACGACGGAAACCGAAGTCGCTCAGCTCGCCGCGATCGAAGCCAAAGCTGTCAAGAACGGCGTCCCCGATCTCAGGCGGTTGACGTCGAATGAGGTTCGCAAGCTCGAACCCGACGTCCACTGTGTCGCTGCAACATTATCGCCGTCGACCGGTATCATCGATGGTCATGCATTCATGGCGGCGCTCGAAGCCCGCGTGCTCAACGCCGGCGGCCAGATCGCATTCAATTCCGAAGTGACCGGCATATCGGTCGAGGTCGGAAACGAATTTCGTCTCATTATTCGCTCCGGCGGCGACGTTTCGGAACTGACGTCGGCGCGGCTCGTCAACGCCGCGGGCCTCGGCGCCTCGGGCATCGGCCGTATGATCGCGACCCCGAACCCGGATTACGTCGTGCCGGGGCTCTTTCCGGCCAAGGGACATTATTTCTCGCTCGCGGCGAAAGCGCCGTTCAAGCATCTGATCTATCCGATGCCGTCGCCGGATGCGCTGGGCGTGCACTTGACGCTCGATATGTCCGGCGCCGCCCGTTTCGGCCCCGACATCTACTGGCAGGACAACCTCGACTACGCCTTCGTCGATCCCGACGGGCGCCGCAAAGCCTTCGCCCGAGAAATCAAGCGCTATTGGCCGACGCTTCCCGAAGATGCCCTGATGCCGGCCTACACGGGCATTCGCCCTAAGATCTATGCCGAGGGCGCTCCCGCCGCCGACTTCGAAATTCACGGCGAGGACAAGCACGGTATCCCGGGCTTCGTCGCGCTCTACGGCATCGAAAGCCCCGGCCTGACGTCGTCGCTGGCAATTGCGGTGTACACGGCGCAATTACTCGATTGAAATTTCTGTCTTGATCGTCGCGATAAGCTAGCTTGCGCGCAAAAAAAACGCTCCAATGCGCATCACAATTGGCGCGCACCATTCTCGTTATTTTATGGGGAAAGCATGGAGCATAAGCGTCCACGGACATCAGTCGTGCTCGGAACCTATAACGGCGATCTCTATATAAGAGAACAACTGAATAGTCTGTTTGAGCAAACCATCCTTCCTTGCGAGATCATCGTTTCGGATGACGGATCTGTCGATGACACATTATCCATAGTCGACGACTTCTCTGCTCGAAGCCAGATCCCGATAAAAGTTCGTCAAAATCCGGTCAACCTGGGCTTTGGCGAGAATTTTCTACAAGCGGCGTCCTTTGCATCGGGCGAGTGGATCGCTTTTTGCGATCAAGATGATGTTTGGCGGCCTGATAAGATAGAGCGGTGTCAAGAAGCTTTGACCCGACCGGGAGTAAGGCTCGCGGTTCACGGAGCCGATCTAGTCAGTGCTGACGGCACCGTGATCGGCGGTTTCCATCAAGGAATCGAAGGCAATGCAATGCGTCCGCCGCTATCATACGGTCCGTGGGGCCTGTTCTTTGGTTTCTCCATGGTATTCGATCGCATCCTGCTTGAACTTGTATCTCCGGATGCACGCGGGATTGATTATATGGTCAGGGACATAAAACTCGCGCATGATCGTTGGATCTTCTTCCTTGCCAACTTGACAGGCGTCACCGCTGAAATCGCGGCGCCGCTCGTAAATTATCGCCAGCACGGCGGCAATTTATTTGGGGCCCCCCGTCGCAATTCGCATTACAAGACCCGTCAAAAAGTAATCGTAGAATCGGACATCTATCTGCGCTCGGCAAAAGAGCAGCGCGCGTTGGTCGACCTACTTGCTTCGTCTCCCTTGTCTGCTCAAACACTTTTCGATCGCTCGCGCGCCGAAGCGTATTGGGATGCCGTGGTCGCCCACCAACAAGCGCGCAACACTCTATACCGCGCTGGGTCACGCATCGGTGAATTTGGACAATGGCTGCGAAATCTAAGCGATCAGAAATATATAACAGTGCCGGATAATCGGTTCCAGGCAAGGGGAGCGCTGAAAGATTTGCTTTTCATCGCCACTCCTGGTCGCGGCGCTTAAGACAAATACGCCTCTCTCGTGAATAGCGTCCGAGATTTGCAATTGACGCAATGGCTCGGTGATAGGCCTTCACCGCTGACGCAGCCCGCGACACACGCATGCTCCACAATCCAAAGATCTAGCCGAGGGCACCGCAGTTGCATCGTTACCGGCCTGATGGCCTGGACGCTGCAAGACCAGAGAATTAACCATGCTGTCCGATGTCGATCGCTGGCTGTAGTGTCGCGGCGAAATCTTAGCTCGCATTTAAACTTGATCGGTTTTGGTACCGGACGGATCCGTCGATTGTAGTAGGGCGGCGAAAACGGTTGCGGCGAAAGCTTTCATTCTCCCGGACGCATATCCGGGGCAGGATGGGCGGGATGCGGTAGCCTGGCGCGCCGGGCATCGCGTTGGCGTTCAGCAGTTGAGGTAATCGTCGTTGCAGGCGTCTCCTTCGCAATTCACGACCATCGTCATGCCGGCCCTCAACGAGGAGCATTATATCGCCGAGGCGATACGATCGCTGCTGCCCGCCGACGATACGGTGGATTTCGAACTCTTGGTGCTTGACGGCGGCAGCACGGACTGTACCCGCCGCATCGTTGAAGGCATCGTAGCATCCAATTCGCGCGTGAAATTCATTCATAATCCCCGGCGCACGCAGTCTGCCGCGATGAATATCGGCGCCGAAATCTGCGATCCCAGAACCGCAATATTGCTGCGGGCTGATTGTCACGCCGTCTATCCTCCAGGTTTCGTGGAGAATTGCGTCGATGCTCTAGGTTCGGCCGCCAGTTCGTCGGTCGTGGTCTCGATGCGCGCGGTCGGTAAAACGCCGGTGCAGAAGGCGATCGCTGCCGCCCAGAATAGCAAGTTGGGCAATGGCGGCTCGCGACATCGCGGAGCGTCCCAGTCCGGCTACGTCGACCATGGCCATCACGCCGCGTTCGACCGGGCGACTTTTCGCTCGCTTGGCGGCTACGACGAAAGCGCACCCTTCAACGAGGACGCCGAGTTCGATGCCCGTCTGGCGCAGTCGGGTGGCCGTATCTATCTCGATAGCCGCTCGATCATCGATTACTTCCCGCGCTCCTCGTTCTCATCATTGGCGAAACAATACTACCGTCACGGGTGGGGACGCGCGAATACACTCGTCAAGCACGGGATGCGCCCCAAATTGCGTCAGGTTCTCCCGGTCGTCATCCTCCTGACGTTCGTCTTGGCCACCGTCGCGTGGCCGTTCGTCGGAGCGATCGCGCTCCTGCCGCCAGCAGGATATCTGGCGCTTTGCCTGACTTGGGGCGTGTTTCTGGCATTCCGTTTCCGCCAGCCGGAACTCGCGCTTGCGGGCCTGGCGGCAGTCATCATGCACCTGAGCTGGGCGGCAGGCTTTCTGCGCCGCGCTTTCGAAACAAAGAGCGAAAGATCGTTAAGACTACGGAGCGGAGAAGCTTAGCACTGGCATGCGAATTGCTGCACTGAAGCGAAAGAGACACTACGCTCTTCTAATACCGGCGCTACCCCTTTCGTAGATTAAGCGCTGGTCAACTACTTCCTCGGCGACCCAACCTTTGGATTGGTAGGGATTTTCCAGCGCCATGGTACACTTGGAAGCCCGGAGAGGTCTCTCAGGATTGAAATTCGGAATACCCTCGAATGTTGGTTCATCGGTGCCGGTCGCGTTCTAATTTCGAACGGTCAACGTGCTGAACTGGAACGAAGCGAGATTCTGGGATCGGATGCGGAGAAGGTTTAGAGTCATGAAACGTCAGTTCGGTTATCGGCCGCTGTATGCATTTCATAGCGGCGAACGCCAGGAGCGCGGTTTGGTCGCGCGCCTCCGGGAGAGACTGAACGTGTCTCGGGACACGCCTCGCGCTTTGTCGAGTCTGCAACTGAGCATTGCGGCGATGCTCGCGATTGCTGCTGTCTTTCCCGTTACCCGGGTTCTCGCAGATACGCGCCCGGTGAAGCCGGTGATCAACGGCAAGGCGAACATCGCCGACACCACCAACGACTATCGGCTCGGCGTGCGCGATCGCGTTCGCGTTCAGGTCTTCGAGTGGCGCCCGTCGCGCGACGAGGTCTATAGCTGGAACGCTCTCAACCAAGTTTACACGGTCGATCCGGCCGGCAAGATCTCGATGCCGCTCGTCGGCTCCGTCCCTGCCGAAGGCTACACGACCGAAGAACTCGGCACGATCATCTCGCGTCAGTTGATGAACCGGCTGAACCTCGCGACCCAGCCCGACACCACTGTCGAAGTGACGGACTTCCGTCCGATCTACGTAACGGGCGCTGTCGAAAAGGCCGGTGAATTTCCCTTTACCGCCGGCATGAACGTCCTGCAGGGCATCAGCCTCGGCGGCGGTCTGTTCCGCAATTCGGCGCTTGCCGGCCTTCGTCTTGAAAGAGAGTTCGTGTCGACCGTCGGCACCTATCAGGGGCTCGAGCAGGAACGCCAGCGGCTTCTCGCACGCAAAGCGCGCCTCGAAGCCGAGTTGAGCGGCGCCGATCGTATCGCGTTCCCGGTCGAGTTGCAGAACGTCAGCGCGCCGTGGGCGATTGAATTCACCTCGTCGGTGATGGCGAAGGAACAGAGCGTTTTCGATTTGCGTCGCCGTGCCAACGAAACTCAGCTCCTCGCTCTCGACCAGCTGCAGGACTCGCTTGAGCAGGAAGTCAAAACCTTAGATAAGCGCGTCGTCGTTCAGCAGAGACAGATGGATATTCTCCGCTCTGAATACGATGGCATAAAGCAGCTGAGCGATAAGGGTCTCGCAACGCAGCCGCGCGTTCTTGGTCTGCAGCGCAATTTGGCGGAGCTCGACGGCGAAAAGCTGCGCGTCGAAAGCGATCGCACGCGGGCACAGCAAGAGGTCAGCCGCACCAAAATTTCGCGCATAGAATATCAGAACAAGCGCGACAACGATGCGACAGTCGAGCTTCAGACCACCGAAGCACGCCTTGAGCAGATCGGTCAGGAAATGACCGTCAACGAGCGCTTGCTCGCCGAGACCAAGTCTCAGGCCATTGCGTCGCCGCTTCGTCTCGTTTCAGCTGCTGGGGGGGCATCTGGTAAGGACGGCTCAGCGTCGGATCTGAAGATCCATTACACGATCGCACGCCAGATCCATGGCGGCGTGATCGACATCGATGCCGACGAGAACACGCTTCTCGCCCCCGGCGACACGATCAAAGTCGAAATGACCATGCCAGCTTCAACGGGCTCCGACGGCCAGGCCCTGGATGCGATGCTACGCTCGCAGATGCCGCCTTCCGCTCCAGACGCCTCGGCAACGCGCGCGTCCAATCCGACTCCGGTTGTGCCGCAGCTTCCCGCGCCCGATCACGCGTCGATCGAGCGGATCCGGGCGGACAGCGTCTTACAGCCCTAGCGGCATGAATAAATCGCGCAAGATATTGTGCGGAGCCCGCCGGGCTCCGCACAATTGTTTTTTGCGGTGCCCGCAGGCCGCTCGGCCGAGCGCTTACATTTAAGGGATCGTTAAGACTTGGGGCACGCGGTCAAATACCCGAGTCACGCCTTCGCACATATATCGCGACCACAAGCCTGAGGTCGACGCCCGTTCGGAATTGCGTCGCTGCCACATGGATATTGGCATTTAGTACGACGTTGTTTGACGCATCCTTTTTGAAACGGCAGCCTGCGAAACTTAACGCGCGTTTTAGCCATCACGGGCTAGTATGGCGAGCCTACTCGCCAAGTGCGATGGGTCCGGAAAAGTTTGCGATGTTCGGACGGCATTGGAGCACACGAGTCAATGGCAGATGTCTCGATCATCATTCCGACTTTCAATCGTCTTTGGGCATTGCCTGAAGCCATTGAATCATGCCGGAATACGGACGATGGCCTTGCGATCGAAATCATCGTTGTTGACGATGGCAGCACAGACGGAACCTGGGAGTGGCTGCAAAAGCAGTTGAACGTCATCGCCTTGCGACAATCGAACTGGGGCAAGGCATACGCGGTCAATCACGGATTCGCGATCGCGAGCGGCGAGTTCGTGCGCTTCCTGGACTCTGACGATATTTTGGCTCCAGGGGCTAACGCAGCACAAGTGGCCGAGGCACGCCGTACTTCAGCCGATGTTGTCGCGGCAGGCTACATTGCGCGCTACGTAAGAGAAAATGCCGATCACACGGTTCCATGGACAAAGTGCAGTGATTTCGTTTCGCAACAGATCGGTGAATGCGACAGCTCGCATTATTCAGCTTACTTGTTCCGCAAAGCTTTTCTCGACGGCATCGCACATCGTCCCGAATTCGCCTTCCGCGACGACCGAATGTTCGTGATCGAAGTTGCCCTCAAAGGGCCGGTGGTCGCGAATGTCGATATTCCCTGTCTCATTCACCGCCATCATGAGCGCGACCGCATTCAATTTCAGCGCGGACTGATTAGCGACGTGACCAACTGGCAAGACATTCAAATGCTGACTAAGGCCGAAACGCTGCTGCAGCAGTCAGGCGAACTGACGGCGCGCCGCAAGAAGGCGCTCGCCAACGCGCTGTGGCCGGTAGCGCATCGCGTCGCCGCCACCCATCTCGCCGAGGCCTGTAAGATTATGGACAGAGTGAAGCGGCTCGATCCCGAATTTCGGATTCCTCACAACGGGCTCCTTGGCCGGCTGCATCGCGTTGTCGGCTTTCGGGCAACAGAGCTCGGCCTTCGGTTCGTCAGGGTAATTCGCAATACGTTTCTCGACTTGACAGGCATTAGACGGGCATATGCGCCTCCTCGCGTGTGAGAAACAGGAAACGATGGACGCGTGCGCGGTGAGAGAGCAGGGACGATGAGCGACATTCGCCGAGGATTTTTCCTGTCTTCGACCGAGCGCTACGGCGTTCTGCTGGTCAACTTCTTGACTACGCTTGTCACCGCACGTCTGTTGACGCCTGCCGACTTCGGCGTGGCGATTATAGGCTTCACAGCGTTCGCGCTGGTCGATATTTTCCGGGAATTCGGCGGCGGCACTTATCTCGTCCAGGTCGACGATGTGACGCCGCAACGGGCTCAAGCCGTTTTCACCATAATGCTGTTCATCGCATTTCCAATCGCCATTCTTCTGTTTTTGGCAGCGGGAGCTATCGCGGACTTCTACAACTCGCCCGGCATGGTAAACTACCTGCGTGTAACGTCCGTATGCGTTTTTTTAAGCGTATTTGGATCGCCGGTCATCGCGCTGATGAAGAGGGACCTCAAGTTCGGTCGCCTCGCGCTGATGAGTTCGGTGACCACGATCTTGAACAGCGCGATGACGATAACACTGGCTTCGCTCGGATTCAGCTATATGAGCTTCGCGTGGGCGCAATTGACGAGCAGCCTCGTCTACCTGACCCTCTGCATTCTCTGGGGGCCGAGCTTTCCGGTCTATCGCTTCAGCCTGACGGATTGGCGACGTATCACCAACTACGGCATCTTCGACACCGCCAAGAATATTCTGATGAGCTTGTCCGAGGCTGCGCCGGTGCTAGTCCTCGGCAAGACGCTCGGAACGCAGGGCCTCGGCCTTTACCACCGTGCGATCACGGTCAGCAGACTGCCGGAACGAACGATCCTGGCGGGCGTCACGCCAGTGCTGCTGCCAGCATTGGCCAAGAAAGTCCGCGACGGTCATGAGATCAAGGAAAGCTTCTTGATCGGCATTGAATATCTGACGGTTATCCTCTGGCCCTGTCTTTTCGGTATCATCATCCTCGCTCATCCCCTGGTTTACATATTGCTGGGAAGCCAATGGACGTCCGCGGTTCCGCTCGTTCGTATCATCGCAGGAGCCTACCTTTTGAGTTTTGCGATGAGCCTTCCCAATCCGACATTGATTGCCGTCGGTGCCATTCGCGATACCGTCATTCTTGCGCTCCTCGTCGTCCCCGTGACAGTCACAATTCAGGTAGTCGCTTCGCTGTATGGAGTCCACGCCGTCGCATGGAGTTTCTTTCCGCAGCTTCTCTATAGCGTCGCTTTATCGATGTTCATGGTTCGCCGCCGCATCGGCTTCAAATGGTCGGAATTGTTTTCGAGCATGAAGCGAAGCGCCATTGTTGCGATTTTTGTCGCGATAGCGCCCGCTACCATCGCGGTATTGTCGGGCGGAACCGATCAGATCGGCGTTCCGGAATTCATTATTGCAGGAATTGCTGGCGGTCTCTGCTGGCTGCTGGCGGTCAGGTTGACCAATCATCCGATTCATTCGGAAATTGAGCGAGCCGCTACAGCGGTGCAGAGAGCCATCATCACGAGGGTGCCGGCCGAGCGGAAGAGTTAGCCCTGCTTCGATTCCGCGCGTTGCCGCCGAACTTGGCCATCACACATCTTAGCGAACCACTGGCGCGACCCGCAGCTATCCCAGCCGTCGCAAGAGTTGCGCCGTCCGTTTTATGATCGCGGGCCGTGATGCCGCCGCAAGCGTCCAGGTAATGATCGAACCCGCTACCGAACGAGGCACGTGTGTAACGACCCACCACCAGACGAGCATAATCTGCCGCCGTTTCGGAGAAAGCGGCGCCTCTCGCAGGGCGACAAGGCCGAATCGCGACAGTTTTGCCGCCGTATCGTCCTTATAGGGATGAAGCTTGGGTTCTAGCTGGAGCGACGCGAGACGCTCGGTCAAGTGCGCGACGTCCGCGAGGCCCGGCGACTCGGCGATGGGAATATCGAGCTTCGAGGCATGCAGTCTCAAGGCTTTGAAACGCATCTCGTCATGGAACAGCCGCCAGCGGGCACGCTTGGCGACGGCGAGTTCAAACTGCGAATGATTGCCGCCGTGCTGGCAATAGGCGCCTAGCACGCCAGGTACTGTGATGACATCGCCATAGAGCGGCGCAACCGTGACCAGAAAACCGTCTCCCCCTTGCCGAAAATCCTCCGGGGGCATCGGTAGTATTTGCTCTAGGCACCAACGCGGAAAAGCTAGGCCGCTCGTCACCGTCGTCGCGAACCTTCCGCGAGCACCAAGCTCGCGACGGACATCACCGTCTTGCATTCTGGTTTCGGGAGGCGGATAGGTTTCGAGCTTTGTCCCTTGGCCATCTACGAGATCCAATCGATATTGATACTGCGCCGCCTCGGGGCGCATCGCAGCCACGATGGTCGAAATTGCATCCGGGTAGATATAGTCGTCGGCATCGAGAAAGAGCACGAGATCGCCCTTGCTCGCGGCAAATCCGCTATTGAACGCACCGCCATGGCCTCCATTGACGTCCTTTAAAACGCCAATGATCTGGTCGCCGAAGCTTGCGATCACCTCGCGCGAATTGTCCGTCGATTTGTCGTCGACAACGACGATCTCGATGTGTCCGCCATAGTTCTGTCGCAACGCGCTACCGATACTGCGCTTCAGAAACCCTGCATAGTTGAAGTTCGTAATGATAACGCTGACATTCGGTGCACCCATCGATCCCATCTTCAATCGGCCAAATTTCAACAGATGACCGGCTTGCGCAATACGGCGCCGTAATTGTCGCTAAAGAACTTGCCTCGGAACAGACCACCGACTCCCGGAACGTCTTGCCATTTCAGCTTCAGTAGCTTCGGCACGCAGCCGACATTGGTGTAGAAGAACTGCGGTGGCTCAAAGCCCGTTTCATTGCCGGCGCGTTTGAAATCGACCGCAGTCATGACGGTAATATGCGCGGGATAATTCGAATCGTCGAAATTGGCATGGTGACCGCGCGCGACAAAGGTCAGGAGCGAACGAAGGCTTCCGGGATTGGGCGTTGTCAAGACAGCAACGCCGCCGGGAGTGAGCATGCGATTGATGTCCCGGAGCATCTGTCTGGGGTTCTCTAGGTGTTCGATCACTTCGACGGCAAAGACAAGGTCGAAACTGTTCGCTGCTGCTGGGAGAGTATAATTTAGATCGCCTCTAATCCAATTCGCCGCCGCCGAAAGTCCATCAGGTCGCTCCATGATATCGGCGCCCGCAATGGTGGCCCTAGGAAATGTTGAGGCGAGGATGGGAATGAAGCGCCCCGCGCCGGAGCCGTAATCCAGAATGTTGCGAATTTCGCCGCCCTGCGCTTTTGCCGCGCTCAGAGCTGCAGCGTAAATACTGGAGTTTGAAATGCCCCCCGACAATTGGGCGGCATTCAGTCGATGTGCTTCAATGTCCATAGTCCGTCCCCCAATTGTCCTTATGGATGGCTGGATCAACTCGCCGCAATTTTGACCTCGTTCATTCGGCTGGACCGCAAGCATTTGAGGGTTCTAGCGGCATCGGCTACCAATGCTATGGGCAACCCAACTAACGGCGCATGCCAACCTCCGAATATCGTAAGAACCGCCGCGGCAGTCGACTTCGGATGAAGCCATGTCGTATCTTCGAGAACGCCAGAATAAGATCGAGCAAGTGCGGTGTAGGGAGAGAGCTCGTTATTGAGCATGCGAATGCGTGCTGGAAAGCCGTTCTCGGTAGTCGATGAAAGCCAAGGCCGGAAACCCTGCGAATGCACGAATGGCGGCATTCCCTGAACCAGATGTCTTAGCCGCTCGGAGACAGTGTAACCATTAATTCCAAAGAATTGGATGATGTCTGGTCCGCGCTTGAGGAACTTCACGGGTACATCGCTGAATTGAGAACCTGCGAGAACAGCCGTCAAAACCTCTTGGTCGCCCATGGTGTGTATTTCTCGTTCTGCCCAGAGACGATCCTGCGCATTACGGTAGGTCGGGCTGGCGAGAAGCTCAGCCCATCGCTCCAGCAGCGGGATGTGCGCGCCGGTCGCGCGCACGACTGAAGTATTCGCGGCAAGCGGCAGGATCCTCCCGACTTCCATCCCCCAGAGCCGGGCGCGGATCCCGTCGTCATCCGAACGGCCACCGGATAAAGCCTCTTCGCTAACAACTATCGTTTCACGGGAGAGACCAGCGAAGAGCATGCGGCAATCACGAGCCAGCAATATATCTGAATCGATCCATAAGACATTATCGAACCCGCCCTTCAGCAGTTCAAGCAACGCATGGGGCTTAATGTCGTATTTGCGCCACTCGATCCCGCCAGGACTTGCCTTCGTCAAGTTGGCCTGCGGATACTTCGTTAGCCATTGTGAAAAGGCGGCACTGGCGTTCGGGCAAAAGAGCTCAAGCCGCATTCCGGGCGAATGCCGTGCCAGACTGGCCACAAGGATGCGCAATGCCGGTTCGAAATTCTGCCGGTCTTCCGCAATACACGCCACCAGTTCACTGTTCATGAAAATATCTCGGCTACACCCGGCGAGCCCGGTCGATTAGGAACGAGTCAGTCATCTTAGGGTCGCAACATGCAGTCTTGAACCTGCGGCAGGCTCTCGAACGTGATCTATACTGAACAAGTTGCGTTAAATTTACCTGAGGAGTCCTTCGGACTAGTCTAGCCGATCGCTTCTATTAAAGCCGCTTGTGCGTCCTTAGAGATAAATGTCGAATGAATATGAATTTAGAAGTTCAGAAACCCGATGCCGGTAAGGCGGCTGGAACGACGGTAAACGGACCATACGGCGAATTGGTGCTGCTGTTTTATGACGGTTTTGAAATCAAGGCCCGCCCTGGTCGATGGGGAAAGCTCTATTCAAATACCCGCAGCGTGGCTCGAACGGCTTACAGGTACGCCAAGGGTGTTCAGATCAATACGGGATTCTACACGGCCTTTCAGCTCTTGGAACGCGCTCTGCACCGTGCGGGTTGCGACGTCCGCGTTAACGATTTCAATTTGGCAATGCAAAACCCGCGTTACCCGATTGGGCTTGCAGGCTACCCATCTGTTTTAGAAAATGTTCGGCTCCCCAACCCGATCATCTTCGGGCCGGGTGATTATGGGTATCCCGACGAGGTGGTCTCGCGAATTAAAGGTCTGGATATAAGAAAGCTTATACAGCCATCGGACTGGGCGGCCGGACTCTATTATCCCGACCAATGGGGGTGTCGGACTAGAATGATGGTATGGCCCGTCGGAATTGATACTGAAGCATATCCAGATATTTCGGGGTACCCCAAGACCATCGATTTTCTGATTTACGACAAAATCCGCTGGAATCGAGACGTTGTGGTTCCTGCTTTGCTCGACGATGTTGTTGCGCGTCTGGAAGCTGCCAACTTGAGTTTCCAAATATTGCGATATGGGGAGCACAAACATAGCGACTTCATGTCAGGCCTGCGTCAATCACGCGCGCTGCTTTTCCTTTGCGAACACGAGACCCAGGGACTGGCATATCAAGAGGCGTTAGCATCGAATATTCCCGTCCTAGCATGGGACGAAGGCGTTCTTGTTGATCCACGCCAGCGAGAATTTTTGACCGACGACCTAGTGATCAGCGCCGTTCCTTATTTCGACAGCCGATGCGGCGAGAAGTTCAAGCGCGATGAGTTTCCGCGTGTGCTGAAAGAATTCTTGTCGAAGCGAGGCTCCTACCAACCACGCCAGTACATCTCTGAAACACTATCGTTGGCTCGATCCGCGGACACGTATCTGAAGGCGTATCGAGAATTAAAAACGGACTAAGGGCTATTGCCGAACCGTCAAAAAAACAAGAATGAGCTAAATTCCTAAATGGCAACGTCGGTTGAAATGACGGTGAAACGGGCTTCTCGCAAACGATCGGTCGGAGCCGTCGTCGAAGGCCTTCTCACCAAATATGCTTTGCCTGTCGCCTTCTTTGCGTTTTTGTGCAGCATCTCCCGCATCGGTTTGGAATTCGTCCCGTCTACAACCGGGTTGTCATGGTCGATCGCCTACGTCTTTCTTATTTTGGCGGCGAGTCAGAATTTTGAGGTTTACCTCGCGCTTGTGCGGCGGAACGCAATTTTTCTGTTGGCGCCGTTATTCGCGATCTGCTCGGCCTTTTGGTCTATCGAACCTGGCCTAAGTGCGTATTCGGCTTGGTTGTTGTTGATGAACTATCTGGTCGGTTTTCTTCTTGCAGAGCGCTTAGGTCTGAAGAAAACGCTGATCTTCATCTTTTGCTTCGCCCTTATTATTCAGGTTCTGTCGCTTGGGCTCGTAGCGATAAAATATCCTGGGGCTTTCAATGCTGTTGGTGAAGCGGCTGGACTGTATCTCCATAAAAACACCTTATCGATGCACGCCTGCCTTCTTTACTTCACCGGCGTTTTGCTGTTCGCCGACGGTTGGCGACGTCCCCTGGCCGCTACCGGGGCTCTGGTCGCATTGATGGGTGTCGCGGCGTCCGAGTCCGGGACCGGAAAGGTCATGATCGCCATGGTATCCGCGATCATGACCGCGTGTTGGATCCTGACGTCGAGCCGCCGTTGGTCAGCATTCATTTCCGGCTTGTCTCTCATCCTTGGTTGTGGCGCCGTCGCAGTCCTGCTTCTTGGAAATTATGACGTGTCGGCAACAATTTTGAACGCGCTCGGAAAAGATGCGACGCTGACCGGCCGCACGGAACTCTGGAATGAGGCGTATAAGTCGTTCGAGCAATATCCCTGGCTCGGAGTTGGTTATTACGCTTTCTGGAATTCGACCGAAACGGCGGCGACATCCATCTGGATTATGACAGGTCAGATATTGGTTTCATTCCACAATATATATTTGGATAGGCTGGTTGACGTTGGCGCACTTGGGCTCTCTCTTTTTGTCGCATCCCTTGCCGTTCTTTTCTGGCGATCCTGGTGTTATTTTTGGATCAACAAATCTCCGCTCGGCGCGTGGCCTCTGGTATTTACCATTTACGTTACGATCTTGGGGTTCTCTGAGTATCCAATTTTTTACAATAACGAATTCCAACTGTTCTTTTCCTTGGCAGCGGCGGTAACCAGCGGCGTAAAAATGGGCAAGCCGATCACCACTAAACCAAGATAGAGGAATTGTATCAAAACACAGTGCGTTTTTGGTGCTAAAGTCGATCAAAGCTGCTGTGGATAGGGTAGCGTGGAAGAGGGCAATGAGGATCGGTCTTTACGGCTTGTTCGGGGTGGGAAACATCGGCAACGATGGCTCGTTGCAAGCGATGTTGAATTTTCTGCGCCGTGTGGTCCCGGACGCGGAATTTACATGTATATGCGGAAACCCGGTCAAGACCGGCCGTGATTTTCAGATCGGCGGTCTTCCTATTCGCCCTCCAGGGAGGACCAACCGAATATACCGAATTCTCGATCCGCTTCTATTGAGGCTGCCGCGCGCCATCGATCTTTGCATTTGGATTCTTCGCCAGGCGAGCCAATTCGACGTCATATTAGTACCCGGCACGGGCATTCTGGAGGACTACGGGGACAGTCCCTGGCGTGACCCGCTTTCTCTGTTTTTGTGGTGCTTGGCAGCGAGAATAACCCGCACGAAGTTTGGCTTCGTCAGCATCGGCGCCGGTCCCATCCGTAAAGCAGGCAATAGACGGATGCTAACCGCAGCCGCAAGCTTGGCTACGTATCGATCGTTTCGGAACCAAGAGTTGAAAGACTTTATGACGAAGATCGGCTTGAACGCGAAACACGATTTGGTATTTGGCGACATAGCATTTGGCCTTCCGGATCCCACACCGCCAAAGGCCGAAGTCGGCAATCGCGTGCCGGTTATAGGAATCGGTCTCATGGATTATCGCGGCTGGTATTGTATCGATGAGAAAATATACGAGACCTATATTGAAAAAGTTTCGACCTTTGCGATCTGGCTGCTCGATAATGGTTACAACGTTCGACTTTTGACCGGTCAAGCCAGTGACCAGATTGCGATAGATGACACTATAAAGGCCATCGAACGTCAGCGGCCGCAGTTCGTTCAGAACGAGCGGATTATTGCGGAATACGCTGTTTCTCTCGATTCTCTGATGCGCCAGACAATGACCACGGACATAGCGGTTGTAACCCGCTTTCACAATGTCGTATGCGCGATCAAGGTCGGGGTGCCCGTTATCGCAACGGGATACTCCGGCAAGCATCTGCATCTCCTTGAGGGCGCGGGATTGGGAGAATATTTCCAGGACGTCGAGTCGCTCGATGTCGATTTACTGATCAATCAGTTTAAAAAACTCGAAGCTCACAAAGAGAACTATCTTCCGGGGATGCGCCGCAGGGTCGAGTTCATTAAGGCCGAACTCAAGCGCCAGGAGGCAATTCTAGAAGCTAAATTTCTTGCCGGCGACGAGAAGGTGATTGAGGCTTTGCCAGCAGCACCAGGCAAAATCTAAACCAGAGCATGAATTTCGACGGTTCGCTTAGGTCTTGGATTTCTTGAAAAGGCGATCCGTCTGAAATAGTTCGTAGACGGGCGGGACAACCGCCGATATCGGCCGGCGCGCTACAGCGAAGTGTAGCAATTCCCAGCTTTCTTTGAGACGTCCTCGTCGGGCGTGTGAAATACCAGACCAATAAGCTCGATTGGATAGGGTATGCTTGGCTCTACGCCTGAGATCGTGAACATTGTCAAGCGTCGCCCCTTCGTGGACGAAGAAGCTGTCGAAGGCGGCTTCGTCTTCTTCGTACTTGTGGATCATTGCCCCTGCGAGATCGGTCGAGAGTTGCTGCGGATGAGTTCGGCGAATTCCTTGTATGGCGTTTGTGCGCGCAACGCCGCCTACGGTTGCCAAGCGCAAAAACATTTCAAGATCGTCAGTGTAACCCAGGTCGGTTCGATGATGCCCCACAGCCTTCTGACTAGATGTTCGTCTAATGACTGTGGTCGGGGCGATGTAGCGAAGGACACCATCGCACAAGTCGGAAATGTACTTCTTCCCAGCCAGAATTTCCCAGACCGCGAGAGACGATTGATCTGGAATAGAGGGTATGACGTCGGGACCAAACGACATATTGTGCTCGGTGCCATAAGCGAAACTTACATCGGGATTTTGATCCATCACCACTGCGGCGCGACGAAGCGCTCCCGGTGCAAGGAGATCATCAGCGTCAAGAAGCATGAAATACTTCGACTCTGCCCAGTCTATTCCTTCATTCAGACTAGCATGCCGTCCAAGATTCTTCTCGCGCGCAACGACACTGACTCGGCTATCTTCCTTACCCAATGCGCGCGCGATGTCAGCGCTACCATCAGTCGAGGCGTTGTCGATGATCAAAACACGAATGTCGCGCAAATCCTGCGCCAGAACGCTCGACACGCAATCCCGCAAATAACGCGCGTATTGATAGCATGTAATGACAACGTCTACCTGAGCCATGCCGTGAGACCTGCTTTTTCGTTATATATGCTCGATCGACTTGGCCCGCACCCGATAAAGCCCATTTATGCATAATTTCTTAAAGGTAATTTCCATGCCGAGGATGCCGTCCACGGAGAATTCATCTTAGGCTAGTTTCATTTTTCGACTATAAAAACGGCTTAGCTAAACATCAAATATCTACAGATTATAGTTTAAGCTACGCTAGATTCACTCCTCTGGCTTCTATTGGGATCCGTAAAATCGTGGTGGACGGCGTTCGTGATGAGACAAATGCAGAAATTTCATTGTCGGTGCCGCAGCCGAGCGAGCCGCTGACCGCAAATGATGTCGCGGTTTTTATCCGGTATTATTGGCCAACGGTCGCGATCACCGTCCTTGTGATGATGCTGCTCGCGGTAATCTACGCGTTCACTGCCTCGCCAAAATACACAGCCTCCGCGCAGCTGCTCATCGAGCCGGGACAGCAGCAGGCAAACCTGACGCTGTCGAATACCGGAACGCTGGTTGCGATGGATACGCCGCAGATCGAAAGCCAGATCGCGGTTCTGAATTCAGAGCAGGTCGTTGGCAAGGCGCTGGATCACCTTGCGGCGTTGCATCAGTTGCCTGATGCCATCGGGGCGTCCAATAAACCGGATCAGGCTGAAATCGAACACAGCTGGCTCTATCGGCTATTCTTCGGAACGCCCCTTCAGAAAAGCCAGAGCGAAGTCGACGCTCAACGGCGTGCCGAAATTGCAATGATTCAGAACGGCCTCGACGTAAGACGCGTGGGGACCTCTTACGTTCTCGAACTTTCCTATCGAGCCGGAAATCCGAAAGAGGCGGCCGACGTCGCCAATGCGATTGGCGACGCCTACGTGCAGGACGTGCTCGACGTTCGCGCCAATATTGCCCGCCAAGGCGGCCGCTGGCTTGAGGGCCGCATCGAAGATCTTCGCCGCCTGATGAATGAATTGGCAATCGACGTTCAGGAATTCAAAGCGAAGCGCGATTACCGTCTCGTTGATCGCACGGATCGTTCTACTGTGAAGCCCGACGATCCGCTCGGCTTGGAACTGCCGGATGCGGGCGCCGCGCCCAAAGCCGGCCCCGACGTCAAGAAATCGCCGACCCAGGCCGAACCCGCGCCGGCGCAGACCACGCTCGAAGAGCTTGAATTGCGCGCCCAGACCTATCGGCGGATTTATGAGAGCTTCCTGCAGATCTATACCGAAACTGTGCAGAAGCAGTCTTATCCAGGCACGAATGCTCGAGTCATCAGCCGTGCCGAGCCGCCGACAACGAAAAGTAGTCCGAAGCGATTGCTCAGCATTGCCGCCGCCGCTGTATTGGGTACCTTCCTCGGATTTGGAATTGCGCTGGCGCGTGCCGCGTTCGATCCAACGGTGCGCTCCTCGCGTCAAGTCCGAACCGGACTTGGCGTACCGTTGCTCGGCGCGGTGGGCGAGGGTGGGTTGCTCGCGAGTGCGCCGCGCCTGAAGAGATTCCTTAGAGGACCGTTCTCCACTCCTCAACGCCGGGCGTCCGCCCTCTGTCGAATTGTGGAACAGGAGCCCAATTCGGCCATCGCGCAGGAATTGATCGGCATAACCCTGGCGTTGAAGGAAGTTGCGCAACCCCAGAACATCCGCGTCATCGGAATCCAAGATGCCGGTGCCGGTTCATCCAGCGGAATCATCGCAAGCAATATCGCCCTTTTAAATGCTCGCGCCGGCAACCGGACTTTGCTGATTGAGGTCGACACTGCCAACTCGAATTTAGCAGCCGCGCTGGGGATTACGAATTACCGTTCGCTTCAGGATTTGCTTGCAGGAAAAATCGGCGTTGCCGAAGCCGTCATCCCGGCCAAGGGTTCGCCCAATCTCAGCTACATCATCGCCGCTCCGAAGATTCCATTGATCGGTGCGGCCGAGGGAACCGTGCGGCTTCGTGCGATCATCGATTCCTTGCGCGCCGAGTGCGATCTGATCCTCGTCCATCTGCCGCTTGCCGATCCCGGAGATCGCCTATCGACGGTCGTCGACGGCATGGTCCTCGTCAGCAGGGCGCGCAAGACGAAGCTGCCGGAGTTGATAAATATCGCGGCCGATCTTCGCATTGCGAACCGGCCACTCCTCGGCGCCGCCATTTCCGGGCTTTGATTTAATCGGCGAAGGTTTGTTGACGGAAGTCTAATCCGCCGCCTCAGCGCGCCGCCGCGAAGTAAAGTTTACGGGCAACGAAACCTTCCGCATAGCGTTCGGGAGCACGGCACTCCATGCCCCGAAGGCGAGCAAGACCACGGAACGTCTCGGCATCGAACCAATCCTTGGAACGCTGCGTGCCGAAGTGCTTGTCCAGAAGTTCGATTTTGCGTTCGAGCGACTTCGCCTCGACCGGGACATAGAAATTGGGGTGGCCGAGGTCACCGTCCCACTTCGGAATTTCGTATTCGAAGATCACGTGATCGCGAAACGTATTCCACGTCAGTTTGCACACCTCGCGGTGATCCTGATGAGCGTCGTCACGGCGATGCGTAAAGACGACGTCCGGCGTGCCGCTGCGAGCTTTGATGGCTTCAAACCAGGCCTTGATCTCTGCGCCTTGATACGGAAAGAAACCGTCTTTGAATTCGGCGAGTTCAAGCCTGCACGACTTGGCGCCGTCGAGAAAATCACGTGCCGAGGCCTCGGCCTCTTGCCGGCGAACACCGGGCGCGCTTGCGACGCACCAAGTCACGTCGATTTCGGCGCCAGAGCGAAGCCACGATAAAATAGTTCCGCCCACGCCGATTTCGATATCGTCGGAATGCGCGCCGATGCACAGGACGGTGAGTTTTCTGCCCTCACCGGCGAAAGTCATCCCCCTCATTCGCCGAGAACCAGAATCTGCTCCTTGGCTGCCTTCGTTTCCGGGACCTCAGCCCAAGGCATGGATCCTTTCTCGACCATATCCTCGAGGACCTGGCGATCCTTGAGCGTATCCATCGCGCGCCAGAATCCCTCGTGTTTGAAAGCAAGCAACTGGTCGGCTTCGATAAGACGCTCGAACGGCTTCATCACCAGTTCTTCGCCCGGTCGCATATATTCGAACACGGAAGGCCGCATCAGGAAGAAACCGCCGTTGATCCAGATGTCGGACGCATCCGAAGGGCGAAGTTGCTTCACGCGACCCTCGGGCGTCATGTCGACGAGGTGGAATGTAAGCGGAGGGCGGACGGCCAGAAAGCAGGCGGCCTTGCCGCTTTTCTTGAACCGGTCGATCATGTCGTCGAGATTGACGTTGCTCAGCCCATCGCTGTAGTTGGCGAGGAAAATTTCATCCTTCTCGACGTATGAGCGCACCGCCCATAAGCGCTCGCCAATATTGCGCCAAATGCCAGTATCGATGAGAGAAATCCGCCAGTCTTCCGGCAGCTGACTGAGATATTCGATTTCCGAGCCGTGGTGGGAAACCCTGCAGTCCGCATAAATCTGCGGGCGATAGTTAAGAAAGAATTCCTTGATGATGTTTGCCTTGTAGCCGAGGCACAGAATGAAGTCGCGGTGCCCGAACCGGCTATAGTACTGCATGAGATGCCACATGATCGGCTGCTGGCCGACGGGGATCATGGGTTTGGGGACGCTCTCGGAATATTCCCGTATCCGAGTCCCAAGGCCACCGCAAAACAGAACCACTTTCATTCTGGTCTCCTAAGCACTCAGACCGTGGTCGGGCATTTTTTCTCTAAGCCGTTACTTTCAAGAGTTGGTCGAGCCAGCCCTCTCCACGGAAATGCACGTACTGTTCCGCACGAAGCTTATCCGCAAACCGGTTGCCAGGAAGTTCAACGTCGTCGTAGGTCAGCACCGCATCCTTCGGAATATCCCGCTTAAGCTTGCAGCCTTCCACCAGCCCTTCGGGGAGATAACGCTGCGAGGACATTTCATCGGCGTTAACGGCTTCCCCATACGTCATATACATCCCGTAATTGTCGAGGACGGTCCCGGCCTTCAGGTCGGTCTTGGCGACGGCGCAGACCTCGACCACCGGGCCGCCGATCGGCGGCGCCAGGGAATCTCGAAACAGCGCGACCCGAGCGATCGCATTGGGGACCTCGAAATGCACGAGGTGATAGGGGACGAAGAAGGAGTAGAGAGGACCTGGCCCCATTTTATAAAGTTCGAGATAGTGCCTCTGCTTGGGATCGGTATGTTCGGCGAGAACGTAAACTTTCGTTAACGGTGTCCCGACGACGTAGTCGATGATTCCACCGATCTCTCTCAACTCGTCGATATCGTAGAGCTGGCCGATCTGCATGACGTCGCCCCGGTACTCTAGGCCGCGCGACATGCCTCTCGATTTGACTTTAAAACCGGTGGCGTTCGCGACGATCGTCTGCTCGAAGCTTATTTTGGAGCCGTCCGCGAAGCTCGTCACCATCGCGGCGTTCTGACCCCACTTCTCGGCAAAACCTTTTTGCGTCGTCGGATTGCGATAGGGATCCTGAAGCCCTTTGACGTTGCCGATCACGCGAGGCGTCAGGCCAAGGCCGGTGACCCAGCGATAAAGGTTGAGCTGAACGCCCGGCTCGTCGCCGTCGCAGGCGGACAGGATGACGCCGTACTTTTTGGCATAGACCTGCAGGATTGGCCCGATCGTGGCATCGACTTCGGCGTTCATCAGCACGACGTCCTTGCCATGCTTGAACGCTTCGATGATGACGTGCGCCCCGAAATCCACAGCCCCCGTCGCCTCAACGATGACGTCGATATGCGGTGAGCGGCACAACAGCATCGGATCATCCGTGGCCGCCGCCAATCCCAACGCGATGGTGTCGTCGAGCCGACGTTGGCTGTCGGCCATGGTGGCATCGATACCCGCGTAACGGAAAACATCCGCCGCCCGTTCCAGTTTGCGGTTGGAGATCGCAACGACCCGCATTCCGGGAACGCTGTTATTAATTTGATTTGTGAGGCCCTGACACATGAACCCGGCGCCGACGATACCGACGCGGATGGGACGGCCCTCTGATGCTCTGCGCTTGAGCGCGCTGTCTACGAGAAACATATGATTTCACCCACGGGTACAAACAAAAGCTTGGCTATTAATTTACGGTCATTCGCTGCCGCAAAACCTGCTCGACCTCATCGAAGGAGAGAAATTTCTGATCCTTTTCCGAAATCACGCAGACCGGTAATGGCCATTTCAATCCAAATCTCGGATCATTATACATCAAACCGCTCTCGTTTTCCGGCGAATAAAATTCGCCAACCTGATAACTTGTATCGGTGTTGTCTCTGAGAACCTGATAACCATGTGCGAAGCGCTCCGGGACATAGAGAGCGCTTTGGTTTTCTTCGTTCAGCTCGACTGCGATATGATCGAGAAATGTCGGACTCTCAGGCCTCAGATCGACGATGATGTCGACGATTGCCCCTCTCGTGCACCTGACGAGCTTCGTTTCGGCCGCGGGTGGATATTGAAAATGCATGCCTCTAAGCGTGCCTGCCTTCAGGTTTGAAGCGATGTTCGCTTGCGCGATCGTGGTTTTGAGACCGTGTTGCTCGAATTCCCGCTGACAGAAAGCGCGGGCGAAAAAGCCCCGCGAATCCTCTCGCCGCTCGAGGTCAATCACGAATGCCCCTCGAAGCTTGGTTTCCGTGAATTTCATGATCCGCTCTGAATGTAATCAATATGGAAAACGCTGTTGACACGTTCCTGCTTTGCAGGGAACGCGCCAAATGGGACAGTCCTTGACGAGCTTAGGAAACAAGATCCGCCGCGGGACTTTTAACGCGTAGATTTTCATCCAGGATGCCCTGGGCCAGCAATTGCCGGATGTGGGCAATTCTCTGGTAACGCGGGCCCTCAAATTCCTCGAGTGTCAGGCCTGCACGCTTATACGCATCATACACCTGTTCAGCACCCTTCGGCGCGTCCCATTGCGGTTTGAACTTCGGAAGCGCCATAGCGATCTTCTCGAAACTCGCGCGATAGCAGCGCGTATCGGGCCCGGCATCTTCGGCATAATCGACGCGGCAATTGGGTACGACCTCCGCCACGATATCAGCGATTTGAGAAATCCGGTAATTATGGGCCGTTTGACCGACGTTGAACGCCTGATTGAAGACAACTTCTTCCGGCGCTTCGAGCGCAGCGATGAACGCGCGGGAAATGTCTTCAATATGCGCGATCGGCCGCCAGGGGGTGCCGTCGGATTTGAGGTAGATCAGCCCGCGAGTCACGGCCCAAGCGACAAGATTATTCAGAACGATGTCGAAGCGCATGCGCGGCGAGAGCCCATAAGCCGTCGCCGGACGCATGTATGTCGGGCAGAAGCCGTCGCCGGCGAGGAGCTTGATATCTCTTTCAGCGAGCACTTTCGACTCGCCGTAAGCCGTCACCGGATTGAGTGGTGCGTTCTCATCGACGAAATCATCCCCCGCTTGGCCATAATTGCTGCACGAGGACGCCAAAAGAAAGCGCTTTACACCGGCTTCTTTGGCGACCTTTGCAACATGAACGCTGCCACGATGGTTAATGGAGAAGGTGAGATCGCGATTGATATTGCCGAGCGGATCGTTCGACAGCGCGGCAAGATGAATGACCGCATCGAATCCCGCTAAATCAGCGACGGTTAAATCGCGGACGTCTTTCCGGATGGCGGGAACTTCGGCAATCGAGCCTCCGGTCTCGAACGTGCAACGCTCGTAAAGGTAACTGTCACAACCCGAGACTTCGTGCCCCGCCTTCAGAAGCATAGGCACCATGACCGTGCCGATATATCCCTGATGTCCGGTCACCAGCACTTTCATAATTCTTCTCCCTACGCGATCGCCGATTGATGGCGCTCCTACCTGGTTGATCGTTGGTGCCCGCTAAACCCTAATAATTGCCGAAAAGGGCGATCGAATTTGGCGATTCATCAAATTGAATGGAACGTATCTAAATATCGCGGTCATCTTTGACAAAGAACGACGTTGCTCACCAGCACCTCTGAAAAAAATCCGCGACATATATGACTGGCGCCCAATGCATTCCGCGTGCCTTCGATGATATGCAGCTAAAACACGAAGCGTGACGGCAGCCATCGTAATACCTTCGGCTTAGGGCCGCGATGCAATCATCGGACTTACATCTTTTGTCTCGCTTGGCTTTTTTGTGCAGTGCCCAAATAGTAAAAAAAGCCGTAACAATGAGTTCGATTTTACGCGTAGCGGGGCGTTGTAATTTATGTCGGTGTTCTCTTCGTTTGGAGGCTCGACCGTTGAACAGACCGGCGGTGGTCCTGTAGTCGTTTCGGAGCGGCGATCGGAACCACGCCTGTTAGATCGGAAGTTCGGGTCAAAGGCTTTTCTTCTCGGACTGCTGCAATCCGGCAGCGGTAAATATTCCAAGCCAATCGGCGGACATCTCAAACGTGCGTTTGATTTGCTAGTTGCGCTAGCTGCGGTCGTGGCTCTCTCGCCACTTCTCTGTCTGATTGCAGTCTCGTTGCGTTTGGCGACCGGCGGACCGGTCATCTATCGCCACCGCCGTGTCGGCTATGGCGGCCGGAGCTTTGATTGCCTGAAGTTCCGGACGATGGTGACGGACGGCGACGCTGTGCTTGAGCAGTATCTGAAAGATAACCCCCTCGCCGCCGAGGAATGGCGCCGCACCCGCAAACTCACCCGCGACCCGCGCGTCACCGAGTTGGGCTATTTCCTCCGCAAGACGAGCCTCGATGAATTGCCCCAGCTCTTCAACATCCTTCGGGGTGACATGAGCTGCGTGGGACCGCGCCCGGTTGTCGTCGAAGAATTAGAACGCTACGGCGAGCTTGCTCACGATTATTGCGGTGCGCGACCGGGTGTAACCGGCCTCTGGCAGATCAGTGGCCGCAGTCTGGCAAGCTACGAGGAACGGGTCCAACTGGATTCTGAGTATCTCAGAAAATGGTCATTTGCACGCGACATCTCTATTCTCGTGCGCACGCTCCCCGCCGTTTTGAAAATTGAACAAGCAGCTTGATAGGCGGCTGTCGAAACCGCCTCGAGGCAAGGGGACATCCCTGTGTCGTTCCTTTGCCGTTCATTTTGACTATGGCATTTATAGTTAACGCATAAGTTCAGAGTTAATTTTCTGTCCAGCTTGATTAACGACGGGGCACTTCGGCGACGAGTTCGCGCCTTCAAGCGTCTGAAATCGGGTCGGCGGATTATTGGCCTGCGACTTGCATATCTCTCATTCGGTGCGCTCCCAAATCCAAAAAGCACCAAAATTAGGCCCGGGGTGAATGCAGCGGCCGGCAAACGTAAGTCGGAGGGGTGTGACATTAATATTGCAAGATCCTCCCATTTGCGGTCCCAAAGAATAAGATGTAAACAAACAAAAAATTACCTGTAACTCTAAAGTGATGTTACTTACCTCTGGGTTAGTCCCGCTCGTCGATAGATGTATTGAAACGGAGAGTGTGTAAATATGAGTACTCCTTTTCAACAAACCGAGGCAGTCGCCGGTTTTGCGCTGACGGCGACCGATCCTCCGAAAATTGGATTAGTTAATTCCAATTCGGGTGACGCTTCTCCATTAACTCCGTCAATTGAACGTCTTTTAATCGTGATCGAGCCACGAGGGTTCGTTCGCAATTGCATCGTTTCTAGCTTTTCGAACATCGTGAACTTCGGCTGTATCGGTTTGGCGAGCGTCCGTGACTATTTGGCGCGCGATAGCCGTTCCGGAGAGGCAATCGTCGTGCTGTGCGCCATGGGAATGAGTGCTGCCGAAACCGCCTCTCAGCTCAATCAGTTGGCGACGTCGGGCTGCAATGATCCCTTGGTCGTCATGTCCGATTCAGACGATGGCTCGTTCATCATGACTATGATGGAAAATGGCGCCAAAGGCTTCATGCCGACCGATATCTCCTTGGAGTTGGCCGGGCATGCCCTGCGACTGGTCATGGCGGGCGGCCAATATTTTCCGATTTATCCATGGATGGCCGCGAAGCAGCTTTCGGAAGAAATGCCGCGAACGGGAAAGAATTGGGAAGGAATATTCACCCGTCGGCAAATTGCCGTAATCGACGCATTGCGGAAAGGCAAAGCCAATAAAATTATCGCCTATGAACTCAACATGTGTGAGAGCACCGTAAAGGTTCATGTGCGCAATATCATGAAGAAGCTCAACGCAAAAAACCGGACCGAGGTCGCCTATTTGGCCTCCGAATTGTTGGGCGCTCAGAATTAATCGGCGAGGACTGGAGCGGTTCTCGTTCTTGGTTAAGCAGATCAGATGAACGTTCTTCAAACGGATCCGATACCAGAGGTGACCGAGGGAAGAACGCGACCGTTCGCTGTCACGGTTTTCATTCTGGCACGGTTGTCCGCAGGTGGTACGCTTGATGCGGCCCGGGCCGTTCTCGCTCAGAATAAGACATCGGCAACGGTCGTCGTCTCGGACGCATCTAATCGGACCGATTCAGCGGCTGCCATCCAAGCAGCCGCGGGCACTCCTCGCCTCGCGTTGCTTGATGATGAATCGAAGCCAATTTCGGATTTCGTACAAACGGACAAAGACTGGTGCGTCTTTCTTCGCTCCGACGATGCTGCGGCGACAGTATGGAGCTCTGCCGCGATCGATTGCGCCGAATCGCTCGGCGCCGATATCATCATCGGCGAAAATGGATCGCAGCTCCCGCATCTCTACGACATTCCAGATGTCGAAACATTGCGTAAGGCGCTGCAGCGGGATCCGCAGCGCGTTGCTATCCGCGCCAAACACCTGGCAGGCGACGCAAGCTCTCCGGCCCAAGTTTTTCGTGAACTTCAAAACGTTTTGCAGTCCTGCTTCGGCAAGGCCGACCGTCTCATCGCCGCCTCCGCTCTGGAAACGTTGACGCCAGAAGCGATCGCACCTTTCATTCCCCTCCCTGCGCATTCGAATTCGAAACTCGCGGTTGGGATCTGCACCTACAATCGACTGGGTGGACTGAAACGTGTGCTTGCATCGATCGGCCGGCAGCGGCTTGCGGGCCGCGTCGATGCCGATGTTTCCGTGATCGTCGTCGACAACTCACCCAACGGATCCGCCGCTCGCATCGGACAAGCCTACTGTCCACGCTTTGAGTTTCGATATGTCGGAGAACCGCGAAAGGGATTGTCGAATGCCCGGAACGCGGCCATCGCCGAAGCGGTCAGCATCGGTGCAACGCGTCTTGCCTTCATCGACGACGATGAGATGGCGTCGGGCGATTGGCTACAAAAACTCGACGAGGCCATGGATTGCACCGGCGCGGCGATGGTTGCAGGACCGAGCCTGCCGGCGTTTGCGGCGCCTCCACCGAGCTGGCTGCCTGTGGAGTGTTACACGTACCGGCCAGCCGTGCTCAGTCGGTTCGTCACCGACGCATCATCGGCGAACGTGTTGGTTGACATCACTCGGCTGCAGAAATTCGATATCCGCTTCGACGACGCTTTCAACGAGACAGGCGGCGAAGACACGCACCTCATCGCTCAGCTCCTCGACAAAGGGCAGAAGATTGCTTGGTGCGAGAGCGCCTACGTCTGGGATGCGATCCCGGCTGCGCGCATGCACCCACCCTGGCTATTCCGACGGTGGTATCGCACCGGCATAACGGAAGCGCGCTTGATCAATTTGCGAACCGGCGGGCCATCGGCGATGTTGAAAAATATCGGGAAGGGCTTGCTCCGACTCGGCTACGGCGCTTTGCGCATCATCTGGACGTTGGCGACGCCCGGGCGGGCACATCGTCTCGTTGCCAGCGCATTCACGATCTGTAGAGGCGCCGGATACCTCGCCGGCGCGTTCGGTCGAAACTACGCCGAGTATTCCAAATCTCGCTATCGCTGAAGCTACCGTTTCAATTTGCAAAGGAGGGATTCGGGAAACTGGCAGCTCTCGCCGGCCTTGGTGAAGGCGACCCATGCGAAGCGCGCGGCGAGCGTTTCCGACTGCGCTTTGAACGGACCCAGCCAATCCGTCAAAGTCATGCTGTTCCAGATCATCAGGAAGATGCGCATTTTGTGCGTTGGAAACGGCATGTTGTCTGACTTTATGACTTCTCTCACCAGCTTGCCGTTGATGTACCAGCGAAGCGCGTTCGGAGCCCACTCGAAGGCATAATCGTTCATGCCTTTGGATGAATCGGAGCCTACGTCGACCAACTGCGGTCCCTGCGGCTTTGCGTCGACGAAATAATTGAGCTGCACCTTGTTGGTATCGCGCCCGAGGACTTCAAAGTCGATTTCATCTCCGGGCTGATTGAGCGGCGGACCGCCGGCGTAAGCGAAAAACGCGCTGACGGTGCCCGACGCCGCAGCCGACTGCATCCGGGCTTCATATGTTCCGTATCCGAATACCTGTGTCGATTGGACCGATGCACAGGAATAGTCGCGGTCCTTGAGCTTCTGCGCCTTCAATTCGACGCTCAAGGCGCCGTCCGCGATGGCAACGTTGTTGTCTGAAAAGGTACACGCCTGCCAATCGCCGTTTGCCCAGCCGTCGGCAACGTACCAGAAACTGCGGCTCAGCCGGTCGAAGCGTTCGACGAACGACTTTCCTGTTTGTTCGTCGGCTCGCGCGTTAGCGGTTAGGCACGAAATACCTACCGCTGCCATAGCCACGGTGCCAAAAACGCACCCCCGCCCGAGCATTCTTGAGAAATGGCCAATTCGCACGAAGGATTGGAGCATGGAATGGTCCCTAACGCTCAGCACTCACGGGCCATAGTCGCAGTTTGGCCGGGCATCGTCGCGGCGACAAATCTGCGCTAATTTCTGAAGCAATCGGTTAGTATCTAGGGTATCGACGAATGCCGACCGCGGCTTCGATCTGACCTGCTCGGCCATTGCATCGTAGTCAGTGAGATTGAGCGTAGCGAAAAAAGCCTCAAGCGAGTCTTCGAATGGCTCAGCCAAGGCCCAGCCCCGGCCATCGTTGGCGACGATATTGCCGGTCGCTGTGTCCATTCGCGCCAGGGCGGGGATGCCGTGCAGTCCGCCCTCGTAAAGACGGTTTGGAATTAGCCAGTCGGAGTTGGCTCCGCTCGCACTGAAATCTACCGCCCACGTCAAATCGACCGCGCCGTAGATTTCAACGAGATCCTTCGGGTTTTGATAGGTTCCGTAATAGTGCACGTTAGGTGTTTCCTTGGCCACTCGTTCGAGGACGTTCTTGGTAATGCCGTCAGTCTCGGACGGAAGTCCACGAATATGAACGGCGACATTGCTTGAGGGCCGGGCGGCAAGTTCTTGAAGCGCGCGGAGGCTGCGACGACATCTCAGTACGCCAAACCAGCCGATGATCCATGGCGCGCCATCACCCCGTCGACGAGATGCGGACATTTCCGGCGCTGAGGACACCTTGTTCTCAAGGAGAAACCACGATCCGGCATAACCTTGAACTGGCTCGAAATAGCGCTCCATGAAGGTCGGTGAGCTGACAACCAGAAGTGAGATCGAAGAAAGAAGTCGGCGTTCCGAAAACCTGAGCATTCGTCCGAAGAGCCCAGGCCTCGTAAAAGCGGGATGAACATCGAGAGCTTCATAGACGAGCGGCGCCTTTGACCAGCATAAATGTTTCGCAACGAAAGCAATAAACAGCATGTCGATGTTGCGGGCATAGATGATATCGGCAGCACGCAAACGATCTCGGTTGCACCAGATCGTGCGAAACGCCGCCAGCAATTGAATAAGCCTGCGTCCGTAATTGCCGTCGCGCGTCTTGCCGAGATCGATATTGGGCCAGAACGGCGCCGCGGCAGCCTTGTCATGGTCGCGGGAAAACATGAAGCCGGAGACGCGCGCATTCCGCCGTTCGAACGCATCAACTCGCTTCCTGATAGTGCTTTCCGTCCAGTCGTGACCGAAAAACGCAATCTGCAATGGTTGTAGCGCGATCCCGCCGGCTTCAAGTCGGTCTGAAGGCGAACTGTCTGTTGTCTGGGCTTGATCAACGCTCATTTGTGCGTTCCGGGCGTCGAGGGAATTTCGCGAAGAACCAGGATTGCGATAGGGCTGTGCTAGCGCGTCCATATACTTCGAATTTGTGAATGAACGTTGCGACCTCCACTCTAGCGCGGAGGCCAGGCGCGCGAAATGATATGTTTGGTTTTGCTTACTGCGACCGTGCTGGAGCGGCCGGAATCTGTGCCGTCGGTCCAGCCCTGCCAAACCGCCCCTTCACCCTTTCCAGCATCAAATAAATCACCGGGGTCGTGTAAAGCGTCAGGATCTGCGACACGACGAGGCCGCCGATGATCGTGATGCCGAGTGGGCGACGCAACTCTGAGCCGGGCCCGATCGCAACCGCAAGCGGGATGGCTCCGAGCAGCGCCGCCAGCGTCGTCATCAGAATGGGCCGGAATCGCTGCAGGCACGCATCATAAATCGCGTCATAGGGCGAGAGGCCCTGCTCGCGCTCGGCATGGATGGCGAAGTCGACCAGCATGATGCCGTTCTTCTTGACGATGCCGATGAGCAGGATGACGCCGATCAGCGCGATCACCGACAGGTCCATGCTCGCCATCTGCAGCGCGAGCAGTGCGCCGAGCCCCGCCGATGGCAGCGTCGAGATGATGGTCAGCGGATGCGCGAGGCTTTCGTAGAGAACGCCGAGCACGATGTAGATCGAAATCAGCGCGGCGACGATCAGCAGCGACTGCATCCGCGCTTGCTCTACGAACGCCTTGGCGTCGCCCGCCGGTTCGCCTCGGATCGAATCCGGCATGTGCAGTTTCTGCAACGCTGTGTCGATCGCTTGCAGGCTGGTGTCCATGCTGACGCCGGGCTTCAGACTGTAGTTGATCGTCACGGCCGGGAACGGTCCCTGATGGTTGACCACCAGCGGCGCGACGCTCTGTGTCAGCGTGACGAGACTTGAAAGCGGGACCTGCATCGACCTGTCGATCGTCGGAACGTAGATCCGCTTTAGATCCTCCGGCTGACGCTGCAGTTTAGGATCGGCTTCGATGACGACCTTGTATTGATTGCGGTCGGTATAGATGGTCGAAAACTGGGTTTGGGCAAACGCATTCGACAAGGCGTTGTCGATGTCGGCAATCGCCACATTCATGCGCGAAGCGACGTCACGATTGATGTTGACGTTGAGCTGCAGGCCGCCGGCCTCGCGGTCGGAACTCACATCCACGACGCCGGGAATGGCGCGTACTGCGGCCAGCGCCTTCGGCGCCCAGGTGTAAAGATCATCATCGCTCAAAGACCAGAGCGTATATTGATAATCGGCCTTGCCCGAACGCGCACCGGCGCGGATATCGCGCGACGGCATCAATCGTGTCGCAAGTCCGACGATTTTTCCGAGCGGCTTGCGTAGCCGGTCGATCACCTCAGCGGTCGGCACGTTGCCGCGCTCATTGACCGGCTTCAGGCTGATGAACATGCGGCCCTGATTTTGCGTCGGGTTGGGACCGCCCGCACCGACGGACGAGCCGATGTTGTCGACAGCCGGGTCCGCCAGAATGACCTTCAGTGCCTCGTCCTGAAGCTGTTTCATCTCAGCGAAGGAGACGTCCGCGTTCGCTTCCGTGGCAGCGATGATGAGCCCTGTGTCGTCCTCGGGCAGGTAGCCCTTCGGCAGCACCGCGTAGAAGTGCACGGTCAGAACGATGGTCGCGATGAAGATCGTCAGCATGATCAGCTGATTGCGCAACGCGATCCTGAGGGTGAAGGCATATGCCCGCACGACGAGGTTCAGAATACCTTCGAACATCCGGTCGGCGAGATTGCGATGCTCTTCCGCCCCGGCCTTGATGAAATGCGCGCAGATCATCGGCGTGACCGTCAGCGACACGATCGCGGAAATGACGATCGCAAACGTCAGCGTCATTGCGAACTCGTGCAGAAGCCGTCCGACAATTCCGGTCATGAACAGCACGGGGATGAACGCTGCGATGAGCGACACCGAGATCGAGATGACAGTGAAGCCGATCTGGTGCGAGCCTTCCAGCGCCGCCGCCATCGGCTTCATGCCTTTTTCCATATTCCGGTAGACGTTCTCGATCATCACAATCGCATCATCGACGACGAAGCCGACGGCCACCGCAAGCGCCATCAGCGTCAGGTTATTGATCGAGAATCCGGCGACCCACATCGCCGCGCATGTTCCGGCAAGTGAAAGCGGAACGGTAATGCCGGCGGCAATGGTCGGCGTCGATCGCCGGAGAAACACGAACACCACCGACATCACCAGCAGGATCGTCAATGCGAGCGTGTACTGCATGTCGTGGACGGACGCGCGGATCGTCGTCGTCCGATCGGTGAGAATGGAAATGTCGATGCCCGCCGGGATCCATTCCCTGAGCTGAGGTAGAATGGCCTTCACCCGGTCGACCGTGTCGATGACGTTGGCCTCTGCCGTCTTGGTGATGATGAGCAGGACGGCCGGGTCCATGCCGAAGCGCGCGATCGAACGTGCGTTGCGCGTCGCCCTCACGACCTTGGCGACGTCGCCGACCTTGACGACATTACCGTTCGGCAGGTTCTTGACGACGATATCCTCGTAGTCTTCAGGGTCCGTCATCTGCGCATTGGATTGCAGGACGATCGTCTGGCTTGCCGTGTCGATCGAGCCGATCGGCGACAGGTCATTGGCCGCCGAAACGGCATTCTTGACGTCATCGAAGCTGATGCCCATCGACGCGACGAGCGCCGGATCGATCTGGATTCGCGTTGCCGGCTGATCCGCGCCGCTGACTGTCACGTCCGCAACGCCCTCGACCTGCGAGATCCGCTGGCCGATGATCGTGTCCGCCGTATCGTAGATGTCGCTCGTCGTCATCGTCTTGGACGTGAGCGCCAGAATGAGAATCGGTGCGCCGGAAGGATTGTATTTCCGGTAGGTCGGCACTTGCGGCAGATCGCCGGGAAGGTCCGCCGTCGCGGCATTCAGCGCAGCCTGCACGTCGCGCGCCGCACCATCGGCGTTACGGTTGAGATCGAACTGCATCGAGATCGACGTCGATCCAAGCGAACTCGTCGATGTCATTTCGGTGACGCCGGCGATCTCGCCGAGCCTGCGTTCGAGCGGCGAGGCGACGCTGGCCGCCATCGTCGACGGATCGGCGCCGGGACGCGAGGCCATGATACGAATGGTCGGAAACTCGATCGACGGCATGCTCGCGACCGGGAGGACCATATAGGCAACGGCGCCGACCAGGAACAATCCGATCGCCAGAAGCGCCGTTCCAATCGGCCGTTCGATGAAGATGCGTGAGACGTTCATGCGTCTACTCCGCCGCCTCACGGTTGCCCGGCGCTGCGGAAGCAGGGCGCTCCGGCATTACGGTGATGGGTTCGCCATGCTCATCAAGCGCCCGCGCGCCGCCGAGCCGCGCTCTGAGACGCTCCATCGCCAGATAGATGACCGGCGTCGTGTAAAGCGTCAGCAACTGACTGAGCAGCAGGCCGCCGACGATCGTGATGCCAAGTGGATTTCGGAGCTCCGATCCCGTTCCGCTCTCGAGAGCCAGAGGCAGCGCGCCGAACAGCGCGGCGAGCGTCGTCATCATGATCGGGCGGAAGCGCAGCAGAGCCGCCTCCTTGATCGAATCCCTCGGCGACAGCCCACGCTCGCGCTCCGCATCGAGCGCGAAGTCGATCATCATAATGGCGTTCTTCTTGACGATGCCCATCAGCAGGATGATGCCGATCAAGGCGACGAACGACAGGTCGTTGCCGGTCAGTTCAAGAGCCAGCGCCGCGCCGATACCCGCCGACGGCAACGTCGTCAGAATTGTGAACGGATGAATGAGGCTCTCATAAAGGACTCCAAGCACGATGTAGATCGTGACGATCGCCGCTAGGATAAGCCACGGCTCGTTCTTCAGCGATTTCGAGAATTCCGCGGCGTCCCCGTAGAACGTTCCAGCCACCGTCGCCGGCAGGTCGATTTCTTTTTTGGCGGTGTCGATCGCAGCCAATGCGTCGCTCAATGACGCCTTGGGCGCCAGGTTGAAACTGATCGTGATTGCCGGAAATTGGTCCTGATGGCTGATTGCGAGGGGCGCCGTCCCGTACTTAATCGTCGCCACGGCCGTCAGGAGCACCGGCGTTCCCGCGGTCGTTGATGCAACGTAGAGCCGGTTGAGGCGCGAGGGATCGCTGCGATACTGCGGCGCGGCTTCGAGAACGACGCGATATTGGTTCGCCTGCTCATAGATGGTGGAGACCTGCCGCTGGCCGAAAGCGTTGCTCAGCGCATCGTTGATCGCCTGCATCGTCACGCCGAGGCGGCCGGCCGTGACGCGGTCGACATCGATCCGGGCGATCAGCCCCCCGTCGACTTCCTCGGTCGCGACGTCGCGCAAGAATGGCGATGCCTTCAGCGCATCCGTCATTTTCCTCGACCATTCGGCGACTTCGTCGGCGTCTGTGCTGGTGAGCGTGTACTGATAACGCGCGCGGCTCGTCTGCGTCGAAATCTGGACGTCCTGCACCGGCTGGAAATAGACCATCGTGCCGGGCACGGCTCTGACCGCGTGTTTCAGCCGCTGGATAATCTCCACGACGTTGGCCTCGCGTTCGTCGCGCGGCTTCAGCATGATCTTGAGGCTGCCCGCGTTCTGAGTGGCGTTGAGCTGCCCGATGCCGACGATCGAGGCGACGCCCGCGACATCCGGATCGCTCGCGGCGATCGCTGCGACGTCCTTCTGCACTTTCGTCATCTCGTCGAAGGAAATCTGCGGCGCGCCTTCAACCACCGCAGTGATCGCTCCGGTGTCCTGGTCGGGCAGGAAGCCCTTCGGAATGATGATGTAGAGCCAGATCGTGACTGCGAGCGTCAGAACCGCAACCAGCAGCGTCGCGCCCTGATGCCGGAACACGAATTCGAGCGAGCGATCGTAGGCGCGAATAACGCTCTCGATGAAACGGCCGATCACGCCGGATTTCTCGTCGTGACCGCCGCGCAGAAGCTTCGAGCACATCATCGGCGTCAGCGTCAGCGACACGACCGCCGAGACGACGACCGCGATCGTCAGCGTCAATGCGAACTCCCGGAACATGCGGCCCACAAGGCCCGTCATGAACAGCAGCGGAATGAAGACCGCGATCAACGACAGGGTGAGCGATATCACGGTGAAGCCGATTTCGCGCGCGCCTTCGAGGGCGGCCTTCATCGGCTTCTCGCCCTTCTCGATGTGGCGCACGACGTTCTCGATCATCACGATGGCATCGTCGACCACGAAGCCGGTTCCGATCGTCAGCGCCATCAGCGACAGGTTGTCGAGGCTAAAGCCGCAGAAGTACATAACGCCAAACGTGGCGATCAGCGAAACCGGAAGCGCCACGCCGGCGATGATCGTCGCGCGTATCGAGCGCAGGAACAGCAGCACGACCATGACGACCAGCCCGACGCTCAAGACGAGTGTGAACTGCACGTCATGGACCGAAGCTTCGATCGTGCCGGTGCGGTCGCTGACAATCTGCAGGTTGACGCCGGCGGGCATCGACCGCTCGACCTGAGGCAGCTCCGCCTTGATGCGATTGACCGTCTCGATGACGTTGGCGCCAGGCTGCCTTTGCACATCAACGATGACGGCAGGTTTGCCCTTGTACCAGCCGCCGACGCGCGTGTTTTCGAGGCCGTCGCTCACCTTGGCGACGTCCTTGATGCGCACCGGCGCATCATTGCGGTAGGCGATGATGACGTCTTCGTAGATCTTGGACTGATCGATCTGATCGTTGGCGGCGATCGTATAGGATTGCTTCGGCCCGTCGATCGAGCCTTTGGGACCGGAGACGTTGGCGCTTGCGATGGCGGCGCTGAGGTCTGCCATGCTGAGGCCGTAGCTCGCGAGCCGCGACACATCCGCTTCGACGCGCACCGCAGGCTTGATGCCGCCTTCGATCGAGACGTGACCGACACCCGATACCGAAGCCAGCCGCTGGGCAAGGAGCGTATCGGCGAGATCCGATAGCGACCTGAGCGACTGCGTGTCCGACGTCAGCGCCAGGGTGACGATCGGCGTATCCGCCGGATTGACCTTCGAATAGGTCGGCGGATAGGGCAAACTCTTAGGCAGCGTCGAGCCCGCCGCGTTGATCGCCGCCTGCACGTCCTGCGCGGCGGCGTCGATATCGCGATCGAGCGCGAACTGCAGCGTGATCCGGCTCAAGCCAAACGAGCTGGTCGATGACATCGACGCCAGCGACTGTATCTGCCCGAATTGGCGCTCGAGCGACGCCGTCACCAGCGTCGACATCGTCTCCGGGCTGGCGCCCGGCAGTTCGGTCGTCACCTCAACCGTCGGAAAATCGACCTGCGGCAGCGATGAGATCGGCAGCGCCAGATAACCGAGGATGCCACCGAGGATGGTTGCGATCGCGAGCAGGGATGTCGCGATCGGCCGCTCGATGAAGGGCCGGGAAACACTCATGGCGATGCGCCGTTGTCCCGATGGTGGGAATGATGCTTGCGCTCGTTCGTGGTCGAGCCGGTGACCAGCGCGGCCTCGGTCGGTGCCTGTGCCGACGGATCGGTGCCGTTGGCCGAAGCGGACTTCTTGCCATCGGCGGATTTATCCGGCCGCGGCTTTTGCGATCCAGGTGCCGACGTCCCGTCGCTGATCGAGACGGTCGAGCCCTCCTTCAGACGGGCGAAGCCGCTTGTCACGACTTTCTCGCCCGGCGTCACGCCATCGGCAATGACGGCCCATTTGTCGTCCTGACGCGAAACCTCGACCGGCCGCATCGAGACTTTGTTGTCGCTATCGACGACGAAAACATAAGTGCCGTCCGGGCCGCGCTGCACCGCTTCGGTCGCCACCACCGTCACGCCCTTGAGCGTATCGACCAGGAGGCGCACGTTGACGAACTGCCCCGGCCACAGCTGGCGTTTTTCGTTCGGAAATTCGGCTTTGAGCCGGATCGTGCCGGTCTGCTGATCGACCTGATTGTCGATGACCTTGAGCGAGCCGACGTCGAGTTCCGTCTGGCTGTCGGTTGAAAGCGCGGTCGCCGTCAGCGGTCCGGCCTCGATCGCCTTGGTCAGCGTCGGGAGCTGCTGCTGCGGCAGCGTAAACAGTGCCGTAATCGGCTGCACCTGCGTGATGACGACGATGCCGGCCGTGTCATTGGCGTGCACGAGATTGCCTTCGTCGACGAGTCGGATGCCAGTCCGCCCGTCGAACGGCGCGACGATGGTCGTGTAGCCAAGGATCGCCTGTGCATTTTCGATTGCCGCGACGTCCGACTTGATCTGAGCTTCCTGCTGCTTCATCAGCGCCGTCTGCGTGTCGATCTGCTGCTGCGAAATCGCCAGCGTTCCGACCTTCTGATAGCGTTCGAGATCGCGCTTGGTGTTGGCGAGCAACGCTTCGTCGAGCGCCTTTTTCGCTACCGCTTGATCGAGTTGGGCCTGGTAGGTCGCCGGATCGATCTTGGCTAAGACATCGCCTCGCTTGACGTCCTGGCCTTCCTTGAAATTGACGCTGAGCAGCCGGCCGTCGACTTGGGCGCGGATCGTTGCGGTGTTGAGAGCTTTGATCGAGCCGACGCCTTCGAGGTACACCGGCACGTCCGTCGTCTCGGCATTCTTCGCGATCACCGATACCGGCCCGCCGAAGCCGCCGTTACGCGTGCGGGCGCTCTGGCTCGCGCTTTCGGGCGCGCCATTATGCGTCGTGTAATAATAGACGCCGCCCGCTATCGCCCCGATAACGACGACCGTTGAAACCCACCGCATCAGCGCCATAGTGTCTCTTTTCAGCTCTCATCAGAACTTCCGGCAGTCCCAAAACGTCTGAGCGCCCAGAAGTCCTCTCCCATACACCCGGAGAGGGAAACGTAGCGTTCAGCTAAATCCGTTGCCCCGGCAAGCGATGCTTCTGCATCTCGTGCCCCCATGCCCTTCGGCCGCCCGAATGGCGGAAACATGCCCGCTGCAACCGGGCCGGAGCGCGCCTTCCACAATTCCACTCCCTGCGACAATTTATACTCAATATCAGCAGATTAGCGGCTGAAGGTTCGACGTTCGTCGAACAATGTCCGATATCGCTACGGAAGTTATAGCCGTGGCAGCAACTTAGGAAAAAATTCGTCGGGTCAACGCGGATCGTTAAGGGGTGCTGCCTAGTCTCGGCCTGTCCCGACAGGCGCTTAGGCGAGTGAAGTGAAAATTCCTGATACTTTCCGTGACCGGAACTGGACGACCGTCCACCGCGAACAGCTCGCGAGCATCGCGCGGGCGACGTTTCCGGCCATGGTCGGGTATGCGATCAATGTCGTGCTTGCTGCGATAGCCTTTCGCAGCCTCGTTGCGTTTTCGGACCTGGTGATCTGGACGATATCCTCCCTCGCGATCTGCGGGTTCGTCGGCGTCCGGTCTTATGGCAAGCACATTGACGCGCTTACCGTTTCCGACACGAAGAAGACGCCGTTCCGCTCCGTTCGGAATGCTCTCGTGTTCAGCGTCCTTCTCGCTCTACCGTGGGCAGTGCTAGGCATCTTGTGGAGCGGCTCGCTGGGCGATAGCGAGGTCATTCTCGTCGCTCTCGTCGTCGGAATGGCCGCCAGCGGCAGCGTTCTGCTGGCACCGATTCCAGCGGCGGCCACGCTCTACGCCGCGACGATCCTCCTCCCTCTGACGATCAAGTGCGTTTTCCTCCGATTTGACAACCATTTGATTCTGGGCGCGTTGGGACTGAGCTTCCTCGCCTTTCTCATCGGCCTCATCACGTCCAACGCCCGCATCTTCGCCGAGCGGCTCGAAGCCGTCGAAAAGTTGAGGGACACCGTCTCGGCTCTCGAAACGTCGCGCGAAGAAACAGAGCGTGCGGCGATGACCGACGGTCTGACGGGCGTCGCCAACCGCCGCGCCTTCATGGCGCGCCTGAATGGACTGGCGTCGGAGAAGCAGCAGTCGGCCGAATACGGCGTCTTCTATATCGATCTCGACGGCTTCAAGCGGGTCAACGATGCCTTCGGTCATTCCGCGGGAGACGCCGTGCTCCGCATGGTATCGTCGCGCATCTCCAACACTGTGCGCGATGGCGATCTCGTGGCCCGCATCGGTGGCGATGAGTTCGCCGTCGTTGCGCAGGAAATCCCCGACCGGGCAACCGCGACCTATCTCGCGGAACGGCTGGTATCGGTGTTGAACGAGCCGTTTTTCGTCGAAGGCCAGCGCGTCCAGATCGGCGCCTGCGTCGGCGTATCGATTGCCTCCGACGACCACGCGGGCGGCGATCTGCTCCTGAAGCAGGCCGACCTCGCGATGTATGCCGGCAAATCGGCGGGCCGCAATTCACAACGCATTTTCGAAGCCGATATGCTGCGTTTCGCCGAAGAACGCGAGGCGATCGAACGCTGCCTGCGCGGCGCCCTTGCTCAGAACGAATTCGACCTCTACTTCCAGCCGATCCGCAGGCTGCCCGATGATTCCATCGCCGGTTTCGAAGCTCTTATCCGTTGGCGCCATCCCGAACGCGGCATTGTCCTGCCGGGTCAATTCCTTTCCATCGCCGAGGAAATGGGGATGGCCAACGACATCGGCCGATGGGTCATCGACCGAGCCTGCGCACAGGCGGCGCAATGGCCGTCCGACGTCGCCGTCGGCATCAATCTGTCGCCGCTTCAGATCGCGTCCGACGATATCGTCGAGCACATCGAGCGGGCGCTGAAGGCGTCAGGGGTGGCAGCGAACAGGCTGGAAGTGGAAATAACCGAGACGAGCCTGTTGCAGAACGACCCGGCGACGCTCGATCAGCTCAGAAGGTTAAAGGCGCTCGGCATATCGATCGCGCTCGATGATTTCGGCACGGGCTACTCGTCGCTGAGCTATCTCGTGAGCTTCCCGCTCAACCGCATCAAGATAGATCGGCTGTTCGTCAGCGGGCTCGGGCGCTCGCGCGAAAGCGACTTGATCGTGCGCTCGGTTTCGCAGCTCGCCAAGAACTTGAACTGCACGATCGTCGCCGAAGGCATCGAGACCGACGAGCAACTACAGAAATTGCGCGCTCTGAATGTCGGCTATGGTCAGGGCCATCTGCTTGGGCGTCCGTTGCCACCTGAAGAGGCGACCGCGTTACTGGCTTCGGGCAAGACGCAGTCTCTCGCCCGAAGCGCGTGATGGCAGCACGATAACCTGGCTCACGCCACCTTGGGCACGAACTTGAGCGCCACTCCGTTCATGCAATAGCGCAGACCCGTCGGCTTCGGTCCATCTTCGAACACGTGACCGAGATGACCGCCGCAGCGATGGCAATGAACTTCGGTGCGGGTCATGAAATAGCTGTTATCGGTTTCGGTATCGACAGCGCCGTCGAGCGGCTTCCAGAAGCTCGGCCAGCCGGTACCGCTATGATACTTCGTCTCCGAGGAAAAAAGCGCCAGCTGACATCCCGCACACAAGTACGTGCCGGGCGCATCGTTGGCGTCGAGTGGCGATGTTCCCGCCCGCTCGGTGCCCTGCTTGCGCAGCACCTGGTATTGCTCGGGCGTCAGCTCTTTGCGCCACTCCTCGTCCGTCTTCGTGACCTCGAAGGTCTTGTTCGAAGCATCGGCTGCCAGCCCTGAAGCTGACTTGAGCGCCGCGATGCCGCCCGCGAGCGCGAGGCCAAATCTCGAAAAATCGCGCCGTGAATACATCTGTCTTCACCTTGGTTGCGTTTCCCAATCGGCGCCCTAAACGCCGTATGCCGGAGAGTACGTTGCCTCTCTCTTTTGCGTTTCAGCCGTTCGCCCGGCTTTCTTATTAAAGATCCGCAATCTCGATGCGCTTCTCAACTGCGATTTCCGTGGGGCTGAGCTCGCATTTGTAGCAGAGCATTTCAACGCCCGCGGCCGCTGCCGCCTGAAAAGCCGCAGCGTAAGCCGGGTCGATGTCGTCAGCGAGCTTGAATCGTTCGGCGTCGCTGCGCTGCACAAGAAACACCATGACGGCCCGATGGCCGCCTTCGACCATCGCGATGAGTTCCCGCAAGTGCTTGGCTCCGCGCTCCGTTTTGCTGTCGGGAAATTCGGCAAGCCCGCTCTCGCGCATCAGATGCACGTTCTTGACTTCGACATAACAATCGCGCGGGTCGCGGCCGCCGGCCAAAAGCACGTCGATCCGGCTGTTGAGGCCGTACTTCAACTCGCGCCGGAGCGTCGAATATCCTGCAAGCTCCACGATCGTGCCGTCGCCGATCGCCTCCGTGACCAGTGCGTTCGGCCGCCCCGTGTTGATACCGACGAGATGCGGCCCGCCCCCGAGATCGGTCTCGATCATTTCCCACGTATGGCGATATTTGCGCGTGGGACTGTCGCTATCCGACAGCCAGACTTTCGATCCCGGCGTCGTCAATCCCAGCATGGATCCGGTATTCGGGCAGCTGGCCGTCACCGTGACCCCGCCCGCAGTCGTAACATCGGCGAGAAAGCGCTTGTACCGCTGGATGAGTATGCCTGGGATGAGGGATCGATCGAATTTCATGACCCAACGCCATATCGGCGTTGCCGCGCCATCGGCAAGTATTTTCGCGTGGCCCTCGCCGGTGCTATGACGGTGCCGCAATGATAAAAAAGACGAGCGGACACCTTGGCTGAAGAACGGATCGTAACGGCGGCGCTGCTGGTCATCGGCGACGAGATTTTGTCGGGGCGGACCAAGGATCAGAATATTGGCGCGCTCGCAGAGCACCTGACGAGCATCGGCATCCGCTTGAAAGAAGTCCGCGTCGTTCCCGACGATGAGGATGAAATCGTCTCTGCCGTCAACGCGCTCCGCCTGCGCTACACGTATGTGTTCACGACGGGCGGCATCGGACCGACCCACGACGACATCACGGCCGACAGCATAGGCAGGGCCTTCGGCGTTGCGGTCGATATCGATGCACGCGCTGAAAAAATGCTGCGCGATTATTACGCCGGCAGGGGACTGGAAGTGACGCCCGCGCGATTGCGCATGGCGCGCGCTCCGCTCGGTGCCGAACTGATCGACAACTCGGTCTCGGCGGCCCCAGGGTTTCGCATCGGCAATGTCATCGTCATGGCCGGAGTTCCGAGCATCATGCGCGCGATGCTCGAAGCCGTGACGCCGGGCCTCAAAACCGGTGACAGGCTTTTGTCTGTTACGATCGCCGTCGACCGACCTGAAAGCGAAATCGCCGACGTTTTCTCAGCTCATCAGAAACGCTATCGCGACGTCGCGATGGGCAGCTATCCGCAGTTGCGCAACGGCCGCCCCGTGTCCGATCTGGTTTTGCGGTGCTCAGATCCCGCACGGCTTAACGAGGCGGCGGATACCTTGAAGGCTGCGCTGAACCTCTGAGCGGGATTAGCGGTCCGGCGAAGCGTTATTCGACGGGCAGTTCGGAGACAACGATGCATAAGCGCTCCGGTCGCCGCAGACGGCGGCATCGAAATCTTCCGGGCAATCGCAGTTTTTCACGCGGATCATTTTAAGCGGGGTATTGGCTGAAAACCGCGATCTGCTGATCGGCCGCGGCTCTTCCTTGAGCTTTATCGGCGTCTGCATCGCCACTTTTCTTTCGGCGGGGCGCTTTTTCGCCGCGATCCGTTCCACCGGCGGATCGTACGCGCAGCCCGCGAGAAAAGACAGCAACACGAGGACTAGAAAACGCATCAACACACTCACACCCGCTGATTACCAACGCATCAGCATTTTCGGCGGGAAGAGACGCATACGCAGTAATTCGGAGCAATCAGAGAATCCTGTTCCGTTCGCGATAGTCGTAAAATGATGCGTATAAGCCGCAGTTGTTGCGGCCTGGATAGGCATTGTGGCGGCCCTTCAGCGCAGAATTCAGTCAAACTGATGGAAGCAACACGATGAAATAACTTGTGATTACTGCGGCATTGTAACTGCAATTCTTGGATTGTCGTTGTGCGTTGCACTCTCTAACGTCGCTCCGTTCGTGTTTGGGGTCTTGTTCCGCTCAGCTGGAACTCACGGAGGCACACGGCGCGTTGGCCCGCGCCGGCTATGACGGAGAGTAGGGAATGATTTCGCGACTTGGTTGGACTGGGCGCGCGCGCGCCGTGGTTGGGTCTTTGTGCAGCGCTGCAGCGTTCTCGATGGCGCTGACAACACTAGGCAGCACTCCTGCCGACGCAAAAACACCGGGAAAGACGTATTGCTTCAACGGTATCTGTCACCGCGTTCTGAGCATCCCGGAAATGGTCGCCGTTGTCGGCCGCGATCAAGTCTTCGAGGCATCTTATTACGATGATTGCCGCCGCGATCGGCTCAATCCGTGCGGATTGACGTCGTCGGGCGAAGCGTTTCGTCCGAACGAAGCAGATAGTGCCGCAAGTCCGATCTACCCGGACGGTACAATTCTCCTCATCCGCAATCCTGACAACGGCAATTCCGCTGTCGTTCGCGTCAACAATGCCGGTCCGTACTGGCGTCAGCGCAAGCTCGACGTTTCTCGCGCCACCGCCGTGAAGCTCGGCTTTGCCGATAGCGGCGTCGCCAAGCTAGAGACGCGTGTGATGTCCGCGCCATCGATCATCGATGCCACGTATCAGCGCAACCGCCATTATGCACCGGTGCCCGGACCGATCGGCGCCTTCGCGTCTCTCGATCAGGCGCAGGGCGGCATGATGATGGCGATGGCGTTCGACGCCATGTCGGCCTCGGTCTTCGCGCCCGTCGCGAGCAAGATGCTGACGGCAGTCAAAACGATGACGCCGGCGCTTGCCAACGTGCTGCGCACCGATCAGACGCGCGTCGCCTCAGTTGATGGGGCCGTGCCGCCCGCGATCGCGGCCAATTTCGATCGCTCGGTAGCGGCACAAACGGCAAGCGAACCATCACCCGCCGCTGAGAAAAAGCCCACGCCCGCCGTCGCATCGCACTCTGCTCGCCGCACGGTTGTCACTTCGCGGCGTGTTGCAAGATCGGGCTACCGCGCGCGCTGGGCCGCGTCGGCCGTGCCCCGCCGTCAGTTCAGGGGAACGCGTTCGCTCTCGTCGAAGTCGAGCAGGAGAGTGCGCTTCGCCGCCGGTTCTTCTTCGACGAAGAGATCGTATTGGACGTCGAGAGCATCGAGGAACGCTGCCGCCATATCGAGCAGAGGTCCGAGAGCCATGCGCTTCGCCACCAGGAAGCTGTCGTCGATCGTCAGGTCGGACGCGCGGCGGACGTCCGCCGCGTCGGGCGCGATGAGGCCGCGGCTGCGGACATAGGCGATGATCTCGTCGCCGGTGTCGAAGTCGACGCCGCGCGCATCGCCGCTTTCCTCGATTGCATCGAGCAGAATGGCCGTCCCAGAGGCGAACAGCCGGGCGACGGTGCGGAAACGATCGTCGTATTCGGTCAGCGTCACGGCGTGCGTTCGGGCCTTCAGGACGCGCGCGACGAGCATCAGTTCGAGTCCCCTGATCTCGTCGGCGATCTTGCGCTGCCGCGCGGCGAATTCCGCTGGATCGCCCACCCGCTCGGCAAGCTCGCGCCACCGACTGCCGCGCGCCACGATGTCTTCACCGGCGGCGAGTGCGGCGTCGAGGTGATCGGCCAGCATATAGACCGCCAACGGCGCATGTGCCGAACCCAGTTTCATCCGCAACTCCGCTTTCTTCTCAATCACTTGGCTTCCATCCGAAGTGACCTGATTCGCGTCGGCCGGACCAGCGATCCGACAGCGATCGAAGAGAACGGTGATGGCTGAGGATAAGATGTGGAGACGTTGATCGGGGGCGGGGACGCGCCGGTCAAAAAGCCAGGAAACAGCGCGTTTCGCCGGCGCTCTGGAAAATCATGCCGGCCGATACGACGTGCACGTTGGTCCGGCCGTCAGCGGCTTTCGCGGGCCCGTGTGGCCCGCCCGACATAGTGAAGCGGATCAGATCGCCTGCGGAATAAGCACGCGAAACGGGCGCTCGGCGGCGCCGATAATCCGCGTCCGCGCCTTCGTCGAAAGCAGCACGATCGCGTCGCCGGCCTTTTGACCGATGCGCCGCGCCGGCGTTTTCTCAGGAGCGGCTTTTGGCACGAGCACGCGCAATTCCTTCAAGGCAACAGGCGCTGGCGGCACGCACACGATCTTCGCCGTCCTGTAGATCTTGCGTTCGCGCGCGTCTCGAAGGCGCGTGTCGAGGCTTTCCGTTTCGGTGCCGAGGCGGCGCGCGCGCAAGACAAACGGCTTCGGCGCTTGCAGCTCTGTAGCCGGCGGCGCCGGTTCCACCTCGGATGTGGCCTCGTCTGCGAGGCCCGGCGCGGCAATGATGGCTGCAAGCGGCGGAAGCACAGCCACCTCATCCGCGACCGCTTCGGCTTCGGGTACGGCCGCGAGCGCGAGAGCATACCGGAGCCCGGGAGGCAGCGTCGCTTCGACGCTTGGCAACGGTCGCGGCGGCAGAGTTGCCGCAACGCTTGGCTTTGGCCGAGGCGGCAGCGTCGCTGCGATGCTCGGTACCAGCGCAGTACGAAGTGTCGGAAGCTCGATCGGCGGCGGTATGTCTTGCGGCGGAGGCGTCGCGACTGGGAGGGGCGGCGCGGCAATAGCCGCAGCTGTCACAATCGGCTCGGCTTGCGGCGTCGGCGGGATCGCTACGACAGCAGGGGTGGTGGTCGCGCGCTCCGCCTCATGCGCAACCGGCCTTGCGTCGGCCCGCGCCGCGAAAGAGCGGCCGAGCCACGCGAAAAAGCGATAGACGAGGGCGAAGGCGACGACAAAAAGCAAAGCCCAGGCGAGGACTTCCGGCTGCAAAGGGCACCTCCAATGACAACGCTTGGAGGAATAAGCTTTCTCAGATCCCGACGGCGCGTCAACTGTCCGTTCGACAATTATTAGCGGCTCCTGCGATCTGCATCAGCTCCGCCAGCCACAACGAAAAATAACTTCGGAGCATTTGAAGTCTTCTTCTTTCTCTTTTCCCGCCCCGCCGCCTAGCGTCGCCTCTGCAGCCCGAGACCGGCTGTGGCTTTGCTTGGGAAAAAGACAATGAAGATCGGACGATTGATTTTGCTCGGCGCATTCGTGCTCGGCGCCGCCGCTTCCGCTGAGGCGGCCTCGACCGCGCCGCGCCTCTCCGCCGAGAAATCCGCGACGCTCGTGGCCGACAAGGAGAAACCTAAGAAGAAGGTGCATGCGCATAAGGCTGGCAAACAGAAAGTCGCGCAGACGCACAAGGTGAAGAAGGTGAAGAAATCCAAGAAGACCTGAGGCCGTGCCGCGTTCCCGATTGGGGGGTCGATCGGGAACCGCGCGTCCGCAACACCGCCGAGTGCGCTTCCGCTTCCTCGCATCTCCCGGACAGCGCCTCGGCGGGTATTTTTTGCCTGCCGCGTGTTCTCTTTCCCCTCCGTCATCCCGGCGTAGGCCGGGATCCAGCCAACGCTCCTTAAAAGATTTGCGCAATCCGTCGCGGCGCATCAATTTGCGCTGAGGGGGAGTGGCAATGGTCCCGCGTGCTAAGTCGCCATGCGTTTATATCTTGGCGAGCCGCCAGAACGGCACGCTCTATATTGGCGTAACGAGTGACCTTCACACACGCATGGCTCAGCATTCGCAGAAGCTCATGCCTGGATTCACTGCGCAATACGACGTGACGCAACTTGTCTACTACGAGATGCACGAAACTATCGACCTCGCTATCGCGCGCGAGAAGCAATTGAAGGAATGGCGGCGTATCTGGAAGCTGCGCTTGATCGAGTAAATGAACTCGCAGTGGATCAACCTATTTAATCCGCAAACAGGCGAGATCGCTTTCGGACCTTTCGATAAATCCGAGCAGGTCCTTGATTGATCACACGCTGCCGCCTGTCTGGGTGCCGACCTTCGTCGGCATGACGATGTGGAGACATAGAAGCCTCCTCACCCTCCGTCATCCCGGCGAAGGCCGGGATCCAGTCAAGCCAAAAACAAACAAGGCGCCACTTGCGATGGCGCTCTGCAGAAATGCGGTCGTCTGCGACGAGTCTCCTGCTGAATCCCGAACGCATCTCGCGTCCGCTCACGCGTTCGAGAATGATTGTTCCCGGTTTCGCAAAACCAATGACAACGGAAGAAACACCAAGGTGACCACGCAAATGACCAACGGAAATATCCCGAATGCTCCTTGGATCGGGAATGGGAAGTCCAGTCGAATGGCCATGCAATAGGACCAAAAAACTATCGTCCAAGGTAGATATGCCTGAATCGCGCGAGCCCTATCGGATAGCAAACTAGCGGTGCACCAGTAACCTCCAGCAAGTGACAGCGCTTGTAGACTGTCGAATACTGGATTGCCAGTTAGAGGCGCGGCGCCACCCAGGACCAACAAAAACAGGATTACCGCATTTGCCCCGACAACAGTATACGCTGCGCCTACTAGGGGCCGCTTCAACGGCTCAAGCGCCCACTGGAGTAAGATTGCCGCTGTCGCGGCAATCCAAAAATCTGCTGAAGCAAGCTGCGTCATAGCCGTTTCCTCAGCTGCACCCGCTCGTGCTGCCACACGTATCGCACTTCAAACACGTGCCGTTCCGCACCATCGTGAAGTTCTGGCACTCGCTGCAGGCGACGCCTTCGTAGCCGCGCAACTTGGCTTCCGACATGCGCTGCTTGAACAGCTCCGACTTCGTCAGAACTGGCGACGCCACCGCCGCGTGCATCTCTTCGCTGGCGACGGCGAGAGCCGTGGCGCCGTGCGTCAACGTCTGCTCGACATAACGTGACGTCACATCGAAGCTTTCGCTTTGCACCGCTGCCGCGCCGAGCGACGCAGCTTTCGGCGATGCCATCGTGTTCGTCGTCATCCGGCTGGCGAGACGGACGACGGGAGCGCCGCGCACGAGGCCCTTCGACACCATCTTCGTCACGCTTTCCGGCAGATCGAACGCCAATTGCTCGTCCGTCTCGTCGTCGCTGGAACCGAGGCCCGTCTCGCCGACGATCTCGCGCGGGTCGACGTGCGCCAGATCGTGCCGGCCGAGATACGACACGGCGAGTTCGCGGAAGATGTAGTCGAGGATCGACGTTGCGTTCTTGATCGTCTCGTTGCCCTGCACCAGGCCCGCCGGCTCGAAGCGCGTGAAGGTGAAGGCCTCCACGTATTCCTCCAGCGGCACGCCGTACTGCAGGCCGAGCGAGATCGCGATCGCGAAGTTGTTCATCAGCGACCGGAAGGCAGCGCCCTCCTTGTGCATGTCGATGAAGATCTCGCCGACGCGGCCGTCGTCGTATTCGCCGGTGCGCAGATACACTTTATGGCCGCCGACGGACGCCTTCTGCGTGTAGCCCTTGCGCCGCCCCGGGAGCTTGTCGCGCCCGCTGGCTTTTTCCCGTTCGACGTAAACGACGCGCTCCACGATCTTCTCGACGATCTTTTCCGTCACCGTCGCCGTGCGCGCCGCCATCGACTGGCTCATCAGCGTTTCCGCGACATCCGCGGCTTCGTCCTCATCCTCGCCCAGGACCTGGCTGTTGAGCGGCTGTGACAGCTTCGAGCCGTCGCGATAGAGCGCGTTGGCTTTCAGCGCCAGTTTCCACGACAACATGTAAGACTGCTTGCAGTCTTCCACCGTCGCGTCGTTCGGCATGTTGATCGTCTTCGAGATCGCACCCGAAATGAAGGGCTGCGACGCCGCCATCATGCGGATGTGGCTCTCGACCGACAGATACCTCTTGCCCTTCTTGCCGCACGGATTGGCGCAGTCGAACACCGGCAGGTGCTCGGCCTTCAGGTGCGGCGAGCCTTCGAGCGTCATCGCTCCGCAGACGTGCTCGTTCGCGGCGTCGACGTCCTTCTTCGAGAACCCGAGGTGCGCGAAAAGATCGAACGACGGATCGTTGAGCTTGTCGGCGGGAACGCCGAGCTTGCCCGTCATGAAGTCGTCGCCAAGCGTCCAGCGGTTGAACACGAACTTGATGTCGAACGCGGTCGCGAGGCCCTTCTCGATCTTTGCCAGCGCGTCGTCGGTGAAGCCCTTGGCTTTCAGCGTCGCCGTATTGATGGCGGGCGCCTGTGCGAGCGAACCGTGGCCGACCGCATAGGCCTCGATCTCGGCGATCTGGCTTTCGCGATAGCCGATCGCGCGCAGCGCTTCCGGTACCGACTGGTTGATGATCTTGAAGTAGCCGCCGCCCGCGAGCTTCTTGAACTTGACGAGCGCGAAGTCGGGCTCGATGCCGGTCGTATCGCAGTCCATCACGAGGCCGATCGTGCCGGTCGGCGCAACGACGGTCGCCTGCGCGTTGCGATAGCCGTGTTCCTGGCCGAGTTCGAGTGCGCGGTCCCACGCCCGTCTCGCAGCTTCGCCAAGGCGCGGATCGGTCAGCGCATCATGATCGAGCGGCACGGGAGCAACGGACAGCTTCTCGTAGAATTCCGCTTCGCCATGTGCCGCGCGGCGGTGATTGCGCATCACCCGCAGCATGTCCTGGGCGTTCGGCGCATAGCCGGGGAAGGGGCCAAGCTCTTCCGCCATCTCCGCGCTCGTCGCGTAGGAGACGCCGGTCATGATCGCCGAAATCGCGCCGCAGATCGCGCGGCCTTCCTCGGAGTCATAAGGAATGCCCGCCGACATCAGCAAGCCACCGATGTTCGCGAAGCCAAGGCCGAGCGTGCGGTAGCGATAGGACAACTCCGCGATCTGCCGCGATGGGAACTGCGCCATCAGCACCGAAATTTCGAGCACGATCGTCCACAGCCGGCAGCCGTGCTCATAAGACTCGATGTCGAACGATTTGTCCTCGCGCCGGAAGCGCAAAAGGTTGAGCGACGCCAGGTTACACGCCGTGTCGTCGAGGAACATGTATTCCGAGCAGGGGTTCGAGGCGCGGATCGGCCCCGATTGCGGGCACGTATGCCAGTCGTTGATCGTGGTGTGGAACTGGATGCCGGGATCAGCCGACGCCCACGCCGCAAACCCGATCTGCTCCCACAGATCCTTCGCCTTGATCGTCTTCGTCACCTTGTTGCCGAGGCGCGAGCGCAGGCTCCAATCCTTGCCCTCGACGACGGCGTTGAGGAAATCATCCGTCACGCGCACCGAGTTGTTCGAGTTCTGACCCGCGACCGTCAGATAGGCTTCGCTGTCCCAGTCGGTATCGTAGGTGTCGAACTCGATGTCCTTGTAGCCTTGCTTTGCGAACTGGATGACGCGCAGGATGTAGTTCTGCGGAACGCCGTCGCGCTTGGCTTCGCGGATCGCGATCTTGAGCTTCGGGTTCTTCGTCGGCTCGTAGCAGGCGTCGCCTTCCGCTTCGCAGTTGACGCAGGCTTTCATCACCGCCTTGAGGCGCTTCTGGCAGATCTTCGAGCCGGTCACGAGCGCCGCGACCTTCTGCTCTTCCTTCACCTTCCAGCCGATGTATTCCTCGATATCGGGGTGATCGACATCGACGACGACCATTTTCGCCGCGCGCCGAGTCGTGCCGCCGGACTTGATCGCGCCCGCCGCCCGGTCGCCGATCTTGAGAAAGCTCATCAGGCCCGACGAACGGCCGCCGCCCGACAGCTTTTCATTGGCGCCGCGCAGCGATGAGAAGTTCGAGCCGGTGCCCGAACCGTATTTGAAGAGACGCGCTTCACGCACCCACAGGTCCATGATGCCGCCCTCGTTGACGAGGTCGTCGGCAACCGACTGGATGAAGCAGGCATGCGGCTGCGGATGCTCGTAGGCCGACGACGAGTGCACCAATTCGCCCGTCTGGAAATCGACATACATATGACCCTGGCCCGGGCCGTCGATGCCATAGGCCCAGTGCAGGCCGGTGTTGAACCACTGTGGCGAGTTCGGCGCCGCCATCTGCATCGCCAGCATGTAGCGCAGCTCGTCGAAGAACGCCTGCGCGTCCTCTTCCGACGAGAAATAGCCACCCTTCCAGCCCCAGTAGGTCCAGGTGCCGGCGAGACGATCGAAGACCTGACGCGCGTCGGTCTCACCGCCGAAACGCTCTTTTTCCGGCAGTTCGGCAAGTGCCGCGTCGTCCGGGGCGGAGCGCCACAGCCAGGAGGGGACCTGTGTTTCTTCACACCGCTTCAGGCGCCGCGCGACGCCCGCCTTGCGGAAATATTTCTGCGCCAGGATGTCGGCCGCGACCTGACTGAACTGCTCGGGAACGTCGAAGCCTTCGAGACGGAAAACGACCGATCCATCGGGGTTCTTGATTTCTGACGTCGCACGCCGGAACGGGATCGAGGCATAGGGAGAAAGGCCGGCTTTCGTGAAACGCCGTGTAATCTTCATGTGAAAGTGCCCCCGAATTGCGCGGCCAGCGACGAGTGCGCCGAGGCCGTATGAGATGTTGACGCCTTGCACCGGTCCTGCACCCGGCACTTCAGCGGATCGAAAAACGCGGTACGTATCGCACTTCAGACAAGTCGATCTTCAACCACTCAGGCCGCAGTTTCCCCGAGCCCGCAAAGCGGCCGAAAAGGGCTGCTTCGCCGGCTTCATGCCGACCTCGAGTGTGTGATTGCGACGACGACTGCGCGCTACACGGAACGCAACTGAACTGAACCGCTGCGATGTTCTTCAACCGGTCTCGAAGCGGCCGTCTTACGAATGTCGCAACACCTGAAGGCTATGAGATTCGTCGCGACACCGACAAGGGATTTTAAATAGATGTTGGGGTGGCAGAGGCAACAAACACTAGATCTAGTGGTGTGAACAACTTCCGGCCGGATGCCGCGATTGCCGTGCTTTCTTTAGGATTTTGCTCGCCGTCCGGGCCGCCTGTCGTGTGGACAGAGCTTAATTTCACCGGTTTTGGACCGAGCGTGGCCCAACATTAGTGCGATTCCGTACCAGCATTGTTGCCGCTCTGCATCGGCGCACGGACGTCTGGACATCCGTGCCGAAGAACCGCTAATTCGTCATCGGTGGCGGCGGGAAAAAGGAAGCCCGGACATGAGCTTGTTCAGCGAGATCTTCAGCTGGTGGGGCGGTAATACCTGGGGAACACGGTTTTTCACCTGGCGAAAGGGCAAGTTCGTCGGCGAGGACCAGTTCGGGAATCGCTACTACGTCCAGAAAAGCGGCGTCGGGCCGCTCGGCGTTCCGGCGCGCTGGGTCACCTATCCGAAGCTGTCGGAAGCCAGCCAGATCCCGCCCGAATGGCACGGCTGGATGCATTACACCGTCGACACGCCGCCGACCGAGGAAAAGTATCACCCGCGCCCGTGGCAGAAGCCGCACCAGATGAATATGACCGGCACCGCCAAGGCCTATCGTCCGAAGGGCTCGATTCTCGGCAAGGGCGAGCGTGCGGCTTCATCCAGCGACTACAAGGCGTGGAAGCCGAATTAATCTGAATCGCCAGGCCAGAACGAAATATCGCCCGCTTTGCCGGGCAATCCGTCGAGGCGCCGTCGCGCGCCTCTGGGGAATGGATTTGCAGTTGAAACCGACGTTACCGAACGATTTCGCGCGCCCTGCGCACATTTGGCGCCGCGCGGGCGTGGCCGTTGCCGTCATGCTCACCTCGGGCGCGGTCGCCGCCATGACCACATCGCCCGCCGACGCCGACCGCATCGAAAATCAGGTCGCCGTGTTCTCGGCCCTCGACAAGGTGACGGCGCATATCTCCAAGATCGAAATTCCTCTCAATCAGACGCAGACTTTCGGCGCCCTCAAAATCACGCCGCGCGCCTGCTATTCGCGCCCGCCGACCGACGAGCCGAAGACGACCACGTTCGTCGAAATCGACGAGACGCAGCTCGACGGCTCGGAGAAGCGCATTTTTACCGGTTGGATGTTTGCTGAAAGCCCCGGCATCTATGGCCTCGAGCACCCGACGTACGATGTCTGGCTGAACGAATGCAAGAAGCCGAGCCGGACGATTGCCGAAGATAATCCCAACGCCAGCACTGTCGCGCCGTCCGACAATCCCGCTGCTGCCGACGCCGGTAGCGCTCCCGCCGGCGCCGCCGTTCCCGCCGATCAGATCCCGCCCGACCAGGACTTCCGCCGCCGCGTGAGGCGTTAGGTTTCCTGATTATGACGTCACGCCGACGAGGGACGTTGAGAATAAGCTGTCTCTTGCTGCATCGTCATGCCGACGAAGGTCGGCACCCAGGCAATGTTCCACGGACTTTGTGTCGAAGGCTGGCTGGATCCCGGCCTTCGCCGGCATGACGGCAAACGCGGTTGATTGCTGACGACATTCCGAGGAAGAGCCTTGGAATGACAGCGGGGAAGGTGTGCTACTCCGCCAACAGCTTCGCAACCTTGGGCGCAAAATACGTCAGCACGCCCGATGCCCCCGCGCGCTTGAACGCGAGCAGGCTCTCGACCATCGTCTTATCGGCGTCGAGCCAGCCGCGCTCGAATGCGCCTGCCAGCATCGCGTATTCGCCCGACACCTGATACGCGAACGTCGGCACGCCGAACTCGCTCGAAACCCGCTGCACGATGTCGAGATAGGGCATTCCGGGCTTCACCATCACCATGTCCGCGCCTTCGTCGAGATCGAGCGCCACCTCGCGCAGCGCTTCGTCCGTGTTGGCCGGGTCCATTTGATATGTGCGCTTGTCGTCCTTGAGCAGGCCCGTCGAGCCGACTGCGTCGCGAAACGGCCCGTAGAACGCGCTCGCGTACTTGGCCGCATACGCCATGATCTGCACGTTCTTGAAGGCCGCCGCCTCGAGCGCGGTGCGGATGATGCCGATGCGCCCGTCCATCATGTCCGACGGCGCCAGAATGTCGGCGCCGGCTTCCGCCTGCACCAGCGATTGCTTGACGAGCGCGGCCGTCGTCTCGTCGTTGGCGATCTCGCCGCCGATGATCAATCCGTCGTGGCCGTGGCTCGTATAAGGATCGAGCGCCACGTCCAGGATGACACCGACATCGAGCTTCGCCGCCTTGATCGCCCGCGTCGCCCGGCAAACGAGGTTGTCGGCGTTGAAAGCTTCCTTCGCATCCTCGCTGCGCTTTTTCGGGTCGGTAAACGGGAAGAGCGCCACCGCCGGAATGCCGAGCCGCTCGGCGTCCTTCGCCGCTTCGACGATCAAATCGACGCTCAGGCGCTCGACCCCCGGCATTGACGCGACCGGTACGCGCTGCGCTTCGCCGTCGACGACGAACATCGGCCAAATGAGATCGCTCGGCGACAGCCGATGCTCGGCGACAAGCCTGCGCGACCACGGGCTTTTGCGATTCCGACGCATGCGGATCGCGGGAAAGCCGCCGGAGAGAGAGTCCGCCGGTGCTGCGGTTTCGGGTGCGGACACGGGGCGCGTGCGAGAAGACATCGAAATAAGTCCTGCTGCTGTCGGGGAGGGGACGGAGCCCCGGACCGGGCCGACAATGGACACGGTCCGCGCCGCCGCGCAAGCGACGCAGTGCAGGGCTGGGATGCCGAAGCCCGATATGCGGGCTAATCGCAGATCTTGGTGAACTTTCGCGGCGCCATATCGACATGGAAGTGGTTCCGGTGCGCGGCGTTCGCTTCCGGCCCGAGCGTCGTCCCGAAAATCTTGCAGGCCGCCTCATGCGCTTCATGCAGGAAGGCTTTCATTTCCGGGTCTGGGTTGTCGATCGAGGGGCTGCCGACGAAGGCCACCGGCCGCACGCGCTGCCGGTCCTTGACGGGTTTCGGCGGCGGACCTCCGAGACGATTGGCGTCGGCAATCGCTGGCGCTTTCGGTACGTCGCTCGTGTTCGGCGCGACCTCGACGATGGTGAGACGCACGATACCGGCGGCAGCTGCCCCCGTCGTCGACGGAACGATCGGAGGCACCACGCCCTGCGCCGGATTTCCTGCAACGCCCGCCTGCGCCGTCTTGGCCGCGGCTTCCTCGGCAGCTTTCTGGCGCGCCTCCGCCTCGGCGACGATTTCGCGCTCGGGCTTACCCCAGTCGTCGAGCACTTCCGCGGTTTTCGCCGATGCCGTGATGAAGCCGCCGATATCGACAGCGTTCGCCAGCCCGTGCTCGCTGAGCTTCGTCGTCTTGCGCCCGTAGGCGTTCCGGCACGAATAAGAACTCATCGTCTCGATCCGGACGATTTGTGATTTGAGATGCTTGAGCGCTAAGGGCTGCACGTCCTTCTCGAACCAATTGACGAGTTGTTCGGCAAGATCGCAGCGCACGATCGCAGGCGGCGACAGAGCGACTTCCGGGTCTTTGCCGATGCTCATCAGTTCGATCGGCGCCGGTGCACCGCAAGCGCCTTCGCGGATCGGCGCGTGGGGGACGGCAACAGCATGGATGCGCTGCAGAACGACGGCGCAGTGCGCGCGCTCGACCGCAATCTCGGCATCGCTCCAGGTTTGAGCCGGCTTCTGTGCGGCCTGCGCATCGCTTTTCGGCGGTGCCGTCGGAGAAGGAGTAGGCGTGCCAGCAGGCGTCTCGGCATTCGGAGGCGTGGCGGAATCCGCTGCTTTCGCCGTCGGGGTCTGCGTCGCGGGACTGAGCGACTTCTTCTGTTTGGCGTCGGCGAACGTCGGGCAAAGGCACGAGACGATTGCAGCCGCGAGGGCGGCAAGCGCACTGACGCCCATATAGGACCGTCGGCCTCCGGTTCGTTCGGATCGCGGCGCAATCATTGTGCATTCACAGTTGTTTTGTTCCACCCAAGAGAACATGCAAATGCGAACGAAAAACGATAACCGCGCATCGTGCTCTCGGAAGCCCCCGCGGCGATCATTGCAGAGTTCGACGGGCAGGCCAAGTCGCTGGTGTTGCTGCACTGATACAAACTTTGGAACAAGCGCTGGAATAGCGCGGCGTTAGGCTCTAAGCAGCGTAACGACAGAATCGCATCAAAGTTGCAATCGGATTTGCAGTGAACGAAAACAACACCGACATCGCCGCTGGGAACGACGCCCCGAAGATCATTGCCGCCCAGACGCGTGCGCTGCAAACATTCACGCTCAATCGTCCGCAGTCGCTTAACGCCTTCGACAACGACATGTGTCGCGTGTTGGCCGATACCATCCCTCGCGTCGCGAGAAACCCGGACGTCTATATCGTGGCGATTGTCTCGACCAGCCCGAAGGCGTTCTGTGCCGGTGGTGACGTCGTGGCACTTGCGGACGCCGCCAAAAGCGATCTCGACACCGCGAAAAGCTATCTGCGCAACGAATATTCGCTCGACTGGCTGCTTGAGTGTTTTTCAAAGCCGACGGTCTCGTTCATCAACGGCATTTGCATGGGCTCCGGCGCGGGCCTCAGCGCCTTCAATACCCACCGCATTGCCGGCGAGAATTACAAATGGGCGATGCCCGAGACCAAGCTCGGGCTTTTCCCCGATGTCGGAATCTCCCGCGTTCTCGCCAAAATGCCGTGGCCGATCGGAATGTATCTCGGTCTGACGGGTCGCTCGATCGGCCGCGCCGACGCCCAGTGGCTGCAACTCGTCACGCACTGTATTTCATCGCATCATTACGAAGATATTTTTGCAAAGCTGTCGGATGCGCAGCCCGTCGATCCCATTCTCGACGGATTGAATGAATTGCAGGCACCCGGAGATTTGCAGAAGGAACATTCGCAAATCCTCGATCATTTTTCCGAGCCTTCGCTCGACGGGATTTTCCGCGCTCTCGCGATATCGGAATCAAAAGGCTCAGAATGGGCGAAAAGAACGCTTGCAGGTTTGCGAGCCTGCTCGCCCGTTTCGCTCGCAATTACCTTTCGGCACATCCAGGCCGCGCTTCGCTTCGATATCCGCCAGACGTTGATCGAGGATTATCGCCTTGCCGTGCGCTGCCTCCAAAACCACGATTTTCACGAAGGTGTCCGCGCGCTTCTGCGCGACAAGGACGGTAAGCCGCGCTGGCAACCTGAGCGCTATGAAGATATCGGTGCGGCGTTGATCGACGAATATTTCGCGCCGCTGCCCGATGGCGATCTCGAATTGCAGAGCCGGGCTGAAATGCAAGCGTCGCGCGTTTGAGCGAATAGAATTCGCTTAAATTACCGTCACTCGCTTAAGACTTTAATCACCACAAATAGATTTCGTTTTGCGCCTTCGTTAAAAAATCATTCAAAATAGAGGGCGGTACTATTCTTTTACTATATCTATTTAGGCGAAATTCAGTCCTCCGCGTTATTCATTTGTCAAAACCCGGGGCAAACCGGGTGGCGTCAAAAATCATGTGAGGCAGGGTATGAGTTTAGCGTATGACATGGCGCGACATCGGGCGCCCGTCCAGGAAGAAGGCTTCAGCGGCGAATATCTTCAGGCCCTTCGCCTGATCGAACGCCTCCACCGTCTTCTGCTCGACGTCATCAAGGACGAATTCGATCGTCGCGGTGGCGCTGAGCTCAATAGCGTTCAGGCTTTGCTGCTCTATAACATCGGCGAGAGCGAACTCACTGCAGGTGAGTTGAAGACGCGCGGCTATTACCTCGGCTCCAACGTCTCCTACAACCTGAAGAAGCTCGTCGATATGGGCTACATTCACTACAAGCGCTCGGACACCGATCGCCGTTCGGTGCGTGTCAGCCTCACCGACAAGGGCCTCGAAGCCCGCGAAGTCGTCAGCAAGCTCTATCTTCGCCAGCTCGGTTCCGTTCAGACCGTCGGCGAGGTTTCGACCGACGACGTCAAGAGCCTGAACAAGGCCCTCGTTCGTCTCGAGCGCTTCTGGTCGGATCAGATCCGCTACCGCCTGTAATCCGGCGCCCTGACGCCTGCCGGTTTGCTATGCTGTTGTCCCGCAGCATAAAAAAAGGGCCGTCCAGCGAAAGCCGGGCGGTCCTTTTTCGTTTTCGGCAATTCGGTTAAGCTGCTACTGAAAGCCGCAAGCAAAGGTGGGCGACTCGGGGGAACGGCGTGGGCACGGGGCGACGAAACAGCTGGATGAGAGGCCGGATCGCACGCGCAATGGCGTCGGCCGGCGTGGCTCTCGCGATCGTTGCTTTCTCGGCCGCAGACTGGACCGGGCAGGGCGGCGCTGCGGCCCAGAATTTCGGCTGGATCAATTTCGGCCCCTCGAGCGGCGACAACACGCCGTCATACTCGACCAACCCCACCGATCCCGATTTCGTCCGCGAGTGGGAGGCAAACCCGCCGAAAGGCTTCGCGACCCTCGCCAAGGCGAACATCGAAGCCACCAAGATGGCGATCCGCCAGTACCTGATGATCGTCAGTCGCGGCGGCTGGCCCCAGCTGCCATTGCCGCCGAACAAGGCGCCGCGCGATAGCCTGATGCAGTACGGCACGACCGATCCGGCGGTGTCTCTGCTCCGCGCCCGCTTGTTGGCATCCGGCGATCTCCTAGGCGGCAACACCTCGTCGAACTATTTCGACAACGATGTCGATCGCGCGCTGAAGCGCTTCCAGGCGTCGAACGGATTGACGCCGACCGGCATCGCCGACAAGCGCACCATCGCCGCGCTCAACGTGCCTGCCGACGTACGGCTGAAACAGCTGAAAGCCAATCTCGTCCGCCTGCAGGAGGTCATCCCGACGACGTCGAAAAAGTATGTCGTCGTCAACATTCCCGCTGCCCAGATCGAAGCCGTCGAAAACGGCCGCATCGTCGCTCGCTATGCCGGCGTCGTCGGCAAGGCCGATCGCCCAACACCGCTGCTGCACACACCGATAACGGACTTGAGCTTCAATCCGACGTGGCGGCTGCCGCCGACGGTCATTTCCGAGGACCTCATTCCGCGCGGCCAGCAGATGCAGCAAAAGGGCCAGAATGTCCTCGTCAAATTCGGCATCGATGCCTACGACGGCAGCGGCCGTAAAGTCGATCCGACCAAGATCGACTGGAACAAAGTCAACCCCGGCACCTATCGCTACAGCCAGAAGCCGGGGAAAGAAAACCCGCTGGGCTTCCTCAAGATCAATTTTGACAGCGCCCACTCGGTCTACATGCACGACACTCCGTCGGACCGGATTTTCGGCCGCAACTTCCGGTCGGAGAGTTCAGGTTGCATTCGCGTGCACAATATCGAGAATCTGGCGACCTGGTTGCTTGCCGGACAAGCTCCTTGGGACGCCGATCGCGTCGCACAAATGAAGGAATCGGGCCGCCCGCTCGACGTTAAGTTGAAAAAACCCGTCCAATTGCTGTTCGTCTACATCAGCGCCTGGGCGACAGAGGATGGCGTCGTGCAGTTTCGGCGCGACATTTATCAAAAGGACGGCGTCGGCGAGATCGCCGCATCCTATTAATTTTTGAGATTTTCCACATACCTTGGTATGGTTTGACGCGCCTCAAAGCCGATTGAGGGGTATCGGCATAACTGCAATCCTCTTCACGCTTGGCGTCACGTCGAAGAATGGCCTTGAACCTGTCCGAATTTTCATTCATCTGCGCGACGAAACGGCACTGGTCCTTTGTGCCCACGGGGTTCATAAAGGCCGAAAAATAAACGTCGTGTTTTTGGGAGCGGAAACCAGAAAATGAATTACGAGCAGAAGCTCACCGACGCCCTCGATACCGTCAAGAAAGAGGGTCGCTACCGGGTTTTCGCCGACGTTAAGCGCCACCGTGGCTCTTTTCCGAAAGCCGACGTCATCCGGGGTGAAGCTTCAATGCCTATCACGGTCTGGTGCTCCAACGACTATCTCGGCATGGGCCAGCACCCCAAGGTGCTCGCGGCCATGCATGAAGCCATCGATCTCGTCGGCGCCGGTTCTGGCGGCACGCGCAACATCGCCGGCACCACGCACTACCACGTCGAGCTTGAGCACGAACTCGCCGATCTTCACGGCAAGGAAGCGGCACTCGTATTCACGTCCGCCTTCGTCGCCAACGAAGCCGCGCTCTCGACGCTCGCCACCCTTTTCCCCGGCTGCGTGATTTTCTCCGACGAGAAGAACCACGCTTCGATGATCGCCGGTATCCGCAACGGCCGCGGCCCGAAGCAGATCTTCCTCCACAATGACCTCGCCGACCTCGAGGCCAAGCTCAAAACCGTGCCGCGCGATACGCCCAAGATCATCGCCTTCGAAAGCGTGTACTCGATGGACGGACACGTCGCCCCGATCGGCGCCGTTTGCGACCTCGCCAAGAAATACAACGCGCTGACCTATCTCGATGAAGTCCACGCCGTCGGCCTTTATGGACCGCGCGGCGGCGGTGTCGCCGAGCGCGATGGCGTCATGGATCGCGTCGATATCATCAACGGCACGCTCGCCAAGGGCTTCGGCGTTATGGGCGGTTACATCGCCGCTTCCAAGACGCTCTGCGATGCCATCCGGTCGTACGCTCCGGGCTTCATCTTCACGACCTCGCTCGCCCCTGCCATCGCCGCAGGCGCAGTCGCATCGATCCGCCATCTGAAAACCAGCAACGTCGAGCGCGAGAAGCACCAGGAGCGCGCCCGCACTCTGAAGCGCAAGCTGGCGGCCGCCGATTTCCCGGTCATCCCGGGCCCGAGCCACATCGTTCCCGTCCTCGTCGCCGATCCGGTGCGCTGCAAAGCGCTGACCGACGTTCTGCTCGAGCGCTACGGTATCTATGTGCAACCGATCAATTATCCGACGGTTCCGCGCGGCACCGAGCGGCTGCGTCTGACGCCGTCGCCTCAGCATACCGACGCTGATGTGGAACATCTGGTCGGTGCCCTGTCCGAGCTGTGGTCGCAGTGCCCGCTCGCACTGATGGAAAGCCTCGCCGAAGCCGCGGAGTAGGGCGGGATCGGCGAGCAGGCTCCGACTACCCCTTTGAGCCAAAAATCCCATCCGCGCCCATATTACGCGCCCTTGTGGGGTGTTGAGCCCTGGCGTCCGAGCCCGTACTATGGTTGAACCCGCGTCCGGCCGGGCTTGACTTTAGTGTGCCCGCCAGCGCTACAAAAACATTTCCAAAATCAGAGGAAAGCCCATGTCGACTGCACCGGCCGCAGCAAATTCGCAGACGTCGCGCTTCTTCAAGGCGCACCTTTCGGAGACGGATCCGGAAGTCTTCGCCGCCATCCAAAAGGAGTTCGGACGCCAGCAGCACGAAATCGAGCTCATCGCGTCCGAGAACATCGTCTCCCAGGCCGTGCTCGATGCCGCCGGCTCGGTGCTGACCAACAAGTACGCCGAAGGCTATCCCGGCAAGCGCTACTACGGCGGCTGCCAGTACGTCGACATCGCCGAAGAGCTGGCGATCGATCGTGCCAAGAAGCTTTTCAATTGCGGTTTCGCCAACGTCCAGCCGAACTCGGGCTCGCAGGCGAACCAGGGTGTGTTCAATGCCCTCGCCAAGCCCGGCGACACCATCCTCGGCCTTTCGCTGGCCGCCGGCGGTCACTTGACCCACGGCGCGCCCGTCAATCAGTCGGGCAAGTGGTTCAACGCCGTCCATTACATGGTGAAGCCCGACTCGCACCTGATCGATTACGATGAGCTGAAGAAACTCGCCCACGAGCACAAGCCTCGCATCATCATTGCCGGCGGCTCGGCCTATCCGCGCAAGATCGATTTCGCTGCCTTCCGTGCGATTGCCGATGAAGTCGGCGCCACCTTCCTCGTCGACATGGCACACTTTGCGGGCCTCGTTGCAGCCGGTCTCGTCCCGAGCCCGTTCCCGCACGCCCACGTCGTCACGACGACGACCCACAAGACCCTCCGCGGTCCGCGCGGCGGCATGATCCTGACCAACGACGAAGACATCGCCAAGAAGGTCAACTCGGCGATCTTCCCGGGCATCCAGGGCGGCCCGCTGATGCACGTCATTGCCGCCAAGGCCGTCGCCTTCGGTGAGGCGCTGCGTCCCGACTACAAGGTCTACATCAAGAACGTCATGGACAACGCCAAGGCGCTCGGCGAAGTCCTGGTGCAGAACGGCTTCGCACTCGTCTCGGGCGGCACCGACACGCACCTGATCCTGGTCGATCTCCGGCCGAAGAAGATCACCGGTAACAAGGCAGAGAAATCGCTCGGCCGCGCATACATCACCTGCAACAAGAACGGCATCCCGTTCGATCCCGAGAAGCCCATGGTGACGTCGGGCATCCGCTTGGGCTCGCCCGCCGGCACGACCCGCGGTTTCGGCGTCGCCGAGTTCCAGGAAATCGGCCGTCTGATCACGGAAGTGCTCGATGGTCTCGCCAAGAACGGCGAGGAGGGCAATGCGGCCGTCGAAGCCGCCGTCAAGGCGAAGGCCAACGCGCTGACGGCACGCTTCCCGATCTACGCCTGAACCGAACTTTGAGTTTGCTCAATCGAGAGCGCCGGTCCTGCCCGGCGCTCTTTTGCTGTCGGCTACTCGGCCACTCCCGTGATCTCAGCCCATGCCGACGGGCTCTGATCGACGCCTTGAGCGTCGGGCGCGGCCGCGAAGATGCTATAAGCCACGAAGCAAGTTAAGATCGCGGCAATGGCGAACGTCAGAAAAGCTTTCATATCCGGTCTCACATTGTTGAAAACCTGACCGCCCCCGGTCTCGGCTGATGCGTGATACGGACGGAATCTGGCTTGTGGTTAAAAGGAAGTCTGTCCCGAGGGAGACAAGGCGCTGCGCGCTGCCCGGATGTGGGCTCATGGGGAGGAATTGAAGATGCGCTGTCCATTCTGCGGAAGCGAGGATAGCCAGGTTAAGGATAGCCGCCCGTCGGACGAGAATTCCGCCATCCGCCGGCGTCGCATCTGCTCCGATTGCGGTGGCCGCTTCACCACCTTCGAGCGCGTGCAGCTTCGCGAACTGACCGTCGTTAAACGCTCCGGCCGCAAGGTCCTGTTCGACCGCGACAAGCTTTCAAAGTCGATCTCTGTGGCGATGCGCAAGCGCCCGATCGAGCCCGAGCGCATCGACCGTTTGGTTTCCGGCCTCGTCCGTCAGCTCGAAAGTTCCGGCGAGACCGAAATAACATCGGCTGAAATTGGTGAACTCGTCATGGCGGCCTTGCGCGAGCTCGACCCGGTCGCCTATGTACGCTTCGCCTCCGTCTATCGCGATTTCCGCGACGCGGCGGATTTTCATGCCGTCCTGCGCGAGCTTGCGAGCGACACCCGCGATCCGCTCGATCTCAGCGAACGGTTCGGTTCCTCCGCCCTGAGCGAACTCGCGAGCGAGAAAAAACACTAGTCCTGATGCCGCTTAGCAAGAGTCATGCGTTCGACGCCGAGATGATGGCGATTGCCCTGCGCATGGCCGAGCGCGGCCTCGGCGCGACCGCGCCCAATCCATCGGTCGGCGCGGTGATCGCCAATGAGGCGACGGGTGAGGTCATTGCCCGTGGCACGACTGCGCACGGCGGCCGCCCGCACGCCGAAACCCAGGCCATCGCGATTGCCGGTGAGAAAGCTCGCGGCGCGACGATCTATGTCACGCTCGAGCCATGCTCGCATTACGGCCGCACGCCGCCCTGCGCCGACGCCATCGTGGCGGCAGGATTGAAGCGCGCCGTCGTTGCCATCGAAGATCCCGATCCGCGCGTCGCGGGCCGCGGCCTCGATCGCCTGCGTAACGCCGGAATCGACGTCGTGCGCGGCGTCGGCGCGGCGGAAGCACGCTGGATCACGCGCGGACACATCGTCCGCATCACCGAACGCCGCCCGCTCGTCACATTGAAGCTCGCGCTCGACGCCAATGGCGACATCGCCCGCGGCTCCGGCACCGCGCCCGTTTGGGTGACCGGAGAACGCGCCCGCGCGCACGGCATGCTATTGCGCAAGGAGTTCGACGCCATTCTGGTCGGCAGCGCCACCGTTCGCGACGACGACCCCGAACTGACGTGCAGGCTGCCGGGCCTCATCGATCGCTCGCCCATTCGTATTGTGCTGTCGCGATCGCTCGATCTGCCGCCCGCCGCGAAGCTGTTCAAGAGCGCGCAGAGCGTCCCCGTGTGGCTGATGACGTCGGCGGGCAGCGACCCGGCAAAAAAACGCGCCATCGCCGAGGGCGGGACCGAGATCATCAATGTCGAAGTCGTCGGCGGTACGCTGTGGCTGCCGTCCGTCATGGAGGCACTCGTCGCGCGCGGCATCACGCGGGTTCTGGTTGAGGGCGGCCCTGCCGTTTGGCGCGGCTTTGCGGAAGCATCTTTTGCCGACGAGATCGTGCTCTATATGGCGGGAAGCCCGACCGATGCCGAAGCCGATCACGCCGTCGAGCGCTGGGCGGGCGGCCTCGGGATGAAGTCCGTCGAACGCCGGTCGATCGGCGGCGATACGATGTGGCGCTACCGCCGCCTCGCAGATAGGAAAGGACGCTGATCAGATGTTCACCGGATTGATCACCGATGTCGGCGAGGTGGTGGAGCGGTCACCGGGGCGGTTCAAGCTGCGCACCGCCTACGCCCTGAAGCCGGAAGATACCGGTCTTTCGATCTGCTGCGACGGCGTCTGCCTGACCGCAACCGCAATCGTGCCAATCCCGACCGGCGCCGAATTTACCGTCGACGTCTCGAATGAAACGACGGCCAAAAGCACGCTTGGCGGTTGGAAACCTGGCCATCGCGTCAATTTGGAACGATCCCTGCGCGCCGGCGACGAGCTTGGCGGACATATCGTCTCGGGCCACGTCGATGGCGTCGCCAAGATTATTTCCATTACCCCAGATGGCGACAGCAAACGCTTTCTTTTGCAAGCACCCGAGCATCTTTCTCGCTATATAGCACCCAAGGGTTCCGTCGCGCTCGACGGCACCTCCCTTACGGTGAATGAGGTCGCCGAAACCCGTTTTGGCGTCAATCTCATCCCTCATACCTTGACGGTAACGACCTGGGGCGCGAAAACCCCCGGCGATCTGGTCAATCTGGAAGTCGATGTTTTCGCGCGTTACGTCGCGCGTCTGATGGAGTTTCGCCCCTGATGTCGGGCTCAACGAATTTACAGGCCGCCACCAGCGGCAGCGTACTGTCTTCGATCGAGGAAATCGTCGAGGACATGCAGAATGGCCGCATGGTCATTCTCGTCGACGCCGAAAGCCGCGAGAATGAAGGCGATCTCATCATTCCGGCGCAGATGGCGACGCCGGATGCCATCAACTTCATGGCCAAGTATGGTCGTGGCCTCATCTGCCTGTCGCTGACGCCTGCCCGCGCCAACGAATTGAAACTCGATTACATGGTTCGCCAGAACGGCTCGCGAAACCGCACCGCTTTCACGGCTTCGATCGAAGCGCGCGAAGGCATCTCGACCGGCATCTCCGCCTTCGACCGCGCGCGCACCATCGCCACCGCGATCGATCCGACCAAAGGCGCCGACGATATCGTATCGCCAGGCCACGTCTTCCCGCTCATCGCCCGCGAAGGCGGCGTGCTGATCCGCGCCGGCCATACCGAAGCTTCGATCGATCTTGCCAAGCTTGCCGGCCTCAATCCGTCAGCCGTGATCTGCGAGGTTATGAACGAAGACGGCACCATGGCGCGGTTGCCCGATCTCACGGCCTTCGCGCAGTTCCATGGTCTGAAGATCGGCGCCATCGAAGATCTGATCGCCTATCGCCTGAAGAACGATCGCATCGTCAAGCGCGTCGCACAGACACCAGTCACGACCTCGGCGGGTGATTTCAACCTCGTTGTCTACGATACGACCGTGGAGCCCGGCGAACATCTGGCGCTCGTCAAGGGTGACGTTTCAAAAGGCGGCCCGGTCCTCGTCCGCGTCCATGCCGTCAATGTCCTGTCTGACGTCGTCGGTGTCGATCAGCATTGCGAGGATGGAACCGCGATCAATCAGGCGCTGCGCGCCATCGAAGCGGAGGGCCGCGGTATCGTCGTGCTGATCCGCGACCTGCGTGCAAAATCGGTATCGGAATGGGTGTCGCGCCGGACGTCCGGTGAAGGCGTCGAGCCCAGCAAGGAGCGCCGCCAGGTCGAAATCGGTATCGGCTCGCAAATCCTCGCCGATCTGGGCGTTAAGGACATGGTGCTTCTGACGACATCGCCGCAACACGTTTACGTCGGCCTCGAGGCGTTTGGGCTGCGTGTCACCGGCACCCGGAAAATCGAGTAGTCCGAACCATGGTCCAGAAAGCACCAGCAGCGCCGCAGGACGACAAGGGCGCCAGCCAGATTCGCGCCCACGTTCTTTTCATCGAGGCGCGCTTCTATGAAGACATTGCCGATCTCCTGATCGAAGGCGCCATCGCCGAATGCGTCAAGCGCGGCGTGACGTTCGAGCGAATTTCTGTGCCGGGCGCTCTCGAAATACCGCAGGTGCTTGCCGCCGCCGCTGAGGCACGCGCGGCCGGACGGGCGATCTTCGATGGCGCCGTTGCGTTAGGTTGCGTCATTCGCGGCGAAACCGGCCACTACGACATCGTCTGCAACAACGCCAATCATTGGCTGATGGATGCCGCCATGAACCGCGGCATACCCGTCGGCAACGCGATATTGACGGTCGATACCCGGGCCCAGGCCATTGCACGCGCCGAAGGCGGCATCAACGGCAAGGGCGGCGACGCCACCCGCGCGTGCCTTCGCCTGATCGAGACGCGACGCGCATTCTGGGGCGTGCCGGCATGACCGCGACAGGCAAACCGCGAGCTGGCGAAATCACCTCCCGCACGGCGGCGCGTATAGCGGCCGTGCAGGCGCTTTATCAGATGGACATGGCGGGAACCGACGTGAACGACGTCATCGCCGAGTTCATCGAGCAGCGCTTCGAAGGCGACAATCGCGATGAGACGCTGGCGACCGCCGATCGCGTCTTCTTTGCCGACATCCTGCGCGCCGTTCTTCGCCGCCAGCGCGAAATCGATCCGATGATCGACGAGCAGCTCGCGACCGGTTGGCGGCTGGTGCGCGTCGACTCGATCCTGCGCGCCATTCTCCGCGCCGGGGTCGCCGAAATTCTAGATCGCAGCGATGTGCCGGCGCGCGTCGCCATCAACGAGTATGTCAACGTCGCCCATGTCTTCTTCGATGACGATGAGCCGCGTGTCGTCAATGGCGTGCTCGATAAGCTCGCGCGGCGGCTGCGCGGGCACGAGTTCGTTTCAAAGCGCGCGACGCCCTCGTCCTGACGCGTCACGATCCGGAGCGGTGGTGTCATGTCTGGCCCCGGCGATCGAAATCTCGAACGAAACCGACTTGATCCAGACTTTCCTCGCGCCGTTGACGCGCGGCGCGCCGGGCGCGTTCGGATTGCGCGACGATGCTGCGTTGCTCACACCTGAGCCCGGAACCGATCTGGTCTTCACCAGCGATCCGATCATCGCCGGCGTGCATTTCCTGCCCACCGACCGGCCGGCCGACATCGCTTGGAAGGCGCTCGCCGTCAACGCGTCCGATCTCGGCGCCAAGGGCGCACAGCCTCTCGCCTACATCCTGACGCTCGCATTCCCTGAGCCGCCCGAACGGCAATGGATCGAGAGCTTCGCCGCGGGCCTCAAGGCGGCACAGGAAAATTTCGGAGGCCATCTCCTTGGCGGCGACACTGACCTGACGCCCGGCCCGCTTTCGATCGGCATCACGATGATCGGCGGCGTGCCCTCCGGCCGCTTTGTTCGCCGCCAGGGTGCTGCCGAAGGCGACCACGTCTTTGTCACTGGCACGATCGGCGATGCGGCGCTCGGATTGCTGGCCCACCGCGACCCTGCCGCGTTCTCAGGACTGACCGCGAACGAGCGCGCGTTTCTCGCCGGTCGCTATCTGCGGCCCATGCCGAGATTGGCCTTGGCGGAGACGCTACGCGCTCATGCCCGTGCGGCGCTCGACGTTTCCGATGGCCTGGTGAAAGACCTGACGCGTCTCGCCGGCAGCCTCGGTCTCGCACTCGACTTTGGGCGTATCCCATTGTCCAACGCGGCTGCTGCTGCGCTCGCAGCCGACCCAGAAATAGCGAAAACCGTCTTGAGTGGCGGCGACGATTATGAGCTTCTCATTGCCGTACCGCCGAGTTCCGTTGTCGCCTTCCGCGACGGCGCGGCTGCTGCAGGCGTGAACGTCAGCGAACTCGGCGTGCTTCGCAGAGAACCCGGTCTCGAAATCGTCGATTCGCGCGGCCGTCCGATCAAAATCGAACGAAGCGGATACGACCATTTTTCCCGATAGCCGGTGCGCTGTGCCGTGAATCCGGGCAACGCGGCGCGCGCGCAACATGGCGCCCATTTCCTGGATGGATCGAGACACTACGGGGTTGGAATGCCGTCACTCTTTGGCCATATGCGTCGTGGCAGTTCGTGACTGAAAAGGCACGTGGGCAGGGCAACACCGGGCTGCGGCAATATTTGGGGCCCCGACCGCGCGTATTTTATTATGGTGCGCATCATTCTGGGAAAAGCCGGACGAGCGGGATGAACGATCTGACTTCGACGACGCGGTTTGGAACTCGAATTTTCAAAGCGGCGATGACGGCGGCGTTATTGGCCTTCGTCCAGTTCCTTCCGCAATTCGTGACGCAGGGGAACGCGCAGACGCTCTGGGACCAGCTTCAGAAGAGCTACGGCGGCGGTGCGACCAACGACGCGCCGATCGAACGCAAGCCCGACCAGCTCGACGATCTTCGCCCCGACGCAACGCCATGGCGCAGCGACGTGATGTTGAATGCTGTCTCCGCTGCGATCGAACGCTATCAGAAGATCGTCGATGCCGGTGGCTGGCCGCTCGTGCCCCCCGGCCGCATGCTGCGCGAAGGCGACGACGACGACCGCGTGCCGATGCTTCGCAAGCGCTTGAGGATCGGCGGCGACCTTTCGGCGAAGTCGTCCTATTACGATTCGACCACGTTCGATTCCGAGCTGACCGAAGCCGTGAAGCACTTCCAAAAGCGCAACGGTCTGCGCGAAACCGGCCGCATCGAGCAATCAGTTTATCCGGTTTTGAATGTCACGGCCGATCAGCGGCTCGCGCAGCTCAAGCTCAACTACGACCGGCTGAAGGGACTGACGCAGAACGTCGAGGATCGCTATGTCCTCGTCAACGTTCCAGCGTTTCAACTCGAAGCCGTCGACAAGTACGAAGTGCAGCTGCGCTATCGCGTCATTGTCGGCCGCCCCGAACGGCAGACGCCGGAAGTCGGTGCCACCATCAAGGCGCTGAACTTCTATCCCTATTGGCGCGTGCCTGAGAGCGTCGCAACGCTCGATCTTATTCCGCGCCTCAGGAAAGAGCCGGGCTACCTCGCCGATGAAGGCATTCGCGTTTACACCGCAAATGGCCAGGAACTCGACCCGACCACCGTCGATTGGTCGTCGCCTCAAGCGATGACGTATCGTTTCAAGCAGGATCCAGGCGGCAAGAACGCGCTCGGCTTGCTTCGTCTCGACATGTCGAACCAATACGGCGTCTACATGCACGATACGCCGATGAAGAACCTGTTTGATCAGCGCAGCCGCCCGTTCAGTGCCGGTTGCGTGCGCGTTCAAAACGTCTTCGATCTCGCCGATTGGATCGCGCACTATGAGCCGGGCTGGGAGCAGCCGGGCCGCGTGCGCCAGCAACTCGCGGCCGGCCAGCCGTTCGAGCTGAAGCTGACGCGTCCGGTGCCGGTCCACTTCGCCTACATCACCGCCTGGGCCGAGCCGTCGACCGGCGAAGTCCAGTTCCGTCAGGACATCTATGGACGCGATGGCTCGGCGCTACAGGCGAGCTATACGCGCGATGCAGACGATGCCCCATCCGCACGATCTGCAGCCGCGCTCGCCCCCTAAATGTCGTCATCCTCGGGCGCATCACTCGTCGAAGACGACGATCGAGGGCTGATGACTATCGCAGCAGGCTCGACATCGGCAGGGAGCGGTTCGCGACCTCGCGCAGCACGAAGCTGGAATGCAGCCGCGACACCCCCGGCAGTCGCGAAAGCTGTTCTTTGTGAATCCTCTCGAAATCGGCGAGATCGCGGGCGAGCACCGTAATCAGATAGTCGTCGTGCCCCGACATCATGTAGCACGATACGATTGACGGCGCGGCCGCAGCCGCCTGCTCGAACGCTGCCAGAAGCTCCTCGCTCTGGCTCTCCAAGCTGATCTGCACCACGGCCATCATCGTGAGGCCGAGCGCCTTGCGGCTGATCCGCGCCTGGTAGCCCTCGATAACGCCGGATTGTTCCAGCGCCTTGATCCTGCGCGCGATCGCCGTTGGTGACAGAGGAACGCGCTCAGCGAGATCGACTTGGCTTTGCCGCCCGTCGGCCAGCAGGGCGGCCAGGATGGCCTTATCAAGCGCGTCTAAGGGAACTTCCGCCATTTTCATGCGCCAAACGAAGAAGCTGCGCAGAATATCAGCGATAAATATCGAATATGCAACTGAAATTGCCGAGTAACCAAATCACTAATGTGCGATCTAGAGCAATAGAGAATTCGGGCGGCGCTTTACAGGAGCGAATTATGCGCATCGGTGTTCCCACGGAAATCAAGAGCAACGAGTTTCGCGTCGGTCTCGTCCCCGGCTCGGTTCGCGAACTTGCGGCGCGCGGCCACGAGGTAATTGTGCAGTCCGGCGCTGGCGCTGGGATCTACGCCGATGACGCCACCTACGAGAAGGCCGGCGCACGCGTCGTCAAGACTGCGGATGAGGTTTTCTTCGACGCCCAGATGATCGTGAAGGTCAAGGAGCCGCAGCAGGTCGAGTGGAAGCGGTTGAAGCCCGATCAGATCCTGTTCACGTATCTGCATCTCGCTCCCGATGCGCCGCAGGCAATCGGCCTGATGGAATCAGGCGCCACCGCCATCGCCTACGAAACCGTGACGGACGCCAACGGCTCGCTGCCGCTTCTGGCTCCGATGAGCGAAGTGGCGGGCCGTCTTTCGATCGAAGCCGCAGCTCAGGCGCTTCGTCGCCCGACCGGCGGCCGCGGCGTCCTTATGGGCGGCGTACCCGGCGTCAAGCCGGCGAAAGTTGTTGTACTCGGCGGCGGCGTCGTCGGGACGCATGCGGCGCGGATGGCGGCCGGTCTCGGTGCCGACGTGTCCATCATCGATCGTTCGCTTCCGCGTTTGCGTCAGCTGGATGAGCTGTTCGAAGGCCGCGTCAAGACACTCGCCTCCACGATGGAGACGATCGAGAACGAAGTGCTCGCAGCCGATGTTGTGATCGGCGCTGTGCTGGTCGCCGGTGCAAGCGCGCCGAAGCTCGTCAGCCGCGCAATGCTGAAGGACATGAAGAAGGGCGCAGTGCTCGTCGACGTTGCCATCGATCAGGGCGGCTGTTTCGAAACCTCGAAGCCGACCACGCACGCACATCCGACTTATGAAGTGGACGGCATCATTCACTACTGCGTCGCCAATATGCCGGGCGCCGTTCCGCTGACGTCGGCTCAGGCGCTCAACAACGCAACGCTGCCATTCGTCATGAAACTGGCCGACAAGGGTCTTGCAGCATTCGATCGCGATCCCCATCTCGCTGCAGGATTGAATGTCAAGGAAGGACGCATCACGCATTCGGCGGTTGCAGCTTCGCTTGGCTTCGACACTCTCGATGCCGCACGGAACTTCCGTCAAGCGGCAGAGTAGTCGAGAAAAGAACCCCCGTGCCGCTGGATCCCTCACCGGCGGCTACCAGCCGGTCGCTTCATCCCCCCGGAGTGGCCGGCTTTTCATTTTGCGTTTGGTTCACCGCGGATTCATCGTGACTGATCTAAGAAATGATCGCCTTCGAAATGTCGCGAAGCTCAGTCAGCTTAAAAGAAACGAATCATCAAGACTTGTGATCGTTTCGAGGCAAGCGACGGATCTTGTCCATCTGCCGCGTTAGGCGGAACAGACACATCGTTTCGGTGGGAACGTAACTATGACGAAACTGAAGACTATCATTTCCTCCTCGTTGATCGTCGCGACGCTTGCGACGAGTTTGGCAGTGACCGAACAGGCGGCGGCCGCACCATTCGGCGCAGGCGTTTCGGGTGTCGCGAAAGATGCGGGCACCGTTACGCACGTCGGTTGGCGTCATGGTCCTGGTTGGGGTTGGGGCCCGGGTGCGCTGGTTGGCGGCATCATCGGCGGAGCGCTGATCGCTGCGGCGATCTCCGAGCACCGAGCCGCGCCGCGCGACATGGACCGTTGTGCGCGTGACTTCCCCGATTTCAGCTATCGCACGGGCACCTATATCGATCGCCGCGGCGTCGAGCGCGTTTGCCCATATCTGCGCTGATCTGATTTCAGCTTAAAAGCTCGAACGAGAGAATAACTGCGTGCTTTCCGGAAGGAAGGCACGCAGTTTTCGTTTCGAAAAGCGGCTTTAAAAAAAGAAACGCTCGATGTTCGGATTGGTGCGCCGGATACGCGAATGCGCTGCGTTAAGACAATCGCAACGATCATCGAGGAGCACCAAATGAAATTTGCAATCGCGGTTGCGGCCGCCCTGACATTGGGTTCGGTCGCAGTTCTCGCCGACGAAACCGCAGCACCGCCCGCAGGCGGCAAAGGCGCGTGCAAGGCGGACGTACAGAAATTCTGTTCAGGCGTCGAGCACGCCAAGGGCAAGATTCGCGCGTGCCTGTCAGAGCATCAGGCCGATCTCTCCGACCCTTGCAAGCAGCGCGTGGCCGCCTGGGCCGCGAAGCAGGCAGCGCCTGCCGCGAACTAAATTCTCGGCGTCGTCCCCGAGCAAACGCGTTCGCGTGCTCGGGGGCGACAAAACTACTTCAAGCTCGGGAAGTTGAATTCCGCACCCTTGCGGATGCCGGCCGGCCAACGCGCCGTCACCGTCTTGAGCCGGGTATAGAAGTGCACGCCTTCCGGCCCGTAGATCGAGTGGTCGCCGAACAGCGACCGCTTCCACCCACCGAACGAATGATAGGCGACAGGCACCGGTAGCGGCACGTTGATGCCGACCATGCCGACTTCGATGCGATCGGCGAATGCGCGCGCCGTGTCGCCGTCGCGCGTGAAGATCGCGGTGCCGTTACCGTATTCGTGCGTATTGATGAGGTCAGCAGCCTCATCGTAGTTCTTCGCGCGCACGACCGATAGCACCGGCCCGAAAATCTCTTCGCGATAGATCGTCATGTCGCGAGTGACGTTGTCGAACAGCGTGCCGCCGAGAAAATAGCCGTTCTCGTAGCCCTGCAGCGTCAGCCCGCGGCCATCGACGACGAGCTTTGCGCCCTCCGCGACACCCTTGTCGATCAGCGATGTGATCTTGCGCTTGGCGTCCGCCGTCACGACCGGACCCATTTCCGACTCCGGATCGGTTGAAGGACCGACCTTCAGCGAGCGGACCCGTGGAGCCAATGCTTCAACGAGCTTGTCGGCGGTCCTTTCGCCGACGGGCACAGCGACCGAGATCGCCATGCAACGCTCGCCGGCTGAGCCATAGCCTGCGCCCATCAGCGCATCGACGGCCTGATCCATGTCGGCATCGGGCATCACGATCATGTGGTTCTTGGCGCCGCCCAACGCTTGCACGCGTTTTCCGTTCGCCGAGCCGCGCGCGTAGATGTATTGCGCAACCGGTGTCGAGCCGACGAACGAAACAGCGGCGATGTCGGGATGATCGAGAATGCCGTCGACGATCGTCTTGTCGCCGTGCACGACGTTGAACACGCCCGGCGGCAGGCCCGCTTCCTGGAACAATTCCCAGATCAGCATCGGCGCCGACGGATCGCGCTCGGATGGCTTCAGGATGAAAGCATTGCCGCATGCGATGGCGACGGGAAACATCCACATCGGCACCATGGCGGGGAAGTTGAACGGCGTGATGCCGGCGACGACGCCGAGCGGCTGGCGGTCGGACCAGCTGTCAATATCCGGGCCGACGTTGCGGCTGAACTCGCCCTTCAACAGATGCGGAATCCCGCACGCGAAATCGACGACATCGATGCCGCGCTGCAACTCGCCTAGCGCATCGGGATGCGTCTTGCCGTGCTCACGCGAGATCGCCCGTGCGATCTCGTCGGCATTCTTCTCCAGAAGTTCCTTGAACTTGAACAGCGGACGCACGCGCTTCATCGGCGGCGTCGTCCCCCACGCTAAAGCGGCCTTCTTCGCGGCGGCAACGGCGATATTGAGATCTTCGACACTCGATAACGGCAGTCGCGCAACTTCTTCGCCGGTTGCAGGATTGAAGACGGCCTGCGTGCGCGCCGCATGAACCGCCGCGCGGCGTCCATCGATGGCATTTTCGATCATGTGCATTGGGTACTCGTTTCTCTTTGAGGCGTGTTTTCCCTTTCCCCTTAGGGAGAGGGTCAGGGTGAGGGGACGCTTCATGGCCATCCACTTCCCCCTCACCGGCGCTGTCGCGCCTGCCTCTCCCCAAGGGGAGAGGCTTAACTCAGTTCATCTCTTTCAGCACTTTGCCGAAGGTGTCGAACAGCTGATCGATCTCCGACTTCGAAATGATGAGCGGCGGCGACAGCGCGATGATATCGCCGGTCTGGCGCACGAGGATGCCGTCCTCGAACGCCTTGACGAAACGGTCGAACGCCCGTTTGCCGGGTTGCGCCGGATCGGGAGCGAACTCCACCGCACCGATCAGCCCGATGTTGCGCACGTCGATGACATGCGGCAGGTCCTTCAACGCGTGAACGCGCTCTTCCCAATAGGGCGCAATCTCGGCCGCGCGCGTCAACAGGCCTTCCTCAGCATAGGTGTCGAGCGTGCCGATACAGGCGGCGGCCGCTACCGGATGGCCCGAATACGTATAGCCGTGGAAGAAGTCGATCACCCAATCGGGGCCGTTCATGAAGGCATCGTGCACGTGCGATTTGACGAACACCGCGCCCATCGGGATCGTGCCGTTCGTCACGCCCTTGGCCGTCGTGATGATGTCGGGCGAAATCCCGAAGTAGTCCGACCCGAACGGCGTGCCAAGACGGCCGAACGCGGTGATCACTTCATCGGCGATCAGTAGGATGTCGTGTTTCTTCGCGATCGCTTCGAGGCGCTTCAGGTAGCCCTTCGGCGGGATCAGCACGCCCGTCGAGCACGCGACCGGCTCGACGATCACTGCCGCAATTGTCGAGGCGTCATGCAGCGCGACGAGGCGCTCGAGATCATCGGCCAATTCCGCGCCGTGCTCCGGCTCGCCGCGCGTGAATGCGTTCTTCGAAAGATCGTGCGTATGGCGCAAATGATCGACGCCCGCCACCAGCGCGCCGAACATCTTGCGGTTCGGCCCGATGCCGCCAACCGACATGCCGCCGAAGTTGACGCCGTGATAGCCGCGCTCGCGTCCGATCAAGCGCACCTTCGTGGCGTTGCCCTTGGCGCGATGATAGGCGATCGCCATCTTCAGGGCAGTCTCGACCGATTCCGAACCGGAGTTGGTGAAGAACACGTGGTCGAAACCCTTCGGCGCCAGCGCGGTCAGCCGGCTGGCCGCTTCGAACGCCCGCGTATGGCCCATCTGGAAGGTGCCCGCGAAGTCGAGCGTGTCGACTTGTTGCTTGATCGCTTCTGAGATTTTCGGGCGGCAGTGGCCCGCATTCACGCACCAAAGACCCGATGTGCCATCCAGCACCTTGCGACCGTCGTTCGTCACATAGTGCATGTCCTTGGCGCCGACGAACAGCCGGGGGTTCGCCTTGAACTGCTTGTTCGCGGTGAACGGCATCCAGAAGGATGCGAGGTCGTTGGGTTTGATCTGAACGTTCATGTGATGGTCCCTTTGGTCAGCCCCGGCGGCCGGCTCCCCGAAGGGGAGTGTCCCCGGGGGGCCTGAAATTAAGCTACCTTGGCGACGGCGTCGGTCAGCGCCGCTTCGAAAATGTCCATGCCTTCCTTGACGAGTTCGTCACTCGCAGTGAGCGGCACCAGGAAGCGGATGACGTTTCCGTATGTGCCGCACGAAAGCAGGATAAGGCCGCGCTCGCTCGCCGATTTGAGCAGCGCTGCGGTGAGCTCAGGCGCGGGCTCGCCGCTCGACTTGTCTTTGACGAGTTCGACAGCGCACATCGCGCCGAGGCCACGCACGTCGCCGATGCAGTTGAGGTTTGAATTGTTCTGCAGCGCCGAGCAGCGATCGAGAATGGTCTTGCCGATGGCGTTGGCGCGATCGCACAGTTTTTCTTCTGCGATGACGTCGAGCACCGCATGGGCTGAGGCGCACGCGACCGGATTGCCCGCGTAAGTGCCGCCAAGTCCGCCGGGGTTCGAAGCATCCATCACGTCCGCGCGGCCGACGATCGCCGACAGCGGCATTCCGCCAGCGAGGCCTTTGGCCATCGTCACGACGTCGGCTTTGACGCCGAAGTGCTCCATCGCGAACATTTTGCCCGTGCGGGCGAAGCCGGTCTGGATCTCGTCGGCGATCAGCAGAATGCCGTGCTCGTCGCAAAGCTCGCGCAGCGCCACCATGAATTCACGCGGCACGATGTTGAAACCGCCTTCGCCCTGCACCGGCTCGATGATGATGCCGGCGACGTTCGACGGATCGACCGAGTGCTTGAACAGCGATTTCAGGCTGCGGATGCTCTGCCCGGTACTGCCGCCGTGGAAGACGTTCGGAAATTCGACGTTATAGACATCGGGCGGGAACGGTCCGTAGCCCTTCTTGTAGGGAACGACCTTGCCCGTCAGCGCCATGCCCATCAGTGTCCGGCCGTGAAACCCGCCGGCAAACGAGATGATGCCCGGGCGGCCAGTGAATGCGCGCGCAACTTTGACCGCGTTCTCGACGGCTTCTGCGCCGGTCGATGCCAGCATCGTTTTTGCCGGTCCGGCGATCGGCGCGATCGCGTTCAGCCGCTCGGCGAGGCTGACGTAATTCTCGTAAGGCGTCACCTGGAAGCAGACGTGGCTGAAGGCTTTCAGCTGCTCTTCGATCGCCTTGATCAGCTTTGGATGCTGATGTCCGGTGTTGACGACCGCGATGCCCGCGCCGAAATCGATGTAGCGTTTCCCGTCCTCGCTCCAAAGCTCGGAGTTTTTCGCCTTCTTCGCGAAAATCTGCGTCACGTTTCCGACGCCCCGCGGAACGGCAGCGACGCGGCGGGCCTGAAGTTCGGCAGAGGTCGTCATGATGGGTCCTTCGTAGTTCGAAAGCGAAAAAAGGGCTCAATGCTTTTTCGGCGGAGCATTAATCCAAATGCCCCGCCGAAACTTGACTTCTAGGTGTTCATGCCGCCAAGGCAGATCATTTTTGTCTCGAGATATTCGTTGAGGCCTTCGTCCGCGCCCTCGCGGCCGAGTCCCGACTGCTTGACGCCGCCGAATGGCGCGACCTCGTTGGAGAACACACCCTCGTTGACGCCCACCATGCCGGCTTCGAGCGCTTCCGCCACCCGCCACGCCCGCGAGACGTTCTGGCTGAAGAGGTAAGCGGCGAGCCCGAACGGCGTGCTGTTGGCGATCCGGATGGCGTCGGCCTCCGTCTCGAATTTGATCAGCGACGCGACCGGCCCGAAGATCTCTTCGTTTGCGATCTTCATCTCGGTCGTGACGCCGGTAACGACCGTCGGTGCGAAGAACAGCGGGCCGTGATTGTCCGCCTTGCCGCCGATTTCGACCTTGGCGCCGTGCGAGACAGCATCCGAAAGCAGCGTCTCGACCTTGTCGATCGCTTCCGAGTTGATCAGCGGTCCGACGGTGGATTTGGCGTCGCGGCCGGGTGCGACGACGAGCTTGCCGGCTTCTTCTTTCAAGGCCGCGACGAACTTGTCGAAGATACCCGCCTGCACCAGGATGCGGTTCGCGCACACGCAGGTTTGACCGGCGTTGCGGAACTTCGACGCCATCGTTCCAGCGACGGCCTGCTTCAGGTCGGCATCATCGAAGATGATCAGCGGCGCGTTGCCGCCGAGTTCCAATGTCAGCTTCTTGATGGTGTCGGCGCACTGCCGATAGAGGATGCGGCCGACTTCCGTCGAGCCGGTGAACGTCAGCTTGCGAACGCGATCATCGGCGGTCAGCACCTTGCCGACGCCCGGGCCGTCGAGCGTCGTGATGACGTTGAACACGCCGGCTGGAACGCCTGCATCCTGCGCGAGTTTGGCAAGCGCTAACGCCGACAGCGGCGTCTCTTCCGACGGCTTCACGACGATGGTGCAGCCGGCGGCAAGCGCACAACCGACCTTGCGCGTGATCATCGCAATCGGGAAGTTCCATGGCGTGATCGCGGCGCAAACGCCGATCGGCTGCTTGATCGTCAGGTAGCGGCGCGACGCGATCGTCGTCGGAATCGTGTGCCCGTAGGCGCGCTTTCCCTCTTCCGCGAACCATTCGATGAACGAGGCGCCATAGACGACCTCGCCGCGCGATTCCGTCAGCGGCTTACCCTGCTCGGCCGTCATCAGTTGGGCCAGCGGCTCCGTCTCGGCGATGATCAGATCGAACCATTTGCGCAGGATCTGAGCCCGCTCTTTTGCAGTCTTTGCTGACCACGCCGGGAAAGCCTTGTGCGCGGCATCGATGGCGCGCTTGGCATCGTCTGGCGTCAGGTCCGGCACGTCGACAAGTTTCTCGCCGGTCGCGGGATCGATCACCGGGAACGTCTTCTTCGAGGTCACCCATTCGCCGTCAATGAACGCGGCGGAAGGGAAGGGGGTCGAGGACTTGATATTCATTTCACTGCCTCCGGGGGTGTCAGAGTGTGATCGAGACCGATTTCAGGTCGGCATATTTATGTAGTGCGTGCAGCGAGCGGTCGCGGCCGAAGCCGGACTGTTTGAACCCGCCGAACGGCAGCGTGATATCGCAGGCATCCCAGCCATTGATCCAGACGAGGCCTGCGCGCAGTTCGCGGGCGGCGCGATGCGCGAGTGTCAGGTCCTTGGTCCAAAGACCGGCGGCAAGCCCGTAGTTCGTGTCGTTGGCGATGCGGATGGCATCGTCCGGCTCGGTAAATCGCGTGATGGCGAGCACCGGACCGAAGACTTCTTCGCGCGCCAGCGTATTTTCCGGTGTCACGCCGGCAAAAACCGTCGGCTCGACATAGTAACCGCCGCTCGCTTCGAGCGTGCGATGGCCGCCGAGCGCCAGCTCTCCGCCTTCGCGCTTCGCGGTTTCGATATAGCGCAGTGCCGTCTTCATCTGTTCTTCGCTAACCATGGCGCCGGAATTCGTCGCCGGTTCGAGTGGATCTCCGGCAACGATTTTTCGGGCGACGGATAAGAGCCGGTCAGTGAACTGATCGGCTATCGCGTCTTGCACCAAGAGACGAGATCCAGCGGTGCATACCTGCCCTGAATTATAGAAGACGCCCCAAGCCGCTTCCGTCGCCGCCCGATCCAGATCAGGACAGTCCGCGAAGACGATGTGCGGAGACTTGCCGCCAAGCTCGAGGCTCACGCGCTTCAGGTTGCTCTGTCCCGAATACTGCATCAGCAGCTTGCCGACCGGACCCGATCCGGTGAACGCGATCATGTCGACGTCATTGTGCAGCGCAAGCGCTTTGCCCGCTTCCGCGCCGAAGCCCGGAATGATGTTGAGCGCCCCGGCGGGAAGTCCGGCTTCGAGCGCCAGCTCTCCAAGCTTCAATGCCGTCAGCGGCGATTGCTCCGCCGGCTTCAGAATGACCGAATTGCCCATCGCGAGCGCCGGCGCCACCTTCCACATCGCCATGTGCAGGGGGAAGTTCCACGGCACGATCGCCCCGACGACGCCGAGCGGATCGTGCACGACGAACGAAAACCGGTCCGGCGCCTCCGGTCCGACTTCGCCGTAGACCTTGTCGAGCGCCTCCGCATAGTAGCGCAGCGAGCGGACGGCATTGGGAACGTCGCCGCCGAGCGCATTGGAAATCGGCTTGCCGACGTCGAGGCTTTCGAGCACGGCGATCGCTTCGATGTCGCGCTCGATCAGCTCAGCGAGCTTCAACAGGATGCGCTTTTTCTCGCGGTAGTGAAGTTTGCGCCACGATCCCTCTTCGAACGTACGGCGTGCGCTTTTGACCGCGAGATCGACGTCTTCGGGGCCGCACTGGGCGACGTGATTGAGAACGCGGCCGTTGCGCGGAGAGATGTTGGCGAATGTCTTCCCCGAAACGCTGGCAACCAATTTGCCGCCGATCACGGCTTCGCCCGGAATTTTGATCGAGCCGGCGAGAGATTCAAAGTGCGCGAGAGTGGTCATGCGATGTGAGCCTTATGCAACCTGGGCGTACCATTCATGGTCGAGAGATGTGACGATGCGTTCGAAGCTGATCCGTTCGGTCTCTTTCAAGCGGAAGTAGACATCCTGGAATGCTTCGCCGAATGCCTCCCGAACCACATCGGATGAGCGGAACGTCTGCAGCGCGTTGACCCAGGCCGTCGGTAATTCGGCGCCGTCGAGTTCTTCGGCATTGCCTTGCGCGTGCTGCCCGGGGTCGACGCCGTTGACGAGACCGTGGCGCACACCGGCAAGGATCGCCGCAACCACCAGAAACGGATTGGCGTCGGCGCCCGAGACGCGATGCTCGATCCGGGTCGCAGGGCCTGAACAGTGCGGCACCCGCAGCGCCACCGTGCGGTTGTTGAAACCCCAGTGCGCTGCCATCGGCACGTAGGATTCCGGCACATACCGGCGATAGGCATTCGCCGACTGCGCCCAGACGGCCATGAAGTCCGGCATCGACGCGCGAAGGCCGCCGATCGCCTGACGGAACATGGGCGACATCGGCTCACCGGCAAACAGGTTATTACCTTGCGTGTCGACGAGGCTGACGTGAATGTGCATGCCGGACCCGGTCCAGTCGTGATGCGGCTTTGCCATGAACGTCGCTTCGAGATCATGCGCCCGCGCCGCCGCCTTGACAGCCCGCTTCAGAAGCAAGCCGTCGAGCGCCGCGCTCATGGCGTCCGAGTGCTTGAGATTGATTTCGAATTGGCCGGGACCGGATTCCTGCATCACGGCATCGAGCGGCAGGCCCTGCGCCTCGGCGACGCGATAGACGTCATCGATGAACGGTCCGAGTGTGTCCATTTCCTCGAAGCCGAACGTCATCGGACGGTCGGGGTCGGCCGAAAGACCCGGTGGCGTGATCAGGCTGAAGTTGCCGTCCGGCATGCGCCGCGTGACGTAGAATTCAAGCTCGACAGCGACGACGGGCTTCTGCCCGGCCTTGCCGAGACGCGAGACTTGCGCAGCCAGAACGCCGCGCGGATCCATATCGCAGCCCTCCGACGGCACCATTACCGCCTGGCCATGGGTCGAACCGTTGACCGGCACCGGCCGCAGCGTTCCCGACAGAATGCGGAACGGAATGTCGTGATCGCCGGTCTCCCACAAGCGACCGGTCTCGGCAATCGAGTTGCCGCGCGGATCGAGCACATACACCGACGCCGGCAACAGCAGCCCGCTCTTCGCCGCGCTGACCAGATCGCCACGCCGCACGCGCTTGCCCCGCGGCATGCCGTTGATGTCGAACAGAAGGATGTCGATCCACGACACGGTCGGATTGGCGTCGAGGAAAGCGGCGGTTTCTTCGACGGTCAGAAAAGTATCGGTCATGCAGCCTGGCCTTTCGCGATCATACCTCTCGCGGCGTCGCCGAAGCGACGGAACAGCGCCAGGGATACGGGGTTGGATTGAACGAGCCACTCGGGGTGCCATTGCACGCCGAGGGAAAACGGATTGCCTTGGGCGACGCGCGCGGCTTCCACTAGGCCGTCCTCGGCGAAAGCCTCGGCGACGAGCGGCTTTGCAAGGTCCTTGATGCCTTGCCCGTGCAGCGAGTTCACCATCACCTCGTCCTGCCCGAGCCATTTCTTCAGTTCACCCTTGACCTTCACCGGATGTCGGACCGCGAACATCACGTCGAAGTCCTTGACGTCCGGCTCCCGGTGGTCAGCGAGGCCTTCGACCGAGTGAACGGCCTGATGCAGCGTCCCGCCGAGCGCCACGTTGAGTTCCTGGAAGCCGCGGCAGATCGCGAAGATCGGAATTTTCCGCTCCACCGCCGCCCGGATCAGCGGCAGCGTGACGGCGTCGCGGTCACGATCGATCGCTTCCGGAATGACCGGTTCTTCATTGCCGTAGTGCTCGGGATGCACGTTCGCGATCGCGCCCGGCAGCAGAATGCCGGACGCAACCTCGAGGACCGAAGCGATATCAGCAAGGCCTTTGCCGACGGGCAGCAGCAGCGGCTGGCATTCTGACACCTCCGCGACGGCGAGCGAATATTTCCGCCCCGCCGCGTCGGCGACCAACTCGCTGCTAGTCCCGGTGCTGCAGGCAATGACGACAATGGGCCTGCTCATGCCGCCATTTCTCCGCTCACGGCAGCAAGCGTCTGATCGAGCGCCTTCTGGATGACGCGGCCTGCCTCTTCGAACTGCTCTTCGTTCCAGATCAGCGGCGGCGCGCAAACCATCGTGTCCCAGACCGCGCGCATGATGAAGCCTTCACGGAAGAAATGATCGCGGCAGATGAGGCCGACGCGGCCCGGATTGTCGAAGCGCCGGCGAGTCTTCTTGTCGGCGACGAGTTCGATCGCGCCGAGCATGCCGACAGAGCGCACTTCGCCCACCAGCGGATGATCCTTGAACCGCGCCAACAGCTTCGCCAGCGCCGGTCCTGTCGTTTCCTTCACCTTGGGAACGAGCCGTTCGCGCTCCATGATCTCGAGGTTCTTGAGCGCCACCGCGCACGCCACCGGATGGCCGGAGAACGTATAGCCGTGGTTGAAGTCGTCGTCCTTCGACATCAGCGCTTCGACGATCTTGTCGTCGATGAGAAGGCCTGAAAGCGGGATGTAGCCCGACGTCGCCGCCTTCGCGAAGGTGATGAGGTTCGGACGAATGCCGTAGAAATCGGACGCAAACCAGGTGCCGACACGGCCGAAGCCCGTGATCACCTCGTCGGCGAGCAGTAGGATGCCGTACTTGTCGACGATGCGCTGGACTTCGGGCCAATAGGTCGACGGCGCGATCCGGACGCCGCCCGCGCCTTGTACCGGCTCGCCCGCGAACGCTGCGACATTCTCCGGTCCGCAACGGAGGATCTCTTCCTCGATTGCGCGAGCCGCGCGCAGGCCGAACGCTTCCGGCGTCTCGCCGGGAAATGACTCCCCAAACCAGTAGGGGTCGATCACATGGCGGAAGCCTTCATAGACCGGATAGGTGTGCTGATGGACATGGCTCATGCCGCCCATTGAGCCGGCTGCGATGGTCGAGCCGTGATAGGCGGTCTTGCGGCTGATGATGATGCGCCGCTTCGGCTCCCCCTTGAGCGCCCAGTAGTGACGGATGAGGCGGATGGCCGTGTCGTTCGATTCAGAGCCCGACGATCCGAAGAACACCTGGTTGATGTTTTCGGGCGCAATCTCGGCGAGCTTGCGGGCGAGCGCCACGACCGGCGGATGCGTGGTCTTGAAGAAGGTATTGTAGAACGGCAGCTCGACCATCTGGTCGTAGGCGGCCTGTGCCAGCTCCCTGTTGCCGTAGCCGATGTTCGTCGTCCAAAGCCCGGCCATGCCGTCGAGGATGCGATTGCCCTCGCTGTCGAAGACATACGGGCCTTCGCCTTTGACAATCACGCGGACGCTCTGGCTGCCGCGCAACGACTGATGGTCGGTGAACGGGTGCAGATGGTGCTGCGCGTCAAGTTGCTGAATTTGCTTGGTCTGAAAACGGTTGGACACGGGATAACCTCCAGCAGAAACAGGAAAAGACGGGCTTTGGGCCCGATTGCAGGACAAGCTGGTAGAGGTCAGTGCGGCGTATAGCCGATGCGCGCGCAGAGCCTAAGGAGCTCGCGCTTGGGATGGGGGGTGCTGCTCATGGAACGCGGCGCCTCAGGGCGGTGAACGATGCCACCCCCATGATTATGCCCTCGGATTCCCATATGCAACGGTGCCATCACAGGATTTTTCCGTCGCGCCACCCGCGCTCGCGCTGACTTGTGGTCGGAGTATTTATACTTGGTGGCTTGCTTCTTAGAGTACTTCCTGTGTAAACTCTACACTGTAGAAGTCAAGGGGCAGTCGGATGTCGGAAGCTAAATCGCGGGCACGGCGGGGCGTCGAGAAATCGGAAATCCTCGAAGCTGCATTCGATCTCTTCGACACGGTCGGCGAGAGCGCATTTTCGGTCCGCAAGGTCGCGGTGCTGATGGGCATCGACCCGATGACGGTCCTTCATCATTTCGGATCGAAAGATGAATTGCTGCGGGCGATCGCCGAACGCGGCCTTCATAGCGTCGAGATGCCTACGGAGTCTCAGAATTGGCGCGACGACCTGAAAGCCGTGGGCAATGCCTACCGGCTGTTGGCGCACAACCATCCGCGCGTCTTTCCGCTGCATTTCCGCTACAACGCGACGGGCCCGGCAGACCATATTTCAAGTGAGATCGTCTATCGCGCCCTGCGCAATTCCGGTCTTCCCGATGCTTCTGCTGCCGGCCTCGGCCTCGCATTCTATGCTTTCGTTCTCGGCTTCGCGCTGGCTGAGGCGGAGGGCCTGCTGAAAGCCATCGGCACGGCGGAGGAAGCCGAACTCCAGGCGCTCGATCCGCAGACCTATCGCGCCACCCGTGCTCTGCTTCCCGTTCTCAAGACCCTCGATCCGAGCGCGACATTCGAAGATTCGATGGATGTCTTCATCGCCGGAGTTGCCGATCTCGCCAATCTCAGGCAGCGCGCGACGCCTGTGATGGACTTCGACACCCAACAGTGCGCTTGAGGTCTGTTGCTCTGCAAATGTGCGGCTGATGACGTAATCGGCACGAATTGAAGCTTGCGCGCCGCTGATTGAAGGACATTATTGAACTGGCAACCGGCCAGATCTGGAGAGACATCATGTATCGGGTGCACGCAGGTGGGACGACTTATACCTTTTCATCCCTGAAGGAGCTTTTGGCCAAGGCGACGCCGCCGCGCTCGGGCGATGTGCTCGCGGGCGTGGCAGCGAAATCCGCCGCCGAAAACGTCGCCGCCAAGATGGCTCTCGCCGACGTTCCCTTGAAGCAGTTCCTCAACGAAGCAATCATCCCCTACGAGCACGACGACGTCACCCGCCTCATCGTCGACACCCACGACGCCGCCGCGTTCGCACCCGTCTCGCATCTGACCGTCGGCGGGTTCCGCGACTGGCTCCTTTCGGAGGACGCGACGCCCGACAAGGTTTCCGCGCTCGCATCCGGTTTGACGCCGGAGATGGTTGCCGCCGTTTCGAAGATCATGCGCAATCAGGATCTCGTCCTCGGCGCCAAGAAGGCCCACGTCATCACGAAGTTCAGAGACACGATCGGGTTGCCCGGCCATATGTCGGTGCGGTTGCAGCCAAACCATCCGACCGACGATAAGAAAGGCATCGCCGCCTCGATGGTCGACGGCCTGATGTACGGCTGCGGCGACGCCGTCATCGGTATCAACCCGGCGAGCGACAACATCAGCGCCATCACTGACCTTCTCGTCATGATGGACGATGTCATCCAGCGCTTCGAAATTCCGACCCAAAGCTGCGTGCTAACCCACGTCACGACGACCATCGACGCCATCGCCAAGGGCGCGCCGGTCGATCTCGTCTTCCAGTCGATCGGCGGCACCGAAGGCGTCAATTCCTCTTTCGGCGTCTCGCTCGCGCATTTGCAGGAGGGCAGGGAGGCGGCGCTCAGCCTGAAGCGCGGCACCGTCGGCGACAATTGCATGTATTTCGAGACTGGGCAGGGATCGGCGTTGTCGGCCGACGCTCATCACGGCTGCGATCAGCAGACGCTCGAAGCCCGCGCCTATGCCGTCGCGCGCCAGTTCAAGCCGCTGCTGGTCAACACCGTCGTCGGCTTTATCGGTCCCGAATATCTCTACAACGGCAAGGAGATCATCCGCGCCGGCCTCGAGGATCATTTCTGCGGCAAGCTGCTTGGCCTGCCGATGGGTTGCGATATCTGCTACACCAACCACGCCGAAGCCGACCAGGACGATATGGACATCCTGCTGATGATGCTCGGCGCCGCCGGCGTCAACTTCATCATGGGCATTCCCGGTGCCGACGACATCATGCTGAACTATCAGTCGACGTCCTTCCACGACGCGCTCTACGTGCGCGAGGCGCTGGGCCTCAAACGCGCACCGGAATTCGAAGCCTGGCTCTCGAAGATCGGTGTCACCGACGCGGCCGGCCATCTCGCGCCGCATCGCCCGGGCAATCCACTACTGACGCACGCTCAGGCATTGGCGGCGTGACATGGCGGCAGATCCCTGGGCAAATCTCAAGCAGTTCACCGACGCCCGCATCGGCCTCGGGCGCTCCGGCTCCGCGATGCCGACGCATGAGGTGCTCGACTTCGCACTTTCGCATGCCATGGCGCGCGACGCGGTCACGACGCCGATCGACTGGACGCCGATCGAGAAGGGGCTCGCTGATCTCGGCTTCCCGACGCTAAGAGTCACGAGCGCCACCAGCGATCGGTCCGAATACCTGCGCCGCCCGGATCTCGGCCGCAAGTTATCCGATCATTCGCGAGAGGCCCTCGTTCGCGCTTCCGAAATGGAGAGGGAGCGGCCCGATCTGGTCGTTCTCGTTGGCGACGGTCTGTCATCGACGGCGGTTTCGGCGAACATCGTGCCATTCCTGTCGGCGCTCGAACCTTACATCACGAAAAACGGTTGGAGATTGTCGCCGATCCTGCTCGCCGAAGACGCCCGCGTGGCGCTGGGCGACGAGGCCGGAGAAATTCTTGGCGGCAAGGCCGTGCTCGTGCTGATCGGTGAGCGGCCCGGCTTGTCCTCGCCCGATAGCCTCGGCGTCTACATCACCTTTTCTCCGCGCGTCGGCCTGAAGGACGCGGATCGCAACTGCATTTCGAACGTCCGCCAGCGCGGGCTGTCGTATGAGGAGGGCGCGTTCAAAACCGCTTGGATCCTGCGCGAAGCCTTCCGCCGCGGATTGACCGGCGTGAATTTAAAAGACGAATTGCAGTTCCTGATCGAGGGCCACAAAGGCCCGGAGCTGATCGGCTAGCGGTCGGTTTAGTTGGCGGAAGACGAATGGGGCCGATCCAATTCATCCCACCGTCATGCCGACGAAGAGCCTGCCCCGGCGAAGGCCGGGGTCGGCACCCAGACAAGCGTCAACACGTCAGAAGTCGAAAGTTGACTGAATCCCGGCCTGCGCCGGGATAACGGAATCAATCGGCGTCGCTCGTCTGCTGAGGCCCCGTCACACGGCCGTAAAGCAGTTGTCGACGAAGATCGACGCGCCGTTGACGAAGCTTGCTTCGTCGCTGGCTAGGAAGAGGGCTGCGTTGGCCACTTCTTCCGGCTTGCACAGTCGGCCCTGCTGCACGGCGAGCGCTTCCTCTGACGCATCGACACCGAGCTTCTGCAACTCGGCGACCTCGCGCAGTCCGTGCGGCGTGGCGACGAATCCAGGAGCGACGGCGTTGCAGCGAATGCCCTTGTCGCGATACTCGACCGCGATCGAGCGCGCAAACATGTGGCAGGCGGCCTTCGACGTATTGTAGGCCGTCTCGAGCGGTGTCGCCGCAATCGCTGAAATCGACGACGTGCACACGATCGAGCCGCCGCCCATCTCGATCATGCCCGGCAGCACAGCCTTGGTCATCAGGAACATGCTCGTGACGTTGATGCCCATCAGCCATTCCCATTCCTTCAGCGTCATTTCGAGGAACGGCTTGATGATGATCGTGCCCGCATGATTGAACAGCACATTCGCCTGACCGAGCGCGGACGTGACCTTGGCGACCGCATCGTTCACTTGCCCTTCGTCCGCGACGTCGGCGGCAGCGAACACGGCCTTGCCGCCCGCATTGTTGATCTGGTCAACGATCGCTTGACCTTCCTTTTCGCGCCGGTCGATCACCCCGACCGCGGCGCCTTCGGCAGCAAAGAGAAGCGACGACGCACCACCCATCCCCGTCGATCCGCCAGAAATGATCGCGATCTTGCCCTTTAGCCGGTCGGCCATGGTCATGCTCCCTGTCAAATGTCCGGACATGGTGTAACAGAAACGGGCCGGATCGTTTGATCCGGCCCGCATGATTTCTTGACATCTGGCACGGGCGGAAAGCCCTTGGCCTACTGCGGCGGCTTCATCCTCGCCAGCAGATCGGTCGTCGGCTCAAGCCGGTAGACGGCCGCTTCGCTGTTGTCCTGCAGCAGATAGACATACCCGTCGGGACCGACGGCGACGTCGCGAATGCGACCCATCGTATGGTGCAGATAGCGCTCTTCCTTGACGACGCGTCCGGAATCCATCCGGAGCCGGATCAGGCACTCGCCCGCCAGAGATCCGACCAGAAAATCTCCGCGCCAGTCATCCGGCATGACGTTGCCGTAATACGAAACCAGGCTTGCCGTCGCCAGCGAGGGAACCCAGAAGTGCACCGGGTCGATAAGTCCGGGCGCCGACGTCTGATCGGATATGACCGTATCGTCGTAATTTTTGCCATATGTGACGAGCGGCCAGCCGTAATTGCCTCCGGGCGTGACGAGGTTCAGCTCGTCTCCGCCCTTGGGCCCTTGCTCGACTGCCCAAAGCTGACCATCGCCGACGTTGCCGATCAGTCCCTGAGGATTGCGGTGTCCGTAGCTGTAGATCTCCGGTAGCGCATCGGGCCGTCCGACGAACGGGTTGTCGCTCGGGATCGAGCCGTCGGTGTTGATTCGGATGATTTTGCCGCCGTCATCCAGAAGGTTTTGCGCCCGCTCCATCTGGAAGCGATCGCCGATCGTCAGATAGAGCTTGTGGTCTGGCCCGAAGGCGAGCCGCCCGCCGATCTGGTCGAGGCCCTTCGCCGCTGGCCGGCTCTCGAAGATCACCCGGCTGTTGATCAGCGCGTTGCCCTCGAGTTCGGTGCTCATGATTCGGATCGTGCCGGCATCCGCCGTGCCGTGCATATAGCTCAGGAAGATCCGATGATTGTCGGAGAAACTCGGATCGACCAGGACGTCGAGTAACCCCGAATGACTGCAGCACAGAACCGTCGGCACGCCAGAGATCGGCTCGCCCTGCAATTGATCGCCGATGATCACGCGCAAGCGGCCGGGCCGTTCGGTGACCAGCATCCGCCCGTCGGGCAGGAACGCCATCGACCATGGGCTTTCAAGCTTGTCGGCAATTTTCCGCAGCTCGAATGGGAAATCGCGGTCGGCGACATCGCGAGGATCTTCCGGCGGCTGTAGGCTGTCGACATGCGGCTCGTCCGAGCCGATCTCCGCGCGGCTGATCTCCGGTGTGCCTAGGAAGCACGCAGCGAACAGGAAGGTTGCGAAGCCGGATTGAATGCCAAAGCGTCTTCCAACCGAGAATGCTCGATTTTCCAAATTGCCCCAAATCCCTGGTTTATCGGCCTTGAGTGACCGAATTTGTGATAGTTTTAAGACTATTCGGAATGTAGGCGCGAGCAAGCCCAAAAAATGAACGTTCAGTCACCAGCTTGGCTTAGGCAGGTTCGCTTATCTTGTGAGTTGCGGGGCGCAGCCTATTGCGCACCGCCAAGCCAATAACTTGCAAGGACGTTTGGCGTTCCATGAGGCTCCGAGAAACCAAGCTGCCGCTCGCCTTGCTCATCGCCGTGGCGCTGTTAACCGCGTGCGTCGCACTCCGCATAGCCGATCCCGATCCGGTCGCACGATTGAGATTGTCGGTCTTCGACACCTATCTCCGAAGCGCTCCGAGGCCGGTCGATACCTCCTTTCCTGTCCGCATCGTTGCGATCGACGAAGCATCTCTCGCCAAGGTCGGCCAGTGGCCGTGGCCGCGCGACAGGCTGAGCGCCATCGTCGCAAATCTCAAAGCCGCGGGCGCCGCCTCGATTACGTTCGATTTGGTGCTGGCCGAGCCCGATCGCATGTCGCCGGAAGAACTCGCGCGGTCCGTCTCAAGCCGGTCGAATAGTGCCGCGCTTGTCGCCGAACTGGCAAAAATGCCGTCGAATGACGAAAATCTCGGCAAAGCCATCGCGGCAGCCCCAGTCGTTCTCGGCGTAGCGGGAACCTCCGACGGCAAGGCAAAGATCGCGCGCTATCCAGGCGCCATCGCGTTCGCCGGCGACGACCCCGCCCAATTCGTTCATGCCTTTGCCGGCGGCGTCGAGAATTTGCCCGTTCTCACCAAAGCCGCGAGCGGCATCGGCGCGGTCAACTGGCTCCCGTCCGCCGATCAGGTCATCCGCCGCATCCCGCTGATCGTTTCGATCGGCGGCGCGCTCTATCCCTCGCTCGCGCTCGAAGCCTTCCGCGTCGGAACCGGGCAATCGACCATTTTCCTCAAGTCGTCGGGCGGCAGCGGACTGTCGGCATTCGGACAGAAGACCGGCATCGAAAGCGTCCGCGTCGGAGAAACGATTCTGCCGTCGGACGGCCAAGGCGAACTCTGGCTGAAGCTTTCGCATAGCGACCCACGGCGACAGATCTCGGCGCTGAGCGTCCTCGACGGCACGTTCGACCCGGCAGCGGTGAAGGGGCGCCACGTCCTGATCGGTGCCACCGCGACTGGCTTGCTCGATTTGAGGGCGACCCCGCTTGAAGCGGCCGCGCCGGGAGTCGAAATTCATGCTCAGGCGCTTGAACAAATACTGTCTGGAGATCACCTTGAGCGGCCGGCCTATGCCACGGGAGCGGAACTCACCTTCATCGTCATTGTCGGCGCGCTGGTTGCGTGGCTGATCGAGCGTTCGGGCGCACTCGTCGCCGCTGCGGTGGGCGTCGCCGCGATTGCTTTGATCATCGCCGCCTCGTGGTTTGCCTATTCGCGAGCCGGATTGCTGTTCGACCCTGTCTATCCCTCGCTTTCGGTGGCACTGCTCTATCTCGGCATTTCGCTGACGAGCTACATCAAGTCCGAGGTCGAACGCGCCGAAATCCGCTCTGCGTTCGGCCACTACGTCTCGGCGCCCCTCGTCGAAGAACTCGCGCGAAACCGCGACAAGCTGAAACTCGGCGGCGAAACGCGCGAGATAACCTTGCTCTTTGCCGACGTACGCGGCTTCTCCAAGCTATCCGAAAGCATGACCGCCGAAGAATTGATCCGCTTCGTCAATCGTCTCTTCACGCCGCTGACCGATGAGATCCTGAAGCACAACGGCACCATCGACAAATTCATGGGCGATGCCGTGATGGCGTTTTGGAACGCTCCGCTGCCTGACGCGGCCCATGCCGCCAATGCCTGCCGGACGGCGCTCGCTATGCGGCAAAGCCTGGCCCGGCTCAACGATGAACTTCAAACCGAAAACATGTCGCCCGGAAAGCCGTTCGCGCCCGTGCGTATGGGCATAGGGTTGAATACCGGTAAATGCGTCGTCGGCAATGTCGGCTCGCCGCAGCGCTTCGATTATTCCGTGCTCGGCGATGTCGTCAACGTCGCCGCACGTTTCGAGGAAGCGACCAAAACCTTCGCTGCCGACATCATTGTCGGCGAACGTACCGCGGCCGAAGCGCCGCAGTTCGCGCTGCTCGAACTCGGTGCGGTGACGCCCCGCGGCAAGGACCGTCCGGAGATCATCTTCGCGCTCCTCGGCGATGAGGCCTACGCCGCGGGCGAGCTTTTCCGCCGGTGGGAAACGGCCCACGCCGCGTTTCTGTCGGCGCAGAGCGATGGCGACCCGTCCCGGATTGGACAGGCCGCCTCGGAGTGCCTGCAGTTCGCCTCTGGCGGCATGGCCGACTATTATCGAAAAAGCGCCGCCCATCCGGTGCCGCGAGCCTGAGCACCTTCGCCTCTCACGCCGGCGGCGATCGCGTTCTATCGTCCCCGGTCGCCGCCGTAGTTGCCGCGATGGCCGCCGCCGAAGCCTCCCATTCCGCCGCCGCCGATGACGATGCCCATGCCGGTCATGCAGCCGGGGCAGTCGTCGCCATAGCCACCGTCACCCTTCTTGGGCTTGCGCGTCGCGACCTTTTTCTTCGGCGGCGCTTTTTTCGGCGTCTCAGCCTTCCGCGTTTTGATCGGCGGAGTGGGAATGATCTGTAGATGCGGGTTGACGCACGGCTTCGATGGCTCGTCCGGGAAGTTAGCCTCGATAATTTGCGAGCGCGTCAGCAGCGGATTGGGGTCGATGGTCGGCGCATTGATCACAAACGGAAAGGCGGTGTCGAAGGCGACAGCTCTGTTGTCCGGGAGCTTCGTCCAATTGAACGGACCCGTAATGGTGCCGTCGGCGTCTATATGCATCATTTGGCCGGGACGATCGAGCACACGGCAGACGTTCTTCTTTCCCGTCGTTTCGACGGCGCCTTCGTGCAGCAGCACCCAAACCGACTTGTCGGGCAAAACGTAGGTGTCGAAGATCGTGCCGCGCACGGTGATGGAGGCATTCGGCGTGTTGATGACGTAGGTCGGCTTCGCAGCGACGCCGGTGATGAATCGGAACGCGCCTTTCGCCATGTTCATGATGATCGAACCGGTTTTCTTGTCGCTGTCGTAGACGAACTTGTCGAGCACCAGGCGCGACCCGGGTCCGAGCGCCAGCTTCGTATCGTCGTCGAGTTTGAATTCGCCTTGCGCGTCGGTATTGACCTCGATGATTTCGTCCTGCCGGACGTCGTCGCCGCGCGAGAGCTTGCGCTCCTCTTTCTCGAAATCCGCCATGACGATGTTGGTGATGACGACGGCGTCGCCGATCCGGTCACCGGATTTCGCAAAGGCGGGCAGGCAGGAGGCCGTCATCAAGGCGGGGCCCGCGCTTGCAAGCGCCATGGCAAATCCGGGCAAAGAAAATCGCGGCATTGAGCGCCTCCAAATCGGGGAGCGGTGAGAACGCCATCAAGGCAAACGCATATCACAAAATCCAACTCGATGCCCGTCTATCCTCAGCCGCGGGGCATCGTCTGTTCCCAAGGTGACACCGGACAGTTCGCCCCGCCGCCCCGCCGCCATGCCGCAGCGATGGATTCGAAATAGTTATTCAGCTATAACGATAGCTCTGAACGATGTATCGGAGACAACGCATGCGCATCGACGTGCAGCATCTGGACGCCTTCAACGTCGAAAATGATGGTAAGAGCGTCACCCTGCGCGCCGTCGATGCGCAGGGAATGCCCGTTGATCTCAATTTCCCCATCGATCAACTCGGCATGCTTGCGATGACATTTCCAAACCTCATCGATGCTGCGGTTCGCCGCCAGTATGGTGACGCTTCGTGCCGATTTTCCTATCCGTTGGGATCCTGGGTCATTGAACAGACCGTCGACCCGTCGCTTGTAATCGTGACGCTCAAAACAATGGACGGTTTCGGCATCAGCTTTTCCGTTCGGCGCAGTAAGGCGAGAGAACTGTCGGAATCGATGGCCTTCGCTTTGGCGAAAAAGCCGGAAGCGATCACGCATTGAGGTATACTCGGCAGCCGCCTTGGAGCCTGCACCGGCCCTTCACAAGCATTTTAGATTTTTATTATAATTTAAATGAGAGTCGAACGGGGAGGACCATCTCCGTGAGAACTCTCATCCGTAAGCAGGAGGAATGATGCGTACGCAAAAACCAAATCGCTGGATTTCAGCGGTTATTCTCGTAGGGATTGCCGCGTTTGCTCCTCCGGTGGTCGCGGAAGATTTAAAGCCGATCGCAATTCCCGGCGACCGCGCATATCCCGAAAGTATTTCCGCATCGTCAGACGGCACGATTTATATCAGCAGCATCGCCTCCGGCGGCCTCGCGCGCGCCAAGCCGGGGGTATCGACCGCAGAACCATGGATCGAGCCCGGCGCATTCGGCACGCGAACGACTTTCGGTGTCCTTGTCGATGAGAAAACAAACACTTTATGGGTCTGCTCGAACGACATTTCGGCGATGGGCGTGCCGGGGCCCGGAACAGTCGAAGGCGCCTATCTCAAGGGCTTCGACCTAGCGACCGGTGAAGGCAAATTCAGCGCCGAGTTCCCCGGGAAGGCCCACGTCTGCAATGACATGGTGATAGCACCCGACGGAACAATGTACGTGACGAATACCGCCGCACCGCAAATTCTAAGGCTGAAGCCTGGCGCGAAGGAGCTTGAAATCTGGCTCGAGAATGACCTTTTGGCTCCCAAGAACGGCGCTGGACTCGACGGCATCGCCTTCGGCGACGACGGCAATCTTTACGTCAACACCTTCGGTGGAAGCGAATTCTTTCGTGTCACCCTGAAGGATGGTGCGCCCGGCATCGTCACGAAGCTGGAAACCTCAAGACCGATCAAAAACCCTGACGGACTGCGCCACCTCAGTGGCAATACATTTCTGATGGCCGAAGGGGGAGGTGCAGTCGATCGCATAACGGTGAACGGCGAGAAGGTCGATATCGAAACCTTGCGGGACGGCCTCGCTGGCCCGACATCGGTTGCGAAAGTCGGCGAAACTGTCTGGGTCGGAGAAGGGCAACTCGGGCACCTTTTCGCAGCCAAAGATAACGGACCGCCCACGCTTCCATTCCGAATTGTGCCGATAGCTATCGGCAAATTGAACTAACGCGACATCCAAGCAACGTCCAGGCGCCATGCCATCGAAAGGTGGCGTCGATCTCACCGACGATCAGGTGAAGGCGGTCGCGTTGTACGTCTGAGCGATCGGGCACAAGAAGAAGTACGAAGCTGAGGATGACGGAATGATGGACTAAAATAACCGGGCGCCGTTTGGCACTTTGATGTCCGGCGCGAACAGCACGACTTCGCCGCTCTCATCAGGAAATCCCAGCGTCAGGACTTCCGACATGAACTTTCCGATCTGGCGCGGCGGGAAATTCACCACCGCCGCAACCTGCCGCCCAATGAGAGCCGCGCAATCATAATGCCGCGTGATCTGCGCGCTCGATTGTTTGATGCCGATGCCTTCGCCGAAATCAATTCTGAGCTTCAGCGCCGGCTTGCGTGCTTCCGGATAAGGCTCCGCTGCGACCACGGTGCCGACGCGAATATCGACCGCGAGGAACTGATCGAAGGTGATCGTAGGCGCTGCAGGAGCATTTGGATCATGAACGAAATGCACTGCTCACCTCATTTTGGCTTGCCGCCGAGCTTGCCCGTCAGAAATTGCGCTTCGCCGTTGCCGAACGACCAGTCCGCATCGGTATTCGTCACCATATTGACCATCACATCGCTTGCGGCGATCCCGCAGCGCTTCGACAGCGCCTCCGTCAGCAGGCGATAAAAGTTCGTCTTCTCCTCCGTCGTGCGCGGTCGCGTCGTCACCGATATCATTACGAACTTGTTGGTGCGCGGGATGTCGAGGCCCGTATCCTCGATGCGCAGTCGGCTGGGCTCGTGCTCGTGCACGATCTGATAGCGGTCGCGAACCGGTACCCTGAACGCTTCGAGCATGGCCTCATGTGTAACATCAAGCAGGCTAGCGATTTCAGCATCCGTTCGTCCCTTGATGAGATCGAAGCGAAGAAGGGGCATTGGTGATCCTCGAATGTTGCAAGAATTATTTTGAAACGTCGACAACGAGACGGCCGCGGATCTTGCCGTCGATCAGGTTGCGCGCCGCCTCAATGGAGTCCGAAAGCGAAATCGTCTTGGTCATTCCGTCGAGCTTTGCGAAATCGATCTCGCGCGCAAGGCGCCCCCAAGCTTCTTCGCGATCCGCAAGCGATCGATAGACGGAGTTTATGCCGACCAGGATCACACCACGCAGGATGAACGGCGCGACGCTTGCCGGAAAATCCAAGCCCTGCGCCAGGCCGCAGGCAGTCACGATGCCGTCGTCCTGCATTTGCGCGCAGACATTCGCCAACGTGTGGCTGCCGACGCTGTCGACGGCGCCCGCCCATCGCGCTTTCTGCAAAGGCCGGCCGGCGGACGAAAGCTCCTTGCGTTCGATGATCGTCTTGGCGCCGAGCCCTTTCAGATAGTCAGCCTCTTCGGGCCGTCCCGTCGACGCGGCGACCTCGTAGCCCAGATGCGAAAGGATAAGCAGCGCGACACCGCCGACACCCCCGCCCGCGCCTGTCACGATGATCTCGCCCTTGTCCGGCGTGACGCCTTGTTTCTCAAGCGCCATCACGCACAGCATCGCGGTATAGCCTGCCGTGCCGAGCGCCATCGCGCGCGCTGGCGTTATGCCTTTGGGTAACGGGATCAGCCAGTCGCCCTTGACGCGTGCATATTCCGCAAGGCCGCCCCAATGATCTTCGCCGACGCCGAAGCCGTTAAGAATGACTTCGTCGCCAGCCTTGAATCGCGGATTCGAGCTTTCTTCCACGACGGCGGCGAAATCGATGCCCGGAACCATCGGAAACGAACGCACGACCGGCACCTTGCCGGTGATCGCCAGGCCGTCCTTATAATTGAGCGTCGAATAGCGAACGCGAACCGTCACGTCCCCGTCCGGCAGCGCCGATTTGTCGAGCTCGGCCAATCGCGGCCCGGAGCGTTCGCTGTTTCTTTCGATGATGACGGCCTTGAACATTGGCATCTCCGTGAGCGGTTGGCCGCGTTTACCGCCCACGAGAAAACGATGCAACTCGCCGTTCGCACAAAAAAGCGGCCGGGAGCGCTCCCGGCCGCAATTCGCATAAGTGATATGCGTGGCTTACATCCGAACGCGTTCTTTCTTCGGATCGTAGAAGGGAAACGGCACGACCGTCGCTTTGAAGCGCTTCTGTAGACCGTCCAGCCGCCCGATCTCGAGCGCTGTACCAAGCTCTGAATGCACGGCCTCGACACGAGCGAACGCCAGCGTCTTCTTCAAAAGCGGCGAGCGCATCGCGCTGGTCACGATACCGACCTGCGCCCGTCCGATGAACACCGGATCTCCGTGCGACGGCTTCTCGTTGCCTTCGATCTCGAGACCGACGAGCTTGCGCAACGGATGCGCGCGGCGGTTCTCGATCGCCGCCTTGCCGATGTAGTCCTCTTCCTTCTTCGTCGGCACCGTGAAACTGATGCCGGCTTCGAGTGGATCGGTGGTTGAATCGAAATCATGCCCGCCGAACACGAGGCCCGCCTCGATGCGCACCATGTCGAGCGCATCGAAGCCGAACGGCTGAATCTTGAATGGCGCGCCGGCGGCCATGATCGCATCCCACACCGCCGGTGCATCCTTTGGATGGCAGAAGACCTCGTAGCCGAGTTCACCGGTATAACCGGTGCGCGACACCATCACCGGAATGCCGGCGACGCCGCCGATGCGCCCGACGGTGAAGCGGAAGACGCCGAGTTCCTGCATGTTCGGGCGCCCCGGCGGCGTCTCGATGATCGACGCCAGGATCTCGCGCGACTTCGGTCCCTGAACCGCAACGTTGCTGATCTCGGATGTCGCAGTTTTGAGGTTCACCTTATAGTTCGTTTTCGCGAGCTGCTCTTTCAGCCAGATCAGGCTCGCATCATCGCCGCCGATCCAGCGGAAGTTGTTTTCTCCAAGCCGGAACAGCGTGCCGTCATCGACCATGCCGCCGTGCTCGTAGCACATCGGCGTGTAGTAGATCTGGCCGACCGAAAGCTTGCGCACGTCGCGCGTGATGATGCCGTTGAGGAACTGCTCCGCATCCGGCCCGAGCACTTCCATTTTGCGCAGCGGCGACAGATCCATGATGACGGCCCGCTCGCGGCACGCCCAATATTCCTCGATGGCGCCCGCGTTGGCATAGCAGTGCGGCACCCAGAAGCCGCGATAGTCGCCGAAGTTGCGGGTGAGGGCTGACGTGCGCGGGTGGAATCCCAATTCTCTTGTCAGCTGCATAGGTGCATCCGGTGCCATTCTGTATCCGATCGAGCGCTTGAATGGGGTATTTTTCGGGTAGACCCGAACGTGAATTTCCGTGAGGTTCCAGCCGTTCGAGGCGTCGATATCGGCCGGGCAGGCAGACGTGCCGCAGACGAGATCCGTCAACGCACGCATCATCACGTAGTCGCCAGGACGCGACCACGGTTCGTCGGACCATATGTTGTTATGGCAGTCGACATTGGTATTGAAGAAGAAGTTGATTGCAGGCCAGCCCTTGTAACTGCCGATCGGATAATCCTTCAGCGCATCGTTGAAGTTGTCCGAGCAGTTCGGATGGCCGAAGTAGCCCATGTCTTCGTAGTAGCGCGTCGTGCACGCTAGGTTGAACGTGTCGTGCCGCCCGACCGTATCCTGTACGACTTCGACAAGAGCATTGCGATCGCGGTCGAAGAACTTCGAGAACAGTCCAGGCTTCGGATACGCCATGCCGGTCATCGATCGCGTCGTCGTCGAATCGAGCCCCAGTACGTTGCCCTTATCGAGCTCCTTGCGATTGAATGCCAGAAAGTCGGAGCATTGCCGGCCCTGCACGTCGATGATCTGGATATATTCGCCCGCATGCACTTCGAAGCTTTCGGCGCTTGCGATGTTGATGCGGATATCGAGGCGCGGCTCTGCGATCGGATCGGGCAGCTTGGCTTCGTTGAGCAGCCTCGGATTTGCACGCTGAATGAAAACGAGAACATCCGTCGCGGGGGTCTGATCCCACACCACCATCGGTTCGGCGGGTGCGCCAAGTACGGCCAGAACCGATTTTTCAGCCTGCAGCGAGACGACGTCGCCCGGCGTTGAATCGGGTCCGAGCAAACGCGTTGCTTTCACGCGCCCCAGATCGAGCCCGCGCCGGAATAACCCGAAACGAACGCGCTGTGCGTCTTCGCTGTCGGTTTCGAGTGCCTTCTGGATGCCGGTGGGCTTGTCTTTGCCTTTGAGGCCGAGCGCGCCAAGATCGCTCTTTCCGCCCGGTGCGAATGCCGCAATCTCAACCGTTTGTCCGCCTTCGAGCGGCGTGATCTCGACGCGGTCGCCCTTGTCGAGTTCGTAAACGGCGGTGCCGCCGCCCTTCAAAACATATCGCTCGACACCCGGTAGAAGCGAAGGCTGGCCCGGAACGAAAAGCTTGGGGCGTGCGCGGGACGTCAGAACACTGTCGCTCATGTTGTCCTCATCTCGCTGAAAGCAATTGATGGATTGGCCGCGTCGCGCGACCAATCCATGATCGGGTCTGAATGTGGTGGCGCCGCTTACTCCGCGGCGACCTTCGTTCCCGGCTGGTTGAGGAACGCTTCCATCGAGTCATCGAGCGCCCTCATCCACGGCGTGTGATGAACCGGCGCGACGGTTCCGGTCAGCACCGACTTATGCGAACGGTCGCGATACGTCAGGATGTCTTCCATCTTGTGATGTTCCCACTCCTTGAACATCTTCGCGACGGTATCGACGTCGAGACGCGGGTAGTCGGTCGGAGCAAGAAGATCGCGCATGTATTCGGTCTGGAAATCGATGGCGCCTTCCGCATCCGGGATCGCTTCTTCCATCTCGGTCCACTTGTGGATGTCGGCGATCATGTCCGATTTCGACGGCAGCTTGATGCGGCCGAGAACAACGTCGCGCGCATACCAAGCCTGAGCGTCGAACATGTTGAAGGTGTAGAACTGGTCCTGCATGCCGATGTACATGAGCTTCGGATTATCGATCCAGAAAATGCCCTTGTACATGTTCGGCGGATAGAGGCGGTTGCGCGACTTGAGGCGCAGCGAATCTTCCATGAACGGGTGATGGTGGAGATAACCCGTGCACAGGACGATGGCGTCGACGTCTTTCGACGATCCGTCTTGGAAAAAGGCGGTTTTGCCTTCGACTCTTTCGAGCAGCGGCCGTTCGTCCATGCGTGCCGGCCATTTGAAGCCCATCGGACGCGTGCGATACGAGAACGTCACGGATTTCGCGCCGTATTTGTAGCACTGGATGCCGATGTCTTCCGACGAATAGCTCGCGCCGACGCACAGCACGTCCTTGCCCGCGAATTCATCGGCCGAGCGGAAGTCATGCGAATGCAGCGTGCGGCCGAGGAACATCGTCAAACCCGGAAATTCCGGAATGTTCGGCGTCGAAAAGTGTCCGCTGCCGCAGAACACGTAATCGAATTCCGACGAGGTCGTGTGATCGGTATCGAGGTCTTTGACCGACACGGTGAACTTCTCAGTCGCCTCGTCGTAGCGGACCCACTTAACCGCGTGGTTCATCTTGATGTAGTGCATGATGCCGCTGCGCTCGATGCGGCCCTTGATGTAGTCGTGCAGCACGGCGCGCGGCGGGAACGATGGAATCGGCCGTCCGAAGTGCTCCTCGAACGAGTAGTCGGCGAACTCCAGACACTCCTTCGGACCGTTTGACCACAGATAGCGATACATCGAAGCGTGAACCGGCTCGCCGAATTCATCGGTTCCGGTGCGCCACGTGTAGTTCCAGATGCCGCCGCAATCTTTCTGCCGCTCGTAGCAGACCATTTCCGGAATGTCGGCGCCTTTCTTGCGGGCGCTTTCGAAGGCGCGCAAAACCGCCATGCCGCTCGGGCCGGCACCGATGATTGCAATACGCTTTGCCATTGTGTGTCCTTCCAAAGGTATTTGAGTTGAGGTTTTGTGTTGAATGCGAAATCAGGCCTCATCGCGCGGATGCGTGCGCAGGCGGAGCGGGTCGTAGAACGGCATTCTCACGACGGTTGCCGGGAAGTCGCCCTTGTCATGCACCACAAGCTCGGTTCCGAGCTTCGTGTAGGCCGGATCGATCTGCGCCATCGCCAGCGATTTCATCAGATATTTGCTGTAGGTCGTGCTCGTAACGACGCCGACGTCCTTGCCGTTGACGGTAATCTTCGCACCCGGCTCGATCGCGTGATCCGTATCGACTTCAAGGCCGGTGACGAACGAGCGCTCCTTGCCCTTCTTTTCCGCGAGCGCTTTCTTGCCGATGAAATCGGGCTTCGACATATCGACCGTCCAGTCGGCGCGGACTTCCCACGGCGTCGTGTCCTCGTGCGGCATCTCATAGGGGAAGAACAACAGTCCGCCTTCGACGCGCACGATATCGAGGCACGCCCATGAAACCGGAATGAGGCCCTTGTCTTTGCCGGCCGCCAGGATCTGATCCCACATCTTGTGAGCATCAGCCGCCTTGCAGAACACTTCATAACCGCGCTCCGCCGAATAGCCGCCGCGTGCCATGCGGATCGGCGTGCCAAACAGCGTCGTCGGCTCGTGCTTGAAGTAGCCGAGGCCAGCGAGGTTCATCGGCGTATGCGGAGCGAGGATTTCGAGAGAAGCCGGACCTTGCAGCGCCAGAATATGGACATCATCGTCCTTCTCGACCTTTACGTCGTACTTCGGCGCGAGAGAGAAGATGACCTCTTCGAGCTTGCCAGCGCCGTGCGAAAGCCGGAACTCCGTCGGGCTGTCGATATAGACGAGTACGTCGTCGATCAGGCCGCCGTTCTCGTTGACGATGTTGGAGATATGCGAGTCGCCGGGCTTTGCCTTCGAGATGTCCGACGTCAGCATGTAGTTCAAAAGCTTCTGCGCATCAGGTCCCGAAACGTTGATGATCTGAAGCGACGAGACGTCGAACAAGCCGGCGCGATTGCGCACCGCTTCGGTCTCGAAATAGGGGTCGGTCTGATACGTCTGCGGAAGCGGCATGTTGTTCCACGACACGGAGTCGAGATCGCCTCCGTTCGCCCGGTGGCGATCGTTCAGGATGGATTGCCGGGGCAGATGGGCTAGGGACATGAGCATTACCTCTTGGCTGTCTTGAACTGTTTGTGGTTGAAGTTTTTTGCGGTTGATCTGCGCTCAGTCCGGACCGCCGCCGGGCGAGGTCGGGGCGCCGTCGTCATACTTTTCGAGCCAGTTGATTGCGGTGCCGCGATAGCGGCTGAGACCTTTGTAATCGACGAGTTCTTGCGGAAGCGATTTGAGTACGCGCGGCAGCCGGCGGCCCCATTTCGGAACGGTGACGATCTGTTCCAGGCTCATCAGATAGCCGCGGATTGAGAACAGAATGGCGTTTGAGCGCGGCAGCCGGAAAAGCCCCTGCATCTCGACGCGCAGATGCAATTTTTGTCCGACGTTCTCGGGCGTGATGGTCGTCCGGTCTGTTCCCCACTTGTGATAGTTTTCCGGCGACGTATCGAGCCGCGGATTGACCGTCATCGTCCAGTTGAGGCGGCGCACCGGGTTGGCGATCTGCAGGTTGAGCAGAAATTTCAGCGCCCGTTCGAACACGCCGGCTTCATGCGCGAGCGGCACCGGTCCATGCCATTCGAAGAAGTTCATGCCGACGTCGAAGTCGAGCGACCAGTCGGCCTGCGATGTGATGATGCCTGCGTCCATCCACAGCTGGTTGTCGCGCTGGTCTTGGATCGAGAAATCGCCCTGAACCTGGCGACCGATGTATTCCATCGGCTCGTAAGGCAACGAATTGACGTCGCCGAACGTGAATCTCTGGTCGATCTTGAGCGGCTTATTGATCCAGTGCCAGTGATCGCCGTCACGATGCAGCGTGAAGAGGTCGGGATAATCCCGCGCCATCGACGTCATCACCAGTTCGAGCATGTCCCATTGCGCCATCATCATGTGCGGTAGCGCCTGGCATCGGCCTGGGTCTTGCTCCAGAACCATTGCCCGGTCACGCATTTCCGAAACGTAATGCTCGTCGATATCGAACGGGAATTCGTAAACGGAGCCTTTTGGGCCGGGCGTATGCGGCTCGATGTTCACCGAATAGCGATATTGGTCTTCGATGAACGGAAACGGAAAGCGACGTATAGTCGACGCGCTGTTCTTGAAGGTGAAGTCGTCTCGAAACGTCTCGTCTTTGAATATCAGCGCCATGCGGTGGCTCCCCGGATGCGTATTGAAAGATTTGCCTAGAGGTCGAGCGTGATCGACCCGGTTTGAATGCGAGACATGCAGATCATGATCTTCTTGCCGCTTACCCGTTCGGGTTCGGAAAGGAAGTGATCGTTGTGCTCGATGTAGCCGTCGCAAGAGGTGACCGCCGTCTCGCACTGGCCGCAAGCACCGCCACGGCAAAGATACGGTGCGTCGATGCCATGCTCTTCGAGCGCTTCGAGAATGCTCTGATGGCCTTTGACGGGAATCTCGATTCCCGATTTTGCCAGCTTCACGATGAAGGGAGCTCCCGCCGGCGGCGCCGCGAACTGCTCGGAGTGAACGTTTTCCGTGGGCCAGCCGAGAAGTTCCGCCGTCTGCAATGCCCAATCGATCATCGGCTTTGGGCCGCACACGTACATATGCGTACCCAGAAGCTGATCGCCGAGAATGGTATCGAGCGGGATCATCTGACCCTGGTCTTGGCGATAGACGTTGACGCGCGAGCCATAGCGGGATTGCAGGTATTTGCAGTAGGCGCCTTCGTCGAGAGACCGCACGCCGTAGTGCAGCTCAAATTCCGATCGCAGGCTGTCGAGTTCGTTCATCATCGACATGAACGGCGTTATGCCGATTCCGCCGGCGATCAGTACGTGTTTCTTCGCCAGCTTCACCGGCGGAAACAGGTTCAGTGGTTGGCTAATTTGGAGTTCGGTGCCGACGCCGACGTTCTCGTGCATGAACTTCGAGCCGCCACGTGAGTCGTCACCGCAATGAAGGACGCTAATCTGATAACTCGACGTATCGGTCGGCGCGCTCATCAGCGAATAAGGATTGCGGATCAGCCGGTCGCCCGCGTGCATGACGACGGAAATATGCGAGCCGCCCGAGAACTCCGAAAGCGGCGCGTTGTCGATGTCGACAAGGCGGAAACGTTTGATGCGATTGGCAACGCGTTCGACCTCGGCGACGCGAACCCTGCGTAGAGAAGTTCCGCTCATTGATACAGTGCCTCCGTCGGTGGAACGTCGCCGGGAACTTCGGCGTCGATGCAGACGCCTTGGAATGCCGCAAGTCGGCGGGAGTAGTGATCGCGAACCATAAGCGTCAGTCCGCAATGGGTGCACGTCACCGGATTGGTCGTGACGTTCTCGATGAAGCCTTTGCAGTGCACGCACTGGACGCGGCGCTGAAGCGAGCCGCGGTGCTCCGTCCGGATCGAAAGATGGTCGATGCCGTAATTGGCAGCTGCTTGCACCACGGACCCGATCAACGGTTCGGTCCCGGCGGCATAAAGACGGAGCCCCATCGGTGCCGATTGGAGCGTGTCGTGCAACCGCGCAATGCCTTCGGCAAGAGAGGGGAGAAATTCGATCGTTCCCGGCGAAAGCTCGGAGGCCAGCGTCTTCGCGTCGGCGTCGCTCACCGGGTCGGCGATAATAATGGTGCTGCGTTTTGCGAATTGGCTGTCGGCGCGCGCGAATAATTCCGCGACGGCCGCCGCGCCGCTCTTGTCGCACACGATGAAATTGCTGCGGGCATTAAGATCCGGACTGAGGCCCGGATAGATTGGTCGGCTTTTGATCGTGCTGATCGTCACAAGATGCTCCTCGAATTTCGCGAGGTCCGCGATGCGGCCCCTGAGGCGCGAGCGCCGAAAATAGAGATATGCGAACCGGAGCGGCATTTATCTACCGCTCCGGTTCGTCGTCGTCCGCCTAGGCAGGTGGCAGCTGGAAGAGCCAATTGGCAACGAGCACGATGGCGAGGCCTAGGAGAAGCGCCAAGTACGGCAGTATGCCGGCCTTGCGCACGCCGAGATCCTGTCCGGTCAGGCCGATGTCTTCGAGCGCATTTGCCGGGAACTGGCCTTTGTCCTGCACGTAGTGCCGGAAGGCGAAGACCGGGATGATCAGCGCAGCGAAGGCAAAGCCGACCCAGAGCGCGTTCGAATAGCCCCAGACTTTAGCGCCGGCGCCCATGAACAGGGCATTGACGAACGCCAGGATCGTGTTCAGGCCGATCAGCCAAGTCGGCGCCTTATAGGGACGCTCGATGGCGCCGCTGTCGACACGATGCATCCAGCCGGCGTTGAGGTTCAGGAAGTTGAAGATTATGTAGCCGACGTTCGACACGGCGAGGATGAAGAAGTAGCCGGCCGAGTCGGAGGCGATCGCGAGCAGGAAGAGGTTGAACGCGAGGTCCGTCCACATGGCGCGGGTCGGTGCGCCGTGCGAGTTGGTATAGCTCAGATACTTCGGGAGCCAGCCGTCGACGGAGCCCTGGTAGAGCGTGCGTGAGGAGCCGGCCATCGCCGTCATGATGGCGAGGACTAGGGCCATAATCATCAGGCCGACGAAGATCTCCTTGATGATCAGATTGCCGCTGGCGACCATGTTGGCCATCGCGTCCGCGACGCCCGTGCCGGCGACGATGCCCGGGTCTTTCATGCCGTCGACGCCCAAGACGCCCTGGAACGTGAAGGGCACCAGGATATAGAGCAGCAGGCAGAGAAGGCCCGAATAGAAGATGGCCTTGAAGGTATCCGTCTTCGGATTCCGGAACTCGCTTGTGTAGCAAACGGCGGTCTCGAAGCCATACGTCGACCACGCGGCGATGAACATGGCGCCGAAGAACGCCGTCCATCCGACGTTATCGCCGACGCCCGGTAGATATGGCCCGGCGACGTTCGCCGCGTGGAAGCCGCCGTTGAATAGCGGCACGATACCCACGATCAACATCGGGATGATGACGAGAAGGCCGATCCACTTCTGAGCGTTGGCGGTGCCCAGAATGCCGCGATGCTGGATCGCGAAGACAATAAGCATCAAAGCGGCGCCAATGAAGAAGGTGGAGTTGAAGTTCAGCGTTCCGAGGCCCGGAATTGCAACGCTAAAGGCGTTGAACGACTGAATGGCCGGCGTGTGCACCGCAGTAACGGCGGTGATCGCGTCGGCGGCAGCCTTGCCCGCGTTCGCCGGATCGGCGAGCCAGGCGATGACCTCAGGCGACTTGTCAGTGAAGACCGGGATCGGCGCCACGGCATTCAGAATATAGCCGGCAGCGATGGCGCAGCCGAGCGAGAGCACCGGCGACCAAGCGAACCAGTTGCACCAGACGGAGAGAGGCGCGATCAACTTCGAATAGCGAAGCCACGCAGTCGCGCCATAGATCGAGGCGCCGCCCGACTTGTTCGGGAAGAGACCGGCGATCTCGGCATAGGTGAACGATTGCAGAAAGCCCATGATCATCGAGATCGTCCAGACGACGAAGGCGAGCTTGCCCGCGGTTCCGGCTATGCCACCGATCGAAAACAGAACGAGTGCGGGGACGCCACTGGCGACCCAGAAAGCACCCTTCCAATCGATCGCTCTGATAAGTTCGCCGGACGAGGCGCTTCGCCCGTCCGCAGTCAGCGTTCCCGTTTCCGTTGCCATGTTCTCTCCCGATGAGCCTGATCGGTGATGAAAATTCATGCGCCCCCGGTCTCGATGACGGGCCCCGCGGAACCCTATCGTTCGATGCCGTAAGCGCGGCGATCTGCCGTCGGGCATGGCGCTGGTCATAAGCAACCGGATGAAATTACGCCGGAAACCAATTTAAACCAGAAATTACCGCAATCGCCCAACGTCGGCCATGTTAGGGGAAGACGAATTACTCGCAAGTCAAAAAAATCACCAACAGGAAACCAGACTTGATTATTTCGCAGGCACAAAACGCAAATTCCATCGATCTAATTGGCGCTTATGAACCCTATCGCAGATGCGAAACTACATTGGGTAAAATTGGTCTAATGTGGTTGCATTTTGGTTCAGAAAGAGCGATTAGTCAGGTTGTTGAATGAGATGCAGTGCGACTTTCGCAATCGGAATTGAGAACCGTGTCCGCCGCCAAGCCGCAGAAATCATGGGTGGAATCGACCGTTCGCGGCTTCGCTGAGCTGGCGCGAGGCGACCGTCGGCAGGCCGCAGGCTGCTGGCTCGCCGCCGACGCTCGCCTGCCAGTCGAAGACCTTCTGTTTGATCCGTTGCGGGCATCAAGCCGGTCGAACGTGGGCGCCGCGCACGTGCTTTTGGGCAATGAGCAAGAGGCAGCGCGATGGCTGCACTCGGCATGCGAATGTTGGCATCGGGTTCTCGCGGCCATCGAAACCCTCGACGTTCCGATCACCGGTGCCAGTTCGTCGTTTCACTTTCGCCTCGCGGCAAAGCTCCCCGACGCGTTGACGAAAGCGCGCCGGCAGCACTATCGCCGCCTCGCGCAGGCCGGCCTCGCGATCACGCGTTTCAATCGCGCGATGGTCTCATCTGCGCAAATCCCAGCCGTCGTTGCGGGCGGCAACGCGAGTGCGCTGGAGATCGAACTCACCGAAATACTGGGTGCCGCATCTGCCGAAGTGCGATTGCTGGCATGCGCCAACGGCCCTGGCAAACGCTCGGACGTCAGAGACATATACGCCGCCAAGCACGCCGACATTGTTGCGCGACAGCCTTCGTTGGCTGCGGCGTTCTCGGAGGAATGCGCGCAACTGGAGTACGCAATACCCCTCACTGTTCTTCTTGTCCCCGCCATTATCGCCACCGGCTTACCTTTCAAGGCGGAGACAGCCGGCATCCGCGACGAGGCCGCCTTAAGCTCGAGTTTGAATGATGAATGATATCTCCGAAATCGAAACGCCGCCGTGGATCGACGATGTCTCTCGTCACCCGCTCGTTACGTTGAGAGTGAAAGAGATCGCGACGCGGATCTTCGCGCGCATCGCTTCCGGCGAGTTTCCCTTTGGAACGCGCATCCCCGCCGAACGCGATTTGGCTGAGGAATTCGGCGACAGCCGCGCAACGATACGGCAAGCGCTCGAATTCCTGTCCGTCTACGGCATCGTCTCGCGCCGCCCCGGCAGCGGCACGTTTGTTTCGCATCAAAGGAAGCAGCGGGCAAACGCGGGAGCCGCGCAGCGCTCATCGCCATACCTCAACGTCGATCAGCTCGCCGAAACGGCGTCTCCGTTCGCGATGAACATTGCCAGTTCAATTCTCGTGCCCGAAATGACGCGCCTCGCCACGATCTATATGTCGACGCGCGATATCGCCGATCTGCATGGCCAGATTCAGCGTCTGGAAGCGATCGTCACTGAGTCGGATGTCTTCGCCGCACTCGAAGAAGAATTCATGATGACGATCGCCCGCGGCACACACAATGCGCTCGTCGAGGCAATGTGCGCCATCCTGCACGAGGTCCGGCGTCACCCGCAGTGGGCAGCCGCGCGCCGCCAAGTGCTGACGCCCGCCAAGATCAAGAGCATACAGCTTCTGTTCCGGTCTCTTTACGAGGCGATCGAGCGTCGCAATGTCGAAACGGCGGTCGAGATCATCAAGCTTTACGTCGCCAATTCCCACGACGAGATGATCTACGAATCCTGAGCCGTCAGCCGTTCCATCGTTTCCGCCGACGCCGCGAGGTGTTCGCGCTGATCCCACATCAGGTTCAGCGCGCGCATGTGCTTGAGCAAAATCGAGCGGTGCTGCGACCACCAATGGGCGATCGATCCGAATTCCTGAATGCGCGCCTTGCCGTTGACGATCGTGACGACCGGCCAGTCTCCGACCAGCGCATTGTCGATGCCGAACAGGTCTTTCCCCCACCACCGGGCTTCGCCGAAAGCGTGCTGCCCGATGCCGCCGACCTTCATCGCCGCGAGCACCGAGAAGGGCTCGAACGTCCGCGCGCGCTGCACGGCCAGCCTCCAGAGTTCGAGCGTAGAAGCATATTCCCATGACACAGCGCTCCACGTGCCAGGAAAGCGGCGACAGAACTCACCGTAGAAGTCGCCGGGATCTTCGAAATTGATGTGGCCGTCGTTGAGGCGGGGATCGTCGAAGTCGGGAAACTGAAAGACGAACCCCTCCATGAACTCGAGGCTCGTGCGCCGGATGAGTTCTTGATAGTTGTCGCACGTGCACGACAGCAGCCGCCCTTTAAATCCGCGCTTGAAGGCTTCGATCGTCAGGGCGTGAACGAATGGCTCGTAAGCCGTATCCCAACAGAGGACGTCGGGCTTCTTCGCCATCAGCTCTTCGACGATCGGACCGAAATCGGTCGTATCGGGCTCGAACAGGCACTCGGATACAAGCTCGATGCCGGCGGCCTCGAACGCAGCTCTGTAGGTTGCAACGGACGGCAGGCCGAGAAGATCGCGCTGCGCGCAGAGTGCTGCGGTCTTGACGCCAGGATCTGTCCGCTTCAGCCACTCAACGCCCGTCACGTTATAGATCGGATGCACTTCACTGGGGGCCACCAGTGTCGGCGCGTCGGGCGACAGATCGCTCGGCAGCAGCGTGGCGACCAGCATCCGGTGCTGCTTGATGAGCCTGCGGACGTCGGTAGTGAGATCGTTGCCGCCGATCATCAGGAGCAGCTTGACGCCGTCCTCGACGATGAGCTGTTTGGCGCCTTAAATCGCCCGTTCCGGCTCGTAGCGCGTGTCGTATTGCACCAGTTCGAGCATGTAGCGGCGACTGCCGACCTTCAAACCGCCGGCGGCGTTGATGCGTTCGATCCAAATGAGGCTGCCGTTAAGTCCGGGAACCGCCCAAGCCTTGAGTGGTCCGGTGAGCGGCGCGAGAAAGCCGATACGGAGTACGGTCGACGACCCGAGCCCCAAATCTCTCATCGCAACCGCAAGAGCCGAAACAACCGGGCTTCGTGGTCTAGCGGCCATGGTTTGATTTTACCGGACCTGAAATTTGTCGCCGCGCTTCAATCAACGTCGTGCCATTCCGCATGGTTGCTACGCTTTGCGCTGATTGGCGCTCTTCGCAGGCAAGAATTTTTAATCAGGCTAAATCGAGGAGAGGGTCTTGTCGATAGCGCCAGATCAATGCGTCGCGGCTTTCGCCGTGAGCTTCTACATTCTGAAGGCGCTAGCGCGTTGCACCCGTTGTTGCAATCGCCGACGTCTCCAAAGCCGCCGTCGGCTGTCCTGAAGGCCCGGCTGCAACCTGCACTTTGCTGCCGCGCACGGCAGTCAGAAAGCGGTCGAGACTTGGACCCCAGATGTCCCAGCCCTGTCGGTCGTCCGCGATCGTGTGTCCGTCTGTCCCATACGAGGGCAGAATGTGCTCCTCGACATTGCCACCGCCGATGCTCCAGGCTTGTGCCAGCTTTGCCGCCAGATCAGGGCCGAAATAGCTGTCGTTGTTGGCGTAAAACCAGATCGTCGGTTCCCGCGCTTTCTCACCATAAAGGTGCGCCGCCGAGAGAAGATCGCCTTCGCCGCAGATCGCATTCGGCTGCCCGTAAGCATGCCCACCGCGACCGCCCGCGAAATTCACGATGGCTTCCACCTGCGGAAGGTTGCGCGCTGCAACAGCGAGCGATGCCCATCCGCCGGTCGAGATGCCGGCGACGATCGTGCCGTGTTTGGCGATGAAGGGCTGCGCGGTCATGTAATTGATTGTCGCCGCAATATCGTCGGCGGCGATGTTTCCGGAGACGTAATGATCGGGATTGGCACAGGTACCGACGGCTTCCGAAAGGCTGCCGCCAGTCGCGCCGTGCCCGCGCCGTTGCGGCAGGACGACTGCGTATCCACGCTCCACGAACCAGCGCGACAGCCAATAGTAGACCGGCATCGACACGGCGAGACGCGTGAACTCGTCCGTGCCGTGATTGATCACCACCAGCGGGAATTGTTTGTTCGGGTCTTTCGGATCGGCGGCGGGCCGGAAAAGCGTGGCGCGGAGTGCACGGCCGTCTTCGCCGCTCGGCAGGATCCAAAGCTGTTCGCGCATGCGCAAACCTTCAGGCCCGAAGCCCCCGTAGACGCTCTCGTTTGCCGACGCATTTCCACCGCCGAGGCATACGACGGCTCCCAAGACGAGCGCGCCTAATCCAAGCAGAATTCGCAAACCTTCCCTCGCGTCTCCAGACACGAACATTCCCTTCACGAAAGCCATCAGAAGTTCCCCCGTGCGCGCAAGTTCTGCACTGCAGCATTGGAAGATGCGCCGCGTCCGTCGTCAAGGCCTTCGGCGCCGATCGCGTGCGTGCTCTATCATATTGAAATCATTGCCCGCTCAGGATCCACGCCGCTCCGATGGCATCATGCTGAGCCATCGAATGGCCCCGATTGCAATTGCCAAGCCTCGCTCGAAAAGATCGGCGCGCATCGGACCGCTCAAAAAATGAAAGCACCGGAAACATGTCCCGGCGCTTTCGTATCGTTTCAGGAGTTCACCACCAGCACAGGCCGATGCAGTAGCCGTAGGCCGGTGAGCGAGGACGATAGTAGGAATTGTAGTAGTAGTGGCGGCGATACGGATAATTGTGGCGCGCGTAATAGCGGTGCCGCCAGTACCGGTGCCGCCAGCCGTAGCCATAGCGGTGTCGCCAACCGTAACGATGGCGCCAGCCATAGCCATGCCGCCAGCCGTTCCTGTAACCGCAGTGCCGGTATCCGTTTCGCCACCAGCAGCGATACCCGGCCTTTTCCACGAGATTGGCCTGATCGACCTTGATAGCCAGGACGCCGTTCGTGAGAGCGCCGGCTCGCGCGCTCGGCGCAGAGGCGCCAAAAGCCAAGGCCATCGCGCAGCTAAGCGCAATGAACGAAAGCAGTTTCCTCATGCCGTGTTTCCCCTTTTCGGTAGTGCCCGTCCCGGCAAAGCATAGTGCCCGTTCTCAGGCGGGACCCTCCCGATACTGCATCTGACCAGTGGCAGTACAACCTCAATGTTCGTGCGGTGGGCGCTTGTAACGAGAGTGTGGCAATCACGCGCCACCGGCAGCAGTAGAAAGCGGATGTCGGGATGAAATCTGCGACCAACGTCGCATAGCCCATGGCCGGAGCGCGACTGCGTTCATTTGTGAGCATTAGCCCACACGGCGAGACGGCGCTGCAGGGAGCAGAAGCGCCGTATCAGTCTTCTTTCAGGCCCGTTTCCGCGATGCCCTGTTCGTTCCCATAATATTTATAGGGCAGGAACTTGCCTGACATGGTGAGCCTCACGCGGTCGCCCTTGGCATGTGGCAGCCGCTCGATCTCCATGTCGAAGTCGATCGCCGACATGATGCCGTCGCCGAATTCCTCCTCGATCAGCGCTTTCCACGCCGGCCCGTTGACCATCACGAGTTCGTAGAAGCGATAGAGCAGTGGATCGGTCGGCGGCATCGGCGTGCCGCGATAGGGAACTTCGTTCAGCATGTGCTCTTCGGCTTCGCTCAATCCGAAAAGCTGCGCCGCCTTCTTCGCAAGCGGCTTGACGAGCTTCATCTGTCCAAGCAGGGCGCCGACGATAAGAACCGGAGACATGCCGCCGATCTCGGATGTGATGTGCTTCCAGGTCCAGCCATTTGCGCGCTTGATGTCGAGAATTTTCTCGGTCAGCTCTTCACGCCGCATCGATACTTCTCCTGAAAAAATGCGGGAGCGCCGAGTGCAGCGCTCCCGCCCCTGATCTGATCTTAGCTCTTCTTGAACTTGGCCGCTTCTTCCGAACCACCGGTCGCGTTACCCGCGCTGTAGGAATGCGCGCCGACGCCCGCGAGCTTGCCGCCCTGTACGATGAGGTACTCGTTGCGGATCGGCCGGCTTTCGAAATAGCACTCGAGAATTTCGCGCGTTCCGGCAGCATAACGCGTCTGCGCCGACAGCGACGTGCCGGAAATATGCGGGGTCATGCCGTGATGCGGCATCGTCCGCCACGGGTGATCCTGCGGCGGCGGCTGCGGGAACCACACGTCGCCGGCGTAGCCCGCGAGTTGGCCGGATTCGAGCGCGCGCACGATCGCGTCGCGATCGCAGAGCTTGCCGCGTGCCGTGTTCACCAGATACGCGCCGCGCTTGAAGTTCTTGAGCGACTTGTCGTTGATCATGTGCTCCGTTTCCGGATGCAGCGGGCAGTTGAGCGTCACGACATCGCAAACCTTCGTCAGGCTTTCGAGGCTGGTGTGATGCGTGAGGTTCAGTTCCTTCTCGACCGCATCGGGAAGCTTATGACGATCCATGTAATGGAGATGGACGTCGAACGGCTTCAGCAGCCGAAGCACGCGCAGGCCGATACGTCCCGCCGCCACCGTGCCGACGTGCATTCCTTCGATGTCGTACGAGCGCTCGACGCAGTCGGCGATATTCCAGCCGCCTTTAATCACCCAGTTGTACGACGGGATGTAGTTGCGAACGAGCGAGAGCATCTGCATGACGACGTGCTCGGCGACGCTGTTCGAGTTGCAATACGTGACTTCCGCGACGGTGATGCCGCGATCCATCGCTGCCTGGAGGTCGGTATGATCCGAACCGATGCCGGCCGTCACGATCATTTTCAGCTTCGGCGCCTTCGCGATGCGCTCCGCCGTCATGTACGCCGGCCAGAACGGCTGCGAGATGACGATTTCGGCATCCGGCAGCTCTTTATCGAGCTGCGAACCCGCGCCGTCCTTCGATGACGTCACGACCAGCGTGTGCCCGTTGCTTTCGAGATATTTGCGCAGGCCGAGTTCGCCTGAAACGCTGCCGAGCAGGGTGCCGGGCTTGAAGTCGATGGCATGCGGAGTCGGCGCCGTCTGCCCGTCGGGATACTTGGTGATCTTAGGGATATCGTCGCGGGCATAAGTTTTCGGATACCCGCTCACCGGATCGTCGTAGAGTACCAATACGATTTTTGCCATCTCGAATTCCTCTATCGATAAGGTCATGAGAAGGCGCTTCGTCCGGAGGTCCGAACGACTGACAATGGTGTCGGTGAGGCGAGATGGCGCCGGCTAGTTAAGCCGCTGCATCGCTCCTCTTAGCGCTTCCTCGCTTGGATGGTGGCTATTGAAAGCTCTCTCCTCGGCCAAGCACGCGAGTTCTCGACTTCGAGGGCAGAATGGTCAAACGAATGAGATTTCTCGGCTGATCGATATCGTCGATCAGTGCATGGCGAGCGCCGGAATGAAGAGATCGTCCTGGCTGAGCCGTGCCGCGCACCGAATGAGTGCATGCGCGAGCGGCGAGAGCGGATCGCGATCCGACACGACAAGCCCAATCGCCTGGCTGTGCCTTGGCTCGATAAGTTCGACCAGCGCCAGTTCTTTGCACCCGCTGAAGATATACGCAAACGTGTGTGGGATGATGCTCGACCATTCCCCGCTGCAAACATGCGAGCAGATGGCGAGGTAGGAGTTCGACGTCACGGTCGGCGCAAGCTTAAGCCCCAGCGATGCGGCGAGCTTGTTCAGAACGCGCCTGTTCTGCATGCTCTCATTGAGCAGGCAGAGATTTTCGCTGACGGCGTCTTTCCACGGCACGACGGTGCTTTGCGCGAACGGGCTGTCGACGTGTGTAACAAGCAGATACTGTTCGCGGTAAAGCGGCGTCTTGCGCACGTTGGTCAATGGCTCGTTCTCGAGATACGTCAGCCCAGCATCGAGTTCGAACTTATCGATGCCCGACTGGATTTCGGACGACGTCATCGAGAAGACATCAACAGTGATGCCTGGATACTTCGCGCAGAACGGTGATGTGAGTTTCGCCACCGCGGGCGTTGCGGCCGGTATGACGCCGAGACGTAGCGTGCCTTTCAGGCCCTCGCGCAGCCCGGCGACGTCCTGGCGCAAATTTTCATAATCGGAAATAATCTGAGACGCCCATGCCACCACGCGTTCGCCTTCGGGCGTCAGACCCATAAAGCGTGGTCCGCGCAAGACCAGACGCATGTCGAGTTCACGTTCCAGAGCCTTGAGACCCGCTGAAAGCGTCGACTGCGTCACGTGGCATTTCTCCGCCGCGCGCGTGAAGTGCTTCTCGCGCGCGAGCGCGACCAGATAGCTCATCTGACGTACGAACATGGAAATCTCGCGGATTCGATATAGCCGAACGAATATAACGAAAGGTCGTCTCGCTGGAAAGACCGCGCGAGCTCGTCATTTATATACATTTTTAGTATACAATATGGCAGGCCGTGGCGCGATTTGACAATCTTCGCATCGCTAACCACCTTCAGCCTTCCAAATGCGGCTTGGCATGGGGTCGAGCGTTACGCGGGGCGATATGGATCGGTTAGACGTCGCCGTGATCGGCGGTGGCGCGGCGGGCATTGCTGCAGCACGAAGTCTCATCGAACGCGGAAAATCGGTGCTGCTGATCGAGGCCCTTCCACGCCTCGGCGGCCGGGCGCGAACCGAAACCCTCAACGGCGTGCCTGTCGATTTCGGCTGCGAGTGGTTGCATTCGGCCGAGCGCAATCCGCTGACGGCATTGGCCGAGCGCAACGGTTTTATCGTCGATCGCGGGGAGAGCGCCTGGCAGAAGCAGTCGCCAAATTTGATCTACGTCGCCGAAGACCGCCAGCGCGCTTGGAATTCCTATGAGCGCTTCGTGCAGAAGCTGCACGACGAGCCGCCGCCCAGTGATCGCGCCGCGGATGTCTTTGCCGAAGGCGATCCTTGTCGCGGCTACGTCGATGCGTTGAGCAGCTTCATCAACGGCACCGAAACCGACAATCTCTCCGCGCGCGACTTCCTGACATATGACGATGCCGCAAGCGACAACAACTGGCGGCTCGAACGCGGCTACGGCACGCTGATCTCGAAATTGGGCGCTGACGTGCCGGCGTCCATTGAAACAAGCGTTACACGTATCTCCCATGGCCGAGAGGTCGAGCTCGAAACAAGCCGCGGAACAATCCGGGCCAAAGCCGCCATCGTCACGGTCTCGACGACGGTGCTTGCGAGCGGCGCAATCCGCTTTTCACCTGCCATCGATGATCATTTCCACGCCGCCAGCCTTTTGCCGCTCGGGATCGCCGACAAGGTCTTTTTGTCGATGGCCGATCCCCAAGCCATCCCCGCCGAAACGCATTTTATCGGTAGGCTCGATCGCGCAGGCACTGCCAGCCACTACATCCGCCCGTTCGGCAGGCCCGTGATCGAGTGCTATCTCGGCGGCAAGCTCGCGCGCGAATTGGAAAACGCTGGCAGCTCCGCGGCCGAGTCATTCGTTCTTGGCGAGTTACGCGAACTTCTCGGATCGGACGTTGTGCGCGGTTTCAAGTTTGCGGCGTTCACGCGTTGGGGCCACGAGCCCACGATCGGCGGATCCTACAGCCACGCTCTCCCGGGCCATGCCGCCGCCCGCAGCGCGCTTGCCAAGCCGGTGAGTGAGCGTTTGTGCTTCGCCGGCGAAGCCTGTTCGCCAAGGGACTTTTCGACCGCCCTTGGCGCCTGGCAAAGCGGCATTACCGCCGCCGATTGGATCGCGTGCAATCTCTAGTCACAGAAAAAGTCGGGGATTTTTGGCTCCGCGGGTAGGGCTCGAACCTACGACCATCCGATTAACAGTCGGACGCTCTACCACTGAGCTACCGCGGAATACCGGGCCGGAACCCGGAAAGGGCCCCGCATAGCAGAACGAGTCCGCGCTGGCGAGTGCCCAACATCGATTTTCTTCAATGTCTCCAAGCCGCCCGTCGGCGACAAGTGGAAGCACGCTGGAGGCCACGGCCGGAATTGAACCGGCGTACGCGGATTTGCAGTCCGCTGCGTCACCACTCCGCCACGTGGCCCCAAGTCTCGACTTAACATCTCGGCCGCCCAACACGCTGGCCCGACCTGTGAAAATCACAGTGAAGGAAGGGGGCCGGCCGGTCGATCGAACGGGCCGTCTAACACAGTCACCGCGCCTCTTACAAGCCGTCCCGGGTGGGATCTTGCGACTTGCCGGGAGTGGCGTCCCGGCATGCGCGAGCGCGGCGCCCGTGAGGTCATGGCCAAGCATGTCGGCGCAATCCAAATCGGTCAGCAAGTTCAGTTCGTAAGCGTGGCAAAGCATCCACATGCGACCGCTTCCCCATCGCGCGCGCATCACGTACCAGATATATAGACGACGCAAAAATTTTCGCGCGGAGACGGGTGGATGACGAACGCCGCTTTGCAACGTAAGAACATGGTTGAAAGCCAGATCCGTCCAAGCGATGTGACGGACCGGCGGATCACGGCCGCGATGACCGTCATTCCGCGCGAAGCCTTTCTTCCTGCTCGGTTGGCAAACTTCGCCTACAGCGATCAAATCCTGACGATTGTTCCGGGACGCGAGGTGCTGGCACCGTGCGTGCTGGCGAGACTGATACAACTGGCCGAGATCGCTGACAGCGACAGCGTCCTTGTCATCAGCGAGGCTGGATATGCTGCCGCGATCGTCGCCCAGCTGGCGGCCAAAGTCACGGCGCTGCTGCCGGACGAGGCGACTGCTGATCTGGCGCGCACGGCATTCAATGCGAGCCCACTGAACAATGTCGTCGCCGTCGTGGGTTCTGCGGCGTCCGGTTGGCCGCAGTCCGCCCCCTACGACATTATTGTTGTCGAAGGAGGCGTCGAGCAGGTGCCCGACAGCCTGAAGGCCCAGCTTCGCGACGGCGGACGCTTGGTGGCAATCGATACGAGCGATCGCGTCGGCCACGCCATCGAGCTTCACAAGCAGCGAGACGGCATCTTTGCGCGCCGCGAGTCGTTTCAGGCGACGGCATTGCCGCTGCCTGGTTTTACGGAGACCCGCCCGGCCTTCGTCTTCTGAGGAATTTACCTGATGCAGATTGGGTACACGTCGCGGTTTTTCGGCGGAGATGACAGGCAATCGCGCAGGATTGTTCCACCATTACGAGTTTGAAGGCGCTAGGAAAGTGCAGTTTCTGCAACGCTTTCGAACAAAAGCTTGAAGCGGCATTGGCGTGACTGAAATACAGCCATACGTAAGTCGGTGCGTATACGAAGGGGAAACCGGTTAGTCGGGCGGATTCGAAATCGGCTACACGGATTCAGATGGGGGTCTGCTCGCATTGTTCGGGGATAGCGGGCAGAATGCAGGTGCACACATTGGCTAAGACGAATTCAAATTCATCGTCCCGTCGCGGTGTGCGTGCCGCTCGGCGCCCTTTTCTGGCGACGGTGGCGGCTCTGGCCGTGTGTTCGGTGTTCTCGGCAAAAGCGAGTGCTGAAACACTGATCGACGCTTTAGCCGCGGCCTACCAATATAGTCCCACGCTCGACGCCGCCCGCGCACAGCAGCGCGCACGCGACGAAGATATTGCGCGCGCCAATGCGGGTTATCGGCCGGACATCAATGCCAGCGCCAACGTTGGCCGCCAGAGGATCGGAACCGTCTCGCCAATTCCGGGGCAGTCAGGTCATTCAGTCGGCTCGCCACGCGGCTACGCGTTCGATATCGTCCAGCCTCTGTTCACTGGCTTCCAGGTCACGAACGCTGTGAACGCCGCTGAAGCAAACGATCGTGCCGGACGTGAAACGCTGCGTGGTACGGAGCAGGGGGTTCTGCTCGACGCCGTTACAGCTTTCGGCGACGTGACTCGCGATCAGGCAATCGTCAAGCTGAACGAGAACAACCTCAAGTTCCTCGACGCTGAACTCAAAGCGCAGCGCGACCGGTTCGCGGTCGGCGAGGTGACTAAAACCGACGTCGCCCAGTCCGAAGCCCGCCGCGCGCTTGGCCAGTCCGACCTCGATCAGGCCCGTGCCAACCTCAAGTCGAGCCGCGCCATCTACGAGCAGGTCATCGGTCATCCGCCCTCGAAACTGGTCGAGGCGAACCCGAATACCAAATTGGTGCCGCGCTCACTGGAAGACGCGGTTGCTATTGGCACCAAAGAAAACCCGATCGTAGTCAATGCGCTCTACAACGAGCAGGCCGCGCGTTTCACGGTCGATCAGATCAAGGGCCAGTTGCTGCCTCAGGCGCAGCTTGAAGGCAATTACACCGATCAGTATGACTCGTCCGAAGGTATCGACCAAGGTACGTCGGCGTCTATCGTCGCCAGCGTCAAAGTCCCGCTCTACGCCAGCGGCGGTGAAATCTTCGCCCAGGTCCGCCAAGCCAAGCACAATCACATCGCAGCGCTGCAGACGATTGAGGTTGAGCGCGCCTCCGCCCAGTCGCAGGTCGTTCAGGCTTGGTCGCAGCTCGTCGGTTTCAAGGCCCAGTCCGACTCGGACAAGGCCTCTATCGTCGCCAACACCACGGCCTTGAACGGCGTCCGCGAAGAAGAGCGTGTGGGTCAGCGCACCGTTCTCGACGTCTTGAACGCGCAGCAGGAATTGCTGCAGTCACAGGTCAACCTCGAGACGACGAAGCGCAACATCCTCGTCGCATCTTATACCTTAGTATCGGCGATCGGACGTCTCAGCGTATCCGAAGTCGGCGCTGCAACTGCGGTCTATAATCCCGAGGTGCATTATCAGGACGTCCGCAACAAGTGGTGGGGCATCGACATCACCCACGACGACGGCCGCCAGGAACACATTGACGTCACGCCCGTCAAATAGTCGAAAAAAGGCTTCGCTCCGTCGCAGACAAGATTAATCGCGATCGCGGCATTTTAAATTCCAGCGGCTCCGCGCCGCCTTGAGAGTGCCGCTCTCCGGGGATAACTTGTCGTGAGATTGTTGCGGTTTTTCCGCAACCTGCCACCATATTGGCTATTCCCGGCGCGCATGTTGATTCGGGACAAAGCGTGGCTTTGTGGTGCAGCAGGATCGCGTACGCCTCGGTTGCAGGCGGCTCAGTTGCGAAAAAGGTAAGGTATGTCGAGACTTGAATCCAACGCTGAGCCAAGCATGGAGGAGATCCTCGCCTCGATCCGCAAGATCATTGCCGAGGATTCATCAGGCATGAGGGCGCCGGCGACGCCGCCGCGGCCTGGTACGCCTTATTCGCCATCCTCAAGACCGGTCGCCCCTCAGTCGACGCCTTCACCTGCGCCGCAGCGCGGCTTCATGTCCCGCGAAGCCTTTCTGAAATCCTCTCAGCCCGAGCCCGAGTTGCCGAAGGATGCGATCGCGCCGGTCTCCCCGCGTTCGGCCAGCAGCCGGTTGGACAATCCTGCACCATCCTCGCGCCTTCAGCCGCGCGAAGAGACATCGTCTTTCGGCAGGCCGTCTCCGACATTTCGCGAGAGGGATATAGGCCCGGCCCGCGAGCCGCTTCGATCGAAGGACGAGTTGCGGTCGCGCGAGCCCCAGCTGTCCCCGTCGGCCAAAGAAGCCGCGCCGCAGGTCGAGCGCGAAGCCTCACCTTCGACGGGCCCAGCCGCTACGCGCGCAGATGCGGTCCCGACCGACGACAACACGATCGAAACCGTCTCGTTGGAGACGGTCGAAGTGGTAGCGGTCGAAGACGCGCTGCCGGTCGTCGATGCGCAGGCGCCTGCCGTTCTGAAAGTCGAATCCGGGGCCATTGCCAAGTCCGATGCGCAAAGCATCGAAGCCCAACTGAGCGAGCTTCTGAGCGAAGACCTCAATGCGCTCCGTCAAGGCCGTCCGAAGGCCGAAGAGCCGAAGCCTGCTTCGGCCAAGGCCGCCGATGACGACAAGTCTCCTGCCGAAAGCAGCGATCCGTTTGCGTTCGATTTGGGCCCGTCGCCGTTTGCGGCGAAGGCCGAGCCGGCACGGCCGGTGTCCGCCGCGCCGCAGTCTCCTGTCTCCGAACCCGCGCCGTCACAGCCGCCGCTCGCTGCTGCGCCGGCCGTCGAACCCACGCGTCCGGCGCCTCCGATCGAGGCAAGCTTCGCTGAAATAAGTCCTGCGACCAACGGCGCGCCTTATGTGCCGCCATTCGAGCCCGTCATTTCGAAGCCGTCCGCAAGCGCGCCTCGCCCAGGCACCGCCTATGGGTCAATCTCGCCGGACGCCGCACGGCCGCCGAAATCGGAGCCGGAAGCACCGGCGTCGAGATTTCAGCAGCCGTTCGCGATCCCGAGCGTTTCCGGAACCCTCGGACCGACCAGAAAGCTCGAACCGCTCTCGAATGCCTTCCAGCCCGCGCCGCCTCCGCCGCCGAGCGCACTGGAGACATTTTCACCCGCCGCCGAAGCTTCGCCGTCGAGCCCGTCTGGCTCCTCGCAGCGCCCGGCAGAGCCGCCGGTGAGCAGCGGCGGGCATGACGAAACCGTGCTTCATTCTTCGCTGCCGGCCACCACATCTGACATGGCCCACGATCGCGCCATGGAAGACGCCGTCGCGGATCTTCTCCGTCCGCTGCTCAAAACGTGGCTTGCCGAGAATATGCCGAAGATCGTCGAGCGCGCCCTTCGCCGCGAAATGTCCGAGCGTCTCCTGCCGGGTCAAAAGAGCCCGCACGAATAGCACGTTGATCGGCGGTCCAATCTCCGTTTTGCAAAATGCAGTGATATGAGCGCGGCGATACGCGCTCTTTGAATTTCTGTCTCCGCAACAATTTTTTCTTGCTCGTTGCGTTCGCCACACGGTTGCCGCGACCCGCGGTTAGCGTCGGTTCCTGCGGGGGGCCGCCATCGTCCGACAATACGAACAACGGCCGCCCGTAACGTCACCGGGGCAGGCGCACGCGTTGCGGCGAGTCATCTTTGGCCCGGGCACGACGAACCGGAGGGGCAACAACGGGGCTGCCGACGCGGTTCTGCGATTTGAAGTTTGTACGCAGAAGAGGATGCGTCATGACACAGATTAACGGAGCAAGACACGACGTCGAAGACATCCTGGCCTCGATCCGCACCAGCATTGCCGATCGGGCTCCGATGTTCGAAAGCGAGAAGCGCGAAGTGCGCGTCACGGCGTTGCGTGCACGAAGCGCCATTGCGGAAGAAGCTGCGGATTTCGAGCTGCCGGCGATCTTCAAGACCACGGCGCAGCCGACCTCCGTAAGACCCAATCTACTCGGGAGGCTGAGTGAAGCATTGGCAACAACTGCACCATCAGAGCGCGATCGGTCGCGTACCGTCATTCCATTCGAGCCCATTCACGGCCGCATGCTTGAACCGCCGCCGGTCGGCCGCGAGGAACCGCCGAGGGAAGACTCCTCGATTGCCGCCGAAAAGATCTCGGCCGAGAATGACAGCCTGATGCGCAACATGCCGACATTCTTCGACACGCGAATGAGCCGCATGAGCTCGGCGCCACCGCAGCCCCAGCCTGAACCGCCGCCAGTTGCCGCCGCTCCGCCGCCTGTGCAACCGGCATTCGCTTACCCGCCGAGACTGCCCGAACAGTCGTTCGCGCCCGAAGAGCCGACCGTCGAAGATGCCGCGGCGCAGCTCCTGCGGCCCATTCTCCGCCAGTGGCTGTCTGAAAACATGCCTAAAATTGTCGAAAAGGCGCTTCTGACCGAGACCGGCATACCGCGTCCCGGCGGCCACGTCGGACCGGTTCGCGGATAACGCGTCAGTACGATCCGCCATGACGGGATAGAAGGGAGCTAAGGTTGACAGCTGGCAAAGGTCGGTCTTACGACCGGGGTCCACGATTAACGGCCAGCAGCTGAAAACCGACGCTCCCTCCCATGCTTGAAAAGACCTTCCGACCGGCCGACATCGAGCCGCGTATCAATTCCGAATGGGAGAAGGCCGGCGCCTTCAGGGCCGGACATTCGGCATCGGGCGGCAAGAACGCCGCCTATTCCATCGTCATCCCGCCGCCGAACGTCACGGGCTCGCTCCACATGGGGCACGCCCTCAACAATACGCTTCAGGATATCCTCGTCCGTTTCGAGCGTATGCGGGGCCGCGATGTGCTGTGGCAGCCGGGAACCGATCACGCCGGCATTGCGACCCAGATGGTCGTCGAGCGCAAGCTCGCCGCGGATAAACAACCCTCGCGCCGCGAACTCGGCCGCGAGGAATTTCTGCGCCGAGTCTGGGAATGGAAAGAGGAAAGCGGCGGCACCATCGTCACGCAGCTGAAGCGTCTTGGCGCCTCGTGCGACTGGTCGCGCGAACGCTTCACGATGGACGAAGGTCTGTCGAAAGCCGTCATCAAGGTCTTCGTGCAGCTCTACAACGAGGGGCTGATCTACAAGGACAAGCGCCTTGTCAACTGGGACCCGAAGTTCCAGACGGCAATTTCCGATCTCGAAGTCGTGCAGGTCGAAGCGCGCGGAAAATTCTCGTGGTCGAAAGACAGCGGCGAGCCGTTCGACGCGACGGCGTTGGCGAAGGTGCTCGCCAAGGACCCGAGCGGGCACATGTATTATTTCCGCTACCCGCTTAGCGCGAAGGTGCGGGGTTACGACAAGGATTACATCGTCGTCGCCACCACGCGGCCCGAAACGATGCTCGGAGATACGGGCGTCGCGGTTCATCCCGATGATGAGCGCTATGCGGCGCTGATCAAAGCCGGTGCGAAAGTGAAGCTGCCGCTCGTGGGTCGCGAAATCCCGATCGTCGCCGACGAATATTCCGATCCCGAGAAGGGCACCGGCGCGGTGAAGATTACGCCCGCGCACGACTTCAACGACTTCGAAGTCGGCAAGCGTCACAACCTCGCGCAGATCAACATTCTCGACGCCTTCGGCAAGATCAACGACGAGGCTCCGGAAGCCTATCGCGGTCTTGACCGCTTCGACGCGCGCAAAAAAGTCGTTTCCGATATCGACGCGCTGGGCCTGCTCGAAAAGATCGAGCCGACGGGCCACACCGTTCCGCACGGCGACCGTTCCGGCGTCGTCATCGAGCCGTGGCTGACGGACCAGTGGTACGTCAATGCCGGCGAGTTGGCGAAGAACGCCGTCGCCGCCGTCGAGGACGGCAAGACCATTTTTGTACCGAAAAACTGGGAAAAGACCTACTTCGAGTGGATGCGCAACATCCAGCCTTGGTGCATCTCGCGCCAGCTCTGGTGGGGCCATCAGATCCCGGCGTGGTACGGTCCGGACGGTAAGTTCTTCGTCGCCACAACCGAAGAAGAAGCCCAAGCACTCGCGCAAAAACATTACGGCAACGACGTTGCGATCACCCGCGATCCCGACGTCCTCGACACGTGGTTCTCATCCGCGCTGTGGCCGTTCTCGACGCTCGGCTGGCCCGACGATACGCCGGAGCTCGAGCGCTATTACCCGACGTCCGTCCTCGTCACCGGTTTCGACATCATCTTCTTCTGGGTCGCCCGCATGATGATGATGGGCCTTCACTTCATGAAGGAGGTGCCATTCAAGGACGTCTACATCCATGCCCTCGTCCGCGACGAGAAGGGGCAGAAGATGTCGAAATCCAAGGGCAACGTCATGGACCCGCTCGTTTTGATCGACGAGTTCGGCGCCGACGCGTTGCGCTTCACGCTCGCCGCGATGGCCGCGCAGGGCCGTGACATCAAGCTCGCAAAGTCGCGCGTCGAAGGTTACCGCAATTTCGCGACCAAGCTCTGGAATGCTTCGCGCTTCGCCGAAATGAACGAATGCGTGCGCGTTCGCGGCTTCGATCCAAGAACCGCTTCGCAGACATTCAACAAATGGATCATCGGCGAAACCGAGCTGACCGCCAAGGCCGTCACCACAGCTCTCGAAGCCTATAAGTTCAACGAAGCCGCCGCCGCGATCTACGATTTCGTCTGGGGCCAGTTCTGCGACTGGTATCTCGAGCTGATAAAGCCGCTGCTCGCGGGCGACGAGGAAGAGGCGAAGGCCGAGACGCGCGCAGTCACGGCTTGGACGCTCGACCAGATCCTGAAGATGCTGCACCCGTTCATGCCGTTCATTACCGAAGAGCTGTGGGCGCACATGGTCGAGTACGGCGTCAAGCGCGATACGCTTCTGTGCCTCAGCCAATGGCCGAACCTTGACGGTCTGGTCGAGGCCGATGCCGTCAACGAAGTAAACTGGCTCGTCAATCTCGTCTCCGAGATCCGCTCTGTCCGCACTGAAATGAGCGTGCCGGCAGGCGCCAAGATCCCGCTCGTTATCGTCGGCGCCGATGATGTCACGCGCGAGCGCGTCAAGCGCAACGACGAGACCCTGCGGCGGCTCGCTCGTGTCGACGAGATCGAATTTGAAGAAGCCGCCCCCAAGGGCGCGGCGTTGATCGTCGCGGGCGAGACCACTGCGGCGCTGCCGCTCGCCGGTATTATCGACATGGATGCCGAAAAGCGCCGCCTCGCGAAAGCGATCGAAGGTGCCCAAGGCGATCTCGCCAAGATGGACGCTAAACTTTCCAACCCGCAGTTCATCGAGCGCGCGAAAGAGGAAGCGATCGAGGAAGCCAAGGAGCGCAAGGCCGAGCTCGAAGCCGAGATCATACGCTTCTCGGCGGCGCTGAAACGCCTCAGCGACGCGGCTTGAATCCCTTCTCCCCTTGGGGAGAAGGTGGCCGGAGGCCGGATGAGGGGGCAGTCATCACGTCCCCCTCTCCCTGACGCTCTCCCCAAGGGGAGAGGGAAATTTCATTCTGCCCATCTTCACGGCCGCGACGGCGGTCATTCACGGCAACGCTCAGTTTATATCGGTGAACTTATCGATGGCGTTCTTCGCCGTCGTCAGAAACTTGACGCGCAGTTCCGTCAGTTTCCAGCCGGCCGGAAACAGCTCGAGCTTGCCGAGATACAACCGCGTCGGATCGTACTTGTCTTCCATGTCGATCTCGAAACTGGTGAGGCTCGTGAATTCCGCGCGCCTGACGCGGGCCCAGGCGCGTTGAATGCGCTCGCCGAGCGTCAGCTTGTTTGACGAGTCATCGTCGCTCGCGACATAGCTGCGATAAGTCTGCCTTAGCGTGAAAAGCTGCGGTAGCCCCTCGGGCGTCACGTACTTATCCACGAGGCCGTCCACCATGCCCTGGCCCCAATACGCCTTGAAGCGCGTCCACAGACTCTGATTGGCCGCCGTCGCCGGCTCGGGGTCGGGGAGGTTGAGCGCGATCTGCGCGATCGCCGGCTTCAGCGTACGTCGCACGCCGCCCCACTCGATGGCAGACGCGAGATAATCGGAATTGCCGTTGCGTACCGCTTCGCGAATGCTCCACGCCGTCACGAATGGCGAGCCGACGTAAGCGGCTGCGGCGAGAATGCAGAGGGCGGCAAGAAGAACCAGTCGTTTCATCGGCAGCGGAAACCATCGCAAAGTGTTTGTGGCCGAGATGAGCACGCGATTCCGGCCAACATCGGGCCACGGCTAGGATTTCGTCTCGGAGTCCTTAGGGTCGCGCGTCTTGTTGCACACCGATTTCAGATTTTCCCACGACTGTGCGTCGAGCGCAGGCGTGGCCGGATAGGCGGCAGCCTGCTTCACAAGACGCGCCCGCTCGGCGGGCAAGGGGTGCGTGCGTAGCCACGACGGCATGCCCGAACCTCCGCTTCCTTCTTCGTTCTCCATCTTCATGATGCGGGTGAAGAAATCACCGAGCCCTTTCGGCGCAATGCCCGCCGCCTTCAGCAATTCGAGCGCGTGATGATCGGCTTCGCGTTCCGCGCTTCGTGAATAACCGAGCTGCGCCAGCATCAATCCGACGTTGGCAAGACTACCGCCGGTCGTCCCGCCGACCATGATTTCGAGCGCCGCTCCAAGACCGACGTTGCGAATGATGGACGCCTCCGGATGAAGCTCGATTCCGTGCCCCATCTCGTGTGCCAGAACACCCGCTACCTCGTCCGGACTCTGGGCTTTGTCGAGCAAGCCCTTGGTCAACACGATCTCGTCGCCGGGAACGGCGAACGCATTCATCAGCGACCAGTCGTAGACATGTACGGCGAATGGAGTGCCGGTTGGAGCGCCTTTTGAAAGTCTTTCCGTCAACGTCGCGAGTGCCGCCAATCCGGCAGGATCCACACACTCCTTGTAGCCTACCGTCATCGAGCCGCGCGCGGCATCGCCAAGGCGCTCGCGCCAGCTGAACGGCAGCGCGTTTGCGACCCACTTCGCCGGGCTCCAGCTGAGCACCGCGCCCGCCGCAATGAGAGCCGCAAGAACCGCCAGGATCGAGATCAAAACGCGGCGGCGGTGCTGCTGCCGGGCACGTTGCGACAGATGCGGAGCGCGCGCCCGCAAGCCTTCCGCAAACGGAATGCCTTGGACGAAGAGCGAGGCGCCCGGCTCTTCGCCGGACGACAAAAGCACATCGATCGTATTCGGCCTGATCGGCTCCTCGGCTTTCAGCCGATCGTAACGCCAGATGCGGCGCGGCTTTCTGTCGTCGAGCTCGAACTCGACGCCCGTCAGCCCGAGCGTCGCTGTGCCATCGACTGAGGCGAGTCCTCGGCCCGGGGTGAACCGGCAATATGATTTTACAGTTGAAGGCGTCTGAGGGCGGATCGGGGAAGGCATGGGTGTTTCGCTGTCTCGCGCGGCGCAGTCTCAGGCATCTAAGCACGGCAGTCGGTGAAGGAAATGTCTTGCCGGTGACAAACTCGGGCCGTTGTGATGCCGAAGTCCGGGCGCCATATCGGCCGCCTCGCCGAAGACGGATCTCGTTGATCGAGAGCAGCGCCGGCGAGACAGCGTTAAGCATGGAGCGCCCGGTCGCAGCGACATTGTTGCCGTTAAGCAACGTATCGGGATGGCGACGCCACTTTCGAGCCACAATGACCGCGCACGTGCTGACCACCGGATCCGGCCATGTCCTGGCGCTTTTCGCGCGTCGGACACGTCCGCCGAAACTCCGTGACTGGCATCCCGGCATCATCCAGAATTTTGGATGGAAAGCGGTCGAGGGCGGGGATGCCCAGCGAGGAACGAATGGACGCCAGGACGTTCGATAAATCGAAGCTTCCAAGCCGTCATGTGACGGAAGGGCCGACGCGCGCCCCCCACCGCTCCTACTATTACGCGATGGGCCTCAAGGAAGAGGATATCCATCGCCCGTTCGTCGGCGTGGCGTCCTGTTGGAACGAAGCCGCGCCCTGCAATATTTCGCTGATGCGCCAGGCGCAGTCGGCAAAGACCGGGGTGATCGAAGGCGGTGGCACGCCGCGCGAATTCTGCACCATCACCGTCACCGACGGCATCGCGATGGGCCACCAGGGCATGAAGTCAAGCCTCGTCTCGCGTGAAGTCATCGCCGACTCGATCGAGCTGACGATGCGCGGCCACTGCTACGATGCGCTCGTCGGCGTCGCCGGTTGCGACAAGAGCCTGCCCGGGATGATGATGGCGATGCTGCGCCTCAACGTTCCGAGCGTTTTCATGTACGGCGGATCGATTCTGCCCGGCCGCTTCAAAGGCCATGACGTGACCGTCGTCGATGTCTTCGAGGCCGTCGGAATGCACTCCGCGGGTAAGATGTCCACAGACGAACTGCACGAGCTTGAGTGCGTCGCCTGTCCCTCCGCCGGATCGTGCGGCGGCCAGTTCACTGCCAACACGATGGCGTGCGTCTCGGAGGCCATCGGCCTGGCACTGCCCGGATCGGCCGGAGCGCCCGCGCCTTATGAAAGCCGCGACCACTACGCACTCGAAAGTGGCAAGGCCGTCATGCGCCTGCTTGCCGACGGCATTCGCCCGCGCGACATCTGCACCCGCGAGGCTTTCGTCAACGCGGCAATCGTCGTCGCCGCGACCGGCGGTTCGACCAATGGCGCGCTGCATTTACCCGCCATGGCCCACGAGGTCGGGATCGATTTCGACCTGTTCGATGTCGCCGAGATCTTCAGGAAAACCCCCTACATTGCCGACCTGAAGCCCGGCGGCAAATACGTCGCTAAAGATGTCTACGACATCGGCGGCGTCCCGCAGATTCTGAAAGCTTTGCTCGAGGGCGGCATTTTGAACGGCGATTGCCTGACAGTGACCGGGAAGACACTCGCGCAGAATCTCGAAAGCGTGAAATTCAATCACGACCAAAAAGTCGTTTTTCCGGTTTCCAATCCGATCTCGAAAACGGGTGGCGTCGTAGGCCTCAAAGGCTCGCTCGCCCCCGATGGCGCGATTGTGAAGGTAGCCGGGCTCAAAATGCAGAAGTTTCGCGGCACGGCGCTTTGCTTCGATTGCGAGGAAGATGCATTCCAGGCCGTCGAGGATCGGACCTACAAGGACGGCGATGTGATCATCATCCGCTATGAAGGGCCAAAGGGCGGTCCAGGCATGCGTGAGATGCTCTCGACCACAGCTGCCCTTTATGGGCAGGGCGCCGGCGACAAGGTCGCGCTCATAACGGATGGGCGCTTTTCAGGTGCGACGCGAGGACTATGCATTGGCCATGTGGGGCCGGAGGCAGCGGTCGGCGGACCGATCGCGCTCGTTCGAAACGGCGATATCATCACGATCGACGCCGAGGCAGGAACGCTCGATCTCGAAGTGAGTGAAGAAGAGTTGGTGAAGCGTCGCGAGGTCTGGAAGGCGCCGCCGAACATGTATCAGTCAGGGGCACTGAGAAAATTTGCAGACCAAGTGGGCCCGGCCAGATTCGGCGCCGTAACCCATGCGGGAGGAAAGGCGGAAGTTCACTGCTATGCGGACATTTAAGCTTGCAGTTGCAGGAAGCGTTGCGTCCATTCTGATGCTCGCATCCGCGGTCGCGGGAGAGGTCGTCTTCCGTTCGCCCGATGATGCGATGAGGCAAGGCATCTCGGCGTTTAATGGCGGCTATTATGAATTGGCGATTCCGGCGTTCGAGGCGCTCGAAGCCACCAATCCCCAGATCGCGCACTTCTATTTGGCGCGCATCTATGCCGACAACGAAGGCGCCTATACCGACCACGGCAAGGCGTTCCGCCTCTACAGTGGACTGGCGGAAGAACTCCAAGACGTCGATCCCGATGACGACCAGCTGGCTTCGATCGCGGCGAAGTCGTTGACGGCCGTATCCATGTATTTGCGCGACGGCATCCCGTCGGCCGGCATCAATCGCGACGTCGATGCGGCGAACCGCGATCTGCAGCGTGCCGCGTTGACCTTCAACGATGAGGACGCGCAATTCGAACTGGCCAAGGTCTATCTCCGCGGCGAAGGCCCGGACATGACGATCAACGGCTACGACGATCCCGCGAGCAAGATCGAGAATGGCCGGCACTGGCTCTCGCGGCTGTCGCAGGCCGGGCATCCCGGCGCGCAGGCGTTTCTGGCCGACCTGATGTGGCGCGGAAAGTTCGTCGAAAAGAACCAGGCCGCAGCCTTGAACCTGATCGACGTTGCCGTTGCCAACGCGCCGCCAAGCGAGCGCGTCTGGATCGAAGACATCTACCAGAATATTTTCTGCAACGCTGGCGAGGGCGTGCGCCAGCAGGCGACCGGCCGGGTCGCCGAATGGCACAATCGCTATGGCAGACGCCCGGAAATGCGCGAGAACAGGGATGGTCTGGACGATTTGGCTGTCGAACCGGTGCGGACTTGCGCCAACGGTGAACTCGTCCGCCCGATGAGCGTTATCGCACCCGACCCGAAGAAGCCTGCTCGCGATCCGCAGATCCTCAGCACGCCGTCAACTCCCGATCCGCGGCGAAGCTCTCTTATTCCCGCAGGCGCATCGTCGCTTCAACCTGCGCGCGGTGCGCCGGTGACGGCGGCAGCACCCGTCGTCGGCCTGACGCCGAACGTCGAGACCACTCGCTAGCCTTCGTCCCTCCTGTGCTAGGTAGCCGCGGCTGTTGCGGTGCATGAGCGGCAATGCGGCAGGAAAACTGCGCGCTTCCGCGCGAACTCGTCTGGCGAACGGCCTATGCTAGATGGCCAGGAAGCCGCGTCTCCCGAAATGATTTGCAAGGTTTGCCATTGATAAGCTGCTGAGAGCGAGAGCCCGATACGAAGCCGGCTGATCATCAGCCCGCGCCGCGCCGCCCTAAAGGCGTCGCGGCGATAAAACTACGTATTTGGGAGAAGACGCTATGCAGAATAAATGGCTCGCGTGCGCTTGCTTTTTGCTGCTTTCAGGATCGGCGGCCGTCGCTGATGGTTGGACCGACAAATTCAAAACTCTCGACTCCGACGGCAACGGCACGGTCAGTCGTACCGAGTATGATGCGAACGTATCGAAACTGAAGCTCGACCCGGCCCCGCAGTTTTCGGCAGTCGACACGGACAACAACAACAGCATCGACTCAGATGAATGGTCCGCCGCCGAGAAGCTGACGACAGGCTACAACACCCCATGCACGCATTCGACGGAATCGTGGTGTCCGAAAAAATGAGAATTCGGCTATTCGGCTGAGTTTCGGCGCTAGAAGCGCGAACTTAAGCTGACAAGGCGATGGCCGAACATCGTATGCGAGGGTGCGAGCAAAGGGGTTCTCCAGCCCGATCGCTTGCAACCTCGTTTTTTGTCGCTATGAGATCACGCTGCAAGCTTGATCCAAACGGGTACGTGATCGGACGGCTTCTCTTGCGCTCGTGTCTCGCGGTCGATGCCCGATGATCGCAGCAGGTCGGCCGCTTGGCTCGACAACAGCATGTGGTCGATACGGATGCCGTCGTCCTTCTGGAATGCCCCGGCCTGATAATCCCAGAATGTGTAGACGCCCGGCCCCGGATGACAGGCGCGCGTCGCGTCCGTGAAGCCGAGATTGACGAGGCTGCGCCACGCCGCCCGGCTTTCCGGCTGGAACAAAGCGTCGTTCGTCCATGCCTGCGGGCGTTTGGCGTCTTCCGGCTCCGGAATGACGTTGAAATCGCCGGCGAGAATAAGCGGCACCTCCTCGGCCAAAAGCACCTTCGCCCGCGCCTGCATGCGCTCCATCCACGCAAGCTTATAAGCGAATTTTTCGGTTCCGATCGGATTGCCGTTCGGCAGGTAAAGGCAGACGACGCGCACCAGCCGCTCGCCAAGCGCGACGGAGGCTTCGATCCACCGCGCATGCTGATCGCTGTCGTCGCCGGGTAGTCCGCGCACGATGTCTTCCATCGGCGTTCTCGAAAGGATCGCGACACCGTTGAAGCCTTTTTGGCCGTTCGTCGCGACGTTGTAGCCGATATCTTGAAACGCCTGCGTCGGGAAACCGTCGTCGACTGATTTGATCTCCTGCAGGCAGACGACATCCGGCGCATGATTGCGCAGATAGGTCAGCGCCGCCTCAAGCCGCGCCTTGACGCCGTTGATGTTCCAGGTCGCGATGATCATGACGGCCGAACCTCTCTCACTACCCACCACACCATGGCCGCCCATGAGGCGGCCATCCAGGGCTAATCCGCCACAACGAGGGTGCGCGCGTCCTGCATTGCCGGGTTAAACCCGGCCATGACGTGAAGGTTTGAGATAATTGAAAACAGTTAGATCGAAAAGCTCGTGCCGCAGCCGCACGATGCCGTGGCGACCGGGTTGTTGATTTTGAAGGATGCGCCGATCAGGTCGTCGACGAAGTCGATCTCGGCGCCTTCCATATATTGCTGGGAAACCGGATCGATCACGACCGTCGCGCCATTGCGGTGAATCACCAGATCATCGTCGGCTTTGCCGCCGACGAGGTCGAACTTATATTGGAAGCCGGAGCAGCCACCGCCTTCGACCGAAACGCGCAACACCGGCGAGGAAGCCTCATTGGCGACGATTTCCGCGATGCGCGTCGCGGCACGGTCTGTCACGGTAATGGTCATCGGTCAGTCAAATCTCGGGCGATTAACGGTGCGGACGGCAGTTCGGCACTGGTCTCCGCAGCCACCGAAAGATAGGAAGGCGGCAGGCGAAGTCAAATGTTTGAGCATCGCAGCATGCCCGCACGGGTAAAATCGGCCACAGATGCCGCGGATTTCGGGCAGAACCTCCGCCCGGGCGAGCGCGCCCCGGCGACCTATGCCGCTAGCGGCATGCCGTCCCGCGGCCGCCATTATCCCGAATCGGACTGCCCGACCCGCAGCCCCTTTCAGCGCGACCGCGACCGCATTCTGCACGCGACCGCTTTCCGCCGTTTGACCTACAAGACGCAGGTGTTCCTGCCGCACGAAGGTGATCATTTCCGCACGCGCCTCACCCATTCGCTTGAGGTCGCCCAAATCGCCCGCACCATCGCCCGCCAGCTGCGGCTTGACGAAGACTTGGCCGAAACGATTGCTCTCGCGCACGATCTCGGCCATTCGCCGTTCGGTCATGCCGGCGAGCGGGCGCTCGATGCCGCCATGAAGCAGTTCGGCGGCTTCGATCATAACGCCCAGTCGCTCCGCATCGTGACGGCGCTCGAACGGAAGTATCTCGCATTCGATGGCCTGAACCTCACCTGGGAAACGCTGGAAGGGCTGGCGAAGCATAACGGCCCGGTTTGCAACAAGGACGGCGCCGTCGCCAAGGTCGTGCGCCACATCGAGGCGTGGTCGCCGTTGGAGCTTGGACAGTGGCCATCGGCGGAAGCACAGGTCGCAAGTCTCGCCGACGATGTCGCCTATCTGTCGCATGATGTCGACGACGGCCTGCGCGCCAAATTGATCTCGTTCGATATGCTGTTCGACGTGCCGCTCGTCGGACCGATCGCGAAAGATGTCGCGGCCATCGCCGAGGACGCCGAGCCGAGCCGCGCGATCTACGAGGTGACGAGACGCATGATCACCGCCATGGTCGGCGACATCGTTACGGAGAGCCGCCGCCGGTTGTCCGAGATCGCGCCGCACGTCGCCGACGACATTCGAACAGCAGGCCGGGCGACGATTTCTTTCTCGCCCGGCATGACATCCAATCTCGCGCGTCTAAAGTCATTTTTGTTTCAGTCCGTCTACCATCACCGCCGCGTTCTCGACGTCATGGAGAAGGCGGAACAGGTCGTCCACGATCTGTTCGCGAAATATCAATCGGACCCGGAGGCGCTTCCGGCCGGCTGGCGCGGGGTGCTTCGGAACCTCGATGAGCGTCGGCGCGCCCGCCTCGCCTGTGACTTCCTGGCGGGCCAGACCGACCGCTATGCCCTCGCCGAACATCGCCGCCTGTTTGACGTAACCCCGGAACTGGGCTAGGCGCGGACCCAACGCCCGCGCTGGCGGCCGGCTCGACGAAGGAGAGTCGCCAGCGCAATCAAAGGACACCAATGAACCTCTTCGCCAAAGTCGCCGCCCGCGTATCCACCGCGCTCGAAACTCTGCAGTCCGAAGGCGTCCTGCCTTCCGAACTGAAGCTTCCTGCATTCGACGCCGAGCCGCCGCGCGACGCGAGCCACGGCGACGTCGCCGTCAATGCTGCCATGGTTCTGGCGAAGGCCGCGAAGATGAAGCCGCGCGATATCGCCGAGGCTTTGAAGGCGAAGCTCGAAGCCGCACCCGACGTCGCGAAGGTCGAGGTCGCAGGGCCAGGTTTCCTGAACCTCACATTCAAGAACGAAGTATGGCAATCGCTGATCCGCACCATTCTCGAGGAAGGCTCTCGATATGGCGCTGGTGCTGTCGGGCACGGCGAAAAGCTCAACGTCGAATATGTTTCCGCCAATCCGACCGGCCCGATGCACGTCGGCCATTGCCGCGGCGCTGTCTTCGGGGATGCGCTCGCGAACCTGCTGGTCTTCGCCGGCTATCACGTCACGCGCGAGTATTACATCAACGACGCCGGCGGCCAGGTGAACGTGCTCGCACGATCGGCTTACCTGCGCTACCGCGAGGCGCTGGGAGAAGATATCGGCGCGATCCCGGAGGGACTCTATCCCGGCGAATACCTGAAGCCCGTCGGCGCCGCACTCGCCGCCGAGCACGGCCATTCGCTCATCAACATGCCGGAAGAGCGCTGGTTGCCGCTCGTGCGCTCATTAGCTATTTCCAGGATGTTGGAGATTATCAAGAACGACCTCGCAGCGCTAAATATCACCCACGAAGTCTTCTTCTCCGAGGCATCCCTGACGTCCGGCGGCCGCGACCAGGTCAAGGCCGCCATCGACGTCCTGCGCGGGAAGGGCCTCATCTACGAAGGCAAGCTCGAAAAGCCCAAGGGCCATGACGACGACGAGTGGGAAGATCGCCTGCAGACACTGTTCAAGTCGACAGCGTTTGGGGACGACGAAGACCGCGCGCTTCAGAAGTCGGACGGCAGCTACACCTACTTCGCCGGTGACGTCGCTTACCACTACGACAAGCTGCAACGCGGCTTCCGCCATCTGATCAATGTCTTCGGCGCCGATCACGTCGGCTACATCCCGCGGATGAAGGCGGCGGTCGCGGCACTGTCGGATGGGCAAGCCGATCTCGACATTAAGGTCGTCAATCTCGTTCGTTTGTTCAAAGCCGGCGAGCCCTACAAAATGTCGAAGAGGGCCGGCACCTTCGTCACGCTGCGCGATGTCGTCGACGAGGTCGGCCGCGACCCTGTCCGTTACATGATGCTCTACCGGAAGAACCAGGAGACGCTCGACTTCGATTTCGCCAAGGTGACGGAGCAGTCGAAGGACAACCCAGTCTTCTACGTGCAATACGCACATGCTAGGGCTGCAAGCGTGCTGCGGAATGCAACCGAGCAGATTGCAGGCTTGGACGTTTCCGCTCCTGCCCTTCAGAAGGTGGATCTCTCGATCCTGACCGACGCCGGCGAGATCGACCTCGTGAAGAGGCTCGCCGCTTTCCCGCGCCTGATCGACGGCGCGGCGTCGGCTCATGAGCCGCACCGAATCGCTTTCTATCTGTATGATCTCGCGAGCGCTCTCCACACCCAGTGGACGCGTGGCAACGATTCGCCACATTTGCGATTTATTCAGGCAAATGACGGGGTTGCGACTTCAGCCAAACTCGCGCTGATTTCCGCGACAAAGACGGTGATAAAATCGGGGCTTGAGATCCTTGGCGTCGAGGCGCCCGATGCGATGCGCTAAGGTCTCGACTCGACGATAAGGCGCAACCGCTACTTGCGCCCCACTTCAAGGGGGTTTCCGCGATGTCCTCGCAGAACGCATTTCCCGGGCCGAACACCGGCAGACCGCTGGCGCGCCCTGCAACGCCGGCGGGCAATTCTCAGCCATCCTGGGTCAACCCTCAGGCTCAGCCGATCGGGCGCCAGCAGCAGCCGAATGGCTGGCCGGCGCAACAGCAGCCGCAGCAGCCCCAGCAACCCGCGCAGGGCTATCCGCCGAATTTCCAGCAGCCAGGTTATGGTGGTCACGCGCCTGAGCCGCAGCAACCTGCTTACGGCCAGTGGAGCGAACTCCAGCCGGGCAATCGTGGCGGCTATCCGCAGCAGGGCAGCGCCCCGCAGGCCGACCCCTATGCGCCGCAATTCGAACCCTACGTTCCGCCTTCGAGGCCAAACTTCCAGCAGCCCCAGGCCGCTCCCGATTTCGGCGCCCAGCAACCGGCACAGCAATGGCCCGGCCGGCCCACGGATCCGCGCGGCTATGATGCGGGCGGATATGGCGCGCAGCCGTACCCCGCCGCGCCGCAGCAGGCCCATCCTGCTTCGACGTTCGGTCAGCAGCAGTACCATGAAAGCGAATTGAGTGCGGCCGATTGGGCCGGTCCGCACGACGGCTTTGGCCAGGACCCCTATCAGCAGCACCAGCACGCAGATCCGCATCTGGGCTTCGGGCAGGCCGAAGGCGGCGAACTCGAACCCGTCTACAACGACGAAGAATACGAGGACTACGAGGATGAGGAAGACGCGCCGCGCGGTCGCCGTCCTCTGATGATCGTCGCGGCCCTGATCGGCGCCATCGTGATCGGCGGCGGCATGGCCTATGGCTATAAGAAATTCGCCGCTGGCGGCGTCCGCGACGGCGATCCTCCCGTGGTCAAGAGCGACGACTTCGCCGCCAAGACCAAACCGGCGGATGCCGGCGGCAAGCAGTTTCCCTATTCCGATACCAAGATCATGGGCCGTCTCGGCGATGGCACGTCGTCGGCGTCGGCTGAGGAAGCGAACGGCTCATCGGCCGGAACCTCCGACAACAATGCGTCGCAGGACGGCGATGGTCCGCGAAAGGTATCGACCCTGGTCGTCGGCCGCGACGGCAGCATCATGTCGCAAGCGACACCGACTGAGGATCAGTCGCAGACGCCACCGGCTCAAGGCGGAACTGCCGTTCCCGGAACGTCGCTCGTTGACGTCTTTGGCCAGCAGGGCGGCGGCTCGCAGCAGCCCGCGCCTCCGGCCGCCAGCGCTCCACCTCCTACACAAACCGCAAGCATAGATGCTTCGGCACCCGCCAAAAAGGCGAAGCCGGTCAAGATCACCACCATCAACGCGCCTGATAGCGCCGACGATACGCCGGCACCACCGAAGAAGAAGCTGAAAAAGGTCGCGCGTGCCGAGCCGACGGTCGAAACCGACGCGACGGCTGACGCTCCTCCGGTTACGACCCATACCGGCACCGGTTTTGTCGCCGTCCTGGCTTCGGTCCCGCACTCGGAGACCAGTCGCATCGATGCTTTGAAGCGCTTTGCCGACATGCAGCAGAAGTATTCGACGGCGCTTGCCGGAAAGACGCCTGATATCGCTTCGGCAAACCTCGCCAAAGGCGTCTACGATCGGCTTGTCGTCGGTCCGCCGGGCTCGCGCGAAGAAGCAAGCAACGTCTGCGCCCAGCTTAAGGCCCAGGGCTATCATAGCTGCTGGGTGACCTCGTACTGATCGCGCACCGTTCGAAAAAAGCCATACGGCCGGTGCGGTTGCGCCGGCCGATTGCATTTCGCCGGGCGGTCGGTCCATGATCGTCGCGGAGGACGAGTTACAATGACCGCAAGTCTGATCGCCGGCCTTTCGGGCGTCATGCTGAGCGAGGATGAGCGCAGCTTCTATCGCGACGTTCAGCCCGCCGGTCTGATCCTGTTCCGCCGCAATATCTTCGACAGGGCACAGTTTGCCCGTCTGATCGACGAGACGAGAGACGCCGTCGGCCGCGAGGATTTTCTAATTTTGATCGATCAGGAAGGCGGCCGCGTCCAGCGCCTGAGGCCGCCGATCGCGCGCACTTTGCCGTCCGCCGCAGCCTTCGCTGATGTTTATGCCGAAGATCCGGAACTCGCCAAGGAAAGCGCTTTTGCAGTCGCCCGGCTGACCGCCGAAGAGCTTCGCAACTACGGCATCACGATGAACTGCGCTCCCGTCGCCGATCTCGCCATTGCCGGTGCGCACGAGATCATCAGCGACCGTGCTTACGGCACCAGCGTCCCGCAGGTCGTCGCGTTGGCCCGTGCCGTCGCTGAAGGTTACCTCGCAGGCGGCGTCGTGCCGGTCGTCAAACATATTCCGGGTCATGGCCGCGCCACCGCCGACAGTCACTTCGGCCTGCCGATCATCCCGACCCGTCATTCAAAGTTGTCGGAAACCGACTTCGCGCCGTTCAAGGCCTTGGCCGATCTTCCCGCTGCTATGACGGCACACGTCGTTTATTCGGCGATCGATGCCGATAACCCGGCGAGCACCTCCGACATCGTCACACGCGACGTCATCCGAGGCGAGATCGGCTTCGATAACCTTTTGATGAGCGACGATCTGAGCATGAAGGCCTTGAACGGGCCGATGCGCGCGCGCGCCGAAGCCGTGATCGCCGCCGGCTCCGATATCGCGCTTCACTGCAATGGCGATTTGGCCGAGATGCGCGCCGCGGCTGAAGGCGTACCTCCGCTTGCGGGCCGCGCAGCCGAAGAATTCGCCGCAGCCTTTGCTTGCATCGGGCGATCTGAGCCTTACGATAAAGGGCGGGCTCTGCAACTCTTGGCCGGCGTCCTGGGCGCGCAAACTCCCATCGTCTGAATCAGTGTAGTGTCGGCAAATGCGCCCATGGACACCGAGGGTCGCCCCGCCACAAGAATCTTGATCGAGATCGCATGAACGAAACGGCAGCTGAGGGCGAAGACGGCGCGTCCGACTGGCAGACTTCGGGCTTCGAGGAAATGCCCGCCGCCGGTGAGGCGTTCGTCGTCGATATCGAAGGTTTCGAAGGCCCGCTCGACCTCCTGCTGGCGCTTTCCCGGACGCAGAAAGTCGATCTCGCGAAGGTCTCGATCCTGGCGTTGGTCGAACAATATCTCGGCTTCATCGCCGAGGCGCAGCGCCTGAGGCTCGAAATCGCTGCCGATTATCTGGTCATGGCGGCGTGGCTTGCCTATCTCAAATCCCGCCTGCTGCTGCCGAAGGAAAAAGACGGCGTCGAAACGGCGACGGCGGAAGAGCTGGCGCAGAAGCTGTCGTTCCGTCTGATGCGCCTCGAAGCCATGCGCAATCAGGCGGCGATCCTGATGAACCGGCGACATCTCGATCGCGATGTCTTCGGGCGCGGATTGCCGGAGCATATCAAGGTCACGCGCGACACGACGTATACGGCCGCCGTCTACGATCTGCTCAAGGCCTACGCCGAGCAGAGAAAGCGCACCATTCGCGTCGTTCACGTTGTCAAGGCGCGCCGCGTCTGGTCGATCAAGGAAGCCCGCCAGCGGCTCGAGAAACTCGTCGGCGCGACCGTAGGGGATTGGGCGCAGCTCGATCTTTTCCTCGAACAGTACTTGCCCAAGAACGAGGAAGAACGCTCCGCCCTTGCAAGCTCGTTCGGCGCAACCCTCGAAATGGCGCGCGAAGGGTTAATAGAGCTTCGCCAGGATCATCCGTTTGCGCCGATTTACATGCGTAAGCGCGAAGAAGGCGCGGAATGGCAAAAGATCGGCTAGTCGGGCCGCAAAGACCGCTATAAGGGGGCTAAAAAAGCCATGGTTCCGCCGAGACTGACACTGGTGTCGGACAACACCCGAGAGAAGAAGGAAGCCGCGGCAAACGAAGAGACCGCAGGGCTGCGCGAGGAAGCGCCGCATCCGGTTCAAAGCGAACCGGAGGACGCCACCGCGCATCTGTCACACGCCGCTAAACGCGAAAAGCTCCGCCGCCTTGAAGCGATGCTCTTTGCCGCCTCAGAACCGCTCGACGCCAAGGCGCTGACCCGCGGCCTCGAAGCCGGCGACGACGTCAACGCACTGCTGCTCGAATTGCAGGCCGACTATCGCGACCGCGGCGTCAATCTCGTGCGCGTCGCTGGTCGATGGCAATTTCGCACCGCCGAGGATCTGGCCTTTCTTCTCGAGCGCCAGCAGAAGGAAGATCGCAAGCTGTCGAAGGCCGCGCTCGAGACCATGGCCATCATCGCCTATCACCAGCCTGTTACGCGCGCCGAGATCGAAGACATTCGCGGCGTCTCTACGTCGCCCGGAACGCTCGACGTCCTGATGGAGACGGGCTGGATCCGCCCGCGCGGCCGCCGTCGCGCGCCCGGCCGCCCGCTCACCTACGGCACGACCGAGGACTTCCTCGTGCATTTCGGACTGGACAGCATCAAGGACCTTCCAGGCCTCTCAGATCTCAAAGCCCAGGGCCTTCTCGATGCCAATCTGCCGCCTGGCTTCACCGTCCCGTCGCCGACCGATGTCGCCGCCCTGATGCCGGACGAGCTTCCGCTGACGGACGAGGGCGAGGAGGACGAGCAGGAGGAGCTTGCGCTCGATAGCGACGAGCCGTTCGAGGACGACGACGTCACCGAGGCGCCAAAGCCGAGCGGCGGCGGCCCGGAAGCCGGCTAAAAATTACTTTTCATTAATTTGCGCCGCAAGTCCGGCCCGATTGCCGTTTCTGCGCGATAAGGCGTCGGAATTGTTTCAGCTTTTGACGAATGGCCGCTCCGTTCGGGGCGCCGCAAACCTTGCCCCGCCCTGGCGGTTCTGCGATAAAGCCATAAATACGTAGAGCGACAGCCTCCGACAACTCAAGGCTGCCGCCGAAAGGTGTCACTATGGGTCTTAGCGCGCAACACATTCTTCTGCTGATCGTCATCGCCTTGCTGCTGTTCGGTCGCAACAAGATTTCCGACTTGATGGGCGACGTTGCCAAAGGCATCAAGAGCTTCAAGAAGGGCATGGCCGAAGACGACGAGCCAAAGCCCATGCCGCGAACGATCGAGAACGAGGCTGCCAATCCGGATCGTTCGAAGGTCGGCTGACCATTCGCGGTTCGCAGCGTTGCGGCTGATCTCGACAGGGTTGCTCGATGTTTGACATCAGCTGGAGCGAGCTTCTGATCCTCGCGATCGTGACGCTTGTATTCGTCGGACCAAAAGAACTGCCGGTTTTTCTCCGCACCCTGGGCCGGTACGCGGGGATGGCGCGCCGCCATGCCAATGAGTTCAAGGCTCAGTTCGACGCCGCCATGCGCGAGGCCGAGCTCGAACTCGATGCGCAAGGAAGTCGAGAAGATGCAGAGCTCGATCAACGCCGAGGTCATGCAAGCCAAGGGCACGATCGACGATGCAGGCAAGGCGGCATCACTCGAGCCTCCGAAGTCTCCGCCTCCGGCAGCCAGCATAGAACCGCAGACGACGACGGAATCGGCGCCCGTGCCTTCTCCGACACCCGAGCCGGCAAAGCCCGAAGCGCATCCTGCGCCCGCAAAGACGGAGTCGTAACGCGATGCAGGAGAGGGTTCCGGCCTCCGCAACGGACAGCGAGCCTCCGCGCGAAGGCCAGGATGAGATCGACGCCAGCAAAGCGCCGCTGCTCGATCATCTGATCGAGCTGCGCGAGCGGCTCATCTGGGCGCTCGGCGCGTTCGTCGTGATGTTCTTCCTCTGCTTCTCGGTCGCGGGCCACATCTATAACGTCCTGGTCTGGCCCTACATGTGGGCATCCGGCAACGACCACGTGAAGCTGATCGCGACGCACTTCCTCGAGCAGATTATGACGCAGGTGAAGCTTGCGATGTTCGGCGCGGCTTTTCTGTCGTTTCCCGTGGCCGCGACCCAGATCTATAAATTCGTCGCGCCCGGCCTCTACAAGAACGAGCGCCGCGCCTTCCTGCCTTATCTCATCGCGACGCCGGTACTGTTCATCGTCGGCGCGATGGTCGTCTACTTCATCGCGATGCCGGTCCTGATCCGCTTTTCGATCGGACTGGCGCATACGACCGGACCCGGCATGCCCGAGATCGAGCTGTTGCCGAAGGTCTCGGAATATCTCTCGCTCATCATGCAACTGATCCTGGGATTCGGGATCATCTTCCAATTGCCCGTCATTCTGACGCTGCTCGCCCGCACCGGCATCGTAACGTCGGCCGCGTTGGCGCGAGGGCGCCGCTATGCCATCGTCGGCATTTTCGCAGCGGCAGCGCTGCTGACGCCGCCCGACGCGCTCAGCATGTGCATCATGGCGTTGCCGACTATCGGCCTCTATGAAGCCTCGATCCTCGCCGTGCGCCTTGTCGAAAAGCAGCAGGCGAAGACCACGGGCGAAGCATAAGGGCCAATCGGCGCAGCTTGGGCCGACCCGGACTGGACCGAGCCGGAAGCATCGTATAGGACGGCCTCACCGTTTCGACCGTGAAGAGGCCATCCGTGTTCGACCTAAAGTGGATCAGAGATAACGCTGAGATCTTCGACGAAGGTCTGAGGCGGCGCGGGCTCGAGCCCCAAGCCGGGCGTATCATCGCGCTGGACGATAAACGCCGCGCGCTTTTAACCGCGCTTCAGGATGCACAATCGCGCCGCAACACCGCTTCGAAGGAAATCGGCAAGGCGAAGGGCGCGAAGGACGAAGCCACCGCGTCAAGGCTGATGGCCGAAGTCGCGACGCTCAAGGAAACGATCGCGAAAGGCGAAGAAGACGAGCGCGTACTCGACGCTGAAATTCGCGATGTGCTGTCCGTCATCCCGAACACCCCGCGCACCGACGTTCCGTTCGGCACGGACGAGACGGGCAACGTCGAAGTCCGCAAAGTCGGCACGCCCGGCACGTTCGATTTTACGCCGAAGCAGCATTTCGAGATCGGCGAAGCGCTGGGCCTGATGGATTTCGAAGCCGCGCAGAAAATTTCCGGCGCCCGCTTCGTCGTGCTGAAGGGCGCGCTTGCGCGGCTCGAACGTGCGATCGCGAGCTTCATGCTCGACCTGCACACCGGCGAGTTCGGCTACACCGAAGTCAACCCACCGCTGCTCGTCAAAGATCAAGCCGCCTACGGCACCGGCAACCTACCGAAGTTTGCTGAGGATCTGTTCAGGACGGTCAACGACTTTTGGCTCATCCCGACTGCCGAAGTCTCGCTGACGAACCTCGTGCGCGAACAGATTATCGACGAAGCCCAACTGCCGATGCGTCTCACCGCGTGGACGCCGTGCTTCCGCTCCGAGGCGGGTGCCGCCGGACGCGACACGCGCGGCATGATCCGTCAGCATCAGTTCTCGAAGGTCGAACTCGTCTCCATCGTTATGCCCGAAGCGGCAACGGAGGAACACGAGCGCATGACGTCCTGCGCTGAGGAAGTCTTAAAGCGCCTCGGCCTGCCGTTCCGCACCATGCTCCTGTGCACCGGCGACATGGGATTTGCGTCTCAGAAAACCTACGACATCGAGGTCTGGTTGCCAGGGCAGAACGCCTATCGCGAGATTTCATCCTGCTCGGTCTGTGGAGATTTCCAGGCCCGACGCATGGATGCGCGCTTCCGTCCGAAGGACGGAGGCAAGCCGGTCTACGTCAATACGTTGAACGGTTCGGGACTGGCGGTCGGCCGAACGCTCATCGCAGTGCTGGAAAATTATCAGCAGGCTGACGGCACCGTCGTCATCCCCGACGCCCTTCGTCCCTACATGGGCGGCCTCGCCCAGATCCACAAGGCATAACGATCGGAGACCTCCGCGTGCTTCGCGCCTACGACATTGTCGTGATCAATGCGGACGCTGAGGACGAAGAAATTCGCGGACAGAGGGGATACATTATCGGCGAAGTCACGACCGACCAGATCGGCGTCTTCATCTACGATCTCGAACGTGTATGGTGCCTGCATCCATCCGACGTGAAAACGACCGGCGAAAGCGACGACGCCGCCCGCCGAAATCGCGGCTCCCCGATCCGTGTGAACTCAAAAGGCGAAATTATCGGCTAAACAATGCGCATCCTCATCACCAACGACGACGGCATCAACGCACGAGGGCTCGAAATCCTGAAAGCCATCGCGCTCGGCATTTCGCCGGACGTCTGGACAATCGCGCCCGAGACGAACCAGTCCGGCACCTCGCATTCGATGACGCTGCACACGCCGCTGCGCCAGCGCAAGCTCGACGACCGCACCTACGCGATTGCGGGCACACCGACCGACTGCGTGATCATGGCGGTTCGCCATATCCTGATCGAGCAGCCCCCGGATCTCATTCTTTCCGGCGTCAATCACGGTTCGAACTTGGCCGAAGACGTGACCTATTCAGGCACTGTCGCTGCCGCGATGGAAGGTGCGATCCTCGGCATTCCCTCGATCGCGTTGTCGCTGATGATGGGATTCGAGGAAGGCGGACGCCGCGCCTTCTGGGATACGCCGCTCGCGCACGCGCCCTCGCTGATCCGAAAGCTGCTCGACGAAAAGTGGGATGCGAAAACCCTCATCAACATCAACTTTCCCGATGCTGCGCCGGACCAGATCAAAGGCGTCGCCGTGACCTCGCAAGGCGTTCGCGATCAGGCGCTGCTCGATATCGACAGCCGCACCGATCCGTGGGGCACGCCCTATTTCTGGTTCGGGTTCGAGCGCAGAAGGTCGACGCTCGTGCCTGGAACGGATCTCGCCGCAATCGCCGAGGGCAAGATTTCAGTCACGCCGCTGAGCATCGATCTCACGCACCACAGCGCATTGGAAAGTCTAGCGCGCCGGCTCTCCTGAGAGACTTTTTCCGTCGTCGGAGCAACGTCTGATTTCGCGCAAAAGCCGCTGGTTTGACGAAATCCCTCCGCGAAGAGAGCGCAATTTTCATCTAATCGAACAAAACCTGGAATGGTGTGCAACGCATCGTTTCAGGCTCTTTTTTCTTTCCCTCAACGGGTCTCTCTTCCTCTGGGCAAGGAAGGGCGGCTGTCAAACACGGCACTGCAACTCGGGGCATCGGATTGAAATCGCGCAGCGGTGTTTACCGCCTGTTAACCGGTTAAAGGTTAATGGATGGTGCGAGTAGAGGTGCGTACCATGAAGAGTTGTTTTGGCGTTAGCCGCTGCGGGCGCTTGGGCCTCAAGTCCGCAACAGCATTTTCTCTAGTCTTCGCCGGCATTTCGCTGGCCGGCTGCAGCGCGGACATCACGCGCTTCGACAGTTCGTCATTTGCCCTTAACGATCCGCCCGAGACGGGAAGCAATCCTGTCCCGCGCGAACCGGTATACAGCAATTCATTAAGCGATAACCAAAACGTCGAGGGATCGACGCCGCGCGGTCCGTATGGAGCCGGCGCCAAATCGGTGCAGGTGGCGTCGCTGCCTGATGCAACCGGTGATCGCTCTTACGCTCCATCGCCGCAGCAGCCTGCGTATGTGCAACCCGCCTATCAGCCGGCCGCCTATCCCGCTTCGAAGCCATATGCGCTGCCGCGTCAGACGAATTATGAACGGCCGCTCCAGCATCATTCGGCGCCGATCGCCAGGGGCGAGATGATCGAGGTGAAGCCGGGCGATACGCTCTATGGCCTGTCACGCCGCCATCACGTTTCGCTCGCGGAACTGACGACGCTCAACAACCTCGCCAACCCGAGCATTCACCCCGGTCAGAAGCTTTATCTTCCAGCCGACGGTGCCGTCGCGTCGGCGCCGAAATCGAGCGCTGCTGCCGCAAGCGCTGCCATGGAATCGGCGAGACCGGCGTCGCTTCCGCTCGCGGACGCATCACCCGAAGTCGCCGCCCGCTACAACGGCAGCTACACGGTGAAGCCCGGAGATTCACTTTACGGCATCGCGCGCCTGCATAAGGTGAAATTCTCAGAGCTTCAGCAGGTCAACGGCATCAGCGACCCGCGTCGCGTCAAGCCTGGCATGACTTTGCGCGTCCCCGGCAGTGCTTCGAGCGAGCCTCCGGCAACGTTTGCTGCGAAGACGCCGGCTGCGGCTGTCCCGCCCATCGCATCGTCGCAAGCAACACCCGTGCCGCCTGTCGCCGACGCGAGTCCGTCCGAACCGCCTCGTTACGGCGCGGCAACGACGATGCAGCCGACCATCATCAACGGCGAAAAGCGCGTCGCATCCTTGTCTGATAAGGCGTCTGATGCCTCGCCCGACGTGCCGCCGATCCAGCCGTCGTCGCCCGACCACAAGTCCGATGCGGCGAGCAAACCCGCGCCGGTCGAACAGAAGGTTGCGATTGCCGCCCCACCGCCGTCATCGGCTCCCGCATCCGTCGACAGCGTCAAATTGCGCTGGCCGGCGAGCGGCAAAGTCATCGCCGGCTTCGGCAGCCGTCCCGACGGCACCCACAACGACGGCATCAATCTTCAGGTCCCGCTTGGAACCGAAGTCCATGCCGCCGAAGGAGGCGTCGTCGCTTACGCCGGTAGCGAACTCAAAGGCTACGGCAATCTCGTTCTTCTGCGCCACGACAACGGCTGGGTCACCGCCTACGCGCATAACGACGAGCTGCTCGTGAAGCGCGGAGACAAGATCCGTCGCGGCCAGGTCATCGCGAAGGCCGGAAAAACCGGCTCCGTCGATCAGCCGCAGCTGCATTTCGAATTGCGTCAGGGCTCGAAGCCGGTGGATCCAATCCCCTACCTCGAGAAACTTTGACGCTGATCCTCTAGCGCGGGGGCAATCGCGCTGGCACAGAGGGAAGTACGAGGGCCGGGTCGCAAGATCCGGCTCTCATTTTTTTTGGCTTTGCGTCTTCGACGATTCTCGTGCGGGACCCCCGGCCATTGACGCGCTTCCAGCGCGCTCGGCCAAGGATGACGTTTATCTAAATCTTTTCCGTCCGCATCTGATTGCGCCCCGCGAGGTCCTGCACGTATTGCCACGCGACGCGGCCCGAGCGTGCACCGCGCGTCGTCGCCCATTCGAGCGCGTCGCGTTCAAGCTCGTCTTCCTTGACCTTGATGCCGAAGTGCTCGACGTAAGCGCGTACCATCGCGAGGTAGTCGTCCTGGCTGGCGTTATGGAAACCGAGCCACAGCCCGAACCGGTCCGACAGAGAAACTTTCTCTTCCGTCGCCTCGCCCGGATTGATCGCTGTCGCACGCTCGTTGTCGATCATGTCGCGCGGCATCAGATGGCGGCGGTTGGACGTTGCATAGAACAGCACGTTCTTTGGCCGCCCCTCGATGCCGCCGTCGAGAACGGCTTTCAAAGATTTATAGCTGGTGTCGTCGTGATCGAACGACAGGTCGTCACAGAAGACGATGAACCGCAGCGGCGCCGCTGCCTTGAGCGACGCCAGGCAACGGGGCAGCGAAGAAATATCCTCGCGATGAATCTCAACGAGCTTCAGACCGCCGCTGATGGCAAGCGCGTCGGCATGCGCGGCCTTGACGAGGCTTGATTTTCCCATGCCCCGCGCGCCCCACAGAAGCGCATTGTTGGCGGCGAAGCCGGCAGCAAACCGCCGGGTATTGTCGAGCAGGATGTCGGCTGTCCGGTCAATGCCCTTCAGCAGCTTCAGGGGCACGCGGCTGACTTCCGGCACCGGCTCGAAGCTGTTCGTGTCGGCCTGCCAGATAAAAGCGTCCGCTCCATCGAAATTGACGGCGCGGGCAGGGGGCGGGCTCAATCGCTCAAGAGCGTCTGCGATCCGCTCAAGAAGCGGGCGATAGGCGTCGGCGTCGGACATGGGAATTCCAGGAAGGCAAAGCCCGAGCGAGCTATCCGCCGGGAAAACCGTGTTTAATCGCTGCGGATGCCCATGCCAACGCCCTTTCTGGAGGCTTTGCGAGGTTGCAAAAGGGCCTCGGACCACTATAGTCCGCCCGAATTTGCGGCTCGCTACCCCGGCCTGTTGGGTTTCGGGGCGGCAGCGCTTATTTCCACCGCATCAAGAGGACCTTCCTTCGCAATGTTTACGACCCCTGCGTTCGCCCAAGCCGCCGGCGCTCCAAGTGCCATGGATCCGCTTGGCGGCCTTCTGATCCCCATGCTGCTGATGCTGGCGATCTTCTATTTCCTGTTGATCCGCCCTCAGTCTCAGCGCGCCAAGGAGCTTCGCGAACGCGTCAACGCCGTCCGCCGCGGTGACACGGTGGTAACATCGGGGGGAATGGTCGGCAAAGTTACGAAGGCGTCCGACACCAGCGACGAGATTGAGGTCGAACTCGCCGACAATCTCAAGGTCCGCATCGTCAAGAGCACCCTTTTGGAAGTGCGCGCCAAGGGCGAACCTGTCAAAGACGCAACGTGATTGGTGGCATCGTACGTGCCAAAACCAAGATGCGGCCGATGTGCGGCCGTTGATCCGCACATCTCCTAAAAGCACGAGACCCGTTCCCGATGTTGCAATTCACTCGCACCAAAGTCTTTTTCATTCTGTTGACCTGCCTCGCGGGCCTCTTGGTCGCGCTGCCGAACCTGTTTTCGAAAGAAACGGTCGCGTCTTGGCCATGGTTCGTGCCGCACAAGCAGTTGACTCTCGGCCTCGACCTGCAGGGCGGCGCTCATCTGCTGCTCGCGATGGATCAAGACGAAATCAAGAAGGATTGGCTGAACAATCTGCGCGATGAATCGCGCAAGGTTTTGCGCGACGCCAAGATCGGGTTTACCGGCATCGGCGTTCAGGGCACTCAATTGGTCGTCAAGCTCGCCAAGCCCGAGGAACGTGACCAGGCCATCAAGGAACTGCACAAGGTCCGTCAGACGATCGGCAGCGCCGTGCTCGGAGGCGGCGGCTACGACGTCGATGTCAGCGAGGGCAACGATCCCGGCACCGTCATCGTCAAGCCGACCGAAGCCGGATTGCGCGCCCGCATCTCCAATGCCGCCGCGGCCTCGATCGAGACGATCAATCGCCGCGTCAACAATCTGGGCACGTCTGAATCGACCATCGTGCGTCAGGGCGCTGATCGCATTCTCATCCAGTTTCCGGGCCTCAAAGACACCAAGGACCTGAAAGCGCTGATTGGCGAAACCGCCAAGCTGACGTTCCACGAAGTCCATCCGTCGCTGTCGGCCGAAGAGGCCAAGCAGACCAGCATTCCAGCCGGCTACAAGATTTATCCGAGCGACAAGGAAGAGGGCGGCCCGAGCGAATATCTGCTGCGCGAGCAGCCGGTGGTGCAAGGCGAAGATCTTGCCGACGCACAGCCAGGCTTTGACAGCCGCACCAACGAGCCGGTCATCAACTTCCGTTTCAACCAGGTTGGCGCCCGCAAGTTCGCGAACTTCACGAAAGACAACGTCGGTCGCCCATTTGCGATCGTGTTGGACGACAAGGTGCTCTCGGCGCCTGTCATTCGCGAGCCGATCCTCGCCGGCTCGGGACAGATCTCGGGCAACTTCACGGTCGAAAGCACCAACAAGCTTGCGGTTCAGTTGAGATCGGGCTCGCTGCCGACCAAGCTGACGATCGTCGAAGAACGCACCGTGGGACCGTCGCTTGGCGCCGACTCGATCGCTGACGGTAAGCGCGCGGGTATCATCGGTGGCATCGCCGTCGTCGCGCTTACGGTTCTCGCATACGGCACGTTCGGTATTTTCGCCTGCGTCGGCCTGCTCGTACACTTGATCCTGACCGTTGCCCTGATGACGCTCATTGGTTCGACGCTGACGCTGCCCGGCATCGCCGGCCTCGTTCTCGGCGTCGCGATGGCGGTCGACGCCAACGTTCTGATCTATGAGCGCATTCGCGAAGAGCTTCGCACCGGCAAGACGCCGGTCGCATCGATCGATGCGGGCTTCCAGCGCGCATTCGTGACGATTGCGGATAGCCAGCTGACGACGCTCTGCTGCGCCATCATCATGTTCTGGCTCGGCTCGGGTCCGATCCGCGGCTTCGCCGTCACGCTCACAATCGGCATTCTGACCTCGATCTTCGCCTCCGTGACGGTCGTTCGAATGCTTATCTGGTTCTGGCTCAAGGCTCAGCCGAAGGGCCGCATTCAGACCGTTCCGGTCTAGGAGACGCCTTCCGTGTTGATGAGACTCATTCCTGTTTTCAAGGGCGTCGATTTCTTCCCGCATAACCTTCGTTTGCCCTTCATGAAGTTCAAGGGCCCGGCGCTGGCTGCGTCGGTCATTGCGATGCTCATTTCGCTGGCGCTTTGCATGACGCTTGGCCTCAACTATGGCGTCGATTTCAAAGGCGGTTCGCTCGTCGAGCTGAAAACGAAGTCGGGCAATGCCGACATCGGCGCGCTACGCGACAAGCTCAACGGCCTCGGTCTCGGCAACGTCCAGATCCAGGAGTTCGGCACGCCCGATGACGTTCTCGTCCGCCTCGAAGAGCAGCCGGGCGGCGAGTTCAGCTCAGCAGGAAGCCTTGAAAAAGGTGACCGCCGCCACCGACGCCGATTATGTGCAACGCCGCGTCGAAGTGGTCGGACCTGCTGTGTCGAGTGAGCTGCGCATGACCGGCTTCATCGCCGTCGCGGCCGGCATCCTCGCGATTGTCGCCTATGTCTGGTTCCGGTTCGAATGGCAGTTCGCGCTGGGCGCCGTCGTCGCCTTGACGCATGACGTTCTGCTGACCGCGGGCATCTTCTCTCTCTTTCGCTTCGAGTTCGATCTCTCGACCGTAGCCGCCTTGCTGACCATCCTTGGCTACTCCGTCAACGACACAGTCGTCGTCTCGGACCGAATTCGCGAGAACCTGCGTAAGTTCAAGAAAATGGAGCTGAACGAGCTTCTGAACCTTTCGATCAACGAGACGCTGTCGCGCACGATTTTGACCGGCGTGACGGCCATCGCGGTGTTGCTCTCGCTCTATATCTTCGGCGGCGAAGTCATCCGCAGCTTCAACCTCGCCATGCTGCTTGGTGTCGTTATCGGTACCTATTCGTCGATCTTCATCGCCGCTCCGCTGCTGGGCTACCTCGGCGTCAAGCGCGATTGGAGCGAGGCGTCGGCCAAACCCGTCACGACGGCGAAGGCGAGCAAGGCGAGAGTCTGACGGGTGATAATCGGGACGGCGCTGTCATGACCCCCGGCGTCGCTCGCTATCCCTACGAGACACCGATCACCGCTTATGGCAGCGGCGGCTTCCGGTTCGCCGATATGAGCCACCGCGGCTCGGTGCTGTGTTTGCCGTCCGGCATTTGGGCCTGGGCGGCCAAGAGCATCGAAACCATCGGCGAAAACGAGATCGAATTTCTCTTAAATCTCGTCGAGCCGCCAATCACGGTGCTGTTCGGCACCGGCGAAAAACAGATCTGGCCCAGCCCGGAAATTTATGCCGCATTCGCCAAGGCGGGCATCGGCATCGAACCGATGTCGACAGGGGCCGCCGCCCGCACCTACAATATTCTGATCGCCGAAAAACGCCCGATCGCGGCAGCCCTAATCGCAGTCGCCTAAATTCCATCCTGGCGGAAGCCAACAGCGTGACCGACGCCAAGCCAACAACCTCGACTTTCGACGTGGTGCGCACCAGCGCTCGCACCCACGCGCCCGATCGGTTTTATTCCGCACTCTTCGCACCGGTCGAGGCGCGCGACGATCTCATTGCCCTCGCCGCGTTCACTGGCGAGATCGAACGCATCACGCGGCAGGTGAGGGAAGCGGCGCTCGGGGAAATTCGCGTCGCCTGGTGGCGCGACGCATTTTTGAGCCGTGGCGAAAGCGGCCGCTCCGGCAATCCGGTGCTCGACGCCTTCGCCGATGTCATCCGCCGCCGCGCCTTGCCGCTCGGCCGGATCGAGGACTATCTGGCGGCCCACGCCGACGCCCTTTATGCCGAGCCGCCTACGGGCGACGACGAACTTCTTGCACGACTGCGCATCATCGACGGCACGCCGTTCCGTCTGGCGGCGTCCATCCTCGGCGCGAACCTGGACGATGCGACGCTCGACGCTGCTGCCCGCGCCTCGGGTTTCGCCCGTCTCGGCATCGAGCTCCCTTATGCTCTGATGCATCAGCGTCCGCTTCTTCCTTTGGCCCGCGCGCCGAACCCTTACGACGGGGCCGAAGCGGCCGATTGGCGGCCGCAAATTGCCTGGTTTGCGGCCGAAGGCGAGCGGGCGTTGTCCGACGTGCGGCGTCATCTCACGGGGAAGCCACGCATTTTCACCACGGCTCTGCTGCCGCTTGCCCTCGTCGAGCCCTATTTTCGCGCTTTGCAGAACCCTCGGCATGAACCGGCGCGGGATGTCGTGGACATCGCGCCTATTGCTCGATTGTGGCGTATCGCACGCGCGCATTGGTCGGGTCGCATTTGACGACCGGCGAAGAGGGCGGATGGCATTGATATCGAGACTTGGACTGCGAGCGATCGCGGCGGACCTGTTCCTGCCGCTGGCCTGCGCCATTGCAAGCCTTGGCGTCGCGACCCGCGCGGAAGCGGCTCCTGTGGTGACGTGGCGTCTCGAAAACCCGTTCCGCTTTTTCACCGATCCAAATGACACCAACGCTCATCGCGAGACCTATCGCGCGCTTGGCCCGAGCGAACGGCCATCCCCAATTCTCTCCGAAGAGCACGCCTTGCAGCACGATGATCGGGACGGCTGGGCCGCCTCGATGTTCACCAAAACCTGCTGGAGCGAAAATCGCTTCAAATGCTCAGCCTACGACGACTACATCAATCCGACGCGGCACGCCGTCATCGCCAAGATCTCTGGTATCGATGATGCGAAAACGCTCTCCTGCACGTGGCTGTCGGCGCCGCGCGGAGACGCAAAAAATCCCCGCGGCGATGCGATCACGCAGCCGTGCAGCGAATCCGCTCGCTTTGTCATTCCCTATCCCGGCGGCACGATGATCACCGTCCAAATCGGCGGCCGCGAAATCGCGCGCGCCGATATCAAGGTTCGCGACATCCTGATCGCGGGCATGGGCGACAGCTTCGCCTCGGGCGAGGGCAATCCCGACATGCCGGTCCGCTTCTCGCGCGAGCGATCGGCCGATTACAGCACGATCGGTCTCTATGGCAGCTTGACGGGCTATCCGGCGCGGATTGGTCCGTGGAAGGAACTTGGCGACAAGGCGTTCATCAAGGAAAACGCCCGCTGGCTCGATCAGGCTTGCCATCGCTCGCTTTATTCTCAGCAGCTGCGGACGGCGTTGCAGCTCGCGGTCGAAGATCCGCACCGCGCCGTGACGTTCGTCGGAGTTTCGTGCGCTGGTGCCGAGATAACCGACGGTCTGTTTCTGCGCTACAAAGGCAACGAGTGGGTGCCGAACCCGCCGAGGCTTTCGCAGATCTCGGCCGTCGCTGAAGCCCAATGCGGGAAAAACAAGGCTCAGGCTGTAAATCTGCCCGACGCCTATTACCAGAACGGCGCCGTTCCCGAATTGCGCGACATCATAATGCGTCAATGCCCGCAGGATGTGGCGCGCAAGATCGATCTTGTGCTGCTGTCGATCGGAGGCAACGATATCGGCTTCTCGCGGCTCGTCGCCAACACGGTGCTTTCGAACGAATCCCTGCTGCGCAAGCTCGGCGGATGGCTCGGCGAAATTCACAGCGACGCCGAGGCGACCGCCGCGCTCGACGGCTTGGGTCCGCGATATAAAGCACTCAATCGTGCCATTCACGGTCTGCTCTATGTGCCCTGGGAGGAAAGCGATCGCGTTCTGCTCGTCGCTTATCCCGGTCTCGCGCTTCAGGGCGACGGCAGCCAGATGTGCGGCAGCGGCAATGCCGGCATGGAGGTCGTTCCCGATTTTCAGTTGGACCGCACCAAGCTGAAGCTTGGCGCATGGTTCGCGGATAAGCTCAATCGGCAGATGCGCGACAGCGCCTCCGAGTTCGGCTGGACGTTCGTCGAAACCCACCGGCGCTCGTTCGTCGGCCGCAGCCTGTGCGATGGCTTGAGCGTCGAAGGCGTGAGCGAAGTCGACGACCTTCGGCTGCCGCGCAAGATCGACGGCATGTGGACGCCCTATAATCCGGCGGACTACCGGCCTTACGCCGCGCGGCAACGCTGGTTCCGCACCCCGAACGACGCGTTTATGACGGGCAACTTTCACGCCGCGGCGGGCTTTCTCAGCAGCTACTTGAAGATCGAGCCCTTCGCTCCGTTCCAGGCCATTCTCGCATCCACCTACTCGGGGGCATTCCATCCGACCGCGGAAGGGCAGGCCGCGATCGCGGACGCCGTGACCGATAAGGCGAGGGCTGTGCTCGCAAAATACGGGCAGGGGCTCGACGCCGATTCCACCGGCTATACCGTGCCGTCACCGGCCGACGTGCCGCCGCCGCCGGTCGCCGAACCGAATGTCGAGATACCGGACGTCAAATCCGTCTTGTCGAAGTCGCAAGATGAGAAGGCTCCGATCACTGGCGCGATCCCGCAAAAGGCGTCCGAGCCCGTTGACGATAGCGATATCGGCGCGCCCGATCCCGACGATCCGCCCGCTCCGATGCAAACCATCGGTGTGACCTCCGGCGCGCCGGACGCCGACCAGCCCGCTGCTTCGGGCGAACCCGCGGGGACGGGGCAAGCGATAGAGCTGAGAAGATCGGCGATCCCGGCCGCGCCGCAAGCGCCCCAGCCGACGGCTGGCGCCGGAGCCCCGCTTGCGACGGCCGTTTCGCCGACGCCCGCAGTTGCCGCGCCGGCTCCTCCTGCGCAGGCTGCCTCTGGTCCCGCTGTGTCGCAATCTCCCGTGACGATCGACACGCCAGCGGCGACCCCAACACCTACGCCCGCGCCGCCAACCGATGAATTCACGCCGAAAGCGTTCGCGCCGGCATCAGGCAACAACTAGCTGCTCAGGCCGATCGCTTGGCAGGCTGCGCCTCGCCGAGCCAATGCGTGAGATCGGCGATGGCACGCCGCGACATCAACCGCTTTTTCTCGCGCCCGCGCTCAGGGCCCTTGAGCTTTTGCCCGCTTCTATCATGCGTCGGATTGGCATCGAGATCGGGCAGCAGGCCGTAGTTGATGTTCATTGGCTGAAATGACCGCGCCGCTCCACGTTCGCTGTCGTCCGTAACCAGATGCCCGCCCGTTATATGATTGAGAAGCGCGCCGAGCGCCGTCGTCGCCGGTGGCGAATCGGACGAAACACCAACGGCATCCACCGCTGCGAAACGCCCGGCGAGCAGACCGATGGCCGCGCTCTCGATGTAGCCCTCGACGCCGGTGATCTGTCCCGCGAACCGTAATCTCGGCATCGCCTTCAGCCTCAGCGAACGGTCGAGCAGTTTCGGCGAATTGAGATAAGTGTTGCGGTGCAGCCCGCCCAGCCGCGCGAACTCGGCATTCTGCAATCCCGGGATCATCCGGAAAATGCGCACCTGCTCGGCATGCTTCAGTTTCGTCTGGAACCCGACCATGTTCCACAGCGTGCCGAGCGCATTGTCCTGGCGAAGCTGCACAACGGCATACGGCCATCGTCCCGTGCGCGGATCATCGAGGCCGACGGGCTTCATCGGTCCGAAACGTAGAGTATCGCGGCCGCGCTCGGCCATGACTTCCACCGGCAGGCAGCCGTCGAAATAGGGTGTCGACGCTTCCCACTCCTTGAAGCTCGTTTTTTCGCCCGCAAGCAGCGCATCGATGAAGGCTTCATATTCGTCCTTCGTCATCGGGCAGTTCAGATAGTCTGCGCCCGTGCCGCCTGGACCGGCCTTGTCATAGCGCGATTGAAACCACGCAAGCGACGTGTCGATTAAATCGCGATGGATAACGGGTGCGATCGCATCGAAAAATGCCAACGAGTCTTCGCCCGTGAGCTTGGCGATTGCGGCGCTCAGCGCAGGCGACGTCAGCGGTCCCGTGGCGATGACGACGTTCTGCCAGTCGTTCGGCGGCAGGCCATCGAGTTCACCGCGCACGATGGTGACGAGAGGGTTGGCGGAGAGCCGGGCCGTCACCTCAGCCGAAAAGGCATCTCGATCGACTGCCAGTGCGCCGCCAGCCGGCAGCTTGTGCTTGTCGGCCGCCGCCATGATGAGTGAACCCGCGCGGCGAAGTTCTTCGTGCAGAAGTCCGACGGCATTGTTTTCCCAGTCGTCCGATCGGAAAGAATTCGAGCAGACGAGTTCGGCAAAACCGTCCGTCTTGTGTGCTTCCGTCGATCGCTGAGGCCGCATCTCATGCAGCACGACCGGCACGCCGGTCGCTGCGATCTGATGCGCGGCTTCGGAGCCGGCAAGTCCGGCGCCAATAATGTTAACAGCGGATGGTTGAACGGTCGGCACGGTGTCTCTGCGTTTTCGAAATGAGGATGGATGTTTCGGCGGCGGCAGCAAAATCGCGTGCCGAGTTCTCTCCGACGCGCCTTCTTTAGGCGGAGAAACCGCCCGACGCAAATCGGCGACCGCTACGACAGCAAATAATCGTAAACCAGCTTGCCATTGAGCACGATGATGGTCACTGCGATAATCGCGGCAGCGAACGTCAGCCAACGCGGCGCGACCAGCGCTCCGAGCTTCCCGCGGCTGGCGGTGAATTGCACCAGTGGCACGATCGCGAAGGGCAGCTGCAGGCTCAGAACCACCTGCGTCAGGATCAGAAGCTTGCCCGTCTCCGCCTCGCCGTAGAACAGCGTGACGCCAGCCGCCGGAAGTAGCGCGACCGATCGCGTGATCAGCCGCCGGATCCACGGCGCAAGGCGGATGTGAAGAAAGCCTTCCATCACCGTCTGGCCCGCAAGCGTCGCCGTCACGGTCGAGTTCAAGCCGCAGCACAGCAGCGCAATGCCGAACAGCGTCGGCGCGATCGCAGACCCGAGCAGCGGATGCAAAAGCGATTGCGCCTGCCCGAGTTCGATGACGTCGGTTTTGCCCGCTTTATAGAACGCTGCGGCTGCCAGGATCAGGATCGAAGCGTTGATCACTAGGGCGAGGCTGAGCGCGAGCGTCGAGTCGATCGTCGCGAATTTTAAAGCTTCGCGCTTTTCTTTCGTCGACTTTCCATAGTCGCGTGTCTGCACGATCGCCGAGTGCAAATAGAGATTATGTGGCATCACTGTCGCGCCGATGATGCCGAGCGCCAGATAAAGCATCTCCGGATTTCTGAGAACTTCCGTTGTCGGCGCGAATCCGCGAATGACCGCGCCCCATTCAGGATCGGCCATTGCGATCTGCACCGCAAAGCACGCCGCGATCACGCCAAGCATCGCGATGATGAAGGCTTCAAGGTAGCGAAAGCCGAGCCGCTGCAACAGCAACACGACGAAAACGTCGAGCGCCGTCAGCAGCACGCCGATCTCAAGCGGGATTCCGAACAGTAGGTTGAGGCCGATGGCTGTTCCGATGACTTCGGCGACGTCGGTGGCGATGATTGCGATTTCCGCAAAAAGCCAGAGTGGATATGCCGCCCACTGCGGATACCCGTCGCGACAGGCCTGCGCCAAGTCCCGTCCGGAGCCGATGGCGAGCCGCGCACACAGCGATTGCAGGATGATCGCCATGATGTTCGACAGCAACGCGATGAACAGCAGCGTGTAGCCGAATTTCGATCCGGCCGCGATCGACGTCGCCCAGTTGCCCGGATCCATGTAGCCGACGGCGACCATGTAGCCGGGGCCGAAAAACGCCGCGAGCCGCCGCCAGCTGGTCTGGTGGCCGGCAACCCGGACCGTTCGAAAGACATCCGACAACGACGGGTCGTTCGCGGGCCTGCGCCACGTCCCGTTGCCCAATTCGGGATTGGCCGATGAAGCTCTGGCAGGCGCGTCCACGACCTCAATCACCCCTTGTCGCAAATGACAATCATTTGCAACTAGAGTGATGGCAAAGCCCGCCGTCGTCAAGAACACCGGCCGCTAACCAACCTGTGACAAATTCGAAAGGGAGCGGCGAAACTGAGGATAACTGCCGTAACCGAGAGACATTGAGCGGCATCCCGGAGCCGCCGCAGTCTGGTCAACGGATCGCCAGCGTGATCTTCAATTTTTACCTATCGCAAACGATTGTCAGCCCGATGAAGGCCGGAAATGTGGTCCCCCTATAGAAACCGTCTTCTCCGCGATCTTGACCGCTGGCGCTCGAACGGCTGGCTGAGCGAAGAGGGCCGCGCCGCCATCCTCGCCGAAGTCGAAGCGGGCGCGCCGAGCCGCTTCAATCTCGCTTCGGCGCTCGGGATATTGGCGAGCGTCCTTTTCGGTTTCGCGGCCCTGTCGTTCGTCGCGGCCCATTGGGAGGACGTGCCCAGATTGGGCCGCCTGTTGCTTCTTCTGGCATCGATCTGGGCCGGATATGGCGCAGCGGGTTGGCTTCAGACGCGCGGGCACGCGCATCTCGCCGACGCCGCCGTGCTGTTCTCTGCCGGAATGTTCGGCGCCAGCATCATGCTGGTCAGCCAGATGTATCATATTGCCGGCAATCCGACCGACGGCATCCTCCTGTGGTGGATGGGAACGCTACTAGCCGGCGTTGCACTTCGCTCGAACCCGGCACTGGCCTTGACTATGGTGCTTGTGTGCGTCTGGTCATCGATGATTGCGTCCGAGACCAACCACGTCCATTGGCCGTTCCTGATCGGGTGGGGACTGGTGACTGCGGCCTTCTATTGGCAGCGCTGGTGGCCAGGACTGCATCTCTCCGCGCTGTCGCTGTCGCTTTTCGTCGTCTCGCTCGGGTTCCTGATCGCGGACGGTCATTCCAGCGGACTCGTCGCGACCATCGGCGTGCTCGTCGCGCTCGCCTGTGTTGCGGTTGGAAAGCTCTGGCCCGATTTCGACCATATCGCCACGCCGCTATTCGGGTATGCGATCGCGGTCGCTTTCCAATGCCTGTTCACGTTGCAGTTTTTCGAGACTCGCTCGACCAGCGAGATGATCGCGCTGGCGATCATCACTCTTGTGCTGCTGATCGCCGTCATTTCTCATGCACTCTCCACCGGCAATCGCGGCGCGCTCTGGCTCGGCTACATCGCCTTCTCGATCGAAATCCTGGCTCTTTACGGCATGACCATCGGCACGATCCTCGGAACATCGCTGTTCTTCCTGATCGCCGCTATCATCGTCGGATTGCTGGCCTATGCGGCGCTCAAGCTGGCGCGCCGGAGCACGACGGGAGGCCTGCCCGCATGATCGTCCATCGCAAATGGCTCTGGCCGTTGCTCGGCGGCGTTGCGCTTATCCAGTCCACCGCACTCTTCGACATGATCTATCAACGCCATCGGCTTCTGAAATCGGGAAGGGAACTGACGCTCGCCGTGCGCCCGCTCGATCCCCGCGATATTTTTCGCGGCGATTACGTGACGCTCGGCTACGACATCAGCACATTCAAGAAACCGAGCGACGAAAGCGATCCCGCTTTTTCCGGCCTGACGGGCGGCTCGGAGGCCTTTGTCACGCTGTCGCCGAAGCCGGAAGGCGGATGGGTCGAAACGCGCATAGGCAACACCTACCCGGCTGCCGTCGCGCCGGGAGACGTCGTGCTCAAAGGTCGTGTCCAGTCGACCTGGAAAACACAAAATCCTCCCGAGACGATCGTGAACGTCCGCTACGGCATCGAACAGTATTTCGTGCCCGAAGGCACCGGGCGGGATCTCGAGAGCAAAGTGCGCGACCACAAAATCGAAGCTATCGTCGCCGTCGGCAGCGATGGCACCGCCCTCATCAAGGGGTTGGTGATCGACGGTGAGCGGCACGAAGACCCACCTCTGCTTTGAGGCTTCTTGCGCGGACGGCTGCCTGCTATGAGGCGGCCGGTAAAAATTCCGCATGCAGGAGATCTCAAGTGTCCGTTACGCGCTACGAATCCTCCCCGGTCTATTCGAAGGTCACCGAGGCGAACGGCTTCGTTTTCACGGCCGGTGTCATCCCGACCGACCTTTCCAAGGACGTTGAAAGCCAGACTGCCGAAGTCCTGGCCGAGATCGACCGGCTTTTGGCGCTTGCTGGCACGGACAAGTCGAAGATCGTGCAGGCGACCGTCTGGCTCAACGATATTCGCCACCGCGATGGCATGAACAAAGCCTGGGGTGCTTGGCTTGGTGGCGCCGGCGCACCGGCTCGGGCCTGCGTCGAGGCCAAGGTCATCGACCCACGCATGCTCGTCGAGATCTCGGTCGTGGCGGTGAAGTAGAACGCAAAAAACTTCGGGTACAGCAACCTTGCCGCCGATCCCGTGTTTTGCGGCCGGACAAAAAAGCTGTGCCCGGATTGCCTCTCTGACCAGATTTTCGTTCGAGCGACACCGACAAAGATATCTGCTCGGTTGTTGAATCTGCCAAATAGCGCGGTGAGGGAATTGAGTCCCGTTTAGCTCCGGGGGGCAGCAAATGAATCGGTTGGGATGGGTTAAGCCAGCGCTTGTCGCGGCGGCAGTTTTCGCCTGTGCAACTCCTGCGCTGGCGGATGAAACTGGCGTCGCCGCGATCCACGAGCAGCAGCGCGAACACGGCCGGACATGTTTCGTCGATCATTATCACTACGGATCGAGCTCGGGTAAGGCGACCAAGAAGGCAGCTCTCGCCGCCGGCATCAAGTCGTGGGCCGATTTCACCGATTTCGAATACGGCTCCGACTGGGCGCACTGGGGCCGCGCCTCGAGCAAGAGCGCGAAGTGCACGCAAGATGGTCCGGGCGGCCCGTGGAGCTGCGATATCAGCGCCCGTCCTTGCCGCTGAGGTCTCTTATTTTTTAAAGGTTGCACGAAGGGGCTGCGCCAATCGGCGTCGGCCCTTTTTTGCGCCTGCGCTTCGGTCGTTAACGTCCGCCGAGCGCGCCACCAAGCGCGCGCCGGATGAGCGACACCAGCCAGCGTACCAAGAACAGCTTGATCATCGTGCCGATGACACCGCTGTTCGAGCCGAGCAGATTGCCGATGATCGACCGTATGATGCTTTCGAGCGAGCCGTTGCCTCCATCCGGATCCGGAACGCGCTGACCGCCCCGTCGTACGATGTCGGGCAGGCGACTGTAGGGGTTGTCGTCGTCCTGATCCGGGTCAGGGTTCTGATAGCGGCTCCTGCGGCCGACGCCGGGGATCGAATCGCCGGGGACCGGCAGCGGATTTTGCGGAGCCATCGATCCGCCGGGAGCTGCCGATCCTGACCCGCGTGTCGGCTGGTCGTCGTATGTTGCGCCTGAGCCTGCCGACGGCGACGGGAAACTATCTCCCGGCAGTGGCAACGGACTGCCGCCGGCGCCTGTAAATCCCGGAATATTGCTTGCGACTTTCGCTATCGCCGGCCCCGCCTGCTTCTGCAACTGGCCGACGAGCAAATTCGCGACCACCGGCAGCATCTTCTCGACCGTGCTGGAATCGAGGCCGGTCAGCGCCGCCGTCTTCGCCGCGATGCCACGGCTCACGTGCTTGCTGCCGGTAAGAACGTCGAGGATCTGATTGCCGTCATCCGCAACGTCCGGGGAGGCAAGGGCGTCGGCGCCGGATAGCGCGCGCTGGGCTCCCGGCGCCGTCACGAGCGAAACGACATCCGCAACACCGCCTCGCGAAAGCATGGCGCGCTGAATACGGACGTTGAGCGCGTCACCGAGGGATCGAACCGCGGCATTGGCTTTTTGCTCGTCGATGCCGAAAGCCGTCGCGATCTTCGCGACCAGAGCCTGACCTTCCGGACTGCGCAGACTGTCTTCGATCGTCACATAGGCCTCCGACGCAAAAAGCAGATTTCGAGACTAACTATCATGGCGGCGAGCCCGTGCCAGCGGATGTTGGTCGAACGTGCGCCGCACAACTAAAGTTTGGAGCAGACATTCATCGGCTGTTCATGACAAGCGGCTTTGATTCGCTATTGTTCGAGCAGGCAGGCCATAAGGCCTGCAATTTCGCGAAACCCGAAGGATCGGGCGGGCGTTCGAGGATTTGCCGGTCATTTGTCCGGTGAGAACGCGACCGGCGGCGATCGCGCCTTTGTGGAGACACCAATGCGAAAGCTTTTGATGTGTTTGTCGGTTCTCGCCGGACTGATGTTCGCGGGAACGCTCCCGGCCTCCGCCAACGCTGCGGCTGGCTTGACGGCGATGAATGTTCAGAAGACCCCAGCCCTCGTCACCAAGGCCTATTGGCGTGGCCATGGCTGGGGGCACCGTCGGTGGCATCGCGGATGGGGATGGCACCGCCGCTGGTGGCGTCGCGGCTTCTATTACGGCGGCTGGGGCTGGCCATATTATTACGGATATTATCCCGGCTACTACTATGGCGGCTATTGGGGCGGTCCATACTACTACGGCCACCGCCGCTGGTACGGCTACGGCTGGCGTGGTCGCGGCTGGGGCTACCGCCGCCATTGGGGTGGCTACCGAGGCTGGGGCCATCGCGGTGGTTGGGGGCGTCGTGGCTGGGGTGGCCATCGCGGCGGCCATTGGCGTCATCGCTGAAGCCTCGCGGGCTCAGCTTTTCTGAGGACTGAATCAAGGCCCGGCCGGGTTTTCCCGCCGGGCCGCGCTTTTCCCGCAGGAGTCCTCCGCTCGCGAGTTGCAACCCTGCGACACTTTTGGCATGGTCCGCCCACTCTAAGCCAATACGGCGGAAACTCTAAAAAAAAGCCGGGGCGAAAGCTGTTTTTGCAGCGCCTGAAAGCACCGGTAATACGGGTCCGATCCAAACGGGCCTTGATCGGAAGCGTGCCAAAAGGGACCACACATGACCAATATTCTTTGGGGGATCATCGCCTGCGGGGCGCTGTCGATTCTCTACGCATTTCTGACGGCCAACGCCGTTCTCAGCGCCGATCAAGGCACTGCCCGCATGCAGGAGATTGCGGCGGCGGTTCGTGAAGGCGCGCAGGCCTACCTCAGCCGCCAGTATCGTACGATCGCCATCGTCGGCGTCGTCATCTTCGTTCTCGCTTGGCTGCTTCTCGGCCCCCTGCAGGCATTCGGCTTCCTGATCGGCGCCGTTCTTTCCGGTCTCGCAGGCTTCATCGGCATGAACGTTTCGGTGCGGGCAAACGTGCGCACCGCGCAGGCCGCGACGGTATCGCTGGCGAAGGGTCTCGATATCGCGTTCAAGGCCGGCGCCATCACCGGCCTTTTGGTTGCCGGTTTGGCGCTGCTTGGCGTCGCCGTCTACTACACGATCCTGACCGTCGGCCTCGGCAAGGAGCCCGGCAGCCGTGAAGTGGTCGACGCGCTCGTGTCGCTCGGCTTCGGTGCCTCTCTCATCTCGATCTTCGCGCGTCTCGGCGGCGGCATCTTCACGAAAGGCGCCGACGTCGGCGGCGATCTCGTCGGCAAGGTCGAAGCCGGCATCCCCGAAGACGATCCTCGCAACCCTGCGACGATTGCCGACAACGTCGGCGACAACGTCGGCGATTGCGCCGGCATGGCCGCCGACCTGTTCGAGACCTACGCCGTCACCGTCGTCGCGACCATGGTGCTCGCCGCGATCTTTTTCGCGGGCCAGCCCAATCTGTCGGCGCTGATCATCTATCCGCTGGCGATCTGCGCCACCTGCATCGTGACCTCGATCATCGGCACGTATTTCGTCAAGCTCGGCACCAACGGCTCGATCATGGGCGCGCTCTATCGCGGCGTGATCGCATCGGGCGTTCTGTCGATCCTCGGTCTCTACGTCGCGACGCAGTATGTTCTCGGCGGCTTCGGCGAAGTCGGAACCGCGGCGGGCCAGACGATCACCGGCAGCAACCTGTTTCTCTGCGGCATCGTCGGTTTGATTTTGACGGGTCTGATCGTCTGGATCACCGAGTACTACACCGGCATCGGCTATCGCCCGGTTCGCTCGATCAGCCAAGCGTCCGTCACCGGTCACGGCACCAACGTCATTCAGGGTCTGGCTGTCTCGCTTGAGGCCTGCGCCCTGCCGACGATTGCGATCGTTGCCGCGATCATCGCCACCTATCAGTTGGGCGGCCTGTTCGGCACCGCCATCGCGACGACGACGATGCTCGGCCTCGCCGGCATGATCGTCGCCCTCGACGCCTTCGGTCCTGTCACCGACAACGCCGGCGGCATCGCCGAAATGGCGGGATTGCCGAAGGAAGTCCGCCGCTCGACGGACGCGCTCGACGCTGTCGGCAACACCACCAAGGCCGTCACCAAGGGCTACGCCATCGGCTCGGCCGGCCTCGGCGCGCTGGTGCTTTTCGCCGCCTACAACTACGACCTTCACCACTTCATCGAGGAAGCCAACAAGGCCGGCGCGACGGGGTATCAGTTCTTCAAGGACGTGCAGGTCAACTTCGGGCTTGAAAACCCATATGTGGTCGCTGGACTTCTGCTCGGCGGTCTCATTCCTTACCTGTTCGGCGGCCTTGCGATGACGGCCGTCGGCCGCGCGGCCGGATCGATCGTCGAAGAGGTGCGCCGTCAGTTCAAGGCCAAGCCCGGAATCATGAAGGGAACCGAAAAGCCCGACTATGCCCGGGCCGTCGACCTTCTGACGCGCGCTGCGATCAAGGAGATGATCGTGCCGTCGCTGCTGCCGGTGCTGTCGCCGATCGTGCTGTTCTTCGTCGTCAACGCCATTGCGGGCAAGGGCGCGGCGTTCTCCGCCGTCGGCGCCATGCTGCTCGGCGTGATCGTCACGGGCATCTTCGTCGCCATCTCGATGACCTCGGGTGGCGGCGCTTGGGACAACGCCAAGAAGAGCTTCGAGGACGGCTTCGTCGACAAGGACGGCGTCAAGCACATGAAGGGTTCGGAGGCCCACAAGGCGTCCGTCACCGGCGACACCGTCGGCGATCCTTACAAGGACACGGCTGGCCCCGCAGTGAACCCGGCGATCAAAATCACGAACATCGTCGCGCTCCTGTTGCTCGCCGTGCTCGCGCATCTGTCCTGATAGGCACACAAAAAGGAAAAGGCTCCGCGAATGGCGGAGCCTTTTTCATTTCATTGCGCCGTCTGCATAAATCTAGCCGACAAGCTTTGGATCTTCGCTGTCGTGCACGTGCCCGATAGCCGCCAGGAAGCGCTTATCCAAAAGTTCCGGCTTCAGCATCACCTTTTGCGAATGCACGTCTTTCACCGCCGACCGCGGAATGACGAACTCGCCGGCGTTTTCGACATAGATGACGAGCGATGTGGGCGTCACGTCGCGGACGGCACCGATCCCGTCTTTGCCGTCTACGAGAAATGCCATGAAGCCTTCTTCGATATTTTCCGACATGAAACACCTGGAGTTCGTTACGGCGCGATGTTCGAGCTTAACCTGGAGAAGATAGTAGCAGCCCACGCAATACCGCGCGAGGCGTCCGCTCAAGCCAGGTAAACGTCAGCCGTTTCCGAAAAGTTGCTGCTTGCCGAGGTTGCGGAACAAAGACTTCAGAATGCCTTCGTCCTTGCCGCCAGGCGCAGGCGTCGTCCGGCTGACGAAGTCGAATACCTTGCCGTCCTTCAGGCCGTAGTTCGCAATGCTGTCGACCGTTCCGCCTTGGTTGAAATAGACGGCGACCACTTGCCGGTTCTCTTCCGTCGGCAGGAAGAACGATTTCTGGGAGTCGGTGCTCGAAATGTAATAATAGGCGCGCCCGTCGCCGATCACAGCCGTCGTCGCCGGCGTGCCGAGCGCGGTTCGCACCTGATCCTGGCTCATCCCTGGTTGCACGGCTTGAAGGTCGGTCGCGCGGAATTCCTGGCCATGCTTGGTGATCGTTGCCGTGCCGCAGCCCGATAGGACAGCAGTCGAAGCCAGGAGGCTGAGAAATAATGCCGTCGCGTGATGCCGGCTCTTAGTCCCGTTCTTTTTCATTTGCGCTTTCATATTCGCGGGAATCGCCTCGCCCTTTCGGCTTCGTGTGTTTAGATTGTGCATCGAAAGCCAGCAACTGCGGGCCCCCGTGGCCGCATGGCATGATCCCCAGACATTTCGTAGGTACCCACCGCCAACCCGTGTTCCTCCAGAGTTGCCACTAAGATGTTGCGATGGCTGAAAAAGCAGACCGAAATTGGCCGCAGAGCAGAAGAGCTTTATGGCAGCGTCGTGGCCGCCGCGAGGCAGCCGGCGTTTTACGGTGCGATTGGCGTTCCGGACACACCCGAGGGCCGCTTCGAACTGATTGTCCTGCACCTTTTCCTGGCGCTCCAAGGCTCTCTCGGGTCCCCTGCGGAGGCTGAAATTCTGAGGCAGCGCACGATAGAAGTCTTCGTGACCGACATGGATGATTGCATGCGCGAAATGGGCGTCGGCGATCTCGCGGTTCCGAAGAAGGTAAAGCGTGCCGCCGCCGCCTTCTACGAGCGCGCAACCGTTTACCAACGGCTCATCGCAGGTGAAGCCGATGAGCATAGCATCGCCCTCTATATCTTCCCCGGTGCGTCAGACCGGGAGGATGCGAGCCGGCTGCTCGCGCATTATGTACGCAGGGCTTCGGCCGCGCTCGACGTCGAACCTTTCGATCATTGGGTCGAGTGCGGAGCGTCGCGCAAGCTTCTGGACGAAACGATCGCAATGACCGGGAAAGTGCAAACGTGACCGACACCTTGGATTGGGCCGAGAAAACCACCGATATTCCAGCGGGCGGACTGGACCGCCAGCGCGAAGCGACCGCCGACGAACTCGGCCGGATTGCCAAGGCGCTCGATATCTTGAGCGTCGCCGACCTGTCATCGCACTACCGTATCGTTGCGATTTCCGGCGGCGCCTATCGGCTCTCGGGCTCGATCTCTGCGAATGTCGAGCAGGCATGCGTCGTCTCGCTCGAGCCGGTGAGGGGCGCGGTCAAAGCCGCCTTCGATGTCGAGTTCTGGCCCGACCTGAAATCGGAGGAGAGCGAAGAAGAAGCCAGCATCTTGAGCGGCTCCGACGTCGAGCTGCTCGAGCACGGATTGATCCCGGTCGGACGCATCGTTTTCGAAACTTTGTCGGCATCCCTCGACCCTTATCCTCGCCGTGAAGGTGCGGAATTCGACTGGAAGGATCCGAAAGTCGAGGAGCCCGGCGCTCACAGCCCGTTCGCAACCTTGGCAAAGCTCAAGGACAAGGGTTGAGTGCCCGCAGGCCATCCCAATTCTCAACGGAATTCTTGGCGCTGCCGCTGTATGCAAATGAAAAGTCAGGGTAAACTGCGCCCATGTGAGTGCTTCTGTCACGAGGCGCGTTTTCGCCTTGTAGGCAGGCTCTAAAAGGATATGGTCTCGCCGAATTTCGGGGAGACCTAGGGCGGCCGAGTTGGCGCGGAAGCGTCGAACGCGGCCTCCGCAGCAATCGGCAAGAATGGCAAGCCCAAAGACGATCGCACTCGATGCCATGGGCGGCGATCACGGCCCGGAGGTCGTGATTTCGGGCGCAGCCCTATCGCTTGAGCGCCAACCCGCGTTAAGCTTCATCATGTATGGTCAGCAGCCGCGCATCGACGCGGTGCTTGCGCAGCATCCTGCGCTGCGCGCCAAGAGCCGTGTCATCCATACCGACCATATTATCTCGATGAACGAAAAGCCGAGCCAGGCTTTGCGGCGCGGCAAGGGTTCGAGCATGTGGCTTCCGCTCGAAGCGGTGAAAGCCGGCGAGGCGGACGCCGCGGTATCGGCGGGCAATACCGGCGCGCTGATGGCGATCGCGAAACTCGTGCTGCGCCCGATGGCTGGAATTGAGCGTCCGGCGATTGCCGCGCTTTGGCCGACCGTCAATTCCGAATGCATCGTGCTCGATGTGGGCGCCAACATCGGCGCGACCGCCAGCCAGCTCGCAGACTTTTCGCTGATGGGCGCCGCAATGGCCCGCGCCGTCTTTCACATCGAGCGTCCATCCGTTGGCCTGCTGAATGTCGGCACCGAGGAGATGAAGGGCAACGAGGATGTCAAGGCGGCGCACGCGCTGCTGAAGTCCGTCGACGTCCTGCCGCTCGAATACAAGGGCTTCGTTGAAGGCGATCAGATTGGCCAAGGCGCGGTCGATGTCGTCGTGGTCGAAGGCTTTGCGGGAAATATCGCTTTGAAGACCGCCGAAGGCACCGCCAAGCAGATCGGTAGTTACATCCGCGCCGCCATGACGAGCTCGATCGTCAGCAAGATCGGGGCATTTCTGGCCCAAGGCGGTTTCCGCGTGCTGAAGGAAAAAATGGACCCGCGCCGCGTTAACGGTGGCACCTTTCTGGGTCTTAACGGTATCGCGGTTAAGAGCCACGGCGGCACGGACGCCTTTGGATTTGCGAGCGCCGTCGATCTTGCGTACGAGATGGCCGATTCCGGTTTGATTGCCCGCTTAACAGCCGATATTGACGGCTTTCACCATCGGCTCTCGGCGGCGGCCGCCGGCGGCAGCCGGCCGCACGACACGACCGGAAGCATGCTCGGAAAGGCATAGACTTGGCAATTCTCCGCTCTGTCATTCGCGGTGTCGGCGCGCACCTTCCCAAGCGCATCGTCACGAATGATGACCTCGCCAAAATCGTCGATACCAGCGATGCATGGATACGCGAGCGTTCCGGCATCCTGCAGCGCCACATCGCCGACGAGAAAGAGCTGACGTCCGAGCTTGGCGCCGCGGCAGCCAAGCAGGCGCTCATCCGTGCAGGGATCGATCCTATCGACATCGACCTGGTCGTCTGCGCGACCTCGACGCCGGACCGCACCTTCCCAGCGACCGCGGTCAAGATTCAGTCGATGCTCGGCGTCACCAAAGGTGCTGCCTTCGACATCCAGGCGGTCTGTTCGGGTTTCGTCTTCGCGCTGGCGACCGCCGACAATTTTCTCAAAGCCGGCCAATCGAAACGCGCGCTCGTCATTGGCGCGGAAACCTTCTCACGAATTCTCGATTGGTCCGATCGCTCTACGTGCGTCCTGTTCGGAGACGGCGCTGGCGCAGTCGTGCTCGAGGCCCAGCCGCAGCGCGGAGGTCGCGAGGACAGGGGCATCATCTCGACGCTCATCCGCTCCGACGGCCGCTTCGAGGAACTGCTTTACGTCGACGGCGGCCCTGGCTCGACCAAGACGGTCGGCCATTTGCGGATGAACGGCCGGGAAGTTTTCCGGCACGCCGTCCAGAAGATCTCGGGCGTGATCGAAGAGACGCTGGTCGAGACGGGTTATGCTGCCGATGAGATCGACCTGTTCATTCCTCATCAGGCCAACAAGCGCATTCTCGATGGCATCGCCAAAAAGCTCAACGTCGCGCCCGAGAAGATCGTCATGACCCTCGACCGGCATGGGAACACCTCCGCGGCCTCGATCCCGCTCGCCCTCAACGACGCCTTCGAGGCCCACCGGGTCAAGGAAGGCAGCCTGATTTTGATGGAAGCCATGGGCGGCGGCTTCACCTGGGGCGCCGTACTCGCCCGCTGGTAACCATAATTGGTGCATTGCAGCGTAGAATATCCTGCTTTTTCAGTCGGTTGTTGACCTCGACCGTTGACCCCGCGACCAACCGCCGCTACCATTCCGCGCCGATGAACTGCTCGGCTGGGAGGAAAAGATGGTGGGCAAGACGTTGACACGCGCTGATCTTGCGGAAGCCGTCGTTGAAAAAGTCGGACTGCCGCGCAACGAGAGCCAGGACCTTGTCGAACGCGTCCTCGACGAGATTTCCGGCAGCTTGGCTGGCGGTGACGCCGTGAAACTTTCGTCATTCGGCTCGTTCGGTATCCGCCAGAAGGGCCAGCGCATCGGCCGCAATCCCAAGACCGGCGAGGAAGTGCCGATTACACCGCGGCGGGTTCTTGTCTTCCGTCCATCGAACATCATGAAAGACAGGATCAACAAAGGCCACGCGAAAGCCTAAAGACGCCGTTGCAAGGGCGCGAAACTAAGCGTTCAATTGTTCTGGTTGTTGATGCTGAGGGGCGAACCATGAACAAGTCGGCGGAAGCGTTTCGTACGATCGGAGAAGTGGCCGACGAACTCCAAATTCCGAAGCACGTTCTGCGCTTCTGGGAAGGCCGGTTTCCTCAGATCAGGCCGATGAAGCGCGGGGGCGGTCGTCGTTATTATCGCCCCGAGGATATGGAATTGTTGCGCGGTATCCGCGCGCTTCTGCATGCCGAAGGCTACACAATTCGTGGCGTTCAGAAGATCCTGCGCGAGCACGGCGTTGATCAGGTCAAGGCGGCCGCGCAACGGGTGGCTGCGGCCCTTGCGGCAACGCCGCCAACCCCGTCGGTTCGCAAGCGCGGACGAAAGCCGGTGACGAAAGTCGCTCCGCCGGCAGTCCACGAACCGCAAGCCAAGCCGCGGATCGACGCCTCAACGACCGAGGGCCAAATCCAGATTGCGATCCGCGAGTTGGAACTGGCTTGTGCCATTCTGCGCGGCCAGCCGATCAACCCGATAGCCAGTCCCGACGACGTGAAGAAATCGCGTGCCGGGCGGACCTAAATCCGCTTCGACTGCGGGCGCCGCTGCCGGGCGGCGCGAGGTGGTATCAGGTCTCGAAATCTTTTTCATCAATCTCGCGCATGCCTCACCGGTCCTGGAGGCTGAGGAAAAGCGCACGACGCGATTGTCCGCGGACGACATCGCACGCGCCGACGCGATGGCCGACACGGATGCAAGGCGCTTCTGGCGCGCGTCCAGGATCGCGACGCGAATTGCGCTGGAGCGCGTCGGCGGGACGAGCCTGCGCCGCGTGGCATTTCGCATAGAGCGAAGCGGTCGGCCGGTCATCGCCGGCGAAGGTCCGCATTTCAGCATCTCGCATACGGGCCATGCCGCTTTGATTGCCATCGCTAAGAGCATGGCGATTGGTGTCGATCTTGAAGAAAGAGGCCGGAAACTGCGCATGTCGGTGGATCGCCGGCAGCGCATCGCTCAGGCAGCACAGCGGCTCGGGGTGCACATGCCGCTGTCCGCCGAAGACGACGGCGATATTCTGACGGCTTGGGTGCAGCTTGAAGCCATCGCTAAAGCACTTGGCGTCGGCATCGGCCGACTATTGACCGAGCAAGGCGTGGTCGGTGGGCCCCGATCGACGCGCGCGAATTCGACCGCACCGCCGCTCGCCGTCAGGGCACTGTCAATCGACGCGGAATACGTCGGTGCGATAGCAGCAGAGCGGCTGCCGAAAGTCCTCGCCGTGAAACCGTTCCCATTGACACAGATGGACACGTTCCTGCGCGGCGAGCCGAGCTAGCAGCGCGTAGGCACCGTCATTGTGTCCACGGATTCCATGAGTAGCCCGGAAATGCGCTTCGGCTACGGCGTGTACCCGAAGATTTTCGGAAAGTAGGGATTGCTGACCGTCTGCTGACGGTGCCTCCTGTAACGCCGTTTTTCCGGCTGCACCGCCGCCGCCTCAAGCTTTGGTTTCGAGTCCGCCGACGCGCTCGTCTTCACGACGGTCGGGGTCGCGACCTCGAATGCCGTCGCCGTTTCATCCCGCACAGCCAAAAGGACGTTCGATTCCGCCGGTTTCCAGCGATAGCCAAGACTGAAATCGATGGGCGTCGTCTTGCCCTTGGCGAAAACCTCGTTGAGCTTCGATTGGTATTGGCCGGCGAAAAGGCCGATGGGTCCGGCATACCGGCCATAAGGATGAAGTTGCCATCCCTTGGCGAAGAAGCGGATCGGGATGCCGGAATCGTCTTCCAGCAGCGAAGTGCTGTGCGTCAGCAGATAGTCGCGGACGGTCGAGAAGTTGTCCTGATGCATCAGGTACGAGGCGCTCTTGATGAAACTGTCGGCGTGCCCGTACGTATCGCAGAACTTCAGAAAGCCGCTGTCTTTGATCCCACCGTTCGAAAGATCGGTGCTGAAATAATAGAGCTCGCTCTTGCCGCTACTGGGATCGCCGAAAACGATCTTGACCGCCCGGCCCGTCGGCTTCTCAATTTTATCTTCGGCCGGATGCAGCGTCCCGTCGCTCGCGAGATCGTAAAGCTCGGCCGAGTAGATGATTTTGCCGGCGCGAGCCAGGAAGGTCATCAGCACGGGTGTCGTGCCGTTGAGCTTGGTGCGGCTGAAATCGACGCGCATGAACTTGGTCTGGAAGAAGCTGTAGCTCAAGACCGAACTGAGAGACGAGCGCAGATCCCGCAGCGCGCTGGCAATCTCACCGCGCGAGTATTTTTGTATATCGGGAATTGCGCCTGGCGGCTCAAGACCCGCCATGATGTAGGTCCGGGCCGACGGAAAGAAAGCATCGGCGTAGAGATAATCCGGGCCGCTGAAGAAATAGAACAGCGTCGGCTGGCGATTGTTGAAATCGCGAGCGACGAGCGTGCGAATCTTGCTCAGCTGACGCTTCTCGAGCCCGTCCCAGGCCTGATCGAAGCTCGCCGCATACTGCTTCCAATACCCGTCGCTCGTGTATGCCTTGAGCGGCGAACCATCCGATGGCTGCATGCCCGCGATGAAGAGTGCGGTATCGTTGAGGCTTGCACGGGGACCTGCGCTCACGGCACTCGACATGACTGAAACCGCGAATGCCGCGAAGGCAGTCGCTACAGTGACGCGCATTCTAGCCATTTTGGGTCCTATTGAGGTTCTGACCAAGCATCGGACTCCGCCGCGAATAGGCATAAACGGCTAAACCCGTCAGCATGATGGCAAGACCGGCCATCGACTGCAGGGGACGTTCGACGACGAGGTGGTACATCATGAAAGCCGTAACGCCGAGAAACACGAACGGCGTGAATGGATAGCCCCAGGTGCGATACGGACGCGGCAGGTTGGGCTCGGTCCAACGAAGAACGATGACGCCGAGCACGGCAAGGAACGAACACAGCGTAAGACTGAACTGAATAGTGTCGAGCACGGCTTCGAAGCTCTGCGTCATCAGAAGCAGGCTGACGATCACAAGTTGCAACAAAATCGCGTAGGTCGGCACGCCCCGCTTGCTTGTCAACGACAGTGGACGGAACAGTGCATAGTCTTTGCCCATCGCCATGGTGACACGCGGGCCGATCCACGTCATCGCGCTGATCGAGGAAATCAGCCCGATGCAGATCAGCGCTCCGACGATCATGCCGCCGACCTCGCCGAAAATGTGCTTTCCGGCGACCATCGCGACATCGAGCTGGCCTGCCATCGCTGATATCGGGGTCGTGTAAAGAAATACCGCGTTGAGCGCGACGTAGCAGCTGATCACGATTATGGTCGCTGCCACGATCGAGCGCGGCAGGCTGACGGCCGGCTCGCGGATTTCGCCCGCTATATAAGTCGCCGCGTTCCAGCCCGAATAGGCATACATCACGAATACGAGGCTGACGGCGAACGGCGCGCTGGCGATATATCCCAGGTCGGTCGACGTCGGGGCGAAGGAGATTGGCTGCGGAACGCCGTAGGCGAGGCCGGCGACAATTAGCGCCAGGATCAAAGCGCCTTTGACGATCGTCGAGATGTTTTGAAATTTGCTCGAGTGCTTGATGCCGCTCAAATGCACGAGCGTCACGCCCCACACGACTGCGATACCGAGCAGCAAAGGCGACGCGTCCGGCATCAAGCCTTTGAAATATTCCCCGAATGCCATCGCCGCGAGCGCGATCGGCGCCGAGAAGCCCAAAGTGGCCGATATCCAGCCGGCAAGAAATCCAACTGCCGGATGATAGATGCGCGACAGGAACGTGTATTCGCCGCCGGAACGGGGAAGCGCGGCGGCAAGCTCGGCGTAAGCGAGTGCGCCGCATAGCGCTGCGACGCCTCCGACGATCCAAAGCATCAAGACCGAGAATGCCGAAGGAATGCTCGCGACCTGAAATCCGAGGCTGGTAAAGACACCGATGCCGATCATATCGGCTACGGCGAGCGCGGTGGCAGTGACCGTCGAAACAGTCCGGACGTCGAGGCCGGGTGTCACGGAAGACGGAGCGTTGATGGTAGCTGCAGTTGTCATGGATGAGGCTTAACCAAGGCCAATCTCGGGGACACTATTGACTCGGTGGATTCCAACAACTGCCGGTAATACATGTTAAAACTGAGTTGCCAAAATACATCTAAGGTCGCACGCGGAATACTTTTCAGGCACCGCCAAGCCCCGAGGCATATCGCCGTTGCTCAGTGCTGCGGCATTTGCCTCACGAATTGAACAATTTTGGACTGTAGACGGAGACTTTGATTCTCTCAGAATGCGCCGACGACTATTCTTGTCGGAGGGCAAACGCGATTCTGTTTCGACGACGGTCTGCCAAACGGGGTGTCGAGCGCATGGCGCCGACGGCGATGAATAACGGGCGACGAAAATTTCTTGCGCGCGCGCTCGGTGCAGGCGTCGCCTGGACGCTGGGCCTTTCCGGCGCCTATGCGGCCAAGAGCAAACAGAACGGCGCGGTGCCCTCCAAGACGTTGGTGCAATCGCGCAGCCGGCCGACGAAGGTCGACAAAACGGCTCTCGTACATTTTGATACGGCGCCATTTCCCTATCGCGGCACCATGCCGGATTCGGGCGCACCATTTCTCAACGTCAACGAAAACGGCCGCAAGGGCCACCGCACCGGATCGGGTCGCGTCTATTGGGAAGATGAGACGTACGACGACAATCGCGTGCTCCTTCATATCCCGAAGGGCTTCGACATTCGCCGCCCCGCGCTGATGATGGTCTTCTTTCACGGCCATGGCGCCACGCTTGAGCGCGACGTGCTTGCGCGCCAGAAAGTGCCTGCGCAGATTTCTGCGTCCAATGCCAACGTCGTGCTGGTCGCGCCTCAGCTGGCGGTCGACGCGCGGGATTCGAGCGCGGGAAAATTCTGGCAGCCCGGAGCCTTCGGCCGTTTCGTCGGCGAAGCCGGCCAGCAACTCGCGCGTCTTTTCGGTGATCGCAAGTCGCTTCGCGCGTTCGCGAGCATGCCGATCATCGTGGTTGCCTACAGCGGCGGCTATGTCGCGGCCGCCTCCGCGATCGAGCGCGGTGGCTTGAAGAAGCGCGTTCGCGGCGTCGTGCTGCTCGATTCCCTATATGGCGATCTGGACAAGTTCGCGAGCTGGATCGAAGCCGATCCCTCCGCCTTTTTCGTCAGCGTTTATCTCGGCTCGACGCGAAATCAGAACGCACGTCTAGAGGACATCCTCGCCGCGCATGACGTCGATGTCAGCGGCCAGATCAATACCCGTCTGGCCTCGGGCGGCGTCGCCGTCGTGCCAGGTGGAGACGGGCGCCATCGCGATCTCGTCACCCACGCTTGGGTCGATTACCCGATCATCGATCTTTTGAAGCGTCTGCCCGAATACCGCCGATGAGGCGACAACAGTATGCACAAACGGCCAGAACGCCGTCTTCCGACCGGTCCGATCTATCCGACCTTGACGGGTGAGTGTGTTCCAGGTACCAGCCGATCACCAGGGCGGCCGCCGATTGCAATTTTTGGTTGCGAGGCTGTCTGTTTCTTCGAATCGGAGCGTAGCGCAGCCTGGTTAGCGCACCAGTCTGGGGGACTGGGGGTCGGAGGTTCAAATCCTCTCGCTCCGACCATTTTTTCCACAACCTAATCGACGTGATTTTTGCGCCGCCGCACGCGCACGCATTGCGCCGCAAAGAATATACAACCACCTGGTGCGACCCACGTCGCAAATAGTGCGCCTTCTCTGCGAAATCAGGAAGAAATCCGCGTAAATTCCACGCTTTATGCTTAGCGATAAGGCTCTGTGATCCATTGATCACACGAGCCGCTCGCGTGCTCAATAACCGCCCTGTCGCCTTGCATTCCGCTGCGCTGCACCCTATCGATTAAACCAATATTAACCTTGTTAGGGGCGGTCATGTTTAGAAAGCTTTCGTTCGTTCTCGCAGCGATGGTTGCGGCTTGCTTCTCGCAAAGCGCGGCCAACGCCAATACGGTCAACCTCAGCGGTGATACCGATTACACCGTAACCCTGAGCCACACCGCTAATCCGTCTTTCACCGATTTTATCAATTTCACGACAGGCACGACGGCCGGTGGAAGCGTTTCGTTGCTGGGCGCCGCGACGCCGCCTGCGTCGCCGACATCGTATTTTACGCAACTGACGTTTGAATTGCTGGCGGGTTCGACTGTGCTGGCAACTGGAAACCTGCTGAGCTACGCGACGTTCTTCCTCCCGCTGGCCGCCAATACGAGTTACTCGCTTCATGTGATCGGAGACTCCGTCGGGTCGAGCAAAATCTCGTATGTGCTTGATTTGGCGACGACCCCCGTTCCACCGGCGCTCATCCTTTTCGGCTCCGCTTTACTGGGCATGGTCGGCCTTGCAAGCCGTTCGCGGAAAAAGTGGGCTCAGCGAGGCTTCAGCGGCGTCTAATTCAAATAGGGACGTTCCATTTTTGGCGAGTTGGGCGCATGACCATCATGCGCACCAATTTGCCGCCTAGGGCAACCTCTCCTAAGCCAGCCGCGATTGGCGCGCGCCAGTCGCGGTCGCGTGGTGAGTAGGGGCGTCATGCAAAGTTACGAAATGAGCCGCGATGGTTTCGAACGGTCCGCGGCGGGCCTCGACCTTTCATATTACATCGGCGTTCTGCGCAAACGGCCCCTCTACCTGATTTTGCCGTTTCTGCTCATCGTCTCAGCCGGTGTGCCGTTCGTTTTCATGATGAAGCCGATGTACCTGGCGCAAGGTCGGCTGCTCGTTGAATCGCAACAGGTTCCAACCGACCTCGTCCGGCCGACGGTAACGGCGTCGGCGAAAGAGCGCATCCAGGTCATCATTCAGCGCGTGCTCACTCGCGACAACCTGCTCGCAATTTCCGAGAAATTTCATGTCTTTGCCGATCGCAAAGACAGCCTGACGTCGACGCAGCTCCTCGACCTGATGCGCGACCGCACGCACATCGATCCGTACGAACTCAGTCAATCGCGCGACGGCGGGATCACGATCGCCGTCAATGTCGGATTCGAATATGAGCAGCCTGACGTTGCGACCGCAGTCGCCAATGAATTGATGACGCTAATTCTGAATGAGGATGCCAAGAATCGGGCGCGGCGCGCGCAGGAAACCTCGGACTTTCTAGCCCAGGAAGTTGCTCGCCTTCAGCGCAGCCTTTCCGACATGGATCTCCAGATCGCTCAATTCAAGAAAAAGCATCCGATGGATCCCAATTCGGACAAAACGGCTTCGCAATTGGCTGACGTTCGTTCGCAATTGGAAGAGAAATCGGCGATTTTTTCCGCAACGCATCCCGACGTTGTGAGTTTGAAGAAACAATTGGCAGCCCTGGAAAAATTCGCGGCGCAATCCACCGACGCTCAGATCGCGCTCGATGTTTTGAATGGCCAGCGTACAACCATCCAGCGAAATTTGGACAGTGCTCAGGAAAAATTGACCGCTGCGCGCCTCGGAGAAAGTCTCGAAAAGGCGCAGTTCTCCGAGCGTCTTGAGGTTCTGGAACAGGCAGTCCCGCCGCAAAAGCCGTTCAAACCAAATCGGCCGAAATTGCTTGGATTCGTTATCGCTTTTGCCGCCGCGGCGGGCCTGGGATGCCTTGTTCTCCGCCAGATGTTTGATAGCTCCGTCACGAGCACGCGTGATCTCTATGCGATCGTTTCGCCATCTCTGGTCGTTGGGGTGCCCTATATCGTCACCAAACGCGAGAAGGCCGGAAAACGAATTATGATCGTCTCGTGGCTTATTTTTCTGGCAATCGGAATTGTAGCAATTTTGCTCGCCGTAAATTTCTTTTGGCGTCCGCTCGATGAACTGTGGGCGCTTTTCTTGACGCGGCTATTAGGTTGATTATGGTCGCATTTTGAAGACTTGAGCAGGCGGGGCAAAGTCTATGGAACACTCAAGCTTTAACGTGCATCCGATTGAGCTCGCTGGGACCGGTCCTCGCGAAGCCAATACGTTCTTCGAACAGGCGCCCCAAAGTCCTCCACTTTTGCAATTCGACGAAGTGCAGTTGAACGAGAGAACGCTCGAAGCCGCGCGCATCATCGCCCAGAATTCCGCGGATCCGAGGGCGACCGCCTACGACATGCTGCGCACGCAGATTCTGCAATCGCTCGACGCGGAAAATCGCCGATTGCTCGTCGTGACGTCTCCGACGATGGGCTGCGGAAAAACGGTTACGTCCTTAAATCTCGCTTTGAGCATCGCCCGCCAAAAACAGCGCCCGGTATTTCTCGTCGATATGGATTTTCGCAAGCCGCAATTGGCGAAGCGGCTGGGCATTGATTTTGCCGTTGGCCTTTCCGACGTTCTCTCCGGCAGGGCGTCTCTCGACGAAGCCATTCTCAAGCTGCGGGTCGGACCATATGAAACGCTTTTTTTGCCGACACGCGCCGCCGACGGCTCATCCGAATTGATCTCATCGCGACCGATGAAGGCGTTTATTCAGTCGCTGCGCACTATCTTCCAATCTCATCTGGTTATTCTCGATATGCCGCCGATGCTCGTCAGCGACGATGTCATCGGGATCTTACCGCATACCGATAGCGTTCTTCTGATCACCGCCGCCGGCGCCTCGACGATCCCGGAAGTCGAGGAGTGCATGCGTCACCTGCACTCATCAAATCTTGTCCGTATCGTTGTGAACAAAGTCCCTAAATCCAAGAAAAGATATTACTGAACCTATTGTCGAGACGACGTGGAATGCGATTGTTTTTTGTTCTTCTAGTAGCAATTCTTTTATCGTCGTCGGCGGCTTATGCCCAAGCCCTGCAGACGGGCGATCGCATTTCCATTTCCGTTTATCAGGATCCAAAGCTCGATCGCGAGCTCGTCATCGATCAGTCGGGCAAGATTTCGTTTCCGTTGGCCGGCCGGGTTCGCGCCGCAGGTCTGACGCCGGAAGATCTCGAAAGAAACCTTCGCAATAAACTCAAGGACAAGTACACCTCCGCTCCCGATATCACCGTTTCGGTCATTGCGCCGGCAAAGGTCGATGAAGACGCCAAGCCCAGAATTTTCGTGACGGGGGAGGTGACGAGGCCCGGGACATATCCATTTACGCCGGGAACTGATGTCGTGCAGGCGATTGCCATGTCCGGCGGCCTTGGGCCTTATGCCGCCCGTGGGCGCATTCAGGTCCGTCGCAAGGAGAACGGGTCCGACGCGACATTCGTTTTCAACTATTCGGCATTCGAATCCGGCAAGGAAAATAGCAGCGACGGCAATATCGAACTCAAGCCGGGAGACGTCGTCATCGTCCCCGAGAAGGGCTTGTTCGAATGACGCGCGGCACACCGGCAACGATCTCGGCATATTTCCTCGGTCTGCTGTTGCTTTCGGCTGCGGCGCCGGCGGCTCACGCCGATGAATGGACCGCGACCGGACGTTTCAGCCAAAGCGTCGAATTCAGCGACAACCGCGCCCTCAGCGACGATCCGGCTGGCGAAACATACGGCTTCTATAGCCAGTTGATGCTCGACGCCGTTCGGCAAGATGATACGTCCCGCTTCGAGTTCAATGCGAACCTGAGCTACCAGAATCTGCAGGGACCGGGCGAGGACCAGAACGCTGCTCCGATGGACAACGGATTGCGCTTTCTGTTCGAGCAATCGATAGATCCGACGACAAAATACAACTTCGGCGGCGCTTGGCGGCGCCAGGATGCCACCTCCGCCCAGCTCTCCGATACCGGCTCCGTCATCGTCGGCGGCGATATCAATACCTTCAATCTCGACGGCGGCATTACACACAAAATCGATGCGACCGATGATGTCCATTTTGCCCTTCACGGCACGCGCATAGATTTCAACTCGTCATCGAATTCGGATTATTCGGATATGATCGCGGCGGCCGACTGGTCGCGGCGCCTGAGCCCTATCTCGGCGTGGCTCATGACCAGCGAGTTCGAGTGGCTTGCGCTGGATGATTCCGAATTCGGAGATACCTTTATTGGCCGCCTGAAAACCGGCATCACGATGCAGCCTTCCCGGTATCTATCGGTCACTGGCAACGTCGGTGTCGGCTTCCGGAATTCCCCGCAAGACCCGTCAGACAACGTGAACGTCGATTGGTTGGGCGACCTGCAGCTGCTATATTCGCCGCTCGCAACCACGCAGTTCTCTCTGAATTTGGTGCATACCGTCGCGCCCGATGTTTTGGGTGACGTCCAGAGTCGCAGCGTTCTCAGTGCCGGCGTGCACCAGGCGATAAACCGGGAATCGGGAATTTCTCTGCGCACCGATTACAGTCTCGCGACGCAAGGGCAGGGCCTCGATCGCGGTGACGTCGACTACTTCCGCACGGCCGTGACCTATGATCGCAAATTGACGCGCGAATGGGTCGCCCAATTGTCTTATACCTTTGCGCAGCGCATCGACGACACGGGAACCGCGAGTTCCAATACGTTCTACCTGTCGGCTGTGCACGATTTTACGATACTTCCCTGAACGTATCGCGCTGGGGACGATGTGTTAGTTGATAGGTCTGAAAATCCTGCTTTGTCGGCAGAGCCTCAACATCGCCGTGCTGCGTTTTCATCCCACGTGATCCCGCAGATCGCGGCCCTTCTCGACAGCGCCGTCATCTTGCTGTGCGGAGCGCTGCTCTACTGGTGGTTCATCGACGGCGCCACCGATAATCCGGAAAATTATTCGGCTGCTATCGGCTTCGTTTGGATCACGTCGCTGCTGTTGATGAATTTTGCCAAGCTCTATCAGCTTGAACCGATTATGCGGCCCTTAGCATTTCTCGACGACATAATCGTCGCCTTCGTGACGACAATGTTGTTTCTGCTCGCGGCCGCTTATTCGCTAAAAATCTCGGAATCGTTTTCGCGCGCCTGGATGCTGGCTTTCGCGATGGCAACCCCTGCCGCGATCGTGGCGACGCGACTATTGCTCGCTTTTGTGCTCGGGCACTTCGCCGATCGCGGTGTCTTCACGCGCTTTGTCGTCGTTTTGGGATCTGGCCGCCAAGCCATTCAACTGCTGGATTATTTGGCAGTGCGTCGGCCGCGTTTCATCTCGGTTTTGGCAACATTTTCCGACGACACCGCCGCGCCCTTCAAACTCGGCAATCATCTTGTCAGGGGGAATGTCTCCGAACTCGACGCTTTTGCTCGTGCAAACCGGGTCGACGATGTAATCATCGCCGTTCCATGGGACAGAGATCAGGAAATTCTGAAATCGATCGAGAAGCTCCGCGAATTGCCCGTGAATATCTATTTGGCGTCGGATTTGATCGGCTTCAAATTACCTTTCCGGCCGTCGCCCGATCATTACGGCGATACGCCTCTCGTTGAAGTCCTGGGCCACCCTTTAGTCGGATGGGGCGGACTGAAAAAGGCGATGTTCGATTATTGCCTCGCAATTATCGGACTTGTGATTGCATCGCCGCTTTTTGCCATCATCGCCATTGCCATAGCGTGCGACGGCGGCGGCCCCATCTTTTATCGCCAGCCCAGATATGGCTTCAGCAATCAGATATTTTCCATCTGGAAATTTCGGACCATGGCCGTTGACAGTGACACACCCAGCCGGACCGTACAGGCAAAGCCTGGAGATCCGCGGGTGACGAGGATCGGCCGGCTCCTACGCAAAACCAGCCTGGACGAACTTCCGCAGCTATTGAACGTCCTGAACGGCACCATGTCCCTGGTCGGTCCGCGCCCGCACGCCGTCGATCATAATGAAGAATATGCGCGCCTAATTAGAGGATATTTCGCCCGCCATCGGGTCAAGCCCGGCATTACCGGCTGGGCGCAGGTCAATGGATTTCGCGGCGCCACCGAGCGCGTCGAGGAAATGGAAGCGCGCGTCCGGCATGACATTTTTTATATAGAGAATTGGTCGCTGTTTTTTGATTTCAAAATTCTGCTGCTGACGATGGCCGTATCCTTTTCGGGAAAGAATGCTTATTAGCGGGAACGTCAATCCAAAAGGGAAATGACAGAAAAGCCCGCAAATCCGGAGAACGGCGTTTTTCTTTAGTGGCGCATCGGTATCAGTGTCCGGCATTATCTGTGATCTGCCCAAATCGCTAGCTTGACGTTTCGCGAGCTGAGTACTCAGTGTGTTAACTGTTGTATTGTGGCGTTGCGTAGCGGGTAGTATCAATGCGTAAGTCTGCGTTTTGTGCAGCTTTTGCTGCACTTTCTGTCATGTCGGCTTGGACGGACGGAGTCTGGGCGGCGACGGCTTCGATTACCGGCTCCTCGCTGGGGGCCAACGTAAACTTGGACCAAAATGACGTCGTAAACTTCGCCGCATCGGGCATCTTCGATCTGAACAACGGCTCGACGTGGAAGCAAGGTGGCGCAGTCTCGTCGACAGTATCGTCTTATAATGTCGATTGGTACTTCAACGGCGCGGAATCCGGAGATACGGAAAAGTTCTCCAGCATGTCGCTGAGCTTTTCGGAATCGAACCAGAATAACGGTTTCAACTCGACCGACACATCTGGGTGGTCATATCTCGGATCGACGCAGGGAAGCGGGGCCGGTGCCGTGTCCTTTTCCGTGACCGATACGTCAGTAGTTGGCGGCGTCACCAACGGCGTCAATAATGCCGCGCCGTCACCGGGAGCGAGCAGTTTGATATTCTCATATGCCGAGCCTCTATTCCGGCAGCTTGAAAATGGCGAACTGGTCTTATTTGGATGGTCGTTGACGCTCAATCCCACCGATTGGTTCGTCTTTGCATTCGACGATCCGGGCGGCACCGATGCCGATTTCGACGATTATGTCGGTGTTGGCCATATAACCGTCGCTTCTTTGACGAACACTCCGCTTCCGGGTTCGCTTGGGTTATTGCTTGCGGTTCTCACGGGCGGATATTTTAGAACCTTGTGGCGTCGACGGTCGCTGCGATTGAGTGTGTAACGGGCTGAGGGCCATCGGCGGCGCAAGAACGCGCAGCGCGAGGTACAGTGATTTACGTGCGGGCATTTTATGAAGATGCGAGAGCGCGTTGTAAGCGCGGAAGTATTCGACGTTCCGGCGCTCTCACGTGCTCCATCCGCGCTTGAGCGCAACGTCTTTTGCGTCCTTGGCATTCCGCTCGACGTCGAGACGCTGCACAGCGCTGTCGACAAGATCTTCGCGGCGGCGAACCGCGCTTCGCCCTTTCTCATCGTCACGCCGAACGTCAATTTTCTGATCAACAGCATACGAAATCCGGAATTCCGCAACTCGCTGAACGCAAGTTCGCTGTCGCTGGCCGATGGTGTTCCGATCGTGATGATGGCGAGGCTTCTGGGCGTTCCTCTCATTGAGCGCGTTGCGGGCTCCGATATCTTGTCGCGACTTTCCCAGGGCGGCGGATCTCCGCGCCTCCAAGTATTTCTGTTCGGCGGAGAGCTGGGCGCGGCCGAGGCTGCCGAGGCGGCTATCAATCAGAAACGCTCGAATGTCACCTGTGTCGGCTCCTTCTATCCGGGTTACGGCAGCGTCGACCAGCTGAGCCGCGGCGAGTGCATCGATCGTATAAACCGCAGCGGCGCACAATTCCTGATCGCGGCCTTAGGTGCAGAGAAGGGTCAGTCGTGGCTCTATCGCAATCATGATGCGCTGAAGCCGCCTGTCCGCGCGCATCTCGGAGCCGCCATCAGTTTTGAAAGCGGCAAGCTGAAACGCGCGCCGCGCTTCATGCAGCAATGCGGCCTTGAATGGCTTTGGCGCATAAAGGAAGAGCCGTATTTATGGCGTCGTTATTGGAACGACGCTCTGGCTTTGAGCGGCGTTGTCACGACGCGGCTGCTGCCGTTGCTCCTCATCAATACTTTTGGCCGCTCTGGCGATCGTCCTGGCGCCCTGAACATTGATCTTGTACCGAATGGCAAAAGCGCGAAGGCCTCGCTTCATGGGGCCGCTGTTCACTCCCTCGTCCCATCGTCGGTCGTTCGACTGAACGAAGTTATCGACAGTCCCATCAAAAATCTCGTTCTCGATATTGCGGATGTTGACTTTATCGATGCGCGCTATTTTGGACTTCTGCTCATGCTGCAAAAAGAATTGCAGCTTCGCGGAGGTGTGCTGAGTATTGTCGGCGCATCGAAGAAAATCAGGCGGCTCTTCCATCTGAATGAGCTTGGCCACATGCTGGAAAACTGAGGCAAGAATTTTGTTGCTCGTCGCTCCAAAGCAAGGCTCACGCCTTCGCCCTCAATGGATTTTGGGCGCTTTGTGCGTGCTCGCGGCTGTTATCGCCTTCAGTGGCCCTCAGCTCGAACTCGTCCGTCGCTGGGCGAGCGAGGCGGAATATGGCCACGGCTTCCTGATTTACGGCTTGGCGGGATGGCTGCTTTGGACCCGCCGCGCAGAATTGGGCGCAAACATTGGAAAACCGAGCTGGATCGGACCTATCGCGATCCTGGTCGCCGCGACAATGCACGTCGTCGGGCTGTTCAGCGCGATCTATATCTTGTCGCACATCGCATTTGTGTTGGCCCTCGCCGGAATCGCGCTGAGTTTCGGTGGCTACCGGTTCTACAAGGTGGCGGCGCCGTCGATATTCTTTCTGCTTCTTGCCATCCCGCTCCCATATTTCCTGCAGGCCGAACTGACCTGGCGATTGCAACTCGTCTCTTCTCAGCTCGGCACCTTCCTAATCGGATTATTTGGCATTCCCGCCTATCTCGAAGGCAACATCATCGACCTCGGCACTTATCAGCTGCAGGTGGTGGAAGCATGCAGCGGGCTCCGTTATCTCTATCCGTTGCTGAGCCTAAGCTTCCTCGCCGCATACTTTCTCGCCGCGCCGATGTGGCAGCGGCTTGTGATTTTCCTGTCGGCGATCCCCATCACAATCGTCATGAATGGCATCCGCATCGCGCTTGTGGGCGTCCTGGTCAATTCCTGGGGCCCGCAAGATGCTGACGGGCTGCTTCATTTCCTTGAAGGTTTTGTCGTCTTTCTGCTGTGCGTCGCCGCGCTTGTCGCCGAGATCTTCATTCTGGCAAAGCTCACTGGCTGGTCGGTCGTCGACGCGCTACGCTGGGGGCCGTCTGGTGCCCTATCGAGTTGGAGAGCGCCGGGGGGCGAAAGACTGCAGGCGGTCACCATTTTCAGCGCGCTTGTTTTGACCGCGCTCGCGGCGGCTTCCTATAGCGTCGCCGGACGAGCGGAAGTTATTCCTCCTCATCTTCAATTGGCGACGTTCCCAATGTCATTCAGCGGCTGGCAGGGGCGTGCGCAAATCATGCCGCCGGCAACGGAAGCCGGATTAAAGCTCGACGATTACATGCTCGCCGATTATCGCGACGGCCGCGATGGCGTTCCTATCAACCTCTATGTTGCCTACTATGCGTCGCAACGCGATGGTGCCTCTCCGCATTCGCCCCTCGTGTGCATGCCCGGCGGCGGCTGGCAGATCACCGAATTTAGCCGCATTGATGGGCCGTCTCCGCAGCTGGCTTCCGCTCAAATCAATAGGGCTGTGATCGGACGCGAGGACGACCGAGCCCTCGTCTATTATTGGTATGTGCAGCGTGGAAGGGTCGTGGCCAACGAATATTTGGCCAAGTGGTATCTCTTGCGCGACGCCTTGATTGAAAATCGCACCGATGGGGCGCTGGTCCGGGTTTCGACGCCTCTGATCAAGGGGGAGGAGCCGGCTGCGGCCGAGGCACGCATCAAGAAATTCATCGACGCGGCAATGCCGAACCTGCAGGCTTATTTGCCGCGCGAGGGAAGTGATACGTCAGTAAATTCGAGCAGATTACTTTAGTTCGTATGAGGACTTTTCGATGTTAAAGTTTCCGCAAACGCCGGCTCGCGTGGTTGCACCTTGGATCGTTATCGCATCTGTCATGCTTGGGGGGTGCTGGTCGGCCGAGGAACGGGCGCAGGTTCATTACACCAAAGGCCAGGAATATCTCGCACAGGGCGATTTCCCCAAGGCTGAAATCGAGTTCAAGGTCGCGCTCCAGAAGAAGAAGGAGATGATCCCTGCCTGGAAGGGGCTGGCGGCTGTCGAGGAGCACAAAAAGAACTGGCAAAATGTCGGCGCGATCTACAATACGATCATGGATCTCGATCCTCATGACGTCGACACGCGCCTGAAATACGCGCGCCTGCTGATCTTGGGAAATGCCATCGACGATGCCAAGAAGGTCGTCGACAAGGCCGAGAAAGAGCAACCGAAGAACCCGTCAGTACTGGCGGTAAAATCGGCACTCCAATTGAAATCCAATGACGTCGACGGCGCGGTCAAGTCAGCGAAGGAAGCGCTCGCGATCGATCCGAAAACGACGGAAGCGATCATCGTTCTCGCGGCCGAGCGGACATTGGCCAAAGACTACCAGAGCGCGCTCAAGATATTGGCCGACGCACCGCCGGAGGCCGGAAAAGATATCGGCGTCGAACTCTTCAAGCTCCAACTCTTTGAACGGATCGGAGATCAGAAACAGATCGAGAATCTGCTGGTGAAGCTTGCGAATCTCTATCCCGACGAGCCGGGCTTCCGGAAGCAGCTGGCGCGTTACTACATCAACCAGAAGCGTCTTGACGATGCGGAAAAAGAACTTCGCGCGATAGCGAAGGCCCGGCCTGCCGATACGGAAGCGGGGCTGGACGTCTTCCGCTTTTTGGCAACCTACAAAGGCGTCGACGCAGCTCGGAACGAGTTGAATTCTCGCATCAGTGCCGGCGGCAACGTGTTCGCCTATCAAATGGCGCTCGTAAATCTCTCTGCGCTTACGGGAAAACCCGATGATGCCGTCGCATCGCTCAAAACATTGATTGCCACCACGAGCGATGCCAAGCAAAAGCAATCCGCTCAGGAACGATTGGGCGATCTTTATCTCGGCACCAAAAAGTACGCCGACGCCGATCTCGTAGCCTCGGACCTTTTGAAACAGGATGAAAGAAACGGCGCTGGACTGCGAATTCGCGCAATCACCGAGATGGAGCAGGGCAAGCTAGACCAGTCGGTGGCTCATCTTCGTCAGGCATTGAACGATCAGCCCCAGTCGGCGCAGTTGATGTCCCTCCTTGCAATCGCATACGAGCGCAGCGGGGCGATCGAGTTGGCAGACAAGCAGTTCGCCGATGCCGTTCGCGCGGCAGAATATTCGCCCCAGGTCGGGCTCGATTACGTGGCATTCCTGCGGCGCCGCGGCAGCGCCGATCGGGCCGAAAACCTTTTGACCGAATTGGATGCGCGCAATCCGAATAATGCTCTTGTCTTGAGAGCCCTCGGCGACGTGCGGCTGGCGCGTCAGGATTGGATCGGCGCGCAGGAGATATCGGATAAGCTTCGCACGCTTGGAACATCGAACGATGCAGCCAATCTTATCCTGGCCGCATCATTGGAAGGGCAGAAGAAGTTCGATCAGAGCATCGGTATCCTTCAATCCTCATATGAGTCTTTGACCGGAACGAAGCGGCCGATGTTTGCATTGGTCGCTGCCTTGATTAGAGCCAAGCAGACCGATCGCGCCCGTGCGCTTGTCGAAGACGTCCTGAAGAAGGATCCCGCAAACGCGGACGCGCTGGTCATGTTGGGCAGTATCCAGCTGCTCGACAACCAAGCTGATCAGGCCGAAAAAAGCTATCTGGCAGCACTGAAACAACAACCGAGCCAGATGCCCGCCTATCGTGGTCTCACCAGTCTATATGTCCAGCAGGGCAACGACGACGAAGCGATCAAGGTCCTCCAAAGCGGCATTGCCTCGAACGGCCAGAGCGGGGCGCTGAGAGTGGCGCTCGCCGGCGTGCTCGAACACAAGGGCGATTACGAAGGAGCGATCAACGTCTACGAAGGCCTTCTGAAGGAAGATCCGGGTTCGATGATCGTAGCCAATAATCTGGCGAGTTTGTTGTCCGATCATCGCACTGACAAGCCGAGCCTCGATCGTGCGTCAAATCTGGCCGCGAGCTTGCGCGGTTCGCCGGTACCTCAATTCAAGGACACTTTGGGTTGGCTGCAGTATCGCCGCGGGGAATATCGCGATGCTGTCGATCTGCTGGAAATCGCCACCGCGCAAATGCCCGATGCTCCATTGGTCCGCTACCACCTCGCCATGACCTATATGGCGCTGGGTCAGACGGACAAGGCCGTCGAACAATTGAACAAGGGTCTGGAAAAGGCTCCCACAGTGGGCGATATCCGCGAAAAAATCGAGACGGCACTCCGCCAGTCGGGCAAATCCGGCAAGACCTAACCGGCGTTGTCGCGGTCCGTACGTATCCAGGACTTCGCGCCGCGACCCGTTAGGATGCGCAGATACATTTGGAGCTTGGCCGCGATTGCCCCTGGCAGCGCGGCCAGCGCTTTTGGAGTGAGGACATCTCGTCCCCAGCCGCGCCAAGCAAGGGCGAGGCTGGCCGCGAGCCCCATGATCGAAGCAAGACTAATGTAAAGGGGTACGCGAGATCCACCGAGCAGAGCGGCGCCGATTGAGCAAACGAATACAAAGAAAAGAAGCGTCGATAGCAGCATGATCGGCGGCACGCTGAGGTCGAGAATGAGTGCAAGCGTCGGAACGTCACGCCGGGACAGGGCTGGCAGCAGAAATTCTCTCACGACCGAAAGAAGAAGCCGCAAATGCCCCTGTTCCCACCGCGTTTGCTGTGTTTTCCGTCCGGCGGACGTGCCTGCGAAGCGGCTGACGACAACGGCATCGGGGCAGAAAAGAGAAGGGTGTCCGCTTCTGGACAAATCGATCCCGAGCTTAAGATCCTCGGCTAGCTCACCGTTTGCAAAATCGAGCTTTCGGACGATGGCGAAGGGGAGTGCCATTCCCGCCCCTGTCATCTGGCACGGTAGACTGAGATTGAACAATCCCAACGGCCTCACCCAGTTTTTGACCCGCCATGCGAACTCGGAGATCTGATAGGAGAGGGGCGAGCCGTCTGGTGCGGTCATCAAGTAGCGAGCCTGCGCCGGTCTTCCGGTATGCGAGACCTGCTCGGCCAGACGCACGACGGAATTGGGTTCGAGAAGGCAGTCGGCATCGATGAAAATGACAATTTCTGTCGGATCCGCTGCCAGGTGGCGGACGCCGAAATCGAGCGCAAATCCTTTTCCGATCTTTGTTTTATCCCTGCGCTCGATCGTTTCAGCGCCCGCCGCACGGGCAATGTCGGCCGTATCATCCGAGCAGTTGTCGGCAACGACGATCAGGCGATCGCCCTCGGATAATTGCGATCGAACGTTGGCGATCGTGGCTTCAACTCCAGCGCCTTCATCATGCGCCGGGATGACGATGCCGACGCTCGCCCTCTTCCGACTTGCCACCGCGGCAGGGAAGGAATGGGAAGCGGCCAATATCTCGGAAAGCAGAACAGCGACCGGTACGCCAAGTGCAATTGCCGCAAACTGCAAAATGGCCGCGAACGCACTCGATAAAAAAAAGGACATCAAATTTCGCCGATTTCACAGCTTGGAGATAGCCGCGAGCATTTGTTTAATCTACAATATGGTTATAAGTCTTCCCACCCCCGGGGGCAGATATCATGAATTATTCCGTCAGAGATAAGGAATTCGCAGACTGGGAAATTGCGGAGCAAAGTAGCGCATCCGACTGGTCGCGCGAAAAGCCGTCGCGCTTCTGGGACCCTGGCCGAAAACTGCTTCGCTCGATACGCGATTATCAATTCAATCGCGAGAGAACTGGCCCTTGGCCGCGCATTAAATGCAAATTCGCCGTGCTCCGTCATCGATTCTGGACGGTCGTAACGGGTGCGGAAATTCCATTGAACTGCAGCATAGGCGGCGGACTTCTGATCCCGCATCCCAATGGCATCGTTATCCATCCTGATGCCAAAATCGGAGCCAATTGTCTTATCTTTCAGCAAGTGACCCTCGGAACCCGAGGTGATCACGGCGGAGTGCCGGTCTTGGAAGAGAACGTGGATATTGGAGCCGGCGCAAAACTTCTTGGACCAATCCACGTCGGCGCCTTTGCACGCATCGGCGCCAATGCCCTGGTTATCGACGATGTTCCGCCCCGATCGGTCGCGATCGGAGTGCCTGCCAGATCAAGCCGCATTGCGTCGTGGCCGGATTAAGTGCATAGCCGCGGATAATGTCGACGATTGACGATAGTGATCCGTCCCGGAGAGTAGAGGATGCAGGCGCCGCGCAGCGCCACGCCAAGCCCGATATCACGGTCGTCGTCGTCAACTACAATACATCAGGTCTTCTCCGGCGAATGTTCGCCGCCTTGCACGCCGCGAACGAAGGTTTGGAGGTCCAGACGATCGTCGTCGACAATGCCTCACATGACGAGTCCTTGAAGGTATTGCGCGATGAGTTTCCGGATGTGGATGTCATCGCTAATCCGGAAAACGTCGGCTTCGGCCGCGCTAACAATTTGGCACTCCCGGTGGCGCGCGGTCGATATGTCATCCTGCTCAATACTGACGCGTTCGTAGCGACCGACACACTGCGAAAAACGGTGACGTTCCTCGACGATCACCCTGACGTCGGCATTCTCGGCGTTAAATTGGTTTCGGAGAGCGGCGCGCTTCAACCTTCCTGCAGATATTTTCCGACGCCGTGGAACATGTTCGTCACGTCCAGCCGCCTTGGCAATGCGTTAGGCAAACTGCTGACGCCAAATCTGAAGAAAATCGACGATCTGACCTGGGATCATCAATCCGTCAGAGAATGCGATTGGGTGCCGGGATGCTATTACGCCGTTCGCCGCGAAGTCATCGACACTGTCGGCCTTTTTGATCCTAGATACTTTATGTATTTCGAAGAGGTCGATCATTGCAGGACCGTTCAAAATGCCGGTTGGAAAATCGTGTATTATCCCGATACGAGCGTCGTCCATATCGGCGGCGAAAGCGCCGCCGCTGTTGCCAAGCTCAGCTCCGGCCGGCAGATCTCGATCCTTTCGATGGAAAGTCAGCTTCTCTATTTCAGAAAGCATTACGGCTTGCCGGGGACGCTCGCAACACTGCTTCTCGAGCTTGTCGGCGACGCCTCGAAGACGGCCGGCGCCGTCGTGCGCGAGAAAAATCTCGCAACCGCCCGGCATTTTGTCGGAACGTTTAAAAAGTGGGCTTCCCTGGTCCGGGCTACTCAATTCGGTTCGAGTCCGACGCGCTAGCCACGCGATCGGAGGCTTGTCTCAAGATGCCAATTCGATACGGTAAGCGGCATGTTCGACAATATCCGGGCCGATCTCAAGGCATACGACGGCAATTGGGGAGCCCAGGGCTTCTGGGTGATGATCGTCTATCGCTTCGGGCGGTGGCGCTATGGGGTGCGACCCGTCATATTGCGGAAGGTATTTTCCGCGCTTTATCATGTGGCATATAAATTCGTTCAAGTCCTCACCGGCATCGAGTTGCCCTGTGAAGTGCCGGTCGGGAGAAATTTCGTCATCGATCATTTCGGCGGAATTATCATCAGTGGCTACGCCAGCTTCGGTGACGATTGCCGCATTCGCAATGGTGTCGTCGTCGGCTTGCGGAATATCGAAGAAAAAGCCGCCCCGGTGATCGGCAATAATGTCGATATCGGAGCGGGTGCCAAGGTTCTCGGCCCCATCCGCATCGGCGACAACGTACTGATCGGCGCCAATGCGGTCGTATTGACCGACGTCCCGGGCGACAGCATCGCCGTCGGCGTCCCCGCCGTTATCAGACCGAGAAAAAACGGGCATGCCGTCAAGATCGGAACCGCGGCGACGGGCAGCGATGGATTGTGAGTCAAGCGTCGGCGCCGTCGTGATCGGCCGAAACGAGGGCGAGCGACTGAAGCAGTGTCTGACATCATTGGCGTCGCTGGAAGCGATCGTATACGTCGAATTCAGGGTCTAGGGATGGCTCGCCTCAATGGGCTCGAGGCCACGGCGTGAAGGTCGTCGATCTTGAGGCAGGTGGCTTCACCGCGGCGCGGGCACGCAATGCCGGGTATCGAAGGCTGCGCGAAATGCGTCCGGATCTAACGTTCATTCTCTTTGTGGATGGCGATTGCGACGTCGAGAGCGAATGGCCGGCACATGCTGTGGCCTTTCTGAAGGCGCACGCCGATGTCGGCGCCGTCGCCGGCCGAAGAAGAGAGCGATATCCCGAGCGTTCGGTCTACAACTGGCTTTGCGATCGAGAGTGGGATACGGCTTGTGGCGAGACGCGCGCGGTTGGTGGAGACTCGGTGATGCGAATGGCTGCCATCAACTCCGTCGGCGGATTTCGCGACGATCTCATCGCGGGGGAAGAGCCAGAGCTTTGCGTTCGGATGCGCGCAAAGGGCTGGCGGATCTGGCGTCTCGATCAACCAATGACAATCCACGACGCTGCGATGACGCGCTTCGCACAATGGTGGCGGCGCTCCGTTCGTGCCGGCTATGCCTTCGCGCAGGGGGCCCACCTGCACGGCAGGGGCCCGGACAGGCATTGGCTTTGGGAATCCCGTCGCGCATGGATCTGGGGCGTGGCGCTGCCGGTCGCGTGCATCCTCTGCGGATATATTTTCTTCCCGTGGGGCTTCGCCCTTATGCTGATTTATCCATTGCAGGTTGCTCGCCAATACTTCGGCAACACCGGTAGCACTCGGGACCGCGCGGCGATCGCATTCTTTCAGACGCTCGCGCGTTTTCCTGAAGCGGTGGGTCAGATCAAGTTCCTGTACGATCGTATTGTCCACCGCCCATCGGCGCTCATCGAGTACAAGTGAAATCCGCAATGCGCGTCGCGTATTTGATCAATCAATATCCCAAGGTCAGCCACAGTTTCATTCGCCGTGAAATCGAGGCGCTCGAGAGAGAAGGCATCGAAGTCGAGCGCATCGCCTTGCGTGGGTGGGATGGAGAATTACTCGACCCGCAGGATCTGAATGAGCGCGCCCGGACCCGTTATGTCCTTCGAGACGGAGCAGCTCCTATCCTCTGGGCAGCTGCGCGACGACTGCTGACACGACCGGCCGCCTTCATCCGCGCATTCACACTCGCATGCCGAATGAGCAAGCGCTCGGAGCGTCCGCTCGGCGTTCATCTCATTTATCTTGCGGAAGCCTGTCGCATCGCTGCGTGGCTGGAGCAATCCGGGGCGCGTCATCTTCACGCCCATTTCGGCACAAACTCTGCGGAAGTGGCGATGCTGGTCAATGCGCTCGGCGGCCCCGCTTGGAGCTTCACGGTGCACGGACCGGAGGAATTCGACAAAGCCCCCTTGCTCGGATTGGCCGAGAAAGCAAGTAGAGCCGCGTTCGTGGTTGCGATAAGTTCGTATGGGCGCAGTCAGCTCTTTCGCCTGCTGCCAAAGGAGCGGTGGCCAAACGTTCACGTCGTCCACTGCGGTATCGACTGCGCGTTCTACGAAAGCCATGCGACGCCACCTTCCGACACGCGCCGGCTTGTGTGTGTCGGGCGTCTGACGGAACAAAAAGGTCAGCTCCTGCTGGTCGAGGCGGCGCGAAAATTGCGCGAAAACGGTATCGACTTCGACCTTGTCCTTGTCGGCGACGGCGACATGCGGTCAGAAATCGAAGCACTCATTGCGCGTTATGAATTGACGGCGCACGTTCGGATCACCGGCTGGATGAGCAGCGAGCAAGTACGCGCTGAAATTCTCTCCGCTCGCGCCCTCGTTCTTCCGAGCTTCGCCGAGGGACTGCCGGTCGTGCTGATGGAGGCGATGGCGCTCGGCCGGCCAGTGATCAGTACTTACATCGCGGGTATTCCTGAACTGGTGCGTGACGACGTCGATGGATGGTTGGCGCCAGCAGGCGATGTCGATGCTCTCACCGAAGCAATGCGAAAGTGCCTCGATTCACCCCTGGAAGCACTGGCATCCATGGGATCCAGAGCGCGGGCCCGGGCGATCGAGCGTCACGATGCACACCGCCAGGCACTGGCTCTCGCCACCCTGTTTCAGCAAACGACGGATCACTGACATGCTCTGGAACTGGGCACTCAATCGGGCGACCGTCGATCGTCTGAAATGGTTTCGTGGGTTCAGCGCGTCGAGCCGCAAAAAGATATTGTTCCTCACCATCAAAAATGACATTTCCGAAGCTCAGATTTTCCCGTTATTCCTCTATGCACGGCAATTGGCGGATCAGCACGGTATCGAAGTCCGTGAGCTTCCACTTCACGCCTTTCTAGCCGACCCTAATCCCTACGATCTCCATCCCGATGTCGTCTGCTTTCAGACCTGGTTCGACCTCACCGCCGAGCAGCTTACATCCCTGCTGGAAAAAATCGGATCGGCGTGGCCGGCCGCTAAAGTTGCCTACTTTGACTGGTTCGCCCCGACGGACTTGCGATACGCCGAAACATTGACGCCGCTGGTATCGGCCTACGTCAAGAAACAGGTTCTTGCAGATCCGGACGCCTATCGCATTCCTACGGTCGGCGACACCAATCTGACTGACTACTATGCGAAGCGCTTTGGACTGAACTTGCCGCAAACGCATTTTGCGGTGCCTGACGGTTTCTGGCGGAAATTCGTTTTGGGGTCCGGCTTCGAATTGTCGCCGCGCATCATGCGCCTTCTGAAGCGAGAGCCCGCATTTGAGGATCGCCCGTTTGATCTGCATGCGCGCTTCGCCGCAAACGGCAGTGAGTGGTACGAGCACATGCGGCGCGAGGCCAAACAGAAGACAGCCGGCCTTGCGACGAAATATGTCGTGGCGCACGAGGGCTCCGTCCCGCCCCGACGCTTTACCGCGGAATTGAGACGCTCACGCTTTTGCCTCAGCCCATTCGGGTATGGAGAAGTCTGTTGGCGCGACTTCGAGGCGATGGCGACAGGCTCCGTGCTTCTCAAGCCAGATATGTCTCATCTGCGCCTGGCCCACCCGTTCTTCCGACCGTTTGAAACTTATGTTCCACTGGCCTGGAATTTGAGCGATCTCGATGAGAAACTCGCGCATTACCTCCGCGCGCCCGACGAGGCGCGCGCGATCGCCCGGAACGCGTTTGATATGCTGCGAGCAATTTACAAAAACGAACAGTTCCTGCGCGACAGCGAAGCCTTATGGCCCCTTGTTGGGATCGATTAGGATGGTCAGCCCGTTTTGATTAGGCGCTTTGTGCGATTGTCCGTTCCAATGCCCGCTCGAACAGCACCACGCTTTCATCCCATGAACCCTGTGCGGCTGTCGCGTGAGCATTCGCAGAAAGTTCTCTCCATTCAGCGTCAGTTCGCATAAGGACCCATTTGACTGCTCGTGCAAGTGCGGGAACATCATCGATGTCAGTCAAAACACCATTGCTGCCTGAGATGATTGCCTCCGCAGGCCATCCGGCTCTGGTCGATACCACCGGCGCACGGCACGCCATCGCTTCCATCGCGGGAAGATTGAATCCCTCACTGCGGCTCGCCGTCAGCCAAACGTCACAGCGAGCATAGATATTTCTAATCTCGTTCTGGTTGGGGCAAAAATGGAACTCGGCATTGTCGGGCAACTGAAATTGACCGGACGGTCGCTCGCTGCCAAAGGCGATGACGCGAAGATCTTTAATCATCGGGCGTATATTTTGAAGTGCGGCAAGTGAGGCGTCGACGGCCTTGAACACAGCACGCGAATAAAGAAGTCCAACCGTTGGACATTCTTGCTTTCCACGCGGAGGTGCAAAAAATTGTTCTGTGTCGACACTATTGGGAACGACATCAACGTCGTGGTCGCCGTAATCTTGCGCCATCACTTCTCTGAGCCAATTGGCGACAACAATCTTGTGAAGTGGCAGACGATACGTTGCCTGACAGCGATCTATCGGCAGGTAGTCAAAAACTTCGTGATGCTGAATGAAATACGCCCTCGCGCCCTTCGTCGCGCTGAGGGCGTTTACCCATTCCGCGGTTTCCCACCACGTCGCGATGACCACGTCGCCGTCAGGGATATCATCGTCCGTTACTGGACGTCGCCGGTCGATCACGTGAGGTTTGAGACTTGTGCCGTCAAAATGGCTAGGTTGCAGGCCGGGATCGGGAGGCCAGCCTTTTCCTCGAAGCAATGATTTGATTTTGTGAGCCGTCGAAATCGTTCTGTGAGGCTGAGAGACGACTGTCACCTCATGTCCTCTTCGCGCCAAACCCTGTGCATGGATCGCGATGACTTTCGTGCCGCCGTTGAGAGTGGGTTGCGGCGTGACGAACGTTATCTTCATTCGGGATTTCTCACGAATGCACCGCCATCGCGTAATGACCAACAACGAGCGTCATGATCCAGCCGGCGATCGCTCCAGGAAAAAGCATCAGCAGAGCGAGCAACTCCTTCCTCAGATCGAGCAATTTAAATTTCGCGTTAAGAAAAAGAATGAGCGGTAGAACTGAGATCTGACTTATGACGACGCCGCAAAGCGCGCCTGGGAGCGCCCAGAAATGAAATCCTAGATAGATCGATGGCACCATCACCAAAAAACGGACGACCAAGATGCGAAAGAGCAGTTTCGGTTTGCCAATCGCAAGATACGATTGGCTGGCTATTCCAAACGGTGTCGTCAGAAGGGTGAGAGATAGTATTTGCAGCATCCAGCCTGCGTCTGCATATCGATGGTCGTAGAGCAAACCAACAAGCGTTGAGCCTGACGTCAGCAGGGCGCCCGCGCTGAAATACGAAGCAGCAGAAACAACAGCATGGAAGCGATAGTAGGCCGCGCGAAGATCGCCTCCGCCGCGTGCAATTTCGCTCAACGCCGGAAGGGTTACAGCGCCTACGATTCGGCCGACAGTTTGATCGACCGCGCTCGCCATGAGATAGGCGATCGAATAAATGCCGAGCATGGTGCCGTCGACCATGCTCCCAAGCATGAGGCGATCGGTATTCGTCACGAGAAAGCCCAGGATCGACGATGCGAAGATCCATTTGCCGAAATGACTGATATCGCTGACCGCGGACGAATCCCAGTGCCAGCGGTTTGCAGTGCCGGGAAGCAAGGAATGGCCGAGCAGCACCGTCGCGGCCGACGCTGCAATCGCGCCCGATACCAAAGCCCAGATCGAGCGATCAAAATAGGCCCATGCCAACATGCATACGAGGCCAATAACCTGCGCAAGCAAGTTGATTTTCGTCACGCGCGCGAGTGCAAGGTTGCGATTGGCCTCGTAAACCTTGGTCGTTCCAAAACCGCCGATCACGGTGCCGAATGACAATATCGAAATGACGTAGGGAAGTATCGGATTGGAGTAAACGCTTGTAGCCGGGATCATTCCGATATGGTCGGCGAAAAAGATAGCCACTGCGATGCAGACCGAGACAAGCCACAAAAGCATGCCGCGGATAATCTGCAAGCTCCAAGCCGTGTTCAGGAATTCAGGTTCGCTTCCGCGCCGGCTCTGGACGATGTTTTGCCCAAGCCCTAAATCCGAAAACATCGCGAGCCCGATCATAATGATATTCGCGATTGCCATGACGCCGAACATCTCAGGCACCAGAAGGCGCGTCATGATGAGATTGCTGCCGAGACGGATCGCCATGCTCGCGCCGTAACCCGCAAGGCTCCATGCGCTGGCGTTGAAAACGCGGCGCTTTAGCGAGGTTCCTGGCTGGTTTACAGCGCTGATGGTGGAACTCTGCAATGACTTCATCCTGCTATTTCAACATCATCCAATACGACGCGATCGCGGGCGTAAGGTCTATCCGGTAGCGCCCGTTTTTGTAGGTCGAAGGGATCTCAACATTTTCCGCACTGATGCCGTGCTGGCGATAGAGCTTCAACCCAGCCGGCGCGCGAATTTCCAGTTGTCCGATCACCGGTTCCGAATGGAACGGCATCTTGTTGCCGGGGCTTGGAACTGACCGCGCTCCGAGCGAAATCAAAATTCGGCGCGCGCCGTTGATCGGCTTATCGTCGAGGCTTTGCACCGCGACCGATGCGCTGCGTGTGGCAACGTTGATCTCAACGTCAGGTAACGCGATTTGGCGGCGGCCGATAAAGCCGGTGGCCGCCTGTGTGCGCGGCGTCGATATCGTATAGATCCCATCGTCCCAATTGCGGGCCAATTCTCCGGTGTCGGACACGATCGATTTCGCGCCGCTCGCGAGCAGCGACGCGTTCGGATCGGAGATGACTTTGGCGTTTTCAGGGATGCGGCCGGCTTTGAGCCAGGGCAATTCGGGCGTCGCCGGCAATGCAATCGACAACTTGCCCATTTCGGCCGCCATTCTCAAACCCGCTGAATTTGCCGCGGAGATGCCCTGGTTGAAAAGCTGATCTTGCGTCGGGGCAAATACATATTGTGTCGTGGCTTCACGGACATCGCCACGACGATAGAGCAGGGCTGCGGCGGGCAACGTCGCGATCAAGGCAGGATCGTTAAATGCGTTCCAATTATTGGGGCTACCGGAACCGGTGAGAGCCTGCTGCGAATATGCGAACTGCAACAGCGAGTCCCATCCTTGCAGGCTTGCGGTTCCCGCAACGTAGAGCGGAATCGAATGTCGGTCGGGGGCAGGAAAGGGCGAGATGTTCCATTCGCTGACGCTGAGCGGTTTATCGACCACTTGCCCCATGGCCATCCAGTCCACAAGCGTTGCAGCATAAGCGGGATCGTTCCGGAGTTCTCCGACTTCGCTATAGGCGTGGACGTCGATCATGTCGCCGCTCGTCAGTGCCGGCAGCGAACTGAGCGGATTGGCGCCCCAAGTGCTGGTCGTCACGATCGGAACTTTAATGCCGTCATTGCGCAAGTCTCGTATCATCGCCCCATCGAAGCGTTCCTCCAGATCATTGAGGAATATTTTCGATGGACCACTCTCCCAAGAACGCCATGTCTTACCGGGCGGTAATTGATAAGTGGCCGCGAATTTTGCTGCCTCGGCCATGTAGATCTTATTGTGCTCCGGTACATTCTGATTGGGCAGCAGCAAATTTCCGAAGTGATTGGTAACATCGTTCTCGTTGGTAATGAGTATCGTCGCGATGCCGGGATCGTCTTTATAGGCAACACCTGTGTAGACGTTCTTATGAGTGACATATGCAGTGTTGAAGCGCTGCATCGCCTCTTGAATGCTTTGATTGATGTAGTTGTAGCCTTTGAGGTCGGCAGTCGGACGCCCTTTGCTGATTTCCGAAAAATACGAAATGTTATCGGATTCCTTCAGTTGCCGCTGGACGTGCAGGTCGAGCCAGACGTAAATGCCCTCGTCCTCAAGACATTTGATCCACCAGTCGAGCCTCTCGAGCATTGCTTCATCGAGCCCCCCATTCGAGGGCCGATTCTTATCACCAAAGATGTTGGGATTGACCCAAGGCGAGTTATGATGTGTGAAACGCACTAGGTTGAAGCCGAGTTGTGAAAGACGATGAGCCTGAACCTTGACGTCATCTCGCCTTGGCATTCCAAAAAGCGCCCAAGCGGCGAGGTTCGTTCCCCAAAAGCGGGCCGTAGTCCCATCGCCGAAAATAAGCTTATCATTCTCGGCCCTAAGAAACCCCCTTTTTCCGGCAGGAATTTCGGACTTATTCAAAAACGAAAGATCGACAGGCGATATGGTCCAAGGAGCAATCGGCCAGTTGAGAATGTTTGTCGGCCAAGATTTAAAATCCTCCCTGCCAAAAATTTCAGCAACCGAAGGGGCAATCGAAATGTCGCTCGACAGGGTCAGTTTGGCAAGATGATGTAATTGGCCCCGGGGTATGGCCTCGCTATAAAAAAAAACTCTTATTTCATTTTTCTGATTGCGTTCGAAATAGACCTTTGCGACTGGCGGATCGAAACGCATTTCAATTCTTGTGCCCCCCTTTCGGCCCCAGGCCCAGCCTCGATTGCCATTCAATTGTTCGGGCTCGCCGAGCAGTCCGCCAAATGACGTCAAGTTAAATCGAAATCTAATACCACCGCCGATGACATCTGAATTTGATGCAAGTGCATTAAAATCAAAGTCCCAAGTCAACTCGTTCGGTGAGGTTTTGCGGACACTGGTTTTCATATCCAGATGCAGACTTCGACTGGCGCCATCCACTTGATATTGGCTCGGTGCAATAACCCCAAGCTTTGTCTCAAAGCCTGCCCATTTCCAATTATTACCCCAGAAAACGTAATCGGCTTCCATCACACTTGCGCCTCCGATCGAGACTTCCGGCAGGCCATTTATCTGATTGATCGTGCTTAAAAAAGAGGACGCGAGGGCGGGCGTCGAGAATAAGACTGCGATAGAACCGAATAACGCCGTGATATATTTCTTAGCTTGCGGCATCGTACGGGCTCCATTTGCCTTCTGTGCAGCATAACGAGAAGAATTGCTTTTCTGCGACGCTAAATATGGGCCTTCGGCACCATCGAGCTGCCCGCGTCGATTGCTGCAATATAAGATTTGGGCAAGCCAAAGAAACGCTCGACGTAAATTTCTGCTTCAGGAAACAACGTCACGAGTTCGTCTTTTAATATAATATGGGTTGTGGCAACCATCTCCGTCCAAGCAGGCAATTTTCTTTGCCAGCGCTGTAGGAAGTAGTTACGTAGCGGCAACGGATAAAACCACCAAAAGGGCATGCCGTTGTGGGCTTCGATCGGAAAATATTTCGACGGAGTTTGAATCCAATACGCGTTGCCGAATCTTTTTACCTCGCGAGCAAATGCAGCTCTTTTTTCGGCATCGCCGACATGCTCGATGACGCTGTTTGAGAAAACAATATCAAATAATTGGTTGTCGAGATTGGTTACATTGCACGCGTCACCCTCGATGTATTTAATGTTGTGATGTGTCCGCTCCGCAGTTTTTGCTATTCCGGGAAGATTCAAAATTGTAATATTTAATTTTTGTGGAACTGAATTCCAAATCGCAGGCTGTCCTCCAAGATCGAGTATGGTCATGCCGTCTTTTACGGCCATTTTCTCAATGAATTGGCTCATTCGTGCGCGCCTACGCCTTTCTGAAAAAGGTGTCATGACGCGATAGAACAGCCGATGGCGCAGGTATCTCAGTTTCATTATCTTCTAACCCTCTCGGCGGATTGCCATAAAACCATCATTTATGCCAGTGATCGTGACGGCAAACCTACAGGACGATTGACCACGACCAATGCGACCGCCGCCAAAGGATTTGCACTCTCACCACGAATTGACGTGAATGGTAGCCTGCTGCCTCTTTGTGAGATTGAGCACTTCACCCCTCCCAAGCAAAGTTCCCGCCAAGAGCCAAGTCCAAGGCCGAATGGATGAATTGGGTATCAGATCGAGGATATTTGCGGCCAATATGAGGGCGATGGCCGCGAGATATAATCGGCCGTTCGGGATTTCTGCAAATCGCAGCGTCGAGAGCGCCCGAAAAATCGGGTAAGCGAGCAGGCCGAACTCCGCCAAAAACCCGATGAAGCCAAACTGCCCCATCGTGATAATCCAACGGCCATCGGTAACACTCAAATCCTTTCCCGAATATTCATCGTAGATGCGATTGCGCCCGAAGCGGCCCCAGCCAAAGAAAAACCGCTCGCGCGCGCGAACGAGAAGCTGTTGCTCCTGATTGAAACGAAATCCTAGCGACTCGGCGCGCTCGGGACTGTAGGAATTTGCCAAATCCACCATCTCATTGGTTGGCACCATGTCGGCGGCGCGCAGCGTCGGATAGAGAAGCGCAATCGCCGCAAATACGGTCGCGATGAGAATTTGAACTCTTGGCTTCAAAAAGAACACCGCTGGCGCCAGCGCCGTCGCAAAGATCAGAGCCCCCAACGTTTTGCAAAGGATCAGCAACACCCCGAGGTAGCTCGCGGTGACTCCGGCAGGCAGCAGCCACAACGCCCGCTCGCGCGTCCGTAGGAAAACGACCGACGCCACGAAAGCGGTCATCGCAAAGAAGGCCACCAGCAGGCCATGTCCGAGAAAGACAACGGGCCGGAAGCCGCCTTCGCGAATTTGCTGCAAGAAGCCACTTCCCGATGTTCCATAAATCCACCCTTGAAGCTGCGGACTCATTCGGATTTCGAACAGCATCGGTATCGAATAGAACAGCCCCCCAATAACCAGGACACGCAAAATCTCCCGCGTATCACGAGCCGAACGGAGAAATTGAAGGCCGAGAAAAAATGGAATGATGAACAGGAATTGGCCGACCGCTGCCGACAGCGCATCATAGTGACCGACGCCGGGAAGAAACGTTTTCCCGACGACGATCATATCTCCATTCAGTTCCGACGTGATGAACGGCCCCACCAAAAACGCGAGGAGCGCGAGATCCGCGATCAGATAACCGGTCCGAAATCGAGGCAGTCTTCGTGTGACCAGGATTGAGCCAAGGAGTGCAGTGAGGTTCGGAATGCTTTCTTTATCGAATGCAGGCACGCCCTCGATCTTGAGCGATACGCCGACAGGCAGAAGAAGATAGCCGCCAAGAATGGTCCACAGAATTGCCTGCGTCAGTGGCAGGCGGCTGAATAACCAAAGCCCAACGAAGGGCCACGCCGCCAAAGCGAAATAGGCGAAGGCGTTTGCCGTCATCTCAATGCTCTACGGACATCTTCCGCCGGCGCCGGGAGCAGGCCAAAGGATGCTGCAAGGACAGGTCGCAAATGGCGATCATTCAAAACTGGTCCGCGCGGACAGAAATCAAGAAGCGCCGTTGCCGCCATACGCAAAGTCACTGTCGCCTCAAATGGCTCACGAAGCCAGTGGTTTGTTTTTAGAAGAAATTTGCGTCCGACACGAGGCGCAAGGAATTTGCATGAACAGTATTCGAAAGAGAGCAACGCGAGCAACCGCGCGCGTTCGCGATTAGCTGAACGTTGCGCACGTGCCACGCTTTTGAATAATCGGATCGCAAACGCCAGCCGATATGGCGTACACGGCCAGAATCGCTATGAAGGTACTTCTTATATTGAGGATTACTGGTGGGGTTTTCCATGAGATTTGCAAAGTTCGCCGTAATGGCCATTGGTATGCTGGCGACGCCTGTTTGCGCTGCGCATGCAGCGACAGCGACGATCGTCAACGGAAGCTTTGAAGAAGGCAGCATTGATCCGGGAAGTTTCACAACACTGTTCGCGGGTAGCACGGACATTACGGGTTGGACGGTCGTCACAGCAAACGACACCGATCCAGGCAGTGTTGATTATATCGGCACATATTGGACGGCATCCGACGGCAGTCGCAGCCTTGATCTCGATGGCAATGCTCCCGGCGGTGTGCAGCAGACGATCACCGGCCTGACCATCGGACAGCAGTATACGATCACATTCGACTTGGCCGGAAATCCGGATCTGTCGGGCAAAAAGATCCTGCAGCTCGCTCTCGACGGCATTACCCAAGATTATACGTTCATCAATACGGCCATTACGACCAAATCGGCAATGGGCTGGATTCTCGAGTCCTTCATTTTCACGGCCTCGAATACCAGCCAGCTTTTGACCTTCAGCAGCCTCACCAGCGACGCGTGGGGTCCTGCACTCGACAATGTGAACATCAGCGCGACACCCGTGCCGCCTGCGCTTCCGCTCTTTGCGGTCGCTTTAGCGCTGTTGGGCTGGCTGGGCGGACGAAAACAATCGTCGAGGAGCTGGAGATCTCCGCTGGCGTTCGGCCACGGCTGATAACCATTTGAACGCGCTGCCAGCATAGCGTAGCGGCCCGCATGAGCCGAAAATAAAGCACTCACTTCGCTGGACGCGAACCTCATCGCGTCCATTTTTTTTGTCCACAGAGCATCGTCTGAACTCGGTCTGCTTCGAAGGCGCCAGCAAAAAAATAGTATAAGCGAAATGTGGTACTGAGCTGTTGATCGGGTGAAGAAATCGCTCTTACTGTTCGATTCCCAAGGCGCGGAAACTCATTATCTTTTTCGGCATATTCGGAAGAATTGGCGAGTAGCGCTTTGAAATTATCGTGACGATCGGATCGCCGGACTACCACAAAAGACTTGTGTCCGAGCCGCAACTCGAACGGCATATGTGATCTCCGCAAACTCTCGATAGGTTGCGACCCCTCCCGGAGGCAATTAAGCATAATCGGCATACTGACGACTTGGTTTTGGGTTTTGTAGGGCGGGGTGCTCAAATGGTAAGCAAATTTTCTTGGAGTTTGGTCGCAGCGGCTGGGCTACTTGCGATCACGATGTCGGCGCCGACGCAAGCGGCCACTTTGACGATCGTGTCGCAGGATACGACAACTGCGCCGACCCCAGATCCATTTACTGATACTGCGACAGGAACTTTTACTGGGGGGGTTCAAACGAATTCGGTCACCAACCAGTATCGTTCACCGTGGGAAAATACCGGCACGCCTTCTGCCGAATATTTTTACGTTACCACCGGTCAAGCAATCTTCAATCTTGAGGGAAATTCCCTTAGCTTGCTGTGGGGCTCCCCGGATACATACAATGTTTTGAACTTCTATTCAGATGAGGATGGTGTCGGCCTTCTCGCTTCTTATTCGCCCGGTTCCAGCATCACCGGTGGTAGCATCAGTGCCACTCAGGGAGGCTTCGATCTTGTGACGTTCCTGCTGAGCGAATCGTTCAAGTCCGTTGGCTTTTCTTCCGGCGGAACTCCGGCCTTCGAGTTTGCAAATCTCGTAGCGACAACCCCGATCCCACCTGCGTTGATCCTTTTCGCTTCAGGCCTCGGGCTCCTCGGTTTCTCTGGTCTGCGCCGCAGGAACTCGTCGTCACGCAATACGTTTGCGAGCGCGCCGGACGGCATGGCCGTCTGAGAAATCTTCGCAGCGTGTAACGCCGGGCGCTAAAAATCGCCTGAAAGCAAATTTGCCAGCAGTCTCGCTGCTGGCATTTTCTTTTTACGCATCTTCCGGCTCTGGGACGTTCATTCCCGCTCTACGATCGTGAGCACCGTCAGTCGCTGTCGATGATGCGCCGGATGTAATCGGCGTACGGACTTTTTCCCAGCCGTTTGATCGATGCCTTGAGCTGCGAAGCCGACGCGAAGCCCATGCGGAACGCAATTTCTTCCGGACACGCAATCTTGAGCCCCTGCCGCCGCTCGATCGTTGCGATGTAGTCGCCGGCGTCGATCAGGCTCTCGAATGTGCCGGTATCGAGCCACGCAAAGCCGCGGCCCATCTTTTCGACATGCATCGCGCCGAGAGAAAGATACATCTCGTTTAAGGTCGTGATCTCCAATTCGCCCCGCGCCGACGGCGTCACCTTGGACGCCAATTCGACCACCCTGTGATCGTAGAAATAGATACCGGTGACTGCCCATCGCGACTTCGGAGCCGTCGGTTTCTCGACAATTGAGAGTGCTTTGCCGGACGCGTCGAACGTCACCACCCCATAGCGCTCCGGATCCGCCACTTCGTAGGCGAAGATCGTCGCGCCATTTTCCCGCGAAGCCGCGCTGTGCAGCATGTCGACGAGGCCGTGCCCGTAGAAGATGTTATCGCCGAGCACAAGCGCGCAGCGGTCATCGCCGATAAAATCCCGCCCGATGATGAATGCCTGCGCAAGACCTTCGGGCTTCGGCTGCACCGCATAGCTCAGCCGGATGCCGAATTGCTCTCCCGTTCCCAGAAGATTTTTGAACAGCGGCTGATCGTGCGGCGTCGTGATGATCAGGATGTCGCGGATGCCCGCGAGCATCAGCGTCGACAGCGGATAATAGATCATCGGCTTGTCGTAGATCGGCAGCAGCTGCTTCGAAATCGCGAACGTCAGCGGATAAAGACGCGTCCCGCTGCCGCCGGCGAGAATGATACCTTTGAGCGCGCTCATGCCGATTGCCCGAGATCCTTTTGCAAACGTTGCGATACTTCACTGTTGAGCGGAGGCCCCACCAGCCGATCGAGGCCATCCGATAGCGCCTCCCGCCAAGGCCTGAGCCGGACGCCATAGATCTGCGCCAGCTTGTCGGTCGAGAGCACGGAATATGCAGGCCGCCGCGCTTTGGTCGGATAATCTCTCGTCGTGATCGGCCGCACGGCCGCATGCGGCGCCCCCCGCCGGCCTGCGCCGTCGACAATGGCTTGCGCGAAACCACACCATGACGTTTCGCCGGCGTTGACGGCGTGGAAAACGCCGAAGCCCCCCGGCAGCGAAGGTGAAGCGCTCAGCCGATCTATGATGCGGCGAACGCCGTCGGCAAGGTCGGGTGCATAAGTGGGATTGCCGCGTTGATCATCGACGACGCGGATTTCCGGCCGCTCCTGATTGAGCCGCAGCATCGTTTTCGCGAAGTTCGAGCCGAACGGACTGAAAAGCCAAGCGGTGCGCAGAATGATGTGCTTGGGGTTTGCGGCGGCGACCAGCTTCTCGCCGTCGAGCTTGCTGCGCCCGTAAGCGCCTGTCGGGCTTACGGGGTCGGTTTCAACGTAAGGGAAATGTTTCTCGCCGTCGAAAACGTAATCGGTCGAAAAATGGATGATCGCAGCGCCGGCCTCGGCTGCAGCCCTGGCGACCGTCTCTGCGCCAGCCGCGTTGACGGCGGCTGCGATCTCCGGTTCGTCCTCGGCGCGGTCGACGGCAGTATAAGCAGCCGCGTTGATGACGATGCTCGGCCGGGCAGCGATGATTGCGCGAGCGAGCTTTGGCTGATCGCAAAGATCAATCTCCGGCCGGCCGATGACCGTCACGGCATGACCGGCGGCCGTCAGCACTTCGTCAAGCGAACGGCTGACCTGGCCATTTCTGCCGATAACGAGGACGAATTGACTGCCGGACGTCAAACCGGGTTCTCCACGAGCGAACGAGGCGCGGGCGCCGGGTTCTCGAGCAATCCGAGCCGCGCTCCCGAATAGACGTTGTCCCGCAGGGGCTTCCACCACCACGCGTTATCGAAATACCATTTCACCGTCGCTGCGATTCCGGTGTCGAATGTCTGCTGGGCGCGCCAGCCGAGTTCGGTTTCGATCTTGGTCGGATCGATCGCATATCGCCGGTCATGACCGGGCCTGTCGGGCACGAACGTGATGAGCTTGCGCCGCGGCTCTTCGCTGGGCGAATGGGCGTCGACGAGATCGCAAATGCATTCGACGACGCTCAAATTCCGCGTCGGTGCCCGGCCGCCGACATTATAGGTTTCGCCCACTCGGCCGCGTTCCAAAACGGCCGTCAATGCCTTCACGTGGTCTTCGACGTACAGCCAGTCCCGGACATTTCCGCCGTCGCCATAAACCGGCAGCGGCTTCTTTTCGAGCGCGTTGAGAATGATGAGCGGAATGAGCTTTTCGGGAAAATGATAGGGCCCGTAATTGTTGGAGCAGTTTGTGATGAGCGTCGGGAGGCCATAGGTCTCGCGCCAGGCGCTGACGAGATGATCGGACGAGGCCTTGCTGGCCGAATAGGGCGATCTCGGATCGTATGCCGTACTTTCGGTGAAGAAGGCGCCGTCGTCGAGGCTGCCGTAGACTTCATCGGTGGAGACATGCAGAAATCGGAACGCCTCTCGTTGTCCGGGCGCAAGCTCGCCCCAATACTTGCGCGCGGCTTCCAGGAGAACGTGGGTCCCGAGTATGTTGGTCGTGATGAATTCGGCCGACGATGAGATCGATCGATCGACGTGGCTCTCTGCCGCCAGATGCATGATCCCATCTGGTCGAAAGTCAGCGAATATCCGATTGATGGCGGCAGCGTCGCAAATATCGGCCTGCACGAAACGATAGTTTGTCCGGTCGCGAACCGATGTCAGCGATTGGAGGTTGGCGGCATACGTCAGCTTGTCGACGTTCAAGACATCCCAGCCGCGCTCCCCCACGAGATATCTGACGAGAGCGGAACCGATAAAGCCTGCGCCGCCTGTTACGATGACCCTCATCGGTTCTCCTGAAACACAACTCAACAATAACTAAAAAACCGACGCGAGATCCTTCAGCAATGGAAGTACGGCGTCCTTATCGGATACGGTCGCATTCTCGCGCCGAACGGGCCATCGAATGTCCAAGTCCGGGTCCGACCACAAAATTCCCCCTTCGGCGCTGGGAGCGTAATAGTCCGATACTTTGTAGACAACCTCCGTATCCGGTTCCAGCGTGCAGAAGCCGTGCGCGAACCCGCTCGGAATGTAGACTTGATGGCCGTTATCGGCCGAGAGTTCTACCGCTACGTGCCGCCCGTAGCTCGGCGACGAAGTCCGCAGGTCCAGAGCAACGTCAAGGACACGGCCGCGGCTGACCCGCACAAGTTTGGCCTGCGAATGAGGTGGGGCCTGAAAATGAAGCCCTCGAACGGTGCCGACCTTCGTCGACAACGACAGATTGTCCTGGACGAACACGTCTCGAATGCCTGCCTCCTCTAAGGCCTTGGCGCTGTAAAGCTCGGTAAAATAGCCTCTTGTGTCGGGGTACCGGCTGGGTGCGACGAGCAAAATGTCCTGAATATCGAGTTGGGTTACGCGAACCAATGCATCAATCCATCAATCTGTGTTTGTCGTTCCGCCTTTGCGCGCGGATGAGCACTTATGACTTGCTCCTGTGACGGCTTCACAGGGTTGAGACAAGCCGAAGCGGGCCACAATGCGACCGATTCTGCTGGCGTGAGATGAATTTGGGCAACTCGCGCTCCGGGCGCGTCTGTTTGGGCACAGCGTTCACTACAAAGCCCGCTGCGGGGCGTCGGCAGCGAATCGCTTGGGGAAAACGAGTGGACAAGTCGTGCCCGAGAGTTAACCGCGAGGCTCCATTCCTGCATCATGAAGCAGGTGCTGGCGGCGTGCGGCACACAGCAAAATGTCATGTGTCGGTGACGGAGCGAATCGAGGCACAGTCCGCAACGTCCAGAATGGTCAGTCAGGTATCGTTACACCGAACCTGATTTCAAAGGGTTGGCATTTTTAATGACGGCATTGCCCCTATCGTGTTTCATCATTGCAAAGAATGAAGCCGATCGAATTGCCCGAACGATCCGTTCCGTCAGGCCTTGGGTCGACGAGGTCGTGGTGGTCGACAGCGAAAGTACGGACGACACCGTCCGCGTCGCCGCTTCGGAGGGATGCCGCGTCGTCACGCAGGCTTGGCTTGGCTTTGGTCAGCAAAAGCGCTTCGCCGAAGACCAATGCCGCAATTCCTGGGTTTTGAATCTCGACGCCGACGAGGTCGTCACGCCCGCACTCCGGGACGAGATCATCGCGCTCTTTGCCGGAGACGGTCCTGCCGAGGTCGGATATTGCATGCCGCTGGAATTGGTCTATCCAGGCGCGGACCAGCCTCGACTGTGGGCCCGCGATCATCGCTACGTCCGATTGTACGATAAGCGCGCCGTACGATTTCGTGACTCCTGCGTGCACGATACGGTCGTCACGGGAAATTTTCCCATAGGCTCTTTGCAAGCACCAGCCTACCACTATTCGTTTCGATCTTATGACGATCTGAAGCAAAAGCTCGCCGAGCGCATGGCGCTCTACGCCAAGCATGCCCGCTGTTCGTCGCAGACCAAGCTTCTGGCGCGTCTTGTGGTTGAGCGGCCGATGAATCTCTTCAAATACTACGTGGTCCGCCGCCACTTCACCGGCGGGCTCAAAGGTTTGAAATATTCTTGGATCCAAGCCTCGTTCCGGCATGAGAAGGTCGCGCATATGTGGCGCGCCCGAAATTCCGGCGTGGCGTCGACCGCCTCGCCAGCACCACATCCGCAGCCCCACGGCACGGCCGAGCGCCAGGGCGGCGCCGCGGCCATCGGCTCGGAATTCGGCCTTTTTCCCAAAGCGCCACCGACCGGCGAGATATACGCCGAACGGGCATAGTTCCGTCCGCTTTGTCACGCAAAACAATGCGTTCGTTGACTTTAGCGTTGGCGCAAATCAACGTATTTAGCGTCGGGGGCTAGGCACAGCCGCCAGATCGCGCGAAGCGGGGAAAAAAAGCGGATGGAAACGCCGTCGTCCACCACGACAATCGATCTATTGAAGCGGCTTTTCCGCGAAAACGGCAAGAGCTACGCGCCTCAATACGCGCTCGCCATTTTCTTCATGTTGCTCGTCGCGGGCACCACGTCGCTGAGCGCGTACATCCTGAAGAATGTGATCGATACGATTTTCGTTCACCAAAATCGCGCGGCGCTCATCGGAATTACGTTTCTCATCATCGCTATTTTCGTCGCCAAGGGATTTGCCGCCTATTTTTCGGAAGTGATCATCGGCAATATCGGCAACCGTCTCGTCGCGCAGACGCAGAAGCGCATCTTCGAGCACATGCTGAAGGTCGATGTTTCTTTCTTTCAGACCTATAGCTCCAGCGAACTCGTCACCCGCATGTCCTATAACGCGAATGCCGTGCGGGACATGCTCAATCTCGTGTCGTTGAACCTCGGCCGCGACCTGTTCACGATCATCGGGCTGATCGGAACGATGATCGTGCTCGATCCGATCCTGTCGGCCATCGCGCTCATCGGCGGTCCGATCGCGGCTTTGTCGTCGCGCAAGATGGTTGCGCGCATCAAGAAGGCGACGAAAAGCGAAGTGCATTCGCTGAGCGGCATCATCCGTATCACGCGCGAGACCAGCCAGGGAGTGCAGGTCGTTAAATCGTTCCAGCTTGAGAACGCCTTGCAGACGCGGATGTTTAGCGCGATCGAGGCGGTGCAGCGTTTGTCCAATAAGATGCTGAAGATTCAGGCCGGCGTGAACCCGCTCATGGAGGCAATCGGGGGCTGCGCCGTCGCCGCCGTCATTTTCTATGCCGGTTGGCGGAACCTGTATCATGGTGAAAGCCCGGGACAGTTCTTCGCCTTCATTACCGCGCTGTTGATGTGCGCCGATCCCGGACGCCGCATCTCGCGCGTACAGCTTCAGCTCGCCACCGCCTCGGTCGGTGTTCGCATGATGTACGAGCTTCTCGATACGCCCGCCCGTGAAGATGAGCCGCCGGGAAAGCCCGAACTGAACGTCCACGGCGGCGGTATCTTGCTTCGCGACGTTTCCTTCAGATACATTAAAAACAAACCCGTCATCGAAGGCATGTCGTTTGAAATTCCGCCGGGCAAGGTGACGGCTCTCGTCGGCCACTCCGGCGGCGGCAAGACGACTATTTTCGCACTTCTCCAGCGCTTGCGGGAGCCCGATCACGGAACCATTGCCATCGACGGTCAAACCATCGCCGACGTCTCACTGAAATCCTTGCGCCGGAATATCTCCGTCGTCGGACAGGATGCCTTCCTTTTCGAAGGCTCGATCATCGACAACATCCGCGCCGGTCAGGAAGATGCATCCGAAGATATGTGTATCGCAGCCGCCAAGGCCGCGAGCGCACACGAATTCATCATGACGCTTCCGCGCCGTTACGAGACGCAGGTCGGCGAGCTTGGCGCCCAGGTTTCCGGCGGCCAGCGTCAACGCATCGCTCTGGCGCGCGCATTCCTGAAGAATGCGCCGATCATCCTTTTGGACGAGCCGACGTCGGCCCTCGACAGCGAAACGGAAGACATCATCCAGCGCGAGCTGCGCCGACTGACCGAAGGCAAGACGACACTCGTCATCGCCCATCGTCTTTCGACGATCCTGCATGCCGACTTGATCCATGTGATCGAGGCCGGCCGCGTCATCGAGAGCGGCACGCATGAACAGCTGATTGCCGCGGGCGGCGCTTACAGCCGCTTGTTCAAGTTGCAATTCGCCAAATTTCTCGAAACGAAGCGCCCCCTCGCGGAAGCGAGTTGAATTGCTCACGCATCTGCGTGGCTACACGCTGGTTCCGGCAAGCCGCCGGAGCCAGCCGAGCACGTCCGCAGGCCCCTGAAAGCTGGCCTCGTCCGCCGAAAAATTCTCGCCGGCGACTTTGAGACCAAACCCGCGCAGTTCCTCGGCGGCTTGGAACGCATCGAGGTCGGAAATATCGTCACCGACCATCACCGGCGTCCGGCCGGCAAATTGCGGCAATGCTGCGAGCTGACGCAGCGCGCGCCCTTTTGAAAATCCCAACGGTAGAATTTCGACAACTTTCCGGCCACCGCAGACGCGAAACTGATTGGGAAATTTCGGAAGCAGTGCCTCGATGTTCATCATCAGAGCGTTCTGCTGCTCAGGCGCCAGCCGGTAATGAAGCGCGATGCCGCTGCCTTTGTCTTCGAACACGACGCCCGGCAGATCGTGCACGATCTGCTCGATATCGGCGCGCAGTTGCGGACCAAATCTCGGCGTGAGCGTTTCGATCTTGCCATCGGCCGAGAAACGCATTTGTCCGCCGTGAACGCCCGCGCCGGCAAATTGGAAAGGCGCAAGCAGTTCGTCGGCTTCGGCAAGCGGTCGTCCCGTAATCACCGCAAGAGAACCTGACAAGCGCGCGGTCAATGCGTGCAATACCCCGGGCAGCACCGACGGCACGCGGACCGTCGATGGCGTCAGCGCGACATCGAGTAACGTTCCATCGATATCCAGAAAAAGCGCAACGGGCTTACCCGAGAGAACCAGCCGTTCGACGGAACTACGCGACCCGGCCGCCGCTGCCGGCGGAGAAATGTTGGCTTCTGTCTTTCGTACGTCCGCCCGCGAATACGCCATTGCGAAGTCCTTCCTAGATCGAGAAGCTGAGAAACGCCGCCTCGTTTTCGCGCATCAACTCTCGTTCTAAAGCCGCGCGGGACAACAGTCCCGTCTGCGTATCGATATGCTGCACCACATTGGCCGCGTTGATCGATGCTGCCGCCAGTGCGCGAGGCGCATCGTCCGTATCTGCAAGATAACAGGCGAATGTGGTCGAGAACGCGTCGCCGGCGCCTGTCGTTGCTGCTGCGACGACGTGCTGCGCCGCGCGGTAATACAGATCGTTGCCTCTGGCGATGAAGGCGCCGTTTGCGCCGTCCGTCAGAACCGCGGTGTCGACGCCGAGCGCGACCAGCCCACCGAGAAACTTGATAAGCGTCATTTCATAGCCACCGCTGCGCAGCCCCCGCCTGGCGAGAGGCGGCAGCGTCTCATCCTTGGGCCCGCTCAAGGTCGCGCCGCCATCTCCGAAAGATTGCAAAAGCCGCGGCATCAGCGTTTGCGCTTCGACGCGGTTGACGCAGAGAATGTCGATGCTCTCGAGACTCCGCCAGAAATCGTCGAAGCGCGCCGTCAGTTGCCGAATGCCCGGATTGACGGCAAGCCGCGCGCCCGCCGCCTTCGCGCGCGCGACAGCGAGTGGATAACAGTCCGCAGACTCGTTGCTGAGGTTGGCGATATAGACGAGATGCCGTCCGGAAAACGCTTCGGGCGGCAAGTCGTCAGATTTCAGCCGCGTGTTCGCTCCGCGATACGTGAACACCGCGGCGTTCCTATCATGCGAAGAAATGATCACCGACGCCCCGGTAGGCTCCGTTTCATCGACCGCGAGCCAGGCAACATCGACTCCTTCCGTGTTCAGCAGCAATCGGACAGCATCCGCTTTGTCGTCGCGGCCGACCTTTGCAATGATCGATGTTGCGTGCCCGAGTCGCGACGCGGCGACAGCTGAATTCAATGCGCCGCCGCCGCCGCTCGATGCAATCTGCTCGGCTTCCGTCTTCTGACCTTCTTCGAGAAGCAGGAACGAGCTTTCGGCGTTGCGCATCTTGATCTGTTCGATCTTGTCGCTCGCGATCGTGACGATCGTATCAACCATTGCGCCGCCAATGGTGAGAACGTTCATCGTTTCTCCGCGGTGGTTCCCATCAGCTCGCTCGTCCGCCGAAACCACTGATCCATGTCGGGCCGCCAAAGTCTCGCGCCTCCGGAGATTCCGGCCGAGGGCGGTACCACGCTCGCCCAGGGCGGCAGATCGAACGTCAAACGCCGCGAATTGCCGCCACCGATATAGAGGCGATCGACATTCGTCAGATCCTGCACCGATCGCAACACCTTCTTGGCCCGCTCGTTCCAGGCCTCGAGCCCTAGCTCGAGATAAGCAGCCTGCCCGATATAGCCGTCGTAATTGCAGTCATCGACTGCGTTGTGCTGCCCGAGCTCCAGCCCGAAGAAAGCCGATCCGTTGATGAAGAGAGCGCAGCCCATGCCGGTGCCGAAGGTCAGCACGCATTCGCGTCCTGGCCCCTTCGCCACTCCGAGTCCGTAAACGACCGCATCGTTCAATACGCGCACAGGCGCTTTCAGACGGCGGCTCAAATCTTTTTCGAGATCGAATTGGCTCCAATGCTGAGTGCCGAGATTGGGAGCGGTCTTGATATGATGCCGGCTCACGACGCCAGGGAAGCCGACCGAAACGCGCCCGAATGCCGGAAGCGTTTTCACCACAGCCTCGATGAGGTCGCTGATAACCTCGGGCGTCGATGGCTTCGGTGTCTGTGTTGTTATGAAGTCGGAAACAAGCGACCCAGCCTCATTCACCGTCGCAGCCTTGATAAGCGTGCCACCGATATCGAGGCAGAGAATATTGGGGCTTCTCGCAATTTCGGGCGGCGCTGAATTCATTTTCTCGGCGGTAACAGTCATCATGTCCCCACGTTTGCCCTCGGCGAGCGTTCAGTGGTGTTTTTTTTAGGTGCATCACGTAATCGTTCAAGTGCCCTTCCCATTTCTGGCAATGGCTTCGACGACCGCCCGGCTCGACGGTGCCCCGCTTTGACGAGCGCTGCAAAATAGCTGCGGCCCCAAGCATCGGCATCGTGCTTGCGGACGATTTTTATCAGGGCATCGTAGCGCGAGCGTCGCTCGGAGAGCGGCATGTCGAGCGCAAGCTTAAGGCATTGCGCGATATCGTTCAAATCATATGGATTGACGAGGAGCGTGTCGCTCAGCTGCTCCGCCGAACCCGCAAATTTTGAAAGGATCAGCACGCCCGGGTCTTTCGGATCTTGCGACGCGATATATTCCTTTGCGACGAGGTTCATGCCATCGAGCAACGGCGTCACCAGTCCGATCCGCGAGGTGCGATAGATATCGCGCAACTCGCCGCGCGGAATCGTGCGGTGAATGTAGTTGATCGGCACCCAGTCGAGTTCGCCGTATCGGCCGTTGATTGATCCAGCGAGGGATTCAAGCTCGGCCTTGATGTCCGCATAGGCTTCAACGCTCTCGCGCGTCGGCGGCGCGAATTGGGAAAGCACGATGCGCCTGCGATATTCGGGAAATTCTTCCAAAAATTTCCCGTAGGCTTTGAATTTCTGCGGCAGGCCCTTGGTGTAATCCAGCCGGTCGATGCCGATGATCCGATTGATTTCGCTTTGATCGTTGGCAGCCAGCGCTTCTTCTTCACCCGGGCCGAAGGCAAAATCGTTGGGATCGATGCCGACAGGAAAACAACCGATCTCAAGCTCGGAATCGAAGACGCGGATCCGGCCCGACGGCAGGAGCCGCCCATAAACGCTCTGCTGCAGAAAATCGATGAGATTGCGGACGTCTGATTGGGTCTGCAACCCGATCAGATCGTAGGCGCCGAGCGCGCGCGCGATCTGCTGGTTTTCCGGAATTGCAAGCAGCGCCTGAGCCGGTCCTACGGGAATGTGCAGGAAGAACCCGATCGGATTGTCGATCCCGAGCTTGCGAAGCTCCATCGCCATCGGCACCAGATGATAATCGTGCACCCAGATGACGTCGTCGGGTTGAATGAGGGGCGCAAGATGCCGTGCGAACCTGGCGTTTACCTCGACGTAGCGCGCGTAGTAGCCGGCTTCGAATTGAGCGAGATCGAGCCGGTTGTGAAAGACGGGCCAGAGAACCGAATTGGAATAGCCGAGATAATATTCGTTGTAATCCGCTTCCGTCAGAGCTTCCGTTACCGTCGTGTGACCGCCGACGGTCACGCTTTTGGGTTCGGGCGAACCCGTCTCGTCGCTGCGCCCGTCCCAGCCAAACCAGAAACCGCTATGCCGTTCGAGGGTGTTGTAAATCGCGACACCGACCCCACCTGCCTGTTGCGCGGCGTTGAAATCGATGACCCGGTTCGAGACCATCACAAGTCTGGTCAAGAGACCTCCTTCCGCTGACGCGTTTTATTGGTAAACGCCAGCCCCCCGTGCGTATGACCACAGAGAGAAAAACTCACGACATTGCATGGAGTTCCCTGCCCCGCGCTGCCGTTTCGGCGCGCCACCACAATTTGGCAAAAAAAACCTTTTGAGAGCTATGATTTGTCGCGCACGAGCGCGGCATCGGACGGCTTCAGGGCTCGCCTGACAGGCCAAGATGTGCTAACGAAACACGTGATGAACTAGGGGCACGAGGCCTTTCTGCAGCGCCTCCGCTTGGAATGCAAAATGGAGGCGCGGGCCGTTCGTGCGGCGAATGGTTCAGGTCGTCGACAATTTGATCGAACGCGCTTTTCCGCGACTGCGACGCAAGCCGCAGTATGCTTATCCTATTGCCGTGGCAATTTTTGCGTTGGCGGCGTCGACGCGCTTGGCGCTGTCGCGATGGCTCGAAAACGGTACCCCGTTCCTGACCTTCTTCGTGGCTGTGCTGCTGACGTCGCTGATCGCCGGCACAGGGCCTGGGTTGTTAGTGGCGGCCGCGTCGTTGCTCTTCAGCTGGTACTTCTTCTTTCCGGGACCCGGCTGGTTGCCGTTAAGCACCGACACGATCGTTGCGCTCGCGAGCTTCACGTTCTTTTCGCTGCTGATTGTCGCCGTGGTCCATCTGCTCAATCGGAAAGTCGAAGGCCTGATCAACGAGCGCTCGCGCAGCGAAGCTCTGCTGCAGGATAGCGCGCTCGGGGAGATGCAACTTGAGCAGTTGAACGGCGAACTGCGCCATCGACTGAAGAACACGTTTGCGGTCATCGCCGGGCTCATCAGCCAGTCGGCACGATATACACGCGATGTTGACAAGTTTGCTCAGGTGCTCGCGGGCCGTCTCTCGGCGATGGGCAACGCCATGGACTTGGTCGCAACCCGCAGCTTCATCGGTGCGTCGTTGAGCGAATTGATCGCCGAAACTTTGAAGCCTCTCGTGCCGCCCGGTTCGACACGCTTCGCGATGCGCGGACCCGACACAATCGTGCCGGGAGACGTCGCAAGCGCACTCGCATTGACGCTTCACGAGCTTGGAACGAACGCAATCAAGTATGGAGCATGGTCGAACGATCGCGGTGCGGTCAGCGTCACCTGGACACTGGTGCGCCTCGATAACGACGACAATCGCTTCGAGCTTCTGTGGAGCGAGCGGGGAGGCCCGGCAGTTACGGCGCCCGAGCGGCGCGGCCTTGGAACGACGCTCATCGACAGCGGATTTCCGACGGCGCAGGTCGAAAGGGAATTCAACGAGGATGGCGTCCAATGCCGCCTGGTTGCAGTCTTGAAGCAGGCAACCACGCGCCGCACGCGCGGTCGCGCCCCGTCTATCCGCTGACGTCGAAGGGTCCGCGCGCCGCGCCGCCTGTCACTTCCCGTAACAGCGAGCGTCGCTCGGCCGGGCTTTGTCCGTTGTTGCCTTTGATATCGTGGTGCGCCGCGGCCGAGCCGGTCCAGGCGTCCTCCCACTTCCGCGACAGGGTCATGCCCGAATTGATCAAACCCGCCATCGAATAGGTTTGTGGCAGATTTCCCCAGAGTTCGCCGGTCGAAGGATGCAGGTCTTCGCTGAGCATGCCGAACGAATTGCGATGGTTCAGAAGCTCGCAGAAAAGCTCGCGCGCTTCATCCGCCCGCCCGACCGACGTCAACGCGTCGATATACCAGAACTGGCAGGCCAGGAACGCCGATTCCGGCAAGCCGAAATCATCCTCGGCTGCATAGCGCAGCATCAACCCATTGCGCATCAGCTCGCGGCCGATCGTGGCGGTCGTTTTGACGAAGCGCGGATCGTCGGCAGGTAGGAAACCGAGATCGGCCAGCAGCAATACACTGGCGTCGAGTTCCTGGTTGTCGAACGCTCCCGTGAACGCCCCGCGCTTGTCGCTCCACGCACGAGCAAGAATTTCAGCACGAATTTTCTCGGCGGCTTCATTCCAGTAGTGGACGCGCTCGGGTAAGCCGACGATGTGTGCGATCCGCGCCAGCCGGTCACAAGCCACCCAGCACATCGTCGCCGAATGCGTGTGGATGCGTGTCCGGCCGCGATATTCCCAAATGCCGGCGTCGGGTTCGAGGTAAAGACGGCGGGCCTGCTCGCCGAGCGCCTCTAGTTCCCGGAACAGACTGACGTCGCCCATCCGCGGCAAACGCTGGTCGATGAACATCTGCGTCGCGCCGAGAATGACGCTACCATACGCGTCGTGCTGCAATTGATCCGAGGCGAGGTTGCCGAGACGGACCGGCCCCATACCCTGAAACCCTTTCAGGTTAGGAGCGATCTGCTCGACCGAGGTGTCGTTGTGTACAATGCCGTAAACCGGCTTCAGCGGACTTTTGCCGTCGCCGACGATGGTCGTGATGTATTCGAGATAATGCTCCATCGATTGTGTCGCGCCCAACCGGTTCAGCGCGCGAATGACGAAATATGCGTCGCGCAGCCAGCAGAACCGGTAATCCCAGGTGCGGGGCGTGTTCGGAGCCTCGGGGATCGAAGTCGTCAGAGCGGCCGTGATCGCGCCAGTCTCCTCGAAGGTGCAAAGCTTGAGCGAGATCGCCGCCCGGATGATCTCCGGCTGCCACTCGTAGCTGACGGCGAGCCCGCGCGTCCATCCCACCCAGAAGTCGCGGGTCCGTTCGAGAAATTCGCGGGACAAAGAATCCATAGAACTGTCGATGGGCTCATCCGAACCGATCACCAGGGTCGCCGGGTGCATCAGTGCGAATGGCGTTTCATGCACGATGTAGGAAATGGGAATGTCCGTCGTGACACGCACGGCGGTCGAACCGCACTGGTAGCGAACATGGTTCGAGCCATGCGACGTGCTTTGCGCCACTTGCCCGTAGCTGTGCGTTGGCCGGACCCGCACGGAAATCCGCGGCAAGCCCTGAAGCGGCTCGATGCGGCGGAAGAGCTGCGTCGGATGGAACGAGCGGTCGAAACGCCAGAATCTCGGCGCGAAATCGGTGATTTTCACCGCCGCGCCGCTGCTCGATGTCAGGATCGTCTCTAGAATGCAGGTATTGCGAATGTAGCTCGATGTTGCGGACACCTGACCTTCGAGCACGACGTCGCAAAACCCTTTCTCTTCGTCGCCCGCGAGCAGCCGGCAAAAAATTGGATCGCCGTCGAGACGCGGAAAGCACCACCAGACGATGCGCGCGCCTTTGTCGATAAGGGCAGCGACCCGGCCGTTGCCGATTGCCGCGACATCGAGTGACGAGCGATAGGTATTGGCCATCAGCAACTCCCCCGCGGGACTGGCATTACGAAAAGAGGAAACTCAGAAATCCGGCATCGGTTGCGCGCACTGCACAATGACGCACCGAAGCCGGCAGAATTCGCACGAAATGGGCGAAATGGCCGGCTTACGACGCTGAGGCTCCGGCTACGCAACTTGATCGGATGCATTGCCTGCGCGCTCACCTGCACGATAGGCGAGCATCTTGATGAGGTCTTTAACGTCCGCGGGATTGTAGGGCTTTGTCAGGTGCGGATAATCTCTTAGCCGCGGAGGCAGGAAAACGAGATCGTTGTAACCTGTGGTAAATGCAAAAGGGATCATGCGGCGATCGAGAATTTCGGCGATCGGCGCACTGTTATCGGCGCCGAGGTTGATGTCGATCAGCGCGATGTCGAAATTGGCCTCGGCCGCGGCACGTAGCCCGTCCGCCAGCTGGGCGAAAGGTCCGACGACGGTATGACCTTCGCTTTCCAGATCGAGCTTCAGCTGCATCGCGATCAGGGCTTCGTCCTCGACAAGCAGGATATGACAGCCGGGTGCAGCAGGAACGTTCGCTGCGGGCGACGGAGGCCTCGCCTTCGGGACGATCGCAATGTGGCGGGTGCCTACCATCTGCGTCCGCGACGACAGCTCGCCCTGAAAATCGAATTGAAAGCCCTCTGGCGCGAACACCATTTCCGCGGCGCCGCCGCATTCGGACGCGGCGCTGCGGATCACCGCCAGACCGAAGCCGTTGCGCGACGGCTTGCGGCAACGAGGTCCACTGCGCTCCTGCCATGAAAACGCAATCTTGTCGCCGTCCGGCGTCGCGATCCGTGACCAGGCGACGTTGACCTTGCCTCCGGCAGCCGAAAGCGCGCCATGCTTCACGGCATTGGTGACGAGTTCATGCAGCACCAGCGCCATCGATTGTCCGAACTTCGAAGTTAGCCGGATGCGGTCGCCGTCGATAGTAATGTCGTTGTTTCCGCGTGATCGGAAAGGCGCGAGCGCACCTTCGACGAGTTCGTGCAGGTCCACGCCCGTCCAGCTGCTCTGCCGCAACAAATCGTGCGCGGAGGACATCGCGTGAATGCGACCGTCGAGAGCCGACGCAAACGACGCCACCGAAGTCGCGTTGGTACTTGAAAGCCGCGCGATCGCCGCCACGTTCGCCAGGATGTTTTTGACCCTGTGATCGAGTTCGGCCATCAGCAGCTGCTGATGACTTTCTGCGGATTTGCGCTCGGTGATGTCGAGGATCGTGCCGAGCACGCGCGGGGCATCGGCCTCCGCATCGTTCCCCACGCCATGAAGCGCCCTGCCGCGTGCCAGGATCCATGAAATGCCGCGCGCGCTCGTGACGCGAAATTCGAGTTCGGCCGTGCTTTCGGCATAGTTGGCGGTTCGGACATACTCCTTGACCATCTCGCGGTCTTCGACATGGACGAGTTCCATGAAATCTTCAAAGTTCTGTCGCTCAGGGACGTTGCAATGAAGGACGTCCGAGATGTTCGCGGACCATTGCAGCATCTGCGTCTTTGGATCGTATTCGAACGTCGCGAGCTTGGCTGCCTCGCTGGCAAGGCGAAGTCGCTCAGCGCTTTCCTGTAGCGCGGCGTGCGAGGCTTCGAGTTGCTCGGCGCGTTGCTTGACGCGCTCTTCAAGCTCCGCGTTCAGCGCATCGAGCTGTCGGCTTTTCCGGTAAAGCTCGACGAAGATCTGCACTTTGGCTTTGAGAATTTCCGGAACGACTGGCACCGAGACATAATCGACCGCGCCGGTCCGGTAGCCCTTCAGAAGATCGTCCGTCTCAAGCCGGACGGCGGAGATGAAGATCACTGCGGTCTTCTCGTGTCGCGGATGGTCGCGGATCATGGATGCCAGTTCGAAGCCGTCGAGATCGGGCATGCACACATCCATCAGGATGACGGCAATGTCGTTCTTGAGCAAAGCCGTCAGCGCTTCTTCCGCCGTTGTCGCCTTGATCAGCGTCGCGTCGAGGCCATCCAGGATGGCTTCATACGTCAGCAGCTTCCCCGGCTGGTCGTCGACCAGGAGTATATTGACAGGCTCGATCGCAGCGTCTTGCGCAGGCATGCTTTTCCTCGTCAACGATGCAGCCACATCCGCAGCGCGGAGAGAAGTTGCTCGGTATCGACCGGCTTTGCCAAGTAATCCGATGCGCCGGCTTCGAGGCATTTCTCCCGGTCGCCCTTCATCGCCTTGGCGGTTAGAGCGATGATCGGCAAGCGCTGGTTTTTTTCGCTGGCCCTGATTTTATGTATGGTCTGATAGCCGTCCATATCCGGCATCATGATGTCCATCAAAACAATCGAGACGTCACTGCCGTTCAGCGTTTCTATGGCCTCGAGGCCCGTCGTAGCGGTCAGCACGTCCATGCCGCGGCGTTCGAGAAGGCTGCTCAATGCAAAAATGTTTCGTGCATCGTCATCAACGAGAAGCACCTTGCGCCCGACCAGGTAATCGTCGGTGTCGTGCAGACGCGAAAGCAGCTCCTGTTTCGCCGCCGGCAGATCCGCGACAACGCGATGGAGGAACAGCGCAGTCTCGTCCAGCAGGCGCTCCGGCGATTCGACGCCCTTGACGACGACGGTCCGCGCATATTGCCGGATCTGCAGGTTCTCGTCGTTCGACAGCTCCCGGCCCGTGAACACGATGACAGGGATGTCACGCATCGTGTCCTGGCGGCTCATATGCTCTAGGATCTCGAAGCCCGACATGTCGGGAAGCTTGAGGTCGAGCACCACGCAGTCGATGTTCTCGCGCTGGAGAATGTCGATCGCCGATTTCCCGTTTTCGGCTGTAAGAATTTCGACGTCACCCTCTTCGAGAAGCGCCGCGATGCTGAAGCGTTCAACGGGATCATCCTCGACGATCAGAAGCCGCTTGCGCGCCGAAGCAGAGAAAGCGCCGATCTTCCGCAGGGCGCTATTGAGTTCCTCCGCCTGCAGCGGCTTCGTCAGGAATGAGAAGGCACCTCGCGCCAAGCCATGGTGACGATCATCGTCCAGCGTGACGACCTGAACCGGAATGTGGCGAGTGAGCGGATTGTGTTTCAATTGGCTGAGCACCGACCAGCCGAGTACGTCCGGTAAATGAATATCGAGAGAGATCGCGGTCGGATTGTAGTCGGTCGCCAGAACCATCGCATCGACGCCGCGCTGACACACGATACCCTTGAAGCCCGTCTCGTGCGCCGCGTTGAGAAGAATGCGCGCAAAGTTCGCATCGTCCTCGACGATCAGCAGCACTTGGTCTCCAGCGATGATCTCGTCGCGATCGTCTTCGATCGCAGGCGGCAACAAACCCGAGTGGGGCAGGGCAGGGGTGGGCGCCGCGGCGGAGTCCGGTCTCAGACGTGCGTCGTTGGCAGCCGTCGCGTACCGCAAAGGCAAGTACAGTGTGAAAGCACTGCCGACGCCCGGTTCGCTGGTCAGTTGAATTTCGCCACCGAGAAGATGCGCAAGCTCACGGCTGATGGCGAGGCCGAGGCCCGTGCCGCCATACTTGCGGCTCGTGCTCGCGTCTGCCTGCTGGAAGGCCTCGAAGATGAGCTTCTGCTTGTCCGCCGGAATGCCGATACCGGAATCCTGCACCTCGAACGCTACAACTGTCGGCGCATCCGATAGGATCGGATGGTCGGAAGTCCACTTACCGCGCGCGGGCTTGACCGTCAGGCCGACGTGACCCTCGCGCGTGAACTTGAAGGCGTTCGACAACAGGTTTTTCAGCACCTGCTGTAGACGCTTTGAGTCGGTGAAGATCGTCTTGCCGAGATCGGCGTCGAACGTCACTTGGAAATCGAGGCCGCGCCGCTCCGCTTCGTGACGGAACGGACGCGCAACCGCCTCGATCAGGCTGCCGAACGCCACTTCCTCGGCGTCGACCGAAACCGTGCCGGACTCGATCTTCGAAAGATCGAGAATATCGCTGATGAGCGTCAGAAGGTCCGTCCCCGCGCCGTGAATCGTGCGTGCGAATTCGACCTGCTTTTCAGTGAGGTTCTTGTCCGGATTATCGCTCAGCTGCTGGCCGAGAATAAGAATGCTGTTGAGCGGCGTCCGCAGCTCGTGCGACATGTTCGCGAGGAACTCGGATTTGTAACGCGACGTCAGCGCAAGCTCGGTGGCCTTTTCCTCGACGGCTCGCCGTGCCTGATCGATTTCTTCGTTCTTGCGTTCGACCTCGACGTTGCGTTCGGCGAGCTGCTGGGCTTTTTGTGCCAACTCTTCGTTGGTCTTCTGCATCGCCTTCTGCTGATCCTGAAGTTCGGCCGCGAGCTGTTGCGACTGCATCAGCAGGCTTTCGGTCTGCATCGTCGCTTCGATACTGTTGAGCACGACGCCGATGCTGACCGACAGCTGTTCGAGGAACGTCAGCTGCGCCGGTTCGAAGTTCTGCAGCGAGCTTAGCGAAATCACGGCTTTGAGATGATCTTCGAACGTGATCGGATGCACGATCACGCTGCGTGGAGGCGCGGAGAATACCACGGCGTCGATGTGACCAGCGGGTTCCGGAATATCGGTGAGAACGCGGCGCTTCTTCTCCGAGGCACACTGCCCGATGAGTCCGGAGCCCAATGGCAGTCGGGTCGGATGGGGGACGCGCGTGTCATCGGCATAGCTTGCGAGAAGCTTCAGCTCGCCGCTCAGCGCGTCGTACTGATAGATGACACCTTGGTGCGCATCGATTAGAGGCACGAGTTCGGACAGCAGCTTCTTCGACACCGTTATCACATCGCGCTGGCCCTGCAGCATGCTGGTGAACCGCGCCAGGTTGGTCTTCAGCCAGTCCTGTTCGGTATTGAGCTGCGTCGTCAGGCGCAAGTTGCCGATCATGGTATTGATGTAGTCTTTGAGTTCGGCGACTTCGCCGCGGGCTTCGACCTGAATAGTGCGCGAGAGGTCGCCACGGGCGACGGCCGTCGTCACTTCCGCGATGGCGCGCACCTGTGTCGTGAGGTTCGCAGCCAACAGGTTGACGTTGCCGGTCAAGTCTTTCCACGTGCCGGCGGTGCCCGGCACGTTGGCTTGCCCGCCGAGTCGGCCTTCCACGCCGACTTCGCGCGCCACCGTCGTCACCTGGTCGGCGAACAGCGCCAGCGTTTCGGTCATGTCGTTGATGGTTTCGGCGAGTGCCGCGACTTCGCCTTTCGACTTCACCGTCAGCTTCGGCTTGAGATCGCCGTTGGCGACGGCCGTGACGACTTTGACGATGCCGCGAACCTGCTCGGTCAGGTTTGCCGCCATGACGTTGACGGTATCGGTGAGATCCTTCCACGTACCGGCGACGCCTGGCACCGCCGCCTGACCGCCAAGCCTCCCCTCGGTGCCGACCTCGCGTGCGACGCGCGTCACTTCGGATGCGAAGGCGTTGAGCTGATCGACCATGGTGTTGATGGTCGTCTTGAGGTCGAGAATTTCGCCTTTGACGTCGACGGTGATCTTTCGTGAAAGGTCGCCGCGGGCAACCGCGGTCGTGACTTCGGCGATGTTTCGAACCTGGGTGGTGAGGTTGGCCGCCAGCAGGTTGACGTTGTCCGTCAAGTCCTTCCACGTCCCGCCGACGCCCGGCACCACGGCTTGACCACCGAGGCGCCCTTCGGTGCCGACTTCGCGCGCAACACGCGTCACTTCGGCCGCGAACGAACGCAGCTGCTCGACCATCGTGTTCAGCGTTTCTTTCAGCAGCAGAATTTCGCCACGCACGTCGACAGTGATCTTCTTCGACAAGTCACCGCTGGCGATGGCCGTTGCAACTTCGGCGATGTTGCGCACCTGCGCAGTCAAGTTGCCCGCCATGAAGTTGACGTTGTCCGTCAAGTCCTTCCACGTACCGGCGACGCCCGGCACGGCGGCCTGACCGCCCAGCTTGCCCTCGGTGCCGACCTCGCGCGCGACGCGCGTCACTTCGGACGCGAAGGCGTTGAGCTGATCGACCATCGTGTTGATCGTGTTCTTGAGTTCAAGAATCTCGCCCTTCACATCGACCGTGATCTTGCGCGACAGGTCTCCGCTGGCCACAGCGGTCGTGACTTCGGCGATATTGCGCACCTGGGCGGTAAGGTTCGACGCCATCGAGTTGACGTTGTCGGTCAAGTCCTTCCAGGTTCCGGCAACCCCGGGCACCGCCGCCTGTCCGCCGAGCTTGCCCTCGGTGCCGACCTCGCGCGCGACGCGCGTCACCTCGCCGGCAAAAGCATTGAGCTGATCGACCATGGTGTTGATGGTCGTCTTGAGGTCGAGAATTTCGCCTTTGACGTCGACGTCGATCTTTTTCGAAAGGTCGCCGCGCGCGATCGCGCCGGACACCTCGGCGATGTTGCGAACCTGCGTCGTCAGGTTGGTCGCCATCGAGTTGACGTTGTCAGTCAAATCCTTCCAGGTACCGGCGACACCCGACACTTGCGCCTGGCCGCCGAGCTTGCCTTCGGTGCCGACTTCGCGGGCGACGCGCGTCACTTCGCCGGCGAAAGCATTGAGCTGATCGACCATCGTGTTGATGGTCTCTTTCAGCTGCAGGATTTCGCCCGAGACGTTGACGGTAATTTTCTTCGACAGGTCTCCGCTCGCCACAGCGGTCGTGACTTCGGCGATGTTGCGCACCTGAGCGGTGAGGTTCGACGCCATCGAGTTGACGTTGTCGGTGAGGTCCTTCCAGGTACCGGCGACACCCGGCACCGCCGCCTGACCACCGAGTTTGCCCTCGGTGCCGACCTCGCGGGCGACGCGCGTCACTTCGCCTGCAAAGGCGTTGAGCTGATCGACCATCGTGTTGATGGTCGTCTTGAGGTCGAGAATTTCGCCTTTGACGTCGACCGTGATCTTGCGGGAAAGGTCGCCGCGGGCAACCGCCGTCGTGACTTCGGCGATGTTTCGCACCTGTGTGGTGAGGTTTGCCGCCAGCAGGTTGACGTTGTCGGTCAAGTCCTTCCACGTCCCGCCGACGCCCGGCACCACGGCCTGGCCGCCGAGACGCCCTTCGGTGCCGACTTCACGAGCCACGCGCGTCACTTCGGCGGCGAACGAGCGCAGCTGCTCCACCATGGTATTGATGGCTTCCTTGAGCTGCAGAATTTCGCCGCGTACGTCGACCGTGATCTTCTTCGACAAGTCGCCATTGGCGACGGCGATCGTCACTTCAGCGATGTTTCGCACCTGCGCCGTCAGGTTCGACGCCATCGAGTTGACGCTCTCGGTCAGGTCTTTCCAAACGCCGGTGACCTCGCGAATTTGCGCCTGACCGCCGAGCTTGCCTTCCGCACCCACTTCGCGCGCCACGCGCGTCACTTCCGAGGTGAAAACCGAAAGCTGTTTGATCATCGTATTGACGATCGTCGCCGAGCGAAGGAATTCGCCCTTGAGCGGCCGGCCATCGACATCGAGCCGCATCGGCTGCAGGAGGTTGCCTTGTGCGACGGCCTCGATCGTCCGCGTCACTTCGCGGGTCGGCTGCAGCAGATCATCGATCAGCGAATTGACCGATTGCTCCATCTCGCCCCAGGCACCAAGGGCGAGACCCAGCGTGACACGCTGGTTCGTCAGACCGTCCTTACCGACGACCTGGCCGATCCGCTGCAGCTGATCGGCCATCCGCTGGTTCGTCGCAACGATGTCATTTACCGTGTCGGCGATCTTGCCTGCGAGGCCGTCCCAGTCGCCACGCATCCGAACGCTGAAATCGCCTGCCTTCACCGCCTGGAGCGTCTGGAGCATTTCGACAAGAACGCCGCCCGGACCCGAAGGGTATCGCTCGGATCCGACCGCGACCATCTGCTCCGACATAAGAAACTCCCCGCAAATCCACTTTAACCCCGCTCAACGCACGAACTCGGCACTTGGTTCCCTCGCGTGCGGAACTCATGGCTAGCCCAATTAGACCGCCCGTAAAGTCAAGGCCCGCTTGGCCCTGCATTGAAGATTTCGCGCTGTAGCGAGGACGAACAAGGTGGCCAAAGCAGGGCCTTCGAAACTGAAAATCAGCTCCCCGATGAGCTTTTGACACTGCCCTGATCGTTCCCCGGCGAAGCCTCGGTCACTTCACCGGTCATTTCTTCGAGCAACCGGCTGCGGGCGCGGTTAACCCGGCTCTTCATCGTGCCGACGGCACAGCCGCAAACCCGCGCCGCGTCTTCATAGGAAAACCCTTCCGCCGTAATGAGCAGCAGCGCTTCGCGATGATCCGGCGTTAGCCGCATCAGCGCTCTTTGCATGTCCTCGAACTCGAGCTGCGCAAGCTGCGGCGGCGGAACACTGGCGTTCATCGCAGCGTGGTCTTCGTCGAGATCCTCGCGCTGGGACCGGCGGTAATGCGTGAAATAAGTGTTCCGAAGGATAGTGAACAGCCAAGCCTTGAGGTTTGAATCCGGTACAAACGAATCCTTATGAGCCCAGGCTTTCAGCAACGTCTCCTGAACGAGATCGTTCGAGAGTTGGGAATCTCCGCTGAGTGAGTGGGCGAAGGCTCGGAGATTTGGGATCGTTTCGATCAAAGCGTCCCCGAAACTCTTGCCCTCCGTCACTTGGGTTCCTCCTTAGCCTCGAGCTTGCGCACGAGTTCTAGAAGGTCGTCTGGGACCGGCTCTTGAGCGAACGTTTCATACATCGCCCGCATGCGCTGGCCGATAAGCTGCGCCGCAAATCCCGGCAGCTTCGGAACGGCAGGCCGGGGGACGTCGGGGTCGGAGACGTCGCGCTCCTGTTCGAGCAGGTCGCCCTCCGACCGTCTGCAGTCGTCTGGTGTTTCAAGTCGGTGTTGCATTTTTGAACCCCGGTGGCCCTCTGGAGCCTTGCACGGCCCCGATTGAGACAAACTTTTGGAGCATCGTGTAATGGGGCCGATCATCAAACGCTTCTCAAAAGAATTCGTTCCGGAAGGGAACCAACTGCCTGCCATTTGCGTTATACGTAATGGTGCAGATTGGCCACTCTCGCGTTTTTGCGGCGCGGCTGCTGGCGGCCCGGGGATCGGATTGCTTGTCCGGTGGGCTTGGGAGGTTCGAAAAAATGTCGATGGCGCAAACAATACGCGTGCACTTGCCGTACCTGCGGCGGTTCGCACGGACGTTGACGGGCGCGCAGCAGACCGGCGATGCCTACGTCGCAACCTTGCTTGAGGGTCTGGTTTCGACACCGTCCGATTTCCCGACCAACATGGCGCCGAGAACGGCGCTCTATCACCTGTTCCTGAAAGTCTGGAACTCTGTCCGGCTCGATTCCGACGGCGGCGATGAGGTGGCAAATCCGCTCGTCGTCGCTCAGCATCGAATCAATTCGATCAGCTCGCTGCCGCGCCAGGCCTTCCTGCTCGTCGCGGTAGAAGGCTTCACCTCCGCCGAAACGGCGGAGATCCTTGAAATCGGCGAGTCTGACGTCGAAAAATTATTGGAGGTCGCGGGTCAGGAAATCGCCCACCAGGTCGCGACCAATGTCCTTATCATAGAGGACGAATTGCTGATCGCGATGGATCTCGAAACCATCGTCACCAGCCTCGGCCATACCGTTCAGGAAATCGCGACCACCAAGAACGAGGCGCTTGCCGCCGTGAAACGCAGGAAGCCGGGGCTCATTCTCGCCGACGTCAAGCTAGCGGACGGCAGCAGCGGTCTTGAGGCGGCCAAGGAGATCGTCGCCGAGGGCGAAGTGCCGATTATTTTCATCACCGCCTATCCGGAAAAAGTTCTCACCGGCGAACGCCCCGAGCCAACATTCCTGATTTCGAAGCCGTTCCAGCGCGACACGGTCATGGCGATCGTCAGTCAGGCGCTGTTTTTCGATACCCGGGCTCATCTGAGGACCGCGGCCGCCTGATCCCTAGGCTTGTTCACCAAGCGTTGGGACCAAGAATCCTGGTCCATTTTTCCCATTGTAATAAAGTAACGCGGTTGTGAAGTTGGCTCCGATCGCTTTTTTCGTAAGAGCGTGGAAGCTGACAAAAAAGCAATGGGAGTGAAGCGCAATGAAATTCGCACAAGGCCTTGCGATCGCCGGAGCCGTCGCCGGGCTGTTTGGAGCTGCAACGATGGCCGATGCAGCGAGCATCGCCGTCGGCAAGAAGCTCGAACTCAAGGTCGATCCGAAGAAGATGGATGAAGAGCGCACGCGGCTTTGGGAGAAGTTCGGCGGCTGGTGCGCGATCAAGGATTGGCATCCCGCGATCGCAAGCTGCGAGGAAAGCACCGAGGGCGACGCCAAGGTCCGCGTGCTGACGCTGAAGGACGGCGGCAAGATCAAGGAAAAACTGCTCGACGTGAAGCCGAACTTCTACCGTTACGAGATCCTCGAAAGCCCGCTGCCTGTCAAAAATTATCAGGCGCAATTTGCCTTGACGCCCGACGATGACGACGAGGATGAAATCAACTTTGCCTGGTCGGCTGTTTTCGATCCCGCCGACGGCAAAACGGACAAGGAAGCCCGTGACGTCATTTCCAGCATCTTCAAGGCTGGGCTCGACAACATCAAAGCGACGGCCGGCACCAAGCACGACGATGACGACGATAAGAAGTAAGGCCGCCGCAGACTGAATATTCGTGAGGGCGCCGGTGTAAGCCGGCGCCTTTCTTGTTTCGCCGGAAGCCAGATCAGGCCTTTAGCGTCTCAATCGCAAGCCGGATCAGATCGGCGGTGCGGTCGACGCCGAGCTTGACTTTCATCTGCGTGCAGATGTTGGCGACGGTCTTATAGGCGATCCCAAGGCTTTCCGAGATCGCCGTCATGCTCTTGCCCTGACCGAGCATGCGCAGGATCTCGACCTCGCGGATCGAAAGCGATTGCAGCGGATCATCCGACGAGATCTGACTGACGGCGATACGCGACGCCAAATCTCTGTCGATATACTGTTCGCCGGTGCGCACTTTGCGAATGGCCGCGATCAATTCCTCGACCGGCGCGCTCTTGCTGACGTAGCCACGGGCGCCGCCTCGAAGGGCGCGAACGGCGTAGATCGGCTCATGATGCATGCTGAATACGACGACCCGCGCGTTGCTGTCGAAGCCGAGAATGCGCCGCAGAACTTCAAGCCCGCCGGCGCCTTCAAGGTTGAGATCGAGCACCACCACGTCGGGGCGTTCCTGGCCATAGATCGCGAGGGCATCGTCAATCCCCGCCGTTTCGAGAACCTCTGCTTCGAAATGCGCGACGAACAGCTTTCGAAGCCCTTCGCGAACGACGCCGTGATCGTCAACTATTAAAATTTTCATGCTGCGCTCGTGGTCAACGACTGGTGGTTGTTTTTCTTGTTTCGTGTCGGGGGCAGTGGAATTTCGACAATCAGGATGACGCCTTTGCCTTCTTCGCGATCGGCGATCCGGACTTGGCCATCAAGAGATGTAACGCGCTCGCGCATGCCGGCGAGCCCGAAGCCGCGGGAACCCTTCACCGCAATTCCCGAACCGTCATCGGATACGAGAACTTTGAGCTTGCCGTCGGCGGTTTGACGTACCGTGAGCCCGATCGCGCGTGGTTCGCCGTGGCGCACGGCATTGCTCGTGCCTTCCTGCAAAATCCGGAACACGACCTCTTCGATGCTGGGCGAAAATCGCGTGTCTTCGATATCGGTCGTGAATGTGATGTTCGGCCGCCGCGCCTTCCAGAATGCGACGAGCTGTTCGACCGCGATCGACAATCCCTGATCGATCAGCAGCGCCGGCCTCAGTCGGCTCAGAATCGCGCGCAGGTGAATCTGCATGTGCTGCACCGATTGTCGTATGGCCTTGCCGCGATCGAGGATATCGTTCGAAGCATTGCGCGATACCAGAAGCGGAATGGCTTGTGCATCGACGTCGGTTGCAAACAGGAAGGGCCCGATCTCGTCATGCAGATCGCGCGCGATCTCGGATCGCTCTTCCTCTTGAACGGTCAGAAGCTGCTCGTTGAGCCGCTGATTTTGCTGTTCGGCCGAACGGAGCCGATCGGCCATCCGGTTGAACGCCTGATAAATCAATTTCAGATCTTCAGGACCGGTTTCCGATACGTGCGCCGTATAATCGCCTTCGCCGACGCGCTCGAGCGCCGACGATAACTGCTCAAGCGGCCTCAGCGCCCGCCCGAGTGTCGCGTAGATCAGGCCCAGAACGACGACGCAAAAACTCGCGACGATTAAAAATTTCAGCTGCAGGTCTTCCCAGACTTCGCCCACCTCGTTATGCGGATCGGCGCTGATTTCGATAGTGCCGGGTTTTTTGGAACCGGGCGGCAGACCGAAATTGCGCGAGCGCGGTTCGCCCGAAAGCAAACTATAAAGCCAGTTCGGCGGCGGATCCTTCGGCTTTTCGAGACGTGACGCGCTGACGACCGTTCCGTCCGGAGCGATAAGACGGGCGACGATATGACGGTCCCCATCGAACGACGAAATGATCCTTTGAACCTGCGAGTCTTCCGGCGCATTTGACCCGAAATCGGACAGAGCATCGCTGACGGCGGTGCTCGCGACTTCGATTGCCGATGACATTTCGAGATTGATCTTGCGCAAGCCGTACAGGTAAGTCAGCACGCCTCCACCGACGAGGCAGAGCGCCAGAACGAGCGCGACGAGCGCGAGAAGTCGGCGTCTCAATGGCATGCGCGGAACGATGCTGGCTTCTGTAACATTGTAACTTTCTTTCGCTCACCCGGGAGAGCGCGTCAAGCAAAGCCGGGAAAAAAAGGTAATCTAAAACCGTTTCCTTGGCAGGGAACCTGCATCGGTCATTCGTAAACGAAATTCGAATGTGGGAGCGTGCCACTCCATGACGCCGTACTTCCGTTGCTATGCCGCGAACTTCAATCGCGTGCGCCTTTTGGAGATGATCGACTATCGCGAACCGGCGTCGCGGCTTGGGGAATTGCGTCAATCTCTTAATAATAGCGCGCTATGGACGCAATTTCACGCTGATGTGTTGCCTAACGCCGAAAGCGGACGTTGGGCATCGACGTTTTCATCCCGCTAATGACGTTCGAAATCGCAGTTTCGGGAATTTTTCCCGAGACGAGAGCCGAGAAATCTGAAAAGCGCATCGGCAACTTGAGGGCGCGCCTGTTTCCATTCTGCCTTCTGCTCGACGCGAAAATCCCGCGATAGAGCGATTGTCTGCAATTTATAAGCTTGAATTAAGCGTCTGCTAACTTCGCCGGATGCTTACTCGGCTATCATCCCGTTAGTCGAGTTTTCACGAATGCTGTCGCATGCGCCTGTCGCGCCTGAGGCCAATCAAACGCCAGCGGTGGCCGATGCGCTGAAAAAAGCCGCCCGCCAGCTTGCTCTCTTCAGTGCTCTGATTGGCATTGCGACGTACGCATCTCTCTCGATGATCGCGCCGCGCTACGAGAGCGAGGTAAGGATCGCCGTCGTCTCGAAAGCGGCCCCGGCGACCGTCGATCCGGCCGCAACCGCAAAAGATATCGGCACTCTTCAGTCATCAAATCTCTTGGCCTCGGTGGCTGCTGATTTGGGCCTCGCCAAGGAGCGCGAATTCAATAGTGCGCTGGGCCCTGTCGATGCTCTCGATGCAATGCTTCGACTAGTAGGGGTAGGGAGACACTTCCATAGCGGTAACGAGACAGCTCACGTCATAACCGGCTTGCGCAATAGTCTCGACGTTCGCGCGATGGACGGCGGCCGCGCCATCGCCATAGGCGTCACTTCGCTGAACCCCGAGCTATCAGCCAAGATCGCCAATACCCTCGCAGCATCCTATGGCAAGATTCTTTCGGCACCTGCCGACGCCGGGGCAGCGCAGACGCAACCCGCCGACGTTCGGATACTGTCGAAGGCCGAGCCTGCCCGCAGCCCCGCGTTCCCGAAAACCGTCGAGATGACGACGCTGGCGACAATCGCTGCGCTGTTGTTCGGCATCGCATGGATCGTGATGATGACGGCGCTCCGCAGCCTTCCGTCGGCCAATGCGGCCGAGAGCGCCGCGCTTTCGAACCGCCGTGCTGAGCCGTTGTTGACTGAGGAACCGGATGATCCTCTCGTTCGCGAAATGACGGAGACGGAGGCCTCGGTCTCGCGCGAAACCTCCGAGATCACGATAGATCATTCAGCCGCAGAACCCGCCACCGCGCCCGTTGGGATCGTCGGAATAGAGACGATCGCCGAATGTCTGAAAACGCATCCGCAATCGGCCGGCGGCTTTCGCACGCTCATCACCTGCGAGGCAGACACAAGCGCCCCGTTCCAAGAGGCAATCGAATTGGCCAAGGCGCTCGCCGGCAGCGGCGCGCAGGCGATCCTGATCGATTGGAGTCCGAGCGGGAAGGGTTTCGCCCGCGCTGTCGGGCTGAGCGCAAGTCCCGGTTGGAACGATCTTCTCAACGGCAGCGCCCGCTTCGACGGCATCATCCAGCGTCTTCCCGGCACTCGCGTTCACGCGATCGCCAGCGGCCGGGCGATGGCGAACGGCGGCGCGAAGCTCGACCCCGATCTTCTGAACGTCACGCTTGACGCCTTGGATGAAGTCTACGAACACATCATAGTCGCGGCAGGCCACGACGAGGCGCGGGAGTTATTTGAATTTATCGAAGGTCGCTTCGACGCCGGGATTACAGTCGTTAATGACAGCGACACGCCCGAGCACGTGGGCGCAAAAGGCCTCGGCAATTTCCTGGGCTTCGAAGTCGCCGACATCGCGGTTTATCATTGTCGTCGCCCGCAGCCCGTTCTGTCGCCGATGGCACAGAGGATTGCACAGGCGACCAGGCCAAGAGAGGCCGTGGCGCTGCGTTCGTAAAGGCTTTCCGGGTGTTCAGCGATCAGGACGCTGCATCCAGCTGATCAGCCACGCCGCCGGCAAGGTCCAAAGCAATCCAGCGACCACATAATACGCAAGCTCCGCCACCTTGCTGACGTTGCGAACCTGCAGCACGACGGCGACAGCGACCGCCAGAACAGAGTAGACGCCAACGAGAATAAGAAGCGCGATGGTGCCGATAAGCTTTCTTTTGCGTTGCGTCATTCGCTTAAGGATTTCGCCAGGTTTTGCCGGAATATCGCGCCCCGCGCCGCATGGGCGCATTGCTCGCCCCCGGTGAAGGAGTATCACACCCGCCATGGAACGGCCCGAGGATATGCCCCGGCGATGAGCGCGATGCAACTTTCCGATAATCCAAACGCAACTGCGGCAGACGATCGAGGCGCCGGACGCCGCTCCGTCTCCTTGTGGCTCTGGATCGTAGCGGCGCTCGTCCTTGCGATGGTCGTTGTCGGCGGCGCGACGCGGCTCACCGAAAGCGGTCTCTCGATCACGGAATGGCAGCCGCTGCTCGGCGCCATCCCGCCGCTCAATGAAGCCGATTGGATGTCGGCATTCGAGAAATACAAGAAGATCCCGCAATACGCCGCGATGAACGAGGGCATGTCCCTATCGGACTTCAAGTTCATCTATTATTGGGAGTGGAGCCACCGCCTGCTCGGCCGCGCCATCGGCTTCGTCTTCGCGCTTCCGTTCTTGTATTTCTGGTGGACGGGTAAACTGAAACGCGGCACCGGCAAAAAGTTTCTGGGCATTTTGGCGCTAGGCGCGCTTCAAGGCGCCATCGGCTGGTACATGGTGAGTTCGGGCCTGAGCGAACGCACCGAGGTCAGTCAGTATCGCCTTGCGCTCCATCTGACGACCGCGTTCATGATCCTCGGCTTGCTGGTCTGGGCAGCGCTTGAAGAATGGCCGGGTCAGCCGCGCGTCACAGGAGAAGTCGCAACCCCGCTGATCCGGCGCATGGCGGCCTTCATCATCGCTGCCATACTCGTCCAGGTCATGCTCGGCGCATTCGTTGCCGGCCTCCGAGCTGGATACATCTACAACACATGGCCGTCGATGAATGGCCAGTTCGTACCGAGCGACTACTGGATCAAACCCGCTTACTTCAGCTTCTTCGAAAGCCATGCCGCGGCCCAGTTCAATCATCGGATGATGGCCTATTTCGTCGCCGCATTGGCTTTTCTCGAGATCTGGCTGACGAGCCGGGCGCCGGTCGACGACCGCATCCGTTTGACGGCCCAGTGGCTCGGCGCTGCTGTCGTTCTGCAGATCGCACTTGGTATCGCGACGCTGCTGTTGCACGTGCGCCTCGACGTGGCACTCTCGCATCAGGCGATCGGCGCGCTGGTTTTTATTCTCGCGGTCGTGCATCTGCACGCGACGCGCCGCGCAGGCGTTGTCCCGCGCGACTATTATGCTAGCCGAGGCCGAGCATCAGCTTGATGTTCTGGACGGCAGCGCCCGCCGCGCCCTTGCCGAGATTGTCGAGGCGAGCCACCAGCACCGCCTGGTTCAGCGCCGCTTTGCCGAAGACATAGAGTTCGAGCTTATCCGTGCCGTTCAAAGCTTCCGCCTCTAGCCGGCTCATGCGCGCCGAAGGCTCGGCGATGACGCTGACCATGTCGCTGCCGCGATAATGCTCATCGAGCACCAGTTCGATATCGCGCAGGCACGGCTTGGAGGGCAGCGTATCGAGATGCAGTGGCACCGAGACCAGCATGCCCTGCCGGAAGTTTCCGACACTCGGCACCAAGATCGGCCGCCGCGTCAGGCCGGAATACTTTTGCAGCTCGGGGACGTGCTTGTGCTCGAGACCGAGCCCGTAAAGCTCGAACGCAGGTGCGGTTCCGGCTTCATAGGCTTCGATCATCGTCCGCCCGCCACCTGAGTAGCCGGAAACGGCGTTGACGGTGATCGGATAGTCGGGCTCGATGATGCCGGCATCGACAAGCGGCCGCAGTAACGCGATCGCTCCCGTCGGATAGCATCCCGGATTGGCGACCCGCGTTGCCGTGCGGATGGCATCGGCATGCTCGCGCGTCATTTCCGCGAAGCCATAGACCCAGCCGTCGGCAATCCGATGCGCCGTCGAAGCGTCGACAATCTTCGGCGCCTGCGCACCGAGTTCATCCGCCAGCGCCACCGTCTCCCGCGCCGCATCGTCCGGCAGGCACAGAACGACGAGATCGACGTTGCGCAACATCTCGGCCCGCGCCTCGCGATCTTTCCGCTTTGCGGGCTCGATGCTCTTGACGTCGATGCTGGCGACGCCGGCCAGCCGCTCGCGGATTTCGAGACCGGTGGTGCCGGCCTCTCCGTCGATGAATACTCGAGCGAGCTTTGTCTTTGTCGCGGTCGTCATCTGAACCACATCCCGAGCCGATGCTTGATGCCTTCCCAGATCGTCTCCGAACAGCCTATGCCGTAGTTCGCGCACGCGATCCGGTGGCTGTCGCGATAGATCATATCGAGCGCAACATACAGGATGATGAGCAGGCCGATCCATGCAATCCATGGATAACGGGCCAGCAGCTTCGCGATGTAGGTCGACGCGACGGCCATCAGCACGATGGCGATGGCGAGGCCGATGATCAGGACAAGCGTCGATTCACCCGCCGCACCCGCGACCGCCAGCACGTTGTCGAGCGACATCGACAGGTCGGCGAGGATGATCGTCCACAACGCTCCCCAGAAGCTGACTGGGTTGGGATGCGGCTCGGAGGAGGCGAGATTCTTTTCCACGTGGTCGATCGAATGCGTATCCGCCTCGACGATCTGCTTGTACATCTTCCAGCACACGAACAAGAGCAAGATGCCGCCCGCGAGCGTCAGGCCGATCACCTGCAGCATCTGCTGCGCGACGCCGGAAAAAATGATCCGCAGGATGACGGCGCCGAGAATGCCCCAGAAGATCACCTTCGTGCGCATCGACTTCTCGACCCGCGACGCGGCCATGCCAACGACGATCGCGTTGTCTCCCGCGAGCGTCAGGTCGATCATCAGAATGTTGAACAGCGGCACGGCATGCGTTCGCCACCAGTGTGGAGAGACGAGGTAGCCGATATCTGTGATGAGTACGGTCCAAAGCTCATGAATGCCGTTTAATACCGCGTCCATTCTTTCTCCGACCCCCCGGTCATATGGCGAGTGCCGTTGCCGGCCAAACAGTGGCTATGTGGCATCCGGGCGCCGCTGCGACAACCCTTCGGCCACGGAAAAGCAAACAGCCCGCCGGGTGGCGGGCTGTGCTTTGGTCTGAACTGTTGCGCCCCGCTTAGCGCTTCGAGAACTGGAAGGACTTGCGGGCCTTCACCTTGCCGTACTTCTTGCGCTCGACGACGCGGCTGTCGCGCGTCAGGAAGCCCTGCTTCTTCAGCACGCCGCGCAACTCCGGCTCATAATAGGTGAGAGCCTTGGAGATGCCGTGACGCACCGCGCCGGCCTGTCCCGAAAGACCGCCGCCCGCGACCGAAATACGAATGTCATACTGCGTCGCGCGGTTGGCGAGATCGAGCGGCTGCTGCAGAAGCATCTGCAGCACAGGCCGCGCGAAGTAGGTCTTGTAGTCTTTCTCGTTGACCGTGATGGTGCCCTTGCCGGGCTTCAGCCACACGCGGGCGACGGCGTTCTTGCGCTTGCCGGTCGCGTAGGCGCGGCCGAGCTTGTCGAGCTTCTGCGTGCGCACCGGCGCAGCCTCGGGCTCCGAGCCCTTGACGGCAGCGAGATCTGCGAGGGTCTTCGTTTCGGTTACCATTGGTCTCAGACCCTCACGTTCTTACGGTTGAGCTTCGCGATATCGAGCTTTTCCGGGTTCTGTGCTTCATGCGGATGCGCAGTCCCCTTATAGACGCGAAGGTTGCGCATGATCTGGCGATGAAGCGGCCCGCGCGCGAGCATGCGCTCGACGGCCTTCTCGATGATCCGCTCGGGATGCTTGCTGTCGAGGATCTGGCGCGGCGTCCGCTCTTTGATGCCGCCCGGATAGCCGGTGTGCTTGTAGTAGACTTTGTCTTCACGCTTGGCGCCGGTGAAGACAACCTTCTCGGCGTTGATGACGACGATGTTGTCACCGCAATCGACGTGCGGCGTGTAGATCGGCTTGTGTTTGCCTTTGAGGCGCGTCGCGATGAGAGCGGCGAGGCGGCCGACGACGAGCCCTTCGGCGTCGATCAGCACCCACTTCTTCTCCACCGAGGCCGGCTTGGCGACATAGGTAGACATTCTATTGAGCTCCTTGGGGGACGGCTGCGCTGGTCCTGATGCAGTCCGCGCGACCTTCCGAGAAGCGGCGTGCATAATCGAAAACGCAGGCTGGGCGCAAGTGGATTTTGAAAAAACGAGGAAAAAGCAACAATATAAATGGCTTAGTCTAATGCGGTAAAATAATACCGCAAACGGTATCCAATTACCGCATGGAGGACGAGGATTGTCGGCATGCGTTGTTCATTGGCGGTGCAGACGCCATGCGGTACATGCGCTGATCTTCCCGCGCCACACCGGCATGAAAATCTAAAGGCCGGGCAGGGGAAGCTTTCTCATTGTCGTCCGACTGGGCGTAAGAGGTCTGTCGCAATAATTCCGCGCAACGCGGCAACTGGGATTTGGAGGAATGGAATGTCGGTCTTTCTGACCAAGGCTGCGCTCCGCGCGCTGATCGGAGGGCTCGGTCTCGCCGCCGGCATCGCGCTGGCTCATGCCGAAGATGCCGCCGCGCCCGCCAGTCCTCCGCCGGCGCAGAGCGACACGGGCGGCCCCGGCGCGACATCGACCGACGACGTCAAGCAGATCAAGCTCACCGACGAGCAGGTCACGCACTTCATTTCCGCTCAAGCCGATCTCGCCGCCATTGCCAGCAAGATCCAGGCAGCAGGCGACAAGCCCGACGCTGGTCTTCAATCCGAACTCGAAGCCATCGCCAAGAAGCACGGGTTCGGCAATTTCGCCGAGCTCGACGACGTCGCCGCCAACATCTCGATCGTGATGGCCGGGCTCGATTCCGGCACCGGCAACTTCGTCGATCCGGTCGATGCGCTGAAGAAGGAGCGCGAGGAAGTCCAGAAGGACAACACGATCCCCGACGCCGACAAGAAGCAGCTGCTTGATGAGTTGAACGAGGCGATCGCGACGACGCCGCGTCTTGAGTTCAAGGAGAACGTCGACATCGTCAAAGCCCATCGCGCCGAAATCGAGAAGGCGCTACAGTAAGCGCGTCGTTCCCACGGGAGAGCATGGATCGTATGCAAGACCTCTCGCCCCCGGCGGCGCCTCTGATCCTGACCGAGACACCTGCCCCGGGCGTCGCGCGGCTGACACTCAACCGGCCAGAAGCGCGCAATGCTCTGTCGCGAGCCGTTATCCGCGATCTGCATGGCGCAATCGAACGCTTGGGCGCCGATCCGACTGTCGCCGCAATCATTCTCGCAGCGCGCGGCAAAGTCTTTTCGTCGGGCCATGATCTGAAGGAAATGACGGCCCATCGTGTCGATAATGACGGCGGCGAGGCGTTCTTTCGCGAAACGATGACGGCCTGCTCGGCGATGATGCAGGCGATCGTTGCGTGTCCGAAGCCGGTCATCGCCGCCGTCGAAGGTCGCGCCACGGCAGCCGGATGCCAGCTCGTCGCCACCTGCGACCTGGCTGTAGCAGCCGAGACAGCAGACTTCGCGACGCCGGGCGTCAATATCGGGCTGTTCTGCTCGACGCCGATGGTCGCCTTATCGCGCAACGTGCCCCGCAAGCGGGCGATGGAAATGCTTCTTCTCGGCGAAGCGCTTTCGTCCACTGACGCGCTGAGCTTCGGTCTCGTCAACCGCGTTGTGCCGCCGGATCAAGTGATGGACGAGGCGCTTGGCATGGCCCGCATCATCGCCGCGAAATCGAAGGCGACGGTCGCCATCGGCAAGGCGGCGTTCTATCGCCAGGCTGAACTGACGCTCGACGAAGCCTACGCCTACGCCAGCGAGGTGATGGTGAAAAACATGATGACGGCCGATGCGGGCGAAGGCATCTGCGCGTTCATCGAGAAGCGCCATCCCGAGTGGAAGGATCACTGAAGTGCAAGCTCGCATTTCGTTCGTCACGTTGGGCGTGGCGGACGTCGGAAAGGCTCGGAAATTTTATGAAGCGTTGGGCTTTAAGGCATCCCCTGCGAGCCAAGACGCCGTGACTTTTTTTGATGCAGGGGGCGTTGTGCTCTCGTTGTTTGGTCGTGCCGCGCTGGCTGAGGATGCCGAGGTTCTTTCTGGAGGTGAGGGTTTCTCTGGAATTTCTCTGGCCCATAACGTCAATTCAGAGGCTGAAGTTGAGCAGGTTCTACGTGAAGCGGTGAACGCGGGCGCGAAGTTGCGGAAGCCTGGGCAGAAGACATTCTGGGGTGGTTATTCCGGATATTTTGCCGATCCGGACGGCCATCTCTGGGAGGTCGCTTTCAATCCATTCATGCCGCTCGCTGCCGACGGCAGGGTCACGCTGCCAACGGACTCCGAATGATGCGCGACGGCCTGGACGACGCGACGATCCGCGCAATCCTGACGCGCGTCAAAACCATCGCCATGGTCGGGGCATCACCCAAGCCGGAGCGTCCGAGCCATGGCGTCATGCGCTTTTTGCTCGACCGGGGATACATCGTGCGGCCGGTTAATCAGACCGTTGCCGGTAAAACCATTCTCGACCAATTCGTCTACGCATCGCTTGCCGACGTGCCGCCTCCGATCGACCTGATCGATATCTTTCGCGCGCCCGAGGCGGCGCTTGCCGTCGTCCGCGAAGCGATCGCCGAAAAAGATCGCCTCGGGATAAGCGTGATTTGGATGCAACTCGGGGTGATAAACGAGGAAGCCGCCGCCCTGGTCCGCGAAGCCGGGCTGACCGTCGTGATGGACCGCTGTCCCAAAATCGAATTCGCAAGACTGATGCGCGGCTGAGAAACCTTTTCTGGACTTATTCCGGTTCCAGTCGAACGGCCTCGCCCGCGTCATCCTGACGTCCTAAATCTTCCCAACGGCTGTGCCCACCTTAGGGTGTCGGCGGAGTTCTTTGCCTTCGGCTGTTCCCTAGGGAACACCGGAGAGGCCATCGCGGCAGGAGACTTTGCGTTCCAACCGCAAATGAGGCATATGCCTTTTCGAGATCCCGGAGCGATTTAACGATGAAGTCGGGTGCATTGACGTCCGTGAAACTGCCAGCCGATTGGTCCGTCGAGACCATTCTCCCCATCGATTTCCAGGGCAGGGAGTTGATGCTCGAGGCGCATGCCTATCAGGGCGAAAGTCCGGAAGAGCAGATTCTGGTTCTGATTCATCGCGATGAAAACGCGATCAACGGTGCGGCGCCCATTCCGATCGTCCGCGTTCATTCCGGCTGCGTCACGGGCGACATCTTCCATTCGCTGCGCTGCGACTGCCATCAGCAGCTTCAGGCCGCGCTCAAGATCGTCAGCGAGGCGCCTTATGGCGCCATCGTTTACGTTCCCTATCACGAGGGCCGCGGCATCGGCCTGTTCAAGAAGATCCAGGCCTACGCGCTGCAGGATCGGGGGCTGGACACGATCGAAGCCAACATCGAAGTCGGCGCACCGATTGACAGCCGCGACTATGGCTTGGCGGCGCGAGCGCTTCGCGATCTCGGCATGCAGGAGATCAAGCTCCTGTCGAACAACCCGGCAAAAGAGCAGGCGCTGAAATCGCACGGCATCCGCATCAGCGAGCGCGTCCCGCTCGTCGCCGAACCGAATAGGTTCAATAAGCGCTATCTCGACACCAAGCGCGCACGCATGGCGCACAAGCTCTAACTTTTCCCTCACCACTCTTCGCGCCATCTCTCCCAAGGGGAGAGGCTCGGGGAGGGGCACAAACGCAAGAAGTGGTCAGCCGCTCCGGTCGACATCTGCATCGGGAGCGTGTTCCGTAGTCTTCGGCACCGTGAAGCCGCCCTCGGCGACGAGGCGTGAGAACAGGCCGCCGCTTTCCGCGAGTTCCATGAATTGCCCGTGCTCCACAATCCGGCCCTGGTCGAGCACGAAAATCTGATCGGCATCCGCTACGGTCGACAACCGGTGCGCGATAACGAACGTAGTGCGCCCCGCACGGAGCGTATCGAGCGCCCGCTTGATCTTGGCCTCCGTCTCGGAATCGAGCGCGCTCGTCGCTTCATCCAGGATGAGGATCGGCGCGTCCTTCAAGATCGCGCGCGCGATCGCGATCCGCTGCCGCTCGCCGCCCGACAGCGCCAGTCCGCGCTCGCCGATCATGAAGTCATAGCCGCCCGGCTTGCGCATGATGAAGTCGTGAGCTTCTGCGAGCCGGCTAGCGCGTTCGACATCGGCATCGGTGGCATCCGGCTTGCCGATCCGAATGTTGTCTCCGATCGACCTGTTGAAGAGGCCCGCATCCTGGAACACGACCGCAATCGTGCTTCGAAGCGAACCGAGCGTCACTCCGGCGATGTCCTGGCCGTCGATCAGGATGCGCCCGGATTTCGGCTTCAGGAACCGCTGCAGCAGCCCGATGGTCGTCGATTTGCCGGAGCCCGTCGGTCCCACGAAGGCGACGGTCTCTCCGGCTTTCGCCACGAATGAAACATCGGAAATTCCTTGCGTGCCGCCGTCGTAACGGAACGTAACGTCGTCGAACGTCACGGCGCCGTGGCCGGTGACAAGCGCCTTGGCGCCGGGAGCATCTCTGCCGGCGCTCGCTTCATCCATCAATTCGAACAGCGCCGTCAGCGTCGGGGCCTGCTGGTCGATCCGCACCGCGAAACCCGAAAGCTGATCGAGCTTCGAAATGAGCAGCGTTGCGAATGCGACGAAACTGACGATCTGCCCGACCGTCAACTCGCCGCGACCGACCAGGATTGCGCCCGCCGTGAAGATGACGACCATCGTCAGCGTCGCTGCCGACCGCTGCATGACGGTCAGCACGCCCCACCACGTCAACACCGGATATTGCGCCGACAGAAGATCGCCCGCGAGCCCACGCAGCGAGTCGGCCTCAGTCTTAAGCCGTCCATAGCTTTGCACGACGGTCACGTTGCCCAGAACATCGACCACGCGGCTCGACAGCGCCGTCTCATGCGCTTCGACGGCCGCTTGTCCGACGGCGGTCCGCTTGACGACGAACACATGCATCAGCGTGTAGGCTCCCGCCAGCGCTACCAGAATTGTCGCCATGCGGACGTCCATCGCGAACGCCGTCGGCACCAGCAGGATGATGCCGAATACGGTGCTCAATTGCTCGCGCATGACGCCGAGCCAGAGCCAGAACAGTGCGCTCATGCCCGCCAGGATCGTCCGGATCGTCGCCCCCGATCCGCGCGTCGCGTGCGTGCTTTGTGGCAGCGCGATGGTCTTCTCGAAAATACTCGCGAGATGCGCGAGCTTCTGCCGATGCGCAAGCCGGTCGGCGTTGATGCCGACGACGACGCCCGCGACGATTCCGAAGAGCCCTAACAGCGCCCAAAGACCGATATATGTAAATGCGCTCTCACCCTTGCTCAGCGCATCGACCACGCGTCCGAATAGGATCGGCTCGGCCAGCTGAGTGACCGCAATGACGATGCCGGCCGCCGCAAGGCCAATCGCAAGATATTTCTCGGACGCGAGGAGGGCGAGCGAACGCGTGTAGATTGCGACGAGGCCGAGCGGTTTCGTTTTCATGTCGAGAGGCTATGAGAGAATAGGGGAAGGACCGTTGGCGTTGGGCGAAGCAGGCCGCCGTCATCGCTTCCGCGCCTTATAACACGCTGAAATATGATGACATCTGAGAAATGCACTGCAAAGACATAAACACGCTGTCGCTGGCGCCGATCGCCAGTTTGAGCGAGGCCCGCGGCCCGAAACGAAGGTCCATGTTCTTGACGGCGGTGACGTGCTGTTTGATTGTGATCTGAGACATCAGCGGCGAGGCTGACGGCCATGGCGCAGGATCCGAAATACGATCTCCCCACATACACGCCGACGGCGCGCGGCCTGCATTGGTTGCTCGCGCTTCTTATCTTCATTCAGCTGCCGCTCGGCTTTTACATGTCCTATCGCGGCAACGATATGCCGTCGGTCGATGAGAAGGGCCAACCGGTCAAAGGCGTCTGGGATGCGTTGACGGGATTTCTCTATAGCTCGCATAAGCTCATCGGCTTGATCGTGTTGGCGCTCGTCGTCTGGCGGCTGCTCTATCGTTTGACACGCGGTGCGCCGCGCTCCGATCCGACCGTTCCGCCTGCGCTGACGGGCGTCAGCCATCTCGTGCACTGGGCGCTTTACGCCTTGCTGCTCGTGGTGCCGATCCTCGGTTTCCTTGCGATCTCGTATGGCGATTATCTCGACGTTTTCAATTTTCGTCTGCCGGCGTTCGTCGACAAGAACGAAGATCTCTCGAAGGAAATCTTCGAATGGCACGAGACCGGCGCGATCCTCATTATCGCATTCGTCGTGCTGCATATCGCAGCTGCCATCTATCACCGCTTCCTGCGCAAGGATCGCGTCGTCGAACGCATGATCCCGAAGCGCGTGGCCTGACGAACTCTGCTGTCGCTACGACGGCACCGCGAAAACATCGGTGTGTCCGACCAGCGCCGCGCTGCGTTGAACGTTGACCCACGCGATGATGGTTTTTTCATCGACGCCGCCTTGCTCCGTCACCGCGACCGCGAAGCCGCGAGCCAGTTCCTCGATCAGCATGCGGTCGGCGCGTTCGAGCCGCCACGGGCTGTCACCTTCGAACGCCAGATAGCCGTTGATGCGGAACTGATCGACAAGATGCGACGCGGCGAGCGGACCGGCCGCCGGCCCAAAACCCTTGTCCCGCATCTGATGGCGCTGAAACGCCGCCGTCATCTGATTGTCGGCCGGCCGGTGCGGCGTCCATTTCTGCAGGCCGTTATAATTCAGCGTCGCATAGAATGCCGCCGACGCCGCCACCACGGCTTTTGCGAATTCGCGGATGTAGTCCTCCGACGTCAGATCGAAAAACGCCGAAGCCGTGACCAGCTCTGCTCCGCTCGTGCTTATGAGGTTCTGCGTTTCCCGCGCCAGATCGGCCGATTTGAACGTCACACGAATTTTGCGACCGCTTTTTTCGAGTTCCAGCGCTTCACCATCGCTTTGATAGCTGTCGGCCCAGCGTGCAAGCTTCGCGCGCGCCGCTCCAAGCAAATTGGCGTCGCGGTCGACAAGTGTCCACATCTGCCGTGAGGGCAGAAGCGGCGCCGTCGCCCGCAGGTTCGCGCCTGTTCCGGCGCCGAGATCGAGAACCGTCAGCGTCTCTCTCAATGCAAAGCGCGCCGCAACGGTGCTGGCAACTTCGCTGTTTCGCGCGCGCACATCGGCGGCCTCGCGAAGGTCGAGCCATTCCGAGGAAAATTCGTTCACGGTCGAAGCCCCAGGATTACCGCCGCGAAGCGCCGCGCCGTTTCATGCCAGGTCGGAAGGGTACGTCCCGCCTCCCAGGACGCGTCCGCCAGCCGGTCGCGCAGCTTTTTGTCGGTCAACGCGCGCTGCAGGGCGATCGTGAGTTCGGCCACGTTGCCCGCCTCGACATGGAGCGCCGCTGCTTCGCCCGCCGTGTCGGCCGCCGCGCCTCCGGCTGCGAGCACGATCGGCAAACCGCGCGCCATGGCTTCCGCCAGCACCATCCCATAGCCCTCGAAAAGGGATGCCGACACGAACAGATCGGCGCTCTCGTAAAACCGTTCGAGCGTCGCCGGCACGACTTTGCCCGCGAGCGTCACCCGGTCTTCCAGTCTGTGTTTCTCGATGGCGCTCTGGACCGCTTCGACTGCCTGCGGATGCCGGTCGAGCGCCCCGGCGATTGTCAGCCGCCAATCGATATCCTTCAGAGGCGCCAGCGCTTCGACGAGCAGGTCATAGCCCTTACGCGGCAAGACTGCGCCGACCGCGAGGATCTGCAGCGGCGCGCCGGTTCCGGTTGCCCGCTGCGCCGGATCGGTCCCGGGCTCCGCGACGGTGATCTTCTCAGACGAAATTCCCATCTTGTCGGTGACGATGCGTTTCGTCACCCGGCTCGTCACGATGATGTGGTTCGCGCGCTGGAGGGCGCGTTCCTCGCTTTCTTTCAATTCGACCTTGCGCCCGTGCGGCAGTCCCGTTTCCAGAAACAGAGGATGATGCACGAGACCGATCACGCGGCCTTTGATTTCGTCCAGCACCGGCTCGGAAAAAGCCCCATAAGCGAGGCCGTCGACCACCAGCACCGAACCTTGCGGCCGCCCGGCAATGATCCGCCGCGTCTCTTCCAGGTCATAATCTGTGGGGTTGGGGAATGACGCCGGCAACGGCAGCACTCGAACCGCGACGCCGAAATCGGGCAGCAGCTCAATCACCCGGCGGTCGTAGGCATAACCGCCCGTCGCCGTTTTCAAATCTCCCGGAATGGCAAAAATCGCCTCAGCCACTGATCGGCCCCTCGTAGCTGGCGCGCGCCAGATCGGTTTCCGACAGCGTCACACGGATCCGCGACAGCGTCTTGCCATCGTCGCCGAGCGCGCCCGACAGCGCCGCCGCCGCCATCCGGTCGAACACGTATTTGCAAAGAAACTCCGTCGTTGTCAGCTTGCCCTTGAAGTGCGGAAGCACGTCGAGGTTCTGATATGCGAGCGGTTCGAGCGTCTTGCCGAGAACATCAAGGGCTGCCCCGATATCGACGACGACGTTATGCGCCGTCAGCTTCTCTCGAAAGAACGCGACATCGACGACGAACGTCGCGCCGTGCAGGTTCTGCGCCGGTCCGAAGAATGGATCGGGCAGCGAGTGGGCGATCATGATGCGGTTGCGGACTTCGACGGAGAACATGGAGCGGCGTTACTCGGCTGTTTGATAGCGAATGATGGGCGGCAGATCGGACGACGACCAGATGCGTGGCAGTTCCGCCGGTAGATTCTCGAAGCGAATTTCGTCCACGACAAGCGCATCGAGGCGATCGTCGTCGAGAAGTTCGATGGCACGGGCGAGCCGGTCGGTGCGCGTGACTTGCGCGCGATGGCTCGCCGCGACATGCCCGACCTGCGAAGATTGAATCTTCAAGCGCCGGCTATGAAAGGCGCCGCCGAGTTTCAGCGACACCGGCTCCGATCCATACCAGCTCATCTCGATGATCGTTCCCTCAAATCCGCAGGCGTCGATCGCGGCCTCGAGGCCCGCACCGGTCGCGCTGGTATGAAACACGATCCTGTTGTCTTTCGGAACGTCGGCCGGTGACACGAACCGAATGCCGAGCGCGTCGGCGAGGCGCCCACGATCAGGGTTCACGTCTAGTATCGCAACCTCCGTCCCGGCAATCCGTCGGGCGAGATAGGCCGTGAGCAAACCCACAATTCCCGCGCCGATCACAAGCACACGGTCGCCGAGTGCTGTCCCTGCATCCCAGTGGGCATTGAGCGCGGTTTCCATGTTGGCAGCCAACACGCCCCGGCGCGATGATACGGCATCGGGTAGCAGCGCCGCCATCGCCTGTGGCACCACGAAATTATCTTGATGCGGATGCAACACGAACGCGCGTTTGCCGATGAGATGGTCCGCTCCGGCCGCGATAACGCCCGTCGCCGAATAGCCGTATTTGACCGGGAATGAGAATTCTCCGGCCTGCAGCGGCGCGCGCATTCGCGACCATTCACTCTCGGGCACGCGACCGAGTGCGACGAGGCGCTCGGTGCCGCGGCTGAGAGCGGAATATTCGGTGGCGATCCGCACGGCTCCGGGTGGCGTCGGCGCAAGGCGCTCGGAGCGGATCTCGGCCATGCCGGGCTTCACGTGCCAGAGCGCGCGCGCGACCACGATCTGGCCTTGGCTGCGGCGTGTCGCCTTGGCATTGGACGGAAGAGTGCTCTGCGGGTCATTCATTGCGAAGGATTGGTCCGTAATGACGATCGGGGCCGAGCGGGACGCGATGTTGAAGCCTGACGCGGTAGATATGGCCGACGCCGAGAGCCTTACGACCCCCGCGGGCCTTGATGCAAGAGCGACGCTCACCCGCCGCCGCCGCATTGTTCTGCTGTTCAACGTGACGACATGGCTGCTCGTCGTCGCGATCACCGCGAGCCTCCTGTCGCAAGGCGGCTGGACGATAACCGCGGCAGTCATGGTCATTTGCGTGGCATTGGGCATTCCGTGGCCGATTCTCGGTTTCTGGAACGCTGTCATCGGCCTGTGGCAGCTTCATGGGCGGCGCTCGGGAGCCACTAACCGATCGGCATTTTCCGATTTCGAGACAGGTCGCCGGCCTATCACGGTTAACACCGCCGTGCTGATGACGCTTCGCAACGAGGATCCTGCTCGCGCCCTGCTGCGGCTGAAAATCGTCAAGGCGAGCCTCGACCGCACATCCGACGGTGCCCGCTTTTCTTATTTCGTCTTGAGCGACAGCAACCGCGAGGACCTCATTCGCGAGGAGGAGGCTCTGGTCGCCGAATGGCGCGCGGCCGATCCCGACGGCGATCGCATCGTCTACCGTCGTCGCACCGGTAACGAAGGCTTCAAAGCCGGCAACGTCCGCGACTTCGCCGCGCGCTGGGGCGCGGACTACGAACTGATGCTCGCTTTCGATGCCGACAGCTTGATGACGGGCGACGCCATCGTCGGCCTCGTGAATATCATGCAGAACCATCCGCGCATCGGCATCCTGCAAAGCCTGGTCGTCGGAATGCCGTCCTCGTCGGCATTTGCGCGTATCTTCCAGTTCGGTATGCGGCTCGGTATGCGCACCTATACGATGGGACAGGCCTGGTGGGTCGGCGACTGTGGGCCGTTCTGGGGCCACAATGCGCTCGTGCGCATCAAGCCCTACGTCGAGCATTGCCAGCTCGACGGCCTTCTCGGCGGTGAACAAATTCTGTCGCACGATCAGGTCGAAGCGGTGCTGATGCGGCGCGCCGGATACGAAGTGCGCGTGCTCCCCATCGAGACCGGCTCCTACGAAGATAATCCGCCCGACCTTCTCGAATTCATGCGCCGGGATGCCCGCTGGTGCCAAGGCAACCTGCAGTACTTCCGTTTGATCAGCTTGACGGGGTTGCTGCCCGTAAGCCGCTTTCAGCTGTCGTGGGCGATCTTGATGTTCCTCGGCGTCCCGGCCTGGACGCTCGCGGCCGCCCTTTTGCCGATGCTGGCGCTTAACGCCCAAAATGTCGCAGATTTCCGCTGGCATACCGTAGAAACGCTGTACGCGGTGCTTTTTGTCATGCACCTCGCGCCGAAGCTTGCGGGCGTTGTCGACGCGATCATGATGCCCGGCGAGGTCCACCGTTTCGGCGGGAGCGCGAGGTTTGCACTGAGCGCTGGTATGGAGATTTTGTTTTCGTTGCTTCTCAGCGCCATGACGACCATTCGAACATCTATATTCATGCTTGCTTTGATCTTGGGAAAATCAGTCTCGTGGAACGGCCAGCAACGTGACGGCGCGGGAATTTCGTGGCCAACGGCTTTCGCGGCCCTTTGGCCACAGCTGCTGTTTGGAACGACTCTCTATGCGGCGCTTGCCGTCATTTCTCCGCCGTTGCTGATCTGGAGTTTGCCTTTGACCGCTGGCTATCTGCTCGCCGTTCCATTCGCCGTCATTACCGCAAGCCCATCCGTCGGTCGCGTTTTCCGCCGCTATGGTATTGCCGGAATCCCGGAGGATTTCGATCCGCCGCCGGAGATCAAGTCGCTCGATGCCGGACGGTAGCATGGTCTCGCAAGCTCTGAGCGGCGTCTTTAGATCGTTGCGCATCTATCTTGGCCCCGACGCACCACGAGACGCGATGGACGAACTCTATCGCCGCTTCGTTGAGCCGGGCTCCCTCGTTTTCGACATCGGCGCGCACGTCGGAGATCGCGTTTCGTCGTTTCGCCGGCTTGGTGCCCGCGTCGTCGCGGTCGAACCGCAACCGCTGCTTTTCTCGGCACTCAATCACATCCACGGCCGCGACCCGCTCGTTGAGATTGTCGATCGCGCGGTTGGAGCCGACGCCGGCGTTCGCGATCTTTTTGTCAATACCGCTAATCCCACCGTCTCGACTCTGTCGGAAGATTTTGTCCACCAGGCCGACGGCGCCCGCGGCTGGGAAGGGCAGGTGTGGGACGTTCACATCCCGATCGAGATCGTAACGCTCGACGGTCTCATCGCGCGTTACGGCATGCCGGCGTTCATCAAGATCGATGTTGAGGGTTACGAAGATGCGGTTCTGCGCGGTCTCTCACAACCTGTCAAAGCCCTGTCGTTCGAGTTTACGACCATAGCGCGCGATGTCGCGATGGCGTGCTTCGATCGCCTCTCCGCGCTCGGTGACTACCGCTTTAATCTCTCGCTCGGAGAAACCCAGAAACTCGACTTCGACCATTGGCGTTCTGATCAGGAAATGGCCGCTCACCTGAGCAATCTGCCGCATGATGCGAATTCGGGCGACGTTTATGCGATGCTCGCCCCATACTGAGACCATCAGCCGAACCGGAGAATGGAATGCCATCGTACGTTCGTTTGCTTGCTTTGATTATGCTTTCGCTCGCCGCGCCGCTCGCGTGCGCTCGCGCCGCATCGCTCGATGGCCTTGGCGTCGACGTGCAGAACCAGAGCGAGCCTGTGCTCTGTGCCGAAAAGGACAATGTCGCCGTCGCATTCTCCAACAAGAACGTCCGCTCATTCCGCATCGAGGCGGCGCATCCTGTTTATCTCTCTTCCGCAATGCGCAGTAACATCGAGCCTGATTGGACGGCGTGCGATATGTCCACCGATCCTGTGTTCAAGGCACCCGTGCCGCCGAAGAAAGTCACTCTCGTCGGCGAGCCGGACTTATGGCTTGTCGGCTACACATATCCTTCGTTCTGGCGCCCTGCGACCGCGACCGTGCGCATCGGCGACAAGGTCTACAACAGCATTCACATGCTCCAGGTCTGGGTGCTGAAGGATGGCCGTGCCGACGAGGTGCTCGTGCTTTATCCGCAGGACGGCTATTGGCGACCGCGTCCGATGACGCCCGCCAACATGGAAGTCACAGCCTACGGCTCGTCGTTCCTCATCGGCCCGATCGAAAAGGAAGGCCGTCCGCTCGTGAAGATCAAGGAAGCCGCTTTCGATCCCGACAAGCGCCAGTTCACGCTGACGTTCGAACGGGGCGGCACTGCGACCGTGAAGATAGCGAGCATCGATTCCAATCGTCTGGCGCTCGACGTCGCGTTCGACCACGGCATCGACGGCGGCCCGTTCGCCATGCTGCGCTCGATGTACGTGACGGAATTCAATAACGACACCGCGCGGATTGCCGTTCGCGAACACGGTGCCAAAGGCTGGCGTGAGGAAAATATCATGAAGTTCGACCACGCCCGCGCCACCGATATCTGGATCGGTCGGTTGACGCCTTCGCAGCACAACACGACCTCGCCCGATGTGGTCTTTAACAGCTTCTCGGATGGGCCCGAGCCGAAGCGTCCCAAGGCCGAAATACCGCCGGAAGTCTCGACTAAGCCGATCAAATAGACGGAGCAGCTACCACATCAGCTCGAGCATGGCGCCGATTGCGGGCGGCGCGTTCGCTCCGAATAGATCGGAGAGCTTGTTCGCCGACAGGTCTATTCCCTCAACGGTCTCGTGCCGGTGAATGCCCGATGCGATAAATAGCGCGTCGCAACCCCAATTCTGCGCGCCTTTGATATCGGTGCGCAGAGCATCGCCGATGACAAGCGTCCGTTTTTTTTCGACGTTGGCATTGCGCAGCGCTTCGGCTTTGTGATGCGCCGCCTCGTAGGCGCTGAGGTAAGGCTTTCCCGCCCAATAAACCTCGCCGCCCATGTTGGCATAGAGATCGGCAATCGCACCGGCACAGTAGAGCAGTGTTCCGCCGACATCGACGACCAGATCCGGATTGGCGCACACAAATGGCAGCCGTTGATCGAGGGCGTGTTCGAGCGTTTCGCGGTAGTCGTCGGGCGTTTCTCGCCGGTCGTCGTTCAAGCCCGTGCAGATGATCGCTTCGGCGTCGCGAAGCTCGACCGAACGTGCATTGAGCGCTGAGAACAGCGCCTGATCACGATCCTGCGGTCCGATGCAATAAAGGCGCTGAAACTTCCGGTCCTCGACATGGCCGAGCGCGATATCGCCGGAAGAGACGATGTCGTCCCACGCCTCCCTCGGCACGTGCCGGGAATCGAGCATGTCCGCGACACGTTTTTTCGGAACCGGAGCATTCGAAACGAGGATCACCGCGCCGCCGCGCTCGCGAAATTTCCGAAGCGCTAGGCAGGCGCCTTCGAAAGCAGTGACGCCGTTATGAACAACGCCCCAGACATCGCAAAAGATGACGTCGTAGCGCTCCAGCATCGGTCCTGCGTGCGCCAGAATCGGTGGAACCTTGGAGGCGGCGCGATGTGATTGCTTTGGCAAATTCTGTCCCGATCAATTGCAAGGACCGCTTGTCTTTCCGGAACGAAAGTCGAGGTCCAACGTCGCTAGGCCGGGTCAGTTAAAGGTCATGCAATTGGCAATCAAGAACATTTCCCCCATCTGCGCGATGGCGGCCTGAAGCGGGTAATGCACGAAGATCCCGCGATTTATCGCTTCTGCCGTCGTCATGCACCGAAAGTCGCGATAGCTTCGGCGCAGAAAGATGTCCGGCACCGAGCCGGGCGCCACAGGAGAGGCCGCGTCATGCTTGTCGTCACGACCAATGAAATCCAAGGCTATCGCATCGTCCGTCATCTCGGACTCGTCCGCGGACTGACCGTGCGCTCGCGCAGTGTCGTCGGCAATCTCGGTGCTGCCGTTCAGATCTTCTTCGGCGGCAACATCTCAGTCTACACCAAGCTCGCCGAGCACGCGCGTCAGGAAGCCTTCGATCTTCTTGTCGAACACGCGCAGAGCATGGGCGCCAACGCCGTCGTCGCGATGCGCTACGATGCCAACGAGATCGCCGCGGCCGTGACCGAGGTTCTGGCATACGGATCGGCCGTCGTGGTCGAACCTGTCGGCGGTTCCGGCTCTGCGACGACCGAGACCGCCGGCCCTTGGACTGGCGCGGGCAGATAAGACTTCGCTCAGTCGGAATTTTATCTTCGGTGATACAGCGGCGCTCAAAACGGCAAGCCGGTTTGGGGCCGCCTGTGGACGCCTGTCCGGTTTGCAATTAGAGCTTTGTTGGGGAAGTCATGGTTGTCAGTGGGGGAGCCTCGTGACCACACGCGATGACGCGCGTTCGCCACTCTTTGCGATATTTGCCATTATAGGTTTTGTAGCGTTCGGATTTTTATCGTTCCATTTTCTGAAGCTTCAGAACATTTGGATCGACGAGTCGACCCAACTCTCAGGCATGACTTTGCCGCCTCACGAGTTGCTCGCGTGGCTGTCGGGCGTCGATCTCGGCCGCTTCGGCGTTCCCGGAGACCGAATGCCGCCGATCAGCTATTTGGTCGATCACGTCGGCTATCTGGCGTTTGGAAATCCGGCGACGAATATGCGCATATTGCACTGGGTTATTACCCTGATGGGGTTGGCCGTGCTGACGATCGCCGTGCGCCGCTCCTTTGGTCGGGGCGCCGCGCTTTTTGCGCTCGCGATGCTCGTCTTGTCGCCGAAGCTCATCGAGGCGTCGGTCGAAATTCGCGCCTATCCGCTCTTTTTTACCGAAGTCTGCATCATGATCGCACTTTTTCTCGATTTGTATGCCGACTGGAATGCGACCTCGGGAAAGAAATTATTTGGGTTCTTCGCTTGCGGCCTCGTCACGATTTACACGCACTTTTTCGGCCTGGTCGCATTGTCGGCGATGACCGCGGCGCTGGGCCTGCGCTATCTGAATAATCCTTCCGCGATTGTCCGAATTGTCGTCGGCTATGGCATTGTCGGGTTGCTGTTCCTGGGCATTCTACCTTTCGCTTCCGGCGCCGTTGCCATGTCGCAAGGTCCGGTGATCGCTGAGCCTCGGTCACTTTTGGCAGTTGCGACTTATTTTCCTCGCGTCCTGGCAGCGTCAGTGAATATGGTTTCGCCGCTGTCGGCGATTTTGTTTTTCGCCGGATGGCTGACGTTGGCGATCATTGCCGTTGCTTCGCCACTGATGCGAGACGGGCGCCAGGCATTGCGCGCGCCGGCCGTCGGACTGCTCATCGCTCTGATCGCCGGCCTGGCCGCGACTGTCCTGGCGTACTTCGTCACCGATCGCTTTGAACCGCTGAAGCCATCCTACAGCATCTGGGCGCTGCCAATGCTTGCCGTCATCGCGGCGGCAGGAGTGGCAGAATTGAATTTCCCAGCCGCGTGGACGCGTTGGTTCCGCGATGCCGGCATCGCATCCACCTTGGCGGGCGCTGCCCTGGCGTCCGTGGTGTTCTTCCAGGATGGGCGCATGTTCGTTCACGGCCCGCAAAAAGCACTTGATCGGATGATCGACGAGGCCGGGCCGTCTACCGCAGTCGTCTACGAACAGGGAGCCGAATGGGCGTGGGGTTATTTCCCGCTGCGCTATACGCGCGGCACAACGCTGGCCCAGTGGCGTTCAGATAAGACCGGCCCGCACCAGATCGTGGCGTTGGGCTGGGAAAGCCTACAGCCACCGACGGACGTCTCCGCTTTGCGCGGGTATCACCGGCTCGTCGTCGTCAACATCGCGACCAAAACCTTCAGGGACATCCGCCGCTTTCGCGATGGAGCGCCGACGGGACTGCAACCTGTGGTCATCTCTGCCGCTCTGGCCAAGGACGGATGGAAACTCGTGCGGACACAGGACGTCCCCGGCCTCTATAGCGCCAGCCTGTCTCTTTATGAGCGATAGCGGGGCATTTCGCAGGCGCGGCGCGGCCCGCCAGAAAAAAGGCGCAGCCGGGGCTGACAAGGCCTGAAACTTCGGTTAAGGGTGCACGCCCCGAAAGAGGCTGCTCGACGAAGGGCTCTGGCCCCCGTCAGGACTAGGGGTGTAGCTCAATTGGTAGAGCGTCGGTCTCCAAAACCGAAGGTCGGGGGTTCGAGACCCTCCGCCCCTGCCAGCCTCGTGGAGTTTGATCTGCCGACCGGCCGTGGCGAATGCCAAGGTCGGGTGCGGCATGTTGTCGCTTATGCGCACGGAAAGCAGTTTTGATGGCGAAGTTCAATCCCATAACCTTTATGCAAGAGGTTCGGCAGGAAGTCGCAAAGGTAACTTGGCCGACTTGGAAAGAGGTGTGGATCACGACTTTGATGGTGCTCATCATGGTCGCGCTCGCCTCTGTTTTCTTTTTGCTCGTAGACCAGGCGCTGAGCCACATCGTGCGTTTCGTCTTAGGGGTGGGCACCTGAAATCCGGCTCGCATATTTGGTTTAAGTGACGCGCCAGAGGGCCTTTGAGAATGGTTATCGCGCAAGAACGCGAAGATAAAGCAACGGTTGCCGGCACGCGCTGGTACATCGTGCACGCCTACACGAATTTCGAACGCAAGGTGGCTGACGCCATCCGCGAGCGTGCGAAGGCGGGCGGTCTCGATCATCTCTTCGAAGAGATCGTCGTGCCGACGGAAGAGGTCGTGGAGATCAAGCGCGGTCGCAAGATTCCGACCGAGCGGAAATTTCTGCCGGGTTACGTGCTCGTCAAAATGAAGATGACCGACGCGGCGTTCGTGATGATCAAGAACACGCCGAAGGTCACGGGCTTCCTCGGTGCCGACAACAAGCCGATGCCGATCCCGGAAGCTGAGGCGATGCGGATCCTCAATCAGGTGAAGGAAGGCGTCGAGCGTCCGAAGCCGACGATCACCTTCGAGATCGGCGAGAACGTCAAGGTCGCCGACGGTCCGTTCGCGTCGTTCACCGGCGTCGTCGAGGAAGTCGACGAGGAACGCTCGCGCGTCAAGGTCGCGGTTTCGATCTTCGGACGCCCGACACCGGTCGAACTCGAATTTACGCAGGTTGAGAAGGTGCCGGCCTGAAGACGCTTTGCAGCGCTTAAGGCAATTGAGAATTCCGGCGGCATGCCGTCGGAGACCGCATCGAGGCTTTGGTTTCGGTGCGGCGATGTGCGGGAGGACAGGCTTTCCATTTCGGCAAGCTCGTCCGTTGAACCGCTAACCCTGAGCATCGGCGCCAGCGCGCGCAGAATGCTCTAACACTGAAGGGGAACTATGGCGAAGAAAGTCGACGGCTTTATCAATCTACAAGTACCGGCAGGGGCGGCCAATCCGTCGCCGCCGATCGGTCCCGCGCTTGGCCAGCGCGGCGTCAACATCATGGAATTCTGCAAGTCCTTCAATGCAAAAACGAAGGACCTCGAGCAGGGTACACCGATTCCCGTGAAGATCACGGTCTACTCCGACCGTTCCTTCACGTTCGAGATGCGTCAACCGCCGGCGACGTATCTCATCAAGAAAGCAGCAGGTCTGCGTCCGACAGGCAAAGGCGGTCAAGGTTCGAAAGAGCCGGGTCGCATCGTTGCCGGTCAGGTCACGATCGCGCAGTTGAAAGAGATCGCCAAGGGCAAGCTCAAGGACATGAACACCGACGACATCGAAGCCGCCGCTCGCACGCTTGCGGGCAGCGCACGTTCGATGGGCCTCAAGGTGGTGGAGTAGTCCGATGGCAAAAGCTCAAATCAGCGCTGAGAAGATCAAGGAAACGCAGGAGGCCGGTGGCAAGCGCATGTTCGCCATCAAGCAGGGCCTGCCCGCAGGCAAGGCTTATGGCGTCGCCGAAGCAGTGAAGATCATCAAGGAACGCGCCAAGGCGAAGTTCGACGAGACGATCGAGGTCGCCGTCAATCTCGGCGTCGATCCCAAGCATGCCGACCAGATGGTCCGCGGCGTCTGCAACCTGCCGAACGGCTCGGGCCGCACGGCTCGCGTTGCCGTGTTCGCACGTGGCGCCAAGGCGGAAGAGGCGAAGGCCGCAGGAGCCGATATCGTCGGCGCCGAAGACCTCGTCGAGATCGTCTCGAAAGGCACGATCAACTTCGACCGCTGCATCGCGACCCCCGACATGATGGGTCTCGTCGGCCGTCTCGGTAAGGTGTTGGGCCCGCGCGGCCTGATGCCGAATCCGCGCGTCGGCACGGTGACGATGGATGTCACCGGCGCCGTCAAGGGTGCCAAGGGTGGCTCGGTCGAGTTCCGCGTCGAGAAGGCGGGCATCGTGCACGCCGGCGTCGGCAAGGCGAGCTTCACCGAAGAAGCTCTGGTCCAGAACATCAAGGCGTTCATCGACGCGGTCGTGAAGGCGAAGCCAACAGGGTCCAAGGGCACCTACCTCAAGAAGGTATCGGTGTCTTCGACGATGGGTCCAGGCTTGAAGCTCGACACCGCATCCGTCGCATCGGGACCGGTCGCTTAAGTTTGAAGAATTCCGGGGCAACCCGGAAAACCCCGAACCGGTGCGGTTTCGCTTCGGTTCGGCACTGTCCGAGATTGTGGGTGCTGATCCGGCCTGCCGGTGACGCCTAAGTCTCTCAATCGCTGAGAGCCCGCATGAGACAGAAGCAGTGGATCGGATTTGAGGCGAGAGCCTGATGTCCGGTTTGAACCTTCTGGGTCAGCACCGTGCCGCTCATCTGTGCGGTCCACGGGAACGAGGACAGACAAGTGTCGCCCTATCCCTCACCGGAGACGGCGGCAAAGGTGCAACCCGCGGGGCTTCGCGAATGAAGCTTCGCAGCAAGGAGACGAGACGTGGATAGAGCCGCGAAACGTGAGCTCATCGACAGCCTTCACACCACGCTGAAAAGCACGGGTGTGGTGGTCGTCGCCCACAACACCGGCATGGTGGCCTCTCAATCCGCAGAGTTCCGCAAGCGCCTCAAAGAGGCAGGCGGCTCTGTGAAGGTGGCCAAGAACAAGCTGGCAGCTCTCGCACTCAAGGATACCGACGCTGAAAAGCTTTCTGATCTTCTGACAGGGCCGACCATTCTGGCCTTCTCGAAAGACCCGATCGCCGCAGCGAAGGCGACCGTCACGTACGCCAAGACGAACGACAAGCTCGTCATTCTCGGCGGCGCGATGGGCAAGACCATCCTTGACGCGAAAGGTGTGCAGGCTCTTGCCGATCTGCCGTCGCTTGATGAACTGCGCGCCAAGATCATCGGCCTCTTGAACGCTCCGGCGACCAAAATCGCCCGGACCATCAAAGAGCCCGGTGCCAAGCTGGCCCGCGTCATTCAGGCCAAGGCGTCGAAGGAAGAGGCAGCAGCCTAACCATCGGAAGTTGTGGGGCTTTGAGCCCTCGAAGAGCTACGCAGCACGGCCCAGAGGGGGTGCTGCAATTCAACCACTAGGTTCAAACCGTAAGGACACTATATATGTCGAAGATCGAAAAAATCGTTGATGACCTTTCGAGCCTCACCGTGCTCGAAGCCGCTGAGCTTGCCAAGGCTCTGGAAGAGAAGTGGGGCGTCTCGGCCGCCGCTGCTGTTGCTGTCGCTGCTGCTCCGGCTGCCGGCGCTGCTGCTGCTCCGGCCGAAGAGCAGACGGAGTTCACCGTTATCCTGAAGTCGGGCGGCGACAAGAAGATCAACGTCATCAAGGAAGTTCGCGCCATCACGGGTCTTGGCCTCAAGGAAGCCAAGGACCTCGTCGAGGCCGGCGGCAAGACCGTCAAGGAAGGCGTCTCGAAGGAAGATGCTCAGAAACTCAAGAAGCAGCTTGAGGATCAGGGCGCCGTCGTCGAGGTGAAGTAAATTTCACATCAACACCGGCTGGGTCGCTCCCGGCCGGTGTTGATGCCTGTGCATACCGCACCCGGCTCAGACGCCGGATGCAAATGAAAAGACGGTTTTCCGGAGGGTCCTGGGGTTCTCGAACCTCGAAAAAGGACCCTCCGGTGAACCGTTTCCAGAGGTCCTGATTTCCTGGGGACCCTGAACGCGTCGCATTGGATCTCGGGGCCCCCGCCCCGCAAACGAGAGCACGAAGGGACCGATATGGCTCAAACCCTCACCAGCCGCAAACGCCTCCGGAAGCAATTTGGTTCTATCGGCGAAGTCGCGGAGATGCCGAACCTCATCGAGGTTCAGAAAGCATCTTACGATGACTTCTTGATGGTCAAAGAGCCGCCGGGCGGCAGGCCGGATGATTTCGGCTTGCAGTCGGTGTTCAAGAGCGTTTTTCCGATTTCCGATTTCGCCGGCAAGTCGACGCTTGAATTCGTCAGCTACGAATTCGAGCCGCCGAAGTTCGACGTCGACGAGTGCATGCAGCGCGACATGACGTTTGCCGCGCCGCTGAAGGTCAAGCTGCGCCTGATCGTGTTCGATGTGAACGAGGAGACGGGCTCGAAGTCGATCAAGGACGTCAAGGAACAAGACGTCTACATGGGCGACATGCCGCTCATGACGCTCAATGGCACCTTCATCATCAACGGCACCGAGCGCGTCATCGTCTCGCAGATGCACCGTTCGCCGGGCGTCTTCTTCGACCACGATCGTGGCAAGACGCACTCTTCCGGCAAGCTGTTGTTCGCCGCTCGCATCATTCCCTATCGCGGTTCCTGGCTCGATTTCGAGTTCGACGCGAAGGACAACGTCTATGTCCGCATCGACCGTCGCCGCAAGCTTCCGGTGACGACGATGCTCTATGCCCTGGGCCTCGACGACGAAGAGATCCTGGCGCACTTCTACAAGCATATTGCCATCAAGGAATCCAAGCGCGGCTGGAAGATGCCGTACATGCCCGAGAAGTTCCGCGGCATCACTCCGCAGTCGGATATCGCCGATGCCAAGACCGGCGAAGTCGTGGCGCGCGCCGGTGAGAAGATCACCGCACGGCGTTCGCGCGAGATTGCCGAGAACGGCGTAAAAGAGATCCTGATTTCCGCTGAAGATCTTGCGGGCCGGTTCATCGCCGAGGACATTGTCGATCTCGAAACCGGCAAGATCTTCGCCGAAGCCGGCGACGAACTCGACGCAAACCTCCTGGCCGAGCTCAAGGAGCAGAAGGTCAAGGAATTCCACGTCCTCGACATCGACTATATCAACGTCGGTGCGTTCATCCGCAACACGCTCAACATCGACAAGAACGCCAATCAGCAGGAAGCGCTGATGGACATCTACCGGGTCATGCGCCCGGGCGAGCCGCCGACCATTGAAGCTGCGACCGCGCTGTTCCAGGGGCTGTTCTTCGATCCCGAGCGGTTCGATCTGTCGGCCGTCGGCCGCGTCAAGATGAACATGCGCCTCGAACTCGACGCGCCCGACACGATGCGCGTTCTGCGCCGTGAGGACATCCTCGCGGTCGTGAAGACGCTTGTCGATCTGCGCGACGGCAAGGGTGAGATCGACGACATCGACCACTTGGGCAACCGACGCGTCCGCTCCGTCGGCGAGCTGATGGAGAACCAGTATCGCGTCGGCCTGCTCCGCATGGAGCGCGCCATCAAGGAGCGCATGTCGTCGGTCGATATCGACACGGTGATGCCGCAGGATCTGATCAACGCCAAGCCGGCGGCCGCCGCCGTGCGCGAGTTCTTCGGCTCCTCGCAGCTGTCGCAGTTCATGGACCAGACCAACCCGCTGTCCGAGATCACCCACAAGCGCCGTCTCTCGGCACTTGGACCCGGCGGCCTGACGCGTGAGCGCGCCGGCTTCGAAGTCCGCGACGTCCATCCCACGCACTATGGCCGTATCTGCCCGATCGAGACGCCGGAAGGCCCGAACATCGGTCTCATCAACTCGCTCGCGACCTTCGCGCGCGTGAACAAGTACGGCTTCATCGAGAGCCCGTATCGCAAGGTCGTCAACGGCCGCGTGACGGACGACGTCGCGTACCTCTCCGCCATGGAAGAGATGCGCCACCACGTTGCGCAGGCCAATGCCGCCATCGATGCCAAGGGCAAGATGACGGAGGACCTCGTCACCGTTCGTTATCAGGGCGACGTGATGCTCGTTCCGACGGACAAGGTCGACTACATCGACGTGTCGCCGAAGCAGCTCGTGTCGGTCGCGGCCGCGCTCATTCCGTTCCTCGAGAATGATGACGCCAACCGCGCCCTCATGGGTTCGAACATGCAGCGCCAGGCCGTCCCGCTGATCAAGGCGGAAGCCCCGCTGGTCGGCACCGGCATGGAAGAGCGTGTCGCCCAGGACTCGGGCGCTGCCATCGCTGCACGCCGCACGGGCATCGTCGATCAGGTCGACGCAACCCGTATCGTCATCCGTGCAACGGAAGAGCAGGATCCCTCGAAGCCGGGCGTCGACATCTATCGTCTGCGCAAGTTCCAGCGTTCGAACCAGAACACCTGCATCAACCAGCGTCCGCTGATCAACGTCGGCGATCACGTCAAGGCTGGCGACATCATCGCTGACGGTCCCTCGACCGAACTCGGCGAGTTGGCGCTCGGTAAGAACGTACTCGTCGCGTTCATGCCGTGGATGGGCTACAACTTCGAAGACTTCGATCCTGATGAACGAACGCGTCGTCTCCGAGGACGTGTTCACCTCGATCCACATCGAGGAATTCGAGGTCATGGCCCGCGATACGAAGCTCGGACCTGAGGAAATCACGCGCGATATTCCGAACGTTTCGGAAGAAGCGCTGAAGAACCTCGACGAAGCCGGCATCGTCTACATCGGCGCCGAAGTCCACCCGGGCGATATCCTGGTCGGCAAGATCACGCCGAAGGGCGAAAGCCCGATGACGCCGGAAGAAAAGCTTCTGCGCGCCATCTTCGGCGAAAAGGCGTCCGACGTTCGCGATACCTCGCTTCGTCTCCCGCCCGGTGTCGCCGGAACGATCGTCGAAGTCCGCGTCTTCAATCGCCACGGCGTCGAGAAAGATGAGCGTGCGATGGCGATCGAACGCGAGGAGATCGAACGCCTCGCCAAGGACCGCGACGACGAATTGCAGATCCTCGACCGCAACGTCTATGCGCGTCTCAAAGACGCGCTGATGGGCAAGGAAGTCGCCAAGGGTCCGAAGAACGCGCGCAAGGGCACGATCATCGACAACGCCATTCTCGATGACATTCCGCGCAGCCAGTGGTGGGAAATCGGCCTTGCCAACGAGAAGGCGCAGGCCGAGGTCGAAGCCATTCAGAAGCAGTACGAGGACGCCAAAAAAGGTTTGGGTCTTCGCTTCGCCGACAAAGTCGACAAGCTGCAGCGCGGCGACGAGCTGCCGCCAGGCGTGATGAAGATGGTCAAGGTCTTCGTCGCGGTGAAGCGCAAGATCCAGCCGGGCGACAAGATGGCCGGCCGTCACGGCAACAAGGGTGTCGTGTCGATGATCGTCCCGTCCGAAGACATGCCGTTCCTCGAGGACGGCACGCCGGTCGACGTCGTTCTGAACCCGCTCGGGGTGCCGAGCCGCATGAACGTCGGACAGATCCTCGAAACGCATCTTGGCTGGGCCTGCCGTGGCCTCGGCCGCATGATAGACGATGCATTGCATCAGTTCCATGAGAGCGGCCAGGCGCAGGCTCTCCGGGATCAGATGTCGCGCGTCTATGGTCAGGATGTGATCAAGCCGTCTCTGAAGGACGAAGACCTCGTTGGAGTCGCTGAAAACCTGCGGACCGGCGTTCCGATCGCGACACCCGTGTTCGACGGTGCGCGCGAAAAGGACATCGTCGAGATGTTGCAGCTCGCTGGCTTCGATACTTCCGGTCAGGTGACGCTATTCGACGGCCGCACGGGTGAGCCGTTCGATCGTAAGGTGACTGTCGGCTACAAGTACGTTCTGAAGCTGCACCACCTTGTCGACGACAAGATCCACGCGCGTTCGATCGGACCGTACTCGCTCGTCACCCAGCAGCCGCTGGGCGGCAAGGCGCAGTTCGGCGGCCAGCGCTTCGGCGAAATGGAAGTCTGGGCGCTCGAAGCCTACGGCGCCGCCTACACGCTGCAGGAAATGCTGACCGTGAAGTCCGACGACGTCGCGGGCCGCACCAAAGTCTACGAAGCGATCGTCCGTGGCGACGACGCGTTCGAGGCGGGCGTGCCGGAAAGCTTCAACGTGCTCGTGAAGGAAATGCGCGCTCTGGGCCTCAACGTTGAACTCGTCAACAGCGAGGTGCCGCAGATCGAAGCCGAAAACGATCAGCCGGAAACGCCGGAAGCGCCTCAGGCGCAGCTTCCGCCAGCGGCTGAATAACACGATCTGACCCTCTCCCCCGTGCGGGGAGAGGGAACCAACCCTCGCCCGTCCGCACGCACGCGGGGCGAGGGCCTGAAAATTCCACGGGCACGGGTTCCCCAGCCGCGCCCACGAGGAGACAGCCGATGAACGAAATTACCAACATCTTTAAATCGCAGGCTCCCGCTCCGGTATTTGATCAGATCCGGATCTCGATTGCCTCGCCCGACGACATTCTGTCGTGGTCTTATGGCGAGATCAAAAAGCCCGAGACGATCAACTACCGGACGTTCAAGCCCGAGCGCGACGGCCTTTTCTGCGCACGCATCTTCGGACCGATCAAGGATTACGAGTGCTTGTGCGGCAAGTACAAGCGCATGAAGTACAAGGGCCTGATCTGCGAAAAGTGCGGCGTTGAAGTGACGCTCGCAAAGGTTCGCCGTGAGCGCATGGGCCACATCGAGCTGGCTGCGCCCGTCGCGCACATCTGGTTCCTGAAGTCGCTGCCGTCGCGTATCGGCCTCTTGATGGATATGGCGCTGAAAGATCTCGAGCGCGTTCTCTATTTCGAGAACTACATCGTCATCGAGCCGGGCACGACGCCGTTCGCTGAAAAGCAGCTTCTGACCGAAGAACAGTACAACCAGGCGATCGACGAGTACGGAGCTGACACCTTCACCGCCGGCATCGGCGCCGAGGCGATCCGCGAGCTTCTGTCCGCCATGGACCTGCCGAAGATCGCTCAGGAACTCCGCCAGGAGATCGCCGAGGCGACGACGGAGCTCAAGCCGAAAAAGCTCGGCAAGCGCCTGAAGGTCATCGAAGCGTTCATGGAATCGGGCAACCGTCCCGAGTGGATGATCCTGACGCAGGTCCCGGTCATTCCGCCGGAGCTGCGTCCGCTCGTTCCGCTCGACGGCGGCCGCTTCGCGACGTCCGACCTCAACGATCTCTATCGCCGCGTCATCAACCGCAACAACCGCTTGAAGCGGCTGATGGAGCTGCGTGCGCCCGACATCATCATCCGCAACGAAAAGCGCATGCTGCAGGAAGCCGTCGACGCTCTGTTCGACAACGGCCGCCGCGGCCGCGTCATCACGGGTGCCAACAAGCGTCCGCTGAAGTCGCTCGCCGACATGCTGAAGGGCAAGCAGGGCCGCTTCCGCCAGAACCTGCTCGGCAAGCGCGTCGACTATTCCGGCCGTTCGGTCATCGTGGTCGGCCCTGAGCTGAAGCTGCATCAGTGCGGCCTGCCGAAGAAGATGGCGCTCGAGCTGTTCAAGCCGTTCATCTACGCGCGTCTGCAGACGCTCGGCCAGGCGGCGACCGTGAAGCAGGCGAAGAAGCTCGTCGAAAAGGAGAAGCCCGAGGTTTGGGACGTCCTCGACGAGGTCATTCGCGAGCATCCGGTGATGCTGAACCGTGCCCCGACGCTTCACCGCCTCGGCATTCAGGCGTTCGAGCCGCAACTGATCGAGGGTAAGGCCATCCAGCTTCATCCGTTGGTCTGCGCTGCCTTCAACGCCGACTTCGACGGCGATCAGATGGCCGTGCACGTCCCGCTGTCGCTCGAAGCCCAGCTCGAAGCGCGCGTCCTGATGATGTCGACGAACAACATTCTGCATCCCGCGAGCGGCCAGCCGATCATCGTGCCGTCGCAGGACATCGTGTTGGGTCTCTACTATCTGTCGATGATGCGCGACGGCGAACCCGGCGAAGGCATGATGTTCGGTTCGATCAACGAGGTGCTCCACGCCCTTGAATCGAAGGTCGTCACGTTGCACGCCAAGATCAAAGGCCGTTACACGGGCGTCAATGCCGAGGGCGTGGAAGTCTCCGAAGTCCACGAAACGACGCCAGGCCGCCTGCTTCTCGCTCAGCATCTGCCGAAGATGCCGGGCATGAAGTTCGCGATGGCGAACCAGCTTCTGACGAAGAAGAACATCTCCGGCTTGATCGACTTGGTCTACCGCAACTGCGGTCAGAAGGAGACGGTGATCTTCTGCGACCGCATCATGGCGCTCGGCTTCCACCATGCCTTCAAGGCCGGCATCTCGTTCGGCAAGGACGATATGCTGATCCCGGAGACGAAGGAAAAGATCGTCGAGAAGACCAACGCCGAGGTGCGCGACTTCGAGCAGCAGTATCAGGATGGTCTGATCACTCAGCTCGAGAAGTACAACAAGGTCGTCGACGCTTGGTCGCGCTGCACCGATCAGATCGCCAAGGAAATGATGGACCGTATCTCGGCCGTTCAGAAGGACGCCAAGACCGGCCGCGATCGCCCGATCAACTCGGTCTATATGATGAGCCATTCGGGTGCGCGCGGTTCGCCGGCACAGATGAAGCAGCTCGCCGGTATGCGCGGCCTCATGACGAAGCCTTCGGGCGAAATTATCGAGACGCCGATCATCTCGAACTTCAAGGAAGGTCTGTCCGTTCTCGAGTACTTCAACTCGACCCACGGCGCCCGTAAGGGTCTGGCCGACACCGCCTTGAAGACGGCGAACTCTGGCTACCTGACCCGTCGTCTCGTTGACGTTGCGCAGGACGCCATCATCTCCGAAGTCGATTGCGGCACCGACGCCGGTATCAACGTGCAGGCTGTCGTCGACGCCGGTCAGGTGATCGTGTCGCTCGCGGCCCGTTCGCTCGGCCGTACGGCTGCGGAAGACATCAAGCATCCGACCACCGGCGAGATCATCGTCGCCAACGGCGATCTCATCGAGGAAAAGCACGCCGACGCCATCACCAAGGCCGAGCTGCAGGAAGTCCGCATCCGCTCGGTGCTGACCTGCGAAACGGTCAATGGTGTCTGCGCCAAGTGCTACGGCCGCGACCTCGCTCGCGGTACGCCGGTCAACATCGGCGAGGCTGTCGGCGTCATCGCCGCGCAGTCGATCGGTGAGCCGGGCACGCAGCTGACGATGCGTACGTTCCACATTGGCGGCACGGCGAACTTGGTCGACTCGTCATTCATCGAGTCGAACTTCAACGGCACCGTGAAGCTGAAGAACCGTGCGATCGCCAAGGACTCCAAGGGCCAGAACGTCGCGACGAGCCGCATCATGTCGGTCATCATCGTCGACCAAACGGGCAAGGAGCTTGCGACCCACAAGATCAGCTACGGTTCGCGCATCTTCGTTGATGAAGGCGATACCGTTAAGCGCGGCACCAAGATCGCGCAGTGGGATCCCTACACCCGTCCGATCCTGTCGGAGGCCGATGGCGTCGTCGATTTCGAAGACCTGATCGAAGGCTCTTCGGTTCGCGAGCAGACCGACGAAATGAAGGGCACCTCGAACCGGGTCATCATCGACTGGCGCACGTCTCCGAAGGGCTCCGAGCTGAAGCCGGCGATCGTGATCAAGGACTCGAAAGGCAAGCCGATCAAGGTCGCGCGCGGCGGTGACGCTCGCTACCTCTTGTCGGTCGAGGCCGTTCTGTCCGTCGATCGCGGCACGGAAGTGAAGGCCGGCGACGTTCTTGCTCGTATTCCGACCGCGTCGGCGAAATCCGGTGACATCACCGGCGGTCTGCCGCGCGTTGCGGAACTCTTCGAAGCTCGCCGTCCGAAGGATCACGCGATCCTCGCGGACATCTCCGGCACCGTCGAGTTCGGCAAGGACTACAAGAACAAGCAGCGCATCACGATCAAGCCGGATGACGAGAGCTTGGAAGCCGTCGAATATCTGATCCCGCGTGGCAAGAGCCTCGCCGTCCAGCACGGCGATCGCGTCGAGCGCGGCGATTTCGTCTACGATGGCAACCCGGCGCCGCACGACATTCTTGCGATCAAGGGCGTCGAGGAACTCGCTAACTACCTGATCAACGAGATCCAGGACGTCTACCGGCTGCAGGGCGTGACGATCAACGACAAGCACATCGAAGTGATCGTTCGCCAGATGCTGCAGAAGGTTGAAGTCACGGACGCCGGCGAGACGGAGTTGATCAAAGGCGAGCAACTCGATCGGATCGAGTTCGAGGAAATCAACGCAGCAGCCCAGAAGGCCGGCAAGCGAGCAGCTTCCGCGAACCCGGTTCTCTTGGGCATCACCAAAGCCTCGCTGCAGACGCGGTCGTTCATCTCGGCGGCGTCCTTCCAGGAGACGACGCGCGTGCTCACCGATGCTGCCGTCAACGGCAAGTCGGATACGCTCGAAGGCCTCAAGGAGAACGTCATCGTCGGCCGTCTCATCCCGGCCGGTACCGGCGGCATGTTGCGTCAGCTCCGCAAAGTCGCGACGCAGCGTGACGACCTCATCGCCAAGGAAAAGGCGAAGACGTCGAACCTGCCGTCCCCTGACGGTGCATCCGGCCCGGCGGCACGCCGCCGCCGCCGTCCCACCGAGGAAGCGGCGGAGTAAGCCTCCGCCTCTCCATCAGGAGACAGAAATTAACAAAGCGGCCGCTTCCTTCCGGAGGCGGCCGTTCTCGTTTGCTGCGGAAAGTTACACGGGCGGAACCGCCTCTTTAAATATTTGCGCGGCCTCCCATTTAAGCGAGGCACTGACCGGAATTGGATTTATGTCGCGTTGCAAACGTCCTAAGCGTTTGGGCCGACAACAGGTCGCAGGTTCGTTTTGCCTTTCGCCGGTCAATTCGGCGAAAATAATTTCGCAAGCCTGTGGTGCGCCTGTTGACCAATATGGCGGGTGTGTATATAGCTCCGCGCACTCTCACGGGTTGGTGGTAGGCCGCTCGGCGCTTTCAGCGCCAAATTTTGCGCCTAAACGCTCCCGTCCATAAAGCAGAGCATATCGACGGGCCATGATCTGTCACCCAAGCGGGCGGCACGATCCTCTGGTTTTTTCTTGCTAGGGGCGGACTTCGCGCACCTGGCAGGTTTGCTTGGCGCTTTTCCGCTGTCGGAAAGGTGTCCCGAAGTCAGGATTGGGCGAATGCCGACGATACAACAGTTGATCCGGAAGCCCCGGGTAAAGCCAGTTTACCGCGAGAAATCGCGCCACATGGAAGCGTGCCCGCAGAAGCGCGGTGTCTGCACGCGCGTCTACACGACGACGCCGAAGAAGCCGAACTCCGCTCTGCGTAAGGTCGCCAAGATCCGGTTGACCAACGGCTACGAAGTCATCGGCTACATTCCCGGCGAAGGCCATAACCTTCAGGAGCACTCCGTCGTGCTTATCCGCGGCGGCCGCGTGAAGGACCTTCCCGGCGTCCGTTATCATATCATTCGCGGCGTCCTCGATACGCAGGGCGTTGCGGCACGCCGTCAGCGGCGTTCGAAATACGGTGCAAAACGGCCGAAGTAAGCGGCCTCTTTTGGGCCGGACGATCTGGCCCTTGAGATTTAGAGAGAATTCGAAGCGAAGGGCCAGTCAGGATGTCTCGTCGTCACGCGGCGCAAAAGCGGGAAGTGATCCCCGATCCGAAGTTCAACGACGTCGTCGTCACCAAGTTCATGAACGCGGTGATGGAAGACGGAAAAAAATCGGTTGCCGAACGCATGGTCTATGGCGCGTTCGAGAAGATGGAGCAGCGGGGCAAGGCGAACCCGATTGATCTCTTCCGTCAGGCGCTCGACAACGTCATGCCGTCGGTTGAAGTTCGCTCCCGTCGCGTCGGCGGCGCCACGTATCAGGTGCCGGTCGAAGTTCGCAACGAGCGCCGTCAGGCTCTTGCTATCCGTTGGCTCATCGCTGCCGCCCGCGCGCGCAACGAGTCGACGCTGATCGACAAGCTCTCGGGCGAGTTGCTCGACGCCGCGAACAGCCGCGGCACCGCAGTCAAAAAGCGCGAAGACACGCACAAGATGGCGGAAGCCAACCGCGCCTTCTCGCACTACCGCTGGTAGGATCTAGATAAGGATTTCGAGGCACTCACATGGCCCGGCAATACCCGATCGAGGATTATCGCAACTTCGGCATCATGGCTCACATTGATGCTGGCAAGACGACCACGACCGAGCGCGTCCTCTATTACACCGGCAAGTCCTACAAGATCGGCGAAGTCCATGACGGCGCCGCCACGATGGACTTCATGGATCAGGAAGCTGAGCGCGGCATCACGATCACGTCGGCCGCGACGACCTGTTTCTGGACCGGCCGCGACGGCAAGAAGCGCCGTCTGAACATCATTGATACTCCAGGCCACGTCGACTTCACCATCGAGGTCGAGCGTTCGCTGCGCGTGCTCGACGGCGCCGTGTGCGTGCTCGAACTCGAACCAAGGCGTCGAACCGCAGACGGAAACCGTCTGGCGCCAGGGTGACAAGTACAACGTTCCGCGCATCATCTTCTCCAACAAGATGGATAAGACTGGCGCCGACTTTTACATGTGCCTCGCCGACATCAAGGACAAGCTCGGAGCCCGTGCCGTTCCGCTGCAGCTTCCGATTGGTGCCGAGTCGAATTTCCAGGGCGTCATCGATCTCATCAAGATGAAGGCGATCACCTGGGACGGTGACGGCAAAGACGCGAAGATGGTTGAGGGCGAGATCCCCGCCGATCTCGTCGATAAGGCCAATGAATATCGCGCCGCCATGATCGAAGCTGCCGTCGAGATGGACGATGCCGCGCTCGAGGCGTTCCTTGAAGGCAACGAGCCCGACGAGGCGACGCTGCGCAAGCTCATCCGCAAGGCGACGGTAACGCGCGCCTTCTATCCGATGCTGTGTGGCTCGGCCTTCAAGAATAAGGGTGTACAGCCTCTGCTCGACGCCGTCGTTGACTTCCTGCCGTCGCCGCTCGATCGCGAAGCCTACGCCGGTATTGATCCCAAGACCGGAGGAGAGATCCTTCGCAAACCTTCCGACGCCGAACCGCTGTCGATGATCGCCTTCAAGATCATGAGCTTCGAGCACGTCGGGTCGATCACGTTCTGCCGTATCTACTCGGGCAAGCTCGAGCAGGGCATGGCGCTCGCCAACACGACGCGCGATAAGAAAGAGCGCGCTGGCCGCATGTATCTGATGCACGCCGCCGACCGCGAAGAAATCAAGGAAGCTTTCGCCGGCGACATCGTCGCTTTGCAGGGCTTGAAGGACACGCGCACGGGCGAAACGCTTTGCGATCCCTTGAAGCCGGTCATCCTCGAGAAGATGGACTTCCCGAACCCCGTCATCGAAATGAAGGTCGAGCCGAAAACGAAGGCCGATCAGGAAAAGATGGCGATCGCGCTTCACACGCTGGCTTTGGAAGATCCGTCTTTCCGCGTTTCAGTCGATCCCGAATCCGGCGAGACGATCCTCAAGGGCATGGGCGAACTTCATCTCGACATCAAAGTCGACATCCTGAAGCGTACCTATGGCGTCGAAGCCAACACGGGTGCGCCGCAGGTTGCTTATCGTGAGACGCTCGCTCGCGCGACGGACATCGACTACACGCATAAGAAGCAGACGGGCGGCACGGGCCAGTTCGCGCGTGTCAAGCTGAAGCTCGAACCGAACGAAGTCGGCAAGGGCAACGAGTTCACGACCTCGATCGTCGGTGGTTCTATTCCGAAGGAATACATCCCCGGCGTCGAAAAGGGCGTCAATTCAGTGTGGGACAGCGGGATGCTTATCGGCTTCCCGATGGTCGACATGAAGGTCAACCTTTACGACGGCGCTTTCCACGAAGTGGACTCGTCCGCGATCGCCTTCGAAATCGCGACGCGTGCGGCCATGAAGGAAGGTTGCGAGAAGGCTGGCGTCAAGCTTCTCGAACCGATCATGGACGTCGAAGTCGTATCGCCCGGCGAGTTCGTCGGCGGTGTGATCGGCGACATCAACTCACGGCGCGGGCAGATCCGCGATCAGCAGATGCGCGGCAATGCGACCGTCATCCGCGCGTTCGTTCCGCTCGCGAACATGTTCGGCTACATCAACACGCTGCGCTCGATGTCGACTGGTCGCGCGCAGTACACGATGCAGTTCGCACATTATTCGGACGTGCCGCGCAACGTGGCGGACGAGGTGAAAGCCAAGTACGCCTGATGAGAAGTTGGGCCCGGCCGGCGAGAGTATCCGCCCGCAAGGCTCGAAGAAAAGAAGCTGGAATTCCCGGATCGGAAGAACTGGGACCCGATAGTAGGACTAAGGAGAGCCAACGATGGCGAAGGCAAAATTCGAGCGGAACAAGCCGCATTGCAACGTCGGTACGATCGGACACGTCGACCACGGCAAGACAACGCTGACCGCAGCCTTGACGAAGGTTTCAGCCGATCGCGGCTGGACGGCGACCTCGATCGCCTATGACGAAGTTGCAAAGGCCTCGGAAAGCCAGGGCCGCCGCGACCCGACAAAGATTTTGACGATCGCCACCTCGCACGTCGAATACGCGACGCCGAACCGTCACTATGCGCACGTCGACTGCCCAGGCCACGCCGACTACGTCAAGAACATGATCACCGGCGCCGCTCAGATGGACGGCGCGATCCTCGTCGTGTCGGCTGTTGACGGCCCGATGCCCCAGACACGTGAGCACATCCTTCTCGCCCGCCAGGTCGGCGTGCCGAAGATCGTCGTGTTCCTGAACAAGTGCGATATCGTCGAAGACGAAGAGCTGCTTGATCTCGTCGAAATGGAAGTCCGCGAACTTCTCTCGAAGTACAACTTCCCGGGCGATGACACCCCTGTCATCCGTGGTGCTGCCGTCAAGGCGCTCAACGGTGAGAAGGGCCCGCTCGCCGACGAAGCCATCATCAAGCTCTACGAGGCGATGGACGAATACATCCCGATCCCGGAGCGTCCGAAGGATCAGCCGTTCCTGATGCCGATCGAAGACGTGTTCTCGATCTCGGGCCGCGGTACGGTCGTCACCGGCCGTATCGAGCGCGGCACCATCAAGGTCGGCGAGGAAGTCGAGATCGTCGGTCTCCGCGACACCCAGAAGTCGGTCGTTACCGGCGTCGAAATGTTCCGCAAGCTGCTCGACTCGGGCGAGGCTGGCGACAACGTCGGCTGCCTCCTGCGCGGCATCGACAAGGAAGCCGTCGAGCGTGGCCAGGTTCTTTGCAAGCCGGGTTCCGTGAAGCCGCACAAGAAGTTCGCCGCTGAGGCCTACATCCTCAACAAGGAAGAGGGTGGCCGTCACACGCCGTTCTTCACGAACTATCGTCCGCAGTTCTACTTCCGCACGACCGACGTGACGGGAACCGTCAAGCTCGCCGAAGGCACGGAAATGGTTATGCCGGGCGACAACGTCTCGGTCACGGTCGAACTCGTCCAGCCGATCGCCATGGAAGAGAAGGTCCGCTTCGCCATTCGCGAAGGCGGCCGTACCGTCGGCGCCGGCGTCGTCACCAAGATCCTCGAGTAGGCAGGTATTTCAGGGGAAGCGTCCCTAACGTCGCTTCCCCAAATCTTTTTCTGCGAGAGAAGTGAAAGCACAAAGCCATGCACGGCCAAAACATCCGCATCCGGCTCAAGGCATTCGATCATCGTATTCTCGATGCATCGACCCGCGAGATCGTGAACACGGCGAAGCGTACCGGTGCTGAAGTTCGCGGTCCCATCCCGCTGCCGACGCGCATCGAACGCTTTACGGTCAACCGTTCGCCGCACATCGACAAGAAGAGCCGCGAGCAATTCGAGATGCGGACCCACAAGCGTTTGCTCGACATCGTCGATCCGACGCCGCAGACGGTCGACGCATTGATGAAGCTCGACCTCGCTGCAGGCGTGGACGTCGAGATCAAGCTCTAAACAAGAACTTCGGGCCCTCTGGCGGTAACGCGAATGGCCCCAACGATAGGAAGGAATGCAGATGCGTTCCGGAGTGATAGCACAGAAGATCGGTATGACCCGGATCTTCACCGACGCGGGCGAACACATCCCCGTCACGGTGCTGCGTCTTGAGAACCTCCAGGTTCTCTCGCACCGCACCGAGGAGAAGAACGGTTATACCGCCATCCAGGTCGGCGGCGGCACGAGGAAACCCTCGCGTCTGACAAAGTCCGAGCGCGGCACGTTTGCGAAGGCCGAAGTCGAACCGAAGCGGAAGATCGCAGAGTTTCGTGTCAGTCCTGAGAACCTCATCGATGTTGGCGCGGAAATCACCGCCGACCACTTCGTCCCGGGCCAGTTCGTCGACGTGACGGGCACCACCCAGGGTAAGGGTTTCCAGGGCGCCATGAAGCGCTGGAACTTCGGCGGTCTGAGAGCCACCCACGGCGTCTCGGTCACGCACCGTGCCCATGGTTCGACCGGTCAGCGCCAGGATCCGGGCAAGGTCTTCAAGGGTAAGAAGATGGCCGGCCATCTGGGCGATGAGCGCGTCACGACGCAGAACCTCGTCGTCGCCAAGATCGACAAGGAACGCGGCCTAGTGATGGTTCGCGGTGCCGTCCCCGGTTCGAAGGGTGGCTGGGTTGTCGTCCGCGACGCCGTGAAGAAAGCCGCGCACGCTGATGTGCCGAAGCCCGGTGCATTCAAGGCGCGTGGCGAAGCGAAGAAGGAAGGCGCGTGATGAAAGCCGAAGTCACCAGCCTCGATGCCGGTAAGTCCGGCGATATCGAGCTTGCCGACGACATTTTCGGTCTTGAGGTCCGCAACGACCTCATCCACCGCATGGTGCGCTATCAGACGCTGAAGCGCATGGCCGGCACGCATCATGCTCAGGACCGCTCGGAAGTCGCGGTCACGGGCAAGAAGATGTACAAGCAGAAGGGCACCGGCGGTGCTCGTCACGGCGACAAGTCGGCTCCGCAGTTCCGCGGCGGCGGCAAGGCGTTCGGTCCGAAGCCCCGTTCGCACGCCATCGAGCTGCCGAAGAAGGTTCGCGCGCTGGCGCTCCGTCACGCACTCTCGTCGAAGGCGAAAGCCGGCGAGATCGTCGTGATCGACAAGGCGACGTCGGCGGAAGGCAAGACGACGGCGCTCAAGGCGCAGTTCGCCAAGCTGTCGCTCGAGAACGCTCTGATCATCGATGGTGCCGAGCTCGAAGTGAATTTCACGCGCGCTGCTCGCAACATCCCGAACATCGACGTGCTCCCGATCCAGGGCATCAATGTCTACGACATTCTGCGTCGTAAGAAGCTGGTGCTGACGCGGGCCGCAGTCGCAGCTCTTGAGGAGCGCTTCAAATGAGCAGCAAACGCTCCGCATACGATGTCATCGTCGCGCCGGTCATCACGGAAAAGGCGACGCTCGCGTCCGAAGCCAATCAGGTGATCTTCAAGGTCAAGCCTGACGCGACGAAGACCGAGATCAAGGCAGCCATCGAAGGCCTGTTCAAGGTCAAGGTGAAGGCCGTCAACACGATCGTCCGCAAGGGCAAGCAGAGGACGTTCAAGGGCATCAAGGCCGTCTTGAGCGATACGAAGAGGGCGGTCATCACGCTCGAAGATGGTCATTCCATCGACGTGACGACGGGGCTCTGAGGATAAGTCATGGCGCTTAGAACATACAACCCGACATCGCCCGGTCGCCGTCACCTCATTCAGGTCGACCGTTCGACGCTCTGGAAGGGCAAGCCCGTCAAGACGCTCGTCGAGGGCAAGACCAAGACCGGCGGTCGTAACAGCGATGGCCGCATCACGTCGCGCCACATCGGCGGCGGCGCGAAGCAGGCTTACCGCAAGATCGACTTCCGTCGTCGCAAGTTCGATGCGCCGGCCAACGTCGAGCGTCTCGAATACGATCCGAACCGCACCGCGTTCATCGCCCTCATCAAGTACGAGGACGGCACGCAGGCTTACATCCTGGCGCCGCAGCGCTTGGGTGTTGGCGACACGGTCGTCGCCGGCGCCAAGGTGGACGTCAAGCCGGGCAACGCCATGCCGCTCTCGGCCATGCCGATCGGCACGATCGTGCACAACGTCGAGATGAAGCCGGGCAAGGGCGGCCAGGTCGCTCGTTCGGCCGGTTCCTTCGTCCAGCTCGTCGGCCGTGACTCTGGTTATGCCGTTCTGAAGCTCAACTCGGGCGAAACCCGCAAGGTCAGCGCCGAGTGCATGGCGACCGTCGGTGCGGTGTCGAACCCCGACCACATGAACACCGTCGTCGGCAAGGCCGGACGCACCCGTCTGCTCGGCCGCCGTCCGACCGTTCGCTCGATTGCGATGAACCCGGTCGATCACCCCAACGGTGGTCGTACGAAGGGCGGTAAGCATTGGGCGACGCCATGGGGCAAGCCGACCAAGGGCTTCAAGACCCGCAAGAACAAGACGACCACGAAATATATCGTCCGCTCGCGCCAGAAGGCGAAGAAGAAGTAGTAGCGGCGCACTCAAGGAGATTCGACTTTGACACGTTCAGTATGGAAAGGTCCGTTCGTTGACGGCTACCTCCTCAAGAAGGCGGAGAAGTCGCGTTCGTCCGGCCGCAATGAGGTCATCAAGATCTGGAGCCGCCGCTCCACGATCCTTCCTCAGTTCGTCGGGCTGACCTTCGGCGTGCACAACGGCCAGAAGCACATCCCCGTCGCCGTGACGGAAGACATGATCGGCCACAAGTTCGGTGAATTCGCTCCGACCCGTATTTTCCACGGACACGGCGGCGACAAGAAAGCGGTGAAGAGATAAAATGGGCAAGCCAAGCCACGAGCGGCGCCTCGCCGACACCGAGGCCCAAGCGGTCGTCAAATCGCTGCGCATCTCCCCGCAGAAGCTGAACCTCGTCGCCGGTCTGATCCGCGGCAAGAAGGTCGAGCAGGCGCTCGCCGAACTCGAATTCAGCGAAAAGCGCATCGCGGGGGATGTCCGCAAGTGCGTGATGAGCGCTGTCGCCAACGCCGAGAACAACCATTCCCTCGACGTCAACGACCTGATCGTTGCCGAAGCCTACGTCGGCAAGAACCTGGTCATGAAGCGCTTCCACGCGCGCGGCCGCGGCCGCGGCGCTCCGATCCTGAAGCCCTTCTCTCAGCTCACCGTCGTCGTCCGCCAGGTCGAAGAGGAAAAGAAAGAGAAGAAAGCCGCAAAGAAGTCCGCGCCTAAGAAGGCTGCGGCCAAGGAGGCCAAGTAATATGGGTCAGAAAGTCAATCCCGTCGGCCTCCGCGTTGGCATCAACCGGACCTGGGACAGCCGCTGGTTCGCCGCTCGCGGTGAATACGGCAAGCTGCTTCACGAGGACCGCGCCATCCGCGCTCACATCATGAAGGAGCAGCGCGAGGCCGGCATCTCGAAGGTCGTCATCGAGCGTCCGCACAAGAAGTGCCGCGTCACGGTGATGACGGCGCGTCCCGGCATCCTGATCGGCAAGAAGGGCGAAAAGATCGAACGCCTGCGCGCCGATCTCGCCAAGCTGACGAGCTCGGAAGTTCACCTGAACATCCTCGAGATCCGCAAGCCGGAAATCGATGCGACCCTGATCGCCGAAGGCATCGCTCAGCAGCTCGAGCGCCGCGTCGCGTTCCGCCGCGCGATGAAGCGTGCGGTCCAGTCGGCTCTCCGTCTCGGCGCCGTCGGCATCCGTATCAACGTCGCCGGCCGCCTGGGTGGCGCTGAAATCGCACGTACCGAGTGGTATCGCGAAGGCCGCGTGCCGCTGCACACGCTCCGCGCCGACATCGACTTCGGCTACGGCGTGGCGCGCACGGCCTATGGCATCATCGGCATCAAGGTTTGGGTCTTCAAGGGCGAGATCATCGAGCACGATCCGATGGCTTCCGACAAGAAGCTCACCGAAATGCAAGAGAGCGGCGCTCCGCGTCCGCGTCGTGACGATGGCGACCGCCAGGATCGCCGTGACCGTCGTCCCGGCCGCGGCGGTCGCGGTGGCGGCGGTGGACGTGGCGGTGCAGGTGGCGGCAACGCCCCGACGGCCTCGGACGCCACTCCGTCGACGCCCGAAGCGTAAGGAATTCAGAGGCAACTCATCATGCTGCAACCGAAACGGACGAAGTTCCGCAAACAGTTCAAGGGCCGCATCCACGGCGCCGCCAAGTCGGGCACCACGCTCGCTTACGGCGAAGTGGGTCTGAAGGCCATGGAGCCCGAGCGTCTGACAGCTCGCCAGATCGAAGCCGCACGTCGCGCCATCGCTCGTCATACGAAGCGTGCCGGCCGCATGTGGCTGCGCATCTTCCCGGATGTGCCGGTGTCGAAGAAGCCCGCCGAAGTCCGCATGGGCTCCGGTAAGGGTTCGCCCGAGCTTTGGGTGGCGCGCGTCAAGCCCGGCCGCATCATCTTCGAGCTCGGCGGTTTGAACCAGCAGGTCGCGAAGGAAGCGCTGGCGCTCGGCGCCGCGAAGCTTCCGATCAAATGCCGCGTCATTACGCGAATTGAATAGGAGTTGAGAAAAGTCATGGCCGACGATTTCAAGGGCATGTCGCTCGATCAGCTCGACGACCAGCTTGTGAAGCTCAAGAAAGAGCAGTTCAACCTGCGCTTCCAGAAGGCTTCGGGTCAGCTTGAGAACACCGCGCGCATCCGGACGGTTCGCCGTGACATCGCGCGCGTCAAGACCGCAGCCGTTGCCCGGCGCGGTGGCAGCGTCAAAAAAGGCGCGTAAGGGAGAACGAGATTATGCCGAAGCGCGTGCTGCAGGGTGTCGTGGTATCCGACAAGAACGACAAGACCATCGTCGTTCAGGTCGAGCGTCGCTATACCCATCCGCTGCTGAAGAAGACCGTGCGTCGTACCAAGAAGTACCACGCGCATGATGAAATCGAATTCGTTCAAGGTAGGCGACCAGGTCGAAATCCAAGAGACCCGGCCGATTTCCAAGAACAAACGTTGGATTGCAATCGCGTCTTGAGGCATAAGCCTCAGCTCGCGCAAAGCGATCGAACGCTTTAAGAGCGCCTTTCGGGCCGTCGGAGAGTTGGGAATTGCCCCAAGACCCCGCGAGCCGGTGAGGCAAGTAGCAAAGATGGGCTTTGAGAGTATGCCTCTTGAAGCCATGAGAGAAGGAACGACGCGATGATCCAGATGGAGAGCAATCTCGACGTCGCCGACAATTCGGGCGCGCGCCGCGTTCAGTGCATCAAGGTGCTGGGCGGCTCGAAGCGCAAGTACGCGACGGTGGGTGATACCATCGTCGTCTCCGTCAAGGAGGCTATCCCGAAGGGCCGCGTCAAGAAGGGCCAGGTGATGAAAGCCGTCATCGTCCGCGTCGCGAAGGGCATTCGCCGCGCCGATGGTTCGCTGATCCGCTTCGACCGTAACGCCGCAGTGTTGGTCAACGCCAACGGCGAGCCGGTCGGCACCCGCATCTTCGGACCCGTTACGCGCGAGCTTCGCGCCAAGAACCACATGAAGATCGTTTCGCTTGCGCCGGAGGTTCTCTAAATGTCGGCTGCTAAAATCAAGAAGGGCGATAAGGTCGTCGTCCTCGCCGGCCGCGACAAAGGCAAAAGCGGTGAGGTGATCGAGATCCGCCCGAAAGAAAACCGCGCGCTCGTGCGTGGCGTCAACATGGTGCGCCGTCATCAGCGCCAGTCGGCGACGCAGGAAGGCGGCATCATTTCCAAGGAAGGCCCGATCGACCTGTCGAACATCGCGCTCGAGGATCCCAAAGACGGCAAGCCGACCCGCGTCGGCTTCAAGATCCTCGCCGACGGCAAGAAGGTCCGCGTTGCAAAGCGCTCGGGCGAGCACATCCCGGAGAAGAACTAGGCCATGGCTAAGGAAGAAAAAAAGGCTGCTAAGCCCGCCGGCGGCGCTCCCCAGGGTGGAGCTGCAAAGGGCGGCGAGAAGAAGGCGAAGGCCGCCAAGGCCGCGTCGTCCGAACCGCGCGCACCCGCTGCGCCGCGTCCGGCCGATTACAAGCCGCGCATGAAATCGCATTACGAGAAGGTTGTCCGCGACGCTCTCAAAGAGAAGTTCGGCTATGCCAACGTGATGCAGATTCCGAAGATCGAAAAAGTCGTGATCAACATGGGCGTTGGCGAAGCCGTCAACGACCGTAAGAAAGTTGACGTCGCGGCTGCTGATCTCGCGCTCATCGCCGGCCAGAAGCCGGTCGTCACGCGCGCCCGCAAGGCCATCGCGACCTACAAGTTGCGCGAAGGCATGGCGATCGGCGCCAAGGTGACGCTCCGCGGCGACCGCATGTACGAATTTCTCGACCGGTTCGTCACCATCGCGCTGCCGCGCGTGAAGGACTTCCGCGGTTTGAACCCGAAGAGCTTCGACGGCCGCGGCAACTACGCGACCGGCCTGAAAGAGCACCTCGTGTTCCCCGAGATCGACTACGACAAGGTCGACAACGTATTGGGCATGGACGTGATCGTTTGCACGTCGGCCAAGACTGATGACGAAGCCCGCGAATTGCTCAAGGGCTTCAACTTCCCGTTCCGTAGCTAGAGGACCTCGGCACAAAACGCCGAAAGGCCTTTGGAGGAGAAGAAATGGCAAAGACCAGTTCGATTGAAAAGAACAACCGCCGCCGCAAAATGGCGGCCGAGCAGGCCCCGAAGCGCAAGCGCCTGAAGCTGCTCGCCAAGGACAAGACCAAGACGCCGGAAGAGCGTTTCGCTGCGCGCTTGAAGCTCGCCGAAATGCCCCGCAACGGCTCGAAGGTTCGCGTCCGTAACCGCTGCGAAATCACCGGCCGCCCGCGCGGCAATTACCGCAAGCTCAAGATGTGCCGTAACCAGCTCCGCGAGCTGGCGAGCCAGGGCCGCATCCCGGGCATGGTCAAGTCGAGCTGGTAAGAGGAAGCATCAATGTCCGTGAATGATCCCATCGGCGATATGCTCACTCGCATCCGGAACGCTCAGATGCGTCGCCGGCCGAAGGTCGCCACTCCTGCCTCGAACCTGCGCGCGCGCGTCCTCGACGTTCTCGCCGAGGAAGGCTACATCCGCGGCTACAGCCGCGTCGAATTGAAGGGCGAGCTCCCGCAGTTCGAGATCGAGCTCAAGTATTACAATGGCCAACCGGCCATCCGCGAGATCGAGCGCATTTCGAAGCCCGGCCGCCGCGTTTATTCGCCGGTGAAAGGCATTCCGACGGTCGCCAACGGTCTTGGCGTCGCCATCCTGTCCACGCCGAAGGGCGTCATGTCGGACTCGAAGGCGCGCGAAGCCAACGTCGGCGGCGAAGTCATCTGCAACGTATTCTAAAGGCTGGGGCCTGAGGCCTCGGCGAAACAAGGTTTGAAGAAGCCATGTCGCGCATCGGTAAGAAACCCGTTCCGGTCCCGTCGAACGTAACGGCGACGATCACCGGTCAGACCGTCAAGATGAAGGGCCCGAAAGGCGAACTCGCCTTCACGGTTCCCGACGCTTTGAAGGTCCAGAGGACCGACGAAGGCATCGACGTCAGCCTTCTCGAAGACACCAAGCTCGCACGTTCGAAGTGGGGCATGTCGCGGACCCAGATCGCGAACCTCATCAAGGGCGTGACCGACGGCTACAGCCACGACCTCGAAATTCATGGCGTCGGCTTCAAGGCGGCGATGAAGGGCAAGGACACGCTGACGCTTTCGGTCGGCTACAGCCACGACGTCGTGCTGAAGATTCCGGCCGGTGTCGACGTCAAGGTCGGCGGCGCCAAGCAGGAACTGCTGACGGTTTCTGGCATCGACAAGCAGGTGGTCGGCCAAGTGGCGTCCGTCATCCGAGCATCGCGCAAGCCTGAGCCCTATCAGGGCAAGGGCGTGCGCTATAAAGGCGAATACATCCTCCGCAAGGAAGGCAAGAAGAAGTAGGATCGGCACCGATGGCCAACACCAATCAGAAAACTGCGAACCGCCGCGCGCGTGTTCGCCGCGCCGTCAAGGCAGCCGCCAATGGCCGCCCTCGGCTTTCCATTCACCGTTCGTCTGCGAACATCTACGCGCAGGTGATCGACGACGTGAAGGGCGTAACGGTCGCTGCCGCTTCGACGCTTGAAAAAGACGTCAAGGGCACGGTCAAGACGGGAGCCGACAAAGCTGCTGCGGCAGCCGTCGGCAAGCTCGTCGCCGAGCGCGCGATCAAGGCCGGCGTCACCGAGGTCGTCTTCGACCGCGGCGGCTTTCTGTTTCATGGGCGCGTCAAGGCGCTCGCCGATGCCGCCCGCGAAGGCGGTCTGAAGTTTTAAGAGATACCCGAGAGGAACGAGATCGTGGCACGTGGACCCCAAAGAGAACGTGGCAAAGACCGCGAGGAACGCGACAGCGAGTTTTCCGATAAGCTCGTGCACATCAATCGCGTTGCCAAGGTCGTCAAGGGCGGTAAGCGCTTCGGCTTTGCTGCGTTGGTCGTCGTCGGCGACCTGAAGGGCCGCGTTGGCTTCGGTCACGGCAAGGCGCGTGAAGTGCCGGAAGCGATCCGCAAGGCGACGGAAGGTGCCAAGCGCAACCTTCTCCGCGTGCCGCTGCGCGATGCCCGCACGCTTCACCATGACAGCGTCGGCCGTCACGGCTCGGGCAAGGTGATCCTTCGCTCGGCGCCTCCCGGCACCGGCATCATCGCCGGCGGCGCCATGCGCGCCGTGTTCGAGATGGTCGGCGTGCATGACATCGTCGCGAAGTCGATGGGGTCGACCAACCCGTACAACGTCGTCCGCGCCACGTTCGATGCGCTGAAGGCACAGGAAAATCCGCGCGGCGTCGCCGCTCGCCGGAACAAGAAGGTTTCCGACATCGTGGCTCGCCGCCGTGACGGCTCGTCCGTCGTCGAGGCCGGTGCCGACGTCTGATTGAGAACCGCGCGGTTGCCGCGCCGCAACTGAAGCGCAGATACGCGCGGTTGCGATGTGGGCAACTGAAGCGCAGATAAAACGACGAAGCGGCTGTTGCAATGCCGCCGCTTCACAAAGGGATCTGAGGTTACGACATGGCGAAGAAAACGATCACGCTGACACAGGTGAAAAGCCCCAACCGGCGGCCCGAGCGGCAGGCCGAGACGCTGATCGGCCTCGGGCTCAACAAGCTCGGTCGCACCTCGACGCTCGAAGACACACCGGCCGTCCGCGGCATGCTGAAAAAAGTTCAGCACCTCGTGCAGGTCGAAGAAGGGAAATGACGACCATGCGTCTCAATGGCATCAAAGATAATCCCGGCGCGAAGAAAACGCGCGTCCGCATCGGCCGTGGTATCGGCTCAGGGTTAGGCAAGATGGGCGGCCGCGGCGGTAAGGGCCAGACGGCACGTACCGGCGTCGCGATTGGCGGCTTCGAAGGCGGCCAGATGCCGTTGCATCGCCGTCTGCCGAAGCGCGGCTTCAACAAGTGGCGCCCGCAGGATTTCAACGAGATCAACGTCGGCTCGCTGCAGCAGGCAATCGAAGACAAGCGCCTCGACGGCTCCAAGCCGGTTGACCTTAAGACGCTGATCGAAGCGGGCATCGTCCGCCGTCCGAAGCATGGCTTGCGCCTTCTCGGCGACGGCGAGATCAAAGCCAAGATCTCGATCACGGTTAACCATGCGTCCGCAAAAGCGAAGGAAGCCATCGAAAAGGCCGGCGGCTCTATTACGCTGATCGAGCCGAAGGTGATTGCGGCCGACGAAGAAAAGCGCAAAAAGTCCGAGGCCAAGAAGGCCGCCAAGGGCAAGAAGCCCGGCGCCGCGAAATCGGAAGAATGATACGCGCGGCCGGAGCGGGGGACTGATCCGGTCGAGGCGTTCGAGGCGGGGAGCACTGGAAACGGCGCGTTCCTGCCCCAAGTTGTGGTTCTGCCCGTTGGGCATGACCGCAACGGTTAGGAGAAGAGACCAATGGTTTCCGCTGCCGAGCAGCTTGCTTCAAACCTGAACTTCTCAGCCTTTGCCAAGGCGGAAGATCTGAAGCGGCGCCTGTGGTTCACGCTCGGCGCGCTCATCGTTTATCGCCTGGGCACGTTCATTCCGCTGCCCGGCATCAATCCCGCCGCCTTCGCCGAGACGTTCAAGTCTCAGGCCGGCGGCATTCTCGGCATGTTCAACATGTTCTCGGGCGGAGCGCTGCAGCGCCTCGCCATTTTCTCGTTGAACATCATGCCCTACATCTCGGCGTCGATCATCATGCAGCTGATGAGCTCGATTTCGCCGAAGCTCGAAGCCCTGAAGAAAGAGGGTGAAGCGGGCCGCAAGCAGATCAACCAATACACCCGCTATCTCACCGTCATATTGGCGGCCCTCCAAGCCTACGGCATCGCCGTCGGTCTTGAAGGATCGCGCAACGCGGCGGGCGCCGTCGTCATGGACCCGGGCGTCTTCTTCCGTGCCACCACCGTCATCACGCTGGTCGGCGGCACCGTGTTCCTGATGTGGCTTGGCGAGCAGATCACGCAGCGCGGCGTCGGCAACGGCACGTCGCTGATCATCTTCGCAGGCATTGTTGCTGGGCTTCCCGGCGCGCTCGTACAACTTTTCGAGTTGTCGCGCACGGGCTCGATCTCACCCGGCATTCTCGTGTTTTTCCTGGCGCTCGCGCTCGCGGTCGTCGCCGCGATCGTGTTCTTCGAGCGCGCCCAGAGGCGTCTGCTGGTGCAGTATCCAAAGCGCCAGGTCGGCAACAAGATGTTCCAGGGCGAGGCGTCGCATCTGCCGCTGAAGCTCAACTCGTCGGGCGTCATCCCGCCGATCTTTGCATCCTCGCTGCTGTTGCTGCCGATTACGGTCGCACAGTTCACGGCGGGGCAGGGGCCGGAATGGCTGAACGAAGCCGTCGCCGCGCTTGGCTCGGGCCAGCCGCTGCACATGTTGATCTATGCGCTGTTGATCCTGTTCTTCGCGTTCTTCTACACCGCCGTCGTCATCAATCCGAAGGAAACGGCCGACAACCTGCGCAAGTATGGCGGCTTCCTGCCCGGCATCCGTCCCGGCGAAAAGACGGCCGAGTACATCGACTACGTTTTGACGCGCATCACGGTCGTCGGCGCACTCTACCTGGCAGCGGTGTGCGTGCTTCCTGAAATCCTGACGTCTTACGCCGGCATCCCGCTCTACTTCGGCGGCACCTCGCTGCTGATCGCGGTCAGCGTCACGATGGACACCGTCGCCCAAGTCCAAAGCCACCTGATCGCGCAGCAGTACGAAGGTCTGATCAAGAAGGCCAAGCTTCGCGGAGCGCGGCGATGATCCTGATGCTGCTGGGGCCGCCGGGGGCGGGCAAAGGGACACAGTCGCAGCTCATCTCCGAGAAGCTCGGACTGCCCCAGCTCTCGACCGGTGACATGCTTCGCGCCGCAGTCAAGGCGGGAACGCCGGTCGGCCTCAAGGCCAAGAAGATCATGGCCGAGGGCGGCCTGGTCAGCGACGACATCGTCATTGGCATCATTGCCGACCGGATCGCCGAGCCCGATTGCGCCAAAGGCTTCATCCTGGACGGCTTTCCCCGCACGCTGCCCCAGGCCGACGCCCTCGATACCCTTTTGAAGTCCCGTGGCCGCCACATCGACTGCGTCATCGAGCTCAAGGTCGACGATACCAAGCTGGTCGAACGGATAGAATGTCGCGCCCGCGAGACGCTCGCGGCAGGCGGCACGGTCCGCGCCGACGACAACGCCGAAGCCCTGAAAACCCGCCTGATCGCCTACTACCGCGAGACGGCGCCGCTCATCGGCTATTATTATGCTCATAAACTACTCAAATCCGTGGACGGAATGGCGCAGATCGACGAGGTCAGCCGCCAGATCAGCACGGTTTTGAATCAATTCCAGGATGCTTGACAAAGAGAAAAGCACGCATTGACGGAACAGAAGACCCGAGGTAGAACACGCAACTTTCTTCTAGGGCTCAACTTGATCCGACCAGGGCTTGCAACCCCGGTTTTGCGGTCGTTGCGCCTATTGGCACTTGAAAAGACAAAGAAAACGGCATCGTTAATTCCGCACGAGATTTAGAGGCAGGAGACTGAAGTGGCCCGCATCGCAGGCGTCAACATTCCGACAAACAAGCGCGTCGAGATCGCGCTGCGCTATATTCACGGCATCGGACCGAAATTCTCGAAAGAGATTTGCGAGAAGTGCAGCATCCCGGCCGAGCGCCGCGTCAACCAGTTGACCGATGCCGAGGTTCTGCAGATCCGCGAAACGATCGACCGCGATTACACGGTCGAGGGCGATCTCCGTCGCGAAGTCCAGACCAACATCAAGCGCCTGATGGACCTCGGCTGCTACCGTGGTCTCCGCCACCGCAAGGGCTTGCCCGTTCGCGGTCAGCGCACGCACACGAACGCCCGCACCCGCAAGGGCAAGGCCGTTCCGATCGCCGGCAAGAAGAAGGCGACGAAGTAGTCGCGAGCTGGAATTCCGCGCGCCGCTGCCGGCGCGCATAACGTTTATTAGCCTCCTCGAACGAGGCATGGAGCAACGACGGTAATGGCCAAGGAAGCAGCAGCAGCGCGCGGTAAAGTCAAAAAGCGCGAGAAGAAGAACATCACGTCGGGCGTCGCACACGTCAACGCGTCGTTCAACAACACGATGATCACCATCACCGACGCGCAGGGCAACACAATTGCCTGGTCGTCGTCGGGCACGAAGGGCTTCAAGGGCTCGCGCAAGTCGACACCGTATGCCGCTCAGATCGCCGCCGAAGACGCTGGCAAGAAGGCCCAAGAGCACGGCATGAAGGTGCTTGAAGTCGAAGTTTGCGGTCCGGGTTCGGGCCGTGAATCGGCACTTCGCGCTTTGCAGGCCGTCGGCTTCCAGATCACCTCGATCCGCGACGTCACGCCGATCCCGCACAACGGCTGCCGCCCGCGCAAGCGCCGTCGCGTCTAAGACGATTTCCGCGGGCGCGCCATCCATTCGGCGCGCCGCGACGCATGCACCGCTATGAGATTCCGCGGCCCGCTCCCCCGTCCGCGCAAAACTAACGAGGTATCTCGTGAACGTTCTCCAGAAGAACTGGCAAGACCTGATCAAGCCGTCGAAGCTTGAAATCCAAACCGGCCGCGACCGCTCGCGCATCGCGACCGTCGTCGCCGAGCCGCTCGAGCGTGGCTTCGGCATGACGCTCGGCAACGCGCTCCGCCGCGTGCTGCTCTCGTCGCTTCAGGGCGCCGCCATCAAGACGGTGCAGATCGACGGCGTGCTGCACGAGTTCTCGTCGGTTCCGGGCGTCCGCGAAGACGTGACCAACATCATTCTGAACATCAAGGAAATTGCGCTCCGCATTCACTCCGAAGGCGTGAAGCGCATGGTTCTGAAGAAGGAAGGCGCAGGCCCCGTAACCGCTGGCGACATCGAGATGTCGTCTGAAGTTGAAGTCCTGAACCCCGACCACGTGATCTGCCACCTCGACCAGGGCGCCGCGATCCGCATGGAATTCACGGCCGACATCGGCAAGGGCTACGTCGCCTCCGACCGCAACCGCCCCGAAGATGCGCCGATCGGCCTGATCCCTGTCGACAGCCTCTACTCGCCGGTCAAGAAGGTCTCCTACAAGGTTGAGAACACCCGCGAAGGCCAGATCCTCGACTACGATAAGCTGACGATGGTCGTCGAAACCGACGGCTCGGTCCGCCCGGAGGACGCCGTCGCGCTCGCCGCCCGCATCCTGCAGGACCAGCTCGCCGTCTTCATCAACTTCGAAGAGCCGAAGAAGGCACAGGAAGAGCAGCGCCATCCGGAGCTCGCCTTCAACGCCGCCCTTTTGAAGAAGGTCGACGAGCTCGAGCTTTCGGTGCGCTCGGCGAACTGCCTGAAGAACGACAACATCGTCTACATCGGCGACCTGATCCAGAAGACGGAAGCCGAGATGCTGCGCACGCCGAACTTCGGCCGCAAGTCGCTCAACGAGATCAAGGAAGTCCTCGCCACGATGGGTCTCCATCTCGGCATGGAAGTTCCGAACTGGCCGCCGGACAACATCGACGAACTGGCGAAGCGTTTCGAAGACCAGTATTGATTTGAATTCCCTCTCCCCACTCGTGGGGAGAGGGTTAGGGTGAGGGGCGGAAGCTTGCTCCGGCAATTGTTGCCGCCCCTCATCCCAGCCTTCTCCCCGTAAAACGGGGAGAAGGAGCATAGGCGAAGGTGAGGCCATAGAACCTCCCGCGCTGAACCGGATGGCGAAAGCCGACGGTCAACTCAAGCTTCGCGGCCAAGCCATTCAACAGGCACCGCGGGCCAACAATGTAAGGATGAAGACACTATGCGACACAAGAAACTCGGCCGCCGTTTCGGCCGCCAGTCCGGCCACCGCCAGGCGATGTTCTCGAACCTGGCTGCCGCCCTCATCAAGCACGAACAGATCATCACCACGCTGCCGAAGGCGAAAGACCTGAAGCGCGTCGTCGACAAGTACATCACGCTCGCAAAGCGCGGTGATTTGAATTCGCGCCGCCTCGCCGCCGCCCGCCTGCGCGACGACGACCAGGTCAAGAAGCTCTTCGACGTCCTCGGCCCGCGCTACAAGAACCGCAATGGCGGCTACACGCGCGTTCTGAAGGCCGGCTTCCGCTACGGCGATGCCTCGCCGCGTGCCGTCATCGAACTCGTCGATCGCGACGAGAGTGTGAAGGGCGCCGAGGACAAGGCCCGCCACGAAGCGATGCTCGCCGAGCAGGCACAGAGCTGATCGCAACAGCCCTCGAACTCGAAAAACAAAAACCCCGGCGCTGAGAGCTGCGCCGGGGTTTTGCTTTGAGGGCGGGATGATGTGCATCGTGTCAGGCGCGGGAATATCCTGTGAACGATGCCCATCTGGAAAATTGCGATGCCCTCTCCAGCTCGGTTGCCGGGTTTTTCGCGCGTTCCTGTTGCAGGTGTATGACGGCAGGCTTTCCGGCCGAACCGCGCATTTCCTCGCCGATCTGACATTGCTATTTGGCCGCGTTCTGCACGACTATCCCGTCTGAGCGGTGGCTCCGGCCGTGCCGCTCGCCGAGCAGCAGGTGTGTCCAGAATGCCGTCCGATCCTCAAGTCGTTGTCACAGGCGCCAGCGGCTTTGTCGCCAAGCACACCATCGCCGAGTTCCTGCGCGGCGGCCACAGCGTCCGCGGCACGCTCAGGAGCATGACCAAGGCCGAAGACGTTCGCCGCGCCGTGAGCCGTCTCGGCGCCGATCCGGCCAAACTGACGTTCATCGTCGCCGACCTCGTCAACGACGTGGGCTGGGAGGAAGCCGTCGGCGGCGCCAAGGCTGTCGTCCATACCGCATCGCCCTTTCCGATGACGCAGCCGGAAAACCCCGACGACATCATCAAGCCGGCGCGCGACGGCACCTTGCGCGTTCTGAAAGCGGCGGCGAACGCGGCCGTTCCGCGTGTCGTGCTCACGTCCTCGACGGTCGCGATTTTCTATCCCAGCGATCGGCCGAAGGGACACGTCTATTCGGAGGACGACTTCACCGACGAAACGCGCGCCGATCTCACGCCCTATTTCAAATCGAAGACCATCGCTGAAAAGGCGGCATGGGATTTTGCCAGATCTCGCGAAGCGCCCGAACTCGTCGTCATCAATCCGAGCTTCATCCAAGGTCCGGCGGCGGACGGCGACCTCTCGACCTCGCATGAACTTTATCGCATCCTGGCAAAAGGCACCTATCCGGCCGCGCCGAGCATAAGCTTCCCCGTGACCGACGTGCGCGATGTCGCTGCCGCGCATGTGGCCGGCGCCTTTCAGCCGGGTGTTGCCGGGCGGCGGTATCTGGTTGGCGAAGGCCGTCTGAGCTTGTTTGATCTCGGCCAGATCCTGGCGCGCGAACTGCCGGATCTGCGCTCCAAGGTACCCAAATTCGAGCTTCCCGACTTTGCCGTGCGGGCCATCGCCGTTTTCGACAGGAAGTTGCGGACCGTGCTGCCCGAACTCGGAGAAAAGAAAGCCTATAGCAACGCCAGGGCAAAGGCCGAACTGGGGCTTTCCCTGCGCAGCGCCGATGAAGCGGTCTCGGCGGCCGTCCGATCATTACGAGACCTTAGGTTGATCTGACCCCGGCCCAAACGTATCTCTCAGACCGGATTCGCCTCGCCGAGGCGGTGACAGGGCAACTGTGGGGCAGCCACGCTGAACCCATCCGGAAGAGCTGATCGATGACAATGAAGAAGTGGTTCCTGGTCTGCGCGGCCTTGGCGGTTGCAGCCGGTGTCGCGCCGAAATTCTTCGGCCCGGCGGAAGAGAGCTTTGCCGAAGAACGGGTTCCGCCGCCCTCGCGCGAGGCCGTGCAGTATTCCTATGCGCCGATCGTCAAAAAGGCGGCTCCGGCCGTCGTCAACGTCTACGTCCGTTCGCGCGTGCAAACCTTCGACTCGCCGTTCGCCAATGATCCCTTCTTCCGCCACTTCTTCGGCAATGCCTTCGGGCATCCATCCGAACGCGTGCTGAGTTCTCTCGGCTCGGGCGTCATCGTCAATCGCGAAGGACTCGTCGTCACCAACACCCACGTCATCAAGGGCGGCAGCGACGCCGCCATCCGCGTGGCGCTTGCCGACAAGCGCGAGTACGACGCCAAAGTCATCGCCCAGGACGACAAGGCCGACATTGCCGTGCTGAAAATCGAAGGCGGCGACGGCAATTTCCCATTCCTGCCGTTCGATGATTCCGATTCACTCGAAGTCGGCGATCTCGTGCTTGCCATCGGCAACCCGTTCGGCGTCGGCCAGACGGTGACGAGCGGTATCGTATCCGCCTTGTCGCGCACCGAGATAGGCCAGTCCGACAGCCAGGTCTTCATCCAGACGGATGCTGCGATCAATCCCGGCAACTCGGGCGGCGCGCTTGTCGATATGTCGGGCCGCCTCGTCGGCATCAACACGATGATCTATTCGCAATCTGGCGGCTCGGTCGGCATCGGCTTTGCGATCCCATCGAACCTCGTGCGCGTCTATGCCGAGAGCGCCGCCCAAGGCCGCAAAGTCGAGAAGCCCTGGATTGGCGCCAAGCTTGAGGTGATGTCGCGCGAGATCGCAGAAGGGCTCGGCCTCGACCGCGTCTCCGGAGCGGTCGTCACGAGGCTCTACGACAACGGTCCTGCCGCCGCCGCCGGACTCGAAGCCGGAGACGTCATCACCAACGTCGATGGCGTCGAGGTTCTCGATGCCCGCGCTGTCTATTATCGCCTGACGACGAAGGGCATCGGCCAGACTGCGCGGCTGACGGTTTTGCGCAACAAGAAGCCCGTCGAGATTGCGCTACCGCTGGTCGGCGCACCGAAGCCCGGCAAGAACGACGCCAAAAATCTTTCCGGCAATCACCCGCTCGACGGCGCACGCATCTCGAACATTCTGCCCTCCGTGGCCGACGAATTCGATCTCGACGACATCGGTGGCGTCGTCGTCACCTCGGTGCGGGACGGCTCGACGGCGCAGCAATTCGGCTTTCAGCCGGGCGATGTCATTGTTGCTATCGGCAAAGAAAAGATCGCAAACGTCGACGCCGCCGAGAGCGCCCTCGAAGGCCGCCGTCAGCTCTGGCAGATTTCCGTCAAGCGCGGCAATCGCGTCTTGCAGCTTCAGGTCCCGGGCTAGCGCGAGAATTTCGCCATCCTCGGTCGGAGCGGGGCGAAGCCACGACGAAGACCGGCTTCCCATGGCCGTTAACTTCGTTATCGCCAGAAAGGGTACTAGCACCGCCGACAAGCTGACAAAATCGTGGCCGACGTTGCGCCTGTGGCCCCGCCCTGCATCCGGGTCCTTGTCCTGCGTAACGGAGTAAAACGCGATGTCCGACAATCGTGGCGTGCTGATCATCGGGGAAGACGCCGTCCTGAAGGGCGAGGTCAAGAACGGACAGCGCATCGAAATCTGGGGCTACGTCGAAGGCGGTGTCTCATCGGCCGAGGTGATCGTGCAGGAGGGCGGTAGGCTCTTCGGCAACGTCAGCGCCGACAGCGCGGAAATCCACGGCACGGTTCAGGGCGATGTCCGCGTCCAGCAGCTGATCCGCATCAAGAGCACCGGCCACGCCACCGGCAAAATCAAATACGGCCGCCTGGCGATGGAAGAGGGCGGCGAGCTGACAGCGCACGTCCGTAATATTCCCCCGACCCTCGGCGGCGACCTTGACCTTACCGTATCGAAGGGCCGTTCGGTGCGCATCACGACCGCCGACCTCAACGCCCTCGATCCCGATGACCGGCCCGAAAATCTGACGTTCCATATTTCGAACGCGTCGGGCGGGCACGTCGCGCTGTCGAGCAGTCCCGCGCGGGCCGTCGCCACGTTCTCGCAAGCCGATCTCGAAAGTGCGCAGGTCTATTTCGTTCATGACGGCTCGGGGGCGGAGAAAGCCCGCTTCGACGTCGAAGTGACCGACGTCTCGGGCGCAAGCTCCGGCCGCCCCCAGACCGTCAACGTCGCCGTGCGAAACGATTGAGGCACGGTGTGCTCCACGAACAATTTCCGTCATCCCGGCGCAGGCCGGGATCCAGGCAGTAAGCCCACATCTGACGCGAGGAAGCCTGCCGGGTGCCGACCTACGTCGGCATGAGGTGAAGCCGGCCAAGACTGAGCTTTGGACTGCGGCCACGCGGCCTTATATAAGGCGCGCATGACCAACCTCTTCGAAGCCGCCGGACTGGAGAAAAGCGCGCCTCGGCCGCTCGCGGACCGTTTGCGCCCGAAAACGCTGTCCGAGGTCGTCGGCCAGGAGCACATCGTCGGCCCCGAAGGCACGCTGACGCGCATGCTGAAAAGCGGCCGCGTCCCGAGCCTGATCTTCTGGGGACCGCCGGGCTCGGGCAAGACCACGATCGCCCGCTTGCTCGCAGGCGAAACGAACCTCGCGTTCGAGCAGCTTTCCGCGATTTTCTCGGGCGTCGCCGAACTGCGCAAAGCCTTCGACCGTGCCAAGATCATGCGCGAGCAAGGCAAGGGCACGCTGCTTTTCATCGACGAAATCCATCGCTTCAATCGCTCGCAGCAGGACAGCTTCCTGCCCTACATGGAAGACGGCACGATCACGCTTGTCGGCGCCACCACCGAGAACCCATCGTTCGAACTCAACGCCGCTCTCCTGTCGCGCGCCAATGTTCTCGTTCTCAATCGTCTGACCGACGAAAACCTCGAAACGATCTTGGAGCGCGCCGAAAAGGAAGTCGGCCGTCCGCTGCCCCTCGATGATGATGCCCGCAGTGCCCTCAAGGGCATGGCCGATGGCGACGGCCGCTCGATCCTGAACCTCGTCGAAGATGTCTTCGCCGCCGTCCCCGCCAAGGCAAAGCCGCTCAACCGCGAAGCGCTGGTGAAGCTGGTGCAGCGCCGCGCGCCGCTCTACGACAAGTCGCGCGAAGGCCATTACAACCTCATCTCGGCGCTGCACAAGGCCGTGCGCGGTTCCGATCCCGATGCCGCGCTCTACTATTTCTGTCGCATGCTCGATGGCGGCGAGGATCGTTTGTTTCTTGCCCGCCGGATCGTGCGCATGGCCGTCGAAGACATCGGGCTCGCCGATCCCCAGGCCCTCGTCATCGCCAACGCGGCGAAGGACGCGTTTGATTTTCTAGGCTCGCCCGAAGGCGAGCTGGCGCTGGCCGAAGCCGTCATCTATGTTGCGACGGCGCCGAAGTCGAATGCCAACTACGTCGCCTACAAGGCCGCGATGCGCGCCGCGAAAGAGCATGGATCTCTGTCGCCGCCGAAGACGATCCTCAACGCCCCGACGAAACTGATGGAAGAGGAGGGCTACGGCTCCGACTACCTCTACGATCACGACCAGCCGGACGCGTTCTCGGGCCAGAATTATTTTCCCGACGCATTCAAGAAGCGCCCGCAGTTCTACGATCCCCCTGAACGCGGATTCGAACGCGAAATCAGAAAGCGCCTCGACTACTGGGCAAAGCTCCGTGCCGAACGAAATGGCAAATAACCCTAATCTTTACGTTTTGAGAAAGGCTTCCGTCATCCCGGCGCAGGCCGGGAGCCAGGCAAGCTCCCGCGTTTGATATTTTGCTGCGCGCCTCGGCTATACGCGTCACTCATCCAATCGTCGCATCGCCGTTTAACTTTTGGTAAGTCCGCTGATCGATCGATTTCGAGTAGGAAGGCTCTCGAAGTTTGGGTCTGTAACCTGGAAGGATCGTCCAATGGCGCAACAGAGCACCGAGCCCAACACGCAATCGCCGCAGCCGCTTCTGCACACCATCGCTATTGACGATTTGAGGCCGACACAGATGACCGTCGGCATGCGCGAGGTCGAACGCAAGCGCGCCGACTGGAAGAAGCTTGCGCCCGCCAAGACCGGCAGCTTCCTCGGCAATCATATGATCCCCGTCGTGCGCGGGCCGAAGAACCGCTACTACGTCATCGATCACCATCATCTCGCCCGCGCTCTGCACGACGAGGGCGTCGCGCAGGTTCTCATCTCGCCGGTCGCTGATCTGCGCGCTCTCGACAAGCAAGAGTTCTGGCGGTTCATGGACAATCGCGGCTGGACGCATCCATTCGATGCCGACGGCGAACGTCAGCCGCGCACCGAGCTGCCGAAGAGCATCTCCGACCTCGCGGACGATCCCTATCGCAGCCTTGCGGGCGAGTTGCGTTTCGCTGGCGGCTACGCCAAGGACGCAACGCCGTTCAGCGAGTTTCTCTGGGCCGATGCATTGCGTCTTCGCGTCGATGCGAAGACCGCGAAGAACGATGCCGAAACCGCGCTCACCCAGGCGCTGCAATTCGCAAAAAGCCCCGAAGCATCGTATCTTCCCGGTTGGTGCGGACCTCACGCCCGCTCATAGCGGGCCAAAACGAAAAACAGGGCCGCCGCAGGGAGTAAATCAATGTCGACGGCCGAAGGACATATCATCGAACGGGTGGGCTGGCTCCGCGCGGCGGTGCTCGGCGCCAACGACGGCATCGTTTCCACCGCGAGCTTGATCGCGGGCGTTGCCTCAGCCAACTCTTCATCGAAAGCAGTTCTTGTCGCCGGTATCGCCGGCCTTGTCGCGGGCGCGCTTTCGATGGCGGCTGGCGAATATGTATCGGTCAGTTCGCAGGCCGACGCGGAAAATGCTGAACTTGCCCGCGAGCGCAAAGAACTTGTAGACCAGCCGGCCTTCGAGCTTCAGGAGCTCGCGGATATCTACATCAAGCGGGGCGTCGAACCGTCGCTAGCGCGCCAAGTCGCCAAGCAATTGATGGCGCGCGATGCCCTAGGTGCTCACGCCCGCGAGGAGCTTGGCATTTCCGAATTGACGACCGCACGCCCGATCACCGCGGCCATGGCGTCGGCTGCCTCGTTCGCGGTCGGCGCCGCAATTCCCGTCTTGGTCGCTTTCATTTCGCCCGGCGGCCGGGAGACCCTGTTCGTGACCGGAGCATCTCTTGTAAGCCTCGCAGCCCTCGGCGCGATCGGAGCGCGTGCGGGCGAAGCCAATGTCTGGCGCGCCACCGTGCGGGTGACGTTCTGGGGAGCACTGGCCATGGCCATAACCGCCGCCATCGGCCATCTTTCTGGAGCCAGTGTGTGACGGCCGTGGGTCGCCGCACTTCCTAGCCGTCATTATCGGCGCTATACGGAACTCCCCGTTAAGGAATCCTCCTATGACTTTCACACCTCGCTTGCCGACGACATCGTCCGCGGCGGCACGACGTTGGACGTACTGATGACCGACACGCCCTCAAAGGTCGAGACCCTGCGCGTCGCGCACAGCGAAGCCGACATGCGCCTCGACCGCTGGTTCCGCGTACATTTCCCGGAGGTCGGCTACACTTATCTCCAGAAGCTGCTGCGCTCCGGCCAGGTTCGCGTCGATTCCAAGCGGGCGCAGGCGAACGACCGTTTGAATGCCGGCGCAGAAATTCGGGTACCTGCCATCGTCCGGCAGCCGAAGAATGCCCCGACCGGCGTCAAGCCTCCGCCCGGCGTCTCGAAGGGCGACCGCGATGCCATCGAGAAGATGATCCTATTCGAGGACGATCACGTCCTTGTCTTGAACAAGCCGTTCGGGCTCGCCGTCCAGGGCGGCACCGGCACCAAGAAGCACATCGACGGCATGCTTGAAGGCATGGCGGATCGCTTCGGCGGCGAGCGCCCGCGTCTCGTCCATCGTCTCGACCGCGATACCACCGGCGTTCTGCTTGTTGCCAAAACGCGCGAGGCGGCGGCAAAGCTTGGCCGCACCTTTCAGACGCGTTCCGCTGCCAAGACCTATTGGGCGCTCGTCAAGGGCGTCCCGAAGCCGCCGCAGGGCAAGGTCGAGGCTGCGCTCGTAAAGGCTTCCGGCCCCGACGGCGATCGCGTGCGCAAGGCCAAGCCCGGCGAGCAGGACGTCGCCATGCACGCGACCACGCACTATTCCGTCATTGACCGGGCCGCGCACAAGACAGCCTGGGTTTCCCTGAAGCCCGTCACGGGGCGCCAGCATCAGCTGCGCGCGCACATGCATCTCATCGGCCATCCGATCGTCGGCGACAACAAATACGAAGGCGACGTTCACATGCCCGCCGAGAACATCGACAAGAAGCTTCACCTGCACGCGCGCCGTCTCGTCATTCCGCACCCCAAGGGCGGCAAGACAATTGACGTGACCGCGCCGCTGCCCGAACACATGCGGCGCACCTGGGAATTGCTCGGTTTTGACGAAGACAAATTCGAATAGGAGACGCGCGCCGCTATGATCGAAGAATTCATCAGGTTCATTCTTTCGAATTTCACCCTGACATTCCTCGTTATCGGCCTGCTGTTCTCGCTCGTTGCGATAGCGCGCGCACCGAAACCCATCACCACTGCGGTCATCGTCGAGAAGCTGATTTCCTGGCACGTGTTCTGGGCGATCGGCGTCTGCTTCTTCTACAACTTCGTGATGCACTCGATTTTCGGAAAGACTGCGGCCGCGTTCATCGGCTGGGCCGACAGTCCGTTCCAGTTCGAGGTCGGAACGGCGAGCCTCGGTTTTTCTGTGGTCGGCTTTCTTGCGGCCTTCCGCAGCTTCGATCTTCGTCTCGCCGCCATTGTCGGACCGGCTTTCTTTGCCTTAGGCGCCGCAGGCGGCCACATCTATCAGATGATCACCGCGCACAATTTCGCGCCTGGAAATGCCGGCGTGATTTTCTATCTCGATATCCTTATTCCTCTGTTCGGATTTCTGCTCCTCTGGCTCGCGCATCGGTTTAGCCTGAACGGAGGGCATTGATGCTGGAACTGCGGCCAACGTGCGAAAACTGCAATCGCCCACTGCCGCCCGAGTCGAGCGAGGCTCGCATCTGCTCCTACGAATGCACGTTTTGTGCGCGATGCGTCGAGGATGTCCTCAAGAATGTTTGCCCCAATTGCGGTGGCGGATTTGAACCACGGCCGGTCCGCCCCTCGGTAAACTGGAACGGCGACAATTATCTGGGCCAAGACCCGGCAAGCACGGTCGTCAGGCATAGGCCGGTCAATGTCGGCGAACACACGAAATTCTTGGCCAAAATCAGGGAAATACCGCCGGAACGCCGCTGACGTTGCACACTGTCGCGCGCGTCGCTAAATACCCCCCATGAAACTCGTTGTTTTCGATTGCGACGGCACCATCGTCGATAGCCAGGCCGGCATCGTTTTGTCGATGGTGCATGCATTCACCGCCCTTCAAATGCCACCGCCGACGAGAGAGGCGACGCTATCCGTCGTCGGTCTCTCTCTCCCCGAAGTCTTCGCCGTATTGGCACCCGACGTCGATCGGGCAACGCGCACCGAGTTGGCCGAACGCTATAAGATGGCGTTTCGCGAATTGAAGCACGACCCCAACGACTCGGAGGTCCTGTTCCCGAACGCCAAGGAGACGATCGCTCAACTTGCAGCGCGCGATGATCATCTTCTCGGCATCGCAACCGGCAAATCGAGACGCGGCATCGACCGGCTGTTCGATCGCGAAGGCTGGCACGGTAGTTTCGCCACAATCCAGACGGCCGACGATCATCCCTCCAAGCCGCATCCCTCGATGCTTCAGCGCGCCATTCTCGAAACCGACGCAACGCCCGCCGCGACCGTGATGATCGGCGATACCTCCTACGACATGGCGATGGCGCGGTCGGCCGGCGTCGCGGCCATTGGTGTCGCCTGGGGTTATCACACCGTCGCCGATCTCGAAGGCGCAGGCGCGCACGTCATCGTCGAACGCTTCGAGGATTTGCCCCAGGCCATCGCCGATGTTCTGGCCCTCGAAAGCAGTGCGGCATGAGCGCGGAAAACGGCAACGGCAAATCGGAGCGCGACGCTGCTTCACCGCGTCCCTCTGGAGGTCCAGGCAAGACGCTGACCGATAGCCTGGCAAAGCCGCTGCCGAAACGCTTCTACAAAGAGGTGGGCATCAGCGATGCTGGCGCGCCGTTCCATGTGCTGCTCGACGGTCGCCGGATCAAAACGCCGAAGAAGCGGCCGCTCGCCGTCTCAACTCGCGCACTCGCGGAAGCCATCGCCGACGAATGGCGCGCGCAGGCCGAGCACATCGACCCCGCGCACATGCCGCTCACGCGCTTCGCAAACACGGCTATCGACGCTGTCGCCGATACGCTCGACGCCGTCGCCGACGACATCACCGCCTATGCCGGAAGCGACCTCGTTTGCTATCGCGCCGAGACGCCGGAAAAGCTTGTCGAGCTGCAGTCCGAGCACTGGGACCCGATCGTCGCCTGGGCGAATGAAACGCTGAATGCCGAGTTTCGCGTCATCTTCGGCATCGTTCACATCGCTCAGCCCAATGAAGCCCTCGCAGCTTATGCGCAGGCGCTCGAACCGCACGACGCGATGCGATTGACCGGCCTTCATGTCATCACCACATTGACCGGTTCGGCGCTGATCGCGCTGGCGCTCGCCCGCGAATGGTTGAGCGCCGATGTCGCCTGGAAGGCCGCGCACGTTGACGAGGATTATCAGATTTCGCTGTGGGGAGAGGATTCGGAAGCCATCGCCCGCCGCCGTGGCCGCCGCGCCGAATTCGACGCCGCCGTCAGGTTTTTGACGCTGGTTGGCAAGAGCGCTTAGGGCGCCAGCCGCCTGAGCGGCACCAGGCGGCTTGCCAGCACCTTATCGATGCGTCGCCCGTCGAGATCGACAACCTCGAAGCGCCACCCGCTGCTGTCGACATGCTCGCCGGTCTTGGGAATGTGATGCAGGTTCGCGAGCACGAAACCTGCGACTGTTTCGTACGAGCGATTGGCCGGAATCTCGATGCCGATCTTGTCGGCCATCTCGTCGACTGGCATGCCGCCGCCCAACAGCCACGAGCCGTCGTCGCGCTCGATCGCATAAGGCTCAAGACCCTCGGCGTCCGACTTGAACACGCCGGCGATGGCTTCGAGAATGTCGGCCGGCGTCACGAGGCCTTCGAAATCCCCGTACTCATCGTGGATCAGCGCCATCGGCACTTCGGCATCGCGAAGGACGGACAGAACGTCGAGCGCCGCCGATGTTTCCGGGATCATCGGCGCCTTGCGGATATAGGACTTGAGGTCCAACGCCTCGCCCTTGAGCACAGCAGTCAGCAGTTCGCGCGTCTGCACCACGCCGACCATTTTGTCGGTCGAGCCTTCGCCGACTGGCAGGCGCGAATGCGGCGTCGAGATCAGCCGCTCTTTGATGGCCTCTTGCGAGGCGGTGATGTCGATCCACACCACGTCTGTTCGCGGCGTCATGATGCCGACGACGGCGCGATCGGCGAGCCGCATGACCCCGGAAATCAGCTCGCCTTCGCCGCTTTCCAGCACGCCCGCGGTTTCCGCCTCGGCGATGACGGTTTTTATTTCCTCGTCCGTCACCTTGCTCTCGCTTTCCCGCGAAAGCCCGAGCACACGGAAGACTAAGCTGGTCGAGGTATCGAGCAGCCATACGATCGGAGCCGCGATCTTAGCGAAGCCCGTCATGATCGGCGCGACAACGCACGCAATCGCTTCGGCGTTCCGCAGCGCCAGCGTCTTCGGCACCAACTCGCCAATGATCACCGAAAGATACGTGATGATCGCCACCACCGCGCCGAACCCGACCGCATCGGCCAGACTTTCGCTCAAACCGAGAGCACGCAGCGAAGCGGCGGCGTCTTCACCGAACGTCTCGCCCGAATAGGCGCCATTGATCGTACCGATCAGCGTTATGCCGATTTGCACGGCTGAGAGGAAGCGCCCGGGTTGTGCGGAAAGCGCCAGCGCGCTGTTCGCACCACGGCGGCCGGACGCAGCCATGGCCTTTAGGCGCGGACGCCGGGCGGATACCACCGCCAGCTCCGACAGCGCAAAAAGGCCGTTGAGAAGAACAAGTGCCAGGACGATAAAAGCTTCGGTCACGACGTTCGCGGCCGGCGGATGTGCGTCCAAGCCACTCCAGGTTATTCGAGATACGCAATGGTATGGGGTCGGCCCGATCAAATCAAGGCCGCCGCCGCGCAACAAAATTCCAGCGTTATTGCGTGCGCGGCATGATTGTTACCGGCGTTCACCGTTGGTGCAGCAAGTCAAGGCGCCCCGGATGCTGCCACGGGCCGAATAAATACTGTTTGATCATGCCTTCGACCGGCTTGTCCTCAAGTCACCTTTCAAGAACACTTGCAAACGTGATTCGGGATCGATGATCGATGCTCAACGCGCCGCGCATTCCTGAGCTAGCGCAACGTGACCGGTTCGTGCGCCGCGCGGCCGCCGAAGGGCGCGTGCTGACGCTTGCGGACGAAGAGAACGCGTCCGTCCCTTCGCAGAAAGTGCCGGGCCGGACTGTCCAGCTTTTCTGGTCGAGCCCGATCGAAGCGGGGCGCTGGGCCGAGGCGCTCACCGGCAATCGCGAACTGCAGGAAATCTCGCTGGAGGTCTTTTCAACCGACATCCTGCCCGGCATCGCGACGGCAAAGGGCTTCGTCGGCACCGACTGGGTCTCCGATCCGATCGAAGCCGAGATCGATCCGCGCGACCTCTTGATCCGCCTAAAGACCGAGATGATCCCTCTCTATGCCGCCGCCGCCCGCGAGAGGGGTGAAGTTTACCTTATCGGCAACGCCGAAGGTCCGATGCTGACGCCGGGCACGCAGAAGCCGCGCTCTGCTGACCGGCTTCATGTCTTTGCGGCAAAGCCCGATGCCGAAGCCCACATGAAGAAGATCTCCGGCAAGCGCATCATCGCCGACCCGATTACCAATTTCCTCGGGCCGACGCTGTCGTGGGCGGCAGCCGAAAAACACCCCGTGATGATCGAGCCGATCCGGGGGGCGGGCTTCGTCGAGGTTAAGGCCGCCGAGCTGATCGCTCGGTTTGCGGCCGACGCGGCTCAGCCGACTGCCAAATCCGCCTGATTTCAAGGCTTCCGGCGCCGTTCTGGGCGGCCGCTAGGGCTCGCGACAACTCATCGTTTGCGCTGCATTAGAGCCATGCTAGAGAGCCCTCTCGGCATATTTCGTCCGGGCCAGCCAAGGGGTTCCATGAAAGACATCATCGACGAGCTCGAGAAGCGCAGAGATAATGCCCGCCTCGGCGGCGGACAGGCTCGCATCGACTCCCAGCATTCCAAGGGAAAGCTGACGGCGCGCGAACGCATCGAGCTTTTGATGGATGACGGCTCGTTCGAAGAATTCGACATGTACGTCGAGCATCGCTGCACCGACTTCGGCATGGAAAAGACCAAGGTCCCGGGCGACGGCGTCGTCACCGGCTGGGGCACCATCAACGGTCGCGTCGTCTACGTTTTCGCCAAAGACTTCACGGTTATGGGCGGCTCGCTATCGGAAACCCACGCCAAGAAGATCACCAAGATCCAGGATATGGCGCTGAAGAACCGCGCGCCGATCATCGGTCTGTTCGACGCCGGCGGCGCCCGCATCCAGGAAGGTGTCGACGCGCTCGGTGGTTACGGCGAAGTCTTCCAGCGCAACGTGCTGGCGTCGGGCGTCATCCCGCAGATCTCGGTCATCATGGGGCCCTGCGCCGGCGGCGACGTCTATTCGCCTGCGATGACCGACTTCATCTTCATGGTGAAGGATACGAGCTACATGTTCGTCACCGGTCCCGACGTCGTGAAGACCGTGACCAACGAAACAGTGACGGCGGAAGAGCTTGGCGGCGCCAAGGTCCACACGACCAAATCGTCGATTGCCGACAAGGCATACGAGAACGATCTCGAGGCGCTTCTGCAGATGCGCCGTCTGATGGATTTCCTGCCTTCAAGCAACCAGGCCGGTGTGCCGATCATTCCGACGCACGACAGCCCGGAGCGCATCGATCATTCGCTCGATACGCTCATCCCGGACAATCCCAACAAGCCCTACGACATCAAAGAGCTGATCCTGAAGGTCGTCGACGAGGCTGACTTCTTCGAAATTCAGGATACCTTCGCCAAGAACATCGTTACCGGCTTTGCCCGCATGGAAGGCGCAACCGTCGGCATCATCGCCAACCAGCCGACCGTGCTTGCCGGCGTGCTGGACAGCGATGCGTCCCGTAAGGCCGCGCGCTTCGTGCGCTTCTGCGATTGCTTCGAAATTCCGCTCGTGACCTTTGTCGACGTTCCGGGCTTCCTGCCGGGTACGGCACAGGAATACGGCGGTCTCATCAAGCACGGCGCAAAATTGCTGTTCGCTTATGCCGAAGCCACCGTGCCGAAGGTAACGGTCATTACCCGCAAGGCCTACGGCGGCGCGTACGACGTGATGAGTTCCAAGCACATTCGCGGTGACGTCAACTATGCGTGGCCGACCGCTGAAATCGCGGTCATGGGCGCGAAAGGCGCAGCGGAAATTCTTTATCGCTCCGAGCTATCGGACCCGATCAAGATTCAGGCGCGCATCGACGAATATAAAAAGCGCTTTGCCAATCCGTTCGTCGCCGCCGAGCGCGGCTACATCGATGAAGTCATCACGCCCTCAGCGACGCGCAAGCGCCTGTGCCGTGCCCTCAACATGCTGCGCAACAAGACGCTCGAAAACCCCTGGAAGAAACACGACAACATTCCGCTTTGAGATTAACGCGGGCGGCAGCGTAAAACCGCCGCCCGCAGCGACTTAAAGTTTGACCCAAACGCCGCCGCGCCAATAGCCGCGGCCTTGATGCTCACGCCAGCGATAGTGGTCGTTTTTGCTCCACTTCCAGCTATCGGGATAAACGCGCAGATTGAGCCCTGGCTCGTATTTGTAATGCTCCCTCACGTGCCAGCAGTCGCCGTCCGCGTTGCAGACGATCGCAGCCGACGCCGCCGTTGCGGTCAACGCCAGCATTCCTGACGCCACTAGCGCAGCCGTTGTCACAAGCTTCATGGATCGGTCCTCTCTTTTACCTTGGGGTGCTTCCCAAAACCGGTTCAAGACAGGATGGTTTCAACGCGCGAATGCGTTTGTCCCATTTGTAAGGAAGATGAATGGTTCGGGCATGAACGGCGGCGTTGCGTTCGCAGGACGTCGCGTCAGATATTATGCTCTTGTCGAATACGATCGACATAAGCTGCGAGATTTCGTTTGCCCGCAACATATCCGGTGCCGGGCCATTGATGCGGCTGGTCTATGAGATGGCGCAGCATGGCATAGACCGATGCATCGATCGAGCGCAGCCGGTCGCCCATGAAATACGGTTTGTCGCCGAGATAGTCGGCAACCGCATCGATATCCGAACGAAAACAATCGAACACGACCTCGCATGGGCGCCGTCCCATGCCTTGCCCTGAAAACCCGGAAAGAATGCGAACGCGAAACGCATCGAGCACGGCGCGAAGCTCCGGTGTCACGTCTGCGCCTTGGACGATATAGGGGATGTACGTCTCCCAACCCGTATCCGAACGCCATCGTGGCTCGATGACGCCGCTCCAATAGAGGTGCTCCTCGATCAGCCGGTTCCACGCCAACGCCGTCGCTGCCTCGGAACGCGAAAGATCGCCGTCGAGTGGATCGCCGTACTTTTTCTTGAGATAGGCAATGATGGCGTTCGAATCTGCCACCTTCGAACCGTCTTCGTCGATGATGTATGGCAGCTTGCCGTAAGGCGCATCGATATCGATCCGCCCCAGATCCTGCGATTTGTGCGCAAATGGAATGCTGGTAAAGGTCATATAGGCGATGACCTTTGTGACGTAGGGGCTGATGTCCGCGATTCCCCATGCTGGCACGTAACCGTAGACAGTTATCATCGCGGCTCCCCGATGCGCACACGCTTAGTCAGTGCGCCGAATACACCCCATTGGCAGCCCGCACGTGCTGCAGGATTTTTCTGAGTACGCTCGCCATCAGTTCGTTGGCTCGTTCGTTGAGCGGGGCTTCCCCCGTCTCGATGACCGATTTGCCGCGATTGTGCGCGCGACGATAGCCGAGCCGTTCGGGCAGTGAGCCTCCGAGCGGCTTGTATCCGGTTGTCTCGAGATAGTGCCGCGCCCAGCGTTCCTCTTTCGCATCGAGAATCCGGCACAGCGCCACGCACAGCCGATCCCGTGCGATACCGGTATTCTCCAACTCGTAAAGGAGAAGCGTCGTCGGGTGCAGGTCGTCGGAGCTGGTGCCTGTCGGAAGGACGATGAGATCGGACGCGCGGGCAACTTCGAATGTCTCGGGCGACAGGTGGCCCGGCGTATCGATGACAACGAGATCGACGTCCCCGATTTGCTTCAGCCCGTCGGCGACTGACGAAAATGCCTGGGCGTCGATTTTGCTCAGACTTCGACTTGTCGCGCGGGTCGTCGACCAACGCACCGAGGTCTGCTGCCCGATATCGAGATCGAGCAGTTTGACGCGCAGCTCGCCCTGCGCTGCAACAACGGCGATGGCCCGTGCCAGCGTGCTTTTTCCGACGCCGCCTTTCTGGCCGATAATGGATAGAATGACGGGCATGACAGCGCGAGGGACCGACACAAAAGTTTTGACTTGCACGTTAGGCTACCGCCGGGCGAAAGCGCGGCCAAGCACCTTTGCACGCCGGACTCCGTCCGGTGTACTAATTTTCCGCGGCAAGGCAAAAATGTCGGGGTTTCGGTTTACCGGCGGCCTGTAGAGGCGGGGGTGGTTCGGGGCCGAAACGGCCGCGCCTTCTCCCCCGCCACCTGCCAGTAGAAGGTGCGCTCAATGCTTTCGAACGGGCTCCAGCAGCACATAACCCGCCGATTTTTGAGAACCGATACGCCTTTCCTGGGAACTCAAGAGCCAGCGCGCCGCGATCGCCAATCGGCCGAGCATGGGCAGCTCGATCCGCCGGCCGAGCCGCGCGCTTTCCGGGGACAGATAGCGGACGTCACGCGAGCGCCAGCCGTGCTGCTCGAAAAACCTGAACCAGTCGCCGGGGTCGAATTTGAAAGGCGCGTTCTTCGTGCGCCCCGCCAACATGCGCTCGCGATACTTCAGCAGCTCAGGTGAAAAATAATCGACGATCCAATAGGCCGCGCGCGGAAGCGCGTGCAATTCACCGGCCAGCGCGCCCACGTCGTCGTTGCTGAGATAGGGAACGAGCCCTTCGGTCAGGACCAGCATTTTAGAAGCCTGCGCGTTCGCGCTTTGCAGCACGTCGCGGCGTTGCGCGGGGTCGGCAAGGTCCGCTGTGACTCGCCTCAATTTGAAGCGCGGCGTTTCGTGCGTGAGGTGACGCTCCTTATAGCCGATCATCTCTGGATAGTCGGCTTCGATCCAATTGAACGATGCAGGCAGGTCCATGCGATACGGTCGCGTATCGAGACCGGAGCCGAGATTGAGCACGGTATCGACGCCTTGCGCGACTGCGTTTTGGATCAGTTCGTCGATGATCCGTGTGCGAACCGCGATCACCCACGAGGTTATGAACGGCCGTGGCATCGACTCCGCGATGCGTCGTCCGTGATCACCCGCAAGCACCGCGGCGAGAGGATCGCGAAATAGGGCATCGGGCCGCCGCGTTTCGACGCCGCGATAATGCGCGACCCAGAATGCGGTATCCGACACGTTTTCAATCGTCGCTTCGGCCATCGAAATTTCCTTCTCTGAGAAGCGGAAAAACATCCCAATACGTGGAGATTGCGTCGGACACGCGACCGGCCGCGATGATGCTATCTGTTTCAGCCCGCGATCAGGGCCAACGCCCGTGATCCGCCATGCAAACGCCGTAAGCATCCGCGATAGCGGGCAGCGATCGACGTGATCAGCGCGAATCTTCTCGGGGAGGGAGCATGGCGCAACCAGTCGCAATCGTTTTCGTCCATGGCATTCATACCTTCGCGCCGGGCTATCACGTCGGGATGCAGGCCGCGATCGAAGCGCGCCTGCCGAAACGCATTCGCGATCTTGTCACCTTCCGCTCGGTGTTCTGGGCGGAGCGCGTTCGCCAGCGCCAGAAGGAATATCTCGATGCGGTTGGGCAAAAGAACCTCTTTCCGGTCACGCCGTATCGTAGTCTCGTCGTCCAAGGCCTCGGCGATGCCGCCGCGTATCAGAAAACCAAGAGCGTCCGCAATTCCTGCTACTACGAAATTCAGGCCGATGTTCGCGCCGTTCTCGAAACGCTCGATGGCGACGGCCTTCCCGAGCGTCCGCTGATTTTCATTGGCCATTCCCTCGGCTGCCACATCATCTCGTCGTTCATCTGGGATGTGAATACCATCAAGAACTGGGACGCGGCACGCCTCGCACAGGAGGGCAGTGAAGTTCGCGATTTCGCCGATTACCTGAAGAACGGCTCGCCGTTTCGCCGCCTCGACACGTTGGCAGGACTGGTGATGATGGGCTCGAACATGCCGCTCTTCACCTTTACGTTCGGGCCGAGCCGCATCATGCCGATCACGACCTCGCGCGCCCCGGACGAACATCCGGCGTTTCCGGGCAAACATCTCGACGCCGGCATGAGGGCGCGGGCTCGCTGGCTCAACTACTACAGTCGCAACGATCTGCTCGGCTATCCATTGAAGCCGCTCAACGACGCCTATGCCGGCGAGCCGTTGCTGCAAGACATCGAGGTTGCTTCCGAAGGTGCTTTCCTTCGCGTTATTGGTCATCTCTCACAGCCCGCTGTCGCGTTCAAGGCGCACACGGGTTACTGGAACAATCGGCGCGTCGTGCGCGGGGCAGCGGATCTCATTACGTCGATTGCAACGGTCGGAGAGCCCGCGCAGAAGCGCGGTTTCGCATTCTGGCGGCGTCCCAAGCCGGAGCTTGCCGCGGCACCATCGTGACTGCGCTCACCGCCGCATCAGAGTTGTCGGCATGCCGTACTTCGGCGGCAGAGTGATTTGCGGCATGATGTCGATTATCGCGCCCGGGTCGACCGTGAACCGGAACTTCTGCCCTACTGTCGCGAGCACGATTGCCGCTTCCATCAGCGCGAAATGCACGCCGATGCAAAGCCGCTGCCCACCACCGAACGGATAATAGGCAAACTTCGGCAGCCGTCCTGCAAGGCCGCCGAGCCACCTCTCGGGCAGGAAGCGCTCAGGCTCCGGGAAATACTTCGGATCGCGATGATTGACCCACTGGCTCATCAGAACGGTGTAGCCCTTCTTCACGCGATAGCCGCCAAGTTCGAGATCGGCAGCGGCCTCCCGTCCGATCACATAGACGGGAGGATAAAGCCGCATCGCCTCGTTTATGACCGCCGACGTATAGGGCAGAGAGCCGAGGTCTTCCGCCCGCGCCGCGCGACCGCCGAGCACGCGCTTCCATTCCTCGCAAAGTTTGGCCTCGGCGTCCGGGTTCTGAGAGAGGAGATACCAACTCCACGTCAACGTCAGCGCAGTCGTCTCGTGACCGGCAAGATAAAGCGTCATCGCTTCGTCGCGCAGTTGACGGGCGCTCATGCGTCCGCCGTCTTCGTGCTGGGCGGCGATCATCGTCGACAGCAGATCGTTTCCGGGTGGCTCGGCCTTCTTCTGCGCAATGAAGCTGTCGATCACGGCATTGACGTTGGCGATTGCCCGATTGAGGCGAATGTTGGCTGGCGTCGGAAGCCAAAGCGGCAATTGAAAAAGGGCATCCAGCCGCCGCGTCAAAAGCTCGAAGGTGAGCCGCAGACTTTGATCGATCTGCACGCGGTCGCCGTGGTCGTCGAGGCCAAAAAGCGTCTTCAGAGCGATGGCGCTCGTCAGCGCGCTGAATTCAAACGCGACATCGACGGATTGTCCCTCCGGCCATTTTGCCAGCATCGCTTCCGTGAGTTCTGCCATGATCGGCGCATACGAAACGACTTTCGCTTTCAGGAAAGCCGGTTGCAGCAGTCGGCGCTGCGCCAGCCAGAAATCTCCCTCGCTCGTTACAAGGCCGTTGCCCAGCACGGGCTTGAAGGTCCTGGCGCCGAAATGCTTGATGTAGGACCGCGCGTCGGTGACAAGAACCTGCTGTATCAGCTCAGGATCGCTAACCAGGAAAAGCCGCCAGCGCCCGATCCGAAAACTCGCAATAGGACCATACGTTCGCGCAACCTCTAGAAAGAAATCGACTCGGCGCGCACCGACTTGCGCGAGATTGCCGCCGATCAGCGAACCCTTCGGGCCCGGCGGCAATCCGGTCTGTAAAGTCGGCATCGGCATCCGCAAGATCCAGCAAAATTTCAGAAAAAATGAAAATACTTCGAGATCCGGCGATTGCCAGTCGGGAACAGTCGCGCAAAGCGACATGCTATCGCCCCGCAAACGTCTGCGTAAGTCATAAATGTGCAAGTGTGTGGGTTGCGCGAAGAAGCGTCAGGAGCTACCCGCATCCCGCGCGGCAAGGCCGCCGACCGCCGACCAGTCGAGCTCGTCACCCCCGTTCGCGAGCAAGGTCAGGAAGCGGTCGCGCAACAGGCTGGCAAGGGGCAGGGGAACCCGCAATTCCTCGCCCGCAGCAAGGGCAAGGCGAACGTCCTTCAATCCGAGTGGCGCGGCAAAACCAGCGGGCGAGAATTTCGCTTCCGCAATCAGGTTTCCATAAGTTTTGTAAACCGGCGCGCCAAACAACGTCGACGTCAGGATTTCGAGATACTGATGCTTGTCGATCCCCGCCTTGCCGACGAGCGCCATGGCTTCGCCGAGCGATTCAATCACGGCGGCGATGAGGAAATTGCCGCTGAGCTTGACGATGTTCGCGGCCTCCGCCTGGGTCGAGATCACGAACGTCCGCTGCCCGATGGCGTCGAACAGCGGTTGGACAATCTCGATGGCATCGGGTTCGCCAGCCGCGACGACGAACAGTTTCGCCGCTTGCGCGGCATCGGGGCGCCCGAAGACGGGTGCCGCGATGTAGCGCTGCCCAGCCTCGGCATGCGCTTCGGCGAGCCGCTTCGAAAGCGCGGTGCTGATTGTGCTCATCGAGATATGGATCGCATGCGAAGGCAAGCTCTCGATGATCCCGCCGTCTTCAAACGCGACCCCTTCCACCGCTCTGTCGTCGGCCAGCATGGTGAAGACAGCAACCCCTTTACAGGCCTCGCCCACAGTAACGGCGACTTTGGCGCCTTGCGATGCAAGCGCGTCCGATTTCGCTCGCGTGCGATTGAAGACGGTCACCTCATGGCCCGCCTTGAGTAGGTTTGCAGCGATGCCCGTGCCCATCTGGCCGAGCCCTATGAAACCGATTTGCATGCTTCCTCTCTCTCAGCGGGGCATATAACGAATGTCGCTACGGCGAGCCGTCGTTGCAATGCGTCCGACGCTATGCCGGGACGCCTGCCAACTGCATTTGATTTCGCAGCTCCGCAACCGTCTTGCGCAATTCATCGCTCTCAAGACGGGCATAGGCGTCGGCGGCGTGTCGTCCGAGGTTCCGCAGAGTTTGGCTTTCATGAGAATCAATCGACGTGCCGGACTCGTGCGGCCCGTAAAGCGTGATCGCATAACAATGGACGCGGCTCGCCGCCGGGATCGCGAGGATCGGCAAATCGAGGTCATCGGGAAAACCCGCGGCCTTGGCGGCGGCGTCATCGATGATGTACGGCGTGCCCTTCATCAGCTTGTCGATCGCCCCTTCCTGCAGCCGTAGTTCGCGAACGCCGGCGTTCCATCCGCTGCCGGCCTCGAACCGCCGGAAGCCCTCGTCAGTGCTTCGGAAGGTCGTTGCCGACGATAGCTTCAGCATGGCGCAGGCGCGTTGCGACAACGCGCGGTCGATCTCGTTGCCGCCTTTCGCATCGAGAATGGCATCGCCCAAAAGCTCTTCGGCCTTGTCAAGCGACCGGTTGAAGAATTCGTCGGCAAGCTCGACCGACCACTCGTGTAGGCGGCCGATGACGAACAGAATGATGGCGCCGACCATCAGCCACGACCAGCTCGGCAGATCGGCGAACTCGTACAAATGCTCGGCCTGTTGATGGAGCAAAAGTGCCGGCAGGCTCGTCATCAGCGCAAGGATCGTGACGCGTCGTAGCGGAATGGCGACATTGACCACGCGCTGCCGGTGCACCGCCACCAGGACGAACAGGCACAGGACGCCATTGACAAGATAAAGCAGCCCGGCGACGTCCTCCGGCAGGAAAATGTCGTCAAGCTGGGTCAGCAGGGTCGTGTATTCGTTGAGGTCGGCGATGACAAACGCCGGCAGCCCGATCAGGCATCCCCACATGATCCAGCGCAGACGCTGATTATCCTTCGGCGAGAGGCTGTGCCGCCGCATCAGCAGGATCGTCACCGCGAGCGCGCTGATGACGATGCCGAACAGGATCGTCGCGCGACTGAGCAACTCGGTATGAAAACCGAAAGCGCTGCCATAGGACGCCAGCAACGCAATGGCAATTGCGGCGCCGAACCACGGCAGCATTCGCTGGGCGCGTCGCCATTCCGGCTGCAAGTCGCCCGTCGGAGCCCGCATGACGAACGCGAGCAGACCCATGTATCCTGCCGCTTGCGCGATGGAGGCCAGCACTTCCTGACCGAGAAGCGCAATCGGCCAGTCATGCAACATGGCGTAGAAGACGTCGCCTTGGCCGGGGTTGAACCAGAGAACGTAGAGAAAAAAGCCCCAGGTCATCGTTCCGGGCTTGGTCCACACCAGCCAAGCCGCCGCCAGGATGATGGCTATTCCTGCGAATTCGTCGAGAAGCAAGACAAAGCGCACGAGCCAAGTGGAGGAGCGCGCCTTGGCCGTCACATGAACCTGCCGCGCTCCTTGCGAGTTTGTCGGCAAGAGATCGAATGTGCCGGTCCGGCCGGGAAAGACGTATTCGTTGCCGCCGACCGCAGAGATGACGCTGGCGCAGATGTCGCGGTCATAGGGCAAACACCGCATCCGCGAGAAATCGAGCCTGTCGCCCTTGCGGATCCCCGCTTGCCACGCCGGCGACTCCTCGTCCGATGCAAACGGTCCATTGGCATCGTAGATCCATCCGTCGCTGTCAGCATAAAAGCCGAACGATCCGAGCGGGCTGACGACGCGCGACAGATCCGGCACGATCAATGCCAATCCCCAAATCGTCAGCACGAGAAGCAGAAGCCGCTGCCCTGTCATCACCGGTTTGCCTTCACCCCTAAGCGGACCGACACAATTCTTTATGCCAACTTATCCCCGCCCGCTCGCACGATGGTAGAATGATAGGGCCGAAATCCGCAAGGAGCCTCACTTGTCCACTATCATCGAAGTTAATGATTTTACTCAAATAAATCGCTTGTCGCAGGGCCGCGCGCCGCACCCGTCGAGACGTCGGCGGCATCAGGTGCCCCGCAAAGCCTCGATCCGCGGACGCGTGATCGCGTCGCGCTGATTTATTATTGTGATCATAATATATAGGCTCACCCACTTGCAGATTGGCCCGGTCAGATCATGAACTCCTCGAGCATCGCCGGCGTCCTGTCGCGCAGAAACGTTCATTACGGCTGGGCTGTGGTCGCGGCCACCTTTCTGACGATGCTGGTGACGGCTGGCGCGGTCGGGGCGCCGGGAGTCTTCATCGTTCCGCTTGAAAAAGAATTCGGCTGGAAGACCTCAGAAATCTCGTCGGCTCTTGCCATCCGCTTTTTTCTTTTCGGCATGATGGGACCGTTCGCCGCCGCCTTCATGAACCGGTTCGGCGTCCGCCGTATCGTTTTGACCGCGCTCGCCATCGTCGCCCTCGCGCTCGGCACCTCGCTGCTGATGACGGAACTCTGGCAGCTCGTCCTGCTGTGGGGCGTAGGTGTCGGATTGGGAACCGGACTGACCGCGATGGTTCTCGGCGCCACCGTCGCAACCCGCTGGTTTTCGGAACGGCGTGGTCTCGTCATGGGCATGCTCTCGGCCAGCACGGCGACGGGCCAGCTCGTTTTCCTTCCGTTGCTCGCCAAGCTGACCACGCTCAACGGCTGGCGACTGTCCGTCGCTTTCATTTGCGCGATGATCGGCGTCGCCGCCGCCGTCGTCTATCTGTTGGTGCGCGACCGGCCCGCCGATATCGGCCTTCCGCCCTATGGCGCAACTGAGATCGTTCCGACGCCGCTGCACACGGAAACGCTCGGCGCTCTGCTGTTGACGCCGATTCTGATCCTGAAGGACGCGGCAGGCACAGCCGCATTCTGGGTGCTTTTCTCCACGTTTTTCATCTGCGGTCTGAGCACCAGCGGCCTCATCCAGACGCATTTCATCGCCCTTTGCGGCGATTTCGGTCTGGCGCCCGTGACCGCCGCGAGCGTCCTTGCGATGATGGGCATCTTCGATTTCTTCGGCACCTTGGGCTCGGGCTGGCTTTCGGATCGCTTCGACAATCGCTGGCTGCTGTTCTGGTATTACGGCCTGCGTGGCTTGTCGCTGCTCTATCTGCCCTACACCGACTTCACGTTTTACGGCCTGTCGCTGTTTGCGATGTTCTACGGCCTTGACTGGATCGCGACTGTTCCGCCGACCGTCAAGCTCACGACGCACTACTTCGGCGCCGAGAGAACAAATGTTCTGTTCGGATGGATATTTGCCGGCCACCAGATTGGAGCGGCGACCGCCGCCTACGGCGCCGGTCTGACGCGCACCGCCTTTGCAACGTATCTGCCGGCATTTTTTGCGGCCGGAGCGGCGTGCCTCGTCGCGGCGCTCCTTATTCTGCTGCTTGGCAAGCCATCTGCCACACCGCTACCGCGGAGCACCGAAGCTGCAACGTGAACGCGAACGTGGCGGTGCTAAATCTATTCGATGCGAACGGTCCGCAATCGCAACGCGTTCGTAATGACGCTGACCGACGAAAGTGCCATCGCCGCCGCCGCAATGACCGGCGATAGCAGCAGTCCGAAAATCGGATAGAGCACGCCCGCAGCGATCGGTACACCGGCTGCATTATAGATGAATGCAAAGAACAGGTTTTGCCGGATGTTCGACATGGTGGCGTCCGAAAGCCGTCGCGCCTTCGCGATGCCTTCGAGGTCGCCTTTGAGTAGCGTAATGCCTGCGCTTTCGATTGCGACGTCGGTGCCGGTCCCCATCGCGATGCCGACGTCGGCGGCCGCCAGGGCAGGGGCGTCGTTGACGCCATCGCCCGCCATCGCTACGGCATGGCCCTGACGCCTGAGATCGGCGACGATGCGAGATTTGTCTTCCGGCAGAACGTCGGCCTTGACGTCGTCGATGCCGAGCTTCGCCGCCACCGCTTTCGCCGTCGTGGCGTTGTCGCCGGTCAGCATGACGACATGGACGCCATTGTCCTTGAGCTTGCGCAGCGCGCTCGGCGTCGTCGCCTTGATCGGATCGGCAATCGCGATCAAGCCCGCGGCTTTGCCGTCAACCGCGACATACACGGCGGTTGCACCGTCGCCGCGAAGTTTCTCCGCCTCGCCGTCGAGCGCCGAGGTCGATATGCCGGCTCCATCGATGATCTTGGCATTTCCGATGATTACGGCGCGGCCGTCGATCTTGCCCGAAACGCCCTTACCGGATGGCGCCGAGAAGTCGCTGGCGGGCGACAGACCGATGTTTCGTTCGCGGGCCGCCGCGACGATGGCCGCGCCAAGGGGATGCTCGCTCGCCTGTTCGAGGCTGGCGGCAAGTTTCAAGAGTTCAGTCTCGTCGAAGCCGCTGGCCACACGGATCGCCGTCACTTTCGGCTTGCCTTCGGTCAGCGTGCCCGTCTTGTCGACGACGAGCGTGTCGATCTTCTCCATGCGTTCCAGCGCTTCGGCATTCTTGATCAAAACGCCCGATTGCGCCCCGCGGCCGACGCCGACCATGATCGACATCGGCGTTGCCAGGCCAAGCGCGCACGGGCAGGCGATGATCAGCACGGAAACGGCGGCGATCAGCGCATAAGAGAATTCGGGTTCAGGTCCGAATGCCATCCATGCGACGAACGCCAGCACCGCGACGGCAATCACCAGCGGCACGAACCAGCCTGCGACCTGATCGGCCAATCGCTGGATCGGCGCGCGGCTGCGCTGCGATTCCGCCACCATTTGCACGATGCGCGCCAGCATCGTATCGCGGCCGACTTTATCGGCTTCGATCACGAGCGCGCCCGAGCCGTTGATGGTCCCGCCGATGACCTTCGCGCCGGTTGTTTTTGTGACGGGCATCGACTCGCCAGTCACCATCGATTTATCGACGTTGCTCTTGCCATCGACGACCTTGCCATCGACCGGCACGCGCTCTCCGGGACGAACCCGAAGCTTATCTCCAACGACGATCGCTTCGACCTGCACTTCTTCGTCCGAGCCGTCGGCCTTGAGCCGCCGTGCGGTCTTGGGTGCGAGCTTGAGCAGCGCCCGAATGGCTCCGCTGGTCTGCGCGCGGGCGCGCAGTTCCAGAACCTGACCGATGAGGACGAGAACGGTGATGACGGCCGCCGCCTCGAAGTAGACGGGAACGGCGCCGTCCATGCCGCGCAGATTATCGGGAAATAGCCCCGGCAGCAGAGTTGCGACGACGCTATAGGCCCAGGCAACGCCCGTGCCGAGCGCGATCAGCGTGAACATATTGAGATTGCGCGTTTCGATCGATTTCCAGCCGCGCTCGAAAAACGGAAATCCGGCCCACAGAACGACAGGCGTAGCCAGGACGAGTTGCACCCAATTCGAAACCGTCGGGCTGATGATGTGATGCAGGTTGAAGATGTGTCCGCCCATCTCCAGGACGAAGACGGGAAGGGCAAGCGCCAGACCGATCCAGAGCCGCCGCGTCATATCCTCAAGTTCGGCATTGGGCGGCGCTTCCGCCGATACCGTTTCAGGTTCGAGCGCCATGCCGCAAATCGGACAGAACCCCGGGCCGATTTGCCGGATCTGCGGATGCATCGGGCAGGTGTAGATCGTGCCAGCCGGGACGTCGTCGGCTTTCGCTTCGGCAGGTTTTAAGTATTTTGCGGGGTCGGCGATGAATTTCGCTCGGCAACCGGCGGAGCAGAAATAATAGGTCTGTCCCGCATGCTCCGCACTGTGCTTGGCGGTCGCGGGATCAACGCTCATGCCGCAGACCGGGTCTTTGACCGGCGACGCTTGGTGCGCGCCCGGGCCGTGGCTCCCATGCTGATGCGCGTGCCCGTGCGAGCAGCAGCTATGACCCTGCTGGGCGTGACTGTGCTCTGTCGGTTGTCCGTTGTCTGCCACCGCTCTTCGTCCCCGCATTGTTCACATACCCACCTAGGGTATGGTTGACAGATATACCCTGGTGGGGTATACGTCAAGACATGCAGAAGCAAACCAAACAAGCGTGCCTGAAGCGCCTGAGCCGCATCGAAGGTCAGGTTCGCGGCCTCGCCAAGATGGTCGAGGAAGGGCGCTATTGCATCGACGTCGTCACGCAGATCTCGGCTGTCCGCGCCGCACTTCGACGCGTCGAGGAAGAGGTTCTGCGCGATCACGTCGCCCATTGCGTCGAGCACGCGATCGCCAGCGGCAATTCCGCCGATCAGCGCCGCAAGGTCGCAGAACTTATGGATGTGCTCGCACGCGCATCGCGCTGACGATCATGCGCAGCCCCGATTTGCGGCTTTTATCAATTCTGAGCGTTTCGCCGTTACAATTTGAAATAACGCATATGCGTCGATGCCTTTGATTTGCCACGCCATTGACGACTTCCCACGTCAACGTCGAGCCACGGATCGGCGAAGGTGACGAGTTCGTCCGGCCGTGAAGCGGGAAACAAAACGAAACGCGGGTTTCTATGAAAGCAATCATTCTCTCGATTGTTGCCGTATCGGCGTTGGCCGGTTCGTCGACTTTTGCCCAGGCACAGCAGTGGGATCCGTGGGATGGTCCGCGCCGCCCTGTCGATCGCAGCTATCAGCCCGACGATGATCGCTACGACAGTCAGGACGACGAGCGCTATTTCGATCAGCAGGACGGACCGCGTGCGAACAATCGCTACGGCGATCCGGACAACGATCCGCGCCGCTACGATCCTCGCTACAACGCCGACCGCGACGACGACTACGCGACTGGCCGGCCGTACACGACACCTCGCGCTTATCGGGACGACGGCTACCGAAGCCGCGGCTACGACGACCGCGACGATGGCTATGGCGCCTGGGATGCCGCCCCGTCTCGCGACGAAGAAGAACGTCTCAGCAAATCGCAGGGCGTCAGCGGCGGCGCACGACCGCCCATTCGCGCTGTCGCACCGCCGAAGGTGGCATTCAGCGCGGGCTACGCGCCGGGCTCGATCGTCATCGATACCAGCGCGCGTAAACTCTACTACGTGTTGAGTTCCAACACTGCCTATGCCTATCCGATCGGCGTCGGACGGCAGGGGTTTGCCTGGACTGGAAAGGAAAAGGTCTCTCGCATCGCCGATTGGCCGGATTGGTATCCGCCTGCCGACATGCGGCAAAGACGGCCCGAGCTTCCGGTTAGAATGCTTGGAGGCATCCGCAATCCGCTTGGCGCCAAGGCGATCTACCTCGGCAATACGCTCTACCGCATTCACGGAACCAACGAGCCGAAGTCGATCGGCACCGCCGCCTCTTCAGGGTGCTTCCGCATGATGAATGAGAACGTTCTGCATCTCGCCTCGCTGGTCCACGTCGGAACCGAGGTAACAATCGTTCGCTCGCTCGGCCGAAATGTCGCTTCGGCTGCGAAATCTCCCAGATCAGAAACGAAGGAAGCGAGAAAAGCCTCGCCGCAATCTCCGGCCATCATTAATCGCAATGCGGCCGAGGCGTCCGACGATTGGGATCCCTATAACGGCTGGCATTAGCCGCTCGACGCGAGGCGCCAAGCCTCGCGTCCGCCGTCAGGCGTCGTCTTTGTCCCAGGGCGGATTGCCGTTCTTGTCCCACGTGAGGAAAGGATAACGCGCCAGATCGGAATTGCCATAACGGCGGTCGCCGGTCACTTCCTTGCCGGCCCACGACGGAATAGCAAGCGCCTGATCGGCGGTTTTGAGCTCGGCTTCCGCAATCACCAGACCGCTGTTTGCTCCGTCGAAAACGTCGACGGCCCAGACCACGCCTTCGTAGGGAACGTCAAAGCGCGTCTTTCTGATAATTGGTTCGATGCTGAACTGCTTGATCATCTCGACGGCGTCGGCATAGGGGATCTCATATTCGTATTCGTGCCGGACCAACGCGCCCGGCTCGCTCTTGAGGGTGATGAAACCTTTGTCCCCGTAGATGCGGATCCGCGCCCGAACAAGCGCCGTCCGTGCGAAGTAGCCCTGGAGGATCCGCGCCGAGCCGGTCGCGGCGCTCTTCCACGTATCGTCGCGGATCAGAAATTTTCGCTCGATCTCGAGTGCCATTCTGCCTCCCGGGCATCACGCGAAGCGTCGCACCTAGAGTTGCGCCGCACCGACACTAGTTCGCCATTGCGACAAGCACATTGCTCATCCTTTCCGTTAGGGTGAGTGCCACCAATGCGGTTAATTCCGATACCGAGGAGGGGGGAACCACTTTCACCGCCCGGCGTAACTGAAATAAATTTGTAGCATGCCCCATGTTGCGGCGGCATGGACGCCAGACAACTAACGCCGCGCAATTGACCCTTGCAAATTGTTCTGAAAATCCGATCTAACGCACGCTGATCCCTGGACCGGAGTTTCTCCCGATGAAAATCGACCTGACCGATAAGACCGCTCTCGTAACCGGCTCGACGGCGGGCATCGGACTTGCGATCGCAAAAAGCCTGGCTCAGGCCGGCGCCAAGGTCGTCATCAATGGCCGCAGCCAGGAGACTGTCGATAAAGGCGTCGCTGCCGTCCACGAGGCCTGCAACGCCGCCGCCGTTTCGGGGGTCGCCGCCGATGTTGCGACTGCCCAGGGCTGCGCCGCGTTGATGAAGGCGGTACCGTCGGTCGATATCCTGATCAACAACGCCGGCATCTTCGAGCCGAAGCCGTTTTTTGACATCCCCGACGCCGACTGGACGCGCTTTTTCGAGACGAACGTTATGTCTGGCGTACGGCTGTCCCGCGCTTACTTGCCTGGCATGCTTGAGCGCAACTGGGGCCGGATCATCTTCATTTCCTCGGAGTTGGCGGTGAACATTCCGGTCGAGATGATCCATTACGGCTTCACTAAGACTGCCCAGCTTTCAATCGCCCAGGGTCTCGCGCAACTCACCGCTGGAACCAATGTGACCGTCAATTCCGTGCTTCCCGGGCCGACGAGGTCGGAAGGCGTCGAAGAATTCCTGAAGTCGATGGCCACAGCAGCCGGCAAGACGCCGGATGAGATGGCAGCCACATTCGTCAAGGAGCATCGGCCCGCGTCGCTGATCCAGCGCTTCGCGAGCGTTGAGGAAGTCGCGAATATGGTCGTCTACGCCGCCTCGAAGGAAGCCTCTGCTACCAATGGCGCTGCTCTCCGCGTCGAGGGCGGCATTCTGAGAACGATTGGTTGATCGCGGCTACCATCCGGCGACACGCCGCACATGACAGCTCGATCTCGAAATCAATTCTGCGGTTGTTTCGGCGGCACTTCGATGTCCACGCCCGGCGCTTGCACTTTCACGCCGTTTTTATCGTTTTCGATATGCACACCCGGGGCATCGACCGAAGTGCCACCGCCCGGCTTGTCGGTATCGACCCTGACCGCGGGCGCATCGACCTCCACGCGCGCATGTCTTTCTTGATAGAGGCTCACCGCCTCGGTAACGACGGCGGCGGCGATCAGGCTCAAAACGATGAAGATGAGAAGCTGGCGGGTCTGCATGGCGTCTCTCCCATTCTGGTTTTTATCTGAGACAAATGACAACCGAGCACCAGGGAGAAAGTTTCTCCACTGACGATTTACACAACTTCACTGACTTATTGAACGCTTGGCAATTTCGAGCATCGGCGTTCCCGAAGCGTCGGATTTGAGGGTGTAGAGCTGTTTGTCTTCCGCGCTGACATTTGCAATCTCGGTGGAAGACGAAAACAGGCCGCCCGGCTTGGAGATGATCAGCCGCCCGGGGGCACAGGACGAGTGAACGACCGAGGTCCCGGGCTTCAGCCCATGCGCCTTGCCGCCGAAAGAATAGCTCAATTCCACGTTCGCGACGTTCTTGATTTTGAACGTCAAGATTTGCGAAGCTGGCTGCCCGAACAATTCGACCGAAATGAATTTCGGTTTTGCTCCGGGCGCCCGCGCCACCCCGACGCCGATTTCGGAAACGGTGCTGCGCAGAATATTGGCCCGGTGAGGCGGCGAGTTCATCCAACCGGCGACCGCCTGAATGGCAAGGGAACCCGTATCAAAACCGCGGCCATCTTCATCCATCGCGAGGTTTTCCGCGATATCGCAATGCTTGTAGCCGACGCTTTCGGCGCGCTGGGTCGGCGTGCGTCCGTCGGCGGTATGAGAAAACGTGCCGCTGTTTGCGACTTTTTGAGCGTAGGCGCGGGCCGCCTTCGCCAGCATCGCATTGATCTTCAGCGCCGGCAGCTTTTGTTCCTGACGAACCTGATTCGTCATTTCGACGATGTGCTGCTCGACTTGCGGTAGATCCGGTACGAGAGCCGCCATTTTTCAATTCCGTTCGCGTTTCTTCCGGGGTCTCGGCAAAAAGGAATACTGATTTCAAGGCGCCGATGCCATGCCTGTCGGCAAATCGACAAGACCTCCTGTGGATGTTCGTGTTTGGGAGTTATGCTGGATTGCGCCGAAATGGCGCGGCCCAATGATCCCGCCTCCGCCTGCCGGGCCGCAGGCTTGAGCATACCCCGGCACCGCTGTAGATGGGTGCGCCATGAGTGACAAACCGATTCTGCCGGGCGATGGCCCGATCGAGCCCGTCGAGCTCCGAAGCGCTCTCGAAGAGCGCTATCTGGCTTATGCTCTTTCGACGATTATGCACCGTGCACTGCCGGATGTGCGCGACGGCCTGAAGCCTGTCCACCGCCGCATCCTCTATGCGATGCGCGAACTACGCCTGAACCCGGAAGGCGGTTTCATCAAATGCGCCAAGATCGTCGGTGAAGTGATGGGTGATTATCACCCCCACGGCAACCAGGCGATCTACGATGCCCTCGCCCGTCTCGCCCAGGACTTTGCCGTCCGCTATCCGCTTGTCGATGGCCAGGGCAACTTCGGCAACATCGACGGCGATAATCCTGCAGCCGAGCGCTATACCGAAGCGCGCATGACCGAGATCGCCGCGCTCATCCTCGAAGGCATCGACGAGGAGACGGTCGACTTCCGTCCGAACTACGACGGCCGCGTCGAGGAGCCGGTCGTGCTGCCGGCTGCATTTCCGAACCTTCTGGCGAACGGTTCCTCCGGCATCGCCGTCGGCATGGCGACAAACATTCCGCCACACAACGTCGACGAGCTGTGCGCCGCGCTTCTGCACCTGATCAAGCACCCGAATGCTACGATCGAAAAACTCGTCGAGCTGGTTCCCGGACCCGATTTTCCCACCGGCGGCGTCATCGTCGAGCCGCGCGCCCAAATCCTTGAAGCTTATAAGACCGGACGCGGTGGTTTCCGGTTGCGCGCCCGCTGGAGCAAGGAAGACACCGGCCGCGGTGGCTATCAGGTCGTCGTCACAGAAATTCCTTACGGCGTTCAAAAGGCGAAGCTGATCGAAAAGATCGCCGACCTGATGAGCGAGAAGAAGCTGCCGCTTCTCGGTGACGTTCGCGACGAAAGCGCCGAGGAAATCCGCCTCGTGCTTGAACCCAAGAGCCGTACGGTCGATCCCGTGCTGCTGATGGAAAGCCTGTTCCGCTCGACCGAGCTGGAAGTCCGCGTCAGCCTCAACATGAACGTGCTGTCCGCGGGCCAGATCCCCAACGTTCTCGACCTGCGCGACGTCCTTTGGCAATGGCTCGAGCATCGGATCGAGGTTCTGGTTCGCCGCTCGACCTATCGCCTGAAAAAGATCGAACACCGTCTCGAGGTGCTTGATGGCTATCTGATCGCCTATCTGAACATCGACGAGGTGATCCGGATCATCCGCCGCGAGGATGATCCCAAAGCCAAGCTGATGTCGAAGTTCAATTTGAGCGACATCCAGGCCGAAGCCATCCTGAATCTGCGCTTGCGGTCGTTATCGAAGCTCGAAGAGGTCGAGATCAAGGCCGAGCACGACAAGCTTTCCAAGGAACGGCGCGAGCTGAAGCAGCTTCTGAAATCCGAAGAGCTGCAGTGGGAGCGCGTCTCCGAGGAAGTGAAGGAAACGCGCGAGAAGTATTCGAAGAAGACTCCGCTCGGCCGCCGCCGGTCGTCGTTCGCCGATATGCCCGAGATCGACGTCGATCTCGACGCGGCTCTGGTCGAGAAAGAACCGATCACGGTCATTCTGTCCGAGAAGGGCTGGGTGCGGGCGCTGAAGGGCCACCAAGACGACCTCTCGAAGCTCGAATTCAAGCAGGGCGATGAGCTGAAGCGCGCGATCAAGGCATTTACCACCGACAAGCTCGTCATCTTCGCGACCAACGGCAAATTCTTCACGCTTGAAGCGAACTCGCTTCCGGGCGGACGCGGCCACGGAGAGCCCGTCCGGCTGATGATCGACCTTGAGGAAAACCACGACATCGCCGAGGTCTTCGTTCACGATCCGTCGCGCAAGCTGCTCGTTGCTTCGACCGGCGGATATGGCTTCATCGTGCCCGAGGAAGAAGTCATTGCCTCGACCCGCAAAGGCAAGCAGGTGCTGAACGTCAGCGAGCCCGAGGAGGCGCGCGTCTGCGTTCCCGTCGATGGGGATTGCATCGCGACCATCGGCGAGAACCGCAAGATGCTCGTCTTCAAGCTCGACGAGGTCAACGAAATGACTCGCGGCAAGGGTGTCATCCTGCAGCGCTTCAAGGATGGCGCGCTGTCCGACGCCCGCGTCTTCAAGAAATCGGATGGCCTGACGTGGCTCGACAGTGCGGGCCGCGAATTCGCGCTCTCCTGGAGCGAACTCAAGGAATGGGTCGGCGAGCGCGCGCAGGCCGGACGTGTCGCACCGAAAGGTTTCCCACGGTCGAATTCGTTTGGACCGCGATTTTAGTTTCCCCTGTTGATCGTCGGCGCTTGTGGCTTCGGACGTGCGAAGCTACGACTTGCCGCCATGGGTGGGTTTCTAAGACGATCGGCGATCGGCACCGGAGCATCGCTTGCGGCGTTCGCCTTCGGCTGCACATCTCTGCGCGCCGATGACGCCCCGGCGTCTTGCACGAAGGAGGATTTCGAATCCGTCGTCGAGCAGGCCGCCGGAAGCCTGCGCGATTTGAATGCCCAGAACCGTCCGCAATTTCAGGAAAAACTGCGTCAACTGAAGGAAAAGCGGCACTGGAACCACGACGAGTTCATGGACAAGGCCAAGCCGTTCGTCAAAGACGACAAGATGGCCGTCTATGACAAGACGACCGACGAATTACTAAGCGCGATTTCGTCGATGGGGCAGGAAGGCGCCGCCGCCGACACCCCCGATTGCACCCGAATGGTCGAGTTGCGCGCGCGAATGAAGCTTCTCGTCGATACCCAGTCAGCCAAGTGGAACTACATGTTCCAGAAGCTCGACGGCGAACTCGCGAACTAAGGATGACAACGGCCGATTTCATCCAGCCTGAGCCAAGGATGCGATCAATCCGGAATATCTTCTTCCTCGGGCGCGCGCTCCCAGCGATCGGGACCGAGCCGTTCCTGCGGCTTGAACCGGGTCTTGTAGGCCATCTTGCGCGACCCCTCGATCCAGTAGCCGAGATAGACGTGCGGCAAGCCGATCCGGCGCGCAAACGCCAGGTGCTCCAGGATCATGTATGTGCCGAGGCCGGCATCGCCATCGTCCGGATCATAGAAGCTGTAGACCATCGAAATGCCGTCGGTCAGCCGATCGCAGAGCGCGACCGCCTTGAGCGGCCAGCTTTCGAAGTCGAGATTTTCCGCGCCTTCGGGCTTCTCGCGATATTCGGTCAGAAACGTTTCGATGACCGTATCCTCGACCATCATCCGATAGTCGAGCATCGTCATGTCGGCCATGCCGCCGTCGCTGTGGCGCGCGTCGATGTAAGCGCGGAACAGGCGAAACTGCTCCATCGTCGGCGTCGGCGCCGTCCGTTGCGCGACGAGCCGCGAATTTCGCTTCCACGTCCGGCGCATCGACCGGTCTGGCTCGAATTCGTTGGCGAGAACACGGACCGAGACGCACGCCTGGCAGCCTTCGCAGTAAGGGACGTAGGCGATGTTCTGGCTGCGCCGAAATCCGGTCGTCAAAAGCCGGTCGACAAGTTCCGGCGGCTTGTCGTGGGTGAGATGCGTGAAGAGTTTGCGCTCGAGCTTGCCTGGAAGGTAAGGGCACGGCTGCGGGGCCGTCACGTAGAACTCTGGGAACTTCTTTTGCTGCTCCGTCATTCAGACGCGTCCCTGGGGCCCGTTCGATACGGGATGATAGGAGGATGAACGGGCCAAATTCAAGGTATCCGCGATCACTACGCGGTATCAAAAGTGAAGGAGAGGCAAAATTTTGTGAGCGCGGCCGAGTAAAACCATACATTTTTAATGGTTAGAGATTACCGGGCGCTTTCACCGAGAAACGACCGACGACATCACGGATCGCCCGGAGCCAGGTGCAGTGAACGGGCCCGGCAGGTCAGCAATCATAGATCGCACCAGCAACTCGATTATTATGAATGTCGATCGCGCCGCGGCGCAATCTCAGACTTTGAATTCGGACAACGGCGGCTTTGGAATCCGCGCGTCGTTAGCTCCGCCCTGGCTGGCGACGCCGTAAAGCGTACATGCCAGAATGAGGGCGATGGCCATGATCACCATCCACAGCGCCGAACGGCGCACGAACCAACCGACTGTAGGTATTCTCGAAGCGCGCGCATCGTCCCAACCCGGACTCTCGGCCCCCTGGGCACCGTGACTCGTCATTTGCTGATCTGCCGCCCTCAAACATGCCTCTGCGACTCACCTGATCCACATCGCCTTAGCCGCCCCGCCGCACAAGTCGGCAGACGTCCGTTATGGCGAAAATCGAATCGATTGTGGCCCTCGCGCTGCTTATCGCGCCCGACCGTGAACGTGGCAAGGCCAAACTGTGGCGCATGCGATACGGTTTGATGGCGAGACGAGGGTCATTTGGCAACAGTCTCCGCGGCAAAACATTCCTGACCACAGATTAGGCACCAGATGCGACAGCCTTGTTCTTGTGCATGAGAATATTTCCCGCATACTCGACGAATTGTGCCGTCAATGAACAAAAAGCAGGGCAGAGGAACCGTCCAGGGCTAACCCGATCGCTTCAACGAGCGATTGCCAGACCGCTTTCTGGAGGTCCTGATGATTGAACTTGTCGTCGCCGTCTGCCTGATCAACGATCCGTCCCGTTGCAAAGACGTCACGCTGAATTTCGAAGGTCAGAGCGTAAGCGCCGGACAGTGCTTGATGAACGGCCAAATCGAAATGGCGAAATGGATCGGAGAGCACCCCAACTGGGTCATCCAGAAGTGGCATTGCGGCACGGCCGGGCGTTCCGCCGACCTTTGAGAATTGCTTAGAACACTCCGGCCGGTTGACAGACCAGCCGGGCCTCGGCTCCTTGGCGGCCAAAACCCCGCCCGAGGAGCCGACGATGACAGCTTCACCCACCGCGAAGTTCGCGACCGCCGCAGTTCATGCCGGCGCGGCGCCCGATCCGACCACCGGCGCCCGCGCGACGCCGATCTACCAGACGACCTCGTACGTCTTTAACGATGTGGATCATGCCGCGTCGCTGTTCGGGCTCGAGGCGTTCGGCAACATTTACACTCGCATCACCAATCCGACCCAGTCCGTGCTGGAAGCGCGGCTCGCGGCGCTCGAAGGCGGTTCGGCGGCGCTCGCCGTCGCGTCTGGCCACGCCGCGCAGATGCTTGCGTTTCACACGCTTCTTGAGCCCGGAGACGAGTTCGTTGCCGGCCGCCAGCTTTACGGCGGCACGATCAACCAGTTCAATCATTCCTTTAAGAAGTTCGGCTGGAACGTCGTGTGGGCGGACGCGACCAATCCGGAATCGGTCGCCAAGGCGGTGACACCGAAGACGCGCGCAATCTTCTGCGAAAGCATCGCCAATCCCGGCGGCGTCATCATCGACCTTCCGGCCGTCGCCGCCGTCGCCAAGCAGGCTGGCGTGCCCTTCATCGTCGATAACACGCTGGCGACACCTTACCTCTGCAGGCCGAAGGACTTCGGCGCCGATATCATCGTTCACAGTCTGACAAAGTTTATCGGCGGCCACGGCAACTCGATCGGCGGAGCTATCGTCGATTGCGGCACCTTCGATTGGGTCGGCAGCCGCCACCGCTATAAATCGCTGGTAGACCCGAACCCATCCTACAACGGCATGAAGCTCGCCGAGGTGTTCGGTCCGATGGCCTTCGCGATCACCGCCCGGGTCCTCGGCCTGCGCGACCTGGGCCCTGCCATCTCGCCGTTCAATGCGTTCCTGCTCCTGACCGGCGTCGAAACGCTACCGCTCCGCATGCAGCGCCAGTCCGACAATGCGCTGACTGTCGCCGAATGGCTCAAATTGCAGCCGAAAGTGGCGTGGGTCAGCTACGCTGGCCTTGAAGCAAGTCCAGGCCACCACTTGCAAAAAAAGATCTGTCCAAAAGGTGCCGGTGCCGTCTTCACCTTCGGCCTCAAAGGCGGATATGAAGCGGGCGTCAAGCTCGTTTCGGGCTTGAAGCTATTCAGCCTTCTCGCCAACATTGGCGATACGCGAAGCCTCGTCATACATCCGGCATCGACGACGCATCGGCAACTCCAGGATGATGAGCGCATTGCCGCCGGGGCGGGGCCGGACGTTGTCAGGGTATCGATCGGCATCGAAGACATAGACGACATTATAGGTGATCTTGAACAGGCGCTTGCTGCTGTTTAGACGCCAACGGGAAAGGGACCATGAACCACCAGCTCGTTCTTCAATTTCAGGGCGACGACGAGGACACCCTCGATAAGGTCATCGCGCTCGAAGACCGTCTGATCGAAGCGCTCGACGGCTCGACGTCGGTTGAGGTCGACGGCCACGAAACGGGTGACGGCGTGACCAATCTCGTGTTGCTCGCCAAGAATGCGGCCAAGGTCTGGGAAAAGATCGAGCCGATCGTCGAGGATGCCTCCGACGAACTCGACATCAACGCCGTTGCATTCCGCGCCCTCGACGGCGAGGATTTCACCGTTCTCTGGCCGGTCGATTACGAGGGCGAATTCGAAATGGCGTGAGCGTGGATTGGGGCGCAGCCGATAATCGCTGCGCTTCCCCTACTAATGCGCTTTGACGTAGGCGCCGGGCGCATCTTCGATCACGCCGAGTGCCGTTCCCGGTACCCGCGCCGGGTTCCAGCCGCCCGATTGCTGCGACAGCCATTCGATCCAATACGGCCACCACGAACCTGGATGCTCGACTGCGGTCGCCTGCCAGTCGGCGATGTTGGTCATCGCCGTCCCATCGGTCCAATACTGATATTTGACCTTGTCCGGCGGATTGACCACGCCCGCGATGTGACCTGAGCCGGAAAGCACGAACTCGACCGGGCCGCCGAACATCTGGATCCCGCGGAACACGGACGGCGCCGGCGCGATGTGATCTTCCCGTGTCGCGACCGAGAAGATCGGCAGCTTGATTTTTTTCAGATCGAGCCGGATTCCGCCGATCGTCATCTCGCCTTTTGCCAGCCGGTTCTCGTTATAGAACTCGCGCAAATAGAACTTGTGGTTGGCGGCCGCCATCCGCGTCGAATCCTGGTTCCAATAGAGCAGGTCGAACGGAAACGGCTTCTTGCCAAGCAGGTAATTATTGACGACGTAGGGCCAGATGAGATCGCGCGGCCGCATCATGTTGAACACGTTGGCCATGCGCGAACCGTCGAGGAAGCCCCGCTCCGTCATCAGCGCGTCGAGGCTTTGAAGCTGCATGTTGTCGGTGAAAAGCAACAGATCGCCCGCGAGCGAGAAGTCGACCTGCGTCGTCAGCAGTGTGCAGCACTGGAATGGCTCTTCGCCGCGCTGGGCCAGATAGGCAAGGCCGGTGGAAAGCGCCGTGCCGCCCACGCAGTAGCCGAGCACGTTGATTTTTTCGATATCCGTCTCTTCCTGAACCGCGCGCACCGCTTCCAGGATGCCTTCGAGTACGTAATCTTCGAACGTCTTGTCGGCCAGCCGCTCGTCGGGGTTCACCCATGATATGATGAACACTGTAAAGCCTTGGTCGACGACGTACTTGATCAGGCTCTTCGATGCCGTGAGATCGAGGATGTAATATTTGTTGATCCACGGCGGGATCATTAGCAGCGGCCGCTCACGCACCTTGTCGGTGGTCGGGCTGTATTGAATGAGCTGCAACAGCTCGTTCTGAAAAACGACCTTGCCCGCCGTCGTCGCCAGATTGCGCCCAAGTTCGAACGCGTTCGGATCGGTTTGACTGATCTTCATCAGATCGCCCGACCGCTTCAGATCTTCCGCAAGCAGATTTGCACCGCGAAGCAGATTTTCCGCGTTCGACGCCAACGTCTCGCGCAAAACCTCCGGGTTCGTTGCGGGGAAGTTAGTCGGCGAATAGGCGCTCGTCAGCTGCTTCAGATAGAACTCGGCGCGATGGCGTTCGGCGGCATCAAGGTCGGGCGTCGCTGCCAGCTGATCCTCGGCCCATTTGGACGCCAGCAGATACGCCTGTTTGCAGAAGTCGAAGAACGGGTTGAGGTCCCACTCGGGATCCTTGAAGCGATGGTCGCCCGCTGTCGGCGAGACCAGCGGTGGCACGCTCTTGTCCATCATCCGCGTCAGCACGTTGTTCCAAAGGGACGCAAACTGCCGGAAAAACTCGGCCTGCGCCTCGGACAGCTTGACTGGGTCCGACAGCCATTTGCGTACCAGCGCCGTCAGCGTTTCGGTCGCGGCCGAAAATTCGCTTGCCGGTGTATAGGGCCCGATCTTCGCATCCGGGCGTTCCGCAAGCTGAGCGAGAGCCGCGCTTCCGCGCTCGAACGCTTTGAGAAGGTTCGTCGCAAATGTCTCGGGGTCGGGGATTCGATACGCCGAAAAAAGAGGCGGCAAATCGTGGCTGTCCTGCGGCATGGCGGCTTCAGAGACTTTCTATGTTTTTTTCAGTTTCGGCACGGTGCGCGATCTCGCCAAGAGCCTCGCGACACTGCCGTCAAGACGGGAGTTGAATCAAGCGCGAATCGGTCATGCTGGCCCTGCCAATTGGGAGGGCGACGTGGCATCAGCAAGGCTGCGGCACGTTTGTTCTCGCAGCGCGGAATTTCTGCAAATATCGATCCGCCGAGGCCGTTTCCCGCGCTGTCGCGCCGCGGTACTGGACGGACCTGGGGGGCAAGCGTAAAGAGGCGGGCGGCCAGGCCTTATCGCGAAGCGGAGCTTGGTTAAACCGCCGTCCTTTGAGCTTCGCGACCGCTGTCATGATTTCCGCCGCCTCTGCTGCGGCGCCGATGGATAAAAGACCTTTGAGCGAAGAGTTCCACCGCATTAAGCGCCTGCCACCCTACGTTTTCGCGGAAGTGAACCGCTTGAAGGCGGCCGCCCGCGCGCGCGGAGCCGACATCATCGACCTCGGCATGGGCAATCCCGATATGCCGACGCCGAAGCACATCGTCGACAAGCTCATCGAGACGATCAACAAGCCGCGCACGCATCGCTACTCGGCATCGAAAGGCATTCCCGGGCTGCGCAAGGCTCAGGCCGCCTATTACGAGCGCCGCTTCGGCGTGAAGCTCGACCCCGAGACCGAGATCGTCGCGACGCTCGGCTCGAAGGAGGGCTTCGCCAACATCGCCCAGGCGATTGCCGCGCCGGGCGACATCGTGCTGGTGCCGAACCCGACCTATCCGATCCATTCCTTCGGCTTCATCATTGCGGGCGCCGCGATCCGCCATCTGCCGGCGTCCAACGGCGATGATTTCCTGCGCGCGATGGAGCACGCCGTAAAGCATTCGATCCCGAAGCCGCTCGCAGTCGTGATGTCCTATCCGTCGAACCCGACCGCCATGACGGTCGGCCTCGACTTCTACAAGGAAGCCGTTGCGCTCGCCAAGAAGCTCGACATCATAATCCTGTCCGACATCGCCTACGCCGAGCTGTATTACGACGACAATCCGCCACCCTCGATCCTGCAGGTGCCGGGCGCGAAGGACATCACGGTCGAATTCACGTCGTTGTCGAAGACCTACAACATGCCCGGCTGGCGCATGGGCTTCGCCGTCGGCAACGAACGGCTGATCGGCGCGCTCGCACGCGTCAAATCCTATCTCGACTATGGCGCCTTCACGCCGATCCAGGTCGCGGCTGCTGCTGCCCTCAACGGTCCGCAGGATTGCGTCGATGAAATCCGCGCGATGTATAAGAGCCGCCGCGATGTTCTCGTCGAAAGTTTCGGCAAGGCCGGTTTTCCCGTGCCGCCGCCGCCCGCAACGATGTTCGCCTGGGCGCCTGTACCGGAACGCTATCGCGAGCTGGGCTCGGTCGAATTCGCCAAAATGCTGATCGAGAAGGCCGACGTCGCAGTCTCGCCCGGCGTCGGCTTCGGCGAATACGGTGAAGGCTTCATCCGCATTGCGCTCGTCGAGAATGAGCAGCGCATCCGCCAGGCCGCCCGCTCGATCAAAAAGCTTTTCTCCGAGACGGCGGAAACGCCCGCGCTCGTTTCCCGCCCACCGAAATCCGCCATCCGATAATCAAAGACATGAAAACTCTCACACTCGGCATTGCCGGACTTGGCACGGTTGGCGGCGGCTTGCTCGGCCTGCTCCAGGCGAATGGGCCGCATTTCGCAAACATCGTCGGCCGCGAAATTCGCGTCACCGGAATTTCCGCGCGCAATCGCAAGAAAGAACGCGGCATCGCCGTCGATCAGGTCACGTGGTTCGATGATCCCGTGGCGCTCGCGCTCGATTCCTCGAACGAAGTCTTCGTCGAGTTGATCGGCGGCGAGGATGGCATCGCGAAAGCCGCCGTCGAAGCCGCGCTTGGCGCCAAAAAGCATGTCGTGACCGCCAACAAGGCGTTGCTCGCGAAGCACGGCGTCGAGCTTGCCCGCCTGGCCGAGAAGAACGGCGTCGCTCTGAACTTCGAGGCGGCAGTCGCGGGCGGCATTCCCGTCATCAAGACGCTGCGCGAAGCCTTGGGCGCCAACCGCGTCAGGCGTGTCTACGGCATCCTGAACGGCACCTGCAATTACATCCTCTCGCAAATGCAGAGCGAGAAGCGCGCCTTCGATGACGTTTTGAAGGAAGCGCAGGCGCTGGGCTACGCGGAAGCCGATCCGACGTTCGACATCGGCGGTTTCGATGCCGCCCATAAGCTTGCGCTACTGACGAGTCTCGCATTCGGCACTCGCGTCGCCTTCGAGCAGATCCACGTCGAGGGCATCCAGTCGATCACCCAGGCCGATATCGAGGCGAGCGACAGCCTCGGCTATCGCATCAAGCTGCTGGGCGTTGCCATGGAAACAGATACGGGCATCGAAGCCCGCGTCTCGCCCGCGCTCGTCTACAAGGACTCTGCCATCGCCGAGGTCTCCGGCGTCACCAACGCCGTCGCCATTGATGGCGATTTCTCTGGCAACATCCTGCTCGTCGGACCGGGCGCCGGCGCCAAACCGACGGCATCGGCCGTCGCCGGCGATATTCTCGATATCGCGCGCGGCCTGATCGTTCCGCCGTTCGTCACTCCGGCTGCCAAGCTCAAAGCCCATCGCCGCGCGCAGCTCGACAAGCATTATGGCTCCTACTACGTCCGCCTCGCCCTGTTCGACAAACCGGGCGCGATGGCGAACGTCGCCAAGAGCATGGGCGATCAGGGCATCTCGCTCGAAAGCATCGTCCAGCATCGTCCGCAGACGCTGCATGCGTCGCGCATCGGATCGCGCCTGCCGACGAACAAGGATCAGCCTGTCATCATCATTACGCATGAGACGACCGAACAGGCTATGCGCAAAGCGCTCGAAACCATCGAGAAAGACGGTAACGTCACCGAGCGCCCGCAAATGATACGGATCGAAGAACTCTGAACAAAACCTCGGGCACCGCGGAAGGACATGGATCATGAGCAGGGCTGAACAATCGAATGGCACGCACGGGCCGGGCCTCGACCGAATTCTCGTGCTCGAACTGGCGCGCGTGACCGAAGCCGCCGCCATTGCCGCCGCTCACCTGCGTGGCCGCGGTAACGAGAAAGCCGCCGACAAGGCCGCCGTCGATGCCATGCGCCGCGAGCTGGGACGCGTCGAGATCCGGGGCACGGTCGTCATCGGCGAAGGCGAGATGGACGAAGCTCCGATGCTCTACATCGGCGAGAAAGTCGGCACGGGCGAGGGGCCTGAAGTCGACATCGCCGTCGATCCGCTCGAAGGCACCACCATCTGCGCCAAGGCGATGCCGAACGCGCTCGCCGTTCTCGCCATCTCGGAAAAGGGCGGCCTGCTGCACGCGCCCGATATGTACATGAACAAGATCGCGGTCGGTCCGGGCTACCCGGAAGGCGTCGTCCATCTCGATGCCTCACCTGCCGACAACCTCAACGCGCTCGCCAAGGCCAAAGGCGTTCCGATCCAGGAAATCATGGCCTGCATCTTGGATCGTCCGCGCCATGCCGATTTGATCCGTGCCGTGCGTGAGGCCGGTGCCGGCGTGCAGCTCATTCCCGATGGCGATATCGCCGGTGTCATCTGGACGACGGACCCGAAGGAAACCGGCATCGATATCTACATGGGCTCCGGCGGCGCGCCGGAAGGCGTTCTCGCGGCGGCCGCTCTCCGCTGCATCGGTGGCCAGATCCAGGGTCGGCTGATGCCGATGAAGGACGAGGAGCGCGTGCGCGCCGAAAAGATGGGCATTTCCGACATCAAGAAAATCTTCAAGCTTGAGGATATGGCCTCCGCCGACGTGGTCTTCTCTGCGACCGGCGTCACCGACGGTTCGCTTTTGAAGGGCGTTCGCATCAAAGGCGATTTCGCTGAAACCGAAACCGTCGTGATGCGCTCGAAGACGGGAACTGTCCGGCGCATAAAGTCGACCGTCCGCAACGTCGGCTCTCGTTTCGTCTGACCGCCGCGTCTCCGCTGTGGAGATATCGCCGGTCTGTGCCGCCTGAAGGTCCGAATCGACCTACAACTTGAACCGAGTGTGTTCGGCCACGAACAGCGCGGGGGACCGATTGCGCCCAAATCTTGCGGCAGTTGAAATCGACACCGACGATCGATCGTTCCTCGGCGTAACCAAGAGCGCGCGCGGCTTCGCATGGCGCGAGCGCCTGCCTGCGCACCTGAAGCAGACGGCGACCGCCATCAGCCAGCGTCATGGCCTGCCCGACCTGATCGGCCGGGTATTGGCCGCGCGCGGCATCGGGCTCGATGCCGTACCGACATTTCTCGATCCCTCGCTCAAAGCCCTGATGCCTGATCCAAGCACGCTGCGTGACATGGACAAGGCGGCCGCGCGCCTGGCCGACGCGATTGAGGCGAAGCAGCAGGTCGCGATCTTCGGCGACTACGACGTCGACGGCGCATGTTCTTCAGCGCTGATGAAGCGCTTCCTCGAAGTCCACGGCGCGCCGGCGCGTATTTATATTCCCGATCGCCTGTTCGAGGGTTACGGCCCGAACGTCGCCGCCATCGAAACGCTGGTCAACGAAGGCGCCAAGCTGATCGTGACGGTCGATTGCGGCACGACGAGCTTCGAGCCTCTCTCCGCGGCCCGCACTCTCGGTGCCGACGTCATCGTCATCGATCACCATCAGGCCGACGAGCGCCTCCCGGACGTCAACGCCGTCGTCAATCCAAATCGGCAGGACGACATTTCGGGGCAGGGGATGCTATGCGCCGCCGGCGTCGTGTTCCTTGTTCTCGTCGCCGCGACGCGCGAACTGCGCCGCCGCGGATTTTACCAAGGCGCGCGCGAGCCCGACCTTTTGGCGCTTCTCGATCTGGTCGCGCTCGCAACCGTCGCCGACGTCGTGCCGCTCGTCGGGTTGAACCGGGCCTATGTCAAAAAAGGCCTCGCCGTCATGCGCGCGCGTGACAACGTCGGTCTTACCGCTCTTGCCGACGCCGCCGGATTGTCGGTTGCGCCCACGCCTTACCACCTCGGCTTCATCCTCGGGCCGCGCATCAATGCCGGTGGCCGCATCGGCAACGCCGCGCTGGGCGCGACTCTGCTGTCCACCGACGATCCGGTTGAAGCGCAGCGCATCGCCGAGCTGCTCAATCGCCTCAATAAGGAACGCAAGGACATCGAGACGGCGGTGCTCGAAGAGGCAATGGCGATCGCCGATCGCCAGTTGTCGGATGATCCCGCGCGGGCCATTCTGATCGTCGGTTCGGATGCCTGGCACAAAGGCGTCGTCGGCCTCGTCGCCAGCCGTCTGGTCGAACGCTTCCGCCGGCCCGCCTGCGTTATCGCATGGGAGGCAACGGCGATCGGCACGGGCTCGCTCCGCTCGGTGCCCGGCATCGACCTCGGCGCCGCTGTGCGCGCGGCCGTGACCGCGGGCCTTTTGACCAAAGGCGGCGGCCACGCCATGGCGGCTGGCCTGACCGTCGGCCGCAACAACCTGGCGCTGCTCGAAACGTTTCTGCAGGACCAGCTCGGCGCCACAGCCCAAGCCGTCGGCGATGTCGCTCATCTCGATATCGACGCGCCGCTCGTCGCTTCGGGCGCCACCGCCGAGCTGATCGACCTTATCGAACGTGTCAGCCCGTTCGGTCAGGGAAATCCGGAAGCCCGCTTCGTGCTGCCCGCCCATCGCGTCAAGTTCGGCAAGATCATCGCCGACGCCCACGTCCGCGTCATCCTGGAAGGCAGTGACGGCTCGCGTGTCGACGGCGTTGCATTCCGTGCGGTCGGCCAACCGCTCGGCGACCTTTTGATGTCGGCCAGCGGGCTTCCAATCCATGTCGCCGGTCACCTGCGCCGCGATACCTGGGGCGGCCGCGAGCGCATCGAAATGCAGATCGAGGATGCGGCCGATCCGCGCCGCCAGTAGGAAAAACCGGCCCTTTCCCCGCTGTCCCATCCTGTCGCAGGAGCGCCCGACCGCGGCGGCTTGCCAAAGGCGCCCAAAGCCGCTTATACGGTCCCCCTTGCTGCCGACGGACGCTCCCTTCGTCTATCGGTTAGGACGTCAGATTTTCAATCTGAAAAGACGGGTTCGACTCCCGTAGGGAGCGCCAAGGTTTTTCAAGGGCTTAGCCTTTCTTTTTTTTTCATTCTGACTACCCGTCGGGCGGCCTATTCTGACTGTCGCACCGGCTTCGTTCGCGTCGACCCATTGACGACGTTTTCGAGCGGCTGATACGCGTTGACGTTCGGTTCGCTTCACGTAGAGACGAGCCGCTTGCGGGGTCTTGTGGCCTGACAATGTCATGACGCCTTGTTCGGTCAAATCGGCATCGCCGAGTTCCGTCATGCCGCCATGCCGGCAGGCGTCAAGCGTGACATGCGAAGCGAGTTTCGCCGCTGCTCTGGCCTCGCGCACCCGGCGTTGAGCGTAAGCCATGGAATAGGGACGTGCCGGCCCTCGTTCACCTGAGGTCAAAGCGATGGGCAATCCGCGGCGTGGCAAGTCGCCGATGTAGGACTCAAGCTCAGGGTAGAGCAGGCCTGTCTCATCTTCGAGCGGCATCCACAGGACTTCGCCGGTCTTGTGATGAAAGACGCGGACATGCTTTGGCCGATCCGCGGGCCGATAATCTGCCCAAGTAATTTTGCCGCCGAGAACGTTTTCAGGCCGCTGCAGCCACTCGAAGCAAATGAGCGCCGCGGCGCCCAGATGCGGTTCGCCGAGTTCCTTGAGCTTATGAGCAAGGCTATACGCCTCGGCGCGCGTGGCGGCAGGCTTGGACTTCTTCGTCAGAATCCTGAGTACGCCACGCCAAGGATTCTCTGCCGGCACCGAGGCGGGATGCGTCCGATGAACGACATCCCAAGCACGGCGCGCAATATCGATCGAAAGGTTGGCCTGACGGATGCGTTTGCCGCGGGGGCCGTTCTGAAGCATCGCATAAAGCTTATCGACGGCCGCCGGCGTGATCGATCCCGCCGGAAGGTTTGCGACGAGATCCCCCGTCTTCGTCTTCAGATCCTCGATGCGCTTGAGGGCGCGCTTGTATTCCGGGCGGCTGCGCTCCGAAACGCGCTCAAAAGCCGGAGAGCGACGATAGCGCTCGAACAGCCACCCGAGGGTGCCAAACCGAGGCCCGGCATCCAGCGACTTGAAGTCGCCTCGGCCCTGGCGCCAGGAATCCAGATGCTTGTTGAGGAGCTCGGCGCGCGCGATCGCCACCCCATAGTCGGTTCCGAGTGCCTCACGATGGAGGGTGCAGCCCGATAGCAGATCTCTCTTGTGAGGGCTCCAGTAATACGCGGTACGATGATCCCTGAGCCGTTTGCCGAGCATATACCTCGGCCAGTTGGCTGGTTTTCGCATGCGCGTCAGAGCACCTCCGAAGCATCGGCGATTCGATCGATCCGAGCGGACAACCGATCGATTGATTTGTCGAGATCTTCCCTGAGCCAAAGCTCGCCGCGTCCACGAACGTTCACAGGTTTCGGGTAGACCGAGCCGACACGACGTCGAAACGATTCGACCGAAACTTCGTCGAGGTAGGCTGCGGCCGTCGTGGCACGCATGAAGCGAGGCCAAGTTTCACCGGGAATCTGCGGTATACGCGTCATATGCTGGTTCCTGTATGCCGGCAGCGGCTCCCGTCCAGGCCTGCCAAATCGATCAATTGAATGCGTCCTCGATTGAATTCCGGTCGCGATACGCCACTGCAGAACGGTGAAGGTCGAGCACTTGCTCCACAACGTCGAGAATTTGCCCTCTGCGCTGAAGTTCAGAAGCGTCCCGGAAGGCACGAACGATTGGAGCGGCGTGCTCGTAGGGAACTTTGGCGAGAAGGCTTTCGAGTGCCTCCATGTCGGTTTCGGTCATCACGAGAATGACGCGTGACGCGTCCTGATCTGGCCGCGGAGTGGCGTTCATCAGATTTTGAAAAAAGGGCATGGGGATTTCCTCAGAACGGAATGATGTCGTCGCCAGCGGTGCCGAAACCTCGTGCCGATTCATTCGAGGCCGAGCGAGGTGATGCAAAGGCTTCCGTCTGCCGCGGCTTCGCCGGCGCAGGAGAAAACTTCAACTCCCAGATCGGATGGCCCTCGTCGTCCGTGTCGTTGGTCTTGAGCACCGCGATTTTGACGCCGCCCATTCGGCCGGTCATGTACGGATTGCCCTTCGCGGAAGTCCGCTCGTAGAGCCGCGTCACGCTGATGCTCGGCGGGAACTTGTCGTTAGATTGCTCGGACATGATCGGCCTCCTCTGTGGATGAAATTTCGCTGATCGTCGGCGCCGCAAATGCCTCCAGTGCCGGACCGCAATAGCGCGTGCTGTAGGCGCGCCGGCTCTGGCCCGACAACTCGCGCTCCCTCAGGAACTGGCGGATCTTTGGCTCGGCCCATGCCCTGCGATTTGGCGAGATGAAGATTGGCTCAGGGAATAATCCTTGCCTGATGAGGCGGTCGATCTGGCGGGTCGAGAGCGGAACGACCTCGCGAACTTCCTTGATGGACAGCATGCGATGCAGGCCCGGGATATTCGCGATACTCTGTGGAAACACGTGAGAAGTTTTCTCGGTCATTGATCGTTATCCTCGTCTTGCAGGATTTCGTAGCCGATGCGCCCAATGCGGAATCGATTGAGGGCGGAATCGTGGATCATCTCGCAAAGGGTGGGGCGCCCCATCGTCTCGTGGTCTTTGACCTTGTCGATGTGGAGCAACGTGGGGCCATGGAGATTGCGCCACATGCAGAAACCGATGTCGGCCTTGTTGCCCCAGTTGGCGCTGTCGGCACCGTCGTTGAGCGTCAGCAGCCCGTTCTTCTGCAGCCGCTTTTCGACGCCGTCTTTCGGCGGATGAAGCGCACAAATCATCAGCAGATTGTAATCATCCGCGAGCTGCTTCAGCCGCATGATGAAGTTGCCGATGTAGTCGGTCTTTGCCATGCCGCGCGGAACCTGATGGTCGATCTCGTTGACGGGATCGATCGCCGCGACACGAATACCGTAAACGCGTGCGGCGAATTCGATGCGGTCGACGATGCGATCGGCATCGAGGACAGTGTTGCGCTTGCGTCGAAGAAACACAGCGGCGCGATTGAGCTCGGCATCGGCCAGACTGATGTCCTGTTCGTTCCAGGTCTCTTCAACGGTCCCGATGAGGTGACGGCGCAGGTCGCGCTGGAATCGCGGTTTGACCTTCTCTTCGAAGGACGTCAGCAGAAATCGCCAGCCGTGCAGCCGCCAGAGATTGATCAGCAGCTGCCGGAGAAAGATTGATTTACCGGATCCATACGGTCCGATGATCGGGATGAATGCCGGCGTCGTGAGACGGAGGCCGTATCGATCGAGTTCGGGAAAGCCCGTTTCGAAAAGCTTGACCGGGCCAGGATCTGGGATGTCGTCGAGACGAGCGACTTCGTCGATCCACATCGGCTTGGCCGCGAGCACGGCGGCGGGAATGTTTCTCGCATGATCGGGCACGTAAGCCCATTTGCAACGGTCGTCGCCGACGTTGATGGCGATATCATCTCTGAGCGCTTCTCCACCAGGTGGGATGAGGATCACGTACGAGTCGAAGAAGGAAAATTCCGTGCGGAGCTTGCCGTCCTTGTCGAGGAGAAGTTGGGGAGCGGACACGTCGCTGACATGGCGCAAGCCTTGTACGCGGCACTCTTCGGCGAGCGCCTCGCCCAATGTCAGGATCATAGGTTCGGGCTGGCGGAAGTGCTGGTTCATTGCACCGCCTCCGCCGCTTTCGGCACCCATTTGCCCGGACCCCAACGCGACGGAACGAAGGTCATGTTCGACCGATCGACCTTTGGCGACGGCGAGGACGGCGCGTAGTTGCCCTCAAGGATCTTGGCGTAGTTTTCGGGTTTGACGATCCAGTCGAGGTTTGGTCGCCAACCGCGATCGTTCTTGCCCCGAAGAAAATCGCTGGCGCGAAGGTTGGCGAGGATGGTTACCCAGCTGCCGGCGCCGTGTTCGCGACGCCGGGCGTTAATCGACTTGCGTCGACCGGGCGTAAGCGAGGTCGCGACGGGCAGTCCGATTTCCTGTGCAGCCTGATTGTAGGAAACGAATGCGCCGAGAGGGTCTGTCGAAGTGGTTTTCGATGGGATGAGTTCGAAGGTTTGATCGCGAGCGTCAGCGAGGCGAATTTCTCTTTCAGGTTCCTCTTTCGGTTCTTCTTTCGGTTCTTCTTTCGGTTCTTCTTTATATAGAAGGCTCACAGTGAGCCGGGGGGCGGTATCACAGTGAGCCGGGGCCAGTTCACAGTGAGCCGGGGGCGGCTCAGGGTGAGCCTCAGTGGGGGCGCAGTGTGAGCCGCTGGTAGGAGTCACTCTGGGTTGTCCAGAGACAAACAAAAGCTCGATCACGACCACCCGCTTTTGGCCGGCATCGAGGTCCTGTTCGGATCGTCGAATGAGCCCTTTGCGCTCGAGTTGAGCCAAGCCGCGCTTCACAGACGCCAGTGAGAGACCGGTGTCTTCGATGAGCTTTTTGCGTGAAGGCCAGCAGCGGCCGGTTTTGTCGACTCGGTTCGCGATCGCCCACAACAGAAGCTTTTCGGTCGGCGGCGCCGAAATTGGCTGAATGTATTCAAGCGCGGCAATGCTCATGCCGGCCTCCCACATAGAACAAAATTCAGGGCACGACGAACCATCTGTACGTCGACAGTGCAGGGGGGCCAATCGCCCGACGCCAGATTGGCAAGACGGCTACGAACGGATTGATGGAGAAAACGACCGAGGGAATGGCACAGTACTAACTGAGCTGCGGCCCTCGTATTGATTTGACTTCGGTAGCTGTGCATCTGAGTTCCTTCTGAATTCCAGAAGGAACGCCTTGCTTTCGTCACGCCGCACAATTAAAAGAAAGACGTTCCAGACAAATTTGATTTGGCAGCCGCTACCGAATGCTAGTCGGGGCGGCTGTTTTTCTTTTGGGATATGAGCCCGAGATCATGCTGCGACCTGCCTTTCGGCGAGCCAGAACGCGATACTGGACGCCCGCCAGGCGATGCGCGATTTTCCAATTTTGATTGGTCGTGGAAGAGTTCCTGCCTCAACCATCCTGTAGATGGTGGTGCGACTCAACGATGTCGCGCGGGTGAGCTCCCGCAGTGTTAGCAAACGATCGAGGGTTGGTGCGGAATAGGCATTCGTGGGTGAAATAGTAGTCAGTTCCATCGTGAAGTCCTCGGGTGATTGCCCTAGTCCACGACGGTACACGCTAGGATGTTCGGTAGACCCCCCGGGGTCTACCGATTATTTTTGTTCTTCGAGTTTCGTCTGCGCTTCCTTGGAGAGCTGCAGCGAGATCAAAACACAGTGTTCAACGTCGCGCTTGTATAGCTCCCTCCAGTTCGGAAGAGGCTTTTCCAACCCCTTCACCCAATCGCGCGCTGCTAGAAATTGCCGCTTTGCCGTCCGATCAAGAGGGATTGCGTCGCTGTCCGGTTGCTTGCGGTCCTCAGCTTTGATCCAGCGCTGGATCTTACTAGCTTCAGCTTGCAGAGCTTCTTCTACGGACTTTTCATCGGCGGGTAGGGGCGGAGCCTGAAGTTTAAAAACATCCCATATGCGCGAGTAGGGCTGCATTCCCCTGTCCACATCTCTAGCGACTTGCAAGCAACAGACAGAAATATCGTCGCCCGTCATTTTCTGGCGCCATATTGCACAGAACATCGCTCTTGCCCGCGCTTCGTACCACTGGGACGCATAGGGGTAACCGGCGCTTTTCGGTGGAATCAGGGGACTGGATTGATTGCCTTCGAAAACCTGGTCGAGCAACGAAACTCCCTGAAGACAAAGATGAAGTTCGGGAAAGCCCGCATCGGTCGCTCTTGCGATGAGTGATTGCAAAGCGAGGCTGATTGCAGCGCGTTGGTCATCCAGAAACGGCGAGGCAGCTCCCTCGAGCGCAGTTGCCGCCATGTCCACTGGCGGCAATTCCCGATACGCAGCCAAAGTTATCGAAGGATTAGTCGAGTCCTCGCTAGCGAAGACGACTTTTGACCGAGATCTGCGTTTTTCGTGACGGCAATCCCGAAGGCGCTGCTCAATTGCCGAACGGCTGGCTTTTTTGACAAGCTGCACTAGCGCTCTCCTCGCGCCTCCAAAGGTGGAAGCGCGGCTTCAGAGCAGTGGAGTGCTGCTCCTTTCGGATGGCCGTCCTAGCCGCGCGGTCGAATCCTGACTGCTTTGCGGAGTCCTGTCAGCATGGAGAGTGCGCTGGACCGCCCGCTTTCCCCGTTTTCCCCGGATCTGTGGAAATCCGCTGCCCCACACCATCAAGGGAGGTTTGTGTGGTACTGGATTTCAGTATATGGTGGCTTGATGGAATTCGAGAGCGATCCGGCCAAGGCGGCGAGCAATGTCGTGAAGCACGGCATCTCGTTCGAGGAGGCGCAGGAAGCGTTCGGCGACCCCAATCGTCTCGAATTCTATCGACCGCGCGGCGGCGAGGATCGGTATGTGATGATCGGTGCAAGCCCGAACAATCTGCTGGTCGTCGTTTATACCGAGCGCGGGAAGAAAATTCGGATCATATCGGCTAGAAGGGCCACGAAGGATGAAAAAGCGACCTATCGAAGACGATGACGACGACGCGCCCATGACCAAAGCGGAACTGGGAAAACTCAAAAAGGTGTCGCCGTTCAAACAGGTGCGGTGGAAGCTTGGTCTATCGCAGGTCGAGTTCGCGGAGCGCTTCGGTATTCCATTGGGCACTTTACGCGATTGGGAGCAACGAAACCCAAAGCTCGACGGAGTCCGCCGAACCTTATTGCAGGCCATCGAGATGTATCCCGAGCAGATGGCAAAGGCGGCAAAGAAGGCAGCCGCCTAACGCAGACTAACGATCAGAGAACAAGACACTCCCGAGGTCCAAAAGTTTTTTGCCTGGTTGTCGGCTTCCCGATTGTCCGTTCGTCTTGATATTGAGGTGGCCAAGACGGCGAAGGCCATCGTCTTTAGGGAGGCCTCATGGGCAGGGTGCGGGTAGCGGGTTTTGCAGTCTCCATCGATGGCTTCGGAGCAGGTCCCGACCAAAGCCTGGAGCACCCGATGGGCAAGGGCGGCGGGGAACTGCATCAATGGTTCTATCCGACGCGGGCGTTTCGATCGATGGTCGGAAAAGACGGCGGGACGGATGATCGCTTCGCCAGTGCTGCGATGGAAGGTTTCGGCGCTTTCATCCTGGGTCGCAATATGTTTGGGCCGGCAGGAGACGATTGGGGCGGCCCCAACTGGAGAGGCTGGTGGGGCGAAAATCCACCGTACCACGCGCCGACATTCATCCTCACCCACCATGCCAGGCCGCCCATTGAGATGGAGGGTGGCACGACGTTTTATTTCGTCACCGAGGGGATCGAGTCCGCGCTCGCTCAGGCCAAGGCTGCAGCTGGCGATCTGAATGTGAAGATCGGCGGCGGGGTTTCGACGGTCCGTCAGTATCTGATGGCAAGAGCTATCGACGAATTTCACCTCGCGATGTCGCCCGTCATCCTGGGCCGAGGCGAAAACCTGTTCACGGGCGTGGACCTGCCAGGCCTCGGTTATCGGGTGAGCGAGGTCGTTCCCACAGAGCTTGCTACCCACATCGTGCTGGCGCGTTGAATGTAAATTCCAGCTACCGATCACTTGCTGTGAGCGGTTCGCACGTTGGCGAGCAACTGCTGACCTTCGCTCGCATCGACGAGATCGGCTCCTGTGAAGCTATTGTCGTACATCACGACATACGCTGTAGCAGTCCCGACGTTCACGTCTATACCCGCGTCGCTCGAAATGCCGTAGTCGCTTCGACCAGAAAGTTTTACCCGAACGTTCTGCTTGCCTGGCGCAACCGATGTATGCACTGCGTCGCAGATCTTTAAGTCTCCGATCTTCTTTCCGTTTACGAAGATCGGACTCGACGAGTTCGTCCAATCTGTCATGAAGCCGGTTAGGACCGATATTGGAGCGCAGCGCGAAAGCACGTACAGCTCTGTGCCGCTGGCATCGTTTGTCGCGAGCGCGGCAAACGTCGGGGTAAAAGTCCACAGAATTGCGGTTTTCACCGATCGTCTCCGAAATTTCTGAGACCCGCCCAGAGCGCTAAAGTTCATCGAGTTGACGCCGTGCGACTCGGAGGATTGCAGCAATTTCACGTTTCAATCCGACGACCTCGTTTGTATGCAGCCCCGATTTGTAATTTCCGTTGCGCTCGCCTTTCGGAGCACCCGCCTTGCCGCCATGGTAATAGCAGACCTTACGACCGCGCATCGCGGGGGCGAGGCAGGCCTTTTGAGATCTTTTTGATTTCGCGCTGCAGCGCGGCGCTCTGCGGAGATTGGCGAGTCTGATTTCTTTGCTTTGCGGAGCTTGATTCATGAGATCGTCTCTCTGGGTCTGCCTCCGGGGCAACTTCGTTCACTCGATGATGATACACATGATGATGCTGAGCGCCGTTGAGCCGGAGGTTTCTGAGGCTGTCAACCTGCGCCGCAAAGGTCCGGGCTAACTTGGCAAGGCTGCTGTTGGCCCAATGCTGGTGCTCCCGCATTTGAGCAGTGGCAGCGGCTTCGCCGGCCTTCATCGTTCCCAGCTGCACGGCGACCATCTGAACTGCCAGCATGGCTTCGAGTTCATTCTGCGGGCTGATGCCCTGGATCATGGCCATGGCTTGACTCAGCTTTCCGGCGTCGAAGATGCCGAAGCGGTCGGTTGCGATTGATCTCAGCTGGTCGAGCATGGCGTTCGAAAATTCGTAGTAACCGGTCGAGAAGCTATCCATCGCGACAAGACGGGCCGCCACGTGATCCTTGTCATGATCGGCGCTAATCATCCGAACCGCGCCGGACTCCTCGTCTTGACGGAATGTCATCTGGCTTTTCGCGTCGGGATCAGCGCGGCGCTCGAGGTAGCGCTGCGCGGCCGCGCTTTCGTGGGGTGAGGGGAAGAGATCGAATTCGGTCTGGATCTCTTTCAGCGCCGCGCGGCGTTTGGGATAGCGCTTTGTGGGAGCGCCTTTCGCGGCGGTTTCTCCGCACTCGCGGATGAATTCAGCGATCGCGCTGTTGTCGGCAGTATCGGGCTCTTTGAGCGTCATCGCTTGTCCGATCTCGGAGGGGGTTCGGAATCAACGCAACGCTACTCATACAACTATGACTTGTTTGCCCGTCTCTGGCGAGGGCCTGAGTGCAGCGCTTAGGAACGCTTTTTGCGGCTCTTTAGGCCTTCCGCGACGAGCTCACGCACGATCTGACCGAAGTCGGGCTGCTCGTATTCGCGTTCCGCGCGGATGGCGTCGATCTCACGCATGATGGCTTGAGAAAATCGCACAGTGCGCGCGGTCATCAAAGCTTCGTTTTCGAGCGGAGGCCGGCCACGAGCAGGCTTTTTGGGCATCAGATCCATTTCCATGACTTTCACCTTAGCGTAGTAGCCGGATAAAGTCTCTCAAATCACAAAAAATTGATTCGACATGTGTGGATTCCGAATATTGGCTCATCGATTTATGTAGCCGATTAAATTATAATAGACTCAGTTACAAGCTGAACAGGCCCCCTCCCGAGCCGAGACGCCACGCAAGAGATGCCAAAACGGGCACCGCGAAGCGGCAGGGTTCAAAGACGACAAAAAGGGGATTTCCGGCAGCCGGATCACAGGTCGAAAGGCCGGATGGCGAAGCTTTGCCTCGGTCTCGTGGCGTCAGGCGCCACCTGATGATGACCGTCAGAATTTAGCGGCCCCGATCGGCGCGGACACGTCGACCGAGGCCTTTGTCTCAATCCTCACAGGAAGGATCAAAGACGATGACAGACTACCCGGTGCTCGGACTTCTCACAATCATCGCGCCGTGCCTCGTGCTCGGCGTGTTCGCGACCTTCGCGATCTGGTTCGGAGACCAATAATCCACGTTTCTCATGGTGTTGCGTTCGGACCTATCGGGCCCTCTACCCGGTAGGTTCGCGCCCTGCGCCATGCAGGAAAATGAAGTGGCCCGACACGGTGCTTGAACACCGCGCCGGGCCTTTGTCTCAACCCTTGCTAGATCAAGGATTTCAACATGACCTTCCATATCACGTCGGCGAAAGGCCTGGCTACCTTGACCGGTGCCGGCATCCTCTTCGCTGCCACAAACGCCAACATCCTGCAAACGGGTGGCTGGCAAACGTCGCATGCGATACTCGTGGCTTCGCTCAGTCTCGGCGTTTTCGCCGGGGCGCGCGTCATTGGTCAGGGCGCCGGTCAAATGGCGCTTGTGATCATTGCCGCGCTGGCTGCGGGTGAGACCTACAACTTCTTCGCGACCGGGGAGCGGACGGTCGTCGAACGCGAGGCGGGAGCAGCCCCACTGCGGGATGCTCTGGCCAAGCACACCGCGGCGGTCGTTAAACTTGCCGCGCTCGAACAGGCCGAGCCGACCTCGGCCCGTTTGAACATCGCCCGCCAGGCGAAAGCCGACGCGGATGACGCGGTGACGAAGGAAGCATCCGACGGCTGCAAATCGGAATGTCGCCGTAAGCAGGGTCTCGCCGACAAGGCGCAGGCCGAGCTCGTGGCGGCTGTCGCCGAAGCAGAGCAAATGCACCAAGCCGGCGTCGAGGCAGCAAGGGACGCCGTCGAGGCCAATCCACTGCCGGCCTCAGCAACACCGCTCGCCGACCGGATCGGATGGGCACCATGGGCGCTCGATTTGTTCATGGCGGCGCTGCTGTCCTTCGGATCGAACGGTCTCGCCGGTGTCCTCATCGCCTTCGGGGCCGCATCGGACGAGGAGAAGGGGAGCACAGATCGAGCGCAAACCGACTTCAATCCGGAAAACCTGCATCACTTGATCCGGTTCTTTCGTCCGGACCAGGACAACGGGAACGGCGGATCCGGTTTCAGTCCGAGTCCGAAGCCCGGACCCATCGGACCGACCGGACTGAGCAAGGAGCAGGCTCTCGCCGATCTGCTCGATCGGCTGGGGCAAGGCCTGACAATCCCGAGCCAGGATACGCTCGCCTCGGACTGGGGACGCCCAAAGCAGACGGTCTCGGACTGGCTCAAGGAATGGCGCCGGATTGGAATTATTCCGCCGCCGATCCGCACCGGGCGGTTCAAGGCGACGGTCGGGGGACGTTGCAAGGCCACAATAGCAATCTAAGCGTGGAGCGGATCGGCCTCTGGTGTGGGCCAGAGGTCGATCCGAACCCGCAATTATAAAGCAGTACGCTCTCCGCTATACCTCTCCAAAATAATGTATACGGAGCAATGCCGCCAAGTGGTATGGACAAGTGATCGACAGGTTTAAGGGTGGGATCTGATGCATCATCCAGCGCAATCTGAAAGTGCGACGGAAGTCGAGGACATGATGCGGGAGGCGGCACGCCTCGACGAGCTTCTCCAAAAATTTCCGTTAGCGACCTGTCTGCCGGCGTGGGCAGTCGAAAAACGTCAGCGCGGGCCACGTCAGAGCGAGGGATAGATCGCCGGCGGACGGAATTCCTACGATCCAAACGTTTGCTTAGCTTCAGATCATTTCGAGGCTTACGCCGTCGCAGCTGCTCAATATTGCGTTGCGGTGATCCAAATTAGCCATCCGGCATGTTCCCGTCGTTGCCGCTCCTGACCACTTCGTTTAACACTGTCCTACATTGGGACAGAACGGGTGGTGTTGTGCTGCAATTGGTTGAAAGACGCTCCGCGGAAATCCGTCCGACAAAACTTGGCGCAGAGGTCATCGAGCGTTTCATCGTTGATACCTGCGAAAGCCGCCCGGAATTGTCCGAGGCTTGCGTCGCGATGGAAAATGAAGTCTGGGGCGAATTGGAATTTCTCGACTATACGGCGGCCCATCACGATCATTACGAGGAACTTCTGGAGCGTCATCCTGAATGCCACCTCTGCATGACCGACGCAGAGACCGGTGAACTCGTCGCAACGGGAATGTGCGTTCCGATCAATTTGGCGAACGACATCGCGCTTCCCCGCGAAGGCTGGGATTGGATCGTCGATACCGCAAGCGTTCAGAAAGGGCATTTTGCAAACTTCATCGGAGCTCTTTCAATTTCGGTGCCCGAGGCTCATCGACATCGCGGGCTCGCGCGAGATCTCGTCAAGGCCATGCGTGTCGTTGCCGGGCTGCATGGCTGTACGGGAGTAGTCGCGCCAGTTAGACCAAGTGAAAAAAAGAACCATCCCTTCGTCGACATGAAACAGTATGTCTCGTGGCGCGATGATCGTGGCCGGATCTTCGATCCGTGGCTGCGAAGCCACGTGGCCGCCGGCGGCGTCTTGAGAAGTGTTTGCGACCGCTCGATGGTTGTCGAGCAGCCGATCGAATTTTGGAAAGACTGGGCGGCTGGCGAAAGCCTTGATCGGCGGGGAATGATCACACTGAAAGGTGGCTTGGCACCTCTTTTTGTCGATCCCGGCAAAGGGATCGGATCGTACATCGAGCCCAACGTCTGGGTGTGGCACGCCGTCTGAGAAGAGATCTATTGCACCGCCAAGATCGCTTGCATCATGCCGCGTGTTCGTGCTTCTCCGGTGCAGAATCTGTTTTGGTTTCGGTCAGCACCTGAGCAACTTGGCGCAGTTCATGCGGCCAGATTGGCTTGGGAAGATAATTCAATCGATCGGCTGGACCGGCCACGAGTAGGAAATCCTCATAGCTATAGTCCGAGAACGCCGTCACGATGACGATATGAACGTTCTTGTCGAGCTGCCGAATTCTTCGCGCCGTTTCATAGCCGTCAATGCCAGGCGGCATACGAACATCGAGAAAAATCGCAGTGACGGGATCGTTGGCTTCAAGGGAACGCCGTACTTCCGACACAGCGTCGAGACCCTGATCGAGAAACTGAATCCGCCACCCGTGCTCTGGGTCTTTCGCGCCGCTTTCACCGAACAATTCGGCTTCAAGATCGTCGAGACCCTGATCGCCATCGCCTTCTGATGGGGGCGGTTCCAGGACAAGTCTATAGGCGGCCGCTACAGACGGATCGTCGTCGACGACCAACAGTCTGGGCGTGTCGGTCTTGCGCATCACGCTGCCTTCCGTTCGATTTCCGAAGGCTTGCGAAGTTCGATTATGATCGTTGTTCCATGTCCGATTCCATCGCTGGCGGCAGAAATCGTACCACCAAGCAATTTGGTGGCGTTGGCACACCAGTGAAGACCAAGACCACCGGATCGTGCTGATCTGGTGCTATCCCCCTTCTGAAAGATCGTAGCCAACCGATCGCCGGATATGCCTTCGCCATTGTCGGAAATTGCGATGCGGACGCCATCGCTCGTTGCATCATCGACGGCTATCTCCACACGCCCGCGTTGCGATTGATTTTGAACCGCCTCAGCGGCATTGAGGAGAACATTCGTCAGAATCTGGCGAAGGACGATGCCGTTTGCCAATACCGAAGTTGAGGAGGACGGAACGACAACCTCGACGTCGCGCTCCGCAAGCAAAGTCGTTGCCGAGACGCTCGACTTTATCAAGGGCAGAAGATCTGTCGGCTCAACGTTGACACTTCTCGTCGCGTAGCGCTCGAACTCCGAGACCATATCGATCACATTGCGGCTGGCCGCATTCAACTCCGACAGCAACGAGCGCGTTTCCCTCGCTGAATGCTCGAGCTTGCTTGCGTTTCCAACCAAATAAGTCTCGAGTTTTGCGCGGCGTTCTGGCGATGTCGTGGGATTTCCATACTCCGATGTCGCCGTCGCGATCTTATCGAGCCAGGAGGTCGAATAGATCTTCTCGATCTTCCATGCCGCCGCGGTAATGGGGGTCAGTCCGTTTCTGACGTTGTGCAATGTCCCGGTCGCCCACTCGGAAAGACCCGCCAGATATGCGCTATCTGCCAACGCGTCTCGCAGATGATTGACCTGCTCCGCCATCAAGTTGAATGAGGTGGCGAGCTCGGCGATTTCGTCATTGTTGTCCGTTAGCGACGTTCTTTGGATGGTTCCGCTCGCGCCGGCGACTGCCATATGCTGTTTCAGCGCTTCGATCCGGCTGACGACGCTGTGACGTAGGAAAGCCCACAGCACGACATTGCCCAATAGAAACGCAATCGCCATCAAAACGAGTGCCGATCGGATTGCCGAAGCGCCCGCGTGGCTGACATCCCTAGGTGAGGAGACATTCAGTTTTACCAGCGGATTTCCGCCGGCATCTTCGATCACCGAGGACGTCTGAAGCTTATTAGGAAGCACGTCGAGACTGACTGTGGTGTCTGCCTTATCTGTACTAGAGGCCAAATTCTCGATCGTAAAATTGACGCCGGTCAGCTGCTTCAGAGCGTCGACGTCCAATTTCTTGGCCGAAATGACGCGTCCCATCGGAATGCCCGAGCGATCGCTTTTGAGAACCGGAGAGATCGCGACCAGCAGCAAGCCTTGCGAAGATCTGACAAGGCCTTTCTTCGCGAAGGGGGCTTGGCCATTGATATTTGGATGGGCCTTGCTGAAGTTCGCAAGTTCGTCCAATACGCCAGGCAGAGCTTCTTGTGTTTCCAGGTTATAAGCCGCGCCCCATCGCACCTTGTCTGCAGCGTCAAGGAAGATAAGAACGTTTACTCCGAGGTTTTCGACCGCTTTGAATTCTGGTTCGAGATTCGATTTGATGAACTCGTCGGTGTTCTGGCCTTGAACGAAGCCATAACTCTCGTCCCAGAAAGCGTAATCTTGGGTCGCGGTCTGAAGTTTTTCGGTCGCCGCATCGAGCGCGTCGAGCACGCGGGCATGATTGAGACGGGCGTTGGATTGTTCGATCTCATCAAAGCGGGGTTTGATCGTCGTTTCCAGCACGATAAACGCGGCCAGCGTTCCACACGCAAGCACGGCCACGAGTGCGGCGTTCAATTTGGAGGCGATGCGCACGTTACTCTCCGGATCTGGTCGGAGGGTATCGTGATGAAAAAGCGTTTTCTCATGGTGAACAAAAGTTGTTGTGAAGCAGAAACACCGGCGGTGCCGTGCATCATGCTTAAGAATTCGTTGCGTCCGGGACGAGACTAACGTCGGTGTCCTTGCTAATAAGCGTCGCTCATAGAGAATTCTGAGAGAATATTGGCGCCGCATGGGATTGGACAGAAGTAGGCGGCTTCATCGCTCCTTCAATTCGATCGTTAGTGAAATAGTAATATTGGCGGCCTTGGCGGCTCCGATTATCCTCGGCCTCATTGGTGGAACCGCTTTCAGCGTGATCGATTCCTACATGCTGAGTCCGATTGGCGAACTCGCGCTCGCCTGTGCGTCCCTTACCAACAGCGTGCTCATCATTTTTTTTTCAGCACTGTTCGGACTTGCAAGTCCGGTCAGCATTTTAGCGGGAAAGGCATTTGGCGCCCGTGCCGACGAACTCATCGCGATCGCGTGCAGCGATGGGCTCCGCGTAGCTCTGATTGGTGGGATATTGGGGGCGGTCATCATGCTCGCGTTATTGCCAGCGATGGCGCTAGCCGGTCAGCCGCCAGAGGTGATCGCGGCTCTTCCCACATATTGGATATTGATGGCTCTGTCGCTGATTCCGTTTTCTCTATCGATGGTGATAAAGCTTTTGCTCGACGCGATCGGCCGGCCATGGATCGCGGCCCTTCTTTCGTTTGTACCAGTTGCGGTCGTCATCCCGCTCAACTGGCTTCTCATTTACGGCCACTGGGGATTTCCGGCTTTAGGACTCGCCGGTGCGGGCGCTGCAACCCTCGTCGCACAGTCAGTGGGATTTCTCGCGATGCGCCTCTATATCATTTGGCGCCAAAGACTCGATATTCGCATCTTAGACTTAGGCAACCGAGCCGGCGTGGTAGAATTCGCTCGGCACGGTCTGCCTATGTCACTTCAATATCTCGCCGAGAGCAGTGCAGTCGGTGTGATCGGAATACTTGTCGGGCTTTTCGGCTCGGCGGCGTTGGCTGCAAATCAAGTCGCCCTTTCTCTGGGTGAGTTGATTTACATGGTTCCCCTCGGCCTCGCCGGTGCGGTCGGAATAGTAATTGCGCAAGCACTAGGCGAAAAAGCTGATGCTAGGGTTCGCGCCATTGGAATCGCGAGCTTTGTTCTTGTCCTACTGGTGACCGTCCCGTTGAGTGCCATGATGATCTTCGGTGGCGCGGCGATCGCCGAGTTCTTCGTTCATGAAATGGCGGTCAAAACGCTTCTGGTCGGTCTGCTGGCCACGATCGGGGCAGTTCAAATATTTGATGGACTGCAGTCGGTCGCCCTAGGTGCTCTCAGAGGGTTGTTAGACAATCGATGGCCGACTACGATCGCCCTCACGGCCCATTGGATCATAGCAATCCCGATGAGCGTCCTACTCGGGTTCGCTTTTAACATGGGGCCAATCGGGGCTTGGAGTGGGTTCGGCGCAGGTGTCCTGTTTGCCGCGGTTCTCTTGATAGGACGCTTCTTACGACAGAGTCGCCGAATGACGGACTTTGCGTAGTCGCCTAGTACGCGCGCTGCTACGCTGCGGCTGCATCGCCGGCTTTGGAGCATTGATCTCCGAGTAGCGCGCCGAAACTCGCTTCGGTTATCGGCTTCGATAGAAAGTAACCCTGCATGTGATCACAACCGACGGCAATGAGAAATTCCTTTTGGTCTTCTGTCTCGACGCCCTCGGCGGTCACAGTCAGTCCGATCGCATGAGCCATATTGATGATCGCCCAAATAACCGATCGCGATGACGACGGCTGCAAGAATGAGCGGTCAATTTTCACACAATCCACTTGCAAAGCGATCAGATTATTCAATGAAGAATAGCCCGTGCCGAAATCATCGAGAGCGATCCGAACTCCGGCCTTGCGGAGAACATTGAGCGCCTTCTTGCTCGTCGCGTTGGAGCTGTCGAGAAGAGCAGTCTCCGTGATTTCAAGTTCGAGCTTCCGCGGCGACATGCCGACTTCGAGGAGAATGTCGAAGACCATCTCCGGAAAACCGGGCTGAGAAAGTTGAAGTGGAGAGACGTTCACTGCGACAGTATCCAAGCGCCAGTCTTTTGCAGCTCGGCAGGCCTCCCGCAAAACCCATTCGCCCAATCTTCCAATCAGTCCGGCTTCTTCCGCGATTGCTATAAAGTCGAAGGGAGACACCAGACCACGAGACGGGTGGTTCCATCGTATCAGAGATTCAACGCTCGCTATGCGAAGATCGCTCGATGCGTAGACCGGTTGGAAGTAGAGCTCGAGCTCATTTCCCTTGTCGAGCGCGCAGCGAAGTTCGGCTTCCAACTTCTGCCGCTCGACAAGTTGTTTGCTCATATCTTCGGAAAAGATCTGATATTTCTGACCGCCTCTTAGCTTGGCCTGATAAAGCGCAATATCTGCTTTTCGAAGAAGTTCGCTCGGATCGCGGCCATCTTGAGGGGCCATTGTGACGCCGATACTCAAGCCGACCATAGCTCTCTTATCGAGAGTTTCGAAGGACTCGGAGGCGGAACGCAAAAGACGCTCGCAGATATCGACAAGATCGTCGGCTGACGAGAGGTTCGTCTTCAATATTGCGAATTCGTCGCCGCCCATGCGTGCGATGAAGCCGTTGTTCGATATGGCTTCGCCAAATTTCTCGGCAAAGTACACGATCAGTTCGTCTCCGACGGCATGTCCGAGTGTGTCGTTCACTTGTTTGAAGCGATCGAGATCAAGGAATAACACAGCCAGAGTGCCATTATTGGCTGACTGGTCAGAAAGCGCGGCGTTGAGCTTCTCGATGAAAAAGGCGCGATTGGGCAATCCCGTCAATGCATCGTGCAGGGCGAGATGGCGCGCATGCTCCTCGCCGGCGACAAGATCGGCGCAGGTATTACGTAGCCGACGTATAACAAAAAACATCGCGACTGAAATCGCGCCGAGACCTAGGGCAAGAAAGGGCATGATCTCGTGGAGAATCGATCGTCCGGGCAATTCGGACTTCCAAACCAGATTGCCGATTCGAATTTTGTCGCGTGAAACAACCGGATAAGCGGTCTCACCCGGTTTTAATTCGTTTGCATTCGAGAACCGCGCACCGGAGAGGAGGTATTTTGCTTCAAGATTAGTGGGAAAACTCGTATCGAGATAGCGAACGCTAATGAGGAGTGCTTCGCTCCCTCGAGCTTGCGAAACGGCATCTGAATGCGGCACGAGCGGCATGACGCTGACTATTGAAGGATGGGTGTCAACATATGCGATGTCCACCGAGCGTGGAATTCGTGTGTCACCCTTTTGAAAGCGATCGAGCGCTCCATCACTGATCTGCTGTCGAAGATCGCGAACGAGCTTCATAATCTCCGGAGTGAGATCCTTCGCATTGGCCTTGGCCGATTTACCATCTGACATTTCGTAGAGTAGACGATCGCCAGAATCTAAAACATATGCGCGGTCGTGTTTGAAGTATGTCGACATCCAGACGCCAAGATTGACGTCCACCCAGTTGGCGTTGAAGACGTTGCGCACATTGTTGACGGAGTCATCCCAGATTGCCACGCTTTCTTGATCGTAAGGGATCTTCTGAATTTCACGATCAAGTGCACTCGCGGCCATTCGCATCTGTCGCGATTTGGAGATGTCATCGCTTCGGTGCGCCGACCATTCGACCGACGTCATAAGAAGTGCGGCGGCAGCCAAGGTCGTGAGGGCGGCGGCGAGCGTCAATCGATGCATGCGCTTCAGAACGGCGGCATCGCCATCGCCCTGCGCTGACAATGATTCTCGAATGATTTTCACGCCGCTTCGCTTTCAGCCCGCTCAAATTACGTAAAGATTAAAGGGGCTTCCTTAATAAAAAGCCGAACCGCCATAGTTAAATAGACGTTACAGGACTGATCAAAGGTGTTCCCACCCGCGCGGAGTTTAAGAGTCTCGCAGGCTGCAGCATGACCAGCTAAGCGTCAGGCAGCGGAATGCCAGATCATCGTCCGGTTGCGACCGTGCTTTTTGGCTTCGTAGAGCATGCTGTCGGCGCGATTGACGAGATCGACAGCGTTTTCGCCGTCCCGGATATCGGCAATGCCAAACGAAGACGTCAGCTTCATTACGACCGTGCTCGAATCGTTCCAGGGGTGAGATTGGATTGCGAGTTGGATTCGCTCTGCGATCTCATAGGCATTCCCCAACGGAGCTCTCGGCAATATGATCGCAAACTCCTCTCCGCCGTATCTCGCGATGAGATCCGTGGCGCGTACCATTCCGCTAAGCAGCTCGGCGAATTGGCGAAGCACCGCATCGCCGGCGCGATGCCCGAATTCGTCATTGATCAGTTTGAAGTGATCGATGTCGACCATCATCAGGCAAAGTGGCGTTTCTTCCTGGTGAGAAAGCGCGACTTGCTTTTCAAGTTCTTCGTCGAATTTGCGCCGATTAGCGATGTTCGTGAGAGGATCAACGGATGCCAGCTTTTCAGCATTCTTCGCTCTTCGACGCAGCTCTTTCGCCTGCGTTTGCGCGCGTTCCAGCCGACGCTCAAGTTCCGCGGTTTCGCGCCTATAAGCTTCGTTTGAGACAATAAGCGCCTGAATGGCGGAGCGAAGTTCCGGCTCCGAATTGACAGCTTTCAGACGACCACTCAGCGCGTCTAGATCGTTCGTGTGTCGTTCGGAAGATTTAATTTGCTCGCCGACCAAAGCTAGGAATTGGGCGAATTGCTTTTCGAGTTCGCCGCGGGCCGCCATGACGTTTTGGGGCAGCGCATCCGAAGATTTTGACCTCGATTTGCCGTCCTCAAAGCGCATCAACGCGTAGAGCGTCGATGGAATGATGATGACTGCAGAGAGCAAAAAGAGAAGTTTAGGATCGGCGCCCGCAGCAGAAATGGCACCGCTCTGCGTGGTCGGCAAAGCGATGATCGTAACGATTGCACCGAAAATGATGCCGGAGAAAACGGCCGGCAAGAGCCAAAAAGTACGCATGTGTGAAATCCCAATAGGGGGATCATCGCGGAAACTGTTTAAAAGAGTCTTTGTGCGGACGAATAGGAGATCAATAGCTTTCGTGAAAAGCGTTCAATGAGTTCGGGCTTCTCCTGAACGATGACCTACTAAAGTCGGCCGGTCGATTTCGTTAAACAGTCCGAGAGAGGTTATCGAACCCCGACTTCTTTCGCGGGAAAGCGTCCCAGTCACCAATTGTCTGTTGATCAAACTCCTCTGCCAGTTGACCGGTCATGGGATACGTGCACGCAGTTTTGGATGGGGGAACAACGTGACTATACGATAGATGCGATGAGAGCGTTTGCTGCGCTCTCAGTGATGATGTTCCACTTCACAATCGGCAAGCCAGAGTTAGGAGAAGCTTTCTTTCACTACGGCTCGCTTGGAATTTATGTGTTCTTTTTTATCTCCGGCTATGTGCTGCCGCAGTCGCTTCTTGCGGCCGACTACTCGCTCGGCAATTTCCATCGATTTCATTTTGAAGCGGCTCATTCGGCTACATCCGCCGTACGTGGCCGCCGTTGCGTTGGCGATCGCCGTTCCGTTCGCGCTCGGCCATCACGAAAGGATACCGTCAGCTGAAGCAATCACGAGCCACCTCGTTTATATGAATGGGATACTTGGATTGCCTTGGGCGAATATCGTCTTTTGGACCCTCGCTCTTGAATTCCAATTCTATGTTCTGCTGGGACTGGTATTCCCGCTCGTGGTCTCGCCGAATCTCATTATTCGGGTCGCAGTAATTTCTGCGATCCTGCTGCTTTCAATTTCTTCCCCGGTCCCTAGTCCCGCCACGAGCGCGCACTTCGTGATCCCCTTCTTGCCCCTATTTAGTGCGGGCATCCTGGTCTTTTGGCTGCGCAACAATATGGTGTCTTGGCCGACCTTCTGGGCTCTAATTTTGGTGAATCTTGCCGCGCTGCTCTATCAATTCGAACCACTAGCGTTCATATCGGTGAGCGGCGCGGTACTTTGCACCTTGTTCGCTCGCTTACGTAGTGCGCTGTTCTTGCCGCTTTCGCGAATTTCATACCCTGTTTATCTCGTCCACGTGCCGTTTCTCTTCCTGCTTTACGTACCGCAAAGAGTGCTCGGTCCCGGTGTTGGACGCGAAGAGATAGGATTGTTTCTTGCCGCAAGTGGCACCCTCGCGGGCGGGTATTTGATGCACAAGCTCATCGAAGCGCCATCACAGCGTCTGTCATCTCAAATAAGATTTTCATCAAACGACCGCCCGGCAATATGTGGGGCGACTAGCAGAAAGACACCACACTGACGGTGGCACGCTGTTTGGTCGTGTCTATTCTTTGACACCAAATGTCGGAGTTCCAAATGTCAAAATCCAAGAAGCTCAAACAAGCACGCTACAAGCCGCCACCGCTTTTCGTAATTGAGCCGCAGGCAGCAATCCTGACGGGCGTGAAGGACAGCGAATGTCGCGCGGCTCTTGGCCTAACATCGCAAGACGGAAAAACGGCCCTTGTCCGGCTTAGAAAGGAATTTCTTAGCGAATTCGCGACCGCCGCCTTTGGCGCCATCGGCCTTTCTCAAAAACCCATAAATCATACTTCTGAGGCGCTTCCCACGATCATATCGAGGACTATTCCAGCCGATGGCTTGCGGGTTCTTCCACCCGAAGGCGCTAACGCACCTGTTGGCCACGCGGTACTCGAGATTTCGATTGGCGACGTGCCGATGCAGTTCAGCGCGCCGAGCGAGGTTTGGAAGGAAATGTTTGCCGTTCTCGCAAGCGCAGCCACTCCGGATAAATCTCATCACTAAAAGGCGTTTCGCTTCGTCCAGCTAACCTTAAACCTGAACATTGTCGCGCCAGAACATGCAGCGCTATTAGCCGGCCACGTAGGTCTGTGTCGCCAATAGATTGCGTGGAGAGTATTGGGTACTCGACGTTATTGAAAATACGAACGCTCCATCTGGTGAGCGCTATCCGCCGTAGCGCTAGGAAACGGCGGTCGGGACTATCCCAGAATTCAAGAGCAACGTGTGCCCCGCTGAGTTCGGGTGCAGACCATCACCCGTATAAGGTGGCGACGGCGAAGCGATCCATTTGTTGCTGTTCAAGCCACTCTCAATAATGGAGACACTGTCAATATAGCCGGTGATACGGGTGATGCCGCTCGTTCCATTACGCAAACTGTCATTGAACGTGTCACGGCTCGTGTCCGTCGTCGCATTGTTAGTGGACTGATTTCCGACCGTCGCCCAACTGTCCGTCGATGTCGTATGCGGAAGAACCGTGACGTGAAGCACTTTCGTTCGGCCGTGCGCGTACTTGGTCAGTCCCGATAAATCTGAAACCAGCGTAGCGGGCGATTTGCCGCCAGTATCGAAGTCATTAATTCCGTATTGCGTTATCAAATGAGAGCATTTTCCAGCAACCAAGCTTGCAACAAGGCCTGTCGCCTGAGAACCTGATATCGTCTTGGTGTAGAATGCAAACCCCTGGGCATCGAACGCCCGTTTGAGGAAGCCATAAACATTGTTGTAACCGGTCGCGCTCGCCGAAGTGTCTTCTGTTTCGGCAACACCGTTGGCTATGCTGTCGCCATACAGAACTATGCTCTTGTTTGTCGTCACGCCGACAATGCAAACTGGCGGCCGGGACACGCCGGAAGGCGATCCAGAGTTCGATATCGTCCCCGACATGGTTTTGTCGGTGAGCGAAGAAGCTGACATTTCTGTCGCTTCACCCAAGAACGAATTCTGCCAGGTGTTGTAGTAGATGCGGCCGGCGGATGGGCCGTTCCAAAATTCCCGCACCCAGAACAAGTCACCTTTCGGGATCGACAGGGTGATGTAATCGGAAAATGTCTCTTGGCCGTTCGTCAGCGCTATCGTGGTTGAGCCCCTGAACGTGAGCTGGGTAAAGGTGCCCGCTGGATATTCAACGCTGGCTGATATTGTGGCCGCGGATCCGGATATACCGTCGTTCCTGAACCCGACTTTGATCTGCGTAAGATTTTCATTGGCAAAATGCGCGGACCTTGAGTTCGCATATTTGTTCGTAGTGTCGCTCGTTTCGCGAAAACGGCAACGCGTCGCCACCAGCCCCTCATAAGCTGACGTGGAGAAGAAGAATGCTTTATGACTGTTCCATTCGTTTGTGCAGTCCGTCGATGTCCAAACGGAAGTGTCAAACCTAATTTCCGCGATCGACCCGATCATCGGAAGGGCGCCATTCAGCTTGCCGATCGTAAAGGGGCTCCCGAAGTTCGTTGATCCCGTTGGAGATACGTTTGCGCCAACGAGGCCGTCAACGACGGTGAACGTCGATGAGCCATTGATGACCGTCTGGACGCTATGAAAGTTGTCGGCGAGGCAAGGCGTGTTGGGAGTAGACCCGCCAAGATATAGCGAGACTGTGTTGCCTACATTGAATGAAACACCTGACTTCGTTCCCGCCTGTATCACCCCGCTGTGATCGGCAATCGGGGACACTGTTCGTCCGACATATGAGAATGTGCCGGTCAGCTGCGAGAGCGTAGTTGCACCGCTCACAAGCAACTCGACGCCACTGAAATCCATGACAGGAATAGCGGCGTTTCCGAGGCCCTGATGCGTCAACCGGAGGAGCGGCATGTTGGCAAGCGTGGCCTGCGAAACGTCCCGTCCATTGCCGCTCTGATCGTAAAGTTTTTTGACTTTGATCGTGGTGACCGAGTGCGCCGAAACCCACGCGCTGATCGCAGAGCTATCAACGTTGCCGTTGGAGAGAACATTGATCGTGATCTGGTTGCTGCCAGCTTGGTCAACGAGGTCCATCGCTGGACTGCCCGCAGCAGCGTAAGCAGCAGAATAGGCACGAGACACGCTCCAATACGCATAGGCGCCGGATTTGACATCACCGCTGCCGACGAAGGCAGGAACGGCACTAGGTGCCACAGACATCAGCGCCTGAAATGATACCCCGACCATATCACCATCTCCATTGACATCCTCACTGTATCTATCGTGCCGGTGGTGCGAGCGCGTTGAGCTGCACGTCGCTCTGCGTGACGGCCGGCGCTGCCAGTGCATTCAAATGCCGAAACACCGCATTCGGTTTGACAAGCGGGTAGCCCTGGGGCGCCTGTTTGACAGCTTGCCGCGCGATGGACGAACCCCATGCGTGCTGGATACCGGAATATTCCCATGTCGCTCGTCCAAGTGGACCAAAGGCATCCAGCAATTTTCCAAACAGCTGACTGGCAAGACCGGCGAGGCTCGTCGCCGTGCCGGATGGGTTCGGATCTTTCCAATTCACGCGATCGAGTTGGGTGAGAAAGCGGCTGATGACGGCTTTGTCGGCGGGTGAATAGATGGTGTTGAAAAGAGTGGCTTGACTGCTGATTGCCTTTCGCAAGTTCTGCGACATCACTTGCGGCGAGAGGAACTGTCCGTTCTTGCCCTGCGTAAGCTTCGAGAGATAGGCCATCTTGATGCTGTTCCAGACCTGACCATCCGCGCCCGGCGCACCGTATTTGTGCATGCCCTTGCGAATGAGGTTCAAAGCTTCGATGGTGCCGGCCGGGATCTGAGCGTTTGGCGAGGGGATGAGCGCATGGACGATCCGTTCCGGCGTGTCAGCGCTGGTTGCAATGCGTTCCAGCAACTTGCCACCCGGCGTAAGATTGCCGTCGGAGCCTCTGGGCTTGAAGACCGCGTTCATCTCGGCTGAGACGTCTCGTGCTGCCTTAAGATTGGCGGCCCCGACCGGATCGCCGGCGAGCATGTTTTGCGCTGCGGCTTTGTCAATCCAATCATTGAATCCACGATAGATGGCTTTGGCCGTCTCTTGGTCTGTTGGCGTTTGAGCATCTTTTTGCATCATGCCAAGCGCGCGCCGGACTGAATCGATGTCGCCGGCGCCCTCGAGCCCGAGCGAGTGATGTAACGCCGAGGTCGGCTTACGGCCCGACATGAAGTCGTTGAGATAGGACCACATCTTGAAAGTCGTGGGCGTATTCTCTGGGCTCAAAACGCTGGAGAAGTCGCTCAGATTAGCACTCAACGTATCTTTCAGAAGTTGGGTGCCCTGCATCGCGCTCATCGACCGCTGTACCCCGGTCATTGGCGTCATTGCATCGGCTGCAGTCGTGGTGGTTGTTTTCGGCGTAATCGGTCCGGTGCTATCCCAAGCTGCGCGCTCGAGCGACTTCGCATTCTTTCGGGCATCAGCGAAGTTGAGGCCGATGTTGCTTCCGTAGACCTCAGGAGCTTGGCCACCCTGCCATTTCTGTCCCGCGAGGCGACTCGGAATGGTATCCGCGACAGCGGTCGCGATCGCTTCAGCCTGGCGCCGATCGAGATCCTCAATCTGGTTTTTTGCATCTAGGCCGTAGAGGCCAGAACGCATCGCCTTTTCCTGCAGCAACTGCTGCGGATCTTTTGCGATCTGTCCTCGCGTCGCCGGAATGTTGAAATCAAAAGTGCCGGCATCGACTGCCGCCTTCGCATCGGCGGGGTTCATCGCATATGTCTTGCCGAATACCGACATGGCGTCGGAGGCCATCTGATCGGGATCAAGGCCCATGGCCCGGGCAGCCTGCTTGCCAAGAGGCGTCAGCTGGTTTGTCGATGCGTCGAAATATTTCGGAATTTGAACAAACCGCTGCCAGAGAGCGCTTGCTCCGGTTCCGGCAAGTTCCCCCACGGGACCGAGGATGGCCATCGTGCCGGCTTTAGCACCCTGCACGCCCTGTTCGCTGCCGAGTGGCTTCATAGCGACATCACCGCCGGCCGAAACGCCGGCCGCAGAGCCACCTGCAAACAATGCTCGAGCTAGCAGAGAATAGCCTCCGATAACCGGACCTAAGATCTCCGCAGCGGCAGCATACGGGAGCGCGCTTTTCACACCGCGGACCACATCCTCGCTGTCGAGGCCCGGCTTGTTGACGTAGCCAAGGCGCTCTTGACCTTGATCGTCTTTAAAACGAACGATCGGGTAGCCGTTGGCGTCCCTGAACGTCGACACGAAGCGACTGCCAAGCTGCTTTTTGACGACGTCGGCCATTTGATCATCGTCGGCGCCAAGCATCGAGGCGGTTCCCATAGGCGCCTGCAAGAGATCGCGGTTTTGGGAAAAGACCGACGGTACGTCGGCGTAGAGGGTATCGTGCTTGCCTTCGATGTCCTGAACGCGACGCCCGAGCCATGTGGGGGCATCGGGCGTTGCGTTGGACGAGCGGCGCAATTCAAACGATCTCCCGTCGTCGCCCAGAGCGGGCGTGGCATCGGGGGGTGGGATGCCGGCAGTCTGCGACGACGGGAGATGTGGATTGCCGTTGCTGACTGAACTCGGGATGAGGTCGGCGAACATCGGGTGTGGATCGGCCGCCATCGTTGGTGGGCTTACCGATATCCCCGGCGCCGAGATCGTGTCTGAGCCGGGAATAAGATCATCGAACGAGATGCCAGCCATCAAAGACCGTCCGGGTTAATGCCGTTTTGGATGAGACGCTGTCTAACAGCGGCAGGGTTTGCACCTTTGGAGATTGCGTCGCGAGCACCAGCGAGAGCATCAGAGATAGCTTGCGGTGCGGACGATCCCTGCTTGCCAGCGTTGGACGCTGCTTTGGAGTCGGGCCAACTTTCCGGAAGATAAGATTTCGGCTCGGCAATCGGAGGCATGCCGGCGCGTGCGCGCAATCCATTCTCGGCATCGTGCAGGATCTTGAAGAATGTTTCAGGATCCTGTGCGTGCAACGCTTCACCGACGGCATCGAGCACGAGGGCTTGGTCTTGATCGGTGGAAGCGCCACCACCCTTGGTGCCGGGAAGTGCTTTAACCGCGGCCCCGAGCATCTTCTTGATGTGCTGCATCTGGAGATTGACGTTTGCCGCCTCGGTGTAGCTCGCCTGATTACTGAACGGGTTCGCATGCTGCAGCAGAGCGCGCGTGTTTTGATAGTTCTGGCCGGACGTGTCTGGATGCATGAAGCCCGGTAACCAACTGCCTTCCATGCCTTCGCTATAGTCGGGACCCGTTGCCTTCGACAGAACGTCCGAGCCGGCATCTGTCGCGATCTGTCGCATATGTGCGATCTGCGCGAGCAGCGGCTTTGTCATCTTCTGCTTCAGATTGAGGCCCGCGTTATCCTCGGCAGTCTTCACCGCATAGGCCGTGGCATACTTCGAGCCCGGATCGTTATTGAGGATGGTCGGCATCCCTTTGCCGCCGTTGAGCGCGAGATCGTAGGCCATTGCGCGCCGGGTATCAGCTGAGATCCGCGATGGGGTACTCAAACCCGATGCGCTGTCGCCGGTGAACGAAGTCGGATCTCCCGGTTGAGGCAAAGCCGCCGACGGGGAATTGTTCACGGAACTTCCCGAGTTCGCGGCGATACCCTGCGTTCCGTTGCCGATCGGTGTGGGGAGTGGAGCTTGGGGTACTGAGGCCGGGACATCAGTTGACATGGGCGCCGAAGGAAAGCGAGGCGCCAGGGAATTCTGCGGCCCGCTGGCGGCAGCAAGTGCTTGTGAGCGACCGCCGGGTAGCATCATCAGGGCGTTATTGACTGGTTCCTGAGCGGCAGTAGGTGCTGGGGCAAGTGCATTCGAAGATGGCGCCGTCGGCCCACCGCCCCCGCTTAACTCGGACGTGAACAGCGCGTTGAACATATCAGCTTGTCGCCGCGCTGCCGCGATCTCGGTGTTGGTCTTCGCGATATTGGCTTTCGCTTCGTCCATCTGCAGGTTGCGCAGTTGGACCGCTTGCGGATCGAGATAGCCGCGCGCTTCCGACACGATGAAATTCGCGGTGCCATCATAGTTGGCCGGATCGATCCCGGCGGACACGAGCCGGTCCTTGTATTCCGGATGCAGCCCGTAGAGCTGCGTCATCATCGCCGCCTTCTTCGCAGGATCTCGTTCATTCAATGCCGCCTGCGCGATACCAGCTGATTGGCGAACCATTGCGTCGTGAGAAGCGATATCCGAATTTCGCTTTTCGATAGCAAGTTGCTGATCTGCGCGGTCGGCCGTGCGTTGATCCAGTCCGAACTGGCGATTGGCGTTGTTCTGCCGAAGGACACCGTCCAGAGCTTGGTTCAGGGGATCAAAATTGATGCCGGGACCAGGATTATAGGCGGGCAACGGAACGTAGTAAGACATCTGCAGCGTCCTTCACAGAGCACGGAACGCAGCACAAATCAGATCCTCAAAAACTACCATGAAGAAGCGCTCCGAACGAATGCGCGGAGCGCCAAAAACTTATATTTTATTGCTGAAAGTGACGATTGAATCACGAGATCATTGTCGACTTTCTGGAACAAAAACCCGAGGCGTCATTGGATGTCGCTCCTTGTCCTTGATGTCGTCCCGACGTCACGCTCTCTGACCGTTCGCCTGAATTCGACAACGACGCCGGCAATCCGCACTCCGTCTCTCTTTCGCTTCTCGTAAGCCGGGTAATCCTTGTTCGACGGGATAAGCTCGAACCTTAGCTCCGGACCTCTAACAGGCCTGTACTGGCGGATGCAGGAACCACCCCGCTTGTTTTGCACAAATACAAAGTCGCCCTTATTGGGGCGCAAGTCCGGATCTATAACGCATATGTCGAAAGGGATCAGGTCGGGCATCATCGTCTCGTCTTCTATGCGTACACGAAAGCACTTAGACATTTGCGCCTCCGTTCTCGGCGTTCCAACGAGCTGCCTCTCGAACCAGGCTGTCGCCGGCTGTTCGTGCGAGCTCAATCATCTTGGACAGTGCTCTGTTGCGATGACCGTCAACCGTCGCTTCCGAGCCGAAGAACTCGATCTCATCCTCAAGCTCCTCGAGATAAATATCGTCGATCGCGAGGATGAGATTGCCGAGCACAACGAAATCATCGCGCTGCGTGTAACTATTTCCGATTTTGCGGTTTACGACTTCGCCGAAATCGAACAGCTCTTTGATGGCGCGATCGCTCTCGTCATTGGCCGCCTTGCACTCCGGCGACGTGCCCCAAACTCCCCCAAGTTTGGCCGAGTGCAGCAACGTGTGTACATTACGCTCAGATAGCCGCCTCAGCTCGGCGATGTCCTCACCAGCGGTGACGCTATCTGGCTTGAAGTTCGTCGGTAGGTTGGAAGTTGCATCGCGCGCGGCCTTCTCAGCCAACATCTTACATTCGATCGACTTCACTGTTTCTTCTGTCGCAGCGAGACCGTGCGCTTCAAGAATGGCACGGAGCGCGTTTGGCGCGATATCTTTCAGATTGTACAGGTTTACCCTCTCGTCCAAGAGGTGAAAGTCGGCAAGCTTTGCCAACACCAGAGCGTCGCCTATGTCCTTCGGGGTTTTTTCGGCAAGTTCTGCGGCGTAAGATTCAAGCACGTCTCTTGCTTGCTCATACCGCTCTGCTGCCGCTTCGTAGATAGTCTCTCCTGCGTCGTCCCCAAACTCGTAGTTATCACCGGCTTCGATAAACGCACTGTAGGCAGCATTGATTGAGGTAATGAGCCCGTCGGCTTTTACAAAGCGGGCGTCATTCTTGAGGACTGGCGGAGTCGAAGAAAAAGCCTCCCCCGACGTTGCGGCAAGCGCTGCGGGGGCGGCGGCGAGGCCTTTGAGCACGGAGCGTCGGGGCAGAGCGGGGGAAGGAGAGTTCGAATCGGGACGCGACATGATGATTACTCCTGAACACTGACTACCGTTTCACCACATTAATGGTGTAGCATCTCTTTTGGATGTCACGCAATTAGAAAAGGCGGTCCGCGTTGGCCATTCCAGAAGACGGCGTTAGCCAGTGGCGCATGTTCACCGGCGAACAGCTCCGCGCGGCGCGCGCACTTTTGAAATGGTCTCGCGATCAACTCGCAGATGCTTCCGGGATTTCGGCTATCGCTATCAAGGAATTCGAAGGCGGTGCATCGGACCCCAAACGCTCGACCCTGATCGCACTTCGGGGAGCGTTGGCTAAAGCCGGTGTTGTCTTCCTAGAGGAAACCGATATGCACGGCCCTGGGGTTGCCTTCAGCGGTTCTCACAAGCGAAAGAGCAAGTGATCGCGAGCTCAAGAAAGCCGACGAGCTAAAGCACTTCGGCTAGCTCGTTCGCAATCTTTCCGGCGAGGTCGCGGCGGTTATCGTCGTACCGGATTGTCGTTTCCGGCTTCGAGTGCCGGGCGTGTTTCTGCACCGCTCTCACATCGCCGTTAGTGCTGTCGAGCGCGGCCGTAATACTCGCGTGCCGCACACCATGTGGGCGCGTCTGGATGCCGACGTCATCGCCGACTTCCGAGATTCGGTAATAGACCCGCGCCCGCCGATTTATCATCGACGGCGAGAGACCTGCGGCGGTCATCGTCGACTTGAACGACAACAGCTTGCCATTCGCGTCGCCGAAGCTCAACCCGACGATGTATGAAAGCGCGCTGCAACAAGGCGAGAAAGTAAACCAGGAAAAAATAACCTCGGCTCGGCTGTTTCGGCGCTCCTCAGATGTGCGAGAGGCTCGCTGGCGAGGGCACGATCTACCGTCGCGACATGTCCCACAACGGAGCCGTTCGAGGGAATTTCTTCACCAATTTCTTTGAGAGCGTGTCGCGAAAACGAACGAACAACACCTCTTCGACATTCTACGAGCGGTTATCACCGCGGCTACACCAGTTATGTCGATCGATGAACGCGTAAAGGTATTTACGAATCAGCGCTGCTCGGAGGATGTCTCAGAGCTGGCGCTCGTCGTCCTGGACAACCTGATCAAGGCCGTCGCTGTCATTGGTCCGGATCGACGGCTTCTTTACAGCAATTCTCGCTTCGAGGAGCTTTTCGGCGAGAAGTGGCACGATCGTCTCGGCACCGAGATTGACGCCCAAGAGCCGGGCGAGACCCTAGGAAGCTCCTTTCGCGATATCAGGCTGGACGATCGCGTGCTTCGGGTCCGCCGGGCGTGGCTTGGGCGAAACGTTCTCGTTACCGCAGACGACGTCACCAAAGCGGTGCGAGACCAGCTGCGGGCCGAGCACGAGGCGCGGACTGACCCCCTGACGCTGCTTGGAAATCGTTTGTTTTTTCAAGAGCAGGTCGCCGAGTTTTTCTCCAAAATCGAGTCGAACGGCGGGCACGGCGCTGTATTGATGATCGACATCGACGGGTTCAAAAATATAAACGATAGCTTTGGGCACGCTCTAGGGGATGACGTTCTCCGCTTGGTCGCCGACCGAATAAAGTCGGCGTTGGACGGCAACTCGATTGCCGCGCGATTGGGCGGCGATGAGTTCGTAGTCCTTCAACTCGACCTCCCTCAACCTCGCGGAGCGGAAGAGCTTGCACAACGCCTCGTCGCGTCGCTAAGCAAACCTTTTGCAGTCCAAGGGCAGTTGCTGCATCTCGGTGCCAGCATAGGAATTGCGCTCATTCCGGACCACGGAACGCAATATCCTGAGATCATGCGTCGAGCCGATATCGCGCTCTATCGAGCCAAATGCGAAGGCCGGGCCACGCATCGCATTTTCAAGTTTGAACAGGAAGAGGAAAAGGAAAAAAGGCGCTTTCTCGAGCTCGCATTGCGACGCGCACTCGCAATGCAGGAGTTTGCGCTTGTCTATCAACCTCAATTGAAACTCGCCACAAATCAGATCACCGGCTTCGAAGCGCTGTTGCGTTGGAACAGTCCACTGTGCGGCTACATTTCGCCGGCCTCCTTTATTCCGCTGGCAGAAGAATTGGGGCTGATCTTGCCGATCGGTGATTGGGTCATGCATCGAGCCTGCCGCGAAGCAACAAATTGGCCGAATAACGTGCACGTTGCGGTCAATGTCTCGGCTGTTCAATTCCGCGGAGACACGCTTCTGAACTCAGTCAATTCCGCATTGAAGGCGAGCGGGCTCGATCCTGAGCGCCTCGAGTTGGAGATCACCGAAAGTGCGCTCTTGGGGGACCACCAGGAAGTGTTGACCGTCCTGCATAGCCTCCGGCGACGCGGGGTGCACGTCTCGATGGATGATTTTGGAACCGGCTATTCTTCCCTGTCTTATCTGCGCAGCTTCCCATTCGAGAAGATCAAAATCGATCAGGCCTTTGTCCGATGCGACCCTGACGATGAAGAAGCCGCTGCGATCCTCAGAGCCATTGCCTCGTTAGGACACGCGCTTCGAATGTCTACAATTGCCGAGGGTGTAGAAACGCTCGACCAGCTTCATCGCGTCACGTCCGCGGGGTGTACGTCCATACAGGGATACCTCATCAGTCGGCCCTTGGCCGAAGATCAAATCGATGATTTTCTGAAGGCGTGGTCACGCAAAGTTCCCAAACGATCTGGCGCGACGCCCCCAGTTCAATTCTATCCGGACTAGCCCTTCGAGATGTCCAAGCGTAGCGTCCGAACGGGCGATCGGCGTTGATCGATCTACTCCGGAAAAAGTTCAACCCGCATTAGATCAGCAGAACCAATGACGTTCGCCGCGCCTTCCGACAGGTCGATGATCCGCCCTTTGACGAATGGTCCGCGGTCGACGATCGTCACAGTGACCGATTTTCCATTGGCAAGATTTCGGACGACAACTCGTTTGCCGAATGGCAACGAGCGGTGCGCCGCCACGAGATCTTGGCATGTCACCTTGCGGCCGCTGGCTGTCTGCTGAAGATCGCAGTAGCGCGATGCAATGCCGACTTGGCCGGCGGAGAGAGCTCCAGGAAAAATCACAACTCCTAAGACCGCAATCCAAATCGCTCGCATAGCGCTCACCTTCGCTACCGGCTAAACATCGGCGGGGAGGTGTGGGTTGCAGATTTTGTTTAGTTAACGTGCAAGACGTTTTGGGAGCGAGGGAAGAACTATCTGGCAAATTTCCCAAGCGGAAGACGCGTTCGAAACATCATCACCGCGACGACATACGCGGCGCCTGAAGACCCAATGGCGGTTGCCAATGCGGCGATGTCTGCAAAATGTCCGGGCACGAGGGTCTCGCCCATTTTGGCGCCGAACCACGCACCCCCTCCGGCCGCGGCAGCCGCCAAAAGGGCTGGTCCTAGCGCTCTGATGAAGATCTCTTCGATGGCTAAGAGCGCGCGGCTTCGGCCGAGCCATGTGAGTATCGCGACGTTCATCCACGCGCCCATCGCCGTTCCGAGCGCGACGCCTTCAACTTCGAGATTGCAGCCCCATACGAAGATGACCTTCAGAATGATATTGAGCACGATCGATGTCACCGTCGCGCGCGCAGGGGTACTGGTGTCGTGTCGTGCATAGAACGTCGACGCTACAATACGTACGAGGGCCATCGCGGGAAGTCCGGCGCCATAGGCGGCAAGCGCAGATCCTGCAAGTTCTGCCGAGCGCGTGTCGAATGCCCCGTGTGCGAACACGGCTCGCATGATCGTGTCGGGGATTGCGATGAAGACGAAGGCAAACGGTAGGGTCAGGAGTAACGTGAGAGCCGCCGAGCGATTCTGTGCGTTGTCCGAGCCGGCGCGATCGTCTCGAGCCAATCGCACCGACATTTCGGGCAATAGAACAGTCCCCAGAGCAATCCCGAGAACGCCGAGCGGCAGCTGATTGATGCGATCGGCGTAGTAGAGGGCGGTCCGGCTTCCTGTTGCCAGATAGCTGGCTATGAAGAAGTCGATCAGTGGTGCGACGACGACGCTGGCGGCGCCGATTGTGACGATGCCCAGAGCTTTGAAGAACTCGGCTATGTCCGGCGTCCATCGCGGTATTGATAATCCGACCGACAGTCCGTCACGCTTCGCAGCCCACGAGATAAACGCGAGCTGACAAAAGCCGCCGATCAGAACGCCCCAGGCCGCCGCATACGCAGCGTTGAAAAACCAGCTCGATGCGAGCAGCGTTGCGATCATTGCAAGGTTCAGAAAGTTCGACCAAGCGGCCGCCGCCCAAAACTTTCCGATGGCGTTGAGCATCGCGGAGAGCTGAATTGCGACGACCGTGAGAATTAGGTAAGGAAACGTGATGCGCGCGAGGCTTGCAGTCAGTGCGAGCTGCTCGGTTGTGTAGCCGGGGACAAAGACATGCACGAGCAGAGGCATTGCGACAAACGTCCCAACGAGCAGGACTGCCTGTGCAACAATCTGCCACGTGAATACTTGATTGGCGAAGCGCGCAGCTGCTGCCAGTTCGCCTTTTGCGTGCAGCGATGCATAGCGTGGAAGAAATGCCGGATTTAGCGTTCCTTCTCCAAAAATGGCGCGAAAGTAGTTCGGAAAGAGAAACGCGAATAGGAAGGCATCCGATAGGATTCCCTTGCCCAAGATCCAGGCCATGAGCACATCGCGCACGAACCCCGTCATGCGCGACAACAGGGTGAATCCGCCGACCGAAAGGAGCTTTCTCAGCATTATGTAGACCGGCTCGCTGTGACCTTCGATCGGTCCGCCTGTTTGCGTGAAAAGCGTTTACTGTCGTTCAGGTCCACTCGGCAAGAAGACTGAAAGGTCTACTCGGGCCGACCGAGATCTCGGAAGGAATGAAAGTCGGTGTTCGTCATGAACGTCGTTGACGGGTGCATTCCCTCAGACCTCGGCGCCGGCCCGACCGCCGAGCTTGAGGAAGAACGTCGGCTCCTCTATGTCGCCATGACGAGGGCCAAAGACGAACTGCATCTTATTGTGCCCCAGCGGTTTTTCACCCACGGTCAAAGCGCAAAGGGCGATCGCCACGTCTATGCGTCTCGGTCTCGCGTCATCCCGAATTCCATCATCGACAGGTTTGAGAGCGCTGCGTGGCCTCAGGACAAAAACGAGGCCTCTAGGGCGCACAAGGAGAATACACCGCGGCTCGATGTGGCCGCTCAAATGCGGCGGCGTTGGAGTTGAAGGCGAAGCGGTCGGTCGGAAATAACGAAAAACAGGCCGTCGAGTGTGCGCACTAGACGGCATCCCGGGGGGCAGGTACTAACCCATTAGTACCTCAGATTCGAGTTTCCCGGCTGATGAAGCACTCCCGTCCAAGATCAATCGAATTGCCGACCTACGCGGTGCTTGTCAGCGGATCGGGAGAAATTCTCGATATCCGCACGCATTACCTCAATGGTGGAGCGGCAACCGGCAAACTCAAGGGCCGGCCCTATATCGAACAGTGTCATAGCCGTTACCGAGCTGCCATAAAGGGGTTACTGAGCCACGAACAGCCGTTGCTGTCCGGTGTCATGCCGCCACCGACGCTTGGCATCGATGCCTGGTTCGCTGTAGTCGGCGTTCCCTTAGGCGCGTCGCCCGAGAGCGGAGCGCTCTTCGTGCACATGGATATTTCGCCCTGGGTTGCGAACCACGGCGCTCCCTCGGATATTCCGACGGAGATTAGCATCGGTCTCCTCCAAAGGGCGATGGCCTCAACCTTTGTTGGAACGAAGTCCGCCGAGGCCAACGGGGAGATGCGGCGAGTATCATCTGATGGGCTGGCAAGTCTGACCAAGCGGCAGCTGGAAGTCCTAAAGCTCATCGGAGAAGGCAAGACCAACGTTGAAATCGCCGAAGATCTTTCCTGCGCACTCAATACGGTCAAGCGCCATGTGACCGCTGTTTTGCAGAAACTGAAGCTCCCCAATCGCACGCGAGCGGCGATGATTGCGAACCAGATCACCGACTGATCCGCGGTCAGGAATTCCGGCACGAGCTAGGGAACCTTTACTGCCTAGTCGCGATTTCAGACTCCAAAGCGCGGGAATCGTAACGGTTCTTCGGAGTCATCCCCGTGAGTTACGTCGAGCAAAGTCTGGGTGCCAACGAGGCAGTGCACTACAACGCGCGCTATCCGACCGGCCGTTATGTCGCTGCATGGATCTTGCTTATCGCAGGAGTTATGGGCGCCGTGCTGTTCGCTGGCTTTGGCCATACGGTGTTCGCCGGTCTGAGTGCGTTGGCAGGGTTGATTTGCTTCGCCTGGATCTTGTATCGGCCCTGGACCAGCGAAATTGCGGTGACCAACCTTCGCTTAATCTACAAACGCGGGTTTCTCCAGCGGCGGACGAATGATCTTCAACTCCGCGCTATCGAAGAAGTTCGCCTGAAACAGGACCTGTGGGGCCGTCTCCTTAACTTCGGGCACGTCGAGTTTTATGGAACAGGGGTCGCCGACCTGAAACTACCGGCCATCAATGACCCAGTTGCGTTTCAAAAGGCGATTCAAGAGGCGCTCGGCGCCGACAAGGACGAAACACAGAATCCTGGTCAACTCATCATGCCAAGTTCTCAGGCATCGTGATCACCCCGTCTCATACTTCGGGAAGCAACAGCTCAACTGATCACGTAATGCGAGATCAAAGCCGCGAGGGCGCCCACAGCCAAGCAAGCGAGAAGGAGAAGAATCCGGCGCGGACTGGTCGGCGGCCGGCCTCCATAGTCTGGCGATTGTTCATAGCCTGAGGGCATCGATAGCTTTTCCCACCGATCATGTCTTGGGCTTGAACGGCACAATGTTGTCTTCTCCCGGATCGGTCGGCGGCAGAAGATCGGCTCGGTAGTCTGTCAGGAGGCTTAGGTACTGCCTTATGACCGCCGGCGTCAGTTTTGGGTATCCGAGTGCCTTGAATTGGCGGGCGGTCCGCTCGACCTTGGTATGAGGCGAGGGGAGTGGGCCGGTTCGGCGTTTTTTGTCGGGACTGAAGGCGACTTCGACGAAACTGGCAAGCGAACAGCCGTAGGTCTGTTCAAATCCGTCTAGGAGCTTCAATGCCTTCAGTTTCTGCTGCTCTGCGACATTCTTGATCTCCCACGATGCTACGGGCGCGCGAAAGTCCCATTTGCTCTCCCCGACGGGCCCCCACGTGAGGTAGACATCTTCAACCATCGTGACCGTGAAGCAATAGGATAAGCGCTTCTTGAGTTCTCCGATAAGGGCCGTGGCGGCGTGCAGAAGCAAGGCATTCGAGGACACTCGATTGTCGTGGTTGTCGGGCCAAACCACAGCCCGCGCGGTCTGAACATGGTGATTTGCCGGCTCGTGAAACAACGTTGCGTACCGGAAATCTCGGATAACGATAAGCCGATCTTCCTTGGTGTAGGAAAGGCAGGGATTGGAACGAAAGTCTGAGTTGGCAAAACTGTCACCGGGGGCGGGCGTCGGTCCCCACGACACAACCAGAGCACCCCTTTGGTTCATCTCTATAGTCAAATAGATGCGAGGTTTTGGATGTCGTACGCCCGGAATCTGCGCCAGGAGCTTCTCGACATCGTAACACCACCAAGCATGCAGACGTGAGATTGCCCATTCATTGGGCGAGTTGTGAAGATCGTGGAAAATTGTGGTCTGGCCGGGGGATAATCTGTGACCTGTCCGGCGGCATTCGGCCTCGAGATGGGCCAATACCTCGGCGCAGCTATCATACGTCGCGGCCGGCGAAATAGGTTTCGCTACGGGGGGCTTTCTTCCCTTCACAACAAGCGCGCCAACCGGTTGGCCAACGCAACGACACCGCGAGCGCCTATGCAACTCCTTCTGACAGACGACTTAAGCCCTTGAATCTTGGACCCGTGAACGAACGGAGAAGTGTCAGAACTTGTCTTGATCGGCTTACTGGATGAACCGATTTTCAATCTGAAAAGACGGGTTCGACTCCCGTAGGGAGCGCCATCTTCGGACTATCATCCTGATTTCATTAGTATCTTTTTCGGAATTTCCCAAACCCTCCCGAAGGTTTGGGAATTTACCGGTTGAACTGTTCGTCAGACGGTTCATTGCTGCGTGGGCCAGCTTCTTTTGCTCGGCAGCTTTCGTGTAGCGTGCGACCTCTTCGAGCGTCGCGTGGCCAGTAACAGACGCGATTTCGTTCGCGGAACATCCGGCCTCAGCGAGACGGCGCGCGGCTGCCTTGCGTAATCCATGGGTAACGCAGCGCTCGGCAAGCCCCGCTTGGCTAATACGCTCGGCCATGAAATTGCTGAAGCCTTTCGCAGTGAAGGGAGCGCCGAAGGACGTCTGAAGAATGGCTCCAGTGCCTATCTCGCAGGCCGACAGGATTTCGCGAAGCTGCGGATGGATCGGAACCAGCAATTTGGCTTTCGTCTTTCTCTGTACCACCCAGATGCCAGCGGCGCCGATTTCAGACCACATCATCTTGGCAACATCGGAGGCCCGCTGACCTGTGAACAGCAGGAGCCCAAACGCAGTTCGCTCCCGGGTGCCCACCGCCCACCTCTTTTCATAGACGGCGATCTCGTCGTCCGTCCAAGTGTGGAACTCGCCACCGGCAAACTTTTTGATGCGGATGGTTGGGTCATCCTTACGCCAGCCATTATCGATAGCGAAGTGGAGCAATATCCTGAGCTTCTTGAGGAGATCATTAGCGGCGCCCGGAGTTTCCGCGCGGCGAGCAACAATTGACTGGACATGCTGTGCTTGAGAAGTTAGGACGGCGCAAATCCTGAAATCCAACCGAGAGTGATGAGCGCTGAAGGACGTCGATAGGCGTAGCTGTTGCGAGGTCACGATTTCGTCATCGGCATTCGACGGAAACTGGAGAATTACCAGCAACGATGACCTCTGTGCTCGGAACTCAACCGTCACTTTGCCCAATCATCGATTCACGAGGGCCTACGAAGTCCCTTTAGTCCCATTTGTGGACTTCGCCCAACATTCGTAACGTTTGGCTCTCGAGCAAAGATCATCGTCCGCTGTCATTGCATAAGCTGACTTCGAACCGGATTGTGGATTTCCGGCGTTGCCTCAACCCTGAGGAGATAACTATTCTCCTATCAAGTGACGGCACATTTTCCGTGAGGCTGGACCGGCGTGGCGAGAGCATTGGCGCGAGCGTATACCGAGCCAATTCCAAGTATAAGCGGTTCGGTGCGATCGAAGGAAGCAACAAGTTTTTCCAACTGCCCGAGCACGCAGTGGACCACCTTCTGGTTGTCGCGGGAAAGGGACGACGCGATTCCGACCGGCGTATTGTCAGGCATCCCGAGTGCGATCAGCCGCGCCGCTATTTCTCCGGCGAAGGGGGCACCCATATAGAAGATCGTTGTAGCCGACGGGTCCGCTATTGCCTGCCAGTCGAGATCCTCGGGAAGGCCGCCATTTTTCGAATGGCCGGTGACAAATCGCACGGACTTCGCGTGACTGCGATGGGTAAGAGAAATTCCGAACGCCGCAGCCATCGCTGATGCCGCGGTGATCCCCGGTATGATTTCTGCTTCGAGACCCTCCAACTCAAGGTGCGATATTTCTTCGCCGGCCCGGCCGAAGATCGCAGGATCTCCAGCCTTCAGCCGAACGACGTGCTTGCCGGCGCGCGCATATCTGACCATCAACTCATTGATGTCGTCTTGGCGACAGCTCGGTCGTCCGCCCCTCTTGCCGACACAAATGAGTTCGGCATGCGACGGTGCCAGATCGAGAATTTCCTCCGAAACAAGCGCGTCGAAGAGAATGACATCGGCACTTTCGATTGCGCGCATGGCTTTGATCGTCAACAGCTCCGGATCCCCCGGACCGGCACCGACGAGCACCACGCGGCCGTGTGGTGCTCTACGATCGGCTTCGTGGTCCCATTGCGAGGCTAATCCCGAGGCCATCTCGATCAAGCGGACTAACGGTGCCGATGCGGTTCGCAAGACAATCTCGAAGATCTTGAACACCGGATAAACCGCACCCAGAGCACGATGCCACGACGTTACGTCTGCCTGCATTTGGAGATCCTCAGCCATCGCCGGTCCCTGATGCGTTCTTCAGAAGTTGATCAATCCGCCGGCGCTCACGAGATCGAGCGCCTCGAGATTGGTCAAATCCGCAGCGCCAGAAACGTCGGCATCATAATGTTGAACTTTCAGGTAGACGGTCATCGCAGCAGCATCGATCTCCTGCGCAATGCCGCCGCCATACCGCGAGAATGTGCTTCCCGTCGCGCCCAATGCCAGCGCGTTCGGGCCTAGCTGGTCGTCGTATTCGGCGTAATCGCCGTAGACGACGGTCGCTCCGAGCGGCAGCCATCTCTGCCGAATACCGGATTTGACGTACCAATGATGACTGTCCGGAGCGACGTGGCCATTCGTGAGAAGAGCATCATTGTTGTCTTCATGGCCGTAGGCAGCATGCACGAAGAGGCCAGTCGGCAAGTGCTCGACGTAACCCCCAGCCTGGAAGAACTGTGAGTCCTTCGAGATCATGACGGCCGTGCCGCTAATGCGTTCGTCGCTGTTCTCGGAGTATCCGGCACCGAGTTGAACTTTGAAGTCATTCCATTGACCGGCGTAGCGGGCCGCAATCTCCCAATCGTCGTCTTCTCCCCAGCTTGCCGATACCGAGAACCCGCCGAAGACCGGAGAATCGTAACGCACCGAGTTCATGACGAGACCATCACAATCGCCACCGAGCGGCACATTCTGCGAGTAGCAATAACCGAGCTGCCCCCACGTGAGACCCGGTACAAGCACTCCGTTTCTGCGAATTCCGAACTGCGGAAAACCAGCCAGGAATGTATAGTTGTCAATGATCTGCGTGCCGGATTGATCGGTGAACATAGCGACGCTCTTGGAAGCATCCGCTTGCCGCCCGACGCTCACCTTGCCGAGGTCCTTGCTCTGCAGATACCAGTAGGACATCTGGACATTAAGTCCCTGATCAAAATCGGGCGATGACTGGTTGATTGCGGCTCCGGTTGTGGCGTTGCGCCCGAAAGGATTGTCGGCAAGATTTTGTATGCGCAGCGTATAGCCGGCTTTCCAGCCGGGACTGAACTGCGCTTCGCCTGTGAACTTCACATGCGTCGCTTGCGTCGGGCCAAGGCCGTGCAAATAGACGTTGCTCTCGCCGCCGTCATCCCACCACGTTAATTCCTGGGCGACATAGCCCGAGATTGTCAGCGACACCTTGCGATTGCCCTTGCGCGCCGTTGTTGCTTCGAGCTCCGCAACGCGCTCTTCAAGATCACCGCAACAATCGCCGCCGAGGTCAGCAGCTTGCGATGTGCCGGACAAACACGCGAGACCGACAACCCCGATTGCTACGCGGATGAGTTTGGCAGTTTGTTTCAAGATTTCACTCCGCTGCTTGCAGATTTTGCGCTTCGATGATGCTTCTGATTTCCGCACGGCATGAACCGCAATTCGTTCCAGCCTGAAGCGCTTCGCCGATCGCAGCGACAGTGCCGCATCCGCCGCGAGCTGCGGCTGCGATTTGGTTGGCGCCAACTCCAAAGCAGGAGCAGACTGTCGCTCCCCTGTCGGCACCGCCAGCGCCTGGGCGACCGGCGATGATTTTGAAGCGTGCTGCTTTCGGATGAAGCGCCGCGAGTTGTGTGACGGCCCAATCGCGCGAAACAGCCACCGGTTCCGAGGCAAGAAACAGTGCGCCGAGCAGACGCTCACCCGAATAGCATGCAAACCGATAGCGGGAATTGTGGTGATCGCGGAAGGCAATGGTTTCCGCGTCCTCGCACGCGCCAAAAAGGCTGTCTGCAAATGTCGACCAATCCGCGTTACCTTCGGCGAAACCGAGCTCGAGACGCCAACCTCCCTCGCATTTTGCGAGAGCCCAGTACGCAGCATCGACCTTCTCCGGCTTGCGGGCCAGGATCGCGAACCCGTATGCAGAGGCAACGAAGCGTTCGACACGGACTGCGACATTTTTCGAAGCCGGCTGACCCGATATCGCATCGACAACCGGCGGCACCAAGGTATCGACACGCGCCTTCGATGCATACTGGTCCGTCCAATGCATCGGAACGAAGATTGATCCTAGTCGTTGCCTCTGCGAAATCAGCGCTCGCACCAAGATGGCGCCGCTGCCGTTCGAGACCCGAACGATATCGGCATCCTTGATGTTGTATCGAGTTCGCATCCTCGGGATGGATTTCAACGAAAGGTTCGCCATAGTGCTGCGACAGCCGCGAGCTTTTCGCGGTTCGCGTCATCGTATGCCATTGATCGCGAATGCGCCCGGTGTTGAGCGTCATCGGATAGGCTGCGGATCCGCTCCGCAATTCACGCATTCCTATCGATATGAAGCGGGCCTTGTGATCGGGCGTGAAGAACTTGCCGTCGTCGAAAAGACGAACCCTTGGATCTCGGCCTGAAGGCTGCGGCCATTGAAATGGTTCGAGTTCGATCGAACTCTTCCGCCGAAATATTCGCTTGGGCGCCGATGTCGAAATCGCGGGCGGCGCTGTTCTCGAATGCAGAAAGCGCCGCATGCTCAGCAAAAATCTCGGACGGAGAATTGAAATCGAAGGCGGCGTGGAAGCCCATTCGCTTGGCTACTTCGCAGATGATCCACCAATCGGCCTGAGCTTCGCCCGGAAGAGGCAGAAAACGCCTTTGGCGAGAGATACGCCGTTCGGAATTGGTGACGGTCCCGCTCTTTTCGCCCCATGCCGCCGCGGGAAGGCGGACGTGCGCGTGACGAACCGTATCCGTCTTCGCGAGCACGTCCGATACGACGACGAACGGGCAGTTCCGAATGGCCGCTTCGACGTCGCCGGCATCCGGCATTGATACGACAGGGTTCGTTGCCATGATCCAGAGCGCCTTGATGCGCCCATCCGCGACCGCTCGAAACATATCGACAGCTTTGAGGCCCTGCTTCGAGGCAATAACAGGTGCCCGCCAGAACCGCTGGACGCGGTCCCGATCCGCGGGCTTCTCGATATCCATGTGGGCAGCGAGCGTATTCGCAAGGCCGCCAACCTCGCGGCCGCCCATTGCATTCGGCTGGCCCGTGATGGAAAACGGCGACGCCCCGGGCTTCCCGATGCGGCCCGTTACCAGATGGCAATTGATAATGGCGTTGACCTTATCGGTTCCACACTCCGACTGGTTTACGCCCTGGCTGAAGACAGTGACGGTCTTGTCGGTCTCTGAAAACAAGTCGAAGAAGGCGCGAAGCTGCGTGCGATCTAGTCCCGTCCTCTCGATGATCTCCAGAATCGAGATCGAATCGGCCGCGCGAAGCGCATCGGAAAACCCCGACGTATGGGCAGCGATGAAATCCCTGTCGATCGATCCACTTTCGAACAAATGCTTCAGCAATCCGATAAAAAGTGCGACGTCGCCGTCGGGCCTGATCGGAAGGTGCAGATCGGCTATGTCGGCCGTCATGGTCCGTCGCGGATCGATCAGCACGATTTTCGTCCGCGGCCGCTTTTCTTTCGCCGCGGCGATGCGCTGATAGATGACCGGATGACACCAAGCGAGGTTCGAGCCGACAAGGACAATGAGGTCGGCAAGTTCGAGATCCTCATAACAGCCCGGCACGGTATCCGAGCCAAACGCGCGCTTATGGCCCGCAACTGAGGACGCCATGCAAAGTCGCGAATTGGTGTCGATATTTGCCGAGCCGATGAAGCCTTTCATCAGTTTGTTGGCGACATAATAGTCTTCAGTCAGCAGTTGCCCGGAGACATAAAACGCGACGGAGTCGGGCCCGTGCTCTTTCATCGTATCGGAGAACCGCGCGGCGACGAGATCGAGCGCCGCTTCCCAACTTGTTCTTTGGCCGTTGGCTTCGGGATGGAGAAGCCGGTCGTCGAGATCGACCGTTTCACCGAGGGCAGAGCCTTTGGAACAGAGCCGTCCAAAATTGGCGGGGTGTTCGGTGTCCCCGCGAATGCCGACTTTTCCATCCGGCGATACGTCGGCAAGAACACCGCAGCCAACACCACAGTACGGGCAGGTTGTTTTGGTGGCTTGCGGAGCGGTCATCTTAATCTGTGCCTCAGGCCGCGCGCTCGGTTTCGGTGGGAAGAGCTATAAAAATCTGCTGGCCTTCGACTTTGACGCCAATCGTCCGCACGCTCCCTTCATCGGCGCCAACCGCTTTGCCGGTTTCAAGCGAGATGACCCAGTTGTGAAGCGGACACGTGACGGCGGCGCCGTGAACGATGCCCTGGCTCAGCGGTCCGCCCCTATGTGGACAGTGATCCTCAATCGCGAAAATGCGATCCTCCATCGTCCGGAATACCGCAATCTTGCCTTTAGGGGTCTCGACACAGCGTGCGCCACGCCGCGGAATGTCAGTAATGCTGCCGATCAGGGCCCAGCTCATGATGTCACTCCGCCGCTTGCGCCATGCCGATTGTCGCCATCGGCTTGAACTCGTGCTTGTGCAGGCCGGAAACACGCTCCGACCAGGGATCGACCTGCGCGAATTTCTGCGAATAGACGAAGTGCTCGAAGTAGGCCTTGCGCTTCTCGACATCATCGAGAACCTGACGACGAACTTCAGCAACTGTGACACGCTTTGCCCATTTGTAGATGCGTTCGAGATAGCGAGCCTGCTCGCGATACATCTGGACGAGGGCGACGATGACTTCGAGCGCTTCGTCTTCGGATTTCACCGTACCAAGAACTTCGGTGCCCTTGATATCGAGGCCCGCCGCGCCGGCGAAATGAATCTCGTAGCCGGAATCGACGCAGATGACGCCGACATCCTTGCACGTCGCCTCGGCGCAGTTTCGCGGGCATCCGGAAACAGCCATCTTGACCTTGGCCGGTGTCCACGAGCCCCACATGAATTTCTCAATCCGGATGCCGAACCCAGTGGAGTCTTGCGTTCCAAAGCGGCACCAGTCGGTGCCCACGCAGGTCTTTACGGTACGCAATCCCTTGGCATAGGCGTGGCCAGAGACGAACCCCGCCTTGCCGAGATCTGCCCAAACGGCGGGGAGGTCTTCCTTCTTAACGCCCAACATGTCGATGCGCTGTCCGCCGGTGACCTTCACTGTCGGAATGTCGAATTTGTCCACCACATCGGCGATGGCGCGCAGCTCTTTCGAACTTGTCACGCCACCCCACATGCGCGGCACTACGGAGTATGTTCCGTCTTTTTGAATGTTGGCGTGAACGCGTTCGTTTATGAAGCGGGATTGATAATCGTCGGCGTATTCGCCAGGCCAGTCGCAGACGAGATAATAATTCAAGGCCGGGCGGCATTTGGCGCAGCCGCATGACGTCGTCCACTCAAGCTCCTGCATGACGGCGTAGACGCTCTTGAGGCTTTTGGCTTTGATCAGGCGGCGCACGTCGTCATGGCCGAGCGTCGTGCACCCGCACATGGGCTGGACCGCTGCCGGATTATAGGAATCGCCGAGCGTCAGATGCATTAGCTGCTCGACGAGGCCGGTGCACGATCCGCACGACGCTGAGGCCTTGGTGTGCGCACGTACATCATCGAGGGTCGTTAGGCCCTTGTCTCGAATGACCCCGACGATCTTGCCCTTGCAAACGCCGTTGCAGCCGCAGATCTCCGCGTCATCGGGCAAGGCTGCAACGGCCGCCATAGGGTCGAGGGGCGATCCTCCCTGATAGGATTGGCCAAAGATCAAGGTGTCGCGCATGTCGGAGATGTCGACCTGCTTTTTCTTCAGGTCGTTGAACCAGGCGCCATCGGCCGTTTCGCCGTAAAGCACCGTGCCGATGATGCGATTGTCCTTCAAAACAAGCCGCTTGTAGACGCCGGCCGAGGCGTCGCGCAGCACGATCTCGTGGCGATCTTCGCCGTCGGCAAAATCTCCAAGAGAGAAAAGCTCGATGCCCGTGACTTTCAACTTCGTCGGCGTATCGTTGTGAACGAATCCGGCGGTGCTCGCTTCGTCAGTAAGATGGGCGGCAGCAACGCGCGCCATTTCATAGAGCGGGGCAACAAGACCATAAACGTGACCGCCAACTTCGGCACATTCTCCAACGGCGAAAATGCTCGGGTCGGACGTCTGCATTCCGGCATCGACCATGATGCCGCGATTGGTTGCGAGGCCCGCATCTTTAGCCAATCCGATGCTCGGTTTGATACCCGCCGCCATGACAACGAGCGTCGCGGGGATGATGCGGCCGTCGGCAAGTTCGACGCCCTCGACTTTTTTGTCCCCGAGGATTGCCTTCGTATTGGCCTTGCAGATGACCTTGATGCCCCTGTCTTCGATGGCACGTTGCAGAAGGTATCCTGCCGCAGGATCGAGCTGACGCTCCATCAGCGTCGGCATGAGGTGCAGAACAGTGACGTCCATGCCTTGCGCTTCTAGACCGGCTGCGGCTTCGAGACCAAGGAGACCTCCGCCGATGACCACCGCTTTTGCCCGAGATTGCGCCGCGAGCAACATGGCGTTGACATCATCGAGATCTCGGTAGCTTAGGACACCCGCGAGATTATTTCCTGGCACCGGGAGAATGAACGGCACCGATCCTGTTGCGATGACAAGCTTGTCGTAAGGCTCGACGACGCCATGATCGGACGTCACGGTCTTGGCGTCGCGATCGATGGCAACGATCTTGTGACCCTTGTAGAGAGTTATGCCGTTCTTAATGTACCAGCCGTCGCCGTGAATGATGATCTGATCGTAGCTCTTCTCGCCAGAGAGAACCGGCGAAAGCATGATGCGATCGTAATTCACGCGAGGCTCAGCGTTGAAGATTGTCACGTCGTAACGGCCGGGGGCGGCCTCGAGGAGATGCTCGAGCATCCGCCCCGGCGCCATGCCATTGCCGACGACGACGAGTTTTTCGTTCATGGTTGCGTGGCTTCCTTCGTCAATCGGCGCTCTATCCCGAGGTGTCATACCTGCCCTCCCGCCTGCGCAAGGGTTTTGCTAGAGACGGACGGCTGCCGCGAACGCTTCTCCGTGCTGCGGATCGAAAGATGCATCCAGATGAGAAGAGCCACGACGATGACGAAGAGCAACATGAAGCAGCTCGTCCAAAGACCCGTGAGCTGATTGAGGTAGCCGAAGGCAATCGGCAGGACGAAGCCTCCGAGGCCGCCGATCATCCCGACAAGTCCGCCGACAGAGCCGACGTTATCGGGGTAATACGAAGCGACGTGCTTGTAGACCGCCGCTTTTCCGATGCTCATAAAGAAGCCGAGCACGAATGCTATGCCAACGAACATCACGGGACTGAGTTCGAAATGAGCGGTAATCGGTCCGTGCGTGCCATGCACCACGTAGTCTGCGGAAGGCACCGACAATGCTAAAGTCGCCAACGCGGAAACGCCGAAGCACCAGTACATGACGGCACGCGCGCCGATGCGGTCCGAAAGGACGCCACCGTAAGCGCGGAAGATGCTCGCCGGGATGGAATACGCCGCCGCAATCATGCCGGCCGTTTCGATATCGAAGCCGTAAACTCCGATCAGATATCGAGGCAGCCATAGAGCAAGTGCTACAAACGCTCCGAACGCGAAGAAGTAGTAGAGCGCGAAACGCCAGACGCGAATATCCTTTAAAGGCGCAAATTCCATCCCGTACGACTGAGGCGTCACTCCAGTCTGCCGTCGCTCAATGATGACGGGATCGTCCGTAGTCGAGAACCAAAAGACGACGGCCATCACGGCGAGAACTGCAGCCCAGATCAGCGCAACCGCGTGCCAGCCCCAGGCGACAAGCACGAAAGGAGCGAGAAATTTCGTCACCGCGGCACCGACGTTTCCCGCCCCGAAAATGCCGAGTACGGTCCCCTGCTGCGCGGAATTGTAAAAGCGCGAGACGTAGGCGATTCCGACCGCGAATGAGCCTCCCGCCAAGCCCACTCCGAGTGCAGCCACGAGCATCTGCGGATAGGTTTGAGCAAAAGTGAGGAGGACGGTCGCAATTGCGGCCGCGAGCATGTTCAACGTGAAGATCAGCCGCCCGCCGTAACGATCCGTCCAGACACCAAGGAAAATGCGGGCGAGCGAGCCTGTCAAAATCGGCGTCCCCGCAAGCAACCCGAACTCGGCTTCACTGAGGCCAAGCTGATCTTTGATGCGGATTCCGATGATCGCGAAGATCGTCCAGACTGCAAAGCAGGCAGTGAAAGCGATCGTCGAAATCCAAAGGGCACGCCCTTCTGGAGTCGATACTGTTAAAACGGAACTTTCTTGTGTGCGCATGAAATGCTCCCGGTCATTGCGCAGAAACAAAAAAGCCGCCGGCCAAGCGCTCGCGCCCCCGTGAAAGGGCGAGAAGGCTTGATCGGCAGCTTTGCCAGAGGAGCGCCCGCCATTGGACGCGAATGTAACCCTAAGCACAAAGATCGCATGGCTTAGGCGAGCTGGGCACAAGACCCTAAACCCGAGTCAACGGGAAAGTTGCGGCACTTGCGAAGGCATCGCAAGTCCAAACATTCAGCAACTTAACGCTGCCTGGGCGCAAAATTTGTGCAGCGCAGGTTTATTGAGCCTGGCTGGCAATGTAGGCATCGAGCTTGTCTGGGTCGAACAAACCGCCGTCGAAGAAGCCGTCCGGCCCGAGCACCAAACTGGCGCCAGACGAACCGACAGGCGTAGCAGAGGTGAGCGCACCCTCGACCTTTGCGTTCGCCACCGGAAGCGCGATACCGAGCGGTTTCAACGCCGCGCGATAGATATCCGGCCGATAGGTTTCGCGTGCGACGAGCGAATTTTCTGCGGTGTGTTTGATCTGCCCCCAGCGTACCATCTGCGAATAGAACCAGAGGGCGTGGCTCTTCCACGGAAATGTCGCGGCCTTTGCGAACGGGACAAAGAAATCGGTCACCGCTTTCGCGCCACCGCTTCCGTCCGGCAATTCTCCCTCAAGCGCCGGGAGCAGCCACTCGGAAGGACGCCCGACATAAGCCTTTTCGGCCAGGATGCGCGCCAGATCGTCACGATTTCGCGCATCGCCGCACCACTCCGCAGCTCCGCAAAGCGCGCGTAAAAGCGCGGAAAGCACATCGATATTTTCTTCGGCCCATCGCGCGCGCGCGCCAAGAACCTTTTCCGGGCTCGACCGCCAAATCGCCGCCTTGACCGTTGCGATGTGACCCTTTCCGGCGAGAGCCGCTGCCGTATTCCAAGGTTCACCTACGCAATAGCCGTCGATCGTACCGCCCGCCAATGCGTCTAACATAAGCGGAGGCGGGACGATGACGATTTCGACATCGCGCGACGAATCAATCCCGCAAGTTGCCAGCCAATATCGAAATTCGTAGTTGTGCCCGGAGTAAGGATGGACAACTGCGAACCGCAACATAGGCTTCGATTTCGAAGCGCGGTCTGCCAGGACAGCTTTCAATGCCCGGCCGGCCATAGCAGGGTCGAAGTCGGCCCTCGCTCCCTTGTCCGCCATGTCGGCCCACAATGAATTCGAGACCGTAACCGCATTTCCACCGAGGCCAAGCGCCATTGGCACAATCGTCGGCACAACGAGCGGCGTCAGCCCGAGATTGCAGGCGATAGGCATGGGCGCGAGAACGTGAGCGACCTGGAAATGTCCAACGGCCAATCGATCGCGAATGTTCGCCCACGAGGTCTCGCGCACCAATGCGAGATCGATGCCCTCAGCCTCCGCGAAATTCAGTTCCTTCGCGACGATGAGCACCGCGCTATCTAAAAGCGGCAAGAAGCCGGCCGTTATTTGGTTTGCGCCGCCTGCCATCATCGCTCTCCCTCGGGCGGCGAAAGAAGTCCAGCCGCGGTTATTAAACCTTCGGCAATCTCCCCGATCTTTCGATTCTGGTTCATCGCGGTTTTGCGCAAAAGCGCGTAGGCTTCCGGCTCCGAAAGGCCTCGCGTTGTCATGAGGATACCTTTAGCCCGATCAACAAGCTTGCGGTTTTCGAGTTCGGAGCGCGCTTCTTCGAGTTCTCGGATCATTCGCGAAAACGCGTTGAAACGGCAAACCGCCATATCGAGGAGCGGCCTGACCCGTTCTTTCTTCAAGCCATCAACGACATAGGCCGAGACCCCGGCCTCGACAGCTGCTTCGATCGACGCGCTGTCGGAGTGGTCTACGAACATCGCAATTGGCCGCTTCACAGCCCGCGAAAGCTGAAACATGTTTTCGAGCATATCGCGATTGGGATTTTCAAGATCGATGACGATGACATCAGGCTCGACCTCGGCAATGCGCCGCGCGATACCGACAACGTCATGAACCACGGTCAGGTTAACGTAACCAGCGTCCCGCAGCCCGGCTTCGATCACAGAAGCGCGCAGGCGGTTTTCGTCGATAACCAGGATGGAAAGAGGATTCGGCGCCGTCTGCATGCTCGTGCGTCCATCAGAAAGAACGTCTCGCCTACACCATTTGAGCGACGGGTCAACTGCGCAAAGGCGCTCGGTGCCGTAGTCGTTCGTGCCAGATGGATTGTCTGAGAGCGGAAAATATTGAGGGACTTTGGGCCGTGGGTTGAGCAACATCGCAACAGGCGTAAGCGCCAACCATTCAAAAAAATTTGGCAATTGAGTATTCCTGCTCGGATTAGACCGACTCGCGGAGTCTGCTCTCGGAAGAGGAACAGACGCGCGCCAGCACTTCTGGCGTCATTGCTTGGCGGTTGCGGCGATGACCGCTTTCTCGGCAAAGCGGCTCGACTTAGAGGCCGACGGCAAAACGGCCCGTGTGAAATTTGTACGAAACTTGCGAGCCAACTCCTAAGTCAGTTTTGCCGAGTTCGCAGACATCGGGGCGATAGCCGTTTGCGACGAAAGAGAGCTGTCCGTGCGATGCCCGAAACGCCATCGAAAGCTGACATCGCTCGTTCGACGTTATGGGCCCAAAGGTTGGCATTGATCAAAACTATGCAGATTGGTGACGATCCGGCCGCAATTCTGTCACACGAAACTAAAACTTCGGGGGCGAGCCCTTTTCGGGACGATCCTTTGCTTCAACCTTGAACACTAAGCGCCATGCGTATTTTGCTGATAGAAGACGATGCTGAGACCGCGAGGCTGGTCGGCGACAGCCTGACAAAGCAAAAGCATCAAGTCGAGGTCGCGGCTAACGGCATGGATGGCTTGAAGAAAGCCACTATCGGCGCCTTTGATGTGCTGGTCATCGACCGGATGCTTCCCGAACTTGACGGATTGAGCCTGGTTCGAAGCCTGAGGCGCGCCGAGGTTAGCTCAGCCATCCTGTTTCTCACCGCTGTCGGTGGCATTGAGGATCGTATCGAGGGCTTCGAAAGTGGTGCCGACGATTACCTTGTGAAGCCCTTCGCACTCGGCGAACTCGTTGCCAGAGTGGCTGCGCTCGGCCGCCGACCGCCCAGCCCCAAACAGGACTTCCTCTACAGGGTTGACGATATGGAAGTAAACCTTGTGAAACATGAGGTCCGGCGCGGAGGTCGTCTCATCCATCTGCAGCCGAGGGAATTCAGAATGCTGGAGATCCTTCTTCAAAACCTTGGACGGGTCGTCACACGATCGATGATCCTCGAACAAATGTGGGGCCTTGAACCGGACACGAAATCGTCGATCGTTCAGACCAATGTCAGCCGGCTGCGATTGAAAATCGATCGGCCAGGCGATACGCCTCTCATTCGTACGGTCAGAGGTTTAGGTTACATCATTGATCCCTCCGTCTAGGATAACGCGACAGACGGCCTTTCGTCTGGCCGGAACTTCGTTGCCGGGATTATTACGGCAATCAATGTGCTGATCTTTGCGATTCTCTATTTCGTCATCAGCCAGCAGCTCAGCTCCCATCTCAAAGCCCACATCGACGAAGTCCGCAAAACCCTCGTCGATGTTCAAGGTGAGGAAAGCGATGGCTTTCAGGAGCTCGCGGCGATGGTCGCGCGTCGCGCGCTCATTGCCGAGTCGGATGAGGACATCTATCTGCTGACCGATGAAGCCGGAAAGTACATTTCCGGGAACGTTCGCTCCATGGAGAGGTTTGATGGCTTCAGAACGATACCGTGGAAGGACTTGAACCTTGTCGGGCATTGGGCGTCCCCTCGGGCGAGCGATGCCGTCATCGGAACCTGGACGCCGGTGAAAGGCGGCTATCTCTTTGTCGGAGATGGAAACGGCGACATCAAGGATGCACAAAGGCTGCTTCTGAGCGGTCTCTTATTGGGAATTTGTCTATCAATCGTCTGCGCGCTTCTCGGCGGCTATCTGCTCGGGCTTAAAGCGCAGAGGCGCGTGGAAGAGATGGAACACGTACTCGACGCCGTGGCGTCTGGGGATTTTCACCGACGCGTCCCGAGGAACGCCATCTCCGACGACATCGATCATGTTGCCGCGCTCATCAACGCCATGCTCGACAGGTTGCAGAAATTGATCGGCAATCTCAAACAGGTTTCGGTCGACATCGCGCACGATCTCAGAACCCCGATCAGCCGGATGCGCCAGAAGCTCGAAATCGTTCGGTCAGGTCCCGACAGCATCGCCGTCTACAAGGAAGCGGTCGATGCGTCCCTCGACGAGATCGATAATATTGCGGATACGTTCGAAGCACTGCTGCGCATTTCCGAAATCGAGGCAGGAGCGCGTAGGACGAAATTCGTCGAGGTGGAGCTGAAGAGTCTGCTTGCGAATATCGTCGATGCATTAGAGGCTGTCGCCGAGGAGCGGCGCCATAATCTGCGGCTCTGCTCCAACGGTGCAAGCCCGGCGAGCGTTCGCGGCGACCGTCGTCTCCTGAATCAGCTTTTCATCAATCTCATCGAAAACGCGATCATACATTGCCCCGACAGGGCAAATATCGAGGTCGAGATCTCGGGTGACCTCAAACACCCGATCGTTCGGGTCAAAGACACGGGCCCCGGCATCCCCACCGAAGAGCGCGAAAAGGTTTTCAGGCGTCTCTATCGCCTGGAGAAAAGCCGGACAACGCGTGGAAGTGGGCTCGGTTTGAGCTTGGTTGCGGCGATCGCTGCGCTCCACGACGCAACCGTAACACTCGCCGATAACAATCCAGGCCTCATTGCCGAGGTCAGGTTCGGCGGTCATTCGGCTGAGGACTAACGGCCAACGCGATGGACCGCGAACGCTCCGGTTATCACATCAACTGGAACGCACTGGAGGTTTTTGCTCCGTCCAGCGTATCGAGACGTATAGAACCGCCAGGAGAAGTCCCAACGTCATCATCGACGCGTACTCACGAGGCAAATTCAGTCCGCCATCGGTGATCGGCTTCGTCAAAAAGTCTCCAAACGTCGCACCGAATGGCCGGGTGAAGACGAAGGCGATCCAAAACAAAACGACGTCGTCGATTCGCGTCAGATAGTGAAGAACCGCAACGACGCCGATGATTCCCGCCGTTACCAACGCACCCTGGACGAAGCTCAAGCCAGCATCGCCGACTAGATAATCGCCGAAGGCGGTTCCGAGACTATTAGACAACAAGACTGCTGCCCAAAACATGACTTCTGCATCGCGGCGAACGATCGGATAGACGCGAAGATTGCCCTCGCGATAATGCCAGACGGCGAGGACGAGAATCAATCCCGCCGCAAGAATGATGGAACCAGCGAAATATCCGAGCCCGAGCGAGCGATCCATAAAGTCCGAGATTTCCGTGCCCGCCGTTGTCGTCGCGATGATCGACGTCCAGAACAACAGCGGATGATACGCTTTGGTCGTGACCTGAGCCCAAAGCACCAGCGCGAGAATTGAGAACGTGATCGCAAGTCCGGCATAATATCCAAGACCGAGAGTCATAGAAATGAAATCGCCGGTGGTTTCGCCGAGCGTCGTCGCCAGGATTTTCATCATCCAGAAAAAAATCGTGACCTGAGCGACTTTAGAAAAAATCGGTTCGATGTGAGTCAAGCGTACGCCCTTCACTGGCCGCTTCTCCGGGGAAAATTGATCAACGCATCGCTACCATGAGCAGGCCGATCGAGGTCAGAACGACGCCCGCCCAATTTACCCATGAGAGCCGCTCTCCCAAGAACGTCGCTCCCATAATGGCGACGAGAATAACGCTAAACTTATCGATCGGCGCCACCTTGGCCGCATCGCCAAGCTGCAAAGCGTGGAAATAGCAGATCCATGATGCGCCGGTCGCGAGCGCGGACAGTACTAGGAAAAAGTAGGTTTTTACCGAAATGCTATTCAGCGGCGGCATCGAGTGCCGTGCCGTTACGATACCGAAAAGAGTGACCGCGATGACCAAGGTGCGGACGAATGTCGCCGCAGTGGAATCGATGCCCTGCACACCGATCTTTGCGAAGATCGCGGTAAGCGCCGCGAAGACGGCAGACAAAATTGCCGATACGAGCCACGGCGACATTTCCGGCATAGAAAAACTTTCTTCTCAGAGGGTGTGCGAACTCTTGGATGAATTATCCGCTTTCATTGCAGGTCTCCATCGAGCGAAACAACCGACCCCGAAAATGTCTTTCTATGGCGCCAATCGCCATTTTGCGATCCCGGTACACGCATCGGTTTCCGAGAACGAGGTTCGCGATCAACGTGAGCGTAGCCGTATCGATCTCCGCTGGTGAACGAAGCTTTTCCATGATCTGTTGAAACGATCTGATATCGAGGCATGGCTCGGTGAGCCTGTGAGATACGTCTCTCGCGAGATCGAGATTCGCCCGCTTGAAACGTGGAGCGCCGAGATCCGGCAATTGCGTCGATACCGAAATCTCGTCAATGAATTTTGTCAAAGTCGCGCCGGGACGTCCCGCAAATAGTTTTTGAAAGTCGCGAAACACGTTTGCCTGTTTCGTCGCGCCTGTCGATTTAAGGCCTGTCTCGATTGCTTCCAAACCGTCTTTGAGCCGGCGAGGATAGCTGTGCGAAGGGCTCAGCCGCTTCAGTCGCGAAAAAATCGTCTCATTGCCGCCTTGCTCGATGAAGTCCGCAAAACCATGGATTTCATGTGATCTCTCGAAATCCGCGAGCTCGGCGAAGGCGCGAAGAGCCCGCGCAAATTCTTTCGTATTCATACCATTTATTTGCCGTCTTCAGTCATTGACCTCTTGAGCTTTCGCGCGTTTGGAGGTGGCTTTGCGGCAAAATGATCACCCTTTTGTAGGCTAGGCTGTTTAGCCAAGCTCCACCTGCAACAGGCCTATACGATAGGTCTTCATACAAACGTTTTTCCCGAGCATCACGTCATTGCTTTGGCGCATCCAAGCGGCTCCGAAAGCGCGACGCATACATAATGGTATGAAATTCGGCACCATTCCGCCTTCGATCGAAATCACTTCACGTCGACGATCGAGCCTCCGGGCATTCTCGTTGACGAGCAAGAAAACATCCAATGACGAATGAAATAATTGGTGTCTACTTCCACAAAAGGTGGCGAGTCTCGGCCCTTCAACGGTTCGCGGAACGGGGCATCCAACTATGGGATGCGATCGCCCGCCGAGATTTCTCACCTTTGCTGATCATTGGTGTGTGGCTTTTGGTGTCGGTGCCACCAGCGCTTTGTCATGGCTATCACTATGTTGAAGGTCTGACAGTAACGATAGCCCAAAGCGCATTGGACGACGGCAATTGGCTGACACCTCATCTATATAATCTGCGCTGGATAGAACGTCCGACCCTTTTATCCTGGATCATAGCGGCGATGAGCATGCCATTTGGCCATGTCAGTCCGTTCGTCGCACGACTTCCAATAATTCTTTCCCTTCTCGCAGGCGCTTTTCTCATCCGGAACGCCTTGCGGCGCGTGGCCAGTGCCGGCGCGGCAATGTTCGGCGCGTTGGCATTTTTGTCATCGCCCGTGGTGATCCGATATTACGTGACAGCGGTCGCCGATCTGCCCCTCGCAGTCATACTGTTCGCGACGTTCCTGACTTGGTGGAATTCTTATACCACCGGACGAATTTCTGTTGGCCGCTGGTTCGGCATCGGCTGCTTGCTGGCAATAGCCGCGCTGTTAAAGGGGCCTCAGCCGGTAGCCTACTTCGCGCTTGGCATCGTCGCCTTCGCGGCTTTGACATCGACGTGGTGGCAACTTCCGGGTCTTTTTCTAGCCAGCCTTTTGGCCGCGGTCCCGATAGGTTTGTGGTACGCTAACGTATTCGTCCCAGGCGACCAAGGCGAATGGTTGCGATACACGCGGCTTTCGCCCAACGGGTTTACCGAACCGCATCCATTTGCCAATGCCATCGATTTCTTTTTCGAATCCATTCCCGCGACGTTGCTTGTCGTCCCCCTCTTGCTGACAGGTGCCAAATCCATCGGGAAAAGAGTGCCTCGGCATTTCATCATGGCTCTGGGCTGCTATGCGCTCACGTGCACATTCGTCATTCTGTTTTGGCCCGCCGAGATCAATCCCCGCTATATTTTGCCGATGGTGCTGCCGCTGTGTGTTCTTGCAGGTATCGCATACGACGCATTGTTAGAGCGGTGGCCTACTCTCGTTGCCGGCGCGATATCGATAACCCTCGGTTTGCTCGGGTACGCGGCAATCCACTCCGCTTCTGATGGGCTGCTCACGCCCGCGTACAATCATTCGAAGGTCGACGGCGCACAAATAAGCGAGCTTGTCGCTCGCGCGCAAGCTCCAGTCTACCGGATAGGTTGGGATACGGCTCTGAATGAACTTGCATACTTTGCGCATCGGACGACGACCATTGATCAGAATGCAATCCCGACGATTGCCAAACCCGCATGGATCGTGGTCCCCGCAGACGCCGTAAGTGCCATAGTTGCGCGAGGCAATGGGCACATAAAATCCCGTCTTGTAATGGATCGAGCAGTTCTGTTGAGGCTGGAATAGCTCGGCTGCGGATCTCCGGCTTGGAACCGGTCCCCGGGACATGTGCGCTTGGGGTTATCCGCGGCTATCTCGAATCTCCCGTTGATTGCCGCTCAGGATGCGTAAGCAGACGTTTGTATGAGCGGCAACCACCAGCACAACCGTTGTCGGCGCTACCGCCGCTTCTGGGACCGACCAACGACCGGCCCGGTTTAATGGCTCGAAGTCGCGGTGGTCAGAAAGCCGACCTCGGGCTATTGGCGCTATGGGCCAAGAGCAGCCATTTAGCGTACGCGATCTTTACCATCCTCATATCTTGCGCAGCGCAGCGACAAATGTTTTTGACTTCCATCGGATCCACTCCGACAGTGCGCGCGCTAGACGGGCAGGCCGCTTCGTTTCATCGCGAATGATCACCATTCGTCGAACGTGAGGTCAATGCCATGATCAGAGAAGCAGACGACGTCAAAACGACATCCGCAAATCCCGATCGCAGAAGCATTCTCATGACAGGCGCATCGCTGCTCACGTTAGCGGCCACGAACGCCTCGACCGCTCGGGCGGAAGATGCAAAGCCATCGACGACATCTCCGAGCTCCGCTGCCAAACCGAACATCCTAATGATCATGGCTGACGATATCGGCTGGTTCAATGTCAGCGCTTACAATATGGGCATCATGGGTTATCGAACGCCCAACATCGACCGGATCGGCAAGGAAGGCGCGGTCTTTACCGACTGGTACGGCGAGCAAAGTTGCACGGCAGGGCGCGCAGCCTTCATCACGGGGCAATCGCCGATACGCACCGGTCTGACAAAGGTCGGCTTGCCCGGCGCGACAGTCGGCCTGCACGCCGAAGATATGAGCGTCGCCGAAGCGCTGAAGCCGCTCGGCTATGCGACAGGCCAATTCGGCAAGAATCATCTCGGCGACCGTAACGAATTCCTGCCAACCGCGCATGGGTTCGACGAGTTCTTCGGCAACCTTTATCACCTCAATGCTGAGGAGGAGCCCGAGAATCCGGATTATCCTAAGGACCCACGCTTTCGTGCGAAGTTCGGACCGCGCGGCGTCTTGAAATGCAAGGCGAGCGCCAAGGATGATCCGACAGACGACCCGAGCTATGGCCGCGTCGGCAAACAGGTCATCGAGAACACCGGACCACTCGATACCAAGCGCATGGAAACCGTCGACGAGGAGTTCCTTACGGCCGCGCTCGATTTCATCGATCGCAACCACAAAGCCGGCATGCCGTGGTTTTGCTACTTCAACTCCACGCGTATGCACATCTGGACACACCTGAAAGCTGCGTCGCAAGGCAAGACTGGTTTCGGGATCTATCCGGATGGCATGGTGGAACTCGATGGCTATATCGGTCAGTTACTCAAGAAACTCGATGATCTCGGCATTGCCGACAATACTCTCGTTATCTTCACCACCGATAACGGTGCGGAGGTTATGTCGTGGCCGGACGGCGGCAGCACGCCGTTCCGCGGCGAGAAAGCGACAAACTGGGAAGGCGGATATCGCGTTCCGATGCTGATACGCTGGCCGGGCACCATTCAGCCCGGCACGGTCTACAATGAAATGTTTTCGCACTACGATCTGATCCCGACCTTTGCGGCAGCAGGCGGGAATCCCGATATCGTAGCCCAATGTCTCAAGGGCGCGCAGATTGGCGACAAGACCTTCAAGGTTCACCTCGACGGCTACAACCTCATCCCCTTCTTCAAGGGCGAAGCGAAAGATCCACCGCGCAAGGAATTCATTTATTGGAATGACGACGGTCAGCTCGTCGCAATCCGCTTCAAGGAATGGAAGTGCGTGTTCCTCGAGCAAAACCACAAAGGGCTTGGCGTCTGGCAAGGCCAGTTCACGGACTTGCGGGTGCCGAAACTCTTCAATGTGCGCTCCGATCCATTCGAGCGTGGCGATGAGTCCATCGAATACGATAAATGGCTGGCCGAGCACGTCTTCGTTCAGGTTCCCATGCAGGGGCTTGCTGCCCAATGGCTGACGAGCTTCAGCGAGTTTCCGGTTCGTCAGAAGCCCGCAAGCTTCAACCTCGATAACGTCATGGCGAGCATGGAGGCTGCCAGCAGAGGGTCGAACTAATCTTTAACTAAAACTACCGGCCCGCTTGAGTTAGCGGGCCGGAGGCAGCCGCGATGCTGCAAGCCCGCTTTGGGTCGCGAGCGCTCGTTGGCGCTCACGCTGAAGCGTCCGCCGAACCTCCGACAGCAGACATGTCCGCCCCGGCAAAAAGGCTTTGCTGCAGCTGAGCAGCAGATGTCAGCTTCTGGGACCTTGCAGTCATTTTGAGTGCCGTGAAAGTCGATGTGGGATCGAATTACAGCCGCTTCACGCACAGACCTTTCGACGGTTTGATATCGCGCGTCTGACCGTGCAGGTGGATACGTCAAGTCGCTTTGCGATCGCCGAGAAGGCACTGGGGCATTGTCGCCACTGATATCTTTGATTTCCGCCTCAATGAGCTTGGATGGGCGTCCAAGAGCTACACCTCTCATTCGCGCAGCGGCCATCCCCGCTTTCGTTCTCTCGCTGATCAGCGCGCGCTCGAATTCAGCCAGCGCTCCCAGCATGTGAAACTGAAGTCTGCCTCCAGCAGTGGATGTATCTATCGTATTGGAGATGGACCTTAAGGCGACCCCGACGCTTTGAAGATCCGTGACCAGGGAACTTAGATGCGACAGACTTCGGCCAAGCCGATCAAGTTTCCAGGTTATAAGGGTGTCACACGACTGAAGCGTGTGGATCGCGTCATCGAGGGGCGGGCGCCCCTTAGTTCTCCGGAAAAACCACGGTCACAAAAGATACGACTGCAACCTGCCTGCTGAAGCGCATCGAGCTCCAAATCCAAATTCTGTTCGTCGGTCGAAACCCGAGCGTAGCCAATCAACATGCAGCAAAGCGCAGCCGTGCCCGCCAGCGCCGATGAGCGCAAAGCACCTTGCGAGAATGCGTGGAAAACATATCAAAAGGGGTCCTTTTTGCTCGTCGCTGCGGCGCTGCTTCTCGGTTGTCGAGAAGCGCCTATCTCCCAGCTTAGAGCGCGCTAACCATTCTGCAACAACGCCGCACAAAAAAGGACCTTTTTGACCGAAGCCATCGGAGTGAGACGTTCATGAGGCCAACGATTGGGAATAAACGGCGGCTCCAGGTAAGGCGAAAGAATCCATCCCACCCTGGGCGTCCTCCGGCTATTGCCGCGAATCTCATCGAAGATCTCAAAGAACTTCTCACGATCAAGGAACGTCGAGTCTCGTTCTGAGCCTGCCTATCTCCGTCGACCGCGTCTGCCGCCTCCGCCGCCGCGATGAGCCCGAACCGCCGACCGGTTGGCGTGAGGGCGTGCACGGAAATTATGCGGACGGTTGGGCTTCGCGAAATTCTTTCCGCTCGGTCCGCGGCGAACCTGGCCTGATCTCGCTTTGCCGCCTCTGGCCTTATTGAATTCGCGACCATTGCGACGCAATTGCTCGCCGTGATTGAAGTTGTTGTTGAGCGACTTGTGGTCGGTGCGCTGCAGTCGGCGCTCGATATCGGCGCGGTCAAGGTGCTTGGCGCCGCGCGGAATGTTGCCGCGGTGACGCGCGTCGTGTCTCCAGAAGTTGTTGTTCATCCGGCGGCGGTCGCCATCGATCCGGTTCCAGCGGTTGGCGTTGATATCGATACGGTGGTGGTGCCAGTCCCAATTGTTCCAGCCCCAGATGCCACCGGCGATCGCGATGCCGGCGGCTCCCCAGAAGAAGCCATCGGTGAAGACGGCGCCGGGGTAGCCCCAATAGTAAGGCGGATAATCCGGATACCACCACGGACCGTACACCACCGAGGGTTCATAAACGGGAACATAGACTGTATCGGGATCAGCCGGGCGAATGACATACGCGCCATCGTCCTGCGTGACGGTCTGCTGCGAATTGTTTCTGAGATGGCCGCTCGAGTCAGCTTTCTGCCGCAAGAACTGCACTTCATTCATGACGTCATCCTGCTGGGCAAGGAAAGCGTCACCAAGGGTCTGGGTCCAGTCCAGCTGGGTGCTCATCATGTTCAGGACGTCGGGAAATTGGACGAGCGCCTTGATGCTTGGGTCCCAAGATTTCGCCTTGAGCGCGTCCACAAGCGCATCGCCCGTCAGTCCGGCATTCGCGGAATCTTTTCGCCATCTCGCCGCTTCGACGACATCGAGCGGATAGGTCGAAGCCATCAGCACGTTGGAAAGAAGATCGTCGGGATAAAGGGCAATTGGAGCAAGCATCTGGTCGAGCTGCTGCTTCGTGAATTTCTGCTCGTCGGCATGGGAGACGCTCGACAAGGAAGCCATAAGGAGCAGAAGCGCAATGCAGGTTTTAAAGACGATCTTCATAATTCTACACAACCTCTGTTGCTCGTTGCCGCTCGCCTCGACACTAGGTCGGCATCCAAGTCTGCTTGTCACAAATTGAATTACTCATCGGAACCGCGCCGCTGTTTGCGTTGTTCCAGATCAAATGAAGGTTGGCGGTTGTCGTCGCGATTGGGGGAAGAAAACAATTTAGCGTGCCTGGCGACTCCGGGCACCGGGAAACTTCTGCCGAATGAATTAAAAGATGAATTGGCATAACCAGACAACTGGTAACGCGTATTAACCGCCCGCTTCTCAATAAATGCTTCTAAGCTTTTTTGCACCGCAGTCAAACAAATCCAATGCTGCGATGCAGATCGCGGCCGATATGGTCAATGAATTCGCAAATGAACGTGCAAAGATGATTGCAGCAGAATCTCTTCACTGCGGAGCGGCCGCAAACTGCTGCTTCGACCATAATTCAATCAGCCCTTGGACTAACTCTTCCCGCAATTTCGAAGGAAAGCACTAGCTTTGAAGAACGGGGTGCAAGTTGAAATCTTCAAATTCGCCGAAGCCGATCAGCGAACCCTTCGACATCGCACATGGGGACGTCATGAACACGCGCAACTGGTTCGCGTCGACAATATCCGGATTGGCGTTAATCGCGTCAATCGTATCCTTATGGGAATCGACCCTGAAGCAGCCGCAAATAGATCTCTACGTATCCGAAAACGTCCAATACACCCGCGACCCCTACGGACCATTCGAGGTCCTGGCCGTTTCGATTACGATTGCCAATAGTGGGGCGCGCGACGGAACCGTGCTTTCGCTGCAGCTTCAGGCGAAAACTCCCGGAAGCGACAAAGTCGAGCGTTTCAACAGCGCTTATCTGGCGGACGCGCAATACTTCGGCAGCCGGGACGACGTTGCCGCGCGAATGAAGCGGCCCAAAGTTCCGTTTGCGCCGATCTCTGTTTCCGGTCGTAATGCGTTCAGCGGCACTGTCTTGTTCTACAGAGCCTATTCCAACGAGAGCGCGCTGATCCAACCATCATCCAAGCTGGAATTCTCGATTGTTGCCACGATGCCGCCCGCCAAAGGGTGGCTTGACAATGCGGTCTCGTCTCTCCCGGCACCAGTAACGGTCAAGGCCGATGTTCCGAACTTCTATCCGGGCGGCCTTATCAGCGGAGACAATGCTACGCTGAAGGTGACGTCCGGGGCACTTTAAGAAAAACAGGAATAATTAAAATCGAGCCGAGGTCTTTTCAGGATCATTGCAAGTCGCGGCATCGTCGAGGGCAGCTTGGTGGTCGCGGGGCGCATTCGGTCTAGAATCGCAAAATACATTGAGTAGAAACACGTCGCATCATAAAGTGCCGGCTTGTAATTGGATCGCTGATCCCGCCATTTGGCTATATTTCTCCGGACCACTTCAAAATGCGCAGCCAGTTCACCGGAACGCTCGTTGCGTTGCTGCAAGACCAGCAGCGCTATGAGCTGCCGATCGGCATTCGAATTCAAAATGCGATCCGGCGGCAGCTTGGCAACGGCAGCCTCAAGGCCTTCGACCGGCTGCCGTCGTCGCGGCTTCTCGCCAAGGAATTGGCCGTAGCGCGCGAAACCGTCGAGTTCGCATATCAGCATCTCGAAGCCGAAGGATACATCATCCGGCAGCAGGGAAGCGGCACCTTCGTCTCCGAGACCGGCGCGCAGTTGGCGACCTTCAAATCATCCCCAGGTGGAAAATCGCGCAGTCTTCGATTGTCCGAACGAGGCAAGAAGATCTTTCGCTCCGGCGGCGTCCACGATCCGGTGCCGATAGCATTTCATGCCGCGTATCCCGACGTGCGCTCATTCCCCCTCGACCTTTGGAGGCAGACCGCTTCGCGCGTATCGAAACGTCTTGGCACGAATGCGCTGACGTATTGCGATCCGCAGGGTCTCGAGCAACTCCGCGAAGAGATAAGCCGCTATCTCGGCGCCTATCGCGGCGTGAGGTGCAGCCCCGAAAACGTCGTCGTTCTCACGAGCTCCCAAGAAGCGTTGCTTCTGATAACGACGATGATGCTCGATCCAGGCGATCAGCTAGCGGTCGAGGATCCCGGTTATCCGGGCATTCGCTCGGCCCTTGCCGTCTCGGGCGCAACGGCGCTCCCGATCGATGTCGATCATAACGGTATGCTGGTGGACCATTTGATCCGCCGCTCGCCAGCCCCGCGCGGCGCCTACGTCACGCCCTCGCATCAATACCCGACGACGGCGACGCTAAGCCTCGAACGGCGTGTGGCGCTTATCGATTGGGCCAAGGCCAATCGCAGCTTCATCATCGAGGATGATTACGACAGCGAGTATCGCTACGACGGCGCGCCCATTTCGTGCATCCAGGGATTGGATACATCGGGAAACGTTTTCTATCTCGGCACGTTCACGAAGACGATGTTTCCCGCCATTCGGCTCGCGTATTTGGTCGCACCGAAAGAACTCGTGCCGCCCCTGGTCGCTATGCGCACTCTTGTCGACGGCCACTCCGCAATCCTCAATCAGGCCATACTGGCGGAATTCATGGCAACGGGTGAGTTCACCGCCCATATCCGCCGCATGCGCCAACTCTTCAAAGCGCGCCGCGACGCGTTCGTCGAAGCCGTCGATCGGCACCTGGCGCCTTTCGGTTCACTGCAGATTCCCGCCGGCGGATTTCAGGCGACGTGGCATCTCTACGACGGCGGCCTCGAGACCGAGGTAAGGAGAAAAGCGGAACAGCAGGGCATTCTGCTCCCGTCTCTCGGTGAGCTTTTCATCAGGCGCGGCGGAACGCCGGGCTTCGTTTTGGGATTTGCCGCGCTCACGCCGCAAGAAAGCTACGCGGCCGTTGTTCGTCTGATGCGCGTCATAAAAAACATCCGAAAGCACTAAGGCTTTTGATCTGCCTCATTCGCTATCGCGCCCCAGACCATTACCGTGCAAGTGGTCTGGCTGATGTTCCGTAAGTGGATGAATAGCGCAGGCCACTGGTGCGCTATCCCTCCGTCATCATCAGCCCCAAAGACGGACATCGAAATGGAGCAACCGACCGATCTCGCCCCCTCCGACCGCACCAGACTGCGTCGCTACCATTGGCTCGCCAAGTACGATCGCGACAGCATCAACGCCATCATCGATGCCGGTATCATCTGCCAGATCGGATATGTCTTCGACGGCGCGCCATATGTTACCCCGACGAGCCATTGGCGAATCGATGATCATGTTTACTGGCACGGGTCTTCGGCCAGCCGCATGTTGAAAGCACAAGAGAAAAATATTCCGGTCTGCTTCAGCGTCACGCACATCGACGGCATCGTGTTTGCCAGGGCGGCAATGAACCACAATGTGCTCTACCGCTCCGTGATGGCATTTGGGGAGGCGTCCGTGACCAGCGAGGAGGAGAAACGGCACGTGCTTTCCGTTTTCACCGATAGGCTCGCACCGGGACTATGGGATTACGCGCGACTCCCGAGCGAACAGGAGTGGAAAGCCACCAAGGTCATCAAGCTGAAACTGGACGAAGTGGCCGCCAAGGTGAATGATGCACTCCCTGGGGATGAGGAACCCGATCTCGCATCCGACCGCTGGGCGGGCATGGTCGCACTCGAGCTTAGTCAAAAGCCGCCGGTAGCCGATCCGCGCGTTGGCGCAGAGATTGCGATGCCGGATTTCGTCAAGGCGTTCCGCTACGCAAGTCGCGCCGGGGATACATCGGCTTGGTCGGAGCAGATCTCGGAAGCAAAGGATTGAAATTGGCCGCACCGCATCAGGAAACAGTGCTGAGCGTTCGCCATTGGACCGAGCGGCTGTTCAGCTTTACGACGACGCGCGACGCCGCGTTTCGCTTCAACAACGGGCAATTCACGATGCTCGGGCTGATGGTCGGCGAGCGACCCCTGATGCGCGCTTACAGCATCGCCAGCGCCAATCACGCCGACCACCTTGAGTTTCTCAGCATCAAGGTCGAGGGCGGCCCGCTCACATCGCGCCTCAAGTCCATTGCTCCGGGCGAGCGCATCATCTTGGGAAAGAAACCGACCGGCACCTTGGTGCTCGATTATTTGCTCCCCGGCAAACGGCTCTATCTTCTGGCCACCGGCACCGGCCTTGCGCCGTTCCTGTCGATTATCCGCGATCCGTTCACCTACGAGCAGTTCGACAAGATTGTCTTGGTGCATGGCGTGCGCCACGCCGCCGAACTCGCCTACCGCGATTACATCACCGAGGAGTTGCCGAAAGATGAGTTTCTGGGCGAGTCTGTCCGGGACCAGCTGCTCTATTACCCGACCGTGACGCGCGAGCCGTTTCACCACCAGGGTCGCATCACGGCGGCCATCGAAAGCGGCACCTTGCGGCACGCGCTCGAACTTCCCGAACTCGATCCGAACGAAGATCGGTTGATGATCTGCGGCAGTACCGAAATGCTTCGCGATCTGTCGACCATGCTGGAAAAACGCGGCTTTATCGAAGGCAATACCAGCGACCCGGGAAGCTTCGTCATCGAAAAAGCTTTCGCCCAAAAATAAAGCATTCGGTATACCGTCTCAACATTTTCGGCGCCCTCGAGCAGGCGCATAATTTTTTTTCGACCCGGCGGAATAAATCGCCGCCCGACTGAGTCTTCCCTTTCGATCCGCCAATTTTTGCGGAGCCTGACAAAGGGATATTTCCATGACGGACAATAGAGACGACGACGGCATCAACCGTCGTCACGCGCTCGAATGCATGATCTGGGCGGGAACGGGCGTGCTTTGGACAGTCACCGGCGGCGTGCCCAAATCGCTGTCGCTGCTCGATAAGGCCGAGGCCGCCGAAGCGGCAAAAAGCGGATTCACATTTTTGCAGATTTCAGACAGTCACGTCGGCTTCAATAAGCCTGCAAATCCGCATGCAATCGATACCTTGAAGGAAGCTGTCGGCCGCATCGACGCTCTGCCGGCAAAGCCCGCTTTCCTCCTTCACACCGGCGATATCACGCATAGCGCCAAGCCCGCCGAATTCGACGATGCCAACCAGATCATAGGCTCGACGCGCATCAAAACCCATTACGTCCCTGGCGAGCACGACATCACCGACGAAGCGACGCAGAAGGCGTATCTCGAGCGTTACGGCCAAGGCACGAAAGGCGGCGGCTGGTACAGCTTCGATCACAGTGGCGTGCACTTCATCGGCCTGAACAATGTCGTCAACCTCAAGAAATTCGGGTTGGGCTTCCTCGGCCCTGAACAGCTCGAATGGCTTGAGGACGACCTCCGCCCGCTGAAATCATCGACGCCGATCGTCGTCTTCGCACATATTCCGCTGTGGTCGGTCTACCCGAATTGGGGATGGGGCACCGACGACGCTGCGGTCGCGCTCGGCTATCTGAAGCGCTTCGGTTCAGTCACCGTTCTTAACGGCCATATTCATCAGCTGATGCAGAAGGTCGAAGGCAACGTCACGTTCCACACCGCCCGCTCGACGGCATTCCCGCAACCGGCGCCAGGCGCGGCGCCCTCTCCGGGCCCGATGGTCGTTCCGGTGGAGAAGCTCCGCAGCATGCTCGGGCTGACGAGCGTTACTTTCAAAAGAAATTCTTCCCCGCTCGCCATCAACGATACGTCGTTGGCGGAAAAAACCTAGGAACCCGATATGCGACGCACTACTAAGCTCCTGGCTGCGCTGGCGGCTGCTATGGTCTGTGCAGCCCCTAATGCGCGCGCCGCCGCGAGTGCCGCCCATGGCGAAGAACTCTACCAAAGCTGTCAGGATTGCCATTCGCTCGACAGTAACGACGTCGGTCCGAAACATCGCGGTGTGTTTGGTCGAAAGGCAGGATCGGTTCCCGATTACAGCTATTCGGCCGCCCTCAAGGCCTCCGGCGTCACCTGGAACGAAGATACCCTCGACAAATGGCTCACCGATCCGCAAAAGCTCGTGCCGGGATCGAAGATGTTTTTTCATCTCGACGCAGCCCAGGACAGGGCCGACGTTATCGAATATTTGAAAGAACGAGCGAAGTAGCACGCCGCCGCGTATGTATCGCAACATACGCTCCAAGCCCGAGGCCCAATGGACGACCGGCAACGGTTCAACGAAGCAGTCCTTCCGCACGTCGACGACGCGTTGTCGTTGGCGCGCTGGCTGACAGGCAATGCGACCGACGCCGAGGACGTCGTCCAGGACGCCTGTGTGCGCGCCTTCGCTGCGATCGCGGCTGTAAGGAATACGGACGCACGCGCCTGGTTGCTCGCCATCGTTCGGAATACGGCTTTCACTTGGATTGCCAAAAATCGGCCGAAGGCGGTTATCACGACCGACGATGAAAGCTTGTTCGAGCAAGCGGGCCTGGAGATGGTCGCGACGCAAACCTCGCCGGAAGCCATGCTGATAGACAAAACCGATGCCGAACATTTGCACCTCGCGATTGCGGCGCTCCCCCTGTCGTATCGCGAGGTGCTGGTGCTGAGAGAAATCGAAGGCCTCAGCTACCAGGACATCTCAAAGGTTCTCTCGATCCCGATCGGAACCGTCATGTCGCGCCTGGCACGCGCCAGAAACATGCTTATTCAGCGCATCGGCATGGCGGGCAAAGGAAAGGCGGGCGCCGCATGAACAAGCCTCCGTCCTGGTCATCGCGAGAAGAATCGCTGCTCCTGCTTAATGCCTATCTCGACAACGAGCTGGACGCGGCATCGGTACTGGATATCGAGAGGCGCCTGGCGAACGATCCGGCGCTTCGTGCCGAGCACGACCGCCTTGCGCAATTACGAAAGACGTTGGCCGGGCATTTGCAAGCTGAACGCGCTTCCGATGATTTTCGCAAGCGCATCGCCGCGATCGCAGACGTACCTTTAGCCGCCTCTACAGAGAACAATGTCATACCGCTGCCCCCGCGCGTTCCACGATGGAATGATTGGCGCCAGATGGCTGCTGCGGCCGTGCTCGCCGCTGCTGTCAGCGTGGGCGGCATGTACGGACTGCTGCGCCCGAACCCGGAAGCGAATGAGATCGCCGGCATCGTCGCCGATCATCAGCGCGCGCTCCTCGCAGCGGCGCCTTTCGATGTCGCCTCAAGCGACCGGCATACCGTGAAGCCGTGGTTCGATAGCAAGCTCGCGCTGTCGCCTCAGGTCATCGATCTGTCGGGCGACGGCTTCCCTCTGGCGGGCGGCCGCGTAGAGATCATCGACGGCAAGCCGGTGCCGGTGATCGTTTATCATCGCCGAGCCCACGTTATCAGCGTTGTCGCGATACCCCGTTCCGATCAAAGAGCGACGTCGGACCCCTCTCTGGCGGCAACGAAGGATGGCTATTCAGTCATCCGCTGGCACGGTCGCGATTTCGACTACACGGTCGTCTCGGACTTAGCCGAGAATGAGCTTAACGAATTCGTTGCACGCTGGCGCCAAGCCGCGGTCGACCGATGACGCGGAAACCTGTTTCCGGGATTTCTCGGTGCAATGGTTACAAATACGCCGTAGGTACCATTATGGACATAAAACCTATATATATCAGCAAATTGGATATGCTGCCGCGGTCCCGAGCGTGGCATTCGTGACGTATTTGCAACCCTTGGGCGGATGTTTCGCCGTTAGCTTCCTTGCCACGTTGCGGTGGTTCTATACGAACTGCCTTGATGTCGAGAGTGGATAACGAAATCAGGTGCGGTGGCCGTGACGATTGAAGCTGAACTGGCGGGGAAGGTGCCCGCATTAGATGCCGTCGCCGTTCCTGCGCTTTCGATCGTCGTTCCCACGTTCAACGAAGTCGCCAACGTGCCCTTGTTGGTTGACAAGATAAGGGCCGTTTTTCCGGATCAGAATTGGGAAATCGTATTTGTCGACGATGACTCGACGGACGGCACCGAGCAAGTGCTCCACGGGCTTTGCCGGAAATATCCTTTCATTCGCTCGCTGCGCCGGATCGGCAGACGAGGTCTGTCTTCCGCGGTCGTCGAGGGAATTCTCAGCACGTCCGCGCCATTCGTCGCTGTCATGGACGGCGATCTGCAACATGATGAGCGTCTCCTGCCCGCCATGCTCGCAGAACTGCAGTCCGACAAGGCCGACCTCGTTGTTGGATCGCGCTATCTGCAGGGTGGCAGCACCGGCGAATGGGACGCCAGCCGCGTTCGCATGAGCCGCATCGCAACGTATCTGTCGGGTCTCATCACGGACGCCCAGTGCACCGATCCGATGAGCGGCTTCTTCATGATCCGCCGTACGACGTTCGACGGCGCCGTGCGGCAGCTGTCGGGCCAGGGCTTCAAGATATTGCTCGACATCATGGCCTCATCGCCGACGCCACCGCGCCTGAAGGAATTGCCCTACACGTTCGGCATTCGCGAGCACGGCGAGAGCAAGCTCAATTCCGTCATCGCCCTCGAATACATCAATCTCATCCTGGATAAATTGGTCGGCCGGTGGATCCCCGTCCGGTTCATCATGTTCTCGCTGGTCGGCGGCCTCGGCGTCTTCGTACACATGTCGGTGCTGACGGTTTTGCACTTTCTTGGCGAGCCATTCGTCTACAGCCAGAGTCTGGCGACCGTCGCCGCAATGACGTTCAACTTCTTCCTCAACAACATCCTGACGTATCGGGACAAGAGGCTCAAAGGCACTTGGCCCATCCTGAAAGGACTATTGAGCTTCTTTGCGGTCTGTTCGTTCGGGGCCATCGCCAACGTCGGCATCGCCAACGTTTTGTTCCAGCGGTCCTTCACGTGGTGGCTGTCGGCCATTGCCGGCATTTTCGTTGGTGTCGTCTGGAATTTCGCCGCGACCTCGATCTTCATCTGGAAGCGCCGCTGACGGGCAGGTGAGCCGAGACGAGCGTTTGCTATGCAGCGATCTCCCTGGCGTCACGGTGAGACGAGATGCGCGGCCAAAACCTCTCAGTATGCATATAGTCTTGATGTCGCGCCGGCCGATTGGGGGATTTGCCGAATGGACATTTTGCATGGCATCGCTGGGATTGCCGGACTGCTTCTTATCGCCTGGATCTTCAGTGAGGATCGCTGGCGAATCCCGTTCCGCGTCGTGATCGCCGGAGTGGCGCTGCAAATCTCCCTTGCTGTGCTTTTCACCAAATTTCCCCCAGCGACGAAGATATTCCTCCTGCTGAACGACGGCGTCACTGCTCTCCAGCAGGCGACGGATGCAGGGACCGGCCTAGTCTTCGGCTATCTCGGCGGTGGTCCCGTGCCATTTGTGGAAGCTAATCTCCAGGCGAGCTTCATTCTGGCGTTCCGAGCCTTTCCGCTCGTTCTTGTCATCAGTGCGATTGCATCGCTGCTGCTTTATTGGGGCATCCTTCAGCGCATCGTGGCAGCGCTCGCGTTTGCGCTTCGGCGCACCCTGGGGATCGGCGGCGCTCTCGCGCTAGGCGGAGCCGTGCATATCTTCGTCGGTATGGTCGAAGCGCCGCTACTGGTCCGCCCCTATTTGACGACCATGTCGCGCGGCGAGCTCTTCGCGCTGATGAGTTGCGGCATGGCCGGCATTGCCGGCACGATGATGGTGATCTACGCGGCGTTGCTCGGCTCCGTCATTCCCGACGCCCTCGGGCAGATACTGATCGCCTCGATCATCAGCACACCGGCGGCATTAGCGATCGCTGCCGTGATGGTGCCGTTTGTTCCCGATCCCGACGAGGCGGGTGAGCTTTCAATTGCCGATCCGCCCCAAAGCGCCATGGAAGCCATTGTGCGCGGAACGATCGACGGTATTGGCATCGTTGCGACGATTATCGCGATGCTTATCGTTCTGGTGGCGCTTGTCACTCTGGTCAATCTCGCACTTGGCCAGCTTCCGATTGGAGGAGAAGCGCTCACGCTGCAGAGGATCTTCGCCTATATCTTCACGCCCCTGCTTTGGCTGATCGGCATCCCGTGGGGAGAACTCGGAACGGCTTCGCTCCTGATGGGAACGAAGACAGTCCTCAACGAATTCGTCGCCTACCTGAACTTCTCGCACCTCCCGCCCGACGCTCTAAGCCCGCGTTCGCGTCTCATCATGACGTACGCCCTGTGCGGTTTCGCCAATTTCGGCAGCCTCGGCATTCTTGTCGGCGGCATGACGGCGATGGCGCCCGGACGCAAGCACGACATCATGGCGCTTGGAACGCGCTCAATCCTGTCAGGCACGCTCGCGACTTTAATGAGCGGGGCGGTGATCGGCATGATCAGTTGATGACCGGACCGCTGGGGCGAGGCGCGTGCTTCGGCTGTTGATAACAGCTTGACACGGGGTTGCTGCGAATCATTTGAGGGGCGAACGTAAAGCTCATCTCCCCATCATTGGCAAATTTTGGAGAGATTCCACACCCCGGCAGCAGCCCTCGCTCGTCGGGGTGTTCTTTTTGGGAGCGGGTGTTACCGACCGCGACCGGTAATCAATTCATCGGCTCCGCTGTGCCGACTGCATCATCTGCGACAGATATTTCTTCGCACGTCGCTCGATTTGACCCGGCGAATACCCCTCATTCCGCAACCGCCTCTGCAACTTTTGAAAGCTATCGGCGGCGCCGGATCGCGCCAACTCGACGGCTCGATCGATCGACGCGAATTTTTCCGGATGTGTACGCCGGTATCGCCACACCACTGCACCGACCGCGAAGCCGATCGCTCCGGCCGCCAGCAGCGCCACCGCTGGCCGGCTCAAAAGCGTGCTGTCGTTGCCATCACGCTCATTCAGAGCATTTTCCAGAGCATTTTCGTCGAAGGATGTCACAGTGTCTCCTCCATTACGCTTGTGGCGGCTGCATTTGCGGATTGTTCGGATCGCTCGCATTTTCGGAAAAACTGAAGACATACAATCCCGCCGCGACGGCGAGGATCAGCGGCCAATTCTTCGTCGCGGTTCGAAACAGAGCCGGCAGGAGTATCGGCGCCGCTGTCGAAACGATACCCATCAACTGCTCATTGTCGAAGATCGATTGCGCCGGCGCCGCCTCTTCACCGGGCTGGCCGGCCGCTGCTTCGATCTGCGGGGAATTCGCTTTTCGCAACTGGACGAAGATTGCGATGATCAAACCAAGCACCAGGAACGCAGCAGCAACGATCAGATTGCCGATCTCGGGCCCATAACTCCGATTGACCGCCATCGAAAGGCTGGCGGCCGCGAAGCCCACAGCAACGATGAACGGAATTGCGATCAACACGCGTGCGCCGAGGTCGCCGATAGCATTGTCGACGCTGGCTTCAGCTCTCGCAAACAGGCTGGCGAACACTGATTTTCTCCCGCTGTTCGGCTTACGCTTTCCAAATTGCGCCGAGGACAAAGCCCGCTGCGACCGCCATGCCGAGCGTCGTCAGCGGTTGTTCGGTCACCGATTTGTCGAGCGCCGTCGAGAAATTCCTTGCGACTTTCTGCATATTATCGCCGAGTTCCGACCCGCGCGCGGCAAGCCGCTCGCCGGCCTCCTGGAGATTGGCTGCGGACCGTTCCAAGCTATCAATCGCCCGACTGCCGGCCTCGACCGCTTTATCGGTCACGTCATACGACGCTGACTTTATGTCTTCCGTCGCTCCCGTTCGCGCCATTTTCAGGTCCTCTCGATTGGTGGGTATTTTGAATGCCAACGCCCTTCGTTGAACCTTTGTTCCCCGATGGATCGCCGCGTTTCAACCAATCAATCGTCCGGCTCTTCGGGCCCACTACGGGCCGCCTCTGCCTCATGCAGACGGTTCAGACATTCCAGGATCGGCAGCGATGTGCTCCAATCCATGTCTTCCTGAAAGACCTGCTTGAGCCTCTCGGACACGCGTTCTCGGAAGATCTCGATCCAATGCGGGTCTTCTTCCAGCATCGGATGCGGCTTGCTTTGCCTGTGATTGAGCGGGTCACGATTTGTCATTGGGTCATAATCCCGGATACTGGACGACAGTTCCGCGCCCTTTAATCTTTCGATCCGCTCGGTCGCGAACGTCGCGGTGGCTGCTGCCGAAGCCCGGGTTTTATGTTCAGAGCCAGAAAAAGCCCTGGGCCGGCCGTCGTTGTGTCCTTTTGGAACGCCTTTTCCGCCGCCGATAACCGACGCGCGAAATTCCAGCCCAAAGACACCTCGCCGCAAGTTTCATCGCGCAAGCTGAATGAAAACACGCCGCGACTCGGAGAGTTTTCATGAAGGCACTGTTGGGCGCCGCCGTTGCTTGCACCATGTTTGCCGGTCTTGCTGCCGCAGACGGAATGAGCGACCGCCATCGTGGCGATCATGGCGGCGGAGGTCCCGACGCCGGCGTCTTCGTCGATGTGCCGTGGTCAGCTATCTACAATGGCGACAACTCAGGCATCCCACCGCGCAGCACCTATGAACTGCACTGTCGCGATGTGAAGCACAGCTGCTTCGGGCAATGGGGCGTCGACGAGCCGGGCTATGGCCGCTGCATGGCGAGCCGCGGCTGCTAAAGACCTCGTCCAAACATCACGCCTTGATCCTGTCTTGCGTCTTCGTTTCGAAATCGCTGGCGTCGTGGCGCTCATGAAGCTGTAGAGCCGGAGGTCCGGAAACCCTGTTGACCATTTGGCCGCGTTTCACCGCCGGGCGTTCGGCGATGATTTCCGCCCAACGGACGACGTGCTTATAGTCCTGCACCTGTAGGAACTCGGCGGCGCCGTAAAGCTCGCCCCTGACGAGATTGCCGTACCATGGCCAGATCGCAATATCGGCGATGGAATAGTCGTCGCCCGCCATGAAGTCATGGGTCGCGAGATGGCGGTCGAGAACATCGAGTTGCCGTTTGCTCTCCATCGCGAACCGGTTGATCGCATATTCGATTTTGGTCGGCGCGTATGCATAAAAGTGGCCGAACCCGCCGCCGAGATAGGGCGCGCTGCCCATTTGCCAAAACAGCCAGTTCAGTGCTTCCGTTCGCTGATCGGCATCGTCCGGCAGAAACGCGCCGAACTTTTCGGCCAGATAAAGCAGAATGGAACCGGATTCGAATACGCGCCTCGGCATGGGCCCGCTGCGATCCATCAGCGCCGGAATTTTCGAGTTCGGATTGACATCGACGAAACCGCTTCCGAACTGGTCGCCTTTGTCGATGCGGATCAGCCACGCGTCGTACTCCGCTCCCGCGTGGCCGAGCGCGAGTAGCTCTTCGAGCATGATCGTGACCTTCTGCCCATTGGGAGTCGCAAGCGAGTAAAGCTGAAGCGGATGCTTGCCGACCGGCAGCTCCTTGTCATGCGTCGCGCCTGCAATCGGACGATTGATATTGGCGAATCGTCCGCCGCTCGGCGCATTCCACGTCCAGATCTTCGGCGGTGTATACTTGGATGATTTTGTCATGCTGCGCTTCGGCTTTGGGCGGATGCTGGGACGCGACCCATAGCATTCCGCCGTCAAACCGCAAGACAGCAGTCATCGGGCACCCGATACGGCAAAGCGAACGCCGGGTTTCCGGCGTCCGCAAGCGTTCATGCTGCCTTCTGCCATTTCGCCGGCCCTTGCGCTTTGAGCTGCTCTTCGAAATCGCCGATGCTGAATGGCAGTACGGGCTTCAATTGCTCGTCGAGAAAAACAAACAGAACATCTTCAGAATTGCGGAAACTGAAGAAGACGATCACATCTTCGTCACCGCCGCCTTCGATATGCGGATCGCCATTCGCGACCCCGACCACATAGCTGCCGACCGGGCGCACTTCCTTTTGCTCGCCGTTGGGCCGGTAAAATCGGAGCTCGCCTTGCAGCACAAGTGTGATGTACGGCACCTTGTGCTGATGAAGCGCTATCCGCGAATTCGCGGCGAACTTGAAGATCGCGTCGACAATGCCGTTCTTGCGATCGACGTTGTAGACATAGAACCAAAGATCGTCGAAGCCCTCGAGCTGCCGCCAGGCAATGTTGCTCTCGTCGAATTTGCATCCAGTCACGCTTCTTCCTCCGTTTTTTGGATTTGATTGCGGTGCCGCGCGGCGGCATGCCGTGTCCACGAACATCAGTGAACCTTGAGTTGCGAACAACGGCGTTACGCCCGAGGAAGCCGGGCAAATTGCCTGACGAAGCGCGGCAGCGCTTCACACTGCGCTGGCGTCCCGATAATTTGACGATACCCAGGCGTCCCTCATGTGGGAGATTGCAATGAGTTTGAAGTGGCTGCTTGTGCGCAGGATCACCCTGGTCGCGACGGCGTGCGCTCTTGTCGGAGGCTTCATCGCTGTCTGCAGCGTTTCAAGAACAGCGAACCATCAAAACGCGGAATTGGCGCAATCCGTCAGCCGTCAGCTCAATCTGCAGCTGCTGCGTATCGACACGATGCTCGATCTTCCTAAACGATTTCCCGATTGGGACCTCGTAACAAGCTACGCCCTGCAACCCGGTCAGTGCGTTCAATTGCTTGCGCGCGATGGCTCGGTATCGCGGTCGAGCTGCGAGGGCATCGATGCTGTCGTCAATCCGACGCCTTCCTGGTTCATCGACGCCTACACGTTTCTCTTTCCCGGCGATGCAACCGTATCGGAGCCGGTATCATATCGCGGCACAGGGGAGGGGAGCGTCGTCGCGAGCTTCACTCCCGCGGCAATCGCGGGTGCAACGTGGCAAACCATAGCGCCTGCCTCTGGATTTGCGATTCTTCTCGTCGCGCTGCTCTGCATCGTCACGTACTACATCATAGATCATGCGCTGCGCCCGACGACAGAGATCCTGCAAGGTATCGATCGCCTTGCCAAAGGGGATCTCGGCGTGCGCCTGCCCTCATTTCGCGTTGCCGAGATCAATCGCATCAGTGAAGTCTTCAATGCGCTTGTCGCCGATTTGAAACGCGCATCCTCCGAGCGCGCCGAGCTTGCGCGACGGCTGGTCGACGCGCAGGAGCAGGAGCGAAGGCATATCGCCCGCGAGTTGCACGACGAGATTGCGCAGAAGCTGAGCGCGCTGAGCGCGCTCGCGGCTTGCCTCCGAATTGCGGCGCAGCAGGATGCGACCGGGCTCGCAGGTGAGGCGAAAGAACTCGAAGCCATGGCGTCGAGTCTAATGGCTTCGCTTCGGCGGACTCTGACATATCTTCGTCCGCAGGAAATCGACGATCTCGGCCTGCTTCCAAGTCTCGAAGGCCTTGTCGCCGGTCACAACAAGGATTGCGAAGGCCGCACGCGCTACACGATCGAGGCCGATGGCGATATCGAGGAGCTCAATTCCGAGACTCGGGCGCACGTCTATCGGATCATCCAGGAAGCACTTAACAACGCCGCCAGGCACGCCAATGCGCAGCATGTCAGGGTAACGCTCAACCAGCTCCTCGGTGCCGACGGCAGGAAAGTTGAACTGGCAATTACCGACGATGGCATCGGCTCGGCACCCAGTGCCAAGCTCAAGCCGTTCCCCGGATCGGGCCTAATCGGGATGCGCGAGCGTGTCCTTGCGTTGAGCGGATCGTTCAATGCGGGTCCTCTCCAAGGTGGTGGCTTTGGCCTCCACGTCGTATTTCCTTCACAACCCAGCGGAGGTGCCGCGTGAGAAAGATCCGCGTCCTGCTGGTCGATGATCACGCCATCGTCCGCGAGGGTTATCGCCGCCTCATCGATAAGCATGACGGCATCGAGGTTGTTGCAGAGGCCGGAGACGCGCAATCGGCGTACGCCGCTTTCAAAGCGACGCTTCCCGATGTCGTGATCGCCGACATTTCAATGCCCGGGCGCGGGGGCATCGATCTTGTCCGTCAGATCAGGCAGCTCGACCCAAACGCGCGCATCCTGATGTTCACGATGCACGCCGATGCAACTTACGCCCAGCAGACGTTTCGAGCGGGCGCGCGCGGCTACATCACCAAGAGCAGTTCTCCCGACGTTCTGATCAGCGCCATTCGTACGATCGATGCCGGCAAGACGGCATTGTGCGATGAGATCAATCGCATCATCGCGGCCAGCCGCCTGATGGATGAGGTATCCCCGATCGATGCGCTTACTCCGCGGGAATTCGAAATCCTGCGAATGATCATCGATGCCAAGTCGACCGACGAGATCGCGCAGGCCTTCAATCTCAGTCCGAAGACGATTGCTAATCATCACTACACCATCAAATCGAAGCTCGCGGTGCAATCCGATATCGAGCTGGTCTATCTCTGCATGAAGCACGGATTGGTCGCTTCTATTCTCGCACCGGCATCGATTTAGCCGCAATTTTTCGGGAATTTTTGAATGCTTTGAAATGTGCGATGCAACGACGATTGTGCACCCAACTCGCGAACTACCGCTTGCATGAACTCCGTCCAGCTGCGTACGCTCTCGCCACCGGGGCTTTTGGAAATTTCGGTCAGCTACGTTGCCCCGATGCGTTGCTGTCATCCTGGGACTGCTTGGTCAGAAAGACCTCGCTCCAAGCGGAAAGCGCGACCGTATCGCGCCGCAAGGTACCCACTATGACGTCACTCAAAGATCTTTCTATTCTCATCGTCGATCCGAATGGCGAAGCTGCGTTCGGGTTACGGCAATCATTCATTGCTGCGGGCGCGAAGGCGCATGTCGTCGAAAGTCTCGCATTCGCGGAACGGCTGCTCGAAGCGAAAACCATCGATGCCGTCGTGCTCCCTTATTCACAGGATCCGCTCACCGTAAGCTTCTGCCGCTCATTGGCCATGCGGAATATACCTTCGGTCTTCACGTCGGAGCCGCCGGCGCGCTACCCGACCCGAAACCGGCTATCCGGCGCGATCATCGCCGTCAAAGGCTTGATCGCCGAAAACGATCTGCGGACATATCAGCCGCTGAACTGAAGCAGATGCGGCAAGGCCGGGCGCCGATATTACGCCCGGCCGATTTCAGCCAATCGGGTTTATCAGGCAAGCCGCACAAGCGAAGCATCTCCGCCGCCGAGCTCTGAGAGAAACTTTGCCGCGAACTCGTCATCTCCGCCGACGACGACATAAGTGAACTTCAGCTCCCAGACATCGTCCAGGTTTGCGTGCGCGTCTGGCGCGAGCGCGTGAAAAATTTCCCGGTTGAACGCGCCGTCATCGAAGATCTCGTCCATCGCCGGGCATTCGAAGTAATAATATTCGCGATTGAGCTCGATCGTATCGATGAAGATCGACCCGAGCGCTTCCATGATCGCACGCCTGTTACGGTACGCGGGGCTGCAGGCGATCAATATCCGCATCGTCTGCGGAGGCTGCTTATGGTGGCTCATGTTGAACAAATCCAGATTAAGCCGGAACCCGAATGCACCTCGAACCATTGTGTGCTTGGCCGACAAGCCGCTGGAAGGCCGGATTCAGGCTGTCCAGCGACCGCAGATAACGGCGAAGCCGATAGTAAGGCGAGAGGAAAAATGGTCCCGCACGTCGGCACGGTGTCGCGCGGGCACAGATGACGCTGTCCGTGGAAAGAGGCCAGTTTGAAACGTGAAACCTAGGGAGCATTACCGTGGATAGTCGCGTCTCACAATTGGAGCGTGCATTTGAACTCGCGAATTCGGGCCGTTGCGCGACGGTCGCCGATATTCGGAGGAAGCTGCGCGAGGAAGGCTATATGGACGATCAGATCGAAGGGCCGATGCTGTTTGGCCAGCTCAACAGTCTGATGAAAAAATCGAATGGCCGCCAGCGAACCGACGCACGGTCGCCATAAGACTTGCGGCAGATTGTTCTGTTCCGCCTGCGCTGCGCAGATGGAACCGCCTGCTCGCCGCTGTCGTTCCTCGACCGTTGGCTCAACGGAAGGAATGCAAATGCGGCGCGACACCAAAATCGCTTTCTGCGCATCCGCGATCGTTGCCGTTGCCAGTGTTGCTTCGCCCGCAATTGCCGACGACGCCGGGCAAAAAACTGATGGCAATGCCAAAAATCAAGCAACGGAGCCGTTGAGCAAAAAGCTTGACGAGAACGAAGGCGTATTGAAACCGCGGCCGGGTGTCGATCCCGAAATTCGAAAGCAGCCGCCCGCCAAGACCGGAGATAAAATGCCGGTGATCATTCCGCCGGGTGAGCCGGGTGGCGATCAAAGCATCCAGCCGAAATAGAACCTCTTCGCGGATGGGCAGGGATCAGCTCGCGCCGAACCATTTCTGATAGAGCCGCTCGTACGTTCCGTCCTCGCGCAACTCCAGCAGCGCTTCATCGACGCGCTTGCGCAGCGGATTGCCCTCCGCAAACACGATCCCGTAGTCCTCTTTCTTAAAAACCGTGCCGGCGATTTGCACGCGGCCTTTGCCGTCGTGTTCGGCGAAATATAAAAGTACAGGCGCGTCGAACACGACCGCGTCCACCGTTCCGTTCAAGAGCGCCTGATAGGCTTGCTCGATCGAGGCGTCTTCTTCCACGCGGGCATGCTGCTCTTTAAGAAACGCTGCAGCCGTGCTTCCTCGTGTCGTCGCAACACGCTTGCCGGGCAAATCATCGGGGCCGTTAATATCTCCTTGGATTTGCGCCACGGTCAGTGCAGCCGTCAGCTGCGCCGTATAATAGGCAACGAAGATCACGCCGGTGAACATCCAGAGAATGGCGACGGCGCGCGCCAGCCATTGGCGCGGCATTTGATCCGCCTGCGTTGCAAGCGTTCCGGCCGCCCACCACAGCGCATGAAATATTCCTGGAAAATAGCGCGGATCGGGAATGATCCCGCCGGATTGGCGACGTTCCAGTAGCCATACGATGTGCGCGGGCACCACAATCAAAATGGCCGCAATTCCCAACCACACCAGGATCATCGGCGACAGAATGAGGCGCATGAACCCTTGCAGCGGATTGGGCGCACCTTGATCGGATTTTCCCCGCACCAGGATCTGCAAGCCGGCACTGAGCATCGGTTGCGAAAAGTCGAAGATTTTATCGCGCTCGGCCGTGATCGAGATCGCTGAAATGCCGAGGTCCGCTTGGCCCGTGCGAACGGAATTGAGCAGACTGTTAACGTCGCCCATTTCGATGAATGTCGTCTTCGCGCCGAGCCGCGCTGCGACCGCATTCCAAAGATCGATGCTGAAGCCGGTCAGCTGGCCATTCGTCTTTTGTACAAGAGGCGCGACGACGCGCGTCGCGACGCGAAGCGATGGGGGCGCTGGATCGGCTCGAGCGTTCGGCTGCGAGATGAGGAACGTCGCGAGAAGCACCAGGATCAGGAGCCGCACGGACTGTGTCATTGAACCGTCTCACCAAGCAATTTGATGCAAACCCGAACCGCCCGGCAAGGCTTTACTCTAAACGCGCAACTTCTGGCTACGTGGTGGCGTTACCCATCCAACTTTACATTTAAGTAAGCTCGTTGCCCGCGGATTGACGATGCCTCGCCACGAGCGCGGCATATCATCCGTCTGCCGACGAAGCGGACACGCGCCGTCGAGCAGGTCATGATGGAGGAAGTGATGAGAATTATTCTTGCGGCTTTGATGAGCGTTTCTCTCTGCGGCGTCGCGTTTGCAGATACCGCCACTTGCGATGCCACGGCCAAAGACAAGAAGCTTGCCGGCGCGGCGTTGAAGAGCTTCATGACGAAATGCGAAAGAGACGCGAAAACGAAATGCTCGGCAGATGCCAAGGATAAGAAGCTCCATGGCGCCGCGGAAACCAGCTTCACGAAGAAGTGCGTGAAAGACGCCACCGGCGCGTGATCCGGCCCGAGCCTCCCTTATCGCCGCAAATCAGCTACGACAGCACTCGGGAACAACGCGCATGGTAAGTGCGTTGTTGCCGCGTTGCTGTATGAAAATCGCTATTCCAGCGCTAGCGGCGGACATGGCTCGTAGAATGATGGACACCCGGCACGTCACAGCTTCCGATGACTCGTCCGGTTGTCGGCAGCCTTGGCAAAAAAGGATACTGTGTTGGTTTTCCGATTTCGCTGGAAAGTCAGCACTCGTAATCGGCTCGGCATCGGCATTTGTCGTCGCCACTTTGTCGGTCATCATTTGGGCTGCGACGGGTCCGCTGTTTCACTATTCGGACTCTTGGCAGCTCGTGGTCAACACCGGAACGACGTTGGTGACCTTCCTCGCCGTCTTCCTCATTCAGCACAGCCAGAACAGGGATGGGAAAGCCATACAACTGAAGCTCGATGAGCTGATACGCAGCACAGAGAGCGCACGCAATATGCTCATCGACTTGGAGAACTGCACGGACGAGGAGATGGAGCAGTTGCAGAAGGAATTTGCTCGGCGAAGGAAGTCGGACGCAATCTCCAGCTCAGCGCAGTAAATCCTAATAAATCTTCCGGAGATAAAGTCGCAGGCGAAACTGAACTGTTTCCAGGCGCGTTTGCATCGTGTTGCTCAAGGAGAACAAAGATGCATCCCGCAATGGCAGTTTGGATTTGGTCTATGGCGATGGCACGCGCATGGGAATCCGGCGTGTGGGATACTTTGCGGCTTTACCCGGAGAGACGGCCTGATGCCGATGCGCACAAGCTGATCGACCTCGGCAACGCACGCGTCTCAAGCGCGGATGGACCGCTTATTCCTGCACGCAGCTATCTGCAGTCCGATCTGCCAAGGGCGCCTCTTCCCAACGACATTCTCGATCGTCTGGCAGACCTCTATTGGACCGAACGGGAAGGCACCCTCGCGCTCTGATCTCCGAGCCGTCGACCCCAGGGTACTGCGTTGCACTAGCGTTAGCATTTGCAAATGCGCACTGCATACCAACCGTCCAGCCTAGTCCGTTTGCGATGATCGCCAAATCGATTTGCGAATTCCCGTGATCGAACTAAATATTACTTAGAGCGTTTTGCTCTGAGTCGCTTGGGAGGAATGCCGGGAGTTCGCATCGATGCCGAAGCAGAAATTCGCATTGGCCCTGGGTGGAGGCGCGGCGCGCGGTTGGGCGCATATCGGCATCCTGCGCGGATTGGCGGACGCCGGATTGGAACCCGAAATTGTCGTTGGCACCTCGATCGGTGCAATCGTCGGAGGACATTACGCCTCCGGACGATTGGATCTCCTTGAAGGTTTTGCTCGCGAATTGACGCGACGGCGCGTCTTCAGTTTTCTTGATCTGAGCGTCTCGGGCTCCGGCCTTATCGCCGGACAGCGCTTGTTCGACCGCTTCGAGGATCACCTGCAAGGCGTGAAGATGGAAGATCTTCCGACGCGGTTTGCGGCCATCGCCACCGATCTGTCCACAGGCCAGGAGGTCTGGCTTCGCCGCGGCTATGTCACCGACGCGGTTCGCGCGTCTTCTGCGATCCCGGGCATCGTGAAGCCGGTCAGCCTCAACGGGCGCTGGCTCGTCGACGGCTGCCTCGTCAATCCGATTCCCGTTTCGGTTTGCCGTGCACTAGGTGCGCGCGTCGTCGTTGCCGTCAATTTGACGACCGAGTTCGGCCGGGGCGGAATTTCAATCGGCGATGACGAAGAAGAACTCATCGAAGAAGCAACTCTCGACGAAGCGCCGATCACGCGTTGGAATGGGCGAGGGGCGCTTCAGCTTCTCCATCGCCAGCTCTTTGGACGAAGCGATGGGGCTCCGGGGATAACGTCGGTCATTCTCAACTCGTTCAGTATTTTTCACGACCGGATCTCGCGGGCGCGCTTGATGGGTGACCCTCCGGATTTGCTAGTTGCACCGGATCTGGCTGATATCGGAGTCCTTGATTTTCACCGTGCTGACGAAATGATCACCAGCGGCCGCGAGGCGATCGAGCCGCATATCCCCATGATCCACCGCTATTTAAATTCGCCGCCGCCCGCATTGGTCAACACGCGGCTCTTTGCCGGCTAAGAATATCTGTGTCCGCAAATCCGCGGGCTTGGTTCCTGTTTTCCGCGTACGGCAGATCGTCACGCCTCGGAAACTGCTTTGTACTCTTGCGCGTCTAAAAAGTGCGCATTCTCTCACGCTGCGTTGTAATTGCGGAGCAGTCGAACATCCGATGACGGTAGCAACCACGATCCAGGATGTCAGAGATTTCGCCCTGGCCAAACATAATGGCCAGGTGCGCACTCACGACGGTATGCCTTACATCCAGCATCTCGACGGCGTCGTCGCGATCCTGAAAGACCACGGCTACAAATCGCCCGACGTTGTCGCGGCCGCCTTCCTGCACGATACGCTGGAGAAAACCGCCACCACTGTCGATGAGTTGATCGAGAAATTCGGCCCGTCGGTTGCCGAACTCGTCTTTTGGCTGACGGATTCCGAACAAGGCAGCAAAGAAGCCTGCGCCACGCAATCCGCGTGGCGGCTTTCGCGTGCCCCTTGGCATGCCAAGCTCATCAAGCTCGCCGACATCATCGACAACGGCACCGCCATCGTCACCCATAATCCAGACTTCGGCCTGACGTTCCTGGAGGACAAGCGGCTGCAATTAAAGAAAATGGCCGAAGTTGAGGGCAGCCGCCTTCTCAGGCTGCCGCTGTTTCAGAGGGCGGCGATTGTGACAGAGTTGGCCTCGCTTTGAGGCAATCGCTCCGTTCCGCTTCCCAATGAGACCGGAATAAATTCTCGCAGCGAACCGAATGTCGCAGGAACGAGTGCTCGGACCAGAGCGTATTACCAGCACCACGGTTCACACCTTCCCCCGGGTGTATTCCCTCAGCCGTGGTTAATCCCGCGCACCCTGGCTTCCCCCGGCCAGGGTGTTCTTCTTTTGAAACTACGATCTGTCGGCGTTTTTTTCGGCGAGCGACAACCGCCGCAGCGGCTCGGCAATGATGTCCGGCAGCACGGTGAAGTCTCGTTCGGCGGTAAACAGTGTCCGCAGACGCGGTACCGCGCGTTCCTTGAATTCCGTCACCCAGTCGTCGTGCGGAGGATGGGTGACTTGAGCCAACTGGGCCATTTCGCGCGTCTTCCTGTGTTCAAGCGATCATAAAGCGCATTTAGAATACGCGACAAATACTTCAAATTATTTGATCTAAGTTGCTTTATTTCCGCTTAATCTGGGCCTCTCCGCCGATCGCGTTAAGTATTCGGTGACGAACGGCATATCGCCTGTTAGGAAGCGCACCTCATCCCGGGTCCGGTTGAAGTCCGGCAGGGGACGCTGTTTTAGATATGAGGAGACAACCGATGCCAACGATGTCGGACAATCGCCGCCGCCGGATCATCGCCCGTCAGCGCAAGCTGGAAAATTTGAAGAAGCGCGAGGCGAAGGTCGCAAAAAAAGAGCGCAACCAATAGCTTTCGCATGAGTGCGAGCGGGAGGCGGCAGCCATTACGGGCTCCAGCTCAACCGCTCGTTCCTCTCGAGGATCGCGGCCAGTCGGGTCACTGCCGCCGCATGCTGACTTCTCCGCTCTTGCAACGCAGCCGCCATATTTTCTTTGACCGTTTGCGGCCAGCGCGTCGCCCCGATTAAATTGAGTTCGACCGATAATTCGCTGATGATCTCGTTGTGCCAGAAAATGGCGTCCTCGACCGTATAGGCGTCGATCGCGTTTTCGTGGCAGGCTTCCAGATACTCACTGGCTTTCATCACATTCTCCGAACCCGTGCCGATAGAGCTTTGCGGCTTGCCGAAAATGGCATCCAGTCGTCTTAAAAGGCCGTTGAAAATTTGACGAAGGCCCCTCCGCGGGACATACCGCCTTAGGGACGACGGCGATTTTCCGCGCCTGCAATTAGCGGATACTTCACTCCCGCCCGCCGTCATCGCGTTACGCTCCAAAGAAAAATTTCGCGTCCGCGGCCTCGATTGAAAAAAAATCCGCAACCGCGGCGTTCGAAATCCGCAACCGCAGCATCGGAATGACGCCGGACCCGCGGGTTTGGTTCCCGGCGAGCCTTGGCTTTTCGACGGAAACTTCTCAAAAATCCGGGTCGATCGGAACCTCTCTTGGGCGGCCGACGTTTCAACCGGCACAACACAAGGAGGTTATGTCATGAATTGGGATCGTATCGAGGGTAACTGGAAGCAGTTCAGCGGCAAGGTCAAAGAAAAATGGGGTCAATTGACCGACGATGACCTTGCGCAGGTGAACGGTAATCGTGAACAGCTCGAAGGCATTCTCCAGAAGCGCTACGGATACGCCAAGGATCAGGCCAAGCGCGAACTCGACACCTGGTCCAACTCTCTGTGATGACGAAAACGCCACTTCGGCGATGGAAAGGCCCAACTTTTGGGCCTTTCTTTTTGCCCGGAGCACTTAGAATGGCAGGATGGCTCTGCGATTCTCTAGGCCCGGGAAATTTCAAATGTCCGAAAAATTCAACGCAGAAATTCTGACACGCTCCGAACGGGATCGGTCGAACAACCGCCTTGAAATTTCTCTTTGCGACGCCGCCGGAGAATGCCGGACGATCTCGCTGGGTCGGGATGCGATCGCTGCACTCGCGTTGCTTCTGGCGGAAGCCGATAACAAACGCGGGACGAATTTGACGAAAATTCCCGACAGTTTCGCAGTCGGTCATGGCCGCCACGAGCCGGTGGTGATGCTCCGCTTTGAGGATGAACCCGCCTACGGCCTTACGCGTGAACAAGCGTTGGGACTGGGCGAAGCATTGATCGAAGAGGCCGAAACGATCGAAAGCAAAGTCAGATACCCGGCGCGCCAGTAGCGCTAAGTGACATTATCGGAAATCGTCTTTGCGGCCTTGAGATCGCGCACGAAGTGGGCGAAGGCTGCTTGGCGTTCATCGTCCTCGCGTATGCGCAGAAGCGAGGAGGGATGAACGGTGATGAATCCCTTGAATGCGCCGAAGTCGGCAGGTCCCCGCGATTTGCCGATGGTGACGGGAGCGCCGGCAAGCGCGTAAGCAGCGGTTCCGCCGAGTGCCACCACAAGGTGCGGGTGGACGAACTCAAGCTCTTTCATCAGCCACCAGCGGTAATGCTTCACTTCACCCAGAGTCGGCTTTTGGTGGATGCGACGCTTTCCGCGCTGTTGAAACTTGAAGTGCTTGACCGCATTGGTGACGTAACACTCCGCGCGGTCGATCCCGGCTTCCGCGAGCGCCCTGTCTAAGAGTTGCCCGGCCGGCCCGACGAACGGTCTTCCTTGCAGGTCTTCCTGGTCACCCGGCTGCTCGCCGACGAAGGCGAGAGCGCTCCCGATCGGACCTTGGCCAAAAACCGCACGCTTGCCGCCTTCGACCTTCGGGCCTTCGGCGGCCATGGCTTCGTTGAGCGCAGCCAGACTGCGCAGTTCGTGCGTCGGCGGGTCGTCAAAAAGGTCGCCGCTTGCTTCGCCGGTATGCAGCGAAGTCCGCGTCGTCTTTGCTACGTGTTTCGACATGATGTTCGCTTCGTCGTAAGCAATCGCTTCGATGACCCGACGCGTGGGCGCGCACTGAGGTTCCGCGCTGCTGCAAAGATTTGCTCGACGGGAAGCTTATCGCATGCGGCCGTGCCGCGCAGCAGCCGTGATCTATTGGCTCAGCCGGGCGGCGCGATCGGCCATTCGGCTTCGACGTACTTGCGAAACCAGGCACTGAAGGCTTGCGGTACCGCCGCAATCTGTCGGCGGATGACGTCCGGGCTCGACCAGCTATAGCCGTCGCATTCGATCGGATTGGGCGCCACGATGCCGTCATAGATGCCGCGAAAGACGTGCACGAATTCATGCTCGATCAGGTCGGAGTCGAGTTCCGCCCGATAGGTGAACGTCCCGATCGCCGCCAACGGGCAAATGATATTCATCTCTTCATTGAGGCGCCGTGCCGCTGCCTGCACCGACGTTTCACCCGGCCTCGGATGACCGCAGCACGTATTCGTCCACAGTCCACCGGAGTGATACTTATCGATCTGGCGGCGTTGCAAAAGCAGCCGCCCACGAGTGTCCCACACCATCACGGAAAAGGCGCGGTGAAGGCTGCCCTGCCGGTGCGCCTCGAGCTTTTCAGCGACGCCCGTCTCATTGTCTTCTTTATCGACGAGGACGACTTCTTCTCGAAGCATATCTCTGAATTCCCCCGACCTCCCCATAGCATACCACTCTCCGCCGACAATAGCGCCTGTGCGAAGGGGAAGGGGGCGGGTCCAAGTCAGCGGCGGAAGAATGTCAACATGCGATTGAAGGTACGCATGATTTCATCTGCCGGCCGGTCAAAAACGTCGAGCGGAATTCGGATGACATTGTTTGGCGCGGAGATCCACGGCAGTCGCATCAGAAAGCGGTAAAACGGCCGCTTCCGCCAATCGGCGATCAGCGCACGATCGAGCGGGTCTTCGAGCATGATGCGAAGCTCGTTGCTCGTCGATCCGCGGACTTCCACAGGCGCCAGCTCGATCTCCTTGATCGATCCCCACGCGACGATGCCAAGCCCCTCTGCAAAGATGCCATATTGCCCGGCGCCGATGCGCGGCTTGCCTGTCTCCAGCAGCGGGAAATTATAGTAGGCAAAGCCGAAGGCGAAGAGCGAAAGTGCAACCAAAAGAATGTTGTCGATCGCGAAACCGATTGTCGCCAGCACTGCACCGACGAAAGCGACGACATAAACGGGAAACTAAATCTCTTCCCGCTCATAGGCCACTGTGTAGCCATGCATGTCGTCCTGGCTCACGGGGGCACGCTCTGCATGTTTGAATTCAATCATCGGGCATTGATCAAGGAACATGCCATAGCCGCGCGGGGACGTTAACTCACTGGCCGGCCTCGCGCATTTCAGCTGGTGCCGGCACGACGGCAAATTGAACACTCACGCCTTGCCCAAGTGGTAGGCCAACCGGAAACGCAATGCCAGGATTAAAGGCACGCCAGTCGCGCTTTCCTGCGATTGAGCTTCGATGCCGGCGCCACCAATGCCGGGCAACTCCCGCGGTCTCGATCCATGACGATCGACATCTAGACGCTGTCATACATTCGTTCCGCTTGCTACTATGGAGAAAGCAAGATCGATCTGGCCAACCCGGCAACGCGGAGACAGGGAAATGATCTTCGGCATGGATACCTTCACGCTGGTGCATGTCGTGTTGAGCCTCATCGGCATCGCGACGGGACTGATCGTTTTTCTGGGGTTTGTGGCCGACGCCGAAATGCCCGCGCTGACGGCCATATTCCTTGCAACGACTGTATTGACCAGCGTGACGGGGTTCGGCTTTCCGTTCACGAAGCTTCTCCCATCCCACATCGTCGGCATCATCTCGCTCGCCGTACTCGCGATCGCGCTTTTCGCGCTTTACGGCCGGCATCTGGCCGGCGCCTGGCGATGGATTTATGTCGTGTCGGCGTCGACCGCGCTCTATCTCAACGTCTTCGTGCTCATCGTTCAGCTTTTCCAGAAAGTCCAAGCACTTCAGGCAGTCGCGCCGACCCAGTCTGAGCCGCCGTTTATCGGCGCACAGGGGCTGAACCTCGTGGTTTTCCTGGGGCTCGGCTATCTCGCCGTCCGGCGCTTCCGAGCGAGCAATCTGTCGGGTTCCGGCGGGCTGCGGTCCGCCTGATCCGGACATAATTTCGGAAAAATGACGGACGGTCGTCTGGTGCAGTCGCTCAGGTCGTCGCGGCGAAAATCGGCGCGGCCGGGTAATCGTGCGACGGTGCAGAGGCTCGACGCGCAGGCGGCACGAAGGTCGGCTCGGTCAGACAAAAAGCTTTCGCACCGAAGCTGGCGCGCGCGAACTCGACATAGACGAACGGCGCGGCGATCTTGTCGGCGCACAAAGCCTGCAACGACGCTTCCCAGTGCTGATAGAGCCTTTCGACGGCATTGGGCTGCGCATAGAGATCGCACAATCTGTCGTTCACGGAACGAACGCGCGCACGATGTGCCCATGAGCGCCCTAGCACCTTTGCGGCGTTGGCCGTCATCCAGTTCGGAAGAGCTTTCTCCAATGCGCGGATTTGCGGTGCGAAGCGCGCGGCGAGCGCGCGGACAGCGACAGGAAGATGCAGCACGGCCGTCCGCTCTGTCAGTTGTCGAATGATGGTCTCGCGCGGAGGACGCACGATGACCACGTGAATTTTTTCGACCGCGGCGATACGCTTCAAAAGTGCAGGCAACTCGTGCGCGCCATAGGGAAGGAGCCCCTTTCCGGCACTACCCGTTTGTTGTTCGCGCCGATAGCCTTCGGTGATTTCAAAGTGAAGAATCTGGCCGCGCGGCTTATCACAGTCGCCGTGAGAGAACGGTCGCCACCGCGGCCGCTCCCGTCCGAGCACATTGTTCCATTGCCGCGCGCTGGATGGCAGCGCGGCCTTGATCTCAGGCCCCAGATTGCCTCGCAGCAGTTCGCGGATGAAAGTCGATTTTCCAGACCCCGAAACCCCTGCCACCAGCAGCAGGTGTTTCTGACTTTCGTCGAATGGAAGTCTGTTCGCCATGGTGCCTGAGCGGGCGCGCCGACCGCCCCCACCAAGCGGTTTCGGGTCAGCAACGCCATGTCCCCATCATCACAGAACTGTAACGTAATCGACATAAAAGCTTCATCTTGTGTATGTCGAGCAGGGACTGGCCTAGACCGGCCTATGTCGGTTGATCTGTTGCCCAACAGCATCGGGCAGCGGGAAGAATTTCCGAACAAGCTGCGGGCGCTGCTCAGAATTTGAGCGGGCATAGCGCATTGGCAGCGCTCGAGAATCAGACGATCTCGTACCAAGTGCCGATGTCCAACTTGTCAGCGGACGTTTTGACGCGGATCATAACAATGTTTCGAAGTCGTGAGCGTGCTGACAGGGAGAGAGAAAAATGGATCCCACTGCATTGATAATCTGGCTCTTGATCGGAGCTGCGGCCGGCTGGCTGGCCGGACAAATTATGAGTGGCGGCGGCTTCGGGTTGCCCGGAGACATCATCGTCGGCATCATCGGTGCGTTTATCGCCGGATCATTGTTTCCGTATCTCGGTCTTAGGCTAGGTGGCGGTATTCTTGGAGAGATAATTGCCGCCGCGATTGGCGCGATCATATTGTTGTTCTTGTTGCGATTGGTGAAGCGCGCTTAGCGGCCTGTTCCAAGGAGATTCCGGCTGCCTAATCGCCGCGATGCGATCTGGGCAGCCGAATTGTTTGATCGCATCGGATGAGATTGCCGCATGCGACGGATGTTCAGCTGCGTCCGCATAGCGGTCGGCTATTTTTGTGCAGATAGGTCGACGAGCATTTACGGAATGGCACGAGCTCCTGTTTCCTGTTTCATAATCTCGAAAAACGAAGCGGATCGTATCGCCCGTACCATTCGCGCCGTTCGCCCTTGGGTCGATGAGGTCGTCGTCGTCGACAGCGAGAGCGCGGACGACACTGTTGGCGTGGCGCTGGCCGAGGGTGCCCGCGTCATTACGCAACCCTGGCTGGGCTTTGGCGGACAGAAGCGCTTTGCCGAAGAGCAATGCCGCAACGACTGGGTCTTCAACCTCGATGCCGACGAGGTCGTCACGCCACAACTGATGCAGGAAATTCTCGCCGTCTTCGCGAACGAACGACCCGGTTTCGTCGCCTACGGTATGCCGCTGAAGATGGTGTATCCGGGCTGCGCAAAACCGAGGCCGCTTGCCCGCGATCACTGGTATGTTCGCCTGTACAATCGGCGCTTCGTGCGCTTCCGTCATTCCCGCATTCACAATTCCGTCGTCACCGGCAGCCATGCCGTCGGGCGTCTGCAGGCGCCGATACATCATTTCTCGATGCGTTCTTTCGCCGACATGAAGCGAAAACTGAACGAGAGGACGTGGCTGCTCGTCGATAACGCCAGCCCGAACGGAGCCGGTTCGCTTCGACTTCGCCTGCTATCCGAACTGCCGATGAATTTCTTCAAATACTACGTCGTGCGGCGGCATTGCATGGGCGGCCTCAAGGGCTTGCGCTATGCCGCGATCCAGGCATCCTATCGCTACTTGAAGATCTATCGCATTTGGCGGGCTGCCCAGCAGCGAGAAAAATCGTCCCGATCGCCGCTGACGGCATGACGGAGCGCCAATGGGCCGGCTGCCGTCTTTTCCACGTCCGAAATCAAGCCGCTTTCATCCAACCGGCATTTGTGGCTATAGACTGGACCGCAAGATCCCGTAGCTCAGTTGGATAGAGCATCTGCCTTCTAAGCAGAGGGTCGCTGGTTCGAATCCAGCCGGGATCGCCAATATCCGCTTCGCCCAACCGCTGACGGCGCTGCCACCGTCAGTCGATGATGTGATATCCGCCGTCGATGTAAAGCGTCTCGCCTGTGATCAGTTTGGCGCCATCCATAGCAAGGAACGCGACCGCCGTCCCGACGTCCTCGATCGATACCAGGCTCCGCGTCGGCGCTTTCAATTGCGCCTTGTGCAGCAACTCGTCGAAATCCGATATGCCCGATGCGGCGCGCGTCTTGAGCGGCCCCGGTGAGATCGCATGCACGCGAATCCCCGCAGGCCCAAGCTCCGCCGCCATGTAGCGGGTGGCGGATTCGAGCGCTGCCTTCACCGGCCCCATGATGTTGTAGTGCTCGACTACCATCTGCGAGCCATAATAGGTCATCGTGAACAACGCGCCGCCTGACGTCATCAGAGGCTCGGCGAGTTTCGCCATTCTGATGAACGACCAGCACGAAATCTCCATCGCGCGCAGAAACCCGTCTTTGGAGCAATCGACGACGCGTCCTTGAAGATCGGCCTTGGGCGCATAGGCGATCGAATGAAGGCAAATATCGAGCTTGCCCCATTTCTTGCCGACTGCTTCGAAAACCGCGTCGAGCTGTCCCTCCTGATGGACATCGAGCGGCAGCAACAGTTCCGCGTCGATCTCTTTTGCGAGCGGCTCGACATACGGCTTGGCTTTGTCATTGAGATAGGTGATCGCGATATCGGCTCCGAGCGCGCGGAATGCCTTCGCGCATCCCCAAGCGATCGATTGGTCGTTGGCGATGCCCGTCACGAGCGCCTTCTTACCTTTGAGCAAGCTCAGCGATTCGACATCGATCATGCCTGCTTCTCCTCGATCACACCGCCGGCTTGCCTCTGAAGTATTCGCAGCGTGTGCCGGGCGATCATAAGCTCTTCGTCTGTCGGGATCACAAAGCAGGAAACGCGCGATCCTTCACGCGAAATTCTGATCTCGTTTTTTGCATTCGCGTTCTCGCAAAGTTCGAGGCCGAACCACGAAAGACGGTTCGCGACGGCTTGGCGAACCGCAGGCGCGTTCTCGCCGATGCCCGCGGTAAAAACGAGAGCATCGATTCCGCCAAGCGCCGCCGTAAACATGCCTGCGACCGTGGCGATATGATACGCGAGATAGTCGAGCGCCAACTTTGCTTTGGGATCTGTGCTTGTGAGCAGATCGCGGACATCGTTGCTGATGCCGGACAAACCCTTCAAGCCACAGTCATGATAAAGGAGATGCTCGATCTCCTTTCCACCCATGCCTTTTTCGCTGAGCAGATAGAGAACGATGCCAGGATCGAGCTGACCTGGACGCGTTCCCATCGGCAGCCCGTCGAGTGCGGTGAACCCCATGCTGCTGTCGATGCTCTTTCCCGCCGAGAGCGCGCACATCGACGCGCCGTTACCGAGATGCGCGATGACAACTCGGCCGTCGGCGATGTCGGGGGCAACATCGCGTAGCCGCTGTGCGATATATTCGTAGGACAAGCCGTGAAATCCGTACCGGCGCACGCCTTCGACATAGAGATTTTCAGGGATGGCGTAGCGGTCCGCGACCTCCGGGTGACCCCGATGAAATGCCGTGTCGAAGCATGCGACCTGCAACAGATGCGGATGCCGCGTCATCACGAACCGTATCGGCTCGAGATTGTTGGGTTGGTGCAGGGGCGCGAGCGGAATGAAATGTTCAAGACGCTTGACGAGCTCCGGAGTAACGACGGTCGGCTCCACGAAGTCCGGACCGCCGTGCACGACCCTATGGCCGATCGCAATTGGTAGCTCGCCAACGAAGTCGAGCAAAAATATTACGAGCTTGTCGAGCGCATCGTGCAATTCGCCGACTTCATCGATGCTCCACGTTTGATCTATGGCGACAGCGCCGTTGGCATCTTTTACGATCAGACGGGGGTGGGTGCCGATGCCCTCGATCTGGCCGCGCAGCACGCGCTTCAGCGCATCGCCGTGGTCGATTTCAAAAAGCTCGAATTTGATGCTTGAGCTGCCGCCGTTCACCACCAGAATCGTCTCAGCCATCGTCAGGCCCTGATCGGTGCGCTGGCCCGCCTGCTATGGGCGAACAATGTGGCGACGGCACAGGAAGCCATACGCGTCCGGACATTGTCGGCGCGCGACGTTAAGATGATCGGAACGCGCGCGCCAAGAACAATTCCGGCCGCATCGGCGTTGGAGATGAACGTCAGGTTCTTTGCCAGCATGTTGCCCGCCTCGAGATTGGGAACGACCAGGATCTGCGCTTGGCCGGCCACCGGCGACGTGATGCCTTTGATCCGTGCGGCCTCCGGGCTGATGGCATTGTCGAAAGCAAGCGGACCATCGAGTTCGCCGCCGGTAATCTGTCCGCGATCGGCCATTTTGCACAGAGCCGCCGCATCGATCGTCGATGGAATGGCGGTCGTGACGGTTTCGACAGCGGAAAGAATAGCCACCTTCGGCGTTCCGAGACCGAGGCCGACGAAAAGGTCGATCGCGTTCTGCACGATGTCGCGCTTCTCCATCAGATCGGGCGCGATGTTGACGGCGGCGTCGGTAACGAACAGCGTCTGCGCGTGCGTCGGCACATCCATGACGAAGACGTGACTGATGCGCCGTCCCGTCCGAAGTCCAGTGTCATGGGCGGTGACAGCGCTGAGCAACTCGTCCGAATGCAGGCTGCCCTTCATCAATAGCTCGGCCTTGCCCGCGCGAACGATTTCGACGGCTTTGTCGGCGGCGGCATGACTGTGAGGAACGTCGATGATCTCGTAGCCGTCGATCTTTAGTCCGTGCTCTTTCGCGACAGATGCAATCTTATCCTGTGGGCCGATCAGAATTGGAACGATCAGGCCGGCCTCCGCAGCCTCGACGGCCCCGCGCAGCGAAGTCTCGTCACAAGGATGCGCGACGGCCGTCGGCAATGCTTCCAGCTGCTTTGCCGCCGCAATCAGATGTTCGTATTTCTCGTGACGGCGCAATTTCGTATCACCAACTTGTTTCCGATTGGCGTGCATATCAATAACGACAACTCGCCTATATGACGTAATTGACGAAAATCAAGCCAAAGGCCGCGCCATATCGTCGTGTGGCTGGACTCGATTTGATCGTTGGGTGTCTCGAATATACGCGCGCTGGCGCGAGGCCGAAGCGCCGAAACAAAACAAGGCCGAATGCCCTCGGCGAAGGCTGAAGATGTGCACCATTCATTTCGGCCGCAATATCTTTTGATTTTGCCCGATCGCGAACTGCATTTATATCGCGACGACCTCACATAATTGAGGAGGCGGCACGATGCAGTGGATGCTGGTCGAACGGAAGCCCGATGTCGTCTACGTCGGCCGCCCCGATCTCTACCTCGGCAAGAACGACACCGAAACGCCGGATGCAGACCAGGCATTGAGGTTTGCGACCCGCGAGGACGCCGAAGCCTACCGGCGCAAGCTGGCCCACCGATATGATTGGGTCGCAATCATCAGTCCGGATTGAACGGCGCCGTTTATGCCGGGGCAACCCGAGCACCAAAAAGCCGCTCAAGGAACCCTCATCATTAACGCGCGTTGATGACCGAAGCTCTCTTAGCCGGACGCCCGGGACGTGCTAAGCTTAGTTAAGTATCGCGTTCTCAAGGAGTAGAGCCATGGCAACGGCACGGTCCTTCTGGAAAGGACATTTGCGGCTTGCGCTCGTCACCATTCCCATCCGTCTCGTCAGCGCAACAGCATCCGAAGACAAGGTTGCATTGCATCAAGTTGACCGGAAAACCAAACAGCGCATTCGCTATCAAAAGGTGGCGGGCGAGGGCGGCCGCGTGGTGCCGCAATCCGACATCGTCCAGGGCTATGAGCTCGACGACGGCAATTATGTCCTCCTTGAACCCGACGAACTCGACAAGCTGAAGCTCAACACACGTCACACCGTCGAACTGACCGAATTCGTAGAAGCCTGCTCGATCGATCCGCTCTATTTCGACAATCCCTATTATGTGCTGCCGGACGGCGACGTCGCCGAAGAGGGCTATCGCATCATCCGCGACGCTCTGCGCGCGACCAAGAAGTATGGCATCGGCCAGCTGACGATCCGCGGTCGCGAGAACCTTATTGCGATGAAGCCGTGCGGCGATGGCCTGCTGATCGAGACGCTTCGCTACGCGAGCGAAGTCCGCGACGCCGACGCAATCTTTTCAGATATCGGCACCGGCAAGCTTCGCCCCGAGCTGATCGACATGGCCAAGAAGCTCATCGACGAGCGGACGCGGAAATTCGATCCGTCGGAATTCAAGAACCACTATGCAGAAGCTTTGCGTGCCCTGGTGAAAGAGAAAGTCGCTGGCGGTCTCGCGACCGAAGTGGCGGGCGGCAGCGATGAGCCTTCCGGCGGCACTGTCATAGATTTCATGGAGGCGTTGCGCCGTTCGACCGGCAAGTCGAAAACGAAATCATCCGGCGGCCGCGCCAAAACCGCTGCTTCCGCACAAAAGCGCGAGCCGACGAAGCGTGAACCGTCGAAAGCACAAAAGCGAAAAACTCGAGGACGCTGATTTTTTAGTCTGGGAAGCACTGAATTCGTGATACATTGACGCACATTAAATCGCGTCGCGCCGGCGAATTCGTCGTCGCTGTGTTGTGAGGAGTGAACACGGGTAGCGAAGTAGCCTGATTGCGTTGCAAATTCAGGAGATCCCAATGCACCCGATGTTCGCACTCTGGATGTGGATGATCATGACGCCGCATCTGACGCAGAAAATCGTCTTCGGAACATTTTGAGACATTCAGCCCTTGATCGTCTTGACGACGGGGCGACGGACGTCTTGTGCGCGCTTGTCTTCTCGCAAGCCCTTGAACGCCGCGTGTCTCAGCAACCTATCGGCGGTCCACGCCCGATATTCGATCTGGGCAACAAGCTCAGGCTTCACCCAAACGACGTCCCTGCGTTGCAGGTTCGTCAGTGACGCGCTGACGGGAGCTGCGTCGATCCGCAGTGGTTTGAGCCTGCGCATCAAGTCGCTCGCGATCTGGTGCGTGTAGCCCGTGCCGACGCGACCGGCATAGATCAACTGCTTTTTCTCGTAGTAGCCAACAACCAGCGCGCCGACGGCATTGGCCCCAGTGCTCGAAACGAGATAGCCGATGATGACGAATTCATCGACCTGTATGCATTTCGATTTGAGCCAGTCCTCATGCCGACCCGAGCGGTAAGGCCGATCGATCCGCTTCGAGATGATGCCCTCAAGACCGAGATTGCAGGCGTCGGCCAGCATGCGGGCGCCATCCGCCGCCAAATGCGCGCTGTACCGGATCGGTCCGGCCTTCGATCGCCGAGCGAAAAGCTTCTCCAGCTGCGCTTTGCGATCCTGAAGCGTCGCCTCGATGAGATTGAACCCGTCAAGATAAAGCAGATCGAAACAGTGCAGGATGAATTTGTCGCTGCGGCCGCTTTTCAGCGCTTCGGCGAGTGCCGTGAAGCTCGAACGCCCGGATAAATCGTCGACGACAATTTCGCCGTCGATAATGGCCGTGCCATCGTGAAATTGCGCAAGTGTTTTAGGAAGGGAGCCAAAGCGATCGGTCCAGTCGAGCCCATTACGGGTCAACAGGCGGACCCCGTTTTTGTCGATGCGCGCCTGAATTCGATAGCCGTCGAATTTGATTTCATGCACCCATTCATCGCCCGTCGGCGGTTTTGCGACGAGCGTGGCGAGGCAAGGTTCGATGAAGTCCGGCATCGCCGCCTTGACCGCACCGGCGATTTTTGACGGCATGCGAGGGGCGCTGACAGCTTTGCCGTCTCCCGCCCGCCGAGGTTTCGGCCGCTTGCGCGTGCTCTGGCCCATTCCCCTCACGGCGCTTTAAGTTCCCAAAAGCTTCTTGATGGCAGCTTTCAGCGGGCGTTCGGATTGATCGTAGTCCTCCCATGCCTTCGATTTCTTCAGAAGCGCCGGCACCGTCTCGACCGTGAACCGCTTCGGATCGAGACCCTGCTTCACTTGCGCCCACGTCAGCGGCATCGATACGGTCGCCCCGGGCCTCGCTCGCGGCGAAAGCGGCGCGACGGCGGTCGCCATCCGATCGTTGCGAAGATAATCGAGAAAGATCCGCCCCGTGCGAAGCTTCTTCGTCATCTTGATGAGATAATCGTTCGGACTGTCTTTGGCCATTTGCTGGCATAGCGCGCCGGAAAACATCTTCGCCTCGTCCCATCCGACGCCGTCGCCGCGGCGCGTTCTGAGGGGTACAACGACATGAATGCCTTTGCCCCCCGTCGTCTTGCAGAAGGCGGCGAGCCCGACTGCTTCCAGCCGTTCGCGCAATTCATTGGCGGCGGTGACGACGCGACCGAACGCGACATCGGGCGCCGGATCGAGATCGAACACGAGCCGGCCCGGAACATCAGGCTCGAACGGCGCGCAATTCCACGGATGAAATTCGAGCGCCGCAATCTGGCCGAGGGCAACCAGGCCCTCGACGGAATTGACTTCAATGTAGGGCTCCCGATCGCCGGAGATCCGGACGAGATCGATCTCCGCTGACATTCCCCGCATGGCATGGCGCTGGAAAAACTGTTCACCATCGATCCCGTCCGGCGCCCGCACCACTGAGCACGGTCGACCCTTGATATGCGGAAGCATCCAGTCGCCGACGGCTTCGAGATAGTGCGCGAGATCGAGCTTGGTGACTGCCGCGCCATCGGACTTCGGCCAAAGCGCTTTGTCCGGGCGAGAAATCGCGATGCCGAGCACCGCATCCGCTCCCGTACTTTTTGATGAAGGCTTCATGGAGCGGGCCTTTGCCATCGTGCGCACCGGCATCCGTTTCAGCGGCTTTTTGCGAGCCGCGGGCTCAGGGTCGTCGTCTCCTGACGAAGCATTCGAATTCCAGACAGCATCGGGTCGCTTCGCCCGGCCTCCGCGCATAATGAACGGCTCCGGCCCTCGTCCTGTCCCTGCCGCAATCTGCGTCATCGTTCGTTTCGATGCCACCGAACGGTCGAGCGATAGAATCTTGTCGGCATCGCCAGCGTGCGCACCTTCGTCCTTGTGCTTGATCAGCAACCAGTTGTTGCGCTTGCCGCCGCCGAAGCGATCGTTCTTGATTTTGACCAGAACCCAGCTGCCTTCGAGCTTCTCGCCCGCCAGCACGAACTTCAACTCGCCGTCACGCAATTGCTGTTCGGGACTTTTGTCGCCAATCGGCGCCCAGTAGCCGCGATCCCACAGCATGACGGTGCCGCCGCCGTATTGGCCCTTGGGAATAGTGCCTTCGAAATCGCCGTAGTCGAGCGGGTGGTCTTCGACTTCGACGGCGAGACGCTTGTCTTTGGGATCGATCGAAGGTCCGCGCGTCACGGCCCATGATTTGAAAACGCCGTCGAGTTCGAGCCGGAAGTCGTAATGAAGCCGCGTTGCGTCGTGCTTCTGGATGACGAAACGCAAGTGCTGCGCCGGGCGCACAACCGCTGTGCCGCTCGGTTCGGCCGTTTTCGTGAAATCGCGTTTGGCGCGATATTCGGAAAGCTTTTTCTTCGCCATTTCGTTTGGAATTCGCACGGCTAGCTTGAACAACGACTTTACGGCTCAAGCATGCGTCCGCGTTAGACTTAGATCAAGGCAAAGACCGCGGGGAGCGGTGACGCTCCCGCACGGTCCGGGCACCTTTTAACGGGCGCCTGACGAATGCTGTTGCATTCGTCTGAAGATGAAACAGCCCGCAGAGATAATTTGTTCCGTGAAGCCGATTGAAACGATGGCCGCGATGAGACGAAAAGATACTTCGCTTCCGCGCCGCCGCTTCCTATCTAACGGAAGCGCTTGCCCGCAGCCGCATTCCAAAAGGGCTGAAGACGCGCGCAGCGGCGGACGCGCGGGCCCTTCCGACCCCAGGAACTGCGGCAATTGCGGGCAGGTTAAAGCGATACCGGATGTCGTGAGGGCATCCATACCGAGAGACCAAGGAGTTACTTCGAATGAAGCTTAACATTATCGCGGCGCTAGGAGCGGCCCTGCTCCTGGCCCTGGCAGGCGTGCCCGCCAACGCGGGTCACGGCGGTGGAGGAGGGGGGCATTTTAGCGGAGGCGGTTTCGGCGGCGGCGGCGGACACTTCGGAGGCGGCGGGAATTTCGCCGGACATTCCGGAGGCGGAGGCTTCTCTGCGCGATCCTTCCGCAGCGGGCCGAGCTTTGGCGGCAACAGTTTCCGCGGCCAAAGTTTCCGCAGCCGGTCATTCGATGGACCGCGCATGGGCCGTGTCCCGCGCGGTGACCGCGCTTTCCGGCCGGGAAGGGGCCCGGGCCGGGGCTACGCCAATTACAACCGCAACCACTGGAACGGTGGCAAGAATTGGCGGCATCACCATGGCCGTTACTGGCGCCGATACCCGATCTACGCGGGCTACCCATATTACGACGACTACTACTATGACGATTATTATGTCAGCGATGACGGCGATGATTGCGCCTGGCTCTATCGCCGCGCCATCCAGACCGGAAGTTCATACTGGTGGCGGCGGTATCGCGCTTGCGAGTACTGAGCCCGGAGCCGGATACGCACGAATAAAAAAGAAGGCTCCCGATATGATCGGGAGCCTTCTTTACATTTGGCGGAAGTTACGGACTGGAAGTTCCGGTCCCTGCGGGCGAGCTGGGCACCCGCGCGTCCGGATTGGAACCTGCCGCTGGATCGTTGGGCGTGTTGGTCGACGGACCCGGTTGAACATTTTCATTCGTCGTCGGGTCTGCCGGGATTCCAGCAGGCGACGTCGGCGCCGAACCCGCTTCGCCCGAGCTTGCGCCTTGATCGGCGGGTGCAGGCATCACGGTTGCCGGCTTCGAGCCCGGCGTCTGCGGACTGACACCCGAACTATAATCGGCCGCCAACGCCCCGAACGAACCCGCCGCAAGGAGCGCGAGCGCTACGGCGCCTGTTTTCAAGGGTTTCATTCCGTCTCTCCTTTTTGCTGTTGACGTTTCCGTACCGGAAACAGCCCCCGAGCGCCGATGGTTCCGCGCCTCGCCGGACATGGAATTCGGCCGGCAAAGCAGAGGTTTGGGCACTTCGCGCCGCCTTCAGCGTGCGCGTTCGTACGGAAGCTTGAACAGCTTCGAGCAGACGTCCTGGTGCAGCCGCACTTCCGCTTCTGCCTTCGCATAAAATTCGGAAAATTTCCGGCCGATCAGCCTCGGTTCGCGCGCCAGCGAGACCTTCAGTTCCGAGACCGCCGGAGACTTTCTGCGATAGGCTTCGGCGCTCGCAGAGGCAACGCATCTTAGGAATGCGATCGACGCCGACGACGTCGGCTCGCCGCCGGAAACATCGCAATAGCGCAAAATGTAGGAGAAGATTTCGTGACGCCGTTCACCGAGATCGGCGCACGAACGCCAGACCTCGCCGGCGTGGTGACGGCAGGATTGTTCGACAAACGTCATAATCGCGACGGTCCCCCTCAGAAAAAGTCGACATCCCCGCTGTCTTGCAAACCACGATTGCGCATGTCAGTTGCCCGAACGAATGCATTTTTTCGCAAATCGGAATATGGCAACCATAGTGCCGTTCGGAATGAGCATTGCAGAATCGATCGTGCGACTGTTTTCATGACGTGCGAAAGAGGCGATTGTTGGTTTCGCGAAACTTCACTCCACGGTCCCGTGGCTCAATGGATAGAGCGTCGGAATTCGACTCCGAAGGTTGCAGGTTCGACCCCTGCCGGGATCGCCAATTGGATAGGTAAGTCGCAGGTCGCACGGTTGTTTGCGATGGAAATCTGACCCGGACTGGTTATGTACATTTAACCACAGGGTGCATTTCTCGAACTGAATGGTGGCAGTTGGGCGCAGCTGCTTTACTTTGCATCCGTCGACCGTCATCGAATGATATCCAGTGAGTGCGTAAAATGACGTTGTCCTCGAACCCTCCAAAATCTTCATTGCTTGAACAGCACCATAGGCGGCTGCTGCTCGCGGCTTGCTGCGCGCTCAGCATGTCGCTGGCGCCATCGATGGCCGTAGCGGAGGAAAAACCTCTCTCGCCGCCGGAAACGACGACACAGCCTGCGCTCACCCTGACCGAGGCAGCCCAACCAACGCCGACGCTGACCGGCCTTCCCGCCGCAATCTGCGCCAAGCTGACCGCCCCAGGCACCAATGCCTTCGCTGATGGCGACCGCGCGGCAGTAACAGCCTTCTACCAGAGCAGGGGGTGCCGCCCGCTTTGGGTCGACGAAAAGGGCCGAACGCAAGCAGCGGATCTCGCGATCGCTGAACTCGAGCGGGCAGGTGAGTGGGGCCTTGATGCGTCGGATTTCAAATTTGCGACAGCGGTTCAATCGCCGGTGCAAGCAACTTGGTCCGACGATCAACTCGCATCCGCTGAAGTCGACCTCACCGCCGCCGTTCTGCGCTATGCGCATCAAGCCGAGGGCGGCCGCATCCCCAACCCCGAGACGCAACTCTCATCCTATCTCGATCGCACGCCGGTCATCACACCTGCCGCCGATGTTCTCGCGCGCCTCGCCGATAAGCCTGATCCCGATGAGCTTCTGAGAGGCTTCCAACCGCAGCAGCAACAGTTTCAGCGATTGAAAGCTCTCCTCGCCACTCTGCGAGCCGGGCCGAGCGACAAGGCAAGCCTCTTCGTCATCCCGAAGCGCGGCAAGATGCTGGCAGGCGGCGTAAGCGATCCCGACGTTGCGGTGCTGAAGCAGCGCTTCGACGTCGCCTCTGAGCCCGGCAACGAACAGCTCTTCGACGAAAAGCTCGCCGACGCCGTAAAACGCTTTCAACAGTCGAAGGGCCTGTCCGACGACGGTATCGTCGGTCCGATGACGCGCGCGGCGCTCTCCGGCAGCGAGACCAAGTCGGCAGCAGACAAGATCAGCGCCGTCATCGCCAATATGGAAGAATGGCGATGGATGCCGCGCTCGCTTGGCGACACGCATATTCTCGTCAACGTTCCCTCGTTCTCGATCGCGCTCGATGACAACGGCAAGACAGTCTTTGACGATCGCGTCGTCGTCGGCACGACAGACAAGCAGACGCCGATTTTCTCCAAGGACATGACCTCGATTGTCTTGAAGCCGCGCTGGAACATCCCGGATTCTATCAAGCTCTCGATGCTCCTGTCCGGCCGCTCGATCGAGAGTCAAGGTTATGTGGTCATGCGCAACGGCCGCCGCATCGACAGCTCAAAGGTGAACTGGGCCAAAGCGAATTTGAGCGCCTACACGTTCTATCAGCCGGCGGGCGACGACAACGCCTTGGGCCTCGTGAAGCTGCTCTTCCCGAACAAGCACTCGGTCTATCTGCACGACACGCCGTCGAAGTCGCTCTTCAACGAGTCCGTTAGGCTCTTCAGCCACGGCTGCATGCGGGTTCGCAATCCGCAGGTGTTCGCGCAACAGATTTTCGATATCGATCGCGGTGCCGCGGCGCCCGATGTGAAGAGGCTCGTGCGCAAGGGGCCGATGGACAACGAGTTCACGCTCGAACATCCGATTCCCGTCCACGTCGGCTATTTCACTGTGTGGGTCGATGACGACGGCGAGGCGCATTATTACAATGATTGGTACGGCCACCAGAACCGCATCACGCTCGCGCTTGCTGGCAAATGGGACCAGATTGACGTCGGCAGGGATCACTTGGCCGCTGTCGATACGTCAGCGCTGAAGAAAGTGCGCTTCAGTCAGAACGACAGCAAGCTCGACCCGCCGATGGGTCTCACCAACAGCAACTATCAGAAATACGACGGCAGTGTCGGCGATATGATCCGCCAGGTGCTGGGCTTCTAACGCGAAGCGGAGCGCGGCGCTTACGCGTCTCTCATCCGTTCAAATCCGGCGGCGAGGTCGGCGATCAGATCGTCGACAGCCTCGAGCCCGACGTGGAATCGCAATGCCGGGCCCGCGCCATGCCAGCGCGTCGCCGTCCGATAGGACGTCGGATCGAATGGCACGACGAGGCTTTCATAGCCGCCCCACGAATAGCCCATCCCGAACAGCTTGAGCCCGTCGAGAAACGCCGCAAGCTTCTTCTCGGAGACGGGCTTGAGGACTGCCGTGAAAAGTCCGCTGGCGCCCGTAAAGTCGCGCTTCCAGATCGCGTGCCCAGGATCGCCGGGGAGAGCGGGGTGCAGGATCCGGTCCACCTCGGGCCGCGCCTTCAGCCATTCCGCTACCGCAATGCCCGAGCGCTGATGCTGCGCCAGCCGAACCGCCAATGTCCTGAGGCCGCGCAGACCGAGGTAGGTTTCCTCCGAACCCGGGCATGTGCCGAGCCGCTCCTTGGCATCGTCGATGAATTTCGCCGCCTTCGCATTGGCGGTGACGGCCCCGAGCATCGCGTCGGCATGTCCGACGATGTATTTGGTCGCCGCCTGGATCGAGACATCGGCGCCGAGCGCCAGCGGCTTGCAGTAAAGCGGTGTCGCCCAGGTGTTGTCGGCCAGAACCCAGATGTTCCTGGCGCGCGCGGCAGCCGCGATCGCTGGAATGTCCTGCATCTCGAATGTCTGCGATCCGGGCGCTTCGACCATGACGAGCCGGGTATTAGGCCGGAACAGTGCGTCAATTCCGCTGCCGATCAGCGGATCGTAGTAGGTCGTTTCGATGCCCAGACGCTTCAGCATCTTGTCGGCGAAGGCGCGCGCCGGCTGATAGACGCTGTCCACGATCAGAACGTGATCGCCGCCCTGCACGAACGCCAGGACCGCCGTAGAGACTGCCGCAAGTCCGGATGATGTCAGGATCGTAGCGGCGCCGCCTTCAAGATGCGCGATCGCTTCCTCTAGAGCCCGCGTCGTCGGCGTTGCGCGCCGCCCGTAGGTATAGGGCTGCGAATAGGCGCGAAGCGCCGCAAGCGTCGGATGAAGAACAGTCGACCCCCGATAAACGGGCGTATTTACGAAGCCGTGCTGCTCGAACGGCTTGCGCCCAAGGTGAACGACTTCCGTCTCGGGCTGCTCTTCGCTGTCGGAGCCTTCTCTCTTTACAGACATTCTAACCTTCCTGGGCGGGTTCGGCCGTCGTGACGCAAGTTCGATGCGCGGTCAAGGCCTTGACCATTGCCTGCTGACGCGAGATGTCTGGCGGCGCACTATCGCAGACGTCCGCTTCAGGGCTGTCGGTCCGTGACATCTCCCTGACTGAAATGATTACCGCCCGAGTGAAGCATTGGCCGAAAGAGTGCAGATGAACATCGCAGTGCGGGTTTTGGTTTCCTCGATCTGGCTCTGCATATTGGCACTGAACACATCGATTGACGCAATCGGAGCGCCGCTCAACGTCCTTGATGCCGTCAGGGCGCGGGGCAAAGTCGTCTGCGGCGTCCAGGACCATGCCCCCGGTTTCAGCGAGGTCAGCACGCGTGGCGTCTGGAGCGGCATGGATATCGAATTTTGCTCCGCACTTGCTGCGGCGGTCCTGGGCGATCGCGACGCCGTCAAATTCCTGAGCTTGAACGCCGCCGACCGTTTCAAGTCTCTCCAGGACAACGACGTTGATGTTCTTCTCGGCACGTCCTGGACTCTGACGCGCGACACCGAACTCGGCGCCCGCTTTGCCGCGCCACTCTATTACGACGGCCAGGGATTCATCATCCCGCGCAACCACTCGATCGCGAGCGTTCTGGAACTCTCCGGTGCTTCGATCTGCGTCCTCGTCGATACCAGCGACGAAGCGGCCATCTCCGACTACTTCGGCAGCCGCAAGATGCGATACCAGCTCATCACGTCCGATCGCTGGGAGGACCTGATCAAGACATACTCTTCCGGCGGCTGCACGGTGCTGACGGGCGACATGACATTGCTCGCCTATGAGAAGAACCGCTTGGCCAACGGCGCCGACCACATGCTGCTGCCCGAGATGATCAGCAAGGAGCCGTACGGCCCCGCCGTCCGCCTCGGCGACGACGGCTGGTTCGCCATCGTCCGCTGGACGGCGATGGCGCTCATCGCCGCCGAAGAGATGAATATTTCGAGCAGCAACATTGATACCATGAAGGCCTCGCCGTCGCATGAGGTTCGCCGTTTCCTCGGCCTCGACGCCGACTTGGGCGCGCCGCTCGGCCTGTCGCGTGATTGGGCCTACCAGATCGTTCGCCAGGTCGGAAATTACGGCGAGATCTTCGATCGCACCTTCGGCCAGAGTTCGCCGCTGAAGCTTGAGCGCGGTCTCAACAACTTGTGGAGCAAGGGCGGCCTCATGTACGCCGAGCCGTTTCGCTGATACGCTGCACTGCAAGAAAATTGCTGCGCGGTCCGTGACGACGGAAATGCCATGGGAATCGACCCCACGTACCACAAGCTGCTGGAGCTGATCGCGTTTGCGATCCCGATCGCGGTCCTCCTCACACTTTTCTCGCTATGGAGATCGGCGCGTCGTCATCGGCGTGGTGATCTGCCTTCCCCTCCAGAAGTCGGCCGCGAACCGTTTCATGCCGTTCCCCAGGTCCGGCCGGTGGTCGAGCCGCCACTTTCCGAGCCCGTCGCCCATGAAACCCCCGAAGCGATTACCGCCAAAATCGAAGCGGCCGTTGCCAACGGCGAGAAGAGCCGACTTGCAAGTCTATATGTCGAACTCGCCGAGGCGCACGCACGAGATGGCAATTCGAGTGCCCGCATGGCGGCACTGCGATCCGCCGCCGGCTATGGCGCGCTCCATGGACCTCACGCGGCGCACGCGGCCGCGCGCCTTGCGCTGGGTGATGCCGCACGCCAATCCGGCGATTTGACCACCGCCTGCGAGCAATGGCAGCTCGCCCGGACAGCGTTTCTCGAAAGCGGCGACACCGTCCAGCACGCGCGCGTTGACAAGTGCATGCGCGACAACGGCTGCCCGACCGACTGGGTACTTACGGATTTTTGAAGTCCATCGGTGCGACACCGGTCGTCGGCGCGATCGTGGTCGCTCCGCTCGACACATGGTCGTCGCCGTCGTCCGCGGCGTTTGTCATCAGAACCTCGACGCTGATGTTGTCGCCGTCTTTGATCGAGAATTTGTTTTGAAACAGATGTCCACCCGACGACGCCGTCACCTGATAGTCGCCCGGTGCCAGCACATGCGTCGGTAGCGCGCCGACGCTCTCCTTTACCGTTTCACCGTCGTCCGTCTGAATGGTCCAGCGCGTATCCGGCATGGCTTCGCCGCCCGTTCGCGTCACCAGCTTGAACGTCGCCTTGCCGCCAGTATGCGTCACGGTCGTCTCCGTCAGCTTTCCGGCTTCGACCGTCACGTCCGTTTCGATCTTGGCGTTGGCGTCGCCGTAAAGTGAGACGATGCGGTAGATGCCGGAATTGAGCCGGATGATCAGGTTCGGTTTTGCGCCCGTGATGATCGCCGTATTGCCTTCGACGTCGTCGCGATCGTCCGTGAAGATCGAGTACGTCACCGATCCCGGCGCCGCGAGCTTGCCATTTATCATGGCCGAAACGCGCAAGCCGCCGGCGTTGAGAACGAACGGTTCGAACGGCGGCCCGTCCGGCTTGATCGTGATCTTTCGCGTCAGGTTGGCTCGTCCGAACGCAGCATTGACCGTGTAGTCGCCGGGCGGAAGCTTGAGAAGCGGGCTGGCCTCCCGCGATTCCATCACGAGTTTCGCCTTCCCCGACCGGGGCGCTTTGAAGACGCGCCACACGATTCCTTGCTCGATCTGCTGGCCGTCGCCCGTCAGAAGCGCAACGAGTCTGACGCCGCCCTTTGTCTTTGCGCGCTCGACCGTTGTCGTGTTCTTGCGCTTGTCGCCGCTCGGACCCCACGGCGCCGGCGCTGGTCCGTCGGGAATGGGCTCCTGCGCAAACGACGCCGAAGCGGTGATGAACGAAAGCATCGCGGCCAACAGCACACCGACGGCGCGGCCGGGCGAGCAATGAATTTTCTGCCGTATGATGCCCAACGTGGCGCTCATCCTGGTCCAATCTCGATTTTCTGCGTCTGGCCGGCCTGGACTTCGAACGATGCCTCGCCGTGACTGTTTCGTGCATCGAACCGCACCGTATACCGTCCAGGCGCCAGGATTGCGGTCGCATCCGTTCCGTTCGCCCGCCAGATCGGCATGCCGTTCTCATCGGCCACTTCCCAGGAAATGTCGCCGTACGTCGGAGCTGCATTGGCGGCCGGTACGAAATTCACTTGGCCCGATGCGATGTCGATGACGGCCTTTGCAGGCTTGCCTGCTTCGACTGTTAATTCCTTCGTCGCCGCCAGATGCGCAGAGGCAATCGAGGCGCTGATCCGGTAGCGGCCGGGAGAAAGATCGAGTGTGGTCCCAGGGCCGATCGTCCGGGCGATGCTGACGCGATCTCCGTCGATACGATCGACGCGATAGAAAATGTTTTCGTCAGCGCGTGCCGGAGTCCCGGCAATGAGCGCCGAAATCGAGACCGGAACCAATACGATCGGAAGCTTGTCGGTCACCGTCTGTCCGGCGCCGATGGCGATGCGTTTGCTGACGCTGCCGTTTCCGGAAATCGCCCCGAGATAATAGGTGCCTTCCGGTAGCGTGAAGCTCGCGTCCGGGCTGCGCGATCGCGCGACTTCGCGCCGCCCGTCCGGGCTTTCCGGATCGTCTGTATCGACGGTGTAAAGGACATCCTGAAGCGCGCTGCCATTAGGTCCCGTAGCGGAAACCTTGAGGAGGCCGCTCGCGAGCGCGATGTCGAGCGTTTTGGCGTCGCCGGTTGCGAGGCTAAGCGTCTCTGCCGATCGTGCCGCGCCATCGGCGACCGTCACGTGGTATTCGCCCGGCTTGAGATAGAGATCCGCAACGCCGCCGCGCGAGATCGAAACGGGCGACTCGCTCGAACTCACCGTCACGATGGCGGTCGGCAACAGCGGGCCGCCCTTGGTCGCGACCGGCCGAGCGACGAGGTGCGATGCATCGAGCGGCACGATGATGCTCTGCGCCACGCCGTCGGCAATCGCAACCGGGTGGCGCACCTTGATATCTCCGAGCGCGGCTTCGATCACATAATCGCCCGCGTCGAGCTTGGCGGTAATGTCCTTGCCGATCCGCTGCAGCAGGACGGTCGCCCCGTCGGCCTTATAGATGCGCCAGTTGAGCGGAACATCGAGAAGCGCGCCGTCTTCCGCGAGTGCGGCCGAGACACGAAGCGACGCGCCCGCAGGAGGCGGCGGCGCGGCCGGCTTTTCTGCACGCCCTGCGCTCTCTGCGCCTGCAACGGCACCGGGCGAAAGCATCGCGAGCTTCGTCGTCTCATCGAGGGCGGCGTTGAGGCCGTCGGAGTCGGTAATGTCGTAGAAGCGGCCACCCGTCGCCTCGGCGATGCAGGCGAGGCGCGGACGTTCGTTCGCCGGCACGCCGATGCCGATGACCTGCACCGCAACGCCCGGCGCCGTCTTCGCGATCTCCTGTGCGGCGGCGCATGAATCCTGGCGGCAGTTGTCGGCGTTGTCGCCGACGATGATGATCTGCGCCGGTCGCGACTGCCCGATGGCCCCGACCGCTGTTCGGAGCGCGGCCGTGACAGGCCCGGGCCCCCTTGGATTGAGTTTGGCGATCGGATCAAGGAGGCCCTGGATCGGGCTGTCCGGCGTGGCGATGAGCTCGACGTCGTTGCAGTCGCCGCGGCGCCGATGTCCGAAGGCGACGAGGCCGACATGGGCCGACGTCGCATTCGCGAGCACCGCGCCGAGCTTGTCGCGCACGAGATCGATCTTCGGCCTGTTTGCCGGACCGAGACGGCCCCACATCGAGCCCGATCCGTCGATGATCAGCATCGCGGTCGGTGCATCGTCGCTCCGGGCCGACGGGGCCGCGAATGTAAGCCCAGCGACCGCGCATGCCGAAACCGCGATCAGAGAAGCGACCAATCTCGTCAATTTCAGCCGCATTATTCCCCCATGCCCGAGTTTCACGCCCGGATTTCCCGGGCCTTATTCCGGCTCTGACTGTAACGGGCGGCTTGTAACAGCCAAAGGCCTCGTATAGCGAGACGGGCACGCAAAGCTACGGATCAACGCATGAATACCGCATTTTTTGAATTTCTTGCGGCAAGACGTTCAGTCAAGCCGGACCGCCTCGCTGCGCCCGCTCCAAGTGCGGAAGAACTGAACAAGATCTTGACGGTCGCAACCCGCGTTCCCGACCACAAGAAGCTGTCGCCGTGGCGTTTCATTGTCTTTGAGGGCGATGCCCGCGCCGCGGCAGGGGAAATCTTCGCCCAGGCCTGCGAAAAGGAAGAGCGCGAGCCGCCATCTCACGTCCGCCTCGACATGGAGCGGGGGCGATTTCTCCGCGCGCCGATGGTCGTTGCCGTAATTTCTTCGGTGAAACCACGTCCAGGCGCCCCGGAATGGGAGCAGGTGCTCTCCGTCGGCGCGCTGTGCTTCAATCTCTGCCTTGCGGCCAACGCCCTTGGCTTCGGCACGTCCTGGATCAGCGAATGGATCGCCTATAGTCCGACAGTTCGCGAGGCTTTCGGCCTGACGGAACGTGAGAAAATCGCCGGCTTCATCTACATCGGCACGCCGATGGAGAAGCCGGAGGAACGAGAGCGCCCGAAGCTCGATGCCCTGGTGAAGCACTGGCCGGCCTGAACGCCAGCCGGAGTATTAACTCCCAATTAACTATGAGCTGGCAAGCTCCAGTCATTCATGTGCGCCAACTTGATTCGGGGGAGCCGCGGGATCAGCACCGCCGGCTAGGAAATCGAGAACGCCGCACTCCAAACCACATCATGGCCCTCCACGCGTGCTTCCGAGGCACCCGGCGGAGGGCCAGTCGGTTTCTACGCCAAGCGCCAAAAAACTAATATCGGAACTGCTCGGCCAGCACGCGCTCTTCGAGGCCATGCTCGCGGTCGAACATCATGTAAAGCTCGATGGCGCGCGCCTGCTCGACGTCGACCTTGATGACGTTGCGCGTCTCGAAATGATCGGCCACTGCGCTGACGGGCCGCTTCTCGTGCTCCAGAACCGAAATCGAGATGCGCACCTTGCTCGGCACGATCGCCCCGCGCCAGCGCCGCGGCCGAAACGGGCTGATCGGCGTCACAGCGAGCAGCTGCGATTTGATCGGCAGAATGGGCCCGTGCGCCGAAAGATTGTAGGCCGTCGATCCGGCGGGCGTCGAAACCAGGATGCCGTCGCAGATCAGTTCCTCCAGCCGCACCTTGTCGTCGATCGCGACCTGCAACTTGGCAGCCTGATAGCGCTGCCGGAAAAGTGAGATCTCGTTGATCGCCAGGCTCTTGTGCGCCTTGCCGTTGGCGTCCGTGGCGATCATCGCCAGCGGATGGATGCGGCTGGTCTCGGCGGCCGAAAGGCGCTCGAGCAGATCCTCCTCCTTGTAGTCGTTCATAAGGAAGCCGACCGACCCGCGGTTCATGCCGTAGATCGGGATCTTGTCGTTGATGAAGCGGTGTAGCGTCTGCAACATGAAGCCGTCGCCGCCGAGTGCAACGATCACATCGGCGTCCGCGGGCTCCGTTTCTCCATAGCGCTTGATCAAGGCCGACTGGGCTTCGATCGCCTCCGGCACCTCGCTCGCGACGAAAGCGATACGCTCGAATTTCTGCTTCTCTTTCGCCATCAAGGCCCTTCGGTTATTAGGGAGTGCGGAGTGCAAGGCAGGGGAAGCTCGCTCAAGTGCCGGCAAACGACAAGCCCCCCTCGGGGCATAGCGAAAAGAGCACAGGCACGCCAGCAGGCGGCGTGGTGATGATTTACGCGACATTTCCCGACCAGGCGACGGCGCTTGCCGCCGGGCGCGATCTGGTCGAGCGCGGCCTTGCCGGCTGCGTCAACGTCCTCCCGGCCATGACGTCGGTTTACGTTTGGAAGGGCGCGACCGAAACTGCCGAGGAAGCGGTCTTGATCGCCAAGCTCGCCGCCGAAGGCGCTGAACGAGCGGCGGCCTACATCGTCGCCAATCATCCCTATGAAACGCCCGCTGTCCTCGTCCTGCCGGTGACCGGCGGCAGCGACGCATACCTCGACTGGGTCAGGACCGGCACGCGTCTCTGATGGCTTCAATAGATTCCGCCGAGCGACTGCATCAGGTTATAGCGCGCCGTGCCGGGACGAGGATCGCCGTGCCGGCGCTTTCCGCTGTAGGCGAAGGAACCTGAGTCCCGCCTGCGCCTGCTGTCACGATCGGAGTGGTGTGACTTCTTTGGCTTCTGCGCCGTATCGGCATCCGTCATGGCGGGCGGCATATCGCCCGCTGCGGTGGCCGCTCCATCGGAAAGATCGTCGGCGTCGGGTTCAAGCTGCAAGGACGCGACCTTCGGAGGCGGAACGGGCGCGGAGCCTTCGGGCAGCGGCGGCATCGCGCTTTCGGTCGTCGCAGCGGCAGCGCCGTCGTTTGGCGGCAGCGGGCCGCCTATCGACATTCGTCCCGGCAGCGGATCCTGGCGCGGAACGAGCGCGATGCTATCGAGCGGCGATGAAGCGACATCTCTCGACCTCAGCCACGGAAGCACCTCACGTTCCGGCGCTTTCAACACGGCCGCGGGCTCGCGGGGCTCGTCCACGTCGGACCGCGCGTCCGCCACGCGCTGTGTTTCGACCCGCGTCTGTCGCTTTGCCGCCTGCGCGATAACAGCCCTTGGCATGCAGCGTCCGTCGTCCTGCAGGACCTGACCGGACGGACAGTCGGCGGTGCACATGATCTCACGGTGGCTTTGGACCAGGGCAAGAAGCACGTAGTCCGGCTGGTTGAAGGGCAGCACCGAATTGGCGCGGTCCATGAACGCTGCCATTGCCCGCCGCGTGGAGTTGGTCCAGCTGCCGTTGATCTCGCCCCCATAACAGCCGGCGCGTTGCAATTCCTGCTGCAGGTCGCGCGCCAGTTGGCTGCGGGTTTCGGGATCGGCGGGACGGGACGATCGGACCGGCGATAGGATCGATCTCTCGGTCGAAACGACGGTGGTCCACGTGCCGGGTTTCGGCAGTTCCCGGGCCGGGGGCTGGCGACCGTCACTTGAAATTTCGTTGTAAGAGGTGGGCGTTGTGGGGGCGAACGTCGCAATCCCGCCGGTGTCGCGATAGTCCCGGTCAGGCGCCACCGTGATGCGCGCGATTTCAGTGACGTTGTGGGACGCATCTTCGGGCGGCGGCGCGATATAGCCCCCAAGCGCAATTCCCGCAGCGATCAGCAGGAACACACCGGGACGCGACATGACACGGACTCCACCAACTCGCGCAACAACGCCAGTCCACCAAAAACAGACAATGACTCACTCGGCGGTCTTGGTAAACGGCAAATGGCTCATACCTTGGCCGCGTAGAACGGCGGGGAGGCTTTTGCTCGCCACGGCAACTACAAATCAGGGGCACGTCTTCGCCACAATTTCAGCCTTGCGCGAAGCTTGTGGTCCCGGTGCAAAACCTATTGATAACCGGAACTTTTCAACCGCTGCGGGATGCCTGTGGAGAGTGTCATATGACATGCGCGTCATAGCGAGCACGGATTTCTAGAATTCTGATTCCGCTATCGATTCACATTTCCCATAGCCATCCGACTCAGCTACCCAGAAACAGAGGGGAGTTTAATTCCAGTTAGTTTTCCACCTTCGCGTCGGCATCGAGGCACAAGTTTTCCACCCTGATTTCTTGCGGCGAAATCGTGGCGGAAGTTTCCTGCCGGTAACGAAGGTTGCAGCTCTGGCTTGCGTGATTGTGCGGTCTTCGCGTCGCTCGTCTGCCGATCGTCATGGGGATGACATCGGAGCTCACAGCCGAACGAACGGACACTGTCTGCAATCTCGCCCGTTGGCGTTCCGGAGCTTGGTCGGCGGCATCCCTCTGCTCGCTTGGACCACAACGAAATGGCCGGTCTCGTAACCGCGTAGCCGATCGGTCCTCACAGGAGAGGGCACACGATGAGACACGTTTTAGGCGTGTTGGGGGTTCTTGCAGCCGGCGTATTGCTCGCCGTATCCGCTGCAATGAACTGGCGTTTTGGCTTCAGTCTCGGACGAACCGAGCTCGATGGCCAAATCTACGGGGCGGCTTCCGCTGCCGCCGACTGCATGAAGGCATTGGTACCGTTTTTCTTCTTTGCCGCAGTACGAAATCGAATTTGGTCGCAAGCGGCAGCGTCCGCGTTGGTCTGGGTGGTCGTGACGGCCTACTCGATGACCTCCGCACTCGGTCACGCGGCGTTGAACCGCTTCGATACGACCGGGCATCGCGCACAGGAAGCTCAAGCTTATCAGGACCTGAGAAGCGAGCTGAAGCGTGCCGAAGAGCAGGCAGGCTGGATCCCCCAGCATCGTCCCTACGAGACGGTGCAGAGCGAGATCGACGGCGTGAAGCTCCAGAAAGCCTGGAAGTGGTCGAACGGCTGCACGGCCGTCAACTCGAAGTCGGAGCGCACGCTCTGCCAGCAGTTGACGTCGCTTGAGGCGGAGCTTGCTTCGGCAAGTTCAGCAAAGCAGGCCGATGCCCGTATCGCCGAACTCAAGGCAAAGGTGGATGCGACTGCAGGTACGCCTGCGCTCTCCGAAGCCGACCCGCAAGCGAAGGTTTTGACCGAGCTTGTCAACGCGTTCTTCCCGAACGTGAAGATCGACAACGTGCAGATGGCGTTGACGCTGTTCGTCGCGCTGCTGCTCGAGATCGGGTCTGGATTCGGCATGTACGTCGCATTCAGCCAGTGGCGACTGTATGATCGCCTGCCCAAGCCCGTCTCGCCAAAGTTGGCGCAGATGGAGGCAAACACCGCTGCGGCAGCGGTGGCGGTTCCGGTGCTCACACCGGTTACCGTTCAGCAGAAAAGGCCGCGTTCTGGCGCCAACGACAACCGGTCGCTCGAGATCCCTCTCGAAGCCCCAGTTGTCCCGGCGCGCGCAATCGAAGCTCAGCCCGCACAAGTGCATCAGGCTGAGACGAAGGTTGCCGAGAGCCGGGTCGCGGCGCCAGTTCGGCGTCTCGCTCCGGAAACCAACACCGAACGTTTCTACAAGGAGAATATCGAGGTCCGTGATGGATCAAGCGTAACGGCTACTGAACTCTATGAAGACTACTGCTCTTGGTGTGAATCTAAGAACAAGGAGCCTGCAGCACTTCCGAGCTTCGCACGTGAATTCGCCGAGCTTGGCGTGAAAAAGGAGAAAGTGGCCGGCAGAGTCCGGTATATCGGTATCGCACTCAAATCCGACATGGCACTCGAGGAGGCTACGAAATCGCCTATCTTCGGCACGGTTGCAGCCTAAGCGCTGCTTTCTAGAAACGAGAGGCCCGCTTCGGCGGGCCTTTTTGTTTTTGGGGGATGAAGGAGAGACGGCTCCACGTTCAAACGGCATCGCATCCGACAAATTCCCGGTGGATGCGGCAATTTTCTTTATTGAGTTGCAAAATCTTCCTGGCTTAGCCTGAATTCCAGCCCGGCCTTACCTCAACGGACCTGGGATGTTTGGAGGCACGCTCGAAGGGATCACTGCTCACCAACGTGGGCAAACGAGGTGATCGTGCGAGCATTCCATCCGGTTCAAGGCTCTCTGCTCTCCTCGGCAATACGCGCTGCTTCGCTTGCTTCCCGATCGGCAAGCGGCAACCTGGAGAGACGCCGATGCTGCTCATTCATGTTCTGATCGTAGGCTGCCTTCACAGCAATCCGGACTTCTGCGAGGACTTCACCATTCCCGTCGCCCCGCAGGAAGATTTTCGCTTCGGCATCACGCCGACCCTATGCGCGAAATTCACGTTCGATCTCGTGCATGACTGGGAAACGCAGCACAAAGATTATTTCGCGAAAAAATGGACCTGCACCAACGAGGTCAAGCCCAAGATCTCGATGTAGTCGGAAGCCCGTATTGAATGGAATGAAGGGCCTGCCTCTGCGGGCCTTTCTGTTTTTAGGGGCAATCGTTGATACGGGGTCCCATCGCCCTTACGCCAAGCCTTGAGCGTTGATTTGCCTTCGAAGTCTGTACGCTGACAGATAAGTCCGCCCAGGCTATTCTCCTCTGTCGGTAGATCAGGCGCCAGGTCCGACATGAAACGGAAGATCGCAGCGATCCTTGCGGCCGATATCGTCGGCTACAGCAAACTCGTCGGTGATGACGAAGAGGAAACGCTCGGCCGATTGGCAAATTACCGGGCGGTGTTCGGCGATTTCATTACCCGCTTCGGTGGCCGGATATTCAACACCGCCGGCGACGCCATCCTCGCCGAGTTTGCCAGCGCGGTCGATGCCGTTCGCTGCGCCGTCGACACACAGGAAAGTCTCCGGACGCGAAATCTCGCTTATCCGCCGAGCCGGCAGATGAACTTCAGGATAGGCATTACCATTGGTGACGTGGTCGAGCGCGAGGGCGACCTTCTCGGCGAGGGCGTCAACATCGCGTCCCGCCTCGAGGGCATCGCGCCGGTCGGAGGCATCTGCGTCTCTCGCTCAGTCCATGAAGCGGTGGCGAACAAGATATCCCTGAAATTCGCCGACGTCGGCGAGCAGCAACTCAAGAATTTGCCGGATCGCATCCACGCCTACACGGTCTCGCTCGAACAATTGGGAACGCCGAAAGCAGCGGGGCTCTTCGGGGCGTATCAAAATCGCGTTTGGCGGGGTGCTGCGGCCGCGGCGGTCGCCGCATTGGGATTGGTCGCTTTCGTCGCCTTGCGTCACAACGCAACCGAAGGCGTGAGCGCCGCAGCCCCTGTCGCTCAGCCCAAGCCGCCCCAAGCAGTCGCTCAAGCATCCCCAGCCGCCGCGACAATCCCGGACACGCGTCCCACTGCCAATACCAACCAAACGGAGAGTGGCGCCGACCGCCAGTTGGCCGGTGAGTGGAAGGGCATCGTCGGAGAAAGTGGCGGTCGAAAATATAACGTCGACATCTCACTTCAGAGCGTTGGCAAAGGCACGGTGAGCTATCCGGACGTAAACTGCACCGGAACATTGGAGTACCTTCTGCGCCGCGGACCGGCCTACGTCTTTCGAGAGAAAATCACCAAAGGCTCCACATGCGGCCGCACCGCCGAGATCGAGTTGACCGTCGCCGGCGCAGATGGTGCGACGCTAGATTACAAATGGATCGGCCAAGGCCCGACAATGACGGGGCGGGTGTCTGGAGAGATGAGCGAGGCCAAGGACTGCATGCGGTATCTGCCGAACCTGCAAGCAATGGTTCCTGCGGTGTGCAAGGCGGGCGAGGGCCCGTCCAGCGGGGCCGATCCAGCCGCTCCCTCTTCAGTCGATATCGATCCCGCAACCCTTGGGGCATGGGTCCTGACCGTCCCACGCGGTCATTGGATCTGGGTGACCCGCGATAACGGCACCTACGATTTTCATAGCGAGGCATCGGACGGCGCTCCGTCGCATCATGGACGGTTCGATGCCAGTAACGGCAAATGGTCGATACAGGCGACGAGCGGTTACACCGATGGCGGCTCGTACGAAGTTTTGCCCTCAGGAGCCTTCGTTGCGACCGGACGCCTGGGAACAGGCGAGTGGGAGCCGGCATACCCTGTTACGCGCGTGCATTGAGCCACGCGGGGGAACCTGCGCCGCTAACGCTTAGGATATGCCGTAAAGATATAATCCTTTGCCTGCACGATCGTGTGGCACGCATACCCGCACTTGGCGTCGTTCTCTTGCGGCGGAGAGTCGGCCGTGGTGGCGGGTGAAAACGAATCCGATTTTGGGTCGTAGATGAAGGCTGCGTATCCCCAGCCGCCGCTGTCCGCGAACCGTTTGCTGTCCTTCACGATGAAGTCGACGTTTTGCAATTCGCCGGGCACCGTCGCGGGCGAGGGCGACTCTTTGCTCTGCGTCGGCGTCCAATGGACCTTCGCGATCTTGGACCCTTCCGGGAAAGGCTTGCCGTTTTCGGGAATGCCCGAGCGATAGGCTTCGATCATCGCCGGATTGGCGAGGATCACGGCCATCGCGCTCTCTGTCTGGCTGACGGCGACGGTCTGCCAGTCCTCATATCCGCGGAATTCGGAGAACGAGAGGCCACCCGGAACTTTCGCGCTGTATTTGTCGGACGCCGCAAGCGCCAGCCCGCCACCGGCGATCAGTAGCATGGAAATCATCGCGACTGAGGCAGCGGGTTCGATCTTTGTCGGATGGGTCAACGAAGCACGCAACATGTTCTAGCCTCCAGATCTGGCTCGGGAGAATTCCGCGGCCGGTATGCTTGGAAGACGTGTTGGTCGGGACTTCGAGATTGACGATCAATAGGCGGAGATTAGCGCCTCGAACGACTTTGTCGAGAGGTTCCCCATCATGACGCCTCGTCGACGTTATCACAGATCGCAAATTGCGAGGCGGCCGACGTTGTTGGACATCGGCCGCCCGTAAATGAATGCAAAATTGCAAGCAATATAACTTCAAGTATTGAAGAGGCACAGAACCCGTCGTTCAGGGCAACACGATCGTGCCTTTGTATCGTCCGGCAAAGAGCGTATCGGTCAGGCCCTCGTACATGTAGGTGCCGCCGCCGCTGGCGCCCTGATATTTCCCGGTGCCGCCGGTCTTTTGAAACGTATACTCTTTGAGATCGGAACCCTCTGTGTAAGTGAGAAAGACCTTGTCGCCGCCGGGGTGCGTGTCGGTGCAGGTTCCGTTGCCCTTCCAGCTACCATCCGGCAGGTATTCGTATTTGGCGGCGCACGCCTCGCTGACCTTATAGGTCTTGTCGGCATCGGAAAGCAGAACGCAGCGGCTCGTGGCGTCGACCAGCTTGTGCCCCTTTTCGACTTCCTTCTCGTCCCACTTGTCGGTGGCGCAGACGATGATGCCGTCTTCTTTGATGGTCTGGCCCGCGTGCGCGGCGGCGGACCCGATGACAAGAAACGCTGTACACGTAACAATCAGCGATGATCTGTAATCCATGGCGCTGTCCTTTCGTGCGATGAGGCCTATCGGCCGGCACGAGAAGTGACAGCTGGGTGTCTTCGGTCCTAGTATGTAACAGTGTCGTTGGTATCGAATATTGAACCCAAATCATTGGCGAATAAATACTTTCGGAGTAACTCGTTATGTCCGCCAGGGGTGCGCATAACTGGAGTGAGCCTCAGCAGCGAGCGATCCGCGCGCAACTCGATCGCGTCGTGAACAGCAGTTCGTTTCAGCAGTCGCAGCGTCGGCGGCGCTTTCTGGAATTTCTCGTCGAGGAAGCGCTCGCCGGTCGTGCCGAACGGCTGAAGGGCTACACGATCGCAGTTGAAGTCTTTGACCGCCAGGCATCCTTCGATCCGGCTATCGATCCCGTCGTCCGTGTCGAAGCCGGGCGCCTCAGAGACAAGCTGAGGGATTATTATTACGGCGAGGGCGCCACCGATCCTGTCTTGATCGACTTGCCGAAGGGCAGCTACGAGCCGGTCTTTGACTTTCGCGAGCCGCCACTCGAACCCGCTCCGCCGCATAATGATTCCGGTGCGGACGAGCCGGGGACGCAAAGCCAGGTTCAGCATCTGGCGCCCAAGGCGAACAATCTACCGCCGCGGCGCAACGTCATCATCGCAGCGTTCTTGGCCGCGGCGATCGGATCGTTCGTGTGGTGGCAGAGCGCGGTGCGCTCGCCATCGGTCTCCACACCCATCGATGGCTCGAAGGGGCCGGTCGTCGCGGTGATGCCCTTTGCCAACCTGAGCGGCGATCCGAAACAGGAATACTTCAGCGACGGTCTGACCGAAGATATCCTGACCGAGCTCTCACGTGCACGCGATCTCGTTGTTCTCTCCCGGGACCGGACGTTCCCCCTCAAGGGGCAGCCCATGAACGCGACGACGCTCGGACACGAACTCAAGGCAAACTACGTTCTCGAAGGAAGCATCCAGCGTTCGGGCGACCGGCTTCGGGTCACGGCCCAGCTGATCGATGCCGAGACCGGACAACACGTCTGGGCCGACCGCCTTGATCGCCAGATGTCCGATCTGCTCGTGGTCCAGGACGCAATCGTCAGCGAAATCGTCGCGAAGTTGACCGGCGGTTACGGCGTCATCAGCGTCGCCGAAAGCAGTTCGGCCAAGCGCAAGAGCCAGGATGAGATTAAGGCCTACGACTTGGTGCTCCGCGCTCAGGACGCGATGCGGCCGGAATGGAGCCGCGAGACGTTCGCGACTGCAAAGGGCCTTCTCCGCCAAGCCATCGCGCTCGATCCGATGAACGCACGCGCACTGCGTGAATTGGCTTACCTGTCGGCAATCGGCTGGGTCTTTCGCTTCGATTTAAAACCCGACCCGCAAGACGAGATCATCGCGCAAGCCGTCAAGGCCGTTCAGATCGATCCGGTCGATGCCCGTGCCCGGATGGTCGCCGCAGCCGCATACTTCTGGACCAGCCAGATGGATCTCTTCGAACGACATGCGCAAGAAGCGCTGCGCCTCGCGCCCTACGACGCGGAAATTCTGGCAGCCATCGGCACGATGTACGCCAAGTCCGGAGACTGGACGCGCGGCGTCGCACTTGTCGAGAAAGCCAACACTCTCAATTCCTACGCGGCGACGGGCTGGTATCAGTCGACCGTAGCGATCGACGCCTATTTGAAAGGCGATGCGCAGCGCGCCCTGACGATGCTGAGACAAAGCTCAGATCAGCAAACGTTCTATATCTACATCGAATACATCCCCATTTACGGTCGGCTCGGGCGCAAGGCCGACGCGCTCGCGGCATGGCACAAGCTGCTCGTCGAACAGCCCGATGCGACGGGCGAGACGTTCATGCAGTGGTTTCGTCTGTGGAACATGCGAGATGCCGACATCGCGAGCTTGATGGACGGCGTCCGTCAATCGGAAGTCCTGACCGCTGCACATGACGTGGGTGCGCCGAACTGAAACGCGAGCGGCGATACAGGCTCGATCGTCGTCCTCGGTTTTATGCCACCTGCGCCATCTTCAGAGCGAACGCAAAATTGAAGGCTGTGTCCTTCAAGCCATCGAAGCGGCCTGACGCGCCGCCATGGCCCGCGCCCATGTTCGTCTTGAGCAGCACGAGATTGCCGCTCGTATTTTTCACCCTGAGCTTCGCGATCCATTTCGCCGGCTCCCAGTAGGTGACACGCGGATCGGTCAGCCCGGCGAGCGCGAGGATGTGCGGATAATCCTTCGCTTCGACGTTGTCATACGGCGAATAGCTGCGGATGTAGTCGAAATCGTCTTTGCTGGTGAGCGGATTTCCCCACTCCGGCCATTCCGGCGGCGTCAGCGGCAAGTCCTTGTCGAGCATGGTGTTGAGAACATCGACGAACGGCACGTCAGCGATGACGGCGAGGAAAAGGTCGGGCGCCATGTTGGCGATAGCGCCCATCAGCATGCCCCCGGCCGAGCCCCCGTTGGCAACGATCCGTCCCTGTTTCGTGAAGCCCTGTGCGATGAGATGCTCGCCCGCCGCAATAAAATCGGTGAACGTGTTTTTCTTCTTCTTCATTTTGCCGTCGGTGTACCACCGGTAGCCCTTGTCCTTGCCGCCGCGAATGTGGGCGATCGCAAAGATGAAACCGCGATCGACCAGCGACAGCCGCGCCGTCGAAAACGAGGCGGGCATCGCGATGCCGTACGCGCCGTAGCCATAGAGGAACAGCGGCGCCGAGCCATCGAGCGGCGTCGTCTTCTTGTAGAGCAGCGTCACGGGAACGAGGGCGCCGTCCTTGGCGGGCGCCAGCAGGCGGCGCGTCACGTAGTCTGCCGGATTGTGTCCGCTCGGGATCTCCTGCCGCTTGCGAAGCGTGCGTTCGCGCGTCGCCATGTCGTAGTCGTAAGTCTCCGCCGGCGTCGTCAGCGAGGAATACGTGAAGCGGATGCGCGTCGTGTCGAACTCGTAGCCCGAGCCCATGCCGAGCGCGTAGGCTTCTTCATCGAAGGCAATCGTGTGCTCGCCGCCCTGATCCAAGAACTTGTCGGCGCGTGTCGTCGCCGCCGCGATCGGCGTAACGACGATGCGCGGCAGGCTCTCTTCACGCTCGAGCCGTGTCATGAAATTTTGAAACACGCTGACATCGAGGATCAGCCGCCCCGGCTTGTGCGCAACGATCTCGCGCCAGTTCGCTTCCTGAGGAGTGTCCGCCGGCGCGATAACCACACGGAAATCTTCTGCGCCATCGGAATTCGTCGCGATGACGAGATTATTCCCATGGTGCTCGACGCTATACTGATGCCCGACGCGCCGGGCGGCAACGAGTTCGAGGCGCAGCGTCCGGCTTGTCTGCGTCGATCAGCCGGACTTCGCTCGTATCGTGGTCGTGAATGTCGATAAGGATGAACTTGCGCGATTGCGTCGACGACAGTCCAACGAAGAACCCGGAATCCTTTTCCTCGTAGACGAGCTTGTCTTCCGAAACCGGCGTGCCGAGTTTGTGGCTGTAGACGAACAGCGGCCGCTGGTGCTCATCGACCTTGATGTAGAAAAGCGTCCGCCCGTCGCTCGACCATTCGAGACTGCCATGCGTATCCGGAATCTCGTCCGCGAGGTTCTGCCCGCTCGCAAGGTCACGAATCCGAACCGTGTAAAGCTCCGAGCCTTTGTCGTCGGTCGCATAGGCGAGCAGGGTGTGATCTTCAGTATGGGCCGTCGCCCCGAGATCCCAATAGCGCTTGCCCTCCGCTTCTTTGTTGCCGTCGAGCAGGACCTGCGCATCGGCAACCGAGCCGCCGCGCGCAATCCGGCACATCTGCGCGTACTGGCCGCCTTTGACGAAGCGCGGGAAGTATTCATACGGCCCATCCGGCTGCGGAACCTGCTGGTCATCCTCTTTGAGCCGCGCCTTCATCTCCCGGAACAATTCTTCGCGCAGCGGCTCCGTGTCGGCCATCATTGCCTGGGTATAGGCGTTCTCGGCTTCGAGATGGCCCCTGATTTCGGCATCGAGCGTGTCCGGCTTGCGCATGACCTCTTGCCAGTTGCCGGCCCTGATCCATGCGTAGTCGTCGGTAAGGGTAACGCCGTGGTGTATTGAAACGACTGGCAGGCGCTTGGCGACGGGCGGCTCAGGCGAAATTGCTTCCTCCGCCAGCGCGGCCTTGTCGGATCGGTCAATCTTCGCACCAGTCATCGGTCGGCACACCTTTCGACGCTTGAATTTGGTTTGGGCGCATTCTTCTCCGCCGCCCGGCGCCTTCCGTCAACGCGGCGCAGACTATAGAGTAATGGTCAAATGGAGCGGGGGTCGCGTCAAGAATTAGCAATGTCGTAATCTAATCTCGAGCGGAGATTGACAATGAAGTCGTCCTGTAGTCAAAGCTTTCGCAAGTGAAGCCGAGTTGATCTTGTTTTCTACGTTCTTGATATTGGGAATCCGGACTCACGTCGCCGACGGCGGCGATACAGCGGCGGGGTGTCGACATGGACGGGCGGTCCGGGCGGGTTTCTCGATCGTTGGATGAAGCGGAAGACAATCAAATGGACAGTTCAGCTCCGCCTGAGCTCGTGACGATCACCGCGACGATCGTTGCCGCTTACGTCAGCAACAATTCGATCGCCTCGACCGAGCTTCCTGGTCTTATCGCCGAAACACACGCCGCCCTCAGCCGCGCTGCCGGCCGGACCGTTCCGCCGGAGCGCGAAGAGTCGAAGCCCAAGATCGCAGTCAAGAAGTCGGTCATGCCGGACTTCATCATCTGCCTCGAAGACGGCAAGAAGTTCAAATCTCTGAAGCGGCATTTGCGGACGCACTACAACTTGTCGCCGGAAGAATATCGCGAGAAGTGGGGTCTGCCGCCGGATTATCCGATGGTCGCGCCGAACTACGCCAACGCCCGCTCGCAGCTCGCCAAGAAGATGGGCCTCGGTACGCGGCGAGAAAAATAGTTTCCTCGCCCGACTTTTTCTTCCTGCCTTTTTGCAAATCACATCGGCTTCGTGAAAGTCGAGAACCGTTTTGCGAGCGCCGTAAGACCGCTTCGCTCGAACACCGAGAATTCGGCGCGTTCCTGTCTCAGCAGTTGGACCAGATGCGCGTGCCGCGCGATATCGTAAGCGCGATTGCCTGAGGCGCCGCGCCGTCGCTCGCGTCTCAGCTCACGCTCGATAACGGCAATCAGCTTTAATCTCCCTTCGCGCGACCTGTCGCTCAGATCCTTCGGCCAGACAGGCAAAAATTCCCTCGGCCCGTTGCTGCAATTGGACTCTGCCTTGCGACTGATGCCGGGCCGCGTGTTCGCGGCTGTGGGTATGTACCGTTTCGGAACGAGCTTCTTCATGGCCGACGACTGTGAAGCCGTCGCGGGAGGCGAGGATAACTTTTCCGATTTCGTCGCCGCTAAGGTGAACGACGACATCGAAAAAAAAACTTATCCCCGCTGTTTGGAGCGCTCGTATTCTACTCGCGAACGATACAACTACCGCCATCAACGGCGCGGGCTTGCACCTCAACGACTGTCAGTGGGCTGCGATTGGAGCCACGGGAAGGATAGATGTTACAGGCTTCGCTTTCTTCGACACTGAAGATGCGCCGTCGCACGGCCGCATCTCACGAAGCGCTCGAAAGCTTGCGCCACCGGCAGGCGCGGATCGCGATCGATCTTGCGATATCGAACGTCTTCGGAGTCGATGCCGGAAGCCTCTGGAGCTGCTCGCGTGGTGTCCGCGATATCGCCGAGGCGCGCCAGGTCGCGATGTATCTCGCCCATGTCTGCTGTCGAATGACGCTGACGGAAGTCGGCGCCATGTTCGGTCGCGACCGCACCACCGTCGCGCACGGCTGCCTGAAGGTCGAATACCGCCGCGACGATCCGAGTTTCGACCGCGCATTAGACATATTGGGTTGGGCGATGCCGACGCTCGTGCTTCGCAATCCGATACGCGATCGGATCAACGCTATCAAAGCAAACGAGGACCACGAATGGCTGTAAGATCGCTTCGCCGCCGGACAGCGGAAACCGCCCAGGATTGCACCGCGCCGGCACGTAACCTCGCCGAAAGCCCTCTCGCGTGGCTCGCCCGCCGCAAGGATAAGGACGGCCAGCCGATGATCGCCGATACCGAGTTCGATGCCGGCGAAAGGCTTCGCGCCGATTTCTGGTTCGCGCAGATGACGCCGCGCACTACCGCGAACTGGTCGCTGCTTCTCTCCGGTGGCGGTGGCGGCAAAGGCGCGCCCGATATCGGCCCCGAAATCAGAGATTCCGTCGTCGCCGCGCAGGAGCGTGTGAAGCGCGCGCTCGTAGCCGTCGGCCCCGATCTCGCCAACGTCCTGATCGACGTCTGCTGCCATCTGCGCGGTCTGGAAGCGAGCGAGAAGGCCAGCGGCTGGCCGCAGCGCTCGGGCAAGATCGTACTGCAGATCGCGCTTCGGCAGCTCGCGCGTCACTATGGGCTTCTGCCATCCGCGCTGCCACGCGACGATCGTCCGGTTCGCGTCAGGCACTGGGGCACGAGCGACTACCGGCCGGAGATCGACCCCGCGCTATAATGGCCGGGCGTGACCCGGCCATCCAGGGCAGCGAGTTCAAGCCGCGAGCATCTCTGCCGCGTCCGAGCGAATGCGCTTCACCATCGACGCAAGACCATTGGAACGCTGAGGCGTCAGATGCTCCTTGAGGCCGAGGCTCGCGAAAATCCCTTCGGCATCGGTCTTGAGAATTTCGTCCAGCGTCTTGCCCTCGTAGATGATGAAGAGCAGCGCGATCAGACCCTGCACGATGTGCGCGTCGCTCATGCCCTGCATCTCGAGCCTGTCGCTCGCGCTGGGCTTACCCGCGACGCCGACGCGTTTGGTCGCGAGCCATACCTGGCTGGCGCAGCCGCGAACCTTGTTGGCGTCGGTGCGCAGCTCTTCGGGGAAGGGCGGCAGCGCCCGGCCGAGCTCGATGACATAGCGGTAGCGGTCCTCCCAATCATCGAGGAGCGCGAAATCGGCGCGAATGTCTTCAAGCGTCATCAGGAAAATCCGGCTTCGGCCCGCAAGCGGCGGCCCGTTCGCCCTACACATAGGGGCCGCGCCGGTAAAAGGGCAAGGCCGGAAGGCGGTCTTCGGCCGGTTCGCCGGTCAGATGCCGCTGTGGCTCGTCTGCTTGCCGCGCCAATCCGGCGTTTTATCGAATGGCGTCAACGTGCCGCTGTCGCGCTCGAGCGACGCCGGCGCGATGCCCTTGCCGCGGCCATTGTCGTCGAGCTTCAGACTTGCGGTGCTCATGCTGCCGCTGGCGTAGCGCTCGCGCGCCATCTCGTAGGCGAGCTGCGCGCCGAACTGAGCCTTGGCCACGAATTGGGTCCACAACTCGGCGCTCTTCGTGCACACCGTCGCGTTCCGGTCGCAAAAGGTGACGACCCATTCGGCCGTTGCGCCCGCGCGTTCGTAGAGCCGCTGCTGCTGTTCCTTGTCGGAGGGAAGCAGCGCGATCCCGATCGCGGCGACTGTAGCAATACGCAACAAACCCATGACACAAACCTTCGCATCTAACGTCCGGCGTCATGCCGGACGGGGAAGCGGATGGAACGAGGACTTTCCCTCGCCACTATCGATACCAGTTGCGTATCAAGGTTAAGCTAGCCCGCGACGCACAATTTGACGGGCATTTTCGCAAAATGCGAAAGCGCAGATTAACGAATCGGAAAGCCATTTTCTTCGACAGTTAAGGACGTCTTAACGGCTGGTAATGATACTCGCCGTTTGAGGGGCGCGCGTAGAAGAGGGCAGACGATGACTGAGAGGGACCGCAAGCTCGCAACTATCCTGTCGCTGCTGGCAACCACCAGCGTCGCCCTCAATATGCTCGTCTTCCAGAATTCCGGGAACAAGGCCAACGCGATCGAAACGGGCGGCATCACCGACCGCACCGCTTGGGTCGACGGCCCGGGCATCGAGCTTGGCCCGACGGCGCCAGGCCCTGGCGCCGACAAGTCGACTGCGGATGCCGGCACTTTGCCGCCCGCGCCACTTGGAACCACGGACGACGCCAACCGCGCCGACATCACCAAAGGCGTGCAGCGCGAACTCAACGCCATCAACTATGAGCCGGGCCCGGCCGACGGAATGCTTGGCCTCGTCACGCGCGCTGCGATCTTCGCCTACGAATACGATAACGGCCTGGTGCTTACGAGCGAGCCAAGCGACCAGCTTTTGAGTCAGCTGATCCTCGGCTCTTCTTCGCTCGCGGCCAATCCCGCGCGACCGGGCAAGACGATGACGCCGGACGCCGAAAGCCTCGTGCGCACGGTGAAGCAGCAGCTCTCGGCGCTTGGATATCAGACTGGTGTGCCGGGTTCCGCTCTGACGCCTGAATTCGCCCGTGCCATTCGCGAATTCGAGACCGATCAGAAACTCAAGATCAGCGGCCGCATCTCCGCCCCGATGGTGAGCCGGCTGTTGCGCCTGAAGAGCGAACCCAAGGCGCGCCGCGCGGCTATCGCCAAGGCATCGGCGCGCTAGAGATTTTCGGGCCTCTCCTGCTAACGTAGCGCCATGCGCCTCAAATCAGAAATCTGGGTCAAAGCCTATCTGCGCCGCTGCCAGTTCAATGGCGCGATGGGTGTAATCGCGCGCCACGGCGACGATGATGCCGGTGCGATCTTCATCAAGATCGTACGAGCCGACGGCGCCGCCGCTGTGTTCTCTCCCGCGCCTGCAGGTCTCGATGACGCCGACATCGATCGCCGTTGGGTGTCGCGCTTCAAGGACGGCTTCGTGCCGGAGTTCGAAGCCGAAGCGATGTTGAAACGCGAGGCGAGTTTTGACAGCGACATCTGGGTCGTCGAGATCGAGGATCGCGAAGGTCGCAACTTCCTCGGCGATGAATTGATGAAATAGCAACAGCGCGTGGCGCATCTGCGCGAAGTCGAATTTCGTGTTTACAATCCTTTAACTTGTGGACGACTGTAATTCATCTGATGCGATGATTCTGGCGGCCGCAGCGCATATTCGCCACATCGGTTTCGCGTATCGGATCCCGGTGGCGGGTGCCTTCTAGGCGGGGAGTGCCGCGTGGCGTGAGCGAAGCTCGCGCTTTTGGGGGAATGCGCATGGCGACGATACTGGAATTCAAATCAGTGCCGCGACCTACCGCGGCGTCGATGCTGGCCGCATGCGAAGCGGCGGCGTCGGCAGAGATCGTTTTCTTTCCCGGCGTCCGCTACGAGCGGCAGGGAGAGGAGAGCCTGGAAGACATGAACAAGGCCAGGCGCCACCGCGAAGAGCCCGATTACGAAAGCTGAGTCTCTCTCGCGCCGATAACTGCTGCGCCATCGTCGCGCATCTCAATTTCTTTCCGCTCCAGGCCGCGATCGGGCCAAGCTTCTTATTTGAACTGCGCCCTGGCACGCCTGAACGGTGGACTTCGGCCTAAACCGACGGCGACAAAAAGCGATACGGCACCGTCATCGCTAAAGCCGTCATCCGCGACCTCATCAAGCCCCGCCGAGCGAACACGACGCCTTGGCAAGCGCTGCAAGCTCGTCGGCGCGGTAGGGTTCACCTTTGTCGGGTGCGCGAACGACAATAAGACCTTTTTCCGCGGCTATCGTTTGCTGCGGGTCGGTGTTGGCAGCATTCACGCTCGGCAATCCGAGAAATCGTTCATCCGACGGAATGATCGAAAGATCGATCGTCGTCTCGCGGTCGGCCGACGCGGCAGCGAAATAAAGGTTCGTCCCGTCGGGCGCATAGACGCCGACCGTCCATCCGAGATCCGGCAGCAGCGCGCGAACCCGCAGCGTCCCGTTCGCCGTTTCGAACGGACAGATCGCGTAGCGCGCGTCGGGTGCCAGGAACGGTAGCGGCTGCCGCTTCGGCGCAACCTCCTGCGCGATCGTCATCTTGTTTTTCGCGAACGCATGCGCGAGCCGCCAATAGGCCGACCCGCGCGTGTCGTTGACCGCAAGAAAAGTCGCGACGATGTGCACGATCGCGAGCACGGCGAAGAAGATCAGCAGCAAACGCCAGTCGAAGCTCCGCAGCAGCCTCATGAGCAGCCCTCGCGCTTGATGATCGGCAGATGCTTGTTGCGCTCCGCGCGTTCCTCCGCGGAAAGCCCGGTGGCGGGATCGAGCACCGTGAAAACCAAAACCAGCCGGCCGGCGCCGCTCGTCGGCAGCCAGTTGCCGGGCCGCGCGTCACGACCGAGCGTAACGACGAATGAGCCGTTCGGATTGGGCGCGATGGTATCGGCGGTGAATTCGTAGCGATCCGCGTCGTTGCCGATCAGATTGCCGCGCGCATCGAACACCGCGAGGCTCCACCACAATCCGCGCATGTTGGCACCGTCGATGACGTAATTGCACGACGAATGCAGTCGCGCGCCATCGGAGTCCGTTCGCGCTTCGAAGATGCCGGCGCTGTCGGAACCGATGCGAAGCTTTCCGGTCGTGACCATGTGCGCTTTGGTGTAGGGATCGGCATCGTCGCGACCGATGTTCGGCCATTGCTGCCACGGCCCGTAAGTCGCAACCGACAGCGGCGATCCTCGCGAAACCATGTACCGGCTCGACCATAGCCCGATCGCGATCGCAAGCATGATCGTCAGCAGCACCGTGATCGCACGGACGATGATGCCGATGATCGCGCGTGCGACGCTCAGTTTCGACTGTATCGATGCTGGCTCCAATTCGATCGTTGCCACGTTTGTCCGCTTTCCTATCGCATCCGTATTCAGGGCAACGCGGCAGCTGAGGCTTTCGATACCGGAGCCGCCCCGGCTGCTGGAATCGAAAGATCATCATGAGACGTATCGAGCAATGCGCGCCGGTCAGGCTTGTCCGCCGTCGGCTGCGGCTCCTTTGGATCGGCAGGCATCGGCAGCTGTGAAGCGCCGCCATTTCCAGGAGCCGGTGCCGGACCTTCGTCGTTTGCCTTGCGCAGCGCCGCGATCAAGACCTTGAGCGCCTCGCGCGTCTTCGGCGGCATGATGCTCTGCGGCTTCTGAGCGTCGGACGCTTGCGCCGGCTCGAGCCCCGCCGCGACTTGTTGCGCCCGGAGTTGCGCCAGCCGTTGCTGTTCCTCGACCTGTCGCGGATGCGGCGCGAGGCCGGGGATCGTCGGAATGTTCATGTCGGTATGAGCGACGGTCATGACGTCATGCCAGATCGGCGCCGCCTGATGGCCGCCTGTTACGCCGGCTCGCATCGGCCTGTTGTCGTCGTTGCCGATCCAGACGCCCGCCACGTATTTTCCGGTGAAGCCCATGAACCACGCGTCCTTCGGGCCGGTCGAGGTTCCCGTCTTGCCCGCGACGTTGGTGAAATCGAGATTGGCCATGCCGCCGGTGCCCTGCGTCACGACGCGATTGAGCATGACGTTCATCTCTTCGGCGACGTGCCGGGAAAGGACTTGCGGCGCAGGCGGCTCGTCGCGTTCGCGCGAATAGAGCAGATCACCCTTCGATGTCGTGATGTCGAGGATGCCGTAGGGCTTGGCGAGCTTGCCGCCATTGGCGAAGGTCGCAAAACCGCCGGTATGCTCCAGTACCGTGATGCCGCCGTCGCCGAGCGCCATCGAGCATGTTTTCTTGACGCCTTCGATGCCGAGCCGCTTCGTCATCTCGATGACTTTTTCACGCCCGACCGCGAACGACAATTCGGCCGCCACTGTGTTGAGCGAGCGCGCCAACGCCTCCCAGAGCGGCAGCCGGCCGCCCGAACCGCCGCCGCCGCCGTAGTTCGACGGCGACCAGTTTCCGCACGAGCGCGATGCGTCGCGAACGATGGTTTCGGGCGTATAGCCGTTCTCCATCGCGGTGGCGTAGACGTAGACCTTGAACGATGACCCCGGCTGGCGCTTGGCGTGCGTAGCCCGGTTGAATTGGCTTTCGCCGTAGTCCGGTCCGCCGACGATCGCCTTCACCTTTCCGTCGGTCTCCATGACGACGATGGCGCCGGAATGGAAATTGTTGTCCCGTCCTTCCTTGCGCAGCGCGGCGGCGAGGGCTTCCTCCGCCTGCCGCTGAAGCGTGAGATCGATGGTCGTTCGCGCCGTCAGCACGTATTGGTTCTTGCCCTCGGCGATGCGCTGGATTTCTTCGTATGCCCAGTCAAGGAACCAGTCCGGGCTCGTCGACGCCCGTGCTTCGACGATCTTCGCTGGGCTCATGCGCGCCGCGTGCACCTGGCCGGCGGTGTAATACCCGGCCTCGACGAGGTTATCGAGAACCTGGTTGGTACGGGCGCGCGATGCCGCGAGATCGACGAGCGGCGAATATTTCGACGGCGCCTTGAACAGACCCGCAAGCACGGCGGCTTCCGCCATGCTGATGTCGCGCACCGATTTGCCGAAGTAATATTGCGACGCCGCTTCGACGCCGAATGTGCCGCCGCCCATGTAGGCGCGATCGAAGTAAAGCTTCAGGATCTGCTTCTTCGAGTACCGGCTTTCGAGCAGGAACGATAGGAACAGTTCCTTGATCTTGCGCTGAAGCGAGCGTTCCGACGACAAGAACAGGTTCTTGGCGAGCTGCTGCGTCAGCGTCGAGCCGCCTTGCACGACTTCATTCGCCTGCACGTTGGTGACGAGCGCGCGCAAGGTGCCGAACACGTCGACGCCGTAATGCTCGAAGAAGCGCCGGTCTTCGGTTGCCAGCGTCGCCTTGATCAGAACGTCGGGAATTTCATTCAGCGGAACGGAGTCGTTGTGCAGAATGCCACGCCGTCCGATCTCGTTGCCGTTGACGTCGAGGAAGGTCACGGCGTAGCGCCCGGTCAGAAACTTGCTTTCGTCGAACTCCTGGAAGGCGGGCAGCGCCAGGCCGTAAAGCACGACGAAGCCGCCGAACAGCATCGTCAGGCTTTCGGACGCGAATTCGTTGAGCAGCCGCCGCCAGCCCACCAGTTGGAAGCGCGCGAAATAGCTCGACCCCGCGTTCCAGTAATCCTTCACGCGCGACCACGCTTCCCCGAGCGCGGAATTGAGTTTCGAATCAAGAGCGAGCCAATCGATGAAACGATCCCGGCCGCCCTGCTTGTGAAACCAGTCGTTCAAGAAGCTGCACCCCTTGGCCGCGTCGGTCGCATTACGCCGCTCTTGTCACTGACGAGACGCGGGCTTAAGCCCTTTACAGCGAGAATCTATTTCGCAACAGCAATTGCGACGCGTCCCGCCGGATGCGCCGCATCACCAGTTTGCGGACGATACGCGTCGCAAGTCGACAAAATTGTGGTTATCCCGGCCGCACCGGGAAGGGAAGAGCAACACCTGATGTTGGACGGCAACGATCCACCGTTCTGGCGCACGAAAACCCTCGAAGCGATGAATCGCGACGAGTGGGAGGCCCTGTGCGACGGCTGCGGACGCTGCTGCCTCGTCAAGCTCGAGGACGAGGATACGGCCGAGATCTACCTGACCCGCCTGTCGTGCGCGATGCTCGACGTCCGCACCTGCCGCTGCAAGGACTATCCGAACCGCTTCCAGAAGATGCCCGATTGCCTCGAGATCGACATCGCCCGCGCCCGAGAGTTGTCGTGGCTGCCGAAAACCTGCGCCTACCGCATCGTCGGCGAGGGCGGTGATCTGCCGTGGTGGCATCCGCTCGTCTCCGGCACGCCTGAAACGGTGCATCAGGCCGGCATCTCAGTTCGCAGCTTCGCGATGACCGAGCGTCGCGTGAAGCAGGAGAACTATTGGAAATACATCATTCCCGATCTCCCCGACGAAGCCGAAGCGCCACCACGTGCGCGTCGCCGTGGCGAAGGGTCCGATGCGAGAAATCGGAAGAAATAGCGGTCCATTCACCGTCATCCCGGCGTAGGTCGGGATCCCGCCAAGCCGGAGATTGGGGCGGATCCCCGCATTCGCGGGCATGACGTCTTGGATGCAGGCGTGCACGCTACCATTCAAAAAACGCACAAACTTATCCCCGTTCGCTGGGGCTCGGATATACTGGAAGATTTTCACGGCTCTAGGTAATTTCTGTAAGCTATTCAATGCATTAGTTCGTTTTTCCCATTGACAGCGCGACGCTTGTAAGGCATCATTTGCGTATGATGCGAAAAGTGTGAAAGGCAGTTTCTCCTGCCTCGATCGCACCTCGCGGATCCCCAATCAAAATTCGAAAAGGTCGGGCGGCGCATGGCGGCATCGGTTGCGCGCGCGACGAAAGGCTCGGCCGCCAACGGCGCGAAGCCGAAGCCGTCAAAGCCAACGAAACCGGCCGCCAAATCGAAAAGCGCAGCGGCGCAGCCGACAACGACAGACGACGAAACAGCTCCATCCGCGGCGGCCGAACTCGACGAAGGAGAGTCGCCGCGGACAAACAAAAAACTCGGCCGGCTCGCCGAACGCGAGTCGTCGAGCGCCAGCGAAAGACGACGACGTAAGCCCGCGCCTTCCGGCCGGCTCCCCGGAGGGGAGTCGGAAGGCGCCAACAAAGAAGTCCCTCGTCCAGCGCGTCTACAACACGATCGACGGCGAGCTGACGAAGCTCGAAAAGCAAAAGGGACTGACGTCCCAGGATCGCGAGCGCGCATCGCGTGCTCTGTCGCAAATGGTCAATGCCTTGGAGAAAGCCGTTGATATGCAACGCCAGATGACGAAGCGAAAGACGACGGGAGGCGACGCCAAGAGCAAGGAGGCGCTCGCCCATGCGGAAGACCTACGCCGCGAGATTGCGGAACGTCTTGAGCGTCTCAATCGCAAGCGGGCGTCTGGCCGAAGATCTGAATGAGCTGACGCGCGCCGAGCTCGAGTTCATCGCCCACGACTGGGAGATCTGGGCGCGGGATGATCAGCTGGCGCCGCGCGCAACATCGAGTGCGCCCGGCGGCCAGCTCCCCGGACGGGAGTCGGAAGGCGCAATCAAAAATTGGCGCGTCTGGCTGCTTCTCGGCGGTCGTGGCTCGGGCAAGACCCGCGCCGGCGCGGAATGGGTGAGAAGCCTCGCGTGCGGCGAGGACACGGATTCGTCCGCGGCGCCAACAAAGAACGAAGACCCAAGCCCGCGCCTTCCGGCCGGCTCGCGGAACGCGAGTCGGAAGGCGCAATCGAAAAGCCCACCAGCGCGCATAGCACTGGTCGGCAAAACGCTCGCCGACGTCCGCAACGTGATGATCGAGGGCGAATCCGGCTTGCTTGCGATCCATCCGGCGCACGAGCGGCCGACGTTCGAACCATCGAAGCGACGCCTGACATGGCCGAACGGCGCGATTGCTGAATTGTTTTCGGCCGATGAAGCCGAAGCGCTGCGCGGCCCGCAGTTCACGGCCGCGTGGTGCGATGAACTTGCCAAATGGCGCGGCGCCGAGAAGGCCTGGGACATGCTCCAGTTCGCGCTGCGCCTCGGCGACGTGCCGCGCGTGTGCGTGACGACGACGCCGCGCAACACGAAGCTGTTGAAACAGATCATGGCGGATGAAGCGACCGTGACCGTCAATCTCGCCACAGCCGACAACGCGACCAACCTCGCGCCATCATTCCTCGCCGAGATGACACGCCGCTATGCCGGCTCCGCCATCGGCCGTCAGGAACTGCTGGGCGAAATCGTCGAAGACGCGAGCGACGGCCTGTGGCGCAGGCATTGGATCGAGGAAGCGCGCGTCGAACCCGCACCCGACATGCAGCGCATCGTCGTCGCGCTCGACCCTCCGGTGACTGCAACGGCAGCATCGCAAGTCCGATCTCGTTTCCGCTCGCAGGCGGCGCCACCGGGCTCGCGGGAGAGAGAGGGCCGGAAGCGATCATGCCGCTGACGCGCGGACCCGATGGCCGGCTTGGCGTTGCGAATTCGGGAGGCGGCGGCCAGCACGTCACCATCAACATTTCGACGCCCGATGCGCAGAGCTTCAGCCGTTCGCAATCGCAGATCGCCGCGATGATCGCCCGCGCCGCCGCATCAGGTCAGCGCAATCTTTAGCACCCTCTTCGTCGGGATGACGAAAATTTGGATAATCGGCCGGGCTACCATCATGTCCTTCCACGACGTCCGCTTTCCGACCGCCATTTCGCGCAATGCGCAGGGCGGCCCCGAACGGCGCACCGACGTCGTCGTGCTCGGCTCCGGCTTCGAAGAACGCAACAGCCGCTGGGCCGATAGCCGCCGCAGCTACAACGCCGGCTATGGCGTGAAATCGCTCGACGACCTCCATCAGATCATCGCCTTCTTCGAGGAACGGCGCGGCCAGTTGCACGGCTTCCGCTGGCGCGATCCGATGGATTGGAAATCGTGCCCGCCGAATGCGACGCCGGCGCCGCTCGACCAGAACATCGGAACGGGCACCGGCGCGCTCGCGGCATTCCAGCTCGTCAAAGTTTATGGCAGCGCTTTCGCGCCGTGGACTCGCGAGATCAAGAAGCCCGTCGCCGCCACCGTCAGGATTGCTGTCGCGGGCGACGAGAAAACGCTGGGCACTGATTTCGTCGTCGATGCGTCCACCGGCATCGTCACGTTTCTTTCCGGCCGCATTCCCGCAATCGGCGAAAGCGTCACTGCAGGTTTCGAATTCGACGTTCCGGTACGCTTCGACACCGACAAGCTCGAGATCAATCTGTCGGGTTTCACTTCGGGCGCCATTCCGAACATTCCGATCGTCGAGGTTCGCCTGTGAAATCGCTGTCACCCGAATTTGCAGCGCATCTGGCATCCGGCGCAACAACGCTCTGCTGGTGCTGGCGCATCGCCCGCCGCGACGGCACGGTGCTCGGCTTCACCGATCATGACAACGCACTGACGTTTGACAGCACCACCTATGAAGCCGCCAGCGGGTTCACCGCCAGCGACATTTCCGACGGCCTCGGTCTTTCGGTCGATAATCTCGAAGTGACCGGCGCGCTCTCGTCCGCAACGCTGACCGACGACGACCTCGCCGCCGGCCGCTATGACGACGCCCGCATAGAAATCTACCGCGTCAACTGGGCCGACCCGAGCCAGCGCGTCCTGATGCGCGCGGGCAGCATCGGCGAGGTCCGCCGCACCGGTTCGTCATTCACGGCCGAACTGCGCGGCCTCGCGCACTATCTGCAGCAGCCGACGGGGAGGCTGAGCGGCCTGCTTCGAGGCCAGTTCGGCACTGAAGGCGCGATGGCCACGCTTGCGACCGGCGCGCAATTCGTTCTGCTCGACGGCGCGGTGACGCGTGTGCCTCTCGACGAAAGCGAACGCAGGCTGACGCTCAACTGGCGCTATGGCCCCGGCAATCGCGATATCGGCGACGCGTCGTACATCACCACGCCGTTCGCGTATCAGGGGTTGGGGCTGAGGCCGCTGTCGCCGGTTCACGTCAAAGGCTCGCGCGCGTCGGGCGATCTCACATTGACATGGATCCGGCGCACGCGCTCGGGCGGCGACAACTGGGAGCTTCCCGAAGTGCCGCTCGGCGAGGAAAGCGAAAGCTACGAGGTCGATATTCTCGACGGCACCACGGTGAAGCGCACGCTGACGACCACGACGCCAAGTGTGGTCTATTCCAGTGCCGACCAGATCGCGGATTTTGGAAGCGTACAATCGAGCGTGTCGGTCAAGGTCTATCAGACCAACGTCCTCTTCGGCCGCAGCACCCCTCGCGCCGCAGTCGTCTAGCCTGCATTACCCGTCATCCCGGTGAAGACCGGGATCCAGCCAACGATCCGCATTCTTCGCGTGAAACCTCGCCTGGGTGCCGACCTTCGTCGGCATGACGGAAAAGATCAGTCGAACAACGAGGATCAGAAATGGACCAACCAGCGTGGCTTCAAGCTGCGTGGGCCGAACTCGGCGTGCGCGAAATTCCCGGCGACGCCAATGCGCCCGAGATCCTGCGCTATTTCCGCGACGCGGGCGACGAAACGGTCGAAACCGAGGCGACGCCCTGGTGCGCCGCGTTCGCGGGCGCGATGCTGAAACGCGCCGGAGTGTCAGGCACCGGCTCGCTGCTTGCGCGATCCTATCTCGATTGGGGTGACGCACTCGACGACACGCGCCTCGGCGCGATTGCAGTTCTGGCGCGCGGCGATGACCCGACGACCGGCCACGTCGGCTTCGTCCTCGGCGAGGCGGGCGCTAAGCTCTTTCTTCTCGGCGGCAACCAGGGCGACGCCGTCGCCGTCGCCGCTTTCGACAAGACGCGGCTTTTGGGCCTGCGCTGGCCGAAAGACGAAAGCGAGACGGCCGCGCCAGTCGGCGACGACGGCATCTTCGCGAAAACGCTCGCCCACGTCCTCGAAATGGAGGGCGGGTATACGGATGATCCCTACGATCCGGGCGGACCGACCAATCGCGGCATCACGCTTCAGGTCTATGCTGATTTCAAGGGCCAGACGCTGGACGCAAGCTCGCGCGACCGTCTGATCTCGGAATTGAAATCGATCCCCGACGCAACCGTCGCCACTATTTATCGTCGCCGCTACTTCGATCCCGCCGATTGCCCGGCCTTCACCGCCCCGCTGGCGCTCATGCATTTCGACGCTGCCGTCAACCACGGCGTCGGCGCCGCCATCCGCATGCTGCAGCAGGCGTCCGGCGCGACGGTCGATGGCGAGATCGGTCCCGAAACGCTCAGCGCCATCGGCACGCGCAACGTCTCGGACCTGATCGAAAGCTACGCCGACATCCGCCGCGCCCGCTATCGCGCCCTTCCGCATTTCTGGCGGTTCGGTCGCGGTTGGCTGAAACGCGTCGACGCCACTTTGGCCCTCGGAAATTCCTGGGCCACCGCCGACGGCATCACCCGCGGACTGCTGGAGCCCGCACAAAACGCCAAAGGAGAAAACACGATGAGCAATCAAACGACGACGACAACGACCGACGACAGCGCAAAATGGTGGGCGCAATCCAAGACCATGTGGGGAATCCTGATCACCGCCGCCTCGACGGTCCTGCCGGCTCTGGCCCCGGCGATCGGCGTGTCCCTTCCCGCCGACGTCATCCAGACGTTCGGCGATCAGGCGATTACGGCTGCCCAAGCCATCGGCGGCCTGATCGGCAGCGCACTGGCCATCTACGGCCGGTTTACGGCCTCCTCGGTCCTCAGCTTGCGTAAAAGTTAACGGCAACACCCCTGGGCCAAAGCACAAGGCTCCGTATTCATCGGCCATTCAACCGGCTATTCTTATGGGTCTGGTGTTCCCGGAAGAGGCGCATGGTCGATTTTGGCAAAGCGGCGGCGGTCGCGGCTGTGGCGGTCATTCTGCCAGGCGCGCCCGTCCATGCTCTCGACTGCCTGACCGACTGGGGGATGGCCGGTCAGATCGTCAGGCGGGAAAATCTGATAACAGTCGAGGAGGTTTCCAAGTCGCTTGCCGCTGACGGCATCGGAGTGCTGGTCAAAACCACGCTTTGCCGATCCGACGACGGATATTTTTATCGAACTCGTGATCCGAAGTCCGACGGGACAGCTCAAAACGACCGTTATGAAGGCCGAGGGTCGCTAGCCGGCCCGCCGCGGCGAGTGGAAATGCCGGACAGCGTTTCTTATAACTCGCACCGTCACACCCGAGGGGAGGGATCAACCCGTGCGCGCGCTCGTAGTCGAAGACGACAAAGACCTGAACCGCCAGCTTTCCTCTGCGCTGTCGGACGCCGGCTTCGCCGTCGATACGGCAGCAGACGGCGAGGAAGGCTATTTCCTAGGTGATACGGAGCCTTACGATATCGTCATTCTCGATATCGGCCTGCCGAAAATCGACGGCATCTCGGTGCTTGAGCAATGGCGGCGAAGCGACCGCAAGATGCCGGTCATTATACTCACCGCGCGCGATCGCTGGAGCGACAAGGTTGCCGGCATGGACGCCGGCGCCGACGATTACCTGGCGAAACCCTTTCACATGGAAGAGCTTCTGGCCCGCGTCCGCGCCCAGGTCCGCCGCGCCAGCGGCCACGCCAAATCCGAGATCGAATGCGGTCCGATCCGCCTCGACACCAAGTCCGCCCGTGTCACCTGCGAGGGTCACCCGGTAAAGTTGACGTCGCACGAATTCCGCCTGCTCGCCTATCTGATGCACCATAATGGCCGGGTCGTCTCGCGCACCGAATTGGTGGAGCATCTCTACGATCAGGATTTTGATCGCGATTCGAACACGATCGAAGTATTTATCGGCCGACTGCGGAAGAAGATCCCAGGCGACGTTATCCAAACGGTCCGCGGTCTTGGATACCGCATGAGCCAAGGACCGGATGAGGCTTAATTCACTTGCACTGCGCCTCTTTGCGACTTCGGCAGCTTGGACTCTTCTGGCCCTGCCGCTGGCGGGCTACATCATTTACGCGCTGTATCGCGAAGACGTGCAGCTCTCCTTCGACGCTCAGCTCAAGAAACTGCTGACGCAGATCACCATCGACAGCATGAGCACGATGGGCGACGAGCCCGTCATTCCGCCGAACCTCTATGAACCTTTGTTCGAGGTTACGCAGTCGGGCTGGTATTGGCAGATCCGCCCCATCGACGGCGCACCGGGGCGGACGCTCGTTTCCCCCTCGCTTGCCAACGCCGTGTTGCCCTCTCCCTACGATCGCAAGTTTCCGACCGACGATACCGGCACGCGCTGGATGAACGTCCCGGGCCCCACAGGCTCCACCATCCGCATTCTCGAATTCATCGACAGTCCCGGCCACGATCCGGACAAGACCAAATATTCGATCATCGTCGCCGGTCCGATGGACTGGTTCGAAGCGACGGTCGCCAAATTCCGCGCCCGCCTGACGAGCGCGCTGTCGCTCGTGGGCCTGGGCCTTTTGGCGGCGACCGTATTTCAGGTGCGTTTCGGGCTCTTGCCGCTGCGGCGGGTCGAGAGAAGCCTCGCCAGCATTCGCTCCGGTCAGGCCGAGCGCCTTGAGGGCAATTTCCCCGCCGAGATCGAGCCGCTGCAAGCTGAGCTCAACGCGCTGATCGAATCCAATCAGGACATCATCGACCGCGCCCGCACCCAGGTCGGCAACCTGGCGCACGCGCTCAAAACGCCGCTCGCCGTCATCACCAACGAAGCGCATGAGAGCGAGGGTGCGTTCGGCGAGAAAGTCGCCGAGCAGGCAAACCTGATGCGCGACCAGATCAGCCATTACCTCGACCGCGCCCGCATCGCGGCCCGATCAAACACCATCGGTCGTGTCACTCCCGTCGAGCCCACCGCCGAACCACTCGTCCGCGCTCTCGAACGCATCCATCAGGATAAAGGCATAGCCATCGACTTCGCCGTCCAGCCCGGCGCCAAGTTCCAGGGCGAGAAGCAAGACCTCGAAGAGATGCTGGGCAACCTGCTCGACAACGCCTGCAAGTGGGGCAAGAGCCACGTCTATCTGGTGGCCGCGGTCGATGGCGCCGATACGACCATGCGCCGGAAACTGCGAATCACCGTCGAAGATGACGGCCCCGGCCTTTCGCCCGAGCAGCGCGCCAAGATCGGCAAACGCGGTTTGCGCCTCGATGAGACAAAGCCGGGCTCGGGCCTAGGGCTTTCGATTGTCAGCGATTTAGCCTCATCCTACCGCGGAAAACTTCGCCTCGACGCCTCCAACCACGGCGGGCTGAAGGCCATTCTCGATCTTCCGGCCGCTTGAATTCGATGCCGGTGGTGCCGCGGTGCAGCACCAAAACTGCGGTGGGGATTTGCCCGAACTGTGGTGGATTTCCGCCTTGTCGAAGGCACAATATCGGTCTAGCCAATAAATGGGACTATGCGCCGGTGGGGCAAAAGCGGCGCTGGAAGAAACCGATTACGGGGGATGAGCATGCGCATCGTGCGCTTTTCGCTACCGCTGCTGGCGATCGCCATGCTGGCGGGATGCAGCAACGGGAACGGCGGTGTTGACAATACGAACACCGGCCTTGTGATCGGCAGCATCACAGGCGGCCTACTCGGTAACTCCGTTGGCAAGGGTGACGGCAAGGTCGCCACGACCGTTGCCGGCGCCGTCATCGGCGGTATCGTCGGCAGCCAGATCGGCGCCAGCATGGACGAACGCGACCGCCGCTACGCTCAAGAAGCCGAATATGACGCTCTCGAGCGCGGCCAGTCCGGGACGTCGCGGCAGTGGCACGATCCCGATACCGGTAATTATGGAGAGGTCGTACCGAGCCGGCCCTACAAGCGCGGCGTGGCGGACTGCCGGGATTATACGCACACGGTCTACATCGACGGTAAGCCGAAGCAGATGCGCGGGACGGCCTGCCGCGGCTCAGATGGAACGTGGCAGAGCGTCGGCTGACGCACCGCAGCAAGAGACGGGAAACATTTCTATAATTTAACCCCTCCACCGCGACAGAAGGGCTGTCTTTGGCTTTGTCTGCTTGCCTGGACGGGCGCGCGATCCTATTCCCTCCACAAAGATTGAGGATCGCTTGGCGATGGTTTTCTGGATTTTAGTGGCCGCACTCGTGGCAGGCGTGACGCTTGCCATCATACGGCCGCTGATGCGCGCGCCCGCCGAGGCAGCCGCCACTGCCGACGCCGATATCGCGGTCTACAAGGATCAGCTCAAAGAGATCGCCGCCGACGAAGCGCGCGGTACGCTTGCCGCCGGCGAGGCCGAAAGCGCACGCACCGAGATTGCCCGCCGCCTTTTGCGCGTGGCGCAAGAAAGCCCCGATTCGCGTTCGCGCGACACCGGCCGCTTCGTGCTTCCCGTTTCTCTCGTAATGTCCATTGCCGTGCCGGTCGTGAGCCTCGGCCTCTATCTCGCCTATGGCGCTCCGGGCATGCCCGCACAGCCGCTCGCCGAACGTCTTGCTGAAGTCAACGACGCCAGCAAGCCGAACGATCTCGTCGCCAAAGTCGAGGAACGGCTTCGTCAGCGTCCCGACGACGGCACCGGCTGGGACGTCATCGCGCCAGTCTATTATGCCATGGGCCGCTACGCCGACGCGGCGACCGCGTACCAGAATGCCTTGCGGCTGGTCGGCGAGGACGTCCGTCGTTTGCAGGGCTTTGCCAATTCGCGCATCCGCATGGAAAACGGCGTCATCCCCGATGATGCCCGCAAGGCGCTCGAACGTATTATCGTCATCTCCCCGCAGGCGATCGAGCCGCGCATCTGGCTGGCGCTCTCGAAAGAGCAGGATGGCCGCATGGGGGATGCCGCCGCCGATTACAAAGACCTGATCGCCAAAGCGCCGGCCGATGCGCCATGGCGCCCGGTTCTTCTGGAGCGCCTCGCCAAACTCGATCCCGCCGCTGCCGCCGCGATCAACAAGGATCAGCCGGTCGCATCGAATGATGCTCCTGCCGCGGCTCCGGCTGCGCCTTCGGGACCTGACGCATCCGCGATCATGTCGATGAAGCCCGAGGAGCGCCAAGCTTTCATCACACGGATGGTCGATGGTCTCGCTGCGCGCCTGAAGGCCGACGGCAGCGATGCTGCGGGCTGGGTGAAGCTCATTCGCGCCTATGAGGTGCTTGGCCGCCGCGACGACGCCGTCAAGGCTTTGAGCGACGCCCGTGCCAATCTCAAGGGCAACCAGCAGGGGCTTGCGCAAGTTGAAGATCTTGCGCACCAGCTTGGTCTCGGAAGTTGATGCAGGGTCTCCGATGACACGTAAGCAGAAGCGCGGAGTATTGATCGGGGGAGGTGTCGCAACGCTGGCGCTCGCGCTGATCCTCGTCCTCTTCGCCTTGAAGGACAGCATCGTCTTCTTCCATACGCCGAGCGACATCGTCGAGAAGGGCGTCGGGCCCGGCCGCCGCATTCGCTTGGGCGGCCTCGTCGAGCAGGGCTCCGTCGTTCGCGGCCAGGGGACGACCATCACGTTCAAGGTCACGGATACGCTGAAGGACATTCCCGTCACATATACCGGCGTCCTCCCGGACCTTTTCAAGGAAGGCCAGGGCGTCGTCACCGAAGGCGTGCTGGAAGGCGACGGCACCTTCAAGGCCGACACCGTTCTTGCCAAGCACGATGAGACTTACATGCCCCGTGACGTCGCCAAGGCGTTGGAAGCCAAAGGCGTGAAGCTCGGAGCCAGCGCGCATCCGGGTCAGTTGAAAGCCGAGATGCCTTAGAAAGATCGAAACCGTGATCGTCGAACTCGGACACTTCGCTCTGATACTCGCGCTGCTCGTCGCGGTGGTGCAAATGGTCGTGCCCCTGTTCGGCGCCGCCATGAAGGACGAACGCATGATGCGCGTCGCGGAACCCGCGGCCATTTCGCAACTGCTGCTCATCGCGCTGGCGTTCTTCGCCCTGATGCACGCTTACGTGACGTCGGACTTTTCGGTTCTGAACGTCGCCGAGAATTCGCATTCGACCAAGCCGCTCATCTACAAAATGGCCGGCGTCTGGGGGAACCACGAAGGCTCGATGCTGCTCTGGGTGCTGATCCTGGCGCTCTTCGGTGCTGCCGTCGCGCTCTTCGGCAACAATCTGCCATCGACGCTCAAGGCCCGCGTCCTTGCCGTGCAGGCATCGATCGCCGTCGCTTTCCTGCTCTTCTCGCTGCTGACGTCGAACCCGTTTCTCCGTCTTGATCCGGCTCCTTCCGATGGACGCGGCCTGAACCCGATCCTGCAGGACCCCGCGCTCGCGTTCCACCCGCCGTTCCTCTACACCGGCTATGTCGGCTTCTCGATCGCCTTCTCGTTCGCGATCGCGGCGCTGATCGAAGGCCGCATCGACGCCGCCTGGGCGCGCTGGGTGCGTCCCTGGACGCTCGCCGCCTGGATGTTTCTCACCATCGGCATATCGATGGGCTCGTGGTGGGCTTACTACGAACTCGGCTGGGGCGGCTGGTGGTTTTGGGACCCGGTCGAGAATGCCTCCTTCATGCCGTGGCTCGCAGGCACGGCGCTTCTCCATTCCGCGCTGGTGATGGAAAAACGCGAGGCCCTGAAGATTTGGACCGTGCTGCTCGCGATCCTGACGTTTTCGCTGTCGCTGATGGGAACCTTCATCGTCCGCTCCGGCGTGCTGACGTCGGTGCACTCCTTCGCCGTCGATCCCGCGCGCGGCATTTTCATTCTCGCCATCCTGGTGATCTTTACCGGCGGCGGCCTCGCGCTCTTCGCGCTGCGCGCCAAGGATATGCAGGCAGGCGGTCTGTTTCAGCCGATCAGCCGCGAAGGCTCGCTCGTTCTGAACAACCTGCTGCTGGTGACGGCGACCGCGACCGTGCTCGTCGGTACTCTTTATCCGATGGCGCTTGAAGGTCTGACCGGCGAGAAGATTTCCGTCGGGCCGCCGTTCTTCAATATGACGTTCGGACCGCTGATGATCCCGCTTCTGATTGCGATGCCGGTCGGACCGCTGCTCGCCTGGAAGCGCGGTGATCTCGTCGGCGCGATGCAGCGCCTCGCGTTTGCAGTCCTCGCGGCACTGGTTGCGCTTGTCGCCGTGTTCGCTGTCGAGCATCGCGGGCCCTGGCTTGCGCCCTTCGGCATCGCGCTTGGCGTCTATGTGATGATGGGCGCCATCGTCGAATGGGCCAATCGCGTCAAGCTCGGTTCTGCCGGACGCGAGGAAGTCGTCCGCCGCGCCTCGAACCTGCCGCGCTCGGCCTACGGCACGCTGTTTGCGCATTTCGGCGTCGGCATGCTGATGATCGGCATCGTCGCGACGAGCGCCTATCGCGAAGAGCACATACTGGTCATGAAGCCGGGCGAGGCGCTCGCGGTCGGCGGCTATCAGATTACGTTCACAGGCGTCGAGCGCGGCCGCGGCCCGAACTACACCGAGGACATCGCCGACTTCAGCGTCACCCGCAACGGCGAGGTCGTGACGCGACTCCAGCCCGAGAAACGTCTCTACGACGCGCCGCCGCAGCCGACCACCGAAGCCGGTATCCATGCCTCCTGGGGCGGCGATCTCTATGTCGTCATTGGCGACGCCCAGCCGAACGGCGGCTATGCTGTGCGCGCCTACTTCAATCCGCTCGTGCGTTTCATCTGGCTCGGCGCGCTGTTCATGTTCTTCGGCGGCGGCATCTCGCTCTCCGACCGGCGACTGCGGATCGGTGCTCCGGCCCGGCCGCGCCACGCCACCCCCGTTCCTGCGGAGTGACGATCTTGCGGCGCTTGCTGGCGGCAATGACATTGGCGATCTGGGCGGCGTTGGCGACGGCGCCGTTAGCGCTCGCCGTCGAACCCGGCGAAATGCTGAGCGACCCGGCGCTCGAAAAGCGCGCCCGCACGATCTCGGCCGAGCTGCGCTGCCTCGTCTGCCAGAACCAGTCGATCGACGACAGCGATGCCCCGCTCGCGGCCGATCTCCGCCGCCTCGTGCGCGAACGCCTGGTGGCGCACGACAGCAATCAGCAGGTGCTCGACTATATCGTCGCCCGCTACGGCGAATTCGTCCTGCTGAAGCCGAGGTTCGAAACCTCGACCCTGCTCTTGTGGCTGACGCCGGTGCTGGTGCTGATAGGTGGATTGGCGCTCGCCTTCCGCGCTACGAGACCGGTCGAACAGGGGGCAGGCGCCCCATTGACCGCGCAGGAAAAAGCCAAGCTCGACGATATCCTTAATGCCAAGGATACCTGATCCTACGAAGCTCTCGTCGGGGCACTAGATTACCAACAGTTAACGTCCCTGACATGCTGCCGTAACCCCGTCTCCGCTAGGCGTCGTAGTAAGGCTCGCGAAGCCTGCCTTTCAGCTGGAGACCCTGGGATGCGATTTCCGCACCGCTTGTCGACGACTTCTTCTTCAAAATTGCCTTCAAAGATCGCACCCGCCTCGATCGCGCTGGCGGCCGTAGCCGCCGTTGGATTTGGGCTTGTGGTGCCGTCGCATCCGGTACGCGCCGAGTCCGGTGCTCAGACGATTCAAACCCCGTTCGGCCGCGCGCCGCTGTCCTTCGCCGACATCGTCGACAAGGTGAAGCCGGCCGTCGTGTCCGTGTCCGTCATCAACGATGGCGGCGCCTCGAAGCTCGCCTCGAACGACAAGGATAAGAAGGGCGGCAAGAACTTCACGCTGCCCGATCTGCCTCCCGATCACCCGCTGCATGATTTCTTCAAGAACCTGCCGAAAGAGTTCGGCCAGGAAGAGAAGCCGAAGATCGTCCAGGGCCAGGGCTCGGGCTTTGTCATCACGCCCGACGGCTACGTCGTGACCAACAACCACGTCATCGACGGCGCAACCAAGATCCAGGTGCAGTTCGACAACGACGAGACGAAGTACGACGCCAAGCTCGTCGGCACCGATCCGCGCACCGACGTGGCGCTGATCAAGATCGAGAGCAACAAGACCTTCCCGACCGTCAAGCTCTCCGAAAAGGCACCGCGCGTCGGCGACTGGGCGTTGGCCGTCGGAAACCCGTTCGGTCTTGGCGGCACCGTCACCGCCGGCATCGTCTCGGCCCTCGCCCGCGATATCGGCTCAGGCCCCTATGACTATCTCCAGATCGACGCCGCCGTGAACCGTGGCAACTCCGGCGGTCCGACAGTGAACCTCGACGGCGACGTCATCGGCGTCAACACCGCGATCTTCTCGCCATCGGGCGGCAACGTCGGCATCGCCTTCGCCGTTCCGTCAAAGACGGTCGCCGAAGTCGTCAAGCAGCTCAAGGCCGACGGTTCGGTCAGTCGCGGCTGGCTCGGCGTCAAGATCCAGAACGTCGACGAGGACACCGCCGCCAGCATCGGGCTGAACGATCCCCACGGCGCGCTCGTCAGCGAAGTGACGCCGAACGGCCCGGCGGCAAAGTCCGGCATCAAGACCCAGGATGCGATCCTGCAGGTCAACGGCGATAAGATCGCCGACAGCCGCGACCTTGCTCGCAAGATCGCCGAACTCGCACCGAACTCGGATGTCGACGTCAAGGTCTGGCGCAACAACTCCGAGCAGTCGCTCAAGGTGAAGCTCGGCCTCTTCCCGAAGAACGCCGAAGCCGCGATGAGCGGCGACAACAACGACGAGGACAACAACAGCGGCAAGGATGATGAGGACGCCAAGTCCGTCGACCTGAGCCAGCTCGGCATCACGCTGATGCCCGCCCGTACCGGCAAGGATGCCGAAGGCGTTGCCATCGCCGAGGTCGACCCGACATCGGATGCCGCCGAGAAGGGCCTGAAGCCCGGCGACGTCATTCTTGAGGTGTCGGGCCAGGTCGTCGCGTCCCCGAACGACGTTATCTCGGGCATCAAGAAGGCCCAGGACCTGAAGCGCACCGCCGTTCTCCTGCACATCAAGTCAGCTGATCAGAAGCGCTTCGTCGCCGTCCAGCTGACCAAGAAGGGCTGAGGTAAACGCCATGGCAAACTCGGGCAGCTCCGTTACTCAAACGGCGGGGCTGCCTCGACGTTTTGGGGACATCCAGCTAAACAGTGAGCGGAGAGAGGACGAAGGTCGGACCCACATCATGCGCGTGCTCGTGATTGAAGACGATAAAGAAACCGCGCTTTTCCTGCAGAAATCCCTGAAAGAGAACGGCCACACTGCCGATCTCGCCCACGACGGCGAGGCCGGCCTGGCGATGGCGATGGACGGCATTTACGACGTATTGATCGTCGACCGGATGCTGCCGCGGCTCGATGGTCTTTCGGTCATCAAATCGCTGCGGGCGGAGGGTAACCGGACACCGGTCCTTATTCTGTCAGCACTGGGCGAGGTCGATGACCGGGTGAAAGGTCTTCGCGCCGGCAGCGACGATTATTTGACCAAGCCCTACGCCTATTCCGAGCTTCTCGCTCGCGTCGAGGTGCTGGGCCGCCGCACGGCGCCGGAAGAGCAGCAGACCCGTTATTCCGTCGGCGATCTGGTGCTCGACCGGCTGTCCCACCGGGTAACGCGGAGCGGCGAACACATCCTGCTGCAGCCGCGCGAATACCGTCTGCTCGAATATCTGATGCAGCACGCCGGACAGGTCGTGACGCGCACGATGCTGCTCGAGCATGTCTGGGACTATCACTTCGATCCGCAAACCAACGTGATCGACGTGCACGTCTCGCGTCTCAGGGCGAAGATCGACAAGAACTTCGACAAGCCGCTCCTGCACACGGTCCGCGGCGCAGGATACACCATTCGTGACGGCCCTGCTTGATCGCGTCGCGAAAGCGGCATCGACGACGGCGTTCGGGTTGAGCGCATTGGCCGTGGCGTTCTTTCTGTTCGCCGCGGCAATCGTTGTCGGCTTCCTGTTCTGGCAGACCAACAAGCTTTTCACCGATCAGGTCATCGCGACGCTGACGGCCGAATCCCGCATCCTGTCATCCGAGTTGAAAGTCGGCGGCCAGATGAAGCTGGTCGAGACGGTTACCGCCCTGTCGCGTCCCAACGGCAGCGGGCTTTATTATCTCGCCGACGATGCCGGCACCAAGCTCGCGGGCAATCTCAATCGCATTCCGCCCGAACTCGACGAAGAGCAGGGCGGCGGCGTCTTCCGCTATCAGCCGACCGACAACGAAGAGATCTCCCACCTCGCGGTCGCCATTCCCGTCGAGCTTGGTCCCGGTCTCCGTCTCATCATCGGCCGCGACGTCGAGGATCAACGCGCCTTCGCCAACTCGATCCGCTTCGTGTTTCTGTTGGGCTTCGGCGCCCTGTCGATCATCGGTCTTCTCGGCGGCCTTGCGGTCAGCCGCTTGATCGTCAACCGCATGGACCAGATCACGGCCGCCAGCCGCCAGATCATGGAAGGCGATCTTTCGCGCCGGATTCCGACGACAGGCCGGGGCGGCGAACTCGATGGGCTCGCCAACAATCTCAACGAAATGCTGGAGCGCATCGAAGGGCTGATGAACGGCCTGCGCGAAGTCTCCGACAACATCGCTCATGACCTCAAAACGCCGCTCAACCGTCTGCGCAACTCGGCCGAGGCGGCGCTTCGCGATCCTCGCGGCGAGGATGCCTATCGCGAGGGCTTGGAACGCACGATCGAAAAGGCTGACGATCTGATCAAGACGTTCAACGCCCTTCTCCTCATCGCGCGTCTGGAAGCCGGACCGCTGGAGGAAAGCACCGAGACGTTCGATCTCGGCCGCTTCGTTGCCGACGTCAGCGAGCTTTATCTGCCTGCCGCCGAGGAATCAGGCTTCGCGCTTGCGATCGACGTCGAGCAGAACGTCTTCGTTCGCGGCAACCGGCAACTGATCGGTCAGGCGCTCGCCAATCTGATCGACAATGCCATCAAGTATTCACGCGGCGGCGAGCCGGGCAGCGCCATTACGGTCCGCGCCTTTCGTCTCGACGGCCGTCCCGCGATTTCGGTCGGCGATCACGGCCCGGGCATCGGAGCGGCCGACCGCGAGCGCGTGCTCAAACGCTTCGTCCGCCTGGAAGCAAGCCGCACCAAGCCCGGCACGGGTCTCGGCCTGAGCCTCGTCGCCGCCGTAGCTCGTCTGCACCACGGCGAGATCCGGCTCGAGGATAACCAGCCGGGCCTGAAAGTTGTCCTTCTGCTGTCCGAGCGCTGTCTCGTTGCGGTGCCCGATCGGGAGGGTGACGCCGCGCCCGAGCTTGCGGCACAATGAGAGTATGGACCAGTCTCTCGCCCGAAGCTTCACCGAACGCATCACCGAATGGCCGCGCGCTCTGCCGGGTGGACGCGGCGCTGAACATTTCGCTGCGCTGAAAGCCGAAGCTTCAGGCGGCGCACCTCGCTTGGCCACGCTTCTTGATGATCAGCGCGTCGAAAACCTGCTGACCGGCGTCTTTGAGGGATCGCCCTATCTCACGACCTTGGCGAAGCGCGACCTCGCGCGCCTTCTCCGCATTCTCGCCGAGCCGCCCGCGGAACTGTTTTCCGCGCTGACCGATGAATTGACGGTAGCCATGGCGATGGCAACCGATATGGCGGCCGCCAAGCGCGCGCTTCGCATCTACAAGTCGGCGGTCGCGCTGCTCACCGCGCTTGCCGATCTCGGCGGCGTCTGGCCGGTGATGATCGTCACCCGCACGCTGTCCGAATGCGCCGATGCCGCCGTCGCCACGGCCGTCCGCTTTCTGTTCCGCATGGCCTCGGCCCGCGGCCAGTGGAATCCGCTCGACCCCGAAGCGCCCGAGCTTGGCTCAGGCTATTTCGTGCTTGGCATGGGCAAGCTCGGCGCGTTCGAGCTCAATTATTCGAGCGATGTCGATCTGATCGTCTTCTTCGATCGCGACAAGACCCGCATCGTCGGCGACGGCGACGTGCAATCGTTCTTTGTGCGTCTGACGCGCGATCTCGTGCTTCTGTTCGATGAACGCACACCGGATGGTTACGTCTTCCGCACCGATCTTCGCCTCCGCCCCGACGCGGGCGCAACCCAGATCGCGCTCGCGACGGTGGCCGCCCACGGCTATTACGAGACGGTCGGGCAGAACTGGGAGCGCGCTGCGATGATCAAGGGCCGCCCCATCGGCGGCGATCTTGAAGCCGGTGCCGAATTCCTCTCCGAGCTGTCGCCGTTTGTCTGGCGCAAGTATCTCGATTTCGCGGCTATCGCCGACATCCACGCAATGAAGCGGCAGATCCACGCCCACAAGGAGATCGGCCCCATCGCCGTCGCCGGACAGAACCTGAAACTCGGACGCGGCGGCATTCGCGAGATCGAATTCTTTGCTCAGACCCAGCAGCTCATCGCGGGCGGCCGCCAACCCGACCTTCGCGTCCCCGCCACGCTCGACGCTTTATCGGCGCTCGAACATCGCGGTTGGGTGAGGGCCGACGTCCGCGCCGAACTCGACCACGCCTATCGCTATCTCCGCCGTCTCGAGCATCGCCTGCAGATGGTCGCCGACGAGCAGACGCACGAGATGCCATCCGATCCCAAAGCCCTCGAAGCCCTTGCGCGCTTTGCCGGCTATGCTGATGTCGCGGAATTGGCAGCCAGCCTGACGCCGGTGCTCGAGACCGTCGAAAAGCACTACGACGGCCTTTTCGCCGACGCTCCGCAACTGACGCCGTCGGGCGCAAACCTCGTATTCGCCGGCGCCAAGGACGATCCGCGCACGCTCGCGGAATTGAAACGCCTCGGCTACTCGCAGCCCCCGCAGGTCCTGGCGATCGTCCGCGGCTGGCATCATGGCCGCACGCCGGTCGTGCGCTCGCCGCGCGCCCGCGAACGGCTGACCGAAGTCCAGCCGCTCTTGATCGAAGCGCTCGCCGACACCGTCGATCCCGACGCCGCCATCGCCAGCTTCGATCGTTTCCTTGCCGAACTTCCCTCTGGCGTGCAGCTCTTTTCATTGCTCAAGGCGCAGCCGGCGCTGATCCGCCTGATCGCCGACATCATGGGATCGGCACCGCGGCTGGCACACATCCTGTCCCGCCGCCGCCGCCTGCTGGATGCTGTCCTCGACCCGCAGGTGATGGGCGGCGAACTCAACGGCGCCGCGATCGACGATGTCGTCCGCAAAGCCTTCGCCACTGTCCGCGCCACGAGCGTCGGCGAGCCGATGCAAGAGATCCTCGACACCGCGCGCAGGATCGGCAGCGAGCAGGCTTTTCTCGTCGGCGTCCGAATCCTCGCAGGTAGCATATCGGCGGAGGAAGCAGGTTACGCCTACGCCACGATCGCCCAGTCTCTGATTTCGGCCCTCTTCGCGGAAGTCACCCGCGAGATCGAAGACGACCACGGCCGCGTGCCGGGGGGAGCAGCGACCGTTCTGGCGATGGGCAAGCTCGGCGGCCGCGAAATGACGGCGTCTTCCGACGTTGATCTCATCCTGATTTACGATTTCGAGCCCGCGGCCGTGCAGTCGGACGGGCCCAAGTCCTTGTCGCCGCCCCACTACTACACGCGCCTGACGCAGCGACTGATCACCGCCATATCGGCGCGCACGGCGGAAGGAGCCCTTTACGATGTGGATATGCGCCTGCGCCCGTCCGGCCAGAAAGGCCCGGTCGCCACGCGCCTGTCGAGCTTCATCGACTATCAGGCGCAAGAGGCCTGGACGTGGGAGCATATGGCTCTGACACGCGCCCGCGTCATTGCCGGTTCGCGCGGACTTTCAGGCCTCGTCGATGCCGAAATTCACAGAATTCTGACGGCAAGGCGCGACCGCTCCCGGATCGCTGCCGACGTTCACGACATGCGCCGCCGCATTGAGAGGGAAAAGGCCGCCGCCGATATCTGGGACCTGAAACAGGTTCGCGGCGGCCTCGTCGATCTGGAATTCATCGTTCAATTCCTGCAACTCGTTCACGGCGCCGATCATCCAGAGATTTTAAGCCAGACGACCCTGGTTTCGCTGGCGGCCGCCGCCTCCCAGGGGCTGGTGGACAGCAACGACTATCGGCAGCTGGCGGAAGCCGGACAATTGCTGCACGATCTGACCCAGGTTCTGCGGTTAACGATCGAGGGCCCCTTCAACCCGGCCACGGCTCCTAAGGGCCTTAAATCCCTTCTCGCCCGGTCGGGAGGAGTGGACACGTTCCAAGACCTGGAAATGAAACTGAAAAAGGCACTTGCCGACGTTTTCGAGGCCTTTAACCGTTTGGTCGCCTAGGAGTTTCTCCGCTTCGGCGACGGATTGTGGCAGGCTGCAACGTTCTTGCGACAACCGACACGGAAAGCTCGCCACTAGGCGGCGGCGTCCGGGGCGTTGGAACGCGAGGCTGCGGCTAGAATGTCGAGGGGTTTAGTGGCGGCGATCAGGACCGATGGCACTCCGGCCGTACCGCGGCCGGCAGCCGAGAGTCGAGCCGACGAGGCCAAGCTCGTTGCCGCCGTCGGAAGCGGCGATGGCAACGCGTTCCGCGTGCTGATGGCACGCCACCTCGGCAGCATCGTTGCCGTGGCGCGCCGGATGCTCAGGGACGACGCGGAGGCGGAAGACGTGGCGCAGGAAGCATTCTTGCGGCTCTGGCGTTCGAGTGGAACGCTCGAGATCGGCCCGGCCGGCATCAGGCCCTGGTTGCGCCGCGTGGTTTCGAATTTGTGCCTCGACCGGGTCCGGGGCCAGGGCCGCGTGACGGTCGTCGAGGAATTACCCGAGGTGCCCGAGCCGGCAAAGCAGCTGACGGGCCTCGAGAGCAGGGATACGCAGCGCCGGGTCGAAGCGGCGATGCAGAAACTGCCGGATCGGCAGCGGCTGGCGCTCACGCTCTTCCATTTCGAGGGCATGAGCCAGATCGAGATCGGTCAGGTAATGGGCGTGTCGGACGAAGCCATCGAGTCGCTGCTGAGCCGCGCTCGCAGGCAATTGAAGGCGGAATTGAAATCGGAATGGGAATCGCTGCGCAATGATAGCGATCCCTGAAGTGCAGGAGACGGCAAGGCAATGTCACGCAATGGTTTAAGCCCCGTGGGGCTCGATAAACTGGAGGCGGCGCTCGATACATACGGAGCGGACCGCACGCGATGGCCGGCGCCGCTGCGTCTCGCATTGTCCGGCCTGATCGCCGGCAATCCAGACGCCCAGAAGATGCTGAAAGATGCCGAGGCCTTCGATCGGCTGCTGGACACCGCTCCGCAGTACGACGTTGCCCGCCTCGACAAGTTGAGCGACCGCATCGCTGCGGCGGCTGAACGTCAGCCGCGTCTTGTTGCGACCGGCGCCGGACAGGCAAAGAAAAGCGGCTCCGTATGGTCCAGCATTCGCCGCCATCACGGCGTGGCGGCCACCGCGCTCGCCGCATCGCTTGTGCTTGGCGTGTTTGCCGGCCAGCTCAACATGTTCAATACGACGGCCGATGCTTTGCTCGACGGCAACAGCTCGAAATCGTCCGTCGGCAGGCAGGTTGCGCTGACGGATGACGGCGATAGTTTTCTTGATGAGGACCTGCTGTGACGGCCGAAATCAACCATTCGCTGCCGACGCAACGTCCGCGATATCTCTATCCGGGCTTTATCGCTTCGCTCGCGCTGAACCTTCTGTTCATCGGCCTCGCGGCGGCGGCGATTTGGCATCACGATCATGAAGCGCCGAAACCGAGGGACAATGGTTTCCTCGGCTTCGTCGATAAGCTGTCGCCCGAGCGTCGCGACGTCATAAAGCAGAAGATCCTCGCCGCCCGCCTGTCGATGAAGAATTTGCGCGACGACATGCGAAAGTCCTGGATCGACGCCAATCAGCTGCTGACCGCTGAACCCTTCGACAAGGATAAGTTTCTCGCCGCGCTGATGCAGCTCCGCTCATCCGAGGATGCTTTCAAGAGCGCCATCTATAAGAGCGTCGCCGAGACTGCCCAGGACCTGACGCCGGAAGAACGCAAGCTGTTGCAGGCATGGCGCGAGCAACGCCACTCGAGGCTGCTAAAGCCGCAGCCCGAACCCGGCGACGGCGACAGCAAGCCCAATTAAGCTGATTTCCCGCCAGTGATTATTGCCGGTGATATTCAGGCCGCTGCGAAAAGGTCGGCCTGAACCGCACGCGGGAGGCCGACGGTCGAAGTCCATTCGCCGGCAGCATTCACCCGGCTCGTGAGTTCCGTCCCCGAAAGCTCGCAGAACGTACGAGCGAGGATGATGCCGAAGCCTTCTTCCCGCGGGCAGCGCTTGCTGTCGGAGAGAAGAGCGAGCGAGAGGGACACGGCTTCCGAGCCGGTCTGCGTTTCGATCCGAAGCATGGCCCCGTTGGCGGCGCGCCGGGTGGCTTCGACGATGAGGTTGATGAGCATTTGCCGGGTCGCCTGATAATCGGCCGCGATTAGGGTGTCGCCCTTGATGTCGACCGCAACCGCCACCGCATTGGCGGCAAGATCAGGAGCTGCGAAGGCGCACGCGTCGTCAATGATGGTGCGGAGGCAGCAGGTTTCGCGGCCGCGTTTGCGTTCCGGCGCCGTCAACAGCGCGGTGATCGCCAGCGCATCCTCGGCGGACTTCAGAAGAATGCGGCCGCTGGCATGGATGTCGCGGGCATAGGCGCTATAGCTCGACTCGAGAGGGCCGAAGACCTCATTCGACATCAGCTCGGAAAAGCCCAGAACCGCGTTGAGAGGCGTGCGCAACTCATGGCTCATGTGGGCCGTGAGCTTCGCCCAGGCCGCGCGATCGAGGCCAGAGCGCGCCGGTGTGGCGAGCAGCTCGGGAAAGCGGACCTGGCGGCCTGTTTCGGCGTTGAACGCCGGCCGGATATCGGCTCGCCCGCGCTCGTCCGTTTCGCGGACTTGTTCTGCCGGTTGCCAGGGGAGGACGACGACGAGCATCGCCAGCCCGGCGCCAGTCACGAAGAATAACGTCGAGATAAGCTGGGAGTCGAGGTGAGGGATCAGAACGCCCGTCCCGGTCAGCATTGCACCGAGAAGCAAAAACAAGCCGCGATGGCCGAGATGACGGCTGCCTGCCAGCTCCAGAAGCTGGCCTTGGTGACGAGTTCCGATGCCGCCGACGACGGCAATGCTTCCCCGTTGAGGAACGGACACGGTCCGAGCCATCCTCAAATTCCCCTGCTGAATTTTGATCTAAGTGCCCCGCCCCACAAGGCCGAAGACGATCATGTCTCCGAGCATGATCTGAGCTTGGCCGATTTGCGACTCACCTGTCGAGGGAGAAAAAATCGCCGGAGAATCAAATTTGTCGCTCTTTGGACAGCTTGAGCAGAACGTTCGCGATCTGTGGCGAAAATGCTCCGAATGCGCCTAGTCGTCGAGCATCCGGGTGACCATCTCCAGGCAGTCGCGAGACAGCTTCGTGGCCCCGGCGACCCGTTTCAGCGCCGCCTTCGCCAGCGTCTTGCGCTTGGGTTCGAGAGCCCGGTAGCTGCGAAATGCCCCGAGCATGCGCGCCGCGACTTGCGGATTGAGCGGATCGATCTCGAGCACCTTGTCGGCGAGGAACTCGTAGCCTGCGCCGTCGGTGCGATTGAACTGCAGCGGGTTGCTCGCCGCGAACGTTCCGATCAGTGCACGCACTTTGTTCGGAGTCGTGATCTTGAACAACGGATGCCGGCAAAGCTCCTTCACCTCGTCGAGCGTTTCGGCTCGTGGCGATTGCGCCTGCGCCGCAAACCACATGTCGATGACGAGGTGGTCGTCCTTCCAGCGTTCGAAGAAATCATTGAGGACGCCGTCGCGGCCGGCGGCATCGACGCCCGCGATCAGGAACATGGCATGGCACGCGTCCGTCATGTTCGAGGCATTGAAGTAATGCGCTTCGAGCCGGTCCATGTCGTCTTTGGTCCCGCGGGTGGTGAGTAGGCTCAGCGCCGCGTTGCGCAGCGCCCTGCGGCCGGCATTCTTCGCGTCGGGTGAAAACTTGTTGTCACGCGAGGCGGCGTAGATGGCTTCCAGATCCTCGGCCAGCTTCTCGCCGATCGTACGGTTAAAGGCCCGGTGCTCGTTGAAGATCGCCGCGTGATCGACCTTGGTCGCTTTTTCCCGCGCGACGTCGGCGACAGACGGCAGCTTCAGAAGCTCGGCCTTATACGCGTCGTCGAGATCGGAATTGCGCAAGGCATAACGAAGGGCGTCGGCGAGCTTGACGGCCTTGGAGGCTACCACCGTCTTCGGCCTTTTCGCATCGAGCAGCGCCAGGATGCTTCGCGTCGCATAGGCGTTGCTCGCCTGCCAGCGATTGAAGAGGTCGCTGTCGTGATGCATCAGGAACGCCAGATCCTGATCGGAAAGCGGCATGTTGATCATGACCGGAGCCGAAAAGCCCCTCAGCATCGACGGCACCGGCCGCGACGAGACGCCTTTGAATTTGAAAGTCGTCGTGCGATCCGTCACCGCGACCACGCCGTCGCGAATTTGGACGCCGCCTTCGACCTCCAGATCCATTTCTTTGCCGTTCTCACCGAGCAGCGCCATGCTGATCGGAATGAAGTAGGGTTGCTTCTTCGCCTTCCCGGGCGATGGCTTCAAAACCTGATGGACCGTGAGTTCCGCCGACTTCTTGCGCTTGTCGTAAGTCAGATTGCAGACCAGCTCCGGCGTGCCTGCCTGCGAATACCAGCGATGGAACTGCGATAAGTCCTGTCCGCTCGCGTCCTCGAAACAGGCGACGAAATCCTCGATCGTGACCGCTTGGCCATCGTGGCGGTCGAAATAGAGATCCATGCCGGCGCGGAATTTCTCAGGCCCCAGGATCGTCTCGATCATGCGAACGACTTCGGCGCCCTTTTCGTAGACGGTCGGCGTATAGAAATTGTTGATCTCGACATAACTCTCCGGCCGGACCGGATGCGCGAGCGGCCCCTGGTCCTCGGGAAACTGCAACGCTTTGAGCTGGCGGACGTCGCCGATCCGCTGCACGGTCGCGCTGCGTTGATCGGCAGAGAATTCCTGATCCCGGAAAACCGTCAGGCCTTCTTTCAGGCATAGCTGGAACCAGTCGCGACAGGTGATGCGATTGCCCGTCCAGTTGTGGAAGTACTCGTGCGCGACAACGCTTTCGATCGATTCATAGTTTGCGTCGGTGGCCGTTTCGGGCGACGCGAGAATCAGGCGATCGTTGAAGATGTTGAGCCCCTTGTTCTCCATCGCGCCCATGTTGAAGTCGGACACGGCCACGATGTTGAACACGTCGAGATCGTATTCACGCCCGAAGCGGGTCTCGTCCCACCGCATGGAGCGTTTCAGCGACTCCATCGCCCAGTGCGCGCGAGCCTCCTTGCCATGCTCGACATAGATGCGCAGATCGACCTCGCGGCCGGATTGCGTGGTGAATGTCGAGGCGATCGACGAAAGGTCTCCGCCGACCACGGCGAACAGATAGGAGGGCTTGGGATGCGGGTCTTCCCAGACCGCATAGTGCCGGTCTCCGCCGGAAAGCGTGCCTCGCTCGACGGGGTTGCCGTTGGCAAGCAGCACCGGCGCGGTTGCGACATCGGCTTCGAGCCGCACGGTGTATTTCGCCAGCACGTCGGGCCGGTCGAGGAAATACGTGATGCGCCTGAAGCCCTGCGCCTCGCATTGCGAGCAGTAAACCCCACGCGAGAGATAAATCCCCTGGAGCGCCGTGTTGGCCTTGGGATTGATCGTCGTTACGATTTCGAGCGTAAACGGCTCTTTCGGCGGCGACGAAATCGTCAGCCCCGTTTCGGTGACCCGATAGGAGGAAGGCTTGAGCTTCTTCCCGTCGAGTGTGACGCTTTCGAGCTTAAGAAGCTCGCCGTCGAGCTTCAGCGGGACCTTGCCGGCCGCCTCCGAATCCGGATTGCGCCGGATGTGAAGCTTCGATGTGACGCGCGTCTTAACCGGCGCGAGCGCGATGTCGAGATGGACGCTGTCGATCAGAAATTCAGGAGGCCTGTAGTCGGCAAGAAGAACGGGCTTTGGATTGTCTGCTTTCATGGCACCCCACAACGAACGTCATAGGCGCTTTCAAAGAAAGTTCCAAGCGTCCCGGCGGGCAGAGGTTTTAGCCGAGACGATGCCGGAAATCATCGTAGCCAAATGACCGAAGGACCCTGATGGTTCCATCCTCGTTGAGGATTGCGAGGTCAGGCAGAGGGACGCCGTTGAACGTGTTATTCTTTACGAACGAATATTGCATCATATCGGTAAAAATGATCCGATCACCAACTTTCAACGGCTGGTCAAATGAGTATTCACCGATGATGTCGCCGGTCATGCACGTCTTGCCGCCAAGGATATAGCCGTGCGGCTTTTCGCCGGGTTCGCCTGCGCCGACGACCTTGGGCGTGTACGGCACCTCTAGAACATCCGGCATATGCGTCGAAGCGGACGCATCGAGAATGGCGATATTCTTATCGTTGTGATGCAGGCCAAGAACCGAACCGACAAGATAGCCTGTGTCGACCACCAGACCCGCGCCCGGCTCCAGCACGACGTCGACATTGAACTCCGTTCTGAATGCCTTGATGGCCGCGATCAGCTTCGCGATGTCGTAGCCCGGCTTGTTGATGAAATGACCGCCGCCGAAATTGACGGTCTTCACCCGCCGCACATAGTCGCCGAACTCCCGCCCCACGTGTTCGATGAGGCCGACAGAGCCCTCGTCTCCCGATTCGCACAAGGCATGCGTGTGCAGGATCTCGACCTCGTCCCACGGCACGCGGTCCAGCATGTCGCGCGTCGCACCGAAGCGTGAAAAGGGCGCGCACGGATCGTAAAGCGCGCCGCCGAGCGTGGCGTTCGAATAGCCCGGATTGATGCGGATCCCGATTTTGACGCCGGGGTGCTTCCGGATGACCGGCAAATGCTCGGTGAGCTGCTCAGGCGAATTAAAATAGATGTGCTGGGCAAGCTTCGTCAGCCGCTCGACCTCGCCCGGCGCGTAAGCCGGCGAATAGACATGGACTTCCTTGCCGAACTCATCGTGTCCGAGCCGGGCCTCGTATTCACCGCTGGCCGTTGTGCCGTCGAGCACCTCGCGCATCAGCGGGAAGGCCGCCGGAAGCGCAAACGATTTGGTCGCGAGCAGGATCTTGCAGCCCGCTTCGCGTTTGACCTCCGCCGCCCGCGCCAGATTGCGCTTTAGCGCCGCCGTGTCGAGCACATAGGACGGCGTGGCGATCGACTGCGCCCAATCGAAGGACTGCAAATTGAGTTTGGAAAGGTCGGACAATTCCGGTCACCGGCTGATGTTGAAAGCTAGTCGCGCGACACGCGAACCTCGCCCGCCGTCGCGCCGGGCCATTTGTAAACGAAGGTCAAATAGCCAAGCGACACGTATATGGCCGCAAATGCCAATCCGCCAAGGAGCGCCGATGCATCATAAAGGCTCAGTCCATGCAGCCAATCCGGCCGGACGTTGCCGAAACCCGGAATTTCGCTTGCGGGGTTTGAAAGCTTCGCCCACGCCGTCTCGGTTCCGAGCAGGAGGGCGTTGAGCCCAGCCGTCAGCGCGCCCATGAAAGCCAGACCGCAAGACAACAGGAAGAACGCGAGCAGGCGCAGCGAGATCGGCGCTTCCCTGAGGAAAAGCCACAGCCCGGCGATGTAAGCCGAGATCATCCCGAAGCTCACCGAAACGACAGAGATGACAAGCCCCGTCAGTTCGTTGCGGATTGAGAGAATCTCGGCTTCGCTCATCAGGTCTCGACCGCGAACAGTTTCTTCTGGTCGGATTTCTCGATCTCCTTGGCGTGCCATGGAAGACCTTGCTCGGCGAGTTCCTCCAGAAACGGCTCGGGCGGCAGCTGCTCGACGTTGAACACGCCCTGGCCCTTCCAGATGCCCTTGAACATCATGATCGCGCCGGTGACGGCCGGCACGCCGGTGGTATAGGACACCGCCTGAGCGCCGACTTCCTTGTTGGTTTCGGCGTGGTCGCAAACGTTCCAGATGATGTAGCGCTTCTTCTTGCCCTTCTTCTCGCCCTTGAGCACCACGCCGATCGACGTCTTGCCGGTGTAGTTCTCGGCAAGCGAGGAGGGGGCGGGCAGTACCGATTTCAGGAACTCCATCGGAACGACGGGTGTGCCCTTGTAGTCGACAGGATCGATCCGCGTCATGCCGACGTTCTGCAGCACTTCGAGATGCTTGATGTAGTTGTCCGAGAACGTCATCCAGAACCGGATCTGCTTCAGACCCTTGATGTTCTCGACCAGGCTTTCTTCTTCCTCGTGATAGATGAGGTAGGATTTGACCGGCCCGACTTCGGGGTAATCGATCATGGTATGGATCGACAGCGGATCGATTTCGATCCACTCGCCGTCCTTCCAGTATTTGCCGCGCTGCGTCACTTCCCGTAGGTTAATCTCGGGATTGAAGTTGGTCGCGAAAGCTTTGCCGTGGTTGCCGGCGTTGCAGTCGATGATGTCGATGGTGTGGATCTCGTCGTAAAGGTTCTCCTGCGCATAGGCGCAGAAGATATTCGTAACGCCCGGATCGAACCCGCAGCCGAGAACAGCCATCAGTCCTTTGGCCTTGAATTTCTCGTGGTACGGCCACTGGTATTTGTAGGTGAATTTCGCTTCCTCGCGCGGCTCGTAGTTGGCGGTGTCCATGTAGTGGACGCCGGCTTCAAGGCAGGCATCCATGATCGCCAGATCCTGGTAGGGAAGCGCCATGTTGATGACGAGATCGGGCTTGATCTCTTTCAGGAGCTTGACGGTATCGGCGACGACATCGGCGTCGAGCTGATGGATCTCGATCGGCGTCTTGCATTCGGCCTGGACCTTTTTGCAGCTCTCGAGACGGCGAGACGCGAGATGGATCTTCTTGAACACATCTCGGTTCATCGCGCACTTCTTGGCGACGACCGAGCCCGCAGCGCCTGCCCCGATAATGAGTACGTTGTCCAACGGCTGCTCCCAGAGTTGAAAGGCCGGTCCTGCCGGCTCCAGAAAGCGCGCAGAGAAAAATCGCGCTGGGGGCGGGAAATAGGGCAGACCGGCAACTAATTCAATACGTTCCGTTGTTTGCGGCCGCGAACGACGTCGAAGTCGATACAATTCCTGCAAAAAGAGAATTGTGACAGATTCTTTCCGGGTCGTTCACCGAGACGCGGACAGCTGGCGCCACAGGCCGCGGAAGCTCGTTCCTCAATCCGGAAGCCGGCCAAGCTCATAGATGGGGCAGACCGAACGCTGCTCCTCCGGCGGCCAGCCGTACTGGCCGAGATTGAGATCGGCCGCCTCAAAGCGGCGCAGGATCGCAAGCCGGGCCGGGCCGAGATCCTCCTCCTTAAGCCAATTGGCATGCGAAATGAAAAGTTTGGCGGCTGGCGCCAAGCAACGTCCGATGTTGGCGAAGAACATGCTCCGCTGTGCTTCGTTGCAATGATTGAGCACCGAAAAGGCGATGGCGTGGTCGAATATCCGGTCGATGGTCTTCAGCTCGAAATTCGCGAGTGCGACGATCGTCGGCCGCTTTTCTTCGAGACTGTTTTCGGCAATCAAGCGCTGGCCCGCTGAGACGAACGACGGATTGTAATCGAAGCCATAGTAATGGCCGGCATCGAGATAGCGGATGAAATGGACCCCTGCGCGCAACGGGCCACAGCCGATGTCGAGCAGATTGGAAGACGTTTGCAGGCCACCCGCCCGCAGCAGTTCGAGTTGGAAGCGCCCACGCGCATCCCACCCTTCGCTACCTCCGCCGAGATGCTGTTTGTAATCGCCCCGCGCGATGGCTTTTTCATCGAGCACAAGGTCCGTATACTTGCCGGCTGCAGCGCCCTTGGCGTTGGACAGGCGTTTCAAGACGCCGCGAAGCGTAATTACCCCCATTCGGATCATCCTGCGCCACTGACATACAGTTATCGGATTGACTTACGGCATGCGATTGCAGCAGGCATCCATCCTCGCAACATAGACTATCTTGCTGATCTTGGGAGCGAAATAAATATTGTGTCGCGCCGTCGCCTATGCTGCTGGAGCGCCCGACGCTTGCCTCGTTTATGACACTAGGATCAAGTTTTTGACGGAGAGCAAATCATCGGAGGATGGATGGCGGCGTGGAGCAATCCACTCATCGCACGGGGGCTAATGTACTTTGGCGCGATGCGGTTTCACACGTCTGGCGACGCACGCCTTCAGCCTTTGAGCTTTCGTGTAAAGAAGAAGGATGTGACGGCATTCGTCGATGCCGGCGCTCTTGAAGGCCGCCTCGATCGAATCGACGGGCATCGGCCGATTGATCGTATTTTCGTCATGGGATGCGGCCGCTCGGGTACGTGGTTGTTGACGGGGCTGATGTCGACGTTCAAGGACACTTGCGTCGTCGCCAAGGAAGTTCCGGTCGAGCTATTCGCACAGCTGACAACGACCGGGCGGACGCTCGTTTTGAAACGCAACAATGTCTCGTTTGAACGACTGTCCCAGATTCCCGCTCGCATTAAGATCGCCTACGCGATCCGGCATCCATTCGATGTTCTGACCAGCCACAATCCAACGAGCGCGCACGTCTATCATATCGACGTCGCGCGTTGGCTCGGTGAAATGTCGGCGCTGCGAGCAGCGCTCGAAGATGGCAGACAAAATTTTTGCATTATCCGCTACGAAGACTTGGCAGGTGATGCCGCGGGCGTTCAGAAAAAACTCGCCAATGAACTCGGCCTCGAAGTCGCATCCTCGGCCAGCGAACTCGCCTCAGTCTTCAAGCCGTCAGGCAAGGCCGAATCTGCAATGCACGGCTTGCGCGGCATCGATACCCGATCGCTGAACGTATATAAAAACGACCCCCAGCGGATCGCCTACCTGAGATCGATCAGGCCGCAACTCGGCGAGATGCTGGATTGGGTCGCCAAGCGGTTCAGCTACGATACGGCGCTGCCCTGATTGCCATGCTCATTTCTTTTTCTTGACGTCGATCCAGATAAAGCCGTCGCGGTTCGGCATTTTGACTTTGGGAAGGGTTTCGGCGGTCATCGGATCGCTTTCGCCGACCACCCTGTTTGCCGCCAGCAGATAGGCGGTAAGCTCATACGTCTGATCGGCCGACAGAGAGCCGGGCGCCGCGGGCGGCATGCTGCGAGAGATGAAGTCGAAAATCGTCGTTGCGAACGGCCAATAGGAGCCGATGGCTTTGTTCGGGTCGTCCGCCGTCGGAGGCTTCGGCCCACCGATCAGGTCTTCCGCTGTCGCGCCTTCACCGTGGTCGCCATGGCAGCTCGCGCATTTTTCCAGATAGAGCGCGCGGCCGTCTTTGGCGGTTCCGCTTCCGGATGGAAGTCCGCGTCCGTCGGGGAAAATCGTGCGATCCCACTTCGCGACTTCGCTTGCCGTCATGGGACGTCCGAGCTGCGGAGAGTTGCCGCTATGCTCCGCCGCCGTTGCCATTCCGAATGGCGCGGCAATCCCCAACACCAGCGCGAACTGCCTAAGCGTAGACATGCGTGATCTCGCCGTCTTCATCGATCGCCCAGCAGACGATGGCGTTGTAATGGAAATAGCCATTGCGGCCGCGTTCCTTCACCAGAACGTCGCGCTCCGGCTGGACGTATCCGGTCTCGTCCGTCGCTCGGCTTTTGAGGATTGTCGGTTTGCCGTCCCACTTCCACGGGCTGCGAAAGCGGGTGAAGCATTGCGCCATGACGGGGTCTTCAAGATGAGAAGTCCGCCCATGATTTGCCGCCGTCCGCCGAAACTTCGACCTTCGCGATTTTGCCGCGCCCGCTCCACGCCAGCCCGCGAATTTCATAGACGTCCGGGCCGTACATTTTCTGTCCCGGCGACGGCGACGTGATGAGCGACTTGGCGTCCATGACGAACGTGAACATCCGCGCCTTGCCCGACGGCAGCAGATCCGTGTACTTCGCCGTTTCGTTGCGGGTCATCGACGGCTCGTCGGTCACGTGCAGGCGCCGAAGCCATTTGACGTTGGTTATTCCTTCCCACCCCGGCACGATCAGCCGCATCGGATAGCCGTTCTCCGGCCGAAGTCGTTCGCCGTTCTGATAAAGGCCGATGAAAGCATCCTCGACGAGCTTGGAAACCGGCAGGCTGACGTTCAGAAGACCTGCGTCGGCGCCCTCTGTGATAACCCACGATGCCTTCGCGTCGATGCCTGCTTCATCGAGGAGGATCGACAGCGGAACGCCGGTCCACTCCGAGCACGAAACGAGCCCATGGAACGCGCCGACCGGTCGCTGAATAGGCTCTTCATGCCATCCGGCGTTGCTGTTGCCGCCGCACTCGATAAAGAGAAAGCGCGATCGCATCGGATAGCGCAGCAGGCTCTCGACGCTGAATTCAAGCGGTTGCCGAACGAGACCGTGAATGACGAGGCGGTGCTGCGCCGGATCGATGGCCGGCACACCGTCATGGTGACGCTCGAAATGCAATCCGCTGGGCGTTACGATGCCCTCGAGGTCTTCGAGCGGCGTCCACGACACGCCATCGCCCGCGGGATGGCGATTGCCCCCGATATTGCGGATGACATATTTTTCATAAGGCGACGGTTGGCCGTATGTAGTGAAGGGGCCGCCGGTTTCGTGCAGCCACGAAGGATCGGCGGGATCTTGCGTTTTTGTTGCTGTCTCGTTGGCGCGCAGAGCCGGCGCAGCGCTCGATGCGGTCGCCAGCGCTAAGCCAGCCTTGAGAAAAAGGCGGCGGTGCAACAGCCCACCGCCCGCGACAGGCGTCAACTCATCGTCTGAGAATTTGCCGGCCATGCGGCCGACTCTCTCTGGTCAGGACTGGCTCGGAGTCGAGTGGCCGCTGAATTGCGTTCCGGCTGAATCCTCAGCCTTGACGGCCATCTCGTCGGAAGGATTGCCCTGATACGTGAAGCGGAAGTTCGGGTCTTCACTTATCGAGATGCCGCCTTCCATGCTGAAGATCAGCTTGCCTCCGGTCGTCACAGATAGCTTGTCGATGAAGCGCGCCGGCGGATAGGCATGTGTGATCTGATCCATGGCCATGCCGGACGTATTGGGATGCTTCAGCATCACCTGTGCGACTTCGCTGCCGTCCTCTTTCGCGACAGCGGTCTTGATGTGCATCTTGCCCATCGTCTTGGCGGCTTCTTCAGCGTCTTTGCTGGCCGGCGCCGAGCATCCGCCCGACGCCTTGACGAAGGCGGTGGTCATGTAAAGCTTGTTGTCGTTTGTTTCCGCGATCGCCCGGACGTCGGAATATTGGTCGACGCGAACGCGCGTCGCAAGCATCCGCTCCCCGTTTCCGGCCGCGTCGCCGTAGTTGAACGTTGCGACCACCGGTGACGGGTTCTGATCGATGATGAGCGTCAAGCTCTTGACGCCTGCCGCAAAAGCAGCGGGCATGCGCACCGTAATCGGAACCGTCGCGGCGTCCTCGGCTCGCACCGGAGCTTCGAGAACGATCTTGCCCGCTCCATCGAGAATCTCGCGCTGGCCGAACGCGTCTTTTCGAATCCCGTCCCACGCGCTGGGGTTGGCGACGGTCGGACTGCCGTCTTCCGCGAGCGCGCCAAAACTCATCGCCGCGACCAGCACGGCCGTTCCGAAAATGCCGCCTAGAGCCTTCCGCATTGTTTCCTCGCTCGCCGCCTTTCAGGCGGTCTTGTGCGCCACGTAAGCCAAATCTGAAATATAATACTACACTAACATGGGGATCAGGTCATCTTTTGCGAGTGGGGAGCCACGCCTCTCACTCGGATACGCCTAACCTCAGGCGTTCGTTACGAATTCGAGCAGAGCGCTGTGGAGGTTAGGCTACCGCCACCCGACCAAGCCACGCCCGCCAGCCGCCAAACCCCGTTATGTCCTCGGCGCCGACGATGGCGTGGCTCTCGCAAAGGAACCCTTTGACCCGCCGACCATCCTCGAGCACCAGCGTTCCGATTCCGAGAGGTGCGGGGATGAGCGCCACGAACGAACCGAAGGCGGCGTCGTCCATTTCCCAGATTTCAACTTCGATGGCTCCCGGCCCCGTGCCTTCGTAAACGAGGCCCGGCTTCGGCGGCGACGTGCCGGGAAGCGCATAAAGCCGGTAGCCAGCCGCTGTGCGTGATGTTTCGCGAAAGATAGCCCCGCGCTCGGTCAGTTGGCTGTTGAGCGGCTGCCCTGAAAGGTGGGCGCCGACGACCGCAACCTCGACGGTCTTCTTTTTGGCCGGCCTGACGGCGACCCGCACCGTATCGTCGAGCGCCGTCTCCGTGGCTCCGATCTTGGCTCCGAGCAAGGCACGGTGAACCGCATCGCCGATCGTCGCGAGCTTGCCGTCCGAGAATGCCCTGCCGATCAGGGTGACGCCGAACGGAATGCCATCGTCTCGAAAACCCGCCGGGATGGCGAGCGCCGCGAGGTCGAGAAGGTTGACGAAATTCGTATAGGCGCCGAGGTTCGAGTTGAGCCGGACCGGATCTGCCAGCATATCGTTGATCTTGTAGGTCGTGCCCGCCGTCGGCAAAACCATGACGTCCATGCGCTTCCACTCGGCGTCCGCTGCCCGGCGAAGCTCGGCCAGACGGTAGAAGCTTTCGAATGTCTGCAGGGCCGTCTTCGCCCTTCCGCCACGAATGATGCCGGCAACGACCGGATTGAGATCATGCTCCGCTAAATCGTCGGTCGCAAAGAGCCGCTCGGCAACCCATGGGCCGTCGTAGAGCATCGCCGCGGTATCGCGAAATGGCGTGTAGTTGAACGGGGTGATTTCGACACCTAGTCCCGCCAGCCGATCGATGGTGTGGTGATAGAGCCGCCGGTACTCGCTGTCCTCAAAGAACGAAAGCGGAGAATTCGGCACGCCGACCTTCAGCGGCCTCCCGACGCTCTCGACCGCGAATGGCGGCGCGTCCGCGCGTGAAAAGCAATCGTCCTTGTCGTACCCGGCGGCCGCCGATGCAACTTTCGCAGCGTCGGCGACGGTCAGCGCGAAAATCGAGACGACGTCCTGGCTCTTGCACGCCGGCACCACGCCGTGCGTCGAGATCAGGCCCTTCGTCGGTTTCATTCCGACGATATTGTTGAATGCCGCGGGCACCCGTCCCGAGCCCGCCGTATCGGTGCCCAACGAAAAAGAGACGAGCCCGCTCGCGACGACGACCGCCGATCCGGAGCTGGAACCGCCCGATATATAAACTGGGTCAAAGACACTCGTCGGAATGCCGTATGGCGAACGCGTGCCGTTGAGTCCCGTCGCGAACTGATCGAGGTTCGTTTTCCCGATCAGGATGGCCCCGGCGGCTTCGAGACGCTCGACCACCGTCGCCGACCGTTCGGGCGTATAGGCGAAGACCGGGCAGGCGCACGTCGTCGGCATGCCGGCGACGTCGATGTTGTCCTTGACCGCGAACGGAATGCCGTAAAGCGGTCCGCGCGGCGCCCGGCGCGCACGATCCTTTGCCGCTTCCTTGTCGACAAGCGCGATCCAGTCGGGGTGAACACCCTTGGCGTGGATGCGCGCATAGATCTCGTCGATGACGGCCTCGGGCGTGGTCTTGTTCGCTTCGTAAAGTACGGCGAGATTGTCGATATCGAGCGATAGGATCACGCCGTCGCCTCCGCCTGCGGTTCCTTCAGGATGACCAACGTCTGGCCGAGCGCGACGGGTTTGCCCTCCGCGCACCGCACCTCATGAACGATGCCGCTCGCGGGCGCCGGAACGGCCATCTCCATTTTCATCGATTCCACGATGATCAGCGTCTCGCCCTCATTCACGACTTTGCCCGGCTCGACCATGACCTTCCAGACACTCCCCGGCACCGGACTTTCGACCGCGGTGGCTCCCGGCGGCAACTCCGCCTCGCCGCCGAGATCGTCAACGTCGTCCGGAGCGCTCGGCGCACCCTCTTGATCGCTTTGCTGCCACCGCGCCCGCTCGGCTTCGAAAGCCGCCTGCTGGCGCGATTTGAACGCCGCGATAGTTTCGGCATTTTCGGCGACAAAGGCATGATAGTCCTTGAGGCGAAATGTCGTGGGCTCGATTTTGACACCGGCCTGGCCTTCCAGGAAGCCGTCGCGGAACGTCAAAAGTTCCTCGCTGGAAACCGGGTAGAAGCGGATCTGGTCGAAAAACCGCAACAGCCACGGTGAACCTTTTTCGAATGCCGCCGTCGTCCGGTAGGTGTTCCAGACTTGGCAGGTCCGGCCGAAGAGCTGATAGCCGCCGGGCCCCTCCATGCCGTAGATGCACATGTAGGCGCCGCCGATGCCGACGACGTTGTCCGGCGTCCAGGTGCGTGCCGGATTGTACTTGGTCGTGACGAGGCGATGGCGCGGGTCGATCGGCGTCGCAACCGGCGCGCCGAGGTAGACGTCGCCAAGCCCCAGCACGACATACGTCGCCTCGAAAACGATGCGCTTCACCTCTTCGATGGATTGAAGCCCGTTGATGCGCCGGATGAACTCGATGTTCGACGGACACCACGGCGCATCGGGGCGAACGCCCTGCATGTACTTGTCGATCGTCTTCTGCACGGCCGCATCATTCCACGATAGCGGCAGATGGACGATGCGCGACGGCACTTCGATATCGCTGAGGTCGTTGAGCGTATCTTCGATGACCGAAAGCTCCGCCAGCAAATCTTCAAGCGGCAGCACGGCGCCGTCATAGTGGATTTGAAGCGAACGGATGCCGGGCGTCAGATCTAGGATGCCGCCAAGCTTCTTTTTTTCTAGAGCCGTCATCAGCGCGTGCGCGCGGAATCGCAATGTGAAATCGAGAATGATCGGGCCGTATTCGACCAGCATATAAGCGTCGCCTGCCCGCCGGTAGACGACTTGCGGCTTGTCGCCGGAGGCCTCTCGGCCTCCGATCACGCAATCGTCGGCGCCCCACTTGTCATTCGGAAACGTCGGAGCGGCGACGGACTTCAATGCTGACAGTTCGGCACTTTGCTTTGCAAGACGCGCTGCTGCGGCGGCCGGCGTCAGCCGCACGAAACGAACTTTGTCGCCGGGCCTCAGCTGGCCCATTTTCCAAAGCTCTGCTTGTACGATGGTCGCCGGGCAGACGAATCCGCCGAGCGACGGCCCATCCGGTCCGAGGATCACCGGCATGTCGCCGGTGAAGTCGATCGTGCCGATGGCGTACGCATTGTCGTGAATGTTGCTCGGATGCAGGCCCGCTTCGCCGCCATCCGTCCGCGCCCACACGGGCTTCGGCCCGATCAGCCGGATGCCGGTCGGATTGGAATTGTAATGCACTTCCCAATCGGCCGAAAAAAACGTGTCGATGTATTCCGGCGCGAAGAAATCCGGAGCGCCGTGCGGCCCGTAGAGAACGCCGATTTCCCACGCGTGCGTCAGATGCGGCTTGAGATCGGCATCGAGGTTCGTCGCCGGGTTCGCTCCTGCATCCTTGCCGATGTGCAGCACGTCGCCCGTCATGAGCACGCGTCCGCCATGGCCGCCGAATTTGCCGAGCGTGAACGTCGACTTGCTGCCGAGATACGACGGCACGTCGATGCCGCCGCGCACGCCGATGTACGCCCGCACGCCCGGCCCTTTGACGCCGCCGATCTTCAGGACTTGCCCGGTTTTCACTGCGAAGGGCTGCCAGTAGGCGACCGGCGATCCGTCGAGTGTTGCAGCAAGCTCGGCGCCGCCGAGGCAAACCGTCGTGTCGGTGTTGAAGCGCAGCGTTGGGCCCGCGAGTGTCGTCTCGACCGTCGCCGCGTTTTCATCGTTGCCGAGCAGCCGATTGACGAGCCGATGCGACAGCGGGTCCATTGGTCCGGACGGAGGCACGCCGACCGCCCAATAACCGATACGGCCCGGCCAGTCCTGGATCGTCGTCTGAGTTCCCGGCGACAGCACTTCGATGGTGTCGGCCTTATAAACGTAGGTCTGTAGCGTCCGCGTCAGCATCTGACCTGCGCCGAACACCTCCGAGCGCGACAGCTGCCGCAAATAATCGAGGTTGGTTTCGAGTCCGCCGATCCGAGTTTCGTCAAGCGAGGTTTGCAGTCGCGAAAGAGCTTCCCCGCGCGATGCGCCCTTGACGATGATCTTCGCGATCATCGGGTCATAGAACGGCGACACTTCGGAGCCGCTCTGCACCCATGTTTCGATCCGAGTCTCGGGCGGCCACGCGACGTCCGTCAGGCGGCCCGAACTCGGGCGGAAGTCGCGGCCTGGATCTTCGGCGTAAAGCCGGACCTGAATGGAAGCGCCTTTCGGCACGATCGTCTCTTGCTTGGGAAGCTGCAGTTCGCCCGCCGCCTGCCGGACCATCCACTCGACGAGATCGACGCCGACGACTTCTTCCGTCACGCCGTGCTCGACCTGCAGGCGCGTGTTGACTTCGAGGAAATAGAATTCGTTCGTCTCGGCGTCGTAGAGATATTCGACGGTGCCGGCGCTTTCGTAATTGACCGATTGTCCGAGCCTGCGCGCTGTGTCCCAAAGCGCCGCCCGCGTTGCCTCTGGCAAATTGGGAGCGGGCGTCTCTTCGATGACTTTCTGGTTGCGCCGCTGCGCCGAACAATCGCGTTCGCCGAGCGAAACGACGTTGCCCTTACCGTCGCCGAAAATCTGCACTTCGATATGCCGCCCGCGCGCGACATACTTCTCGATGAAAATGCCCGCATCCTTGAAGTTGTTGCGGGCGAGGCGTTCGACACGCTCATACATCGGCGTCAGTTCTTCCGCAGAAGATACGAGCTGCAACCCGATGCCGCCGCCGCCCGCCGTGCTCTTGATCATTACCGGATAGCCGATGCGCTGGGCTTCGGCCTTCGCGTGCTCGATGTCGCGGATGAGACCCGATCCTGGCGCCAGCGGGACGTTTGCCGCTTCCGCCAGTTCACGCGCCTTGTGCTTCAGGCCGAACGCCCGCATGTGCTGCGGCTTCGGACCGATGAACGCGATGCCCGCCTTTTCGCAGGCTTCGGCGAAGTCGGGATTTTCCGAAAGAAACCCATAGCCAGGATGGATGGCTTCGGCGCCGGTCTTCTTCGCAGCTTCCAGGATGGCGTCGTATTTCAAATAGCTTTCGGCAGCGGGGGAGGGGCCGATCGCGACCGCCTCTCCTGCCTGCATCACGTGCATCGAATGCCGGTCCGCTTCCGAATAGACCGCGACGCTCTGAATTCCCATCCGGTCAAGTGTCCGGATGATGCGGCAGGCGATGGCGCCGCGATTGGCGATCAGCACTTTGCGAAACATGCGCCTCACGCCCCCTTCGCCCAGATCAGCACTTCAATCGGCGTCGGATTGTAGGCGTTGCACGGATTGTTGAGCTGCGGGCAGTTCGAGATCAGTACGATGACGTTCATATGCGCGGTCATCTCGACGTATTTGCCGGGCGCCGACAAACCATCCTCGAACGTCAGGCCGCCATCGGGCGTCACAGGCACGTTCATGAAGAAATTGATGTTGTGCCCGATGTCGCGTTTCGACAGTCCGTATTGCTCGTTTTCCGCGATCGCCAGCATGTAGCTGTCGCGGCAGGCGTGCATCGATTTCTTTTCGAGCGCATAGCGGACCGTGTTGCTTTCGGTGGCGCACGCACCCCCGAGCGTATCGTGACGGCCGACGGTATCGGCGCTGATCGTCAGCATCGGACGGCAGCGATCCGACAGCAGCACGGTTCCGGCCGTCAGATAGATGTTGCCCTGCTCGCGAATGGTGTCGGACGCCGAATAGCGCTCGCCGGGATCATCGGCATTGAAAAAAAGCGTATCGGCCGCCTGGTTGCCTTCCAGATCGAGAATGCGGAACGTCTCGCCTTTGCGGACGACGTGCATCCAATAATCGCCGGCGGGAACGATGCGCCGATAGATCGCGTCGGCATCTTTGAAGCTGCTCTCCTTGATCATCAGTGCGCCTCCTCGCAGCAGCCGGCGAGAAAGATCCGGTTGTTTTCGAAGCCCCGGCCGTTCTCGGGCCGCGAGAGGCGGGCGGGATCGTCGTCGGCTGCGGGCGGTCCTTCGAAAATCTCGAACTGCGCGCCTTTGCGCGGATAGCTGTTCGCCGGATTGAACGGATGCGGACAGGTATGGAACAGGACCAGCGTTTCCATCTCGAAGCGCAGTTCCACCTGCGCCCCCGCTTTAGCGACGGTGGTGTCGAGCGACGTCGCCCCATCGTCCGCGACCACGATCTTGCTGAACCAGTTGACGTTGGCGGCGAGGTCCCGCCGCGTCAGGCCGTACTTCGAGCCCTCGACAAGGAAGCTGTCGTGACCGTTCTGCTGCCAGTCGTTGCGCGCGGTCTGATAGCTTTTCTCGCCCCACTTGCGCGTGACGGTGGCCTTCGTCGTGTTGCCCGAGACCGTTTCGTGCCAGCCGAACGTGTCGCCGACGATCGAGCAGAAGATGCGGCCCATGTCCGAATAGAGGCAATGGCCCGTTGTCAGCTTGAACGTGTGCTGGCACTTCAGCGTATCGGGCGCATTGTAGCGTTCGAGCAGGTTCTGCGGATTGTAGAACAGCATGCCGATATTGGCGCCGCCTTCGACGTCCGTTAGCCTGAGCCGCATGTTCCGCCGCATCAGCAGCGACCAGTGCTTACCTCCGGGTAGCGTATCGGTGTAGACGAGGTTCCCCATTTCAAATCCCAACGCAGAGCGCCGTTGTCCCTGCGCCTCAGTCCGGGTCGTCCCGGGTTGACGATAGCCGCCATGGGTCGTCCCACGCGGAGACGTGAAAGCTTAGGGTCGCGGGGTCGGCTGAGGCGGGCTCAGTGACGTCGCGACTTTTGGCGGCCAGATCTCGATGTCTTTGGTGATCGTCGCGCCCTTGGGCAGCAACGCCCCATTGATGCTCGGAGTGATATCGGCCGAGAGACGCGACCCGTAGCGCTCGGCTTCTTCCGGCCGGTTGCGCGGCCGCTCGAACGCAATGATGCGCGTGCCGAGCTCGAAGGCTTCTCTGAGATCGTGCGTCACCATCACGACAGTCAGCTCCGATTCATTCCAGATCTTCCGCATCAGGACGTGGATGTCGGCGCGAATGCCCGGATCGAGCGCGCCGAACGGCTCATCGAGCAGCAGGATCTTCGGCCGCCGCATCAGCGCCTGAGCGAGCGCCAGCCGCTGCTGCATGCCGCCCGAAAGCGCTGCCGGATATTTGTCTTCGTGCCCCGAAAGGCCAACAGCCGATAGAAGTGCGCGGCCTTCTTCCTCGGCCTGCTTGCGCTTGCGCCCGAACAGGCGGCCAAGGCCGCCGGCCTTCTCGAACTCACGCCCGATGATGACGTTGCCGAGCACGGTGAGATGCGGAAACACGGAATAGCGCTGGAATACCACGCCGCGATCGGAATCGGGCTCGGGCTTCAGCGGTTGGCCGGCAACCGTGATGCTGCCGCGTGTCGGCGTTTCTTCGCCCAGCAGCATGCGCAGGAATGTCGTCTTGCCGCATCCGGACGGGCCGACGAGCGCCACGAACGCGCGCGGTGCGATGTTGAGGTCGATCTGTTCCAGTACGACGTGGTCGCCGTATTCTTTCCAGACTTTGTCGAAGACAATTGCGTTCATTGCGTCCTCGCCTGAGCAAACCAGGGGAACGCCTTGCGTTGAAGGATGCGCAAACCAAGATCCATGAGAAAGGCGAGCAGGGTGATCCAGGCCACGTAGGGCAGGATCACATCCATCGACAGATAGCGTCGCACCAGGAAGATGCGATATCCGAGACCGGAATCCGCGGCGATGGCTTCTGCCGCGATCAGGAACAGCCACGCCGGTCCGATCTCGAAGCGGACGGAATCGATCAACCGCGGCACCGTTTGAGGCAGCACGACGCGCAGCGCAATCTGCATGCTCGAAGCCCCGAGCGTTTGCGCCTTGATCAGCTGTTCACGCGGAATGTCCTGGACCCGAAGCGCGATATCGCGAATGAGCTTCAGCGACGTGCCGACGACGATCAGCGTGATTTTCGACGCTTCGCCTAGCCCCATGACGATGAATAGGATCGGCAGCAACGCCAGCGGCGGCACCATTGATAGCACCGCGATCACTGGCCCGAAGGTCGCTCCCGCCACCGGCAGCAAGCCAAGCACGATGCCGAGAACGAGCGCGATGATCGTCGAAATCGCGAGGCCCGTGACGAGCCGCGTCAAGCTCGCAGTCGTGTCTTCCCAGAGCAGATAGTCTCCGGTTCGGGCATCGGGCTGCAACGCATAGGCCTCGATAGCCTCGCCCATTTTCGAAAAACTCGGCAGAAGCTTATCGTTCGGATTTTCCGCCAGCCGGATGCCCGAGCCCATAACGTAGGCGAGGCAGAGAAGAACGAATGGCAGGAAAGCGAGCGTGTAGCGCCACGTTCGGTCGGGACGATAATTGATTGCGCGCATCGCGTTTCGCCTTCCTGCGATCGTTTCGATGATGAGAAGCCGGGACGAACTCAGAGCTTGCCGTCCGCGGCTTCCTTCATGTACGTCGCGTCGTAGCGGAACTTGACGTTGCCGGTGTCGCCAAAGACGGTTTTGTCCGGAAATTCGACGCCGATCGCGCCTTCCGATTTCGCGTCCTTGCCGAGCAGCGATTTCTCGAACAGGAACTTCGAAACGAGTTCCGTCGTCTTCTTCAGATCTCCGCTGGTGGTGAAGGCGACAGCGTCCTTGGGATCCGAGAATAGCTTGGTGGTTGCGAGCTGCTCGTCGAAGCCTTTGAGATCGGTGCCCGACGCCTTGGCCATGGCCTCCTTCGAAGCCGTGCCGTCCTTCATCGTCGCAAGCGTCTCATACCAGATGCCGGCAAGAGCCTTCGCGAACTTCGGATTGTCCTTGAGAACGTTCGTATTCACGACCATGAGGTCGATGATCTCGCCGGGAATTTGCGAGCTGTCGAAAACCTTATGCGCATCGGGCGATTCAAGGATCGTCGAGACGATCGGCTTCCAGGTCACGACCGCCGTGACGTCTTGCGTCTTGTAGACGGCGGCCATGTCGGCGTCGGACGTATTGACGACCTTCAGGTCCTTCTCGGCGAGGCCGACCGTCGGCAGCGCGCGGGCGAGCAGGTAGTGCGAGACGGAGAATTCGACGAGATTGACGTTCTGGCCTTTGATGTCGGCAAGCTTGTCTTTGTTCTTCAGGATGATGGCGTCATTGCCGTTCGAGAAGTCGCCGACGATGACAGCCGTCGTGTCGACGCCGCCCGCCGCCGGAATGGAAAGCGCATCCATGTTCGTCACGGTCACCGCGTCGAACGAGCCGGCAGTGTATTGGTTGATCGATTCAACGTAGTCGTTGAACTGTTTGACCTCGATGTTGATGCCGTATTTGTCGGCCCATTTTTTCACGATGCCGGAGTCTGCAGCATATCCCCACGGCATCCAGCCGACATAGATCGACCAGGCGACCTTGAAGTCTTTTTTCTCGGCTGCGTCAGCGGACGACAGGGCAAGCCCCATCACGGCCGCGGCGCCAATTACAGCTTTCAGTATCGTCTTGACGGAAGAGCCCATCGCTAACCCCTGTCCTTGTCCTGTCCACTCAATCGGACCGCGAGGAACATCGAGACAGCGAACGGTGGGGTCCTCGAATACGCGCGGGAAGCATGCGCAGAGGGAGGCCTGTCCGTTCGAGAGCCGAGGCAACTCGCGGTGTAGGTCTCCCGGGCTTTTATCCCGCCGTGGCTCCGCCTTGCGTCGTTCGCAAAACGGGAGAGCCTCTCTCGGACCTGACGCTTGGGAAGCCGGAACCCTAGAGGCGTTATGCCTGAGGCAATGCACGCCGCGTGCCATTGCCCGAGCGCGGAGAAATCACAGCTTTTTTCCCGTTGAATGCGCCGAAGTTGCCGACACCTTGTGCGCAGCGCCTATTCCATGGGCAGTGCGTGCCGGGTTTTCGTTACGCGCGAATGCGTTCAATCCGCCGCGACGCGCGGACCGGCAGCAAGCATGCCGCGCAGCATCGAAACGAGCCGCGATGCTGGTCCCTTGCCGCCGCACTGCAGGCTGATGCGGGCGCCTTCGAACAATAAAAAAACTTCATCCGCCAATCGCTCGGGTTCGCGATAGCGCGCGGCCCGGAAGGCGTCGACGAGAAGGTCATGTTTGCGCCGCTTGTAGGCTTCGATGATCGCGCGTGCCGGGTGATTGGAGTCGAGTTCGACGGCCGCATTCGCGAGCGCACAACCACGCTCGTATTTGTTGGTGATCACATCGTCGACGTGATCGACCCACGCAGCGAGTTTTTGCTCCGGCGTTCCGCAGTCCTCGCCCAACAGCCGATTGAGAGTTTCGAGGCTTTCGTTCGCGAATTGCTGCACGTAGGCGACGATGAGGTCATCCTTGGAGCGGAAGTGCCGATAGAGCGTCATCTTGTTCGTGAGGGCGGTCTCCGCGATCGCTTCGACGCCGACGGGGTGCACGCCGAAGCGATAAAAAAGCTCGGCCGCCGCGACCAAAATTCGCTCGCGGGGTGGCTTGCCGGACAGGCTGTCGCTGATCCTTTCGCGCAAGTCGCTGAAATTGCGCACGTCCTTGTCGAGCGTTGTACCCATCGCCTCTTGACGGAATAGTTAGCGGCAGCTAGCAGTTGTTACCGATCGGTAACCTCTCTATACGGCTCGCTACCACGACTGGTCGCCTGTGTCATTCGGCGTTTCGTCTTTGACGAGCTGACGATCGAGCCTATGCCGAAGAGCCGAAACAGAAATGGGACCGGTTCGCAAGTCAGGCGGATGACGCTCAAAAAACGGAGTATTGGTGCTGGCAACGCCATCGCAGTCCGCGATGACGTTGGCAAGAGGCCAATCAGGATGGAGAAAGAAGGCGTGTTCCAACGATCCATCGCCGCCGTTGCGGCCTTGCTTCTCCTGGCTGTCGGGCTCGCCGGATGCAGCGAGCAGAAGTCTGCCTCCGCTGCGCCGCCGCCTCCGCCGCAGGTGACGGTCGCCAAGCCGATCAAAAAAGTCGTCACCGACTATGACGAGTATGTCGGCCGGTTTGTTGCGCTCGACTTCGTCGAGGTGAGGGCGCGCGTTTCCGGTTATCTCGACAAGATCCGTTTTACCGACGGCCAGATGGTCAAGGTCGGCGATCCTCTCTTCACCATCGACCGTCGGCCGTTCCAGGCGGCGCTCGATCAGGCGAAGGCATCGATCGAACAGGGCAAAGCCAATCTCGCTTTCGCTCAAAGCGATCTTGAGCGCAGCAGGAATTTGCCAGTCGGAACGGTCATAACCCAACAGACGCTCGACCAGCGCATACAGGCGGAGCGCGTCGCACAGGCCAATGTTACGGCGGCCCAGGCCTCCACACGACAGTCCGAGCTCGATCTCGAATTCACCGACCTGACCGCGCCGATTGCGGGCCGCATCGGCGATCGTCGCGTGTCGATCGGCAACCTCGTCACTGGCGGCACGACGGGGAACACCACGCTGCTTGCCACGATCGTTTCGATCGATCCGATCCGCTTCGAGTTCACGATGGATGAGGGATCTTATCTTCGCTATTTGAACGCCGCGTCGGAAAAGCAGGCCGACAGCATCGATCGCGGTCTTGGCCTGCAGGCCGAACTGAAGCTGATCGACGAAAAAGATTTCACGCATCGCGGCCGCATCGATTTTGTCGACAACGCCATCAACACCTCATCGGGCACAATCCGGGCCCGCGCTGTCTTCGACAATGCCGACGGCCGCTTGACGCCCGGCATGTTCGGCCGCATCCGCATCGCGGCTCATAAGCCCGCTGAAGCGCTGCTCGTTCCCGACGATGCCATCGGCACCGAGCAGGTTCGTAAATTCGTCTACACGATCGACAAGGATAACGTAGCCAAACCGGCGTACGTGACGCTTGGTCCGGTCATCGACGGCATGCGCGTGATTACAGCCGGGCTCACCGCCGACGACACGATCGTCGTCAACGGCCTGATGCGTGTCCGCCCTGGCTCGAAAGTAACGCCGCAACAGGCGACCGCCGATTCGACATCTTCGAAGGACCCTGCGGTCCGGACCAACTAACAGACGGACCGTCCAATGCGTCTCTCGCACTTCTTTATCGACCGGCCTATCTTTGCGGCCGTCATCTCGATCGTGTTCGTGATCATCGGCGCGGTCTCCGTCAGCCGCTTGCCGATCGCGCAATATCCCGATATCGCGCCGCCCGTCGTCAACGTGACCGGACAATATCCCGGCGCCAGCGCCGATATTGTTGCAGCCACGGTCGCAACGCCGCTCGAACAGCAAATCAACGGCGTCGAACACATGCTGTTCATTACGTCGAACTCGACCAACGACGGTCGATTTACGATCGCCGTTACGTTCGACATCGGAACCAATCTCGATATCGCGCAGGTCCAGGTTCAAAACCGCGTCCAGATCGCGCTGCCGCGCTTGCCCGCCGACGTGCGCAATATCGGCGTGACGGTGGCGAAGGCGTCACCCGATCTGATGATGGTCGTGCACTTGCTGTCGCCCGACAACTCGCGCGACACGCTCTTCATATCGAACTACGCCAACGTCAACGTCATCGACCAGTTGACGCGCATCCAGGGCGTCGGCTCCGTGACGGTGTTCGGCGGCCGCGATTATTCGATGCGCGTTTGGCTCGATCCCGACCGGCTCCAATCGCTCGGCCTGACATCCGACGATGTCGTCACCGCGCTGCGCGGCCAGAACGTTCAGGTCGCTGCCGGCGTCTTGGGTCAGCCACCATTACCGAAACCCGGGGCTTTCCAGATCACCGTGCAGACCTTGGGCCGTTTGATCGATCCCAAGGAATTCGGCAACATCATCGTCAAGCAGTCGAGCAATTCGGTCGTGCGCGTCAGGGATATCGCGCGTGTCGAACTCGCCGGCCTCGACTATGGCATCAACTCATACCTCGATAAGCAGGCAGCCGTCGGCCTCGGCATCTTCCAGCTTCCCGGTTCCAACGCCATCGACACGGCGAAGAAGATCGAAGACGAGATGAAGAACATCTCGAAGGATTTCCCGCCGGGCCTCGAATACACCATCGTCTACAACCCGACGGACTTCATCCAGCAGTCGGTCAATGCCGTCGTTCACACGATCCTGGAAGCGATCGTGCTCGTTGTCGTGGTCGTCATTCTGTTCCTGCAGACATGGCGCGCGGCCATCATTCCAATCGTCGCCATTCCGGTGTCGCTCATCGGCACGTTCTTCCTGATGGCGCTGTTCGGGTTTTCTCTGAACAACCTGTCGCTGTTCGGATTGGTGCTCGCCATCGGCATTGTCGTCGACGACGCGATCGTCGTCGTCGAAAACGTCGAACGCAACATGGCCAACGGCTTGAGTCCGAGGGAAGCCGCCTATCGGACCATGGAAGAGGTCGGCACGGCCCTCATCGCAATCGCGCTCGTCCTCAGCGCGGTGTTCGTGCCGTCCGCCTTCATCACCGGCATTTCCGGCCAGTTCTATCGCCAGTTCGCTCTGACCATCGCCGGCGCCACGGTGATTTCGCTCATCGTGTCGTTGACACTGTCACCGGCGCTCTGTGCCCTTCTTTTGAAGCCGCATTCCGAGAACCATCGTCCGAGCATTTTGACTTGGCCGATCCGGGCCTTCTTCGGCGCGTTTAACTGGAGCTTCGATAAGCTCTCGCATGGCTACGGCTGGGTTGCCGGCAAGGCGGTCCGCTTCGCGGCCATCATGCTCATCATCTATGCGGGCTTGATCACGTTCGGCCTCAACGAATTCCGCAAGACGCCGGTCGGCTTCATTCCCGATCAGGATGGCGGCTATTTGATTACGGTTGTCCAGCTTCCGCCAGCGGCATCTCTCGCCCGCACCGACGCCGTCAACCGGCGTATCGTCGATCTGGCATTGACGGTTCCGGGCGTTGCCCACGCAGTCAGCATCGTCGGCTTCTCGGGCGCGACGCGCGTCAACGCTTCGAACGCGGGCGCCGTATTTGTCGTTCTGAAGCCCTTCGAGGAACGCGGCTCCGACCCGACGCTGTCAGCGGGCGCGATCCGAAATGAGCTTCTGAAAAAGTTCTCCGCCATTCAGGATGGCCTCGTTCTTGTTGTCGCCCCGCCCCCCGTTCGCGGTCTCGGCAACTCAGGCGGTTTCCGAATGATGGTCGAAGACCGCAGCGGCGCGGGTTCGCAAGCCCTGCAGCAGGCGGTCAATGGGATGATGGGAAAAGCCGCGCAGACGCCGGGCGTCCGGCAAGTCTTCTCGTTGTTCGAGACGTCGACGCCACAGCTCTATCTCAATATCGATCGTGTGAAGGCCGAGATGCTGGGCATCGCCATACCCGACGTCTTCTCTTCGCTGCAAACGTATCTTGGGTCGCTGTACGTCAACGACTTCAACATCCTCGGGCGCACATTCCGCGTCACCGCGCAGGCCGAAGGGGGCTTTCGCCTGACCGCGCAGGACGCGCTCAACATCCGCGTCCGCAACAACAACGGCGATACCGTTCCGCTTGGATCGTTCGTCACCGTCAGCGACGTCTCCGGACCGTCTCGCGTCCCCCGCTACAACCTGTATCCGGCAGCCGAACTCGATGGCTCGGCCGCACCAGGTTATTCGCAGGGCCAAGCCATCGACATCATGGAGAAGATGGCCGACCAGACGCTGCCGCCCGGATTCAGTTACGAGTGGACCGATCTCGCTTTCCAGCAAATCCGCGCCGGCAATACCGCCGCCTTCGCGTTTGCCCTCGGCGTCGTGTTCGTCTTCCTTGTGCTTGCCGCGCAGTTTGAAAGCCTGACGCTGCCCCTCGCTGTCATTCTGATCGTGCCAATGAGTTTGATCGCCTCGATCTCGGGCGTCATCATCCGGGGGCTAGACAACAACATCCTGACTCAGGTCGGCTTCATCGTGCTCATCGGCCTCGCCGCCAAGAACGCCATTCTGATCGTCGAATTCGCCGAACAGCTTGAGGCTCAGGGCCGAAACCGATTCGAAGCCGCGACCGAAGCCGCGCACATACGAATGCGGCCGATCATCATGACGTCGCTGGCGTTCATTCTGGGCGTCGTTCCCCTTGTCTGGGCCGTCGGCGCCGGCGCCGAACTGCGCCAAGCCCTAGGCACCGCGGTGTTCTCGGGCATGATCGGCGTGACGTTTTTCGGTCTGATCTTCACGCCGGTTTTCTACGTCGTCTGCCGTTGGCTCTCTGGCCTCGGTCGCCGCCGGCCGGAGGAGCACTCCGAAACTCCGGTACACCCGGCCGAATAAAACGCTGGGGGCCGCCCGCCGCCGCAAGCCTCGCGCACGACGAGGAAGGCAGACTCCGCCCCGGCGGTTTCTGTTTTGCGGCTGAAAGGGGCGGGCAGCGGGAATGAATAGAAGAGAACGGCGGCGCGCCGAAGCCACCTCGCGGCATGTACCGCAACAGATCCAGAATGCCGAGACCGCTCGCCATTTCCAGGAGGCCGTCCAGCATCTGAAAAGCGGCCGTTTCAACGAATTGGAAGTCGCCCACCGGCGCGTTCTGTCGGTCATCCCGAAACACGCGCCGAGCCTGCACCATCTGGGCCTCATCGCGATCAATCGGCAAGACCCGGTAACGGCGGTCGAACTGATCCGGCAAAGCGTCGACATTCAGCCCGACTACCACGAAGCATGGCTGAACCTCGCGATCATCCTTGGCGATCTCCGCTACTCGAAAGAGGCGATCGAAGCGTGCGAGAAATGCGTCGCCTTGCGTCCCGAGAAGGCCGAACACCACGCCGTCCTCGGCAATCTTCTGCGCGTCGCGAAGAAGAACGCCGAGGCGATGACGGCCTATCTCACGTCGCTCGAAATCCGCCCCGATAACGCCGTGGTTCTCGCCCGCCTCGGCCAGTTGCATCTGGCGTCGGGCGAATTCGAAGCGGCAACTGCGTGTTGCAAGCGGGCGCTCGAACTCGATCCAAAGCTCGAAGAGGCGCGGCAGCTGGAACGCCGCCTTTCCCTCGCATCACGCTCGCTCGATATGCTTATCGCCGACATCGAGGCGAATTCGAAGACGGGTGTCCAGCGCGCCAAGAAGTTCGACGACCTCGCGACATACCTGCGCGACGAACGGCGCTTTTCCGAAGCGGCCGACCTTTGCCGCCGCGCCATCGAAGCCGATCCCGGCGGCGCCGAATACTTTTTCAATTACGCGCTGAATCTGGAAGCGCTCGGCGAATTCGATCAGGCTCTCGAAAACTATCAGATGGGCTTCGAAATCGAGCCGGGTTTCGCCGACGCTTACGCAGGTCTCGGCAACCTGCTGCGTAACATGAACATGTTCAACGGGGCCATCCAAGCCTACGAGCAGGCGATCAAGCTGAAGCCAAATCTCGCGACCGCCTATTACAATCTCGCGATCACCTACAAGCTGCGCGATCAGTATGAGGAAGCGCGCGAGGCATTTCAGCGGTGCATCGAATGCGCGCCGGACGCGATCGTCAGCAGGTTTGAATTCGTAAATCTCCGGCGCGTCCTATGCGACTGGGATGGCGTCGACGCCGAAGAGCGCAGCTGCCTCGAGATTTTCCGCCAGCGCGAAGTCACGGTCGCGCCGTTCCAGCTCATATCCTTGTGGGCATCTGCGGCGGATCTTCTCCGCGCTGCTGAAAGCTTTATCAAAACGTTCGACGTCCCGGAGTCGCAGCGCTTCTCGACGTATAAAAACCGCCTGGGCGTCGGTGCTAAAATCCGCATCGGTTTCGTTTCGTGCGATTTCTTCGAGCACGCGACGGCGATGCTGTTCGCCGAGGTCCTCGAGAAAATCGACCGCAGTCGTTTCGAAGTCTTCGCCTATTGCCACAGCCCTGATGACAACAGTGCGATGCGCAAGCGCCTGCTTGCCACGTTTGATCACTTCCGTAAGATCGGCGCGCTGCGGTACCGTGATGTCGCCGCCACCATCCACGACGACGCGATCGACATCCTGGTTGATCTCAAAGGTTTTACGCGTGACGCCCGCACTGAGATTTTCGCCTATCGCGCCGCGCCGATCCAGGTGAATTATCTCGGCTATCCGGGGACGATGGGCGCCGATTTCATCGACTACCTGATTGCCGATGCGGTCGTTGCGCCAATGGAGGCGCAGCACAATTATTCCGAACGGATCGTGCATCTTCCCAACAGCTATCAGCCCAACGACCGCCAGCGCGACATTTCGCAGGAGCCGGTGACACGCGCCGATCACGGCCTGCCGGACGATGCCTTCGTCTTCTGCTCGTTCAACAACAGCTACAAGCTGAACTCCACGATGTTCGACATCTGGATGCCGCTGCTCAAGAAGGTGCCAGGGTCGGTGCTGTGGCTGCTCGTCCCCAATGAGACGTGCGCCGATAATTTGCGCAAGGAAGCAGCGAACAGGGGAGTTGATCCCGCGCGCCTCGTTTTTGCAAAGCGTGCCTCGATCGAAAAGCACCTCGCGCGTCATCGCCTCGCCGATCTCTTCCTCGATGCTCTGCCCTGTAATGCCCACACGACGACGAGCGACGCGCTCTGGGCTGGCCTGCCCGTCCTGACGTGTCTTGGCGAGACGTTCGCGGGCAGGGTCGCCGCCAGTCTTCTGACCGCCATGGGCGTGCCCGAACTCGTCACGACGAACCTCGACGATTACGCCAAACTCGCGCTCGATCTGGCGCAGGACAAGGCCAAGCTCGAAGCGCTGCGCAATAAAATCATCGGCCAGCGGGACAAGGCGCCTCTTTTCGATTCAACCCGCTACACCCGCAACCTGGAAAGGTCGTTCGAGACGATGGTTGAGATCAAGCGAGCCGGCGAAGCGCCGAGAGCTTTTGTTGTCGTCGAGAACGAAGCGCCCGCGCGAGCTCCCGCAGCCAAGCTGGATCCAGCGACTGAGCTGAGAGCGTTGTTCGAAGCCTGTCCGCTCTGCGACGGGCGCGAGATGAAGGTCGAAAACGAAGCCCGCATCACGAACCACCGGCTCTACAACACCATCATGCCGCCGGTCCTGAAATGGTGTCGCTGCGCGAGCTGCGATCACGTTTTCACCGAAGGTTATCTGACGCCGGCCGGCGCCGCCATCGTTCAATCGGCGGCCCCGCCTGAAGCAAGCGTCGGCAAGGACGCCGAAAATGCCCGCAAGGCCTCGGCGAAAATCGTCGCCCGCGCCGCGCGATATATCCCTGATGGCGACTGGCTCGATATCGGCTTCGGCAATGCCTCTCGCGTCTTCACGGCGGCGGAATGGGGATATCGCGTCACCGGCATCGATGCCGACGAGGCAGCCGTCGCGAAGCTCAAACGGTTTGGCTGTGAGGCGTATCAAAGTCTCGATGAACTGACGGCCGACGGCCGCTTCAGCGTTGTCAGCATGATCGACGTTCTGGATCGCGTACCGTTTCCAAATCAGATGCTGGCGGCGATCAACAAAATGATGCGTCCAGGCGGCGCCCTTATTCTGTCGCTACCGAACCGGGACACGATCGTATGGCGCGCGCTCGATGCCACGCGTACGAATCCCTACTGGGGAGAACTCGAACGGTATCACAGTTTCACGCGAGCCGGCCTCATCGCGCCGCTCAAGACATGCGGATTTGAATTCGCCGAGTACGGTATTCGCGACGATCATCGCAGCGCGATGGAAATCGTCGCTATCAAAGCGCCAGAAGTTTGACGGAAGCCACGCGCTACTCGCAAAGTGTCAGGTGGCGCGTTCGCTCTTTCATGTCGAGATGAAAATGGTCGTGATGCGCATCGTTCGTGTCAGGACCGAGAACGGTATCGAACATCCTGCATGCGCCATCGTGAGCCTGATGCAGGAATAGCGACATCGCCTGCTTTTCCTGCTCTTCCTTCAGGGCTTCCGGTGATTTCGGTTTTTCTTTCTCGTCGGCCTTGTCTTTGTCGACGCTTTTCTTCGCCAGATCGTGGGCGCCGAGCTTCGACGCCGCGATCTGGAACTTGGCTTTTTCAGCCACGGCCGCGTCCGCCGCCTTTTGCGCCCGCTTCAGTTCGTCCGCCGTCGGACCCCAGTTTCGGGACACACGGATGATCTTGCCGTCGGCAAGCACGAACGCCGAGACGTCGATTGCGTTCATCAGCGCATGTTCGCTGATAGGCGCCCGCGCCAGGCCATAGCGGTTCCGGCAGGAATAGGATTCCGCGATGACGCGCACCACCGGCGAGCCGAAATTCTTCTGCGCAGCGGGCTGCAGCTTGTCGTTGATCCACGAGGATAGGCCCGCGATCATCTGACAATTGAGCGTCGCGGCCGGCTCGATTTTGATTTTGCTTTCGCCAACGCTCTTCAAAAGTCGGGGAGCCGGGGCCCCACATATTCCCTCGCGCACCGGAGGTAGCTCTTCGGTCTCGACGGTCACTTTGCCGAGCAGCTTCTCGCATTGCTGTTTGGCGTCGGCGATCTCGGCGGACGTCCAATCGGGTGCGGTTTGCTTGTCCGGAGGGACGGGCTTTCCAGACGCGTCGTTCTGGGTTGGCGGCAACGCTGGGACCGTCGGGCCGGAATTGTTCGAAGCCGGCAAGTTCGGACCTGCGCTGTCGGCCGTCCGAGCGGGCGGCGGCGCATCGTCACTCTTGTCAGCTGGAGGCGTGCCGGTCTCGGCTGAGCCCGCAGGGACCGCCGACGCGACGGGCGGAACATCCGATCTTGCGCGCAGCTCCGCCTCGGGAGGCGATGTCGAATGCCCGGCGCGGACGATATAGAAGCTGTTGGGCTCGAATAACGGAAGCAGCAGAATTCCGAGGAACGCGACGCGTGTCAGAAAGATCGAAGAGCGAACCGCGAACTCGTCGGCCTGGTGGACGACTTTCGACCGCAGCGCCGATCGGAACGCGGAGACACGAGCCAACAATTCCTCTTGCTTGCTCAAGACGCGCCCTACTGACCGAATGCTCCGACGATTTCTTTCCGCTTGGAATTTCTAGGGTCGGTAGCACAAAAATTTGACGACAGCTGGCCCTGCAAGTCCACAGCGGCGAATTATTGGTGCCTCCCCGCGGGAAGCCGACCAAAACTCGCGCGGCAGCGCAAAGTTCCGACTTGGTCGATTATGCCCGGGATTTCTTCAAATTCGGTCAACGACGCTGAGTGTATGCGTCTTGCGGTATTCTCTCGGCGTCATTCCGACCGAGGCTTTGAAGAGCCGCCCGAAATGGGACACGTCGCCGAACCCCCACGAATAGGCTATGTCGCTGATCTGGCGATGCGCTTGCGCGGGATCCGCCAGTGCCGCCCGGCATTTTTCTATCCTCCGGGTGAACAAAAGTCGCTGCAGCGAGGTCTGTTCGGCGTCGAGCAGCTGATTGGCGTAGCGCACGGAGATCCCAGCCGCGGCGGCGAGGTCTTCGCATGTTGCACTGCCGTTGGGCAGGTTTTCGTCGACGACGGATTTGAGGCGCAGCAGCGAGGCAAGACGCGCGGAAGAATGGACGAAGTTTTCGCCCTCCGAATCTTTCAGCGCCAAGGCCAGCAGATCGAGAAGCTGTCGCTTGACCTGCGATTGCGATGATCCGCTCAAGAACATGATTTGGTCCGCAAGGGACCGCGCGAACATCGAAGCGAGTGCACCACCGCCGTGCTGGCTATCGACGCGTCGTGCCGTCCAGTAGGCGAGCGGTCCGAGGCGCGTTTCGCAATCGCGCCGCGACACTTCGATAACGAGACTGCAAGCGTCATGCGATTGGACGCACGACACCAGCCGCCCCACATCGATCAGGCAAAGATCGTTGGCGCCGAGTTCCGCATGACGGCCGTTTTGGCACAGGCGTGCCGATCCGGAGATTTGCAGGACAATATGAACGATATCGGAAAGAGCGGCCGCCTGATGTTTGGTACGCCACGCGGTCATGCCATTGCAGCGAAAGATTGAAAACGCGAGCCCGTCGACGCGGAGATGGCGCATGTCGCCTTCGAAGCGCGTCGGATGGTCCGGGCGCGTCTCATAGGCGCCCAGAACCTTACGGCTGGTTTCGAACCAGTATTCGAACCGGTCCCGTGGATGAACATCTGATGTCGAGATGAACCATTCGTTCGGCTCGTCCTCGATCGACAGAGCCGGATCCCCGAGAGTGCGCAACATATTCTTATCCTTGCCCGCGCCACGATGATACGAAGCGCGCGGACGAGGTCAAACGCAAAGACGGAAGACCGGCAAAAAGTTCTAGGGATGGAACTCTTGTCGATTATCGGAGTTATCTAGCGCTTTGCTGGTCAGGTTGTTCAGGTTGTCGCCGAGGATTCATCGTGGGCGGACAGGATCGCCTTGAGGGTCGACACGAACTGGTTCGCTTCCGACGCCGGAACACCGGAAAAAAGCTTCTTTTCGACCCGCGAGTAAAGTCGATCGGCCCCGGCAATCGCTTTTGCGCCGCGCTTGGAAAGTCGAACGCAATAGGCTCTGCCGTCGTGCGGCGAGCGTTTGCGCTCCAGAAGGCCCTTGCGCAAAAGCCGGCTGACGATGCCTGCAACCGTCGAACGATCGATTCCAGTCATGGAAACCAGATCGGTCTGGCTGAGATTCTCCTGCCGCGAGATCGCCGTGAGAATGGCGAGCTGCCTTAGCGTCAGATCGCTATCGGCGGTCTCTGTGGAGTAAAGTTGTGTCGCGCACTGATCGACGCGCCGCAGAAGATGAATGACCGAGCGCTGAAGATGGGCTGCGGGCTGTTGGCTCATTGCTGACGAGTTCCTCCCCAAAAGAATGATGATTTGATCAGCACGCAAATACTCCGTGGAGAAAACAGTATTCGACCGCGCGTTTCTCTTCTCATGTGGGTTTGAAAATCGGACGTGAGGGAGATTGCAAAAAATTTATTATTCGGCGCCGCGCGCGAATTAAGCTGAAAAGGAGAATAACTCTAGCCATCTTGCTGATGAGTACCGCCGGTTTAACATTACGGCTCGACATTCGGCGTCTTGGCTTCTCTTCGCGAAACCCGGTTCAGAACGCTGAAAATGACAGGGGATTTGCGGCAACACGCTCCGGCTTTCACGCCAAAAATCGCTTTGCCACAATGGTGCTTTTCATTGAATGCGCCATCATCCGCCGCCGACCGGCCCAAGCCCCGACCAAGAAGGGTGTGCGCCAGGGCGAAGGACTTTCCCGACCGCCATCAGGATGATTTCGAACCGGCTGCCGGGGCTGAGCATGTGGGGAGGGGCGTTTGGCAACTATCATTACCGTGCACGGAACTTTCGCCGCGCCGACTGCCGAGGCTCCCGAGGGCGGTCCGGCGCCCGAACTACAGTGGTGGGAAAAGGGCAGCACCTTCGAAAAGGAAATGCGCCAGCTGGTCGAGGCGCGCGACGGTGAATTGAATTTCGTGCCGTTTCCATGGGCAGGCGACAACAGCGAGGTCGAGCGGCGGGATGCCGGCGACAGGCTGACGAAAGCCATGCGCGAGCTCGAAGCCAAGAGCGAGCCATACTGCATCATCGGGCACAGCCACGGCGGCTCGATCCTATCGGACGCCTTGCTGTCGAACGCCGCCCGCCGGCGTCCGCTTGCCAACCTGAAACGCTGGATCACTGTTGGCACGCCGTTCCTGAAGCTTCGGAAAGAGCTTTGGCTCCTCACGCGCCTGAGCCTGATGCGGAAAGTGATCTTCGTCGCATCGATGATGCTGCTCTTGATGTTCCTAGTTTATGTCGTCGCCACGCAACTTGGCGACGAGAAGACGCTTTTCGGGCAGATGTTTCCGCGTGTCTGGATCTTCACCGGTCTGCTCGCGAGCTTGCCCGCGTTGGTATTTTACGTCGTGCTGCATTGGCTCGATAGCCGCGGTATGCTGAGTTACCATAGGCGAACGACCAAGCGCGCCCTGAGCAATTTCGCCCCCCGTTGGCTGCCGCTATCCCATCCCGACGATGAAGCGATCCAAGGGCTTTCTCTTTTGCCTGATGCCCGGCTCGATTTTTTCGGCAAGTCGTTCGCCGTTTCCTCGATCACGCTGCTTTCGGTCATCGCGCTTCCGATCATCTATTTCGCCATCTTGCTGACGCCGACTGCGATGGTGGGAATTGCCGAATGGCTGAAGACGGAAATCTATGATGCCAACGCCTCGCCCGAGGCCGAATCCGCATTGAATGCGTTGCGAACTCAGCTCATGGTCGCCCGCAAGGCGGAAGGAGAAGAGGTGACGACCGAAAGCGGCGCGGCAGTGCCAACTCCGGTCGATCGCAAAGCCGCCTGGCAACAGTACCGACAGAAGCGGAGCGAGCTTGAGAAGCAGTATCCGAACCTCGACGCGATCGAGCGCGGCATTCGTTTCAAGCGCCGCTTCTTTTACGACAAAAATCGCCAGCCCTGCGAAGGCGGAACGCTATGCGGACAAGGCCACGATCTCGCGATCAACAGCGGCCTGTTGCTGCACGTCGTAACCGATGAGCTGTCTTGGGCGCTGGGCGCGGCGGACTTAGAGGACCGGCAGAAGCGCTGGTTTTGGTCGCTGTTCGTGCCCGCGATTATCGTGCCTGCCATTCTCGGCGCTTTGGCCCTTGTTCTGATGGTCATCATTCAGGGTATAGCGACGCTCATCAGCGCCGTCATTGCAAAGGTTTTGAACAGCATCACCAACGCCGAAGTCAAACGCGCCGCCTATGGCAACGACACGGACGGCGAGATTGCCATCGGCGCCTTGGACCGGCCGACCTGGGTCGAAAAATCGCTGCCGCGGCTTCCGCTTCCGCTCGCCGAACTCATCACCGACTACAGCAATGCGGCGGCCAGCTTGTCGATCGCCAAGTTTCGCCATGCCATCGGTCAGATCCGCTTTGCGGTCCCGCCTCATACCGCAGATACCGCCATCAGCACCTATTTCACCTGGAAGGAACTGGTGCACGCCTCCTATTTCGACGTTCCCGAATTTCGCAAACTGATTGCACAGGCGCTGAGCCGCTGCGACGGCTTCGCTCCGAGCGAACAGTTTCGCGCCGACCCAGACTTTGCCCGCACCGCCAAATGGCTTGATGAAATTGAAACCGCACCGGGCACGACGGACGAGCCGCGCGATCGTGATCCCACTCCTCAGGACGCCAAGGCTGTCGCGGCAGTGGTCGGCTCGACGGTGAAGGCTTCGCCCTAATCCCCTTATGAAGAAACGCAGCAAAAGCGACGGGCGTTTCGCTGCGGGCACACCGCGCCGGGAAGCCGTCCTCCGTCTCTGCGCACGCCTTGACGGACGCCAGGCAGGCTGATTGCTTGCCGGCCGCGGGGCAGGGGGAGCCATGACGAAAACTCAGCACGAAATTGAAGCCGAAGGCTCGCACAGGGAAGCACCCGGCGGCAGAGGTCGTTCTTTTTCCGCCGCCATATCGGCGCTGGCGTTGGCATTCTCAGGCTACAGTCTTTGGGACAGTTCGCTCAAAGCGCCGGATCTGAAAATCTTCGTGCCGCCCGTCATCCAGTTCAGCGCTCCCTACAACAACAGCAATTTCGAAGTCATCGAAGTCCCCGTCACGCTTTTGAACGATGGCGGTCGCACCGGCACCGTGCTGTCGATGGATCTCGAAGCGACAAATCCGAAATCCGGCGAGACGAAGCGTTTTTACGCTGCCAACTTCGGGCGCTGGTCGATGGAACGCGCACGCGCCTTGTCATTCGACGCCTTCGCGCCGATTCCGCTCGCGGGCAAGTCCAGCAAGACTGAAACCGTGCTGTTTTATACCAATGGTCCCAAGGAAAAGCCGGATCAACTCATCCGCGAGCCGGGAACCTATAATTTCCGCCTCGTTCTCGACGAAGCCGACGTCAACGATTTCGGACCCCTCGATAACTTTTTCCACCACCGGCCGGCCGAGGTGAAATTTACGATGGAACTCCGCGACTATGACGCGCGCGCCTTCACCGTCGGCACTCTGCCGCTCTATTCGACGACCGGCCGTTCCTCAAAGGGTGGCGATGGCGCGCAGCCCTAGATGAGCCTCAATGCGCGCCGCTGAAATCTTTTAGAACCATCTCCAGCGGTTCGCTTTCGATGTGAACCGGCCCGGCAAAGGGATGATCGATGGAAACGATCACCAACAGGCCCATCAGCACGAGCACCGACAGAATTCCGGTCATCATGGTCTGTGCGTAGAGGTTTTCCGTGGCGAAGAAGAACGTGAACCCGATCGTCAGGATCGCGCCGACAAAGAGCACCATCCACAAAATATCGGGAACGATACCGGATGCGAGTTGCAGCCTCGTCCGTCGCGCCTGCGTGATAGAATCGAGCTGCCTGAACATCTCGACGAGAAGGGGCGGCGCCGCCAATCCTTTGTTGGTCAAGCGGACGACGGTGGCATAAAGATCGTTGAGGGCGACCGTCGCCTCCGGACTGTAGCTCTCGTCCGCCATCTTCGGCCAATCCTGTTCGACTGCGAGCTTCAGATAATGGTCGAGTGCGGCACGCGTCTCGGCGACTTCCGGTGCGGTTCCGTTGGTCAGCCGGTAGAGCGTGGCGGCTGCTCCCGCTTCCTGAAGAACCGCCGTTTCCCCGTCGCTGAATCTTTCCCATACGACGATCACCGCGAACGCGATCAGTACCGCATAAATCACGCCGACAGTCGCAAACTTGAAACCGGCGATCTCGTTGTTGGAGGTCAACCGCTCGAGGCCAACGCGGTGCCGGATGAATGCTGGACCCGCCATCGCGATGATGGTCGGAATGATGACGATGACCAGCGCGGCCAACCACAATGGTAAGGTCGAGAGAAAAAGCGACATCAAAGCCCCCGGATATTTATGTCTTTCGAGCATAACGAGGGAGGCAATGGCAAAAATAGGGCGTGTACGTAAAATATTGCCGCCGGGCACGCTTTCCAAAAAGCGGGCTATCGCGCTCCGCTTACGTCACCTCATGCGACGGAACTTGCCGCCGGCACTCTGATCTCCGCCACGGCGATATCGCCGTCGGTGACGTAGTGGTTGACGTGCCCCACGCTGTCACCGGCCTTGAATAAGGTCGAGCCGTCGATCGCACCGCTCCGCGTCAGCTCGGTGACGATGAAAGCCCGTTCCGTGTCGGTGTCCGCGTCAGTCGCATGGGTAATCTGAAACGTCAGCCGGGTCAGGGAGAAGCCCGTATCGCGCGTTCCTGCGCCGACCCATATAACCCGTTCGCGGTCGTCTGGCCGATCGGTGTTGAGCCAGAATTCGAGGGTGTCGGCACCCGCCTGGGCGCGGGAAATGCTTTGCGCCCAGAAGCGAATGTGATGGCGCTTGCGCGGACTGTTGTCGATATCCTTCTGAAAGCCGATGTCCTGGCCGCGGCCAAATAAATAAAGCGTGCTGAATGGCGCAGTGGGATAGGGTTGGTTGAGCACGAAGGCCTTCACCATCCGCCACGAGCTCATAAAATTCAAAGGATCGGCCTCCGTCCATCCCGCCGCCGCAAAGGCGCCCCGCAGCTGGCCGAGCGTACCCGCCAGCGCGACATTAACGGGATCGCCGGGAAGCCCATCACCCGTGATCGTAAAGCTCGGCACGTGCTGGCTCTGAAGAATTTTCAGACCCATCCGGACGACGTTTGGCAGGATAAGGTACGCACCGATGGCATAGGTCGCCGCCAGCGCCAGTATCGAAGGAAGGCGATGATCGACGAATTTGAAGACGTCGACGATCAGCCAGATGCTGAGCATGCCGAGGCCGAAAATAGCCGCGCGCTGCAGGATCCGAATTGCCCGTCTGATCATTATGCCAGCACCCAGGTCTGTCTTTGATCCGCTTCGGGACCTCGCCGATGAAACCGCCGAGGTTTAAGAAATCGAGAGTTTCTGAACAAAGTTATGCCTAATGCGTACGGCTTAACGAGCCGCCATCGGAGTCGCCAGAATCGAAGAGGGAACATGACGAGCGCACGCGGTTTTTATCAGGTCTCGCGCTTTATCACCAAGAGCGACCGCGGATGGAATTCCCCGCGCGCGGTTTTGGCGTCGGTCGCCGGAGCAATTGCGCTTCTGACGATCGCCCCGGGTGCGGCTCGTGCCGATGTCCCCCTGACAGGCTCGTTCGTGGCGACAGAAGCCTGCCCTGCATTCCAATCGTTCCGGAAATCGACCAACCCGGGCGACGTGAAAATCGAGCCGAACCAGACCTACCAACTCATCGCCAAGAACAAGCCGGACGCCACCCATTATCGCATCATCATCAACGGCGCCGAACCTGAGGAGCGTTGGGTCAGCGGCTCGTGCGGGCACATCGCAACCGGCCCAGGCGAGACGCAAGCGCCCTCCCAATCCTCCCCATCGCCGTCGGTAGGCACCGGACCCGATGCCGGATCGGCCAAGCGCGCGACGCATGTTCTGGCGATGGGCTGGGAGCCGACATTCTGCGAGCAGCACAGCGATAAAACCGAGTGTCGTGAACTCAGCACCTCGAGCTATGCGGCCACGCATCTGAGCCTGCATGGACTCTGGCCGCAGCCGCGGGGCACGCAATATTGCAATGTCCCAGCGGCAATCAGAGAAACCGACGACAACCACGATTGGAACGATCTGCCGGAACCGGAATTGAGCCCGGATACGCTGAAACATCTTTCCGAGGCGATGCCGGGTGTGCAGTCGAAACTCGAACGCCATGAATGGATCGTACACGGCACCTGCTTCGGAACCAGCGCCGACGTCTATTTCACCCGCGCCGCCGACCTCGCCGATGCCGTGAATGCGTCGAAGGTTTCGCAGGTTTTCGCGGACAACGTCGGCAAGTTCCTTTCCGCCGATGCAATCCGCGCGGCCTTCGACGCCTCCTTCGGCGCAGGCGCCGGGGCACGCGTCACGATTTCCTGCCACGGCCGCGGAGACAGCCGGAAAATTACCGAACTCGTCATCAACCTCGCCGGAAACGTCAAAGGAAGCGACGCGCTCAGCGACTTGATCAAGGCCGCGCCTGCTGTGCCGGCAAGCTGTCCTGGTGGCCTGGTCGAAGCCACCGCGCACTGACGCGAGCGCTACGGCTGCGGGCCGCAACGGCACGGAGGCAAAATGGCGCTTATGCCGGATTTGCCTCGCCAGCCGTCGGCCAGACGTTTATGCAATGTCTCCCGATTTTTTGTTCTCGAACGTCGGCGCGCGAGTACGGCTGACTGGAAATTTCAATTGCAATATCAAGCACATAGATTTTGCGTGGCCCCGATGATGGATTGGACAGACCGGCATTGCCGCGTCTTCCATCGCCGTCTCACCAAGCGCGCGCTGCTCTATACCGAAATGGTCACCGCCGATGCGGTCATCCACGGCGACCGGGAGCGGCTACTCGGTTTCTCGAATGAGGAACACCCGCTCGCCCTGCAGCTCGGCGGCTCCGATCCTGCCAAGCTCGCCGTCGCCGCGCGCATCGGAGCGGAGCTCGGTTATGATGAAATCAATCTCAACGTCGGCTGCCCATCCGATCGCGTCCAGGAAGGCCGTTTCGGCGCCTGCCTGATGGCTGAGCCGCAACTCGTTGCCGCTTGTGTCGCGGCGATGCGCGACAGCCAGCCTGTTCCGGTAACGGTCAAGTGCCGCATCGGTATCGACGACCAGGATTCGGAGAGCGACCTGACGCGCTTCATCGAGACCGTCGCCGAAAGCGGTTGCCGGACCTTTATCGTGCATGCGCGCAAGGCCTGGCTCAAAGGGCTGTCACCCAAGGAAAACCGCGAGGTCCCGCCGCTCGATTATCAGCGCGTCTATCGCCTTAAAGACCGTCGCCCCGACCTTACGATCATCCTCAACGGCGGCATCGAAACCATCGAGGATGCGCAAACGCATCTGCAACATCTCGACGGCGTTATGCTTGGCCGCGCTGCCTATCAGAACCCTTATCTTCTCGCTTGCGTCGACAGCGTGATCTTCGGCGAACCGTCGGATCCGACGACGCGCGGCGACGCATTGGCCGCGATGCTGCCCTATGTCGGCGCCCATCTCGCCAAGGGTGGACGCCTGTCAAACATCACGCGCCATGTCCTCGGCCTCTATCACGGACAGCCGCGCGGCCGCGCATTTCGCCGTCACTTAAGCGAACGTGCGACAGATGCCTCCGCGACCGCCAATGTCCTGAGCGAGGCGATCGCGCTCGCCCAGTACGGCGGCGAGCGGCAGGACCGCTCGGACGCAGCCTGAGCCGATTGCATGCCGATCTCCGATATTTCGACACAATATCTGATCGAATTGCTGTTCTTGCTTGCGGGCGCCGGTGTCGTCGCGGGGTTCTTGTCGGGATTGCTCGGCATCGGCGGCGGCGGCGTCCTTGTTCCCGTTCTTTATGAAGTCTTCGGCGCTGCGGGTGTTTCCGAAGACATTCGCATGCACGTCACCCTCGGCACGACGCTCGGCGTCATCGCGCCGACGGTATTCCGTTCCTTCTCCGCCTTTCGCGCCCGCGGCACGGTCGATATCGACATCGTCAAGCGCATGGGACCTTGGATTTTCTTTGGGGTGGGCGCCGGCATCATCATCGCCTATTACGCCAGCAGCGAAGTCCTGCGCTGGATTTGGGTGTTCTTCGGCACCGCGCTCGCATTGAAAATGTTCCTCGGCCGCGACGATTGGCGGATCTCCGACCACTTGCCCGGCCCGCCCTGGCTCGAAATCGCTGCGTTCCTGATCGGCCTGATATCGACGTTGATGGGCATCGGCGGAGCAACCTTCACCGTTCCCCTTTTTACCCTCCACGGCATGCCGCTGTTGAGAGCGGTCGGCACGGCGACGGGCATCGGCGCAGTTATCGCCGTTCCCGGCATCGCGGGCTACATTATTTCCGGATGGGGCGAACATGGATTGCCGCCGCTATCGCTGGGCTACGTCAACCTGGGCGCGCTGCTTATCGCGCCGCTCGCTGTTCTGGCCGCGCCTTATGGCGTAAAGCTCGCGCACGGCATTTCGAAGCGCACGCTGGAACTCGCCTTCGCCGTCTTCATCACGACCGTGGTCGCGCGCTTCCTATGGACGTTGCTACACTAGGCGCCAATCAAACAGCGATCTTCTGATTGTATTCGCCCACTTCCGGGAAGCGCGACAGCTGCTGGTCGATGTCCTTGAAAATCGCCTTCATGTTGGCTTCCGAAGTCGGGCTCTCGACCACGACGACGAGCTCGGGCTTGTTCGATGAGGCGCGGACGAGCCCCCACGTGCCGTCTTCCAGCATCACCCGCACGCCGTTGACCGTGATGAGATCGCGGATTGCCTGACCCGCGACGTGGCCGCCGGTCTCTTTCTGCTTCTTGTAGTGCTCGGTGATGCGATCGACGACGCCGTATTTCTTTTCATCGTCGCAATGCGGCGACATCGTCGGCGAGCCATAGGTTTTGGGCAGCGCATCGCGCAGGTCTGCAACCGACTTGCCGGGGCTGCGGTCGAGCATGTCGCAAACCGCAATTGCCGAGACGAGGCCGTCGTCATAGCCGCGCCCGAGCGGCTCGTTGAAGAAGAAGTGCCCCGACTTCTCGAAGCCGACGAGTGTCTTGTGCTCGAAGTTGTAGCGCTTGATGTAGCTGTGCCCCGTCTTCCAGTAGCTCGTGGTCGCGCCGTTGGCGATCAGCACCGGATCGGTCGTGAAGAGGCCGGTCGATTTCACGTCGACGACGAACTTCGCCTTCTTGTGAATGGCCGAGATATCGCGCGCCAGCATCACGCCGACCTTATCCGCGAAAATCTCATGACCGTCGTTGGCAACCACGCCGCAGCGATCACCGTCGCCGTCGAACGCCAAACCGACGTCCGCGCCCGTCTCCAGCACCTTCGCCGAAACCGCGTGAAGCATTTTCATGTCTTCAGGATTCGGATTGTGGTTGGGGAACGTGTAGTCGAGATCGGTATTGAGAGGGATCACTTCGCAGCCGATGGCCTCCAGCACCTGCTGCGCGAACGCGCCGGCCGTACCATTGCCGCACGCAGCAACCACCTTCAGGCGGCGCTTCAGTTTCGGGCGATTGGTGAGTGCCTTGATGTAGCGCTCGGCAAGATCGGGCACGAAAATATATCGGCCGCCCGTCTTGGTCTCGAACTCACCGTTGAGAACGATCCCTTTCAATTCCGACATGTCGTCGGGTCCGAACGTCAGCGGTCGCGACAATCCCATCTTGATGCCGGTCCAGCCGTTGTCGTTATGGCTTGCCGTCACCATTGCCACGCCTTCGACATCGAGTTCGAACTGCGCGAAGTAGGCCATCGGCGAAAGCGCCAGCCCGATGTCATGCACCTCGCAGCCGCCCGCGAGCAGCCCGGTCATCAGCGCCTGTTTCACGGCAGCGGAATAGGAGCGGTAGTCATGGCCAACGACGATGCGCTTGGGCACGCCGCGCCGCGCGAACAGCGTCGCCATTCCAAGCCCGACGGCGTTCAGACCCATCAGGTTGATCTCTTGCGGGAATAGCCAGCGTGCGTCGTATTCGCGGAAGCCGGTCGGCTTGACGAGCGGAAAGCGCTCGAAGTCGGCGGTGTTGGGCTTCAGGTCAGCGCGCGGCTTTGGCAGCATGAGGTTCTCCTCGGGCGTATTCGTTCGCGGGTTCTCGACGCGCCAACGCAGCGCGCGGTTCCGACGCGCCGCTCTATCAGCAATGTTCTGGGCGGAAAAGTGGAATAGTTTATTCCTGCAGGACAAGTGTATCGCCGCGCATCTCGACACGCGACAGCCGGCCCAGGAACGACATGCCGAGCAGGCTCCGCGCCGAGACGCCCCGTTCGGACACGGCGGCCGGAACGTTTCTGACCATGATATCGCCGATCCTGATGCGTGCAATCGTGACGGGGGCCACGCGCGCAGCGCCGTTCGCCGTTTGCACCATTTGCGTGAAATCGGACGGTTTCACGAATATCCCGACGCGTTCGGCATCCTCATAGCTCAACGCGACGAGGGAAGCGCCGGTGTCGACCATGACGTCGATGTCGCGACCGTTGATCTCGGCCCCTGTCTGAAAGTGGCCATATTTCCCTGCCGGCAACGTGACAGTGCCGTTGGGGTTCGCTGGCGCAGGTGAGGCATCGGTCGTGGACAACTCAGCGCTGTTCAGTTCAGCTTTGCTGGCCGTTGTCGTGGCCAAACGGGCGCGATCCAGAAACCCCGCCACGACGCCCGGATGGGTGAGCGTATAGGCAAGCCCCGCAGCCCCCAAAGCGGCGAGCGCGAATGATGCGAACAGACTGACGGTAGCCGACGACATTCCGGTTCCTCTCGAAAGCGCCGTCAGGCACCCCTGGGCCAACGGCTATTGCCGCAGCGTCGCAAAGTTGCCTGCCAGTTCATAAGAAGTCAGACGCCTTAAAAAACTTGTACCGAGGAGGTTCTCGTGCAGGGTTCCTGTGCGGGCGACCATGCCCTCGACGTCGTCCATGACGAGCGGGCCGATGCGCACCGACTTTAGTCGGACAGGGGCCATATAGCTTGTGCCGTTCGCGGTCCTGAGCGGCGTATCGTAGGTCAGGCTGCCGACGTCGATCCCGGCTTTTTCCGCATCGGACTGTTTGAGCACGACAGTGGCGGATCCACTATCGACGCGGACGGTCATGGCCGCGCCGTTGATCTCCGAGTTCGCCGAGAACCCGCCTTCGTCGCTGCGGCGAAGCCGAACCGACGCCGAGGCATCGCGCATGACCGGCAAAGCCTCATCCGCCGGCTTCGCGAAGGCAACAAATTGCGAGAGCGCGAAAGATGCATTCTTGTTGAAAGCACCGGTGACAAGAATGACGCCGGACACGCAAGCGGCGATGGTCGGCCACAACGCCAGGCGGCGTTCGCCACGGTGGCTCAGAAGCGTCGCGAGATAGAGCGCAAGCAGAATACCGATGACTGACGCGGCGACCGGCAGGTTCGGAACGGCATCCAAGTTCATACCGCCGAACAGCGTAGCGCCGACGACGCCGGCAAGTCCGATGATGATGATGAAAAGCAGAAAAAGCATCGCTCGACCTTTGACGGCATGCGCCTTTAACGCGCGTCTCCCGCAGCCCGATAACGTGTGTCGCCGTTGTAGGCTTCCGCCGTACGCATCCGAGGCTGGCGCGGAGGCCTCGCAGGCGCGACAGGACCGCGGTGCCGCTCCTGACCCAGCGGCTGAAGAGGCGACAGCGGCCGTAGCACACGCTGCGGCGGCAATGTCACCGTCACCTCGGTTCCCTTACGAAGTTCTGAGTGCAAATCGAACGTGCCGCCGTGCAGATGGATGAGGTTCTGCACGATCGGCAATCCGAGGCCGGTGCCGCCTTCGGCCGTCTCGTGCGCCAGCGAACCCTGACCGAAGGCTTGCAGCACGCGCGGGATCTCGTCCTTTGGGATGCCGGGCCCGGTGTCAGACACGGTCAGAAACTGTCCGCCGTCCTCGGTGTGTCCGACGATGAGCGTGATGCGGCCGCCCTTCGGGGTGAATTTCAGGGCGTTTGAAAGTAGATTGAGGCAGATCTGCCGCAACGCCCGCGGGTCGGCCCACACCTGCGGCAGGTCCGCCGCGAAATCCTCGACAATCGTCAGCGCCTTGGAATCAGCCTTGATCTTGACAAGCCGCTGACAATCCTCGGCGACATCGGTCAGCCGGATCGTTTCCTCGTTGAGATCGTAGCGCCCCGCTTCGATCCGCGACAGATCGAGAATTTCATTGATGATGCACAGCAGGTGGTCGCCGCTTTGATAGATGTTGTGGGCATAATCGCGGTAGACGTCGCTGCCGATCGGGCCGAGCAGTTCCTTTTCCAAAACTTCCGAAAAACCCATGATGGCATTGAGCGGGGTGCGAAGCTCGTGGCTCATCGTGGCGAGAAAGCGCGATTTGGCTTTGTTCGCCGCCTCGGCGCGCCGCCGCGCTTCATTGGAAATCGCGGTGGCTTCTTCAAGCTCTGAAATCAGGCTATCCTTTTCAGCGCGGAATTCGACCATCGCGAGCGCCGTCGAGTGCAGCCCGCGCGCCAAGTAGACGAAAAAGACGTGGATGCCGATCGCCATCGACGCCAGCGCGAAATAGAAGGGGTTGCCGACAAGGAAAAGCCGTACCGCAACCGCAGCCGTCATCGGCACGGTTCCCGCGAGAAACAAACTCGGCAGCGTCGAAGCGAACGTCATGCGGATGGCGAGCACCACCATCAGCGTCGCGAAAATGAAGACATGCGAGGAAAACGTCGCCGGCATTTCACCGAGATGATTGCCGTGCAGCGACATTCCGATCAACGCGAAGGCCGCAAGCGCGAACCCGTTGACGAGTTCAATTCGGAAGAAGTGGCGACGCCACTGCCCGACGTTCACTTCGGTGCGCGGAATGGAGAGCAGCCGCCGGCATTGATCGAGCATGTAGACGCGCGAAATCGAAACCAGCGCAATCCACGTCGTGGCCTCGGTGAATGACGCCCAGAACATCGACGTGATGTAGAAGATGAAGCACAAGGCCGGCATCGCGAACGGCGCGCTCGTTTCGTTGCGCGCGAACATCGTCAGCAGCTCGTATTCGAATTCCGGTTTATTGACGGTGCCGTGCAGCAGCTTCTCGCGGAAGGACTTCAATCCTTCCCGAGGCCAGGCCGGTCGAGCAGTATTCGAACTGTCTGCAGAGGCCGTGTCGCCGCTGTCCGCGTTGTCGTCCATCCCGCGAGCCGTTATCCCATACTGCATTCGCGCGAGCTCTTCCCGGGCGCAGCTCGTAAGGTGGCGTCAATTCGTTAAAGCAAGCCTTAAAGTCACCCGACCTTGGTATAAAAAATCGTAGATGCAACCGAAAAAATTTCGCGCAAAATATCGGTATTCTGGGCCATCGCGGCGCGCGAAATTGGCCTCTCACGTTAAGCTTGTTTTGATAATCGTATCGGTTTTCGCATTAATTTTTCTCGGTCGCCATCACGGCCAACGGTTCCGCACCGCGAGCGCCGGGGACCCGTTCCCGCCCTCGATAACCGGCCGCGCCGATCCGATCGACGGCGACAGCCTATGGGTCGGCGACGACGAGGTCCGGCTCAAGGGCATCGATGCCCCGGAATGGAAGCAGGACTGCCGGCGTGACGGACTGAGCTGGCGTTGCGGTATGGCCGCCCGCGAGACACTCGTGGGCTTGATCGGTTCAAACGATGTCACTTGCGCCATCAGCGAACGCGACGTCTATGGCCGGATGCTCGGCCGCTGCACGGCGGGTGACCGCAACCTCAACGCCGAAATGGTCGCCTCGGGTATGGCCGTGGCATACGGCAGCTATTGGAACGAGCAGGGCAAGGCGCGCGCCGCACGCAAAGGGCTCTGGTCCGGAGAATTCGAAGAGCCTCGGGCCTGGCGTGCGCAGCGGGCCTCAGAGGACGAAAGGTGACAAATGTATCTCATTGAGACCCACGCCGCGCCGAGCCCAAGGCGTGTCAATATCTTCCTGGCCGAGAAAGGCATCATCGTGCCGCGCCAGGAACTAGACATGATGACAGTCGATCTAACGAGCGGCGAGTTCGCCAAGCTCAATCCCTGGCATCGCGTGCCGGTGCTCGTCCTCGACGATGGCCGGACCATCTCCGAGACGGTCGCCATTTGCCGATATTTCGAGGAGATCGCACCGGAGCCGCCGCTCTTCGGTATCGGCGCCGTCGGCAAGGCCGAGGTCGAAATGTGGAACAGACGCGTCGAACTCGGCTTGTCCAGCGCCGTCTTCACCGTCTTCCGCCATTTGAATCCGAAGATGTCTCATCTCGAAGTGCCGCAGATTGCGGAATGGGGAGAAGCCAATAAGGAAAAAGTTGCGCGCGAACTCGGGCGGCTCGACACCCGACTTGGCGATAGCCGCTTCATCGCCGGTGACGATTATTCGATCGCGGATATCACCGCTCTCGTGGCCATCGACTTCATGCGGCCCGCGCGCTTGGGCCGTCCTGAGGCCTTCGCAAATGTCATGCGTTGGCATGCCGATGTGTCCGCACGGCCGAGCGCCAAGGCATGAATGAGCCCGTCAACCACGGCATCAGCGCACAGCATTTGAAAAAAAATACCAATAAATTCGTTGACACTCGAAATTCATAGAATAACAATCTCAAAAATCCCGCAAACGGGTAAAATATTTATTTCCATTCCGGAGGACAACGCCGATGCTCGACGAAATGGACGTCAAAATCCTGCGAATTCTTCAGCAGGATTGCACGCGCCCGGTTGCCGATATCGGCAAGGAAGTCGGACTTTCGACCACCCCGTGCTGGCGTCGTGTCCAGAAGCTCGAGGAATCAGGCGTGATCCAACGTCGCGTCGCCATCCTCGACGCTCATCAAGTCAACGCCGGCGTGATGGTGTTCGTTTCGATCAAGACCGACAAGCACTCGCTCAACTGGCTCGAAAAATTTCATGCAGCCGTCGCGGAATTCCCGGAGGTCGTGGAATTCTACCGCATGTCGGGCGAGATCGATTATCTGCTTCGCGTCGCCGTACCGGATATCGCTGCCTACGACGCCTTTTATAAAAAGCTGATCTCGCGCGTCGATATCGCCAAGGTCTCATCCGCGTTCGCGATGGAGCAGATCAAGTACACAACCGCTCTGCCGCTGCAGTTTGCATTGACCGATCGCGCCGGTAAGTCCGATCGCGTCGAAGCCTGAGGGCGTTTCACTTATTCGGATGTCTTCGGTTTGAAGCGTGCGATGAGGCTCGAGGTATCCCACCGGTTTCCGCCGAGTGCCTGCACGTCGCCGTAGAAGCGATCGACCAGCTTGGCCACGGTCAGGTCTGCACCGTTCGACTGCGCTTCATCGAAACAAATCGCCAGATCCTTGCGCATCCAGTCGACGGCGAAGCCGAAATCGAATTCGCGCGCGTGCATCGTCTTCCAGCGGTTGTCCATCTGCCACGACTGCGCGGCGCCTTTAGAGATCGTCTCGATCAGTGCCGCAACATCGAGACCCGCGCATTCGGCGAAATGGATGGATTCCGCCAGGCATTGCAGCAGGCCCGCGATCGCGATCTGGTTGCACATCTTGGCAAGCTGACCCGAACCCGAGGGGCCAAGAAGGCGAACCGAGCGCGCGTAGCTTTTCATTAGCGGCGCCGCAGTTTCGAACGCGTGGCTGTCGCCGCCTGCCATGACGGTCAGCACGCCGTTGACCGCTCCTGCTTGCCCGCCCGAAACCGGACAGTCGAGGAACTTGCAGCCTTTCTCATCCGCCGCCGCCGAAAGCTCCCGCGCGACTTTGGCCGATGCCGTCGTGTGATCGACGAAGATCGCGCCCGGCTGCATGGACTGAAACGCACCCTTTGCCCCAGCAGTGACACTGCGCAAATCGTCGTCGTTGCCGACGCAGGCGAACACCATGTCCGCGCCTCGCGCTGCCTCAGTTGGCGTCGCCGCGAGCGATCCGCCGAATTCCTTCTGCCACGTCTCGGCCTTGGCGGCAGTGCGGTTATAGACGACGACGTCGTGACCGCCGCGCACCTTCAAATGGCCTGCCATGGGGTACCCCATGACGCCCAAGCCCAACCAAGCCACCTTTGCCATCGTGCTACTTCCCATTCGCTCGCTTTGGGCCGTTCGTCAGCCGATGCGGCAGATCGCAAAAAGAAACGCCGGGATCAACAAGGATCGTCCCGGCGAATTGTCCGGCAGGGCGCTGTTGAAGCGGAGGTCAGTACCGGCCGTTACGCGGCGGCGGGCCGCCGGGCCCGGAACCGCGAACGGGCTGGCCGCTTGCCGTGCAGATCACGCCATCGCTGCGGTCGTTATGGCAATCGACGTGTTTGTCGGCGGCGAGACGCCACTGCGAGAATTCCGGTCCGAAGCGATCTGCGACCTTGCTGCTCCAGCCCTCGATTGCGGCTTCGCGCGCATCGTGCTGGCGGACCTCGAAGGGAAGGCCGTCATCGGGCGCGGCAGCCTGCACCTCGATGCGCGGCAATCTGGCGTCGAAGTCGCCGGCCGGGGGCCCGCCCACACCGCGCGGCGGAGGTGATGCAGAAGGCGGCTCGCCGCCACCCGTGCGCGCGGGCGAATAAACGTCTTCAGATGGCGAATAGGAGCCGGCGCGAGGCGTGTAAGCTGAAGGAGGCGGCGCGTAGCTGCCACCGGATGATGTTGTCGCGCGCGCATTGCCGCCGCGATAGGCGTCCGAACCGTCATCCTGAGAACCCGCCGCAGCCCCCGGAGAGGCCGGCGCGCCCGCGGCGGCACCTTGATGCATCGGCGTATAGTTGTCCGGCGGCGGGTCGGTTGGCTGCTGGCCCGTGTTGTTGAAACCCCTATAAGGCGTGTATTCGAATTGCTGGGCCTGGGATGGACCTGCCGCCGCGGCGAGCAGAGCCATCGCGGCGAAAATCGTGCTGAACGATAGGCGGTTCATTCCCGTTCCCCGAGGCCGCAAATCACTGGAGAAGCTTCTTGCTTCGCAAGCCGTTAGAAGCAAAGACCTGAGCCGGCCGCGGTTGGCCGCGGGACGAGCCCCGGACACCGAACCGTCGAGCGACAGCCTTAGGAAATGCCCCCTTCGAACCCTGCCGGAAGATAATGACAAAATTGGCGACACGAGATTCCCAACCACTTGCAGTAACTTACGGAGACGTCCTGCGCGCGGCCGAGGCCATTCGCGGCGCCGTCGTCCCGACGCGCTTTGAACCAAGCCGAACACTCAGCACACTTCTGAACGCCGAAGTCTGGCTGAAGTTCGAGAACTTGCAGTTCACCGCTTCCTACAAGGAGCGGGGGGCCCTGAACAAGCTGCTTTCGCTGTCGGAAGCCGAACGGCAGAACGGTGTGATCGCCATGTCCGCCGGAAATCACGCACAAGGGGTAGCTTATCATGCCCACCGTCTGGGCATTCCGGCCACAATCGTCATGCCGGCATCGACCCCGACAATAAAAGTGGAGAACACGCGCGGCCACGGCGCCGAGGTCATTCTCGAAGGCCAAACGCTGGAAGAGTCCTACGCCTTTGCGGTGGCCTACGGTGCCGAGCGCGGCATGACGTTCGTCCATCCGTTCAACGATCCCGAGGTCATCGCCGGGCAGGGGACCGTGGCGGTCGAAATGCTGGCCGCCGCCCCGGATTTGGAAGTCCTCATCGTTCCCATCGGCGGCGGTGGCCTGATTTCGGGCATGGCGATCGCCGCGAAAGCCATCAACCCGAAGATCAAAGTCATCGGTGTCGAGGCACAGCTGTATCCCTCCATGCTTAACGCGGTGAAGAAGTCCTCGCTTCCGGTCGGCGGCGATACGCTCGCCGAAGGCATCGCGGTCAAGACGCCGGGCAGCCTCACGCAGGAAATCATCGAAGCACTCGTCGACGATATTCTGCTCGTCTCGGAATCCGATCTCGAACGCGCCGTCTCGCTGCTGATCACGATCGAGAAGACTGTCGTCGAAGGTGCTGGTGCGGCCGGACTGGCAGCGCTGATCGGAGCCAACCGGCTCTACAAGGGCCGCAAGATTGGCCTCGTCCTATGCGGCGGCAACATCGACACGCGGCTGCTGGCCAGCGTCCTGACGCGCGAACTGGCGCGCGATGGACGATTATCTCGCCTCGCCATCGACCTGCCCGATCGCCCCGGTCAGCTGGCGAAGGTTTCCGGTGTGATCGGCAATTGCGGCGCCAACGTCGTCGAGGTCTACCATCAACGTGTGTTCACCGACGTCCCTGCCAAGGGAACCGAACTGCATCTCGTCATCGAAACGCGCGATCGCGCCCATCTCGATCAGGTCGTCTCCGGCCTGAAGGAAGCCGGCTACGTCGTCATGGTGAAAAGTTCGACCGGCGCCGGCGCACCCTGACGGCGGACGAAAAAAGGGCCCCGGTTGTGATCGGGGCCCTGAAGGGTCGAAGTCGTTGGATCGGGGGAGTGGAAGTCAATGCACGAGGGGAAAGAAGCAACTGAGCTATCTGGAATTGAACACCTTGGAGAACGGGAATTTCGGACCCGAGGGATCGTGAAGTGCATCGAACGCAAGAGTGCCGACCAGAAGTGTGCCGGTCGCCAAGAAGCAGATCAGCATGCCGGCGCGCGTTAAGCGATCGGCAATGACATTCTGTTGACGGGCTGCCTTGAGATCCATTCGACAAACCTGGGTTCAATCGATTGAAGTAAGCTTCTTGTAACCGACTTTTTCAGAACGGTCGATTTTGAAGTCTTGCGATAACTAACGCCTAAGCGGTCGAATTAACGAACCATTTATACCTGTGAAAAAACCGTTAAATCTCTCTCCAATTCGATACAGATCGGAGCGCAACGGCCGCGCGGCGCCACGATCGTGCCGCCGGTCGAGCCTAGGGATGCGATTCAGTTCTACAGGGCAGGCGCGAGACAGCACGTGCGGTTGAAATTTCGAATGGCTTTCGCCTGCCTGTTTTCGGGAGCGCTGGCATTTGCGTGCGCAGCGCTTTCCGTATCTGCTGGCTTGGCCGACGCGCAATCTTCATCTCAGGGCAAGTCCGCTGTGCCGCTGCGTCCAGACGATCCGCGCGCCGCACGAGCCTACGGCGTTCTCGACACCTATTGCGCACGCTGCCACCAGACGGGCCGGCTCGAACGTTCGATGGCGTCGGGCGGCCTCGCCGACATCCTCGACATCGATGCCCTCGCGCGCGATCCTGTCTTGGTCAAACCGGGCTTTCCCGATGCGTCGCGTCTCTACGATGTGCTGGAGGCACGTCACGCTCCGCTCGACGTGTTTTCCGCCGCCGATGCGGTTCAACCGCAGCCCGATGACATCCTGGCCGTTCGCCGCTGGATCAAGGAGCTTCCCGCTGAGGTTCAGTCGTGCCCGTCACGCCAGCCGATCCGGCCCGCTGATATTGACCACCTGATGCGCGACGCCCAACGCCTCGAACGCGATCAAGCCGGTGACGTGCGCTTCATCTCGCTCGCGCACCTCTACAACACATGCGCGACTCCGGCGGAAATGACGGCTTACGCCGCCGCGCTCAATAAGCTGATGAACAGCCTGTCTTCCGCGCCCGACCCGGTGAAGCTCACGCCACTCGATGCGGCCGGAACGGTGATGTCGTTCCGGCTTTCCGATTTTGGCTGGAACGCCGCCCGCTGGGCGAAGATCGAGAATGCCTATCCGCCGGCGCTCGTTCACGCTGTGGCCCCTGACGTTCTCAAGACGGCCGGAACCAAGGCCGTCATCGTCAACGGGGACTGGCTGGCCGCCGCCGCCGGTGAAGCGCCGCTGTATTACGATTTGCTCGGCATTCCACCGAAACTGGCGGATCTCGCCAAGGCGAGCGGATCAGGCATCGACGCCGACATACGCGCCGGCTCGGTCCGCCGAATTGCCGTCCGCGATAGCGCCGTCACGCGCGGCAACCGGCTGATCGAACGCCATCCCGGCGATCCGCGCGGTCTTTGGCTGGTCTACGACTTCGCGACCAGTGCCGGTACGCAGAACATTTTCGATCATCCGCTTGGGCCGAAATCTGCAACCAACGCTGCCGCGCCATTCAAGCCTGACGAGATCCGCGTGCTCTTTGCACTTCCGAACGGCTTCTATAGCTTCGCGCTTTACGATGCCGCCGGCAATCGCATCGACCGCGTATTGCCCGGCCTCGAAAAGCCTTACGCAGGTGATGAAGCCGACGCCGTCGAGCCGACGACGACGGCAGGCAGCAGGTGTTTTGCCTGCCATACCGAAGCTCTGGTCAAAGCCAAGGATGATTTCAGGTCGGCTGGTCCGGTCGATATCTCGTCGGCGCCGATGCCCGCCGATCGCCGCATTGCCCTGCCGCTCTTCGGCACCGATAGCGAGAATGCCTTGCTGATGTCGGGCGCCACCGAACACTATCGCGCCGCTGCCAAAGCCGTCGGCGTCGATCTTGGGCTGAGGATCGGCGGGGAGGAATTGGTGTCGGGCCTCGCGCGCCGTTATCGCGAAGGCGCCGATTTCGAGATCGCGCTAGGCGAGACCGGACTCGAACGCAAGGAATTTCTGAGCGACCTCGCCGACGCTAAAGGACCCGCCGCTCCGCTCGCCCGACGTCTGCTGCACGGTGTGCTATCGCGCACGCAGCTCGAACAGCTTTTCTCCCTTCTGAAAGGAATAGACGCCCCGAAGCAGACGGCATCCGCAGGCTTCCTTCGCGATGTCAAATCGGACATCGGCCTCAGCATGTGGCTTGATAAGCCTCGCCCCGTTCCCGGCGATCTCGTTGCGATCAAGGCCGAAGCCGACAACGATTGCTATCTAACGGTCATCAGCGTCGACGCGGCCGGTGTAGCGACGGTTCTCTTTCCAAGCGATTTCCAGACTGACAATCGGCTGACGGCGGGTGTCCCGGTCAGCATCCCGCCGACCGATGCGCATTTCCAACTTCGCTACAAAGCCGAGGGCAGCGAGACGATCCTGGGGCGTTGTTCGACTCGCGCCGCACCTCCCGTGGGCATCGAGCACGACTTCGAACATCAGCGCTTCACGGTCCTCGGCAATTGGGAGAACTTCATCCAGGATACCCTCGTGACCGACTGGGAAATGCGTACGAACCCCGAAAAGGCCGAACGCGCCCGCATCGCCCGCTCTGGCGCCATCGAACGGCGTAGAGCCCGCGGCGAGCGCATAGATCCGCCGCCACCCGACGTGCCCAGCGAACGAGCGTTGCGCGACGGCCGCGCCGTTCTGATTCTCGGCCCACGCTGAGATTGCGGATTAACCGCGACCAAGGCCCGAAATCCGGCCGCCTTCATCAAACTGTCGCAAGCGATAGATGCCGAAACGCATCGCTCCCCCTGCCAATCGCCGACCTCTACTCGCCTTCGGAAGAGAATCCGGCAACCCTGAAGAGCGTTTGGGTTCGGAAAGGCTTTACAGAGGGAGCCGAGGTACCTAAATGCACCCCTTCAACATCGTATCTCGAGCCGACATTGCTCGGCTGCCGCGCGCGAAACCGGATAGCTCTTCCCCAGGAGGTTCTTTCGCGATGGAGAAGTTTGCGACTGCGCTTGAAATGGTGACCGAGATGAAGCCGGATCTGCCGGTCTTCGCTGCTCGTCCCCATGCCGCCGGCCGCGCCGCTCGCTGGTTCATCCGGAATTTCCCGGGCGAAGTCGCTTACGCCTACAAGGCGAACAGCTCCGTCTTTCTTCTCGGCGCGCTCTACGGTGCCGGCATCAAGCAGTTCGACGTCGCATCCGTCGCCGAGTTGGAAGACGCCGCGACAATCCCGGGCGTTCGCCTGCACTTCATGCATCCGGTGAAGTCGCGCTACGCTATCCGCCGCGCCTACTTCGATTACGACATCAAATGCTTCGCGCTCGATACCGAAGACGAACTGCAGAAAATCGTCGAGGAGACCGAGGGCGCCAAGGATCTCGAGCTGTTCGTTCGCGTGTCTGTGCCGGCCAAGAACAGCCGCGTTCCGCTTGAGCACAAGTTCGGCATTTCAGGCCAGAAGGCGCAGCGCCTGCTGGTCAAGACGCGTCAGGTTGCCGACGAACTCGGCATCACCTTCCACGTCGGCTCGCAGACGACGACGCCCGACGCCTACGCGATGGCGTTCGAGGAAGTGAAGAAGCACATCGTCAAGGCCGGCGTCGTCGTCGATGCGATCGATATCGGCGGCGGTTTCCCGTCGCGCTATACCGATAGCGTTCCGGCCCGGCTTTCCGACTTCATCGATGTCATCAAGTCGTCGATGGCGAACATGCCGGTAACCGAAGATTGCCGCCTGATCTGCGAGCCGGGGCGCGCGCTTGTCGCCGAAGCCGAGAGTTTGATCGTGAAGGTCGATCTCAGAAAGCCCGGCAATCAGCTTTACATCAACGATGGCTCGTACGGCGCGCTGTTCGATAGCGCGCATCTGGGCTTCGTCTTTCCTGTTCGCCTCATCCGTCCGGGCCTCGATCCAAACGAGCCGCTGGAGCCCTTCGAGTTCTGGGGTCCAACTTGCGATTCCATCGACCACATGAAGGGTCCCTTCATGCTTCCCGGTTCCGTGCGCGAAGGCGATTATATCGAGATCGGCAATCTCGGCGCTTATGCACGCGCGATGGGAACGCGCTTCAACGGTTACGGTGAATATCACGACGTCATCCTGCAGGATGAGCCGATGTATTCGATCTACACGGAAGATCTCGAGCCGATCGCGCGCAACGCGTAACTCGCCAAACCGTCATCCCGGCGCAGGACGGAGCTAGGCGCCGCATGCGCCTCAGTTCGACGCCTTCGTCACCGGCACGAGCACCGGCTCGGCCCGGTAATTCTCCGGAAACAGCCGCTTCAGGTTCTCGATCTTCGGGAGATCGTTGATCGCGATATACGGATAGGTCGGATTGAGCGTCAGAAAATTCTGATGATAGTTCTCCGCGGGATAGAACGTCTTGCCGGGTTCGACAGTGGTCACGACGGGGTCCGAAAAAACACGCGCACCATTGAGCTGTGCGACGTAAGCCTTCGCGACCTTGGCCTGCTCATCCGTCATCGGAAAAATCGTTGAACGATACTGCGTGCCGCTGTCGGGCCCCTGAAAGTTGAGCTCGGTCGGATTGTGCGCCACCGAAAAGTAAATCTGCAGCAGCTTTCCATAGCTGACCTTGTTCGGATCGAATGTCACCTGCACCGACTCGGCATGGCCTGTGGTGCCGGTGCCGACCCGTTCGTAATGCGCGTCATCCTGCGCGCCGCCGGTGTATCCCGAAACGGCATTGTTGACGCCTTGAACGTGCTGGAAAACACCCTGCACGCCCCAGAAGCATCCACCCGCAAACACGGCAGTTTCGGATTTTCCTGGCCCGACGCTGGCTTCATCGACGGCAGGTGCCGGTACACGTGTTGCTTCCTCGGCGCCGACGTTCAACCCGCCGAACACGCCGATCGCAAGCGCAACGGTCGCTGTCACGGCGAGAACGTAAAACGCCCGCTGCGAGCGATGAGAGGATGGAAGAGGGCTGGCCATGAACGGCTCCGGCAGAAGATAGGGCTGCAGTCAGCCTCATAGCTGACTACTGCGTGTTCGTCGGCTCCCAGCCCTTCGTTACAGTTTCCGGTGCGATCACGTCTTGGTGAGCCTTCTTCGAGGTCTTGCGAACGACGGCAACGATTTCGAGCCCGACGGCGTCGCCCACCATCGAAGGATAGGCCGTCATGTTGAAGGCGCTCCGTTGGATCTGCGCCGTCGCGCGGAATTCTCGCAAGCCAGCGCTGTACTTCAGCGCAGGATCGTCATGCGGATGCAGCGAGACCTGAAAGGTGATCGGCTTCGTTATGCCGTTGACCGTAATATTGCCGTCCATATCGGCGGTATTGGGTCCGGTCGAACGCACGCTATGACTTTTGAATGTCATGACGGGATTGCTGGCAACGTTGAAGAAGTCGCTGCCCTTCAATTCGTCGTCGACATAGGGCTCGCCGGTTACGAGGCTTGCCGTCATCACGGTCGCCGACACTTTGCTCCGGTCAAGCTTGCCGTCGTCGAACTGAAGGGTTCCTTTGACCTCGCTGAAATGGCCGCTCTGTTTTGCAAGCCCCATCAGATAGGAAAAGCGGACCTCCGTACGGCGTTTGTCGAATTCGTAGATGTCGGCATAAGCCGGAACGGCAGCGAAAGTCGCCAGCACGCACACCACCGCGCCCACGGCACGGGAAATCCTTTCCGAAGATATGTCCATTTTCGCCCCCATGAAGGTGACAAGAATGGTGCCCGCTTCCACCGTACGCTGTTCCCCAGGGAACAGTCGCAAGCAAATGTGTTCAACCGAGTGCGCTATCTCGAAATGCGCGAAATTTTCGAACCCTCGAGCGTCAGGTTATACATCAGGCCCTTGGGATCGAGGATGAAGCCGACGACAGGGCTCGTGATCTTGTTGGTATCGATCGCGCCGCCCGCGCCGACCGTAATGATGGCAACCGATGCGTCGGCACCCACTTTCCACCCTGCCGTCTTCCGGAATTGCCGTAACGCTTCGGGCGTCATGAACGCGATGATGACCGACCGTTCTTGCACGCCGAGCTGAAATCCGAACGACGCCGATATGTTGTTGTAGTAATCGACGGTGCGGCCATGAACTAGCAGCGCGCCTTCGCCGTATTCTCCGCCGAAGCCGAATCCGGCTTTCACGATCGACGGAAAGACCAGGATGCCGACCGCCTTGTTCGCAAGCTCCCTTGCGCCGCCGACCTTGTAGAAAAACCGATCGAGCGTGTCGCGCACGCCCGCATCGATCTCACGGGCAGAAGCCGCGCGGCTCTCGGGCGCTGCGGCAGACATTGCAAACAGCGCCACCAACACAGCGCATAAGCTTTTTATAGGCATTTTCGTCGATCCCTCGGGCTCCCCAGCCTGACGCTTGCCGCGCGTTCGTGGCCGAATTCAGCACTCACGGTGAAAATATCGGGTCCGCCGGCGAATTTCGCGGGCCGCGGAGCAAATCGTCGTTCAATTGCGCTCCGGGCTGTGATGGCGGACGCCCGCCATCGCCTCCAAAGCCGATTTCAATGATTTCAAGGCAATGGTGGGCGGTATAGGGATTGAACCTATGACCCCACGCGTGTGAAGCGTGTGCTCTACCGCTGAGCTAACCGCCCGTTTTGGGAACGGCCCTTATGCGAGGCGCCGGATTGGGCTGTCAAGCCGCAAACCGGGGTTTCGGCGGTCCGAAGCAGCCATGATCAGGGCTTGGCCGCAGGCGCAGGCAGGACCTCGGCCGTATCGAGCACGGCCTCGATCGTGGCGCGGCTCGCGTGGCCATTGGCGATCTCGCTCTTGGGCGCATAGGCCGTCACGATCGCCGCCCGGCCTTCGCCCCCGATGACCAGCAGAAAACGCGATTCCGGCCCTTGCGCACCTTTGGCGTCGGCCAGCACATAGGTGTAGGGCCCGGCGCGCTTCAACCCGCCGTCCGCGTATGTGGCGTCGGTATATCCGAGGCTCTGCAGGAATTCGAGGAATGCCGGACCCTTGAATTCATGCAACGCCTGCGGCGGAAGCTCGGAGGCTTCAATTGCAATTCCGGACGCCTCCTGGCGAATCGTGGGGGTCTTTCCCGCGACGTCCTTGAAACCGTCGGGCACGGAGAGCGCGACCGGTCCGACGACAATCCGCGTCACAGGGGCAGCCGGCGAGGCGGTAAATGACAACACCAGCGCGGCGACGGCGGCAACGCTGCGGTGAAATGAAATCGACACGGTCATGACTTCCTGAGGTTCGGGCCGCAACGTGGCCACGGCCGACGCTCTCACATACCGCGTCGCGGATAGGCAAGAAAAACCCGGCGTACCGAATCGATTCGCGCGCAGCCGCAAGCCAATCTCTAGCCAAAGTTGCCCGCCGCCGCAGCGCACTGCGGAATTTGCGCCAGTTGCCCACGGATGTGAGGCCCGCAGGATCTTGCGCGGCGCGCTGTCATAGTGCCATGTCTCCCCAAAAGACGCACGATACCGGGGGGCGCTGGGGCGACTTCTCAAATCGAAGTCGTTGGGGAGGACATTTTGGAGTCAGCGGAGCCGCAACGCCCGAATCTGATCTCTTTGGGCCTGAACAAAATCGGACTTCTGGGAATCAGAGCTCCGATCTTTTCTGCATTCATCGTTCTCCTGCTGACCGCTGCCGCCGCAGCGGGCATTTCCCGATTGAAGGTCGACGACAGCCTTTCGGAATTGTTCCGCACCAACACGCCCGAGTTCAAGACTTACGAAGAAATCGACAAGCGGTTTCCGTCGAGCGAATACGACGTACTGGTCGTTGTCGAGGGTAAGAGGCTCTTGACCCAAGATGGGCTGTCGGCGTTCAGCAACGCGGCAGCCGACCTGCAACTCATCGACGGCGTGAGCGGTATCGTCTCGATGCTATCGGCGCGCGGAAAACCCGACGCGACCGGCTATCCGCCGCCGATCGTTCCCGACCCGCCGCCATCCGATCCTGCCGAATTCGAGAAGGTCGTCGAAACACTCCGATCGAACGACATCGTCAAAGGCAAGTTTCTATCCGACGACGGCCAGCTGGCGATGATGGTGCTGGCGCTCGACCGCAAGGTCGTTGCCGAGAAATCTGCGAAGGCCGTCATCGGCGAGATCGAGGAAACCGCCAAGCAGGATCTCGCTCCCGCCGGACTTTCGGTCAAGCTCGCCGGTGCTCCGGTGATGCAGCTCGAAATCCGCAACGCCGTCGAACGCGACCAGTTGGTCTACAATGGCCTCGGCCTGCTGTTCGGAGCCGGCATCGCCGCTCTGTTTTTCCGCCGCATATCCTTGATGCTGATCGCCGCCCTACCGCCGGTGATCGCGGTCGCCTGGGCGCTCGGCCTTCTCGGCTGGCTCAACTTCAAGCTCAATCTGTTCCTGAATGTGATGACGCCGCTCATCATGGTGATGGGATTTGCCGACAGCATGCAGATGGTGTCGGCCTTCCGCATCCGGCTGCGCGAGGGGGACACCAAGCTTCAGGCCATTCGTTTTGCCATTCTCGTCGTTGGCCCGGCGTGCGTGCTTGCGCATGGCGCCACGCTTCTATCGTTTCTTGCATTGTTGTTCTCGGAATCGGGTCTCATCCGCACGTTCGGTGAAGCAGGCGCCATGGCCGTCTGCATCTCCTTCATTGCGGTCATCGTCGTGCTGCCCATTCTGGCGCTTCTGCTCGTCCGCAACGAGAAGACACTCGCACGGGATCACACGCCAGCCGACGGCATGATGGATGCGCTCGGTACGTTTGTCGGCGCCGTCGTCGATCGGGTCGTCAAGCACTCGGTCATTTACACGCTGATCGCTTTTGCGCTGTTTGCCTACTTCGCTGCGCTCCATCTGCGGCTGGAGCCGCGCTATCGCCTCGCCGACCAGGTGCCCGATCGCGAGCAGGCGATCGCCGCCACGGGCCGCATCGACTCCAAGTTGACCGGCGCCAACCCGTTCCACGTCATGATCCAATGGCACAACGGCGCCAGCCTCTATGATCCTGCAACGCTGAAGGTCATCGAGGAAACGCATCAGGCGCTGGAAAAGGCGGCTGGTCTCGGCAACGTCTGGTCGCTCGAAAGCCTTCGCCGTTGGCTGCGCGAAAGCGGCCAGGACAACGTCGAGACGATCAAGAAATACGTCGGCCTCTTGCCTGAGCATCTGGTCCGTCGTTTTATCGCCAAGGATGAAAAAGCCGTCCTCGTCACGGGGCGTCTTCCCGACGTCGACGCCAGCCAGATATTGCCGCTGGTCCATACCGTCGATCAGGCGCTTGATCCCATCCGCAAAGCCAATCCCGACTACGAAATTTCCGTGACGGGCCTGCCCGCCCTGGCTGCTCGCAACAGCTACCGCATGATTTCACAGCTCGACGAAAGCATCCCGCTTTGCGTTCTCGTCGCCGCCGTTCTGCTGGCGCTCGCATTCCGTTCGACGTTCGTCGGCTTTATCAGCCTTCTGCCAGGTTTATTCCCGGTCGTGACGTCGGGAGCGATGCTCTATTTCATGGGCGGCGGTCTCGAATTCTCATCCGTCGTCGCGCTCATCGTCGTTTTTGGTCTCGGCGTCGACGCGCTCATTCACTTCCTCAACCGGCTGCGGTTGGAAGAAAAGCCCGGCGTACCGCCCGAACTCGCGATCAGGCGCGCCCGCGTGCTCGTCGGCCCAGCGATCATTCTGACGACGATCGTGCTGGCGTTCGGCCTCGGGGTGACAATCTTTTCCGACCTGCCGTCACTTCGTCTGTTCGGCCTAGTCTGTGGCGTAACCCTGTTGGCTTCGCTCGTCGCCGATCTGGTCTTCCTGCCGGCGACGATCCTGGTTTACCGCCGCTATATCAGCGGACACGACGTTTGATGCGCTGAACAATCGTTTGCGGTTGCGGCCGCGGCCGTTCCCGTCCTAGCCTCGCTCCGGTTCTCCACGACATCGGAGCAGGCCGTGGCGCGCAAGCTCATCATCATATTGGCGACCGCCGACCCTCACAGCGACGAGGCGCTCGGCGCGCCGCTCTTTCAAGCATCCGTCGCCGCCTCGATGGGACACGAGGTTGAAGTCATCTGCATGGGCGCGGCGGCGGCGATTCTGAAAAACGGCGTCGCCGAGACGATCCGCATCAAGGCCGCCGAGACCCGCTCGATCTACGACTTCATCAAGGAAGCCCACGCCGGCGGCGTGCGGTTTCATTGCTTCTCGACCGGGCTCGACGCTTGCGCGATGCATAAGAACGATCTGATCGAGGAATGCAGCGGCGTCATCGGCGCCGCGCACTTCGTCAGTGAAGTGATGGGCAGCGATTGCCGGGTGCTGACCTATTGATCGGTTACGAATTCGCGGGCATGCCCGCCAACTTCGCGATTGCCGGCAGCAAATCGCGGTAATCGTCGATGATCGCATCGGGCCCGAACGAAAGGACCGGATCGACGCTGTAGCCGAAGCTCACCGCCACCACTGGAACGCTTGCCGCCTTCGCCGTCTTGATGTCGGTTTCGCTGTCTCCGACCATGACGCTCTTGTCCGGACGTCCGCCGGCAAGCGCAATGGTGCCCGTCAAATGTTTCGGGTCGGGCTTGTAGGTGCCGAGGCTGTCGCGACCGGTCAGCGCGCTGAAATAATCGTCGAGCCTCAAAGCCTCCAGAACAGAGCGTGCCTGCGCTTCCATCTTGTTCGTGCACACCGCCAACGTCGCGCCATCGGCTTTCAGCCGATCGAGTGCCGCGACGACGTGAGGGTAGGGGACGCTGCGGTCCGCGATGTGAGCGGAATAATACGTCAGAAAGACTTCGAACAGGTCATGCAACTCGCGCTCCGACAGCGTCCGCCCATGCGACTTGACGGCCCCGTCGATCATCGCCAGCGCCCCATGCCCGACGAAAGGGCGAATCTGCAGTTCGTTGACGCGCTCGAGATTAAGAGTCGACAGCACATGATTGGTCGCCTCCGCCAGATCCGGCGCCGTATCGACCAGCGTGCCGTCAAGATCGAAGACGATCGTCCAACCGTTCATGGATTCTCCTCGCGTTTTCAGGGCACCGTATTCGTCTGCCTCGGCTCTGTCACCGGTGTCACGATCGCGGGTTAGAGTCCCGCTCGGCTTGAAAGCGCCGCACCGTCAGCATAGACAGGACGCCGCAGGCCGGTGGGGCTGGCGGTCGTTCTGGGTCTTGGGGGCGCGATGAGCACTGACGATTGGAAACGGCAGGCGGCCGAACAGGCGCTGAGCTTTGTCGAAGACGGCATGAAGCTCGGGCTGGGGACCGGCTCGACGGCGGCGAAGTTCGTTGAGCTTCTGGGTGCCCGCGTCAGGACCGGCCTTAAGGTCATCTGCGTGCCGACGTCCGAAGCGACGCGAATTCAGGCCGCCGCGCTCGGCATCCCGCTTTCGACGCTCGATGAAACGCCGTCTCTCGATCTGACCGTCGACGGCGCTGATGAACTCGACGAAGATCTTCGCCTGATCAAGGGCGGCGGCGGCGCACTGCTTCGGGAAAAAATCGTCGCCGTTGCCTCTGAACGCGTCGTGATCATCGCGGACAACAGCAAGCTGGTCGACGTGCTCGGCCGTTTTCCTCTGCCGCTGGAGGTCGTGCCGTTCGGACTGCGGGCAACCGAAGGTCTGATCGGCAAGCTCGCCGCCGATATCGGCCTCGAAGGCGACATCACGTTGCGTCGTGGTACAGACGGCAAGCCGTTCCTAACCGACAATGGCAACCATATACTCGATTGCGCATTCGGCTCGATTGACGACCCCGAAGCCTTGGAAGACGCTTTGAAGCTGGTACCGGGCGTTGTCGAAAGCGGTCTTTTCCTCGGCATTGCCGACGTCGGCATTATCGCTGGGCCGAAAGGTGTGGAAGTCCTGGCCGGAATTGAAATCGATTTTGAAGAGGATGTTTGATCATGAGACTGCTGCTCCGCGCTTTCGTTCTGGTGTTTGCTTGTCTCTCCGGCGCGGCACTGGCCGATGAGAACCCGGCGACGCCGCCCGACCCCGCTCGTGTCGCCGCCGCGCGCGATCTTCTTGAAGTGACGGGCGTCACCAAGCAGATGGATGGCATGGTCGAAGCGATGTCGCGTGGTTTCGCGAAAGGGGCCAATGCCGATAGTTCGGAAGCAGGTAAGAAGCTGTCGGCGCAATTCGAACTCGAGCATGAAGAAGCTGCTCGAATACAAGGATCAGATGATCTCCGATTTCGCCAATCTGTACGCCGAGACATTCACCGCCGAAGAGATGAAGTCGGTCGCCGATTTTTATCGTTCGGGCGCCGGCGCAAAGTTCATTTCCAAGACGCCGGAGCTGATGAAGAAAGGCGCCGAGATCGGCATGAAGTACAGCGCCAAAATCGCCGACGAGATCAAGGCCGGTCAAACTCCACCCGACCAGAAATAAGGCGACGGCGTTCGCGATGTCAGCCTTCGACTACGATCTGTTCGTCATCGGCGCCGGCTCGGGCGGTGTCCGCGCCGCTCGAATTGCCGCGAGCCACGGCGCCCGTGTGGCCATCGCCGAAGAATATCGCATCGGCGGCACATGCGTCATTCGCGGCTGTGTGCCGAAAAAACTTCTGGTCTACGCCAGCCGCTTCTCGGGTGATTTTTCAGACGCCGCCGGCTTCGGTTGGAGCGTGCCCGCCCCAACGTTCGATTGGCCATCGCTGATCGCGGCAAAAGACAAGGAAATTTCGCGCCTCGAAGCCGCTTACCGCGCCACGCTCGACAAATTCAACGTCGCGATTTTTCCCGAACGCGCCATGTGCCTTTCGCCGAACGAGGTTCGCTTGTCGTCCTCCGGCCGAACGGTTTCGGCCAAAACGATTTTGATTGCGACGGGCGGCCATCCCAACGTCGATCGCAAGCTCCCGGGCATCGAGCACGTCATCACCTCCAACGAGGTCTTCAATCTGAAGCAGCTGCCGCGCCGCATCGTCATCGCCGGCGGCGGCTATATCGCGACCGAGTTCGCAACAATCTTTCACGGCCTCGGCTCCGAGGTCACGCTGATCTATCGCGGCGGCAAAATTCTGCGCGGCTTCGACGAGGATCTGCGTGGCGGTCTGGTCGCCGCCATGACGGCGCACGGCATCCGCATCATCAACGAGAAGGTCTTCACCAAAATCGAGAAGACGCCGAGCGGCCTCGTCGGCACCATCACGGGAGAGGAAAAGCTCGAAGCCGATCAAATTCTTTTCGCCATCGGCCGCTCTCCCAACGCGAAAGGGCTGGGCCTCGAAGCCTTGGGCGTTCGTATGGATCCCGCCGGCGCCATCGTGGTCGATAACAATTCTCAGACGGCCGTGCCCTCGATCTACGCGGTCGGCGATGTGACCAATCGCGTCAATCTCACGCCCGTCGCCATTCGCGAAGGCCATGCGTTCGCCGACACCGTCTTTGGAGCCAAGCCCTGGAGCGTGGACTACACCACGATCCCAACCGCCGTTTTCACCACGCCGGAACTCGGCACCGTCGGCTTCACCGAAGAGGAAGCCCGCAGGCAGTACGGTAGCGTCGATGTTTACAAAGCGAGCTTTCGTCCGATGAAAGCCATCCTCGCGGGACGCGATGACCGCACATTTTTGAAACTCGTCGTTCAATCCGAGACCGAGAAAGTCGTGGGTGTCCACATCCTCGGTCCAGATGCGGCCGAGATCATCCAGGCGACGGCCATCGCCGTTCGCATGGGTGTAAAAAAATCGGATTTCGACCAAACCATGGCATTGCATCCATCGGCCGCAGAAGAACTTGTGACTTTGCGCGAGAAATGGGTTGCGCCCGGGGAAGCCGCCGCTTGATCCGGCGATGGCCCCGCCGTAAGGGTTCCGCCCCAAACGACGATGTGAGGTGCACATGGCGCGGCTCAGCGGAAAAATTGCAATCGTGACCGGCGCGGGCGGCGGCATCGGCTCTGCGATCGCACATCGCTTCGGGGTCGAAGGCGCGCACGTTTGGGTAACCGACATCAACGGCGAAACCGCCGAGGAAACCGTTCGCAGCATCAAGGCCAACGGCGGCGCCGCGACCGCGATGACCGTCGACGTCTCCAAAAGCCAGGATACCACTGCGCTGCTGCGTAATGTCGAAAGCGCGCACGGCTACGTCGATATTCTCGTCAATAACGCCGGCATCCTCGTTCGCGGCGAAATCCGCCAGCTTTCCGATGCCGATTGGACGAAGCTGCGCGAGGTGAACCTCGACGCCGTCGTCAGGCTCTCGCGCGACGTGCTGCCCCTGTTCCGCAAGTCGAAGGCCCCGACCATCATCATCATCTCGTCGATCATGGCCTATCGCGGTCTTCGTCCGCTCGCCGCTTATACGACGACCAAAGGCGCCATCAGCGCTCTGACTAAGGGCCTTGCCGTCGAATACGCACCCTTCAATGTCCGGGTAAACTCGATCGCGCCGGGATATGTTGAGACCGGCATTACCGACCGCCTGTTGAAGCTGCCGCCGGTCAAGAAGGCGCTGATCGACAAAACGCCCATGGGCCGCCTCGGCACGCCCGAGGACATGACCGGCGCGGCGGTCTTCTTTGCCTCCGACGACAGCCTATATTGCACAGGGTCTGAGCTGGCCGTCGACGGCGGTATGGCTGCCGGGCTTTAATCGCAAAGACGGGCTGCCGCCGTGGGCTGGCGCGGCCCGCGGTTATCACCTATAAGCCCCCGAGTTAATATGCCACAGAGCAGGGCAAGGCGCCGCTTCCGGGCGGGGCCCGCATCTGCTTTTTAGGAGTTTACTATGGCGTCCAACGCCCAAGCCGAAAAATGGTCGCCGGAGAGCTGGCGCGGCAAACCGATTATGCAGGTGCCGGATTATCCCGACGCCAAGGCGCTCGCCGATGTTGAATCGCGCCTTGCAACCTTTCCGCCCCTGGTTTTTGCAGGTGAAGCGCGCGAGCTGAAGAAGCAACTGGCGGCGATCGCTGGCGGCCGAGGCTTCCTGCTCCAGGGCGGCGACTGCGCCGAAAGCTTCGTCGAGCATCGCGCCGACAACATCCGCGACTTCTTCCGCGTCTTCCTGCAGATGGCGGTCGTGCTGACCTATGCCGGCGGCGAGCCCGTGACGAAGGTCGGCCGCATTGCCGGACAATTTGCCAAGCCACGCTCGGCGCCGACCGAGAAGCGCGATGGCAAGGAGCTTCCGAGCTATCGCGGCGACATCATCAACGGCACCGAGTTCACCGCCGAAGCCCGCGTACCCGATCCTTATCGCCAGCTCGAAGCCTATCGTCAGTCGGCCGCGACGCTGAACCTGATCCGCGCCTTCGCGACCGGCGGCTACGCCGATCTCGAGCGCGTGCATCAATGGAACATGGGCTTCGTCAAGGACAGCCCGCAGGGCCATCGCTATCAGGAGCTGGCGGATCGCATTGCCGAGACGCTGCAGTTCATGCGCGCCTGCGGGATTACCTCCGACAACACCTCGCAGCTTCGCACGACGAGCTTCTACACCAGCCATGAAGCGCTGCTTCTGGGCTACGAAGAAGCCTTGACGCGCAGGGATTCAACGAGCGGCGACTGGTACGCAACCAGCGGCCATATGATCTGGATCGGCGATAGGACGCGCAGTCCCGATCACGCCCACGTCGAGTACTGCCGCGGCATCAAGAATCCGATCGGACTGAAGTGTGGGCCCTCGCTCGACGCTGATGGCTTGCTGCGCCTCATCGACGTTCTCAATCCAAAGGACGATCCGGGCCGCCTGACGCTCATCTGCCGCTTCGGCTACGACAAGGTCGAAAGCCACCTTCCCAAGCTCATCCGCGCCGTGAAGAAGGCTGGCCGTTCGGTCGTCTGGTCGTGCGATCCGATGCACGGCAACACCATCTCGGCCGTCAACGGCTACAAGACGCGACCGTTCGATCGCATCCTGAAGGAGAGCCTGTCGTTCTTCGAGGTCCATCGCGCCGAAGGCACTCATGCGGGCGGTATCCACGTCGAAATGACGGGGCAGAACGTGACGGAATGCACCGGCGGCGCCACCGCGATTTCCGAGCAGGATCTCTCGGACCGCTATCACACCCATTGCGATCCGCGCCTCAACGCCGATCAGGCGCTGGAGCTGGCTTTCCTCGTCGCCGAGCAATTGAAAAAAGAGCGCGATGCCGAAAACCAGCCGCAGCCCAGGACCTTGATCGCCTGAGCACGGGGCATTTTCGCCGCCGGCATTTGTGATGTATGCTGAATGGCGGCCCTCCGAGGCCGCCGTTTTCGTTTCAAGGTGCCGACGGCATGGGTGTGCGCGTTCTGGTCATCGTCGCGTTTGTCGCGTTCGTCTCGACGGCGATGGCGCGCGACCTGAGCCCGCGCATCGATAGCCGCGTTCACGATGGCGAGGTCTGCTGGGACCCTGACGTCGAGTTCCCAGTCCCCTGCGATGACGACGACGATTAAGGGCACCTCCGTTCGCTTCTGGACCTCCGGCGCGGCGGCCCCTAAATAGCGGGCATGACAGCACCCGCTTCGCTCAAGATCGCTCTCGCCCAGCTCAATCCCACGGTCGGGGATCTACAAGGAAACGCCGAACGCGCCGCCAATGCACACGCGCGGGCGAAAGAGCTCGGCGCCGACGTCGTCGTCTTTTCCGAGCTATTCCTCAACGGCTACCCGCCCGAAGACCTCGTTCTGAAGCCGGCGTTCCTGCAGGCGACGAAAGACAAGCTCGAATGGCTGGCCGAAAAGTGCGCCGATGGTCCGGCCGTCCTGATCGGCACGATCTGGACTCAAGGGGCGAAGGTCTACAATGCAGTCGCTCTGCTCGACGGCGGCATCGTTCAGGCGACGACACTGAAGGTCGATCTGCCGAACTATGGTGTCTTCGACGAGAAGCGCGTGTTCGCGACGGGGCCGTTGCCGGGGCCCCTGAATGTTCGTGGCGTCCGCATCGGCGTGCCGATCTGTGAAGACATTTGGGGCGCAGAGGTGGTCGAGACGCTGGCCGAAACCGGTGCGGAAATTCTCATCTCACCGAACGGCTCGCCGTTCGACTGGCCGAAGCCCGACAACCGCATGAATGTCGCGGTCGCTCGCGTCATCGAAAGCGGTTTGCCGCTCGTCTACCTCAATCAGGTCGGTGGCCAGGACGAGCTTGTCTTCGACGGCGCCTCGTTCGTTCTCAACGCCGACCGCAGCCTCGCCGTCCAGCTTCCCGCCTGGCGCGAGGCCATCGTCCTTACCGAATGGACGCGCGCGAACGGCGCATGGCATTGCCGACGAAGCGAAATCGCAAAGCTCCCCGAAGGTCCAGCCGCCGCATATCAAGCCTGCGTGCTCGGTTTGAAGGATTACGTCACCAAGAACGGCTTTCCCGGCGTCGTGCTCGGTCTGTCCGGAGGCATCAACTCTGCCCTCGTCGCCGCGATTGCAGTCGATGCGCTCGGAGCCGATCGCGTCCACGCGGTCATGCTGCCGTCGAAATTCACCTCCGACGACAGTCTCGAGGACGCCGCCGCTTGCGCCAAGGCGCTGAGCATCCGTTACGATAAGATCTCGATCGAGCCTGCTGTCGCGGGCCTGACCTGGGGCCTCAAGGATCTTTTCGCCGGAACGAACGCCGACATCACCGAAGAAAATTTGCAGAGCCGCGTGCGCGGCACGATCCTGATGGCGGTGTCGAACAAGTTCGGCGGCATGGTCGTGACGACCGGCAACAAGAGCGAAATGTCGGTCGGCTATGCCACGCTCTACGGCGATATGAACGGCGGCTTCAATCCGATCAAGGATCTCTACAAGACCGAGGTCTATGCCCTGTCGCGATGGCGCAATGCCCACGTTCCCGACGGCGCGAGCGGGCCGGCGGGCATCGTCATCCCGGATCGCATTCTGACAAAAGCGCCGACGGCGGAACTTCGCGCCAACCAGACCGACCAGGACTCGCTGCCGCCCTACGAAGAACTCGATGATATCCTGAGCTGCCTCGTCGAAAAGGAGATGCCGGTGGCCGACGTCATCGCGCGCGGCCACGCCGTCGAGACGGTGAAGAAAGTCGAACGGTTGCTCTATCTTGCCGAATATAAACGCCGCCAGGCCGCTCCCGGCGTCAAGATTTCCGCCCGCAACTTCGGCCGCGACCGCCGCTACCCGATCACGAACAAGTTTCGAGAGGATGTGGGGCAAGCGGAACAGTCTACCGTTCCGGTATCCAAGTCGGCTGCGAGTAGTAAGAGTGCCTGACGCTAAACGAGAGCTCCGTCATGCCGACGTAGGTCGGCACCCAGACAGGCATCCAAATAATCGATACTGAAATTTGTCTCGATCCCGGCCTGCGCCGGGATGACGGCGTAAAAGCAGGGTTCGCGTTCTCTTTGCCTTTGAGGATGACGAAGAGAACTTGCGTTCGACGGTGCGCACGGTAGGTTGCGCGCAATTTTGATGATTTGATCGAGCATCCAATGAGCCCACGCGTCCGCTTCGCACCGAGCCCAACAGGGCGCATCCATATCGGCAACATCCGGACGGCGGCGCTGAACTGGCTCTTCGCCCGGAAAAATAGCGGCACCTTTCTGCTTCGGCTCGACGACACCGATACTGTGCGCTCGACCGATGAATTTGCCGACGCCATCCGCGACGACCTCAAATGGCTCGGTCTCACCTGGGATGAAGAGGCACGCCAGCAGGATCGCACCGCGCTCTATGATGAAGCCGCCGAAGCCTTGAAAGCGAGCGGTGCGCTCTATCCCTGCTTCGAGACGGAAGAGGAACTCGATCGCCGTCGCAAGCGCCAACTCGCGATGCACAAGCCGCCGATTTACGATCGCGCCGCGCTGAAGCTTTCCGACGACGAGATCGCGACGCGCATCGGACGAGGTGAAAAGCCCCACTGGCGCTTTCGTTTGCCAAACACCAGCGAGGGACGAGGGCTCGTGCCACAGCCGACGCTCGTCTCGTGGAACGACCTTATTCGCGGCGATCAGACGGTCGATCTCGGCTCGCTCTCCGATCCTGTGCTGATCCGGGCGGACGGAACGTATCTTTACACGTTCACCAGCGTCGTTGACGATATCGCCTTCGGCATCACCCATATCGTGCGTGGCGAGGATCACGTCACCAATACCGGCGTGCAGACCGCGATCTTCGAAGCGATGGGCGCAACGCCGCCCGAATTCGGTCATCACTCGCTGCTCGTCGGCGCCGATGGCCACGCGCTGTCGAAGCGTTTGGGCGCGCTTTCGGTCCAGAGCTTCCGCGATGATGGCCTCGAGCCGATGGCAGTCCTTTGCCACGCCGCTCTTGTCGGCACATCGGACGCCATCGAGCCATTCAAGTCACGCATAGAGCTTGCCGAGAAACTCGATTTCGCGAAGATCTCGACCGCGCCGGGCCGCTTCGATGTCGCCGATCTCAAGGTTCTGAACAGCAAGCTGCTGCACATGCTCGACTACGCCGACGTCGCCGATCGCCTCCGCGCGCTGGGCATCGAGGGCCGTGAGGATTTCTGGCAGGCAGTGCGCGGCAATCTCGACGTCTTTGCCAATGCGAAAACCTGGTGGGATGTCGTCGCCGGCGAAATCGAACCCGTGATCGAGGATTCGAAAGTCACCGTTGCAGCCGCGTCAGTCCTGCCGCCGGAACCATGGAGCGAGACGACCTGGACCGAGTGGACAGGCGCAGTCAAAGCCAAGACAGGCGCGAAAGGCAAAGCGCTGTTTCATCCGCTGCGGCTTGCGTTGACCGGGCGAGAATCCGGCCCCGAACTGAAATTTCTATTGCCGCTGATGGGCCGCGATCGCGTCCTGGCCCGTCTCGAGGGCAAGACGGGCTAGCTCATGTCATCCTCGGGCTTGTCCCGAGGATCTATCAAGCAGCAATGTTTCGGCACAATGGATCTTCGGCATAAAGCCGAGGATGACAAGATTGCCAGCCGCTACTGCTGCGGCTGGGCTTCGGTCTGCCATCCGTCCGCGCCGACAGAAGGCGCCTGGGCCGCGGGCTGAGCATCTGGCAGCGTCTCGGATTGAACCGCCGTCGATCCCGTCGTCACGGGGCCACGCTGTGCGGCATCGGCACGCCGCTGATTGTCGGCCCCTTGAGGGAGCCCCTCGGCTTTCTTGTCGCCTTCGGGCGCAACGTAATCGGCGGCTTTGCACGAGCAGCCGTTCACATATTCCTTGCGATAGCGGAACGCGAACTTGAGCTTGGTGTATGGCGACTGATCCTTCATCGCCACCGCCTGTTCCACCGTGCCGCCCGGGTTCGGATAGTAGAAAAGCTCGGCCGGTGCCGCACAGTGGGACGAGCACACGTCGGCGTCCTGCTCGAAGTGGCTCGGCAGCGTCGAGAAGCTCACAGGGAAATAGAAGCCGTCGCACAGGCGGACGCAAAGCGTGCGATAGGTCTGCGCGCCGTTCGCGGCTCGCGGGTTCCACGTGTTGCCGCCGCTGGATTCTTCATCTTCCCACACGCCGCCACCGCTGTCGCCGCCGGCACGTCGCGCCATCGCCGTGTAGTTGGCGCCGCAGTTGTTGCGGGCAAGCTCGCGGATGATGTCGTTCTGATAGGACCGGCCCGACGAGCCGAGAATATCCTGGCGCTGCGCATCGAGGTCGGAAAGCCTGCGCTTTGAAATATCCACCTGGCGCGCGAGATCTTTGCACTGCGGGTTGTTCTTCAGAGACTTCGTGAACAGGAAGTATTCATAGCAGCCGTGATCGAGCCGCGATTCCGTCTGGTCGACGACGCGTTCGAGCTGGCGGATTTCGTCCTCGATGCGCGGCAGATCGGCCTGCGATTGGCCGTTCTTCTGGTTTTCCTGCACGAGGCGCTGTTCGAGTTGCAGACAGATCGGGTTCTTGGTGGGAGTCCAAGCCGGGGGCGCCGGCGGCTGAGCAGCCGTCGAAGCGCCAGGGACTTGGGCGGGCGGGGGTGCCGACGGATAAGTCTGCTGTTGACCGGGAGGAGGGGGAACAGGTGCGGGCGGCGGCTCCCGATAAACGGGCTCCTGCGGGACAGGCGGCCGGTCGCTCTGGTCCTCGCGGTCATTTCCCCCCCGCCGAACGGCCACCAGCTTTGTGCCGATGCGACTTCCGTCACGAAAACGAGGGCAAGCGCCACCGCCGCCAGTGCGATCACCAGCCGCCGAACGGTCAAACCGATTGGACTTCCCTGCTTCACCCTTTTCCCGAGGCCTCTGGAGGAACGCGGCGCGCTACGCCCGACGGCGCAGCAAATCAGTGCTTGCCGGACCCTAAGCAGCGATTTGCTAGCCGGTCAATTGGGAGCAATTGAGACAGCTAGCGTTTTGCCAGCATATTCAGGCGCTTGACGGACCTGGGGACAAGCAATATGGCCCGGGCGGCAGACTTATCCCCGCATGCCGCCGCTGTGGCATACTTCCGCCGTCGCTAATCGGGTGAAGACGTACGAGGTCCGGCTTTGGCACTGAAGCTCTACAACACGCTGACACGTCAGAAGTCGGAATTCGTGCCGATCGATCGCAAGAACGTGCGCATGTACGTCTGCGGCCCGACCGTCTACGACTATGCCCACATCGGCAACGCCCGCCCGGTGATCGTGTTCGATGTGCTCTATCGCCTGCTTCGGCACATCTACGGCCCCGATCACGTCACTTACGTCCGCAACATCACCGACGTCGACGACAAGATCAACGCCCGCGCCGCGCGCGATTATCCGGATCTGCCGCTCAATGAAGCGATCCGCAAAGTGACGGAAGCGACCGAGGCGCAGTTCCACAAGGACGTCGATGCCCTCGGCGTCCTGCCGCCGACTTATGAGCCGCGCGCGACTGAATATATCCGCCGCCCCGAAGGCGGCGAGGACATGATCTCGCTGATCGAGGCGTTGGTAAGGAACGGCCACGCTTACGTTGCGGAAGATCACGTGCTGTTCGACGTCGCCTCGATGGCTGACTACGGCCGCCTCTCGAACCGCTCGCTCGAGGAGATGGAAGCCGGCGCCCGCGTCGAGGTTGCGCCCTACAAGAAGGGGCCGATGGATTTCGTGCTGTGGAAGCCGTCGAAGCCGGGCGAGCCGGCGTGGCCGTCACCCGCCGGCATCACAACACCAGGACGACCCGGCTGGCACATCGAATGCTCGGCGATGTCGGGTGCGCTTCTCGGTCCGGTGTTCGACATTCACGGCGGCGGCATCGATCTGGCGTTCCCGCACCATGAAAACGAGATCGCGCAATCGCGCTGCGCCCACAACACCGCGGTGATGGCAAACGTTTGGATGCACAACGGCTTCCTGCAGGTCGAGGGCGAGAAGATGTCGAAGAGCCTCGGCAACTTCGTCACCATTCGCGAACTGCTGAACGATGGCTGGCCGGGCGAAGTGCTGCGCCTCAACATGTTGCGGACGCATTATCGGCAGCCGATCGATTGGACCAGGAAGGGCCTCGAAGAAAGTCAGAAGATTTTGACCGGCTGGTTCTCGCTCGACGGCATCGATGCGAATGCGCGCGGCAATGTCGTGCCATCGGTGCTCGATGCAATCGAGGATGATCTCAATACGCCCAAGGCCATTGCCGAGCTGCATGGTCTTGCGGCGGCGAAAGACGTCAAAGCGCTTGGCGCCGCATTGGGGTTCCTTGGCTTCGACGGCACATCTTTGAAGGCAGCGGACGCGCGTGCAGCCGAAAGCGCTCAGGCCGTCGCGGCGACGATCGAACCGCTGATTGCCGCCCGTCTCGAAGCGCGCAAGCGCAAGGACTTCAAAGAATCCGATCGCATCCGCGACGAACTCGCGGCGATGGGCATCACGCTCAAAGACTCGAAAAACAAGGAAACCGGCGAGATCGAAACGACCTGGGACGTCGCGCGCTGAGCGTCGCCGACGTGCCTGGCCCCTGTGCCACACCGGCGGCCCATAGTCGTCGCGAAGTGTCTTCTCGTGGGGAAAAGTTCCTGCGTTTCGGGATAGGCCATTTGACATAAGCCTCCGATATATGTCTCCATCCTTCCTATGTCGCGGAGGGGGACGACCGTGATCAGACAAGCGTTCGTGCACATTGGCGGTGAGAAGACGGGCACCACGACGCTGCAAGCGTTTCTGAGCCGGAATGCTGCATTGCTGCGCAAAGCCGGGTTCTATTACCCTTGTGAGCCCGGCAACATCTGCTTCGAGAACGACGCGCATTTTCCTGTAGCGGCCAGCCTCATCGATCGCGAGGTCGAGTTTGTCAGTCGCGAGCGGCAAAACGTGCTCTCGTCCGTACTGGCCGAGCTGACGCGACGCTGTTCCACTACGGACGGAACCCTCATCTTATCGTGCGAGCATTTATCGTCTAGGCTCAGGGACGCTGATCAACTGCGGGCGCTTCGCGAGGCCTTGCCGACGGACGATATCAAGATCGTCTTTTACGCGCGCGAGCCCTCGGAGCTTGCTCTCGCCTCCTGGTCGACCGGCGTGCAATGCGGCGACCGCCGCAAATTCACCGCCGACGGCATTACTCCGAAAGACGCTTACTTCAATCACCTCAAGACGCTCGACCTCTGGGCCGGCGTCTTCGGATCAGAAAATATGATCGTTCGCGAGTACGACCGGGCGCAATTGACCGATCGCGACATCAGGCGAGACTTTTGCGAACAGCTCGGGATCGAACTGGATAATCCCCACCTCGACGGCGATTACAATCAGTCACTCGATCTGCAGCGGCTCGAAGTTCTAAGGCACATCAATGGTGCGCTGCCGCTCTTCGGGGAATCGCCGGATGGCTGGCGAGAGGCGCAGAACCTCCGGCGCCTGATCGCCGCGTGCATACCGGAGGGCGAATCTCTCGGCGCACTGTTAAGCGGCCGCGAGGCCGCCGAGATCAAGACGCGCTTCAGCGAAGCCAATCACGAAATGAATGAGCGCTATTTCGGCGGTCGCCTCTCGGACAAATGGTTCCCAAGCGACGTCTCCGCGGCAGAGGAAGCGGCGGAAGATGCAGTCGCCGGTCCCGACATCATGCCCGCTCTCCGCGATACGATCATCCGCATCGCCGAATTGACCCATCGGGATGACATTAATGAAGTGGTCAAAGCCGCCGATCCTGCAAAAATCCAATCACGCAGAAGACGTTTCCGTGGCACCAAGCGCAAACTAAAGGAAATGATGCGGACTATCAGGCAGAAGCTCTGGGTTGGACCTGACCGTTCCGCAGCCGTCCGCTAGCGGCAGAGACGGTCGCCGGCGCCGCTCCAATCCAAATTAACCGATGAAATCGAAGAGCTTTTGACGCATCCTTCGAAGCCGGTCCCGTTCTCATATCTCAACTATGGGGTTGCGCATCCGGCCGCTTGCGGTTAGGCCGAACGCTGCATTCCAATAACGTCCGTTCCGATACGAAAAGGCCGGCATCAATACCGGCCCTGAAGCATTTTGGCCCATGTCCGACGACTATCCGCTCCGCCCTTTTCTGCCTGCCGATACAATGGCTTTGCGCGATCTCTTCGCCCAGTCCATCGACGAGCTGACTGCCGACGACTACGATGAAGATCAGAGGGTCGCCTGGGCCGCGAGCGCCGAAGACGCCGCCGAATTCCGATCGCGGCTGGCCGAAGCCTTGACGCTAGTCGTTCAGCTCGATGGCGAATACCTGGGCTTCGGGTCCCTTAAGGACAATAAAACCATTGATATGCTTTATGTACATCCCGACTACGCAGGTGAGGGCGTAGGCAGCGCACTCGCCGATGCACTCGAAAAAATCGCCGGCGCGCGGGGCGCGGACACTTTGACGGTCGATGCCAGCGACACCGCCGTGCCGTTCTTCGAGCGCCGCGGTTACGTCGCGACGCAGCGCAACTCTGTCCCGCTCGACGACCAGTGGCTTTCCAACACCACCATGATAAAGCGGCTGGCCGAAAGCCCGGACAAGAAGCCATCGAAACCGTCATGAGCAAGGAACGCCTTTATCTGTTCGACACCACACTGCGCGACGGCGCGCAGACGACGGGCGTCGACTTCTCGCTCGAGGACAAGCGCCGGCTGATGCGCGTCCTCGACGACCTCGGCGTCGATTACATCGAAGGTGGTTATCCCGGCGCCAACACCACGGACAGCGAGCTGTTCTCAGCGCGTCCCGATTTCAAATCTGCGCGGTTTACTGCTTTTGGCATGACCAAGCGCGCCGGCCGATCCGTTTCGAACGATCCAGGGTTCCAGGCGGTGTTGCAGTCGGCCGCCGACAGCATCTGCCTTGTCGCCAAATCGTCCGACTATCAGGTCCGCGTCGCTCTCGGCATTACGAACGAGGAAAACCTCGAAGCCGTCGCCCAATCGGTGAGTGCCGTCGTCGAGACGCAGCGCGAGGCCATGATCGATTGCGAGCACTTCTTCGACGGCTACAAGTCGAACCGCGACTATGCGCTCGCTGTCGCCAAGACGGCCTATGACGCCGGCGCGCGCTGGATCGTGCTGTGCGATACCAACGGTGGCACGCTTCCCCACGAGGTCGAACGCATCGTCGCCGACGTCGCCAAGCACGTGCCCGGCTCGAACCTCGGCATTCATACCCACAACGATACTGAAAACGCCGTCGCCAACACGCTGATGGCCGTTCGCGCCGGCTGCCGCCAGATCCAGGGAACGCTCAACGGACTCGGCGAGCGCTGCGGCAACGCCAATCTGACGTCGATCATCCCGACGCTTCTGCTCAAAAGCGAGTTCGCCGACCAATTCGAAACCGCCGTCACGCCCGAAAAGCTGCGGACGCTGACCCACGCCAGTCGCGTCCTCGACGAGGTGCTGAACGAGGCTCCGAACCGCCACGCACCCTATGTCGGCGAAAGCGCTTTCGCTACCAAGGCTGGCATTCACGCCTCCGCGCTTTTGAAGGATCCCGAGACCTACGAACACGTGGCACCCGAAAGCGTCGGCAACGAGCGTCGCATCCTCGTCTCGAAACAGGGCGGCCGGTCGTCGCTCACCTCGGCGCTCGAACGCCTTGGCCTGCCATCGGACAAGGACGATGCGCGCGTGCAGGCACTTCTCGATGAAGTGAAGGCGCGCGAGGACCAGGGCTATTCCTACGAGTCGGCCGAAGCCTCGTTCGAGCTTCTGGCGCGCCGCGCTCTCGCAACCGTGCCGCGTTATTTCTCCGTCGATAATTTTCGAGTCACCGTCGAGCGCAAGGAAGAGCGGTCGAAATCGCACAACGGCAACGGCACCGTGTCCCAGGCGGTCGTCACCGTTTCGATCGCTGGCGACGACGAAGCGCTCGTGTCGGTCGGCGAAGGCAACGGCCCCGTCAATGCGCTCGATAAGGCCCTGCGCAGCGACCTCGGTCGCTATCAGAAGCACATCGAGAATGTCGAACTCGTCGATTACAAAGTCCGCATCCTGACGCAAACGCGCGACGGCGGTACGGCCTCCGTGACGCGCGTCCTCGTCGAAAGCCAGGACACCGAAACCGGCGATCGCTGGACCACCGTCGGCGTATCGCCCAACATCATCGACGCCAGCTTCGAAGCGCTGCTGGATTCGATCAATTACAAGCTGCTGAAAGACAACGCCCGAGCGGGCTGAGCGGATCGCACCGCTGACTCAATCCGCCGACAGCGCCTGCGCCAGATCGGCGATGAGATCGTCCGGGTGCTCGATGCCGATCGAAAGACGGATGGTTGAATCGGAAACGCCGATCGCCGCGCGAACGTCCGCCGGCACGCCCGAATGCGTCGTCGATGCCGGATGACAGGCAAGTGATTCCGTGCCGCCCAGGCTGACTGCAAGCTTGAAGATTTCCAGCCGGTTCAGAAATTGGAACGCCTGCTTCTCGCCGCCCGCGATGTCGAACGAAAACGTCGACCCGGCCGCCTTGCATTGCGCCTTGAAGACGCGGCGCTGTGGCGTCCGCGCTTCGAGAAACGGCAGATAGTGAACCTTCTTTACAGCGGCATTGCCGTGCAGGAATTTGGCGACGGCGCCCGCGTTCTTGTTGGCCCGTTCCATTCTGAGTTCCAGCGTTTCGAGCGAGCGTCCGAGCATCCAGCACGAATGTGCATCGAGTTGTGTGCCGATGGCGCCGCGCAACAGCTTCACCGGTCGCGTCAATGCGGCACTGCCGAGCACCGCCCCGGCGATCAGATCGGAATGTCCGCCGACATATTTCGTCAGCGAGTAAACGCAGAGATCGGCACCCAACGCCAGCGGTCGCTGGAAGAGGGGACCAAGCAGCGTGTTGTCGCAAACCAGCGGCGCCTTGTGCCCTTGCCGCGTCGAAACCTGATCCGCGATGCGCTTCAGAAGCGCGATGTCGACCAGCGTATTCAGAGGATTTGACGGCGTCTCGATCAGAAACAGCGCGATACGGCCTTTCTGTTCGGCCTTGGCGACGGCCGCGCGTACGCTTTTCTCGTCGACGCCGTTCGCAAATCCCACCGCGTGAATGCCGAGCGGCTCGAGCGTCCGCGACAGCAGCGTTTCGGTCCCGCCATAGAGTGGCTGAGAATGAACGACGACGTCTCCCGGCCGGGCCAGCGTCAGGATCGTGGTCGCGATTGCGGACATGCCCGAGGAAAACAGGATGCACGCTTCGGCTTCCTCATAAACGGCGAGACGTTCCTCGACGATTTCGCTGTTGGGGTGGTTGAAGCGCGAATAGACCAGTCCCGCGGATGTGCCCTTCGGCGGTTGCTTGCGGCCCGCGACGTAATGGAAAAAATCGCGACCTTCCTCCGCCGACTTGAACACGAACGTCGATGTTAAAAATACCGGCGGCTTGACGGCGCCTTCCGACAGCAGCGGATCATATCCGTATCCGAGCATCAGCGTCTCGGGATGAAGCTTGTGGTTTCCAAGCTTCGTCTTGGAAGGTCGCGGAGGCGCCATGGCTGTTGAACCTCAGGAGGGGCATCGAATGTAGGGCAGCCATGTTCGACTTCAGCCGGGTGCAAGTCAAATGCCCCGGTTGCATCATGCACCGCGTGCAAAGCGTTTCTGAGTCTCTCTTTTTGCAGACGTACGTCCGCTTACCCTCCGGCAATCGCCCCCACGATCAGGAACGGCTGAGAGCCGCGAACGACTTCGTCGGGCAGCGGCGTGTCCGCCGCCTCGTGCGAGAGATCGCGCTGGCAGGCGAAAAACCGCAGAAACGCCCGCCGCTTCTTCGTGTCGTGGTCGCGGATCGTGCCGCGCAGGACCGGATAGGCAGTCTCAAGCGCGTCGAGCAGCGACTGCTGCGTCGCCGGCCCATCGATCCGGACAGTCACCTCGCCGTTGATGTTGGCGTGCTTTCTGAGATGTGACGGCAGCACGACCCGGATCATATCAGCGTTTGCACCTCGACGGAGAGCACCGGCGGCAGATCGCGCACGATCGCGTCCCAAGTTTCGCCGGCATTGGCGGAAGCATAGATCTGCCCTCCCGTGGTGCCGAAATAGATGCCGCAAGAGTCCAGCGTATCGACGCACATCGCGTCGCGTAGGACGTTTACGTAGCAATTGGATTGCGGCAAGCCTTGAGTCAGGGATTCCCAATCATTACCGCCGGTACGGCTGCGCCAGACCTGCAGCTTGCCGTCGAGCGGAAAGTGCTCCGCATCGCTCTTGATAGGCACGACGTAGATCGTCTCCGGTTCGTGTGCGTGCACATCGATGACGAAGCCGAAATCGGTCGGCAGATTGCCGCTGACCTCGCGCCAGGAATTCCCGGCATCATCCGAGCGCATCACGTCCCAATGCTTCTGCATGTAGAGAACGTCCGGCCGCGACGGATGCATGGCGAGACGATGCACGCAATGGCCGACCTCGGCGGTCGGATCCGGCATGAACTCCGATCTCAGTCCCTGATTGATGGGACGCCACGTTTCGCCGCCGTCGTCGGTGCGGAACGCGCCTGCCGCCGAAATGGCGATGAACATGCGCTGCGGATTTTTCGGGTCGAGAAGGATGGTATGCAGGCACATGCCACCGGCGCCGGGCTGCCAGTTGGGTCCTGACCCATGTCCGCGCAGGCCCGGCATTTCCGCCCACGACTTTCCCGCGTCCTTCGACTGGAACAGAGCTGCGTCTTCGACCCCGGCGTAAACGCTGTCGGGATCTGTCAGCGACGGCTCGATATGCCAGACGCGCTTGAATTCCCAGGGATGCGCCGTCCCGTCGTACCATTGATGCGTCCCCGGCACGCCGTCATAAGCGAACTTGTTATCGACGGGCTCCCAGCTTTTGCCGCCGTCGCTCGACCGCTGAATTTGTTGGCCGAACCAGCCGCTCGACTGCGAAGCATAGATGCGGTCGGGATCGACCGGAGAACCCTTAAGATGATAAATCTCCCAGCCTGCGAAATGCGGCCCGCTGACATCCCAATTCTTGCGCGTGCCGTCGGACGAGAGAATAAATGCGCCCTTTCGCGTTCCTACAAGCAATCGAACGCCTGTCATATTGCCTCCCGTTCTCGTTGTCCGGCGATCCGCTTTATAGCCCCAACTGATGGCCTTTTTCCGGGCGCCGTCCACTTCAAGACGAACGACAGCCGTTCGTTCCGACAGAGCATCGGAAAAAAGAATTGAACGGCTTTTTCAATTGCCATCGTCATCGCGGCGCAGGCCGGGATCCAGACAAACCGCAGCGTGCCGGATGGAGAGGCTTGACTGGGTGCCGACCTTCGTCGGCATGACGGAAGAGTTCTTTGCCTGGCGACCGGCGCACGGAACGGCGTATCGCCGAGCACTAATCAAGAAAGATTCACAGGCGCCGTCGCGGTGACAGCAACGCCGTGATCGTCGATCCACGTAATCTCGATTTTGCCGGGGCCCGGCACGCGGAGTTGAAACGCAAGATACGGATTTGCTGAAATGCCCGGCCCGAACTCGGCCCGAAAAACTTCGTTCCCCTCAAATTTCGCGATGAACGTGTTGATGATGTCGCGCGCGATCGGTTTGCCGGTCTTGTCGTGTCGGTTGCCCGTTTCCATCACATGACGCACGAGCGTCTTCACCTCGATGACGTCACCGGCCTTGATGCTGTCGGGAAGCTTGATGCGAGGATCGGTCGCCGTCATCGTCGCGCGCTCCTTAAATTCCGCAGCCGCCGATGGTGACGCCGACGCGCGTCGTCGAGATCAGAAACGCGCCCGTCGAAAGCTCGGCCAACACGATAACGTCCTGCGTTTTGGCAAGCCGCATGCGGCTCTGCACGCGCGCAATGGCGTTCACGGGCGACAGATGGAACGTCGCGACGTGGGCGTGCGGATTGGCGGTCGATAGAAGATAGATAGCCTTGACGTGATCGGCTTCCGTCATGGGGCTGTCGACCGAAATCGTGATCGGCACGAAGTTTCCGTTGTCGGCCGTTTCGGGAAGATCGACGGAAACCTTGCTGGCGACGGGCGTCGCAGCGCCGACGATGCGCGCGAAATCGTCCTTGAATTCCTGGCTCGGTGCGAACGGTTCGGCGGCAGCCCCGCCATCCGCGCGGGCCGCCCAAGGTGCCAACACTGCACCGGCCGCTCCGGCAACGATGAACGTCCTGCGGCTCAGAATGGAAATGTCGGCCCGGTCGTTCACGCGCTTGGCCTCTGATCCGGAAGGAAGGTCCATCCGGTATATGGGAATGGGCGGTCATGGCGCCCAACCTTACGATTTATTTTCCTGACATGGCCGGCCGCCCGTGGCAAATGTCCGAGCAAACACACGTTAAGAACGAGAATAGGCGGCATGTCTGCACGCCAGCGATAGGAACGGGAATGACCGGGATCACGCGCCGCGATTTCAACGTGTTGGCCGCCGGAGCCAGCCTTGCGGCGATATCCGAACTGTCTCGCCCCGCATTGGCTGCCGGCACTGCCAAGGTCGTGATCATCGGCGGCGGCCCGGGCGGCGCGGCGGTCGCCAACCGGCTGAAAACGGCCGACGCTTCCCTCGACGTCACGCTCATCGAACCGAAGGTCAAATATACCACCTGCTTCTATTCGAACCTGTATCTGGGCGGTTTCCGCTCATTCAAATCGATCACCCATGATTATGAGGGTGTGAAGAAGCGCGGCATCACCGTCCTCACCGACACCGCCACAAGGATAGATACGGCGGCAAAAAAAGTGTCGCTCGCGAAGGGGCAGGCTCTCGCGTATGACCGCCTCGTGGTCGCACCGGGCATCGACTTCAAATGGGATGCCATCGAAGGCTATTCGCCGGACGCGGCCAAGCTGATGCCGCATGCTTGGCAAGGTGGCGAGCAGACGTGGCTACTGAAAGAAAAGCTGCTCGCGTTGCCGAATGGCGGCCTCGTCGTCATGGCCGTTCCGCAGAACCCCTATCGCTGCCCGCCCGGACCTTATGAGCGCGCCTGCATGATCGCGCATTTCCTGAAGACCAAAAAGCCGAAGGCCCGGCTCGTCATTTTCGATGCCAAGAAGACCTTCTCGAAACAGGCCGTCTTCGAGGAAGCCTTCGCCGAATATTACAAGGACATCATCGAAATCAATCTCACCAACGAGATCGATGATTTCGCTGTTGTCAAAGTCGATGCCAAGACCGGCGTCGTCACGACGAAGTCCGGCCGCACCGAACGCGCCGCGCTCGCCAATATCATCCCGCCGCAAAAGGCGGGAGCCATCGCCGCAAGCGCCGGTCTGACGGAAGGCGACTGGTGCCCGGTCAACCCGGAAAATTTCACCTCGACCAAGGTGAAGGACGTCTACGTCCTGGGCGATGCCGCGATCGCCAATGAGATGCCGAAGTCGGCGTTTTCCGCCGTCAGCCAGGCGACCGTCGTCTCGGCTGACATCATCGCCGACCTGCAGGGCAAGCCGCGAGGCCCGGGTTCCTATCGCAACACTTGCTGGTCGATGGTCGCACCCGACAACAGCGCCAAGATCGGCGGCGACTATGTCCCCGCAACCAAGGACGGGAAGTCCTATCTCGAGGTCAAAGACCCCTTTATCTCCAAACCCGACGACAGCGCCGAACTGCGCCAGCAGGTCTATCAGGAAAGCGCCGAATGGTATCAGACCATCGTTGACGACCTTTTCGGCGAAGGACCGCCGCCGCCGACGCTTCCGAACTTCCGCAATCCTTAAACTTTATCGCGCAGCATCGCTCCGGGCCCGAGGGATCGGCCCGTGTATCTGCAAGACTATGTGCTGCCGCACAAACGTGATTAATTAGGCTCCGCATAGGCCCTGGAAGGCCCTACCCTGGAAAACGCGGCAGGGTCTTCCCAAGTTGACGTATACGTCAACCAATGATAACGGGCGCGCCGAGATTATCGCCTTGCGGCAGCCCTTATGGGAGGCACGGAAATGGCACCCGTCGTTCTGCTGGTGGTGGCTCTGGTCGCCTTTTTGGCGCTGGGCATTATCCGCGCACCCCTTTGGGGTTGGGCCGCTGCTTTGGGCGTCTGGACGCTGCTCGCGACCGGCGGGAGCATCGGCGTCGTATCCTGGATCGCTTGGCTGCCGTTTCTGGCGCTCGCCGCACTTTCGATCCCCGCCGTCCGCCGGAGCATGATCATCGCCCCGGTCTTCGCGCAGATCCGCAAGATCCTGCCGCGCGTCTCCGATACCGAAGCCCAGGCCCTCGAGGCGGGCACCGTCGGCTTCGACGCCGAGCTTTTCTCCGGCACCCCCGACTGGGACAAGCTCAAATCCGTTCCCCCCGTGCAGCTGACGGCCGAAGAACGCGCCTTTCTCGATGGCCCGACCGAAAACCTCTGCCGCATGATCGACGACTGGCAGGTGCGTCATAGCCTGCACGAGGTGCCCGACGAGATCTGGGACTTCGTCAAGCGCAACGGCTTCCTCGGGATGCTGATCTCGAAGGAGCACGGCGGCCTCGGCTTTTCACCTCAGGCCCAATCGCTCATTCTCGGCAAGATTGCCTCGCGCTCGCCCGACGTCGTCACCATCGTCATGGTGCCGAACTCGCTCGGCCCCGGCGAACTGATCGAAAAATACGGCACCGACGAGCAGAAGCACTATTACCTGCCGCGCCTCGCCAAGGGCGAGGAAGTCCCATGCTTCTCGCTGACAGGCCCGACGTCCGGGTCCGACGCCGCCACCATGCGCGACGTCGGCTACGTGACGCGCGGTACCCACAAAGGTCAGGACACGCTTGGCATCCGCCTCTCGTGGGACAAACGCTACATCACGCTCGGACCAAAGGCGACGCTCGTTGGCCTCGCCTTCCGTCTGTTCGATAAGGACAATCTGCTCGGCAAGGGCGAGGATGTCGGCATCACGCTGGCGCTGATCCCCGCTGATCATCCTGGCGTCAATATCGGCCGCCGCCATCTGCCTTCGGGCGCCGCTTTCCCGAATGGCCCCAACTGGGGCAATGACGTTTTCATCCCGATGGATTGGGTCATCGGCGGCGACAAGATGGCCGGCAACGGCTGGCGCATGCTGATGGAATGCCTTTCCGCCGGTCGCGCCATCTCGCTGCCGTCGTCGGCGACGGCGGGCGCCAAGATGATGCTGCGCGTCACGTCGGCCTATGCCCGCATTCGCAAGCAGTTCGGCTTGCCGGTCTCGCGCATGGAAGGCGTCGAGGAAGGCCTCGTCCGCATCATCGAGACCGCCTACGTCAACGAAGCTGCACGCGCCATGACGGCAGCGATGGTTTCACGCGGCGAGAAGCCTTCGGTCATCTCTGCGCTGATGAAATATCAGACGACCGAAAAGATGCGCCGGGCTGTCAACGACGCGATGGACATTCACGGCGGCCGCGGCATCTGCGATGGCCCGGCGAACTACTTGCAATCGGCCTATCAGATGGTTCCCGTCGGCATTACGGTCGAAGGCGCTAATATTCTCACGCGCACGCTGATTACGTTTGCCCAAGGCGCGCTACGCTCGCATCCTTATCTCTACAAGGAAGTGCAGGCGGCGCAAAACCCCGACAAAAAGCGCGGCCTTGATGACTTCGAGGATGCCTTCAATAACCACATTGCGTTCTCGCTTTCGAATGCGACCGGCGGCTTCGTCCACAATCTCACCGGCGGAGCCTTCGTCAAAGCGCCCGAGGGCGCTCTTCGCATGTCGCACTGGTATCGCCAGCTCGGCCGCGCCAGCCGCTCATATGCCTTCGTCGCCGATCTGACGGTCGCGCTGCTCGGCGGCGGCCTCAAGACCAAGCAGAAGATCACCGGCCGGATGGCCGATGCGCTATCCGAGCTTTACATGCTGTCGGCGACGCTCAAGCGTTACGATGATGACGGCCGCCCCGAAGGCGACGAACAGATCGTCGAACTCGCCGCTGGGAACGCCCTCTACCGTTTCCAGGAAGCCATGAGCGGCGTCATCGACAACTTCCCCGTCGCCTGGGCGAGGCCGCTGATGCGCGTCGTCGTGTTCCCGCTTGGTCGCCGTCACAAACCCGCGTCCGACGCGCTGGGCCACCGCGTTGCCCGCCATGCCCTGCAGCCGGGTGAAGTTCGCGATCGCCTGACGCGCGATATCTTCATCTCGAAGGACGTCAACGATCCGACCGGAATTCTGGAAGTGACGCTCGAAAAGGTCATCGCGGCCGAGCCGGTCGAGAAAAAGCTCGAAAAAGCTATCCGCGATGGGCTCGTGCGGCGCTATCATGGCAGCGATTGGTTTGCCGAGGCCGCCGCCAAGAACGTGATTACGGAAGCGGAAGCCGAACAGCTTCGTGAGGTCGAACGGCTGGTGGCACGCGTCATTGCGGTCGACCATTTCGATCCTGCCGAAGTAAAACCGAATTATGTGACGCTCGGCCACAACGTTCGTGGCGCCGAGAGCCTGGCAGCCGAATGATTGCTGCCGCTGTCTATGAGTTGAGGTGAGAGATGACAGAATTTGCGGCGGAACCCAGCAGCCTTGATCTCAAGGACTGGCGCTATTGGGTCGACGGCGAGGACATCGCCTGGGCGATCTTCGATCGCGAAGGCGAAAGCATGAATTCGCTCGGCCGCCGGCCGATCGAGGAACTCGCCACCATCATCACCCAGGCCGAGGCCGACACGGCAGCCAAGAAAATACGTGGTCTCGTCATCATGTCGGGCAAGGACCGCGGCTTCGTCGTCGGCGCCGATATCCGCGAATTCGAAACGTTTAAGAGCGAACAGGATGTGGTCGCTGCGCTGAAGCCGGTGAACGAGCTGTTCCAGCGCATCGAGCATCTGCCGATTCCGGTTGTTGCCGCCATCCACGGCGTTTGCGTCGGTGGCGGACTGGAATTGATCCTCGCTTGTAACTACCGCATCGCCACCCGCGATGATTCAACCCGCTTCGGCTTCCCCGAAGTGAAGCTCGGTATCTTCCCGGGCTTCAACGGCACCGCGCGATCGATCAAGCAGGTAGGCCCGATGGCCGCGATGCAGGCCATGCTCACGGGCGGCATGATCCGCGCATCGGTCGCAAAGGCGCAAGGCTTCATCGATCAGCTCGTCGGCAGCCAAGGAGAATTGCATTGGGCGGCCCGCAAGGCGGTGCTGCAGAACCGCCGCTCCAAGCCCGCCGGAGCCGCCAAGTCGCTGCTCGCGAAATGGCCGGCTCGCGGCTTCCTCGCCGGCAAGATACGTCAGGAGACGGCGAAGAAAGCCCGCGAAGATCATTATCCGGCGCCGTTCCGCCTCATCGACCTATTCGAGAAATACGGCGGCGATCTCGAGACCATGAAGCGCGAAGAGACGAAAGCCTTCGCGCCTTTGATGATGTCTGACACGTCTAAAAATTTGCGCCGCGTGTTCCGTCTAACCGAACTTCTCAAGGGCCAGGCGCCGCGTGGCTTCAAGTGGAAGCCAAGCCGCGTGCACGTGATCGGCGCGGGAACGATGGGCGCCGACATCGCGGGCGTCTGCGTCGCGTCCGGCATGGAAGTGACGCTGCAGGACATTTCACCTGAGCAGCTCGAGAAGGGCATCAAGGCGCAGGGCAAGCTCTTCGCGAGGAAGTTCAAGACCAAGGCGACGCGCGACGCCGCTAAAGCCCGCCTCATCGCCGACCCCGAAGGCAAGGGCGTCGCCCGCGCCGACGTCGTCATTGAAGCGATCGTCGAACGGCTCGACATCAAGCAGAAGCTGTTTGCCGATCTCGAAAGCAGGATCAAGCCGGGTGCCGTGCTCGCGACCAACACATCATCGCTGAAGCTCGAAGATATCGCTGCGCCGCTGAAGGATCCCGGCCGCCTGATCGGCCTGCACTTCTTTTCCCCAGTGCCACAGATGCCGCTGGTCGAAGTCGTGCGCGGCACCAACACGCGCGAGGACGAAGTGAAGAAAGGCGCGGCGTTCGTCACCGCCATCGACAAGTTCCCGCTGATCACGAAGGACGTGCCGGGCTTCCTCGTCAACAAGGTGCTGACGCCCTACATGTTCGCTGCCATGATGCGATTGGAGCAGGGCGAGGACAAGGAGAAGATCGACGAGGCCGCGCGCACGTTCGGCATGCCGATGGGGCCGATCGAACTCGCCGACAACGTCGGTCTCGATATTTGCGCCCACGTCGCGAAGATTCTTGGCCAGTCGAGCGAAGGTTCCAGGCTCGATCGTCTCGTCGCTTCAGGCCGCCTCGGCAAGAAGACGGGCGAGGGCTTCTACGTCTGGAAGGACGGCAAGCCGGTCAAGTCGGATAAGAAATACGCAAAGGCTGAGCTTGAATTGCTCGGTCGCGAGCTTGTCGCGCCAATGATCGACGAAGCCCAGAAGTCGCTCGATGAAGGCGTCGTCGAATCCGCCGATCTCGTCGATGCCGGGATGATCTTCGGCACCGGCTTCGCACCCTTCCGCGGCGGCCCGCTGCACTACAGGAACAGTCTCGCTGCGAAAAGCCCGTCGCCCGCGACGCAAGCCGCCGCTGCCGAATAATTCTTATTCCCTCTCCCCGTTCTTGCGGAGAGAGGGTCAGGGTGAGGGGCCGCAACGTGAGCAAACAGCCGCCCCTCACCCCGGCCCTCTCGCCATCGAAGACGATGGGGAGAGGGGGAATACTGGAGAAATGAAATGGCAAGAGAACTTCGGCGTGTCGCGGTAATCGGCGGTGTCCGCATTCCGTTCTGCCGTTCGAACACGTTTTATGCCGACCAGTCGAACCTTGACATGATGGCGGCAGCCTTGAACGGCCTCGCCGACCGCTACGGCCTCAAGGGTCAGCACATCGACGAAGTCGTCGGCGGTGCGGTTGTCACGCACTCGAAGGATTTCAACCTCGCGCGCGAAGCGGTGCTTTCGACGAAGCTTGCGCCATCGACCCCCGGCGTGACGCTCATTCAGGCCTGCGGAACGTCGCTGCAGTCCGCGCTGATGTCGGCAGGCAAGATCGCAACGGGCGAAATCGAAAATGCCATCTCGATCGGCTCCGACACCACCTCCGACGCCCCGATCGTCTTCTCGAAGAAATTTTCAAAGCGTCTGATCGAAGCCCAGCAGGGCAAATCGGCGCTCGACAAGGTGAAGGCTTTCAAGGGCCTGTCGCCAGCCGAGCTCGCGCCGCAGCCGCCGGCCGTCTCCGAGCCGCGTACCGGCCTCTCGATGGGCCAGCATTGTGAGCTGATGGCTCAGGAATGGCACATCCCGCGCGCCGACCAGGATCAGCTCGCCTTCGAAAGCCACAAGAAGGGCGCGGCCGCCTACGACGAAGGCTATATGGACGATCTCGTCATTCCCTTCGCAGGCGTCTATCGCGACAACAACCTTCGCCCTGATATAACGCTCGAAAAGCTCGCCTCGCTCAAGAACGCCTTTGAAAAATCGGACCGTGGCACGCTGACCGCTGGCAACTCGACACCACTGACGGACGGCGCCGCGACTGTTCTTCTTGCCTCCGAGGAATGGGCAAAGAAGCGCAATCTGCCGATCCAGGCCTACATTACGTACGGCCAGCACATCGCCAACAACTTCGTCGGCGGCGACGGGCTGTTGATGGCACCGACGATCGCCGTTTCGAAAATGCTCGATCGCGCCGGCCTCAAGCTGCAGGACTTCGACTTCTACGAGATCCATGAAGCCTTCGCCGCTCAGGTTCTGTGCACGCTCAAGGCCTGGGAAGATCCTGACTACTGCAAGAAGATCCTCGGCAAGGACGCGCCACTGGGCTCGATCGATCGTTCGAAGCTCAACGTCAAGGGCTCGTCGCTGGCATTCGGTCATCCATTCGCCGCAACCGGCGCGCGTATCGTCGCCAATATGGCCAAGCTGTTGTCGACCAAAGGCGGCCGCGGCCTGATCTCGGTCTGCACTGCAGGCGGCATGGGCGTCACGGCGATTATGGAGTCCCCGGCGACCATCGAGGCACAGGCCGCCTAAGCGGGAAGACTCTCGGCCGGCAATGCGCTATGTCCCTCGCGGTTCTAGGCAGCGAGGGAAGGGCGCATGGGCGCGAAGGACGATAAGCAACTTGAAGCTGCTCGCACGCTCGTCCGCACTTTGGCGGCGCGTTTGAATGCAGATGGCTGGGTGCGCCTCTGGGACGGCACGCGCCTGCCGCTCGGCGACGCGCCGCAATCGAACTTCGAGATTTCGATCCGCGATCCCGGCGTCATCGGCACCATCCTGCGCCATCCATCGCTCGATTCCATCATCCGCCAATATGTGGAGAAGGGCATCGACTTTTCGGGCGGCACGCTCGTCGATTTCGGCAAGGGCCTGCAAGACGGCCGCAAGGGCGTGAAGCTGAAGCCGGGCGAGATCGCCAGCCTCGCACTGAAATTGTCGCCGTTCCTGTTCGCAAAGGCAGCGGACGCGCGCGACGCACACGGCTTTCAGGGTGAGATCACCGGTAAGAATCGCAAGACCGACGACAACAAGGCCTACATTCAGTTTCATTACGATCTGTCGAACGATTTCTACGCGCTCTTTCTCGATCCCGAGATGGTCTACTCCTGCGCGTATTATACCGACTGGTCGAACGACATCGCGCAGGCCCAGCATGACAAGCTCGAAATGATCTGCCGGAAGCTGCGGCTGAAGCCCGGCGAGCGCATGCTCGATATCGGCGCTGGTTGGGGCGGTCTTCTCTGCCACGCCGCCGAGAAGTATGGCGTCACCGCGCATGGCGTGACGCTGTCGGAAGAGCAGCTTGCGTTCGCGCGCGCCAAAGCCAAGCGTCTCGGCATCGACAGCCGCGTGACCTTCGAACTGTCGGACTATTCGAAGCTCACAGGCACTTACGACAAGATCGCGTCGATCGGCATGTACGAGCATATCGGGCTGAAGAACATCCCCGAATACATGCGCAAGGTGCGCTCTCTCTTGAGCGATGATGGCCTGTTTCTCAATCATGCCATCTCGCGCCGCGCGCCGAAGCATAAGCCGGGGCTTTTCAAGGGCAGGATGCGCCCGGAAAAGAAAGCCATCGCCAAATACATCTTTCCCGGCGGCGAGTTGGACGACATCGGCCATTCGATCTCGGCGATGGAGCGCGCCGGCTTCGAGGTGCACGATGTCGAAGGCTGGCGGCTGCATTACGCGCGTACGTGCCAGCTTTGGTGCGAGCGCCTGACCGCCAACAAGGATCAGGCGATTCAATACGTCGGCGAGGAGAAATACCGCATCTGGGTCGCTTATCTCGCCGGCGTCAGCCTCGCGTTCTCACGCGGGACCTTGCGCCTGTTTCAGACGCTCGCCTCGAAATCAGCGAAACGCACTCCCGTTCTTCCGCCCACGCGTGGGGATTTGTATCGATAGCGTTGCCGCAATCGTTATTCACGCGCCTTTTTTGAGATGCGCTTCACAGCGTGCGCGGATTTCGTTGAGATCGGTAAGCGAGCGCTCGATATCACGCCGCTTCGTCTCAAGCTCGCCGACCGCCGTCGTCACCTTGTCGAGTAGCAGTCGCGTCTGCGCCAATTGCCCCGGATCTGAATCATAAAGCGACAGGTATTCGCTGACGTCTTCAACCGTGAACCCTAGATTGCGGCCGCGCAGGATAAGGATCAGCCGCGCTCTATCGCGTTTGGAATAGCGCCGCGTCGTTCCGATACGCTGCGGCGAAATCAGCCCGCGGCTTTCATAGAAGCGGATCGTTCGCGTTGTGATGCCGAATTCCTTCGCCAGCGCCGAGATCGAATAGGACGTCTCGCGCGCATCTCCAGGATGGGATGCATCGGTACGCGCGATGGGGAGGGTCTTTGTGGTCATGCCTGTTTGCCGCGCTGGGCTTCCTCGGCGACCAGCTCTTTCTTCGACAGCTTTCCGATCATCGTTTTCGGCAAGCTGTCGCGAAATTCTATCGATTCCGGCATCTCGATTTTCGAGATCTTGGGCTCGAGAAACTTCAGCATCTCCTGAGCCGTGACGGACATGCCGTTCTTGAGCTTGATGAACGCCTTCGGCGCCTCGCCGCGATAGGCGTCGGGCACACCGATTACAGTCACTTCCTCGACTGCGGGATGAGCATAAATCGCCTCCTCGACCCGGCGCGGATAGACATTGAAGCCCGAGCAGATGATGAGATCCTTGATGCGATCGACGATGGAAAAATATCCGCGCGCGTCCATGATGGCGACGTCGCCGGTCCGGAGGTAGTCCCCGACGAACTGCTTTGCCGTCTCTTCCGGCCGCTTCCAGTATCCCTTCATCACCTGCGGCCCTTTGGCGCAAAGTTCCCCGCGCTCACCCTGAGGAACCTCCTTTGTCGGGTCATCGAGCGAGCGCAGCGAAATCATCGTCCCGGGCAGCGGCAACCCGATCGATCCCCGCACCGGCTCGCCTTCGAGCGGGTTTGCCGTCAGTACCGGCGATGTTTCGGATAGCCCATACCCCTCGACGACCTTGGTCGAGCCTGCGGCCAATTCCTCGAACCGAAGTTTCGTTTCGAGCGGCAATGCCGCGCCGCCCGAAAGACAGAATTTCAATGAGGAAAGGTCGTAGGATTTGATGTGCTGGAAATTCAGCATCGCCGTCAGGATGGTCGGAACGACGGGCATCATCGTCGGCTTTTCGCGATTGATGAGCTTCAGCGTCTCGATAAGCTGGAAGCGGGGGATCAGCAGGATCTTGGCCGCGAGTTCGACGCCGACGGTCATCACCACGGTCATGGCAAAGACGTGAAAGAGGGGCAGCGCTCCGACCACGATCTCTTGGCCGGGCTTCAGTGCCATGCCCCAGGCGACGACCTGCTTGGTGTTGGCGACGATGTTGCCATGGGTCAGCATCGCTCCTTTCGGCGTGCCGGTCGTGCCGCCCGTATATTGCAGGACAGCGATGTCGTCGGGGCTTATCTCGACGGGCGAAAGCGGGACGCGTTCGGCGGCAAGATCGAGGCCTCTGATCAGCCGCCCGGCCACCGGCGAAGCACCGACGTCGGCGCGATCCTTACGCTTGAAGATCCGAAACAGCGCCGATTTCAGCGGCGAGAGCACGCTGGCGAACGGCACCACGACCGCGCGGGAAATCAACCCCGCCTGCAGCAACGCCTCGACCTTAGTAAACAGCATCGCAAGGTCATGCGTCACCATGAACTCGGTTTCGCTGTCCTTCACCTGAAATGTCAGCTCTTCGACAGTATAGAGCGGATTGAAGTTGACGACCGTTCCACCCGCTTTGAGTATTGCAAAATAATACACGACGAAGGTTGGTGTATTGGGGAGGAATATACCGACCTTGGTACCTCGTTTTACTCCATTTCGTTGCAAGCCGGCGGCGACCCGCTCGACGTCCGCCGAGAGCTCCCGATAGGTCGTCACGCGGCCAAGAAAACTGATCGCCTGATGGTCCGGAAAGCGTTCCGCTGCCCGGTCCAGAAGCGACGGCACCGTCCCCGTCGGGATCGGCATGCGCCAATCGACGCCGGCCGGGTAATGGTCGGCCCAGGGGGGCGACGTCTCTGACAGGGGCAGGGCGACTTCCGATTTCATTGGCTGTCCGGCGGCTCTATTTTATCTTATTCCGGATCGCGTTGACCTTCGCTGAAGATGTCGTAAATCGTCCGCTAACCAGCAAGGTACGCGCGAATATTTAGCCAATTTTCGTGGGCCAAAGCTAGCGCTCGATCACGCCGGTAACAGCTATCGCCAGGGTGGTGGATGCATGAAATAGGCCGGGGTCAGGCCAGCGCGACGGTCCGCACCTGGACTTCGCGGTTGTTTAAGGATAAGTGACCCCCCCGCTTGCTGATCTAGTAGTCTTGATTTAGGTAGATGCCAAGCAAAACTGGCCCGTCGCAGGGGTTGCGAGGGTGGGAGAGGCCGATGGACGAAGTCGCGACTAAGGTTATTGAAATCCTCAAGAAGCATATGAAGGAGCCGCGCGACGATATCTCGCTCGACACCCAGCTCACAGATCTCAAGATTGAGTCACTTGATCTTGCGATGATCGTTTTCGACATCGAAGATGGTTTCGGGATCGAGATCCCGTACAACGCCAATGAAGAAGTCGAAGCGTTCAAGACTGTCGGCTCGGTGGTCGACCGCGTGAAGTCGTTGATTGCCGCAAAGCAGGCTTCCGCAGCCAAAGCTTAACGGCCGCGAGCGACCTTCCGTCGAAATCAATGTGTGACGGCCGGAACCCCCTCCTGGGGGTTTCCGCGCATTCACCCAGACAAGAAAGATAGAAGATGTCGAATAGCAAGCCGGGACGCCGTGTCGTCGTCACGGGTCTCGGAGTTGTAACTCCGATCGGCCAGAACGTTCCTGATTTTTGGGCGGGCCTCAAGTCCGGTAAATCGGGTGTGAGCAATCTCGAAGGCTTCCCGGTCGATGATCTGAAGATTCTGATCGCGGCGCAGATCAAGGGCTTTGATCCCAAGCAGCGCCTGAAGCACTTCAAGCGCGACCGCATCATTACGCTCGCGGATCGCTATTCCTGGTTCGCCGCCGCTGCCGCCGACGAAGCGGTGAAAATGTCCGGCCTCGAAATGCCGATCACCGATCCCTATCGGTCGGCTTGCATCATCGGTTCCGGCGCCGGCGGCTTGACGACTTACGAAACCGCCTACCGCGACCTCTTCATTCATAACAAGCGCGCGACCCACCCGCTGACGCTGCTTCGTATCATCGGATCTTCGGCCGCGGCTCACGTCGGCATCGAATTCGGCGTCAAAGGCCCGACGTTCGCCACCTGCTCGGCCTGCTCGACCGCGACGCATGCCATCGGCATCGGCCGCGACTACATTCGCGACAATCTTGTCGACGTCGCCCTCGTCGGCGCATCTGAATCGGTCATCAACTACGGAACGATGAAGGCCTGGCAAGCGCTCCACGTGCTGTCGCCCGAAGGTTGCTTCCCGTTCGCCAAGAAGCGCAATGGCACGGTGCTCGCCGACGGCGCCGGCGTTCTTGTTCTTGAAAGCCTCGAACACGCGCAGGCCCGTGGCGCCACCATCCTCGCCGAGCTTTGCGGATACGGCATGGCGTCCGACAGTCAGGACATGGTCAAGCCGACGGTCGAAGGCCCGAGCGTCGCGATGCAGAACGCCATCGCGGACGCGGGCATCAAGCTGGATCAGATCGACTATCTGAACGCCCACGGCACCGCGACGGCCGACAACGACATCAACGAAACCAAGGCGATCAAGAACGTCTTCGGCGATCACGCTTATAAGCTCGCGATCTCATCGACCAAATCGATGCACGGCCACCCGCTCGGTGCCGGCGGCGGCATCGAAGCCGTAGCGACCATCATGGCGATGCGTGAAGGCTGGGTGCCCCCGACCATCGGCCTCGACGAGCCGGGCGAGGGTTGCGATCTCGATTACGTCCCGAACGTCGGCCGCAATATGAACGTCGGCTACACAATGTCGAACTCGCTGGCGTTCGGCGGCTTGAACACGTCTCTCGTGTTCGGGCCTGCTCCGAAGTGATCGAATTGCAATGGGCCGTTGCCGATTGTCATCATGCGTGACGGCCCTTCGCAATCGCAACACGGCAATTGCGCTGCGCAAACAGCGAATTGAGCGCAACTTTCGAGCACGACGGACATTTTGTTCGCATCCAAGAGCCGCAAAACCCTTGATGACGGCGGCCCTCAATGAGAGACTTCCCAATTGCGGCCGCATTCTAGTCCCGGTCGCGGAGCGCTGATCGGGATTTTGCGGCATGCGAAAGATCGTGATCCGGGCGGGCAGTGTCGCCATCCGTGCGAGGCTGCTCAACACGCCCACCGCGGAACGTATATGGGCAGCGCTTCCGATTGAATCTGCTGCGCGTACATGGGGCGGCGAAGTGTATTTCGACGCGCCTGTAAGTTCTGCCGCTGAACCCGACGCTCGCGTCACCGTCAAAGTCGGTGACATTGTCTTCTGGCCGGAAGGAGACGCGATCTCGATTGGCTTCGGCCCGACGCCGCTGTCGCGAACACGCGGTGAGATCCGGCTCGCAGGGCCGTGCAACGTTTGGGCGGAAGCGCTCGACGACGTCCGCCAGTTGAAATCGGTGCACCCCGGCGTTGCTATCTCGGTCAGCGAAGCCGAATGCTGACGTCACCGGCGCATCCCTGAAGACACGCGCACTGCCCGGACAGGATCCGTGACGCTTAAATCCGTGGCCTGCATCGATGATCTTCGGCGCTTGGCGCATCGCCGCGTGCCGAGCGACTTCATGGGCTATTACGAATCCGGCTCATATTCGGAATCGACCTTAGCAGCCAACATCCGCGACCTTCAGAACATCAACATCCGACAACGGGTGTTGGCCGGCGCAGCAAACCGCAATCACATCCAGACGGTGCTTGGCGAGCGCCAACCATTGCCGCTCGCTCTTGCACCCATCGGCCTCAGCGGTATGGCCTGGCGCGACGGCGAGATCGCCGCTGCGCGCGCGGCCGAAAAGGCCGGCATTCCCTATACGCTCAGCACGCTCTCGATCTGTTCGATCGAAGACGTTGCGAGCGCTGTATCGAAGCCATTCTGGTTCCAGCTCTACTTCATGAAGGACCGCGGTTTCGTCGCCGATCTCATTGCCCGGGCGCGCCGCGCCAACTGCAGCGCTCTCGTTCTGACGGTCGACCTGCAAGTGCTCGGCCAGCGCCATCGCGATGTCCGCAGCGGCTTGAGCGTGCCGCCGCGCATCACGCTCGGCACCATTGGCCGCATCGCATCGAAGCCCGCCTGGATCGCCAACGTTCTGATGGGCAAGCGCAAGACATTCGGCAACGTCGCCGGGCGCATTCCCGGCACGGAAAATCTTCTCTCATATATGGACTGGATCAAGAGCCAGTTCGATCAAGCGCTATCTTGGGACGATGTCGCATGGATACGCGAGCAATGGCCCGGCAAGCTCATCATCAAAAGCATCATGGACGCCGATGATGCACGGATGGCGGTCAAAAGCGGCGCGTCGGCCATCGTCGTCTCCAATCACGGCGGCCGCCAGCTCGATGGCGCGGCCTCGTCGATCTCGATGCTGCCGCGCATCGTCGATGCTGTCGGTTCCGATATCGAAGTCTATTTCGATGGCGGCATCCGTTCGGGCCAGGATGTCTTTAGAGCGCTTGCAATGGGTGCCCGTGCTTGCCTCCTCGGTCGAAGTTATCTTTATGGCCTTTGCTCCGCCGGTGAAGCGGGCGTCAGCAAAGCCATCGATTTGATCGTCAGCGAACTTGATGTGACCATGGCACTCGCCGGTGTGCGCTCCATCGACCAGATCACGCGCGACTGCGTCCAAAGCTGATTAGATTTATTCGAGCCGCTGCAGATTGCGCAGCGCCGGAAAAAGTTTCATCCAGATCAGCGCTACCGCGATCGTGCCAATGCCGCCGAGAGCGGCCGCCGGAACGGCGCCGAGCAAAGCTGCCGTCATTCCGCTTTCGAATTCGCCGAGCTGGTTCGATGCATTGATGAACAGGAAGTTCACGGCGCCGACACGGCCGCGCATGTCGTCGGGCGTCGCAAGCTGGACAAGCGAGACGCGAATGACGACGCTGACGGTATCGGCCGCCCCCATCACTGCGAGCGCAAGCACTGACAGCCAGACCACTTTCGACAACGCGAACACGATGGTGGCGATGCCGAACACGATGACCGCTTGAAACATCCGCATTCCGACGTGCCTGGTGATCGCATATCGGGCGAGCAACACGGTCATGATCAAAGCGCCAATGGCCTGAGCGCCCCTCAGCATGCCAAGACCCCAAGGGCCCGTGTGGAGAATGTCGCGGGCGTAGATCGGCAGCAGCGCCGCCGCGCCGCCAAGCAGGACCGCAAAAAGATCGAGCGAGATCGTCCCGAGAATGGCCGGATGCGTTCGCACGAAATGCGCGCCCGCGAACAGCGCACCGGCGGTCGGAGAGTCTCGCGCCGCGACAGGGCGGTCTAAAACGATGGCGCCGTTGAGAAGCGCTGAAATAAGCCAGAAGCAGGCGATCGCCGCGTAAGGGAGGGCAGGGGAGACGCCATAGGCCAAACCGCCCGCAGCGGGTCCGGCAATCGCGGCGAGCTGAAAGACGCCCGTCGAAAGCGCGGAAGCTCTTTGCAGCATGCCCTCGGGCGAAACCCCCGGAAGCAGTGCAGCCGTGGCGGGGCTTTCGAAGGCGCCGGCGACGCCGAATAGGGCGACGGCGACGAATATTTGCGGCACGGTCAGCCAGCCCGCGTAACTTCCCCACGCGAGAAACGCTGCGGCCGCCGCCTCGACGATCTGGCAGATCTGATTGACGCGCCGGCGATCATATTGATCCGAGGCATGTCCCGCGACAAAAACCAGAATGGCGGTCGGCAGGAATTGCACCAGCCCGATCATTCCAAGATCGAAGGCGCTGCTCGTCAAGGCGTAAACTTGCCAGCCGATGGCAACCGTCAAAATCTGCGAAGAAAACTTCGAAAAACCGCGTGCCCAAAGAAAATATTGTAGCGGAGCATGCCGCCAGAGGCTTTGCGCGACGCCAGACGACATATCTGAATTCATTGATCGGCCGAAGCCGTCTCCATCAAAGTCTGTACAGAGGAATGGGCTTTCCCTCGAGTTGGCCTGCCCTCATCAGCCCGCTGCAAGGGAAGCAAGCGCATACATGGAAAGGTCATCGCTTGAACGTGCCCTCACACGGATCGCATCATTGCGAGGGTCGCGAGACGCTGATTTGCGCTCTTCCGTCTTTATCGATGCAGCTGATTTGAGCGCGTGATGTGGAGATCATGATGGTTCCCTCCTCGTCATCGTCGCTGACGGCGGCCTGGCTCCAGCATTGCTTGAGCGACGAGGAAAAGTCGTCGCTGCTAAGATCGAGGGACTGGCTAACTTGATCGATGAGGGCACTGTAGGCCGAAAGCGAGCCGCCCGACCATTCGACATCGAAAGATGATACCGCCGGGCCGCACGAGATCGTGATGTGCGCCGACGGATCGCGGTTTTCCAAATAGAAAGCGTCGAATGAGCTCGTGACGTGCATACGCTGCTTCAACGATAGATCCTTATTCTCCGCCTCAAGGCGGGAAACGCGGTCGCCGCAGTTATCCGCCCAAGCCGATATCGGCTGAAACGTGCAGGCCAAAATCGCCGGCAAAACAACTTTCAAAATATTGGCGATCATTCCCCGCTCCACGACTTGGTCCGGAATTGTTAGCAGTTCCTCAGTTTGTGTAACGATGACAAAAGATCATGACGGCGGCGAGAGCCCGTTCGGCAGGGGTAGGGTGTCAAATTCCGTGCCGCCGATGAACGAGGTTTTGCGCAACGAAAAGGTCCGGGGAGCCTGAAACCGCACAGATTGACTTGAACGGCAGGGCTCCGCTGTGCCTAATTGTCAAAATGTTGGAATATGAAGTGGGCGGAGTTCCAGCAGGCGATCTTTCCCGATGAAACGTCTGGCGATCATTCCTTTCGCGATTGGCCTCACTGCGCTGGCGCTTGCGGCGGCGGCACAGGATCAGCCGAAGCCGCTTCTCACTGAACAGCAAATCAACGACATAATCGCCCGACTCAACAATAAAAAGGTCGCCAAGCCGACGTCGCTTTGTGGGCTGAGTGGCTTGCCGTCATCGTGCGGTGTTTTCGCGTTGCCGAATTCCTCCCTGGTAAAACCGACATTCTCCGATCCTTTCCTCTCCAAACCCGCGACCCCGCTCGCAACACCTGTTCTCCCGACCCCGCCACCGCGGCCGCTTACCGTCGCCTGCCCGAAGGACGACCATTTTCATTCGTGCCGCCTGATCGAGAACCTCACCGACGTCGGACCCGGCCAGGTAGGGGCGACGCTCTATCTTGGCGGCAGTCATTCGGCCGAACTCAGCCGTAAAGCCGCGCAGGGGATTCTGACGTCGGGAGAGGTGAAAGCGCTGATCAGCGAAAAGACGATCGGACTTCTGCCCCAGGCGGTCGAGACGTCGGCTGCCGACCGCGCCGTCGGAGTTCTCGCAAAGTCCGGAATAGCCAAGGCCGGTCGCGGCGCAGCCGTAGTCGGCGTGGCTCTGATGACGTATGCAGCCTACGAATATTTCTTCGGCGGCGACGACGCGCCCACCGAAAAGAAGCCTCTCGACAAGCAAGCCGACCATTGAAGCTGACGGTCCCGGCGGTCTTGAGCCGGGCGCACCAATGACACTCTCGGAAATGTGGGAATGATCCATGCGCATGCTGGCCTATCTTGTCGCGATCTTAGCATCGCTTTCTTGTGCCGCAGCGCACGCCGAGACGGTCTGCATCAACCCCAAAGACGATCCGCCGGGCCCCGACACCACAGTCGCCTGTTATTCCGATGCCGGATGTAAGGTGGCGGAATCTTTCGGCGCGGAGCCCATTCGAGACTACGATGCGGAAAGCGCGCCTTTCGCGCTGGCGCGAGGCAAGATCAGCGCCATCATCACCACGGCCAAGGACGTTATCAAGATTGCCGAAGCCAATGGCGCCGAATGCCATCCACAGAAGCCGTGAAGAGAGAACAGATCGGCACTCTCGAAGACGCACAAATCACTTTGTCTCGGTTGGAACGTCGGGTGCATCGATAAGCCTGAAGAACGCCGCCAGTCGCGCCGCATCGTGGTATTGCTCCATGCGCGAAATCAGCGTTTTCCGGAATACGACCACTTGCCTGTAGGTCCCTGACATCGTCTCGCCCGTTTCGCGGTCTTGCAGAAAATATCGAACCCGCGAACGCGCGATTCCCGCGTGAAATTCGAAGCTTTCCAGCACCGCTACGCCCGAAGCTTTCTCGGCGATCGGGATGAGGTAGGCCCGCATGGCGTCGCGCCCGCGAATGGCGAGCGGCTGCTCGCCCTCGACGGAATTGCGTTGGAAGAGGATGTCTTCGGCATAGGTGCGAAGGACACCTTCGATGTCGCCGACGCTCCAAGCCCTGTGCGCCTCGTTCAGGACGGCCTTGGCCGTCTCGTAGTTGAGATCACGGTCGCTGCAATCCGATAGGCAACCATTTTCTTCGACCATCGCGCACCGGCTTCGTCAATCGTGTTGGGCAACTCGTCGCGACGGTAACTGTAGCCTATCGATCCGGTTCCTGCGACCCGTCTCCGTGAGCCTGCAAATCTGCAATCAGGTTTTGTGCGAGACGATAATGTAAGTCGTTCGGCCCTTTTTCCTCGACCAGCATCGCAATTAGCAGCGCCTTGGCGAACAGATCATCAGCGTTATTTGCCGGCAGCGTTTGCGCATGCTTGAGGCACGCGCGGATGGTGGCGGCGCGTGCGTTCCACTCGCCGTCGTCCTGCGGATTGTCGCTCAATCGAAGCTGCGCCTGGCGCGCCTTCCAGCCTTCCCTCGCGCAATGGAGAAGGTCTTTCGGCTCCTTCGGGCCGCGTGCCATCTCGTTCCCTCTTGTTATTATTGAAAAGCGGAACGCATCTAGCCCTTCACTTTGCTCTCTCGCGTGACCGAAGGCGCGGTTGCTGTCAAATCCGGCGTGGGTGCAAATGCGAGTTGCAATTTGGCAAGAGCGAAAGGCGCCGATTCAACGGATTGGCGATAGTGCGCCGCCCTTGCGGTCCAGGAGTTCCTGCTTCCGCAGACGTCCTCCGAGCGCTCCCTTCACTCTTTCACTAAAGAGGTAGACAGGACGTGGTTTTTTACCATTACAAAATTTCTAGCTACCGATACGTTGATGTAATTGAACCAGAAAACAAGGCTGTAAAAAATCATGAAAACGAAATTCGTTATGTCGTCGTCGGCCTTCATATCCGCGATGGTTTTTGCATCGCACGCTTATGCTGGCCCCTTTTGCATCCCGTTTTTCGGCTGCGGAGGCGGTGGAGGCGACGGCCCCTCGGCTGCCCCCGAAATCGATGCATCGAGCGGGGTCGCCGCCGTGGCTTTGTTGTTATGCGTCGGTGCGATTGCGTATCGGACTGCGCGGCGCTGATTAGCGTTCCCGCGGAGCGAGGAATTGGTGGGCCCGCCAGGACTCGAACCTGGAACCAGACGGTTATGAGCCGTCAGCTCTAACCATTGAGCTACGGGCCCACGCGGTGCCTCTCATACCAGATGTTCGCAAGACGGACAGCCTTGACGACGACGATTCTGTGTCAGGCATTCTGTCGCCAGGAAAGCGTAACGCGCCGCTCTATTGCGTTCGCTGGCGGGCACCCCGCTTGCCATAGATCTCGTCATAGGTCTTCCCAGTCGCGAGCCGGTAGGCCGCGTTTCGGCCGGCCCGGAAATAGCGCTGCGCGCTCCGGCGCAAAGCCCAGGCGGGGCGGGTCTGATCATGAATGCTGTCATGTACGACGACGGCATTCGGCGGCGCATCGTGAAGTTCTATGCCGGCATACTTGAGCGGCAGGGTCCCGATCGCATATCGCTCGGCGCTGTCCGACATGACTTCGATAAGGACCGCTTCAGCCGAATCTCCCTTGCCCGCGTGCCGGCAGCCGTCCTCCCAGGCAGCGACGAAGGCGTCAGCTCCCGCCGACGGGCGCACCAGCAGGACCCGCGTCGTCGGCTTTAGAGCTCGCTTCGTCGTGCCCAAAGACGTTCCTTTGGTGCGCATGGCGAGGTCGCCGGGCGAATCCAGAATGCCGCCGATGTCGCCGCGAACGGTGCAGTCGACGTCCATGAAGATCAGCGGAACGTCCGGATAGTCTTTTCGTGCCTGCGCCAGGATGGTGGGCTTCTGCCGCGTCTGCGAGTACCAGCTGTCGCCGAGCACCGGTCGTGCATAAAGGTGGTGGGATATCCGGTGACCGATCAGGTTCTTCGAGAACGTCGACGCTGACGGCTCATAATTCGGCGTGAAGAAACCGATGACAATAAAATCGGTGCCGAAAGATTGACGGATGTCGGAACCTTGGCTCGTAGCTTTGCGATCTTCGGGAATTTTGGTTTCAACCATTCTTCTGTCTCGGCATGCCCGTACAGGCCCGCCACTGCCCGGCACAGCGGCAAAGCCCGGAAATGCTATAGCAGGAGATCCGGGCGTCGCAAGGCGGACGTCCCATTTTGACGGCTGAACAAACGTCTGTTCACTCCAAAGACAGCAATCGGCCCTCTTTTGTCCTCGAAACGACTATAGCGACCAGAGAAAACTTGTTGGAGACACCCATGCGCAGCGCCACGCGGCCGATAGCCGTCGTTCACCTTCTGAAGATCGCCTTCGTGGCCATGTTTCTGCTGATCCCGCCTACGGTTTCGCGCGCAGAGGATAAATCCGTGGAACGCACCATTACCGTCTCGGCAACGGGCACAGCCGAAGCCGAACCCGACCGCGCCCGCATCACCTCCGGTGTTTCGACGGAGGCCGCGACGGCCCGCGACGCCCTGACGAAGAACAACGAAACGATGACCAAAATCATCGACGAGCTGAAAGCAAAGGGCATCGATCCCAAAGACATCCAGACGGCCTCGTTCAATGTCGAGCCTGTTATGGATTATTCGAAGGATGGCGCTCCGCCAAAGGTCCGGGGCTACCGCGTCAGCAATCAAGTCATCGTTCTGGTCCGCAAGCTCGATCAGCTTGGCGATGTGCTCGACAACGTCGTCAGCGCCGGCGCCAATCAGATTCAGGGTCTTTCTTTTGAAGTCTCGAAAGAGGATTCCTTGAAGGATGCCGCCCGCAAGGACGCAGTCGCCAATGCGTTGCGTCGCGCCAAGCTGCTTGCCGATGCCGCCGGTGCCGAAGTTGGCGACGTATTGCAGATCTCCGAGGACGTAACGTCGAGCGGCCCCGTGATGTACGCTCCTCGGCTTGCAAAGGCGGCAGCCTCGTCGGTGCCGATCGAAACCGGCACCAGCACGCTCGAAGCGCGCGTGACGATCACCTGGGCGCTGAAGTAGGCTCGCGCCGATCTAAGCGAGCTTGACGACTTCGACGTCGACCTTTGGCGTCGGAGCGCCCGGCTGGATCGACCAGTCGCCGTAGTTGTGCATTTCGCCCGTTTCGCGCACGCGCGCCAACCGCCCGAGATCAATCTCGGCCGTCACCCACTCCGCCGCATTGAGCTTGCCCTCCGCAAGGACGCCCGTATCGGAGACGCCATGCTCCGACGGCACATAGATGCCGGCGGCGCCAGCGTTGAAATCGACAGCCGGAGACCATGGCGCGTCGCCCACCGTGGGGCTCTGCACGGACGCAATGGTATTTTCGAGCGCGCGCGCCATCGAACCCGTGCGAACACGATGATAGCCCGATACGCGCTCGGTGCACGACGGCACAAGCAGCACTTCCGCGCCCGCTTCGGCCATCGCGCGCGTAATCAGCGGAAATTCGCTGTCGTAGCAGATCGCGATGCCGAACCGACCAATCGGAGTATCGAACACGCGGACCTGCTTGCCCGCCGTCACGCCCCAGCTGTGCTCGAACGGCGTCATGATGAGCTTCTCTTGCACGCCGACCGAACCCTTCGGCGTCACGAGCTGTGCCGAGTTGACGAACTTGCCGTCTGGCTTTTTCTCAGGTCCCGAGCCGACGAGGATATAGACGTTGTATTTCTTGGCGAGGTCGAGGTGAAACTGGACGCGCGCGTCCTTGATCTCGGCGACCTTTGCCAGCGTTGCCCGAAGATCGCCGTAGACGTCAGGCCCGAAGCAGGCGGCCTGCTCGATTGCGGCATACTCCGGAAACACCAGAAGCTTGGCGCCTGTTGCGGCGCCGTTTTTCACCCACAGCGCAATCTTCTCCTCCCACTCGGCCAGCGTCTTCGGCTGCCCGATCGGATATTGAGAACTCGCGACTTTGAGGGTCGTTGAGCGCGTCAAAGCTTCTTCATCCAGAACTGCATATTGTGGGTGGTCTCGGCGGCCTGGTCGATGTCCTGCCAGTCGTAGGTCGCGACCAGACCTTCGACCGGCTCGTAGCCGCGCTTTCTCCAGAACGGATCAAGTGGGGCGTAATCGGCTGGTTTCAACGGATGATCGTCGGGCCGAACGACACGGCAGAACGTGGAATACTCAAATCCGCCGAGCTTTCTCGCCTGCGCCTCGCGTCCGTCGAAGAATGCGTGGCCGAGGCCGTGGCCACGATGGCTCTTGAGCAGCACGCTTTCACCGCAATAGAAGATCTTTGAGATGTCGTAGCCGGCTTTCTTAAACGGCTCCGCGAACTCGTCGGCGTGCTCGATCATCGGCGCGCCGGTCGAAGCTCCGACCATCTGCTCGCCGTCGTAAGCGCAGATGACGACCGCGCCTTTCGCCTCGGCGAACTTCTTCAGATACTTCTCTTCGTATTCGAGCGTGCCCTCATAGAGATACGGCCAATCGCGAAAGACGATGATGCGCAGACGGCCGAGATCGGGCAGGACCTTGAGAATATCCGGTCCCGTTACCGATTTGACCTCGAGCTTCTTCTTTTCGACAGCGGCCATTCCGTCTCGATCCTTTAGCCTGCGACCTGGGCGATCCAATCGGTCAGATTGTAATATGTGGTGACGCGCGCAATCTTGCCGTCGCGGATGGCGAAGAACGTGCCTGCCGGAAGCACATACTTCTGGCCGACGGCGTCGGGCAGCCCTTCTTCGGTGTTCTTGTAGATGCCGTGCACGTTGAATTCGGCGGAAGCGCGCGTCGCATCCTTGGACACCATCACGACGATATCTTTCAGCTCTTCCTTGTAGTTGTGCGTCATGCGGGCGTTGAAGGCGCGGAACTTCTCGATGCCTTGGCGGCGCTCGCCCTGGTTGACGTCGTGGATCACGTCTTCGGTCAGAAAGTCGAGCATCGCGTCGGTATCGCCGCGGTTGAAGGCCGCGTAATAGTCGCGGATGAGGGCGGCGGTCGCCGCGCGAGCCTGCGATTCAGGTGACGTGTCGGACATCGGGAGCTTCTCCGGTGAGGCTTTTCGATTCAAAAATGATCGGCGGTCTTTAGCAGGTCGCCTCACAGCCTTCCATGCGCAACGAGGCTGCGGTAAACGCGACATTTCACCTGACCTCAACAGGGTATGGATCATGCCGCGAATTCAAGAGCTTTTCGTCACCCGCGTTTACCGTGACGACCTCCAGCGAGGTGCGACAACAGCGTTGGTATCGGAGCTTCTTGCCGCTTCGCTGGAAATCGCCGCGGCCGACAGGGCAGGGCAGGCCTGGTCGAAGGCGAACGATTACCCCGGATATACATCTTATGCTTCCCTCAACGATCTGCCCGACAGGCATCCAGCCTTTACCGATCTCATCTCTGTCCTCGATCGCCACGTCTCGGCGTTTGCCCGGACGCTCGAATTTGACCTGGAGGGCCGCCGCCTCGCCATCGACAGCCTCTGGATCAACGTCCTGAGACCCGGCGGCCACCACGGCGCGCATATTCACCCGCATTCGGTCATCAGCGGCACGCTCTATCTCGCTGTGCCGAAGGACGCGAGCGCCATCAAGTACGAGGATCCGCGGCTGAGCATGATGATGGCCGCGCCGCCAAAAAAGCCGTCGGCCAAGGAGAAGAACAAGACCTTCGTCTCCGTGACGCCGTCGGCTGGCACACTGCTGCTGTGGGAGAGCTGGCTCCGGCATGAGGTGCCGGTCAACCATGCCAAAACCGAGCGCGTGTCGGTAAGCTTTAATTACCGCTTGGACTAAGCTCGTATCAATCTGCTGTGCCGTCTTCGGGCAGCGGAACATCGAAGCCGTTGAGGATCACCGAAACCGCGCAATAAAGCCCGACAAGATAGATGAATTCGGCTGCCCCATCTTCGCCGAACGCTCCGACCGCGCGCTTGTACGTCAGCGCCGGAAGCGTGCTGCCATTGACGAGGCTCGATGCCAGATCGTAGGCGATCGCTTCCTCGTCGCTGAGATCATTCGGTCGGTGACCCGAAATGATGGTCGCTATCTTGTCGTCAGGCAGTCCGCGCAGTTCCGCGATGAGGATGTGCGCGTAAAGCTCATAGGCCGCATGAAACTTGGTGCCGGTAACGAGAATGGCGATCTCGCGCACCGTCTTCGGCAGTTTCGGCGAACTCGACATCGCCTTGGTATATTCCCAGACCGGACCGCCGAACTTCGCAAACTGCAGCCAGGGATTCCACGGCCCGATCAGCTGGCCCTTCTCGTTGATGGCGGTGAAACCCTTGAAGTTGGTTTCGATGCCCTTCTTCATGTCGGCATAAAGCGTTTTCTGCTCGGGCGTCATGGCATCGAGAGGCAGGAGGGGCAGTCTCATGGATCGCTCCTTTGCGAAACGGAATTAAGCGGTGCGTCGCAGCATAAGGTAGGCGTGTTTCACCTCGATGCCAGAGGAGGCATTCAATCGCCGAGGACATGCACGACGATTTCACGCGTGTGCGGCCGCGTCCGATGCTCGAAAAGGTAAATGCCCTGCCATGTGCCGAGCATCATCCGGCCTCGCGAAATCGGGATCGTCAGCGTCGTCTGCGTCAGCGCGCTTTTGACATGCGCGGGCATGTCGTCCGGCCCTTCCGAGCGGTGAATGAACAGCGGGTCGCCATCCGGCACCAGGCGCTGAAAGAACGCGACGAGATCGCGCTGCACCTCGGGGTCGGCGTTTTCCTGAACGAGAAGCGACGCCGAGGTGTGGCGGCAGAAAATATGCACGACACCGACCTCGATCTCCGCCGCGTTGACGATTTCAACCACGTCGAGGGTGAATTCCGTCAGACCTTGCCCGCGGGTGTTAATCGTCAGTGTCTGCTGATGCTGTCGCATTCTGGTACCCGCGGCGGATAATGCTTATATTGGCCTGATGAGCAGAGCATTTGTCAAAGAATCCGACGCCGTTGAGGAGCTTCCCGAGAAGCTCGTCTCCGAGCATCGCAATCTGGTAACGCCGGAAGGTCTGCGCCTGATCGAGGTCGAGGTCGATCGTCTTCAGGATGCGCTTGCCGAAGGCCAGCGTTCGGGCGACCGCGATGTCATTCAGCGTGTTTCGCGTGACCTCCGTTACTGGAACCAGCGCCTGACGACGGCCGAAGTGCAAGCCGCACCGCAAGGCACCGACACGGTCTCGTTCGGCGCGACAGTGACGCTTGAGAGGGATGACGGCCGCGTCCAGAAGTTCCGCATCGTCGGCGAAGACGAATCCGACCCTTCGAAAGGCAAGATCTCTTACGTCTCGCCGCTCGCGCAGGCCCTCATGGAAAAGAGCGTCGGCGACGTCGTCATGGCAGGCGCGGGCGAGGCCGAGATCATCAAGATTGAATAGCCTCGACGCCAGCGCGTCTGCCGAATTTCGTTTTCTTAGCTAGGAAGCGCAGTTCGAAGACGGCATGAATTGTTTCATGGCTTCCTCGATCTCGTGCTTGCTCATGTCCCGCAGATGCGTCGCGACCGACCATTTGTGCCCGAACGGATCTTCCACGATCCCGTAGCGGTCGCCCCAGAACATGTCCGCGACCGGCATGCGAAGGATGGCACCGGCTTTGACGGCACGCTCGACGAACGCATCGACGTCGGCAACATAGAGATGGATCGTGACCGGGCTGCCGCCGAGGGTGAGCGGCGACAGCGATCCCCATTCCGGCGCCTCGTCTACGAGCATGATGCTGGAACCGCCGATCTTGATCGCGGCATGCATCAGCTTGCCGTTGGCGCCGGCCAGCCGCATCGTTTCCTCCGCGCCGAAGGCCTTCTTGTAGAAGTCGATGGCATCTGCAGCTCCGCCGCAGACGAGGTGAGGGATGATGGCCTGGCAATTTTCGCTGCGAACCCCGCCTGGCTTTTCCTGCACTTCGGACATTGGTTTCCTCCAATTATTTATGGGGCTGCTGGCCATATCCCGGAAAAAGCTGAGGTTCTCGACCTCGCCGCAGCCGAATTTCCTGGCCCGTTTTCAATCTGGGCAAGAATGAAGGCGTCTTAAAGGGCTGCCAAGCGGAGTTTTTGGCCGCGAGCGAAAGGTTAGCAGCTGCGATCTCCGAAGCGTGGGCTGAGGTCGAGAACAAGCAACACCCAACGAAGACACGCTCAAACATCTCTCCGGACGCAGAAACAAAAAGGGCCGCTTTCGCGGCCCTTGTTAACTCTGCATCAGTTATCCAAGAAGCTCCTGAGCTTCCGGCTCCGGCTCGGATGCTTAAGCTTCCGCAGCGCCTTCGCTTCGATCTGGCGGATACGTTCGCGCGTCACCGAGAACTGCTGACCAACCTCTTCCAGCGTATGGTCGGTGTTCATACCGATGCCGAAGCGCATGCGCAGCACGCGCTCTTCGCGCGGTGTCAGCGAGGCGAGCACGCGCGTCGTCGTATCGCGCAGGTTCGACTGGATCGCCGCTTCGATCGGCAGCACGGCATTGCGGTCTTCGATAAAGTCGCCGAGGTGTGAATCTTCCTCGTCGCCGATCGGCGTCTCGAGCGAGATCGGCTCCTTCGCGATCTTCAGAACCTTGCGCACTTTTTCGAGCGGCATCGCAAGCTTTTCGGCGAGCTCTTCCGGCGTCGGTTCGCGGCCGATCTCGTGCAGCATCTGCCGCGAGGTGCGCACGATCTTGTTGATCGTCTCGATCATGTGCACGGGAATGCGGATCGTGCGGGCCTGGTCGGCGATCGAACGCGTGATCGCCTGTCGGATCCACCACGTCGCGTACGTCGAGAACTTGTAGCCGCGGCGGTATTCGAATTTATCGACCGCCTTCATAAGGCCGATGTTGCCTTCCTGGATAAGATCGAGGAACTGCAGGCCGCGGTTGGTGTACTTCTTGGCGATCGAGATAACGAGGCGAAGGTTGGCTTCGACCATTTCCTTTTTCGCCTGACGGGCCTCGCGCTCACCCTTCTGCACCGCTTTGACGATGCGGCGGTATTCCGGAATTTCCAAGCCCGTTTCGGTCGCGAGCTGATGGATCTCGGCCCGGATCTGCTCGACCTGGCCGCGCTCTGTCTTGACGAACTGACCCCACTTCTTGCCGTTGCCGGCGACACGGTCGAGCCACGTCTGATCGAGTTCGTTGCCGTAGTATTCATCGATGAAGTGCTGGCGCGGCACGCCGTAGCTGTCGGCGAGGCGCATCAGGCGGCCTTCGAGGCCGATCAGCCGCTTGTTGATCGCATAGAGCTGCTCGACGAGGCTTTCGATACGGTTGTTGTTGAGCGAGAGCGATTTGACGTCGACGATGATCTCGTCGCGAAGCTTCTCGTAGGCTTTCTGCTGCTGGCGCGAACCCTGCTCGCCGACGAGCTGCTGTTCGAGCTTCTTGTCCTGCTGCTTGCGCAGTTTCTTGTAGGTCGATGCGATCTTGTCGAAGGTTTCAAGAACTTTCGGCTTGAGTTCCGCTTCCATCGCCGCAAGCGACATGGCGTTCTCGAACTCGTCTTCGTCGTCGCCTTCGCCGGCCGGAGTTTCGGAATCGCCTTCTGGGCCTTCGCCCTCTCCGGTCATAGCCGGAACTTCTTTCGCCTCGGGACCTTCATAGGTCGCTTCGAGATCGATGATGTCGCGAAGCAAAATTTTGCCGTCGTTGAGTTCGTCGCGCCAGATGATGATGGCCTGGAACGTCAGCGGGCTTTCGCACAGGCCCGCGATCATGGCTTCGCGGCCGGCCTCGATGCGCTTGGCGATGGCGATTTCGCCTTCGCGCGACAACAACTCGACCGAGCCCATCTCGCGCAGATACATGCGGACGGGGTCGTCGGTACGCTCGGCGGGTTCCGATTTGCCTTCCGACTTGGTCAGGGCCGACGAGCTTTGCGCCACCAGAGAGCGCCCGCTTTCCTCATCGTCGGCGACATCCTCTGCGCCTTCTTCTTTCTCTTCGCCCTCTTCGGTCTCGACGACCGTGATGCCCATGTCGGACAGCGTGGCGTAAAGATCCTCGATCTGGTCGGAGGAAACTTCCTCCGACGGCAGCACCGAGTTCAGCTGATCGAGGGTAACGTAGCCCTTGGCCTTCGCCGACTTGAGAAGACGCTTGACGGCCTGGTCGGAAAGATCGAGGAGGGGGCTGTCGCGTTCTGGTGCGTCGGCTGCCTGTTCTTTGTCGTCGGTCTTCTGGACTGCCTGCTGGGCGCGTGCCATTTTTGTTCCTTGTCGTCTGCGCCGTGCCCGGAAGGGTGCGGCTCAATCATGGTTTAGGCTTCGAACCGCTGTCTCTGCAGCTCTCCGAAGCCTGAATGCCGGATACGCGCCTATTGGGCGCGCTGAACGTGTGAAGCGTCGTCGTCGGGTTGGTCGAATTCGTCGTCCATTGTATCCATCGCCGCCTCGCGGGCGATTTCACGTTTGATGTCGAGTAGGCGTTGCTGAGCCTCTTCTGTGCAATCCCGATACCAAGCCTCCTCGGCCGCTTTCAGGGCATGACCGAGTGCGGCCTGTCGCTGATGAAGCGCAAGAATATGGTGCCAGGCGGCTTCGACATCGGTGACGGAAGCATCTGCTTCGGCAAAACGGTCGCTGGCGTGCGTAATCGTTTGCGCGACGAGGTCCACCACCTTTGCAACCCCCGATTTGCTCAATTGGGTGCGTAAAGTTGCGGTGTCAAGTGAATTTTGGCGTGCATGAACCGCTAAAATTTCATCGCGAAGCGCCGCCAGCGAAGGGGCGCCGAACTCGATTGCCGCAATCTCTTCGGAATGCTCATCAATCAACCAGGGATGGTTAAGAAGTGTTTTCGCGATAAGCGCTTCGCGCGGCGATATGCTCTGGAAATGGCTAACGAGTTCAGGACTGGCGGTCGGTACGTTCGAAAGGGCGCTCTGCCGGAAAGGTCGCGACGGCTGCCATCTCTCGCCGCCCGGGCCGCCGACGCGGCTGCGGTCCCGCATGCGCCAGTCGGGCGGCGCGACCGGCCGCGCATAGGACGCCTGCCCCCGGGAGCCGTCATTCCGAGCACCCGCTGAGCCACGGAACGATGACGATCGCTCCCGACCAAGTTGATACAACCTGTCCCTCAACTCGCGGGAATAATGGCTGCGGACCGTCGCATCTTGGATCAACGCTGTAAGCGCGCCGAGCCGGGCTTCGAGGGCGGCACGCTGCTCCGGGGTGCCGGTCGGCTGCGCCTTAAGCTCCCGCTCCCACAGCACGTCGATCAGTGGGCGGGTCCGGGCCAAAACCTCGGTCATCGCATCCGCGCCCTGTTGCCGGATGAGATCGTCGGGATCGAGCCCGTTCGGCAGAAAGGCAAACATCACGCTGTAGCCCGGTTTGACCCAGAGCAGCGCGACCTCGACAGCCCGGTCGGCGGCCTTCAGCCCAGCGCTATCGCCATCGAAGCAGAGCACGGGCTCGGGCACGAAGCGCCACAGCAGTTTCAGCTGGTCCTCGGTCAGCGCCGTGCCGAGCGGCGCGACCGTCTCTTCGAAACCGGCTTCCGCCAGCGCGACGACGTCCATATAGCCTTCGACCACGATCACCCGGTTCTTTTCGTGCCCCGCCGTCCTGGCGCGGGCGGCATTGAACAGGATGTGGCCCTTATGGAAGAGGGGGGTTTCCGGAGAATTCAGATATTTGGCCGGCACGTCCTTCTCGAGCGCGCGGCCCCCGAACGCGATTACCCGGCCTTTGAGATCGAGGATCGGAAACATCACGCGGTTGCGGAACCGGTCGTAAGGCTCCGGAATGTCGTCGCCCGCGATCAACATTCCGGCGACCGCCATATCGGCGGATGAGAAGCCCTTGGACTTAAGATGCGCATTGAGCGCCGACCTCGAATTCGGCGCAAACCCGAGCCGGAAGCTTTGAATGGTTTTTTGCGCGAGACCGCGCTTTTCGAGATAGCGCCGCGCCTCCGCGCCCGCGCCGGTCTTAAGGCTCGCCTCGAAGAATTCCGCCGACGCCTCAAGCAGATGGTAAAGCCGGTCGCGCTGGTCTTCCTGCTCGACGTTCCGCTCGACCGGCTTCGGCATCGGGACGCCCGCTTCCGCCGCCAGCCGCTCGACGGCTTCGGGGAATTCAAGCCCTTCGGTCTTCATCAGGAATGTGAAGATGTCGCCATGCTCGCCGCTCGCGAAGCAATGATAGAAGCCCTTTTGGTCGTTGACGAAGAAAGACGGGCTCTTTTCGGTTTTGAATGGCGATAGCCCGCGATACTCGCGCCCCGCCTTCTTCAACGCGACCTTCCGGCCGACCACCTGGCTGACCGACAGCCGGGATCTGATCTCATCCAGAAAGTTCGGACTGAAGCGCATGAACGCGTTGAGCCTCGGTGAAGCGACCTGCCGCGTTCGCCCCTGAGCTGGGCCGTCCGCGGAATCAGGAATAAGTGATTCGCTTCGAGGCCTGCCACTTCAAGGCCTTGTCATGTCCGGCCGTACCCGCTTTCCACAGTGCCTGCGCATTAGGCATTCCGGTTTTCATGTCATCCTCACGCTGGTCTCGAGGAAGGCCTGTCGGAAAATCAACCAAGCTTGGCTTTCACCGCCGCGCTCGCCTTCTGGAAATCCATCTGTCCCGCGTACTTGGCTTTGAGCACGCCCATGACCTTACCCATGTCCTTCGGGCTCGCCGCGCCGGTCTCCTTGATCGCATCTGCGATCGCTGCCGCGACTGCGGCTTCGTCCATCTGTTTGGGTAGGTAAGCTTCGATGATATCGATTTCGGCCTGCTCGGTGGCTGCAAGCTCCGGGCGGCCCCCGCTCGTATACTGAGCGATTGAATCCCGCCGCTGCTTCACCATCTTCGTCATCACCGCGAGCACGGCGGCTTCGTCGAGGTCTTTCTTGGCCTCGATCTCGGCGGACTGAATGGCTGCGTTGATGAGCCTCAGCGTCCCCACGCGCTGCTTTTCGCCGGCCTTCATCGCCGCCTTGAGGTCCGCGTTGATCTTCGCGCGCATGCTGCGTCTCCTTGCGTTCGGAGCGTTGGTTTAGGGGCTTGGCCCGCCCTGAGGCAACCCTTGAGCCGAAGAACTTTGGCGAGAATTTTAACGAGGTCGCCATAATTGACGCCGAATGGCCGTTCCCCTAGGTTCCGCGCAAATTTGGGCCCGGCCCGAAACTCCATGATCTGGAAGAGTGATGACCGCACCTGAACCCTGGACAGAAGTGCCTCTGACCGCGCGCCTCGTGCTCGACGACGGAACCGTCATCGCCGGGCGCGGCCTTGGTGCGACCGGAACGGCAGTCGGAGAGGTCTGCTTCAACACCGCCATTACCGGCTATCAGGAAATCCTGACCGACCCGAGCTATGCCGGCCAGATCATCACCTTCACCTTTCCGCACATCGGCAACGTTGGTGCCAACCCGGAAGATACCGAGACCTCGAACCTTGCCTCGCGCTCGGGCGTGCGCGGTTGCGTCCTTCGAGCCGACATCACAGATCCTTCCAATTATCGCGCCGCTGAAAATCTCGACGCCTGGCTGAAAACGCGCGGCATCATCGCCATCGCTGGAATAGATACCCGCGCACTGACCGCCCGCATCCGCGAGCGCGGCATGCCGAACGGCGTCATCGCGCACAGCCCGGACGGCAAGTTCGACATCGAAGCTTTGAAATCCGAAGCCAAGTCGTGGCACGGCCTCCTCGGTCTCGATCTCGTTCCCGAAGTGACGAGCGGTCAGAGCTATTCGTGGGACGAGCAGCGCTGGGTCTGGAACAAAGGCTTTACGCGCAACGAAAATCCTGAATTCCACGTCGTTGCCATCGACTACGGCCTGAAGCGCAACATCCTTCGCTGCCTCGCGTCCGCCGGCTGCAAGGTGACCGTCGTTCCCGCGAAAGAAAAGGCCGGCGATATTCTCGCGCGCAATCCGGACGGCGTCTTCCTGTCGAACGGTCCCGGCGACCCGGCGGCAACGGGCGAATACGCGGTGCCCGAGATCAAGAAGCTCGTCGACAGCGGCAAGCCGGTGTTCGGTATCTGCCTCGGCCACCAGATGCTCGGGCTCGCACTCGGTGCTTCGACCAAGAAAATGCACCAGGGCCACCACGGCGCCAATCATCCGGTCAAGGACTTCACGACCAACAAGGTCGAGATCGTGTCGATGAACCACGGCTTCGCCGTCGATCGCGACAGCCTGCCGGACGGCGTCGTCGAAACTCATGTCTCGCTGTTCGACGGCTCGAACTGCGGATTGGCGCTTCAGGGCAAGCCGGTGTTCTCGGTGCAGCATCATCCCGAAGCCTCGCCCGGCCCGCAGGACAGCCATTATCTCTTCACGCGCTTCGTCAACATGATGCGTGAACAGAAGGGTCTGCCGACGACACGGGAACGCTGATAGCGGCACTCCAAGGGGCGCCGCGCCGCAAATCAACCTTGCTGAACTTTAAGATCGCTTCTGCGGCAAATTTGCTTATAACCCGGGGAAAAATTCTCGGAGGAAACTGATGCGCGTGTTCATTTTCGCTGCTTTGGCGCTGGCGGCGGCGTCTCCCGCATTTGCCGCGGGAGCCGATTGCTCAGCCGACGTCCTGGCCGCAATCAGGAAGCAGCTGGAGCAGAAGGCGTTCCGCGTCGAGTTCGCCCAGCCGACGGCTGAGGGCGAGGCGTACATGAAGATTGACTACATGCCGCCGTTCAAAATGCTTCAGACGGTAACGTCTCCGGCCATGCCCGGCGAGCAGCAGACGATGCTGGTCAACGATCGGGCCTTTTCAGGTTCAGGCGGTAGCTTCGAAGAACTGCAGCCGCAGTTCACGCAATCGATTGTTGCCGAAGTCTCCAATGCGCTGGCGCGGCCGAGCAAGCTCGAGGGTTATGAGTGCCTCGGCACTGTGAAATACGAAAATCAGGACCTTCTCGGCTATCGCTTCGAGGACAAGTCGCATCCGCAGGCCGATCCCTCGAAAATCATCGCCCGGACGATTTACGTCGACCCGAAGACCGGATTGCCGGCATACAATGTGGTCGCCTCGCTCGCTGATGGCGCCAAGCCGCTCAGAGAGGTCAAATATTCTTATCCGACCGACATCGACATCGTTGCGCCCGCGAATGCGCCGGTGCAAAAGCTCCGCTAACGCCCTTCAACCGGCATCCGTTTGGGATATTTCCATGCGCCGCACCATCGCTTCCGCCATTGTCGTTCTCGCTGCTTTCTCCGGCGAAGCCGCGGCGCAAGCCCCGGAGATGTCTCCGGCTCCCTCCAAGCAGAACGCCAATCCATGCCGTGAAGAGGTCTCGGCTGCCCTGCAGAAGCTTCGCAAGTCGGCGTGGTTCCGCATGGATAGCCATATGATCACCGAGAACGGTCCGACGTCGATGCAGGTTGAGTACGTGCTGCCGGATCGCATGCACCAGACAGTGACGCAAACGCTCACCAACCAGACGTCGGAGCTGATCCTGGTTGGCGATCAGGCATGGTCGAAGCAGCAAAGCGGCTGGCGGCCGGTTCCGCAGCAGATCGCTGCCCAGATCCGCGGCCAGATGGACGACAATGTCGTCAAGCAGCAAACCGACGTCGGCGATTACGCCTGCAAAGGCCGCACGCAGGTCGATGGCCGCGATGTCCTCTCCTATAAACTCGACAGCGAGGTCGAGAAGGGCTCGACCGCAACGGCGAGCCAAGCCTATCGCATGTTCTACGTCGATGCTCTGACCGGCCTGCCAGCCAGCAATGTGCTTCTGGTGCCCGGCCACGAGAACAAGCCGATTTTCAAGACGACCTATTCCTACCCGATCGACTTGAAGATCGACGCGCCAAAGGACGTCCTGCCGGATAAATCCCCGGGGCCCACCCCGCCGCCGGCCGCGGACGGTAAATAATCGTTTTCAAGATCTCTGCGACATCACGGAGCCGGATGGCAGCCATGCCGGCGCGCGCGATGTATCCTGTCCTCTCCGGCGTTAGAAGCTCGTCCGGAGATTCCCATGACCGTCATCGATTCATCCCGCACCGCGCTTCGCGCGCCGGTTGCCAGCGCCTCACTCGCGGTTTTATTGGCGGTGAGCTTTAGCCATCTGCTCAACGACGTGATGCAGTCGTTGTTCGTCGCCATCTACCCGATGCTCAAAGAGGATTACCATTTGAGCTTCTGGCAGATCGGCCTGCTGACGATGTCATTCCAGATCACCGCCTCGCTGCTGCAACCTTTCATCGGCCACTACACCGACAAGCGCCCCGTCCCGTATTCGACCAGCATCGGTATGGGATCGACGTTCTTTGGCCTTATTCTGCTGGCGTTTACGACCAGCTATCTCGGCCTTCTTGTCGGCGCCGCCTGCGTTGGTGTCGGCTCGGCGATTTTCCATCCTGAATCCTCGCGCATCGCTCGCCTCGCCTCCGGCGGACGTCACGGCTTCGCTCAGTCGTTGTTTCAGCTCGGCGGCAACTTCGGTACCGCAATCGGACCGTTGCTTGCCGCATTCGTCGTCTTACCGCGCGGGCAGGGGAGCATCGGCTGGTTTGCGGCAATTGCGCTCGTCGCGATGGTGATCCTGTGGAAGGTCGGCCAGTGGGCGACGGTGGCCGGCACGAAGCGGCGCAATGGCATGCAGGGTCCCGGGCTGATCCATTCGCGCGGCAAGACGGCTGTCGCCCTCATCGTGCTTGCCGTGCTCGTCTTTTCGAAGAACATCTATACCGCGAGTTTCGCGAGCTTTTACACCTTCTACGCCATTCATCGCTTCGGCGTGTCCGTGCAGGAATCGCAGCTGATGCTGTTCGCGTTCCTCGGAGCCTCGGCGGTCGGAACGATCCTCGGCGGCATCTATGGCGATCGCTTCGGTCCGAAGATGGTGATCTGGTTTTCGATCCTCGGCTGCCTGCCATTCTCGCTGGCATTGCCCTATGCCGATTTCACCTGGACGGTCATTCTGTCGATCCTCATCGGGCTCATTCTGTCGTCGGCATTCCCTGCGATTGTCGTCTTCGCCCAGGAACTGGTGCCGGGTCGCGTCGGCATGATTTCGGGAATCTTTTTCGGCGCGGCGTTCGGTATCGCAGGCATTGCCGCGGCGTTGCTCGGTCTCGTCGCCGACGCGAAGGGCGTGGATTACGTCTATTGGATTTGCTCGTTCCTGCCATTCTTCGGGCTGTTGACGGTATTCCTGCCCGGAACCGCCCGGCCCGAATATGACAACCTGAAAACCGCATAAACTGCGTTCGAGGCGGAGAACGTCGCAGCGCGATATTTTCGGGGTTTCCCCCGCGCAATGCTTTGCCTATAAGGCCCCCTTAGCCCGTCGTTCCACCCACCCCTGAGCCGACCGCGTCGACCACGCGAGCTTCGGCCAAAGTCTTGCGCTGTATGCCAAAACGTACCGACATCAAATCCATTCTCATCATCGGCGCCGGCCCGATCGTCATCGGCCAGGCGTGCGAGTTCGACTATTCCGGCACTCAGGCTTGCAAGGCTCTGAGAGACGAGGGCTATCGGATCATCCTGGTCAATTCCAATCCGGCGACGATCATGACCGATCCCGATCTCGCCGATGCGACCTACATCGAGCCGATCACGCCCGAAGTTGTGGCCAAGATCATCGCCAAGGAAAAGCCCGACGCGATCCTGCCGACGATGGGCGGCCAGACCGCGCTCAACACCGCGCTCGCGCTCCACAAGCAGGGCATTCTGCACAAGTACGGCGTCGAACTGATCGGCGCGAAAGCCGAGGCCATCGATAAGGCCGAGGATCGCAAGCTGTTCCGTGAAGCGATGGAAGAGATTGGGCTCGAAACCCCGCGCTCGCGCCTTGTCCACAACCGTGACGAGGCGACATCCGCGATCGAGCACGTCGGCCTGCCGGCGATCATCCGGCCGTCGTTCACGCTCGGCGGCACAGGCGGCGGCATCGCCTACAATCGCGAGGAATATTTCGAGATCATCGATCGCGGCCTCGACGCCTCGCCGACCTCACAGGTCCTGGTCGAAGAGAGCGTCATCGGCTGGAAAGAATTCGAGATGGAGGTCGTCCGCGACAAGGCGGACAACTGCATCATCATCTGCTCGATCGAGAACATCGATCCGATGGGCGTCCACACCGGCGATAGCATTACCGTCGCCCCGGCTCTGACGCTGACCGACAAAGAATACCAGATCATGCGCGACGCCTCGATCGCCGTTCTGCGCGAGATCGGCGTTGAGACCGGCGGCTCGAACGTTCAGTTCGCCGTCAATCCCGCCGACGGCCGCCTGATCGTCATCGAGATGAACCCGCGCGTGTCGCGTTCCTCCGCTTTGGCATCGAAGGCAACGGGCTTCCCGATCGCGAAGGTCGCGGCCAAGCTCGCCGTCGGCTACACGCTCGATGAAATCCAGAACGAGATCACGGGTGGTGCCACGCCCGCCTCGTTCGAGCCGACGATCGATTACGTCGTCACGAAAATTCCGCGCTTCGCATTCGAGAAATTCCCCGGTGCCGACACGACGCTGACGACGTCGATGAAGTCGGTCGGCGAAGCCATGGCCATCGGCCGCACGTTCGCCGAAAGCGTGCAGAAGGCGCTTCGTTCGATGGAAACGGGCCTTACCGGCTTCGACGATATTCAGCTCGAGGGTCTTGGCCAGGGCGACGACAAGAACGTTGTCCGCGCCGCCGTCTCGCGGCCGACATCCGACCGCATCCTGAAGGTCGCACAGGCCTTCCGCGAAGGCTTCGCGCTCGACGAGATCCATCAGTATTGCAAGATCGACCCTTGGTTCCTTTCCCAGATCAAAGCCATCGTCGATACAGAAGCCCGCATCATCGCGCATGGTCTGCCGAAATCGGCATCTCAGCTTCGCGCGCTCAAGGCGCAGGGCTTCTCCGACGCGCGTCTGGCAAAGCTCGGCAAGGTCGCCGAAACCGACGTCCGCAAATTGCGCAAGGACCTTGCCGTCGTGCCGGTCTTCAAGCGCATCGACACCTGCGCAGCCGAATTCGCGTCCCCCACGGCCTATATGTATTCGACCTACGAAACGGGGCTAACGGACGAAGCGTCCTGCGAAGCGTTTCCGAGCGAAAAAAGCAAGATCGTCATTCTCGGCGGCGGTCCGAACCGCATCGGCCAGGGCATCGAGTTCGATTACTGCTGTTGCCATGCTTGCTTCGCACTGACGGCTGCGGGCTTCGAGACCATCATGGTCAACTGCAACCCTGAGACCGTCTCGACCGACTACGATACCTCCGACCGGCTTTTCTTCGAGCCGCTGACCGCCGAAGACGTGCTCGAAATCATCCGTGTCGAGAGCAGCAAGGGCACGCTCAAGGGCGTGATCGTCCAGTTTGGCGGCCAGACACCGCTCAAGCTCGCGAGCGCGCTGGAAGAGGCCGGGGTGCCAATCCTCGGCACGTCACCCGATGCCATCGACCTTGCCGAAGACCGCGATCGCTTCAAGGCACTGATCGACAAATTGAAGCTTAAGCAGCCGAAAAGCGGCATCGCCAAGACGCCCGAGGCGGCGCGCGGCATCGCCGAACAGATCGGCTATCCCGTCGTCATTCGTCCGTCCTACGTGCTCGGCGGCCGGGCTATGGAGATCGTCCACGACGGCGCCGAGGTCGACCGCTACGTCGCCCGCCTCTCGGCGACGCTCGACAAGCCGTCCGAGCTTGTCGTCTCGGACAAGCGGCCGCTGCTGATCGACAGCTATCTGACCGATGCCGTCGAAGTCGACGTCGATTGCCTATCCGACGGCAAGGACACATTCGTCGCCGGCATCATGGAGCATATCGAGGAAGCGGGCATTCACTCCGGCGACAGCGCCTGCTCGCTGCCGCCGCATTCACTGTCGCCGGCGATCATCGCCGAACTCGAACGCCAAGCCCGCGAACTTGCGCTCGCGCTACGCGTCGTCGGCCTGATGAACGTGCAGTTCGCGATCAAGGACGAGCAGGTGTTCATTCTCGAAGTGAACCCGCGTGCGTCGCGCACCGTGCCGTTCGTCGCCAAGGTCATCGGCCTGCCGATCGCCTCGATTGCCGCCGAGATCATGGCGGGCAAGCCGCTGGCATCGTTCAAACTCACTAAGCCCAGCTATGACCACATCGCCGTAAAGGAAGCCGTTTTCCCGTTCGCGCGCTTCCTTGGCGTCGATCCGATCCTCGGTCCTGAGATGCGCTCCACCGGCGAGGTGATGGGCATCGACCATGATTTCGCGATGGCCTTCGGCAAGAGCCAGCTCGGCGCCGGCCAGACCTTGCCCTCGAAAGGGACGGTCTTCGTCTCGGTCAAGGAGAGCGATAAATCCCGCGTCGTCGCCCCTGTCAGGGAACTCGCCGCCATGGGTTTCAAGGTCGTGGCCACGCGGGGCACCAAACGCTTCCTGGAAGCCAACGGCATCCAGTGCGATGCCATCAACAAGGTTCTCGAAGGTCGCCCGCATATCGTCGACGCCATCAAAAACGGCGACATCAGCCTTGTTTTCAATACAACCGAAGGTTCGAAAGCCCTGAGCGACAGCAAGGACATCCGGCGCACGGCCTTGCTTCACCACATCCCGTATTATACAACGCTCTCAGGGGCGGTAGCGGTTACTCGAGCCATCAAAGCACTGGCGTCCGACACGCTGGAAGTGGCTCCGTTGCAGGCTTTCGCACATCGCTAGGCCGTTCGCCGCGCTGATGGGGCGCCCGGAAAGCGGTGCCCCTTCGCAACATTCCTAATTGCCAGGCTTGCTGTTACCGTATGTCGGGGACACCCCCGCAAATGATTGAGCCGTTCGAAGACGTTGGAGACTATGATGGAACGGGTGCCGATGACGCTTGAGGGCTATAAGAGCCTCGAAGAAGAATTGCAGCGACTGAAAGCTGTCGAGCGCCCGCGCATCATCGCCGCGATTTCCGAGGCGCGCGCCCACGGCGACCTGTCCGAGAACGCCGAATACCACGCCGCCAAGGAGCAGCAGGGTCTCAACGAAGCCCGCGTCGCCGAGATCGAGGACAAGATCAACCGTGCCGAGATCATCGACGTCACCAAGCTGTCCGGCGACACGATCAAGTTCGGCGCGACCGTTACCCTCGAGGACGAGGATTCCGGCGAGAAAGTCACCTACACGATCGTCGGCGACACCGAAGCCAACCTGCGCGACCGCAAGATTTCCATCTCGTCTCCGATTGCACGCGCACTCATCGGCAAGACGAAGGGCGAGAGCGTCGACGTCACCACGCCGAAGGGCACCCGCACACTCGAGGTCCTGCAGATCAAGTGGGGCTGAAGCTTCGTCTCGATAAATGTCATCCTCAGGCTTGTTCCGGGGATGACAAAGACCGGTCTTAGTCGTCGCCGCCTTCGAAGTACGCGGCGGCCGATTGGCATTCTTCCTTGGCGGGGACGAGATCGAACGTGCGGTCGATCCCGTTCTTGCCGGAAAGCTCGATGTCACCGCTCGAACTCTCAAGCGAAATGCCGCTGTCGCCGGTCTCGAGCTTGAGCCCCCCGCCTTTCAAGGGCGTCAGCCGGAAGACGCCGCCGTCGCCCTCCAGATAGCACTCGAAATCCGCATCGTTCGTTCGGCAGTTCGCCGCTTGCCCGATCCAATCGGATCCAGACGTCAGCATCAGCGCGAAGCCCAGGGCGAAATGGTCGGCCGAATTGGGCGTGCCATCGGAATTTTGCTTGGAAAGGTCGATCTCGATCTTTCTCACCAGCTGCATCGGATGCGCCTGTAACTCGGTCTCATCGTAGCTGCGTGCGAAGCAGGGCCGGCCATCGAGGACATTGGAAAAATAATCGTTAAACAGATCATCTGACGTCGCCGCCAGCGCCAGCGAGACATTCGGCACGATCGATAGAATGGCTGCTCTCGCCGCACGCTGAGCGAACCTGGAAAACGCCGTCATCAAACCTCCAAACGCACGCAGCGCCGCCTCATGTGCCATCCGGTCCCGCGACGCTGATCGGTACGCCGGGCTCGCGCTTCGCGCGTCGGATCGTCAGGTATGTTTTAACGCTGGCGACGTTCGGTGCCGCGGTCAATTCTTCGAGCACGAAGCTTTGGAAGCGCTGCAGATCGCGGGCGATGCACTTCAGTATGAAGTCGCTCTCGCCCGAAAGCATGTAGGCCTCACGGACGAGGGGCCAGCCGAGAACGCGATTTTCGAAGGCGCGCAGGTCCGATTCCGCCTGGTTATGCAGACGGACCATCGCGAACGCCGTCAGCGCATAGCCGAGCCTGACTTCATCGACGAGCGCGGTATAACGAGTGATGAGGCCTGCTTCTTCGAGTGCCCGGACACGGCGGAGGCACGGGGGGGCCGAAAGCCCGATACGATTGGCAAGAGCAATATTGGTGATGCGCCCGTCGGCTTGCAGCTCGCGCAAAATCCGCCAATCTGTTTCGTCGAGTTCTATTGCCATGGACCGCGCCGTCGCAGGGAGCTTAGAGTAATATCAGCAATGTCATCGAGCGGATAAAGTTTCGCAAATTTCTTTCAACACGCTTGGCCGCGCCTTTCCGGCCTTGCCGCCCATGCAACCGGAAGTTCGCCCGATATGCCCCCGCCCGACGCGCATCCATCCGCTCTTGAAGGCCGCACGGCCTGGGTCTTTTCGGATGGCAAGGCCGGGCATGAAGCGCAGTGTCTGGGCGTCGTCGAGGCGCTCGGCCTTTCCCCCGTTATCAAGCGCGTAAATTTGACGGGCATATACAAGCTGGCGGCGCCGTGGGGCCCGCTGCCACCTGGTGAAGGCATGGGAAAAGCGGGCGGCCCGCTCGGGCCCCCGTGGCCGGCATTTGCATTCGCGACGGGGCGGACGACCATTCCCTATATCCGCGCGCTCAGGCGCCGCGCAGGCGTTCAGACCTATACGGTCGTGCTGATGGACCCGAAGACCGGCCCGAATAGCGCCGATCTCATCTGGGTGCCGGAGCACGATCGCCGCCGTGGACCCAACGTCATCACGACGCTCACGGCGCCGCACCGGTTTTCAGCCGAGCGCATCGAAGCGTTGAGAGCGACCATGCCGCCCGACATCGCAGCGCTGCCTCAGCCGCGCATCGCCTGCCTGATCGGCGGTCCGAACGGCGACTACCGCTACACGCCGGAGGATGAGGATCGACTGGTCCAGGCATTGCGCGCGCTGGCCGATACCGGCGCAGGGCTGATGATCACGACGTCGCGCCGGACGCCCAGTGACGTCGCCGCCCGGCTGCAAGACTCAATCGCCGGCAAGCCCGCGATCTTTTGGAGCGGTGGCGGGGCCAATCCCTATCCCGATTTTCTCGCCCACGCCGATGCCTTCGTAATCACGGCCGACAGCGTCAGTATGGCCTGCGAAGCCGCGGCGACAGGAAAACCGATCTTCATTTTCTCACCGACCGGAGGCAGCGCGAAATTCGACCGCTTCCATGCGGCTCTCGCAGCCTATGGTGCGACGCGACCTTTGCCGCCGCCGGGCGAGCCGCTGCCGACGTGGACCTATAAGCCGCTCCACGCCGCTGAGACGATCGCCGATGAAATTCGCAAACGCTGGCAGAAACGTGCCGGGCTTTTGCCGGGCCTCATAAACGCGTCGCGCCGATAGCGGAGTTTACTTCTTCCGCTCCATGATTTTTTCGAGCTGCAGTTCCTGGATCTCCGCCAGCCGCTGCCATTGCTTGTTGATGAGGTGATCGATCTTTTCGTGCAGGTGGCGGATCTCAAGCTCCGCTTTGAGATTGACGCGATAGTCGTTGAGCGAGCGAAGCCGATCTTTGGCTTCCTGCCGCTTCTGGCTCATCATGATGATCGGCGCCTGCACCGCGGCGATCGTCGAAAGGATCAAGTTGAGCAGGATATAGGGATAGGGATCGAACGCCGATCCTGCCTTGTAGGAATTGTAGAGCATCCAGACCGCGAGAAAGCCGGAGAACACGATGAGGAAGCTCCAGCTCCCGCCGAATTCCGCCAATATGTCCGAGAGGCGCTCTCCGATCGTGCGGTCTGCGCCGAACTCGTCTTCGACGTTCTCCGAAAGCGTCTCGTGCGTTGCGAGACTGCGCGCCACCTGCGCTTCGATCTCGCTGAGATCGCCCGACTCCGCCCGCAGCAGCTCCATCACATAAAGCGAGCGATAACGGTCTAGCTCTTTGCGTGCGACGTATGCGTCGTCCTTGAGGTCCGGATAATCCTTGCGGATGCGCTCCACAAGCAAAGGCATGACGGCCGCGAGGCTGACGAGGTTGCTGCGCGAAAGTTCCTTTCCCGTTAGCGCACAGGCCAACTTCGGCTTGGTTGCCTTGCCGTTTTCGGTGCTTTGATCCGACATGCCGGTCCTTTCTCCGCGAATCCTTCCTATATACCGGCCAAGGCCGCCCGCGACACCTCGCGCAACGGTGGAACGAGATAATTGAGCTGGCCGCCGCAATCGGCTAGAAGGCCGCTCAAACCCCTTGAGCTTCAAGACATAGAGGCGCCGCTAATGGCAGCACATCAGTACGTCTACCATATGCACAAACTTTCCAAGACCTACCCGGGCGGGAAGCAGGTGCTGAAGGACATTTCGCTTTCATTTTTGCCGGGCGCCAAGATCGGCGTCGTGGGCCTCAACGGCGCCGGCAAATCGACGCTTCTGAAAATCATGGCCGGCCGCATCGACGACTTCATCGGTGAAGCCTGGGCGGCGGACGGTATCAAGGTCGGCTATCTGCCGCAGGAGCCGGAACTCGATCCTGAGAAGGATGTGCTCGGCAACGCGATGGAAGGTGTGGCGGAGAAGAAAGCAATCCTCGACCGCTATAATGAAATCGCGGCGAACTACTCCGAAGAAACTGCCGACGAGATGACAGCGCTGCAGGATCAGATCGACGCGCAAAATCTTTGGGACCTCGACGCGCAGGTCGAGCAGGCGCTCGATGCACTTCGCTCGCCGCCGGGCGACGCCGACGTCACGAAGCTGTCGGGCGGCGAGAAGCGCCGCGTGGCGCTGACCAAGCTTCTGCTGTCGAAGCCCGACATCCTGCTGCTCGACGAGCCGACCAACCATCTCGATGCTGAAAGCGTCGCGTGGCTCGAACGCTATCTGAAGGAATACTCGGGCTGCGTGATCCTGGTCACCCACGATCGCTACTTCCTCGACAACATCACCGAATGGACGCTCGAACTCGACCGCGGGCAGGGCGTGCCGTGGAAGGGCAATTATTCCGGCTGGCTCGAACAGAAGGCCAAGCGCGAGGCGACCGAGAAGGCGCAGGAAGAGAGCAAGCAGAAGGCTCTGTCGCGCGAACTCGAATGGATACGGTCTTCGCCGAAGGCGCGTCAGGCCAAGTCGAAGGCGCGTATTACCGCTTACGAAAAGCTGGCGGATGAAGCCGGTCGTGAGGAAAATGGTCGCGCCTCCATCCAGATCGCGACTGGTCCGCGCCTCGGCGGCGTCGTGATCGAGGCCGACGATCTGACGAAAGGCTTCGGCGACCGCCTGCTGATCGACGGCCTTTCCTTCAAGCTTCCGCCCGGCGGCATCGTCGGCGTCATCGGTCCGAACGGTGCCGGTAAGACGACGCTGTTCAAGATGCTGACTGGTGTCGAGAAGCCCGACAAGGGTTCGATCCGCTTAGGCGAAACCGTCAAGATCGCCTACGTCGACCAATCGCGCGCGCACTTGGACGACAAGAAGACCGTCTGGGAGGAAATCTCGGGCGGCCTCGATCAGATGCTTCTGGGCGGCAAGAAGGAAGTTCCGAGCCGCGCCTATTGCGGCTGGTTCAACTTCAAGGGCGCCGACCAGCAGAAGAAAGTCGGCATGCTGTCCGGCGGCGAACGCAACCGCGTGCATCTTGCGAAGCTCTTGAAGGAAGGCGGCAACCTGCTGCTGCTCGACGAGCCGACGAACGACCTCGATACCGAGACGCTCGGCGCGCTCGAAGCGGCGCTCGAAGATTTTCCTGGCTGCGCCGTGGTGATCTCGCACGATCGCTTTTTCCTTGATCGTCTTGCGACGCACATTCTCGCCTTCGAGGGCGACAGCCACGTCGAATGGTTCGAAGGCAACTTCGCCGACTACGAGGAAGACAAGAAGCGCCGGCTGGGCGACGAGGCCGTCGAACCCCATCGCATCAAGTTCAAGCGCTTCGAGCGGTAACGTTTCTCATCGTGTCATCCTCGGCGTCATGCCGAGGATCGATCTTTCGGCAATGGCATTGGCGGATGGATGCCCGGGATGAGCCCGAGCATCTCATTCATCCGCAGGAAGAGCGACGTCGCACGGCTAAATTTCAGCCGTTGCTGTTGTCGATGATCGGCAACTTTTTCGCCTCTTCGGCGCTGAGCGACAATTTCACGCCGTCGGTCACGCTGGTGATCTTGTCGGCGGTGATCTCGAAGACCTTGGCGTTGATGCCGGCAGGAACACCGTCCGTCACCAGGATTTCCTGAATATGACCGGCATCATCGGCTTTGATGCCGTTGATCTCGCCGATCTTCGCGCCGTCGGCCCCGAACACGGCCGCGCCGATCTGCACTTGGCTGGCGCTGATCGCACCGCCACCCTCCGCAGGCGCGGCGGCGGGAGGAGCCTCGGCCGCCGGCTGTTCCGGCTGGGCCGGGGCGACATCGGCAGCACCGCCGTTATCGGCGGGCGGAGCTGCAGCATCGCCCGCAGGCGGCGCTTCTGTGGTCCCGCTCTCGGGTGCCGGCTCGGCGGCTGGCGCTGCGGTAGACCCATCGGGGCTGGGCTCGGCTGCAGGAGCGGCTTGATCGGATGGGGCCTCGGTGCCCTCGGCGGCCGGAGCCTGCTGCTGTTCTTGCTCCTGGCTCGCAACCGGCCGTGTTTGCAGCGACCACGCGCACGCCAGAACGGCGACGAACGCCAAGCCCGATACAAAACGCCATTTAGAAAACATCATACCCCACTCCATCCCCACCCAAGACCTCACCCGCACGCATATAGAACCTATGCAGGCATATTGCTCCCCTGTGCTCTGCAACCTTGCAGGGGTGCGGCGCTTTGTCGATGCAAAGCTGGACGTAATTTGGGCGGTTGGTCCCCGACGTCAAGGCGTCGGCGCAACGAGCGGCGTACAGACAACGAACACGGCCCGGCACCAAGAGACGCCGGGCAATTCAGCGGAGATTGATCTGCCTAGCGGCTCAGAGCCAGCACGAGGGCTCGCGGGTTGTTGCCGTTCTCGGTGATGTAGTTCTGGAACAGATCATCGAGGAACGATGTCATCCAGAAGCCGACCACCTGGGCGTCGCGGACCTTGTAGCCTTCCTTGGTCTTCATCACGAGCCAGCGAATGTCGTAGCCCGAGCCGTCCGACAGCGTGATGTGGCTATCGACATTCGTGCCGCCCGCATCACCCGCGCCCTGGCCGGTGACGACCGCGCTCGTCACGACGTACTTCGGTCCCTGCGTGGCGGCGTACTTCGCGATGAAGTTGATCATGCCATTGTAATAGGCCGGGCGATCCGCCTTCGGCAGCGTCCGTGCGTGCGGTCCGAGCGCCGTCAAGCCGATGTTCTGCACGTCCATATGACGGCGAAGCACGTTGGCGTAAGCCGAAACACCGCCCTGGCGCTGGGCATACATCAACTCGTTCTGCACGCGCTGCATGTAGACCGCAGGGCTTTCGGCCCGCGCGTCGCTCGCGGAAAATCCGGCCAAGCACGCAAACAGCATCACCAGCCAGCCGGCGGAGTGAATTCGCGGCGAAGCAGCCCACCCCATGTCGAACCCTCGCATTCTTCGTCCCCTAGTCAATCCCGTGGCAACAGACGGCGATGCCGATTCTGCTACCGCAACCCAATCGAAACAAGTCTCTCGTCACGCAAGAGAAGCAACAATCACGTCAAAACGATGCCGAATGGCTACGCGGCCACAGCATTTTGACGGCACCTGGGCCGCTGGCCCAAACGTAAAGCCGGCCGGCTGGAACCACCGGCAGACTTAACAGCTGGCAAATCCTGTCGAATTCCTGTCCGCTGATCCGGTCGGCCGTCATCAGAATGACGCTGCGATTTTTATCCGGATGAACCAGGACAGCTTCCTGCCGGACGCCCGAAAGCGACGTCCGGGTATGCAGCGCGACGCCTTCGAAGCTCGCCAGCGGCGACTGCCAGAGCGCCGCGGAAAACGGCGTCCGGTCGACGACTTTGATCTGACCGTCGCGGATATCGATCAAGCGATCCGAAATCAACGCGATCAGGATGTTGCGAAGCGGCCAGATGATGAGACCGACCCAGAACACCAATGCCAGCGCCAGTTCGACCGCGACCATCGGATGCGATGCCAACGCGCCGCGTACGTCGGCGGAAGTGAGCGCGTAGACGGCAAAACCGAGCTGCGGCAGCACGATCAGCGCTGCCAGGGCGGTCATCAGAACCAGTCCCGGGATTTTCGCGAGCTTCGAGTTGGTCTGCCTTATGGTTATCGGCAAGCTGCCGGGGTCACCTGAAAATTCAACGACTTCAAAATCATGACGCTGCATGCCGCCGCTCGACCCCCGCGCGAAGAGAGGCGAACAACTTATGGTAAATATCGCTAAAAGGCGGTTAAGCCCGGATTAGGAAGAGGAAAGGTATAAACGACGATCGCCCTTGACATATAAACATATCTTTATATCTTACCGCGCATGTCGAATATCGAGCAGATGCGCACGGCAGATCTCGTCGCGGCCCTTAAGGCGGCTGCTGAACCCACGCGCCTGCGCATCCTTCTGCTGCTGGCCGGCGGCGAATTGAACGTCAAGGATCTGACCCTCATTCTGGGGCAGAGCCAGCCGCGCATCAGCCGTCATCTGAAGCTCCTTTGCGAAGCCGGACTGATCGAGCGCTTTCGCGACGGCAGCTGGGTCTACTTCCACATCTCCGACCGCCAAGCCGGGGGCCGCTTGGCTTTACGCCTCGTCGCCGATGTCGATCCTTCCGAAGCCTCCGTCCGTCGCGACCGCGAACGCGCCGAGGCCCTGAAGCGCGAACGCGAGTCCGTCGCCCAATCCTTCTTCGAAGAGCATGCCGCCGACTGGGACCGCATCCGTACGCTGCACATCGCTGAGAAGGACGTTGAAGCAGCGATGCGGCGCGCCCTCGGCGACCGCTCGTTCGAATTCTTTGTCGATCTCGGCACCGGCACCGGACGCACGCTCGAACTTTTCGCCGACCGCTTCGAACGCGGTCTTGGCCTTGACGTCAATCAGACGATGCTGACCTTCGCCCGCGCCAATTTGAAGTCCAAGGGCTGCACCAAGGCTCAGGTCAGGCACGGCGATATCTATTCTCTGTCGCTCGCCGACGGTCAGGCCGATGCCGTCGTCATGCATCAGGTTCTGCACTTCCTGTCGGATCCCGCGCTCGCCATCCGCGAAGCCGCTCGCGTTCTGGCTCCGGGCGGCAGGCTGCTGATCGTCGATTTCGCTCCGCACGGACTGGAATTTCTCCGCACGCGCGAGGCGCATGAGCGTTTGGGCTTTCCGCACGATCAGGTCGCAGGCTGGCTGCAAGACGCAGGCCTCGCCTTGCGCGCGGTCGAGGATCTGGCGCCGAAAGCCGGAAGCCGCGACGACATGCTGACGGTCACGATCTGGCTTGCGGAACGTCCCGCGACGCAGATGCCGATTACAAAAATAAGCCTACCCAAGGAAGAGGCGCGCGAGGGAGCCCGTTGATGGCGCAGAACAACGAACGAAAGAGCAAGCTGCTCGGCTCGGGCGATATCATTGCGAGCTTCGAATTTTTTCCGCCGAAGACGGAGAAGATGGAAGAGACGCTCTGGTCGGCGATTTCGCGCCTTGAGCCATTGAAGCCTGAATTCGTCTCCGTCACCTATGGTGCGGGCGGCTCTACGCGCGAGCGCACGCACGCGACCGTGACGCGGCTCCTCAAAGAAACCGATCTGAAGCCCGCAGCGCATTTGACTTGCGTCGATGCCACGAAAGACGAAGTCAACGCGGTCGCGCGCCAATACTGGAACGAAGGCGTTCGCCACATCGTCGCCCTTCGCGGCGACCCCGCCCAGGGAACCGGCGCCAAGTACGAACCCCATCCCAATGGCTATCAGAACGCCGCCGATCTCGTGTCAGGTCTGAAGCGCATCGGCGATTTCGAGATATCGGTAGCGGGCTATCCAGAGAAGCATCCGGAAAGTGTGTCGGTCGAAGCCGATCTCGACAACCTCAAGGCCAAAGTCGACGCCGGTGCCGATCGCATCATCACGCAGTTCGGCTTCGATAATGCGCATTTCCTTCGCTATCTCGAACGCGTCCGCGCCGCCGGCATCTGGGTCCCGATCTCGCCGGGCATCGTCCCGATCCATAATTTCAAGCAGGTCGCTGGCTTCGCCAAGCGCGCCGGGGCCAGTGTGCCGTCGTGGCTCGCGCGGCGCTTCGAGGGCCTCGAAGCCGATAGCGGCACATCGCATCTCGTGGCCGCCGCCGTCGCGACCGAGCAGGTGATGGACCTCGTCGACGAGGGCATCAAGAAATTCCACTTCTACACTTTGAACCGCGCCGACCTCGTTTATGCGATCTGCCATCTGCTGGGCTTGCGTCCTGGAAGAGCGGCGAACGCCAACGCGGCCTAGGCCATCATAAAAATTCGAGGTGTGCTATGAGACGGAAACCAAGCTGGGCCGCGCTGGAAAAGGCCGCAAGCGAACGCATTCTCATCATCGACGGCGCGATGGGCACGATGATCCAGCAGTACAAGCTGGGCGAAAACCATTATCGCGGCGAGCGCTTTCAGGATCACTCGAAAGACATCAAGGGCAACAACGATCTGCTCGTCCTGACGCAGCCCGAGATCATCGAAGAGATCCACGGCAAATATTTGCGCGCGCACGCCGATATCATCGAGACGAACACGTTCAACGCGCAGCGCATCTCGCTCGCCGATTATCACATGGAAGACCTCGCCTACGAGATCAACCTCGAGGCGGCGAAGCTCGCGCGCCGTGCGGCCGACGAGTGGACCAAGAAGACGCCGGAAAGGCCGCGCTTCGTCGCCGGCGCCGTCGGCCCGACGAACCGCACCGCATCGATCTCGCCCGACGTCAACAATCCGGGCTATCGCAATGTCAACTTCGACGATCTGCGCGACGCGTATAAGGAGCAGGTGCGGGGGCTCATCGACGGCGGTTCCGATATCATTCTGATCGAGACGATCTTCGACACCTTGAACGCCAAGGCTGCCGGCTTTGCCACGCTCGAAGTCTTCGAGGAGAAAGACCTCGAACTGCCGATCATGATTTCGGGCACCATCACCGACCGTTCCGGCCGCACGCTTTCCGGCCAGACTGCGGAGGCGTTCTGGTATTCGATGCGCCACCTGCGGCCGTTCTCCATCGGCTTGAATTGCGCACTCGGTGCGGAGCTGATGCGTCCCTACATCGCCGAGCTATCGCATGTTGCCGATGTCAGAATTTCCGCATACCCGAACGCCGGCCTGCCGAACGCGATGGGCGAATACGACGAAAACCCGCATGACATGGCCTGCAAGATCGAGCCGTGGCTGGCGGACGGCCTGATCAACGTCGTCGGCGGCTGCTGCGGCTCGACGCCCGATCACATCGCCCACATCGCGAGCCATGCAAAAGGCTACAAACCGCGCGCGATCACCAAAACCGAACCGCGCCTCCGCCTCTCCGGCCTCGAACCGTTCGTTCACGGATAAATGAAAACATGACAACAGCCAATGCAGCCCAGTCCTTCATCAACGTCGGAGAGCGCACGAACGTCACCGGCTCCGCGAAATTCCGCAAGCTGATCGAACAGAACGACTATGCCGGCGCGCTTGCGGTCGCGCGTCAGCAGGTCGAAGCCGGCGCCCAGATCATCGACGTCAACATGGACGAGGGCCTGCTCGATTCCGAAAAGGCCATGTCGACGTTCCTGAACCTGATCGCCTCCGAGCCCGACATCAGCCGCGTGCCGGTCATGATCGACAGCTCGAAATGGAGCGTCATCGAAGCCGGGCTCAAGTGCGTTCAAGGCAAGCCCATCGTCAACTCGATCTCGCTCAAGGAAGGCGAGGGGCCGTTTCTCGAACACGCGCGCAAGGTGCTCCGTTATGGCGCCGCCGTCGTCGTCATGGCATTCGATGAAGCAGGGCAGGCCGACACCATCGAGCGCAAGGTCTCGATTTGCCAACGCGCCTACAAGATTTTGACCGAGAAGGTCGGCTTCCCTCCGGAAGACATCATCTTCGATCCCAACATCTTCGCCGTTGCGACCGGCATCGAAGAGCACAACGGTTACGGCATCGCCTTCATCGAGGCGGCGCGGCAGATCAAGGAAAAGATGCCGCTGACGCACATTTCCGGCGGCGTCTCCAACCTGTCGTTCGCATTTCGGGGCAATGAGCCGGTGCGCCAGGCCATGCACTCGGTGTTCTTGTACTATGCCATTCAGGCCGGCATGGACATGGGCATCGTCAATGCCGGGCAGCTGACTGTCTACGACGACATTCCCGCCGAACTCCGCGAGCTTTGCGAGGACGTGATCCTCAACCGCCGCCCGGACGCCACCGATCGTCTGCTTGAAGCGGCACCAAAGTTCAAAGGCGACGGCACCGGCGCGAAGGCGAAAGAAAAAGACTTGTCATGGCGTGAGGCTCCGGTCGAAGCCCGCCTGACGCACGCGCTCGTCCACGGCATTACCGACTTCATCGAGATCGACACCGAAGAAGCCCGCGCCAAGGCTGAAAAGCCGTTGCACGTCATCGAAGGGCCGCTGATGGCTGGCATGAACGTCGTCGGCGATCTTTTCGGCGCGGGTAAGATGTTCCTGCCGCAGGTCGTGAAGTCGGCGCGCGTCATGAAGCAGGCCGTCGCTTATCTGCAACCGTTCCTCGAAGAGGAAAAAAAGGCGTCCGGCCTCGAAGCGATGCCGGCTGCCGGCAAGATCCTGATGGCGACGGTCAAGGGCGACGTTCACGACATCGGCAAGAATATCGTCGGCGTCGTGCTTCAGTGCAACAACTACGAGGTGATCGACCTCGGCGTCATGGTGCCAGCCGCCAAGATCCTTGAAACCGCGAAGAAAGAGAAGGTCGACATGATCGGCCTCTCGGGGCTCATCACGCCCTCGCTCGACGAGATGTGCTTCGTCGCGGCCGAGATGGAGCGCGAAGGCTTCTCCGTGCCGCTCCTGATCGGCGGCGCGACGACGAGCAAGGTCCACACGGCGGTTAAGATCAATCCGAACTATCATTCCGGGCAGGCGGTCTACGTGCTCGACGCCAGCCGCGCGGTCGGCGTCGTGTCGAACCTGCTGTCGGAAACGGAGAAGGCTCCTTTCGTCCAGAACATCAGATCGGAATACACAAAAGTTCGCGACGCGCATCTCGCAAACGAAGCGCGCAAGCAGCGCATCACCGTCAAGTCGGCTCGCGACAACAAGTTCGCCATCGATTGGCGGGCCTTCACGCCCGTCAAGCCGAGTTTCCTCGGCGCTCGGGCGTTTGCCAATTACGATCTTGCCTCGCTCGTGCCCTACATCGATTGGACTCCTTTCTTCCAGACCTGGGAACTCGCCGGCCGCTATCCGCAGATCCTGACCGACAATAAGGTTGGATCGGAAGCCAAGAAGCTGTTCGATGATGCCCAGGCGCTGCTGAAGCGCATCGTTGCGGAGAAGTGGTTCGCAGCTTCCGCCGTCGTCGGTTTCTGGCCGGCGAACAGCGTCGGCGACGACATCAAGCTTTTCAAGGATGAGGCCCGCACCGCTGAGCTCGCGACGCTCCATACCCTTCGCCAGCAGATCGCGCGCGATCCTTCCCGCAATCGCGCCCACACCGCACTCGCCGATTTCATCGCGCCGAAGGAGACGGGCATCGCCGATTACATTGGCGGCTTTGCCGTGACCGCCGGACTTGGCGAAGAGGAAGCCATCGAGCGCCATGTAAAGAAAACCGATGATTACACGCGCATCATGGCGAAGGCTCTGTGCGATCGTCTTGCCGAAGCGTTCGCGGAAGCAATGCACGCAAAAGTCCGCCGGGAGCTGTGGGGCTATGCCAAGGGCGAGAATTTATCGAACGAAGATCTGATCCTCGAAAAGTACAAGGGCATCCGTCCCGCACCCGGCTATCCTGCTCAGCCCGATCACACCGAAAAGGCCACGCTCTGGAAGTTGATGGACGTCGAGAAAGCCGCCGGCATCAAGCTCACCGAGAGCTACGCCATGTGGCCGGGCGCATCCGTCTCGGGCCTCTATTTCGCAAACCCCGCCAGCCACTACTTCGGCGTCGGCAAGGTCGAGCGCGATCAGGTCGAGGACTATGCGGCACGTAAAGGTTGGACGGTCGAAGAAGCCGAACGCTGGCTGGCGCCGGTCTTGAACTACGAACGGACAAGTTCCGTCGACGCCGCTGCTTGAGTAATTTGGGAACAGTCGTGCAAAAAAATCGGCGCGGTCTTCATCTGAAGCCGCGCCGTATGGTCGTTTGGCTCGCGCCAGACATCCCAGAAATAGTCCCCCGTCTCGTTGGCTCCTTGAAGCATCGTGCGTGGGATTACTGTTTCAGGCATCTCCTCCGGACGGTCGCTCTCATTAGGTCCCGAGCACGACCAAAATCACGAATCCAAACGACAATAATACCGCAAGAATGTTAAAGCTGCCTTGCAGACCCATGCCACACCTCCGAGGCCGAGATGCTTCAGAATTCGCCACACTTCCCTCGTCGAAGCGCGGCCGAAAGCTACTGAGCGCCCCACCGCGCTGACAAGAAAAAAGCATTTTGCATCGCAGGGCGTTTCGTGCGCTCGAAATCCCTAATTCGTTCGCGGCGCCAAATTCTCAAACGGGATGCACCGGGGCGGGTTCCCTCAGGCTCCAACGCCATGATGTGAAAATCGCGCGAAAAGCTGATGTTTTGAGTACAGGGCGCGCGCCGGCTGGGGTTGATTAATAAAGCTCAAATGCCGCCGCCAAGCTTAGCTTAGGCCAATGCAGCGCACAAAAATAATCCCAAAAAAAATTGCTTGCTTCTATTCCGGCTGCCAATTCGAAGCGGTTGTCTGTGTTCGAAATCGGCCGCGAGTTGCAATTCCGATCTCAAAGGCGGCCCATGCAACGTATGCGGATAATTCCGGCTCAATTATTTATTAGCCGTTTTCTCAAAAGTATTTCGGCCGTTCCGTCGGAAACCAGGCCGTCGAGGGTCGCGATCCGAACGAAGCCGAAGCGTTCATAGAAGGTGAGCGCGCCGACGTTGAATTCGGTCGCGACGACCCAGATATTCCGTGCCCGATCTTTGCGGGCCTGCGCTTCGAACCACACCAGCGCTGCGCTGCCAGCCCCTCTCTTCTGCATTCCGGGCACCACGCCCAAAAACTGCAGGTACGGTCCTCGCAGCCAGTTCTTCCGGATGCAGATTGCTCCCGCGATCTCGTCATCGACGATGATTTCGAAATGCCGGGCACCATCTTCGCTGCTAAGCAAAAACGTCGAGAGCGCTTCCGCCGTATAGCCGTAATGCACCCATGGATCGATGGCGGCGAACGCCGTCCCGAGCACTTCCGCGCTCGCGCTCGTCATCGGCTGGAAGCGGATCTCGGCCGGCATGTCAGTTTACGGCAGGAGAGGTCGCGCGAACGGCTGCTTTCGGCTTCTTCTTGCCGGCAGCTTTCGAACCCGAGGCCGGCGAAAAAGCGACTTTGGCGCCGGGCTTGGCATTGGTGTTCAAAGGCTTCTGCAGCGCCCACAGGAAGTCGTAGCGATTGACGTCGCCGGGCTTGCGATCATAGCACTCCGATTTGATCACCGGCTTTCCCATCGCCATCAGTTCGCTGACCGTGACGAACTTGAAGCCCTTGGCTTTGAGTTTGGGGATCGCGATCAACAGCGCGTCGGCTGTATGCCAGCCGCGCCCGTTGGCGTGGTTGACGATGATCGATCCGGGCTTGGCCTCGTTGACCATGGCCGCCGCGATGCGCTCGGCTGCTTCATGCGGATCGGGATCGCCGGTCGCAACGTCCCACTGGATCGCGAGCATCCCGGCGTCGTTGACGGCCTTGAGCGAGGCTTCATTGCAGGTCCCGTACGGGAAGCGGAACAGCGTTGGCAGCGGCGGAACGTCCCGCAGTCCTTCCGCCGAGGATGCCACGCACTGTTTTGAAGCCAGATCCGCGCGCGCATCCTGATAGGCCTTCTGGGGCGCGAGCACCTGCTGCCGGATCGCGGCATCGTTGAGAAGTCGAAGGTTCGCGTGCGTTTCGGTATGGTTGCCGATCTCGAACAGCGGGTCGAGCATCAGTTGCTCGGTACGCGCGCGGTGCGAGACGATCCATTTACCGCCGGCAAAGAACGTCGCCTTGACGCCCTGCTGACGCAGGTAGTCGAAAATGCGCCCGTCATAGCCGGCGATCTCGCCGCGCTGCTCGCACAGGTCGAACGTCAGCGCGATGACTTTCTCGCCTTTCGGAACATCGACGCGACGGATCGATCCTCGCAGTGCATCGGGCACCGGTTGGGCCGCCGGCAAACCATCGATCTTGATCGACGCATCGAAAGTATGCACGCCGCGCGAAACCTTCTCTTCGCCCGGAACGCCGGCGAGCAGGGCAGGAGAATAACATGCGTGCTGCAAGGCATCGTCGCGCGCGAACGCCTCCGGGCTCGCCGTGAAGGCCAACGAAGCCGCGCCGAGAGCTGCAAAAATCGCGATGCGCATGGTCGAAATCATTTGCCCTTGAATATGGGTTTTCGCTTTTCCAGAAACGCCCGGCGTCCTTCCGCGTAATCCTCGCTTCCAAAACAAGCCGCAATCGCCGCGTCGAGTTTTGCCATATCGGGATTTTCCGGACGACGCGTGAGTTCGTCGATCACTTTTTTCGCAGCCGCCACCGTCAGCGGTGCGTTGCCCGCGATCTCCTCCGCCAGCGCCCTTACGCTCGCTTCCAGCGCATCTTTCGGGACGAGCTGCGAAATGAGCCCCATGGCCTCGGCGTCCGCAGAGCGGAAACGACGACCAGTGAACAGCAGTTCCTTTGCGCGCGCCGCGGGCACGGCCGCCAGAATAGGCCGCACCCAGCGCGCGTTGTAACCAATGCCGAGCTTCGCTGCCGGGATGGCGAACTGACTGGCATCATCCGCAATGCGCATATCGCAGCAGAGCGCGATGCCAAGTCCGCCGCCGAGGCAGAATCCGTGAATCATGGCGATCGTGGGTTTCGGACATCCAATTAAAGCATTGAACGCCGCGTCGTTCAGCGCATCATAGACTTTGGCAGCGTCGCCGGTGCGCACGCTTTCGAACTCCGAAATATCGGCGCCCGCGGAAAAAGCCTTGTCTCCCGCGCCCCTGAGAACGATGACGCGAACGTCCGGATCGCCGACCGCCTCCGAAACGGCGTCCGGGATGGCCTTCCACATTGCGGCCGTCAACGCGTTCATCCGGGCAGGATTGTCGGCGGTGATCCACGCAATCGCCCCATCCTTGGCGTAGCGCAGGGCCGGGTTTGTGACGTCAGTGGCATCTGCCATATTACGGGAATCCTCTCGGTCGGTGCGGCCATTTAAGTGGCAATCGTTGGCACCGCAAACCGCCCCCAGAGCGGCAGATGCACGCGGCGGTTAGAAAGTGTATAGGTTTATGGGAAAGGCCGATTGACCGTAGTCGGCTCCAACGTTAATCGCCTGCGCTAACATATTGCAAACGGACCGGATTTGAGCCAGAGGCCGCACGTGTCGAACACCAAAACAGCGACGTCCAAGGTCCAAATCGTCGACCCGATCTGGGCGCAGATCCGGACTGAAGCCGAAGCCGCAATGAAGGCTGAACCGGCGCTCGGCAGCTTCATCTTCGCCACCATCCTCAGTCATCAGTATCTTGAGGAAGCCATCTGCCACCGGCTGGCTCAAAGGCTCAATCATACCGACGTCGATGCCGGCCTCATTTCGCAGACGTTCACCAGCGTTCTGACCGAACAGCCCGAGCTCGGCTCGATCTTTCGCGCCGATCTCCAGGCCGTCTATGATCGCGACCCGGCGTGCACCCGCTTTCTCGACCCGCTGCTTTACTTCAAAGGCTTCCATGCGCTGGTCACATATCGTTTTGCGCACGCGCTCTGGAAAAGCCGTAGGCGTGACTTCGCGCTCTACCTGCAAAGCCAGGCTTCGCGCATGTTCGCCGTCGACATTCACCCGGCCGCGCGTTTCGGCAAAGGGATCATGCTCGATCACGCCACCGGCTTCGTCGTCGGCGAGACGGCGGTCGTCGGGGACAACTGCTCGTTCCTGCATGCCGTGACGCTTGGTGGCAGCGGCAAAGAAACCGGAGACCGCCATCCTAAGATCGGCGATAACGTGCTGGTCGGCGCGGGTGCCAAGATCCTGGGGAACATCAAGGTCGGATCCTGCTCGCGCGTTGCGGCCGGCTCCGTTGTCCTCTCGGAGGTACCCCCCAACGTCACCGTCGCCGGCATTCCCGCGAAGATCGTCGGCAGCGCCGGCTGTGCCGAACCGGCCCGCTCGATGGAGCAGGGCTGGGTCGACGATTTCGGCGGACTTTAAGATCGTTCAGGAGAAAGACATTGAAAAAGGAAGAGCTCGCTCGCCTGCAGACCTATTTGCGTAAAACGCTGGGAGCGGCGTCGCTCGAGGTCAGACCGCAGCCAAAAAAGGATGATATGGCCGAGGTTTTCATCAACGGAGAGTTCATCGCCACGCTCTATCGCGAAGTTGATGACGGCGAGACCTCCTATCAGTTCCAGATGGCGATCCTCGACATGGATCTCGAAGGCGTCTGAGGCCGGACCGCGCCAATGCCTCTTTACGAACTCGACGGACAAAGCGTCACTACGCCGCCGAGCGGCGCATTCTGGGTGGCTCCGAACGCCATCCTTCTCGGCAAAGTGAAGCTGGAGGAGGAAGCGAGCGTCTGGTTCGGAGCGGTTTTGCGCGGCGATAACGAGCTGATCACGATCGGCGCCCGTTCCAACGTTCAGGACGGCTCGGTTTTGCATACCGACCCCGGCTTTCCCCTGACGATCGGCGAGGATTGCACGGTCGGCCACATGGCCATGCTGCACGGCTGCACAATCGGCAATCGAAGCCTGATCGGCATCGGCAGCATCATCATGAACGGCGCCAAAATCGGCGAGGAATGCGTGATCGGCGCCGGAGCGCTCGTTCCGGAAGGCAAGGAAATTCCGGCCCGCTCAATGGTGCTCGGATCGCCCGGCAAGATCGTGCGCCAGTTGAGCGATGAGGAAGTCGAGCGCTTCGGACGGGGCGCAAAGCGTTATGTTGCCAACTGGAAGCGCTACGCCAAGGGTCTCGTCCCACAGGACTGACCGGTGCTCTCTGGTCCTCTCCGGAACGAAGTTCGCACAAAAAAGCGGACCGGCGCTGGGGGCACGCGGTCCGCTATGAACAGGTCCGGGTCACGTTGGGGAACGGAGGGGGGCCGGGCCTGCGAAATCTAGATGGTTATCCGCTGCGATCGCTCAGGGAAAATTCGGCATCGGATCGAACAGAGAGGCCGGATCGACCGACTGCACACCCGACAACGCCGACGGCGTGGAAGCGTCATTCGGATCGAGCGAAACCCAAACCTTCGGATCCATGTACGACTGCCGCATCACGTAGTGATAAGGCGTCTGGTTCCAAAGCCGTACGACGTCGACCTTGTTGTCGAGAATGAAGTCGCCCTGCGTGGTCCGCGCGGTGAGGACGGCGTGGCCTTCGTTCTTCTCATCCCGAACGACCGTCATCAGGAGCACGCCCGACGGCCATCCGTGTGCGATCAGGCGATGCCGTTTGAGAAGCGCATAGTCCTCGCAGTCGCCACGGGTCTTGGGCAGCGTCCAATACTCCGCTACACCGTAGACTTCCATGTCGGTTGCAGGCTCGATCTCGTGATTGACCGAACGGTTGATCTCGTCGAGCTCGCTCAGAGCCTGCGGTGTCGCCTGGAACCGGGAGTCATCCGAAGAGGTGACGATGCACTCCTGAGGCATCCGCTCGCAGAAGGCAACAAAGCCATAGGGAGGCTGCGAACTGCCATAAACACGCATGAATTCCGGTGCCCGGGTCGCCGGAGTGACAACTGCGACCTGTTGCGCCGCCGCCGGCAACGCTGCACCAAATAACCACACCGCCACCGAGATGGCTACGCTACCGTACTTCATGAAACGCCCTCGAACACGGTACGATACTCTACGCGATACAGCTGGTTTTAGCATGAATACCCGCCGCGGCATTCCTGCTAAATTTGCATAAAAATTTAAGTTCAGGATTTTGGCAACTCGGCGAGCAATTTGAGGCATCACACAACCAACGCATAACTTTCAGAGGAACCTGTCGCGCAACGCCTCTGGCGAAAGCAACGACAGAAACTGCAGACCAATTCCGTGTTCGTGGTGGCGCCGAACGATGGCTCGTGTCTTCCCGGCGACAACGAAGCTGCCGATCGGCGGGCGGGCAGGCGTGCCAATCGATGCACCAGATGCTGAAAGATCGAGCAGTTCGACGTCGATAATGACGCCATCTTCGACCCTCAACGTCGTGCGTCGCCCGCGAGTTCCGATCCGTTCATGGATGCGGCTGGTCTCGGCGGGAAAATCATCCTTGTTGATGAGCCACATAATCTGCGCGGCGAGTTTTTCGCGCTTGTGCTCGGTAATCTTGTAAACGAATGCGAAACCATCTGGAGTTGCGCGCGCGACCACGCCTTCGAAACCCCCAAGGTGATCGAAATAGACGACGACCCGTTCTCCGACTTCAGGAGTAATCGAGCTGATGACAGCCGCCCCGCCGACGGAAACGTCCTTCGAGCGGCAGGTGTATTCGCTGCGGTCGGCGCGCATGAAGCGCCCGGCGATCGAAACCGGCAGGCGGCGGTGCTTGCGCATTTCGCCCGCGTTGACCGCATCGGCCGAATACCGGACGTCCCGGATGATGCTCGCATGCGCGGCCATGACCGCCCCTTAGACTACTGACGACAAGTGGTCCTGTGGGCGCTCTCCGCATTGTCAAGGCTCGAAAAACACCCGCGCTAAGTATGCGGGGACGGTCCTTAATGAAGCTCTAACCGACGCACCAAATTCGCCTGCGACGGCATGGCGGACCTGGAGATCAAGAGAGGATTACCGATCGTCGCCGAACTGGTTCAGTCCGCCGTCGTAGACGCGGAACTGCCGCCTGGCCGATCGCACGATGCGCGCCTCGCGCTGGCGATGCAGAACCGGAACTTGAGCTTGGGTCGAATGCTCCGCGAATGCAGGCGAGCCGTCCGGCCAGATGATCTCATGATGGATGAGCTTGCGCTTCGTAAGCGGCAGGCTGCCGAGCCAGCCCGGCTTGTCGACCGGCGCGACCGACCCGAGAAAGCGTTCGACGGAATCGCGCGTGTGGGTCAGAGGCAGGATCAGGATTTCGAATGCCGCCGTCATGCCGTCATCGCTGCTGGCGGCAATTTGAAAAACGCCGACGGCACAGCGCGCCGCAACAATATCCATTTGGTCTTGCAGCGTCCTGCGGTCTTCGGCGTCGAACAGCTCGAAAAGATTTCTGCCGCGCAACTCGAGCCCGAGCACTTCGGCGATGCGCGTACCGGCAAGCCGAAAACGAACGTTGCCGGCATCGATCCGCTCGAGAATGAATGCATCAGGAAGATTGTTCGCGATCCGCGACGGTTCGATCTCGAACCGCTTCGGCGCCGGACGGCTGCCGCGCAAAGCGTTCCAATACGAATATAGCGACCTGCTGACGGCTTCCTGCATGCTCACGCGTACGACCCTGAATTTCCGCGAGATGAGAGCTTGCGTTAACGTTCGCCCTCGTCCCATTTCGGAGCATGCCGCGACTTTGGCCGCCCCCTCATACGCGACAGGAGCATCCTTCGTGCCAGCAAAGGGAAGGGAACGGCTATCCGCCTTGTGTGGTGTTGCCCGAGGTCGTTCGAACCGTTAACTACGGGCGTTCAGACTAATCGCGCTTCCTCGCATTAAAGTGGGACGTCACCGTGAGCCGCCAACCGATTTTCAACGTCCCGGGCGCCGTGCTGGGCACGCTCGCCGTCTTGATTGCCGTCGATTTCGCTTTGTCGCTTTTATCGCCGGAACGGTACACGTGGTGGGTTCTGGCGCTCGCCTTCATACCGGCGCGCTATTCAGGACTGGCTGACCAGATCCCAGGCGGCAGCACCGCGGAAGTAACTTCGTTCATCACGCACATGATGGTTCACGCCGATGCCACGCACTTAGCGTTCAACGGCCTTTGGCTCCTCGCGTTCGGATCCGTTCTCTGCTCCCGAATGGGAGGATTCCGTTTCCTCGCCTTCTCAATTTCAGGAGGCATAGCGGGCGCACTCCTGTTCCTATTGTTCAATCCGGGTCTGGCGGCACCGGTGATCGGCGCCTCCGGCGCAGTCTCGGCGATGATGGGCGGCGTCATGCGCTTTCTCTTCAACGCGATCGATCGCGGCGAGGGCTATCTGCTCCGCAATCAACCATCCGCGATACCTGCCGTCTCGATCGTGGGCGCCTTCCGCGACAGCCGCATCGTTTTGGCCTCGATTGTCTTCCTCGCCATTAACCTGCTCGCCATCGTCGGCTTCGGAAAATTCGGCGAGACCGGAACGATCGCATGGGAAGCGCACATCGGTGGTTACCTGTTTGGCCTCCTCGCATTCGGAGCTTTTGACCGTTCAGATTTGAGTGCGACGCAAAATGATCTGCCGCCTACAGCAGATTTCGAATGAAAGCTTGCAATCCCGTAAGAATTGCCTCAGCCTTCCGTCATTCCGCCGTTAGAGCGGAACGTTTTTGGGTGAGAAACGCAGCGGAATGCCGGCGGAAGACCGGGCAAGCTTGCGGCCTATAGGTGACGCGCAGGCGCGCGGTCGTGCTTCCAGTTCGGCAACCAACCGAGCACGGAGCGAAGCTTATGATCATCGGACAAATATTGAAGTCCAAGGGGCGAAGCGTCATGACCGCGGCGCCCGATGACTTGATTCAAGAGATAACCCTACGTCTCGCCAGTCGTAAAATCGGCGCCATCATCATTCTCGAAGGCAGCAAGGTCGTCGGCATCATTTCGGAACGCGATATCATCCGTCTTGTCGCCGAGCATGGTGCGAAGGCCCTCTCGATGTCCGCCAGGGACGGAATGACTCGTGACGTCATCTCGTGCTCGCGCGACTGCACGCTCGACGAGATCATGGAAACGATGACGAAGGGCCGCTTCCGCCATCTGCCCGTCATCGAAGATGGCAACCTGGTCGGCATCATCTCGATCGGTGACGTCGTCAAGCACCACACCGCGGAGGTCGAACTCGAAGTCACCGCGATGCGCGGTTATTTGGCGACCGGCTGAAACTCGATCGCGGAGGTGCGCTCGACATCTCCGCGAGAGCGCCGGGGATCGCAGGTTTCGATCTCACGGATCATGTCGTCGAGTTGGCGCTCGACGGCGTGCATGCCTCGCTCGATCAACTCTTGGGCACGATGAAAGTCGAAGAGGCCCACGTCCTGAAGTCTCGGAGAAATCATCGCGTCGGGGGGATCGCCGGCCAGACGCGAGCGCGCGATCCTGTCCTGCACGATATTGAGCGCATCGACCATCACGGTTGAAATGCCAGGAGCGCCGTCGCCTTTGCCGAGGATCTGGCGCTGCAACAGACCTCGAACGCCGGTCTTGCCTTCGCTTTCCGCGGCCGCTGCGGCGCGCAACTGCTCGTCCGCCTCCGACAGAATGGCATCGGGCGATGAAATCACGCTGCCCCGCCCGAGAATGTCGAAGTTCAAATTGACTGCGATGACGAAGCGGGCGCCGAGTGCCCGGCAGACGGAAACAGGGATCGGATTGACGAGAGCGCCGTCGAACAGCCAGCGTCCGCCGACCTTCACGGGCTTGAACACGCCGGGCAGCGCGTAGGAAGCGCGAACAGCTTCGACCAGCCGGCCGCGCGACAGCCAATGCTCATGCCCAGTGCCGATCTCGGTCGCCACTGCCGTAAAGCGCGTCGGAAGATCTTCGATGTTGCGGTCGCCGAGATGCTGCTCGAGCCTTTCGCACAGGCGTTGACCTGTGATGAGCCCCGTGCCGGCAAAATTGAAATCGAGGTAGCCGAAGATGCGTTTCGGAGTCAGCTCGCGCGCCCAGCGCTCCAGATTTTCGAGATGGCCCGCCGCGTAGCAACCGCCGACGACCGCTCCGATGGAAGTGCCGACGATGACGTCGGGACGGATGCCGTGGCGTTCAAGCGCTTTCAAAACGCCGATGTGCGCCCATCCGCGCGCCGCGCCGCCGCCGAGTGCTAATCCGATTCTAACGCCGGCCCGGCCAAGCACGATGGCACTCCGTTACCGCACCTCTGCTGCTGCCACTGCGGGCAGCACAACGCACAGGCTACCGCTGGCCGATTAAGGTCTGGCTACCAACAGGTAAGCAAGGAATGAATGGCGGTAGCGGAAACGCGCGCCTCAAGCGCTGAAGATCAGACTTTCGGCACTTTGGGAGCGGGGAGGGGGGCAAATTCAAGAACCGCATTTTTTGCATCGGCAGGCTCTACAACCCGCCGATAGAAGCAGGACCGCTCGCCGGTGTGGCAGGCGACGCCGTCGCCCTGAACCTCGGCCGCGATCCAAACGACGTCCTGGTCGCAATCGGTCCGCAGCTCTATGACCTTGAGCAGATTGCCGCTTTCCTCGCCTTTCTTCCACAGCTTGCCGCGCGAGCGGCTCCAGAAGTGGGCGATACCAGTGGCGATCGTTTCGTTGAGAGCGGTCTCGTTCATGTAGGCGAACATCAGGACATCGCCTGACCGCTGATCCGTGACGATCGCGGGGATGAGCCCCTCCGGACTGAATTTCGGCTTGAACGACCGCGTTGTCTCAATTGTCTCTGTCATTCCGCCTGAACTCTTTGAACCGCCGCTGGTGGGCCCGCAGGGAAATCTCTTCGATGTCTCAATGCTCAGGTCAAGAGTGACGCGGATCTCGCATTCGCCGACCTTGCGCCTTATATACGGCGACCGGAACGGCTTCAGCAGGGGGTGTGGCAAGGACCCCGCCGTCATTACGGCTGTTTCGACAGACGACGAACCGCGAAGGTCCTATGGCCAATCTCGATGAGATCTACAACACGCGCATCCTCGAACTCGCGGGGGCGATCTCACATACCGACCGTTTGCCCAATCCGGACGGCAGCGCCACCGGCCATTCCAAGCTCTGCGGCTCGACCGTGACCGTCGATCTCAAGCTTGACGGCGGCCGGGTGAGCGACTTCGGCCAGTCGGTCAAGGCCTGCCTGTTGGGCCAGGCATCCGCCTCCGTTATGGCCCGCGAAATCATCGGCTCGACGCCGGACGAGCTTCGGCAAGTCGGCCGCGAGATGCGCGCTATGTTGAAGGAGGGCGGGCAGCCCCCGACCGGGCGCTGGGCCGACCTTGCGGTCCTGGAGCCGGTCCGGAACTATAAAGCGCGCCAGGCCTCGACCCTGCTCGTCTTCGATGCCGTCGAAAAAGCGCTCGAGGATGCCGAGGGCCGTAACGGCGAAGCGCTCCAGGTCGCCCGCTAACCTTGACTGCAATTTTTTCCGGCGGAAAGGCCTGCGTCGCCCCTTCCGCCAATCGACGGACACGGGTTCGCCGTGCTCTATATCGCGCTGACTACACCCTCGATCGATCCGGCGGGCTGTTTCGACAACGCGGCGAAATTGTTTGTTCGTCGTCTTGCTGGAAGGCTTTTGGTTTGTGAAAAACTGAGAGTAGAAGACACTGTCGGCGCTCGGTTCGTTAGTCACAAAAATGAAGAAAGAAGCAGGCGCATTCGGCGCGATGACTGAGTGCGCGGCGGCCGGACAAAACCGATTTTAGAGCACAATAGGAGAGCCAGATGTCAGCGCAGGATAACGATAGTGGCGCGCGCACGAGCAGTGCAGCCTCATCGACCAGCGCCTTGAAATGGGTCGCGATTGCGATACTTGCGTTGCTGGCGATGTATGGCTGGCAACAGAAATCGTCCGCCGAAGGGGAACTCACGGCGCTCAGAGGCGAAGTGGCGTCCCTGCAGAAGGCCGTCGACGACGCGGCGGAAGTCAGGAAATCCTCCCAGGATGAGATCGACCGCTTGAAGTCGGCAGTAGCCGATGCGCAGCGCCAGGTTGATGAAGGCAAGGCCGATGTCTCGACGGCGATGGCCAAAGTCTCCGAACTCGACAACAAGGTCGCCGGTCTGACGAAGGACAACGAAGGTCTTCAGGCCAAGCTCGCGGCCGCTGGCGACGCCGCCAAAAAACTGACCTCCGAGTTCGACGTCGCCAACAAGGCAAAGAGCGACGCCGAATCCGCCGCCAACGCTCTCCGCGGCGAGATCGACAGTCTCAAGGGCCAGATCGCGACGCTTCAGAAAGATCTCGATGCGGCAAAGGCCGCCGCGCAGCAGGCGACGCCGCCTGCGACACCGGCTCCCGCGCCTGAAACGCCCGCGGCGCCCTGACCGGAGACAGCCGCGCATCGCTTCGGTCTTGCATCGGCGCTTGGAAGGCGTTTTGTTCCGGGCCATGACGTCCAGGCTCACCAAAACGCTCACCAAGGCGCCGATCCATATCTACCGCCATACTTTCAAATGGTTGATCGGCAGCCAGTGCCGGCATTGGCCGACGTGCTCGGAATACGGCCTTCAGGCTATTGAACTGAACGGCGCTTGGCGCGGCTTCTGGCTGACCCTGTCCCGCTTCGTCCGCTGCGGCCCCGGAGGCACGCACGGCGTCGACCCGGTTCCGGATATTCGCAACGTCAACCATCCGTTCCAACCCTGGCGCTACGGCCGCTGGCGGTAAGCGCTCGCGACCGTCGTCTTCGGTCGGGCGAGCAAGTTCGAGGATGACGAACGACCAGAGCTTGACTCGGAGCCGCCTGCACCCCATTACGCCCACCGAAATCGTCTTACGCCGCGTTCGTATGCGGCGAGTGAGCAAAGGAGGCCACGATGACAGACGTCACCATTACGTTCCCCGACGGCAAACAGCGCCAGATCGCTAAGGGAACGACGGGCCTCGAAATCGCCAAGTCGATCTCTCCCTCACTCGCGAAACGTACCGTCGCCATGCAGCTGAACGGCGCGCTGGCTGATCTTGCCGATCCGATCAATCACGATGCGTCGATCAACTTCGTGTCGCGCACCGACCCGGTCGCTTTGGAGCTGATCCGGCACGATGCCGCGCACGTGCTCGCCGAAGCCGTGCAATCGATTTGGCCGGGCACCCAGGTGACGATCGGCCCGGTGATCGACAACGGCTTCTACTATGACTTCGCCAAGCAGCAGCCGTTCGAGCCGGAGGACATTCCGAAGATCGAAAAGCGCATGGGCGAGATCATCGCCAAGAACGCGCCTTTCACCAAGGAAGTCTGGTCGCGCGACAAGGCGAAGGAGTTCTTCCGGAACAAGGGCGAGTACTTCAAGGTCGAGTTGGTCGACGCGATCCCGGAAGGCCAGGATCTCAAAATCTACAAGCAGGGCGAGTGGCTCGATCTCTGCCGTGGCCCGCACATGACGTCGACCGGTCAGGTCGGCAAAGCTTTCAAGCTGATGAAGTTCGCGGGCGCCTACTGGCGCGGCGATTCAACGAAGCCGCAGCTTCAGCGCATCTACGGCACGGCCTACGCGACCGAAGATGAACTCAAAGCCTATCTGCATCAGCTCGAAGAAGCCGAGAAGCGCGATCATCGCAAGCTCGGCCGCGAGATGGATCTCTTCCATTTCCAGGAAGAAGCGCCGGGCTCTGTGTTCTGGCATCCGAAGGGCTGGACCTTGTTCCAGACCCTCATCGCCTATATGCGCCGACAGCAGGCGCGCGCGGGCTACACCGAGGTCAACACCCCGGACATGATGGAGAAGCACTTCTGGGAGCTTTCGGGCCACTGGGAGAACTACGGTGAGAACATGTTCACGACCGTCCTGCCGGACGAGCGCGTGTTCTGCTGCAAGCCGATGAACTGCCCCGGCCACGTCCAGATCTATAAGAACGGCCTGAAGAGTTATCGCGATCTGCCGCTGAGGATTGCCGAGTTCGGCAAGGTGCATCGCTATGAGCCGTCGGGCGCATTGCACGGCATGCTGCGCGTGCGCCACTTCACGCAGGACGACGCGCACATCTTCCTGACCGAACACCAGATCATGGAGGAATGCCTCAAGATCAACGATCTGCTGCTCTCGATCTACAAGGACTTCGGCTTCGAGAACATCGTCATCAAGCTGTCGCTGCGCCCAGAAAAGCGCGTCGGCTCGGATGAGCTTTGGGACAAGGCCGAGAAGGCGCTGGGCGACGTGCTCGAAGAAGTGAAGCGCCGCTCGAACGATCAAATCAAGACCGAGATCCAGCCGGGTGAGGGCGCGTTCTACGGTCCGAAGCTCGAATACGTCCTGCGCGACGCCATCGGCCGCGACTGGCAGTGCGGCACCACGCAGGTCGATTTCAATCTCGCGGGCCGTCTCGGCGCGTTCTACATCGACGAGAAGTCGGAGAAGAAAACGCCGGTGATGATCCACCGCGCGATCTTCGGTTCGCTCGAACGCTTCACCGGCATTCTGATCGAGAACTTCGCCGGGCATTTCCCGTTATGGCTCGCGCCCCTGCAGATCGTCGTCGCGCCCATCGTCTCGGACGCGAACGATTACGCCGTCGAAGTTGCGGAGAAAGCGAAGGCGCTGGGACTGCGCGTCGAAACGGACCTTCGCAACGAGAAGATCAACCTGAAAGTCCGCGAGCACTCGCTGACCAAGGTGCCGGTCATTCTCGTCGTCGGCAAACGCGAGGCGGAAGAGAAGAAGGTTTCCGTTCGCCGTCTTGGATCGCAGGATCAAACCGTGCTTGGCCTCGACGAGGCATTAACGGCACTCGCCGCCGAAGCCGTCCCTCCGGATTTGCGGTAGGTGCCCGCGCAGCGGGCATCCGTTCAAGTATCCGGCTTGGCTGGATCCCGGCCTTCGCCGGGATGACGCTGGATCATGCGGGTTCCCTCTCCTCGACGTCATGGCCGCGGAGGCGGCCATCCAAGGCGACGTGCTATCAAAGCTATGCCCCGCGCAAACCCCAATCTGGTTAGGAGACGGCGTTTGGAAATTGCTCGCCGAACCTGCATGAAACCATCCCGTCTCCGTTCGCGTTGCACCCTCGATGTTGCAACAAACGGAGTACCCCCCAATGGCTTCATCTTCCGCATCCCAGTACGGGTCGGGCACCATTGAAGACCTGAAAAGTAAGGCCAAGCAGTCGTTCGATGACGCAACGGATCGCGCCCAGGAAATCGCGGGCCAGGCTCGCGAGCAGGTCGGCGAAGTTGCCGGCAACGTAAAGGGCGCGATCGACAAATCCGTCAAGGATCAGCCGATCACCACACTGTTGATGGCGGCTGGCGTCGGTTTCGTCATCGGCGCGCTTTGGAAATCATAAAAACACACGCCCCGCGCGAACGCTGAATTTTTTCTCCGTCGAGAGATCATCGTTTCGATCTCTCGACGTTTTTGTTTGCCGATCACGACTCCGACTTCCGCGCTGCGGCTTCCTTCTTCAATTCGCCGCTGTAGAGATCGATCGCCGCCGCGCCGACCTCGTTGATGTAGGCACGCACGAGCCGTCCTGAGATCGTCCCCTTGAGCCATTGGAACAGCGATTTTGATAATCGCTCCCGCATTTCGTAAGTCGCGGCCGTGGCAGGATTGGCCAAACGCGCAACCCGCCATACCGACCATGCCCGCCCGGCGATGTCGTAGATGCCGCGCCAGCGATAGACTTTTGCGAACTGCGCGACCGTCAGCCTGCTGCCGAGCGGGATCGTCCCTTCGAATACGGGGCGCAGCCGGCCGCTGACTTGTTCGACAAGCGTCAAAGCCTCCGGCACGGTGAAGTGCAGCATCGGATCCTTGTCGGCGGGGTGATAGACCTTGGCGACGATCTCGACCGTTTCCAGCCCTGTATTCAACAGATCGTTCCAGGTCGATATCGTCCGCGAATTGGAATCGTTCGCGAAGACTTCAACTGCGGCTTCCGCTTCCTCGCGCGCAGAATCTGAATCGATCATGACATCCGGGTTCGTCGGCGGCGCTGCAACTTTCGGCCGAACCATCTCTTCGGGTGTCACGGCAGCAGGACGCCCAAGAGTTTGCCGCTCGAACACGAACGCAACCGCCGTACATGCGAGCGTGGCAAGCGCCCAGTAGACGAGATAGCCATGCTGCCAAAGCCAAAGGCTGCCAAGCGGGATGAGGGCAAGCGTCGGCAGCAAAAGCCCCATCGCGACGACAAACAGGCGTAGGGACGTAAGGGCGTCGTTCATTCCGCGCTCCGTCGAGGTTCAACCTCCGAAAACGCAATCGCTGCCCTTGCTGTTCCGAAGCACTTAAAGTTGGAGCACAATCAGCTCCAGCGCCGGTTCGACCACATCCATTGCTCGGGAAGCTCTCGCACCCACTCTTCGAACTGGCGGGTCATCTCTGCGGTCGCCCATTTGACGTCGTCGCCCTGATTGGCGGTGCGTGGAATTCGCAATTCCTTGAGCTCGATTTCGAACCGGCTGTCATTGCCGACGCGCATGCACCGGCTCATCCAGATCCGTGCCCCGACGCGCCGCGCGATCATCGCCGGGATCGTGACGGTGCGCGCGTCTTTGCCGAAGAACGGAACGGGCATGCCAGTCCTGTCCCAGAGATCGCAGACGACGCCGAGGCGGCCGCCGTTGCGGACGTAATCCATGATGATCCGCGCCGTCTTCTGGCTTTCGCCGTGATCGCCTTCCACCCGGCCGCGGCCGAACAGGCCGCCGGGATAGAGATCGCGTCGCTGATAGCGGATGTATCGATCGATGTAGGGATTGTTGACGGAGCGATAGACGCACGCGGGGTTGGCGCCCGCCAGCGTTAGCGGCCAGATCGCAAGCTCCCAATTGCCCATGTGCAGAGACGCGCCGACGATCGGCCCGAGCTTGCTCGCATAGCGGTTGAACACTTCGGGATTCTTGATGGTGAGGCGCGAGGGTTCGGCGATGATCTGATCGATCCGCATCGTCTCGGCCATGACACGGCCGAGGTTCTCCCAGTGCGCGAATGCGATCGCTTCGCGTTCTGACTCGGATTTTTCCGGAAACGCGATCTTCAGGTTGGCGAGCGCGCGCTGATGGCGCTTCGGATTGATTTTCGGCGCGAGGCGGCGCCAGCACCATGCCGATATGTGGGTCGCGGTGTCGAGCGGCACGATACGTACGATGCCGACGATGAAGCGCAGAAGCACGTATTCCAGTCTGAACTGCAGATCCCGCAGCCTTGAAACTTCAGTCGAGGACAGGTCTTTGATTCCTTATCTTGCGCGAAGAACGCTGAGGCGAGATGCCTTTCAGCGCGTTTGCTCGTCAAGCCTCGGTGGCGAGATTTCCTCAGCGCTCATCATCAGCGGGTTTGAAGCGGCAGGCAGGATGCCTTCGCGCATGACGCGTGATCGCAGCGCCGGGCTCGACGCCAGCGCGAACAGGCCAAGTCCGCGCGCTAGGCTCACGCCGGGTATATAGCTGGAAAGCAGCGACCGGTTGAGCAGATCGACCGCGAAAACGCGCGTCCCGATGTCCGCCCTGCGCGCGCTTTCGTACCGGCTGAGCGTCTCCTCGCCGCCAATGTCCGCTCCGCTGCGTTTGGCGTCGCTGGCAATTTCGGCAAGCGTGGCGGCATCCCGGCAACTGAGATTGAGGCCCTGCGCGCCGATCGGCGGAATGACGTGCGCGGCTTCTCCCGCCACCACCACCCGGTTTTTTGCCAGCGAACGCGCGGTCTGTCCGGAAAGCGGAAACGATTGCCGCGGCGAGAAATTCGAAAGGCTGCCGAGCAACCCTTGCAGCGCCTGTCCAAGCTCACGCCCGAAGGCCGCATCGTCGAGCCCCATCAGTCGCTCGACTTCCTCACGGCTGTCGATCCAGACCAGATGCGACGTTAGTCCCGGCCCGGGCACGACGGTCAACGGGCCAGCGGGTCGATGCAACTCGGTCGAGATGTCCCGATGCCGACGCTGGTGGTGAAACATCGTGATGATCGCCGATTGAGGATAGGTCCAACTCGAAACCTCGATACCCGCCGCGGCGCGCGTAGCTGACGCCCGCCCATCAGCCGCCACGGCAAGCCGCGCATGAAACACGCCATCACCCGCGACCGTCAGTTCGACCTCATCGGCACCGATTTTGACGCTCGTGACCCCAGTCGGTACGCGGGTCATTGAGGGGCCGCAGACGGCCTCCAGAGCCTTCGTCAGGGCCATATTCGGGATGTTGTAGCCGAAGGCCTCAAAGCCCGCTTCTCGCGCCTCAAAGAGCACCTCCGGGGCTCTGAAGAGGCTTGTGCTCCCATCTACAATTCTAATGCCGCCGATTGGCTCGGACCGGTCCCTGAGCTCCGGCCACACGTCGAGTTTTTTGAGCAACTCGATCGAACCGCCAAACAGGGCCGATGTCCGCCGATCCTCGGAATTGGCTGGCGGTCCTATCAGCAACGTATCGAGACCGGATCGCGCGCAAGCCGCCGCGGCGATCAGTCCGGCAGGGCCCGCGCCTATCACAGTAACGTCAAAAATCTGTTGTCCAGCCATGCTTTAGGCCCCGAAAGTGTGATCATTGAAACACAGAAACCGCGCAAAGGCCCAGCTGTGACCCGATTGCAACGTTTGTGACGGTCCTCTGTCACGTATCTGTTATATTAGCGTGGTTAGCAGACATCCAAGTTGTCCACATGGTTTCAACGCCTGAGGACATAAGGGCGAAAACGCCCGGCGTACCAGGGGATTGTACGCCGTTCTGATCTGGGGTCTGTAAAATAGAGGGGCACCGATGAAATCGGTTTTCAAGTTATCAGCCAGCCGTTGGGCGTTGCTGGCAGCCTTTGGGTTGGCTGCCGCTGGGACCACACCGGCGGCCGCGGCGGATTTGGGCGGCGATTGCTGCGCCGATCTCGAAGAGCGCGTTGCCGAATTGGAAGCCACCACCGCCCGCAAGGGTAACCGCAAGGTTTCGCTGACGGTTTCCGGTTGGGTCAACGAAGAGGTGATGTACTGGAACGACGGTACCGAGAGCAACGTCTACGTCGGCACCAACAAGCTTGAGCAATCGCGTGTCCGCTTTGTCGGTGAAGCGCAGATCGTTCCCGGCTGGTCGGCTGGTTACACGCTCGAACTCGGCATCAACGGCGGTAGCTCGAACACTTGGAGCCAAACCAACGTCGATGGCAGCGGCAGCAACGCCGTCTCGGTTCGCAAAAGCAGCTGGTTCATCAAGAGCAAGGACCTCGGCAAGGTCACGGTCGGGCAGGACGGCACCGCCCTGTACCACGTGCTCGACGATGCCGATGGCGCCAACACGCGTAACTTCTCCGACGCGCAGGCAGCTGCCGTCGCACAGAGCGGCTTCCTGCTTCGCCACAACGGCTCGACCATCAACGGGCTGACCTGGGGCAATATTCTTCAAGGCATCGACAACGGAACCGTCGGCCAGGACGGCCGCCGCAACGTCGTCCGTTACGACTCGCCGACGTTCGCTGGCTTCACCGTCACGGCGTCGTGGGGTGAAGATGACGACTGGGGCATGTCGTTGAACTTCACCAACGTCTGGGGCGATTTCAAAGTCCTCGCCAAGGTCGGCTACGGCCAGAACTCCGATGAAAACATCGGTTGTTCGACCAAAACCGCACCGACGGACTGCGAAATGTTCGGCACAGCCGCGACCATCATGCACGTCCCGACCGGCCTGTACGTCTACGGCGGCTACGCTCAGAACCACGATAACCGGGTTGCCGACCTCGGCGCTCCGGGCACCGAGGCGACGAGCAGCATGTGGTTCGTCCAGGGCGGCATCGAGCAGAAGTGGATCCCGCTCGGCAAGACGACCGTCTTCGGCGAATACCGCCACGATGAAGGTGGCAGCAAGGACAACGTCACTTTCAATGGCGCAGCACTTGCGTCCACCGACCTGAACTTCGTCGGCGCCGGCGTCGTCCAGCACATCGATCCGGCGGAGATGGATTTCTACGTCATCTACCGTCACGCTGAAGGCAACATGACCAACGTCGCGACGGACAAGCTCGATCTCGACGCCTTCGATGCAGTCCAGATGGGTGCTCTGATTAAGTTCTGATCGCTCTCTCCCGTTTGCGACAGAAGTTGGGGCCGCCTTAGGGCGGCCCCTTTTTGTTCTTGTAGCGAATACTTAGTTATGCTTCGAGAATTTCTCCCGGCATGTGTCGCTTGGGCGACATGGCGACCGTACAACAGGCACACCAAGAAACGATGGCAAGTTCAACAACCCTGGGATATTGCCATTGAGTTTCTGCTATCTACCTAGCAACACTGGCTTATGTGCATGCTTTCGAAGCATCGCGGGGTATTTGTGAGACGGCTAGGACTGGTGCTTGTCGTACTGGCGGCGTTGGCTGCCGCACGAGGCACGGACGTATTCGCTATGGAAGAGCAACGGGGTGCCATCCCCGGCGGCGTAGCTGTGCCCGATGCCCCGAAGTCCCAGGAGCAGGAAGAGTCCGCTCCCGCCAAAGCTGAAACCGGCACCGAGATCCGCATTCCCGGCCTCGGCAAGATCGGCACGCTGCCCAAGATGGATTTCGGTCTCGACCTGCTTTACGGCGCCGCCGAGGACGACAACGCCAAGACGACGCCCGACTTCCAGAACGGCAAGGATGATGACGAAAAGCGGGATCTGATGATCCACGGCAGCGTCAAGCATCGCTTCTAGCCATTCCGCTTCGCCCGTCCGGCGCCCGCTTTACCCGGCCTTAATCGTGGCACTCCTATAAGCCGAGATCGCCTTCTTTTTTGCGAGGGATCGAAGCGCGTGAATTACGCGAGCCCAGCGCCAGATCGACGCCGCGGAGCTTGGTGGCTTCTGAAGCAGCTCTCCGTCACGATCATCTGCATCGGCACCACGGCCTACTTCGTTTACCACATCCGATACGGTCGCCACGGCCTCGAAGCGCGTAGCGAGCTTCAGGAGCGCTCAGCGCTTCTCGATTTCGAGATCAAGGGCCTCGAATCGGTGCGCACAAAACTCCGTCAGGACGTGGCGCTCTTGTCGCCGGAAATTCCCAATTCCGATCTGATCGAAGAAATCGCCCGCGACGTGCTAGGTTACGTGCGTCCCGACGACAAAATTGTTGTCGCCCGATAAAGACCGTAGTTCACTGATATCCAGAAATATTGCGATGGCGTCAGCCGGATTTGCGATGTGCAATCGCCGAACGGAATGCGCCTCGGCCGCGCAGCGGCGCGTTTGTAAAGCGAGGAGTGCATCGAAGATGTCTGATTTTCATGATTCGGAGCCTCTCCTCGAACTCGACATTCCCGACGGGGTGCCTGAAGCCGAACAAGCCGTCGAACTGATCCGCGCTTGGGTTGCCGACGGTGCATTGGCGGTCGCTCTCAACGGCGAAGCTTTTGGAACGCAGCTCGAAGAGTGGGGCCGTGTCCTGGCGCAGATCGGCCATCACATCGCGCACGCGGCGTCGCTGTCGGGCGAATTGGGCGAGCAGCATTCGATCGATGCGCTGCGTAAGGGCTTTGACGCCTCCTTCCCGAAATCGGATTTGGCCGCCTACGGCAAAATGCGCCGCCGCGTCACGCACTAGAAAACCCAAGTTACGCACGCGCCGCGCTCGTTAAGCGGCCTAGACTGTTGCGAATTTGCGTCACATCGCCGATGTCCACACCTTCACCTTTTGTGGCGTCCATCCCCCGGGGATGACTGGGGCTCCCCAGCTTGCGCCCCGCGCTAATCGATCTCTAAACAACAAGGTTCGTGCGCGTTGAGTTGCCTGCGTGCAACTCGGGGGAATTGGTCATGACTCTCGTTTCTTTTGGCAAGGTGGGATTGGTCATTACAGCGGCGGCACTCGTCTGCGGCTGCGCGAATTCCGGTTTCGACCTTTCGACCGCATCGATCACGCCACAGCAAACCGCCGCGAAGACCGATCCGATCTGCACGTCGCTCGCAAGCCAGATCAACGCGCTCAAGGCTGACGGCACGATCGAAAGGCTGCAGCAGGCCGCCGACGGCAAAACCGCCAAGGTATCCGTCAAGCGGACCGCGCTTCAGAAGCAAGCGGAGCTGAACAAGGCGTATGAGCAGTTCCAGACCCGCTGCGGCCCGTCCGTTCCTGGTCAGGTGACTGCGCAAGCGCAGACGCCGACAACGACGCCGGCGGCGACCAACAAATAAGTTGCGCGGTCCGCGCGCGCTCGCATGACGCCGGATTGGCGGCCTCGAAATTTTGGCTGCCGCCGGGAGGGTGCGTCGAAGAGCGCCTATTTTCACACGGGAGAGTGCTGCCACGCTGCCACATGAACGCCGCGGGGGATTGCGAAGCCGGTAAGCCTGTGGTCTTTCCGACCTTCGAAGGACGAGGCTTCCTGATGATTTTAAGCAAGCGAGACGAATGATGCGGGGTTGCCGAGCAGTCGTTGCTGTTTCCGTCATGACGGCAGCGCTTCAAGGTTGCGGCGGAGCCGCTGGAGGCAATGGCGATCCGGGGGCGAGACCCCTGCCGCCAGGCGAGTCATGCGGTTCGATCCGCAATGAGCTCAATCGCCTGGACTCCAAGGGCGTGCCGGCTCAAGTCGAACGCGCAAGCAATGGCGGCAAGCTCACGCCGGCGCAGCGCAGCGACGTTGACAAGTACAATGACCTGCTCAATCAGTATCTCGGCGCGCGTTGCCACGTTTAGGCAGGTGTTGTTTGCCTGAAGCGCGGACCGCTTGGGCTCGGGTCATCCGCGAGCCGAACGTTGTCGGAGATAACGATGGACAGCCAAACCCGTGATTTGATCGTCTTCGCTCTGATCGGCATCGTCGCCGGCTTCCTGGCCTCTCTCGTTGTCGGCGGAGACGGCCTGATCCGCTATCTGATCACCGGTATCATCGGCGCTTTCGTCGGCGGATATCTGTTCAAGGCTTTGGGCATCAATCTCGGGATTGGCAATCCTCTGATTTCCCAGATCATCACCGCTGCGATCGGCGCGATTATCATCGTCATTCTGGCGCGGCTCATCGCCTAAGCCACCCGCAATAGCTCCGCGCGCGCTGTTAACTGCACGAATTCTCTCTGCATTTCACAAGCGTATGACGGTGTGTCATAAGTCCGCGCCATGCCGTCTTTTTCCACTCAACGCCACGTCCGCTTCTCAGCCGCGCAAATGTACGCGCTCGTCGCCGACGTCGAGAAATACCCCGAATTCCTCCCCCTCTGTACCGGCCTGACCGTGCTTTCGCGCCAGCCGCGAGGCGAGGGCGAGGAACTTACCGCCCGCATGAGCGTCGGCTATAAATCCGTTCGCGAGAACTTCACGACTCGCATCGTCACCGATCCGGCCGAACGGCGCATCGACGTCGCCTATCTCGACGGTCCCTTCAAGCGTCTCGATAACCGCTGGCGGTTCATCGACGATGCCACCGGCTCGAACGTTGATTTCTTCATCGATTACGAGTTTCGCTCGAAGCTTCTCGGCGCGCTGATGGGAACGATGTTCGACCAGGCATTCAGGCATTTTACGCAAGCCTTCGAAGACCGCGCGGCAAAGATCTATAAGACAGCGCCGCCTGAAACCGCGACTAGCGGATGATCTTCTCGGAATTGCGCGCGAGCGATAGTCCCTTGAGCGTCTCAAGCCCTATCGCATCGTGAAGCCGGGTCCCGGAGAGATCGGCGCCGGTGATATTGACATCCGTCAGATCGGCGCCGGTGAGGTCCGCACCCGATAGGTCAGCGCCGCTGAGATCGGCTCCGGACAAATCGGCCCCCCGCAGCATCGTCGCCTGCAAAACCGCGCCTCTGAGGTTGGCGAAGCTCAGTTGAGCGCGCTCCATGTTGGCGCGTGTTAGATTAGCTCCCGACAGATTGGCGTTGACGAAGATCGTCCGCCAGAGATGTTCGATGAAACCTGTCTTGTTGTTTGGAGCGCAGGACGAATCCGTCAAATCGGCGCCCGAGAGATCGGAACCGGAAAAATCGCCGAAAAACTTTACCCGCTTCAACGAAGCGGCTTTCAGATTTGGCGCTTCTTTCGGCACAGGCTCCAGCGTCGACGTTGTCGACGGCCGCATCATCGTCGCGTCGTCAAGGGTCGCGCCGTCCAGGCGGGCGCCGATCAGCGTCGTTCGATCGAGTATCGCACCGGTGAGATTTGCGTTCGAAAGATTGGCTCCGGTCAAATCCGAGCCGAACAGATTGGCTTGCCGCATATCCGCCTGCTTGAAATCCAGTTCTGCGAGATCGAGGCGCGTCAGGTCGCGGCCGATGAGTGAAGGATGGCTTCCTGGAGCGGCGCGGAACAGAAGCACGGAAATATCTCGCGCCGTGAGATCGGCAGCCGATACCGGCAAAATCAGCAGGCCGATGCCCGCGATCGCCAGCGCCGCGATGGTCGTGCGCGATAATGCGCTTCTTCTCATTGCGCCGCCTCTTCGAGCAGTCTTAATGCCGCCCTGAGGCTGGCCAAACGGACTTCGTCGCGGCCGGCATCGCCGAACATATGCCGTTCCACGCGAGGGGCATCAAATACCGAGGCGATGCCGATGTAAACCAAACCGACCGGCTTGTGGGCCGTCCCGCCACCGGGCCCCGCGATCCCCGTGACCGATACCGCAAGGTCCGCCCCCGAGGTACGCACGGCGCCGTCGGCCATCGCGTGCGCGACCGCTTCGCTGACCGCACCGTGCTGCTTGAGGAGTTCGCTATCGACGCCGATCATCTGCATCTTGGCGTCGTTCGAATAGGTGACGAACCCGCCAAAAAAAACGTCCGACGAGCCGGGCACCGCCGTGATCGCGCTAGCGATTAGGCCGCCGGTGCAGCTTTCCGCCGTCGTCAGCATCCGGTTCTGCACTCGCAGACGCTCAATAATACGCTTCGCACTCTCGAATACATCTGCGGGAAACACGTCAATCCTCGTCGCTCAGCCCAAAAGAAAAGAGGGAGCGCTTCTTTTGAAGCGCCCCCCGATAAGGGTAACTAGAGAGAGGAGAATGTGCAAACGGCCTTGCTTGATCAGGCCGCCGCTAGAACCTCGGCATGTGAAAGCAGACTGTCGAGAACAGACCGGCTGTCGGAACCCATGGCACCGACGGTACGCTTCTGGGCATCTTGCCAGATCGGATAGGCTTCTTTCAGGACGGCCTGACCTTTGGGCGTAAGGTGCAAGCCGCGGCCGCGCCGACCGGCGGGGGGGTCCATGATGATGTGACCGTCCCCGAGCAGGCGCTTCAAGTTGCGAGAGAGTGTGGACTTCTCGATGTCGAGTTCGTGACCGATCTCGACGGCGGTGATGCCGTCACGAGACGCCAGCTGGGCGAGCAGCGTATATTGGCTAGCGGTGATGCCGAGTGGGCGCAGGGCATCATCGTAAACCCTCGTAACGATACGCGAGAGCTGACGCACACGGGTTGCCAAGCACATCTCAGCTTGAGCCTCGGCAATTGTGCTGATGGCAGCATCGACGGGTTGGCGGTCGAGATTTTGGGGCATGATGTTCATATCGGCTCCCGTATGAGCACTCGCAAATGTTCGTGGCAATACAACCACGTGCCAATTTGATGCCGCGATTCTGCCTTGAGGGTCAATGGAGAAAGGCGTTGCAAAGCAGCATCTCGTCCTGTCGAGTGGCTGCAACGCTCAGATACAACTGAAGCCGCCGCGCAGATCAGATTTTGCGCAGATTATGAACGCGATTGCGCGTGTTCCTCGCGGGCCGCCTCGAAGACTTCATGTGCAGCACCCGCATTGAGGGCCGCGATCCCAAGACCCACGATCAGGTCCGGCCAGTGCGAGTGGGTGACACTCGTCAGCAGCCCCGCGCCGATGATCGCCACGTTCGCCGCCACGTCGTTTCGCGCCGAAAGAAATGCAGCGCGGGTCAGACTTCCACCGGCAGCCCGGAAGGGCGCCAGCATCCACGCACAGATGGCGTTGACCGCGAGCGCACCCGCGCCCGTCACGGTCAAAGGCAACGCGTCCGGTACGAGCCCGCTCGAAAAGTTCTGCCAGGCGGTCCAGAGCGTCGCGAGACCCGGCACCAGAATGACGAGGGCAAGCACCATGCCGAGCTTTGCCCGTTGCGCCACCGAGAATCCGAGACCGGCGAGGATCAGCAGATTGATCGCGCCGTCCTCGAGGAAATCGACGCTGTCGGCAAACAGCGCGACCGAGCCGATCGCCAGCGCGACCGCGAACTCGATCCCGAAGTAGGTGAGGTTGAGCACGGCGACGTTTCGCACGGTCACGCGCAACGCCCTGTTCGTCGCGATGTCCGTTGACGATGTCTGCTGCTCTTCCTTCATGCGCCGTCCGCCGGAAGATAGACCATCGCGGTCGCCATCGCCGCGATGCCTTCGCGCCGGCCGGTAAAGCCCATCTGCTCCGTCGTTGTCGCCTTGATGCCGACGCGCTGGGCGGGAATGCCGAGCACGCCGCCGATCAATTCCTGCATCGCCTGCCGATGTGGTCCGACGCGCGGTGCTTCCGCCAGCACGGTGATATCGACATTGCCGACGCGGCCTCCGCGCTCGCGAACGCGCCGCGCCGCATCTTCGAGAAAGAGCTTGGAGGCAGCGCCCTTCCATTTCGGATCGGAGGGCGGGAAATGCTGGCCGATGTCGCCATCGCCGATCGTGCCGAGCAGGGCGTCCGTCAGCGCGTGCAGAACGACGTCGGCATCGGAATGACCTTCGAGCTTGTGCGAATGCGGAATTCTGACGCCGCCGAGCCAGACGTGATCGCCCTCGGTGAAGCGATGAACGTCGAAGCCCGTGCCCACGCGCGGTTCAAGCACGCTCGAAAATTGCCGGTCTGCCACTTCCAAATCCTCTGCCGTCGTGATTTTGACGTTGCTGCTTGAGTCCTCGACAATAGCTACGTCGAGCCCCGCCCATTCGGCAATTGCCGCATCGTCGGTGAATGTGTCGATCGCCGCCGCTGCGGCCTTACGGTGCGCGGCAAGAATGTCGGCGAACCTGAAGCCTTGCGGCGTCTGCGCCCGCCATAGCCCAAACCTGGCAATCGTTTCGGTGACGACGCCATCCGATGCGCGTTTGAGCGTATCGCTCACCGCGAGAGCCGCCAACGCTCCTGGATGCGCTTCGAGGGCCGCGATCACATTCGTAATCGTCTTGGCGGAAACGAACGGCCTCGCTGCATCGTGGATCAGGACCAGATCGGGCGGCGAGGCGGCAAGTGCCTCAAGTCCGCAAAGCACGGACGCCTGCCGGGTCGGCCCGCCGATCGCCGGTTCGGTAAGCTTGCCCGTAGCCACGGACGCCACGGCATCCCGGTAGAGATCGCCGTCGTCCGCATGGCGGACAACCTTGACCTCGTCGACGGGCGGATGCCCCGCAAACGCGGCAACGGCCCGCGCCAGCACCGTCTTTCCGCCGATTTCGGCATATTGCTTAGGTCCTGCCCCATGAACGGCAGCACGCGTCCCCCGTCCGGCCGCGACGATCAGAGCGGCAATGCGCAAGATAGGTCTCCCCAGGAATAGGATCTGCCCGAAAACAGGGCTGCCAATCCCTGCATAGCGTGCGGCGCCCCTGCAACTCTTGGCGGATGTCGGACATCCCCGAAAGGTGGCGCGCCTGCCGATTTCATAGCCAGAAGAAGCCGAACCGCGTCAAATGGGCAAATTGTAAATGTATTGTTCGCCCTTGCGAAATCATTCCTCGTTGCCTAGTCTGCCCAAACTCGCAGCACAAAGCTGTTCTGCTCAACGAATGGGCAGCTGATGGGCCGCTTCACCAGGACCATATGCTGGAAAACATCGTAAACGGCGCGCCACCGACAGTGCTCGCGCCCATGTCTGGGGTCAGCGATCTGCCGTTTCGGCGCCTTGCTCACCGTCTTGGTGCGACGCTTGTCGTGTCAGAGATGGTCGCGAGCGAAGAACTGGCGAAATCGCGCCGCGACGTCCTGCGTCGCGTTGAAGGCCGTGAGCTGACGCCGTTCGTCATTCAGCTCGCGGGCCGCGAGGAACATTGGATGGCCGAAGGCGCGCGCATCGCTGAAGCCAAGGGCGCGAACGTCATCGACATCAACATGGGCTGCCCGGCCCGCGAAGTAACGGGCAAGCTGTCGGGCTCGGCGTTGATGCGCAATCTCGACCACGCCCAATCGCTCATCCGTGCAGTCGTCAACGCCGTCAAAGTGCCGGTCACGCTGAAGATGCGGCTCGGCTGGGACGATAAAAACCGCAATGCCGCCGAACTTGCCCGCCGCGCCGAGGCCGAAGGCGTGAAGCTCATCTCCGTGCACGCCCGCACGCGCTGCCAATTTTTCACCGGAACGGCCGACTGGAGCGCCGTCCGCGAGGTCGTCGACGCAACGTCGCTTCCCGTCATCGTCAATGGCGACATTCTCTCACCCGATCATGCGCGCGCCGCGCTGCAAGCGTCCGGGGCGAGGGGAGTGATGGTCGGCCGCGGCGCCTATGGCGCGCCATGGATGCCGGGCCGGATCGCGAAGTATCTGGCAACGGGCCGCGATCCCGGCGATCCGGCTCTCGGTCAGCAATGCGATATCGCCGTCGAGCACGTCGAGCAGATGCTCGTCCACTACGGCAAGGATCTCGGGCTGCGCAACGCCCGCAAGCACATCGGATGGTATTTGGCGTCGAGCGGGGCTGGCGGCGCAGTCGTGAAATCCTGGCGGGGAAAGCTTTGCGTGATGCTTGAACCCCAGCGCGTGATCGATGGCCTCAAAGCCTTCTACTCTGGTACGGAGTCTGTCGCGGCATGAGCAGCAAATCAGCTTCCCTACGTAAATCCGAACGCATTCCGGCCTCGCCGCCGCCTGCGCCGATCGTCGATTGCGAGGATCTTCTGAGTGGGCTTCCCCACCCGATCCTCGTCATCGCCAACGATCATTCGATCGTTTTTGCCAACACCGCGGCTGAATCATTTTTCTCGATGAGCGCAACCGCGCTGACCCGCAGCCGGATCTCTGAGATCGTGGCCTTCGGCTGCCCGCTGTTGGGATTGATCGAGCAGGTGCAGGCCACCGGTGCGACTGTGAATGAATACGGCATCGAGGTCGCGACGCCGCGCTTTTCCGGAGCCAAGCTTGTCGATGTCTACGGCGGCCCGTTGCCGGAAGAGCCGCGCAATATGTTCCTCATGCTGCAGCAGCGTTCGATGGCGCTGATGATCGAGCGGCAGTTGACGCATCGTGCCGCCGCCCGCTCCGTGTCGGGAATGGCCGGCGTTCTGGCGCACGAGATCAAGAACCCGCTTTCCGGCATCCGCGGCGCCGCGCAATTGCTAGAACCTGGTCTGTCCGACGAAGATCGCGCGCTGACACAACTCATCTGTTCCGAAACCGATCGCATCCGCAATCTCGTCGATCGGATGGAAGTTTTTGGTGATGAGCGACCGATCTCGAAAGATGCCGTCAACATCCACGACGTTCTCAATCATGTCCGTCGCATCGCCGAGCACGGCTTCGGCCGCAACGTCCGCTATGTCGAGGATTACGACCCGTCGCTGCCGTACGTTCTCGGTAATCGCGACAAGCTCGTGCAGGTGTTCCTCAATCTTCTGAAGAATGCCGCAGAGGCGATCGGCGAAAATACCGAATCCGGCCGCATCATCATGCAGACGGCGTTCCGGCCGGGCGTGCGGTTGTCGCTCCCGGGCTCCGACACGCGCGTCAGCCTGCCGCTGATGATCCAGATCGAGGACAACGGCTGCGGCATCCCCGAGCATTTAAAGCCGCATCTGTTCGACCCGTTCGTCACCACGAAATCTTCGGGCAGCGGTCTTGGACTGGCGTTGGTCGCCAAGATCATCGCCGACCACGGCGGCATTATCGAATGTGAAAGCGAACCCAAACGCACGGTCTTCCGGGTCCTGCTCCCGATGCAGCGCACTCGCCCGGCAACCGTGCCGACGACAAGAGAGACTTGATGGCCAGAGGCACCATACTGATCGCCGACGACGACACCGCCATTCGCACGGTGTTGAACCAGGCGTTGGCGCGCGCAGGCTTTGCGCCTCGCGCCACCGGAAACGCGGCGACGCTCTGGCGCTGGGTCAGTCAGGGCGAGGGCGATGTCGTCATCACCGACGTCGTCATGCCGGACGAAAATGCCTTCGATCTTATTCCGCGCATGAAGAAGCTGCGGCCTGATCTGCCCATCATCGTCATGAGCGCCCAGAACACGCTGATGACGGCGCTGACCGCGGCGGAGAAGGGCGCGTTCGAATATCTCCCGAAGCCGTTCGACCTCAACGAAGTCGTGGCCGTCGTCTCGCGCGCGCTGTCGGAGCCGGGCCGGAAACGCCAGAGCACCCCGAACGAGCGCGAATCCGACGAGCTTCCCCTCATCGGCCGCTCATTGCCGATGCAGGACATCTATCGCGTCCTCGCTCGCCTGACGCAGAGCGATCTGACCGTCATGATCAACGGCGAGAGCGGCACCGGCAAGGAACTCGTCGCCCGCGTGCTGCACGATTACGGCAAGCGCCGCCATGGACCGTTCGTTGCCATCAACATGGCCGCGATCCCGCGCGAATTGATCGAAAGCGAACTGTTCGGCCACGAGAAGGGAGCCTTCACCGGCGCCCAGACCCGCACGCCCGGCCGCTTCGAGCAGGCCGAGGGCGGCACGCTGTTTCTCGACGAAATCGGCGACATGCCCCTCGAAGCCCAGACCAGGCTTCTGCGCGTCCTGCAACAGGGCGAATATACGACCGTCGGTGGCCGCACGCCGATCAAGACCAATGTCCGCATCATCGCCGCGACCCACCGCGATCTCAAAACCCAGATCCAGCAGGGTCTCTTCCGCGAAGACCTGTTCTACCGCCTCAACGTTGTGCCGATCCGGTTGCCGCCGCTGCGCGAGCGCCTGGAGGATGTCGGCGATCTCGTCCGCCACTTCCTCCGCCAGGCGGCGCGCGAGGGCCTCGGCCAGAAATCGATCGAGAGCGCGGCCATCGAGCGCCTCAAGGCGCATCCCTGGCCGGGCAACGTCCGCGAACTCGAAAATGTCGTTCGCCGCCTTGTCGCTCTCTATACGCAAGACACGTTGACGGCTCAGATCGTCGAGCAGGAACTCGCCGGCTCCTCCGTCGCCCCGCCGATTGGTGGGACAACCGAAAGCGGTGATCTCGGCGAAGCCGTCGAACGCTATCTGTCGCGCTATTTCTCGTCCTTCGGCAACGATCTGCCGCCGCCCGGCCTGTACGATCGCGTCATCCGCGATGTCGAGAAGCCGTTGCTGAGCGCGGCGCTCGCAGCAACGCGCGGCAACCAGATCCGTGCCGCCGAGCTTTTAGGGCTCAACCGGAACACGCTCCGCGCCCGCATCCGCGACCTCAACATCAGGGTCTTCCGCACGGTCGAAGGCTGAGGCCGCAAGACTCGGCAACGCAAAGTTATCCACAGGCCGGGCGTCATCAAAAAATGGCGCTTGAACTGCGCCACACCCGTCGCGAAAATGTCACAGTTAGGTTGTTCCTTCTCGGCACATGGTGCGGGATCGCCGCTCCACGCGCGCCGACAGGCGATCCCCGGCGTTGGCGAACGTCGCCGCCGATTTGCGCCGAACGAAAATTAGAAAACGAATTCATAGCGCTAAAAGAAGTGGTCCTGAACTGATGAGTGCCAGCAACAGCGATGGCAAAGCTGACACGATCGCCCACGGCGATCGCGAAGCCGTTGCCGCGTTGATGGAGGAAGGCGAGACGCCTCTGAACCCTTCGGACCGCGCGTTCTGGTTCGGATTGGGCGTCGTGCTGCTTTCGCTCACCTCCGCGCTCGTCAGTTATCTGATCCTCACCGGGCTGACGGCAATTGCTCCGCGCAATGAATACGTCTGGGGCGCTCTCGCCGTAAACGCGGTTCTCATCCTAACGATGTTCGGCACGATCGCGTTTCAGGCGCTTGGCCTCCGCCGCGCATGGAAGCAGAAGGTCCCCGGCGCCCGCCTGCACATCCGCATCGTCTTGCTGTTCAGTCTGATCGCCGCGCTTCCCGCCGTTCTCCTTGCGGTCGCCGCGACAACAACGTTCTCCCGCTCGCTCGACGGCTGGTTCTCGGGCCGCACCAGCGCCATCGTCGAAAACTCATATGACGTGGCGCGCGCCTACGTCGACGAGCACAACCAGATCATCCGGACCGACATCGTCAACATGGTCCGCGACATCAACGGCGAAGCCGCGACGTTGAAGGACGATCCCGACGCCTTCCAGAAATTCCTGATTGGACAAGCCGGCCTGCGCGATCTGACATCCGCCTACATCATCGATTCCGAGGGCGTACCGACTGTGCTCGCGCTCGATGATCCGAAGCTTCCCTATGTCGTACCGCCGCCCACCGCCATCCAGCAGGCCGAGGCCGGACAGGTCGCGCTTTCACGTCCGTCGAGCGACTATCGCGTCTCGGCAATCGCCAAGATCGACACGATGCCGGGCCGCTATCTCTACGTCGCCCGCGGCGTCAGCCCGAAGGTGATCAATCACCTGCAGAGCACCGAGCAGAACGTCTACGAGTATTCGCGGCTGCGACAGGCCAAGAGCGGCCTGAAAGTCGCGCACGGCATCATCTATTTCATGATCTCGCTGACGTCGCTGCTGGCGGCCATCTGGGTGGGTATGTGGTTTGCGGGCCGCTTCGTCGCGCCGATCCGCCGCTTGATCGCCGGCGCCCAGGAAGTGTCGCGCGGCAATCTCGAAATCGAGCTGCCGGAGAAGCGAGGGGAGGGCGATCTTCGCCGTCTCTCGCACACCTTCAACCTGATGACGCGCGAGCTGAAAAGCCAGCAGGACGCGCTCGTCACGACCAACGCCCAGCTCACCGAGCGCCGCAATTTCATCCAGGCGGTGCTATCGGGCGTGTCCGCCGGCGTCATCGGTCTCGACAGCAACGATCGCATCACCCTGCTGAGCCGTGCGGCCGAACGCCTGCTCGGCTGTCCGAGTGGCGACGCCGTCGGCAAGCACCTGACCGAGGTCATCCCCGAATTCGGACCCGTCCTCAAAGCCTCCGACGAACCCGGCTTCAAGAGCAAGGGCCAGCACGAAGTCAAAAAGCAGATCGGCGACGAAGAGCGTACATTTGCCGTCCGCATCACGCACGAGAGCGAAGGCGAAGAGGGCGACGTCGGCTCGGTTGTCACGTTCGACGACATTTCGGAACTCGTCCAGGCGCAACGCACCAGCGCGTGGGCGGACGTCGCGCGGCGCATCGCTCATGAAATCAAAAACCCACTCACGCCCATACAACTTTCGGCCGAGCGACTGCGCCGAAAATTCGGTTCACAGATCGGCGACAACCGCGAGCTGTTTGAAACCTTGACGCAAACGATCGAGCGCCAGACCGGGCAGATCAAGAGCATGGTCGATGAATTCGCGTCCTTCGCCCGCATGCCGCAGCCGGTGATGGCCGATCAGGATTTGCGTCTCGCCGTGCAGGAGCCGGCGGTGCTTTTCCGCGAAGGCAACAAGGACATCGATTTCAAGCTCGAAATTCCCGACCGTCCCGTCGGCGCGCGCTTCGATTTGCGGCTGATATCGCAGGCCGTCACCAACCTGATCAAGAACGCCGCCGAAGCAATCGAGTCCTACGGCGAGCCGCAGGGCCGGCCGCAAGGCTACAAAGGCCAGATCGAAGTGCGTCTCTTGCCTTACCCCGATCGCGTCGCGATCGAAGTCATCGATAATGGCATCGGTCTGCCCAAACAAAACCGTGCCAAGCTGCTCGAGCCCTACGTCACCACGCGCGCGAAGGGGACTGGCCTCGGTCTCGCAATCGTGCAAAAGGTCGTCGAACAGCACGGTGGCACGCTATCGCTCGAGGATGCACCTTTGACCGAGACGCGCACACGCGGCGCCCTGGTCCGTCTGACGTTACCCCTCAAAGCCAAACCCTCTGAAGAATCTTCCATCGAGCCCATGCGCTCAGCAGCCCATGCCGTCGGTGGAGCATGAGATGAAACGCTTAACCCCCCCAGGAACCCCCCAGGAGCGCAGCAATGTCAGCTGATATTTTGATCGTCGATGACGAGGCCGATATCCGGGATCTGGTCGCCGGCATTCTCCAGGACGAGGGCCACCGGACGCGGCTCGCACGCGACAGCGACGAGGCACTCCGCGCCATCGAAGATCGCAAGCCGCACCTCGTCATCCTCGACATCTGGCTGCAGGGGAGCCGCCTCGACGGTCTCGAAGTCCTGACCGTGATGAAGCGCACCTATCCGGATCTGCCCGTCGTCATCATCTCCGGACACGGCAACATCGAAACGGCGGTGACGGCGATCAAGCGCGGCGCCTACGACTACATCGAGAAGCCGTTCAAGTCGGATCGCCTTGTCCTCGTCGCCTTGCGCGCCCTTGAGGCCTCACAGCTCAAGCGCGAAGTCAAAGAGCTGAAAGAACGCTCCGTCGTCTCGGCCGAAATGATCGGCAAGTCGCCTGCGATCAATCAGCTCAAAAACAACATCGACAAGGCCGCGCCGACCAACAGCCGCATCATGTTGCGCGGCGCCTCAGGCTCGGGCAAGGAGCTTGCCGCCCGCGTTCTGCATCAGAAATCGCTGCGCGCCGACGGCCCGTTCGTCGTGCTCAATGCCGCCGCTATGGTGCCGGACCGCGTCGAAGAAGAACTTTTCGGCACCGAGGATCGAACCGGCGGACCGCGCAAGGTTGGCGCCTTGGAAGAAGCCCATACCGGGACGCTCTACATCGATGAAGTCGCCGACATGCCGATGGAGACGCAGGGCAAGATCCTGCGCGTTCTGGTCGAGCAGAAATTCCTCCGCCTTGGTGGCTCGCAGAAGGTGTCGGTCGACGTCCGTATCATCTCTTCGACCTCGCGCGATCTCGAGCAGGACATTCGCGAAGGCCGCTTCCGCGAAGACCTCTATCATCGTCTCAACGTCGTGACGCTGCGCGTCCCGAGCCTCGCCGAGCGCCGTGAGGATATCCCCGAGCTGATCCAGTATTTCATTGGCCAGGTGGCGCAGACCTCGGGTCTCGCGCCGCGCCGCATCGGCGAAGACGCGATCGCCGTTCTGCAAGCCCACGATTGGCCCGGTAACGTCCGGGAACTGCGCAACAACGTCGAGCGTCTGTTGATTTTGGCGGGCGGCGAACCCAATGCCGCGATCACGGCCGACATGCTTCCCGAGGAAATCGGCTCGAACGTGCCGCTTCCGGTCAACGGCGGCGCCGAGCACCTGATGTCGCTGCCGCTCCGCGAGGCCCGCGAAATTTTCGAACGCGAATACCTGCTCGCCCAGATCAATCGCTTCGGCGGGAATATTTCCCGAACAGCAGAGTTCGTCGGCATGGAGCGTTCCGCGCTTCACCGTAAGCTCAGAGCGCTGGGCGTGTCCTCCGAGCAGCGGAGCGGCGATCTAAGGTCAGCATCCTAGGAGCCGCCGCGCTTGACCCGCATCGTCTACGTCAACGGCGCCTACAAGCGCTATGCGGAGGCTGCCGTCCACGTCGAGGATCGCGGCTTTCAATTTGCTGATGCCATCTATGAAGTTATCGAAATCCTCGATGGCCGCTTGGTCGATGCAACCCGCCACCTCGCGCGCCTGGACCGCTCGCTCCGCGAGTTGGGGATTCCGCGGCCGATGTCTGACGTGGCGCTGCTGCAGGTCATCGATCAGGTGATCCGGCGCAACCGTGTTCGCGACGGCGTCGTTTATATTCAGGTCACGCGCGGCGCCGGGCCTAGGGATTTTGCCCTACCGCCTGCAGGAACTCTTCCAACACTCGTCATTCTCGCCCGTGCCCAGCGCAAGGGATGGTCGGCGGCACAAGCGAAGACGGGCATCGCAGTTAAAACCATTCCAGACAACCGCTGGGCGCGTTGCGATATCAAGACCGTCATGCTGCTGCCCGCAGTGCTGGCAAAGGACGAAGCCCACAGGAGCGGCGCCAAGGAAGCCTGGTTCGTCGATCCGAATGGGAATGTGACGGAAGGGGCGTCCAGCAACGCTTGGATCGTCACATCCGACGGAACCCTTGTGACCCATCCGCTCGACCACCACGTCCTGCCGGGCGTCACCCGCGCAACCGTGATGGATGTCGCAAAGGCGGAGGGTCTGAAAATAGAGGAACGCCGCTTTCACAAGGATGAAGCCATTCGTGCCAAGGAAGCGTTTATCACTTCGGCTACGAATATCGTCATGCCGGTGGTGCAGATCGACGGTGCCCCGGTAGGCGATGGCCGTCCCGGTCCCTTGGCCCGGCAGCTACGCTTGAGATTTCATCATGTTGCTGAATTTTCAGCGGGGTAGTGCGAACGTTGCCGCATTGTGCGAAGCAGTGAGGGATGTAGAGTGCCCTCGCTTCGATCGTCATCGCTCCCCCGGTGAAAATCGAACCGCTACGGCGCTTCGTTGCTTTTCACGCGTGACGGCGCCACGCGTTTCAGACGAGATGCCCAGATAAGACGTCGAGATAAAAACGGACAACAACCATGGCGGCCGAAAAACCTCAAAACCTGCAGGACACTTTTCTAAACTACGTCCGCAAGAACAAAACACCTCTGACGATCTTCCTCATCAACGGTGTGAAGCTTCAGGGAATTGTCAGCTGGTTCGATAATTTCTGCGTTCTGCTTCGCCGCGACGGCCATTCGCAGCTCGTCTACAAGCATGCCATTTCGACCATCATGCCCGGCGGCCCTGTCAATCTCAACGATCAGGACGAGAGCGGCGGCGCTTGATATCGCGCCCCAAAGACGGCGACGACGAACGGCGCGAAGGCGAGGGAAAGCGCAAACGTCGGCGAGCCCCGGAAGCGACACGAGCACCACGAACGCGTACGCTGGTGGTCGTGCCCGCCTTGAAGCGTGGGCCGAAGTCGCGTGGCGCCGCCAACGCCGAAGCGCAAAATCACAGTGCCGAGAGTCGGCTGGCTGAAGCCGTCGGGCTCGCGAAGGCGATCGATCTCGACATCATCGATGCCGTCATCGTGCCGGTCGCCGAGCCGCGGCCATCGACGCTTATCGGTTCCGGCAAGGTCGATGAATTGAAAGAGCGCGTTGCCGATCTCGAAATCGGCCTGGTCGTCGTCGACTACAACATCACGCCCGTACAGCAGCGTAACCTCGAGAAGGCGTGGAACGCCAAGGTTCTCGATCGCACCGGCCTAATCCTCGAAATCTTCGGCGAACGCGCGCGGACGCGGGAAGGCGTCCTGCAAGTCGAACTCGCGCATCTGACGTACCAGAAAGGCCGCCTCGTTCGCGCCTGGACCCACTTGGAACGCCAGCGCGGCGGCGGCGGCTTTCTCGGCGGCCCCGGCGAAGCCCAGATCGAACTCGATCGCCGCATGCTTCAGGATCGCATCGACGCCATCAAGCGCGATCTTGCCGATGTCGTGAAAACTCGAGATTTGCACCGTAAGGGCCGGCGCAAGGTGCCGTATCCGATCGTCGCCATCGTCGGCTATACCAATGCCGGCAAGTCGACCCTCTTTAACAAGATCACCGGCGCCGGCGTCGTCGCGATGGATCAGGTGTTCGCGACGCTCGATCCCACCATGCGCGAGGTGAAGCTGCCGAGCGCCCGGCGCATCATCCTGTCGGACACGGTCGGATTCATCTCCGATCTTCCCACCATGCTCGTCGCCGCCTTCCGCGCCACGCTCGAAGAAGTGGTCGAAGCCGATCTGATCCTGCACGTTCGCGACATCGCGCACGAAGAAACGGACGCCCAGGCGCAGGACGTCGAAAAAGTCCTCGCCGACCTCGGCATCGATACGCTGCCGGTCGAAAGCAACATCCTCGAGGTCTGGAATAAAATCGATTTGCTGTCGGCCGATCGGCGCGCCGAGCTACAACACGAAGCCCTGCGTAATGTCCGGCCGCCTGTTCTCGTTTCCGCCGAGACGGGGGAGGGGATGGCGCCTCTGTTGCAATCGATCGACTCGCGCCTCGGCGCATCCGATGAAATCCTCGACGTCATCCTCCCGGGCTCCGCCGGCGCGCTGCTCAATTGGCTGCACGAGACCAGCGACGTGCTGGCGCGCGAGGCGCGCAAGGACGGCAGTATCGAACTGCGCCTTCGAATTCCGAGCGAAAAGAAAGAACGCGTGATCGGCCGCCTTCGCAAGAACGGGATATCCGTCTAAAGTCCGGCCGCATGGATCAGCGGTTCACGTGCTGTATCGCCGGCGGCGGACCGGCCGGCATGATGCTCGGCGTGCTTCTGGCGCGCGCCGGGGTCAAGGTGTGCGTGCTCGAGAAGCACCAGGATTTCTTTCGCGATTTTCGCGGCGATACCATCCATCCCTCGACATTGCGGATGATGGAGGAATTGGGCTGGCTCGACGAGTTTCTGAAGCTGCCGCATCAGGACGTGCAGCGCCTCTATATGCAATTCGGCGAAACACGCATCGAGATGGCCGACTTCACTCATCTCCCGATCACCACGAAGTTCATCGCGCTCATGCCACAGTGGGATTTCCTGAACTTCCTGGCTGAGAAAGGCCGCGCCTATCCGGGCTTCGATTTGAAAATGAGCACGGAGGCGACGGGCCTCGTCTACGACGGCGATCGAGTTACGGGTGTGAAGGCCAAAACGCCTGATGGCGAAATCACCATCGCCGCTGATCTTGTCGTCGCGGCGGACGGGCGCAACAGCACGCTTCGGCCTGCTGCCGGCTTCGTGCCCAAGAACTTCGGCGCACCTATGGACGTGATGTGGTTCCGGCTGCCGCGTCTTCCGACCGACACCGAAGAAAGCCAGGGCCGCTTCGATGCAGGGCACATTTTCATAATGCTCCAGCGCGGAGACTATTGGCAGTGTGCGTTTGTCATTCCGAAAGGCGGAGACGCCGCCACGCGCGCCGCCGGGCTCGATGCTTTCCGCAAGTCGGTCGGCGAGCTTCTGCCCTTCGATCCCTCACGCGCCAACGCCATCGCCGATTGGGATCACGTCAAGCTGCTGACCGTCGCCGTCGATCGTTTGAAGCAATGGTCGAAGCCCGGGTTTCTATGCATCGGCGACGCGGCGCACGCCATGAGTCCCATTGGCGGCGTCGGCGTGAACCTCGCTGTCCAGGACGCGGTCGCGACCGCCAACCGACTTTGGCAACCGTTGAAGGAAGGCGATCTGCAGATGAGCGATCTTCGCGCCATTCAATCACGCCGAACGTTTCCCACAGCCGCGACCCAGCGGCTGCAACTCATCATTCAGAACAACGTAATTTCGAAAGCACTGACGGCGAAGGGACCGCTCAAGCCGCCGCTGTTCATGCGCCTTGTTGCGAAGTTTCCGATCCTGGCGCGATTTACGGCGCGCGTGTTGGGACTGGGCTTTCGGCCCGAGCACATCGCCCAGCACATCCGAGCGTCGAACGGACGTTAGCTTTTTCGGAAAACTAGCTTTTCTCTAACGCCTTGGCGTCATCCCAAAGTGCATCCATTTCGGAAAGCGTCGATTGCGACGGTGTCTTGCCGCGCTCGCCGAGCACCTTTTCAATATGCCCAAAACGGCGAACGAATTTGCGATTGGCGCCGCGCAACGCATCTTCCGGATCGATGTCGAGATGCCGCGCGATGTTCGCCATCACGAACAGCATGTCTCCGAATTCTTCTTTCACCGCAGCCGTCGCCGTGCTGACAGCGGCTGCCTCGGAAGCGCGTGGATCGTGAGGCAATGCAACCTCCTCGAACTCCGCGATTTCTTCTTTCAGCTTCTCGAACACCGGCTTCAGGTTCGGCCAATCGAACCCAACCTTTGCAGCTTTGCTCTGCAGCTTGATCGCGCGCGTCAGTGCCGGAAGGGTGGTCGGGACGTCGGCCAGCGTAACGGTCCCTTCGACGGCCGCTGCGCGTCCACCTGAAAGCCGCGCGCGTTCGGCGGCTTTCTCGGTACGCTCTTCGGCCTTGAGCTGATCCCACGTCGCTTTCACCGCCGATGGATCGCGCGCGGTGCCGTCGCCGAAGACGTGCGGATGCCGCCGGATCATCTTCTTCGTCACCGCCTCGACCACATCGCCAAATGCGAACGCGCCTTCTTCTTCCGCCATGCGCGAATGATAGACAACCTGAAGCAAGAGATCGCCAAGCTCGTCCTTGAGATCGGCAAGGTCGCGCCGCTCGATCGCGTCCGCCACCTCGTAGGCTTCCTCGATCGTGTAAGGAGCGATCGTCTCGAAACTTTGCTGCAAATCCCAGGGGCAGCCGGTGACCGGCGTGCGAAGAGCCGCCATGATTTCGATGAGCCGCGAAATATCGCGCGAAGGTTTCATCTTATCCGTCATATTAGTCCCCTGATGCGTCGGGCCGGAGACTAGCGGAGGCTGGTGGGATCGACGAGGGCCTGCGCTGCGGCTATCTCGCCAGAAAACTCGAAACCCGGCGCGGATTTCCGACGATGAGCCCAAGGGGCAGCAACCAGCCCGCCCAGGCAGCGAACGCGTACACCGGCTCGAACGGCAGATTGAATGCAATCGCTGTCCCGGTCATGACGCGGAACCAGACGGCGCCGCTCGTGACGGCGAGCATCGCAATCATCATCTGGGAATGCCGGCGAATATCGCGACGCCGGATCGCGACCCACGCCGCGCTGAGCAGATAAAGCCAGACCAATCCCTGCACGAAAAAGCCTGCGCGCGCCACGAGCGGCGAATGGCTCATGATTGCCACCGGCAACGCCGTCAGCCCTCCAATCACCACAAAGGCGCCCAACAGACGGCCCAGCGGTCTGTGAAACTCGGGCCGTCGCCGCGTCAGAACAGCGGCGGGAGCGAGCAGTAGAGCCAGCGCCGACGACACCATGTGGGTCGGAAACAGAAGCGGCGCACGGCCCGCGAGTTCGAACATTTGATAAGGCAGCGCAATGAGACCGGTCCCCGATCCGATTGCGATCACGCCGACAGGAATAACGAGGACGATAATGAGCAGCAGAATTGCGAAGCGAAGCGCGAGCCGCATGTTGCGCAGCACCGCCCTCGCGGGAAGAGCGCCAGTCGTCATTGCGGCATCGGTCATGGTGCTGTCCGTCATGGCGATGGGCATGATGGCAATTCGGTTTGGCGGTTCCGCGGCAGCCGACGAAAGCCGCGCCGCGAATGTGGTCGCGACGCCCGTATCGCTCGCCGGACGCTGGGTTGGCCAATACTACGGTTACGGCCGAAGCAGCGATGAAAAGGGATGCGGCGAAACCGGATGCCGGATGACCTTCGATGTCGTCGCCTGCAAGGACGGCTGGTGCGGCATCGCCATCAAGGACGACAAATCCTGTGGCGCGATCGGTCTGCATCTCGCCGCCGCGGACGCCAAGACCGGCGAACATATTTTCACCGGCCGGCTCGAAATCGCCAAAGGCGCTGCCCCGTATGTCGTGCAGGCCTGGCACGACGCCGATAAAGAGACCGGCGCGGTCGAATTGCATTTCGTCGGCGACACCGGTTCAGAATTGCTGATGTACCGCCGCTCCTATCCGTTCGAAGCGACCCTGGCGCGGAGTGGGGACGCCGTCTGCACCCTCGACAAGGCAACGAGCTGAACAGATCCCCGGACTGAATGGTCGTTGCCGCGCGCCGCGCCTCTGTTACTCTCGCAGGCGGGAGCAGGGGCGGCGATGCACATTCTCTTCAACGGCCTGATGATGGCGCTCGAGATCGCGGCGATCTACGCCGTGGCCTGGGTCGGCTATACCGCGCCGTTATGGTTCGCCGCGGGCACGGCGCTCATCGCGCTGGCCGTCGGCGCCGCGCTTGAAATCGCGCGTTTGAAATATGAATTTCCGTTTTATTTCGATCGCGTACCCGGCCGCTCGATCTTTTTGATCGTCACTGTCGGCATCATCGAGTCGGTCACCAAGGCGATCCTCGCTGGGGTCGTCGGCCTGCTGACGTTTCTCGGCACCGATCAGGAACGACTGAAGTTTGTCGCCATCATCTTCGGCATCGCACTGTTTCTCGGCGTCCAGGTCGTCCGCGTTCTGATGGACCGCCTGAAGGCCCGTCCGCTGCGCTGGGGCTATTTCCGCCTCGCCGCGCCGTTGGGATTGATCTTCTCGGCGGGCCTCACGTTCCTGCCGGCGCCCGGCATCACCGAACTCGCCAAGCGCGCGGCCTTCGATCTTCCAGCCAAGCCGACAATGGAGCAGGCCAGCGAATTCCTGTTCCTTCTGAAACAGAGCTTTGACGAAATCGTCGTCAGAATGCTGTCGTGGGTGTTCGATCCGACGCTGGCGCAGGCAATCGGCGCCGTCGTCTCCGTCAATATGCTCTCAGGCTTCGTCCTGGCGCTTTACGCCGTGCTGATAGCCGAAGGCATAAGGACCATCGAGCGCCGCGAACCTTGATCGCGAGACGAACCATGACACTGCAAGTCGCGCATACGACGCTGATGCTTCCCGAAGCCATCGTCATCGAAAGCCTGCTCACGGCCTACGGCATACGCCACGCGACGTTCGGCAAGGATCTCGTGTGTCAGGCGCCGCAGCTCGCGATCTTTTATGGCGGCGTTTCCTTCCTGGTCAGTGAGGAAGATCTGACCGACGCCCAGCGCTTGATCGCGGAAGGGGAGGTCGTGCCGGGCTACGTCTCGATCGAAAGCGAAAGCTTCGAGGTTCATCCGTTGCGCAATGCCATTCTTGGCTTCCTGATCACGATCATGGGCGCGCCGTTTCCATTCTGGTATCGCAACGCGGGCAGGAAGTCGGCAACGGATAGACCGACATCGCATCTTGCGAACTGAGTTCCGGCCGCCGAACCCGAAACCTCTCTAAGCCGCCCCTAAATTCGCATAATATGTATTATGGAAAATAATGTCAGGAACTGACGTTGTTTCAAAATGATACAAAGTGCCGAGCCAACCCATGGGAACCAGATCAGCTCGGCCTTTGTAATTATTTCTCACCCTTTTCGTGATGCTCGGCGACGAACGCATTGAGCAGCCGGACGCCCCAGCCAGCGCCCCAGCTCTGGTTGGTGTCGTTGCGGTTGCCGTCCATCGCCGTTCCCGCCAAGTCGATGTGGCTCCACGGCGTATCTTTCTGCACGAAGCGCTGCAGGAACGCCGCAGCCGTCGCCGCGCCGGCCCAGCGACCGCCCGCGTTCTTCATGTCGGCGTTCTTGGAATCCATCGCCTTGTCGAAAGCTTTGTCGAGCGGCATCCGCCAAAGCTTCTCGCCTGTCGAACGCGAAGCCGACAGCAGCTCGTCGGCGAGCTTGTCTTCGTTCGAGAACAGCCCCGCGTATTCCTTGCCGAGCGCCACCATGATCGCGCCCGTAAGCGTCGCAAGATCGATGACGAGCTTCGGCTTGAATTTATCCTGCGCGTACCAGAGCACATCAGCCAGGACCATGCGCCCCTCGGCATCCGTGTTGATCACTTCGATCGTCTGGCCCGACATCGACTTGACAATGTCGCCCGGACGCGTCGCCGTACCGGAAGGCATGTTCTCGACGCAACCGATGAGGCCGACGGCGTTGACGTTCGCCTTGCGCTCGGCCAGCGCATGCATCGTGCCGATGACCGCGGCCGCGCCGCCCATGTCGCCCTTCATGTCTTCCATGCCGGCCGCGGGCTTGATCGAGATGCCGCCGGTGTCGAACACGACGCCCTTGCCGACGAAGCACACGGGCTTTTGCTTCTTCGATCCCTTGGCTCCGTTCCACACCATCACGGCCAGACGCGACGGCCGCACGCTCCCCTGGCCGACGGACAGCAGCGAACCCATGCCGAGCTTCTCCATGTCTTTGACATCGAGAATTTCGACGTCGACACCGAGCTTTTCGAGCGCTTTCGTTTTTTCGGCGAGTTCGACCGGTCCGAGGATGTTGGCCGGTTCGTTGACGAGATCACGCGCGAGATTGACGCCGTTGGCGACGGCTTTCAGCGGCTGGAACGCGGCCTTCGCCTTGTCCGGATTGGCAACCTGAATGACGAGCTTCTTCAGCCCCTCCTGCTCGTTGCCGTCCTCGCTCGATTTCTTCGTGTGATACTTTTTGAAGTTGTAGTGGCGGAGCATGGCGCCCTGACCGATCAGCGCTGCGATCTCATTCGCCGAGAGGGTTTCGCTCCCCTCGACATCGACGATCACGCTTGCGCTGCTCGATTTGCGCGCCTGGATCGCGGCGACGATCGCTCCTCCGAGGTCGACGGCCTGCTGCTCGGTCAGAGAGCCGACTTTTCCCAGCCCGCTGACGATGAGGCGATCGATGCCGAGCTTTGCGGGTGCAAGGATCTCGATCGAAGACTTGTACTTGCCCTTGAAGTCCGCGGCCGCCGCGGCCTTGCTGATCGCGCTCGCCGATTTGGTATCGAACTCGCGGCCCTTCGAGCCGAGCACGAGGCCGTCGCTCGCAAGGACGACAGTCGCCGTCTCGGGCTCGGTGTTGAGAGGCGCGAATGCAATTTCGAAGCGATCGGACATTTTCTAGTCGACTCCAGGTTAAGGCGGGATCCCGCGCGGGGATTGAGAGATGATCTGCTGCCGGCACGCGGACGAAAGGTCCACGTTTGCGACTCGCCGGTCATGTGAAGAAGGGCGGACGGGATCGCTTGGCCGCGCACAACTTAGTCGTTCGCGATGCCGTGGCAAGCGAGGCGTTGTGAGCCCCGTCGGCCCTAATGCAAACCGGCGGCCTAACCCCCTGCCGGGCAAATATGTTTTTTGCACCGCCGAGCGGGAAAGCCGGCAATTCTGAACAGCCGAAATTCTGCCACTGTGCTATGGGAGCCGAAAGCGGTCATCGCGTCGCCGGCGATGGCGGGGGAGCTTCCGTCGGGTAACGGAAGCGGGGACGCGAAACATGCGAATTTTCTCGAGGTATGTGTTTCGCCAGGCAACGACCGCGTTCCTGCTGATTCTCATTTCCCTGACCGGTATCGTTTGGATCGCGTTGGCGCTCCGCCAGTTCAACGTCGTGACGAGCCAAGGCCAGGATACCTGGATGCTCGTCCGCGTGACGTCGCTCGCCGTTCCCAACCTGATGGCGATCATCGCACCCTTTTCGTTCCTGATCGGCGCCCTTCAGACCCTCAACCGCCTGAATACGGACAGCGAGTTGATCGTGCTTTCCGCCGCCGGTTCGACAGTGTGGACGGTCGCCCGTCCCCTGCTTCTGCTGGCTCTGATCGTCAGTGTGTTCCTGGCGTTCGTAAGCCACCTGGCGCAACCATGGAGCATGCGCCTGCTGCGCGATTACATGGTACAGGTTCGCAGCGATCTGCTGACGCAAGTCATCCAGCCGGGCCGCTTCTCGAGCCCCGAGCAGGACCTGATGTTCCACATCCGCGACCGCTCCGCCGACGGTGAGCTTCTCGGTCTCATCATGCACGATACGCGCGACAAGTCTCAGTCGCAGACCTATCTCGCCGAGCACGGCACCATCGTGAAGCAGGACGACACCGCCTACCTGCTGATGACGACCGGCCACATCATTCGCCGCTCCGACGCCGACGGACCGCCGCAGATCATCGCCTTCGATAAATACGTCGTCGATCTCGACCGGTTCGAGCCGCAGAGCGACAGCTCCGGCGAGTTGAAGCCGCGCGAACGCTATTGGAGCGAGCTCGTCAATCCGAGTCCGAGCAGTAAGCTCTACAAAAGCTCCGCCGGTCAGTTCCGGGCGGAAATCAACGAACGACTTGTAAGCCCGCTTTACCCGATCGCCTTCGCGTTCCTGATCATCGCTTTCGTCGGCCAGGCCCGCTCGACGCGATCGAGCCGTATGCAAAGCCTGGTGCTGACGTTCCTGCTCGGCGCCGCCTGTCGAATGGCGGGCTTGGCGCTGAACAGCGCGGTCGCGCGCAACCCGACAATGCTGTTTGCGCTCTATGGCGTTCCCATCTTCGCGATCGGGCTGTCGTTGTTCATGATCAAGCGCGCCGATCGCCAGCGGCCGCCCTCGCGTCTGCTCGAGACGCTGTCCGAGCTTCCCTCCGCCATCGCAGCGAGCATCGGCCGGCTGCTACCGCGCCGGAAAGTGGCGCCATGAGAAGCTCGTTCACGCTCTGGCGCTACATCACCAAGCTGTTCCTGGTTGCCATCGTCTCGACGCTTGCCGTCTGCGCCATGCTGATCTTCATGATCGATTTCGTCGAGTTGCTTCGCCAATCAAGCAAGTACGGCAGCGTCCCGGCCTCGACTCTCGTGTTCATCGCCCTGCTGCGTCTCGGAGCTTATGTCGAATTCCTCCTCGCCTTCGCCGTTCTGGTCGGTGCGCTCAGCGCCCTGCTCTACCTGAACCGCCGCAGCGAGCTGGCCGTCATGCGCGCCGGCGGCATGTCCGTCTGGCAGTTCCTTGCGCCTGGACTGATGGTCGGGCTCGCCGTCGGGTTGCTTGGCGTTATGGTCTACAACCCTCTGGCCGCCCGAGGCCGTGCCAAATCCGAGCAGGTCTTCGCCAAGGCGTTCGGCAACGACAACAATCTGTTGCGAGCGCAGGGCGGAGGTTCATGGATCAGGCAAAACGGCGTCGACGGGGAGTCGGTGCTCGGAGCCGCGGCGGCGTCCAACCGGGGGCTCACCCTCACCGGCGTAATGATCCTCGCTTATGATCGCGGCGGCCATTTCTCCGAGCGCATCGACGCCGCCCAAGCCGAGCTGAAAGACGGCTATTGGCAGCTCAAGGATGCCTGGGTTTCTCGGCTCGGACAGCAGCCCGAAAAGTTCAATTCCTACCTTGTATCGACTTACCTCACCCCCGACCGAGTCCAAGAGGCCCTCGGCACCGTTTTTTCGGTGTCCTTCTGGGACCTACCCGAACTGATCGATGCCGCTGATAAAGCGAAGCTTTCAACCGAAAGATTGCGCGTTCAATATCAGTCTCTGCTGGTTCGCCCGCTGCTCTGTCTCGCCATGGTCCTTTTGGCGGCAACTGTGTCATTGCGGTCATTCCGCTCAGGGGGCATCCAGACTATGGTTACGACTGGGATGATCGGTGGGGTTAGTTTCTTCTTGTTCTCGGAAATTGCGAGACAAATTGGGATCGCGGGGCTTGCGCCGGCGTGGGTCGCCGCGTGGGTTCCCGTACTGCTCATTCTGATCATCTCGACCACGGTGCTTTTGCACCAGGAGGACGGCTGAGTGATGCGTCAGGCGCTGACACCGCACGAGGGTTGCGGGTCGTCAAGCGAGAGTTCTCGCCACCGGAAGGTGGCCGGGATCGCTCGCGCGCTTTCGTGCGTCCTGATTTTGCTCAGCTTTACGATCATCACCAGCCCCCGTGCCCACGCCCAGAACTACGGCGTTCAAACCACCGATCCCGGCGGCTCCATCAGCAGCAGCACGTCGTCCGGCTCGACCACGCTCAGCAAAAAGAAAACCACGTCCTCTTTCGGCGCGGCCAACGCCCCCAGTGCAATCTTCGGCAAGATCAACACCAATATCGATCGCGCCCAGCCGATGCGGTTGCAGGGTGATCAGCTGATCTATGACAAGTCCGGCGACCGCGTCATTTCACGCGGCAACGTCGAGATTTTCTATAACAACTTCATCCTGACTGCCGACGAAGTCGTCTACGACCAAAGCGCTGGAACGCTGACGGCGATCGGCAACGTCACCCTGAAGGAACCGCAGGGCAATATCGTCCACGCCGACCGCTACACGCTGACCGACGACTTCCGCGACGGATTCGTGTCGGCGCTCTCGATCACCTCGAAAGATCAGTCCCACATCTCGGCCGATCGCGCGACCCGGCGCGAAGGCAACATCACCGAGTTCCATAACGGCCGCTTCACGCCATGCCAAAGCGACGGCGGCACGCCACCGCTCTGGTGCATCAGCGCGACCCGCATCATCCACGACCAGTCGGCAGCCACCCTCACCTACCAGGACGCCTATTTCGAAATCTACGGCCAGCCGATCTTCTACCTGCCGTATTTCCAGAGCCCCGATCCAACCGTGAAGCGTCGGTCGGGCTTCCTGACGCCTGATTACGGCCACTCATCGACGCTCGGCTATATCACCGGCATCCCGTACTTCTTCGACCTCGCGCCGAACTACGACGCGACGATCGAGCCGATCTATTTCAGCGATCAGGGCCTGATGATGAAGGCCGAATGGCGCCATCGGCTTGCCAACGGCGAATACAACGTCCGCCTCGCCGGCATCGACCAGGACTACCGTGACCTTCCCGGCTCCGCGACGACGAACAAGGACCTCGACGGCCTGCGCGGCAGCGTCGAGACGCACGGCAAGTTCTCGCTCTCGAGCTGGTGGCAGTTCGGCTGGGATGCGATCGTCGAAAGCGACGATCAGTTCCGCCGCTTCTACAAGCTCGACAGCATCCTCGTCACCGACCGCGTCAACCAGATCTATTTGACCGGCCAATCGGATCGTAACTATTTCAGCGCCAAGCTCTACCAGTTCGGCGGGCTGCTTACCAACGACACGCCGCAGACCGAGAGCTACACGCACCCGATCATCGACTATAACTACGTCTTCAAGGATCCCGTGGTCGGCGGCGAACTCAGGTGGAACACGAATATCCTGAGCTTCACGCGCTCGGATGGATCGGTGGTCGATCCGCAAACCGGACAAGATGCCGATCAGAACGTCAATCGCATCGTCAGCGAGCTCAAATGGCGCCGTCGCCTGACCGACGCCATCGGCATCAGCTACACGCCGTTCGCCGATATTCGTGGCGACGTCTATCAGTATGACAACGCCACCAACCCGCAAAGCGTCGTCTTGAATTCCGCCGGAACAGCGGTGGAATCCTCGCAAGTCTTCTCCGACACAGTCACCCGCGGTATCGTCGACGGTGGCATGACCGTGTCTTATCCGTGGGCGGCCTCGAATGCCGCCGGCACCCACATCATCGAGCCGATCGGCCAGTTCGTGGCCCATCAGGAAACGATCCCGCAGCGCCGTCTGCCCGACGAAGACGCGCAGAGCCTTGTCTTCGACGACACCAACCTGTTCTCGACTTCGAAGTTCTCGGGCTATGACCGCATCGAAACCGGCACCCGCGTCAACGCCGGCGTGCAGTATACGTTCCAGTCGAACGACGGTGGCTACGCCCGTTTCCTGGCCGGCGAGAGCTATCATCTCTCGGGCGATAACATCTATCTGAACCCAGGCCGTAACGCCGACGGCAACTTCGTCTTCAACCCGTATAACGGCCTTCAGACCGATCGCTCCGACTATGTTCTCGGCGCCTACCTCGCGCCGCTGAGCAACTTCCGCATCATCTCGCAGAGCCGCTTCGACGAGTCGACGTTCGCGCTGAAGCGGAACGATTCATCGGTCATCACCACGTGGGGACCGCTGTCGATCCAGGCCGGATACTCCTACGACGCTGACGCTCTGTTCTCTGATCCCGACGACCCGACCGTCATCGCCACCGTGTCGCGCGAAGAAGAACTTCTGGCCGCTGCCACCCTTCAGCTCACCAATCGCTGGAGCATTGGCGGTTCCTCCCGCTATAACCTCGAGGAAGGCAACTTCCGCTACGACAGCGTTAACCTCAAATACGTCGACGAATGCTTCGCGCTCACCGCGTCCTACATCCAGTCGAACTACTCCGACGAGTTGATCGAACCGGATCAGACGGTCATGCTGCGGCTCGAATTCAAGCACCTCGGCGACTTCGCAACCTCGACCGGGACCGATTTCAACCTCGGCGGCGACCAGCGCACCAACTGATCGCGTGCAACGGCGCTGGCTTGGTCGAAAACGGCTTGAAAACCGGATTTTGGCCACTCTTCATGTGGATAAGGCCGTTTCCCCGGACTTGGCCGCAGTATCGTGATCCTGCGCCGAATCGGAGCAATGGGTGTCGTTAACGCATGCCGTCCAAACGGAGTATCATTCCCGCAATTTCCCGCCTCGCCGGGCTGGGCGCGCTGACAGCGGTTGTCTGTTTTGCGTCGTCGGTCACCGCATTCGCGCAAGGTGGAACCGTCGCCGTCACAGGTGACGGGACATCTTCGGCCGCCACCACCAAACCCGTCATCGGCGATACCATCCCCGACGACGGCGCGACCGGGAAGGGCAAGAACCAGCGGCGCAAGAAGTCGCTCGCAACCAAGTCATCGGCCGCGGCGGCCTCGGGACCTGATATCGCCGGCGCGCCGACCGCCGAACAGCGCTCCATCGTCGCCCTCGTCAACGACGAGCCGATCACCGGCTATGAAGTCGATCAGCGCGCGATGATGCTCAGCGGCACGAATGTCCAGACGCAGGCCAAAGCCAATTTCGAAGCCATCGTCAAAAACCCGAAAACCTCGGAGCGCCTGAAGCAGATCCTGCAGCAGACGGCGCAGGAGAACCAAGGCAAATCTCGCGACGAGATCATCGCCATCTTCGAACGCCGCAAGAAAGACTTCGGCATGAGCCTGCAGCGTCAGGCCTTCGAAAGCGCGCGCGCCGCTACTCTTCCTGCTATGAAGAAACAGGCCCTCGAGGAATTGATCGATGACCGGCTCAAGACCCAGGAAGCGAAACGCCAAAGCGTGACGATCGAAGATTCCCAGGTCGACGTCATCGTCAAGAGCATCGCCGAACGCAACAAGATGACGATCGAACAGTTCCAGAAGCAGATCGGCGGAAGCTTGGATCCGATCAAGAACCGCATCCGTGCGACGCTGTCCTGGAACGAAGTGGTCCGCAAGAAATTCGCGCCCCTGATCAACGTCTCGAACAGGGATGTCGATAAGCTCGTCGCAACGTCCTCGATCACCGGCAGCGACGACGTCGAATTGCAGCTGCAGCGCGTTCGCATCACGCTGCCTGCCAAGGCTGAACAGGAGCACGCGGTTGCGGCGCGCATCCAGGATGCCGACAAGATCCGGCAGAAATTCACCGGCTGCCAATCGACCGCCGATGCAGCGATGGGCGTCAGCGGCGCGCATTTCGAAAACATCGGCAAGCAGCGCCCGTCAGCCATCCCTGAGCCGACACGTTCGCTGCTTCTCAACGCCGCCGACGGCGAGATGCTTCCTCCCACCGTGAACGACGGCGCCGTCGAGTTGTGGGTGGTCTGCGGCCGCGATGCCGTCAAGGCATCGGAAGTTCAGCGCAATCAAGCCGAAGGCGAACTCAAGCAGAAAGAATTCGAGCTGATGGCGAAGCGCTATCTCAAGGATCTGCGCGAAGACGCCCACATCGAGTACCGCACCAATGTCGGCTCCAAATAAGGAGCCGAGCGCCGCCCTCGCTCTGACCATGGGCGATCCCGCAGGCATTGGCCCCGAACTCGCTCTTCGCGTCTGGCAGGACCGCAAAAGAGACCTGATCCCGGCCTTTGCGCTCTACGCCGATATCGACCTTATCCGCGGGCTTGCCCGCGCTGCGGGTTTCGACGCGGAGACCGTCATCCAGCCGGTGGCCAACGCCACCGCAGCCGCATCTATTTTCGAAAGCGCACTGCCCGTCGTTCCCGTCGCCCTGGCAAAGCCCGCCGTCGCCGGCAAGCCCGACGTCGCCAACGGCGCCGCGACCATTCTCTCGATCTCCGAAGCGGTCGGCGAAGTTGCCGCCGGTCATGCGTCCGCCGTCGTCACCAACCCAATCGCGAAATCGGTTCTCTACGATGCCGGATTCAAGCATCCCGGGCACACCGAATATCTCGGCGCACTGGCTCAGAAATTCTGGCCGTCCGCTGCGGCTGAACCAGTGATGATGATCGCCGCGCCGATGCTGCGCGTCGTTCCGGTCACGATCCATGTGCCGCTGAAGGATGTTCCCGCGCTGCTGACTACCGACAAGATCGTCAAATGCGCGCGCATCGTCGACGCCGCTTTGAAACGCGATTTCGGTATTGCGGCGCCGCGTCTTGCGTTCGCCGGTCTCAATCCCCATGCCGGCGAGGACGGAGCCTTGGGTTCGGAAGATCGCTCCGTCATCGAGCCCGCCATCAGGCAGCTACGCGCCGAAGGCATCGATGCATCCGGTCCCTTCGCGGCCGACACCATGTTCCACGACGCCGCGCGAAAAACCTACGACGCGGCGATCGCGATGTATCACGACCAGGCGCTGATCCCGATCAAGACGCTCGCATTCGACGACGGCGTCAATGTCACCCTCGGTCTCCCGTTCGTTCGCACCTCGCCCGACCATGGCACCGCTTTTTCCATCGCCGGCAAAGGCATCGCGTCTGCGTCGAGCCTCAAATCCGCTTTGCATCTTGCCGCCTCGATGAGCGCACGCCGGCGCGCTTCGGCACCGACATGAGCGGAAAGGATCGTGCCGACGGACTTCCGCCGCTTCGCGACGTCATCGAGCGCTATGGACTGAACGCCAAGAAATCGCTCGGCCAGAATTTTCTGCTCGACCTCAATCTGACGCGAAAAATTGCAGGCCTCGCCGGCGATCTGAGCGATCGAACGGTTGTAGAGATCGGACCGGGTCCCGGCGGACTGACACGAGCCCTGCTGATGCAAGGGGCCAAGCGCGTGATCGCCGTCGAACGCGATGATCGCTGCCTCCCGGCGCTTGCCGATATCTCCACGGCCTATCCCGGACGACTTGAAGTCCACGCCGCCGACGCGCTCGACGTCGATTGGCGCGCCCTTCTCGGCGACGCGCCGTCCGCCACCATCGTCGCGAACCTCCCCTACGGCGTTGCGTCGCTGCTGCTCGTCAATTGGCTCGAAACCGACCCCTGGCCACCATGGTACGACCGCATGGTGCTGATGTTCCAGCGCGAGGTCGCCGAGCGCATCGTCGCGCAACCGAAATCGAAGGCATACGGTCGGCTTTCGATCCTCGCACAGTGGCGCACCGACCCGAAAATCGTGATGAACCTGCCGCCCGAAGCCTTCACGCCGCCACCGAAGGTGTCATCGGCCATCGTCGATTTCAGGCCCATCGCACAACCGCAGCCGCCGTGCCGGGTCAAGACGCTGGCTCGCGTCACCGCCGCCGCTTTTGGCCAGCGCCGCAAGATGCTGCGCTCGAGCCTGAAGCAGCTGACGCCTTTTCCCGAGCTTCTGCTGAAGCGCGCCGACATCGCACCCGAGCGACGCGCTGAAGATCTGTCGGTTACGGACTTCGCTCGCCTGGCGCTCGTGCTCGACGAAAGCGACGCTGCCTAGAGCGCCGACTGCAGCTTGCGGACGAAATCCGAAAGCCCGAGCAAGCGCGCCCGCTTCAATCGCTCCGCGGTCAAAATAGCAAGCGCGGAAGCGACGCTTGTTTCGACATCCGTGTTGACGATCACATAATCGTACTCGGGCCAGTGGCTGATCTCGGACGATGCCGCCGCCATCCGCTTCGCCACGATCTCAGGCGGATCCTGCGCCCGCGTCTTCAACCTGTCTTCCAGCACATCCCCCGACGGCGGCAGGACGAAAACACGGACGACGTCGCCCGGCATTTTCTGCGATAGCTGCTGTGCGCCTTGCCAATCGATATCGAACAGCACGTCCTTGCCGCTGCTGATCGCGGCTTCGACCGGCGCGCGTGGAGTTCCGTAGAAATTGTCGAACACCTTCGCCCATTCGAGCAATTCGTCGCCGTCTCTCATCTGCTCGAACCGGGTGCGGTCGACGAAATGATAATCGACGCTCTGTTGTTCGCCCGGCCTCGGCGCCCGCGTCGTCACCGACACCGACATTGTAATGTTCGGGTCCGCTGCCAGCACACGGCGGGCGAGTGTCGTCTTGCCGGCGCCCGAAGGCGACGAGACGATGTAAAGCAGCCCTCGGCGCGCGATGGCGGGCCCAGCGCCGTGCTTGTGTTGCTCGTCCGCGTTCTTGCTCATGTTATTCGACGTTTTGCACTTGTTCGCGGAATTGGTCGATGACCGTTTTGAGCTGCAGCCCGAGCCGGGAAATGTCGACGGCATTGGCCTTCGAGCACAGCGTGTTCGCCTCGCGATTGAATTCCTGCGCCAGGAAATCGAGCTTGCGACCGACGGCGCCCGGCTCGGCAAGGATGTCGCGCGCACCGGAAACATGCGCGGAAAGCCTTTGCAGCTCCTCCTCCACGTCGGCGCGCGTCGCGAGCAGCATAGCCTCCTGATGCAGTCTCTCGGTATCGAGCGGAGCAGTTGTATCAAAAAGCCGCGCGATCGCATCTTTCATACGGGCAACGATGGCTTCGGGCGAACGCGATGGCGATGCTTTCACCTCGCCCGCCAGCCGCTCGATCTCGGAGAGCTGATCGCCGATGATGTCGTGCAGCCGGTTGCCTTCGGCCCGGCGCGCCTCGCCGAGTTTGTCGAGCGCGGTTTCGAGGCTCTTCAGGATCGTCTTTTCCCTCGAGGCCCGCGCCTCGCTCGTTTCGGCCATCTGATCGGAGGTTTCCAGAACGCCCTTGATCATCAGGATCTGCGCCGCATCGGGTTTTGCCGCGCCGGACAATTCGATCACGCGATCGGCAGCCTTGAGCACGTCGGCCAGCACCGCCTCGTTCAAACGGACGCAACCGCTTCCCTGCTGTTTCTCCAGATTGAGCGAGATCGAAACGTTGCCGCGCGTCAGCCGTTTGCTCACCGCCTCCCGCGCCGCAACCTCAAGGGCCTCGTAGCCGGTCGGCAGGCGCAGCCGGACATCGAGGCCGCGGCCGTTGACGCTGCGCGCTTCCCAAATCCACGCCAGACCGTCGGCAGCGCCGTCGACACGCGCAAATCCCGTCATACTGGAAATGGTCATTTGGAGAGGTCTCGCCGGCAGGGTCTGTTATGCGGCGCGCAACTTAACGGCTTGGCTGGCATCCGCCAACTACATCGTATGGGGGCCTCGGCCGAGACCCTATTGATGCTTGGGTTTTCTGACCGGCAACGGCATCGCGGACGCGTCCGCCGAAGAATCCGACGGCGAGGAAGCGTCACCATCTCCGTCGCTTGCCCCCGCCGACGGGGTGGTTGCCTTCGCGGATTTCTGTGCCTTTCCAGCCGGAGCCTTCGCGGTCTTTGTCGTCGGAATTGGCGCCGCGTTGTCGTCCTGGTCGTCGCTCGCGTCTTTTGCTTTCTGCTTCTCGACCTGCCGCCACTTCTGGACGGCGTTGTTGTGTTCTTTCAGCGTCTCGGAGAACGTGTGGCCGCCGGTTCCGTCGGCGACGAAGTAGAGATCGCCGGTTTTGGCCGGGTGCAGCGCCGCAAGGATCGCCGACTTGCCGGGATTGCAGATCGGTCCCGGCGGCAGGCCGTTGATCTGATACGTGTTGTATGGCGACTTGGATTCGATGTCGGCCTTCGTGATGCCGCGGCCCAGCGCGCCCTGACCGCCGACGATGCCGTAAATGATCGTCGGATCGGACTGCAGCCGCATCCCCTTCCGCAGCCGGTTATAAAAAACAGCGGCCACGCGATCACGTTCGTCGGGACGGCCCGTTTCCTTCTCGACGATCGAGGCGAACGTTATGAGTTCTTCCATCGATCGCACCGGGATGTCGGGATCGCGTTGCTCCCACAGCGTCGCCACCGTCTTTTCCATATCGTCGCGCATCCGATCGACGATCTCGTTTCGCGAGGCGCCTTTCGAGAAATAATAGGTATCAGGCAACAGCGTGCCCTCAGGCGGCACACTCGTCACCTCGCCGCTCAGATTGGCTTCTGCCTTGAGCCGCTCGACGATCTGCTCGCTCGTCAGACCCTCAGGAAGCGTCGCCTTGTAGAGGATCGATTTGCCTTCCGAGAGCGTGTCGATCACGTCGTGCATCGACGCATGCTCTTTGATTTCGTACTCGCCCGCTCTGAGTTCGCCGGTCTTCCGGCCGCCGAGGAAGCCTTGCAGAAGATAGCCGCCCACGAACGTCCAGCGGTTGGTGATGACGCCTTCGCGCTCAAGGCGTTCGGCAATAGCGATCCGTCCTTCACCCTTGGGAATGACGATCGTGCGCGTTGCGGTCAGGGGTCCGGGATTTTCGAACTGATGAAAAATGAGGAATGCGGTCCCGCCGATCAGCACCATGGCGACGAGCGAAATGGTCAGGACACCGCTGATGACGCGCACGAAACCGGCGATGGCACGCGACGGCTCACGGGCCTGGACGCCGCGCGGACGGCTTGGCGCGCGACCCGGCTCCAGTCGTTCAGCGGGACTTCGTGCCCCGGCCGTTCGAGACGTTCTCGTTGCGTCCGAACGCTTCCTGTTTTGACTCATGATACCGCGAGCACCGTCATTGAAGGAGCGCTGCGCACGAGGTCTCATGCCTCAAAAAGCGGCGCTCCATCCCCCACCCGCGCTGGACGCTCACTGTAAAATGTGGCGAAATCGCGTATCGCGCCGCCGTTTTACGCGACCCTTCGCAGAACCAGCGAGGCATTCGTCCCGCCGAAGCCGAACGAATTGGAAAGCGCGATATTGATGTCACGCTTTTGGGCTTTGTGCGGCACAAGGTCGATCGCCGTCTCGACCGACGGATTATCGAGATTGAGGGTCGGCGGCACGATGTTGTCGCGAATGGCGAGCACCGAGAAAATCGCTTCGATAGCGCCCGCTGCCCCGAGAAGATGCCCCGTCGCCGACTTGGTCGACGACATGGCGAGCTTGCCGCTGCTGTTGCCGAACAGGCGCTCGACGGCCTTCAGCTCAATCTCATCGCCCATCGGCGTCGAGGTGCCGTGTGCGTTGATGTAGTCGATCTCGCTCGGCGCCATTCCGGCCCGCGCCAGCGCCGCCTTCATGCAACGATAAGCGCCGTCGCCGTCCTCGGCCGGAGCCGTGATGTGATAGGCGTCGGCCGACATGCCGTAGCCGACGATCTCGGCGTAGATCTTCGCGCCGCGAGCCTTCGCGTGCTCGTAGCTTTCGAGCACGACGACACCCGCGCCCTCGCCCATCACGAAACCATCGCGATCCTTGTCGTAAGGCCGCGACGCTTTCGTCGGCTGATCGTTGAAACCGGTTGAAAGCGCGCGGCAGGCGGCAAAGCCCGCAAGCGCGATCCGGCAGATCGGGCTCTCCGTTCCGCCAGCCACCATCACGTCGGCATCCTCGAGCGCGATGATGCGCGCCGCGTCGCCGATCGCATGCGTACCGGTGGCACACGCCGTGACGACGGCGTTGTTCGGGCCTTTGAGCTGATGCTTGATCGAAACATAGCCGCCCGCGAGATTGATGAGACGGCCCGGAATGAAGAACGGCGAAACCCGCCGCGGTCCCTTTTCCTTCAGCAGGATCGACGTATCGGCAATGCCGGAAAGACCACCGATGCCTGAACCGATCAGAACGCCGGCGCGCTCCTGCGCCTCGATCGTATCGAGCTTTATGCCGGAATCTGAAATCGCCTGATCGGCAGCCGCAACGGCGTAGATGATGAAATCATCGACTTTGCGCTGCTCCTTGGGCTCCATCCAATCATCGGGATTGAACTTGCCCTCCGACGCCGCGCCGCGCGGAACGAAATTCGCGATCTGACAGGTGATGTCGGAAACTTCGAATTCCTCGACGCGCCTGGCGCCACTCTGCCCCGCGAGCAGATTGGCCCATGCCGCTTCAAGCGCTGAACCGACCGGCGTGACGAGACCCATTCCTGTAATGACGACACGGCGCATCGCTGTTTCTTGTTCGCTGTTGGATGTTCGAGATCGGCACTAGGCATGTGAAGGGGGCCGGTTGGTGACCCAGCCCCCATTAAATCCCGCCCGGAAAGCGCAAATGCGCCGGGCACAATTCCGGAAGGACGAGGGCCGCTTAAGCAGCGCTGGCGTTCTTCTCGAGGAATTTCACCGCATCCCCGACCGTCAGGATGTGTTCGGCGGCATCGTCCGGAATTTCGCAGCCGAATTCCTCTTCGAACGCCATCACGAGCTCAACGGTATCCAAGCTATCAGCGCCAAGGTCGTCGATGAAGCTTGCATTGTCGGTGACCTTGTCGGCCTCGACCCCAAGATGCTCTACGACAATTTTCTTCACGCGCTCTGCGACATCGCTCATCGTCAATCCTCGTGTCTTTCTAATTCTTGGCGGCCTTGATGGCCCGCCTGTTGGTCCTGCAGAACCCGCTCCAATCCGCATGACAGGTGATCAACTTACGAGAAGTGCAGCCTGTTGGGATAGGGGTTCGCCCAGTTTCAAGAAGTCTTTTTTCCTTAGCCGCCCTAGCGTAAGTCTTCCGCTCGGGCACCGTCCCCACATCGCGCGTCCCCGAGTTTTCCCCAGCTTCGCACTGTCCCGATAACGTGATTTTCACGCCTCAAAACCGTGGTGTCGTTAACACACTTCACCCGCAATGCAAAGTACGCGGTGACGCAGCCGGCGACGCCCGGATCTATGATGAGAAAGACGGCAATAAATCAAGCATTCTCGCCATTTACCATCATTGCAGAAGTCTATCACACCATCGCCATGCCGCCGTTGATGTGCAGCGTCTGGCCGGTGATGTACCCACCTTCGTTGGAGGCGAGATAAAGGCAGCCCGCCGCCACATCGAGCGGATCGCCGAAGCGCTGGGCCGGGATCATCTGCGCAATTTCGCCCTTCTGCTTGTCCGTCAGCACATCCGTCATGTTCGTTTTGATGAAGCCCGGGGCGATGCAGTTGGCGGTGATGCCGCGCGAAGCAACCTCGCGCGCAAGCGATTTGGTCATGCCGATCATACCGGCTTTCGACGCTGCGTAATTGCCCTGGCCGGGATTGCCGAAAACACCCGAAACCGAGGCGATATTGATGATCCGGCCATAGCCCGTCTTCGAGCGCATCATGTGGCGCGAGGCAGCGCGGCAGAGCATGAAGGTCGACGTCAGGTTGACGGCGATCACGTCGTCCCACTGATCGTCCTTCATCACCATGAACAGGTTGTCCTTGGTGAGCCCGGCATTGTTGACGAGAATATCGAGGCGGCCGCCCAAGGCTTTCACCGCTTCGTCGATCAGTTTGCCGACAGCCGTCCGATCCGCGAGATCGCAGGGCAGAACATGCACGCGATCGCCGAGCTCCTTCGCCAGCGCTTCAAGTGCCTCGACCTTGCGGCCCGAGATTGCGACGTTAGCGCCCGCCTTGTGGAACACGCGCGCGATCTCGGCTCCAAGTCCACCCGTCGCGCCCGTGACGAGCGCGGTTTTGCCGGTCAGGTCAAACATTCAAGTCTCCTTATGAAGAAAGGGCGGCAAGCGCCGCATCGATATCGGAGGGAGCGCCGAGGCTCACCGCATTGGCAGTGGAAGCCGTTCGCTTGACGAGACCGGCGAGCACCTTGCCGGCACCGATCTCGTAGAAATCCGTCACGCCATTGGCCGCCATCGTCGCGACGCACTCGCGCCAGCGCACGGTTCCCGTCACCTGCTCGACGAGCCGCTTTTTGATTGCATCGGGATCGGAAATCGGCTGCGCCAGAACGTTCGCGATGACAGGTACGACCGGCGTGTTCACGGTGACGTTCGCCAGCGCTTCCGCCATCGCATCGGCTGCAGGCTGCATCAGGCTGCAGTGGAAGGGTGCGGACACCGGCAACGGCACCGCGCGGCGTACGCCATATTTTTTTCCGATCTCGGCAACGCGGTCGATCGCGACCTTGTGCCCTGAAAGAACGACCTGCGTCGGCTCGTTGTCGTTTGCGACCTGGCAGACGTCGCCTTGCGCGGCTTCGGCTGCGACCTTCTCCGCGACGTCCACGCCGACGCCAAGCAACGCTGCCATCGCACCGACGCCGACCGGCACGGCTTTCTGCATGGCCCGCCCGCGCAGTCTCAGAAGTCGCGCGGCATCGGCCAGCGAGAACGCTCCTGCGGCCGCGAGAGCCGAATATTCGCCGAGCGAGTGACCAGCGACGAACTTCACTTTATCGCCAAGCGAAATGCCCTTCTCTTTCTCGAGCACGCGCATCACCGCCATCGAGACGGCCATCAGTGCCGGCTGGGCGTTCTCGGTCAGCGTCAGCGTCTCTTTGGGCCCTTCCCAGATCAGCGCCGAGAGCTTCTCGCCCAGCGCATCATCGACTTCTTCGAAGACGGCGCGGGCGGCGGGAAAAGCATCGGCGAGCGCCTTGCCCATACCGACGTCCTGGCTGCCTTGGCCCGGGAAAACGAAAGCGCGTGCCATCGTGGAGGGGATCACCTTGTGTTGGACTTAAAGGAAGTATCGTAATCCGATACTTTTGGCGGCCTTAGTCCACGGCTGCCCTCGCGCTGTCAAGATACGCGCGGCATAGCCAACCGCCGCGTGGGCAGCCCGCAGTTCGTCACGACCACCGCCTCAGGCGGGAACAGGCTCGCGCAAAAGATCTCTGAGATCCAATGCCTTGGTAACCATCGCGAGCTTGCCATCGGCATCGCGCGGCCATTCGGCCTCGGGCTTGTCCCAATAAAGCTCGACACCGTTACCGTCCGGATCATCGAGATAGAGCGCTTCGCTGACGCCATGGTCGCTGGCGCCCGTAAGCCTGATTCCGGCGGCCATCAGTCGGCGCAGCGCGTCCGCCAATGCGGCCCGCGTCGGATAGAGGATCGCGACATGGTAAAGCCCGGTCGTCCCCGGCGCCGGACGATTGCCCCCGCGGCTCTCCCACGTGTTGAGCCCGATGTGATGATGATAGCCGCCAGCAGAGATGAATGCCGCTTGGCTGCCGTAGCGCTGAGTCACCTCGAAGCCCAGCACGCCGCAATAAAATTCGAGTGCCCGTTCGATATCGGCCACCTTCAGATGAACGTGCCCGATACTGACGCCGGGATCGATCGCCTTAGACCCCTTCACCGCCGCCTCGCGCCCATCGTCCATCGCACCGCCTCGAATTGTTTGTTGCACGACGGATCAGATAAGCGGCAGTAAACCCCACAACAAGCGTCCCCGCACCAGAGCACCCAGGCGAACCGCTAGGAACCGGCAATGGCAAAACGGCGCCGACCCTTATTCTATCGGGTGGCGCCGGTAATCTGCCCGTTCATGACGTTTCGGCGACCAGTCCAGCGACGACAGGTGGTCGAGCCGAGTAGCGCCAGAATTATACGATATTATTCGACCGGCTCGACTTCGCAAAGCTCGCCATCGATGAGGTCGAAAAGCACATCGGTGCCTGCTTCTTCGGCTTCCGCCAGCGCTTCGACCAGGCTGTCGTCGATCGGCGCGACCTTGAGCGCTGCCGTATCGGCCGAGCCGTTCTCGATCATGTTCTCTTCGCCTTCGCTGCGCGCCGTCGCCTCGTCGTCGGCGACCGCCCAGATCGTTTCCTCGGTATAAGCGGCAAACTTCATGTCGTCAGATCTCCCTCGACGCGCCGGTCCATTCCCGGCCCGGCTCCGTTAGGGCATGATTCCCTTGTCTCCGACGTGGCACCGGCAGGGTTGTCGACCGGAATTTCGCCACGCACCCGGCCGCCGGGTGGCTTGCCCTCGCCCGAAATTCCTGTATAAGGCGCCCTTTCCGTTCGGCAGGAGGCTGAACGGGGGCTCGGGCTGCATTGGCTTCTGGCCAATTCTTCATTTTCCGAGAGGCACTTAACCGGTGCCGTCCCCCAGTGTCTTCTCCTATCTGGTACCAGATCGGCCTTTCTCGGGCCTTTTGGGGCTTTGCGCCGGCGGGAAGCAAAAGCGTCGAAAGACGTCACAACTCGAACCGAAAGGCCAATTCGTATGCCGCTTTACGAGCATACCTTCCTGGCGCGCCAGGACGTGACCCAGGCCCAAGTCGAAGCTCTGATGAAGGAATTCCAGGGCGTCGTCGAAGAAGGCCAGGGCAAAATCACCAAGCAGGAATACTGGGGTCTGAAAAACCTCGCCTTCAAGATCAAGAAGAACCGCAAGGCGCACTATGCGTTCTTCAACATCGATTCCGCGCCCGCTGCCGTCACCGAGATGGAGCGCCGCATGGGCATCAATCCCGACATCATTCGCTTCATGACGGTCCGGGTTGAAGAACTCGAAACCGAGCCGAGCGTTCAGATGCGCAAGCAGGACCGCGATGAGCGCGGCGATCGTGGCGATCGCGGCTTCGGCGGTCCGGGCCGTGGCGGCCCGCCCCGTGGTGATCGCGGTGGCTTCGGCGGCCGCGAAGGCGGCTCGACGTTCCGTTCCCGCCCCCCGCGTGACGGCGATTCACGTCCGCCGCGCGATGGTGACCGCGGTCCCCGTCCGCCGCGCGACGGCGACGCTCCGCGCCCGCCTCGTCGTGATTCCAATCCTGGTTCGGAGGGCTGACAATGGCTGAGATCGCCACCAGTGGCGGCGGCGCACGCCGTCCTTTCCAGCGCCGTCGCAAGACCTGCCCGTTCTCGGGCGCGGGCGCACCGAAGATCGACTACAAGGATGTTCGCACCCTTGGTCGCTATATTTCCGAGCGCGGCAAGATCGTGCCGAGCCGCATCACGGCCGTTTCGGCGAAAAAGCAGCGTGAGCTGGCCCGCGCCATCAAGCGTGCCCGCTTCCTCGGCCTGCTGCCGTACGTGATCAAGTGATCCGCTTTCCTTCTCCCTCGGGAGGAGGTGGCCGAAAGCCGGATGAGGGGGAGTTCAACACCCCCTCACCCGATCTCTCTCCCCGATGGGAAAGAGATTGAAATCAAATCCGTTGGGTCAGGACGGGCGACCGGATCTGGCTCTAACCGCCCAAAGCGCGGGACAGCAAAGACTATGCCGACCAAAGTTTTCCTCCTCGCCCTCGCCGCGGGTCTTATTTCGGCAGTCGTCTTTGCTTCGGCGACGACGGGAGCCTTGCTGCTCCGCATCGTCCTGTTCCTGCTGACGCCGCTCTCGCTTTATCTCACCGGGCTCGGCCTCGGCCCGATCGCCGCCGCGATTGCCGCCATCGCCGCGACCGCCGGTGTCCTGCTCATCGCCAATCCGCTTGCGGCCGAAGTCTACGCCATCAGCACGGCGCTTCCCGCCGTCATCTGCACGCGGCTGGCGCTGTTGAGCCGCGAAACCGATGGCGAACGCGAATGGTATCCGATCGGCCGGATCACGGTGGCCGCCGCCATCTTCGCCGGTGTGTTCGCAGTCATGTCGCTGATCCTGATGGGCGGCAACATCGAAACGCTGACGAAGCTGTTGCGCACGGTCGTCGAGGGCTTCGTCAAGACCGAGCTGACGCAAATTCCAGGCGCGCCGGAAATCGGTCCAGCCGAAATCGACGAGATCACGCGCTCGAACTCTTTATTCGCTCCCCTGGGCGCTGGGCATCCTCGCCATGGGAACAATCCTTCTCAATCTTTGGCTCGCCGGCCGCATCACGCTCGCCTCGGGACGCTTGCAGCGTCCGTGGCCCGACCTCGCGACGTTCGCGCTGCCGCCGGGCGCGACCTTCACCCTTCTGATCGCGATTGGTCTGACGTTTGTCGGCGGCGTCGCCGGCTTGTTCGCGGCCGGTTTTGCGGCGCCCTTCACGCTTGCTTTCGCGCTTGTCGGCCTTGCGCTCGTGCATTCGCTGACGCGCGGCTCGCAGTGGCGAACATTCATTCTGAGCGCGCTCTACATCGGCGTTCTCTTCGTTCCCTACCTTGGCCTGCTGCTCGCCATCACGGGCCTCGCCGAAACCGTCTTTCGCTACCGCGCGGCTGGCAAGCCGCCGGAAGCGCCGAACTGAGAAGCTGCAAAATCCCTTTCAAACTAGGAGCTAACAATGCAAGTCATACTTCTTCAACGCATCGGCCGCCTCGGCCAGATGGGCGACATCGTCAACGTCAAGGACGGTTACGCCCGCAACTACCTTCTGCCGCAGAAGAAGGCGCTGCGCGCCACCGACGACAACAAGAAGGTGTTCGAAGGCCGCCGCGCCCAGCTCGAAGCCGACAACCTCGCCCACAAGACCGAGGCTGAAGCAGTTTCTGCAAAGCTCAACGGCAAATCGTTCGTCATCATTCGCGCCGCCGGCGACACCGGTCAGCTCTATGGCTCGGTCTCGACCCGCGACATCGCCGAGGTCATCACCGAAGGCGGCTTTACCGTCGATCGCAATCAGATCGTTCTCGACAAGCCGATCAAGACCCTCGGCGTGACGCCGGCCAAGGTCCAGTTGCACCCGGAAGTCGCCTCGACCATCTCGCTCAACATCGCGCGCTCGCAAGACGAAGCCGATAAGCAGGCACGCGGCGAAAACGTCGCCGTTGTCAAGGACGAGGCACTGGAACTCGAGACGTTCAACCCCGACGCCGTGTTCGAGGAAGGCGCCGCCGCTTCTTCCGGCGAAGAAGGCGAATCGGCCTGAGGCCACCGCTAAAGCCAGCAAACTTGGCCGTGGCGCAATTCCCACGGCCAAGCACTTCCGCTGCCTCGCGTCGGGCCCGTGTTGATAGCGGGGAAGCTTCGCAGGTTGCATGACCACAACCCACTGCCGCGGCCCGGAATCGGTTAGCGTCCGGGCCATGGCAGATCCCGCAGTCCTCCCCACCGAGAAACTCAAACAGGTTGTCTCGGCCAATGAGCCGCTGACCTTCCGTCAGCCGCCGCATAATCTCGAAGCCGAGCAGGCGCTTCTCGGCGCGATCCTCGTCAACAACGAGGCGCTCGATCGCGTTTCCGGCTTCTTGTCGCCCGATCATTTCTTCGATCCGCTGCACGCGCGTATCTACGAGACGCTCGGCACGCTCATTCACGCCGGCAAGACGGCGACGCCGATCACGGTCAAGACGTTCTTCGAAAATGCCGAGCCGATCGACGCCAACCTCACCGTGCCGCAGTATCTCGGCCGGCTCGCGGCCAACGCCACGACCATCATCAACGCCGCCGAATACGGCCGCACGATCTATGATCTCGCCACACGACGCTCGCTGATCATCATCGGCGAGGACATGGTCAACACGGCCTACGACAGCGCCGTCGATCATGCGCCGCGCGCTCAGATTGAAGAAGCCGAAGGCCGCCTCTACTCGCTTGCCGAGCTGAACAAGTACGGCAAAGGCTTCGAGACATTCAAACAAGCGCTGACAACCGCCATCGATATGGCCAACAGTGCCTTCCAGCGCTCGGGTCATCTTTCTGGCGCTTCCACCGGTCTGGCGGATCTCGATAACAAGCTCGGCGGCCTGCAGCGTTCCGACCTGATCATTCTGGCAGGTCGCCCGTCGATGGGCAAAACAGCGCTGGCGACGAACATCGCCTACAATGTCGCGAAAGCATATCGGCCCGAGAAACAATCGGACGGTACGGTACACGCGGCCGATGGCGGCATTGTCGGCTTCTTCTCTCTCGAAATGTCGTCCGAACAGCTGGCGACACGTATTCTGGCCGAGCAGGCAGAAGTTTCGTCGGAAAAAATCCGGCGCGGCATGATCGACGAGAACGAATTCCGCAAGCTGCAGGCGGTCGCGACCGAGATGTCGCGCATTCCGCTTTTCATCGATCAAACCGGCGGCATCACCATCGCCCAGCTTTCCGCCCGCGCCCGCAAACTGAAGCGTCAGCACGGCCTTGATCTTCTTGTCGTCGACTACTTGCAGCTGCTTGCCGGCTCGAAGGCCCGCAGCGACAATCGCGTCCAGGAAATCACCGAGATCACGACGGGTCTCAAGGCGCTCGCCAAGGAACTGGCCGTTCCCATCATCGCTTTGTCGCAGCTCTCCCGTCAGGTTGAAACCCGCGAGGATAAGCGCCCGCAGCTCTCGGACCTGCGTGAATCAGGCTCCATCGAGCAGGACGCCGACGTCGTCATGTTCGTCTTCCGCGAGGAATATTACGTCGAACGCACGAAGCCCGTCGAAGGAACGCCCGAATTCGCCGATTGGATGGCCAAGATGAGCCAGGTCTCCGGCAAGGCCGAGGTCATCATCGGCAAGCAGCGTCACGGCCCCGTCGGCACGGTCGAGCTGTCCTTCGAAGGACAATTCACGCGCTTTGGCAATCTGGCCCGGGACTATATGCTGCCCGAACGCTGAAGGGGCACGGGTGGGAACATGACATGACGGTCAATGCGCGCATGCCCGAAAGCCTAGCGAGCGCGACTGGAACGATCACGGTCGATCTCGGACGCATCGCCGCGAACTGGAGAGCGCTTGCCGACAAGGTCGCCCCAGCGCGCTGTGCCGCCGTCGTCAAGGCCGATGCTTACGGTCTGGGCGCCGAACGCGTCATCGCCACGCTCGCCCGCGCCGGCTGCACCACATTCTTCATCGCGACGCCCGACGAAGCCGAGATGGCTCGCAGGATCGCACCCGATGCCGAAATTTTTGCACTCGACGGATTGGTTGGAAATTCGGCAGCACCGTTCGCACATCTCGGCATCAAGCCCGTCCTGTCGACGCTCGATGATGTCATCGCTTGGTCGGCGCTCTGCCGTGCACGCGGCGAGAAGCTTGCCGCCGCGATGCACATCGATACCGGCCTGCATCGTCTCGGCCTTCCATTGCGCGACGTACGCCGCCTTGCGGCCGAACCCTCGATGATGGCCGGCTTCGAACTCGATCTGGTCATGAGCCATCTCGCTTCCGCCGATAATCCGCGCGATCCGAAGAACCGCGATCAATTGCTGACGTTCGAAACGCTCTCCGCGCTTTTTCCGGGTGTGCCGCGCAGCCTCGCTGCATCCGACGGCTTGATGCTCGGGCCGTCCTATCATTTCGATCTCGTCCGCCCCGGATATGCACTCTATGGCGGACAGGCGTCGCAGATCGCACCGGCACCAGTGAAACCTGCCGTGGCAGTCGCCGCCCGCATTCTCGCCGTCGCTGACGTCGCTCCAGGTGAAACGGTCGGCTATTCCGCGACCTGGCGCGCCAAGCGTCCGAGCCGCATCGCGACGATCGCGGCGGGCTATGCGGATGGCTTGCCGCGCAACGCCAGCGCTTCCGATGGACGCGCCGGCGGACATGTCCTGATCAGCGGCCATCTCGTCCCGATCGTCGGCCGTGTTTCGATGGATCTCGTCACCGTCGATGTCACCGATCTGCCGGAAGGCGCGGCGATGCCCGGCGAATTTGCAAAACTCGTCGCCGAAGACTTGACGATCGAAGACGCGGGATTTGCCGCAGCCACCATCGGCTACGAAATTCTGACGCGCCTCGGCCGCCGCTTCACGCGCCTCTACCTCGACGACGAGGTGCGGTGATGGAGCCGCACGCATCCATTGTCATCCCGGGCGAGCCCTCTTGCGAGACCCGAGACCCAGTTTTCTCCACCCGAGGTGTTGCACTGGGTCCCGGCGCTCCGCTGCGCATCGGCCGGGATGACAGCAGAGGCCATTACTGACCATGGCCAAGCCCTCGCGCTCCCTCTATGTCTGCCAGAACTGCGGTGCGACCTCCTCGCGCTGGGCGGGCCGATGCACCGCCTGCGGCGAGTGGAATACGCTGGTCGAAGAAACCGACGCCGGGCCGCCGCCCGGTGCGGGCGTGACGCGCCAAAGCAAGGGCCGCATCATCAAGCTCGAGACGTTGAAAGGCGAAGCCGAGGAAGCTCCGCGCTTCTCCAGCGGCATTGCCGAACTCGATCGCGTCACCGGCGGCGGCATCGTGCCGGGCTCCGCCATTCTGATCGGCGGCGAGCCGGGCATCGGCAAATCGACGCTCCTTCTGCAGGTCGCCGCCCACGTCGCGCGCAAGAACGGCCGCGCGCTCTATTTCTCCGGCGAGGAAGCCGTCGCCCAAGTCCGCCTTCGCGCTGCCCGCCTCGGGCTCGCCGACGCTCAGGTCGGGCTGGCGTCCGAAACCAACCTGTCGAACATCATGGCGACGCTCGGTGACGGTAAGGCGCCCGACCTCGTCATCATCGATTCCATTCAAACGCTGTGGGCCGACAATCTCGACGCCGCGCCCGGCACCGTCAGCCAGGTGCGCGCAGCCGCGCTCTCGCTCATCCGCTACGCCAAGATGGCGGGCGCTGCGCTGCTGCTCGTCGGGCACGTCACCAAGGACGGCCAGATCGCCGGCCCGAAAGTCATCGAGCACATGGTCGACACCGTGTTGTATTTCGAAGGCGATCGCGGCCTGCCCTATCGCATTCTCCGGGCCGTCAAGAACCGCTTCGGACCATCCGACGAAATCGGCGTGTTCGAGATGGTCAGCGGCGGCCTTCAGGAAGTCACTAATCCGTCCGAACTTTTCCTCGGCGATCGCGAAAGCCGCAGCCCCGGCTCGGCGATCTTCGCGGGCGTCGAAGGCACGCGCCCGCTGCTCGTCGAGATCCAGGCGCTGGTCGCGCCCTCCGGCCTTGGCACACCCCGGCGCGCCGTCGTCGGCTGGGACTCGAACCGCCTCGCCATGCTGCTCGCCGTGCTCGACGCGCGCTGCGGCGTCTCGTTCGCAAGCCATGACGTCTATCTGAATGTTGCCGGCGGCCTGAAGATTACGGAGCCCGCCGCCGATCTCGCCGCCGCCGCCGCACTTCTGTCGTCGATGTCCGGCATTGCCTTGCCGCACGACGCCGTCTACTTCGGCGAAGTTTCGTTGTCGGGCGCCGTCAGGGCGGCCGCGATGATGACACCGCGCCTGAAGGAAGCGTCCAAGCTTGGCTTCGGACGCGCCATTCTGCCGGAAAGCGGCGAGGTCGACGTTCAGGGTATGAAGTTGTCACTGTCCCGCATCGCACACCTCAAGTCTCTTGCAGAGGCCATGGCCCCATGCGACTGATTCTACGGCTGAGTCTGCGGTATGGGGCGCACTCGATCAGAGAGGGAATTCGGCCATGGTCGGTCCGTTCACATATTTAGACCTGGCGCTGATCGCCGTCTCGTTCATCTCCGGGCTTCTCGCGATGTACCGGGGATTTGCACGCGAGCTTCTCTCGATCGTGTCATGGATCGCCGCCGCCGGCGTCGGCTATTGGATCTTCGCCACCAAAAAGGACATGACGGCCGACCTCGCGGCCCAGACCGGATTGCCGGCGCAAATTGCGACCGTGGGCGTCGCCGTCGTCGTCGCCCTTATCGTGCTCATCATCGTGCACCTGATCACGGCGCGCATCTCCGATGCGATTTTGGATAGTCAGGTCGGCATGATCGACCGGGTTTTAGGTTTCATATTTGGGGTGTTGCGCGGCTTTCTTCTGTTCGTCATCCCGTACATGGCCTACGAAGCCTTCATCTCTCCTGATAAGGAAAAGCAGCATCCCCTTGTCCGGGATGCATTTTTCAGGCCTTACGTAAAATCGACAGGGGAAGCGATCCGCAACGTCCTCCTCGATGTCATCCCTCAGCCTTCGGCCTCCCCGCCCCCCTCTTCGCCTAACGAACAGCCTGGACAACAAGGCTTTCTTGACCAAAGAAAGGGTCGTTCAGTCGCGCTGGTCATCAGCGGTCAACGGTACTATATGACGCTCGCGTGACGCAGGCGGCGTCATCAGCGACGGCACGTTCGGATTTGGTTACCCGGCGTATCGGGCAGAGCAGGGCGGCTCAATCGCGGGAGGTGCCTTATGGCACAGCAAGGCGGCGCGACGACAATCGACGGCCTCACGTTCACGCGCTACGGAGATGATCGATTACGCGAAGAGTGTGGCGTCTTCGGGATCTTTGATCATCCTGATGCCGCGGCGATCACCGCGCTCGGCCTTCACGCCCTTCAGCATCGCGGCCAGGAAGCCTCCGGCATCGTTTCCTACGACGGCCGCAACTTCCACTCTGAACGGCGCATGGGCCTCGTCGGCGACAACTTTTCAAAACCCGACGTTCTCGCCCGCCTCAAAGGCCGAATGGCCATCGGCCACGATCGCTACTCGACCACCGGCGATCCGCTCATCCGCAACGTCCAGCCCCTCTTCGCAGATATCGACACCGGCGGTTTCGCCGTCGCCCACAACGGCAATCTCACGAACGCATTGACGCTCCGGCGCGAACTGATTTCCTCAGGCGCCATCTGCCAGTCCACCTCCGACACCGAAGTCATCCTCCACCTTCTCTCCCGCTCCAAAAAACGCCGCATCGTTGAGCGCCTGGTTGACGCCATCCGCCAGGTCGAAGGCTCCTATGCTCTCGTTTGCCTGACCAACGACATGATGATCGGCGTCCGCGACCCGATCGGCATCCGTCCCCTCGTCATCGGCCGTCTCGGCAAATCCTACGTTCTCGCCTCCGAAACCTGCGCGCTCGACATGGTCGGCGCCGAATTCCTACGTGAGGTTGATAACGGCGAAGTCGTCGTCATCACCGATGAAGGTCTCGAAAGCCACCGCCCCTTCCCGATGCGCCCGGCGCGTCCGTGCATCTTCGAATACATCTATTTTGCCCGGCCCGATTCAATCGTCGGCGGCCAGACCGTCTATGATATCCGCAAGCGCATGGGCATCGAGCTTGCCCGCGAGTCGGCACCCGCCGCCGACGTCATCGTCCCGATCCCGGACTCCGGCGTTCCCGCCGCAATCGGCTTCAGCCAGCAGAGCGGCATCCCGTTTGAACTCGGCATCATCCGCAACCACTACGTCGGCCGCACCTTCATCGAGCCCGAGCAGCGCATCCGCCAGCTCGGCGTCAAGCTGAAGCACTCCGCGAACTCCGGCGTCATTCGCGGTAACCGCGTCGTGCTGATCGACGACAGCGTCGTTCGCGGCACGACGTCGAAGAAAATCGTCCAGCTCATCCGTGACGCCGGCGCCGCCGAAGTGCACATGCGCATTTCATCGCCGCCAATCACGCACCCGGATTTCTACGGCATCGATACCCCGAGCAAGAAAGACCTGCTCGCAGCCAACATGACGCTTGAAGAAATGCGCGAGTTCATGGAAGCCGACAGCCTCGCCTTCCTGTCGGTCGACGGCATCTATCGCGCGATCGGCCTTGACGGCCGTGACAACAGGGCGCCGCAGTTCACCGACCATTGCTTCACCGGTGACTATCCGACCAACCTGACCGATTACAGCGGCGAAGCCGTTCCAAGACAGCTCTCCCTTCTTGCCGAAGTCGGCTGACGTCAACGCGTCGCCACGTCGATCGACGAGTGAAACATGGCGGACGCTCCACTGTCGGGCCGGATAGCGCTTGTAACCGGTGCCTCGCGCGGCATCGGCCGCGCCGTTGCGGTAGGTCTTGCCAGAGCCGGCGCCCATGTCATCCTGGCCGCCCGCTCGCTCGGCGCCCTCGAAGCCGTCGATGATGAAATCCGCTCCGCCGGCGATGCGGCGACCCTCCTTCAGATCGACCTTCGCAAAGGCGACCGTGTCGATCAGCTCGGTCCGACGATCTACCAGCGCTGGCAGCACCTCGATATCCTCGTCGCCAACGCCGGCATTCTGGGTCCGCTCTCGCCGCTCGGCCACACCACCGACGAAGGCTTCCTTGCGACGATCGACATCAATCTCATTGCCAACTGGCGGCTGATCCGCACGCTCGATCCGCTTCTGAAGCGCTCCGACGCCGGCCGCGCCATCTTCGTGACGTCCGGCGCCGCAAGCGGAAAGTATGCCTATTGGGGCGCTTATTCGGCCTCCAAAGCCGGGCTGGACGCTCTCGTACAATCCTGGGCCGCGGAACTGACCAACACCTCCGTTCGCGCCAACCTGATCAACCCTGGCGCAACCGCCACGCAGATGCGCGCCAAGGCATTCCCGGGCGAAGATCCAGCGACGCTTCCTTCACCCGAAGATCTCGTACCGCTATTTCTCGAATTGGCCTCGCCGAAGTGCCAGCGAAACGGCGAGATCATAAACTTCCGCGAATGGCGCGAACCCGCCGCCTGAGCCGCCCGGCGCCGATCCAACGGTCGCCGATTACATTTTCGACAACTGGCACCCAAACGCCCGCAAAAACCATGACCGCGATGCAGCAGAGCCTTGCGGCGCGGCCACCGCCTCAATACCGACACATCCGCGCGCGTTTTTGCGCAGGCGGTCGGGGGGCCGTGTCGGGTTCGAAGGAACGCGACGGAATTCTAAGGGGAAGACAGGGGAATGCTCTCGAAGAGAAGTCTTGTATTGTTGCTTACGTTCGCGGGCAGCACGCAAGCGGCGCTGGCCGATGCGTCGATGGATCGTGTGCTCAAGGAACTCGAACCGGAAGAGCGCGCGCATCAGGTCTGCAATTTGCGCGGCATCGATGCCGTCCGCAAAGGCAGTCATCTGAAAGGCGTCGATCGCGTCACGACCACGATTCAAAAGCCCGCCGTGTTCAAGGATAATATCGTTACCGCCAAGGGCGGAGCGGTGCGCGCCAAGAATCGTTGGTACTTCCTCGATTTCACCTGTGCAGTCACCACCGATCAGATGAAAGCCAAGACCTTCGATTACAAACTCGGCGGCGAGATTCCAGAAGGCAAGTGGGAAGACTACGGCCTCTGGAAATGATCGCGCGGCAATCCGGTCACGATCGTCACGTGAACGATATCATCATTCCGTCGTAAGCCGGCTCGACGCCCGCGGGCAGTTCGCGCGCCAGTGCCGCGTAATCGAGTTCGCTCGTCATATGCGTGAGGATCGTGCGCTTCGGTTTCAGCCGCTCGGCCCACATCAGTGCCTGCTTGACGCTGAAATGGCTCTCGTGCCCCGTATGCCGCAGCGCGTCGACGATCCAGACATCGAGCCCTTCCAGCAGCGGGATAGACGATAGCGGTATGTCGTTGATGTCGGGCGAATACGCGAGATTTGAAACCCGGTAGCCGAGCGACTGGATCGAGCCATGCCATTGCAGGATCGGCTGCGCTGTGATCGTGCCGCCGCCTCCAGCAATAGGGACCGGAGCGACCCCGTCGATCTCATGCCCGTTGAGCATCGGCATATAGGCCGATCCGGGCGGCGTCTCGAAGCAATAGGCAAACCGCGACTTCAGGCTTTCGCCTGTCGCCTTGTTGAAATACACGTCGACCCGCCGCTTCATCGAGAACGCGACCATGCGCAGATCATCGATGCCATGCGTATGATCGGCATGATCATGCGTATAGAACACGCCGTCGAGCGCTGTCAGCCGCGTCGATAGGATCTGCTCGCGAAAATCCGGCGACGTATCGATCAGAACCGAGGTGCGACCGCCGGAACCGGTGCGTTCGATCAGCGCCGAACATCTGAGCCGCCGGTTCTTCGGGTTCTCCGGATCGCATGCGCCCCAGTTCATGCCGATGCGCGGCACGCCGCCCGATGAGCCGCAACCCAATATCGTACATCTATAGCTCATGCAGCAGCCGACCCGCTGGCAGTTGATGATCCGGATTTCGGCGGCGTTGCCTTGCTATAAAGCCTGAAGAAATTCTCAGTCGTCGCGGCGGCGATTTCATCGGCCGAGACGCCCTTCGCGGCGGCCAGCGCGGCTGCGGTGCGCACGACGAACGCAGGCTCGTTGCGTTTCCCTCGAAACGGAATGGGCGCAAGGAACGGCGCGTCCGTTTCGACCAGCATTCGGTCGAGTGGCACGTCACGCGCGATGTCTCGCAAGCCTTCGGAATTCTTGAACGTGATCACCCCGCTGAACGACACATAAAGCCCGAGATCGAGCGCCCGCATCGCCAGCTTTCGCCCGCCCGTGAAGCAATGGAGCACAGCCGGGAACGCGCCCTTCGCATATTCGTCTTCGAGAATGGCGATCGTGTCGTCGTCGGCGTCGCGGGTATGAATTTCGAGCGGCAATCCCGTCTCGCGCGCCGCCGCGATATGCCGGCGAAAACCTTCCGCCTGAGCCGCCGGCGTCGAATGCTGATAGTGATAATCGAGCCCCGCTTCGCCGATCGCGACGACCTTGGGATGGCGCGAGAGTTCGACAATTCGCTCCAGCGGAATGTCGAGTTCCTCGTGCGCATTGTGCGGATGCGTGCCGACCGAGCAGTAAACGTCGTCGAAACGCTCCGCGATCGCTTTCACCTGATCGAATTTCCGCATGCGCGTCGAGATCGTGACGAGCGTGCCGACGCCCGCCGCCCGCGCCCTTTTAACGACGTCGTCGAGTTCGGGTGCGAAATCAGGAAAATCGAGATGGCAATGGTGATCGACAAGCATGAATTGATTTTACTCTGTTGCGGCGCTGGAGGGCCTTGCGGCGCGTTGTCCGCCTATTCCTCCGGAGCCACGTAACGCGGGAAAACGCCTTGCGGTTCAGGGGTTTTCGTCCCGGGTTTGAGACGCCCGCTGGCCCCGAGGCTTGCGAAGCTGCGGTCCGATTCCGGGACAGCGAGCAGGTCCAGAAGCTTCGCCGCGCTTTCCGGCATCACCGGCTGGATCAGGATTGCGAACTGCCGCACGCATTCGGCCGTGACGTATAGGATCGTTCCCATCCGCGCCGGATCGGTTTTCTTTTTCGCCCAAGGCTCTTCCGCCGCGAAATAGCGATTGGCATCGGCAATGACCGCCCACACTGCATCGAGATATTTCGTGATCCCCTGGCGATCCATTTCGCCGCGCGCCGCAACATAGAGCCCATCGGTCGCCGACAGGATCGTCTGATCCGCCTCACTCAATACTGCCGGCTGCGGAATGGCGCCATCGCAATTCTTGAAGATCATCGACAGCGACCGCTGCGCCAGGTTGCCGAGGTTGTTGGCCAGATCGGCATTGATGCGATTGATGATGACTTCGGACGAATAGCTGCCGTCCTGCCCGAATGCCACCTCGCGCAGAAAGAAATAGCGCACCGCATCGCGCCCGTACGTGCTGACCAGATCGAACGGATCGACGACGTTGCCGACCGACTTCGACATCTTCTCGCCGCGGTTGAACAGGAACCCATGCGCGAACACGCGCTTGGGCAACTCGATGCTCGCCGACATCAGAAACGCCGGCCAGTAGACGGCATGAAAGCGCACGATGTCCTTGCCGATCATGTGAACGTCGGCCGGCCAATATTTCCATCGCTCGGCGTTGGTGTCCGGGAAACCCGCTGCCGTGATGTAGTTGGTCAAGGCGTCCACCCACACGTACATCACGTGCTTGTCGTCGCCCGGAACCGGCACGCCCCAATTGAATGTCGAGCGCGAAACCGAAAGATCTTTCAGCCCGGATTTGACAAAGCTCACGACTTCGTTGCGCCGCTCGACCGGCCCGATGAATTCAGGATTGCGCTCGTAATGCTCGAGCAGTTTGTCCTGATAAGCCGAGAGCCGGAAGAAATAGCTTTCTTCCTCGTTCCATTCGACCGGTGAGCCGAGCGGTTCGCGGCGCACGCCGTCTTCCCCGACGGTCGTTTCCTTCTCGTCGAAATAGGCTTCTTGGCGCACCGAATACCAACCGCCGTAACGGTCGAGGTAGATGTCGCCGTTGGCTGCCATCCGTTCCCAGATGGCTTGACATGACTTGTAGTGACGCGGCTCCGTCGTGCGGATGAAATCATCATTCGAGCCGCCGAGCATGGCAATCATTTCGCGAAAGACCGCGGAGTTCTGATCCGCCAGCGCCTTCGGCGTGATACCTTCCTTCTCGGCGGTCTGCTGCATCTTGAGACCGTGCTCGTCCGTGCCCGAAAGGAAGAACACATCCTTTCCATCGAGCCGTGCAAAACGCGCCAGCACGTCGCTCGCGATCACGGTGTAGGCATGACCGATATGCGGTTTTCCGTTCGGATAGAAAATCGGCGTCGTGATGTAATATTTGTCCGCCACTCTCGATGTCTTTCTGATCTCTCTGACGCACGCGCTGCAGCGCTGCTCAGCCGCGGCTCGCTGCCTCGAGGCGCGCGAAACTTCCGAGGATGAACGATTTTCGGTCAAGGTTGAGCGTAACGGTATCAGCCTTGTCGCGGGCCAGTGTTTCCCATAGCTCGGCGAAAGTGGCAAGGCGCCCGGCCCCACCGTCCGCGCCCGTCAGCCGCCGCCCGAGTTCTATGTCACGAGCCGCCCCCTCGCCCGTAGCCGCCGCCGAAATCAGGCGCCCGAGGCTCGATTGCAAAAGATCCATGAACAGCTGAAATTTCGCGTCCTGGAGCGGCGATTGCAGTTCGTCCGCCAGCCCATGGACGGCTCTGAGATCGAGCTTCGGCAATCCCCCTAGAATCTGATCGATCCGTGCCTGAAGCGCGAGGCCGCCGCCACCGAGCAGCGTCAACGCCCGCCCGACGCTTCCGCCCGCAAGCGGCAGGAGCTTGTCCCACTCCACATCGTCAGGAAGCGGCTTCTCCACCGCCGTCAGAGCCTGCGCGGCGGCGCGCTTCAGATCGCTGGCCGAAAGCGGCTCCATCGTGATGACGCGACACCTCGACCTGATCGTCGCCAGCAATCGCCCGGGCGCCGACGTCACCAATAGAAAGATCGTGCGCCCCGGCGGCTCTTCGAGCGACTTCAGCAACGCATTCGCCGCATTTTGATTAAGATCGTCCGCACTATCGACAATGACGACCCGCCGGCCCTCTTCGCCCGCGCTCAATGCCAGAAAGTTTTTGAGCCTGCGAACTTCGTCGACCGGAATGATCTGCGAGAAACGCTTCGTCTTCGGATCGTAGGTCCGCCTCACGACCAGCAGCGAGGGATGCGACAGCGCCAGCACCTGCCGGTCCGTTCGCGACTGCGGCTCGATCGCTAGACCTTGGCCGAATAGATCGCGCTCGTCAGGCTGCGCCAGGGCAGCGCGCGCCACCTGATAAGCAAGCGTCGCCTTGCCAATGCCGGCGGGTCCTGCGAGCAACCACGCGTGATGCATCCGCCCGCTGGCCAGAGCTTCGGCGAAAACCGCTTGCGCCGCCTCCTGACCGTACAGCGCACGCGTCTCGCGCGGATGCGGATACTCGTCGAGGCGATCGGCTTCGGGAAGAGCCTCGATCTCGGCGGCGACCGGCGCCCGCGCCATCAATCCGCCTCGGCAAGCAGGTGCGCCGTCACGGCCTGCCAGACCGCCGTCTCGACGCTCGCGACCGGGAGATGGCCGTCGATCAGCACGCAACGTTTGGGCTCGGCCTCGGCGATTTCAAGAAAACCTTCGCGCAACGCTTCGTGCGTTTCGATCCGTTCGGCATCATAGCGCGACAACGTTCCGCGCAATTCCGCCCGCTCGACCCCGGCGCTCGCCGGCAGATCGAGGATCAATGTCAGATCCGGATAATCCGGCGCCACCGTGAACCGCTCGAGTTCAGCGATGAAGGCGGGTTCGAGACCGTAGAGCTTGCCCTGATAGACGCGCGTCGAGTCGATGAAGCGATCCGAGATCACCCATGTGCCTTCATCGAGCGCGGGTCGAATGACCGAGGTAACGTGCTCTGCGCGCGCGGCCGCAAATAGCAAAAGCTCTGTAACCGGATCCGTCGGACGATCCTTTAAAATCAGATCGCGCACGTCCTCTCCGACCGGCGTGCCACCCGGTTCGCGCGTGACGATCACAGGAATGCCCGCACGTTCGAGCCGCTCGGCCAGACGCTTCGTCTGGGTCGATTTCCCGGTCGCCTCGCCGCCTTCGAAGGTGATGAATTTTCCGCGCTTCATGGGGCCTCGCCTCTCTCAGGCGGGGGTAATCTAGAGCGCCAGCCTGCGCAAGGCCATTAACACGAGCGAGTCGACGCCCTGCCGCACGATTCCGCCGTTCGCGACATCTTCCGTCGCGTAAAGCGGCACTTCTGTCGAAGCGCTGCTCGAGCTTGTAATCCGCAGCGTTGCAACCTTATCGCCCTTTTTGACCGGCGGCTTCAGTGGAGCCTTGTAGACGATCTCAGCCGATATCCGCTGATTTGCCGGGTATTTGGGCATCGTAAACATCACGTCGCCCTTGGCCGCGAGCGGCACATACCAGATCTTTCCGCCCCAGACCCGCGCCCGCCCGACGACTTCGCCGTCATCGAAAAGCTTGACCGCGTTGAACGACTGAAAACCCCAGTTGAGAAGCTTGGCCGCCTCGTCCTTGCGTTGATCGGCTTTCTGCAGGCCGCTGACGACCACGATGAGCCGTTTGCCGTCCTGCACCGCCGAGCCGACAAGCCCGTACCCCGCCGCCGCGATATGCCCGGTCTTCAATCCGTCCGCGCCTATGTTCAAAAACAGAAGCGGGTTGCGATTGATGAACCGGTGCTTGCGATACAGGAATTCCTTCTGACCGAAGACCGGATAGAATTCCGGATATTCGTTGATGATGTAACGGGCGAGAAGCGCAAGCTCGCGCACCGTCATCAGATGGTTCGGATTGCCGAGTCCCGTCGCGTTCGCGAACGTCGATTTCGTCAGACCGATCCGGCGCGCTTCTTCGTTCATCATCCGCGCGAAGGCGCTCTCGGTCCCTGCCATGCCTTCGGCGATGCACATCGCGGCATCGTTGCCGGACTGAACCGCGACGCCCTGGATCAGTTCATCGACGGTCGCTTTGGTGTTGACCGGCACCATCATCGCCGACGTTCCCGACGGTGCGCCACCGTTGCGCCAGGCGTTGACGCTCATCGTGAATTCGTCGGTCTTGTGAATTCGCCCTTCCTTGATGGCGCGGAACAGCACGGCCAGCGTCATCAGCTTGCTCATGCTTGCCGGCTGCACCAGCTCGTCGGCGTTCTGCTGATAGAGCACCGCGCCGGTCGCGGCATCCATCAGAATGGCGTGGGGGGCTTTGGTCGCAAAGACGGACTCGGCGGCGACCGCATTGCGCGCAACCGTTGCGAAGAGCCCGACGATCAGGATGAGAATCAGGCCGAAGCGCCAATATTTCCACATTGCTCGAATCGCGTCCGTTGAATGCTGCCTCGTTAGACAACGCGACTGATGAAAGCAGAAGTATCGGCCCGCTTGATGACATGGTCAACGCCGGGCGGCTGGCAATCGGGCCGAAGCCCCTCAATCGCTGACGACTGCCGTATTCGCGACACCATATGTTGCGATTTGGCTCTGCGCACGCGAAGCATCGTTCTGCGAAAAGGGACCGACGCGCACCCGATAGACCTGCGTACCATTTCCGGCTTGCATCGGCGCCACTTCAACGGGACCAAGAGATCCAAGCTCACGCCGCAGACGCTCGGCATTGGAACGATCCCGGAATATCCCAACTTGTACGTACGCTCGACCGGAATACATCGGCTGTGAAGCAGTCTCAGCCACCGCCATTTCAGGCTGATAGGCATCCCCCTCGTCAGCCGTGGCTTGCGCCGGCGCGAACGGCAGCGGGTTTTCCAACGGCTGCGGAGCCGCCGTCAGCGACATGCGGCCCTGCCCGATATCGCGCTCGCGGTTGCTCGCGGTCTGCACAAAGGCACGCGAACGTCGCGCGGCGGCTGGCGGTGGCGGTACAGCCTTGCCTGCGAGCGCGGCGCGATAGGCATTAGGATCCCATTGATCGGATGCTTCGGCCGGCAATTCCTCATTTCGCACATCCGCCGAAGCGTAGACAGGGGCCGGCGGCGGCGACGGCTCGCCGATGCGTTGCTGCCCCCATTGCTGCGACGCCAGGAACTGCCGTTCCCTGCTGTCATCGCCATTGAGCGGAGCGAGACCGGCGTATCGGACCCGCACGCGCGCGCGTCCCTTCGAGACAAACCCGAGTTGCTTGGCCGCCGCATACGACATGTCGATCAGGCGGTCGTTGACGTAGGGCCCGCGATCATTGACGCGCACGAGCACGGTCTTGCCGTTGTCGACGTTGGTCACATAGGCGAAGCACGGCAGCGGCAGCGTCGGATGCGCCGCGGTCAGCGCGTTGGCGTCGAAGACTTCGCCGTTGGCAGTTCTTCGACCATGAAAATCAGCGCCATACCAAGAGGCTATGCCATATTCGTCATAATTGGGATTATCGCGCGGGACGTACCATTTTCCGGCCACCTTGTAGGGCGTACCAAGCTTGAAGCTGCCGCCGCCCTTCGCAACCGCGCCGGAGCCGACCCGCGGACTGCTGCTGACGCCGTAGTCGCTCTCGGAAAACGTCGATCGTGAAACGCCGGTTAAGGATTGCGGAGACGGATCGCTCGAGCACCCGCTCAAAAGCGCCGTGACGCTCGCCGCCAGCAAAAAGCGGCGGGTCAGCCTTCCGTAAAGGCCCCTTCCCATCTACGCAAACCCAACTCGATACGCTACGCCCGCCCAAGCGCACCCATGCCCATTACACATGGCAAGGGTGGCCGAAGCTTGCCTGAATGATGACAAAAGGCGCTTAGGATCAGGTTAAGCGGCGGGCTTGAGGCCGGCGGCAGAACCCGCTAGGAGGGGCGATCCGGAAAAATCCGACCGCCGCTGCCGATAAGGTGCTTCGGCAACGCGGTTTCTGGAGGGGTGGCCGAGTGGTTTAAGGCACCGGTCTTGAAAACCGGCGTGGGCGCAAGTCCACCGTGGGTTCGAATCCCACCCCCTCCGCCACTACGGCTCCGATGGACGTCGATTGACGTCGGCCCATGAGATTAGAGCCTTCTGATTTCACACAGTTGGAACAGCTATCGCCCCGGTATGATGGCCACATTTTCCATCCGATTGTTTCGATTGGTGTTTGTGAAGAACAATCCTGCAAAGATGAAATGCTACGCGCTCTCGATGAACTCGTTGAGGAAAAGACCGTTTGCAAGGATCGAGATGATGTCGCGCTTAGGGGATTTTGGGAACCGAAGTATGATCTTGTGGACGCGATGAATTGTGACATCGAACGCCGCGTTAGTCAGTTAGGAAATGCATTTCAGTTTCGCTTTCATCCCGAACACGGATACGGACTCTTTAAAGGCCACTTTGAAAGCGGTCAGCTAGAATTTCTTAGCGTCGGCCCGCTTGAAATAATCTACCGATACCTTCGTCAAAATTATTCTGAAACTGACTATGATTTTCAGTTGGATTGAAGATTTCAGCCTCGATAAAGCCGGGGCGCTACAACGAGTTGTTTCTCAAAGATTGACTGCCGGTAAGAAATAAGTTTGACGACAGACATCAAGAACGATCGCCGCAAAACAAAAAAGAGGGCGGATAAAGCTGTGCTTCTGTTGTGACTCAATCTTCGCCGATTTAGACAGCGCCTCTGACCAACGGTTCTGGGGGCGACAAATGGCAGAGAGCATTCCGATCGACAGCGAAGGGCTCCCTCTTCTTGGAACTCTGTCACAAATCGAATTGCGCTCAGTCTGGAAAAAGGAAGATCGCGTTTTCACGCCATGGCTTGCAAAGCAGGAAAATCTGAACGCATTGGGTAGCGTTCTGGGGCTTCCTCCCCTCATCGTGCACGGAATGGAAGTACCTGTAGGTCGCTATTCCGCTGACCTTCTCTGCCGCATTGCCAATCTTCAAGAAATATCAGGTCAGGATCAATTTGTTCTCGTCGAGAACCAGATCGAAGCTTCGGACCATAAACACCTTGGGCAAATTCTTACTTACGTCGTCGGACTCGCAAAAGAAGGTAACTCCGTCCGCCATGTCGTGTGGGTTGCGGCGGAGTTTCGCGACGAGCATGTTGATGCTGTCAACTGGTTGAACAACCACCTTGAGGGCAAAATCTCTGTCTTTGCCTGTCGCGTCGAAGCATGGCGCATCGGCAATTCCCAGCCGGCCGCCAAATTCAACGTCGTGGCAAAACCGAGTAACTGGACAGAAGAAGTTCGCAGTTTAGACGCTCATCAATCCTCGTCAGGCGACGCAGAGCGAATGAGTTATTGGGAAGCGTTTGCACAAGTTTTGCGGAGCAAAGACGGCCACATAAAACTTCGGCCGGAGCCGCCTAGGCTCGGATTTTATACCTTCACTCTCGACGCATCGAAAGGCGCCTACATCTACGTGTATCGCGTCGTACAATCAAAAGTCATAGGCGCCTATCTAAGCTTGCAGGGCGTCCCGGGCGTTGTTCGAATAGTCTATGAGCGGTTGCTTGCGGATAAGATCGCGATCGAAACCGAACTCGGCGAAGAGCTGATGTGGGCGGAGCATGATCCGGATAAAAACTATCGGGCACAGATCCAGTGGATCGATGGCGACGCTCGCGACGAAAGCGACTGGCCCCGTCAACATGCATGGCTAGCCGATCAGGTAATTCGCTTCTATCGGGTCTTTAAACCGCGCATAGACGCGCTTCCAGCAAAAGAGTTTTTGGAGAAAGAAGCTAGCGTTCCGCTGTGAGGCATCATGAAAATTCACAATCCCTTCGGTCGCCTAACGAAAAGCGAAGGTGAGGCAAAACTTCAGCTGTGGTCCAAATCGTTCGAACGCCCTTTCAATGAAAACGTCTATCACTACACCAACGCAGCGGCGCTCGGGGCAATTCTATCCAGCCGCACAATGTACTGCACGGACTACCGGCAGCTTAATGACACCACTGAACTTTGCACGGGATTTGAAGTGGTTGAAGCGCTGATCGCCGCACGGGGCGAGGAGGTTGGCATTTCAATCGATGATATGGATAATGCGCTTGATCATCTTGCACTGCTTCGGCACGCTCCACTCCACATGTCGATGTTCACAGCATCTTTCAGTTTCCATGGAAATGATCTTACCCAATGGCGAGCCTATGCACCCTCTCAGGGGGTCAGCATTGGCTTCCGACTTGCATCTCTCGAACGCCTAGCGGTCGAGCAGAACTTCGTCTGCGGGCCCGTTCGTTACCTTGGCGCTCCAAACTTTAATGAATGGCTTGGCGCCCAGCTCGATGGGATGAAGAATGGTCTCGTTAAATCAACGATCAACGAGAAAGCAGTCAGGGAACAAGCCTCAAATGATCCGGCGGAATTTGTGGACCTGATAATCCAAGCCCAACGCAGTGGCAATTTAGAGCGCTCTGTCGCCGAAATTGCGGGACTTCTAAAAAATCCAGATTTTAGGAGCGAAGCAGAATGGCGGTGTGTGTTTGTGCATCGTCAGAACACTCATCAGCCGCAAAAGCCCGTCAGCTTCAGAAGCGCTGGCTTGAAAGTAGTCCGCTTCGTTGAGCTAGATCTGTCACAAGCAGACTTGAATGAACTAATTGCAGAGGTCATTGTTGGTCCGGGCTCTTCGGGCGAGGAGACTTTCGCTACGGTTTCAGATCTATTGAGAAGCGCTGGCGTGAATGCCGCAACTATACTTCCGCAACATGCTGTGCGTTAGTGGCCAAGCAGCCGAGCCTCAATTTCGTGCCACGGTACATGATGTCGGATAATCCCGCACTTGGCCGAAAAAGTTCCATTCATTTTGACAGCAGCCCTGCCCGCGCGCCTGACAATTTCCTGGTCAACACCTGACGCCTCTCCAAGCCAGAGCGCCATCGGCGGACAGCCGCAGTGATTGTAGGCAAAAGCTGCATCATGATCGAAAACCTTTCGGCCGTATGCACCCGGACCGCCGTAGTGGCTCAACCAGCCGAGCCAATGTTCCTTTTGGCTGCTGTACCAGACCGGCCCGCGACGAAGCCACCGCTCCAACGCTTCCGTATGCGGCGCTCGTTCAGGCAGCGCCTTGATCTTCCTGATGAGCTGCTGCGGCGTCATCGATCCCTCCCTTATCGCTTCTTGAGGAACCGGCTCGAACTCTCGTTTGGCCGGGCGTGCGCGTAGACACTCGTCGTCTTGAGATCGGCGTGGCCGAGTGTCTGCGACACGAGCGTGATCGGCGCGCCGTTGTCGATGGCGTGACTTGCATGCGCATGCCGGAACCAGTGTGCGGATGCAGCCTCATTGACCCCAGCGCGGGCAGCCGTCCTCTTGATCAGGTAATTGATCTCCCGCTCCTTGATGCCGAACACGCTCGCCTTGGCCCGGGCGCCTTCCCGCAAAGCCAACAACCGGGTGGCGATCTCAGCGGGCAGCAGGACGTGGCGCGGCTTGTCGCCCTTGCCGATGACGGCGAGCTGCACTTCGCCGTTCTCGCGCGGAATGATCTCTTCCCATGTCAGGCTTGCCAACTCGGAAACCCGCAGGCCGCCATAGTAGGCGGTCTCGAACAGTACCCGGTCGCGCTCAGGATGGCGAGAGTCGCCGGTGGCGCGGATCAGGAGGTGAATGTCCACCTCCGGCATAATCCGCTGGGCGAGCTTCCTCGGCGCTTTCCTGATCTTGATCAGCGGCCCGACGTTGAACCGGGTGTAGCCGACCTGATGCGCAAACCCGAGCAGCGCCTTGATGGCGGCAACCTGAGTATTGATCGTCGCTGCGCTCGCCGGTGAACCGTCTTCCTTGACCCGGATGGCTTCGAGTGCCGATTGTACGTCGTCGATGGTTGCATGGCGGAGATCGGTGCCGGCCGTGTCGATCGCAGCGATGAAGCGCTGGCCGATCCGCTCGTAGGCGCGCAGCGTATGTCGCGAGCCATCGGCGTGAGATTTGAGCCAGACGGCGACCAGCTCCTTGTCCTTTTTGGCGGACGTATGCAGTGTCGGCAGCCGCTCGACGTCGCCACCGGCAATGTCGGAGCGCTTCGGCTTGATGATCTGAAGATCAGTGCCAGTCATGGAAACCACCTGAGTTGCAGGTCGAAATTGAGCCAATAATAGCACTTGCCATGTATGCTGATAAGAGATATTATTAGCATGTTTGGGGCAAGAATTTCGGGGCTAGCCGTGATGCCCCATCCAGGCTCACCTATGTCCAGCGTTACAAAATTGGACGCTATTCTAACTCTCGTCTCTCAAAGCGTTCTGAGCGTTCCGGGAGAACGCATGCGTTTTCGGACTAATCCTCATCATCCTCTAGCGCTGCCCCTGCCGCCCCGAGTTCTGCCAACACGCGCTGCCGTTCGCGCATTGTCACGGCGTCGGCCGAATCGTTTGATACGCGGTAGGCTTTGAACACATGCTCACGCCCCGCATTTGGGTTCGCAACCTGCGTGGTGGCCAATTCATTCGTGCGAAGATCAAAGCTGTAGGCAACAACAATCTGATCGACTTCGCGGCGGGTGAGCGTGCCGACTTCCACCAGATCGGCATCGACTGCGTAGCGTTCGGGCACGATCAATGTGCGACGGTGCGCTGTGCCTTCCACCAAAGCAAACGGCGTGGGCGCGACATACATCTTGCGGTCGCGTACGAGAATGTCGCCATAGCTGCCGAAGCCGCGGAAGCTCTTGTTCTTGTGAACATAGGTGTTGTCGGCGTTGAGGAAGTTGCCGTGGCACAGAACCAGATCAAGGACAGGATAGCTGTTGCCATCCGGGTTTGCGGGATAGCGCCCGAACACATAGTAGACCTGACGCCCGTTATGCTCACCGCACGGCACTTGGCTGTTGCAATCGTAATCCGCTTCGCGCCCGGGATAGGCGAGACCCTTGAGTTCGAAGCCTTCCGTGAAGCGGACTAGCCGAAAATCGGGGTACGAATTGCGGCCCGGTGAATCGAAGTTGATGTTTAGTGCCTCAAGCCGCCGTTTGAACCAGTTCTGGAAATGAAATTCCTTGTCGGTGCGGCCCTCGCGCTCGATCAGTTCGCCGCGCTGGATCGCCTTAGCGCACGCTTTAAAGACGGCTGAGGCATTCGACATGCTTACACCGCTCCCTTCCGTTTTTCGGGCTTATGGGTTTTCTCGCTGCGTTTGTTATGAATTCGGTCGATCAAGGCTTCCGTATCGCGGCTGGCGCCGTCGAGAAAATGAAGCGCGGACTCTAATGTCGGAGAGCGCGACAGCTGCCGCAGAAGCTGCGCCATAACGATAATCCGCACGTCATTGCGGCTTAGCTTGCGGCCTGCATCCCGCAAACGGCTGACCTGAACCTGCGCGGGAGGCGCAACGGTTCCCCACAGATCGCCATTCCAGCGGTGTGTCTTGAGCTGCGCGCGTTTGCGGCAAACAAGGATGATATCCAGATCAATTGGCTCCTTGGCCTGCTGCTTAGGCATGGCCACGGACATTTCCGCCTTTATGGGGTGGGCTGCCGTGATGCCGAAACCCGCCTGCACTAGCGCCCGCAATACGCAGCGCCAACCTTCCGGACGGGAATGGTGATAGGTAAAGGCCAGCACCCCCTCGTCTTTCAGCACGCGGTGCGTTTCTTCCCAGACGGATGCCAGACGGTCGGTAAACTCATCCCCGTCTGCGTTCTGCACTTCGCGGTCGGATCGAGTGGTGTCGGAGGCGCGGGTGCCGCCCTCTCCGAGAATATACCGCTGCCAGACATGAAAGAAATCGGCGAGTTGCGAATAATGCACATTGTCGAAAAACGGCGGATCAGTCACGACCGCATCAACCGAACAATCCGGCAGGTCGGTTCCCCCGGAATCGCCGCACGATAGATAGACGCGCGCGCCTTGCGCGTAGGCCCGGTGGCTTTCCGCGACAGGCGCGCCAATCCTCTCGCTCAAGCCATAGATCTTCTCTGCCTTGCTTCCTTTGCCGGACGATAGCCGCAACTCAAACGGATCGTCGGCGTAATCGAGGGCCCGCCGGATGCGGCCCTCGAACATGGTGGAAAACGAACCGGAGCTTTTCGCTGTGCCCCAAAGATTGGCTTCAAGCGGGACGCGCTCCGGTTTGAGAATATGATGCGCGAACATGTGGCGGACCGCGCCCGTTCCCTCGCCCTTGTAAGAGGCGAACATGTTGTTGAACTCCAGCGCTCCAGAGAAAAGGCAGGTGAACAATTCGCGCAGGACGGCATCAGGAATTTCGCGGATACGGTCTGCAAGGATTGAAAGGCAAAGAAGCTGGCGAGCGTTGAACATCTCGTGCCAATGGCGGTAATTGTAGCCCAGCGCCTGATTGGTGTTGTCGCCCGGTTCGATGGCCACAATCGGGAACGCATTTTTCCGCTTGGCCAGCGCGCGCTCGGCCTTGGCGTACAACGCGCGGTCTTCGTCAGTCGCCGGATGATAGACTTTCCTCCCGTCCGGCATGAGAACAAGCTTCGCATACATCCGGTGCGCGGGCGGTTTGCCGGAAACGCGGATTGTCTTGGCAATCGGAAAGGTATGTGCGCAATTCGGGCAGGTCGCGCTTTGTCCTTTCGCCGGACCCGCGCCGGGATCGAAAATCTTCGTGCAAGTCGAACAACGTGTTTCGCGGCAATCGACATGGACCTCGTTGACGCCGCCGCAATGCGGGCAGACGGAATGCGATTGCGGAAACTTTTTTGGATAAGCGTGGCGGGCGAAAATCTGGGAAGAAAACAGATCTACGGTGGTCGCGCAGGACGGGCAGGCCACCGTTTTGACCCAAAAATAATAAAGAACGTCGGCTTGCGTTCTGTCCGGCAACGTCGAGCGACAATATCCTCGTAGCTTGTCTGCCACATCGCGCTCAATGGCACGAAACGTGTCGAGGATTGCATTGCGGTTGTGGACGGATAGCGCGCATTTCACAAGGAAGTGCGCCACCGGGTTGATATCGCGGCCGATCGCTTTTGCACCCAGCTTCAGCGCCTCGGCCAGCGTCGTGCCGCTCCCCATGAATGGATCAAAAACGGTAGCGCCAGGAATGCGCACGGGCTTGTAGAACAGATCGAAAATATCGGCGCCAGACGGAGCGAACGCGCCGATGGTTACAGCACGAAAGACGCTCCCTAGGCGCTGCGCCCACCATTTATGAATGTGCGTGGTGGGGCGGTTGATTTCCTTGCGCCAGCTTTCCGTCTCGGCCACGTCGCTCAACGCCTCGAACGGGAAACCGTCATCTTCCAGCGCGCGCAGACCGGAAGGCGAAGCCAGTATGGTACCGTCGCAGACGGGCTCTTCGAACGGCAGTTCCGGCGTGTCCTCGCGTGCCAGACGCGCACAGCCGGGAGACGTCGTGCTCATCGCTTTCCTGCCGCTCACCGCTTGGCCCTTTTCGCCGGAGTCAACGTGATTGAGCGGCCTCTGGATTGGGCCAAAAAGCAAAGCGAAAGCGCCAGCCGCGGGGCGTGCGCCAGCGCGTACGAGGAAACATATTCCTGCGCATCGGGCGCGGCGGTGAAACGCTTGAGCGTTGTTGGCTGGAACATTCAGTGGGTCTCAAATCCGTGCGAGCGGGAACGACTCAAGCTTTACATAAAACTTCAGCTGGGTGCAGTGAATTTCAGCCTCCAGCCCCAGCCATCAAATAGCCCGCGTAGCCCGCCGCTTTTGTTTCAGCAAGGAATTCATCCACAATTAGAGAAACGGTATGTCACCGCAGTGATGCATGTGGCAGCGCCGTTCTCGTGGAGCCCGGCGAATGTTGAAACTCAAGCAAAACTAGAGCTGACCGCCGGGTTTCCACTTGCTCGTCACTGGATCGGCAGTGGAAGTAGAAAGCGGACCACCAAGTACGACAACAAGGTCTGCGTCAGGCTCGGGACGCGATTTCGCCTCGTCCCACAGACTTGAGTAGTTCGTTCCTTTGGTCTGGTCGATCTGTTTTAAGTCATAGAGGAATTTCCGCATCTCTTCCTCTATCCACTCGGCCATCACGGAGACATCATCAAAAGTGATCTTTCCTGTGCTCTGCGGCCTGCTCTTCCCCAGGTGAAATATCTGTGGCTCGCATTGGGCAAACTTGGAAGCAACGTTGCCTTTCGTCGAACGAAACTCCTGAATATAGTCACTAGCCTTGAGATTGCCTTTGTCGTCGTTGGTCAAAAAATGCGAGACATTCCGGGCTGACGTCGCGAACGACTGGAGGTGTGCGTTCCATTGGAGGTAATTTAGTCGGTCACCCAAGCGCCGACGCGAATAGCGCACCATCTTCAACTCATAGGGTAAGTGCTCCTTCAGCCAATCTGTTTTCTGCTGCTCCGTTGTCATTGGCACCCCCTTGATTGGCCGATACTTGTAGCCTGTCGACTACCATCACAGACAATTACCTCACCTTTCTGCAAGAGCGAAACTGATTGACCCATGTCCGAAAAATTGCAGTCCCAAGCCTCAAAATACATCGAATTCCTTCAAAGTCTCTCAGACGAGGAACGAGCGGAGATCAATAGAAAGGTTTTCGAGACAGCCAAACAGGAACACGCGGAATTCATCGAGGCGCTAGGCGAAGGCAGATGCTATATTTGCCAGGCAGATCTCGCTGGCTTTGATCGATCGAAGCCTTGCATGCATTGGCTACTACGTCCTCAAGGTTTCGAAAAGTCCGACATCACTGCGGTCTCAGAAAAATTCAGTTTCTTTCAGATACAGGCGTTCATGCGGTGGCTGGCCAACACCGAAGGTTACGCGAAAAATATCAATGATTTTGTTGAAGAGAGCACGGGCACGAAGGTTGTTGAGGTCACAATTCGATATAAAAATGTCGAGTGGTCTTTGAGTTGCGGAACATCCGACCTTGCTGGTCATCCGAAGTCCCTCAAGGGAGCCACGCCACATTACCATTTGCAAATGCGCGTCGACGGCCGACGATTCATCAACTTCAACGATTTCCATTTGCAGTTCCACGAGGCCGACCTCTTGCAAATTGAAGCGATGCGACACTCCCAAGATAAGATCAAAGGCACGTTCATGTTTGGCGAGGGCATGCAGGACGTGTTACAGAAAGACAATATTGAACGTCTGATCGACAGAGCAACAACAGGCGACGAAACATCAAGTCCAATTCACTTCAGCACAATGATCTTTGCCGACGAAGGCCACTCGATTAATGGCGACGAAATTGCCGACCTTCAGCAGGAAGCTAAGCGGACTGGAAAAACCCTCACGAGCTTGGTCCGAGCGAGGCTAAAGAACGTAAGCGTTTCTACAGTCATAACCCCCGGGTCGGCCGTAGTGGAACAGGCGCCCAGAAAAGGGGGGCGGTCACGTGGAAAAGAGTTAGATAAATTCGAGTAGCTTTCTCTTAGCATCGCTCAAGATATCGGGCTCGAACCTTCGACCCGCTGATTAAGAGTCAGCCACTTCAGACTCAATCCGGCTCACGCAGCAATCAAATCCATTTTCTCAAATCCACTTTGCACGATACGCATTGCGGCTGGGTCGAAGCTTCGCCCCAAGGCGAATGCCTCTGCCGGTGTACCTGATAGCCACGTCTCGAATTCTTCGTCTCGGCTCAATAGGACCGGCATGCGTTCGTGGTTGATGCTGGCGGTCAAGGTGTTCGGCGCCGTCGTCATAAACGCGTAGGTGTCGATCTCGACGTTCGGACCGTCCTTTTTCACGGGTCCGGCCCAGCGCTGCCAAATTCCCGGAAATGCGAAAAGCTCGCGGTCATCGTCGCCATTCACGGCGAACCAGTGCCAGCGGGCAGGCTTGCTGGTATCCGGTTCGCAGTACGACGACGCCGGGACGAGGCAGCGCCGTTGCTCGAATGACGGTTTCCAGAACCGCGACGTCAGGATTTTGTCATCTCGGACGTTGGCGACGCGCCGAGGGGCCTTGCCGGGCTGCAAGAGCACGAAGCCCCACGACATGTGACAAGCTCGCCATCGCCGACGTCGGCCCTTCCTGATCACGCTGCCGAGACGTAGATCAAAGATATCGAAATCAGGTTGAGACAAGTCAGTTACGATCTCACTTTCAATAGGCACGCCCAAACGGGCGCGCCTTAATTTTTTAATTAGCTATTTCGACCCCATGGGGTCATTGACCGGTTATTCCGGACTGAATTTATAAATGGTTTAATGACATCGGGGCTATGCTTGCACTCACAGGTCGGTGAGCTAGAGCCTGTGCCATTGGCGCAAGAGCACTGCTTCCCATCAGAGCAACTACTGCTTGAGCAACTGCACGAGGCGTCACCATTCGTATTGGTTCCGCTGCAATCTGCAGCGGCCGGGAGCATAGAGCAGGTGAAAAAAAATATGGCGGCGGCCAGCTTTGGTATTCTCATATTGTCCTCCAGCACTCAGCGCGGCGGCTCGTGATTGAGACGCGTCTGGTAAATAGCATTTAGCATTTACTCAGCAGACGGACCATATTCGTGTGCGAACGTGTCATATTTGACCGTCATCAGTCACCGCAGCGAACTTTAGAGGAGTTGCATCATAAATTACTTGTGCCGCTGATCGAGCCTAGTAAGATAGTGCGCATACTGATCTAATGTCATGTTTATTAGAACTAATCTCGCGTTCTGTCGTCGATTCCCAGGAGATCAGCTATGTTGCGTTTTATTTTCTTCGCGATCTTAATTCTCGGAGGTTTCTCGCCAGTTTCCGCTCAGGGATTTGGTTACTGCCAAAATCAATTAAACCAGTTGTTCCTAATTCAGCCAGCCCCCTACGGACCCGGAACGATCTTCGTGAGGCCCGCGAATTTTGCCGCTTATCCGGTCGTCTTAGCGCCGGTTATGCATCCCACCGTTATGTTTGCGAACATCGATGTGTTGGGTAATGGGGCAGCCATTATGAAGGATGGCACATTAGCGAGCGTATATGGAGGGCAACTCTACCTTCTCGCTCGCTGTTTCAACGGCTTTCCCCCTGTCGTCCCTGCTTTTCTTCCTCCTCCTCCTCCGCCACCGCCGCCAATTCCAACCGGATTTACGCCCAACGAGGCAGTCACTGAAACCGATCCTACAGGCCAGACCGTGTCATTCACAGCTTCGTCTCAAGGGTCAATGCCAATCGTAATTTCTGAGCAGAAAGCGATTGAATGTTCGAACCAATCGGGGGGAGTAAACAACGCCGACTTTATGCAGTGCATGGCGCAGGGAATGCTCAACCCGCAACAGCAAGCCATCTATAATTGTGTGAAAGATAATCCAGATGATAAAATTGGCGGTGGTGAATGTCTTATTCGCAGCATCAATCCTGATGCTGCGGGTGCTATCGATGTAATTAAGGCATGCGAGGACAGTGATGGCAATCCAAATCTGGACTGCGTCGCTCAAAGAAAACTGAGCGGACGCAATCTCGCCGCGTATAAATGCGTCACCGAAGACGCCACCAACGTCGGGCAGTGTTTGCAGGCGGCAGGAGCGGATGCGCAAACTGCTGCAATCGCATCGACAATCCAGCAATGCTACGATGCCGGCGGAGAGGCGTCCGATTATGCACTGTGTGCACTTGAACACGGAGGGAATCGCGACGTCTCGCGTGCCGCAAGGTGTGTAAAACAACAGGCCGAAAGCGGATCGCCGAGCTATATGGGAGCTGGCCTCTGCTATGCTACTGGTTCACTGCAAATGAATGCTGAAAATCAAATTGCTTTGGAATGCGCAGTATCGACTGGTGCACAACCTTACGCATTTGCAGTCTGCGCCGGGGGGCGGTTGACGGCACGGGAACTTACCAAATGCTTCACCGATGGAGTGGGAGGAAATGGATGTTTCGGCCCGAACAACGAAATCGTGAAAGCTCTTCGCGGCGCAGGAATCGATGTCAATAATCTCGGCAATCCCAATGGGGAGGTCGTAAAAGCATGGAACACGGTAACAAACGATATGAGAAATGGTCCAGGGCCCAACAACGACATCGTCAAAGCCGCGAACACCATAGCTAACGATCTGAAAAATGGCCCGGGTCCAAACAACGATATCAAGAAGGCTGTTTGCGGTTTATTCCATTGCTGAATTGGACGAATGAACCTGACCGTCCTGCGAGAGCAACCACATTAAAGGGCAGGAGCGAACTTCAAATTCAGTTGCCGGTCCGGTGACGTAACTCGAAACCAATCTGCAATCTCAAGGTTGTGGACTGAATTGTGGACTTCTCACCGATCGATTAAAATTACGCTGAGAATTCAATATGATTCGGCGGACACCCCCTCCGCCACTATGGCTCCGATCGACGTCGTAGCGACACACCTGTCTCCTTTCCGTGTACGTAACTGATGCTCCCGTGCTCTTGTACGGATCAAAGGTCGGCGTTGATGATTTTCGTCTGCTCTGTTCCGCAATTAAAATGATCTTCGCGGCAGGCGCCGCTTAACATTGTTAAGCTGTTTGGGGGATGCCGTGCCGACGGCCACGACATGACGAGTGCGAAGCCATCGAAAGACGTCTAGGGGGGCGAACAGATGTTTCGGATTGAACGACCGCTCGTCGAATTGATTGTCTGCGCGACAATTGTAACAGTTAGTCTTCTTTACCTCTTGCTCAAAACCGTCGGCAATGGACAGCAAACTGTCGATTTTCAGTTCATCTGGCTGGCTGGCCATATGTGGAACCAGGGGAAAAGCCCCTATTCGCCGGAATACGCCGTCTTGGGTGACGCTATGTTCACCGGCAATCGCCCTGAATATTGGTTTTATCCGCCGAATTGGTGGCCAATAGCCACCCTGACGGGGCTGCTTCGCTACGAAGAAGCGCAGACTGTATGGCGAGGGATTAGCGGCGGCGCCGTCATCAGTGGCATTATCATTCTGGGCCAGGCCGCGCATCAATACGTCACGTCTGTGTCTCTAATCCGGTGGGCAGCTTTAATTGCATTCACGTGTTTAAGCTCATCGACTGCATCTGCTTTCGCGCTCGGCCAGACAACACCATTCATTTTTTTCGGAATGGCCTGCTTCGTGTGCGGCTACGTCGCCAAAAGCCGGATCTGGACCGTCGTCGGCCTCGTGCTGATGATGCTAAAGCCGCAGGTGGGCGTTGTTGTTTGCGCGTTTCTGCTGACATCCTGGAGCGGAATCATTGCGGTGACGTTGGCGGCGGCCATCGTTCTATTAACGGCTGTTCCGGCATTGGTTCAGGCCGGCGTAATGCCCTTCCTCAAATATTTCATAGCGACGTTGGCGGCCCACGGGGCATTGCCTCCCAACGCGCCACACAGCATGACCGGCGTGAGATACCTGGTATATGAACTCGGCGGGGGGAACGTTGACGTCTTAATATTGACGGTGTTGGCGTGTTTTTCTGCATTCGTCTTGGGATTTGTGCGCTCCCGCGAGAAACATCGCAGCGCAGAGACAGATGCTCTAGATCTAAGCATCCTCCTGATGATCATTCTGTTCTTTGTTCCGCTGCACATTTACGACACCTTCATCGTGGCACCGATAATCGTGCTGATGACTCCACTATCCACTCTATTGCAGTGGATCCTCGGCATTGGCTTGCTGATCATCTTTCGTGCGAACAACTTAGCGGAGCTTACCGGCCTCGATGATCCAGAAACGCAGTATTCCTTGGGCGTGCGCTTTATGACGATCGCGTTCACGATCATGTTGGGAGCGTTAATTGTCCAACGAGGAGACGTGGGCGCGCGGAATACCAGGCCGCCAAGATAGTACCGTCCAAGCCGCCACGATCGCTCCGATCGACGTCGACGAGCCAATGCTGCTGCCCGTTGTGGGGGGATGTTCAATCCTCGGCGGCCCGATTGGATCGCGGTGGTCGATCGTCCCCCGCCGATTATCCGAGAAATCGGATTGCCCTAGGCATTCGGCAGATGCATTTCCGCGATCAACCCGGATTGCGACCAGATGCGCGCGACCTTGCCGCCGACCGACCGAACGATGCGATCGACCATCTCGTTTCCAAAACCTTGCTTTCTGGGTGAGACCTGGATCGGTGGTCCTCCGCTTTCAGCCCAAATCAAATCGAGCGCTTGATTGCCGCCCATCGACCAGTCGACGGCGACGTGCCCGCCATCCATGCTGAAGGCGCCGTATTTCACCGAGTTCGTTGCGAGTTCGTGCAGAAAAAGGGCGATCGTCGTCAGATTGCCCTGCGAAACGGAAGCTTCACTTCCGCCTCCGCGATATCGATTGCCATAGGGCCGCAGCACCGCATCCACAAGACTGCCGAGGTCCACCTTCGCCTCATCGACGTTGTGGATGCCCGATAGTGAAAAACCCGCTTCCGATGCCCGAGACAATGCTCTCAATTTATCGCGAAGAATCTCTGTGGCGATCTCCGGCGCGTCCTCCTGTGCCGCCTCTTCGACGGACATCGATATCAATTCACCCACGATCGCGAAAACGTTCTTCACACGGTGCTGCATTTCCAGCGAGAGAAGCTTTTCGCGCATGATCGCGTTTTCCAGTTCTCGCTTCAGCGTCGTGTTTGCGGTCACGTCGCGCGAAACGCACACGATCGACAGAACCCGCCCCGAAGAATCGGTGACGGGCGTCAGCAGATTGTCCCAATACCGCACCATTCCCTCCGACACGCTTTGACCCTGAAAGCGCGCGCTTCGACCCGAAGCTGCGTTGCCGAGGGCAGCCTGTCCGGATTCATGCACGGCGGCCGGCAACAGCGGCAACCACGGCATTCCGAATTTTGAATCTTCCGGAACTCCGAGAGCGAGACAGCCCGCCCGGTTCATGGAGAGAAGCTTGCCGTCGACCGATAGAATTTTGATGCAGTCGGAAGTGGCGTCCAACATCGCTTTCGATGACAATTGCACCTCGGCGCCGTCGGGATCGGTTCCGAGCATGATGTCCAGATCGATATTATCCGCATTACTCACTTCCCGCCTCCGAGACCCGGTCTCTACCTCAGCGACCATCACTTCGTGTGCGACCGCGGAAACTTCGACCGATCAGCGAAATAGCCAACTGAACCGCAACGACTTCTGTCGGATTGGACGCTCCAAACTGCGTTTTTCTGTTCACGAGAAAAATTGTAAATTTGGCCAAAGCGCTGTTTTGTCGCCGATTTTGTTGCCGCTGGCGAGCCATCCTACAGCGCCTCGGCGGCATGATTGTATGGTATCAATAGTGGGGTTTCTGCCGCGGCGCGGCGTATGTGTTGAACAAAATCTCTCGCGTACAAGGCACTTGGATTGATCTGCAAAATCCGTGACCCGTTGCGAGACAATCGGAACATCTCATGTGATCGCAGGTACTCTCCGCATTCTGCTCGAAACCGTTCCGGACGGCTTTTTCGTCCACGACATCGAAGGACGAATTCTGGATGTCAACGAGCGGTCGTGCCTCGATCTCGGATATTCGCGAGATGAACTGCTCGCCATGACGATCAACGACATTTCCTGCGGCCAGACGCCGGACGAAAACGCTGCCGCCTGGGCGAATGCGCCGCCTGGCATGGCCGCAACTTTCCGTCAAACAGCGATGCGGAAGGATGGCTCGATCTTTTCTGTCGAGATCAGCGTGACCTGCCAGATGATCGACGGCCGCAAGCTCTTTCTCGGTTTGGCGCGAGACATCAGCGAGCGCGAAACTGCGCGCGCGGCAATCGAAACTCTCAATAAGGAACTCGAGCTTCGCGTTGAGCAGCGTACGGCCGAACTGAAAGAAGCCCGCGAACTGCTGCAGGCCGTGATGGACAGTGCTCACGACGTGATTTTGTTCCAGGATCGCAACGGCCGCTACAAAGTGCTGAATGAAAGCGCTGAGCAACTGGTCGGCATTCCTCGCAGCGAAGCATTGGGCAAGACTGCGATAGAAACCTTCGGAATAGAGACCGGCGGTCGCATTCGGCAGGAAGAGTGCAAGGTGTTGGCATCAGGCCAGGCGTGGACGTCGGAGGAACACATTCCTATCGCCGGCGAAAACAGGACGTTTCTCACCACGCGAAGCGTTCATCGCGATCGGCAGGGTGCAATCGCCGGATTGGTAACCGTCGCCCGTGACATCACCGATTTAAGACGAAGCGAACACCAAATTCGCCAGGAGCACGATCGGATGATGCACGCCGCACGCGTCGCCGGCCTCGGCATCTGGGATTACGATCTGGTCCGCGATGTCCTTCACTGCGACGACCAGTGGTACCAAATCATGGGGCGTGACCCCGATCACCCAATTCACTCGGTGGCCGAATTCAAACCGTTCATTCATCCTGACGACGTCGAGCGGGCAACGGAGGTCGACGCGCCGGCGGCGCGCCTTTCGGCGAACCGGCAAGATTACGGCATAGTCTTTCGCATCATCAGGCCCGATGGCGAAGTCCGCTGGGTCAGATCGGCCGCATCAATTATAACCGACCTCTACGGAGTACCGGCGAGAGCCGTCGGATTCATCATCGACATCACCGAAGCGCTTCTGACCGAAGAACATCTCGAACAAATGCAAAAGTCGCTTCAGGAGGAGCGTGGATTGCTCGAGAACCTCAGCAGGGAGCTGCAAACGCTCGGCAAGGAATTGCAGAACTGAACCGGGTATTGCGACGGCTGGAGCAACCACTCAAGTGTTTGCCTCGCCGACCTGGATGGCCGTCTCAAGGGCGCCCATGACGTGTCGTTGCGTGAATCTGAAATTCTCTAGAGCCCGACGGCATCGCCCATATGCTGCAGCGTCTCGAATTCGATCAGGCGCCAGAACGCCGCAATCTTCGCGACATCGTGGAAGTCTTCGATCCGGGCGATTTTATCGCCGCGAAACGTGCACATCTCGCGATACGTCCCCTTCATTTCGAGGCCCGTGGCCCTGTGCCGGAGAAACGCGCCGAAGCGGATGCGCGCGGAGCTGCCGTCGAAATCGAATGACAGGATGGTCGTTCTCGAATCGATAATATCCATAATCGGCGCATATCGGGCCCGCATCGCCGCCTTGCCTTCGATGATCATGGGCTGCCAGTCAGGGCCTGCGTTGGTGATGGCCACGAGATCATCGACGTATTGGTCGAGAACGGCTTCGATATCGCCGTTTCTCCAGGCGGCATGGGCGGCTTCGACGATGGCATGCGCTGTCGCGGCATCGAGCGTCACGATTTGCCTCCTTCAACGCCGTTTAGAAAACGAAAAACAGTCATCCACGCTTTGTATTTAATATGCCTCAAGTGCCGCCAAGCACCCCGTCACCGGCACGCCACTTTCGCGATGCCAACATCCGATAGTTCATCTCAACGACTTAAATATTCTTTATAAGGATGAATACTTGGCCTTGAAATCAGTTTGAAGAAATTAATGGCTTGTCGAGCAAGTTTGCGCCTGTTGGAGAGACGATTTTACGACACCGGAAGCGACTTCGATCAGAGCGATCGGACCTTTGCCCGCTGAAACACGCGTGAACCAGCGGCGCTCGGGTTATTTTGCCGCAACGATACAGTCGGGCCGTCCGCCGACACCAAGCGCCAATAGTTGCCGCAGTTCGTCCACCCCGCCGCCATAGGATACGAAATACGGATTGTCGAATGCGTTGGTTTCCGAACGCCACACGCCGTATTCCATTTCTTTTCCATCCCACGACAACGTGGAGCCCCCGGCGCTGCGAAGGACGGCATCACCTGCGGCCGTATCCCACTGCATCGTTCGTCCGAAGCGCGGATAGATGTGTGCATCGGCCGCCGCGACCAGGCAGAATTTGAGCGATGATCCGACCGAAATCGTGCGCTCGATCGGCAGTTTGCCAAGAAAATCCCGCGTCTCGGCGTTTGCGTGCGAGGCGCTCGCGACCGCCGTCAGCCGGCCCGAACTGCACGATGTTCTTATCCGCGCCCGCTCTGTGACGGATCGATCCTGCCCAAGCCGGCATCTGTAAGCCGACGAACCGTCGCCGCTGAACAGCTCGCCCCGCGCCGGAGCGAAGACGACGCCGAGCTTCGGCCGGCCATCCTCGACCAGACAAATGTTGACGGTGTAATCGGGCTTGCCGCTGATGAACTCTTTGGTGCCGTCGAGCGGATCGACGAGGAACACCGTGCTCTTCGGCGCAATGTCGATCACACCCGCAGATACTGACTCTTCGGCGATGACGGCGACGCTCGGCGCGAGCTTCTGCAGCTCTCGCAGGATAAGCTCTTCAGCGGCTTCGTCGGCGTCGGTAACGGGGCTGCCGTCGCTCTTCCGCGAAATATTGGGCCCTGCGCTACGGTATTGCGAGATCAGATTGCCAGCTTCGATCGCAATGTCTTCGAGCTTCTGCAGCATCAGCTTAGCCGAACAACCGGGCGAGACGCCGTTCGCACTGATACCGCGGTCGGGCGAATTCCGTACGCTTGAAGCGGCCGCGAGCCTCCTCGCCGAACGGCACATTTTCTTTCAGCACCCAGCGCCGCCAGAGATACCGATCAAGCTGCGTCCGCGATCGCAACTCGCCGCGATCCTCGTCTGACAGATCGCCGAGGCGAACCATCGTCCAGCCGGTCTTCGATAACCTGTCTTCCGTGGTGTTGCGCCGCTCGGCCGCCGGACCGATGCCGATCTCTTCCGAAATCTTTTCGACCAGCGCGTCCGTTTCCGCGATCGGCGCGATATGGTGCATCGACGCCATCGCCGCGTTGAGCCGTTCGGCCTTCTGCGCATCCGTCAACCGCACGAGGTCGACCCACGGCAGTTCGAGCCACCGCTCCAACAGAAAGTGAGAGATGAAGTTCTCGCGCGTCGCCCGCAGGAACAGGGAAAAGCCATAAGGCCTCTGCCCGAGTCCGATGTAACGCATCATGCGATAGTTGTAATAGGAGAGCATCAGGCTTTCCGGCTCGCGCAGGATGATCGAACGGACGATGCACCTGTCCTTGAACAGCCCCTCGATCGACTGCCCTATGAAGTGACCGGATAAAGCCTTGATCTCATCAAGCGACGCCTTGGGCGTCGCATCGTATTTTCGCCCGAACCATCCAAGTGGGAATTTGCGAGTCCGCTTCGGCGCAAACCACGTTCCGTTTCGGCCAAGCTCGCTTCTCAGGTGCCTCTCGACAGTCGTGCCGGCACACTTCGGCACGTGCACGTGAATGAGCAGCGGCTCCGACATCCCGGCAACGTCCCCCCGAATTTCTCGAACCCTCGAGAGGTCAATAGACGAGCATGCCTAGGCCAATTCAAGGCCTATATCGCCGAAAGACCTATGCTGATCAGCTAGACGAGGGAAAACTGCATCAATCGGTGGATTACTCAGCGCCGCATCCGCAAGATTTCGCCGCATTTTCCGCGGGGTAGGCATCCCACCCCATCCCGACGGGCAGTTACGTCGCACGCGCGTCTCGGAAGCCGAAATAAAGGTCGATCGCGAGCGCCAGGCTCATGGCGCCGGCCCCGATCATGAACAGGATGGCGTAATCGCCGCCGCTGTGCGCGAAAATGAATGAAAACCCGTACGCTGCAATGGCCTGACAAAGCGCAAAGGCGGCCGTCGCCGTGCTCCACGCCGCCTTTTGCTCAGATGGATGATGAGGGATGAGCTCGTGGATCCGGCCGAGCACGAGCGGCACCGTCCCCGTTATGAAAGCACCGATGATCATGCTCGACACAAACAGCAGGGGCTCGCTCGTCACTCCAAGCGCTGGAATTGAAATAGCAATGATTTCCAGGACGAATACCGTTCTCAGCGCCGCGCGAAAACCGATCCGGTCGGCGAGATGCCCTGACAGGATCGGACCGAACATCGCGCTGACGCCGAACGCCACCCAGAACCGGGAGCCGACATTGACGCCCTGCCCGAGCCCGCGGGCAACGAAGTCGACGAGAAAGATCATGTGCGGGACCCAGCCGCCGGCATTCAACGCATATTCGACATAGAGGGCCCTGAGCGCACCGAGTTTGGGCGGATGCGGTGGTCCGTCGTGTTTGATGGGCGCCGCCTCGCCTTCGGGCCAGCCCTTCCATGCGACGATCGTCAGCAGCAGCGACAGCACCCCGAGCCCGATCCAGGCTTGTTCGACACCTGCCCTGAGGAGCAAAGGAATGAGTGTGCCCGAAGCGGCAACGCCCGTGCCGACACCCATGAAGATCAGCCCGCCCGCCAACCCGCGCCGCGCCAGCGGCACGTGCGCAAGAACGGTCGGCGCGGCAAGCACCATCATGGCGCCGCCGGCCAGTCCCGCAACGAACCGCCAGATGAAAAACCAAAGAAAACCCGCCGGCTGGCTGCACCCGAAGAACGATATCGTGGCCAGCACCATCATCGTCCGCAGGACAACGGCGACCGACAGGCGCGCCGACAGCGGCCGCCCAAGAAGCGCGCCGGCAAGATATCCGGCGAGATTTGCGGCTCCGAGATAGGCGGCCTGCGCCGAAGAAAACCAATGCGCATCGATGATCGCAGGCAATAGCGGCGTGTAGGCAAATCTCGCCAGCCCGATGCCGATGAGACCTGTCGCGAACGCGCTAAGGATTGCCCGCCCGACATTGACGTCGGCAACTTGCAGAATATCCGCCCGCGCCATTCCTCATCCTTTTCCGGCTAATGGCGGCGCAACATATGTGCGCCGGCCGGCGCCGAGAATGGCTCCGAGGCGATGGCACCCTTGCAGCTGGGCGGCTTGACCTGTTCCGCCTGCGCCCTTCGCAGGCTCGCAGACACATTCCGATGCGATCTAACCCAAAACGGCGTTCATTAGCGGATCGACAATAAAGCCGAGGTGGAAGCGTTTGTCGGATTGTCGCCCGCCGACTATGATCGCTTCGAAATTACATGCTTTTCAAAAATCGATTTGGCGGGGGCAGCGGTGACTGCCGCAACGACGAGATGCACTTCGATCTGAAAACTTAAAGCCGGACTTCAGCACCCGACGCGAGGCCCGTTCCGTTGTGCCCGCAAGCGACGCTTTCGGCGCCGCCTCGTCGCATCAGGAACGGGCGTTGCTTCCGTGCTGGACAATGATTGCGGTACGACCATGCGGGACCTTGACGACCCATACCAGCTTGAACGCTTCGTCAGCGCTCAGACACACACCTTCGAGCGGGCCGTCGCGGAACTGACGGCCGGCAAGAAGCAGTCGCATTGGATGTGGTACACCTTCCCGCAGATGCGCGGTCTCGGAACCAGCGCCATGTCCGAGAAATACGGCATTGGCAGCTACGACGAAGCGCTCGCCTACGTCTGCCACCCGATCCTTGGTCCGCGGCTCGCCCATGTCACCGCGCTGATGCTGGAGCACCGCTATGAATCGCTGCTTCAGATTCTCGGCAGCCCCGACAATCTCAAGTTCCATTCCTCGATGACGCTGTTCGCCGCCGTCACCGGTCACGAAAGCATTTACGCCAGGGCACTTTTCACATTCTGCAATGGCGCCGATCCCAAAACGATGGCGCTCCTGGCCGAGAGCCGCAAACGCATTTGACCGTCCGCGCAAATCGCCACGTCAAATAGCCCGCTCCCGAAATGCGGCGGCTCTTAACCGTTCTTTACGTTCGATGCACGAGGATGAGCACATCTCGGCGGGCTCTTCGGTTGTAGAGCACGCCGGCGACGCGCTGGGTGAAGAACTCAACTCCGCAGCGTTCAACGATGGACACTTGATATGGCCTGCGATCCAACGACGCCGTCGCTCTCTGCCAAAGCCATTTTCGTCGCGGCCGCCTGTATGCTGGCGGCGCTTTTCTCGATCCCGGCACGGGCGGCCGATTTCGGTGGCGAGGAAGCGCCCTCGCCCGAAGCGTTCGTCGTACCGGTTCCCCCCGTTCTGTTCGCCCGGCCTTACAACGAGGTCTATGAACAGGGCGGCGTTTACTACGCCCCTCCCTACCCGCTCCCCTATTTCGGTCTTTTTCCTCAATGGGGACCGCAGGTGGCGTTCTATCCGCAGCCGTACTGGCAGCCGCCGCCACAACCGATGCGCCGCCCACCCCACCGCCGTTGGTAGACGAGCCCCAGCCGCTCAAGCCGCAAGGCCGGACCCTCGTTTTTTCGCGGGGCCGATAAGCTTTGTGTAAAAAACCAAAGATTTTCCAACATAACGCTTGGATGATCGCTATATTGCCTAGGTTGAATGGCCTAAGTGCCTGAGTCGTCATCGGGGGGTCGAGACGAATGGGGATCATCGAAGGTGAAAGACTGCGCGGCGATCGCAGCCTGAACTTGCTTTGGCAAGACACCGTCGTTTCCAAGGATGACCGCTCTCAGGCAAAGGGCCAGAAAGCCTGCTGCCTGTGGTTCACCGGTCTTTCCGGCGCTGGCAAGACAACGATCGCCAACCTTCTCGACCAGACGCTCCATACCGCCGGTCAGCATACCTTCGTTCTCGACGGCGACCGCTGCCGAACGGGCCTCTGCAGCGACCTCGATTTCTCCGACGCCGGTCGCATGGAAAACATCCGCCGCATCGCCGAGGTCGCCAAGCTCATGGTCGACGCCGGGCTGATCGTCATCGTCTCGTTGATTTCCCCGCTCCTCGCCCATCGCGAAGCGGCGCGCAAAATCTTCGATGACGGAGAGTTTATGGAAGTCTACGTCAATACGCCTCTCACCGTCTGCGAGGCGCGCGACGCCAAAGGCCTCTACAAAAAAGCGCGCCAGGGCCTGATCCGCGAGTTCACCGGCGTCACCGCGCCTTACGAAGCGCCGGTAGGCGCCGAAATCGAGTTGAACGGACGTGCCCATCCCGACGACCTGGTGAAATCGATCCGGCTGAAACTCGAAGAGTACGGCGCCTTAGAGCCGCCCTTCGGCTGAAATCGCAGCTGCCGGCCCTGCGCAGCGACGCCTAACCGTGCTTTGCCTTCCAGCTCTTCACCGCGGCAAGCGTGTTCTTGACGTGATCCGACGGGTCGAGCGCCGTGTATTCATAGGAAATCCGCCCGTCCGGCGTCACGACATATGACGTCCTGCTGGCGTAGGGCATGAAACCCATCATCACGGCGTCATATGCCGTCATGATCCGCTGATCCTTGTCTGCGGCAACCGGAAATTTGCTGCGGCACTCCGAAGTCGAAAATTTCCGAAGCGTTTCGATGTCATCGTTGCTCACGCCGATGACGGATGCTCCAAGCGCGTGAAAGGCACCCATCGCTTCGGCGAAGTCATGCGCCTCCTGCGTGCAGCCTGACGTGAACGCTTTGGGATAGAAATAGACCACGACCGGCCCTTTCTTCAGCGCCTCGGCAAGCGAGAACGTGAACTCCTTGCCGCCCAGCGACGCTTGCGCCTTGAATATTGGCGCCTTGTCTCCGGTTTTGAGTTGCGCCATCGCCGGTGTCGCAAGACCGGCAACCGCGATCAGCAGGATCGAAAGAAATCGGATCATCATAGCGGGCTCATAATTATTCGATGCTGGCGTAGCGGCGCCACCTTATCAGCGCGTCACGAACGTGTCTCGTCAGCCGCCGGAGCTAATTCTCTCGACCACGGCTTTCGTCAGCGCCACCACGTCGGGCAGCGCATTTCCGTATTTCTGTCGCGCGGTCCGCAGCGTCCCCATGCCGGGATGCGCCGCCGCATTCTGTAATGCGGCGGTATACGGGATGGGTCGCGAAATCGCGTTGAGATGCGCGAGGCCTTCCTTGATGTGATGCAGCATTTCACGCTGGACCGAATTCGTCGCCTGGTATTGCGTGATCAGCGGATGCACCTTGACCTGCGACGCCAGATCGAGGTCATCCGCCAGGATGAATTTCAAGAAGTCCGTCAGCGTCGAATAGGCATTCGTCTCCAGGCTTGTCGGCGCCAGGATATGGTGCGCGAGCCGTATGCCGGTGAGACCCAACACCCCCGGCCCCGCCGGACAATCGACTAGGACGATGTCGTAGTCGGCGGCGATCTTGTCGAGTTCGGCCCGCAGCAGTTTGGAAAGCTGCACATCGAGACGATCGCGCCGCCGCTTTCGGTGTGCGGAACGCTCGAAATCGGCCATATCGCCGAGCAGCTCGTGATTGGACGGCAGGATATCGACGAAGCCGTTCTGGCGATCCTGCAATTCGATCAGATCGCTTGCCGCGACACGATGCGAAGGCAAGCGGATGTCCCGTCCGCGGCTGAAAGCCTGCAGCATCGGCCCCAAGCCGATCCGCCGCTCGCGCAGTTCCTGCTCGGCATCGATGCCGAGCAACGCTTTCGTCACCCCGGCCTGAGGATCCGCATCGAGAACGAGCACGCGCGCCCCATATGACAGCGCCAGCCCTTCCGCGAGCATCATCGTCGTTAGCGATTTGCCGACGCCGCCTTTGGGATTCGCGATGGCAATCGTAATGCTCATCGCCGCCACTCCAACGCGTCGCGGTATGACATACGCACGAGCATACCGGCATGCCCCCAAATTTCTGCCGAGACACTACGTTCGCGGACGAGCAAATGCCAGCGTTACGATACCGCTTTCTGACGAGCCAAGGTAAACGAAGCCTATTTGCTGCCGACCGGACGGCGCGAGGGCCCGTCATCGAAGCGCCAAGGACTGTTTTTCTGCGCCCGTTCTTTCGCGGTCTGCGCGTCGACCTTCGGGCGTTTGTTGACCGGCTTTGGATTTTGCTGAGGATCGGCCTGCTGCGGTTGGCGGCGGTTCATCCATCCAAGTAGGCTCATGACGCTATCCCCTCACAATTGAATTTCTGAAAGACACGTGATGCGCCGTCAGACTTCGGCGATCATCCGGTCGGAATCAATTGCGATGATAGCAAATGCACGAGCGACGTGCGCACGCGCGGGAAAGCTCAATGAAGCGATCGCTTCAAGTGCATCGCCCCGCGATAAAGCAGCCAGCCGACAAAAAACGGCGACAGCAACGCCAGAAAGAAAAAATCGGATGAGAGCCCCAGAACGCGGCGTATGAGCACCACGCTCGGAGAGCGCGAAGGTTCGTCGAACTCGCCGGGAATATACTCAGGTGCAAGCATCCGCTGGGAGACCTCGACAGGCATGGCACGATAAGCGCCACGGCCATTCCAGCGCCGGCGCGCCAAGCGCACAATCTGGCGAGGACGCTGCGTTGTCCGCTCAGCCAAGGACCGTGATTGGCGCATAACTCAAAAACCTCACGCGTACTAAAAGCGCCCGGGGCGCGGAACGTTCCCGCGCCAAGCTATCGCAGGGACCAGAAAGCGGTAGTAATCGAAAGTCGATGAGGTTTTTTTGTGAACGCGATGTTTACGCAGCCGAATCTCACGCCGAAGGCTCTTGCCTGATCACCGAACGGCCGGCGTAAACGGCAACATCCCCAAGCTCTTCCTCGATCCGGATAAGCTGATTGTACTTCGCCAGCCGATCCGAACGTGAAAGCGAGCCTGTCTTGATCTGACCACAATTCGTCGCGACCGCGAGATCGGCAATCGTTGAATCTTCCGTTTCGCCGGAACGATGCGACATCACCGCCGTGTAGCCCGCACGCTGCGCCATGCTGACGGCGTCGAGCGTTTCCGACAACGAACCGATCTGATTGACTTTGACAAGGATCGAATTCGCCGTTCCCTTCGCGATGCCTTCCGCCAGCCGCTTCGTATTGGTCACGAACAGATCGTCGCCGACAAGTTGCACGCGCTTGCCGAGTAGATCTGTCAGCAGCTTCCATCCGGCCCAATCGTCTTCCGCCATGCCGTCTTCGATCGAAATGATCGGGAAGCGGTTGACCAAGCCTTCTAGGTATTTCGCGTTCGCCGCGCTATCGAGCGACTTGCCCTCGCCCGCAAGCTCGTACTTGCCGTTCTTGTAATATTCGGTCGACGCACAATCGAGCGCCAGCATCACGTCGTCGCCCGGCTTGTATCCCGCCTTCTCGATCGCCTTCGTGATGAAGCTTAGCGCTTCGTCGGCGCTCTTGAGGTTTGGTGCAAAGCCGCCTTCGTCCCCAACCGACGTGTTGTGGCCCGCATCATTCAGGCTCTTTTTCAGAGTTTGGAAAATCTCCGAACCCATCCGGATCGCATCAGAGCACGTCTCCGCTGCAACCGGCATGATCATGAATTCCTGGATGTCGATCGGATTGTCGGCATGCGCGCCGCCGTTGATGATGTTCATCATCGGAACCGGCAGGACGTGCGCGTTGACGCCACCGATATAACGATAGAGCGGCAGGTTGTTCGAAATGGACGCCGCCTTCGCAACCGCCAGCGAGACGCCGAGGATCGCGTTGGCGCCGAGCCGGCTCTTGTTGTCCGTGCCGTCGAGCTGGATCAATGCCGCGTCGATACCGCGCTGATCCTCCGCATCGAGCCCGGAAAGCGCGTCGAAGATCTCGCCGTTGACCGCATCGACCGCCTTCTGCACTCCCTTGCCCTGATAGCGCGACTTGTCGCCGTCGCGCAGCTCGATTGCCTCATGCGCTCCCGTCGAGGCGCCGGACGGCACAGCTGCGCGGCCTTCCGAGCCGTCCTCGAGCACCACATCGACTTCCACCGTCGGATTGCCCCGGCTGTCGAGAATTTCGCGGCCGATAATGTCAACGATGGCGGTCATGAGGGTTTCCGATATTTTCTGGTTGGCTTGTCGGGATGCGACGGCTGTGAGAGGTTCGCCGGGGTTTTAGCTGCTCTTGTCGGCAAGGCAAAGTCCCCACGGGCAGGAGAACCCTACCCGAAAGGCCATTTACCCCGCCAAGCAAGGTGTACCAATGATGGAAACGAAGTCGTGGACCGGAGGTTGCCATTGCGGCCGGGTCCGTTTCGAAGTCGAGATGGCGCTCGAAGGTCTCAAAATCTGCAATTGTTCGTACTGCCAGAAGCGCGGCACGATCATGGGCTTCATACCGGAAAGTGCGTTTCGTCTCGTGTCGGGCGGAGACGAACAGACCGAATATCAGTTCAACAAAAAGCACATCCATCACCTCTTCTGCCCGACCTGCGGCATCGCTTCCTATTCGTATGGAACGGCGCCGAATGGCGCGAAGATGTATGCGGTCAACGTCCGCTGCCTTGATGGCGTCGATGCCGCGTCCCTGAAACCCACGCTCGTCGACGGCAAGAGTCTCTGACGGTGTCTGAAACAGCTGCACTCGTCCTGTTTTCCGGCGGCCAGGATTCGACCGTCTGCCTCGCCTGGGCACTCGCGCATTATCGTCGCGTCGAAACCATCGGCTTCAAATACGGCCAGCGCCACGCCGTCGAGTTGGCGCAGCGCCAGATCGTGCGCGAAAAAATGACGGCGCTGGGCGATAACGGCAAAAGGCTCGGGCCCGATACGGTGCTCGATCTTCCCGCCCTACAGAGCATCAGTGACACCGCGTTGACACGCGAGACCGAGATCACGTTTGCCGCAACCGGCTTGCCGACCACGTTCGTGCCCGGACGCAATCTGCTGTTTCTGACCTACGCCGCCGCCCTCGCCTACCGTCGCGGAATAACGACGCTCGTCGGCGGAATGTGCGAGACTGACTTCTCCGGCTACCCCGACTGCCGCAACGAAACGATCCAGACCCTGGCGCAAGCGATCTCGCTCGGCCTCGCCGAACCTATCGTCATCGAGACGCCACTGATGTTCATCGATAAGGCCGGCACGTGGGAGATGGCCGATAAGCTTGGCGGCGACGAACTCGTCAAGATCATCATCGAAGATACGCACACATGCTACATGGGCGACCGCACCAATCGCCACGACTGGGGTTACGGCTGCGGCATTTGCCCGGCCTGCGAGTTGCGCGCAAAAGGTTGGCACGAATGGCGCGCGCGGACCTGATCGAGGCCGTCGATCTCGCGATCTCGGGCGATTGGGACGGCGCCCACGCCATCGCCCAAACCGACGAACGCGATCCTGTCCATCGCTGGCTTCACGCCATATTGCATAAGATCGAGGGCGACACGTTCAACAGCCGCTACTGGTATCGCGGCTCCGGCCATTCCTATGAAGATTTCCCCTCGCCCGATGCCGAGCTTCAAGCCATTCGTAACGCTCTTTCAGACGGCTGAAATCTTACGCGTTGCAACGGCGTGACATCAATCTGGGCTTCGTCATGCCGACGAAGGTCGGCACCCAGACAACCATCCACAAGAGAGATGCTTCGACGTGGCTGGATCCCGGCATTCGCCGGGATGACGGCATTTTGTAAGCCTGTGCCTTAAAAACTGAAAACCAGGCACGTCGTCGTCGCGTGAGCGATGAGCTTGCCGCGGCCGTCAGTCAAACGACCCTCCGCCGTCGCGCCACGCCGGCCGCGGCTCAGCATCGTGCCCTCCGCACGCACGAGGCCGGTATCCTTGGTCATCGGCCGAAGCAGCGAGACCTTGAATTCCATCGTCGTGAATCCGGTGCCCTTGGGCAGCGTCGAGAGCACTGCGCAGGCCATGCAGGAATCGAGCAGCGTCGCGGTATATCCCGCGTGGACGGTTCCTATCGCGTTGTAGTGATCGACACGCGGAATGGACGCGAACACCGTGCGACCCTCCTCGACTTCGACGACATCGAATCCCAGCGTTTTGGCGATTGGCATGCCCGGCAGTTCGCCGCGCATCATCGCCTGCAGATATTCCAGCCCGCTCATCGACGCCATCGTTGCTATATCGATGATGGCGTGCTTCTCCGGCATTTGGTCCGCTGCTTCCGCCAATGTTCTCGCTTCCCTTATGCGTCCAGCTTGAACGGATTGAAGTCCGTATCGCGATCGAAATAATCCTCGTGCTCGGCCCGTTTCAGCGCCCCGACCACTCGGACCGTGACGGGCAGGAACACGATCTCGACCAGCGTCTTCACCACGAACTGCGAAATCATCAGCGTCAGAACCAGCTCGTTCGGCATGATGCCGGAATTGAGAAACGCCAGCGGATAGAAGATCGAAGAATCGACCGCTTCGCCCGCGACCGTCGAAGCCACGAACCGCCAGCTCATATTGCGGCCCTCGCTCCGCACCTTCATCTTCGCCAGCACATACGAGTTGACGAACTCGCCGCAGAAATAGGCGATCATCGACGCCCCGGCGATCCGCCACGTATTGCCGAACGCGACCTCGTAGATGTGCTGGTTTGGCCAGCCCGGAGCCGGCGGCAGCGCGACCACGACGGCCGCCATGACCGCCGCGAACATCAAAGCCGCGAAACCTGTCCAGATCACCCGCCGCGCCTGCGCGTAACCGTACACTTCCGTCAGCACATCGCCGAAGATGTAGGAGATCGGGAAGAACAGCACACCCGCCCCGAACGTCACCGGCCCGATGACCGGCAGCGTCAACGTCGCAGCCTTGGCCGGGCCGATCAGGTTCGAACAGATCAGAACGACAACGAACGCGACCATCACCAGGTCGAAATAGCGGTAGTTGCGCTTCCCGGTCACCATTGCCCCCATGACACTAAGATAAGTCGCACTTGACTGGCGCCCCCGGCGCCGTAGGTATCGCGGCATGTATGCCGTCAAGGAAATCTTTTATACGCTCCAGGGCGAGGGCGCGAATGCCGGAACGCCTGCGGTGTTTTGCCGGTTCGCCGGCTGCAATCTCTGGAGTGGCCGCGAACAGGATCGCGCCAAGGCGACGTGCCAGTTCTGCGATACCGATTTCGTCGGCACCGACGGCCCCCGCGGCGGACGTTTCGATACCGCCGAAGCTTTGGCGCGCAGCTGCCGGGCCGCCGCCGAACCCGAGACCGACGCCCCGAAATTCGTCGTGCTGACAGGCGGCGAGCCCATGCTCCAGGTCGATCAGGAGTTGGTCGACGCGCTGCACGGCCAAGGCTTCCGCATCGCCATCGAAACCAACGGCACCCTCCCCGTCCTCGATACCATCGACTGGATCTGCGTTTCACCAAAAGCCGGAGCCGACCTGCAGCAGCGCCGCGGTCATGAGCTGAAGCTTGTCTTCCCTCAGTCGGGTGTCGATCCGGCAAGCTATCTGGATATGCCGTTCGAGCAGCGCTTCCTGCAGCCGATGGACGGCCCCGAGCAGCGCGCCAACACCGCCGCCGCGATCGCCTATTGCAAGGCCAATCCGGCGTGGCGCCTTTCCGTGCAAACTCACAAGATCCTCGGAATCCCTTAACGATCTTGCGTTCCGCGCCGGTTTGGCGCGGATTTCCGGTTCTACCGGGGGTAGCGCGAAAGGGGGAAATCCCCTATGTGAGCGCCATGCAGATCTATAAGGAATTCCGGTTCGAGGCGGCGCATTTTCTGCCGTCGGCACCGCTGGGCTCGCCGAATTCGCGCGTGCACGGCCACTCCTTCCGCGCGCGCATTGTCGTTGAAGGCGAGCCGAGCCCGACCACGGGCTACATCTTTCATTTCGACGAACTCGCCGCCGCGCTGAGCGACACCGAAGACGCGCTCGACCATCGCATGTTGAACGAGATTGATGGCCTGTCGGCTCCGACCCTCGAACGCATCGCGATGTGGATCTGGAACCGCCTCGCCAACCGCGTTCCGGGCCTCACCCAGGTCGAGGTTCATCGCGACAGCTGCAATGAAGGCTGCATCTATCGCGGCCCCGCGCCCGACGTGCGCCTCGCAGCGGAGTAGCGCGTCATGGCATCGAAGCCGGATGTCACGCAGCTCGGAAAACAGGTCGGCATTCCCGAAAGCCCGGAGAAAGCCGAACTCGACCGCGTTCCCAATCCACACGCCGATACCGATTACGTTGCGCGCTTCACGGCCCCCGAGTTCACGTCGCTCTGCCCGGTGACGGGGCAGCCCGACTTCGCGCACCTCGTCATCGACTACGTGCCGGGAAAGTGGCTGCTCGAAAGCAAATCGCTGAAACTCTATCTCGCTTCATTCCGCAACCATGGTGCATTCCACGAGGACTGCACCGTGGCGATCGGCAAGCGCATCGCCGCGCTGATCAAGCCGAAGTATCTGCGCATCGGCGGTTACTGGTATCCCCGCGGCGGTATCCCGATCGACGTCTTCTGGCAGACGGGAACGGCGCCGAAGGACATCTGGCTGCCCGACCAGGGCGTCGCGCCCTACAGGGGACGAGGCTGAAGCCCGTCCCCCTGAACGTCATCCGCTAACTAAACCTTCGGCCGGCCTTATCGGTAATAGCCGTAATAACGCGGCCGGTAATAGGTGCGATACCCGAACGGACGCGGACGCCAGTGATGGCGGCGATAATAGCCGCGGTGCCAATACGGACGATAACCGTAGTAGCCGTGGCGATAGTAATAGCCGCGTCGGTAATGGGTCTTTTCAACCAAACCATTGCCGCTTTGCGCCGCCGTTTGAACTGCAGCGATGTTGCCGCTCACCGTAGCTGCCTGTGCGTCGGAGGCGATGAAACCGATGCCAAGTGCAAGCGCAGCGGCCAGGAACAAGTTTCTCATTTTGGTCTCCCAAGTTAAGTCGCGTCATGAGCTCGCCGCTGCCTCGCGCCGCCCACCCAATGCGGATGAGAGACAGCAAGCGATGTGTCCGCACCCACCACGGATCATCAACTCGACATGGAATATCGGCGCCCCCCGTGCTCGCATTGCGACCGGGAAAAAACCAATTCGGGGCTTTTCGCTGAACCTCAGATGTACCGCGCGTTCACCAACTCAACACATCAGCGATCTTCCGGCAGCGGGATGAACTCCTGTTCATCGCCCGGAACGATATCGAAGCGGCGCTCGCGCCATTCGTTCTTCGCGGCCTCGATGCGCTCTTGCGAACTCGACACGAAGTTCCACCAGATGTGGCGGGGGCCATCCATCGGCTCACCACCTAGCAGCATCAGCCGGGCATTCGATTCCGCCAGGATCGAGATCCGGTCGCCCGGCTTGAATACGAGAAGCTGCCCAGCCTCGAACGACTGGCCCGCAATATCGATCCGGCCCGACGCGATATAAACGGCGCGCTCATCATAGTCAGGATCGAGCGGCAGCACGGCTCCGGGCGCCAGCACCGCCTCAGCATAAAAGCAATCGTGCGGAAACGCCGCCGGCGACGCTTCGCCGTAAAGACTGCCCATGATGATGCGCACGCGCTTGCCGTCGCCCTCAAGTCGCGGCAGCTGATCGATATTGAGATGCACGAAGCTCGGCACCGTCTCTTCATGCGATTTCGGCAGCGCCATCCACGACTGAATGCCGAACAGGCTTTGTCCCGCCGCTCGCGCTTCCGGCCCGGTCCGCTCCGAATGCACGATGCCGCGACCCGCCGTCATCAGGTTGACTTCGCCTGGACGAATGGCGAGTGCCGAACCGAGACTGTCGCGGTGCGTGATCTCGCCATCGAACAGATACGTGACGGTCGCAAGCCCGATGTGGGGATGCGGCCGAACGTCGATCCCCCTCCCCGCGATGAACTGCGCCGGCCCCATCTGATCGAAGAAAATAAACGGCCCGACCATCTGCCGCCGCGCCGACGGCAACGCACGACGCACCTCGAAGCCACCGAGGTCGCGCGCCCGCGGCACGATCACCTGTTCGACCGCGTCACACGATTGCCGATCGCCGGGAATGGGATCGTTGTCCGTCAGCCAGCTCATTTCGGCCTCCATTGCCAATCGTGTCTGCAGATACGCGAGCCGCGCGTCTCAAGGTCCAATGACAAAGCGCGGCATTTCTTCGGGCTTCGGCCGCCGGCATGTTTCGCGCGTGCCGAACCACCTGAGCCTGTTTCGTTGAACCCAATCATAGATCCGGTCGCCGAGGAAATCCGGCACCAGCCGGCCGACGAAACCCAGCGCCCGCCACGGCTGCGGCAACAGCCGCGCAGCAGCCAGAACGCCCGCCCAACGCGTGTAGGGTAAACCGTCTTTCAGCACCATGAAGGTGTCGAACGCATCTGCATCGAGACCATAATGCCGGTAAAGGGCGCGCGCCCACGGATCCTGAATGACGGCGAACCGGGTGGCACCGGCCGGATCGCGATCGAGCATCCATTGCACGCCGCCGGAGCAGAGCACACACTCACCGTCGAAAATCACGATCGGCCGCTCATCGGCGAAAGCCGGAACGGCAGTATCGTCTCGATAGCTGTACGCAGTGGTTGGCATGCTTCAATCCGAAATCACGGACCATCTTCGATTAAGTGGTCGCGTCGATAAAAGAAGGCAATTGCGTACAAAACATTTCATTCGCCACGCTTCCGGATTTTGCGTCGCGCGCTCTTCCGATCCTGAGACTGCTCAACTAACAAATCTCATCGCTCGATCCGCGCCAACTCGGAGGTCGCCAGATGCCCCAAGTCGTCAAATCCCCTGCCCTTCTCCTGATCACCGGGACGATATCGCTCGGGTTCACCTGCCCTGCCGCAGCCCAAACCATCGATTGCGGAAAAGCCATGACAACCGTCGAGCTGAATTTCTGCGCCGACAAGGAGTATCAGACCGCCGACAAGGCACTGAACGATACGTATCAGATGGCGATAAAATCCACGCGCGCCCGCAATATGGAAAAACCGTACGATGCCGGCAGCTTCGAAGAAGCATTGAGAGCTGCGCAGCGCGCGTGGGTCGCTTACCGCGAAGCTCAATGCAAGGGCGTTGTGCCTCAGGTTTCAGCCGGCGGCACCATTACAACCTCCGCGGTACTCGGATGCATGACAACCCTGACATTGCAACGCACCAAGGAACTCAAGGACGACTTTGCCGATCAATGAGCGGACAGGCCCCCGCCCGTTGCCATCGCCGAAAAGATCAATTCCCTCCACCTCGACGGTCGCATTGATAAACGTCATTGGTGTCCCGATCACTTTCCAGCATCTGTTGCCCTCGGTGGTGCGCCGTTCTAGGAAGCTGGCAGGGAATTTCAGCATTCGGGCAAATCCACGAGAATATCCGGGATTCTTTTACGGCGTTCCGTGACCAATGGTGGCCGCGTGAGCGCGTGATGTCAGGAGAGACAAACATGAAGCGTCCACTCATCCGTTCGCGCGCACTGACGGCAAGCGCGGCATTGCTCGCATCGGCCATCGCCGCCGTTCCATCGGTAGAAGCCGATACGCCGAAGATCGCCGTCGGTACGCTGACCTGCCACGGACACGGCGGCGTCGGACTGATCTTCGGCTCGAAAGAAAACATGCGCTGCGAGTTCCAGACAGCCGTCAGTGGCCGCACCTATCATTATCAGGCGACTATCACCCAGGTCGGCCTCGACATCGGCTTCACCGGCGCGAGCACCTTGGTTTGGACCGTCCTCGGCTCGACGACCGACATGCCGGGCAATGCCCTCGAAGGCTCCTACGGCGGAGTCACGGCTGGAGCATCGGTCGGCATCGGCGCAACAGCCAACGCCCTCGTCGGCGGTTCCAATCAATCCATCGTGCTGCAGCCCGTCAGCGTCCAGGGCCAGACCGGCCTCAATCTTTCTGCCGGTGTTGCCGGTCTGACGCTCACACGTTCGTAAGAAAGTCGGAGATTCGCGGCGAGTCTTTCCGCCGTAGGAGCTTGCGCGCCGAAAGTGCAATTCCTGACCGGAGCGCAATCGCTTCTGAAGCAGTCTCTCCTCTCGCTTGAACTTGCCGGTGAAATCGGCGTTGCGCATTGATCTGCGCAGCGCCGATTTTGTTTGTCCGCTGGCGGCGAAATCTTGCGCCCATGCATGTGCTCTTCGTCAACTCATCCACCGGCAAGGCAAGCACTGAGCATATCCGCAACATTTTTTAGACATGCGAATCAAGAGGTTTGGTCTACGTAGGCGCCCTAACCCCGCAAGGAGAACGCAATGACGGACCTTTCCAAAAACGTCGAAGAAATGATGACCCGCCTTGCGGAGAATGCGCGTACCGAGGCGGAGTTCGTCCGCACGCTGTCGGATGCCCTTCGTCGTGTCGACGAGCAGCTCTTGCGCGACGTTCGCAACGTCGCCGTTCAGCACGAGCTCCGTCGCGAAGCTATCCTCGGCGAACTTCAGGAATTGGCCGTACGGCTTTGCGCCCTTCCCGTTCGCGGCCCGTCACCCGATGTCGCGACCATCGATCATCATGGCCAACCCGCGCAGGTTGAATACGAGAACTCCAAACGGCATGAACTCCGGAGCCGATTGGCGCCAAGCCACGCAGAACATCAATGACGAGTTCGATTTCAGGTTCAACGCCCCGCGCCACTGATCGGAGCCCATCAGCCTACCGGCTGATGTATCCGGGCAGCCTTGCTGCCTCGCGTGACCGGGCAAGCCACATCGCCCGGTCGTGCGCATAATCAAAATCACGCCGCACCGTCGATCGCGAAATCCGCGTCCTGAAGAAGTCCGCCCAGCGGAACTCGGCATAGGGCTTTCCGATTTTCTCAAAGCCGCCGGCCTCGCGCACCGACCACGCGAGATCCCGGAACGGATCCGACCGAAGCTCGTCCAGACGCTCGGGAAGTTTGGTTGCTGGCACCGGCCGGCCATGGCTGTCGTAGGTGTGCAGCAAACCGAGCCGCGTCATTTTCTCCAGAAACCGCTTGCGCCCCAAGTGCGAGAAATCCCCGACCACGGTCACGAAAGCTTCCTCGACGTCGCTCTTGAGCAGCGCCAGGCTCAAATGATGATGATCGATGATGAAGAGATCGTCGTTCGGGCCGCGCACTGCCGGGATCGGCCTGTCCTCGAGATACCGCCGCAGCTTGCGATGGCTTCGCGCCCGCCGCTCGACTTTTTCCTGCTTGGCAGCGACCGCACGCATGCCGACGGTCACCTGTGTCGGCCGCAGCTCATCGAGCGGAACACTGACGAGCTTGCGATTTCGATTTTGAAGTGAAGCGAGTAACGCGGGGATGACTGGCGCTTCGGGCGCCTGATCACGCGAGACGACAACGAACGTCATGACTTCCCGGCATACGAATGAATGGTCCTTAATAATTCGACCGGGATGGTTAACTTTTCGTTGCCGCTCTCCGCGCGCTGGTGCTGCCGCCCACCAGTTGCGCGAGGTCGATGCTTCGAAACTCCAAGACTTATCGCGCCGCCGTCTCTGACAGTCCGCGACGCCGCGCCACTTCGCCGGCCGAGACTTCGCCTGCCGCAACGAGCGCATCGACGCAACGCTTCGACAGGCTGTTGCCGACCGCTCGCATGCATGAGCGGACCTGCGGGCCAAACGGGCTGTAAGCGCTGCAATGGGCGTAATAATCCGTGGCGCAGGCAAGCTGCACCTTGAGGCTGATGGCGAACGCGTTGCTTGCCATCGGCACGAACGCCGCCACCGTCACGATCGAGAAGATTGCGCTACGCGAAGCTGCGCGGATCCCGGTGTTCCTGAAGTCCATCTGCGATCTCCATCTCTTTTTTCGAAAGAGAGCGCCGTCGTGGGCTCTCGTTGCCAAGAGAGATAGCCGCAGACCACAACCTCCCGCTGTTCCCGAGGAAACCGATCTGCGGCGCCCTGTCCCGGCCGACGAGGCCGACGTTAACGAAAGGCGCGCGCGCCGATCCTCGGTGCTGGATAGCTCGCAGGAACTGCACCGTTCCGCCGCGCCAGTCGGCAGACTTGCTCATACACGACCGTTGCCGCAGCGAGCGCCGTGATGCCGCCCTGGTCGTAGGCCGGCGCGACTTCGACGACGTCGCATCCGACGATGTTGAGTTCATCGAGCTTCCGCAGCATTGCCAAGAGCTCGCGCGGCGTCAGACCCGCCATCACCGGCGTGCCGGTTCCCGGCGCGAACGCCGGATCGAGGCAATCAACATCGACAGTGAGATAGCACGGCATATCGCCGGCAAGTTCCTTGACCATGGCAGCGATCGCAGCCGCGCCCTTCTCGGCAACGACCATGTTGTCGAAAATGTTCATGCCCTTGGCATCATCGACCCACGTCCGGATGCCGATCTGGCTCGACCGGGCAGGATCGATCAACCCGTCATCAATCGCCTGCGCGAACATCGTCCCATGATTGAGTTCGACGCTGCCATCCCGGCCGACGCGCGGAGTCCACGTATCGGTGTGCGCATCGAAATGTATGAGCGCCATCTGGCCATGCGTCTTGGCGTGCGCCTTGAGCAATGGATAGCTGATGAAATGATCGCCTCCGAGCGAGCAAAGAAAAGCGCCTGTCGCAACCACATCCGAGGCTGCTTCCTCGATCATTGCGGGAATGGTCTGTGGAAAGCCGTAATCGAGCCACGCATCTCCCAGGTCGACCACGTCGACGAAATTCAGGGGGTCGAAACCGCCCGGATAGGCTTTGAGTTCGGCGAGTTGCGCGGACGCACATCTGACGGCGTCCGGCCCCAACCGTGCGCCCGGCCTATTTGAGGTCGCGATATCAAGCGGAACGCCGAGAACGGCAAAGTCGCCGGACTTCGCCTGCTTGACGCGCGGCGCCCTCAGAAACGTATGCGTTCCCGAATAGGTCTGCTCAGAAGAAAGACAATCAGGTGAGGGAGAAACGGGCCTTGATGAATGGGCCTTGGATGAAAGCGGGTATGCGCCACCCGACACGATGCCGGAATGCATGACGACCTCGATTGTTTGCGATGTCGTCCGGCCGACACCTCCACAATCTACCGGACTTCGTCCGGTGCCTCCGTTTCGCGGCAACATCGAGAATGCCCGACCCAATTATACAGTCAAGCCTCGAAACGCATGGCAGGTCTTCCTGGCCAAGAAAGCTCTGATTACCGCAAGTCGGCCTCCCGCAACGGCGTCCCGGGCACGCCCATTGGGAACCGGCATGACGGCTAGTGCAGCACTCCGAAAAGATGCAGTCCGATGATGACTACAAGCGGAACGCCTGCCAGCCAGAGGATGATATCGCGGGTCATTTCTTCTCCTCCACGTCGGTTGAATTCAAAAATCGTTTTGATCCGTGGTCGGGCGTCTGACGCGTTTCAAATGCCGCTTAACGGCCTTCGCAGCGGCGTCAGGAACCGCGACCGAAGCAGAAACGCGCCGATGTCTTTTGCGGTTCCGTTTTTCTTTGATCCGGCGTAGTCGAGAATTGCCTCAGGGAACCGTTACCCTCGACGCGCATTAGCCAACACGCTGCAACAGGCCCCTCGATGATCCCTCAGTCGCTTCTGCCCATCGTCCTTCTGACGATGTCGAACATCTTCATGACTTTCGCCTGGTACGGTCATCTCAAGTTTACCGACAAGCCGCTGTGGCTCGTCGTGATCGTGAGCTGGGGCATCGCATTCTTCGAATACTGCTTGGCCGTTCCCGCCAACCGCTACGGCATCGCCGTCTACTCGCCTGCGGAACTCAAGACCATGCAGGAAGTCATTACGCTGACGGTGTTCGCGGTCTTCTCCGCCACCTATCTCGGCGAGGCGCTGACGATCAATCACGCCGTCGGCTTTGCGCTCATCGCGCTGGGCGCCTTCTTCGTCTTCAAGGCGCCGCTCTGAATTAGCTCACTTGCCGAGCGGTACGCTCAGCTGGAATTTGCTGCTCAGACTCTGAACTCTGTTCGGTAGCGCCGAAGTTGTCGACGTCGGCCGAAACACTGAGCGAGTAAGCGTCGGGCTTGGTGTAGGTCACGCCCGCACCTGCCGACTGCGTCGCGTCTAAGCTTGTATCGACGCTATCCTTGCGCGACGCCGAAACGTCGAACTCGCGCTGATACGTGACAAACGGCGACAATGTCGTGCCGTCGTCCATCTTGAACGACTTGTTGATCTTCGGCGCCAGAATGAAGGCGCCTTTTTCCGCCGCGCCTGAACTTTCAGCGAACGCCTCGTTTCCCGCTTGCCACTCGGTCCGTGCATCGAGGCTCAGCAACGGCGTCGCCTGCAGCGTGACATAAGCCGAAGCTTTCTGATCTTCCTCGACGGCGGTAACTGTCGCCGACCGTGAATCGCCGCGCTCGATCGAAACACCGAGCGTCGTCATCTTGTTGAACTTGTAATCGGCGCCAACTCCCGTTCGCGTCGACTGATCGCGCGAGCCGTCATAACCGTTGACGTCGATGCTGGTCCACACATCGAGCGGCGTCTTCGGCGCAACCGGCGCCTGCGGCATCGTAAAGTCGGTCTTCGGCGCCGGTCCGAACGCCGGCTGCTCGACGACGGGCGAAGCGCTGCGGGCATTGTAGTCGCGCAGCGTCCCGAGACTGGTCTTGACGGAAACGCCGGTATCGCTGGTCGAGAACGCCGCCGGGACATCCTGCGGATTGGTCGCAATCCACGGTATCGCGTCCGATGCGGTCGCCGCCTTCTTCGGCTTTGAGGCCGAACTCTCCAGAATGATCGAATTCAAGTCGGCCGGATCGAGGTCCGGTTCGAGCATTTCGCACGGCTGAAAATCGGGGACCGGCGACGTCGATTGCACGTCGACGCAGTCCTCGGCCCGAACGGCGGAGGGTATGGACCACAGCGCAGCGGTGCTGAGAAGCGCAAGTCGCAGCCCTCGGGAAAACGCCGCAACATATTGAGATTTCGAGATCATCATTGCGAGGTAACCACGAACTTTGATCATCATGTGGCGATAGCGTGAATCGGGCGGCCGCGAAAAGCTCCTATGCTTTTTATCGATAAGCTGTTCAGCCTAAACGCTGTTTACCCGTCTGTCTCATAAGCCTAGTATGGCTGGAGCTGCCGTTGGAACGGCGCGCGGAGAAGATCACATCGCGCGCACCGGAATGGCTGACGATCACCTCTCATACTGCAACCGATTTTCGAAACAGAAAGGGCAGACCATGACCTGGAGCGACGCACTGAAGGGAGTTGTCGGCAACATCGTCGGCCAGGCCGAACAAGGCGCTTTGCCCGATCTCATCAAGGGCGTGCTCGGCACCGAGGGATTGCAGACCATTCTTGCAAAGCTTCAAGGCGCGGGTTTCGGCGATCAGGTGCAATCGTGGTTCGATAAAAACAAGAACAACCTTCCGATCACACCCGACCAGATCAAGACGGCCTTGGGCGACGAGCATGTCCAGCAGATCGCGCGTTCGCTCGGCATTCCCGTCGATGACATTCTCGCGGCTTTGGCCAAGGTGCTCCCCGAACTCGCGAACACGGCAGGTCCGGCGGCAAATCCGTCGACGCCCGCCAACACGGCCACCACACCCGATCCCAAAGCGAGCTAAAACACGGCGCTCAATTCTCTGACGGCGCGGCGCGTTCGATAATGCTTCGCGTCGCCGTGCCGGGCGGCAGCAGCCCGAACGCACCGCCGATGTCGTCGCCGAGCCGTGCCGCGCAGAACGCATCTGAAACATCGTTCGGCGCGTTGCGGATCAAAAGCGCCGCCTGCAATGCCAGCACGAGATTGCGAACGAAAATCCGCGCTTGCGCCTCGTCGGGCCGCGCCGCGCCATCTTGAAGTTTCGCGACGAACGCGCCGAGCCGCCGGTTCTCTTTCGCCGCCTCGCGCCATTCCGCCGCCAGCATGTCCATCGCCGACGGCGACCGAGCCAGCGCCCGCAGCACGTCGAGGCACATGATGTTGCCCGAACCTTCCCAGATCGAATTGACCGGAACCTCGCGATAGATGCGCGCGAGATTGAACTCCTCGACATAGCCGTTGCCGCCCAGCACCTCCATCGCTTCGGCCGCGAAAGCAGGCGCCCGCTTGCAGATCCAGAATTTCGCCGCCGGCGTCACGATCCGCCGGAACGCCAGCGCAACTTCGTCGTCTTCGTCATAAGCGCGAGCGAGCCGCATCGTAAGCACGGTCGCCGCCTCGCTTTCGATTGCGAGATCGGCAAGCACGTTCGCCATCAGCGCTTGATCGACCAGGAACCGCTGAAACGCCCGGCGATGTTGGGCATGATGGATCGCCTGCGCCAGCCCTTGCCGCATCAGACCCGACGACCCGATCGCGCAGTCGAGCCGTGTATAGTTGCCCATCTCGATGATCGTCGGAATGCCGCGCCCTTCTTCGCCCAGAAGCTCGCCGTGCGTCCCCTCGAACTCGACTTCACTCGACGCATTCGAGCGATTGCCGAGCTTGTCCTTCAAACGCCGGATATGAATGGCGTTGCGCTCGCCCTCCGGCGTCCAGCGCGGAACGAGAAAGCACGTCGGCCCCGCCGACGTTTGCGCCAGGACAAGAAACGCGTCGCACATCGGCGCCGACATGAACCACTTGTGGCCGTTGAGCTTATAGAAGTGCCGCCCGCCCGCATTTCGATAAGGCTCGGCGCGCGTGACGTTGGCACGTAAGTCCGACCCGCCTTGATTTTCCGTCATGGCCATGCCGATCAGCGCCGCCGATTTCTGCTCGGCGGGGCGGAAACTCGGATCGTAGTTCCGCGAGTAAATCCGCGGCAGCCATTCGGCGGCAATCGCGGGTGCGTGCTTCAGCGTGGCGACCGACGCATATGTCATCGAAACCGGGCAATAGACGCCGCTCTCGATCTGCGCCAGCATGTAGCCACCGGCGGCGCGTGCGACGTGCGCGCCTTGCTTCGGCTCGGCCCACGGCGCCGAGTGCAACCCCGATTGCAGAGCCAGTCCCAAAAGTTTGTGCCAGCTCGGGTGAAACTCGACCTCGTCGATCCGCCGTCCGTAGCGATCGAAGGCTTTGAGCACCGGCGTGTGGCGATTGGCGTCCGCTCCCGCCGCGATCATCTCCGCCGACCCGAGCTGCCTCCCGAGACGCTTGAGCTCAGGCGCCGCCCATCCCGCACCTTCGCGTCCGACCGCCTCTCTCAGGATCGCGTCACTCTCGAACAGATCGTAATTCTCAAGCGGCGGCGGCTGGTTGGTAACGTCGATCATTCCGCGCGAGCCTAAACCTCATGTTCGCGGTCTTTGTCGGCTCAATCTCCGGCGATTTCAAGTTGTAGCTCGTGCGGCCTTGACCCGATTCCGGTGATTTCCAACTGCACCTGATCGCGGCGTCCCTCGGCATAGCCTTTTTCGGGCGAGAAGAAATCCTGGTTGACGTTGAAGATCCGGAAGCCTCGATTGAGGTAGAAGATGATGTTGTCGGCTTCCCATGCGCCCGTGCCGACAATCAGCCGATCGATCTTGATCGCGCGGCAATGGCCGACTGCCGCTTCGATCAGGCGGCTGCCGAACCCTTGCCGCTGCCGCTCGGCGAGAACTGCGAGGCTCACGAGTTCCACAACTCCGTCGTCATCGAAGACAAGCGCTAAACCGGCGATCAGCGCGCCGTCGTACGCGACGAGCACTGTTCCGAGCCCATAATAGCTTTCGATCTGGCTTTCAAATTCATCTGCGAGACGAAACAGCGGCAGCAATGCATCTCTGTCGCCCTCATAGATCTCAATGTGCATGTGCTGGCTCCCTGTTCCAACATCGCACTACGCCGGCGAAGACGTCGGTGTTTCAAATCCGGTGCTGATGTCGTCAGGGTCATCACATCTGCTTGAGAACTTATCCCCGCTCGCAAAACCTCCCGCATACTCGTCTCACCTCGCCTCGACGAACAACGGACAATCTCGAGACCGTTCGGAGATTGGGGGTGAGCGGCTGGTCGACGCTTTGTGCTCAAGGGGGTAACGGCCCGAGGCACGAGCGGAGCGAACCGTCCGGTGATCATAGTGCATGCGGCACCAACCGCCGGAGGGTTAAGGCACCTCCCATGCCGGACCGGTCGATCAGAACCCCAGCGACGGAGCGCGCTAAGGCGCTGTTTCATTCTTCGGAACGAGAACGGCACCAGGTGCCGGCGCGCTCCGTCTCCGCTTTTCATCCGCCGGTGCCACCGCACGCGGCGATGAACGCACGGGCGCAAGCCCATGTGCAGAACCTGGAGCAGACACCGCGTCACGAATGCTATAAGCGGCTTCGTTCGCCAAGCCACTCTGTTGTTCGGAGAGTCCAGTGTCGCTCGCACTCTACGGCCATCCCTTCTCGTCTTACACGCAGAAGGTTTTGATCGCGCTCTATGAGAACAGGACGCCGTTCGAATTCCGCAACATCGGACCCGATACGCCAGAGCACACCAGCGCGTGGCTGCGGCTTTGGCCTCTGGCCAGGTTTCCCCTGCTGATGGATGGCGAGCGCAGTTTCGTCGAAGCCACCATCATCATCGAATATCTGCAACTCGCGCATCCCGGCCCCACGCGCTTGATGCCCGAGAACCCGATGACGGCGCTGGATATCCGATTTCTCGATCGTTTTTTCGATCTTTACATCATGGACCCGGTGCAGTTTGCCGTGAACTGTGCGCTGAACCGCCTACCCGTGAACCCCGAAGAAGGCAGGCGATTGGCCGGCGAGCGGCTGGAACGGGCATACGCGTGGATGGAACGAACGCTCCCCGGCCGCGACTGGGCCGCCGGATCAGATTTCAGTCTGGCCGACTGCGCCGCCGCCCCGTCACTGTTCTATTCGGATTGGACCCATCCGATCTCTCCTTCCTACCCGCTGCTGCGCGAATACCGCGCGCGCCTGCTTGCCCGTCCGTCATTCGCCCGCGCGGTCGACGAGGCTCGACAATTTCGATCGTTTTTTCCCCTCGGCGCCCCCGACAGGGATTGAATTCAGCTGGGGCCACGCCGAGAGCGCCAATACGCGCTCAAGGCGCCGGTTGACAGAGCCGCTTGTCTCCTATGAAGAATACGGCAGTTCCCCTTTATTCCTGAACAGGATAGCTGCCGATGGCTTCGACGCGTACGCCCGCCAAGTTTTTCTCGCCCCTCGCCATCGGTGCCCCCGAACCTTACCGCGCGCTGCCCGTCAAGCTTGAGCGCATGATCCATTTCGTGCCGCCGCATAACGAAAAAATCCGCTCGAAGATCAAAGAGCTGGCCGCGCAGGTCGACGTCGTGCTTGGCAACCTCGAGGACGCCGTGCCCCTCGACCAGAAGGAAAACGCCCGCAAGGGCTTCATCCAGATGGTGCGCGACAACGATCTCGGCGCGACCGGTGTCTGGACCCGCATCAACTGCCTGAACTCACCCTGGGTGCTCGACGACGTGACCGAAATCGTCTCCAGCGTCGGCAACAAGCTCGACGTCATCATGCTGCCGAAGGTCGAAGGCCCGTGGGACATCCACTACCTCGACCAATTGCTGGCGCAGCTCGAAGCCAAGCACGGCGTCAAGAAGCCGATCCTGATCCACGCCATTCTCGAAACGGCTGAAGGCGTCAATAACGTCGAAGCCATCGCGGCGGCGTCTCCGCGCATGCACGGCATGAGCCTCGGCCCCGCCGATCTCGCTGCCTCGCGCGGCATGAAGACCACCCGCGTCGGCGGCGGCCACCCCGATTACGGCGTCCTGGCCGATGCGCAGAAGGACAACCCCTCCGCGTCCCGGCCTTTCTACCAGCAGGACCTCTGGCACTATACCGTCGGCAAGATGGTCGATGCCTGCCTCGCTTACGGCTTGAAGCCCTTCTACGGCCCCTTCGGCGATTTCTCCGACCTCGCCGCCTGCGAAGCCCAGTTCAGGAATGCGTTCCTCCAGGGCTGCCTCGGCGCCTGGTCGCTGCACCCGACCCAGATCGAGATTGCAAAACGCGTTTTCTCTCCCGATCCGGCGGAAGTGAAATTCGCCAAGCGCATCCTCGACGCCATGCCGGACGGCACCGGCGCCGTCATGCTCGATGGCAAGATGCAGGACGACGCCACATGGAAGCAGGCGAAAGTCATCGTCGACCTGGCCAAGATCGTGGCCTCGAAGGACGCCGAACGCGCCGCACTTTATGGCGACCTCTAGCGCGTTGGCGCACTTGCGCGCTGACCCCAGCCGTCACACATTCACGCCATGAGTGACATCAAACACGCAAAATTCTCGATCGGTCAGGTCGTCCGCCATCGGCTCTATCCGTTCCGCGGCCTGATCTTCGATATCGATCCCGAATTCGCCAACACCGAGGAATGGTGGCTGTCCATTCCGGAGGAAGTGCGCCCCGGGAAAAACCAGCCCTACTATCACCTCTTCGCCGAGAACGCCGAGACGACCTATCTCGCCTATGTGTCCGAGCAGAACCTGCTTCTCGACGACACCAATCTGCCGCTCCGCCATCCCGATATCGAAGATCACTTCATCGCCGACGGCAACGGCGGTTATCGGCTGCGCCCCGAGTCCACCAACTAGCCTCTACGTACCCGGCCGGCCCGACCGCAACGAAAAGCCGGATAATAAAAGACCGCCCCGACGGATGTCGGGACGGTCCAATATCAGGCGGCGGAAACCCGCGCCGATCAGTTTTTCTTGGTCGAGCTCGTGGTGGTCGGAGCCTGCTGAACGGGCGGCGCGCCAGGGCCATCGAGCGGCAGATTCTTCATCTCGTTCTCTTTCCACTTTTCGGCCATCTGCTGCTGACGCTGACGGATCTGCGCCATCAGCTGGCTGCGTGCCTCGGCATACTTTTTGTTGTCGACCGGAGGACCGGCGGCAGCTTCGTTGTAGCCATCGAGAGGCACCGGGAACCCGATCGGCTGCGCCGCTGCGTTCATGGCGAGAACCATGATGCCTCCACCCTTCGACATCTGATCGAGGATTTCAGGCGTCGCTTCCGTCTCGGCCGTACATCCGGCCGGATGGCAGAGCGCGTACTTCAGTTCGATCGGCTTCAGCTTCGTCTCGTCGATTTTCTCGCCCTTCGCGGCGGCTGCCCACTGCTCTTTCGAGTAGACGGCGGCGCGAACGCCCGGCGGGATCGCCATGCCGAGCGGCACCATGACCATCAGCGATTTCTTCGGCGAACCCTCGACCGTGCGGATCGCCGCCGAAACCAGAACCATGCCGGTGTTGCCGTCGAGACGCTCATGATGCGTAAGGCAGAGCGACTTCTCCGATTTCACATCCTTGCCGTCCGGTCCTTTGGTCACGACCGGCGCTTTTTCGCAAAGCTTGACCCAGGCGCTCTGGGGCTTGGTGGCCGCAGCGGTCTTGGCAGCGGGTGCGGCAGCAGCCGGAGCTTTTTTGGCGTCTGCGGCCTGTGCCACTGCGGAAGCGCCGCCCAGAACCACCGCAATCGAAACGGCTGATGCGAGCACCCTGCCGCCCGCGCGCAATACTGCGTTTGCCATCAACGTAAAAATCCTCGCTTGTTTTGAGCCGGCCTGACCAGCTCGTCCCCTCAAAATCGCCGCGCCAAGTGCTTGAAACCAAGCCCGCGCAGACACGGCATTCTCCTCTGCCGTTCAGGAGCCGACTAAGGCTCCGAATGCGGCAATCCCGTGGCCGGTTGAAGCACCAATTGGGGGCTTCGCCGCACCCTAAGCCAACGTGGCCGCGCAGCAACTGCGACAAGCTGGACAGGCGTGGGAAGCCGCCATTAGAACAAACCCGGCGGTTATCGAGCGAGCGTCTCAACCACCGAGATTTGCCCGCGATACCAAGAAGATGGACAAAATTTTAGATGCCGGTGCTGTCATTCGGGAAGTTTTCGCTCGTCGCCGCGCTGTTGATCGCTTTCGGCGCCGCCGCTGAGGCAGCACCCGTGCGCGCCGTGGCGCTTCACGGCAAACCTCTCTTCAATGACGATTTCACGGCATTTCCCTACGTCAATCCCGACGCCCCCAAAGGCGGAAAGCTGACGCTCGGCGTGCTCGGATCCTATGAAAACGTCAATCCGCTGATCGTCGGCGGCACGCCCGCGTCCGGCATCCGTGAATTCGTCATCGAAGGGCTGATGGCCCGCAGCCTCGATGAACCGTTCACCCTTTACGGTCTGCTCGCCGAGACGATCGACATTGCCGACGACCGCAAATCGGTAACATTCAATCTCAATCCGGCCGCCCGCTTTTCCGACCGCACGCCGGTGACGCCCGAAGACGTCATCAACTCGTTTCAATTGCTGAAAGACAAAGGCCGGCCGAACCACCGAACCTATTTCGCCAAGGTGACGAAAGCCGAAAAGGTCGGCGACCGCGGCATCCGCTTCACCTTCGAGGATGCGAACGACCGCGAGCTGCCGCTGATCCTCGGCGTCATGCCGGTCTTTGCAGCTCACGCAACGACAGCGGACGAATTCGCCTCTGCATCGATGACGCCTCTCGTCGGCTCCGGTCCCTATACGGTCTCGAAAATCGACGCCGGCCGCGCCATCAGCTACCGGCGCGATCCCGACTATTGGGGCAAAGACTTGCCCGTCAATCGCGGGCGCTTCAACTTCGACGACATCCGCTTCGACTACTATCGCGACGCCTCGACCATGTTCGAGGCATTCAAGGCCGGCAACATCGATCTGCGCCTTGAAGAGGATCCCGGGCGCTGGGCCAGCGGATATGATATCCCCGCCGTTCACGACGGGCGTATCATCAAGGCCGAATTCGACATCGGCTTGCCCGCAGGCATGACGGCACTCGTATTCAACACCCGCCGCCCGATCTTTTCCGATCCACGCGTGCGCCGGGCCCTGATGACCCTGTTTGACTTCGAATGGTGCAACCGAACGCTCTACAATGGTCTTTTCAAACGCACCGAAAGCTATTTCGAACGTTCGTATCTGGCGTCGACCGGTCATCCCGCCGACGCCTACGAAAAGAACCTTCTTGCGCCGTTCCCTGATGCGGTCCGGCCCGAAATCATGGCCGGCACCTATCGCTTCCCGACCTCCGACGGCAGCGGCCAGGATCGCCCGAACCAGAAAGCGGCCTTCGCGCTTCTCAAGGAGGCGGGCATGGTTCTGAAGAACGGCCGCATGGTCAACGGCGCGACCGGCCAGCCTCTTTCTTTTGAAATTCTCGCCAACAGCAATGCCCAGGAAGCGCTGCTGCTGAGCTACGCCCGAAGCTTGGCTCCCCTCGGCATCGTTGCGCGCGTCCGTCTCGTCGACAGCGCGCAGTATCAGGCGCGGCTGACCGAATTCGATTTCGATATGATCCAGAACACGTGGGCCTCGTCGCTGTCGCCCGGCAACGAGCAGCTGTTCCGCTGGTCCGAGAAGACCGCCGACGCCAAAGGCTCGTTCAACTACGCCGGCGTAAAAAATCCCGCCGCAGACGCGATGATCGAGGCGATGCTCGCCGCCAACACCGAGGTCGATTTCATTTCGTCAGTGCATGCGCTCGATCGGGTTCTTCTTTCTGGCGACTACGTCGTGCCGCTGTTCTACACGCCGCGCCAATGGGTGCCGTATTGGGCTCGCCTGAAGCACCCGGAGAAGACGCCGCTGTTCGGCTATTCCGTCGATACCTGGTGGACGGAAACGAAATGACGGCGGCCGAAGAGACGTCCTTCAACATCGCGGATTACGCCATCGGCCGCGTCGCGCGCCGCACGCCCGGCAAGATCGCACTGCTCGTCCACGATACGCATTCGCCCGACCGTCCGACCGAAAGCTGGACCTTCGCCGAAATCGAAGACGCCATATTGCGGCTGGCCGCCGGATTGTCGGCGCGCGGTCTGAAACGCGGTGATCGCATTGCCATCAGGCTTGGAAACTCCAGCCAGTCGGCGTTACTGTTTTTCGCCGCGATGGCGGCCGGCTTCATCGCCCTTCCACTCTCCGACCAATTGACGGCGACCGAACTGAAAATGCTGCTTGCCGACAGCGGCGCCGCGGCCATCGCGACTTCGGCACAACTCGCGCCGGACATCGTCTCAGCTGGCACGCTCGTGCTGACATCCGATGACATTGCGTCCTTCATGCGCGGACCCGCCCGTGCGAGCTACGCACCAACAATAGAAAACGACCCGGCATTTCTCATCTACACATCCGGCACGACGTCGAAACCCAAAGGCGTCCTCCACGCGCATCGCTCCGCGCTCGGACGCAAACCGATGTATCAAGGCTGGTACGGCATCACGCCCGACGATCGCATGCTGCACGCCGGCGCTTTCAACTGGACCTTCACGCTCGGCGTCGGCCTGACCGACCCGTGGGCGAACGGCGCGACCGCCATCGTCTGCACCGGCGACAAGTCGCCGGAACTTTGGCCCGCACTTATCGCACACACCGGCGCAACGCTCTTCGCAGCGGTGCCTGGCGTCTATCGCCAGATCATGAAATACGCCCGCCCCGAACCGGGCTCGCTTGGAAATCTCCGTCACGGCTTGATGGCGGGAGAAACCCCGCCGCCCGGATTGATCGAGGAATGGATGGCCGCCACCGGCCTCCCGCTCTATGAAGCCCTCGGCATGAGCGAAATCTCGACCTACATTTCGACTGGTCCGTCCGTACCGTACCGGCCCGGCACCGTCGGAAAACCGCAGGCCGGACGCCGCGTCGCAATCCTACCCGCCGAAGGCAGCGACGCTCCGTTGCCCAGCGGCGAAGAAGGCCTGATCGCCGTCCACCGCTCCGATCCCGGCTTGATGCTCGGCTACTGGAACCGGCCCGATGAAGAAACCGAAGTGCTGCGCGGCGATTGGTTCGTCGGTGGCGACCTCGGCGCGATCGATAGCGACGGCTACGTCACGCATCTTGGCCGCGCCAACGAGTTGATGAACGCCGGCGGCTACCGCGTCTCGCCCCTCGAAATCGAAGCCGCGCTCGCGGCCTTTCCCGGCGTTGCGGAAGTCGCCTGCTCAGAAATTCGCATCCGCAGCGATGTGTCGATCATCGGCGCATTTATCGTCGGCAACGATCAGATGCCGCGCGACGCCGCCGCGATCAGAGCCTTCGCCGCAGAACGCCTCGCCGCTTACAAGGTGCCGAAAGAGATCGTCTTCATCGACAAACTCCCGCGCACCCCCAACGGTAAGGTGCAAAGGAAGGCTTTGACGGCGCTCGTCCATTCCAAATAACCGTCATCCCGGCGAAGGCCGGGATCCAGTCGGCCTCTGAATAACGGATGCGGATCGTCGTCTGGGTGCCGGCCTACGCCGGCATGACGAGGAGGAAAAATCCGCACAGGCTAAGCAGCCTTTTTCGTTTTTGCGGCAAGGTCGGCGAACTGCTGCACCAGCGCGCGCACGCCCTTGAGACGCAGCTCCGGCAGATCCCAGTCGGAGCGATAGACCAGCCGCTGATCAGGCTGCACTTTCAAAAGCCCGCGCGAATTCTGTACGAACGCGATGAGCCCCTCGGGATTCGCGAACTTGCCCTTGTAGAGTGTGATGACCGCTCCCTTCGGACCGGCATCGACCTTGGCGATACCGGCCGCGCGGCAAAGCCCCTTGATCTCCATCACATCGAGCAGATGCTCGACCTCCGGTGGCAGCGGACCGAAGCGATCGACCAGCTCCGCCGCGAACGCATCGATCTCTGAGCGTTTTTCCAGGCTCGACAATCGCCGGTAAAGCCCAAGCCGCAATTGCAAGTCTGAAACGTACGTCTCCGGAATCATGATCGACGTGCCAAGCTGGATCTCCGGACTCCACTTGTCGTCTGCTTCCAGATCGCCGCCCTTCATCGCCGCGACAGCCTCTTCAAGCATCGACTGATAAAGCTCGAAGCCGACCTCGCGAATATGACCCGACTGCTCTTCGCCAAGCAGATTGCCGGCGCCGCGAATATCGAGATCGTGCGACGCCAGCGAGAAACCGGCGCCGAGCGTATCGAGCGACTGCAGAACTTTCAGCCGCTTTTCGGCGCCCTCGGTCAGTTTCTGCCCCGGCGGCGTCGTGATGTAGGCGTAAGCACGCGTCTTCGATCGTCCGACACGACCGCGAAGCTGATAAAGTTGCGCCAGTCCGAACATATCGGCGCGATGCACGATCAGCGTGTTCGCATTCGGCACATCGAGCCCGGATTCGACGATCGCAGTCGACAGCAGAATGTCGTACTTGCCCTCGTAGAACGCCGTCATCACGTCTTCGAGGTCGGTCGGCGACATTTGCCCGGTGGCGCGCGCGAACGCGAGATCCGGCACCGCTTCGCGCAGGAACTCCGCAATGTCGTCGAGATCGGAAATGCGCGGCGCGACGTAATAGGTCTGGCCGCCACGGAAGCGTTCGCGCCGCAGTGCCTCCTTCAAAATCACTGGGTCGAACGGCGATATGAACGTCCTGACCGCCAGACGATCGACCGGTGGCGTCGTGATCAGCGAAAGCTCGCGCACGCCCGTCAGCGCCAGTTGCAGCGTGCGCGGGATCGGCGTCGCCGACAGCGTCAGCACATGCACATCCTCGCGCATTTTTTTCAGGCGCTCTTTGTGATTGACGCCGAAGTGCTGCTCTTCGTCGATGATGAGCAGCCCGAGCCGCGCGAACTCGATCGATTTCCCCAGCAGCGCATGCGTACCGACGACGATATCGACATTGCCGGATTTCAATCCGGCCTTTACTTCGGCAAGCTCCTTCGTGCCGACCATGCGTGATGCCTGCGCGATCGTAACCGGCAACCCCTGGAAGCGCTGACTGAACGTCCGGAAATGCTGCCGCGCGAGCAGCGTCGTCGGCACCACCACCGCAACCTGCAGACCGTTCATCGCCGCGACGAAGGCGGCGCGAATGGCGACTTCCGTCTTGCCGAAGCCCACGTCTCCGCAAACGAGCCGGTCCATCGGCTTGCCCGAAGCCAGATCGCCGAGCACTGCTTCGATGCTCGCCGCCTGATCCTCCGTCTCTTCATAAGGAAAGCGCGCGACGAATTCGTCATACGCGCCGGTGGGCGGAATGAGCACCGGCGCCTCGCGCATTGCCCGCAGCGCTGCGATCTTGATCAACTCATTGGCGATCTCGCGCAGCCGCTTTTTGAGCTTGGCCTTGCGCGTCTGCCAGCCGACACCGCCGAGGCGGTCGAGTTGTGTGTCGCCCTCGTCTGAGGAACCGTAGCGTGACAGAAGCTCGATGTTCTCGACCGGCAGAAACAGCTTGTCGCCGCCCGCGTAGTGCAGCTCCAGGCAGTCATGCGGCGCGCCGAGCGCCGTGATCGTCTGCAGGCCCGCAAAGCGGCCGATGCCGTGATCGCTATGCACGACGAGATCGCCGACCGACAAGCTCGTCGCTTCGGTCAGAACGTCAGCCGCCTTTTTCGCGCGGCGGCGCTGGCGCACGAGCCGATCGCCGAGAATGTCTTGTTCGGCGATGACGGCGAAATCCGGCGTCTCAAAACCTTCCTCGATACCGAACACGGCGAATGCCGTCTCGTTCGGACGCATCGCCTGCACATCGGCGAAACTCTCGACCTTCACGGTATCTTTCAGTCCGTGATCTTCGAGCAAAGTGATCAGCCGCTCGCGCGCACCCGGCGTCCAGCACGCCAGGATCACGCGGCGATTGTCGCCCTGAATGCGCCGGATATGGCCGACGGCCGCATCGAAGACATTCGCATCCGGATTGGCGCGCTCGGCCGCGAACGTCCGCCCGCGGCGGCCGTGCATCTGATAGACGTTCGTCGTGCCAGGATCGTCGAACGGCGTCAGACGCGAAACGGCCCGCGCCTCCAACGCCGCCTTCCAGTCCTTGCCGTCGAGGAACATCTGATCCGGCGGCACCGGCTTGTACGGCGGCGCGCCGAAGCGCTGCCCTTCGAGAGAATCCACGCGCGCTTCGTAATGCTCGCGAATCTGCTCGAACCGCCGCTGGATCGCTTCGTCCGACAGATGATCGAAGCTGATGCCGACACCCGGCAGGTAATCGAACAACGTCTCGAGGCTCGGATGGAACAGCGGCAACCAATGTTCCTGGCCGACATAGCGGCGACCGCTGCTCACTGCTTCGTAAAGCGGATCGTCGCCGGTATTGCCCCCGAACAGCGCCACGTAACGCGTGCGGAACAACGCCGTCGCCGCGTCCCCGAACGCCACCTCGCTCACCGGCATCAGCGAGAACTTCGGCACCGCCTTCAGCGAACGCTGCGTCTCGGCATCGAATGCCTTGATCGTCTCCAGCTGGTCTCCGAAGAAGTCGAGTCGAAGCGGCACGCTGCGCCCCGGCGGATAGAGATCGAGGATACCACCGCGCTGCGCGTATTCGCCGGGCTCCATCACCGTGCTCGAACGGTCGTAGCCGTAAGACTCGAGCCTCTTGATGAGATCGGCCGGATCGAGCCGCTGACCGGGCGCTATCGTCTTGACCGCACCGCGAATGAAGCTCCGCGGCGGCAAGCGCTGCAAAATGGCATTGACCGTCGTCAGCACCAGCGTCGGCTTTTTCCGCCCACCAACCGCCAGCTTGCCGAGCGCCGTGATCCGCTTCGCGACGATCTCCGGGTTCGGGCTCGTCCGGTCGTACGGCACCGTATCCCACGACGGAAACGGCACGATCGAAACGTCGGGCGCGAAGAATTCGACAGCCGCTTGAAGCTCATCAAGCCGCCGGTCGTCGCGCACGACATGCAGATGAAGGCCCGGCTGATCGGCCGCCCGCGCCGCCTTGGTGATGTCGGCGATCACACGGCCGTCGAAGCCTTCCGGAACGCCTGAGAAGATGGAGCGTGAATTTCGAACTTGCGTCGTCATCAAATCGTCTTAGCTCGCCTTGGGCTCAAGGCCATGAAAGGCGCGAATGTCATTCACAAGATCTTCGAACTCGATGCCGGCGAAACCTTCGCCCGAGAAGATCCACTGTTGCAGCGCCGGATCGGGAACGGTCAGAAAGCGCTCGAAGCGGCCCATTTCGTCATCCGAATACCCCGCCAGACGGGCATCTGCATAACGCCCGACCAGCACGTCCATTTCCTTCGTGCCCCGGTGGTGAGCGCGGTAGGACGCACGCCGCCTGCGCGTTTCGAGATCCTCGGTCATTTGAAGTCCGGATTGCATGGCAATGGTATAAGCCGCCCTGGCCGCTTGACTGTGTGCCGGTGGGCCGCCACGGTGCGCCATTCGCGAAGGGCTCCTATAGCGCCCGCCGCTCGCCCCGCCTAGCGCGACCGGCGATGCTTATTGCCGCGACCTTGGGTAGCGGCCGCGAAACTGAGCAACCGCGAGCCGTTCCGACGATGCGCCCCGCCCTTTTGAACCCACTTTTTGCATCGGCGCAAACTCTTACCGGCATCGGTCCGCGGCTGATCCAGCTGCTGAAGAAATGCCTGTCGCTGCCACCCGGCATCTCCGAACCGCGCGTTATCGACGTGCTCTGGCACATGCCGACGGGTGTCATCGACCGCCGCAGCCAGCCCCGGCTGGCCGAAGCCATACCCGGAACCATCGTCACGCTGGAACTGAGGGTCCTGAAGCACAAGCCGTCACCGCGCGGAAACACCAAGGTCCCCTATAAGGTGACGTGCGAAGACGACACCGCGCGCATCGACCTGGTGTTTTTCCATGCCGAGCACAAGTTCATCGAAAAGCAATTGCCCGTCGGCGAGATCCGTTTCGTCTCGGGCCGCATCGAGCGCTACGGCGACAATCTGCAGATGGCGCATCCAGATTATATCGTGTCGCCGGAAGCGCGAAGCGAGATGCCGCTGCTCGAACCCGTCTATCCGTTGACCGCCGGGCTCTCGGGCAAGGTCGCATTGAAGGCCGCGCGGCAGGCCCTCGACCGCATCCCCGAATTCCCGGAATGGCAGGAGCCACAGTGGCTGAAAGCGCGTTCGTGGCCGCCATTCAAGGAGGCCGCGAACCGCATCCATCAACCCGTCGATGCGCAGGACGTTTCGATGGGAGCCGCACCTTGGCAGCGCCTCGCATTCGACGAGCTTCTCGCCGGCCAGCTTGCGTTCGCGCTCGTCCGCCGCAATCTCAAGACCGAACGCGGCCGTCGTCTCTCAGGAAACGGAGAGATCCGCGCCAAGATCGCAGCGGCGCTGCCGTTCTCGCTGACCGGATCGCAAAAGAACGCGCTTGAAGAAATCTCCGCCGACCTCGCCGCGCCGCACCGGATGCTACGTCTGCTGCAGGGCGACGTCGGCTCCGGCAAAACGGTGGTCGCGCTGATGACCATGGCGATCGCCGCCGAAGAGGGTGCTCAGGCCGCCTTGATGGCGCCGACCGAAGTGCTCGCGCGCCAGCATATCGATACGATCGCGCCGCTGGCAGAGGCGGCGGGATTGCGCCTCGCCCTCCTCACCGGCCGCGAGAAAGGCAAAACGCGCGACGCCGTCATTTCCCGCCTCGCATCGGGCGAAATCGACATCCTTGTGGGCACTCACGCGCTGTTCCAATCCGATGTCGTGTTCAAGGACCTGGCCGTCGCCGTCATCGACGAGCAGCACCGCTTCGGCGTGCATCAGCGCATGGCGCTGCAGGCCAAGGGCTCGAACGGCGATACGAACGTTTTGGTCATGACCGCGACGCCCATCCCGCGCACGCTGCTGATGACCCACTACGGCGATCTCGATGTTTCGAAGCTCACGGAGAAACCCGCGGGCCGAAAGCCCATCGTGACCAAGATGCTGCCGCTCGAAATGCTCGAACGCTTGATTGACCGGCTCCGCGTCCAACTCGCCGAAGGTGCGCAGGTCTATTGGGTCTGTCCGCTGATCGAAAGCTCGGAAGTCACCGACCTCGCCGCCGCCGAGGAACGCTTCGCCTACCTGCGTCAGCTCTTTGGCGACGTTGTCGGCTTGCTCCATGGCGGCATGGCCGGCAAGGAGAAAGACGAGACGATGGCCGCGTTCGCTGCCAACAAGCTCAAGATCCTGGTCGCGACGACCGTCATCGAGGTCGGCGTCAACGTGCCGAATGCCAACATCATGGTGATCGAGCACACCGAGCGCTTCGGCCTCGCGCAGCTGCACCAGCTTCGCGGCCGCGTCGGTCGCGGCTCGCGTGAATCCTTCTGCATGCTGCTCTACAAAGCGCCGTTGGGCGAAACCGCCGAACAACGCCTAAAAATGATGGAAGAGACCGAGGACGGCTTCAAAATCGCAGAAAAGGATCTGGAATTGCGCGGCGGCGGAGAAATTCTCGGCGCCCGTCAGAGTGGAGCCCCTGGCTTTCGCATCGCCGAGGTTCCCGGTTTGGATGTTCTGCTCGAAGCCGCACGCGACGACGCCGTGCTGATGCTGGAGAAAGACCCCAATCTCGTCTCACCGCGCGGGCAGGCGCTGCGCACGCTGCTTTATCTTTTCGAGTGCGACGAAGCCGTGCGGCTTTTCCGTGCGGCTTAGAATCTGAACTTTTAAGCCGGAGGTTTGTCGCCGAGCCGAAGGCGGGACTTTTTCTGCGCCGCTTCCGCCAGCCGCTTCAGCTTTTCCTGCTCTGTATCCGGCATCACGATGCCGCCCGAAAGAATGATCTTTGCCGCCTCTTCGACGGTCATATTGAGAAACACCACGTTGCTGCGCGGCACGAAGCAGATGAATCCGGTCGGCGGCACGATGCCGGTCGGCATGAAAACCGTCAGCAGATCACCCTCGCCGCCGGGCTTCACATCCTTGATCTCGCCCGTCGTCTCGCCGGTCACGAACACCAGGCTCCAGATCTCCTTCGAGGGGAATTCGATCATCCCGACTTTCTGAAAGCTCTGGTTCGATCCTGTCGTCGAGATCACGCTTTCAAAAATCTGCTTCAGCGCCCCATAGACGTTCCGCACGATCGGGGTTCGCGACATCATCAGTTCGCCCGACGAAACGAGCGTCCGTCCGAGCAGGTTGGCGGCCAGCGCCCCGATCAGCGTCAGCCCCAACACCGCAATTACGAGCCCGAGGCCCGGAACCGGGAACGGCAGATACGTATCGGGGTTGAACGTGATCGGAAGCAGCGGCTTGATCCAGGCGTCGATCCAATGGATGACACCCCACATGATCCAGAGCGTGATCGTCACCGGACCGACGATCACCAAGCCTGTCAGAAAGGCATTGCGGAAACGCGAACCGAGACGCCAGCCGGTCTTTCCGCTGTCGCTCGCTAGTCGCTTCAGACCCGCGGTTAATTGCGCATTGGACGGGCCAACGTTCGGGCCGCGCCGGGGATCGAATTCTGGATCAACCGGTGGAGGAACCATACTCTCCTACTCGAGCACACGCCCGACGGAGACGGGCTGGCCTCAGTTTGTCACGACCAGACAGTCAAGGCCACTGCTTCTAAGTTTGTTGCAGAGACTACGCGGCTCGGCATCGGAAGCATATCCGCCGATCCGAACACGATAGAACGTGCCCATGCTGCCGATAACGGCGGAATCGACCACGGGAGCATGATTTCCAAGCTCCGCACCGTGCTCTGCGACGAGCTTTTGCGCCAGAGCCTCGGCCTCGGCTTTCGACCGAAGTGCGGCAATGTAAATCTTGAACTTGCCCTTCGTCAGGACCGCGGACTTCTGTTGCACTTCCGGAGCATAAGAAGCCTTCTGCGCCTTGAACGATTCCCGCTCGGAGCGGCTTGCAACGGTCGTGGCACTGCTCCAGCTCGACGTTTCCGGCGCAGCGGCCGTCGAAGCCGTCGTTACAGTAGCAGCCGGTGCACCGGCATCCGGAGCCGGCGTCGACGATCCGCCGCTGAACATGTTTGAGAAGAAGCCGGAAACATTGCCGGGAATGGCCGTTACAGTTTGGCTGAATGACGAACCCGAGCTCGGTGCGGCAGGCGCCGGTTCCGGGGTAGATGATTGGCCCCAGCCGAAAATGCTTCCGATTCCGGATGATGACGCGGCGGGTTTCGTCTCTTGGCTGGCGACTGCCGGCGAAGCCGCCGACTGCAGCGTCGTTTCACCGTTGACGGCTGTCTGCGTAATTGTCGCTGTTTTATCCGCTCCTGCGGCCGCTTTCTGAGCGCCAGCCGCCTCTGCAATCGCAGCCGCCGAAAGCCCGGCCGAACCCGCGTCAGGACCTGAAGCCGTTTTCGTCGAAGCACCGGCTTCAGCCGTTGCCGCCGGTGCTTTCGCGCCGATCGCCCGCTGGTCCGGCGTACTGCCGGTATCCGATAGACCGGCCATCCGATAAGCCTCGGACCGTTCCGCGATCGCCGATTTCTGATCGCTGGGCGAGAGACCGTTTTTCAACCAGATCGCACTGGTGAGATCGGAAATCGCTTGCCCCGGCTGGTTGGTTTTTTTGTATGCAAGGCCGCGCGTCAAAAGCGCTTTTGCCATTGCGGGCGGGGCGAGCGTGCCCGACTTCACCGCAGTCGACAATTGTTCGATCGAGGATTGATATTTGCCAGCGGCAAAAGCCTTGAGACCGGCATCATAGGCTTTTTGCGCCGCCTCTTTTTCGGCGGCCTTGGCATCGGGATTCCCAGCCTGCGGCCCCTGTGCCGATGGGCCGGCCGGCTGAGCGGCAGCTTTCGCCTTTCGAGCTTCACTCACCGACGGCCAAGTTGAAAGCGCGCCAGCAAAAACGCACACCACGGTTGCGGCAAGCGCCATCCGGCGCGCGAGCACATGGAATGACGTCATGTCTCCCCGTACCTTCCCCACTGGTCCCTTCTCGACTGGCTTGCCCCCTCAAAGCAACAGCCAAACGAGGCGAATTGAGGACCCCCAACACCGGTTGATCCCGGCTCTGCTTGCTTTGCTTACTCTACAGTCACCGATTTCGCCAGATTTCTCGGCTGATCGACATCTGTGCCCATCAACACCGCCGTCTGGTAGGCGATGAGTTGAGTTGGCACAGCATAGATCATTGGTGCCACAAAGCGATCGACCTTCGGCATTTGGATGTGGGCAGCGAGCTTACAACCGGCTTTTTCCCCATCGCCGTCAGAGATGAGGAGCACTTGGCCGCCCCGCGCCGCCACTTCCTGAAGGTTCGAAACGGTCTTCTCGAACAGCTCGTCTTCCGGTGCCACCACGACGACGGGCACGGTCTCGTCGATGAGAGCGATCGGACCATGCTTTAGCTCGCCGGCAGCATAACCCTCGGCATGGATGTAGGAAATTTCCTTGAGTTTCAGCGCTCCCTCGAGCGCGATGGGGAAGCTTGAGCCCCGGCCGAGGTACAGCACATCGCGTGCTTTCGCCAACTCGTGCGCGACTGCGATGAAGGGCTCTTCGCTGCGCAGGATGGTGGCGATGTGGCGCGGCACCTCCATCAGCGATTTGACGAGCGCCGTCTCCTCTTCGACGCTGATCGTACCGCGGGCCCGGGCGATCGCAATGGCAAGGCACGCGAGCACCGAAAGCTGGCAGGTGAATGCCTTGGTCGATGCCACGCCGATCTCGGGCCCCGCGAGTGTCGGCAGCACGGTGTGCGATTCACGGGCAATCGTGGACGTCCGGACGTTGACGATAGAAGCGATGCGCTGCCCGTTGGCCTTGGCGTAGCGCAGCGTCGCGAGCGTATCGGCCGTTTCGCCCGATTGCGAAACGAAGACGGCGAGCCCGTTTTCCGGCAGAGGCGCTTCGCGATAGCGCATCTCCGAGGCGACATCGATATCGACCGGCACGCGCGCGAACCTCTCGATCCAGTATTTCGCGACAAGCCCCGCATAATAGGCCGTTCCGCAGGCCGAGATCGTCACGCGGCTGATTTTGGTCAGATCGACACCGAGATCCGGGAAACGCACGCGCGCCTGCGCCATGTCGAGGTAATTCGCGAGCGTGTGCGAAATCACCTCCGGCTGCTCATGAATTTCCTTCGCCATGAAGTGGCGATAATTGCCCTTGTCGATCAACAGCGAACTCGCAACGGCTTTGACGAGCGGTCTTTCAACCCGGACACCGTCGAGATTGAAGATCTCGGCGCCCGAGCGATGCAGCACCGCCCAGTCGCCTTCCTCGAGATAAGTGATGGCGTCCGTGAAAGGCGCAAGCGCGATGGCATCCGATCCCAGATACATTTCGCCGGACCCGTGCCCGATCGCAAGCGGGGAACCCTTGCGTGCTGCGATCATCAGGTCGTCTTCGCCCGCGAAAATGATGCCGAGCGCGAAGGCCCCCTGCAGATGCTGCAGCGCATCGCGGACCGCTTCGACCGGCTTCGCCCCGTGATCGAGTTCATCGGTAATGAGATGGACGACCGCCTCGGTGTCGGTATCGGTCTCGAATTTATGTCCCTTGGCTTCGAGACTGGTGCGAAGCTCACGGAAATTCTCGATGATGCCGTTGTGGACGACAGAAACCTTCGCCGTCATGTGCGGATGCGCGTTCCGCTCCGTCGGACGACCGTGCGTCGCCCAGCGCGTATGGCCGATGCCGGTCCGGCCCGCGAGCGGTTCTACGTTGAGCCGCTTTTCAAGATTGCGAAGTTTGCCCTCGGCCCGTCGGCGCTCGATGCCCGCGCCCTCGACCGTCGCCACCCCGGCCGAATCATAGCCGCGATATTCGAGCCGTCGCAGCGCGTCGACCAGATTGGTCGAAACCGCCGTTTTTCCGAGAATTCCGACGATCCCACACATTGGACCGGCTCCCCCTAATGCGCTTCCCCCATCCGACGATGGCGGTGGTTAAGGATCTTCTCAAATCAAAGAATATTTCAGAAGAACGCATGCAATTCGCACACCAATCGGGCGATTGGTTAACTTTTGTTTTTCTGCGCCGCTTTGCGCCTGGTCATCATGATCCGGAACTTGTCCGCCCAACCCGGCCGTTCCTCCTGAGCGCTTCGCGAGAGGGCCAGGGCACCGGGACTGACGTCCTTGGTGATGACACTGCCGGATCCGATGTAGGCATCCTTGCCGACTTTGACAGGCGCGACCAGCGACGTGTTCGAACCGACGAAGGCTCCCTCGCCGATTTCCGTCTTCTCTTTGTTGAATCCGTCATAATTGCAGAAGATCGTCCCCGCGCCGATGTTGGCGCCGGCTCCCACATCCCCATCGCCCAGATACGACAAGTGATTGGCTTTGGCGCCGACACCGACCGTCGTGTTTTTGACCTCGACGAAATTTCCGATGTGGGCGTTTTCGCCAAGCCGCGCGCCCGGCCGCAGTCGCGCGAACGGACCAAGACGCACGCCCTTGCCGATTATCGAGCGTTCGACGTGGCAGAACCCGAGAATCTGCGCCCCTTCCTCGACCGTCACACCCGGTCCGAAAATAACGTTCGGCTCGATCGTGACGTCGGACGCGATCTGCGTATCGAAGCTGAGCCAAACCGTCTCGGGCGCGATCATCGTCACGCCGTTGCGCATCATTTCGGATCGCGCTCGCGCCTGCCAGATCGCTTCCGCTTCGGCGAGCTGCTCTCGGGTATTGATGCCAAGAACGTCGTCTGCCCGGCATTCGACGACGGTTGCGCGAACGCCCATCTCCCCGCCGACCGCTACTGAATCGGTGAGATAGTATTCGCCCTTCGCATTAGCATCGCCGATGCGCGACAGCAGACCCGTCAAGTCCGGCACCCGGAACGCCATGACTCCTGAGTTGCATAAACCGATTTTTTTCTCGGCTGCGGTCGCGTCCTTTTCCTCGCGAATACCGATGAGGGCACCATCGCCGCTGCGAAGAAGACGTCCGTAGCCGGTAGGGTCTTTCGGATTAAAACCGAGAACGGCAATGCGAGACCCGGCGTCCAGCGCCGCCCTGAGCCTGGCCAACACTTCCGGCCTGACAAGCGGTGTATCGGCGAAAAGTACGACGACGTCAGCGCCGCCATGCTGCTCGAGCGCCGGTTTTGCGGCTAGAACCGCATCCGCTGTTCCTCGCTGGCTCGCCTGCACAAAGATTTTCGCATCCGGAACGATCCGCGTTGCTTCCGCGGCGACCGCGTCGCCGTCGGGCGCGACCACCACCGCGATGTCGCCGCCGACCTCCGACGCCGTGGTCAGCAGGTGTGCGATCATCGACTGTCCGGCGATCTTATGCAGAACCTTCGGCAGCGACGATTTCATTCGCGTGCCCTTGCCTGCGGCAAGCACCACAAAAAGACAGGGCCGGGAACTCATGAATGACCTTGCGTTACCATTGCGACGGAAAGCCGTGTGCTTGTGCGCGGACGAAGCGTCAAGCCGGCGGCCTCGCCTTGCCATAGCGCCAGCGCTCTACCCGCCGCAAGTCCTGCATCGGGCGTTGAATTTCCCATTCGGAAACACAAAGTCGCACCGTCATATGTTCCCGCGCCTTTGCTCAGGAGTTACCGGCAGATAGCGCATTTGCTGCATCTCGGCCTCCGTCCACAGCTTCGCGTCGCGCCTGCCGTCCTCACCATTGCGGCAAACGCACGTCCGACCCAACCTCAGCCACACAGGAAAAACGATTCGGGACTGATCCGGCCTCCGGAAAGCCCGAAAGTCATTAGGACGACCGACATCATGAGCAAGCCCGCAGCCGATCGGCCGATGCGCAGGAAAACCAACGCCTCCTCCCAAACAGCGATCTGGGCGGTCCTGGGCGCCGTGGGCCTCGGCTACCTCGGGGTCGCCTTCTTCGCCCCGGCAATGCTTCCGGACCTGTCTGGCGGGCACCAGCACGCCAGCGACGCGAAGGTTCTCGAGGTTGCGGCCAACGTCGAGACCTTGAAGATGTCACTGACGCAACTTCAGTCCGAAGTGTCGTCCATTCATGGCCAGGTGACGGATCAGGCCACGCAGACCCAACAGCTGAGCTCTCAGCTCACCGCTCTTGACGATAAAGTCCGTCTGGCGCAGGGGCCGACGACCACGACGACAGCCTCCGCCGAGCCGCAAGCGGCGCCCGCCGGCTCTGACGGCGCTCCTATGGACGGGACGGACGCAGGCCCGGCTCCCGCCAAGATTATCAACGCATCGCCCGCTCCCGGTGCCCCGATCGAGACCGGTAGCGTCGATAAGCCGATCTCGTTCGGCCCAGCCGTCGTCAAACCCGCGCCGAAGATTTTCGGTCTCCAACTCGCCACCGATCCCTCGATCGACGGCCTGCGCGTTACCTGGGGTGCGCTGTCTCAAATCCACTCCCAGCAGCTGAGCCACTTGAAGGCGCGTTATGCCGATCTCGGAACAGCGACTAGTCCAAGTTTCGGGCTGATCGCAGGTCCCGTGAAATCAAAGGCCGAAGCCCGGAAGCTGTGCAAGGAACTGGCCGCGCAATCCATCACCTGCAAAGTCAGCGAATATCGCGGCGCCGATCTTTAGAACACCCCGGCAATCGCGCCGAATGTTCGAGAACCTTGCGGACGGGACAGCACTTCCCGTCCGCTTTTGTTTTCAATCTCAGGGATTGGCCGTGTTGAACGTATCGCAAGCATCCATGCGGCCTGACTCCAGCCCCGCCTTGAACCAGTGGACACGTTGTGCCGCGGTGCCGTGCGTGAAGGCGTCGGGCACGATGCGGCCCGTCATCTTCTTCTGGATCATGTCGTCACCGATTTGAGACGCCGCATTCAGGGCCTCCTCGACGTCGCCCGGCTGCAACCGCTTTTTCATCTGATCGTTGAGGTTTGCCCAAACACCGGCAAGGCAATCGGCCTGCAGTTCGGTTCTGACTTGAATTTGGTTGGCCGTCGCCTCATCGCCCGCGCGCTCTTTCAGCTGCTGCACCTTCTCGAGGATACCGAGCTGGTTCTGCACGTGATGGCCGACTTCGTGCGCAACGACATACGCTTGCGCGAAATCACCGGCGACGTTGAACCGTCGCTTCAGCTCATCATAGAAACCAAGGTCGATGTAGACCTTCTGATCGAGCGGGCAATAGAACGGCCCCATCGCTGTCTGGCCGACACCGCACTGTGTTCGCGTTGCGCCCGAATAGATGACGAGCGTCGGATCGGGATAGCTTTTGCCAAAGCTCTTGAACACGCTGGTCCACACGTCTTCGGTATCCGCAAGCACCTTGCCGATGAATGCCTTCTCGGCATCGTCGTTACCTGCCGCCTGCGTTTGCGGCGATCCCGGCAACCCTGGAATTTCATTCGAGGGCGAGCGATCGGGCCGATCCGCCTGCGGCAGCTGCGGCATTTGAATTTGGCTGTTCGGTCCCAACAGGACATCCAGCGGATTGATCCCGAAGAACAGCATCACCGCGCCGATGATCAGCAAAGTCGTAATGCTGAACCCGCCGCGCCCGATAGGAATCTGAATTCCGTTGCCGCCGGGGAATTGGAAACCGCCTCCGCCGCCGTCCTGCCCGCGACGGTCCTCGACATTGCTGCTTTCGCGGTCATTTTGATCGTAGCGCATCGCGGACCTTCATCATCGTTCAACGTGGCGAATGAATATTGTGGCCCGGCGCCTGAATTCCAGCGCAGCCGGGTTCCATCTGCGGCACATACTGCACGGGCAAATGGCCTTTACAAGGGCATCTTTCGGGCCCTCGGCGCCGATATGGCGCTGGACTACGACTGCGGTTCGCCATTGCGTGTGCGCTTCGTCTTCGAAGCGCCCGGCAGCGCAAGAAGATCCGGCACCACCGCTAGGCCTTTCGCTTTCGGAAGCGGCCGCAAAAGCCCGCGCACGGCGCGCGAGGCAGCGACCGTCCCTTCGTCGGCGTAAGCTTCATGATTGCGCTCGATCTCGCCGAGATCATAGCGGTAATTGACCATCAGTCCGTGTGCTTCCCTGAGCCCCTTTTCCGATGTGTCGCCGAGCCAGTTGAGGCGTTCGAGCCGCGCTCCATTGCCGAGATGAAACCGCGCCACCTGATCGACGGGCCGCTCGTCACTGGAACGCGCCATCAGATAATAGTAGGCCGCAAGACCCATCAACGCCGATTGAAGCTCGTCGGTGCCGGGCGCATCCTTCTGAGCATCCTCGACCCAACGCGGGTCCCTGAGACGGGCAAGCGCCTTGCGGTCGTCCGCACTCACCGGCACTTCGCTGCCGCTCGCCAGCGCGCGATCAACCCAGCGCGCGAAACTCGGCGCTGGCGACAGCGTCACGAAGGTTCTCAGCGACGCGACATCCCGAGCCAGATCCTCGACCACCTGTTTCAGAAGGAAGTTACCGAACGAGACGCCTTTCAGCCCTTCCTGACAGTTCGAGATCGAATAGAAAACCGCGGTCGTCGGCGGCGCCTGCTCATCTGCGCTCCGGCTGTCGAGCACCGTCGAGATCGCATCCGGCATCTCGCGCATCAGCGCGACCTCGACGAAAATCAGCGGCTCATCGACAAGCGCCGGATGGAAAAACGCGAAACAGCGCCGATCCTTCGGGTCAAGCCGGCGGCGCAGATCATCCCAGCCGCGAATTTCATGCACCGCTTCGTATTGGATGATCTTTTCCAAGATCGCGGCCGGCGTCTGCCAATCGATCCGCCGCAGAACGAGGAAGCCGCGGTTGAACCACGATGACAGCAGCCGCTCGAGATCGCGGTCGACCGCCGCCAGCGCCTCGTCCGACTTGATATGCCGCAGCAGATCGGCGCGCAGCGCGACGATCTCGGCCGTAGCTCCGGCGGCAAGATTGAGCCGCCTGAAAAATTCAAGGCGCGGGCTGTAGGAAGCTTTCTGGAGGCGTGCGAGCGTCTTGTCCGACGGCTGATCGAGATAATTCCGCGCTGCCTCGGCCACGGCTCCCGCATCAGGTTGCAGATCGTCCGCTAGAAAACGATAGAACGCTAGCCGTTCGTCGCTCCCCGCCTTTTTGAACTGATTGAGAAGCTGTCGCGCGATCGCGACGCCGGAAGCTTCGCCCCGCCCCGACATCAGCGCCCGCGACAGGACCTCGATCGACTCCCCGCCCTCGTCCCGGAATAGTGCTTTTGGAAGCAGGGCACGTCCCTGCTCGGCGACGGCAGCCATCAGTTCCTGAAAGAACGAAACGTTGACGCGATCTGCCATGACTGGCCTCAGGCTCCTGCCGTTAATCTTTGCTTAACCGTATGGGTCGAGCATCCCGTCGTTGATTGTATAGGGCATTTTCCCCATGACCGATCCCTTTTCGACCGGACGGCCGGCCTCGAGCCTCGCCGCCGCAAAGAATGATACCGGTCGCGTGGCCTTTTGCGGACCCTACGTGCTCTCGGCAATTACCGGCTACGGTATTTCAAAAATCGAGGATGTGATCCGCGAAGGCCGTGAGTTGCCGGCGCATCGAAAACCCGTTGTCCGCGGCACATACGCCGACGAGGTCGAAGCCGCACTCGCCTATTTCGGCTATCGCATGGAGCTGAAGGAAAGCCACATGCACCGCGCCAGGAAAGAGCGGCCGACGCTCTGGACGTGGATGCAGAAGCCGCGCAGCGCCTGGGCCTACTACATTCTGGCGATCCATAAGGGCAAGGAAGGCCACTGGATTCTCGTGAAGGGCGTCAAAATGTGCGACACCTTCACCGAAGGTAAATGGACTTTCGTCGTCGATGGCCCCCATCGCGGCTGCCGGATCATGGAAGTCTTCGAGGTCCGCAAAGCCCACGACGCCTGAGACGTCGCGCCATCCGCGGTCGGACCATGAACGTCGCGTGAACTCGCGCGTCAGGGGTTATTCAACCCATTGAGCCTATTCTCCTGCCGACGCTCACTATGGACTGGCAAAGGAGAAGAGGCCGGTGTCCGAATTTTTTCGATCAGGCGCCATCCTGTTGATGGCTGTCGCTGTCCTGACCGCGGGCGTCGCCGTCATTTTCTACGGCTGAGCCGCGGAAATTGACCTGGCGCAATCGAGACGTGCGAAACGTCTTGTCGCGGTCGATAAGTTACGCCACTTAAAGGGGGCTTCGGCCCCTTTTTCTTGGCGTCTCGCACGAGCTCACTTGGCTGACACATCCTATTCTCATCTTCTGAAAGATGCCCAGGCGCGTCTCTCCGATTACCTGACGCCTTCGATCCGGCTCGGTGTGACCGGCCTCTCCCGCGCGGGTAAAACGGTCTTCATCACCGCGCTCGTCAGAAACCTCGTCAGCGGCGGCCGCCTGCCGTTTTTTGCCGCCGATGCCGAACATCGGATCGTGCGTGCCTATCTCGAACCGCAGCCCGACGACAGCGTCCCGCGTTTCGACTACGAGGCTCACCTCGCCGATCTGCTCTCGACGCCGCCGATCTGGCCCGAGAGTACGAAACGGATCTCGGAACTGCGCGTCACGATTGAATATCGCTCGGCCTATGCATTGAAGCGTTTGGCGGGATATTCCAAGTTGCACGTCGATATCGTCGATTATCCCGGCGAATGGCTTATCGATCTGCCGATGCTCGAGCAGGACTATCGCACTTTCTCGGCGACCGCCCTTGCGCTCGCGAACTCCCAATCCCGCGCCGAATTCGCCAAGCCGTTTCTTGATTTTCTCGCCGGCACCGATCCAGCCGCAGCCGAGGATGAGCAGATCGCCATTACCGGCGCCAGGCTCTTTACCGCCTATTTGCGCGCGATGCGCGATAGCGGCGCCCAATCGACGCTTGCCCCCGGCCGCTTCCTCCTCCCGGGTGAACTCGATGGTTCGCCGCTGCTGACGTTTTTCCCGATGCCGCTGACATCGGATGAACGTCTGCCTCGCGGTTCACTGGCTGCCATGATGGCGCGCCGCTTCGAGAGCTATAAGACCCTCGTCGTCAAACCGTTCTTCAACGATCATTTTGCCCGTCTCGACCGCCAGATCGTTCTCGTCGATGTGTTGACGGCCCTGCACCGCGGCGCCGAAGCCGTCGGCGATCTCGAACGCGCCATGACGGAAATTCTGCGCGCCTTTCGTCCCGGCGCCAACTCCTGGCTCTCGATGTTTCTTGGTCGCCGCATCGACCGCGTATTGTTCGCGGCGACCAAGGCCGATCACCTTCCGGCGTCGAGCCACGACCGTCTCGAAGCGATCCTGCGGGAAATCCTACAGGAGGCTGTCAAGCGTGCTCAGACTGAAGGCGCTGGTGTCCACGCCCTGGCGCTGTCAGCGTTGCGAGCGACGCGAGAGGCAACGGCACGGCAGGGCCGAGAAAGCCTCCCGTGCTTGCGTGGCACGCCCATCAAGGGTGAACGGATCGGCGACGTGACCTTCGACGGCGCGACCGAAGCAGCGATCTTTCCGGGCGACCTTCCCGTCGACCCCACCGCCGCATTGAATGCGGCCCGTCACGCCAAATCCGCCTCCCTGGAACTCGTCCGTTTCGCGCCGCCGAAGCTGGCGGATACTCTTCCCGATGGCAAACCGGCCGCATTTCCGCATATCAGATTGGATCGCGCCCTTGATTTCCTGATCTCGGACTATCTCACATGAGCATCGAGGACGACGCAGTTCCGCCGCGAAAGCCCCGCGTCTTCAAGGCGGACGACATTACCGAAGACGTCGACTTCACGACCGATGACATTCCGGCCGGCGGCGCCGTGACCACTCGGCGCCAAGAGGCTGCCGCGCGAAGATTGACTGTCGCAGACATCAATCGCGGTTTCCGGTTCGGCGGAATTCTATTTTCGGCAATGGCGGCGCTCGCTTCAATCGCGGCCGGTCTGTGGTTCACGCGCTTCGTTTCGGTCGCCCTCGAACGACAGGACTGGGTCGGTTGGGTCGCGTTCGGCCTGATGGTCGTCATCGGCTTGGCGCTTCTCGGGATCGTCCTGCGCGAACTCCTCGGTTTCCGACGCCTCGCCCGCCTCGCCCGGCTGAGATCACTCGTCAGGGCAACGATCGCCAACCCCGATGCCGCCTCCGAACGCAAAGCCGTTTCCGCTTTGCTCGCGCACTATCGCGGCCGCCCAGATCTCGCCTGGGGCTTGGCGCGCGTCAAAGACCACTCCGGCGACGTCCTCGAAAAGGGCGAGCTTCTGAGGCTTTCGGATCGCGAGCTTCTTCACCCCATCGACCGCGAAGCCCGAAAGGTCATCCTCGCATCCGCAAAGCGCGTCGCGACGGTCACGGCTCTGTCTCCGATCATGTGGATCGCGATGGGATTCGTTCTGGTCGAGAACATCCGCATGTTTCGCGCCATCGCTGCGCTCTATGGCGGAAGGCCGGGCCTTCTCGGCGCTCTGCGTTTGGCGCGAAATGTCGTCGGCCACATCGTCGCGACCGGGGGCATCGCAATGACGGACGATCTTTTGGGGCAGTTTGTCGGTCAGGACGTTCTGCGCAGGCTTTCGCGCCGCCTGGGCGAAGGCGCTTTCAACGGCGCACTCACCTCCCGATTGGGAGTGGTGGCGGTCGAAGTCATCCGCCCGCTGCCGTACCTTGATGCCGAACCTCTCCGCGTTCGTGAAATCTTCAACGAGCTGATCCGCTCGCTGCGCGGCGCCGACAAACAAGCCGAAGGCTGAAAGACGTTGAGCGGCGCCGGCGATCAAGCCGCCTGCGCATCCGGCAGGGGCGTGACTTCGCCCGGCGTCGCGATTTTCCGTTCCCAATCGCGCGCCCGATGGCCGGCATCGACGAGCACGGGAGGCGGCCTGCGATCCTCGTTCGTCGCCAACGCCCACCGCTCGATCGGCCCCGCCCGTCGCGACGTCAGCCAGCTCACGGGCCCGGCGAGCACCAACCCGAGGATCACCGGTGACATCCAAGCCAGAAGCGCCGGCGAGACCGTCCACGCGATGGCACCCGCGATGCCGCCGATCGCCGTCTGCCAGCGCGCGAACCACATCGCATCGTCGAACGTGATGGCGCCGTCGTTGCGCTTCTGCGGCTTCCAGCCCGAGTCCCGTCCGGCAAGAATTTCAGCCGCCCCGATCGTCTGCGTCACCATGAAGATCGGCGCGATCAACATCGAGTAGACCGTCTCGATCAGGACGCCGATCGTCACCCGGAAGGCGCCAAAGAAATTATGCTCTTTGCGCATTTGCTTCCACGCCAGCAGCAAACCCAGCGCTTTCGGCAGCAGAACCACGACCATCGTACCCATGAACAGCCGCAAAGCAGCGCCGGGGTCGATCGTCGGCCAGATCGGAAACAACGTCTTGTCGTCGCGGAAATAGCTCGGGATCATCTGCTGGCCCTGCAATGCCAGCACGATACCGACGATCAGCGACAGTGCCCAGACCCCGGAAATGAGATACGAAGCAGCGCCCATGCCGAGGTGCAGACGCCCCATCGGCGTCAGTCCCGGCTGTGAGACGATCGCCAGGTGCTGAAGATTGCCTTGCGCCCAGCGCCGGTCGCGGGCCACCACGTCGATGATGTTAGGCGGCATGCCTTCATAGGAACCTTCCAGCGACGGCATCATGTGCACGCCATAGCCCGCCCGCTGCAAAAGGACGGCCTCGACAAAATCGTGGCTCATGATATGGCCGCCGAACGGCTTACGTCCGGGAAGGTCCGGCAGTCCCGCCGCCGAGGCAAAAGCCGCCGTCCGAATGATGGCGTTGTGACCCCAGTAGTTGCCCTGATCACGATGCCAAAACGCGAGGCCGGCGGCGACAGCCGGTCCATAGGTATTGCAAGCGAACTGCTGCAAGCGCTGAAGGAGCGTTTCGCCGCCGACCAGACGCGGCACCGTCTGGATCAGGCCGGCTTTAGGATCGTCCTCCATCGCTGCCGCCAGCGAGACCAGCGTCCCGCCCGACATGACGCTGTCCCCGTCGAGAATAATGAATGACTGGTATGTCCCCCCGAACCTCTGGACCCAGTCGGCGATATTGCCGGCCTTGCGCGCGGTATTCTTCAGCCGCCGGCGATAATAGATCGGGGTCTGAGATTCCAATTGCATCGCGAGCGCGCGATAGACCGCAGCTTCGCTGATGCCGGCCTCGTCTCCGCGCGTATCGGAAAGCACGAACACGTCGAAGGACGTGTTTCGATCGAGCGCCGAGAGCTCGCGAACCATGGCTTCGATGGCACCGGCAATGCGAGCCGGATCTTCGTGGTAGACGGGAAACAAAAGCGCCGTCCGCTCCGCCAGGGGCGATGTGGGAGGCGGCGGCTCGATCGTATCGGGCTGCTCACCGACGAACAGCGGCAAAAATCCAAGAGCAGCGCTCAAGCTGCCGATTGCGATCCAACCGAACGCAATCGTCGACAGGATAAGAAAGAGAAACTGGACTGGCGTGATGACCACGAACGACAGGATGCTGAAAAGCTCGTTCGCGAACGCCCCAGTCAGAACCGCCGCACCGGCAAAGATGGCGGTCCGCGGAACCCAATAGCCGCGCCGCTTTATTTCGCGAACCGCACGAACTGGCGCCGCAAAATCCTGCGTCGGCATATCGAGCGGCGCCGACGGCGGCAGATGCCACCACGGACCGGCATCGGGGGACGCTTTTGAATACGATGCGACTTCCGGCATCTCGCCAACGAAATTCTCGTTTACGGCTTTGTCCATCGATAGAGCCAAGTCTCAGAGACGGGTTGATCGCCTGCTTTCAGAACGCAACGAAGTTCGATGAGTTCATTGTCACCCGTAGCCAAATTGAAGGAGACTCGGACTCCGGAGATTTCGTTATTACGTTGGACATTGATGTTGGAAATCTGACCAGCACTCGCCGACAAATCGACCGTCGGCAAATCCTTCGCATCCTTGACGGACGGTCCCGCCAAATCGATGACGAACACGATGATGCCTGTCTTTTTGCCGTTTCCCACCCGCGTCTTGACGACGCGGGCCCCGGACCAGGACACCGGAACGTCGTCGCCCCAAAAGATTTTGTAGTTAAAGACGTGCGGGCCACCGGCAGCGAGCCCCTTCGAAGGCTTCCAATAGGCAGCGATATTATCGTGAATCTCGTCCTCGATGGGAATTTCCACGAGTTCGACGAAACCTTCCCCCCACGGACTTTCGGGCTCGATCCAGACAGACGGCCGCCGCTCGAAATGGCTTTCGAGATCTTCGTAGTTGTGGAAGTCGCGGTCCCTCTGCCAAAGACCAAAGCCCTTCGGGTCCTGATCCATGAATGCACTGAGCTGAAGCGTCTTCGGATTATTCAGCGGACGCCACAGCCGCTCGCCGTTGCCAGTAATCATGGCGAGCCCTTCGCTATCGTGGACGGCGGGCCGGATGTCCTCGACACGGCGCTGGCTCGATTGCCCGTGCAGGAACATGCTGGTCAACGGTCCGATACCGACGTGGCTGAGGGCGACGCGGGGATACAAGGTTGCTTCAACATCCATGATGGTCGTCTCGCCGGGCGAGATCGAAAAACGGTAGGCTCCGGTCGTCGATTGACTGTCGAGCAACGCGTGAACGACGAGTTCGGTTGCGATCGGCTTAGGCCGCTCGATCCAAAAGCTGCGAAAGAACGGGAATTCTTCTCCTCCGGGCTGCGCGGTGTTGAGGGCAAGCCCCCGGGCCGAGGCGCCGTAAGCCTCGGTTCGACCGACCGCACGGAAATAGCTCGCTCCTTGGAAGACAGTATATTCGTCGAATGCGTCGGCGCGATTGATCGGCCCGTGGATTCGAAAACCGGAAAATCCGAACGGCGCCGCCTCCGGCCCTGGGCCGATCAACGGCCCGAACGAGAAGAGCTTGCTATCGGCGACCAGCCTGGTCGCCTTGCCGCTCTCGACAATCCACAAATCGACGGGAACGTCATAGAGCCATCCCATCGCGAACGGCTGAATCTGGAAATCGAGATGATCGCCCTTCCAGATCGCTTTCTCCGGACGAAACCGAATATCGCGGTACTGGCTGTACGACAGTTTATTGAACGGTGGTGGCAGATCCATCGTCGGCTTGACGAACGGCTGATCCGAAAGCCGTTTGGCCTCGGTTTTTACTGTGGTCGCGGCAAACGACGTTCCCTGTTGGCCTTGCTGTGGCGCCGGAGACGCCCCGTCAGCGCGCGCGGCTGTTGCTGCCAACGCCAATTTGGCGAGGCCGATGGCAAAAGTTCCCCCGACCGCCTTCTCAAGCAGTTCCCGGCGATCGACAATTTTTCCTGTCATTTCCGATTTCAGCCAACCCTTGCGGCACGCATGCTCAACCCGCGCGCTATTTCATCAGCGCGTTCGCGAATAACCCAAATCTGCTATCGAATGATTGTGGCAGATTTTCCACGCGCATGACCGGACCGTGTGACTTTCTCGTCAACGAATTATAAAGAGCGAGGCGTCGGTCACCCCTCCAGAGGGACGGCAAGCAGATCCTCGATCCAGTTTCCTCCCGGTCGGCTTTTTTGCAACGGTCTATACCGATCGCCGCCTCCTCCCCCATGAATTTACGCCAACGACTGCCTTGAGTCTTCGAGCGTCAATACCCGATCGGAGCAACCGGAGCCCCACGTTCGCGGGCAAAGACGGCGTCCAGGGACCTCATCGGTTTCGACTCTGATCAGTCGAAAAACCTCGCGCGCAAACGACAATTGGTGGCTGAAATTGCCGTCGGCGCGATCTCTACTCCCAACGTGCTGCGCGCAGCTTATCCAGCCTTCGAGCCCAAAGTCCGACAAAAATTGCGACGGCGATTTTCATTATCCTCTTTGATATTAGCGCGCCGAGCCTTATGCAGATGACGGGACGGCTCTCATCCCAAAGAAGACATCGCCACGACGGAATTCGACGCCGCGGCGTCCAGCCTGAAGGCCACTTCGACCAAATTTGGGTGGCGATGTGTTCGCCGTGTGGCACCATCAACGCTCGTGACTTTTACGTCACAAATCCCGGCAATTCCACAGCCGGACACCTGTCCACTATTCCCCGACCGAATCAGATCTGCTTAAAACATAATCCTGAGCGGTGATTCGGGGGGAAGCCCGTTGGCCGCAAAGACGGGTTTGAGGACGGGTAAATAGCACCAAAGAAAAGAAGAGTGTTGGGCCGGACGGTTGTGTTCTGCCTGTCATTCCTCAAGTCGAAGCAGACGGGAGTAGTTCTATGAACAAGTACAGTCTGAGTGCCCTGGCGGCGGCAGGCCTGATTGCGGGCAGCCTGTCAACCGGCAGTGCATCGGCAGCTGACCTCGGGGGGAACTGCTGCGCAGACCTCGAGGAGCGCATCGCAGAATTGGAAGCAACGACGGCACGCAAGGGCAACCGCAAGGTTTCTCTCACCGTGTCGGGCTGGGTTGGCCAACAGGTCACCTGGTGGGACGACGGTGGCGAATCCAACGTCTACGTCAACGACCTTGGTTCGACGCTCGCCAGCCACGTGAAGTTCACGGGTCAGGCGACGATCATGCCGGGTTGGACCGCTGGTTATGTTCTTCATCTTGAAGCCGTCGGTTCCGACAGCTTGACGATGAATCAGGACACGCCGGATGGTCCCTCGGTCCTGACGGGCAAGGCAAACGGCGTCGGCACACTGCAGTCGTTCTGGTTCATCAAGAGCGACCAGCTCGGCAAGGTGTCGGTCGGCAAGCAATCGCAGGCTTCGGATAACACGGCCATCTTGGTTGACGGCTCGGGCTCGCTCGTTCCCGCCAACTGGGTGTCGTTCGACGTCAACGCCTTTAACGTTCGCAACAAGACGACTGGAAACCTCACGGACCTGACGTGGGGCGGCGCCGGCGGATGCGTCTGGGGTGACTGCAACGGTCTTCCGACCAACAACGTTCGCTACAACTCGCCATCGTTCGGTGGCTTCTCGGTATCGGCTTCGTGGGGTGAAGACGACTTCTGGGATATCGCCGCTCGCTACGCTGGTGAATGGGGTGACTTCAAAGTCGCTGGCGCAGTTGCCTATAGCGAAAGCTCGGATTTCAATACGAACTCCGTCAACATGGTGCAGCCCGCGGGCAGCCAGTATCTCCAAGTCGGCTTGTATGTTGAGCACGTCCCGACTGGCTTGTTCGCCTACGGCGCCTACGGCCATCTTGATGATAACGTCGCTGGGGTAGACTCCAACCAAACCTACTACGTCAAGGGCGGTATTCGTCAACGTTGGGTTCCGCTCGGTCACACGGTTCTCTACGGCGAGTATGAGCACGCCGAGAACAACCTGCCGACCACCATTGTTGATGATGGTGCGGGCACTCTCGGAGTTGCCGATGGTACGTCGATCAACATGTGGGGTGTCGGTGCTGTCCAGGAAATCGACACGGCTGCGATGTCAATCTGGCTCAAATACCGCAATCTCGACGCCAGCGCCGCTGTTGCAGGTTTCGACGCAGACCGCTTCCAAGAGTTGACCTTCGGTGCTCTGATCAACTTCTGATCCGACTTTCGTGGATCAAAAAGAGAAGGCCGCCCCATCCGGGCGGCCTTTTTGTTTGTGTACACAGACTATCCCCACCCTGATGCGTGGAAAACTCAAGTCCCCTGCATCACTGGGCAGCATTCAAATAAAGCATTGAAAACCAGATAGTTGGCTAAGTTTTTAGGCACCTGCCCAACTATGCAGCTAGTTGCGCGTGCGCCACATCGCCGGATTCGTCGCGGGAAATTTAGGCGCCGCAATTGTTGCTAACGCACGAATCACGGACTTTCCCCCCAAGCGGCGAAGTCACTCGGAAGGTGTTCCGCCGTGGAACGCTTTTTATGCGGCCGACAATACGGCGAACGCCAAGTACCGCGTCCACTACTAGAAGTGATGAAGACGGGAGAAGGTAGAATGAGGAAATTGAGGGTAGGCGCTCTGGTCGCTGCAGGCGTCCTCGCTGGCGGGTTCGCCACGAGCGCCTCTGCAGCGGACCTCGGAGGCAACTGCTGCGCGGACCTAGAGGAACGCATCGCAGAATTGGAAGCAACGACGGCACGCAAGGGCAACCGCAAGGTTTCTCTCACCGTGTCGGGCTGGGTTGGCCAACAGGTCACCTGGTGGGACGACGGTGGCGAATCCAACGTCTACGTCAACGACCTTGGTTCGACGCTCGCCAGCCACGTGAAGTTCACGGGCCAGGCGACGATCCTGCCGGGTTGGACCGCTGGTTATGTTCTTCATCTTGAAGCCGTCGGTTCCGACAGCTTGACGATAAATCAGGACACGCCGGATGGTCCCTCGGTCCTGACGGGCCATGCAAACGGCGTAGGCGTCCTGCAGTCGTTCTGGTTCATCAAGAGCGACCAGCTCGGCAAGGTGTCGATCGGTAAGCAATCGCAGGCTTCGGATAACGCGGCCATCTTGGTTGACGGTTCGGGCTCGCTCGTTCCCGCCAACTGGGTGTCGTTCGACGTCAACGCCTTCAACATTCGCAACCGGTCTACAGGCGAGCTTACTGGCCTGACGTGGGGCGGCGCCGGCGGATGCGTCTGGGGTGACTGCAACGGTCTTCCGACCAACAGCGTTCGCTACAACTCGCCGACCTTCGGTGGCTTCTCGGTATCGGCTTCGTGGGGTGAAGACGACTTCTGGGATATCGCCGCTCGCTACGCTGGTGATTGGGGTGATTTCAAAGTCGCCGGTGAAGTTGCCTATAGCCAAAGCTCGGATTTCAATACGAACTCCGTCAACATGGTGCAGCCGGCAGGCAGCGAATATCTCCAGGTTGGTTTGTACGCTGAGCACGTCCCGACCGGCTTGTTCATCTATGGCGCCTACGGCCATCTGGACCTGAATGATGATCTAACGCCGAACACTGGCGCCAACGAAACCTACTACATCAAGGGTGGTATTCGTCAGCGTTGGGTTCCGCTCGGTCACACAATTCTCTACGGCGAGTATGAGCACGCTGAAAACAATGCGCTCGTTGACGTGGATAGCGGTGGCTCGTTCGACGGCAGCTTCATCGGTACGACCGCGATCAACATGTGGGGTCTCGGCGCTGTCCAGGAAATCGACGCAGCTGCAATGTCTCTCTGGCTCAAGTATCGTCACATCGATGCAAGCGCCACGGACATCGACTTCGGCAAGCTCCCGACCAACTCCTTCCAGGAGTTGACCTTCGGCGCCCTGATCAACTTCTGATCTCCGGCCGACTGTTTGGAAATGCGAGAAGCCGCCCTCTGGGCGGCTTCTTTGCGTTTGCGACGCAGTCCGACGCATTGCTCTGGCGACCGGAAATTCCTAATTTCACGACATGTTCGAGACATTCTTCACCGAGCTGCGGTCGGCCAAGCTGCCTGTCACGCTGAAAGAGTACCTGACGCTGCTTGATGCCGTGCGCGCCGGTCTCGCCGGTGGCCGGGTCGAAGACTTCTACTACCTCGCACGCTCAACGCTGGTGAAAGACGAGCGCAACCTCGATCGCTTCGATCAGATCTTCGCCCATGTCTTCAAGGGGATCGAAAGCCTCTCCGATGCCGTCGAAGCCGAGATTCCCGAAGAATGGCTCCGTCGCATCAGCACCTTGCATCTATCCGACGAAGACAAGAAACGGATCGAAGAACTCGGCGGCTGGGACAAGATCATAGAAGAGCTGAAGAAGCGCCTTGCCGAGCAGAAAGAGCGCCACCAGGGCGGCAACAAATGGATCGGGACGGGAGGAACCTCACCGTTCGGCGCCTACGGATATAATCCGGCGGGCATCCGTATCGGACAGCAGGAAAGCCGGCATCGCCGCGCGATCAAAGTGTGGGACAAGCGCGAATTCAAGGACCTCGCCGGCACTGCAGAAATCGGCACCCGTACGATCAAGGTTGCCCTGCGCCGATTGCGCCAGTTCGCACGAACCGGGGCCGCATCCGAACTCGACCTCGACGGCACGATCCGCGGCACCGCCGAAAAGGGCTATCTCGATGTTCGCATGCGCGCCGAACGGCACAACACCGTAAAGCTGCTCATGTTCTTCGACATTGGCGGCTCTATGGACGATCACGTCAAGGAAGTCGAAGAGCTGTTCTCGGCGGCGCGCTCCGAGTTCAAGCACCTCGAATATTACTATTTCCACAACTGCCTTTACGAAGGCGTCTGGAAGGATAACGCCCGCCGCTACACCGACAAGATCGACACCTGGCAGGTCCTTCACACCTATCCGGCGGACTACAAGGTCATATTCATCGGCGACGCTTCGATGAGCCCCTATGAACTTACCGTAGCAGGCGGCTCGGTCGAACACATGAACGAAGAACCGGGCGCCATTTGGCTCAAGCGCGTGACCGGAATCTATAAGCACGCCATTTGGCTTAATCCGGTCGATCAGCGACACTGGGACTGGACCCCGTCGATCGGCATCGTCCGCAATTTGCTCGAGGACCGCATGTACCCGTTGACGCTGGACGGTCTCGATGCCGGCATGCGCGAGCTGATGCGCTAAGCCCTTCTTCGGCCCCACTCATCGCTACCATTGCGCGCAAGGTTGCATCTCAAATTGCTCAAGCCCGTGGAAATGGCCGCCGAACCATTGACCGGGGGCCGCGACTGCGCCATTGAAATGGAAAAGCGGGGGTGGGGGCATTCCCAATGAAAAACGTCAAAGTCATCCTGATCGCGGTTGCGAGCCTTATCGTTGGCGGCTGCGGCGCCACATTGCCGAAACTCCCGACCACGGGATCGCTGCTCGGCGGTTCCGACACCTCGAAGGAAAACAGGGATCCAAATGATCCTGTCGCACGCGCAATGGGCGTCGCGGCAACGTCGGCCCGCGCGGTCAAGTGCGGCTACAATTTCGATCCCGCAAAGCTCAAGAGCCAATACCTTGCCTCTGAGACCGCCCACGCTCCGGCGCTCGGCGATAAGCTTTCTCAGGTCTACGACACGGCGTTCGCGGGCGTGACGACCGCCATATCCGAGAAGGAAAAGGAAGAGCAATATTGCTTGCCCGAAAGGACGGCGCGGATCAAGGAAGCGCTCAATCGCAACCTCGCTGGCGATTACACACCCCCGCCTTCCGAATCTCCTGAGGACAGCGGCGGCCTTTTCAGCGGCTGGGGCAGCAATAATTCCGGAAATGGTGAGGGCGGCGCCAAAATGAAAGAGATGATGGCTAATTAGCGATCATCTCTCTGCGGCTCGCTTCCTAACGGCGTTTTCGGAGCAATCGCGTGGAGCGGATTCTCTGGGCGGAAATCGCGATCAAGAGCACCCTTGGCCTCATTCTCTTGTTGGCTCCCCTCCTCGCGTCGTCTCTGGCAGGCATTCAAAGACCGAACACCGGCTTTTGGCCAAGGCTAACCGGAGCATTGACGCTCGCAGTTGCGGTCAGCATCTGGATCGGACTTCACTTTCCTGACGCACGCGGTTCGATCGGCCCGGCGGCTCTCGTACCGATCAACCTTATATCAGCCACGACGTTGCTCACGACTTTGGTGCTCGGAGCCGCAGCCGAGACGCGGCGCGGCAAGCTCGTCGTCGCGGCCGGAGCCGTGGTTCTTCTTGCTCTCGGATTTCTCGAAATAGCCCACATATGACTGGGCAGCATCGTCCTATTTGACGCCGAGCTTCTTCTGCAGGCTCGAGGATGACGTCGTGTATTGGAACATCAGCTTCTTATCGGGATACACGATTTTGTGGGCCGCTTGGGCCATCAGCGCCGCTTCATGGAAGCCCGAAAGAATAAGCTTCAGCTTACCGGGATAAGTATTGATGTCGCCAATCGCAAAAATCCCGTGCTCGCTCGTTTCGAAGCGCTCGGTATCGACCACGATCAAGTTCTCATGGAGATTGAGGCCCCAATCGGCGACCGGACCAAGCTTCATCGTCAAGCCGAAGAACGGCAGCATCGCCGTGCAGGCGATCTTCTCCGTTCCCGAGGCAGTCTTGACGTCCAGCGCCGACAATTGCCCGTTCGCGCCTTCGAGACCGGCCACCTGTCCGATCAGCAGACGAACAGTCGCTTCCTCGACCATCTTGCGCATCTTGTCGACAGAATGCGGCGCCGCGCGGAATTCGTCGCGACGATGAATGAGTGTCAAACTCTTCGCGACCGGTGCGAGGTTCAGCGTCCAATCGAGCGCACTGTCGCCGCCGCCGACGATGACAATATCCTTGCCGCGCATCGATTCAATTTTTCGCACGGAATAGAAGACGGACTTGCCTTCATAATCTTCGATGCCGTTGAGCGGCGGCCGCTTCGGCGTGAAGGATCCGCCACCGGCCGCGACGACCACAACCTTGGCGATGAATTCCGTCCCGGCGTCGGTCACGAGATGAAAGCGCCCGTCGTCCCGCTTCGTCAGGCTGTCGATCCGCTCGCTGAAATGGAACACCGGGCTGAACGGCTTGATCTGCTCCATCAAGCGTTCTGTCAGTTCCTGCCCCGTAACGATAGGAAGGGCAGGTACGTCATAGATCGGCTTCTCCGGATAGAGCTCCGCACACTGGCCGCCCGGCCGGTCGAGAATGTCGATGACGTGCGCCTTGATATCGAGAAGGCCCAATTCAAACACGGCGAAAAGCCCGCACGGCCCCGCCCCGATGATCACAGCGTCTGTCTCGATCGGACCGCTGGCCTCCGGACTGCCGGATGCGATGGAATTCGTATCGGTCATGGCGATCGCCCGCTGATGCTTCGGTTTCAGAATTGCTTGGCCGGAACTCGCACGACCAGGCCATCGATCGCGTCGGAAATCTTGATCTGGCATGAAAGCCTGCTGCCGTCGCGAACGTCGAACGCGAAGTCCAGCATGTCTTCTTCCATGTCGCTCGCCTTGCCGACTTTATCGCGCCAGGCTTCGTCGACGTACACATGGCAGGTCGCACACGCACACGCGCCACCGCATTCCGCCTCGATACCGGCGATATCGTTGAGCTTGGCTGCCTCCATGACTGTAAGCCCGTTTTCCGCTTCCACCGTCTGACTTTCGCCGTCGGGCTGGATGAACGTGATTTTCGTCATGGTTGCGCGAGTATCCTTGCGGCTTGGAAAGGCCGATTTCGAACGGCCTCAGACGGCTGGGGATCGTAGGTTAGCGCGCACACTTAGAGGCAGGCCGCCGGTATTTCAAGCCGAACGGCCGCGGTGCGTCAGGGAGGCCCAAAAGTGAACTGCGGCGGCTACGCCCTGATGGCTGTTTTCTCAACAAAAGCGCTGGCTTCGGAGGCGGCAGCTTCGAGCTTCGAGATCGCCTCTGAGCGCGCGGTGGTGCCACCCCCGGAGGCAAGCCCTTCCGCATTTTCGGCAAGCGTGGCAATCCGCCAGGCGCCAACGGCTCGGCTCGATCCCTTAAGCGTATGCGCCGCGATCTTCCAATCCCGAGCGGTCACCGCCGATCGCAGCGCGGCGATCGTTTCCGAAAGCTGCCCAAGATAAAGCCCCAAAACCTCGGCTTCGAGCGCTTTATCGCCAAGTGTGTAGCGGTCCAGATGAGCCAGGTCGACGGGGAGATCTCCGGCGTCCTGTCGCTTATCCGGCCTATGGAGATCGAATGACCGAACCTGCGGAACATCCATCGATGTGCACCTGAATCCTTCGCCTGCCCAGCAGGCACTTCCCGGCCGCGACAGCAGCTTCCGGGGGATAGATAATCCCAAATCCTCAATAACTATGGGTAAACCGCGTCCGACTATTTCACGACACTGCCTAAACAGCTACTTAACCCATGGCGCGAGGCCGCAGTCGGGCGAAAGGACGTCTGCCGCCGCAATCCGGCCGCATTACCGATCCCAACTCGCTAACCCCCTAAGATGCATAGACATTTCTTATGCTTTCTCGTGTCTTTCCATTTTGCGGGCAATTAAATCTCTTATAGGGTGCGAATGGGAGTTCCGGTGGCCTGAAGCGCACGGGCTTGTGCAGCGTACCGGATTGGGGTGGGGGACATCGCGCAATGTCGCAAGACCAAATTGCGAAACTCATGGCCATTGCGGGCAGGACACCGCCGGTCGAGCCTACTCTCGGTAGCGCTCCCGAAGGCCTGCGCAAGGCAACCGACAAAGACCCTGAACTGAAAGAACCGGTTCTGACCGTCTCTCCCACTCTTCCGCCGCCGCTCCTTGGAATTGACAAAAGCCAGCCGTCCCTTCCCTCCCCGCCTTCGGAAAAGGAAACGGCAGCCGAGGACGCTCCCGAGCCTCCCGTTCGTCGCGTGGCCCGCCGTCGTCCCGCCGGTCCGGTTCGCGGCAAAATCGCAGCCAACGACGATGTTCCAAGCATCGGCGGCCTGATCTACGCCCTCGAGCAGAAGCCCTCCAACAAGGTCTTCCGCTACGCCGCCATCGGGAGTGCCGTATGGGCCGTCGTCGGATTGATCGTCGGCGCACTGACGCTGGCACCGGATTGGCAGGCCGGCCAATCGCTATCGGCCCTGCTGCTGCATCCGACGACGTTCTACACCATCACCGCCATCGTCGCCCCGATCGCGATCATCTGGCTGCTTGCTCTGCTCAGTTGGCACATCGCCTCGCTGGCGCTCAAATCAGCGACCATGAGCGAAGTCGCGATCCGGCTTGCTGAACCCGACCGCACTGCCGAACAATCTATTGCCAGCCTCGGTCAGGCTGTTCGGCGCCAAGTGTCCTTCATGAACGACGCCGTCTCCCGCGCACTCGGCCGCGCCGGCGAACTCGAAGCTCTCGTTCACAATCACGTCGCCGAACTCGAACGGTCCTATGAACACAACGAGCGCCGCATCCGCGAACTGATCAACGAGTTGGGCGGTGAGCGCCACGCTCTGCTCGACACCTCGACGAACGTCACCGAAACGCTCAAGACGCTCGGCACTGAAATTCCGACCTTGATCGAAAAGCTCTCGCAGCAGCAGCTGACGCTGCGCGGCATCATCTCGAACGCCGGAGAAAACCTCGCCAACCTCGAAGGCTCCCTCGCAACCGCGACCGGCCGCTTCGAAAACGCAGTTGGTTCCCGCACGCTCCAGCTTCAATCCGTCCTCGAAGACTACACGACCGCTTTTTCTTCAGCGCTCGGCGCCCGCACCGAGCAGATGCGCTTGACCTTCGACGGCTACATGCAGACGCTCGACACCACTCTCGGCAATCGCACCGAGAACCTGCAAACCGTCTTCGAGGAATACGCGCGCGCCCTCGATACGACGTTATCGAACCGCGCCCAGGCTCTCGACATTCAGCTTGTCGAACGCACACGCTCGCTCGACGAAGCCTTCCAGAAACGGCTCGAGCTGTTCGATGACCAGATTATGCGCTCGACGTCAGCGATCGACCACGCGGTGAGCGAAAAGGCATCGCTTCTCACCAATGCGCTGGCACTTCATTCGCAGACCTTCCGCGAAACCATCGCGCAGCAGGCAACCGACCTCGACGATTCCGTCATGAACGGCATCAATGCCGTGCGCCGCTCCAGCGAGAACATCACCCGCCAGACGATGAAGGCTATCGACGGCTTGGCGAAGCAATCGGGCGTCCTGCAGAACGTCGCCGACAACCTGTTCCAGCAGATCCACGGCGTCACCAATCGCTTCGAGAACCAGGGCGAGCAAATCCTCAAAGCCGCCAACGTTCTCGACACCGCAAATCTTCGCATCGAGTCGACGCTGCAGTCGCGCCACGCCGAACTCAGCAGCACGCTCGATCGCCTATCCGGCAAGGCCGACGAGTTCGGTCGCACACTCGCCGGCTACTCTTCGAACCTCGAAGGCTCACTTTCGAATATCGAACTCAAAGCCCGCGCCATCGCCGATGAGTTGCGCGAAACGGCGGAAAGCCGCTCGCGCGCCCTGATGGTCGAACTTGATCGCGTCAAGCACGAGACCGAAGCCCAGAGCGACCGCGCGTTGGCCGATCTGAGAAACCGCTTCCAAAATGTTTCAGGCGAGCTTTCGCGCGAATTCGAAACCCTGTCGACCCGGCTTTCGACGGCTTCGGAAGAAACCCGTATGCGCGCCGCCGAGGCCGCGGCGACGCTCGCCCGCGAGCAGGCCCGCATCCGCGAAGAAGCCGCGCGCCTTCCGAACTCCACCCGCGAAACCGCCGAGTCCATGCGCCGGGCGTTGCAGGACCAGCTTCGCGCCATTGAGCAGCTGACACAGATTTCCCAGCGCGCCAACACGCCACGCGGAATAACCCGCCCTGAGCCTGGAGCAACCCGTCTACCGCCCTCGACGTCGCTGACTTCGGCGCTGATCCAGCAGGAAAGCACACCAAGTCGCGGCCGCGGCGCCTCTCAGCAGGATCAGCGCGAAGGCTGGTCGCTCGGCGATTTATTGGCTCGCGCCTCCCACGACGAAGACGCGCAGCCGGCCCACGTCCCACCGGCGCCAGAGCCTCCGCCGACGGCCTCGTCTCCAGTCCGTCTCGATGTCGGCATGATCGCACGCGCGCTCGACTCGCAGACGGCCGGCGCCATCTGGAGCCGCATTCGCGCCGGTCAACGCAACGTTCTCGTGCGCAGCATCTATGCCCCCGAAGCGCGGATGCTGTTCGACGAGATCTCAAGCCGCGCCCAAACCGACGCTGATCTTTCTCAGTCGATCTTTCGCTACCTCACCGATTTCGAGCGGATCATCAAGGAAGCCGACGCGCGCGATGCATCGGGGCGCACGGCTCAGACCCACCTCGTGTCCGATACGGGCCGCGTCTACCTCTTCCTCGCGCACGCCGTGGGCCGCATCCGTTAACCCAAGACCCAGCGCAGCCGCCGTATCGCGATGAGCTGTGAGATCCACGATCCATGCCTTCGCTGACGATCATAGCCAGACGCGAAACCTGGCCGCTTAGAGAGACCTTCATCATTTCCCGCGGCGCCAAGACGGCCGCCGAAACCGTCGTCGCCGAAGTGTCGGACGGCATGCACCGCGGCCGCGGCGAAGCGGTCCCATACGCGCGCTATGGAGAAACCGTTGATGGCACTCTCACCGCGATCCAGTCCGTGGCAGATCGCATTTCTGCCCGTTCCGATCTCACGCAGCTCTTGAAACCCGGGGCCGCTCTCAATGCCCTCGATTGCGCGTTTTGGGATTACGAAAGCAAGCGCACAGGCGTGTCCCTTACCAAGCTTGCCGGCCTCGCCGAACCGACCGAGAAGATCACAGCATTCACCCTCAGTCTTGATACGCCCGACGTGATGGCCGACAAAGCCGCGCGCGTACCGCATCTGTCGCTGTTGAAATTGAAGCTCGGCGGAGATGGCGATGATTTGCGGATGCGCGCCGTGCGGCAGGCGCGCCCCGATGCCCGTCTGATCGTCGATGCAAATGAAGCCTGGACCGCCGAAACCATTGCGCCGTTACTTACCGTAGCCGCCGAATGCCGGATCGAATTGATCGAACAACCGCTTCCTGCGGGGCACGATGAGATCCTGCGAGTCATCACGCATCTCGTTCCACTGTGCGCCGATGAAAGCGTTCACACCGCCGATGATGTCGAGCGGCTGTTGGGACTCTACGATGCCGTCAACATCAAGCTCGACAAAGCCGGTGGTCTGACGGGCGCAATTCGACTTCTCAACGAAGCGCGACGGCACAATCTCAAAATCATGATCGGATCGATGGTGGCAACCTCCCTCGCCGTCGCCCCCGCAATGCTGCTTGCACCCTACGCCGATTGGATCGATCTCGACGGTCCTCTTCTTCTCGCGCACGATCGTGCTGACGGGCTGCACATTGAAAACGGCATCGTCTATCCGCCAATTCCGAAGCTTTGGGGCTAAGTCCCCGGGCTCGCTTCTGCTGCGGCCAGCGGAACGCCTCTCCTCTGTTTGATCAGCCGGACGGCGGCAGCCAACGATACGAGCGCCATGACCGTCATACCGAGATAGGAATAGGATCCGGCCCGATCATAGCTCCAGCCTGCGACGAGAGTTGCGCATCCCATGGCGACGCCGGCGGCAACAGTCGCATAGAGGGATTGCGCGGTTCCCTGTTTATCACGAGGCACCGTTTCGTGAATGAAATGGATCGCGCCGATGTGCGATGCGCCGTACGTCGCGCCATGAAGCAACTGCACCGGGATCAGAATCGCGAGCGGCGGTTCGAACGCCATCACCGACCAGCGGACCACGGACGCTGCTGCTCCAAGCCCGATCAAATACAAAGACCCGATGCGCGACACAGCGCGGCCCGACATCGAAAAGAGCACGACCTCGGCAAAGACCCCGATCGCCCAGAGCGTGCCCGACCACGCCGCCGAGAGCCCCTGCTTTTGCCAGATCAGAATCCCGAAGGTGAAAAACGTCGCGTGCGCCGCCATGACGAGCCCGGCAGCGACCAGGAAGAGGCGAAATTCCCTTCGCGACAACAAATCATGCAGCGCCGACGATCGCCACATCGGAAGTCCTGGCTTGATCGTCTCCTCAAAACGCTCGTCCGCCGGCAGAAAATGCCCGGCAATAACTGTCAGCAATGAGCCGAACACTATCAGCCACAAGGCCGCCCCGCCGCCGAAGGCGTAGATCGCAAAGCCACCGACGAAATTGGCCACAACGAACGTCAGCGAACCCCAAAGCCGCATCTGCCCGTAATCCAGTCCGCGATGCCGGACACCCGCCACCGCAATCGTCTCGATCAGCGGCATGATCGTCGAATTGCACAGCATCAACCCACTCGCCATCACCAGCACCGGCCAGAACGACCAGCACGTCGAAAGCGCAAGCACGAACACCAGGCTGAGCCACGCCAGCAAAACGAGATACCGCCGATGCGCGGCGCTCCGGTCTGCGGCCATGGCAATGACAGGCGAGACAAACACCCTGAGAAAAAGTGGGGACGCCACGACGATGCTGATCTCACCGGCGGTCAGGCCCCGCCAGCTCAGCCAGACCGGCAGAAACGGCGTGTGCATTCCGTAAAAAACGAATAACGCGCCGTAGAACACCCCCACGCGTATCGCAAAATTTCGTCCCGTATCGGCAGCAAAGGCCATACCCATGTCTCGCAGCTCTATGCTCACGCCACCGCATAAGATCCAGCGCTTGATAGTCCTGTTTAGTTCAGCCGGAGGTTGTATCTCGCCCCCTCCGAATCGCATACCCGTTGATGCAATTTTTTGCGGAGCACAACCGGCCATGCAGGTTCTCACGTCGTCCGTCCCAGACGATATCGACTCTGAGTATCGCGCCATCGAGGCAACCTTACTCGAAACCGCACGCGGCCGCTGGTTTCTGGCCGAACACGGACGTCGCGCACGCCGGCTCGACGGGGCGCTTTTAGAAGACGCGATCCGGCGGTTGCAGAACTCATTGCGCGAGCCGCCTGCCCTCCTCGGCCAGCTCAAGGCCGAAATCGAGGCCGTCAAAGCCCAACTCGCCGAAACGCGCGCCTCCCTGCTGGCGCGGCCGACCGTCGATGAAAGTGTTCTGCCGACACACGCCATGCTGAAAGCTGCCGAGGATATCCACGACATCGCTTGGTCGCTTCAGGCCAATCCCTTCGACGCGCAGGGTTGCGAACAGATCGCTCGAAACGCCGGCAAACTCTACGCCATGAGCCAATCGCAGGCAGCGCTGTCGGGGCGTGTCGTTGGCGCGGCAAATGCCCTTGAAACATCGGCGAATAAACTGGAAGGCATCCTCGAAAGCATTCTGCATGAGTTGCAGGTCGACACCGTCGCCTAACCCACTTTCGCCATCCGGATACAAAAAACCGGGCTCGAGGCCCGGTTTTTCTTTGCCCTGAAAGGCTAGCTTACCACTTCGTCCGCATGCCGAAGGAAACGAGATCCACGGCGGCTTGGCTGCTGCCCTGGAATTCCACCTGCGGAAGACCGGCAAGCCCTCCCGAACCTTCCGCCGTCTTCAGATCTATCCCGCCATCCTGAATGAAGATGTGCGAGTATCCGACGTCGAAAGTGGTTGCTTCAGTCCACTGGTAGCTGGCGCCGACGCTCAGCCAAACCCGATTGTTGTCCGGTATCTGCACAAGCCGCCCGGTGGCCGAATCGATAGGCGAAATCTCGTAGGCGACACCGCCGCGCAACGTCAGATACGGCGTGTAATCATATTCGCCGCCGACTGAGAAGAACCATCCATCGTTCCAATTCGCTGGCAGGCTGAGGCCCCCAACCGGTAGCGACAGCGGCAAATCCTTGAAGCGGCTCCAGTTCGTCCATTCGACCGTACCGAGCAACCGCGTCGTCGGCGTTATCACCTGCCGGCCGCTGAGCGTCACGATATCGGGGAGATTGACAGTGCCGGTCGCCGGACCGCTGACGCCAGGCACGAGCGTCTTGAACGAGCCGTCGATGTCGTGCGTCATCTGCGAGCGATAACCCAGACCGATGGTCGTCCCAGAAGTCGGCTCGAGCGTGATGCCGGCCGTGCCGCCAAATGCCCAATCCGCACCGCCGAAGCGGTCGACCGAATTCGTTATCAGGTCGCGGAACTGCAGTTTCGCTTGCGCCCATTCCATCTGAACGCCCGCACCGATGGTAATTCCGGGGGCAATTCGATAGGCGATTGTCGGATTGGCGTTGATCGTCAAAAGCTTGGTTGTGACACCAAGATACGAACCGGGATAGTTCACGTTATTGGGCTTGGTCGCCAAGCCGAACGGCGAGTTAATGGCGATGCCGAGCCAGAGGTCTTTGTTGATCTGCATCGCGCCGTAGCTTGCGCTCGTCGTCGCGTCGATGCCGATATTGCCGCTGCTGCCCGAACCAAACGCAGAATTTTTGATGTCGATATTCGCGTAGGGCAGGATCAGCGTATACGACGATTCAGAGTTCAGCCCCGGAAACTGCGCCGTCGCCGCCGGGTTCCAGAACATGGAGCCAAGGCTGCCCCCCGCCGCGGAGCCTGCCGAAGCCGAGCCCAGGAACACGGTCGATTGTTCGTGAATATCGAACCCACCTGCGGAAGCCGCCGTCGTCACACCGGCGCTCAGACCGAGAGCGACCAGACGGATCGCATTTCTAGTTTTTCTTGAATTCCGCATATCTTTGGCTCCCTCGGGCACGATAGTCGGTGCCTGCCCCCACTCTGCCACAATACGTGCGTCGGTGCGTCGAGGCACGAAACTTTCGAACAACAAATATGCAATGCAATCGCAAACGAGGCAGCTGTGCCTCCAGGGCAACAAAAAACCGGCCCGCCGAAGCGGACCGGTTCTGCCAAGCCCAGTTTCAATCCCTCGAAACGTTGCTTGGCGCTCCCCCCGGAGTCTTTAAGCGGCGGAATCTCCGCCAAAAACGCGGGCAAACTGCCAAAGTCCTACCTAGGGTGCAAGACTTGACACCCTCCGATTGACGCGAGTTCGGGCTTTTAAGATGCGTACTCGCAACAGATCACCCGATTAGAGCCCGTAAACAGTGAACTTGATAAGTTGAGCTTACATTTTTCGAAAAGCGAAATTGTGGTCAACCGGACCATTCTCGCCTTTTCCGATACGCATGTTCGCCCCAGCCGACAACGCATTCCAAACGAACAGCTTGCCTTCATACACGGCTTCCTGCATCGGCATACCCCGGGCAAGACCTGCCGCGATCGCAGCCGATAAAGTGCAGCCCGTCCCGTGCGTATTGGTCGTCGCGATCCGTGGCCTGCGAAACGTCAAATGCCGAGTGCCGTCGAACAGAACGTCATCGACATCCGCCCCCACGCCGTGCCCCCCCTTCAGAAGCACCGCGCCGCAACCGAGCCGCATCAGCAACTCCGCCTGTTCGCGCATCTGAGCTTCCGTCCCCGCAGCGGGACAACCGAGAAGGCGGCTCGCTTCCGGAATGTTGGGAGTGATCAACGTCGCTCGCGGGATAAGTGCGTGCCGCGCGGCGTCGATGGCATCTTCCCGAAGCAGCACGTCCCCACTTGTGGCCACCATGACCGGGTCAACGACGATCGGCACCCCTTCAGCTTCCGCCAAAAGCGACGAGACGATTTCGACGGTCGGCACATCTCCGAGCATCCCGGTTTTAATTGCGGCCACTTTCAGATCCGACACAACCGACCGGAACTCGGCGGCGATAAAGTCCGCCGGAATAGCAAAGACCCCTGAAACGCCGGTCGTGTTCTGGGCCGTCAGCGCCGTGATGACGGTCGCCCCATAGACACCGAGCGCAGAGAACGTTTTCAGATCCGCCTGAATGCCAGCACCCCCGGATGGATCGGATCCGGCGATCGTCAGCGCTATTGGAGGCGTTTCGGCAATCATGGGCGGCCCGCCTTCAGTGCGACCCCTGCTTCAGAATTTCCGCGCCGAGATCGGCGGGCGTCACATAGGATTCGATCCGGCCGAGAGCGGGGAAATTCTCGATCATCCATTGACTGAACCAGTTCTGCGCGCCGAATACGAACAGCAGGCCGGTGACGACCAGCAGCAACCCCATCACCTTTTCCAGCGTCGCAAAATGCCGCTTGAATTTGTGCATGAAGCCGAGAAACGGCCGCACCGCGACCGCGGCGAGAATGAAGGGAATACCCAATCCCAGCGAATAGATGAAAAGAAGCTTCACGCCTGTCAGCAGGCTCGATTCACTGGCCGCCAGCGTCAGTACCGTCGCAAGCACCGGACCGATGCACGGCGTCCAACCGAACGCGAAGGCAAGCCCCATGACGTAAGCGCCGGCGAGGCTCGCTTCCGTCGCGGCCGTCGAGTAGCGCGCTTCGCTGTAAAACAGGTGGACCTTGAGGATGCCGAGAAAATGCAGGCCGAATAGAATAATGACAATGCCCGCGAGCGTACCGAGCGACGCGCGATAAGAAAGCAGGACCTGGCCGACCGTGCTGGCACCCGCCCCGAGACAAACGAATACGGTCGTGAACCCCAGCACGAAGAATACCGCCGACACGACGACGCGCAGCCAGACACGGCGATCGACCGCCTCTTCCCCCGTCAACTGATCGAGCGTCGTCCCGCCGATGTATCCGAGATAAGGCGGCACAAGCGGCAGCACGCAGGGAGACAGAAAACTCACCAAACCAGCCAGAGCGACACCAAGATAAATCTGCGCATCAGCCAGCATGCCATCCACTTCCTAAAGACCCGCACGCGGGTTCAATGCACCTTTTCACGCGCCAGCGCTGCGACACCCGGCAATTCCTTTCCCTCGAGCCATTCGAGGAACGCGCCGCCAGCCGTGGAGACGTACGTGAAATCGTCGGTCACTCCGGCGGCGTTCAATGCAGCGACAGTGTCCCCGCCACCGGCGACGGATACTAGTTTACCGGCTTTGGTCAGCTTGGCTGCTGCGCGGGCAAGCGCAAACGTGCCCTCGCCGAAGGGCGAAATTTCGAACGCGCCGAGCGGCCCATTCCAGAGCAATGTGTTCGAATTCTCGATCACGCTGGCGGTCCGCTCGACCGATTTCGGCCCGACGTCCAGAATCATCGCATCGAACGGTACGTTTTCGAGAGTGACGACCTCGTGCGCGGCACCTTCCTTGAATTCGCACGCGATCACAACGTCGACCGGAAGAATGATCTCGCACCCCTTCGCTTTCGCTTCCGTCATGATATCGCGCGCAGTTCCGGCGAACTCCGGTTCCGCCAGCGACTTGCCGACCATCACGCCCATGGCTTGAAGAAACGTATTTGCCATTCCGCCGCCGATGATGAGTTTATCGACTTTCGCGACGAGGTTGGTCAGCACCGGGATTTTGGTCGAGACCTTGGCGCCGCCAACGACGGCAGCAGTCGGTCGCTGCGGCTTTTCCAGCGCGGTTCGCAACGCATTGATCTCTTCCATCAGCAGTGGACCGGCGAATGATGGAAGATAGTTTGTGATGCCTTCCGTCGATGCGTGCGCACGGTGCGCACACGAAAACGCATCACCGACGAAAATATCGCCGAGCTTTGCAAGCTCTTGCGCGAACTTCGGATCGTTCTTCTCTTCGCCCTTGTGAAACCGCAGGTTCTCGAGAAGCGCGACGTCTCCATTCTTCAAGCCGCTGACGGTGGCAGCTGCAGCGTCTCCGATGCAATCCTCGCCGAACGCCACCGGCCGCCCGAGAAGCTTCTGCATCGCCTCGGCAATCGGCTTCAGCGACAGCTCTGCTTCCGGCCCGCTTTTCGGCCGTCCGAAATGCGAGATTACGATGACTTTCGCACCGCGATCCGCCAGCGCTTTCACGCCCGGCAAAACGCGTTCAAGACGAGTCGCATCAGTCACTTTGCCGTTTTTGATCGGAACGTTCAAATCGGCGCGCACGATCACGCGTTTTCCAGCAACGTCGATGTCATCCGTCGTCTTGAGCTTGTCTAGGTTCATCCAGAACACCAATACGATTTGCGATGAGATGGCGTTTCAGCCGGTCACGAAGTTTTCGCGATCGCTTTGCACGCCGCTTCGACGACGTGGGCAGACGTGATCCCGAAATGCTCATAGAGCTTGCCAGCGGGACCCGAGGCACCGAAGCCGTGCATCCCAATGAAGGCATCCGATTTCCGCAACCACTCGAACCAGCTTTGCGGCATACCCGCTTCGATTGCGATGCGCGGGGCGGTTCCGAGAACGTCCATCTGGTAGCTTTCCGGCTGCGCGCGGAAAAGCTCGAACGACGGCATTGAAACGACTGCTGCTTTGATACCGTCCTTGGACAAAGTTGCAGCGGCCTCGACCGCAAGTCCTACTTCCGAGCCGGTGGCAATCAACGTCACGTCGCGAGCACCATCGGTCGGCGCCAAAAGGTAGGCACCCTTGGCGCTCAAGTTCTCTTCGCCCTTGCCACGAAGGTTCGGCACCGCCTGCCGCGAAAGAGCAAGAATCGATGGCGTCTCCTCCGCCGCAAGTGCCAGCTCCCAACACTCCGCCGTCTCGACGCCATCGGCAGGCCGGAAGACATTGAGGTTCGGAATCGCGCGAAGCGCGCTTAGATGCTCGACCGGCTGGTGCGTCGGACCATCCTCGCCAAGACCGATCGAGTCATGCGTCAGCACGTAGATGACACGCTGCTTCATCAATGCAGACAGACGGATAGACGGCCGGCAATAATCGGCGAAGACCAGGAACGTGCCACCGTACGGAATGAATGATCCCGACAGCGCGATGCCATTCATAGCCGCGGCCATGCCGTGTTCGCGCACACCATAGTGAATGTAGTTGCCCGCGAAATTCTCGGGCGTCACCGACACGTGATGCTTCGTCCGCGTACCGTTCGAGCCGGAAAGATCCGCCGAGCCGCCGATCAGCTCAGGGAGTACCGGCATCAGGCGCTCGATCGTCAACTGTGACCACACCCGCGTCGCGCGTTTGGCGCTGTCGGCCGCGAAATCTGCCTTGGCTGCGACGATCGCCTTCGAAATGGCCGCTTTCTTGTCTCGCCCAGCAATCAGCGCCTTCGTTTCGGCTTCGGCATTGGCTTCGAGCTTAGTCCACGCCTCGCGAATTTTGCCATGCTGGCTGCCGACGCTGCGCCAAGCCGCAAGAATATGCTCCGGCACTTCGAATGCGCCATAAGGCCAACCGAGCTTTTCGCGCGTTGCCTTGATCTCGTCGGCCCCCAGCGGCTCGCCGTGCGCCGATGCTTTACCCGCCTTATTCGGCGAACCGAAACCGATCTGGGTTTTGCAAGCAATGAGCCACGGCCGCGATGAATCGCTTTTGGCGGTCTTGACCGCCGCCGAGATCGCCGCCGTATCGTGCCCGTCGACCCGCGCCGTATTCCAGCCCGATGCCTCGAACCGCTTCAACTCGCTGTCCGACACCGAAAGACTTGTCGGCCCGTCGATCGTAATCGAGTTGTCGTCCCAGAAGACGATGAGCTTTCCGAGCTTCAGGTGGCCCGCAAGCGAAATCGCTTCCTGGCTGATGCCTTCCATCAGGCAACCGTCACCCGCAATGACGTAGGTATGATAATCGATCAGATCCGAACCGACGCGGGCAGCGAGCAGTCTTTCGGAAACCGCCATTCCGACCGCATTGGCGATGCCCTGACCTAGCGGACCGGTGGTCGTCTCGATGCCCGGCGCGTGCCCATATTCGGGATGGCCGGCCGTCTTCGATCCAAGCTGACGAAAATTCTTGATCTCCTCGATCGTCATTTCCGGATAGCCGGTGAGGTAAAGCAGTGAATAGAGCAGCATCGACCCATGGCCCGCCGACAGCACGAAGCGGTCGCGGTTCGGCCACTGCGGAGCGCTGGCATCGAATTTCAGCGCTTCCGTAAACAGCACCGTGGCGACGTCCGCCATCCCCATCGGCATGCCCGGATGTCCCGAGTTGGCAGCCTGAACTGCATCCATCGAAAGCGCGCGGATGGCATTGGCCATTTCTCGGAGGCTCGGTGCCTGCAATGTCTCCGCCTTGGTCTGGGCTTTGCTCATTATCTCACTTGGTTCCGTTTCGTTGAGCGCAGATGCCGCGCCGTAAAGTGGTGGACATTTACCGGGGGATTGGAGCGGCGTCTACCGCACCCGCATGGGTGGTGCACGGCAAAAGACCACATCCTAAGACCTATGCGATCGGAGCGCATGCCACCCCTGCTGGACAGCCGCCCAACGCCTATTTCTCGAGGTTCTCGCTAAGGTCGCTATGGCCTAGGTATGTCATCGAGGCGCCTTGCCACAATAGCCAAACATCCGCATTCTCCCCGCGGGAGCTTGGGGGGAGCGTCCGGCATGTCGACCGATGCCTTTTTTCTGCGCCGCTCGGGTGCGGCGGCCGTCTGGCTCGCCATTTTCGAGAGAGCGAGGCCTTACGCCGCCTACATCGCAGCACTGGCCATTTTTGCGGCATCGCGCGCCGTCGTCATTGCCGGTGTGAAATTCGGCGAATTGCTCACCGTGATCCCAGATCCCACTCGATGGAATGCCGGGCCTGCTTGGTACCATCGATTACTGAGATGGGATTCCGGTTTTTATATCCGGATCGCGGAAACCGGTTATCAGCACAGCTCCGATCCATCGGCCTACAACTCCACAGCCTTCTACCCTCTCTACCCGTTGCTTGGGCGCGCGTTGGCGTCGGCCACAGGCCTCGACGTCGGTGTCGCGCTGCTCATCATCGCCAACGTTTCGTTGCTGATCGCTGCTCTCCTGATGACGAAATTGGTGAAGGACGAAGTGGGCGAGGACATTGCGCTCTGGTCGCTCGCGTTTTTCCTGTTCTTTCCGACCGCGTTTTTCCTCTCTGCAGGTTATACAGAGTCGCTTTGTCTTGTTTTCGTGTTGCTGTCGCTCATTACCCTCAGAGACGAAAGGTTTCTTCTCGCATCCGCTTTTGCCGGCCTGGCGCTCGCGAGCCGATCGGTGGGCATTGTTCTCTTGCCCGTCATCTTGTGGGAAATCTATCGCCATCGGTCACCATCCTGGCCGCGAACCCTCGCGACCATGGTGCTTTCAGTCGTCCTCGCGACGTCCGGACTTACCCTCTACATGATCTATCTTGGAACGACATTCGGAGATCCAACGGCATTCGCAACCAGCCAAGCCGCGTGGCACCAAGGCACGTTCGTAAGTCGCTTCGTCGACGCTTTGTCGCTCCGCCCGCTTCACCATGGCGGCTGGTTCCTGGTCTTTTTGCCGCTCGTCATCTGGTCATTCGGAAAGCTTCAGTTTCCGATCGCCCTTTATGGGCTCGGCGCTCTGATGCTTCCGTATCTGACGCTCGGCATCACGCATTCGATGAACCGTTTTGTGCTTATGTGCTTCCCGGCCTTCATCGCTGCGGCGATGCTGTGCAGAACTCGGCCGCTGATCGCGTGCATGATCATCGCTGTCTTCAGCGCTTTTCTGTTCCAGCAGAGCGCGCTTTTTTCCCAATGGTATTGGGTCGGCTAGCTCAGGACGGAAAACTCCCGGCCTTGACCTTGCTGGCGTCGCGCGAAGCTTTCGTTTCGCGCTGGCTTTTCTCGGCCTGAGTGAGTTTCGCCTCCTCGACCTCATCCTCACGAAAGAGTTTTTCGAGCATGGCCTGTGACGTCCGCGCCCGCTCCAACAGTTTCTCGACATCGGTCGCGAGCTTGTAATCCTCGTTGAGGCGCCTCTCGTCATGGTCTCGGAACGTCTGCACGGTTCGGCTCGCCACGCGCTCGGAAAACCCAAGACCGAGCATCAGCATGCGCGTCAGATCCAATGATGCAAGAAACGTTTCGCGCCGGAGTGCCGCCACACCCAGATCGAGCAGCCGGTAAGCATGCATGCGATCCCTGGCACGCGCATAAATGGGCACGTGCGGATAATGCGTCTTGACGATCTCGGCAGCGCGCATCGACGCCTCCACGTCGTCGATCGCCAGAACGAACGCGCGAGCCTTGTCGGTTTGCGCCGCCTCCAACACTTCCGGGCGGCTTGCGTCTCCGTAAAACGCCTTGTTGCCGAACCGTTTCACGAAATCGACCTGCTCGACGCTGATGTCGAGGGCGGTGAAAGGAATGCCCTTCGCACGCAGAACTCGCGCCACGATCTGGCCGAACCGGCCGAAGCCCGCGATCACGACATGACCGTCGTTTTCGGGCAAAGGATCAAACGGCCGCGTTTCGACTTTCGCCTTCTTCAAAAACAGCTTGTCGAGGCCCAGCAGCAGCGGCGTCATCGCCATCGAGAGTGTCACGACGACGGCCATGATCTGAGACGTTCCCGCCCCCAGCACGCCCGCCGCTTGTCCGACCGACAACAGGACGAATGCGAACTCACCGCCCTGTGACAGCGCGAACGCTAGGCGCCGGGCTGGCCCGGGCTCCAAGCCCTGCCAGCGGCCGAGCAAATAAAGAATGCCCGACTTGATGATGATGAGAACCAAAGTCGCCGTAATGATCAACGTCGGCACCGAGACCAGCAGACCGAGATTGAGCGACATGCCGATCGCCGTGAAGAAGATGCCGAGCAGCAGACCCTCGAACGGCGCGATATCGGCCTCGAGTTCGTGCCGATAGCTGCTCTCGGCCAGCAGCGCACCGGCGATGAATGCACCCAGTGACGCTGAAAGCCCGACCGCCTCCATGATCAGCGTGATGCCGACGACCGTCAGCAGCGCCGCCGCCGTCATCGCTTCCTTCACGCGCGACAGCGCCACGAGACGCAAGAGCCCATCGAGAACGTAGCGGCCAACGACCACGACAACCACGATGGTGCCGAGCCCTTTGGCCAGCGCAATGTAATCGATGGCGGGCTGAGCTTTTGCCGCAGAAACCGCGAAATACGGCGCCAGTGCAATCAGCGGAATGGCCGCCAAATCTTGAAACAGCAGAACCGAAAAACCGAGTCGGCCGTGCCGCGTCGAAAGCTCACCGTTTTCTTCCATCACCTGCAGGGCAAACGCCGTCGACGACAGCGCCAGCGCCGCACCGGCGAAAAGCGAGGGCTGCCATTGCGTTCCGAGAAACAGAATACCGACGAACGCAAGGACCACACCCGTGATCGCGACTTGCAGCGTCCCCAAACCGAAAATCGCTTGGCGCATCGCCCAAAGACGTTTCGGACGCAGTTCAAGACCAATCAGAAACAGTAGCAGAACAACGCCGAATTCCGCGAAATGCAGAACTTGTTCGGCGTCCTGCTCCGAGAACATCCGTCCAACGCCATAGGGCCCGAGAACGACGCCGGCGACGAGATAGCCGAGCACGGCCGCAATGCCGAGCCACCGCGCGAGCGGAGCCGCCAGGGCCAGCGCTGCCAATAAGACTGCGAGTTCATTCAGTGTCACGTCATTCCCCCGTGCTCGCGAGCCGGCACATGGCCCGAAGCGGATCAGGCAACGTCTGCCAATACGCCTCCCAAACCCCGGAATGACAACCCAAAACTCTGTGGCAATTGCCCTCTTGTTATCGGCCGGTCCGTAAATTAGCGGCCGGGAGGCCTGCGCTGCGACACATTGAGTAGCCGCGAAGGCTCAGCGCCGGTGAACGGCGGACGGAGCTCATTGGCAGTTCGCGTTCAGCGAAATCTCAGGGCAGCGGGTGCGCATCGACGACAAGTCCACCGACCTCCTGCCATCCATCAGTGCCGTCACGGAACCAAGAAACATTGCTGTAGCCGTAACTCAATGCCCGCTTTGCGGCATTCCAACTCATCCAGCAATTTTTCAAGCAGAAAAAGACGAGCGACTTTGCCTTGTCGCCCTTGGACAGTTTTTCGAGGTTGTGCTGGAAATAGTCATCGTACTTAGGCGAAAGAACCCCATAGCCGACATTCGGAAGCCAAACCGCATCCTCGATCGTCATATGAGACGCCTCGTGCCAGATCGTCCCGGCGGGCAGCCCCTGGGGCTTTGGCGGATGCGGATAGACGTCGATGAAAATCGCGCGCTTTTGGGTCCAGAGCTTCATCGCGTCGGCACTCGTGAGTACCGTCGCGCCTTTGAGTGTCAACGGCACCGGTCTGCGATAGAGATCGGTGCGATAGGTTTCGGGCTCTGGCGGCGGCGGCCCGGCGGGTGCCGGTCCCGAAACATCTTCAGCGGCGGCTACCGGCATCGCTTGGAATGCAAATGCCGGCGCCAATATCATCGCGATCACCATCGCCAACGCCAAAAAACGCCGCTCCGACTGCATTCGTTATCACTGCTCCGCCGACATGAACCCGGCCCAATCGGCGGCAACATAGTCCGATTGCGAGCGGCTTCACCAGAGGTCGCCCTTAGGGCGTAGCAGCCGCCGGGGCCGATGCCGGCGCCATGGTCACCTCCGAGGGCCGTGGCGTGGTGACAAGTTCGGTCGATGTATCATCGTCGACGAGAAGCGGTACACCGTAGTCCAGCAGCACCTTGTCGATGTCGCTTCTCCGTTTGCGGATCACATCGTTGAGTGTGCGCTTCCAGTTGTCGTCACCATTGCGCACGCCCATCGTGATGCGAAAAGCAATCCGCGCCGAACCGATGTCTTTGACGAGCGGCACGACGACCAGCGGCTCACCGCCCTGCTTGGCCCAATACGAAGCGATCGGCCCCCACAGAATACCGGCCGCGATGTCGCCTTTGCGAATATCATTCATCATGTCCGCCGCCGGGTTTTCATAGCGGCGATCCACGATCATTGGATACCCATGCACATTGGCCATCAGCCCATATTTGGCCGCGAGCGTCGCGCCGGCCGAACCCTGCTGCATGCCAATCACTTTGCCTTGCAAACGCGGATCGCTGAGCGACTCGACACCATCGAGGCCGGTCCCCTTTTTATAGATCAGCGCCGACGTCGAGCGGTAAATGGCATTCGTGTTGAGGACCATGTCGTCGCCCTGACCCCAGCCGATCACCAGATCGCACCGCTTTGCGTTGAGCGTCATGCGCACAAAACCGGTTGCCTTCGGAAACCAAGTGTAGACGACCGGAATTTTCAGCTCGTCGCCGATGATGTTTGCAATTTTGTTTTCGAACCCTTCGCCTTTCTGGTTCGAGAACGGCAGATCGGCCGGATCGGCGCAAACGCGAAGCTCCCTGCGGTTGACAAGATCGGCTTTCGGCACCTCGGCCGCCCGCAGCGTTCCGGCAAATCCGACCAACATCGATGCGGCAGTCGCGAGCACTCCGACTGCCACGGCAGCGACCGGAACACTTGAAATCTTGAGCGCTTGTTTCCTCACGTAGGTAACCTTTTTGTTATGGCGGCGTGAACGTCACGGCCCCTGATACGGAGTGGGGGCACGCCGCGATTGCGACCCGCCCCCGATCAAGTTTACCGAATTTCCTAACTGCTTCGAACGACACCGACGCCCGAAGCCAGTCATATGAGCACGTCTGGAAAAACTTCCAGGTCTCAGCCCGTGCAATCGTCGGCGGCCTTCTTAGCATCCGGCGAAATATCTTCGCGTCCATTCGGACGACCCGGAGGCAGGATGTCGAGCGAGCGAGCCTTGATGTAGGTGTAGATGTCGTCGATGTAGCACATGATGTTCTTGTCTTCGCCGAACGACGGCATCACGAATTCCGTACCGCCCTTGCTTTCGCGCTTGCCGCCCGAAACGGTCGCGATGAACGTGTTGTAATCCATCGTCTTCAGCGAGTCGGCGAGCGCCGGAGCGAACGTGCTGCCCAGCGCGTTCGGGCCGTGGCAGACGTGGCAAGCGTCATGATAGCGGCGGAAACCGTTCCAGGTGCCCCAGTCGACCTGATAGTCCTTCGTCACGATCGGCTGCGGATCGCCGTCCTTGTTGCGATAACGGCCATCCTCGAATTTATAACCGTCCTTCTTCGCGAGGTCGCTGACGGGGTTTGGATAAACAGCACTGCCATCGGCCTTGCGCGATCCAGGCGGCGGTGCGTTCGGATCATCCGGATTGGGCGCGACATCTTCCGCAACCTGCATCAGCTTCGCCGCTGGCGCGCCGGCGCGGGTATCTTCGGCTTTCGTTTGTTCCTTTGCAGCGGCAGCGCCTGCAGCCCCGAACGCCATCAATGCGACTGCAAGTATCTTAATCGACTTGTTCACGAGGTTCCTCTTCTCCTGGATTGGTTTGTGTGGGTCGCCACCGCCCGTTCTGCGTTTCTTGGGGGTCCAATTGATTTCAGGACCCATTCACTTGCCGTTGGCTGGAACAGCGAGCAGGATAATTACCGTCGCATTCCTGCATGTTAGACTATTACAAATTGTCGCCCTCGTAGCAGATCGCACCTTTCACTTGAATGGTGTTTTTTCGGCTACGGCATTAATTGCGCGTAAGCTTCATGGCAAAGAGCCGGCGCGGGTTTCCCCACGCCGGCTCCCTTATGTCGAGGCTATCGCCTATGGGAGAGCGAACACGGTGAGCGAGCCACCGAGGTTCGTGTACTCCGAAAGGCCGGCATAACCACCAACGGCGCCGAGACCGTCGGTCGGGTTCGTCAAGCCAGCAGCCAGACCGATACCGGCCCATCCGCCAACGCCCGAGAACACTGCAACGTACTGCTTACCGCCCTGCGAGTAAGTCATAGCGTTGCCGATGATGCCCGACGGCGTCTTGAACTTGAACAGTTCCTTGCCGTCCTTCTGATCGACTGCTTTGAAGTAGCCCTCGAGCGTGCCGTAGAAGGCAACGCCGCCAGCCGTGGTCAGAGCACCTGACCAGACCGAGAACTGCTCAGGCTTCGACCAGACGATCTTGCCTTCGGAAGCGTCCCAAGCGATGAAGTTACCCATGCGCTTTGGTTCATCCGGACCCGGGAACATGGACAGCGTGGCGCCGACGTAAGGCTGACCAGCCGTGTACGAGACCTTGAACGGCTCGTAGTCCATGCAAACGTGGTTCGTCGGAACATAGAACAGGCCCGTCTTCTCAGAGAACGAAGCCGGCTGCTGATCCTTCGAGCCGAGAGCCGCAGGGCAGATGCCCTTCGTGTTGAAGTCCGCGCCGTTCTTGAACGTCGAGTACTTCGCTACACGGATCGGACGGCCATAGTGGGGGCTCGACTTGTCGAGATCGATGCCCGTCGCCCAGTTGACGACCGGATCATACTTCTCGGCAACGAGAGGCTCGCCGGTCACGCGATCCCAAGTGTAACCGAAGCCGTTACGGTCGAAGTGAACCGCAACCTTCCGGTCTTCACCTTTGATCTTGATCGTGGCCAGGATCGGCTCGTTGATGCCGTCATAGTCCCACTCGTCGAACGGCGTCATCTGGTATGCCCACTTGGCGATACCGGTGTCGACGTCACGAGCGAACATGGTCATCGACCACTTCTGGTCGATCGGCTTGCCGTCCGGTCCCGCACGCTGAGCGGGGTTCCAGGTCGAGGGGTTGCCCGTCCCGTAGTAGATCAGGTTGAGGTCCGGATCGAAGGCCATATAGCCCCAGGTCGAACCGCCACCGATCTTCCACTGGTCGCCATTCCACGTCTTGAGAGACGAGTCCTTGCCGACCGGCTTGCCGAGCGAGATGGTCTTTTCCGGATCGACGAGGATGTCAGAATCCGGGCCCATCGAGTAGGCGCGCCAAACTTTCTTGCCGCTGTTGATGTCGTAGGCGGTGACGTGGCAACGAACACCGAATTCGGCGCCCGAAATACCGATGATCACCTTATCCTTCGTGACAAGCGGGGCACCCGTGCCCGTTTCGCCCTTCTTCGGATCGCCGTCGACGACCTTCCACAGTTCCTTGCCCGTCTTCGCGTCGAGAGCGACGAGAGCGGTATCGGCCTGGTGGAGGAAGATCTTGCCTTCAGCGTACTGCACGCCACGGTTGACCGTGTCGCAGCACATAACAGGAATAACCGAAGGATCCTGCTTCGGCGTGTACTTCCAGATGATCTTCTGTTCGTCGGCGAGGTTCAGAGCGAACACGATGTTCGGGAACGCCGAATGAAGATACATCACGTCGCCGATGACGAGCGGGCCGCCTTCGTGACCACGAAGAACACCCGTCGAGAACGTCCAAGCCACCTTAAGCTGGCCGACGTTGTCGGTCGTGATCTGGTCCAGCTTCGAATAGCGGGTACCAGCATAGTCACCGGACTGAATAGCCCAGTTATTCGGATCGCTCGACAACTTGATCACGTCATCGTTCGCCCATGCGGGCGCCGAGAACGCGGCAGTTGCGAGTAAGCCGTATGCGAATGCACTTTTGCGCATCGCGCTTCCTCCGTTTTGAGAAAAGTCTTGCCACGCTTGCAAGTCGATCGCGAGGACTGCCGATATCTCCCGGCTCTAATCTCAGGAATTGCGGGATTTTCTCCCGTCTTTGCCCGGCCAGAGAAGGAGTTCTTCACGAAACCGTGTAGAAACCGGTAGTCCTCGTGAACGGCCGCATGTAGACACTTTTTTTTTCCGCCCGCAACACGAAGTGCGACGATCATTCTCCTGCGGCAAAATAGGACAACGCTTCTGACCCAAAAAAACCCTGTAATCATGGGGAAAAACTGCGCCGCACCAAAAATGGTGCATTGCACGTCTAATTGTTCCTGACAGGGGGAAAATGGCCCCCTCGATCACGAATCCTCGCGTTTTCGTGAAAACGGCGCCGGCACCGAGCGCCATGTAAGGTGCATAGTGACTACGAAATGGGCCGACACAAAACGCATGACTGAAATTCCCCCTTATTTTGGAAAACCTTCCCGCAAAGACTTTCTCCGGGGAGCAGCAATTACCGCGCTCCTGCCTCTTCTCCCTCGGATCTCGCGGGCCGAAGCGGAGCGCATTGGGGTCCTGGAAATTGCCCCGGGAATCTTCGTTCACGTCGGCCAATATCAATTGGTTAACGAGGCCAATCGCGGCGACATCTCCAACCCATGCTGCATCATCGGATCGGACGCGGTGGCCGTCATCGATACCAGCGGCTCATTCGCGATGGGCAGCGATCTTCACACCGCGATCCGCAAGATCACGGACAAGCCCGTCCGTTATGTCATCAACACCCACATGCACCCCGATCACGTCATGGGAAACGCAGCCTTCAAGGCGCCCGACGTTACATTCATCGGCCACTACAAACTTCCCGCCGCCCTTGCCGCGCGCAAGGAGAGCTATCTGGCAAATGCGCGACGACGCTTGGGGGAGGAAGCCTTCCGGGGCACTGAGATCATCCCGCCGACGCTGCTGGTCCAAGGCAGCCGCGACCTCGATCTCGGCAATCGCGTCCTGACCCTCAAATCGCGGCCGACCGCACACACCGATAATGATCTGACAATTTACGACCACCCGACCGAAACGTTCTTTGCGGGCGATCTCCTGTTTTCAGGTCACATCCCAACTCTCGACGGCTCTATCGTCGGTTGGCTGAAACTCATCCCCGAGCTCAAGCTCGAAAAGGCCGCCCGCGCCGTGCCGGGGCACGGACCAAAGTCCATGTCGTGGCCCGACGCCATCGACCCTGTAGAGCGCTATCTGACCGTGCTCGCCACGGACGTGCGCCAAATGATCAAGGACGGAAAAACGCTCGAAGAAGCGGTCGCGACCGCCGGCCAGTCGGAACGCGGCAAGTGGGCGCTCTTCGATGAGCACCATCCCCGCAACGTCACCGCCGCCTATACCGAGCTTGAATGGGAATGAAACAAGATGCCGTGTCCGGCTGCGGGCTCCTCCATCGGGGAGGAGCCGGACACGAACATCAGAAGCACCTCAACTCGCCCTCGACCTGCGCGCGTCGCAGGTTTTTGACCTTTTCCTGGAACTCCGGAGCGTGAGTCCAGGCGACGTTCTCACCACCACGAAGTCCGACAGAAATCAGCGTCTCGGCCTCTTCATACTGATCGTAGGGCAAAATGTTCGCGATCTGGTCGATCGAGCAAGAGCATTTCTCGAGAATGGCGCGCGTCTGCCCGTTGACCGCCATGCACGCGTAGACGTAGTCCGCGCGTGCGACGGTCGGATAATCATTTCCGGGCAACTCCTGCGCCCATGCGTTGGCCGTTAACCCAGGAATGGCAACGGCCGCAGCGGCGATGAAGAGAGAAGCCACGCCCGCGGAAAATCGATTGCTCATTTGACGTCTCCCACGCCTTCAAGTGTGGTCGTTTCTTCGAGCGTCGGCGCATTCTTGTCGGTGTTCGTGTAGTCCGAAACCATCTTGGCGAAATATCCCGGGATCTTGTCCGACAGCGCAATCGTGAAGACCGAACCTTCAAAACCGTTCATTTTGCCTTTGGCCGGATCGTTGATGTAGGGCTTGAGGCTCACGCGGTAGCCGTCGACCTGCTGACCTTTGTAGTCGATCTTGACCGGAGCGATTTGCGAGTCCTCCGCCAAGCTCTTTTTGAACATTCCCTTGAGATACATGCTGTCTCCCCCGGCGAGCAGCCGGTAATGAGAAACGGCGTTGTCGAGGAAGACAATCAGCATTGGATTGCCGTCCATGTCGGTGATTTCCTGCGGGTCGCGTGCGCGATCACCTGTGAACACCTGAACCCGGACGTTCTTCTTTCCGGGCGCCCCGTCGCTCTCGACAGTCACGGTAATATCGTCGGTAAAACCGTCGCCGATCAGCTTCGGGTTGGACGGCTTACGCTCGAATTTGTAGACGAGGTTCGTGCCCGGCGCGACCGAGGCGATATGCGGTCGTTCGAACAGAATGTCGGTCGGCTTGGGGGCCTCCGTCGCCATGCTGGCACCGCTGATGCACGTAGCCGCAACAACCGAAAGACCGGCCACACGGAAAGAAAACGTAGGCATAAATAGCAATCCTCCTAGACCGCTTGGGTAAGTTTTTTCCCGGCTTTTAGCGAGACGAGGAAGAATTGGCCAGAGATCGACGGAAATTCTGGCAATCACCGCTGAGACGCCCGCCGGTTGGCAAGTTCTCCCGAAAGTCGCCGGAAGACCGGCAACTCTCAACTTACAACCCGGTAACCATTCAAAATTTAACGAAGAAACTTACCAAACGCGCGCGGGCCGTCCGCCACCGGCGCCTTGCCCGTGACCGCCAGTTTTTGGGCATCGATGCGCAACAGAATGTCCTCTCCCCAGCAGGCGACGTAGACATTCTGCTCGCCATCATCAGCCTCGATCCCCTCGGCGTGATCACAGCTATTGATCCGCTTGATGACCGCGAGCGTCGCCAGATCGAACACGGTCACCGTCCCCCCGTATTGGTCTGTGACGAAGCCCCTGCCCTGCGCAAGCGCCACGGCATACGGCCGCCGCCCGGTCTTGACGCTCCCGACCACTTTGCGCGCCGCGATGTCGATGATGGTCGCATCGTCGCTTTTCACATTGGCCGTATAGGCGCGCTCGCCGCGCGCATCGATCGTTATGCCGAACGGCCGCTTGCCGACGGGAATGGTCGCGAGCACCTTTCGGCTCTCGACATCGACGACCGAAACGCTATCGCTGTCGCGATCCGCTGAAAGCAGAAGTTTGCCGTCCGGCGTAACCGCCAAACCGGAAGGCGAGTCACCGACCTTGATCTCGCCGATGACCGCGAATTTATTCGTATCCACGATCCGGATCTTATGCGTGTACCAGTCGGCAACGTAGACTTCCGGCCGGCTCGGATGCGCAGCTATTCCGAGCGGTCCACCGCCGAGCGTCAGCCGCCGCTTGATCTTTCGCGCGACCGCATCAACCTCGGTCAATTCCGCGCTGTCGGGCGATGTCACGTAAGCAGTCGCCTTATCGCGCGAAAGCGCGATCCCGGCTGGCTTGCCGGTGACCGCGATCCGACCGCTTTCCTTCATCGTATCGAGATCGACGAACGAAAGAGTGTCCGACGGCTGGTCCGTCAGCAGCGCTTCGTGGGCAATCGCGGGAACGGCCATCGCACAGAGCGTGAGAAGGCCGAACCCGAGATTCAGAATGCGCTGCTGTCGCGGGTTTCCGCGCACTCAGTTCCCGCCTTCGATCTTCTTTTTCAGGTTCTCGAGACTGGCCTTGTAGAGACCGGTGACCGCCTTCAAGGCCACTTCATCCGTCAGATCCGGCGGCGGATCGTTCAGCATGTAGCCGCGATAAAACCCGCCCCACCAGGTGACCGTCGATTTGTTGTCGCCACTGGCTTCGACGGTGATGTGCGATGAATAATCGTTGACCGGAAACACCTTCACATCGACTTTGGTGATCTCGTAGGCATACATGTGATCGTCGGGCTCGTACTTATCGAGCTGCTCTTCGATCACGCCGCCGTTCTTGAGCGTGAGTGTCCGCGTGGCGTTGATGTCGTTTCCGCCCTTGCCCTCGGTCTTAGCCACCACCGGGATCCAGCTCGCATCCTGGAAATTGCCGACGACCTTCCAGACTTTATCGACCGGCGCGTTAATCTCGATCGTTTCGGACACTTTCTGGCGGCTGGGTCCATGAGCCCAAGCCGCACTGCACAACGACAGCGGCACGAGGCCGACGACCGTCGCGGCGATCACCAAGCGTTTCAACATAATTTCCTCCGGAGATTTCTAACGCACGGGCGGACCCGGCGCCTTGCGGCGAGCGGGGGGACATTAGGCAGGTTCATTCTCCACGAAAAGACGGCAAAATGTGTCGCATTTGAACTGACCATTCGCCGAGCTTGACCGCCCGTGTAACGTTGTTTTACCTGCGCGCATACTTTGGTCGAATCCCGCGGTCGCGAGGCCAAGGATCCATGAGGAGCCGGATTTGGAATCCCAAAAGTCGAGGAACGGCACCAACCACTATGAGAACGTTACCTGCCCGTTTTGCGGCATCTTATGCGATGATCTCGAAATCGGCCCTTCCGGTGACGGACTGAAAGTTCTCAAGAACGGTTGCGCAAAGTCCGTTGCAGGTTTCGAGCGCCCCCTCAGCGAGCCGAAGCCCCAAGTCGACGGCAAGGATGTTTCCCTCGATGACGCCGTCGCCGCTGCGGCCCGGTTGATCAAGAACAGCCGCCTCCCGGTCTTTGGTGGTCTCGGCACCGACGTCGATGGCATTCGCGCCGTGCTCGCGCTGGCCGAAAAAGGCGGCGGCATCGTCGATCATGCTCTGAGCGAAGGCCAGTATCGCAACTTCCGGGTGCTCCAAAGCACAGGCTGGGTTTTGACGACGCTCACAGAAGCGCGCAACCGCGCCGATCTTTTCATTGTCGCCGGCACCGACATCCACAAGTTGCATCCGCGCTTTTTCGAACGCGTCGTTTGCAATGAAGCCTCGATGTTCTCGGATAATCCGCCGAAGCGAACGATCGTGTTTCTCGGCGATAAGCTCGATCGCTCCGCCGTCGTGGGCAAACGCATCGGCGAAGTCCTCACGCTCCCTGTCAACGTTGACCGCATCGGCGAAATCCTCGACGCAATGCGCGCGCTCAACAAGGGCGCGACCATTTCCGGCGACACCATCGGCGGCCTGCCACGCGCGGCTGTCGAAGATCTCCTGGCCCGCTGCAAAGCCGCAAGCTATGGCGTCATCGTCTGGGCGCCGCCGAGCCTGTCGTTCGCCAACGCCGACCTGACCGTCCAGGCGATCTCCGAGTTCGTCAAAGAGATCAACCTGACCTCGCGCTTCGCCGGCCTCTCACTCGGCGGCAACGACGGCGCGACATCGGCCGGCGCAGTCTGCAGCTGGCAATCCGGCTTCCCGCTTCGTGTCTCGTTCGCGTCCGGCAAGCCCGACTATGATCCAGAGCGCTATGCGGCCAACCGTTTGCTGGCGGCAAAGGAAAGCGATCTCTTGCTTTGGCTTTCCTCGTTCTCTCCCGACATCAAGGAGCCTGATACCGATGCGCCGACGATCTTCATCGCCGCGCCGGGTATCAAACCCTCGCGCCCCCCGAAGGTCTACATTCCCGTCGGCACACCCGGCATCGATCATGCAGGCACCATGGTCCGCGTCGACAACGTCGTCTCGCTGCCGTTGAAAAAACTTCGCCCGTCGTCGCTACCCAGCGCCGCCGACGTGCTCGAAAAAATCGAAGCTGCCCTCTAGGCCAAATTCCGAGATCGAGAATGCTCATCAAGCTCACTGGCGGCAAAATCTACGATCCCGCGAACGGGATCGATGGCGAGGTCCGCGATATCTTCATCGAGGACGGCCGCATCGTTTCGCCCGATCCCAACGCCAAAGTCGCCCATGAATATCCGGTCCACGGCAAGGTGATCATGGCCGGTGGCATCGACCCGCATTCGCACATCGGCGGCGGCAAGATGACCATCGCGCGTATGATGCTGCCCGAAGATCACATGCACGATACGGTCGCCCGCACCGACATCACGCGTGCCGGCGTCGGCCACGCGGTCCCCTCGACGATGCTGACCGGCTACCGCTATGCCGAGATGGGCTATACCGCCGCTTTCGAGCCCGCGATGCTGCCCGCGAATGCCCGGCAGGCGCACATGGAGATGGCCGATACCTCGATCATCGACAAGGGCGCGTTTGTCATGCTCGGCTCGGACGATTTCTTCCTGCGCCAGCTCGCTGGCAAGAAGGACTTCTCTGCCATCAAGGATTACATCGCCTGGACCATGCACGCCGCGCAGGCGATCGCGGTGAAGGTCGTGAACCCCGGCGGCATCAGCGCCTTCAAGTTCAATCAGCGCAAGCTCGACCTCGATGAGAAGCATACCTATTACGGTGTCACTCCGCGCGACATCATCGTCACGCTCGCGCGCGGACTAAAGGAACTCGGCGTCGTCCATCCGCTCCACATTCACGGCTGCAACCTCGGCGTACCGGGCGGGTATGAAACGACGCTGGCGACCATCAAAGGATCGGAAGGACTCCCGATCCATCTGACTCACATCCAGTTCCACAGCTACGGCACCGAAGGCGATCTGAAATTCTCTTCCGCCGGCGCCCAGGTCGCCGAAGCCGTCAACACGCACAAAAACGTCTCGTGCGATGTCGGCCAGGTGATGTTCGGGCAGACGTGCACGGCATCCGGCGACTCGATGCGCCAGTTCGTGACCTCGCGCTCAGCGACACCTAAGAAATGGGTCGTGATGGACATCGAATGCGACGCCGGCTGCGGTGTCGTTCCGTTCAAGTATCGCGACAAGAGCTTTGTCAACGCGCTCCAATGGGCGATCGGACTGGAACTTTTCCTTCTGATCAACGATCCCTGGCGACTGTTCCTGACGACCGACCATCCGAACGGCGGACCTTTCACTTGGTATCCGCACCTGATCCGACTGCTGATGGACAAGGCCTTCCGCAACGACATGATGCAGAAGATCAATCCGGACGCCCTCAAGTATTCGACCCTGGCGTCACTCGATCGCGAATACTCGCTCTACGAAATCGCCATCATGACCCGCGCCGGGCCTGCACGCAGCCTCGGCCTCAAGGACCGCGGCCATCTCGGCATCGGCGCCTGGGCAGACATCACAGTCTATGACGACAATCCTGATCGCGAGGCGATGTTCACGACGCCCGAACTGCTCTTCAAGAACGGCGAGTTGATCGTGCGCAACGGCAAGATCATCAAAGTCGTCAACGGTGCGACCCACGTTGCCCGACCCACATACGATCACAGCATCGAAAAATCCTTGAAACCCTACTTCGACGATTATCACACGATCCGCATGGACAACTTCCGCCTCTCCGATGAAGAGATCATCAACGGCGGCCGTGGCTCGCTGATCATTCAACCGACCGGGGCACGCGCAGCATGAGCAAGACGGTCAACGGCATCACGATCGATGACACGTTCGCCGAAGCCTTCGGCATGACGGGCACCGGCATCATCATCACCGCCGATACTCTGAAATGGGCGCTCATCGCAGCCACCGTCGCAACCGGCTTCGGAACATCCGTTATCGGCTGCGGCGCCGAATGCGGCATCGATAAGGAATTATCGCCCGACGAGACGCCCGATGGGCGCCCCGGGGTCCGCATCCTGATCTTCGGTTTTTCGCCTGACGCTCTCGTTCCGCAGATCCGCAACCGCATTGGCCAGTGCGTGCTGACGAGCCCCGGCTCGGCCTGTTATTCCGGTCTGAAGTCGGACAAGACGACCGCCCTCGGCAAGGGGCCACGCCTCTTCGGTGACGGCTACCAGACAGCCAAGAAGCTCGGCGATAGCCGCTATTGGCGCGTCCCGGTCATGGACGGCGAGTTCGTCGTCGAAGAAGAAACCGGCATCACGACCGACGCCGTCGGCGGCGGCAACATGCTAATCGTGGGCCGGGATCGCAAGGGCTTGCTCGAAACCGCCGAAGACGCCGTCGCCGCGATCGCGAAGGTCGATGACGTCATTACGCCGTTCCCGGGGGGCATCGTCCGCTCTGGCTCGAAAGTCGGCGCCAAATATACCGGCATGTTCGCCTCCACCAACGATGCATTCTGCCCGACGCTTCGAGGCACCATCAAAAAAAGCGAAGTGTCGCCGGACACGCTGGCCGTTCTCGAAATCGTTATCGACGGCCTGACCTCAAAAGCCGTCGCCGATGCGATGCGCGTGGGGCTTAAAGCCGTGACGGACGTCGGCGCCAGTCGCGGCGTCACCAGGATCACCGCCGGCAACTATGGCGGCAAGCTCGGACAGCACCACTATCATCTGAAGGATCTGATCTGATGAGCGGCATCACGCTGCGCTTCAAGGCGCCCGCAACGGAACGGATCACGCTGGCCGGCATAACGCCATCGAAACTCGCCGCGCTCTCGTCGCACGAGACCGCCAACCTCAATGTCGGGATCGAAAAGGGCGGCATTGCACTTGGTGATGCTTTCGACATCTCAGGGAGCTCAGGCGACACGCTCACGATCGAAGGCGGAACTCCGGCCATCGACTTCGTCGGCGGCGGCCTCGATAGCGGCACCATCCGCGTCGTCGGCGACGTCGGAGCTTTCGCCGCCCGCTCCATGTCAGGAGGCAAACTCGAAATTCGTGGCAACGCAGGCGACTTCCTCGCCTCTGGCGCGACAGGCGGTTTCATCCAGGTATCTGGCAACGCGGGCGATAATATCGGCGGCGTCGCAACCGGCGATCGCTTCGGATTGCTCGGTGGCACCGTCTGGGTCGGGGGCAACATCGGCGCCCGTGCAGGCGACAAGATGCGTCGCGGCACCATCGTCGTCCGTGGCAAGACCGGCACCGGCGCGGGTTCACGCATGATTGGCGGCACGATCTGGGCCGAAGGCGGCTTCGGCGCCGAGCCAGGCCTCATGATGCGACGCGGAACACTCATTGGTCCGAGCGTCGAGAGCCTGCTACCGACGTTCGTCGATTGCGGCAAACACGATCTCGTGATCGTCCGCGTCATCGCCCGTTATCTCAAATCAACGCTCGGCGACCTGGCGCCAAAGCCTATGCCGTTGTTTGTTCAAAAGATTGGCGGCGACACGGCTACCATCGGCCGGGGCGAAATCCTCCTTCCCGCCGCTTAGAAAACCGCAACGGACAATTTTTTGCGCGGCCAAGCGTGAAACAAAGTCCCGGAGCGCAACGTCGCTATATGATAACGTTGTAGCAATCCGCTCTCCGGGATTTGAAGTTCATGATCGCGATCATTCTCTCCGCCTGCATGACAGCCGACCCGAATGTCTGCCGCGACTACAAAATTCCGATCGATGCCGACATCGACGCGATGACCTGCATGGTGCAGGCCCCACCGCACTTCGCAAGATGGGCGGAGGAACATCCCGGTTGGCAGGTGCGGCGCTGGCGATGTGGATCGGCAAGCGAAGAGAAGATCTAGCAGGCTAGAGCTTCCGCTTATCTCCCGGACGTCGCGAGTGAATAGCGCTCCGGCTCGAGACCGCTGACTTCAATCACGAACTTCTGGCGGATCGCTCGCTCGAAATCGCCGTACCCTTGGGCTGGCAGCACAAAGCTGCTTGGTCCGCCCATGACGTGTTCGCGGTACCATTGCTCGAGGGGAGGCTTACCGCCTGGAACGGCCTTCGGAAGCAGTGCCGAATCTTCCGGCGTGTCGAGCAGGATCGGGAGTCCGTTGATCGTAACACCATTGCTGACGAGTTCCCCGCGAACCTTGTCGATCGGCTCTTCGGCGTTACAGTTGTCGGGGCCGTCTCCTGAAACATCGATAATGACGCGCGCGGCCTTCGCCGGAATCTGAGGAACGATCTTGTCGTTTGCCGAGCGGAGCATGCGCGTCATGCACGTGAATTCGCCGCCTTGCTGCGGCAGCGAACGCACGCGCTTTGCGGCGGCCAACGCATCCGCTTTGTTCGCAATTCTGATCCACGGGATGACGAACGACGGCGTATCAGCCCACGTCACCATCGAAAAAAGAATGCCCCCGGCAGAACCACCGGTGATGGCGTCGATCACGCCCGGATCCTCGAGCGCCTTCGCAATTCCTTCCATCTGCAGTTTGTAGCGGCCTTCATCGACGGAATTCGAGACGTCAACGGAAACGACAAGCGCCGTGTCGACCGGAGGACCTTCCTGAGCCTGGGCTACCGCCGCAAAAGCAACGGCACAGGCAGCGGCCTGCGTGAAAATTTTGATCGCCGCCCAGCCGTGTCTAATGAATGTAAAAATGCGAAACTCCCGCAGGAACGAGCGCGGCACGATCGCACGACGCCTGATGACCCTAGCAAACAGGAATTTTTCCGCCAAGCCACCTCCGAGTTTCCCCGGCTGCCTACCTACTGGACGCTTATCATCGCCTCGGCCCAAATTCATGTCGGCCATAAGGTCGAAGCGCGGAAAGGCCGTTAATAGGCGTTCTTGCCCGTCAGAAGCGAGATCGGAGTCATCGCGATGATATAAAGATCGAACCACACAGACCAATGATCGATGTAGTACAGATCGTGCTCGACGCGTCTTTCGAGCTTTTCGTGTGTATCCGTCTCGCCGCGCCATCCATTGATCTGAGCCCAGCCTGTGACGCCCGGCTTCATGCGGTGACGTGCGAAATAGCCCTGCACGACATTCTCGTAAAGATCGCGATGAGCCCGCGCCCCCGTTGCGTGCGGACGCGGTCCTACTAACGACATTTGTCCCTGCACGACATTGAGCAGCTGAGGCAGTTCATCGATGCTGGCGCGCCGGATGATGCGGCCGACCCGCGTCACGCGAGGATCATCCCGGGTGACGAGCTTGCTCGCCGTTGCATCCTCTCGATCGACATACATCGAGCGAAATTTCAAAACTTCGATCAGCTCGTTGTCGAAGCCATAGCGCTTCTGCCGAAAGAAGACCGGACCATTGCTTTCCAGGCGAATAGCAATCGCAACGATCGCCATAATAGGCGACACCAGCAACAGCAGCAGCGCCCCAAGCAGGCGATCCTCGACGCTCTTCAGCAGGTGGTCCCAATCGCCCAGAGGTTTATCCATCGCGGCCAGCATCGGCACGCGACCGATGAAGCTGTAAGCACGCGAATTGATACGCAGCTTTGAGTTGAGCGCGGAGATCCGCACGTCGACTTGCAGCGTGAAAAGCTTTTCCAGGATCTGCATCAGGCGTTCTTCTGCCCGCGCCGGCACCGTCACGATCAAAAGGTCCACTCTGGATTTACGACAGAAGTCCGTCAGTCCTTCGAAGGTCCCGAGTCGGGCAACGCCGCCGAAATCTCCCGCCGACCTGTCTCCGCGCCGATCATCGAAAACGCCCAAGATCTTCAAATGATTTTCGCCATCTGCCCTAAGTTCGCGAATAAGACCTTCGGCCTCTTTTCCGCCGCCGACGATAACCGTGCGCCGGACAAGCACTCCGGCACGCGTCAATTTGCGAACGATCTCGGCCGCAACAAAACGGACGAGGCACATAAGCAATGCCGATAGTTCCATCCAGGCCGCAACCTTGCGTGGCGCGACCGCAGCGTCACCAAAAAAGAAGAGGATGCCCGAAATCCCAAGAGCGACCACACCGACCGAAATGAGGACCTTGACGACCTGTGATGCGAACTTTCGGAGCGATGGGATCGTATAAGACCATTGCGAGCGAAGAACGGCGATCATCAGGATCCCGACGATTCCGGTCGTCCCAATGCTCGTCCATGTAAGACTGACGGGATCGCCGGCGAAAAGATCGGCAAGCGGCCACGCGACCATGACCGCCAGTGCGTCGGCACCCGCTACCGCTAAAAGGAGTTTGGGCCTTGAGGCATTCCCAAGTCGGTCAAAAAACAGGGATCGTGCCCACGCCCGCCTGGCTTCCGCGTGCATCGACGATCCTTCATTGAATATCGATTGGGCGGACCCCGACTTCTCAACCATCACCGAAACCGCGTACTCAGCAAATCTCGAACGAAGGCATACCGCCAAGGAAGTGAGGCCCTGGTAAACAAAATGCCATCGGCGCATATCGATGCGAGCGAAGCTGGCAGCTCCGCGGATCCACGGTCAAAAAGCCGTTGCCCCCCGTGCCAAATCGAGATGCAAGCCTCGCCGGCGCGGATTTTCGTTCCGGCCCACCGATGGTCTTGATTATGCGTTAACCTTCTGAAGCTGCTGTTTTCGCGCCACACAGATCAAGGAAGACAGCGAACTCGGAACATGCGCTAAGTAATACGCAACCACATTCAGACTACGCTGTAACTCTCTGTTTTCCCGCGTCGGCGGCACTTCTAAGGTCTGAAAAATGTTCAGTTTGCATCTTGAGCGTCAGCAACTGCTCTCCCGGATAGCGACGTTCGCACTCGCGGTCATGGCATTGAGCGCGGCCCTGGACACCGCCGAAGCGGGCAAGCGTCGGCCGCGCGACATTGAAGACACCCCTCAGGACACCCTAGCCGGCTCGCCGGTAATGGCGATCGTGTCGATCAAAGATCAGCGCGTTACGATCTACGACGCGAACGGCGGCACCTCGACCGCGCGCGTCTCGAGCGGGCGGACGGGCTATGAAACGCCGGTCGGCGTCTACAGCGTCCTCCAGAAAGAGGAAGAACACTACTCGAACCTCTACGACGACGCGTCGATGCCCTTCATGCAGCGGCTGACGTGGTCCGGCGTCGCTCTTCATGCCGGCCAGCTTCCCGGCTATCCCGCTTCGCACGGTTGCGTTCGCATGCCGGACAGCTTCGCCCAGCGCCTCTTCCCGCAGACAAAAATCGGCATGCGCGTCATCGTTGCATATGACGATACGGCACCCGCGGAGATTTCCCATCCGCTGCTGATGAAGCCGACACCGCTTCAGGCTACGCAGTCGGCTGTCGCCATTCCGATGTCGTACCAGGACCCATACCAGGACGATGACACGTCAACGAGCGCCTTTACCCCCGACCTTCGCAATTGGCCGGCCCGCCAGGCCGAGTTCAACGCCTTGAAGTCTCTTGCCGATGGCAAGCAGATCCTGGCCGACGCCGCTATCGACCAAGCCAAGGAGATGGAACAACTCATCGCCGACAAAAAGGAGCCGCGCGATAGAGCGGCGAAGGGAGTTCGTAAAGCCGAAGCCGCCAAAACGGCCGCCGACAAGCGCGTTGCCAACATCGACAAGAGCCTCGCCGACGCCAAATCCGACAAAGCCAAAAAACGCTGGTCGGACGAGAAAGCTCGGGCGGCGAAAGCCGCCGACAACGCTTCAGCGAAACTCGCTGCCGCGTCAGATGCCCTCAAAGCCGCGGAAGCCGAGCTACAAAAGGCAACGGACGTTGCAGCGCCGGCGCTGGCCGCTCGCGACGCCGCCGTCGCTGCTCTCAACGGCGCCAAGCGCAAAACGCTTCCCCTCTCGATTTTCATTAGCTTGAAGAGCCAGCGCCTTTACGTTCGGCAGGGGCACGAGCCGGTGTTTGACGCTCCGGTGACGATCGCCGATCCCGAGAAACCAATCGGAACCCACGTGTTCACGGCCGTGAACTATACCGACGGCGGTAAGAACGTTCGCTGGACAGCCGTTTCGCTTGAGCACCGTGACAAGGATTATGCTTTCAACGACGACCGGCGCCAGCGGCTGAGCGACGCTGACTCGCCTCCCCTCACCGACGTCGGCGAAGCCGGCGCCGCGCTCGATCGCATCACCATTTCTCCGGACGTCGCCGCCAAGTTGTCGAGCGCCGTATGGCCCGGCACATCGCTCATCGTTTCCGATGAGCCCGCCAGCAAGGAAACCGGCAAAGCAACCGACTTCGTGGTCTTGATCAGCACCGAGCCGCAAGGCGGCATCAAGAAGCGACCGAAGCAATTCTTCCGCGGCGACAACTTCATGAGCGATAGCGCCGACGATTTCTATTACGGCTACGATCGCTATGGGCGCCGCCAAATGTATCCGCGCCAGAAGTCGTTCTTTGGCTGGTGGTGAAGGCCCGACTTTGGGTCTCCGCAACCATCGCAAGCCGCGCCCAGGAACTGATCCTGGGCCGGCGCATCGTCACATTTATCGTGGCCTGCCCTCTCAGAACCTAAAAAACCTCTGCGCCGGCAAAATATTCCATGAAATTGCCGCGAGAGCGCTATTGCGTCCTGACTGTACGGGTTGGGAGAAGAGACATGAATGCGCACGAGCGTCTTGCAGACGACATGGCGGCTCTAAGAGTGATCGAGCAGCTTCACGACGCGTTGCAATTTGCCGAAAGCGAATTGCAGCGCCGGTGCGTGATTTCCAGCAAGGTGCGGGATGCCGTCAACGCCGCCGAGTGGTATCTGACCTGCGTGCAGCGCCGGACCCAATAACCGCTGCGGCACTCCATTAGCTCTTGTCAGCTTTGGCGAAGACGGCGCCTGCCGACCGCAATGCACGCGATAGCATCGTCGAAATCCGGGCGAGAAATCCCTGCCGGAACGAGACGCTCATTGCCTCGTCGAACAATTGTTCGAACTCCGGCCGCGGATCAAGCCCGAGGCGATAGCGATGCGGATAATAGAAAACGAGTGCCGGAGAACGTCGCCACCAGACTTTGAATTCCGCTTCCGTCATCTTTTTCGGCGACACCGGCCATAGGATGCCGCCAATTTTCGACATGTCCGAAGCGATGAGATCGTAGACGGCTGTCGCGATGCCCCGCCTCTGATGGGATCGCACCACTTCGGCATTGTCTATGACGTAGATGCCGTTTGCGGCTTTCCCGATCTCGCAGAACCCAATGGCATTCTCACTGACGATCGCAGACAACTCCGTTTGGAAAACCCGATACGTTATTTTGTCGTCGGAAATTGACCGGCCGACGAAAAACGGCCTCTGGTTCTTTGTCTTCAGTTCCCCCATCGGCTCGACGCGGACCAGCGCCGCCAATCGCCTTTCGGTATCATCAGGCACTTGCGCCTTCTTCGCGTATTGAGCGATCAGATGCGCGTAAGATGCCTCGGCTTGCTCCAGTCCTTTCGAACCATTCACGGCGCGGCGGTCCCTTGAGGTCGCAGAAAGCTATGAAAATTGAATTTTAAGTTTGGGGGGATATTGCGCCCCCAATCCCTCGTGATCTGTTAAAAGTCGCGCAGTCTTTGTATCGAAGACATTACTTCCACAGACTCTGGGAACCCGCCGGATTTCCTACCCAAAACTTCTCGGCGTTGCCGTTAACGTTTGATTGGCGCGGAACCCTCGGCTCATACCCCGCACGTCGCAATCACGGCAGTCGTCTTTAATCTCCCTCCGGCCGTTCGCCTGCCATCACCGGACAGCCGGACGCATGGGTGACAAAACCTAAAACAGCCTATAGAGGGGGCTCGATTGCTTCCATTGCGCACCATGTCGGGCCGGGGTCTTCCCGCGAGATGGCTGCTCAGACCCATCAATAAGCCAACCGCCGTATACCATGTTTGGAGCGTCGGACCGCACGCGTACATTTCGCCCATTACCGGATCGCTTCCGTTCATGGCAATCTTCAAAGGACGATAACAGTTGCAGCCTTCGAACACCCGGAAAAAGCAGTTGCAGGAGCGATTGCAAGACCGAAAATCCCCGGCCAATGGCTCGCAGGTTGCACCGGCGCCCTCTCAGGCAAAGGCGCTGCTGTCGAAACAAGGCTTTGCGATTTTCGGCGCATTGGCGGTCCTCGCAGTCATCGCGGCCGGCTATGCCTATTGGCGTCACGAGACGCTTTACCCCTCGACCGATAACGCTCAGGTCGCAGCGAACATCATTCAAATTACACCTCTGGTGACCAGCGTCATCACTGAGGTCAACGTCAAGGAATACTCGGCCGTAGAGGCGGGAGACGTTCTCGTCGAACTCAATCCATTGCCGTTCCAGGGCGAAGTCAAAGTTGCAGAGCTAAAACGGGATCTCGCGCAGCAGCAGGCAGCCCAGGCCACCGGCGCCCAGGCAGCGGCGCTGAAGAACTCTATCGAACAGCTGAATGTCGAAGTCGCGAAGGCACACGCCGATCTGCAGCACGCGACCATCAAAGCACCCATCGACGGCACAGTCGGTAAAGTCCGTATTCGTCCCGGCGAAGTCGCCAAGGCCGGCACGCCGTTGTTCCCGCTCGTCGATACTTCGACCTGGTGGGTTGACGCCAACTTCAAGGAAACCGACCTCGCACGCATCAAGCCGGGCCAGCCCGCGTCCGTTTGGCTGGACAGCGACCCCTCTCGCAAGTTGACTGGCAAGGTCGAAGCTGTGAGCCGTGCCAGCGCCTCGTCGTTCTCGCTCATGCCGTCCGAGAACGCGACCGGCAGCTGGGTCAAAGTGGTGCAGCGTTTCCCCGTCCGGATAGCTCTAACGCTTCAGCCGGACGATCCTCCCCTCGGCGTCGGCGCATCGGCCTCTGTCACCATCGATACCACGTCGAACGGAGCGGACAGTGGCGGGAAGTAGCGGGCCTGCGGCGCCGCCCGCCCACACGTCCTTGAGCCCGCAAAAAATTCTGAGTTCGATCGCCGTTCTTCTGGCGGTCTTGATGGTCATCCTCGACATGACCATCGTCAACGTCGCCCTTCCCGACATGATGGGCACGCTCGGCGCGACCCCCGACCAGATCACATGGGTCTTGACGTCCTATATCGTCGCCGAAGCCATCGTCATCCCGATGAGCGGCTTTCTCGCCGAACGCTTCGGACGAAAACGCGTTCTGACGGTCAGCGTCGCAGGCTTCGTCATCGCCTCGGTACTGTGCGGCCAGGCACATTCGCTTCTGCAAATGGTGATCTTCCGCCTGCTTCAAGGCGCATTCGGAGCTAGCGTCGTTCCACTGTCGCAAGCGACGATGGTCGACAGCTTCGAACCTGAAAAGCGCGGCAAGGCAATGGCGATTTGGGGCATCGGCGTTCTGCTTGGCCCCATCATGGGCCCGACCGTCGGCGGCTTCATCACCGACCACCTCGGCTGGCAATGGGTGTTCTACGTCAACCTGCCGATCGGTATCATCAATCTTTTTCTTATCGCTGCCTACATCGAACGTTCGCCCTTTTCCGGCGCCGCGTTCGACTGGATCGGCGCGCTGATGCTCGCGGTTGGCTTCGGCAGCCTGCAGATGCTGCTCGACCGCGGAAACAGCGAAGGTTGGTTCAGCTCCCAGCTGATCGTCGGTCTGGCCGTCGTGTCCTTCATCTGCCTGACGGCATTCACGGTCCGAAGCTTCAACCGACCAGACGCAATTCTGAAGCTCAATCTCTTGAAAGATCGCAACCTCGCGACATCGACGTTCCTGATTATGGCGTTCGGCGTCGGGATGCTGAGCACGATCGCGCTGCAACCACTGTTCCTCGAACATTTGCTGGGCTATCCCGCCAGCACCGCCGGGCTGGTGATGGCACCGCGCGGCATCGCAGTCGCAGTCGGCATGATCGTCGTCGCGACGCTGATCCAGCACATCGATTCTCGATGGCTCGTCTTCTTCGGCCTGACGCTGTCTGCCGCGGGAACCTATGTCACGACCGGCTATAACCTCGACGTCGATCGCTTCTGGATCATCGCACCCAGCATCGTGCAAGGCATCGGCATGGGTATGATCTTCGTGCCGCTCTCCACCCTCGCTTATCAAACTTTGCCGAAGGACGCCTCGGATCAGGCAGCTAGCATCTTCAACATCGCCCGAACCATCGGCGGCTCACTCGGCATTGCGATGGGCGCCACGATTCTGACGCGCGTGACGCAGGAAAATCTTCAGACTCTGAGAGCCGGGATCGATCCATATAATCCCGCGCTCCAATCTTGGCTCAACTCGACCGGACTGGCGCCATCCGATCCGACCATCCAACAGATCCTGAGCTTGGAGCTGCACCGCCAATCCACGATGATCGGCTTCATCGAAGCCTTTGGCTTCGTCACCTTGAGCTTCTTGGTCCTCATCCCATTCGTGCTGCTTTTGAAACAGACGGGCGTGGCGTCACCGTTCGCGATGGACTCGAAGAAGTAGCGGTTACCGCTGCCGCGTCTGATAGTTCGGGTTGAACCAAACGGGCACGTCTTCCGCAGGCAGCGGCGGCCGGCCACGGATCGCATCAGCCAGCTTCTCCGCCATCATGATAGTGGGAACGTTGAGATTGCCGCTGACTACGTCCGGCATGATCGACGCATCGACCACACGCAACGCCTCCACGCCATAGACCCGTCCGGAACCGTCCACGACGGCCATCTCATCCGTACCCATCCGGCAGGAACAGGAAGGATGGTAGGCGCTCTCGGCCTTCGCCCGAATGAACGCATCGATGGCATCGTCGCCCGTCTCGCTCGGGCCGGGAGCGAGTTCCGCGCCGCGATATTGATCGAACGCTTTCTGCGCAAAAATCTCACGCGTCAAACGGATGCCCGCGCGCATCTCTTTCCGGTCCTGCTCGGTCTGCATGTAGTTGAAGAGCACCCGCGGATACTCGCGGGGATCAGCCGACTTGAGCTTGACATATCCTCGGCTCGTCGGCCGCATCGGCCCGATGTGCGCCTGGAAGCCGTGTCCCTTGGCCGCCGACGTTCCGTCGTAGCTGATCGCCATCGGAAAGAAATGGTATTGCAGATCCGGATGCAGGACGCCCGCTTCGCTGCGAATGAACCCGCCCGATTCAAAATGATTGGTGGCGCCGAGGCCCTTTCCGGTCAGGATCCACTCGATACCGATCCTGAGCTTCGCCAGCGGATTGTTCGCGCTATAGATCGAAACCGGCTTGGTGCATTCGTACTGGACATAGGCTTCGATGTGATCCTGCAAATTCTCGCCGACGCCTGGCAGGTCCTGCACAACGGGAATGCCGTGCTTTTTCAGTTCGTCGGCATTGCCTATACCCGACAGCATCAAAATTTGCGGTGAGTTGATCGCCCCTCCGCTCACAATCACTTCGCGCGTTGCCCGCGCCGTCTGAAGCTGGCCGCCGTGGCCGAATTCAACTCCGACCGCGCGGCGTCCCTCAAACAGAACACGCGTGACGAGCGTCTTTGCCTTCAGGTCTACTCCGCCGCGTTTCTGAGCCGGCCTCAGGAAAGCCTGCGCTGCACTCCACCGTCGGCCCTTGTAGACCGTCATGTCCATGCGGCCGAGGCCTTCTTGCTGGTAACCGTTCATATCCTCGGTCACCGGGTAGCCAGCCTGCCGCCCAGCCTCGATGAAGGTGTCGTACAGCGGGTTCGTGCACGGCGCCGTCGTGACGTAGAGCGGACCGGAATCGCCGCGATATTTGTCGCCGCCCTTGAGACGCGTCTCAGCTTTCCTGAAATAGGGAAGACAGTGAAAATAATTCCAGTTTTCCAGCCCCTGCCGGCGCGCCCAGGCGTCATAATCGAAAGCATGTCCGCGGATATAGATCATGCCGTTGATCGACGACGACCCGCCAACCACTTTTCCGCGAGGACAATACATTCGCCGGTTATTGAGATAGGGCTCTGGCTCGGATTCATACCACCAGTTGTATTTCGTGCCCGCCAGCGGATAGGCGAACGCCGACGGCATATGAATGAAAATGCTGCGATCTTGCGGCCCGGCTTCGAGTACGAGGACGCGCACACCGGAATCCTCAGAAAGACGGTTTGCCAGCACGCAACCCGCCGAACCGGCACCAACGATGATGTAGTCGTACTCTTGGCTGCTGCTCATCGCTCTGATGACCTCAGTTCTGCTGGCTCAGCGAAAGGCTGTCTCATTCATATGGGCACTGCACGTCGCCAAGCTCGACATAGACGCTCTTCAATTGCGTGTAGTGCTCGACGGCTGCCTGACCGTTCTCGTGCCCGAAGCCCAATTCCTTGATGCCGCCGAACGGCATCTCGACGGGCGTGACGTTGTAGTTGTTGATCCAGCAGATGCCGGCTTCGAGCCGCGCCGCAACCCGATGCGCCCGCGCCAGATCGCGAGTGAACAGCCCCGCCGCCAAGCCGAACCGCGTGGCGTTCGCTCGCGCGATCACCTCGTCCTCGTCACGAAACCTCAACACCGACATGACAGGCCCGAAAATCTCCTCCCGGACGATGCTCATCTCGTCGGTGCAGTCGGCAAAAACGGCCGGCCGAATGTAATTGCCGCGATTGAGTGGAGCCTCGTCGATCCGTTCACCGCCATAACAAAGCCGCGCGCCGTCCGATTTTCCCGCAGCGATAAATCCCAAAACCCGCTCCAGATGAGGCCGCGAGATCAGCGCTCCGACTTGCGTTTCTGGCTCCAGCGGCAGCCCGATGCGAAGCTTCTTCGTCCGCTCGACCACCATGTCGATGAATGCGTCGTAGATGTCGTCATGCACGAAGACCCGCGTACAGTTCGTACAGATTTCACCCTGCGTATAGAAATTGCCGAGCATCGCCGCCGAAACAGCCTGGCGAAGATCGGCGTCAGCGAATACCAGCAGGGCCGACTTGCCGCTGAGTTCCATCGTGGTCCGTTTAAGGGTCGCAGCCGCGGCGGCGACGATCTTTTTGCCCGTGCCAACCGACCCCGTCAGCGAAATCTTGGCAACGCGTGGGTCGGTCGTCAGCATCGCCCCGGTGCGGGCATCGCCATGCAGGACGTTGAATACGCCGTCCGGAAGACCGGCCTCCGAGTAGATCTCAGCAAGTCTCACCGACGTAGTCGGCGTCATCTCTGAGGTCTTGAAAATCATAGCATTGCCGCACGCGAGTGCTGGAGCGGACTTCCAGCATGCGATCTGAATCGGATAGTTCCAGGATCCGATGCCGACACAAATCCCGATCGGTTCGCGACGCGTGTAAACAAAAGCATTGTTGAGTGCGATCTGCTCGCCATGCAGCGTTGCCGCGACGCCCGCGAAATATTCGATGCAATCGGCGCCGCTGACGACGTCGACGACCTCGGCCTCCTGAATCGGCTTTCCCGTATCGCGAACCTCGATCTCGGCGAGTTCGCGATTGCGATCTCTCAGAATTCTCGCCGCTTTGTTCAGTACGCGCCCGCGCTCGGCGCCGGACATTCCCGACCAGCGGGCCAGACCTTCCTTCGCGGAGTGGAGAGCCGCATCGACCTCCGGCGCCAACGCAATCTCCACCCGTGAAATAAGTTCCCCGGTCGCCGGATCGGTATTTTCAAAGGTCTCGCCGTCGGCCGCAGCGACGAAACGGCCACCGATGTAGTTCTGGAGTAGCTGCGCCATCACCCACACTCTTTGGATCTGCTCTGGCAGCCATGGAGCGCGGCACCCCGGAGCTGCTCTCGTCAGCGGTCCGCCCGAGCGCACCGAAGAAGGTCAACCCTATGCCGCTCCGGCATTCGGCAGGCATTGTCAGATACGACGCGAATATTGTCCGCCGCGACAGGGGCGGCACTGCCAAAAAGACCAACACTATCGAATGCATAAGCGCGGAAGACGCCTGCTTTTGCAGCACAATAAGCTTATTTCCGCAGCACGAAATTGAATTTCTGGAACTTGTCAAAAAACGACGGGGTGCTAAGATTTTATGACGGCCTTCTGTTCGAGGTCATACTCGATCACGGGTCGCCGCCGCAGCCCGATGGGCTCAAAGCGCGAGTTGATTTGCGGAGCATCCGGGAGCTTTGCTGCGTGAATGAAGTTCCGGCTCGACTAAGCACGATCCGTCGGATCGGGTTTCTGACATTGAACGAATACACCATGATCGCGCTCTCAAGCGCGATCGAGGTCCTGCGAATGGCCAATCGGTTGAGCGGCCAGCAGCATTATTCGTGGACCATCCTGACGCTGGACGGCAAGCCAACGTCTTGCAGCAATGGCCTCTCGTTCGCCGATGCGAAAACCTATGATGATGCAGGCGATCTCGACTTGGTGCTCGTCTGCGGGGGCACCAGCGTCGAAAAATTCGTCAATGAAAAGGTCGTGAGCCTGCTCCGCCGAATCGCGCACGACGGCGTCGTACTCGGAGGACTCTGCACCGGAACCTATGCCCTTGTGAAATCGGGCCTTCTCGACGGCTACCGCTGCACGGTCCACTGGGAAAACATGGCCGGCCTGCGTGAATTTCATTCGCGCGTCCAGTTCCAGGAAGAGCTTTTCGTCATCGATCGCGATCGCATCACCTGCACCGGCGGCATCGCACCCGCCGACATGATGCTGACCATCGTCAAAAGCGCCTTCGGCAAAACCTTGGTTGCGGACATCTCCAACCAGTTCATCCTTGAGCGCGTTCGCGACGGCTTCGATCGCCAGCACATTCCGATGGCGGCACGCCTTGGATTTAACCATAGCGCCCTCGTCGACATCGCCGAACTGATGGAAGCCAATTTCGAAGAGCCGCTGACCGCGGTCGAACTCGCCAAGCTGGCTGGACTATCCCTCCGCCAGGTTCAGCGCATGTTCCAGGTCTCGCTCGATACGACACCGACCAAATATTACCTGCAGCTCCGCCTTCGCAGGGCACGCGAACTCCTTTTGCAGTCGCAAATGTCGATTACTCAGATCGCAATTTCCTGCGGTTTCCAATCGACATGCCATTTCAGCAAATCCTACAGAGCCCTTTACGGCCGGACGCCCCGCAGCGAGCGCCAGCCTCAAGGCAACAAGGCAGAATTTGGCGCTCCGCCGCCGCTGCGCCGAGCGAGCGGCCGCGCGCGCGTCTCCTCCATTTGATGCGAAGATCCCAAACATCAGGATTTTCGCACTGCAGAGGATTGAACCGACCTCTTTAAAGAAAGGGGTGTGTCCTAGGCGCGTAAGCGCTAGATCGCGTCGCAATTGCAAAAATGGATAGCGGGCGCCTGCTGTTAGCTAACGCGGTCGCCCAAGCCGGGTGGCGCCTTTCAACAGGCAACCGACAAAGGGCGGTCGTCTTTTTGATCCCCGTAAGCGGACTGTTGTGAATATCGCCTGCATTGCCAACAACAGGAGTTGTCATGACACGCATTGCGATTGGGGCGGCTTTCGCCCTCGTCCTCGCCGCAACAACGGCGCACGCAGGAGACAGTGCAACTTGTAAAAAAGTCCGCTTCGCCGACGTCGGCTGGACTGACATCCAGGTAACGACCGGAACCACCGCCAACATCCTCGAAGCATTGGGCTACGAGCCCGAGGTCAAAACCCTCTCGGTACCGGTCACATACGCCTCACTGAAGAACAAGGACATCGATGTTTTCCTCGGCAACTGGATGCCGAGCATGACAGCCGACATCAAGCCTTATATCGACGACAAGTCGGTGGAAGTGCTCGGCGTCAACCTCGACAATGCGGGCTATGGCCTCGTCGTGCCCGACTACGTCGCCGACGCAGGCGTCAAGAGCCTCAAGGATCTCGGCGCCCACAAGGATCAGTTCGAGGGCAAAATCTACGGCATCGAAGCTGGCAACGACGGCAACCGCATCATCAGCACGATGATCTCCAAGCCCGAGAACAACCTGCAGGGCTTCGAGCTTGTCGAAAGCTCGGAGGCGGGCATGCTGACCGAAGCCGAAAAAGACATGAAAAAGAAAAAATGGATCGTTTTCCTCGGCTGGACGCCGCATCCGGTTATGGGCGAAATGAAAATCCATTACCTCGATGGCATGGGTGATTCAGGCTTCGGCGCCGCAACCGTCAGCACCAACGTGCGCGCGAACTACGAAAACGACTGCCCCAACGTCGCCAAACTCCTGAAAAACCTGAAATTCAATCTCGCCATGGAAGGCGCGATGATGGATCCGGTCTTGAAGAGCGGCGCCGATCCGAAGGCGACCGCGCTCGAATGGCTGAAGAAGAATCCCGATGCCGCCACACCTTGGCTTGCAGGCGTGACGACATTCGACGGCGGGGACGCGGCGGCCGCTCTCAAAGCTGCTCTCGCGAAATAGGGAACGTCGCAAAAGCATACACCACCCGGCACAGCTCGGACGGTCGCCATCCCGGCGGCCGTTCGCAGCAAAGAGAAGCTTGACCACTGGGAACGGCGCAGATGGATCCGGTATCGAAGCTGATAACCGCTTGGAAAATTCCAATCGGCCAATTCGGCAAGGCAATATTCGATTTCGTCACCGATTATTTTCAGTGGTTCTTCGACGCCGTCTCGACAGTCCTCGAAACGCTCGTCGATGGCACTTCCGGCCTTCTGCTCCAAATTCCACCGGTAATCCTCGCCATCATTCTCGCGGGCTTCGCCTACTGGCTGAGGCGGTCGGCGACGCTGGCGGTCGGTGTTCTGCTCGGGCTTCTTTTCATTCTCAATCAAGGTCTTTGGAAAGAAACTGTGCAAACGCTGGTGCTTGTGCTTTCGGCAACAGCGCTATCGATGCTCATCGGCGTGCCCATCGGCATCTGGGCAGCCCATAAGCCGCACGTGTGGCGTATCACCCAGCCGATCCTCGACCTCATGCAGACGATGCCGACCTTCGTCTATCTCATTCCGATCCTCATCCTTTTCGGACTTGGCGCCGCTCCGGCTCTGATCGTGACGATCATCTTTGCGATGCCGGCCCCGGTCCGAATGACCTATCTCGGCCTGACATCCATCCCGAAGCCGATGCTCGAAGCCGGCGAAAGCTTTGGCGCCACCAAGCGTCAGCTTCTATGGAAGGTCGAGCTTCCGGCCGCCCTCCCCTCGATCATGGCTGGCCTCACGCAGTGCATCATGCTCTCGCTTTCGATGGTCGTATTCGCAACACTGATCGGCGCGCCGAGCCTCGGCAACCCCGTCAACCGCGCCCTCGCCAACCGCAACATTCCACTCGGCATTGAAGCCGGCCTCGCGATCGTTATCCTTGCCATCATTCTCGATCGCGCCCTCGCCGTGAAACCGGAGGTACGGAAATGAGCGTCGCCGTCGACTTCAAGAATGTCGATATCATCTTCGGCAAGGACATCCCGCGCGTGCTCGCGATGGTCGATGCCGGGGATTCGCGCGCGGAAATTCTCTCCAAGACCGGCGCCGTGCTTGGCGCCGCCGGCGCTAATCTCACCGTCAACGAGGGCGAGATCTCCGTTCTGATGGGCCTGTCCGGTTCCGGCAAATCAACGTTGCTACGCGCCGTCAACGGCCTAAACAAAGTTTCGCGCGGCTCCCTTCTGGTCAAGGACGGCGACCGCATGGTCGACATCGCTTCCTGCGACGCCGCAACTCTTCGACATATGCGCCAGAACCAGGTCGCGATGGTGTTCCAGCAGTTCGCACTCCTGCCCTGGCGAACCGTACGCGAGAACGCGGGGCTTGGCCTCGAACTCGCCGGCGTGCCCCCGGCGGAACTCAAGGAGCGTGTCGATCGCCAGCTGCACCTCGTCGGTCTCGACAGCTGGGCCAACAAATATGTTCACGAGCTCTCCGGCGGCATGCAACAGCGCGTCGGCCTGGCGCGCGCATTTGCAACCGACGCGCCGATCCTGCTTATGGACGAGCCGTTCTCAGCCCTCGATCCTCTCATCCGCACGAAGTTGCAGGACGAGTTGCTCCAGCTTCAGAAGACGATCAAGAAAACCATCATCTTCGTCAGCCACGACCTAGAAGAAGCGCTGAAGATCGGCAACCGCATCACGATTATGGAAAGCGGCCGGATCGTGCAGTCGGGCGCGCCCGAGGATATCGTCCTGCAACCCGCCGACGACTACGTTCGTGACTTCATCGCTAACGTCAATCCGCTGTCCGTCCTGACGGCCTGGAACGTCATGCGCACCAAGCACGACCTCATACCGGCCGACGACAACTGGATCTGGCTCGACAGCAAGAAGACCACGAAGTTCCGCATCGACGACAACGGCACCGTTATCGGCGCCGAATGCGAAGGCCGATCGGCACAGTGGGTGTCCTGCAGCAATGTCGAAGACCCGCTACGCGAAAATGCCTACCCGATCTACTGGGCTCGTCCCGGCACGAGCCTCAAGACCGTCATTCTCGCCATGCACAAGACCGCCGCCGCCCCAGTCGCGCTCTTTGACGACTCCGATCGCTTCGTCGGCGCGATCAGCGTGCCGGATGTTCTGCAGGCCATCCTGCGCCGATCCGATTGATGAAACGCGCCGCGTGGTAATACTATTTCTCGACCACCACGTCGCTTAGCGGCTTGCTGCAACAGATCAGGATCATGCCGGCGTCGATCTCGCGCTGACGAATCCCGCCGCCATGGGTCATCACCACTTGACCCGACAGCTTCTTGCTCTTGCAGGTCCCGCAAACGCCTTTGCTGCATGAAAACGGCAGCCTCAGACCCGCTGCCTTCGCCGCATCGAGAATGAACTGGTCCGGGCGGCAATCGATAGTGCGGCCCGACTTTGTAAACTCGATCTTGAAGCCGCCGCTGGCCGCGTCCGCCGCCAGAGCCTCTTCAACCTCTGCCTTCTCTTCCGGACTCAACCGCTCGAACGAAAAGCTTTCCTCGTGATAGTGCGCTATGTCGAAGCCAGCGTCCTTCAACATCGACCGGACATTCGTCATGTAGGCTTCCGGCCCGCAGCAAAAAATCTCACGTTCGGCGAGGTCCGGAACGATCGATTTCAACAGCGGCAGCGTCAGGTATCCGGTAGGCGCGCTCCAATCCCGATGCTCGCCCCTCTGCTCACAGACGAAGGCGGTTCGAAACCGTTCCGAACCGTGCGTCATCATCGTAAGTTCATTGCGAAAAATGATATCGCGCGGCGTCCGCGCGCTATGCACGAAAACGACGTCCCGATCCTCACCAAGCTCATAGAGCGTTCGCGACATCGACATCAACGGCGTTACACCCGAACCGCCGGAGAGAAACAGGTATTTCCGCGCCGGATGAAGCGTGAAACTGAATTCGCCGGAAGGTCCCAGCGCCTTGATCGCGCTTCCGAGCTTCAAATTCTCATGCAGCCAGTTCGATACCTTGCCGCCCGGAACCCGCTTCACCGTAATCGATAGGGTATCGGGCCGCGTCGGTGGCGACGAGATCGTATAGCACCGATTGATCGTTTCTCCGCCGATCTCCACCTCGATGGTGATGAACTGTCCGGGCCGGAACCTGAACAGCTTCGGCGACGTCGAACGAAACAGGAAGCTTTTGACGTCATGCGTCTCCTGCCGCACATGCGTGCAGATCAGCGTGTCGTCCTCGTCCGAATTCCACTTGCCCGGCACGGCATCCCATAAAGCCGGACCGGGTCTCTCCTGCGTATCGGTCATAGTGTTTATGCGCTCGCGGCAAACGGACTGATGGTTGCCGATTTATGACCGGTTCCCGTCCTGAGCCGCTGGAAATACCAGGACATGAACTTCTCGACCAGCTCTTCCGTATAGGGCGAATAGGGTCCCGGTTGATAGGCCGAGTTCTCTGAACCGATCTGCGTGCGCTCCACCAGCGAGCCGTCTTGCAGGTTTGTCGCGTGCCAGACCGCACTGAGCTGCTTAGGATCGTAGTCCTGCCCTTCGACGGCATCCTTATGCACGAGCCATTTGGTACGAAGCAGCGTGTGCTTGGCATCGATCGGCAGCACGCTGAACGTCACGATGTGATCGCTCATGAAGTGGTGCCAGGAATTCGGCTGCGTCCAGAACGACAGGCCGCCGAGATTTCTCTGCTCCAAGCTGCCGAGCAACTTTTTACACGCCACCTTGCTGTCCATCGTCTGCGACTCGCCTGCCTTGTCGAGGGGCAGACGTTCCGTCCGGAAGGCCGTCACGCGGCTGTCGAGAAATTCCAGCTCCACCGACGGCAGACCGCACGATTCCCACCGCGCGTGCTCTTGCTGGGTCAGTTCTTTGAATGCACGCACATCATCGGCGTTCTCGGGCGATGGCTGATACCCGAACCCAAATTCGTAGAGTGAGATCGTCAGCTCCGGATGGTTTCCCTTGCAATGATAGCATTCACGATTGTTCTCCATCGTGAGCTTCCAATTGCCATTTTCAATCAGATCTTCCTCGAAGGCGACTTTGCATTCGCTGATCCGGTGCGGAAGGATGTAGGGCTCCATCTCTCGCCGCATCTGCTCGAAATCCACCGGCGGCTGATCGGCAAGACAAATGAAGACAAGCCCCCCGACGTTGCCGACATGAACCATTTTCAGGCCGAATTTACTGCGGTCGAAGCCATCACCCATGTGCTCGGTGTGAATGAGATTGCCGCGCAGGTCGTAGGTCCACTGATGATAGGGACAGACGACATTGCCGACGCTTCCCTTGTCGCCGTCGCAAAGCCGCGCGCCGCGATGACGGCAAACGTTATGAAACGCCGTAATCGACATGTCGTCATCTCGTGCGACGACGATCGAAGTTTTCCCGACGGGGACGGTGAAAAAATCTCCTGGCTCCGGAATGTCCGGCTCGCAGCCGACGTAAATCCAGGTGCCGCCGAAGATCAGCTCCATGTCGAGGTCGAAGATCTCTTTGCTCTGATAGAATGGCGCTTCGAGGCTATAGCCCGGCCGCCGACGCGCAATCATGGACCGCAGTTCACTGGAAATTTGCATGTGGTCCTCCCAATCAAAGGGCTCGCTCAAAAATCGACGAGGCGATGTTCTCTCAGATAATTCAGCACCACTTGTGCTTTATCGACGGTTGTCCCTTCAAAAGCGACAACACCACCCTTTGCCTCAGACACGATCGCCGAACGCATGCGCGCGTGACCGGCCTTTTTCTCCTGCGCCTTTAAGCGGATAGGGTGCCTTGCTTCCACCTCCACGGTCCAGGCTCGCTCGATTGCGACGGACGGCGGCCCGACCTCAGTTCCCGTCTCGATCGAACCCGAAATACGCCGCGAATAAGCATATCCGAGACGCACCGGTGCGAGAGGATGAACGGCTATGACTGCCGGTAGACTGCAAGCAACCAGGCGTCTCTGCCCCTTGGGCAGGAATTGACGAATTTGCGCCTCCCCATCACCAAGCCTGATCTCAAGTGCGTTGGCGACGACGGTCCGTCCGAGCGCTTGTGCCAGCAGATAGGGAAGCAGTCCGCTGCCCTCACCCAACTCAGTCCGCGAGCCCGTCAAAATCACGTCGACGTCCGCAAGCGCATTCGTGAGCAATGAAACAACGTCAACGTCCGGTGCAGCCGGCAATACTTCTATTTTCGTTGCGCCGTACGCGAGGTAATCGCGCAGCGACGGCTCCTGCGCATCTCCGGCATGCACGACGCGCAAATTATCGCCCACCAGAGACATGCCGACCGCCAGCGCGACGGCATCGCCGCGACAGGCACGAGGCGCACCGCTGACGGAATGCCGGCCGGATGAAATCAACGCCGCAACCGAGACAGCACTCATGCCTTTGTCTCCGGTTCGGACTGCAACCGCGCCTGCGCGACGCGCGCGATCAGCGCCTGCATCAGGTCCTCGGCATCGGCGATAACAGTCAGGTCGGCACGCTTCGCGATGGGAGCGCCGGCATCACGATTTATCGCAATGACGTGGCGGCATGCCTTGATGCCCTGCAGATGCTGAACCGCGCCGGAAATGCCGATTGCGAAATAAGTCGTCGCGCTGACGGTTTTGCCCGACGCACCGATTTGCTTGCTGCGCGGCAATTTCCCGTCGTCGACCGCGACGCGGCTTGCACCGACGGTGGCACCCAGCGATTGCGCGAGCGCTTCCAGTGTCGCAACATTTTTAACGCCGTTGCCAGCCGATACGATGAAATCCGCCTCCTCGAGAGCAATCGCGCCCGATTCCGTGGGCTCTAATCCGAGATCTCGGTATCGCTTGGTCGATATGTCCGGCTCCGGTGCCCTCAGCATCTCGCCCGCGCCCAAAAACGGCAGGCTGGAATCGACCGCGCCCGGCTGGAGAAGAACAAATCGCGGGAGTGGTTGATCTGCCATTCTGGCGCCGCCCGACCACCCGACAGCGACGTGCTTGCCGTCCAATTCAACGACGTGGGTCGCAGCCGAGGCTCTTTGCCTCGCAATCAGACGCCGCCCGAGATCGCCATCCCCGAGCAGATTATCCGGCATGAAAACATGCTCTGGCTTGAACTCCTCAAGAAGAGCCTCAATCACAAACTCCTCACGCTCCGGATCAAAACGCGCCGCGTCCACAGCATCCACGACAACGACCTTATCGGCGCCCGCCACCGCCGCATCTTCGTGGAAGGCTCCGAAAATGACCGCGATGACTCCCGTCTCCGGACCTGCCAGGATCGCGGCGGCGGCAATAGCCTCACGGGCATGATCGTCCAGCCGTCCGCGGTAGGCGTGCGCAACGGCCATATACCATCCCGTTGGCTGCACATTGGTGCGCAGGGGCTTCGCGCGTGCCATCGCGCCGAGACTTCCCGGCCCCGCTGAAATGTCAGCTATCCCTATCTCACCCAGAACGATCCTGCGAAGTCCATTCGGACCGACGCGATAAGGACGCCGCGGATCGACGCGCTTGGCGTTCATGGCCGCGCCTCCAGAGCGCCAGCCACCAGTTCGGCAATATCGAGCACTTCAGCCCGATCTCCGGCGACACCTTCGAGCATTGCCGTACACTGCGGACATGCGACGGCGACGATTTCGGCGCCGGTGCTGCGAACGTCGCCCATGCGCATGTCGGGAATCCGCTGCTTGCCCGGAATGTCTGTCAGCGGAGCGCCGCCACCGCCACCACAGCAGCGAGCGCGAAATCCCGAACGCTCCATTTCGCGAACCGAGATGCCGAGCCGACGCAAAACCGCACGTGGCGCCTCGAACTCGCCGTTGTACCGACCAAGATAGCAGGGATCGTGATAGGTGATCGCGCGCGCGTCCTGAAGCTTCGATGCCGGCAACGTGCCGTTTGCCATCAACTCGTCGATCAACGCCGTGTGGTGCATCACGACGTAGCGACCTCCAAGCGCGGGATATTCGTTGCGGAGGCTGTGCAGCACATGCGGGTCTGGGCTAACAATTCTCTTGAAGTTGAGCGCCGCCAAAGTCGCTATGTTCTTTTTCGCCAGCGCTTGAAACGTCGCCTCGTCCCCGAGCCGCCGCGCCGTATCGCCGGTATCGCTCTCGACATCTCCAAGCACTGCGAAATCTGCCTTTGCGGCCTTTAAAATCTTGACCAGTGACCGCAGTGTCCGCTGATAGCGCGTATCGAAAGCTCCCTCGCCCGCAAACAGCAGAATATCGACAGCCTTCCCGGCCTCGGCCGTCCGTACATCGAGATCGATTGCCCAGTTGTATCTCGATGAATTCGAGTAACCGCCTTGAGTGGCGGTTTCTCGCAGATTGGCGAGCACCTCCGGCGCAGTTCCCGGCACATCTCCACGCGTCAGATTGAGGCTCCGGCGCATGCCGACGATGGCGTCGACGTGCTCGATGAGCATTGGGCATTCTTCCACGCAGGCCCGGCACGTCGTGCATGACCAAAGCGTCTGCGGCTCAATCAGTTCCGGAACGATCGCCTCGTGCGGCGCGCCCCGATGAACGCCTATTGCGATGCCCGGATAGGGGCTGCCCGCATAGCCCGTGTCGGCCGACGCCGAGAGTCCGCACACAAGATCCTGAATGAGCTTCTTCGGATTAAGGGGTTGGCCCGCCGCGAACGCTGGACAAGCTTGCTCGCATTTTCCACACTGGACGCAGGCATCGAAACTCAACAGCTGATTCCAGCGAAAATCAGCAGGAGCATTCACACCGAACTCATGCCGATCAAGCGCCAGCGGTTTCAAACCTGTCGATCGCACACCCGCAAAACGCTCCGGACGCGGATGAAAAGCGAGATGCAGCAAGCCTGCAACGGCGTGCTTCATCGGCGCGCCAAGTCCGATCCCCAGCGCGAGTTCCGCTGATCCTACAAAAAGCAAAAACAGCGCGATTGCCGCGATCGCCGCTGAAGTGAAATGGGTCGGGAGCGCAACCGCCAAGGCCAGACCGACAGCAAACGCCGCCAGCGTAAATGGCAGCCTGTCCCATGCGCCATGCGAAAGCCGCGATGGCGGATTCCGGCGCCTTTGCCAAACGAAATAGACGCCCGTCAGCATCACGGCGGCCGCTATCAAAATAGCCCAATCGAGAACCGGCCAATAAAGCGCCAGCCCATAATTCAAAGCCACGAGCAGCAACGCTAGGACCGCCCCACCGGCAGTTGCGACGTGCGTATGCGCGATATACGGCTCGCGCGCGACCACATGATGCAAATCGACGAAATACCGCTTCGGAACCGTGAGCAACGCCGACCACTCTATTGGCGATGGTTGTCCCATCCTCCATAGCGCCGCGCGCCGGAAAAGCCCCACCGCCAGCGTCGCCATGGTCAGCCAGAACAAGATCGTGATGGCAGCCGCGACGAACACGATCAGAAATCCTTGCAGAGCCTGAGTGAATCGTAGATGGCGGCGTGAATGTTGTGCATCGACACGCAATCGCCGACGCGGAACAGGACGAAACGATCGCCGTCCGTAGCTTCGTTCAGCGCCGGCTGCGGCTCATTTGCATAGAGCGAATTGAGATCCGTCTGTCCGCGATTGAGCGACTTCTCCTTGAGAGACCAATAGAGCTCGGTATTCGGCGTTATGCCGTTCTCGATCACCACTTGATCAACGGCGCGTTCCTCAAGCTCGTCGGTGTACTCGTTGCGAAGCACCGCGATCTTCTTGTTTCCCTCGGCGTAGACCCGATCGAGCCAAAAATTCGGTGTCGGAATGATCCCCTGCGAATACATACGCCGATAGAAGATCGGAAACGTCGTGCCGCCGACGTCGTCACCGACTTTGACATCCGGCGTGACGATCTCGACCGTGCACCCCCGGCTCGCTAGGAAATCGGCAGTACCAAAGCCCGCGTGCGTGCTAATGCCATCGTAAACCAGCACGTTTTCAGCGGGTGGAACTTTTTCGGAAAGAATGTCCCAGGCGCTGACCGAAAGTCCCTCGGCAGCACCCCAGCCCTCGACCTGATCGACATGGCTCCGGCCTCCCGTCGCCAAAACGACGATGTCGGGGGTCTCGCTGAGGACCATCTCAGTCGTCGCCTCAGCGCCCAGCCGCCGGTCGACGCCCAATCGCTTCGTTTCAAGATCGAACCAGCGCACGATACCTGCCATCTGCTCGCGCTGAGGCGCTTTCGCAGCCAGATTGATTTGCCCACCGACAACGTCGTTCCGCTCGAACAGCACCACGTCGTGCCCGCGCGAACGACAAACGCGCGCCGCTTCGAGACCGGCGGGGCCGCCGCCGACGACCACAACGCGGCGCTTCCGGCCTTTCGTCGGCGTTATGATGTGAGGCATCGTCGCCTCGCGCGACGTCGCCGCATTCTGAACGCACAGTGTATCGGAGCCCGAATACATGCGATCGATGCAGTAATTGGCGCCGACGCATTGGCGGATCTGATCCTCACGCCCTTCGCGCACTTTGTTCATAATGTGCGGATCGGCGATATGTGCGCGCGTCATGCCGACGATATCGACCATGCCGTTGGCAAGAATTCGCTCGGCTTGTGTTATGTCGCGAATGCCTTGTGCATGCAGGATCGGGACTTTGACGACCGATTTTATTCCTGCCGCCAGATGCACGAACGGCTCGGGTGGCAACGCCATCGGCGGCATGCAATTGGCAAGCGTATTGTGGGTATCGGCACCTGATCCGATGACGCTGATAAAATCGATGAGCCCGGTTTCGGACATCGCCTGCGCGATCTCCTTCAGGGTCTCATGGTCCAATCCATCATCGTGAAATTCGTCCGCACACATCCGCATGCCGACGCAATAATCGCGGCCGACGGCGTCGCGCACGGCATTCAGCACTTCGATCCCGAACCGCATGCGGTTGGCGAGACTGCCGCCCCATTCATCCGTGCGCATGTTGGTGCGCGGTGACCAGAACTGATCAATGAGTTGCTGATGCGCCGCCGAAATTTCGATACCGTCAAAACCTGATGCCTTGACGCGTTTCGCCGCTGCCGCGAAATCGGCGATGATGCGGCGGATATCCTCAATTTCGATGGCCTTGGCGTTGCCGCGATGCACAGGCTCGCGCACCCCCGACGGCGAAACGAGATGCGGCCACGGATCGCCCGCGTAAGCTGAACGCCGCCCCATGTGCGTCGCCTGGATCATGATTTTCATACCGTGGCGGTGGACGGTTTCGGCCAGTCGCGCCATCGGCTCGATCACGCGATCGGTGGTGAGATTGACGGGTTTCCACGAACCCTGCGGCACGTCGATCGAGACCGGGCTCGAACCGCCGCAGATCGCCATACCGAGGCCGCCCTTGGCCTTTTCTTCGTAGTAGCGGATATAGCGGTCGCCCGGCAAGCCGCCGGCATCGGCGTAAACTTCGGCATGCGCCGTTGAATAGATGCGGTTCGGCAACGTCAGCTGATTGAGCTTGATCGGGGTGAAGACATGAGGATAAGCCGCCATCGCTGGATCCTTGGGTCGCGTCGAGCCTCAGCAGTAGACGACCGTCGCGGCGAGCCCGCCGAGCGACGTCTCTTTGTACTTCGATTGCAGATCGTGCCCGGTTTGCCGCATCGTCTCGATTACCGCGTCGAGCGACACGAGGTGGCCGCCGTCATCCATCATGGCGAGGCGCGCAGCGTTGATGGCCTTCATGGCACCCATGCTGTTGCGCTCGATGCATGGCACCTGCACCAGCCCACCGATCGGATCGCAAGTCATGCCGAGATTGTGTTCCATGCCGATTTCGGCTGCATTCTCGACCTGCTCGGCGGTCGCGCCCATCACCGCGGCGAGGCCGGCCGCAGCCATTGAGCACGAGACGCCGATCTCTCCCTGACAACCCATTTCAGCAGCCGAGATCGACGCGTTCTTTTTATAAAGCATGCCTATCCCCGCCGCGGTGAGCAGAAAGCTCACAATATGATCGTCTCGCGTATCGGGATCGGCAGCGGCGTCGCAAAAGCGCGTATAGTAGGCAAGCACCGCAGGAATAACGCCCGCCGAGCCGTTGGTCGGCGCCGTCACCACGCGCCCGCCCGCAGCGTTCTCTTCGTTGACGGCAATCGCGAACGAACTCACCATGTCCATCGCGCGAAAATCAGAGGTCAGCTTGCCGTCGACCGCGCAAGCCTGACGGTAAAGCGCCGGCGCGCGCCGCTTGACGCCGAGGCCGCCCGGCAAAACGCCTTCGGTGGCAAGTCCGCGCTGCAAACAGCCATTCATCGCTTCCCAGACTTTGAGTAGCTTTGCCCGCGTCGCCTCTTCATTTTGATACGCCAACTCGTTTCGCCAGACGATGTCGGCAATCGAAAGATTGTAACGCTGGCAGAGGGCCAATAACTCTTTCGCGCTGCTGAAACCATATCGCACCGGCCGATGCGGAACTTCGTCGGTTCCGGAGCGGCGGCTCGCCGCCAGCGCCGCCTGATCCAGAACAGCGCCACCGCCAATCGAAAAATAGACATTCCGGTGCAGCGAGGCGCCAAGCTTATCGAAAGCTTCGACGACCATGCCGTTCGGATGCTCGCTCAGCATCCGGTCGCGATGAAAAAGCAGATCCGTCTCCGGAGCAAACGCGATTTCTCGCTCGCCGGCGAACATCAGCCGCTTCGTCTTACCGACGTCCGCCACGCGCTCTGCCAGCGTCGCAGGATCGGCATCCTCCGGCGTTTCTCCGAGCAATCCCCCGATCACGGCAAAATCTGTAGCGTGCCCGACGCCCGTCAGAGCCAGCGATCCGTAAAGTTCTACCACCACCCGCTCGACAAGATTTGCCAGCTTCTTGGCACGCAGTTCCGCGATGAAGCTGTTCACGGCGCTCATCGGCCCGACCGTGTGCGAACTCGATGGCCCAATGCCGATCCGGAAAACTTCAAAAACGCTATAGTTCATCCTGCCACTCCATGCGCGGCGCGGCCCGTCGCCTCGATGGCGGCAATCCCCAGTCCATACGGCGCCGCGGCGCGCGCAAGATAGCGCCAAATGTAGTCGGCGAAACTGCGGCGCATTAAGAGGCAGAAGCCGTCGGTCGTCCGGTGGGCGTACAGCGAAGCCTTGCCGAACGTCGTCCCGACCACACGGCCGGCTGCGAGCCCGGCAAAATCATAGACGCTGGTGTGTTCAAGCACATCGAGCGCGTTCGGGCCGAAAAGCAGGACTTGCGTGTATCCGCCCGAATTGTCGGCCACCTGGCTGCGAAGACCCTGTAGCGAAGATTTGAGACCGCTCGACAATGCGGCGAGCTGATCTCGGCGACAAACGATCATCCATTCGTCCGGTGAAACCCAAAGTGCCTTGACCGCACCCGAGACCGCAAACGTGCAGGGTGCAATCGGAAGCGGCACACTGATCGCCGCGGTGGCGCGATCGACGAACGTCGGATCGGCGGAATCGCCACGAAGGCTGATGTACCCGAGCAGCGGATCCTCGTTGGCCCATACGCCGCGGGAGGCGTCGACAGGCTGTGCCTGGCTCGCAAGCCCAAAAGAGCGCAGAGGCGATTGCATAACCGGCTCAGGCATTCTGCCGCTCTCCCTTTGGGTCCACGAACACCGCCGATACGACTTTCACTTTATGCGTCTTGCCGCCGGAATAGGCATAAAGCGAGCCCCGCTTCTCGTCGCTACGCCGGTTGATGCCGTCCCTGACCACTGCCATTGCGATCGAACGGTTGAGTTCCGGGCTGAAATAGCTCGATGTAACGTGCCCGAGCATCGGAACAGGTGGCGTCGTATCTGGCTGCTCGATGATCTGCGCCCCCTCCGCCAGCACGACGGCAGAATCCTCCGTCAATAAACCGACAAGCTGCTTCCGGTTCGGTGCCGAGGTATCGCTGCGCGCGAACGACCTCTTGCCGATGAAGCTGAAAGGCTTCTTCATCGCAACCGCCCATGCCATGTCGAGGTCGAACGGCGTCATCGATCCGTCCGTATCTTGGCCGACGATAATGAAACCTTTTTCGGCACGCAGCACGTGCATGGTATCGGTGCCGTAGGGCGTGATACCGAACTCGGCGCCAGCCTCGATGAGCGCTTCCCAGACATGCAGTCCGTAACTTGCATCGACATTTACTTCGAACGCCAGTTCGCCCGAGAAACTGATGCGAAAGACGCGCGCCGGAACGCCAGCGACGATCCCCTCTCGCCAATCCATGAATTTGAATGCAGACGGCGAAAGATCAATATCGGAGCAGAGCTTGGCCAGAACCTCCCGGCTTTTGGGTCCGACAACCGCCGCAGTCGCCCAATGATCGGTGACGGATGTCATATAGACATCGAGTTCCGGCCATTCCGTTTGATGCCAGTTTTCCAGCCATGTCAGCACACGACCGGCGCCGCCCGTCGTCGTCGTCATGAGAAAATGATTGTCGGACAGACAAGCGGTCACGCCGTCGTCCATCACCATGCCGTTCTCGTCGAGCATCAACCCGTAGCGGCATTTGCCGGGCGCGAGCTGTGTCCATGCATTGGCATAAACTCGATTGAGAAACTCACGGACGTCCTTGCCCTGGATGTCTATTTTGCCGAGCGTCGACGCATCCATGATGCCGACGCCCCGCCGCGCCGCCATGCACTCCCGGCGCACCGCCGCATCCTTGTCTTCGCCCGCCCGTAGAAAATACTGCGGTCGTAACCACTGCCCGACGGTCTCGAACACGGCGCCTCTTGCCACGTGCGCCGAATGCATGGCGGTGTATCGCTTCGGTTCGAACGTATCTCCCTCGTGTGCGCCCGCGAGCGTTCCGAATGTCACGGGCGAATAAGCCGGCCGATAGGTCGTCGTCCCGACTTCGGGAATGCTCTTGCCCAGCGCATCAGCAGCGATCGCAAATCCGTTGACGTTGGAGAGCTTACCCTGATCGGTTCCAAATCCGAGAGCGGTATAGCGCTTGATATGTTCGATCGAGCGATAGTTCTCGCGCACCGCCAAATGAATATCGGCGGCCGTTACGTCGTTCTGAAAATCGACGAACGCTTTTTTGCCGTGGCCCTCGGCCTTGCCGTCGGGAACCCGAAAGATGCGACGTGCCGGGATGCTTTCCGGCTCATCGGTCTCAAGGCTGCGAGCGCCCCGAACGGACGACTTCCCGAAAGAGCCGATCACAGCATCGATAACCTGCTGCGTTTGCTCCAGCGATGCTTGCAACCCGAACGTTCCGGAAATCGCCCCGGCGCAATAAATGCCCGCTGCAGCCCGGCCAAACGCCGGAGCGACGAACGCGAGCTTCGCTTCATCCCACAGCGGACGCCCGCCGTCATGGCAATAGAGGTGAACCGTCGGCGAAAGGCCACCGGAACTTCCGATCGCGTCACATTCGATCATTGGGCCGTTGGCAACGATCTCGTTTCTGTCCGTCTCGAGCTTGACGAGCTGTGCACCCTTGACGGCTTGCTTGCCGAACGCCGCGCCAATGCCAAAACCAGGCCGCACGTCGACGCCCGCAGCGTGCGCTCGCTGCTCCCAGAGGGTATTGGGATGCGAGCGCGTATCCGCCAACACCACTGAGCAGCCGGCACGGGCAAGATCGCACGCACCTTGATAGACAGAGTCATTGCTTGTCTGCAGCAACACGCGTTTACCGACGGCCACTCCATAACGATTGAGATACGTCGTCAGCGATGATGCCGTCAGAATGCCCGGCAAATCATTGTTGCCGAACACCAGAGGCCGCTCAATCGCGCCGCTCGCGAGAACGATTCGCTCGGCCCGGATGCGATGCAGCCTTTGCCGCGGCACCGAATCGCTACGGCTCGCAGGCGGAAGATGATCCTGAAGCTGCTCGACAGCGAGGACCAGATTCATGTCGTGCAATGCAAACGCACTCGTGCGCGTCAACAGGCGTACCCTAGGCAGACTTTCCAGTTCGCCGAGCACGGCTTTGAGCCAATCTCCCGCGCTCTCTCCTCCGATGTTCGAATGGGGCGACGATAGCAGCCAGCCACCCATCTCGCTCTGCTCATCGACCAGGACGACGTTAAGGCCGGCACGTCCCGCATCTAGCGCCGCCAACAATCCGCAAGCTCCGCCGCCGACGATCAGAACCTGTGTATGGCAATTCTTATGATCGTATTTCTCGGTATCCGCTTCTTCCGGCGCAGTGCCATACCCGGCCGCCTGCCGAATGATGTGCTCGAAACGTGGCCACAGCTTTCGGTTCTGGAACGTCTTGTAATAGAACCCAGCCGGCATGAAACGCGAGAACGGGCCGCAGAAGCTTTTGAAATCGAACGCCAGGGTCGGCCAGCCGGTCGTTCGCCGCGCGACTAAGCCATCGTAAAGCTCGACCTGCGTCGCCTTGAGATTCGGAATCGTCAGCGCGCCGGTTTCAACTTGCGTCAGCGCGTTCGGTTCTTCAGGCCCGGCGCCGACGATGCCTCGCGGTCGTCCATACTTGAAGCTGCGGCCAAGCATCCGCACGCCATTTGCGAGCAAACCCGAGGCAAGCGTATCGCCCGCAAAGCCGTCATAGGACTGACCGTCGAAGGAGAACGTCAGCGGTCGGCCGAAATCGACGCGCGCTTCGGGATGTTTGACGCGATAGCTCGTCACTGCGTCTCACCTTCTGAATCATAAGCCTTGCGGCCTTCGGCAAGCGTCCACGATCCCGCGACAGCATTGGTTGCTGTGTTTCGCTTCACCACGAAAAACTTCCGGCACCCCGTCGCATGCGACCACAGCTCCCAATGCCAGCCCTTCGGATTTTTGCGCATGAACAGATAGTCACCCCAGGTTTCGTCATCGACGGTTTCCGGCGCGGAAGGACGAACTCGAAACGCCTCCCCGCCGTACCCGAACTCTTCTTCTTCACGCTTTTCCCGGCAGTGCGGACAGAACAGTACGAACATCGAATAGCCTCGGATTAGTGGGCGACGCCCGCGGCGCCGTGCTCGTCGATCAGATGCCCCGTTGAGAACCGATCGAGACTGAACGCTTTATTGAGTGGATGCGGCGCATCGTTCGCAATCGTGTACGCGAAGACGTTTCCCGACCCTGGTGTCGCCTTGAAACCACCAGTGCCCCAACCGCAGTTGAAGTAGAGGCCTTTCACTTTAGTTTTGCTGATGATCGGACAGGCATCCGGCGTCGTATCAACGATGCCACCCCATTGCCGGTTCATCCGAACTCGCGAAAAGATCGGAAAAAGCTCGATGATCGCCGCAGCCGTGTGCTCGATGATGTGCGGACTGCCGCGTTGCGTATAGCTTGTATAATGATCGATGCCCGCGCCGATGACGAGTTCGCCCTTGTCCGACTGGCTTGCATAGCCGTGGACGGCATTCGACATGACCACAGTGTCGAGCACCGGCTTCATCGATTCCGACACGAATGCTTGCAGCGGATGGCTCTCGATCGGCATGCGAATGCCGGCCATTTTTGCTATAATGGATGAGTGACCCGCCGCAACACAGCCGATGCGCTCGGCGCGAACCTGGCCCCGCGTCGTCTGCAAACCCTGAATCCGGCCATTGGCAATGTCCATGCCGGTGACTTCGCAATTTTCAATGATATCGACGCCGTATTTGCTTGCCGCGCGCGCAAATCCCCACGCCACCGCGTCGTGCCGCGCGATGCCGCCACGCGGTTGATAGCTCGCCCCCAATACCGGATAGCGCGCATTGCTGGAGGTGTTGAGGATCGGGATCATCCGTTTGACGCCTGCGGCGTCGAGCATCACGGCGTCGATGCCGTCCAGGTTGTTCGCGTTGACCCGCCGCTCGATGTCGCGCATATCCTGCAAAGTGTGACCAAGATTGAACACACCCCGCTGACTGAACATAACGTTGAAGTTCAGGTCTTCCGTGAGGCCTTCCCACAGCTTCAACGAATGCTCATAAAGCAGCGCCGCCTCGTCCCAGAGATAGTTCGAGCGGACGATCGTCGTGTTGCGGGCCGTATTGCCGCCGCCGAGATAGCCCTTCTCGATGACCGCGATGTCCCGGACGCCATGCTCCTTCGCGAGATAGTAAGCCGTCGCGAGACCATGCCCGCCCGCTCCGACGATGACGACATTATAGGACGGCTTCAGATCGGCACTTCGCCAAGCCGGGTCCCAGCCTTCATTGTGTTTGAGTCCCTTGGTGAAAAGCGACCAGAGCGAATAGTCTTTCTTCATCAAAAGTCCCCGCTGGCATCGCCCGCCGCAACCCACGATGCATCTCAGGTCGGGCTAGGCGTGGAAACTAGCCGGTGACGCCCCCATCGTCCTGCCAAGGAAGACGCGAATTTTGCTAATTGCGACATGCCGGATGGCACCTTCGTGCCGTGAGCGACAAAGCGCGTAACATATTGATGAAATTGGCTTAGAGGCGCGCGTCTAGCTAGCTCAACGACGCCAATAGAGCACGCGTCGGAGCAATGGAAATCTCGGGCCGCCCCGCCAATTCGAGATCGCAGAACGCCTTCGTCACGACCTCATGCTCGGTGAGGAAACGCAGCGTCGCCAAATCCTCAGGCGCACAGAGTTTCTCAAGCTCGGCATAGCGCTCGATGACTGGCTCCAGTTCCTTGCTGTAGCGCGCCATGAACGCATCCCAAGGAAGGGCGGCATACTTTTCGACGTTATCGATGCCCTTCTGACGGAAAACCTCGCTCTCAGTCGTGTCCCCGCCGAGCTTGGCAACCAGATCCCGCATCAGCGCTTTCGTGACGACCTCGAGCTCCGCAAGGATCCGCCATTTCTCCGACCTTTCGGGATCGTCGAGGTGATCGGCGATCCCCCGGTAGAGCGCCTCTCCGTAGACCTCGCCCTGGTAGGCTCGCTCGACCCTACGGAGAAAGTCATGATTTTCCTGAGTTGTCATAACAAACTCCTCCCCCTGCGTGGCGATGCCCCACGAAGCTGTCCAAATTAGAGCGGAGAAAAGCTGCGCTCAAGATGTCCGTAGGCTGCCCCGGAAGGCCGTAAAAATCTTCCAGGCCCGCGCACTCGGCATCCCATTCCTAAAGCGAATAGGAATAAATGTTGTTGCCGTTAATTCTTTTCGAGACGGCATGATCGCGCGTGATAGAAAACATAATTCGATGGTTTCGCTGCACAATATCACGTTCAAAAAAAACCGGCGGTTCGCACTTTAATAATCCGTTATTCATCCGGACGTTTCATGTCAGCAGATTGTTAATGACGGCTGGCGATATTGGCGCCGGCGCATGATGCGCTCATTTTGCCGCCGAATGATTTGGCCACCGCTTCCTCCAGGTTGCCCCGTATGCAGGCCAAAACATTTTTCTCTAGCTTCCGAAATTTGACGGCCGTCCCGCGGGACGACGAAAATCTTTTGTTGGCGCAATATTCTGCTTTTTCCAAGCAGATGCCGCTTCTTTATATTGTGCTGATCGCAAATACCTGGCTGCTCGCGTTTACGTTCATCGACACGGCACCTCGGGTTCTCGCACTATATATCCCGATCTTTCTGACGATAGTCTGCGCCGTCCGCATAGCGGCGTGGACTTTGTCCATCGGACGCTCGCCGACGAAAGAAATTGCTTTCCTTAGGCTATCACGCGCGAACAAACTTGCCGCCATATTATCGATTGGCTTTGCGACCTGGGCGATCTCACTCTTCCCCTATGGAGATGCCATCGATAGGGCGCAGATCGCCTTCTACATGGCGATCACGGTGATCGCATGCATCTTCTGCTTGATGTCCCTGCGCTCCGCCGCATTCAGCACGACCATCATCGTCAACGGCATTTTCATCGCGTTTTTCGGCTTTTCGGGCAATCCGAATTTTGTCGCCATAACGATCAATATGGTTCTCGTGACCATGTCGATGATGGTCAGTCTTTCCGTCAACTATAAGCAGTTGACGCAGCTCGTTATCGCACGCGACGACGCACAAAAGCTGATGAGCGCCAATTTCAAGCTCGCCAACCTCGATCCGCTGACAGAACTGCCGAACCGGCGTCAATTCTTTGGCCACCTCGACCGCGAATTTTCTCGCGTGAAGGCGGAGGACAAAAAACTTGCCGTCGGCGTCATGGATCTCGACGGCTTCAAGCCGGTCAATGATCGCTACGGCCATGCCGTTGGCGACGCATTGCTGATCGAAGTCGGAAGACGCCTCAAAGAGGCCTGCGGAAACAAGCTGCATTTGGCCCGCATCGGCGGCGATGAGTTCGCCGTCATCGCAACCGACTTCAAAACCGAGCACGAACTGCTCGCATCAGGCATTCGACTCTGTGAAGCCTTGCGCTCGCCAATTTTCCTCGACGATGCGACCGTACAGGTGTCAGGCTCGATCGGCTTTGCTATCTATCCCGACCTCGCGGCCAGCGCGACGGCACTTTTCGAGAGAGCAGATTACGCGCTTTTCAAAAGCAAACGCGAACAGCGCGGTCAGGCGACGCTGTTTTCGGTCGAAGATCGCGCCGAACTGCAGCGCGAAGCCGATATTGAGCAGGCTCTTCACGCCGCGGAACTCGACAAGGAATTGACTGTCGTCTTTCAGCCGATCGTCGATATCGACACCAACGAACCCGTCGCATTCGAAGCCTTGGCAAGATGGAACAGTCCGACGCTCGGTCCGCTCTCGCCCGCTCTTTTCATTCCGATCGCCGAGCGGTTGGGCTTCGTAAGCAAATTGACCTACGTGTTGTTCGATAAAGCCCTTGCCGCAGCCAGCCAGTGGCCACAACACATGCGGATGTCCTTCAATTTATCCGCCTACGACATTTGCGCCACTGAAAGCGTCGTGCGCCTCGTATCGACCGTTTTGAAAAGTGGCTTCGATCCGAAACGGCTCGACTTCGAAATCACCGAAACGGCGATCATGCAGGATTTCAAAGAGGCGTGCGAAACGATTGAAATCTTCCGCTCTCTCGGCTGCGGCATCTCTCTGGACGATTTCGGCACCGGCTATTCGAGCCTGACTCAGTTGAATTCTCTGCCGCTGACAAAGATTAAGATCGACCGAACCTTCGTTACCGACCTCCACATCAGTCCTGCGAACCACAAGATCGTGAAATCCCTTCTCGCCCTCAGTCGCGACATGGGCCTCGGCTGTGTCGTCGAAGGTGTCGAAAAAATCGACGAACTCGAAGCGCTGAAGGCCATCGGCTGCACAACCGTCCAGGGCTATCTGTTCGCGCCGCCGCTCGATAAAGAAGACGTTCTGGAATTTCTGCAAGCGAATGGCCGCACACCATCGGCGTCGATGATCGCCTGAGGCGCGAGGCGCCCGTACTTCAACACCAGCGCCCTTACGCTTTCCGCTTCGCTTCGCGTGCGATAAGCGCCCGCTTTCGCTCGATCCCCCAGGCATAGCCGGACAGCGAACCATCGTTGCGCACAACGCGATGACAGGGAATGGCGATAGCGTGCTTGTTCGCGGCGCACGCTCCTGCCACCGCGCGTACAGCCTTGGGTAATCCGATACGCTTGGCGATTTCCGCGTACGATACTGTTGCCCCCGGGCGAATGTCCTGAAGAGCGCGCCAGACGCGTTGTTGAAAGGCAGTACCCCGAATGTCGAGAGGAAGATCAAAACGCGCGACCGGCGCCTCGACGAACCCGACGACGCGCGCCACCAGCGCTTCATAGTCGCGATCGGCGCCGATCAGATGCGCTTTGGGAAAGCGATCCTCTAGTTCGCGCACAAGACGATCGGGATCATCGCCGAGAAGGATCGCGGCGATGCCCTTCTCGCTCGAAGCGACAAGCAATGCTCCAAATGACGTTTGACCAACCGCGAACCTTATCGTCTCATTCCTGCCGCCGTCACGATATCGGGACGGCGTCATCCCGAGCATGTTCTTCGATTTCTCATAAAAGCGTCCGCTCGAATTGAAGCCCGCGTCGAAGATCGTTTCGGTGATCGTCCGACCTGACGTAAGGCCTTCGCGAACCTTTCTGGCGCGGCGAACGGCAGCATAATCCTTCGGAGTAACACCCGTCAGCGCTTTGAAGACGCGATGGAAATAGCTCGGACTGAGATCAACGGCTGCGGCCAGTGACTCCAATGATGGCTCATCTTCACTCTCATCGATCAGTCGGCATGCTTTCTCGATCAGGATCGCATTTTCGTCCGTGATCGAATGCCCGTCCGGATTGCAGCGCCTGCACGGTCGAAATCCGGCCGCCCGAGCACTCTCCAAAGTTTCATAGATGCTAACGTTTTCGCGGTTTGCAGTCCGTGACGGACAGGAGGGTCGGCAATAAACGCCGGTGCTCGATACGGCGTACCAGAAGCACCCGTCGGCCGACTTATCGCGCGCGACGACCTGCGCCCATCGGGCGTCATCTGCCATCGTCGCAGGCATTGCTTTTGTAGCTCTTGGCATCGCTTTCATCATCATACACGCCGTCAATCACCGCGCCAATGATGCATGAAACCCGGACCCCGGACACTCCGGTCCTTGCTTTCAAATTCCGAAATCCAGATCGCCGTCCGAAGCCTTTTCGCGCCGGCTCCTATCCGCCTCCGGCGATGGCGACCCCATGACTTGCACGGGGGCACCACCAGCCGGTGCTCGGGCGAACGCCTTAGACGGCCCGCAGAAGTCCAGTCTTCGGATGACAGTTGATGTATTCGAAATACTGGTTCGCCGCGTCGAAGACCGACACCTCGTGGTAAAGCGTCAGGTTCTGGAACTTCTTGGCGAGACGATTGAAGGTCACAAAAATCTGCAGGTGCGTATGATGCGATGCGCCCCAGGTTTCAAGTGCAGATAAAGATCTCCAAAGGCTATAGCCAAAACCTTTCTCAAGAGCGTTGCCGTTCTCGTCCATGTGATGGACATAGCGGTTGCAATAGCAGCCGACTTCGAGGCCATCATCGCGCAGGTAATTCATGCCCTCGTGCAGCACCGGCTCAATGTCTTCAAACCAAGCTCGACGCTCATCTCCTTCGGTGAAACTCCAATCTTCCCCGGACCGGATGAGGGTCAGATTATCGTGGCCGCCGACGATCACCCGGCCGCCCTGGACTGGCGTTCCTGACTTCACGGTCAAGTTGCCTTCCGGATCCATGACGCTCGTTTGCGACAGCGGCAGACGGTCTCGCATCGAGCCCCAGTATCCGTGTTCGATAATCGGCTCGCTCATCTCGGGAAAGAGAATGCTCACGCCTTCGAACGGCCCATGCGCGTGCGTGAAAATGGTCTCGAACTGCTCCATGCGTGGACGCAGGATTTCGCGGAAGTAGCCGACGCCCTCTTTCAGCCGCTCATCGGATGCCCACCAGTCCTTTATAGCCGGACTCTCATTCCATTTCTCAAATGCAACCGGATCAATCCAATATCCGACCGCAATCAGGTTGAGAAATCCCTCGCCATCGACGAATTGAACGAGATCGTGTCGCGCCGGCCCGTCGGACTGTTTGAAACTCTCCAGAAATCTTCTGAAACGCGCCGCATGCACGGCCCTTATTCTCGTCGCCTTTCGACTGGACGCCGAAATACGACATGACGATGCTTTCGATCGATTGAGTTGGGCGAGACGAGAAGGCCGGATAAGCGGGATTCCATTTATCGCTCACTTGCCGCGTTCTTGTCCGCGGACAGCGAAGATGGCTCGGAATTGAAGAGTCCAAAGACATAAAATCGTCCTCCCTTTTCTTTTTTGGCCTCGGATTGGGCAGCGATATAGCCTAATGACAATATCGCATGCTGTCAGCCTGCCGGCACGATCATAGGGACACTTATTTTTCAGGGGCGCAGTTGAATTGCCCCGTCCGTCGATGTCCTCGGGAGAAAATTGGCTAAGGGCTCGCGACGGCACTAGAGCACGGTGCCCGCATGCACCGGGCAAAATGCCCGCGTCACGCCCTGTTCGAGGTGAGCTGATCGGCGCGAATGAGTCCCGCAGCTAGCGCAAGCCAAACAAGGTGCGCGTCGTTTTCCGCGCCGATCTTCGCCTTGACCGCATAGTGGATGTTACGCACGGTCTTGAGGCTGAGATTGAGGAGCCCCGCGATGGCCTCGCTGCCGAGCCCGGTCGCAACGAGCCTCAAAACTTCCATCTCACGGGGAGATAACTCATCGATCGCCGGACGGCCGCCGCTCAGGCGATCGGCCGCGAGCGCGCGAGAAATATCTTCGCTCATCGCCCGGCCGCCGTCGGCGATGATTTCGACAGCTCGAACGAGTTCGCTGGGCGGGCTGCTTTTCGTAATATAGCCCCGGGCTCCAGCCTCGAAGGCTTTCAGCGCAAACGCCGAACCCGAGTGCATCGTGAAGATCAGAATCTTCGCGTCTTTATCGAATTCCCGTATGCGCCGCACGGCCTCTATCCCGCTCGCACCGAGCAGGGTCAGGTCCATGATGACGACATCCGGGCCATGGGCCTTATAGGCCACGTAAGCCTGCGTAACGTCCTCGGCCTCCGCGCAGACGGAAAATTGCGGCCGCATTTCCAGAAGCCGCCGATATCCCTCTCGAACGATCGGATGGTCATCGACCAGTAGGATAGAAACGCGGCTCATGCGTAAACCACGTCATGGCCGAGCGGCACCGTGGCGAAAATTCGAACTCCGCGTGGCGCATTGGCGATCGACAACGATCCCCCAAGGCCTGCCAGTCTCTCGCGCATGCCGAGGATCCCATGCCCGAAAGATGTGTGCACACAGCTGACATCTCCACCGCCGTCATCTTCGATCGTCAGCGCAATATGCGGTTCCCGTGTCGTTCGCTGCTCGAGGCGCACGCTGACCTCGGTTGGGCGGCCATGCTTGCTCGCATTCGTCAGGCATTCCTGCACGATACGATAGAGATCGACCGCAACCCGTTTTTGCAGTTCGGCCAATCGCCCGGGCATTTGCAGACGGAACACAGTGCCCGTTTTCGATTGCGCATTGAAATCGGTGATAAGCTGCCGCAGACTCGCCTCCAGGCCCAGCTCCTCAATGCTTTGCGAGCGCAGCCGGACCAATGTCGTCCGCAACGCGCCCATCATGCGCTCCTGCATTTTTGCGATAGCCCGCGCATCCTGAGCGATGTCCGGCCTATGAGGTAACGCGCTGCTTTCAATGATTGTCGCAAGCGCGGTGGTGGCGGTGAGAGCCTGGCCGAATTCGTCGTGAAGGTCGCGCGCGATCGATCTTCGCTCCTCTTCCTGAACTTGGAAAAGCCGCGCCGTGAGCGCCGCACGCTCGCAGTTCGTTTGTCGGAGCGTCGCCGCGAGCCGGTTGACGGCGTTGGCAATGTGGTTGAATTCGGTGCTCTTGAACTTGCCGAGTTGCAGCCCAAGCTGCCCTTCCTCAAGCTTCTTCAGCGCATTAATGATGGCCCGAGCCGGCATGATCGCGTGGCCGATCATCAGCGCAGCCAGAACGGCAATTCCGGCCGCCAACATGATCGCGACGTCAACAACGGTCGATATTTCGCGCCACGCACGCCGCAGCGCTGCTTCGGGATCGGCATTTGTCACGAGAAGCCCGGCGCTTTGATCGTGGATCGAAAGAGGTTGCTGGACGGGTTGATACGCTCCCAAAAGCGCGAGGTAAGCCGTAGCGAACCATAGAGGGGCACGTGGCCCAAGCGCCTCGACCTGACTGCACAGCTTACGACGATCGGCGCCCGGAAGCCCGAAGGTTACGCAGACGCCCGGTGAAATGATGCTTTGCGTCTCGACCGTGTCCCAGTCCGGGAGCGGCATCAGTGTTCCGCGCTGCGTACCGTTGCGCCATAGGAGTTGCTGCCAATAAAGCGCCTGCAGACGCGCATTCACGCGCGACGCGGTGGACGTGACGTCGCTTTCGATCGAGCGATGGGCGTCCCAGACCAGACAGCCGATAGCGGCAGCTAGGCAAAGCAGCACGACCGCCATGAGCCGGATGAGCAGCAGCGTCAGAAGGCGCATGTTCCCTCCCCTTTTTTTGCGGAGTTTGCATCCTTCTTTTCGAGAATTGAAGGGGGCCGGCGATACGCGGGCAAAATGCCTGAATTCCGCTTCGCCCATTTCCAACCGCAGCTATCGGTTTGCGCGCACTCGCTTTCATATGAACAGCCAACCCGGCTCGACCGCCAACGCAAATCCCCAAATCTGCCGATCGTGCCTGGAGTGATCTCGAACCAACTTGACAATGGTCAATAGGTCTAAATAATAGACCATAATAGATCTGTCCAGATTCGAGAGTTCGATGTATCCGCAGAATAAGAATTCAGACCTTCCCGTCGCGATCATCGGTTCCGGTTTCAGCGGCTTGGCTGCCGCAATCTCCCTGAAAAAAAAGGGCATCCAAAATTTTACGATCTTCGAGCAGGAGGCTGGTCTCGGCGGAACGTGGTTTAACAACCGCTACCCAGGCGCGGAAGTCGATCTCGAGTCCCATATCTACTCGTTCTCGTTCGAACCCTACGACTGGACACGCAACTACGCGACCCAGCAGGAATTGCTCGAGTATCTCAATCACGTTGCGCGCAAGTGGGACGTCAACTCTCACATCAAGTTCAACGAGAAAGTGGACACGGTCACTTGGTCCGATGCGGAGAAGTCATACCGTATCACGACAGCGTCGGGCGCCGGTCACGGCCCTTTTTGCGCGGTCATCAGTGCCGTCGGGTTCCTCAATCTGCCTTTGCTGCCCCCATTCGCTCGCGGTAACACCCCGTTTCTCGGCGATCAATGCCATACATCGCGCTGGCCGGAGGGACTGACCCTCAACGCAAAGCGCGTGGGCATTCTGGGCACCGGATCGTCTGCAGTCCAAGTCATCGACGAAGCGGTGCGAGACGCCGCAAGCGTCAAAATTTTTCAGATCGAACCCAACTGGCTTCTCCCGAAAGGCGCGCGAGACTTCACCCAGGCCGAGCGTCTCCAGCACAGATTCAAACCGGTCCAGTGGTGGAAGCGCTTCAAGCTGTATGCGGGATACGATATGCGCTCCTACGGCTCCGCCCACGCGCGAAAGGAAGGTCATTCGAACCGTTCACGAACGAAAAGATCCCTTGCCTATCTCCAAGCATCGCTTGCAGACCGCCCCGATCTTTTGAAGCTATCGACGCCAGCGTTCCCATTCGAAGCACGGCGCACGGTCATCAGCGACACGTATTATGACAACCTCAAATCTCCAAAGGTTGAGCTTATCCCGTTTGCGGTCACATCGCTGACAGAGAAAGGCGCGGTTGATGCGAGCGGTAAGGAGCATGAACTTGACCTCATCGTCTATGCCACCGGCTTCGATGCCGCCAACTATCTCGGCAACTACAAGGTCAAGGGCGAAGGCGGCGCCGACCTCCATGCGACCTGGAACGGCGAACCCGAAGCCTTGCTTGGTTTGATGGTGCCAGGCTTCCCGAACTTTTTCATGATGTATGGCCCGAACACCAACAGCGTGCCGCTCGTCTCGTTTTACGAAGCCCAGGCGGACTTTGCGACGACTCTCATCTCGAAAATGAAGCGAAGCGGCGCCAAGACCATCTCTGTGAAGCCGCAAATGTTTCGCCGCTTCAATGCCTGGCTTCAGGCAAAGCTTGCGAAAACAGTCTGGGGATCGACGACGAACTATTTCCAAACACGCACCGGAAAAGTCGTGTCTCAATGGCCGTTCAGCGCCTCGGCATATATCATGGCGACCAAGCTGGCTCGGCGCCTCGCTGTCGACATCCAATGAGCCCTAGCGTGCCGGTGGAATATCCGGCCACGCTTCGGCAAGCGCATTCTTGAGCAGCGCGGCGAAGTCTTCAGTTAGCAGATCGAGCATCTGACGGCCAAAGTCCGCGGTCGCTTGGCTCGGCTTGCCCACTGCACCGGTCGGAGTCGTGCGCGGCGGCGGATACTGAAAAACCTTGCCAGGCGTCACATCGGGAATATCGACGACTTTGTCCATGCGGACCATGTCGGGGTAGGCGTGAAGCAGCAATGACGTCTCACCGCGATTGGCGTGGAAGTCCTCGGCATCCTCCGAGTAAAGCTTGCCGACACGCGGCGAGATATCCCAAAGGCCAAGCTGCCGAAACCTCGCCTCGGGTTCCTCATAACGAAGCCTGAGAATGGCACTCCCGAGCGATGGACCATTCGTCGCGTGTCCCGACAGATATATGATGCGTCGAACGCCGGAGCGGATCGCCCAGATCGAGACATCATAGATGACGCTCGTCAATGTCACCGGATCGAGCGAGATCGTCCCTGGCCATTGATGCGCATGCCCATGGGAACACCCATACGGAATGGCTGGCAGCACCAGCACGCCGGCAATTTCCGCTGCGCGTGTCGCAATGGTATCGGCCGAAATCGTATCCGTTCCCGTTGCGAGGTGCGCGGCATGCTGCTCCGTCGCCCCGACCGGAAGAACCGCGAGATCCATGCCCTTGGCGATAAGATCTCCGATCTCCGGGCTGGTGAGTTTGTCCCAACGCGCCATTAGATCCTCCCGTCAGGCCGCGGTCACGCCGCCGTCGACCATCATCACGTGGCCGGTGATATAAGACGCATCGTCAGATGCGAGAAAGAGGACGGGGCCCGCAATTTCGTCCGCGCGGCCCGGGCGCGCCATCGGCGTCTGCTCGATGCACCAAGCCAATGCGTCCTGATCGTTGTCGGCGTGTGCGATGAACCGCATCGATGCGCTCATGGGCAGGACGGCAATGAAACCTGGCGCGATCGCGTTGACGCGGATGCCCCTCGGCGCAAGCTCGATCGCCAAATAACGCGTGAGCGCTTCGAGCGCAGCTTTGGACGAGCCATACATAGATCCGCCGCGCATGCGCCCGATAGTAGCTGTCACGCTCGATATATTGATGATCGAAGCGCCCGCCTTCAGATGCGGACTGGCGGCACGGCAGACGCGCGCGGCACCCGCGATATTAACGTCCCAAACGGTTTTCAAAGCGTCGTCGGTGACGTCCTCGATAAGACCGTGTCGCAGAAGTCCCGCACAGTTGACGACGACGTGCAGGCTTCCGAGAGATGCGCAAAAATCCACGCAGGAATCGACTTGGCCGCCATCGCGCACGTCCATCGCGTAGAGCCACACACCCTTTGGCTGATCTTCCGCCGGCTTTGCCGAGAGTTCCGGCGGTACATTCATGTCCGCAGCAACCACCACATAGCCCGCATCGACAAAACGCCGATTGATTTCTCGACCAATCCCTCCGGTGCCGCCCGTTACAAGCGCGACTTTCTTATCACCCGTCATTAAATTCCTCGGCTTTCTCGCAAACAGTAATGTTGTCGTGACGTTTCAGATCCGCTCGAAGTACCGCATCAATTCCCAGTCCGTGACTGTTTCCTGCTCGAAGGCATCGAGCTCGTTTTCGGCGAAATTTTTGAGATGATCGCGCACTTCATCGCCGAGCGCCTCACGGACCGCGGCGCTGCTTGAAAACAGAGTGACCGCTTCCCTCATCGTCGCCGGAACGCGCGGCAGCGTCGGGTTTTCGTAAGCGTTATCCATGTAAAGTGCAGGCGTGGGGCTCGAACTCTCGAGCCCCTTGATACCTGCCGCTATCAGGCCCGCCAAGGCGAGGTATGGATTGGCGTCGGCACCCGGAATGCGCGACTCCACCCGAAAACTCTTGCCATGACCGACCAGGCGGAATCCGCAGGTTCGGTTGTCGTCCCCAACGACAAGCTGAACCGGCGCGAAGGACGTCTTGCGGAAGCGTTTGTAGGAGTTGATCGTCGGAGCCGAGAGATACGCGAAGTCGCGGCCGTGATCGATGAGACCCGCAACAAATGAACCGAACCGCGCCGACATATGGCTCGGCGTGGCCGCGTCATAGCTCACAGGGCTTCCCGTGCTCTTGTCCCACAGACTGACATGGATGTGACACGACGAACCTATCTCATCGATAAATGGCTTCGCCATGAAGGTCGCAGACATCCCGCGCAAACTGAGCAGCTCTTTCACCCAGCATTTGTAGAGAATGTGCCGATCCGCCATCTCGAGCGCATCGGTGTATCGCAGCGCGATTTCTTGCTGCCCAAGTCCCCACTCGGTCTTGGCGTTTTCGATTTCGATCGCCGCCGCCTCCATAGCATCGCGAATCTCGCCGACCATCTCCTCGTCCCGCGTCGACTGCAGAATGTGGTAGTCCGCGCGGTAGCGCGATGTCGGATTGAGGCCCCGGTATCGCTTTTGCCAAGCGTCGTCATAGGTATCGCGGAATGTAAAAAACTCTAGTTCCGTAGCGCATTTAAACGACAGTCCCCAATCGCGCTCGGCGCGCTCGATCTGCCGCTTCAAAATTGCGCGCGGCGCGATCGGCAACAGCCGCCCCGTCGCCTCATCGATCGCATCACACAAAACAAAAGCGGTATGCGGCACCCAGGGAAGGATGCGAATTGTCGATGGATCAGGCTGCATCACGAAGTCCTGGAACCCCTTGTCCCAGCCGGTGATGGCGTAACCCGGTCGTGGATCCATATCCATGTCGGTGCAGAACAAATAGACCGACGCGTGGATCGCCTCGATGCCTGAAGCGCATCTCAGAAAGTTCTTGGCCGTCATCCGCTTGCCGACAAGTCGCCCCCAGATATCGGCGAGCCCGCATATGACGGTTTTGATCGATCCATCGTCGATTTTTTTCTTAAGCTCATCGAGCGACATTGTGCCCATTCGCGTTTCCCTGTTTCTTGGCTCGAGGATGTTCGATCAATGTGTCTGCAGCTTATTTTTCTGGATCCGGCGGTGTGAGATAGGCACCGGTCATCCCGCCATCGACAGACAGCGTTTGACCGGTGATATAAGAGGATGCGTCGGACGCTAGAAACGACACCGCCGCCGCGACTTCGTCCGGCCGCGCCATTCTGCCCATAGGGATGTGAAGCCGGCGGAGCTGATAAGCCTCGTCATCCGCGACGAGTTGGGACGCCATCGGCGTCGCCGTCAAACCGGGGCAAATCGCATTGACTCTGATGTTGCGTCTCGCAAGCGTCACCGCAAGCTCTCTGCTCATGGCAACGATCCCGCCCTTGCTTGCGGTGTAAGCTATCTGAGCCGGGTATGATCCCATAAGCGCAACGATCGAGGCGATATTGACGATGGAGCCTCCTCCCCTTCGTTCGAGCGCCGGCACCGCAAATTTCGAACAGAGAAAAACGCTTTTGAGATTGACGTCGAGCGTCACGTCCCACGCTTCCTCAGTCGTCTCCTCGACATCGGCGTCCTCGCGATGCACGATGCCGGCGTTGTTGATGAGAACATCAAGACCACCGAACTCATGCTCGGCGCGCTCAATCATCGATTTCACCGATGCAGCCGATGCCACGTCCACCTCACAAGGCATCGCCACACAGCCACGTGCAATAAGCGATGCTGCGAACTCCGACGCTCCAGTGTGATTCTTATCGGCGACGACGACCATGGCGCCATCCATCGCCAGTCGATCGGCGATCGCAGCGCCGATGCCGCTTGCCGCTCCTGTTACGATCGCGCATTTGCCTTTGAGTATCATGAGCAGAGCTTTGCTGTTATGAAGACTAAGTTCGACGTTCCGCGCTCATATGCCTTTCGCGACGGATTAGAGCTTGGCAAGAAGGCCGCCATCGACTGGCAGATCGATGCCGGTGATGAACTTGGCGTCGTCGGAAAGCAGAAACAGCGCCGCTGCGGACACATCACGAGGCTCCCCAATCGCCCCGAGCGGCGTTCGCGCTTCCATTGCGGCAATCCGACTGGTGCTGGCGTAGATGTCTGCGGTCATCGGCGTGGCGATCGACCCAGGACAAACGGTATTGGACCTGATCTTTTCGCGCGCATATTGCATCGCCAGCGAGCGTGAAAACGACACGAGCCCGGCTTTGGAGATTTGATAAGCATCTGCGGGGCCACCGTCGATGATGTTCTCCATATTTCTCAGACCGACAACGCTTGCGATATGAACCATCGCGCCGCCGCCCGCCTTACGCAGCAGAGGCAGGCCTTCCCGTACGATACGGATCGCGCCATTGAGATTGACATCCATCGTTGCTGTAAACACCGCATCATCGGCCTTCTCGACTGAGCCATCACGATCGAAAAAGCAAAGCCCCGCCGCATTCACGATGTAGTCGAGCTTGCCGTGCACCGCCTCAACTTTTCCGAGCAGGCTTTTCACTTGTGAAGCATCTCGCAAGTCACCTTGCACAAAAGTTAGACGCGAAGAATCGGCAAGCTCGACGGGACGAGGCTTGATATCGAATCCGAAAACGAACGCGCCTTCGTTCAATAAATCGCTTGCGATAGCGAGTCCGATGCCGCCCCCGGCGCCCGTCACAACTGCAATCTTGTCCTCGAATGTCCCGCTCATCTCATGGCTCTGTGGTTCAGCAGATGTGTTGAAATCGCAAGCTCGAACTCAGGATCGCATCGAGCAGCGACCGCGCAAGATCGCGATTTGTTATTGACTTGGATCAAACTATGGACTGAAATGTAGACCAAAGGCAAGTCATGCCATTTCGGGGCAGGTCGATTGCGGGACGGTTTGATGCAGCAGGTGCTGGGGAGCAGTGATAGTCTGGCCCAAGACGCGTCATCAAATGGGCTCGTCGTCAAAGGCGTCAGCAAGAGTTTCGGTGGCCTCAAAGTTCTGCGAAATGTAACTCTCGACTGTGCCCCGGGCGAAATCGTCGGCTTGATCGGACCGAATGGTGCCGGAAAATCGACGCTCATCAACGCCATTACCTCGCTCATGGCGATTGATGCAGGCGAGGTTTCCATCAATTCGCAACGCGTGAGCAACACAACGCCTCAGTTCTGCATGGCTGTTGGGCTGGCGCGAACCTTCCAAAACATAAAGCTTTTCTCTCGCCTCACCGTTCGTCAAAATGTGGAAGTTGCTTTTACCAGCGGACAACGCGAGCGCCCGCAAGCAACCAAATCTATCGACGTCGATGAGCTCCTGAAATGGTTCGGCCTCGATCGCATCGCGCATTGGAAGGCATCGGCGCTGTCCTATGGAAATCAGCGTCGGCTTGAGATTGCGCGCGCCATCGCGCTCGGTCCCGCAATCCTACTTCTCGATGAACCCGCGGCCGGCATGAATGCCGCCGAAACCACTGACCTCATCTCTGCGGTTCAAGGAATTCGCGATCGCTTTGGTTGCGGCGTGATCGTGATCGATCATGACCTGCGCTTCATCATGACTCTCTGCCACCGGATCTTCGTGCTTGACGCCGGCGAAATCGTCGCCTGCGGAAACCCCGAGGAAATTCGACAAAATCCCCGAGTGATCGAGGTCTACATCGGGCAGCAGAGATCAAAGGACCATTCTGGCGTCTAAGGAGCTTGTTATGAGACAGAGAAATATCGTCTTTGCCGCCCTTTCGATGGCGGCCATGTGGTGTGGTCCCGCCAATGCGGAAGATCAACTGGTGATCGGCTATGCCGCGGCGGTGACCGGAGCCTTGGCTCCCTACGATAGTCCCGATGGCGTCACCTGCCGTGTCGAACAGATCAACGAGCAAGGCGGTATTCTCGGCAAGCCCGTGAAGCTCATTATTCGAGATACCAAGAGCGATGCGGTCACAGCGAGCAACGTCGGGCAAGAACTTATAGACGCGGGCGCCAACGTCATTCTCGGACCGCCGACGGACGACGGTCTCATTCCGATCGCGCAGCTCGCTTTGCCGAAGGGCATTCCGGTGCTTTCCGTCGGAGCGACCCAGCCGGCCTTTCCTGTCGCCTCTCCTGAAAACGGCTATCTTGTTCCTTTTGGCGACAATGCATCGGCCGCGTCCGCCGCCGAAGTGGCCTATGCCGCCGGACATCGCAAGGTCGTATTGATGATCGCCAACGACGTCGGCGCCTATTCCTCGGTCACTCCGGAATATTTCGGCAAGGCATTCGAACGCCTCGGCGGCAAGATCGTCGGGCGGGTCAACTACCACCACGGTCTGGCTGACTACAACGCTCAGGTCGCCGAGATCACGGCTAACCCGGAAAAGCCGGACATGATTTTTGCGGCGATCCTTGTTCCCGACGCCGGTGTGCTTGTCCGCACCATCAAGACCACAGGGGCGAATATTCCTGTCTACGGTACCGATGGATTCGATGATCCGTCGTTCGTTTCCGTTGCAGGTCCCGGCGCAAGCCTGGCGACATTCGTCACGCACGGATATCCCAGCGATGGCTCGGCCCTCAAAGCATACTATGACGATTGCACCAAACGCGGACACAAGCCGGCGAATATCTTCTTCGGCCTCGGTGGTGAAGCAGTGGAAGTCGTCAAGGCTGCGGTCGAGAGCGCCAAATCGTTCGACCCACCGGCCATCAATTCCGCCATCAAGGAAATCAAGGACCTCAAAGGCATCACCACGGGATCGATCACCTACAAGGATCGCGGCGGCGTTCCGCTCAAGGAACTCACCGTTATGCAAGTGAAGGATGGCAAGGTCACGCCCGTCCAGAAGATCATCCCGAAGTGGGTTCCGAGCCCCTGATGCTACGCATTGACAATGTTCACGTCAGCTACGGACCAATCAAGGCGGTTCGTGGCGTATCGCTCGAAGTCCGGGAGGGCGAGATCCTCGCCCTCCTCGGTCCAAACGGAGCCGGCAAGACAAGCTTGATCTCCTCGATCGTGGGCCTTGCGCCGCGCACGTCCGGCAAGGTCAGTTTCGATGGTTCCGTCATTTCGAGCGAGCAGACGGAGCGCATTGTCTCGCGCGGCATCACGCTTACGCCCGAAGGAAGGCGCGTTTTTGCGGATCTGACCGTCGGCGAGAATCTTCGGCTCGGAGCGGCGAGCCGACGCGATGCCGCCGGCGTCAAGGAAGACATTGAAAAGTATCTCGACCTCTTTCCAATTCTCAGAACCCGCTATGCGTCTCGTGCGCGGATGCTATCGGGAGGCGAGCAGCAAATGCTTGCCATCGCGAGATCTCTGATGGCCCGGCCGAAATTGCTCATGCTGGATGAGCCCTCGCTTGGGCTCGCGCCGCGCATCGTCGATCGCATTTTCGAATTGCTGGCAAGTCTTCGATCTCAGGGCCTCACAATGCTTCTGGTCGAGCAGAACGCCAACGAAGCATTGGGGCTTGCCGATAAGGCATGCGTGCTTGCCAGCGGCTCGCTTGTTTTCAACGGAACGGCGGCAGAGTTGAAATCGTCCGGAGATGTTATGGAAATGTATCTCGGCCTGGAGGGCGGCTGACCATGTCCACCTACATTCTTCAACAGACGTTCAATGCTCTGAGCGTCGGCGGAGAGTATGCTCTGCTCGCTCTCGGCCTCGCGATCGTCTTCAGCGTGATGCACCTGGTGAACTTCGCCCATGGCGACATGATCACCGTTGGCGGATACGCCATGTTCCTGCTCGCGCTCTTCAACATCTCTGATCCGCTCATCGTGCTGCCGATCGGCGTACTGACCACGGTCGTGACGGCAATCCTCATGGAGCGCATCGCCTTCAAACCGGTACGCAACGCCTCGCCGACGACGGGTATGCTGACTGCATTCGGTGTAAGCATTCTCATCCAAAACATTGCGCTTATCTTTGGTGGCAGCCGCCCAAAGGCTGTGCCGACCGCTGATTGGATGACGTCGACGCTGCATTTTCAGGGCGTTCAAATCCCGGTCATCCAAGTGCTCGAGACCATCGTCACACTCATCGCAATTATCGGGCTTGTTGCGCTGCTGCGATACACAACCGTAGGTCTCGCGATGCGCGCGGCCGCGAAAGACGTACCGATCGTGAGGCTGATGGGCATCAAGGCCGACAGAGTCATTCTCGTAGCTTTTGCCATCTCCGGATTTCTTGCGGGCCTTGCCGGCATTTTCATCCTGGCGCGCCGCGGCGCCGTCGATCCCTTCATGGGTTTTGCGCCGGTTCTGAAAGCCTTCATCGCAGCTGTGCTTGGCGGATTTGGAAGCTTGCCGGGTGCCGTTATCGGCGGCTTCGCGCTCGGGATTGCCGAAGTCGCGCTGCAGATCTTGCTTCCGCAGGACGTCGCCGGCTTTCGGGACGCCTTCGTCTTCCTCTTGATCGGTCTTGTTCTGGTCTTCCGGCCTCAGGGTATCCTCGGCGAGCGCCCGGACTTCGGAGAAAAGTCTTGAGCAACGTCATGCAATCGGTCAAGGGCGCGCTTTTGCTCGGCGTCGGCGTCGTCGCCATCGCCGTGATCGCAATACTGTTCGCTGAACCGTTCTATCAGCGTATCGTGTTCATCTTCCTGGTGAACTTGATCGCCGTGGTCGGACTGCAGGTCTTTATGGGCAATGCCGACGTCACCAACTACGGCCATATCGGCTTCATGGGCATTGCCGCCTACGCCATCGCAATCCTGGCGACGCCTGTTGCAATCAAGAAAACGGCTCTGGCTTCGGCACCGTTCGGGTTGGCTCAAATACAGTTGGGCATCGTGCCGAGCATTCTCGTCGCGCTGGTTCTCACAGTCGCTATCGCGTTTATTGTCGGGACGATGCTGGTTCGCCAAAGCGGAACACCAGCATCGATCGCGACGCTGGCTCTCCTCGTCATTATTCACGTCGTAATAATGAATTGGGTGGATCTCACCCGCGGGCCAAGAGCCATCTACGGCATCCCGATCCGAGCGACACTCGGCTGGGCCGCAGCCTGCGCCGTGCTCGCGATCGTGATCGCACGCGTATTCCGCGATTCGAAATGGGGCCTGCAGCTCCGCGCGGCCAGCGAGAATATTGCCGCCGCGGGCGCCATGGGCGTGCCGATCAAGCGGCTGAGACTCCTGGCCTGGGTCATTAGCGCAGCCATACTCGGAATGGCCGGCGTTCTCTTCGCGCTCTTTGTGGGTACGATCAGTCCCAACAGCTTCTATTTCGACCTCACATTTCTAACTCTGGCAATGCTGGTGTTGGGCGGTGTCTACAGTGTCAGCGGCGCTGTGATTGGCGCAATCGTCGTGACGTTCGGATTTGAAATCACCCGCTATCTCGAAAACGGCCCGACGATAATAGGGCTTAAATTGCCTGTCATGTTCGGGCTGACTGGCGTCTTCCTCGGCATAACGATCGTGCTTTGCATGATACTGAGACCGCACGGCCTGGTCGGCGACGACGAACTCGATGAAATTCTGGCGCGACGGCATAAAGACCTTGCTCAAGCGAGTGATGGCAACGCGAACAAGGGCTCGCCGGCATGAGCGTGAACGACGACGATTCCGACTCGCCTCTCGTTTATCATGAGGCGATCGGCTACCAGATCAGGCGCGGAAGCTATCTCGATCACTCCGCATCGACCTACACTCTGGCGGAGAATGCCGTTCGTGACGGCCGGTTTCACGACGCGGCCGAACTCGGAAGATATACGGTTCGAGAAGCTGTCGAAGCGCACGAACTCTATCGCGATTGGATCATTGAAATCCGCGCATTTCTCGATCAGCGCGGCGTCGATCGTAAAACCATAGACGCAGACGAAAAACGTATCCGTGACCTCATCAAACTCGATGCCGATATCGATTTCGATCCGGAAGCCGGATGGAAGAGCTACAATGCCGCCATCGAAGCCTTCGCCAGCGCTTGCGACGCCGGTCGAAAAACCGATGCGCTCCTGTTCCTCGAGAGAGCGCGCCAAATCTGGCGCGACACGCATGATCGCAAATGCGATTGGGTTTACGGCCTCATAGATATCGTTGCGAGGCGACTTGGCGAAGGTTGCATCGGCGAGCTATGGGATGTCCTGATGGCTCCGATGTACGCCTACTACGTACGTTATGACGTCGACAACAATCCCTGGCCAAGGTCGTTCGATCTTCTGATGCACTACGCGCTCGAGGGGCTTCGCGGACATCTCAGCGGCCCCGGACGGTTAGGCACCATCGAGGTATTCGAGGAAAGCGACCGATGGGGAATGCGCTTCGATCCCTGCGGTTCGGGAGGGCGCACATATCGTGACGACCCGGACACGGGCCTGCCTCCGCGCATGGAAAAACCCTTCGAGTTCGGAGTAACGACCAAAGAATACGATTGGGCTTGGAACAAAAAAGGCATCTGCCATTACTGTGTACACTGCTGCGCACTGAACGAGCGCATGCCCATGCGGCGGTTCGGATACCCCACACGCGTCGTCGAGCCGCCGACCTGGCCCGCTGCTCGCGAAGGCGGCAAGTGCACCTGGTATGTCTATAAGGACCCCCAACTCGTTCCGGAGGAAATCTATACGCGCGTCGGCATGACCAAGCCGAAGGCGATCGGAAGTTCCGCGCAAACAAAGAAACAATCAGAGCGCTAAGGGCACGTGCATCGATGACCACCTCCCCAGACGTCCTCAAACTAGAGTCTTTGTCCGAGTTTGGTATCGATCTCGTGCAGATGGAGATCGTCGATCTCGACGGCGCGCTTCGCGGAAAATTTTTGCCTGTCGGCAAAGTCAAGCCGGACTCTCAGGGCGCCTTTTGCACCATCGTATTTCAGCTGACGCCGGTGGACGATGTCTGGGTGTCGCAGCACAGCTCCTTCGACAATGGTTTCCCGGATCTGATTTCGCGTCCCGACCCCGAGACGGTCGTGCGCTGGAACTGGCGCGAAGGCACCGCTTCAGTCATTTACGATATGTATGATCTCGATGGCTCGCTGCACCACCTCGCTCCGCGATCGATCCTCAAGACCATCGCCAAGCGCTTCGCCGAGACAGGTTTTGAGCCGAAATTCGGCATCGAGTTCGAGACTTTCGTCATGCACGCCGACGAAGAGCTGATGGCGCAGGGCCGACATCATGAGATGAAACCGCTGGCAGGAATGCACAACGCCTATCGTCTCAACGATGCCGCCGACGCCCGCGAGCTTGGCGCGGAATTCATGAAGCGAATGCATGGCATCGGTGTCGACGTCGAAGCGTTTCACACCGAGCTTGGCTTTGGCGCCATCGAGTTCGCTCTCGCTCCTGCCGGCCCCGTCGCGGCCGCCGATAACGCCGCCCGCGCCAAAACCTACTTCCGGCAGCTTTGCGCCGAACGCGGCCTCGTCGCTACTTTCATGGCCAAATGGAAGGTCGGAGAATCGGGCTCCGGCGGCCATGTCCATCAGAGCATCTGGAAGAACGGCGAGAACGCATTCTTCGAACCTACCGGCAATTGCCTTTCTGACGTCGCGCTCCAGTATGGCGTCGGGCTCATTAAAACCATGCCCGATTTCGCGGTTATCTTCCGCCCAAATGTCAACTCGTACCGGCGCTTCGATCACCGTTCGTGGTCACCGGAAAATGCGTCGTGGGGATACGACAACCGCAGCGCCGCCTTGCGCGCAATTCGCCAGCCCAGTTCCAAGGCGTTTCGCTACGAGCATCGCGTCCCGGGAGCTGACAGCAACATGTATCTGACGCTGGCAGCAATGTTGGCAGGTGGACACTACGGGCTCGTCAATGGTCTCACGACACCTGGAAGCGCAACGGGCAACGCCGCAATGGATCCGGCCTGGGAGCGCTTGCCGGCTACGCTGCCCGATGCCACCGCTCGCTTTCGCAATTCTGAAATCGCCAAAGATTATTTCGGCGCTGCGTTCGTCGAGCACTACGCCGCCTCGCGCGATATCGAATGGGAGCATTGGACCGCATGGCAGAATGCGCAAGTCTCCTCATTCGAATTGAAGCGCTATTTTCGGACCGTCTGAAAACCAAAAAACTGTGTGATCCTGGTGGAGCCCATCGTGAGCGAACTACATCCAGTCCTGAAGGACATTCTCGCCCAGCCCGAAAACCCGAACGCTACTCCGGTTGAAATTCAAGATCCGGATGAGGCGCGGCGCGAGTGGAAGGCCGACATGGCCGCGGTCGATGCACCGGCCCCCGAGATGAGCGGCATTCTAGACTTCTCAATTCCCTCGGCTGCCGGCCCACTCGCCGCCCGCGCCTATTTTCCTCACGGCTTGCCCCCAAACAATCGCCCGCTGATCATTTACTATCACGGCGGCGGCTTCATCCGCGGCGATATCGACACCCACGATTCCGTTTGCCGGGTCTTGGCGGATGAATCGAAATGCCTCGTTGTTTCGATCGCGTATCGGCTTGCGCCCGAACATCCATTTCCCGCCGGAGCGGAGGATGCTTACGCCGCGCTCCAGTTCCTCGGTAGCGGGACAAATGATCTCGCGATTGATCCACAGCGTATTGCGGTCGCCGGGGACAGCGCAGGTGGGAATGTCGCGATCGCGGCCTGCCTCATCGCCCGCGACAAGGGCGGCCCTAAAGCGCGCTACCAGCTCCTTATCTATCCGGTGACGGACCTGACCAGCGCCAACGAATCCAAGAGGCTCTATTCAAAGGGCTATCTGTTGAACAGCATGCCATTCTATATCTCGAGCTATCTCGGCTCCAACGGAGATGGAACCAATCCTTTGGCGTCCCCCCTGCTCGCGGACGACCTGTCGAACATCCCCCCTGCCATAGTCATCACTGCAGGTTTTGATCCGCTCCGTGATGAAGGCCAGGCGTTCGCACAACGACTAACCGATGCGGGCGTAAACGTTCAGCGTGCCCACTATCCCGACATGATCCATGGTTTCATCTCGCTTCGAGGTCTGCTGCCCGAAGCCGATCTCGCCCTTCGTGACGCGGCACGGACGGTCGCCGCAGAACTGTCACCGACGTCCTAGCGTGCGGAGGATACATCGGACTCAGCGAAACCATCATTTATTAGACCATTGATCCTTTTGGTGCTATAGCGTTGTGCAAGCGCACATTTAAAGTGCATGACGATGAGAACCACCAAAGTGAAACAAATATCATCTGAACCTCAAACCGAGTCGGCGATTGGTTCGATCAGGGCTACCGCAACCTACGAACTCGTCGTGGAGCAACTTCGCAAAGCTATTTTTCTCGGCCGCTTCATGCCGGGGGACAAACTTCCGCCCGAGCGCGATCTGACAAAGCAGATGCTGGTTTCGCGCACCACCATCAGAGAAGCAATTCGGGTTCTGGAAGGCGAAGGTCTCGTCGCCGTCAAGCGAGGCGCCGCCGGAGGGCTCGTGGTCCTGCAACAGGACCGCCTAAGCCCGTCCCAAATCGAAGCCTATATGGAAACGCAAAAGGAACTCCTCGACACCCTCTTCGAATATCGGTTAGCCAACGAATGTGCCGCGACCGCTCTCGCCGCCAAGCGCCGTGAAAAGAAGCATCTTGTGCGTCTCCGCAAGGCGCTCACCGAAATGGACGCTCTATGCGCAAACCGCGAGAGCCGGGCCAACACGGCCAACATAGCGCGCTTCTTCAGCTGCGACTCCGAATTCCACGTCGTCATTGCGGAAGCCGCAAACAATCATTTTCTATTGAATGCGGTGGAGCAATCACGGGCCGGCATGTTCTTGCCCGTTGGCAAGGTGTTTAACCGGCTCGAAGACCGCGCCAACGATCATCACCAAGGCATCTATCAGGCAATCGAGCAACAGAACCCCGATCTCGCCGCTCAAAGGATGAAAATGCACATAGAAGCAACGCGCGCGAGCCTTTATGACCTGATGCCAAAGACGATTAGGTCAAAGAAATAAAGCTTTCCCTGCGAGTGCGCACGCTCGGCTGTAGTCAATCGGAAGTCTAAGTGTGAATGCCGTTAGCCGAAATATTTTAGCCGTCATGCCGGGCTTCATGCGCGGCATCGAAGAGACGGGAGTTATCGGCGAAGTCGTAACCCAGCGTGGTGGCAATCTCGAATGGGTGTTTCGCGTCCGGGAGCAGCCGCTCCCGCAAGCGTCAGCTTCCTTCGACGGATTGATCGTTTTTGGTGGCGAGATCGGCGCGCATAACCCTCAGTTCGCTTCATACTTCAACGATCTCTATCGATTGATACGGTCCTTTCATGACGAGCAAAAACCAATCTTTGGTTCATGTCTCGGCGCTCAGTGCATCGCGAGCGCGTTCGGCGGCGAAGCAAAGCCTCAGGGATTTATCGAATTCGGATTCGTCGATCTGCACAAGGAGAGAGCGGCCCAAGCTGACCAACTACTCACCGACGCGCCTCAGACCATTTCGCTTTTCGAGATGCACTACGACACGTTCACTTTACCTGACGGCGCTGAGCGTTTGATGACCGGCGAGAAGGTCGTCAATCAGACCTTTCGAATCGGACGCAAGACTTACGGCTTCCAGTGCCATTTCGAAGCAACACCTGAAATCGTGCAGACTTGGAAGCAGCGGATGGACATAGCCGATCCTGTCGGCGCGCTTGCCATTAGAAAGCAAATGGCAGAACTGGATTCTCAGTTTCAAAAATTTGCCGAGCCGCAGAAGTCGTTTGGCGTCCAAGTCATGAATCGCTGGATGGATTTATTTTAGATCGACCAGTTGTCGGCTTTAGACGAGAAGACCTCCCGCCTCCGAACGGCAAGCAGCGATCGCCGCTAACAAGACGTGGCGCGCGCAACACATGCGAAAATCTAAGCCGGATTTTCACAATCCATTACGAGCGTTTTTTCCGCCTATGTTTTTTGCCCTCGCTCTCCAGTACTGAAACCAGCCGTAACAACGTGCTGCCGGGAGAGGGCGTTTTAACCTTTAAGTAAAAACTCAAATACGCGTCGATCTTTAAGGAATTTGAAACACAAACGGCGGGGCAACGGACAGGTCATTGGTGGAGAGGGCTGGATTCGAACCAGCGTAGGCGAAGCCAACGGATTTACAGTCCGTCCCCTTTAGCCACTCGGGCACCTCTCCAAAGGCCGCGCACGGGGCGGCCCAGAAATGAAAGCGCCCTGCCGACGGGGCAGGGCCTTCGGACGGGTTATCTTCACCGAACCCTGCCCTGTCAATCGGAAAAGCGCCGATGCGCCCTTGCGCCCCCGGCAGGGACCGGGCAAACACCGGATTTCCAAATTTCGGGAAGCATACGCCGTTGAAGCCGCCTTCACAGAAACCACGTTTCAACAAGTCGTGGCGCGACAGGAAGCGCCCCGGCAGCTCTTCCTCGAGCCCGGGAAATGTGGGCCACCGCGCATCAGCCCCTCACGAACGGAGCGAAACAGGTCATGACGGCGAAAATGGGCCGCTCCGGCTTTACGGTCTCCACCCGGTAGAAGCCGCACTGCGGAACCCCGCACGTCTGATACACCGCCTCCTCCTGACTGAAAATGCCGAGCGACGGCTGCGCGAGTCCCTTGGCACCATCGAGCCGCCGATCGAGACAGTGTCCCCGCGCGACCTCGATCGCCTGCTGGGCGCCGATGCTGTTCATCAAGGTGCGGCGCTTGAAACGGAGCCCCTGCCCGAACCCGACTGGCGCGATCTCGCCGCTTCCGCAGGCGGGCGCCCGCTGATCGTTTTGGACCAGGTGACCGACCCTCACAACGTCGGAGCGATCCTGAGGTCCTCAGTCGTGTTTGGCGCCAGCGGGTTGGTGATGACCCGCCGCCATAGTCCACCCCTCAACGGCGTTCTCGCCAAATCGGCATCCGGCGCTCTTGAACTGATCCCCGTCGCTCTGGTCGCCAACCTCGCGCGCGCACTCGATGAACTCAAAGCCGCAGGCTTCACGATTATCGGACTCGACGGTGAGGGCGAGCAGGCAATCGAAGATCTCGATTGGTCGCGGCCCACGGCGCTGGTGATGGGATCGGAAGGCAAGGGATTGCGCGACCTGACCCGCAAGACTTGCGATTTTCTCGCCCGTATCACAACCGATGACACGCTCGCCAGCCTCAACGTCTCAAACGCGGCCGCGGTCGCCCTCCACTCGGCGCTGCTGGCGCGGAAGCGGTCTCAGAGCTAACTGAAACGAAAAGCGCCCCGACGGCTTGCGTCAGGGCGCTATCAGTCTCTTGGTCGCCCGCATCGCGAACTTACCAATCGCCGCGACGATGCCCGCCGTAATGGCGACGGTGCCATTCGACGTGATAGTAGCGGCGGTTCGGCGCGCCCCATGCCCCGTAATAGGGCGGCAACTGCACTCTGGATCGCCGGATGATCGGACCACCCCACTCACCTGAGTTGTAGTAGGGATAATAGCCCCGCGGCGAATAATAATAGGAATAGTACTGCTCGAGCGCATCGTTGCGCTCATATTCGTGATAGCGCAGATCCGGACTGCGCAGATCGAACGCAGACGCGGAATGTCCGCCCGACACGACGGCCCCTGCCAGGGCGGCAAGCGCCAACAAAGATCTGAAGCGCATCGGCTGAACTCCTGCGAAATGTCCCGATAGGGCGTGATCAAGCCCTCGACAGCTCAAGAATCGATGCCCGAGAGTATCTTAAGATCGCTTGAAGGGCATCTCGCGATATCCCGACGTTTGCCAAATTCTTTCCGGCCGTTACTTCTCTGCCGACGCCCGCGTGCCATGCACCCGCCGAGAGACGTCACGCATAAAGCTGGGAAGGGCGACCCTGTGGTTCTTGGCTTGAGCGCCGGCGTCCTGTATCAAGCGGCTTCGCGGCGGCCCGAGGGTTCGCGCCGACGCGGTCTGGCCGGCATAACCGACCATCCGCGCAGACGTAACACATTGATTTATAAAGAATTGCCGGCTTAGCACAGTGGTAGTGCACCTGATTTGTAATCAGGGGGTCGTAGGTTCAAATCCTACAGCCGGCACCAACTTCCCAGACCCGGCATCGGTATCGGCAAGTTCTAAATCGCAAGCTTCCCGGCCTTGGCCGCCGCATAGCGATCGCCGACCGCTTTCCAATTCACGACGTTCCACCACGCCTTGAGATAATCCGCCCGCTTGTTCTGGTACTTCAGATAATACGCATGTTCCCAGACGTCGTTGCCAATCAGCACGCGACCGCCCTCCATCAGCGGCGTGTCTTGATTAGGCTTCGAAACAAGGGCGAGCTTGCCATCCTTGTCGACGGTCACGAACACCCAGCCTGAGCCGAAGACCTTTCCTCCGGCGGCATTGAACTTCGTCTGCAATTGTTCGAGACTTCCGAAATCGCGATCGATCGCCGCCTTGAGGTCGCCATCCGGCCCGGCGCCACCCGGTGCTCCCATGATCTGCCAGAACATGCTGTGATTAGCGTGCCCGCCTCCGTTGTTGCGAACCGTCGTGCGGATATCGTCCGGCACTTCGTCGAGCTTCGCGAGCAACTCTTCGAGCGGCAGATCCGAAAGCTTCGAATGATCTTTCAGAGCGGTGTTGAGGTTCTTGACGTAGGCTGCGTGGTGTTTGTCGTGATGCAGCTCCATCGTTCGCGCGTCGATGTCAGGCTCCAACGCGCCAAACGCGTACGGAAGCGGCGGCAATTTGAACGGTCCCTCGGCAGCAGCATCCGCCAAGACGCGCGCCGAACCTACGGACGTCACCGCCGCAGTCAGCGACACGGCCTGTGCCGCCTTGAGGAACGATCGTCGGTCAAGGTCCATCATGGGAAAACTCCTTTATTCTCGCGGCCGGCATCTCCACACAATGTAGAAATGAAACTGAAAATCTCCAGGGAATGCCTGATAGAATAGCGTTCAATCCATTCTCGCTCCGCCGGTGATGAAAAAAATGGCGATCGTCATTGCGACGACCGCCACCATTTATGCTCGACCGCTAACGATCGAACCGGACCGAAAATCTCGGATACGATTTATTGCGCGTGATCGTGCTTCATCTCGTCACCGTTCATTGGCATCGAGCCATGATCGCCGTCCGAGCTGCTCGTCGCGCCGATGGATTCGACCTTGAACGAGACATCGATTGTGCCGGCCTTTTCAAATGATAGCGATCCCTTGACGTTGGGCCCTTTGACGATCGGTGCCTTAAGGCCAACGAACATGAGGTGATTGGATCCAGGCGCGAACTTCACCGTTTCGCCCGGCTTGATCTCAAGCCCATCCTTGAGCTGACGCATGATCATCTTGTCGCCGTCCATTTTCATTTCATGGATTTCGACGTGATCTGCACCCTCGAATGTGCCGCCTATCAGCTTGTCGGAGTCCTTGCTGTTATTGGTAATCGAAAGATAGCCGACACCGACCGCCGCACCTTCAGCCGTTATCCGCGTCCACGGATGGTGTACCGTAATGCCGTTCTTTTCAAATTTATGCGCGAAGCTCGGCGCGGCGAAGGCCGCGGCGAACGCCAAGGCTATGAGCAAACGTTTCATCGGGAAATTTCCTCGGTTGTTCTTCATGGAATGCAGGTGGACCGGATGAGCCAAGTCCACGCGAAGCTGGAAGGCTCGTTCTCAAACGCAAAGGCGACACCGAAACGCAATTCGGCGATGCCCCTCCGTCAAAAAAATCTACGGATTATGCCCGGTCCGGCGGCCCGCGATTGAAAAGCTCGCGCGGACGGCGATCGATGACGCGCATGACGATCGCATCCGAGCGGATCAGAGCTGGCGCAAGGAAGCGCGCAATTTCAAATCCTGGCTCGCTCAGAATGCCGACATGCAGTGACGCAAGGCCGGAACAGATCGGGCAATGCTTCTTTGAAAGGGGCTTTTCCCCGGCGATCCCAAGATCGGCCAGCGTGACCGTGCCGCCCTGACCGCAGACGACGACAAACCCGTGATCCGCGCCCAGCGACGTCAATGCCGTCGATGCGACATGGACTGAAAAGACCCACGCGTTGAGGATGGCGCCCAAAATCGCAAGGGCACCGATCACTGCTCTCCGACGCGGCGATCTTAGGGTTCGCATGGCGCTACTTGCAGCACTTGCGCGCGGATTAATCAATGGCCAATCGTATCAAAAAGCCCCATCAATCCCGGCGCAATCAGGAACCGATTTGCACCGTCCGCCGGTTGCTTCGAGCGCCGATGAGCCCCGCGGCCGACGCCATAAGAATAAAGCCGCCCAACAGCCAGCCAAGAGGATTAAACGAAACCTCTCCCCACGCCGGCATTACGATTTGCGCGGTATTGAAGGGTTCAAGACTATTGCGGCAGATGTCGAGCGCCGCGCCCTCTGCAATCATTTCGGTATCGATCCGATTGGCCAATGCCTCGGCGTCGTCTGCCGCGTCCTTCATCCACCTCAATTGATCGAGCAGAGCCTTGCTGGCGGCAAGATAAGCATGAGTGCATTCGTTGAACGGATTATCCTCATCCGACAGGCTTCCCGGCACCGCACCCCATAAGCAGTACGTCGATTGCAGATTGACAAAATTCAGCAGCGTCCGCGCGTCGCGACCCAATTGAATTTGCCGATTGGCGAGATCCAGTATGGCGGACTTGTACCGGGCCATGATGCGCAGTTGCCCGTGCGATAGATTGCCGATTGCAACACCGGATTTCTGCTCGCCGCTCTTGCGCTGATGATGCGCCTCGGCCGACGGCGCCGACGCAATTGCGATGCCGAAAAATAAGAAAATGATTGAAAAGCCTTGAGCGACCGCAGCCCTGACGCATAGGCGAGCACTGCCCAGCCAACAGATCACCCACCCCACGAACGGCTCCCTAATTCATCCGACGATGAGCCACAGAGCACGCACAGAACGAAAAATCAACGCAAGGGGTTCAGCGCATTGATACCAATGCATGCTCGACGATCAGCCAAGAGCAAAAACGCCAAAAAGATCGTTGTCGTCGGTCCAGACACGTTTGACCGTCCAACCCGCCTTCGCCGCGAGCGCGCGGAATTCAGCAGCCGCATACTTATACGAATTTTCCGTGTGGATTGTCTCGCCCTCACGGAAGTGAAACGGCCGTCCGCAAACCTTCACGTCCTGCGCACGCCGGCTCACCAGATGCATTTCGATGCGGCCGGCCTCCGAATTATAGATGGCCTCGTGTTGGAACGACGCGAGATCGAACGTACCGCCAAGCTCCCGATTGATACGCGTCAGCAAGTTGAGGTTGAATGCGGCGGTCACGCCGGCGGCGTCATCGTATGCGCGGACGAGCGTCACCGGGCTTTTCTTGAGGTCGACGCCGATGATCAGCTGGCCTTCTTTCCCCAACACGCGCTTAAATCGCGAAAGCAGTCGACCGGCATCCTCGGGCGCTAGATTGCCGATCGTAGAACCCGGAAAAAATCCGACGGCACGCTGACCTGCAAGATCACCCGGCAACGCGGCCAAATCCGAAAAATCAGCGACCAGAGGCCTGATCTCGAGTTCCGGATATCGCACGGCAAGCCGCACGATTGCGTCCGCCAAAGCAGCCTCTGAAACATCGATAGGGACGTACACGACCCGTCCGCAAACGCGATCCAACAGCAGCTCGGTCTTCAAACTCGAACCGGAGCCGAATTCGACGAAAAGATCGCCGTCGGCAATGTCGGCGACAAGATCCTCCGCGCACGACCTCAAAATCTCGGTTTCCGTGCGCGTCGGGTAATATTCCGGAAGCCGCGTTATGGCTTCGAATAGCGCACTTCCGCGCGCATCATAGAAATACCGGCACGGCAGCTCCTTCTGCGTGCGCGACAATCCTTTGACGACGTCGCGGCAAAAGCGGTCGTCGACTTCCGCGGTATTGTTTTTGAAACCCTCGAGCGTCGCAGCGAAATCCATCAGTTTGCCTCCGCTGCTAGGCGAAGGCCAAGGAACTGCCAACGCTGGTGAGGATAGAAAAAGTTTCGATAGCTGAGCCTCGAATGTCCCGGTGGCGTGGCGCAGGAGGATCCGCGAAGCACGTGCTGGCCTACCATGAACTTGCCGTTGTACTCGCCGATCGCGCCGGCCGGCGCGCGATAACCCGGATAAGCAAGATACGCGCTCGCCGTCCATTGCCAGACGTCGCCGAAAAGCTGCTTCGGCGCTTGGCCGGGATTATCACTTTCCGCTGCATGTGGACGGAACACTTCTCGCTCGCATGGCGATGGCGTTGGATTGGCGCGCGCGACGGCCTCCCATTCGAACTCTGTCGGCAAACGCTTTCCGGCCCAACGGGCAAATGCATCGGCCTCATAGTATGAGACATGCGCGACGGGCTCCGAGCGATTGACCGGCTGCAAACCTTGCAACGACATTTGCGCCCAGCCGTCGCCGGTTTTCTCCCAGTAGAGGGGACTGTTCCAGCCTTCTCGGTTGACGTTTGTCCAACCATCCGAGAGCCACAACGCAGCCGTCGCATAGCCACCGTCTTCCATGAACTCCAGCCATTCGCCGTTGGTCACGAGCCGGTCCGCAATCTTGAACGGATGCACGAGCGCATGATGCGCCGGCAGCTCATTGTCCCAGCAAAAGCCGTTGTCGGAATGGCCGGCGCTGACGATGCCGCCGTCAAATTCGATCCAGCCGAGCGGAGCAATATTTTCTTCCCCTCGACGGCGAGACCGAGCGGCCTGATATGCCGGCCGCAATGGATTGGCGGCAAACAGCGCAAGAATATCGGTCAGAAGAAGTTCCTGGTGCTGCTGCTCGTGATTGATGCCGATCTCGATAAGCCTTGCGATCTTTTCGGTCGCCCGGTCCTGTTCGAACAGACGTTGAAGCGCCTCGTCCACATGCTCCCGATAATCGAAAACGCGCTCGATTGATGGCCGAGTCAGAAGCCCGCGCCGTCCACGCGGATGACGCGGACCCAGCGCTTCATAATAGGAGTTGAAGCAGTAATTGAAATCGTCATCGAAGATGCGATAGCCCCGAAGATGAGGCGCGAGAACGAAGTTCTCAAAAAACCAGGTGACATGCGCCAGATGCCATTTCGTCGGGCTGGCTTCATCGGAAGCTTGGACGACCATATCTTCCGCCGAAAGCGGTTCCGCGAGCCTCAGCGAATGCGCCCGCGTCGAGAACAGCCGCACGGCCAGCGTTGTTAAATCCGAACCTTCGGGAATTTCGCGATTTCGCTCCGGTGAGCTTACGGCCATCTCGGCCCCGGAGTGCGCGGGGGACGACTGATCCAACGTTTGCGGCATCTCATCTCCCGTCGAAGCACCAAGGACCGCCGGACATTAGCCGTTAAGAACGCAGTCAGGTCCTGTTTGGTTCCATATTCGCTGGCGATTAAATCGAGACCATCATCCCGTTCGATTGCCGAGCAATGGGTCGCAACCTAACCTTCTGCGTTTACGAAAGCGGGGCGGCCGACGTTACAGCGCTTGACGTTACAGCGCTTATTGCGAATGGCCTTGATGTTGGTTTACGAGCCGCCAATCGTCGAACAGCTCGAAAGCCCGTACCGCAGCCGCCTACACGGTCGCAGCCCGCCGGACGGCTAGAACCTTTGCGACATTGCCCCGATGCACATCCTCGTAGGGCGAAAACATCGTCGCGGAACCGTCTTCAAGAGCGGCGGAAATAAACTCGGAAAGCGAAAGCGATGCCAATTCTTCGTTCTCGCGCATGCGCAAAAGGCGCTCGACATAATTCTGCGTCGCTTCGATCAGTCCGCGGTCGTAGCCGCGCCCGCTGATCCGTTCCTTTGATCCGTGATTGGGAAGAATACGCGAGAACGTCCATTCCCGCATGCGTGCGAGATCGCGAAGATGAAGCTCTAGCCTTTCCGGCTCGACGACATAAGTGACGGTATCTTCCAGCGTGTCTCCCGCGAGCAGCGTCCCATCGATCGGAAGATACATCGCGACACCGTCGCGACTATGGATGTCGAGCGGCTTGAGTTCGATCGCGACATTTCCGCAAATGAGCTCATGCTCGCCTTCGAAAGTCGTGGTCGGCATCACCAGCGGCGAGATCGTTGGAGGCCCGTCGCACGTGCCGGACTCGATCGCAGACTTATTCTCCGAAAGGAGCCGCGCCGTTTCCGCACACGCTATGATCTCACAATCGGCGAAGACCGAATTTCCGGCGACGTGGTCGAGATGCCAATGGCTGAGCACGACGCGGATATCGCGGATTCCCCGCGCTTCCAGCTCACGTCGAATGTCACGCGCATGCGCACTCGAAAGGTGTGTGTCGTAGACGATGGCCGAAACACCATCGATCACCGCGTAACTGCAGATACCAAGTGCAAAGCCTCCGTCATCGAGCCAGTTCGGCTCGTTGGAATAGCATCTGACGCCAGGAATCCGGCCGTCGTAAAAGCCCAGCAAATGCCTGCCGAGGTCCAAGACCGAAAGCGTCGTCTCCTGCCCCATAATTGCAGCTCATGTTAAACGGTCGAGAGGCACCCTCGCCTTTCGCCAAACGTTCTCAATAGAAAAGTGTAGCACCCGCACCCCCGGTGGACCGTTGCCATTGCGGCGACATAATCACCCTGGCCATGCTTGCCGCCGAAGCCGCGGCGTTGAGGCGTGCAACGAAGGAAGTGGGCGTGCTACCATCGCAGTCCGAAACCAGGGGCCGCTGGCAGAACGCCGCCCAAGGAACGGGGCGGAGCGAGGTCCACGGTCAACCGTCGGGCTCGACATCCGCAATTGGAGGATGAAATGCCGAATTTCGGAATTCCGCGCCGGGCTGCGGCAAACGACTTGAGAGCGGAACTCGTCGCCCTCCCCGCTGAATTGGAGACGCGGCCTGTTTCGGGTCTGGATCCTCGCCTCCGCCGGTTGGATCATGGGCTGGACGATCTACCTTCTCCTCGAAGGCGCCCAAGGCAACCTGACCACGCGTGGAGATTTCGTCGAAGTGCCAATCTTGCTTTTTGCGCCCCCCATCGCCCTTTGGCTGTTCGGGCATGCGGCGGCCTGGGCGATCAAAGGCTTCGAAGTCGAAAGATAATCGCGCTCCGGCGCCGCCACCGGCTCGCTTACGCCCTTGCCCTCTCAGACGAACCGCTCGTCTTCCAAAAGCGATGCGCGCGCACTTCCTCTTCCCGGGCATTCCCGAGCGCGATGTGCTCATTGAGGGTCTTGGAATCCTTCACCACGTCCTGCCACGACAGATTGGCAGCCTTCAGCATCTCGGATGCCTTCACAGCAGCCGACGCGCGTTCGCCTTCGCTTGGCGAAGCCAGCATGGCGCAAAGCTTGAGAAACCGCGGGAGATCGAAGTTCGCCGGACGCTGTTCGGCAGTATCACTCGGTTGGCTACGACGACGCCACTTGGCCATAATACCCTCTGAACTCCGTACCCCACGCCCCTTTTACGCTGAGTTTCGTGATCGTGAAAGCCACTCATTCGGCGTCTGACCGTGACAGAAGGCCTATAATTCCAACGGATTTACGGCGACCGGCTTGCGATAGGTCCGATCCGGCCAGAACGCCATTCAATTGCAGCTAGATAGTTCCGCGGAGCTGCTACGCGTCACGCCGGCGGAGACACTCCCTCGGCAGCCTTCGTCGGCGTACCCTTACGCGACCGCCGCCACTCCTCGAACCGCTGGATGACGACGAACATCGCCGGCACGAAAAGCACCGCCAGCAACGTCGATGCCAGCATGCCGCTGAAGACGGTGATGCCGATCGATTTACGCGCCGATGCGCCGGCGCCCGTGGCAAAGACCAGCGGTGCCACGCCCAGGATGAACGCAAAAGACGTCATCAGGATCGGGCGGAAACGGGCGCGAGATGCCTCAAGCGCCGCTTCGCCAATCGACTTGCCCTCGGCACGCAGCTCTCGCGCGACCTCCACGATCAGAATGGCATTCTTCGCCGAAAGTGCGATCAGCAGCACAAGGCCGATCTGGACATAAAGGTTGTTATCGATGCCGAGGCCCAGCATCACCGACACGGGGCCGACGAGCGACAGCGGCACCGCGAACAGAACCGACAGCGGCGTGTACCAACTCTCATATTGTCCGGCGAGCACGAGATAGACGAGCAGCATGGCAAGCGCGAACACGTAATAGATCTGCCCGCCGACAATCTTCTCCTGATACGAAAGCGCCGTCCACGAATAGCCTACGCCGGGCGGCAGCGTCTTCGCCGCGATCTGCTCCATGAGCGCAATCGTATCGCCCGACGAAAAACCCTTCGCCGGCACGCCGACGATGCTTGCCGACGGATAGAGATTATAGAGGCTGATGAGCGACGGACCGACCTCCGGCGTAATGTCCATGACCGTACCGAGCGGGATCATGTCGCCGTTCTGATTGCGTACCTTGAGCCGGAGGATGTCGTCTCGCTCCATGCGGAAACGCGCGTCGGCCTGGACGTAAATCTGGAACACGCGGCCGAACTTGTTGAACTGGTCGACATAGCTCGATCCGAGATACGTCGCGAGCGTCGAGAACACTTGGTCCGTCGTCAGCAGCAGCGTTTGGATCTTGGCCCGGTCGATCGTCACCTTATATTGCGGCGATGTCGCGCGGAACGTGGTCGACGCCCGCTGAATGCCCGATTGCGTGTTGGCGGCGCGCACCATCGCGTCGGTTGCGCTTTCGAGCTTCAGCAGATCGAAGCTGCTGTCCCGCAACTCGATCTGCATCGTAAAGCCGCCCGCGTTGCCGATACCCTGGATGGGAGGCGGCGGCAGCACCATGACGAAGCCGTCTTGAATCGCTGCCATATCGGCGTTGAGCGTTTTATAGAGCGACGCCAGATCCTCGCCTTTGCCGCGCTGGCTCCAATCCTTCAGCATGATATAGGCCACGCCCGCGTTTGCGAGAGAGGCACTGTTATCGAGCGGCGAGATGCCGGCAATCGTAATGACGCGCTCGACCCCTGGCACTTTTCTGGCGATCTGCTCGACTTCCTCGAGCGATTTTTGCGTGCGCCCGAGCGAGGCGCCGTCGGGAAGCAGCACTGACGCGATCAGATAGCCCTGGTCTTCGATCGGCAGAAATCCGGTCGCAACCCGCGTCATGCCGTAGATGGCGCCCGCAATGATGGTCATCGCGATCATGAACATCAGGATGCTGTGATGCACCATTCCATCGATCAGGCGGGTGTAGCCGTTCTCGAGCTTTTGATAGACGGCATTGAATCCGCGATAGAACCAATTCCGCTGTTCCGGCGGAACCGGTCGGCGAAGCCATAGCGCACATTGCGTCGGCTTCAGCGTTGCCGCGTTGATGGCGCTGATGAATGCAGTCGCTGCGATGACTAGTGCAAACTGCGCGTACATTTGTCCTGTCAGCCCCGGCAGGAAGGATGCAGGCAGAAACACCGCCATCAGCACGAGCGTGATACCGATGATGGGCCCCATGAGCGCGTTCATGGCGGCAATCGCGGCATCGTGGCCGGACATGCCCTTCTCGATATTATGCGCAGCACCTTCGACGACGACGATCGCATCGTCGACGACGATGCCGATCGCGAGCACGATGGCGAACAGCGTCGACAGATTGATCGAAAATCCCATCGCCGCCATGGCCGCGAAGGCGCCGATGATCGTCACCGGCACGGTCGTGGCCGGAACGAGCGTCGCCCGCCAATCCTGCAGGAAGACGAGAATGACGATCAACACCAGGATGGCCGCTTCGATCAGCGTCCTGTAGACCTCGTCGATCGCCTGCTGGACGAACAGAGTCGTATCGAACGGGATCGCGTAGACCATCCCCGGCGGAAAGTCCTTCACCAGGACCTTCATCTTGTCGGACACTTCCTTCGCGACCGCGAGCGCGTTCGCACCCGGCGTCAGAAAAATCGCAAGGCCCGCTGCCTGTTTGCCGTCGAGATTGAAGTACTGCGAATACGTCTGCGCCCCAAGCTCGACGTGTCCGACATCCTTCAATCGTGTCAGGTCGCCATTGCTTCCGGTCTTGACGACCACATTGGCAAACTGCTCCGGATCATTGAAGCGGCTTATGACATCAAGCGTGTATTGGAAGGCGGGGGAACCGGCGACAGGCGGCGCGCCGACCTGTCCGGCCGTCACCTGCTCGCTCTGTTGCTGAAGCGCTTGAACCACGTCTTGCGCATCGAGACTGAGCGCCTGCATCTTGTCTGGATCGAGCCAGATCCGCATCGCATATTGGCCGGCGCCGAACACGTTGACGTTGCCGACACCCGGCAAGCGCGAAATCTCGTCTTTCAGCCGGATCGTCGCGTAGTTGCTGAGATAGAGGCTGTCGAAGCTGCCGTCCGGCGAGGTCAGCGTGACGATCTGCAGAATCGAGGTCGATTTTTTCTGAACGACGACGCCCTGCACCTGCACCGACTGCGGCAGAGATGCCATGGCGGCCGACACCCGGTTCTGAACCAGGATCTGCGCCGCGTTGAGATCGGTTCCGATCTCGAACGTCACCGTCAGCGAATAGGTGCCGTCCGATGCCGAGTACGATTGCATGTAGATCATGCGCTCGACGCCGTTGACCTGCTGCTCGATCGGCAGCGCCACGGTATCGATGACCGTCCGCGCGCTGGCGCCCGGATAACGCGTGGTGACCGAAACGGTCGGCGGCACCACGTTCGGATATTGTGCGACCGGCAGCTCGAATACGCAGACCGCGCCGATCACGACCATCAGAATAGCGATGACGTTGGCTAGAACCGGCCGCTCGATAAAGAATTTTGAGATCATGGCGCGGCGTCCGAAGCCGGCGCTTCGATCGTCTGTGCGACAGGCTCGATCTTCTGACCGGCCACCACCGACATCAGGCTGGAGATGACGACGCGATCGTCAGGGCTGAGGCCCTTCTCGACGACGCGCAAATCTCCGACTTGCTGGCCAAGCACGACTTTGCGCTGCTCCAGCACGTCGTCCTTATTGACGACGAGCACATATCGGCCGCTCTGATCGCTGCCGATGATGCGGTCCGGCACAAGAAGCGCGTTCGGCTCCTCGCCGCGCGGAACACGGACCCGGACGAAATAACCCGGCAGCAAGCCCCGTTCGGTATTCGGAAGGATTCCCCGGACCTGTAACGTGCCAGTCGCTTGTGTGAGACTGGGCGCCACGTAATCGAGCGTTCCTTTGTGCGGATATCCCGTCTCCGTTTGCAGCCCGACTTCGACCGGGATTTTCTTCAGCTCTTCAGCGGTCATCCCCCGTGCGCGCATGTTCGCCCGAATGCTCTGCACGTCCGCTTCGCTGACATAGAAATTCACGTAGATCGGCTCGAGCTGCACGATCGTTGCAAGCGTCGTCGGGCTTCCCGCCCCGACGAGCTGCCCGAGCGAAACCTGACGTGCCGTCACGATCCCGTCGAACGGCGCCTTGACGTCCGTATAGCTCAAATTCAGTTTGGCCTGATCGATGTTGACCTGCGACTGCTTCTGCGCAGCGACCGCGGCGTCATAAGTCGCCGTGGCGGCATCTAAAGTCGCCTGGCTCGAAATATTCTTGGCCGCGAGGTCGACCTGACGGTCGTAATCGGCTTTCGACTTTTTAGTCTGCGCCTCAGAGCTTGCCATTCCCGCTTGCGCCTGTTCGAGCGCAAGCTGGTACGGCTCGGGCTCGATCACAAAGAGGGTCTGGCCCGCTTTTACGGTGTCACCGTCGTTATATTTTATGCCTTGCAGGAAACCCTGCACGCGCGCGACCAGCGTCGTGGTGTTGACGGCGGCGGTGCTGCCCGTCGCCAATAAATAGCGCTTCACATTCTGCTTCAACGGCGTCGCGACCTCGACCTTCGGCGGGGGAGGCGGAACGAACGCATTTCGCTCACCACAGGATGACAGTCCGATTGCGGCCACAACGGCCAAGACTGGATACGCTCTGAGAGATGATCTCCGCCCGGAGGGGAGGCTTTGCGAGGAGGCCGCGCGCTGGCGCATGGACGGCCGAAGTCCGTGATTGTCACCCATCCAGACGGTCTTCCCGATGATGCAGATGCTAAGGCAATAACAGCGTGGTGAGCATACTAAGAGACCTCTCCGATACCGTATAAGCTCGCTGCACTCAATCGGCGTGAAGCTTTCCGGACGGCGACAGCGCGTTCCCGCCCGCGCCCGACATCTTTTTCGACCTTGGGATGTATCGCAAATCCAAATGCAGCCGGATCTCATGCCGACTTGAGATTGGAAGCCCAATGCGTCGGCATCGGCCGCGCCACAAAAACGCTCAGCCGATGTAACTCACAGCCCACTTCCCGCGAATTGCTTAAAGACGCTCTTTCCAAATGTTGCCCATCCAAGGCGATGCGGATCGAGGCGCCGTCTAAGCGGAGCAGATAAGAAATTGAGAACAGAACAGCTTATCCGCTGCCTCGTCGCTGACCTGCCGACACCCTCAGGCTCTGTGTCGAAGGCCATTGCGACGAGCATTTCGTTGTCCGCAGCCGTCTCGCTGATCACCATGCTGCTCTGGCTTGGGCCGCGTCCCGAGATCGCGGCAGCGATGGGAACTGTCCCATTCTGGATGAAGGCGGCCTACACGTTTACGATCGGAACCGCCGGCCTGTTCGCGCTCGAACGACTGAGCCGTCCCGACGCTACGGCCGACACGGCTTTCGCGATCATCGTCTTGTCGGTTGCAGCGACCGCAGCCTCGGCCGTCGGCCAGTTCATGACGTCGCCTTCCGTGGATCGTAGCCAGCTGTGGCTGGGAGCTTCGGCGGGGATCTGCCCTTGGGCGATCGTTCTGTTCTCAAGCCCGCTGCTGGTCGGCGCGTTCCTTGCGCTGCACCAGCTCGCGCCAACGCGCTACGCGGCTGCCGGAATGGCCGCCGGGTTGATGGCAGGCGGCTACGGGGCGCTTATCTACTCGTTGCATTGCACCGAATATGGTCTGCCGTTTCTCGCGACCTGGTACACGCTCGGGATGCTCGCTGTCGGCTGCGCGGGCGCGCTGCTCTCCGGCCTGTTGCGCTGGTGAAAGTCGCCCTGAACTGACCGGCAGGCGATTGGAGCGGGTGATGGGAATCGAACCCACGTATTCAGCTTGGAAGGCTGCTGCTCTACCATTGAGCTACACCCGCGTCCCCTCCGAAGAAGGCGCTTTGTAGCGAATTTTTTCGCCAGCGCAAACGCCTTTACAAACCGGTCCGGGACGACGGATTCCGTGATAATGGCGGCCCGGCTCGTCACCCTCCACCCGCCATTTCCCGGCGACGACGATAATTTAAAGCGCATCAATGTTGATTGTGTCGCAGGCTGGGTGCACAAAACACGGAAAATCAGCCGCGCCAAAGCGGCAATAACCTTGGGGGAAGAAACGCATGTCGGTAGCGAGTTCGGCGGATGGCGCCGTGCCCGGTTTGCTTGATCGCGAACGCATCATTGCCAAAGCTGGTTTCAATCGCTGGCTGGTACCTCCGGCCGCGCTCGCCATCCATCTCTGTATCGGCATGAGCTACGGCTTGAGCGTCTTTTGGCTCCCGCTCTCGCAGGCGCTCGGCATCACCAAGCCGACAACCTGCCCCGACATGACGGTTGCTCAGGCTCTCTTCACGACCACATGCGATTGGCGGGTAAGCGACCTGCTCGTCACGTTCACGCTCGGTATCGTCTTTCTCGGACTGTCGGCCGCCGTCTTCGGCGGTTGGCTCGAACGCGCAGGACCGCGCAAAGCTGGCGTCGTCGCGGCGCTGTGCTGGGGCGGCGGGTTTCTTCTGTCCGCAGCCGCGGTCCACATTCATCAGCTCTGGCTTCTCTGGCTCGGTCTTGGCGTGATCGGCGGGATCGGCCTCGGCCTTGGATACATCTCTCCGGTTTCGACCCTCATCAAATGGTTTCCCGACCGTCGCGGCATGGCGACCGGCATGGCCATCATGGGCTTCGGCGGCGGCGCCATGATCGGCTCGCCCATCGCCATCCTGCTGATGAACCACTTCAAGTCGGCGGACTCCGTCGGCGTGAAGGAAGCGATGGCTGTCATGGGAGTGCTCTATCTGATCGCGATGCTCTGCGGCGCCTTCGGATATCGCGTTCCTCCCGACGGCTGGAAACCCGATGGCTGGACGGCACCAAGCGCACAAGGCAAAGCCCTCATCACCCACGGCAATGTCCATCTCAATGACGCGCACAAGACACCGCAGTTCTGGCTGATCTGGACCGTTCTCTGCATGAACGTGTCGGCGGGCATCGGCGTTCTCGCCATGGCGTCGCCGATGCTGCAGGAGATTTTCGCCGGTAAGCTGATCGGCTTGCCCGACGTCCGCTTCAGCGACCTGACGCCGGTCCAGGCGACAGCGATCGCAGGCATCGCAGGCGGCTTCGTCAGCTTGCTTTCGCTCTTCAACAGCGGCGGACGTTTCGCCTGGGCATCACTCTCGGACTTCATCGGTCGCAAAGCGACATACTTCTGCTTCTTCGTGCTCGGCATGGCGCTTTATTCTCTCGCGCCGACACTCGCGCATGCCGGTTCGATCGCCCTTTTCGTTGCAGCTTTCTGCGTAATCCTCACGATGTACGGCGGCGGCTTCGCCACGGTACCAGCCTATCTTGCTGACATCTTCGGTACGCAGTTCGTCGGCGCCATCCATGGACGCCTTCTCACGGCTTGGTCGACGGCAGGCGTTCTCGGGCCGCTTGTCATCGGCTATTTGCGCGACGCGCAGATTGCCGCCGGTGTACCCCGCGCGCTCGTCTACGACCGCACGATGTATATCCTCGCAGGCTTCCTCCTGGTCGGCTTCATCGCCAACGCCCTCATACGGCCCGTGGCCGACAAATGGCTGATGAGCGATGCCGACGTCGCCAAGCTTCAAGCGTCGAAATCGACCGCCAACGTCAGTACCGGATCGCACGGCATCGGCTTCGGCGGCATCAGCCCCGCGGCGATCGTCGCGTGGCTGCTCGTCGGCATCCCGTTCTTCTGGGGTGTTTGGAATACGCTCGGCAAAGCCGCGGTATTGTTCCGTTAGCCGCCGCAGCAAGATCTCTCCTCTCCCGTAATGGGAGAGGAGGATCACCGAGACGAACAGAAAATCCGGGCGGCGAAACCAAGCTCACATCAGTTGCTGGACGACGCCCGACTTCTCATCGACCAATTGCCGTCCTGTCACCCACACTTCATTGCCCCGCGCAATCGCCGCGCGCACGTTGCCGAGCCACACCGGCGACACCCCTGCCGCTTCGAAATATTTGTCGAAGAAGCGATCGGTTTCCCTGCTGATTGCAGCATCTGGCACGCTTGCATCCGCCTTGTTCGAAAAGAAGTCGCGGAAGTTGACTTCATGAAACATGAATTCAGCATCGGGCGCAGCAATCCGCCGCTCGCCTTGGAGATAGACGGGCACGCACATCGACGCGCAGATCGCTCCCTCTTCCACATTCGTCACCAGTGTCTTCGTTTCGCGTATGCGACGCAGCAGGCGCACGACGTCCGCACCTTGATCCAGCGAACCGCCGGGCGAAGACAGCGAAAGCACGAAGGTTCCCGCATCTGACTTGTAACGATCAAATGCCTCGGCGATGCGGTTGGCCATTGGCGCCTCGACTTTGCCGCGCCAGCGCAGATAGACGGTCTTGTTGTCGGCATCAGCTCTGACATCGAGTGTGCCCACACTCGCGAAATATTCGGCGAGGCGATCGCGCGTTTTGATTGCCAGCACAACGAGAAGCGCCGCCATCACAACCCAGATCAGGCGGTTGAGCGACTTAGAGGGCATCGGCGTCTCCGAGCCCAGCGCCGATGCGCGCGGTCCGCTGGCTCCGCGTCGCGGAGGCGCCAGCGCCAAGCATCAATGCGTCCAGTTCGTCGTCCGGCCAAACTTGAAATTGTCGGCGTACGATTTCTTGATCGCCTTGCGCGGCTTCGGCTCGCTCAGCGTATAGGCAAGACCAGCCCGCGTCGCATAGGCGATGGCCTCTTCCTTGGTATCGAACTCGAGCCGCACCTGAGACTGCATGTCTCGCGAACTCGTCCACCCCATCAGCGGATCGATGTCGCGCCGGCTCGACGGCTCGAACTCGAGGATCCATTCCTTGGTACGCGCTTCACCCGACTGCATGGCAGTTTTCGCGGGCTTGAAGATCCGTGCCGTCATGGTGGCTCCGCAATGACGAGAGAGATCGAATGAACTGGTCGGGGCGACATGATTCGAACACGCGACCCTCTGCTCCCAAAGCAGATGCTCTACCAGGCTGAGCTACGCCCCGACTTGAGTTCTCATCTGCCGCTTTCGTCCATTAAGGTCAAGTCGCCGCGCGAAACCCCGTGGCAACTTGCGCTCAGCGGGCGTCAGGATCCCGAGAAAATTGGATAACGCACCTTGTCGCCGGGCTTGATGCCCAGCCGGGCCGCCGCTCCGCCCGGGATTTCGAGCACGGCCAGAACCGGCACCTCCGAAGAGATGACGCGATCGGAAAGCGGCGCGGCCTGCTCCTCGATCCGCGCAATCGTACCGTCGCTGCGGATGAACAGCATGTCGAGCGGAATATATGTGTTGTGCATCCACATCTGCAGACCGCGCTCGGCGGCGTAAGGAAACAGCATCCCCTGGTTGTCGTCGAGCTCCGTCCGGAACATCAACCCCAGCGCCTTCTCTTTCTCCGTCGACGCCACTTCGATGACGAAGGAATGTTCACTCCCACCAGCGGAAACGATCTTCAATGAGTTCCTGCCGCATCTTGGCGCTGGCAGGCGGAACGAGATCGATCAGTGCGTTGGCGAACGGCCAAGCCGCCACGAACATCGGCGGAAAAATAAAAAGGGCCACGCAGATCGCGGCCCCCTTCGTTGAACTCGACATGACTGTCGCCATTTTGCCCGTATCAGTTACGGGACGGCAGCCCCGTCGGCACGCCATCCGGCCTGAGTTCCGCGGCCATGCAGCCTTTCGATCCGTAGCCCCAACGGACCTGAACGATCTGCCCTGGCCGAAGCTCAGTGAAGCCGAAGCGACGCAGTGTTTCCATGTGACAGAAGATATCGGGCGTACCTTCACCACGCGTCAGGAAGCCAAAGCCGCGAACGCGGTTGAACCACTTGACGTAGGCACGACACCAATCGCTTTCCGGCTGCACGATCACATGTGTGCGCTGAGGAAGCTGCGACGGGTGAATCGCCGAACTCTCATCCATGCTGAGAATGCGGAATGCCTGCATGCCCTTGGGGCGGCGCATGACTTCGCAATGAACGCGCGCGCCTTCATAAGCAGTCTGAAATCCACCTGCCCGCAGGCAGGTCACATGCAGCAAAATATCCGGTAGTCCATTATCCGGCACGATAAAGCCATAGCCCTTCGAGGCGTCGAACCACTTGATCGTTCCAGCGACTTCGAAAACCTCAGTCGCAGCGTCGTCGAGCGCCTCTGGGCCGATAGGGCCTACATCCATAAAGTCGGATAGCTCGGGACGTTTATTATCCCCCATACTTGCTTACCCCGCATGTACTGTGCGTCAAACGATAACTCCAAGCCTCGCCGCGCCGCCGAGTGTTTCGTTCTGGAAGAGCCCTCTTCAGAAACGAAACGTCGAACGCCACTGCGAAACGGCGGAAACCATATCACCGGCTCTGCAAGGAACTAGGGGCAATATTTTGGCACCTCCCTCTTGACCGTCGGTTGTAGTGTTTGAATCCACATCCTGTTTCGACGTCTAACAGCATGATAAATTGCGAAGAAACATTATCGTGATTCTTCCCCAGTTTCGATTGTGCGAGAACCTCTTTCGAAGTTTCTTCCACATGCGTGGATGACGAGATGCGACGCAAATCGCAAACCAAGTGATTCGTTTTTCTACTTTTGATTCTCGATCTCTTGTTCGCTTCTGCCGATCGGCAAACACAACGATCTTCAGTGCTCATCCACAGCATCACCGATTTGAGCGATTCGCGGTGACTGAACGCCGCGAGACGTTTCAAGATACGGTGTGGCAGATATGCAGCGTTCGCACATGCACGAGGCATTCCCGCACTGGAAGTTGCAACGATAAAGCCAGACGGATAACGGGCAAAAGGTGACTGATGCGCTATTTGCACACTATGGTTCGTATCAGGGACATCTCCTCCAGCCTCGCATTTTATTGCGACGCACTCGGTCTCAGGGAGATTCGCCGCGTCGAAAACGAGAAAGGCCGATTCACTCTCATTTTTCTCGCTGCACCCGAAGATGAGGCTCGCGCACTCACAGAAAAAGCTCCGATGCTTGAACTGACTTATAATTGGGACGCCGAGGACTACGGCTCGGCGCGCAACTTCGGCCATCTCGCCTTCGCCGTCGACGACATCTACGCAACCTGCGCAAAACTTCACGCTGCAGGCGTTACGATCAACCGCCCGCCCCGCGACGGCCATATGGCATTCGTACGCTCACCCGACCTCATCTCCATCGAGCTCTTACAAAAAGGCGACGCACTTCCGCCCCAGGAGCCTTGGTCATCGATGCCGAACACGGGCACATGGTGACGACAGAGAACACAGCGAAGACGATCGCGGTCGTCGGTGCGGGTCCGGCCGGCTTGTTCGCCGCCGAAATCATTGCCCGCGCCGGACATCACGTAACGGTCTATGAACGGATGCCTTCGCCTGCGCGCAAATTCTTGCTTGCCGGGCGCGGCGGCTTGAACCTGACACACAGCGAATCTTTTAAATCGTTCCTGAAGCGCTACGGCGACGCCGCCGCCGAAGTGCGCGGCGCGGTCGAAGCTTTCCCGCCGGCACGCCTCGTCGAGTGGGCCAACGGACTCGACGCTGGCACATTCGTCGGCACCAGCGGTCGCATCTTTCCGAAGGCGATGAAAGCCTCGCCTCTTCTGCGCGCGTGGCTGCGCCGGCTCGCGGAACTCGGCGTCGAAATCAAAACCCGGCACCACTGGACAGGTTTTACCGACTCCGGCGGATTGTCATTCGATACGCCAGAAGGCCGGATCGTGGTCGAGCCCCGCGCAACCCTTTTCGCACTTGGCGGCGCCAGCTGGCCGAAGCTCGGTTCCGATGGTTCGTGGGTAAATCTCTTTCGGCGCGTCGGCGTCGCTGCAACGCCTCTGGCACCCGCCAACTGCGGCGTGCTCATACCTTGGTCGGACATCTTCAGGTCGCGCTTCGAAGGAACAGCATTGAAGCGCATCGCGCTGTCAATCGGCGCCTCCAGCACCCGAGGAGAGGCCATCATCACCGCGCATGGCCTAGAGGGTGGCGGCATTTACGCGCTCGTGCCGCTGCTGCGAACGGCGCTTGCGACCCGCGACTGCGCTCCCCTCACCATCGATCTCAAGCCCGATCAGAACGAGATCGATCTCACCGAGCGCCTTTCGCACCGGCGACCAAAGGAAACGCTGACGAACTTCCTGCGCAAGGCGGCGCATCTCGATGCAGCAGCAATCGCGCTCCTACGCGAATCCGGTACGCCCCTGCCCGAAAGCCCGGATGCGCTTGCCGCACGCATCAAGGCCGTTCCAATCCGGGTTGTCGGCCTGACTGGCCTCGACCGCGCCATTTCGACCGCCGGCGGCATCGCCTGGCAGGAGCTGGACACCGGTTTCATGCTGAAAAGCCGCCCCGGCACCTTCGTCGCAGGCGAAATGCTCGACTGGGAAGCCCCGACCGGCGGCTATTTGCTGCAAGCGACATTCGCGACCGCAGCAGCGGCTGCGAATGGGCTACTCAAATGGCTGGCCTAGAACGGTTAATTTTGTCCGCCGCGGGCGGACCGCCTGCGAACACCATTCTCCACGCCGACGAGAACGGAACATAGTCATCTCCCGATAGATTGAGAAATAATATCCTATTCTTATTTACAAGATTGGCTTCTCAGAGGAATGATTTTCCCCTATGTAACGCGCCGGAGGTTCCCAATGACGTTGTTCGAAGCACCGGCGTCCGCCCCGGGCGGCCAGCCGTCCGATGTCAATTCTGCAGCGCAGCATGCGCTTGCGGCCGAACTCGACCGTAAACTTGAGGTCCTGGAGACGCTTGAGGAACGGCTTGGTGCCATTCGTGACGCCATCAACGGCACCATCGCGTTTTCGACCAGTCTCGGAATCGAAGATCAGGCCATCACCCACGCCATTGCTGCAAGTAACGCAGATATCGACATTTTCACGCTCGACACCGGCCGCCATTTTCCCGAAACGCTCGACACGTTGTTCGAAACCGAAGGCAAATACGGCATCAAGATCCGCGTGATGTTTCCAGATTCCGCCGAAGTCGAAGAGCTTGTCGATAGCGACGGCATCTACGGCTTCCGCTATTCCGTTGAATCCCGCAAAGCCTGCTGCGAAGTCCGCAAGGTGCGACCGCTGAACCGAGCGCTGAAAGGTGCTACCGGCTGGCTCACAGGCCTCCGGCGCGAACAATCGGCCGGCCGCTCGCATGTCCCCTTCGCAAGCTACGATCCGGTGCAAAAACTCATCAAACTGAACCCAATCGCCGATTGGTCTCTTGAAAAGCTCGAAGACTACGTTGCAGCGAACAAAATTCCCGTCAATGCTTTGCATGCGAAGGGCTTTCCCTCGATCGGGTGCCAGCCGTGCACCCGAGCGATCAAGCCGGGCGAAGACATTCGCGCCGGCCGCTGGTGGTGGGAGAATGAAAACGGCAAGGAATGCGGGCTGCACACCCAGTCCGACGATCCAGGATTTGAACCAAAGGACCGCGCGGCATGACGGCCTCGCCATCGCATCTTGATCTGCTCGAAGCTGAGAGCATTCACATCTTCCGTGAGGCTGCGGCCCAGTTTCGCAAGCCCGTGCTGATGTATTCGATCGGCAAGGACTCGACCGTCCTGCTTCATCTCGCGCGCAAGGCGTTTTATCCGCAGAACGTGCCGTTCCCGCTTCTCCACATCGACACGACGTGGAAGTTCAAGGACATGATCGCCTTCCGCGATCGCACCGCCAGCGAGCTTGGACTCGACCTCATCGTCTACACCAACCAGGAAGGCATCAAGCGCGGCATCAACCCGATCGATCATGCCCCTTCCATTCACACCGACGTTCTGAAGACACAGGCGCTGAAACAGGCGCTCGACAAGTACGGCTTCGATGCAGCGTTCGGCGGCGCCCGCCGCGATGAGGAAGCGAGCCGCGCCAAAGAACGTGTCTTCTCCTTCCGGGCCGCCGGCCATCGCTGGGACCCGCGCAAACAGCGCCCCGAGATGTGGAATCTATTGAATGGCCGTCTCGGCACCGGCGAAACCGTTCGCGTTTTCCCGATGTCGAATTGGACCGAGAAAGACGTCTGGCGCTACATCCTCCGCGAAAAGCTGGAAGTCGTCCCACTCTATTTCGCCGCCGAGCGGCCGACGATCGTGCGTGACGGCCAAATCCTCATGCAGGATGACGCTCGCCTCCAACCCCGCCCGGGCGAGAAGATCGAGATGCGAAAGATCCGCTTCCGCACGCTTGGCGACTATCCCCTCACCGCAGCCGTCGAGTCCGACGCCGAAACGATCGAAGCCGTCGTCGCCGAGACGCTCAACGCGCAAACCTCTGAACGCCAGGGCCGCCTCATCGACCATGACCAGGCCGGGGCAATGGAAAAGAAGAAGCAGGAAGGCTATTTCTGATGTCGGTCCACGCCCTGCATAAGATTCAACACGCGACCGCAGCATCGCCCAAGCTCGAAGTCGTGCCGAACCTGGTACGCGAACTTGGCGGCATCACGCATCTTCTCACCTGCGGTTCCGTCGATGACGGCAAATCAACGCTGATCGGACGCCTTCTCTGGGATGCTTCCGACCTCTACGAGGACCAGCGCGAAAACGTCCGCAAGTCCGGACGCAAGGCTGCGGGCACCGACATGCCCGACTTCTCGATGCTGCTCGATGGCCTCGTCGCCGAGCGCGAACAAGGCATCACCATCGACATTGCCTGGAAATATTTCGATACACCGACGCGCCGCTTCGTCATCATCGATTCACCGGGCCACGAGCAGTATACGCGCAACATGGCGTCCGGCGCATCTCACGCCGATGTTGCCATCGTGCTCGTCGATGCCCGCTCCGGCGTCAAGAAGCAGACCAAGCGTCATGCCGCCATCCTTGATCTGGTCGGCGTGAAGCACGTCGTGCTCGCCGTCAACAAGATGGACCTCGTCGACTGGTCGGAAGACGTGTTCCGCAAGATCGAAGCGGATTTCCGTACGCTGTGCTGGAAGTTCAATTTCTGGGACGCCACCGCCATTCCGCTCTCTGCGGTTTTCGGCGACAACGTCACCACTTCCTCGACCAACATGGCTTGGTATTCGGGCCCCACGCTGATCCAGCATCTCGAAAAGACGCCAAGCCGCGCCAGCGAGGCCGGATCGGTATTCCGTTTCCCGGTCCAGACCGTGCTGCGCGACGGCAAGGATTTTCGTGGCCTCGCCGGAACCGTTAGCTCGGGATCGATCAAGGTCGGCGACGCCGTCGTCGATACCTTGAGCAACGCCGCCGCAAAGGTGGTGCGCATTTCGACGTTCGATGGCGACCTTCAGAGCGCCTCGACGGGACAGGCCGTCGCCTTGCAGCTCAGCGTCGACATCGATGTATCGCGCGGAGCAGTTCTCTCTACTCCGCAGGCGGCACCCGTTGCCGCAAAGACGATCGAAGCACGCCTCGTCTGGCTGTCGCAGGAAGATTTTAGTCTGACGGCCGGCTATCTGCTGCGCACCGCGACCGATCTCGTGCCGATTTCGGATCTCGAAATCAAAAGCCTTCTCGATCTCGAGACCATGGCATCGCGCCCGGCACGCGCTTGCACGGCAAACGACATCGCTGTCGCCAAGATCTCGCTTGGGCGGGCGGCGGCGCTCGACGTATTCACCGAAATTCCAGGAACCGGAACACTGCTCATTGTCGATTCCGTGACAGGCGCCACCATTGCCGGCGGCGTTGCGACGTCGGTGAGCGCGCAATCGGAATCGACGGTCGAGGGCCACTTCGTTCTGAAGCGCGACATGCTCGCCAACGGCCTCAATCGCGATCTCTCGATGAGCTCGAAAGATCGCGAAGAGTTCATGCGGCGCGCCAATGAAGTCGCGATCATCCTGCGCGCAGCAGGCGTCGCAGTCGCCATCGAAGCGCCGCCACCCGTCGACGACGGCATGGATCCCGGGCTTTAAAAATCCAAGGCGCGCCGCGAAGCACGAAGTTGCGACGGCGCGCTTTTTCTTCCAGCAAAACAGCGGAAACTCCGAGATTGCAGACGGACGCGATCTCGCGTAGGTCTGACTGTCACGTTCCCGCGGAATCTCATGTCGGAATTCGATTTCAGCGCTCTTTGGCCCATGATTGTCATGGGCGGCTTCGTCGTCGGATTTCTCGTCGGCATGACGGGTGTCGGAGCGGGCTCGCTAATGACACCCTTCCTCATCACTCAGATCGGCGTTCCGCCGACTCTCGCTGTCGGCACCGACCTTCTCTTCGCCTCGATCACCAAGGCGTCGGCTGCGTGGCCGCACCATAACTTCGGCAACGTCAACTGGCGTCTTGTCGGTTGGCTCGCCGCGGGCAGTGTGCCGGGATCAATCGCGATGCTCACGTTGCTGCGCGTCCTCAACCCGGATACGGCAGCCCTCTCGCTGTTCATCAGGGAGGCGCTCGTCGGCGCACTCATCCTCAGTTCGATAGCGATCCTCATTTATCCGATTGTGGTGCGCGGGCACGCGCGCGTTGGAGAACCCGCAGACGTCAAGATCCGTTACGTTCCGACCCTCCTCCTCGGCTTGACGCTCGGCGCCATCGTGACGGTGACCTCGGTCGGCGCCGGTGCAATCGGCGTCGTCATCCTGACGCTGCTCTATCCGACGCTTCGCACGCGCCGGCTGATCGGAACCGACGTCGTGCATGCCGTGCCGCTGACGCTTATTTCCGGCCTCGGCCATCTTTCGATCGGAAATACCAGCTTCGGGCTCTTAGGGCTTTTGCTCTTAGGCTCGATCCCCGGCATCGCCATCGGAACGCGCCTGACCGGCATTTTGCCGGATTGGCTTTTGCGCGTTTTTCTCGCGCTGATCTTGAGCTTCGCGGCCTACCAGCTCGCGCGGAAACTTTGACGGGGGTGCCGTGATCTACTGCACCAACTTCACGTCCGCATGGAACTGATTGCCTGTGGGCGTCTCCTTCACGTAGCCCGAGCGGATCGCGAAGTCGCCAAAATGCTCACCGTCTTTCCGCGTCTTGGCATACTTGATGAAGATCGGCTCGAGCAGCGAAACGATGCGCTGCTTGTCGACATCCTGAGCGTAGAGCTTAGACAGCCGCGAACCATTGAAAGCCGCGCCGAGATAGAGATTATAAAGCCCGGGATTCCGCCCGACCAAGCCAATCTCCGCCAGATACGGCCGCGCGCATCCGTTCGGGCAGCCCGTCATGCGGATGACAATGTCGTCGTCCTTGAGGCCGGCCCGGTCGAGACTGTCCTCGAGCGCCGTGACGAGATCGGGCAGGAAGCGCTCGCTTTCGGACAGCGCCAGCCCGCAGGTCGGCAATGCCACGCACGCCATCGCATTTCGGCGCAATCCAGACGAAACCCCAAGCACGACGCCGTGTGACTTCAGGATCTCTTCGATCTTCGACTTCGATTTGCCGGGCACGTTCGCCAGAATGACATTCTGGTTCGCCGTGCACACGAAATCGCAGATGCCGAGATCGGCGATCTCCCGCAGCGACGTTCGCAGCGCATTGCCGGGCCGATCCTTGATCCGTCCGTTCTCGACGAAGAGTGTCAGATGCCAGGGCTTATCGCCGCCCTTCTTGCCGTCGATGGTTTGCCGCCAGCCGATCTTGTCGCCTGTGCTCGTGAACTTGAATGGCTTCGGCTTGCCGAGCTTGAACCCGACGCGCTTTTCGACCTCGGCGCGGAAGTTATCGAGCCCTCGATCTTCGATCGTGTACTTCAGCCGCGCCCGCGCGCGATTTTCCCGATTGCCCCAGTCGCGCTGAACCGTGACGATCTTCTCCGCGAGCACGATCGCCTGCTCGGGCGTGACGAAGCCAAGAAGATCGGCGGTGCGCGGGAAGGTGTTCGGATCGCCATGCGTCATGCCCATGCCGCCGCCGACGGTCACGTTCCAGCCGACAAGCTCGCCCTTCTCGATGATGGCGATGTAGCCCAGATCGTGCGCGTAGATGTCGACGTCGTTGTCCGGTGGCACCGCGACGACGACTTTGAATTTGCGTGGCAAATAGTGGACGCCGTAGATCGGCTCTTCATCCTTCTTCGCCGGCCTCGACTTGTCTTCGACCTTTTCGCCATCGAGCCATATTTCGTGATAGGCGCCCGTCCGCGGCAGAAGATGCTCGCTGATCGCCTTGCCCAGATCATACGCCTGCCGGTGCGCTTTCGACAGATCGGGATTGGCCGCCGTCATCACGTTGCGGTTGACGTCTCCGCACGCGGCGAGCGTATCGAGGCAGATATCGTGAAACGCCTGCATCGTGCGCTTCAGGTTCGATTTGATGACGCCGTGATACTGGAACGTCTCGCGCGTCGTCAGCCGCATCGAACCGTTGGCGTAGGTGCTCGCGATGTTGTCGAGGCCGATCCACTGCTTCGCATTGAGAAAACCACCCGGGATCCGCAGGCGGATCATGAAGGAATAAGCCTTCTCGAGCCTCTTCTTGCTGCGCTCGCCGCGAACGTCGCGATCGTCCTGAATATAAGAGCCGTGAAACTTGATCAGCTGCTGATCGTCTTCGGCGATCGCACCGGTTTCGACTTTTCTCAAACCCTCGGCCAGCGTTCCGCGCAGCTGATGGCTTTGCTCTTTGATGAATTCGTTCTTCGAACGCTTGTCGGTCATTTTTCGATGGGTCCCGGCATTTCCCCCTCTCCTCCATCCCCGTCAAGACGGGGAGAGGGAATCCAAATCAATAAACGTCGCGCTGATAGCGCCCGGCTTTCGTCAATTCCTTGAGCTTGGCGCGGCCAGCTTCTTCGTCGCCCTTGAACGTCTCAGCCAGAATTTTGCCGAGCATCACGTCGACATCCTTCGCCATGCCTTTCTCGTCACCGCAGACATAGATATGCGCCCCCTCCTGCAGCCACGCATTGATATCGGCGCGCTGCTCCCAGAGGCGATGCTGCACGTAGATCTTTTCCGGCTGATCGCGCGAGAACGCAACATCGATCCGTGTCAGATCGCCGGATGCCAGATAATCCTGCCATTCAAGCTGATACAGGAAGTCATTGGTGAAGTTCCGCTCACCGAAGAACAGCCAGCTCTTGCCCTTTGCCCCGTCGGCGACGCGCTCTTCGACAAAGGCGCGATAGGGTGCGATGCCCGTTCCCGCACCGATCATGATGATCGGCGTATGCCCGTCGGGCGGCAGACGATAATGCCGGTTCGCCTTGACGTAGAGCCGCGCCGTCTGCCCGACCTTACGCCGCTCGCCGAGGAACGTCGATGACACGCCCTTGCGGACGCGGCCATGCGATTCCCAGCGCACCGCACCAACCAGAAGATGCGCCTCACCCGGATGCGCCTTGAGGCTGGAGGCTACCGAGTAAAGCCGTCCAGGCAGCGGCCGCAGGAGGCTTGTCAGCTGCTCCGCGGTGAGCTTCTCCGGATATGCGAGGAAGAGATCGATAAGCTGCCGATCCGCCGCGAACTTCGGATAGCCCTCACCTTCGAGCAGCGCCTTGATATCCGAACGGCCCGTCAGCTTTGCGTAGTTCTCGACGAAAGAGCGCGACAGCGTCGTGACGTCATACGACTTCTGAAGCTTGAGCAGCAGCGCTGCGTCGGACCCGAGCCCAACCGTTTGCAGCAATTCATCGACAAGCGCCGGATCGTTTTCGGGATACATCCCGACCGCATCGCCCGGCTGATAGGTGAATGCCGGATCGTCGAACGTGAATTCCGCGTGCCACGTCTCGCGCGTCGAGCCCGTGCCATTCAGATTGACGAGCGCCGAAATTTCCGCCTCCAGCGGATGTTCCGCCGTGTACTTGGGTTCGTCGTCATCGAGTTGAGCAACGGCGCCGCCGAAATCGACGTGCACGACGGTGCCGCCCGCCTGCTCGTCCTTCGGCGCAAGCTTGGCAAGCGCGTTCTCGGTCCAGTCGGTGGCCTGCTTGGCATAATCGAGATCGAGATCGACGCGATCGAATGCACGCACGCCGCCGAGTTCTTCGAGCCGCGCATCAATCGCCCGGCCGACAGCGCAGAATTGCGCATAAGCGGTGTCGCCGAGCGCCAGGACCGCGAAGCGAACGCCGTCGATCCGCGGAGCCCCATCGCTCATCAGCGTCTGATAAAAATCGACCGCACGCGACGGCGGATCGCCTTCGCCCCACGTCGCCGCAAACACAACGATGTTCTTGGCCTTGGCGAGCAGCGCCATATCGGCGTCGGCCATGTCGAACACCTTGGCATCGAGACCGTGCTTCTGAGCGGCTTTCTTCGCCTTGTTGGCGAGCGTTTCGGAATTGCCGCTTTCGCTTGCATAAAGGATCGTCAGGGGAACACGCGGCTTGGATACCGGAGCAGGCTGCGCCGCGCCCCCACCCTGCGCCGCCTCAAAGCCAGCAAAGAAACCCGCGAGCCAGGAACGCTGCTGCGGAGTTGTCCGCGCAACCACCTTGTTCAACATCTCGATGTCTTCCGGCAAAAACGGAGCATTGCGCGGAAGCAATGGGGTCACGGTCACGAAAAACTCTCCTCGTCAGGGCCCTGAAACCCATAATTCTGGCGCCGGTCTAGCGTGCCTTGACGCCTGGGAATAACCCAAAATCAGTTGTCCTACGGCCGGCGTCTGCCACTTTTAACCGTCAATTCCTAACGGGCCGCGCATCGGCCGCCCGGCCAAGGCACTCTTGTCCGTCCTTTTGCCTTTCGCATACGCCACTTTGGAACAATTTTCTACTCACCTGCGGCATTCCACCCCAAATATAAGAATAATATTCTAATATTGTAGACAGGTCGCCCCAGTCCGTCCCACCTGGCCGGGAAGCCCGGCCAGTCTATCTGCCACCCCCTCTGAGCCAGCGTCGAAAAAGCCCCGCCTCGCACGCCGGACGCGCTGGATCAGACCCACACGCAGACGTGAAGCGCCTTGATTTGAAAAGAAGACTGAGAACGTGATCTTTAGCAGCCAACGGCGGCATCGAGCCTTGACTTTGAGAGGCTGATCCGCAGATTGGGCCGGCACTAGAAAAGTGTCTGCACCAAACAGGTGGGCCCTCGGCGGGGTCTGCTGGGTAGGGAAAGCAGTTTACCGCTTGGAGGAAACACCATGAAGACCTGGACGAAGCCCGAAGTTCGCGAGCAGGAAGTCGGCCTCGAAGTTACGAGCTACCTTCCGGCCGAGATCGATCTCATCTAATTCGATGAAATCCTCGGTCTTGCAAAACTTGTGAGACATCGGAGCGGCGGTCGATTGGCATTCGGCCGCCGCAACCGTACGCTCTCTAGAAACTGAGAGCGCTGCCGGCTTCGGCGACCCGTCGGCGTAACCATATACAGCTCGATGATCATAAAAGTGCTTGGATCCGCCGCTGGGGGCGGATTCCCGCAATGGAATTGCAATGGCCATCACTCATCGCGCGTGAGGGCCGGCGAAGCGGGATATAGGGCAAGGCTGCAATCCTCGCTCGCCGTCAGTTCGGACGGCGTCAATTGGCTATTGCTCAACGCCTCCCCCGATATTCGCCAGCAGATCAACGAAACACCGCAATTGCAGCCCTCGCGCTCCGGTCCGCTGCGCGCTTCGCCGATCAAGGCGGTCGTCGTCACCAATGCCGACGTCGATCACATCACCGGACTTCTGAGCCTGCGCGAAGGCCAGCCCTTTACAATCTATACCTCCGACCGCGTGCTCGCGACGCTCAACGCCAATTCTATCTTCGACGTGCTGGCCGCCGACAAGGTCAAGCGCGTTGCATTCGAACTCGATAAGCCGATCCGCCTCGAAGGCGCAGGCGTCGATCTGGGCCTCGTCGTCGAGCCTTTCGCTGTGCCCGGCAAAGTTGCCCTCTTTCTAGAAAAAGGCGATGCATCCGACAATTTCGGCAGCCGTGACGGCGATACCATCGGCCTTAAGGTCACCGACGCCAAAACGGGCAAGTCGTTCTTCTACATTCCGGGCGTCGCCGAGATCGATCCGCCGCTCGCTGACAAAATTCGCGGTGCCGAGTTGATCTTTCTCGACGGTACGCTGTTTACCGATGACGAGATGCTGACCCAGGGCCTGCTCAACAAAACCGGCAAGCGCATGGGCCATATCTCGGTCTCGGGCCCTGATGGTTCCATTGCGGCCTTGAGCAAGCTCAACGTGAAACGCCGGATTTACGTCCACATCAACAACTCCAACCCAATCCTAGACGAAAACTCAGAAGCTCGTAAAGTCGTCGAAGTATCCGGTTGGGAAGTCGGCTTCGATGGCATGGAGGTACGCCTATGAACCCGGTCAGTCTCGAAAAGAAAACTGCCGAACGCCGCGGTAACGAACCACCGATGTCGACGTCCGAATTCGAAGCTCAGCTTCGCGCCGTTGGCCCGGAGCGCTATCACGATCTGCATCCCTTCCATCACATGCTGCACGGCGGCAAGCTCAACAAAGGCCAGGTTCAGGCCTGGGCTTTGAACCGCTACTGCTATCAGTCGGCCGTCCCGAGAAAAGACGCCGCCCTGATCAGTCGCGTCTATGATCGCGAGCTTCGCCGTGAGTGGACGCACCGCATTCTCGATCACGACGGACTTCTCCCAGACGAGCAGGGCGGCATCGAACGCTGGCTCGTCCTGACCGACGGCCTCGGCCTCGACCGCGAATACGTCATCTCCCGCCGCGGCGCCCTTCCCGCCACTGTCTTCGCCGTCGAATCCTACGTGACGTTCGTTCGCGAGCAGCCGCTCACCATCGCCGTCGCCTCGTCGCTGACGGAACTCTTCGCGCCGAAGATCCACAAGGAGCGGATCGCCGGCATGCTCGAAAACTATGATTTCATCGACGACAAGGTCATGGCCTACTTCAAGCGCCGCCTGACGCAGGCCCCGCGCGACGCCGACTTCGCGCTCCAATACGTTCTGAAGAACGCCAAGACGCGCGAGGAACAAGAAGCCTGCATCGATGCCGTCCGCTTCAAATGCAACGTGCTATGGGTGCAGCTCGATGCGCTTTATCATGCTTATATCGATGGGCACGTTCCGCCCGGCGCATTCCGCCCAGAGGCTTGACGAATGAGCGGCAACGCAACTCGCACACGTGTGATCGTAGGGCCGGCTTCAAAACCGGCCCTGCCTCCCCACATTAAACTCAGACACGATCCGGGACGCGGCCGCTGGCATGTGCTGGCGCCGGAACGCGTATTCGAGCCAGATCCGATCGCCATCGAAATCCTGAAGCGTTGTGACGGCATCACCTCGGTGGAGCAGATCGCGAACGATCTCGCCAAGGACTATAACGCACCTGTGCAGGAAATTCTGAACGACACGATTTCCATGCTTCAGGAGCTTTCGGACAAAGGCGTGGTCAAGGCTGCTTAACGAAACCCGGGACAAAACGGAGCAGATGTCATGAATGAAATCGCGCCGATGGAGCAGTTCTCCGACAAGCCCGTCGTCGAAGCATGCGCCAGAGCCCCTGTCGGGCTGCTGGCCGAGCTGACACATCGCTGCCCGCTTCAGTGTCCCTACTGCTCAAACCCGCTCGAGCTTGATCGAGTCAACAGCGAGTTGACGACCGAGCAGTGGCAGCACGTCATGCGTCAGGCGGCCGATCTCGGCATCCTCCAGATCCATCTCTCGGGCGGCGAGCCGACGGTCCGCAAGGATCTCGAAGACATCGTCGAGGTCGCGGCGAAGGCAGGGCTTTATACCAATCTCATCACCGCCGGCGTAACGCTCACCCGCGACCGCCTGAAGCGGCTGAAAGAGCTTGGGCTCGATCATGTCCAGTTGTCGATCCAGGACGTCGACGAAGCCAACGCCGAAAAGATTTCCGCCTACAAGAACGGCCTCGCTAAGAAGCGCGAAGTCGGCAAATGGGTGCGCGAGCTTGATATGCCGCTCACGGTCAACGCGCCGATCCATCGCCTCAACATCGAGAACCTCCCGAACATCATCGAGTTCGCCGTCGAACTGGGCGCCGGCCGCATCGAGGTCGCCAACATTCAGTATTACGCCTGGGCTCTAAAGAATCGCGCCGCCCTGATGCCGACCCGCGCCCAGGTCCTGAAAAGCGCCGAGATTGTCGAGGAAGCGAAGGAGCGCCTGAAGGGCGTCATGGTCTTCGACTTCGTCGTTCCCGATTACTACGCCAAGACGCCGAAGCCCTGCATGGGCGGCTGGGGCCGCGGCGTCATGAATGTTACGCCGCAAGGCCGCGTGCTTCCGTGCCATGCTTCCGAAACCGTGCCGGGCCTCATCTTCGACAACGTCAAGGACCGCCCGCTCGCCGACATCTGGCTCAACGGCCAAGCGTTCCAGAAGTATCGCGGCACGAGCTGGATGAAAGAGCCCTGCCGCAGTTGCCCGCGCGCCGAACTGGACTTCGGCGGCTGCCGGTGCCAGGCGATGGCATTCACCGGCGACGCCGCCAACACCGATCCGGCCTGCAAGCTATCACCCCACCATCAGGCTTTCGTACAAGTCGCCGAGATGGAGAGCGCCGAGCAAACGCCGCCGCCGTTCGTCTATCGCCGCATGGCACCTGCAAAGGCGCCGGCGGCGGAATAAGTTGAACTAAATGTAAAATTTCGCGCGCTCTGCGTGTATGTGCGCCGCAAGATGCGCACGCTGCGCGCGGTCTTCACACTGCGGCATTCTGTTCGGCTCAGGTTCAGAAATTAAATGCCAATTTCCCGCGACTGGGCTATGAGTTGCAACGTTTCTAAAGTGCCGCTCAGGCGAAACGGGAAGGAAGATTTAGAATGCGCAAGTGGGTTCTGGCGATCGCGATGATCGCCGCTGTACCGGCAGTTGGCCATGCCGCGGACGCCGAAGCAGGCAAGACGATTTTCAACAAGTGCAAGGCCTGCCACCAAGTCGATAAGAACGCCGTCGGCCCGCATCTGGGTGGCATCGTCGGCCGCAAGGCAGCTTCGGTCGCCGATTACAACTATTCCGACGCGCTGAAGAAGTCGGGCATCACCTGGGATGAAGCCGCTCTCGACAAGTGGCTGCAGGGCCCGTCGAAGGACGTCCCCGGCACGAAGATGATCTTCGCCGGCGTCAAGGATCCGACCGACCGCGCCAACCTGATCGCCTACCTCGCGACGCTGAAGTAATTTCCGCGCAGCGACGGCAAATTTGAAGCACCGCGAAGATGGGGTTCTTCGCGGTGCTTTCTTTTTCAAGACCCGACCGGAACGACGTCTTCAGCATTCAGTTCGCTGAGCATCGCATCGAGCGTCTGACCGCCGATGGAAAAATCCGGAGCGATATCGCGCAGCGGCACCAGCACGAACGCGCGCTCAGCGATCAGCGGATGCGGCACGACGAGATCCGGCTCGCAGATCTGCCGCTTGCCGAATGTCAGTATATCGACATCGATGATCCGCGGCCCCCAGTGCTGCACGCGGACACGCCCCATGTCGTTTTCGACCGCCTGGCAACGCCTCAAGAGCTCATGCGGCGAAAGCGCCGTTTGCACGCCGACGCAGGCGTTGACGAACCAGTCCTGATCCGTAACGCCCCACGGCGCTGTTCTGTAAAGGCGCGAACGCGCCACGACCTTGACCACGCCGTCGGCGCCTAGCCGATCGATCGCGTCCTCGATATTCGCGACGCGATCGCCGATGTTCGTGCCGAGCGCCAGAACGGCATCGAACTTCGCCGGAACGCCCCGAACCTCGGCTCCCGAACACGAAGTCATGGCCTTTGGCGGCGCGTCTCCCATCAGTCGTACTTGATGTACGCAAAGCGCATGTCGCCGTGCGGCGTACCCTCCAGGCCCTTACCCTCCTTGCCCGGCTGCCAATGCACGACCTCTTCGATCTTTTTGGCAAGTTCGAGATCCTTCGAGGTGATGCCCTTCGCCGAATGCGTCATCAGCCGCACTTCCACCCACGCATAGGAACAGGTGATGTCGGGATGGTGCCAGGCAGCTTCGGCGAGATGGCCAACCGTGTTGACGACCATCAGCGTCCCCTTCCAGCTCGCCGTCTTGTATGTGCGCTTGATCCATCCGTCTTCCAGCTTCCAGCTCGGGAGGTTGGCAGCGAGCCACGCCTTAACTTCTGCCTCTGCCATAGGTTTTTCGCGTTCTGCACTCATCTTGCCCTCGACCTCCAATTATCGGACAACTCGGTCCTGAAATCCTACCGCCGCCGCATCCGGAAAAGCAAACGGCTGCCCGCGCGGTCTTTCAAGTGAAAGGATAGCTTTTCGTGAAGCCTTTTCCGGCGACTTCAGCCGCGCTTCGTGTCACGGCTCCGGCGCGCCTGCACCTGGGCTTCCTCGATTTGAACGGCGACATCGGCCGGCGCTACGGCAGCATCGGCATCGCCATCGATCGCCCGAGCACCGAACTGACGATAACCAAAGCCGCGGAGAACGTGGCGACCGGCGCCGAAAGCCGGCGCGTGCAGAAGCTCCTTCGCAAATTTACCGATGACGGCAAATCCGGCGCCTATGCCATCGACGTCGCCGAAGCCATCCCCGCCCATGCCGGTCTGGGCTCCGGGACGCAACTTGCGCTCGCCGTCGGCATAGCCATCGCGCGCATGCAGGGCCGCGAGCTTTCGGCCGCCGATCTCGCAACCCTTGGTGAACGCGGCGCTCGTTCCGGCATCGGCCTCGAAGCCTTTGTTTCCGGCGGCTTCATCATCGATGGCGGAAAAGGCAGGGCCAACCGCCCGCCGCCTTTGACGCTCCGCACCGATTTCCCCGACCGTTGGCGCATCCTCCTGATCCTCGATCCGAGCTTTGCGGGTGTTTCGGGAGAAGCCGAAGTTACCGCATTCGCCGGCCTTCCCGCATTCCCCGAAAGCCAAGCTGCACATATTTGTCATCTGGTTCTGATGAAGCTCGTCCCGGGTCTTAAGGAGGAGGACATCGAGGCTTTCGGCTCGGCAGTCACCGAAATTCAGGAGATCGTCGGAGCCCATTTTGCATCGAAGCAGGGAGGGAGTGCCTGGACCAGCCGTGCGGTCGGCGAGCTCGCTTCGCGGATGCGAGATGAGGGCGCTACGGGCATCGGCCAAAGCTCTTGGGGACCGACGGGCTTCGCCTTTGTCGATAGCCCTCAAGCGGCAGAACGCCTCTATCATTCTTTAAACGAAGACGCTAAACGCGACGGGCTCGAAATTCTCATCGCACATGGCCGAAACACCGGCGCAAGCGTCGAAACGCTGCGCAATTCATAACGAACGGAGCATTAACGAAAATGAGCGACGCAACCCCGATCCTGCACATGCTCGCGCCGCAGAAGCATATGAGCCCCTTCGACGTGAACATGGCAGCCGACGCCGGTTTCAAGGTGATCGTTCCCTACATCAATGTTGAGCTGACCGAGGTCACGGGCCTCATTCAAGACGCCATCTTCTCCCGTCCGCCGAACTACGGCGTCCGCACCGGATTCTTCATGGGCGGCAAGGATGCAATCCTCGCGCTCGACATGCTGGAAGCCGCCAAGAAGGCGATGGTGCCTCCGTTCGAATGCTCCGTCTTCGCCGATCCCGCAGGTTCCTTCACGACGGCCGCCGCCATGGTCGCCTGCGTCGAGAAAGTGCTGAAAGAAAAATTCGGCAAGACCTGGAAGGGAACGAAAGTCGCCGTCTTCGGCGCCACCGGCGTCGTCGGTTTCGCATCCTCGATCATCTCTGCGCTTGAAGGCGCCGACGTCAAACTCGTCGCCCATCGTGGCGTCGATCGCGTCATCAAGAACGCCAAGATTTCGAAAGACCGCTTCGGCGTTGATCTGACCCCGGCGCCCGGCGAAACCGACGAGCAGAAGAACGAGATCATCGAAAACGCGGAAGTGATCTTCGCGGCTGCCGCCGCCGGCGTCCGCGTCGTCTCGAAAGAGCAGATGCAGAAGGCCAAGAACCTGCTCGTCATGGCCGACGTCAACGCCGTTCCACCTCCGGGCGTCGAAGGCATGGAGCTGTTCATGAACGGCGAGAAGCTGCCCGGTTCCGATGCGCTCGGCGTTGGTCCTCTAGCCATTGGCGATATCAAGTACAAGTGCGAGTCTGGCCTCTTCAAGCAGATGATCGCGTCCGACAAGCCGCTTTCTCTCGATTTCCGCCACGCCTACGCACTCGCCAAAGAACTCGTTGGATTGGTCTGAGATTGAGCGGCGAAACGGTCCTCATAGCGGCATTCTCCGGGCGGAGCCTCGCGCAATCTGCCCGGCGTGCCGGCTATCGGCCGTTCGTCGCCGACGCCTTCGGCGACATCGACACGAAAGAAGCCGCTGATGACATTCGTGTCATCGACGGCGCCATGCAGACGGGCTTTCACACCAAGCAGATCGTTGCCGCGCTCGAAGACCTGTCGCGCGCCTCAGGCTCCGCGCCGATCGGACTGGTCTTAGGCTCGGGCTTCGAAGACAAGCCTCGCCTCGTCGGCGCACTCGCAGCGCGCTTTCGACTGCTCTGCTCGGGCGCCGAAACGATCGCCACCTGCAAAGACCCCAAGAAGTTCTTCGGCATGCTTGGCAAGCTCGGCGTCCGACATCCCGAGACGCAGATCGAACGACCATCCTCTCCCGAGGATTGGATTTCAAAACGTGTCGGCGGCAGCGGCGGCCGCCACATTCGCGATTGCTCCGGGCCGTCCCATTCAAAACCGCGCCGCTACTTTCAGCAGCGCCTCTCCGGCGACCGCTATTCCGTCGGCGGCCTCATCGACATTCCGACTTCCGATGGCGGACGGTCGGATTCCTATTTCGCGACGAAGCAGTGGACGTCCCCGTCACTGAAGCATCCCTATCGTTTCGGCGGCTGCGTCTCTCAACCGGTATGTGACCCGAACCTTCTACGCGACCTCGTGAACATCGCGAGCCGCGTTGGCGACGAGTTAAGCCTCAAAGGCATGGCGTCGTTTGACTTCATCGTGTCGGATGGCGTGCCCTATCTCCTTGAGGTCAACCCACGCCCGGGCGCATCAGCTGACGTCCTCGACGATCCCACCGGCAATTTCTTTCGTGCCCAGATGGCCGCATGGGCGAATGGCGAATATTGGCCCGGTGAGCGCACGGCGCCAAAAGCCATGGCCATCCTTCACGCCGATCGTGGTCCGGTCATCCTCGGCAACACCCCTTGGCCCGAATGGAGCGCCGATCGCGGCGCCTCGGGGACCGTCGTTCCCGAAGGCGCACCTCTGGCCAGTGTTTTCGCCGAAGCCGCGACCGCCGATGCGGCAGAAGCCCTCGCCCGCAGCCGCTTGGCTGAGCTTGAAGACCTGATATACGGACACGCAAAATCCTGATCGGACTGGAGTTCAAAGAATGGTTAAGCAGCCCAGCGTCTCGGCACGCGCCACCAAGCTCGTCGAAAGCATCGTCGCCGATGCCGACGCGCTCCGGATCGAAGTGTCGACGGGCAGCGAAGGCGAACGCCTGATCGATATGGGCGCCAAAGTCATCGGTGGCCTCGAGGCTGGGCGCCGTCTCGGCGAGGTCTGCATGGGCGGCCTCGGCCAGGTCGCTTTCACCCAGTCGTCGGGTCTTCCGAACTGGCCCCTCGGCGTTGTCGTCACATCGAACGATCCCGTCATCGCGTGCCTCGGCAGCCAGTACGCCGGCTGGTCGATCTCCGATGAAGCGAGCGGCTTCTTCGCGCTAGGCTCCGGTCCCGCACGCGCCGTCTCGCGCGTCGAGGCATTGTACAAGGATCTCGGCTACGTCGACCACTATCCCGAGACGACGCTTGTGATCGAAGGCGACAAGGCGCCGCCTGCTGCCGCGATCAAGAAGATCTCCGAAAACTGCGGTATCAATCCGACGCGATTGACGATCATCTACGCGACGACGTGGAGCTTCGCGGGAACCGTGCAGATCGCGTCGCGCGTGCTCGAAGTCGCAATCCACAAGGCGCATGAGCTGCACTTCCCCCTCGAGAATATTCTCGACGGCATGGGCACCACACCGATCGCGCCGCCGGTACCCGATTTCGTCAAGGCGATGGGCCGCACGAACGACGCCATCATCTACGGCGGCCGCATCCATCTTTTCGTCAAAGGTCCCGACAGCGACGCCCAGCGCCTCGCCGAGAACCTTCCCGCCAGCAACAGCTCCGCCTACGGCAAGCCGTTCGCCGAGATTTTTGCCGACGTCAAAGGCGACTTCTACAAAATCGATCCGATGCTTTTCTCGCCCGCTCAGGTGATGGTGTCGAACGTCGAAACAGGCAATACCTTCCGCGCGGGCGAATTGGCGCCGGGAGTCGTCGATGCGAGCTTCCGCTAACAAGCTGCCGGAGCCGGGAATGGGCGACGGCCTGCACCTCGCGCTTCTCATCGAAGAAGGCCGCGGCGAATGGCATGCACGACGCATCGTCCGCTCGCTCGAAGCGATGGGCGCCCGCGTCACCGTTTCGTCACTTCCCCATTGCGCCTTCGACACCGGCCTTGAAAGCGGCATTGATATTCCGGGGTTCAAAGGCCGCCTCCCAGACGGCGTTTTCGTTCGTTCGATCTCCGCCGGCACGCTCGAACAGATCACGTTTCGCTTAGGGCTATTGCACGCACTGCGCGAAAGCGGCGTGCGCGTCTGGAATGATGCTCGCGCCATCGAACGTTGCGTCGATAAATCCCAGACCACGTTCCTTCTGCACAAGAACGGTATCCCGACGCCGCGCACGCGCGTTTGCGAAACACTCCCGCACGCCCTCGAATACACCGAAGGTCTGGATCGCCCGCTCGTTCTGAAACCGTTGTTCGGCAGCCAGGGCAAGGGCATCGGCAAGATCACGCAGCAGAGCGAGCTTCCTGCGCCAGAACTCGTCGATCAGATGTACTACATGCAGGACTACGTGCCGCCGAAAGACGGTCGCTACGAAGACTGGCGCGTGCTCGCGACCCGCCATCGCGTCATCGCCGCCATGACGCGACGCGGAACGACCTGGGTCACGAACATTCACCAGGGCGGCAAGGCGCGCGTCCATCTGCCCGACGATGAGATGACGCGCGTTTCGATGGCTGCGATGCGCGCAGTCGACGCCGATTACGCCGGCATTGATCTCATCCGGACATCGTCCGGCCAGCTTCAGGTCCTGGAAGTGAATTCCAATCCAGCCTGGCGCGGCCTTCAGGGTGTGGCGGACGTCAACATTGCCTGGGCGATCGCCGAAGATTTTCTGAAAACGGTCGTCGCCCACCGCGCGGCCCTCGGCATCGCCGACCCCGCGCCTGTGCCATGAAAGGCCCGCGCAGCGCCGACGAAATCCGCTCAGCGTTCCTCTACGCTTGCAACGCTGAACTCGACGCCCTGAAACCCGGAAACGTTCACCGCCACGCGCCCGGACACGGCATGGAGGTGTTGCACTTCGAACAGGCCGCCACGGCCGCCGCCGGCCCGATCGCAGAACCCGGCGCAAGCGTCGGCAAACGCATCTTGCGAGCGACCGAAGCAAGCGTTGCCGCCGCTGGCCTCAATACCAATCTCGGCATCGTGCTTCTGTGCGCCCCGCTCGCGAAAGCGGCAGGCGAAACGACATTCGACGTCGGTCTTCGCCGCCGCCTCGGGATCGTTCTTGCATCGCTCGACGAGCAGGATGCCGAAGATGCATTTGCCGCCATCCGCATCGCCAATCCGGCCGGCATGGGCAAAGTCGAGCGCGGCGACGTTCATGCCGGAGCGCAGCAAATGACGTTGCTCGAAGCCATGCAGCTCGCATCCGAACGCGACCGCATCGCGAACGCCTACGTTAGTGTGTATGCGGACATATTCGATTTCGCCCTTCCTGTTTTTCAGGAGGCAAAATTACTCGCTCATGCCGATCGAACCTTCGCGGTAACCACTTTGCACATGGCGCTGCTTGCCGAATTCGCCGACACGCATATCGGACGCAAGTTCGGTGCCGAAACCGCCCGGATGGTCCAGGACGAAGCTCGCGTTCTAAGGCCGCAGTGGTCACCTATCGCAACTGCGAAATCGCTTCCGGCGCTCCAGGAATTCGACGCAAAATTGAAACATAGAGGCCTCAATCCGGGAACGACTGCCGATTTTGTAGTCACCACCCTTTTCGCGGATGCGCTGATCGAACGGAAACCGACGTGAACGGCAATTCGCCCGCACTTAAGGGCTTGTCTCGCCCGGTGACCTAGGGCAATACAGGCCCCGAGTCCGCGGGGTCCCGCGGACCGATCCACTGTGCCTATGCTGGTACTCGCGACAACCTGGGCGCTAAGCGCGTGGATATTCATCGCTAGAGCAGTTCGGCGGAGTCCGTCTTCTGACGGAGATCGTTGTCGCTCTTATAGTTTCATTCGTGGGAGGAACCCCCCTTATGGCCAAAATCAATAAAGTCATGGTCGGCGAGTCGCTCGTCGGCGACGGCAACGAAGTCGCTCACATCGACCTCATCATCGGACCCCGCGGTTCGGCTGCTGAGACGGCGTTCTGCAACGCCCTGACGAACAACAAGGACGGCTTCACGACGCTTCTCGCCGTCATCGCGCCGAACCTCCCCTGCAAGCCCAACACGATCCTTTACAACAAGGTCACCATCAAGGACGCCCGCCAGGCTGTTCAGATGTTCGGACCGGCTCAGTACGGCGTTGCCAAGGCCGTTCAGGACTCGGTTGCTGAAGGCGTGATCCCGGCTGCTGAAGCCGACGACCTCTACATCGCCGTTGGCGTGTTCATCCACTGGGAAGCCGCCGACGACGCCAAGATCCAGGACTACAACTACCGCGCCGTCAAGGAATCGATCGCTCGCGCTGTCGCCGGCAAGCCCACCGCTGCCGAAGCCACCGCTCAGCGCAACTCGGTCCAGCATCCGTTCGGTGCGAAGACTTGAAGCGGAAACCGTCCTCAGCAGGTTGAAAACAAAAATGAAACTGCCCCTCCCATGAAGGGGGGTCTGCTGCAGCGATTGGGAAGACTGCTCTCGGGCCGTTACAGCGGTTAAATTCGAGAAGAAGCCTCGGCCGCAACTGGGCTTCGTTCTCGGCTGGAGTGGCTCCTGCCAATTCACTGACCCGGACATTCAACGGCCGGCGATCTCCTTCAGATCGTCGGCCGAAATTTTTCCCGAATGAAGCGCTGAAGCAATCAACGCGCCGGAAACACCGATGGCGCGTATGTCGTCAAGATCGCGGCGATCGCGTACGCCGCCCGCCGCATAAACGCGCCGCCCGTGCGCCCGCGCCACGATGCTCTGCAATCTTTCGATGTCCGGACCTTCGTTCGCACCGACGCGATCGAGCGTCATGACGATCACCCGCGATGGCCATAGCGAAGGATCGGCAAGCATCGCTTCCGGCCCCATGAATTCCCCATGCCGGAAGTCGAGCGACAGAACGGTTCGCCCCGGCGCTTCCGCGACGATCTCCTCCCAGACACGAACTGTCTCGATGCTTTCGGTGCCGACGACCAGCGTCGCGACCGGCGCCGCGAGAACGGCGCGAGCCGCACTGCGCGATCCAGTGCCGGCGTCGATCCATATCTCGGCGCGCGGCAGCGCCTGGCTCAGCATGGGGACGACATGCGTATTCCGCCCTCGCCCTTCGATTCCGTCGAGATCAGCAAGGTAAAGTTTCCGAAACGGAAATATCTGCGCGAGGCCGCGTGCCACGTCGGCGGGACTTGAAGTTGCTGAAAGCGGCGTTTCAATCGGCTTGTAACCTGACCGCTCGCCCTTCAACGCGCGCACCACTTCTCCGCGCGCGACATCGATAACCGGAATGACGTCCAACACTTGCCTCATCGGATTTGAAGTGTATCACAAATCGCGACATCGAGGCGAACCCACAAATGAGCAGAGCTGCAATCGGTCTGGACGTCGGCGGCGCGCACCTGAAGATCGCGCGCGTCGAGAACAAACAACTCGTAGCCGTGCGCCAGATCGCCTGTCCGCTCTGGCGAGGTATCGATCGGCTCGACGCGGCTCTCGATGACGGCCGATCGATCATCGCTGGCGTCGACACGTTCGCCGTGACGATGACCGCGGAACTGACGGAAATCTTTGAAAGCCGCGAGGCAGGCGTCGTTGCCCTTCTCCAGCGTCTGCGTGAACGCTTAACTGGAGAGCTTCACGTCTACATGGGGCTCAAAGGCTTCGGCTCGCCTGAGGCGGCAGCCGGAGATCCGATGTCGGTTGCGTCGGCGAACTTTCTCGCAACAAGCGCTCTCGTTTCGCAGATACGGCCGCGACAGTTGCTCATCGATATGGGATCGACGACGACCGATATTATTGCCTGCGACCGTCCCCTCGGACTTACCGACGCGGAACGCATGCAAACCGGAGAACTCGTCTATACCGGTCTCACGCGAACGCCCGTGCCCTCCGTCGCCACTCGCGCGCCGCTTGCCGGTCAATGGCAAGGCCTTGCCCGCGATACGTTCGCGACGATGGCGGACGTTCGCCGCATTCTTGGCTCGTTGCCTGATGATGTCGATCAGCACGAGACCGCCGACGGCCGCGGCAAAACCCAACAGGAAAGTCTCGACCGCTTCGCGCGCGGCTTCGGCCGCGACGGCGACATGCGCCATCTTTCGACATGGCGCGCCTCGGCAGCTTACGTCGAGGAGCGACAGATACGATCCATCGACGACGGGGCACTTCAGGTTTTGTCGCGCCCGGGCACCGCCATCGACGGCGTCGTAACGGCCGGCATAGGTGCGTCCGCCGCAGCAAGAGTTGCCGTCCGCCTCGGCTTGCCGTCGGTCACGTTCGGCGAACTCATCGCCGCTGAAGACGGGCAGCAACTTTGGGCGACCCGCTGTGCGCCGGCCGTCGCCGTCGCCTTACTCTCACCGGCATAAAAATCGGCCGCAGCATGTAAGCCGCGACCGATCTAATTCTCTCAAGCGAAAGCCGAAAGATCTCAGCTGCGCTCGCGCGTCAACCGAACGAGATCGAACGAGCCAGCCTCAAGCTGCAAATCATAAACGTGGCCGTTCTCGCGACGGGCATCGTCGACTTTCCAAATGCCATGATCCCAGCGGAGCTTGCGCCATTCGACGAAGCCCATGCGATGCAGTCTCTCAGTGACGATCGCCGGATCATCCTTGACCTCGTCGTGATGGGCGCTGGCTGGCACCGCCGATGCGAACGCGAGAGTGGTCGCGACGCATGCGAGGCGTACGATACGGGAGACTTCAATCATCGAACTCTGCCTTCTTCAGTAATATTCATCCTGGGGGTGACCGGATGCAAACACAGGCGATCCGGTTAGGTTCCCCTTACATGCATTTCACGTCAGTGAGCAACAAATGAGGCGGAATAAAACGTCTCATCATAAAGGCTCGGCATCCTTGAGTTGTGACGCCAGATGATGCGTCGAAAATCCTGTCGCCTCTCGCAATTCGAGAAATTGCCGATGCGCAGCAGAACGATCGACTGCGGAAGATTTTACGGCGGCGATCAGAATATTCTTCGAGGTATGCTCGCTGGAAACGAATTCGATCAACCTAACCTTGTAGCCGGATGCCTCGAGCAAAAGCGCGCGCGCCGCATCTGTTATCAAATCCGCCTGACGCTGCTTCAAAAGCGGAAATTTCAGCAAGCCCTGCAAGCCCGCATCGGTATCTTTGATCTGCGGCGCAATTTCATGCTGACAGCACGGCGCCGACAGAATGAGTTGCGCGCCGGACCGAATTCCGAATGCCATCGCATCATCTGTTGCGGTATCGCAGGCATGCAGCGCGATCACGATATCCGCTCGTGGCAAAGACGCACGTGACGCTTCGTCGGCAATAAATTCGAGACCATCGAATTTGAGGTCGCGCGCCAGCCCATTGCAAAGCGACACGAGATCGGAACGCACTTCGACGCCGGTCATCAGGCACGAAAGCCCGAGTTCCGTCGTCATATAGTCGTAAAAGGCAAACGTCAGATAGCCTTTGCCCGAGCCGATATCGACGGCGCGAATGGCCGAGCCCTCTTTGAATTCGCATTCCGAAATCAGATCTGCCGCGATCTCGATAAACCGGCAGATCTGCCGGTATTTGCCCTGCATCGTCGGCTTGATGCGACCGTCGCGATCAGCAACCTCGAGCGCCTTGAGATACGGCCGATCGGGCGGCACGAGATAGGACTTCTGCCGATCGTGCGGCGCAGGAACCGACGCTTGCAACGTCGGCTTTCCCATTGCGATATGCGGCACGCCCTTCCGGCTATAGTCGAGACGGACATCATTCGTATTCGTAAACAAGGTTGCGCTCATGTACGGCTCTCCGATGAGGCCCGAAATGAAAGCGATGCCCTCGTCGATCTTGAATGTCTTCGTTTCGTCCTTGCGTTGAAAGCTCGTGACCAACTTTAGATGCAGCTTGTCCTTGACGGCGATGAGCGTCGCCACCGCCTTTCGCGCCTCGCCCTCGCCGCGAAATTTTCCAAGCGACAGCTTCGCGAATGATTGCTCATCGAGCGCCGTTCGCAAGGCTTCGATGAACTGGGCTCTGGGATTTGCGTCGGGCTTCATTATGTTGTCTGATCGAAGCGGGCCTGTCGCCAAGCCGCGATTTTTTCCATCAGCCATTCCCACGCCTCCTCTTCGCGCGGGCCCGCCGTCTTCTGGATCGCGATTTCGAGATACTTCAGTTCGTTCTCGACTTTCTCTGAAGGCAGCATATGGAGACGCGTCGTCAAGACGGCAAGCTCGAGCACGGCCGCCTGGGCGCGATTGAAGCCTTCCCACGCCTTATGCATTTCCTCGTCCACGATGGCGCAAAGAAAGCGCGGACGTTGCTCGTCCTCGATCACCTCCTCGACTCTCAGCTCCCAATGCGACACGCAATCCGCAAGCCGCTCGCCTTTGATCGTCCGCGTCGGCAGCAACGGCCAGATCTTGCGCCCCGTCACCGCACCCGCAAAAATCCGGACATCGTCGGTATGGCTCGCGGCCGCAAAAGGGTTGATCCGCAAATTCTCAAGCGTCGTCGACGGCCTGAACGGTGCGATGACCCAATGCTCGCCGTCGTCGATCAGCCCGAGCGGCGCGATGTGCGCTTCACCCTTCGCATTGAAGGTCGTCACGATGGTTTCGACGATGCGGGGCATCAGGCCGTTCCTTCATCCATGAGAAGCGACGACAGCGCCGCGTCGTCCTCTGGTCCGTAGATCGACCATGTTAAACCGGCGCGCGCCGCGATCCGCGGAAATTCCTGATCGAGGACGCCTTTTTTCGCAAGTTCGTCCGCCGCGGTATCTTTAACGCTGACCGACTTCAAAAGCACAAGCCGCGCCCCGAGAAGTTCGGCGAGCCGCGCCGCCAGCGTATCCGACGTCGAGTCCCAGCTCTCCGCGATCGTCCTGTCGCTCCCGAGCATCTGCAGCGGTGCCCAGACCGGGATTTGTCCGTCCATCACCGTGTCCGAAATATCGTCAACGGTCCGCGCGAGCTTCATGCCCGGTTGCCGATCGGCGATCACTTCGGCCATCTGCTCCATCGCAAGCATCGCGAGCCGATGCGCCACGGCATCATCGAATTGCATCTTGCTCTGCAGATCGCGAACCGCATCGGCGAACGGTCCACCGCCGGGAACGATGACGAGTGGAATGCGCGCGCGCGCGATCATTCTGAGAACCGTCGAAAGCCGCCCCGTCTCGGCAAGACTCCCGCCGACCTTGATGACAAGCGGCGCTGACCCCGTTGGGCCGCGCTCAGTCACGGCCGAACTCACGGGCCGCGGCACGCGTCGCCGGACGAATGATCTCGACCCCACGCTGCGGGCCGCGTTCGAGCTTTTCAAGAGCAACCCGAACCGCAGTGATCCGCTTGTCCGAAAGAATGTGCGCTGCGATCCGCTCGGCGAACGTCTCGACGAGATTGATGTGCCCGCCGCGAGCCAGCTCGACGATGAAATCGATGATGTCGGCGTAAGACGGCACCTCTGCCATCTCGTCCGACATGCTGAAAACGTCGTTTGCCAGCCGCGCCTCGACCGTGAAACGCACTTTCTGCGTCACGCCCTGCTCTTCGGCATAGACGCCGACGTTGCAGTCAACGACGAAATCCCGGACAAAAATGGTGTCCCCGATCTCTCGAGTCTTCGCTGCGGATTTTTTGACCTTTAGAGACGTATCGCCGTTTGCCTTTGGCTTGGCGGGCTTTTTCTTATCCTTCATGCGACGGACGTCTCCCGCTCCTTGGCGAGCTTCGCAGCATCGAGGCCACGTCGGATTGCGGCCACGCGATTGAGTTCGATCCCGCTCACGCGCCCGGCCGCGCAAAGCGCGCCTCGGAAGCCGAGCATGTCCGGCCCGAGACCGGCCAGGACGCCGATATCGCTTTCCTTGAGCGATCCGGCAAGCCCGACGAACAGATCATTGTCGCGCGCGAGGCGTACGAATTCCGTTAACCGCGAAAGGGCGAGGACAGACGTCAAGCGACCAGCCGATTTGTCGGCGGTATCGAGCATGGCCCCCTCAAAGCCCGCAGCAGAGAGCGCGGACAAAAGCCGGAAATCTGGCGACTTATCGGCCATTAAAACAGCGACCAGTCGGGTGGATGCCGCCAAGGCCGCCCCCAGCGCCGCAATGGCAGGCCGCGCATCGCCCTCGCCGAAGAAGCCGATTTTGACGATATCGACACCTGTTTTCGCCATCTCAGCGCTCGCATTGACAAGCGTGTAGGGATCGGCCGGCAGGTCCCCGACCGTCGCACTGACAGGCACACGGCCCGCCACTCGCTCGACGATCTCGCGAACCGTGTCCGCCGATAACGCTCCAAGCGCGCCCGATGCCGGGTCTTTGCAATCGACGATATCCGCACCGCCCGCCAGTGCGATCTCCGCCTCGCCCGCGTTCGTGACGCTGGCGAGAAAGGCGGGCTTGCCTCGTCTCAATCCGTCAATCATTCCATCGTTCCGAGATTGGTCCGCCGACGGCGCTCAGGCCGCGAAGATGCGATTTTGCTCCGCGAGCACGGCAGCGCGATCCTGGCGCTGCGCCTCTGTCAGGTTGATGTTTACATCCTGCGCCACACTCGCCTTTCCCGGCGCCAAGCGCAAGATCCGCGTTCCGAGCTGAATTGCCTCGGCTCTGTCGTGGGTTACAAAGATAACCGTGGTCGGGTGGGTGTGCCACAGCTCCGTCAACAGCTCGCGAAGGCTTGCCGCCGTCGGATCGTCCAGCGAAACGAACGGCTCGTCCATCAGCAGAATTTCGGGCTCGAGGATGAAGCCGCGAGCCAGCGCCGCGCGCCGCTGCATCCCGAGCGACAACCGTTCCGGATAGGCATTCATCGCCTGGCCAAGCCCGACCCTCTCGAGCATCGCTGGAATTTTGGCGTGCCGCGGATCGCCATCGGGCAAAACCAGCGCGATGTTCTCATACACAGTTCGCCAAGGCAGAAGTCGCGGCGTCTGAAAGATGAAGGCCAGATGGTTCTTCGCAGGACCGAGATCGACCTTGCCGTCGTAATCGGTATCCAATCCCGCGATGATGTTGAGCAGCGTCGACTTCCCGCATCCCGATGGACCGGTGATGACGAGAAACGATCGTGGCGCCACTTCGAACGACACGTCCTTCAAGACGAGCTGCGCCTCGCGGTCGCCGACCGCAGGAAAGATCTTGCTCTTCACCGAAACGCGGATCGGCGCCCCGTCTTTCACTCCGTTCAACGCCGCCATGCAGTCACCCGCGCTTGAAGAGGCTGCAGCACCGTGAACTCGATGATCTGAACGACGAGAATGAACGCAAGTGCGTAAGCCAGAATGGTGCTGACGTCGAATTCCTGGAACGCGATGCTCAACCGGTAGCCGACGCCACTCGACCGCCCGAACGCCTCGACCACCAGAACGATCTTCCATACCAGCGCCAGGCCGGACCGCGCCGCTGCCGCAAAGAACGGCGCCAGTTGCGGCAGCGTTACGTGACGCAGCGTCTTCCACCAGCCGAACTTGTAGATCCGCGCCATCTCATCGAGATCTTTGGACAGGCTGCGCGCACCTTCCCGCATATTGACCGCAACGTTCGGAATTTTGTTGAGCGCAACGGCGGTGATGGCGGCCGCATCCGTCAATCCGAACCAGATGTAGCAAAGCGTTATCGTGACGAGCGCCGGCAGATTGAGAAAGAGGATCAACCACGCGTCGAAGAATTTATCCGCAGTCTGATGGCGTCCGAGCACAAGCCCTATCGCAGTGCCGATGAACATCGAGACGACGAACGCGACTGCGACGCGCGCCAGTGTCGCCGAGGTATCCTTCCACAGGTTGCCATTGGCGCCCTCCCGCCACAGCACGTCAAACACCGCGAGCGGCGTCGGAAGATATTTATTGTCAGCATAAACCGCGATGATCTGCCAGACGACGGCAAGCGCCAGCAGCGAACCGGCCATCCACGCCAGCCGTTCGAGCGATGCCGTAAAGCCTGACGAGGCCGCGACCAGCCTAGGTGTGGAAGAGATTCTGGTCGAAGTGGGTGCCATCACCAACGAGTTCCGTATCGCCGAGTTCAATGAGCAGGTTCGTCAGCTTCTCCGCCGCCGCCGTATCCGCCGCGCCCCACGATCCCGTAATGCCCGACCGGTAATAGTCTCTGATCGCGATCAGCTCCGCGTCGGACGCTGGCTTGATCAGCGGTCGCAACCGCTGCCATGCCGAATCCGACGACGCAAGCACGCTGTTGGTGTCCGCAACCGCAGCCAGAAGCCTGTCGACCGGAACCGACTTATCGCGGACTTCCTTTTCAGACCAGATGAATCCGACAAGAGCCGGCGTCGGCGATACGTCCATGCCTTTGATCACATCGGCCATGGTCAAAAGTTCCCGAGCACCTTCGGCACTGAGGCGGGCCGCATAAGTCCAGAAATTCAAAACCGCATCGAGGCGGCCGTTGCGGAATTCCTCCGTCACGAGCGGCGCGGCTCCGAACACCGGTTCGGCGAAAGCGGTGATGTCCTTGCCGAGCGTCTTGCGCGCGTAGGCGCGCAGCAGGATCCAGCTTTTGTCGATACCGGTCCCCGCCACGCCGATCTTTTTGCCTTCAAGGTCGGCGAGCGACTTCACCGGACTGTCTTTCGGCACCATGACGCTGCCGAGCGCCGACGAATACGGTGCGAACTTCAGATCATCGCCGCGTGCACGCTGGCGCAACGCCCAGGTCCAGTCGCTGACGATGACGTCGGCTGCACCGGAAAGCAGCGCGACAGGCGCCGCCGGATTGTTGGCAACCTCGACGACCTTGAGATCGAGATCGTGCTTTTTGTCGATGCCTTCCGCACGCATCGTCTCGATGACCCAGCTGACCGAGCCGAATTTCACCGACGTCAAGCGCACCGGCGCCGACGCCATCGCCCAACGCGGCATCAGGGCGGCTGCAGAAACAGCCGTTCCCGCAACGAGAACACTGCGGCGCGTGATGATCGTCATTTCGGCGGAGCCTCGACGTTGAAGCGATTTCTCCAAAGGTACCGGACGCCGTGCAGCCAAAGATCGTCGGTGTTGCCGTTGATCGAGGCCGACATCGTCTTCGTCAGTTCGCCAGTCTTCGTATCGCGCGCAACGATCGCGAGATTGATCAAGGCATCGGAAACCTTATCGACAAACCCGGTCACGGCGATATCGGCTCCCGCCTCCTTCGCGATGGGGACTTCGCAGCCGTTGCACTGGTTGAACGGCGCCGCCGCCTCGACTTCCTTTTCTCGCGAAGAAAGGTCGACGACGGCGTACTTGCCGTCTTTTTCCATCAGCGTCTTGAGTTCGTCGGCGACGAGCTTCAGCCGCCGTAGGTCTTCCGGGTTGTATTGCGGAACGATTTCGCCGTCCTGCTGCGCATCGTGAAGATCGAACGGAAAAACAGCGGCCTTCGTGGCGGCGTGGGCGGGAAACGCAAAAAAAGACAGCAAAAGCAGTGGCATTACGCGCTGAAGCGAGGGCATGGGCATCTGTTTCCAAGTCACTGGACGAACTCAGACATTAGGCTTGAGTACTGCGCCCGGCCGAAGCGCTTCAGACTGTACGTGCCCGCGAACCCCCCGCCATTGCAAGAGGTTCACGATCAGTTTGCAAACAATGACCGGTCACAAACGCGCGAGGCCCGAGCGTGTCGCTTGACAAGGCAGGTCTAGGCCCCCTTTTAGCAACACAGTAACATTAGAGGCCGTGAGTTCGCGTTCGGCGCGCGGGCTCAACCGGAGTTGCAGCATTGCCTATTTTTAGCATCGGTCCCATTGCCCGCTCTGCTCTCATGACATGTAGAAAATCCATATGCGGAGCGCTTTTATCGCTGCTCGCCCTGGCTCCTGCGGCTGCGCAGGCGGCCGACCAGCCCGCGCCTGCGCCGATCCCCATACCCGTCCCGTCAGCGCAACCACAAGGTGTGACGATCCAGGTCCTCTACGTAAAGGAAGATCGGGAAAAAGAGCTGCCCCTATCGCTGCTCGATCAGCCGAGCCCTGATGACGGCATCGCCGGCGCCAAGCTTGGCATCGCCGACGACAACACCACCGGCCGCTTTCTCAATCAGTCGTTCAAGCTCGATGTTCTGGAAGGCAACGTCGATGATCTCATCAAAGGGGCAACCGAAAAGGTTGCCGCCGGCGACGCCTTCATCATCGCAGATATGGAGCCTGACTCTCTTCTGAAGTTCGCCGACGCGTTGAAGGATAAGCCCGCCCAGATTTTCAATGTCGGCAATCCCGATGACCGCCTTCGCGAAGAAGATTGTCGGGCGAACGTCATGCACACGGCCCCGACGCGAACGATGCTCGCCGATGCCCTCACTCAATACCTCGTCTGGAAACGCTGGCCGAAGTGGGTGATGGTTGTTGGGCCAAGCCCAAAGGATCAGCTCCTGGCGGATGCCTATCGCCGGGCCGCCAAGAAGTTCGGCGCCAAGATCGTTCAGGAGTTGCCGTTCAAGATCGATACCGGCAATCGTCGCGCGGACGGCGGTTACGAACAGATCCAGCAGCAGATCCCGCAATTCCTGCAGAACGTCCCGGACCATGACGTCGTCCTTGTGGTCGACGAGGATCAGGTCTTTGCCGACTATTTCCTCTACCGCACCTGGATACCCAGGCCGATCGTCGGCTCGTCCGGTCTGGTCCCGTCAAGCTGGCACCCCTCGCTCGAGCTCTGGGGTGGCACCCAGTTCCAAAACCGCTTCAAGAAGCTGACGGGCCGGATCATGCGTAACATCGATTACGACGCTTGGGTCGCGACACGCGCAATCGGCGAAGCAGCATCGCGCAAGCAAACCAGCGATTTCAAGACGCTGAGAGACTTCATCCATTCGCCGAATTTCGAAGTCGCGGCGTTCAAGGGCGTCGCGACCAGCTTCCGCGGCTGGAACGGCCAGCTCCGCGAACCGCTCATCGTCGGCAGTCAGAAGTTGTTCGTCAGCGTGTCACCGCAGCAGGGCTTTCTGCATCAATTCAGCGTGCTCGATACGCTTGGCATCGATAAACCGGAAACCAAGTGCAATGCCTACACCCAATGATCGGCGCAGCGCGGCGAGCCCGCTTTTGCCCGAGTTATTTTCAATCGGAGTTTAGAATGTCGCGACTTTCGACGCTTGTGCCTGTGCTGTTTTCCGCCGCGATCGCACCGCTCTGCGTAACGCCGGCCCATGCATACACGGCCTACGTCACCAACGAGAAGGACAACAGCCTCTCGGTCATCGATACCGACAAGCTCGAGCTTATCAAGACCGTGAAGATCGGTCAGCGGCCGCGCGGCATCGTCATGTCGAATGACGGCAAATGGCTCATCATCTGCACGAGCGACGACAACGACGTGAAGGTCTACGACGCCAAGACGCTCGAATACATCAAGTCGCTGCCGTCGGGCCCGGACCCCGAATTGCTCACTCTCCATCCCGACGGCAAGCGCCTCTACATCGCCAACGAGGACGACAATCTCGTCACCGTCGTCGACATCGAAACTTCGAAAGTCATCACCGAAATCCCGGTCGGCGTCGAGCCCGAAGGCATGGGCATGAGCCCCGACGGCAAGGTGCTCGTCAACACGTCGGAAACGACGAACATGGCGCACTTCATCGATACGACCACGCACAAGACGTTCGACAACGTCCTCGTCGACAGCCGGCCGCGCGTTGCCATGTTCAACTCGGCACAAACTCAGCTCTGGGTATCTTCCGAGGTCGGCGGCACCGTTGCCGTCATCAACCCGGCCGACCGGAAAATCATCACGAAGATCAACTTCGAAATTCCTGGCGTCGAAAAGGAATCGATCCAGCCCGTCGGCATCCGCATTACGAAGGATGACAAGATCGCATTCGTCGCCCTCGGACCTGCCAACCGCGTTGCCGTCATCGACACGTCGACCTTCAAGGTGCTGAAATACATTCTTGTTGGCCAGCGCGTCTGGCAGATGTATTTCACGCCCGACGGCAAATATCTGCTGACGACCAACGGCGCTTCGAACGATGTATCGGTCATCGACGTTGCCAATCAGAAGGCCATCAAATCGATCAAGGTGGGACGCTATCCCTGGGGTGTTGTGGTCTCCCCGAATTAATTGACGAAGAGGCGGATACGATAATGGCATCGACAGCCCCGATCGAAGTCGAACGGACGCCGGCACTCGTCGTCAGCGGCGTGAGCCATAGCTTCGGCGACCGAAAAGTGCTGGACCGCGTCTCGCTGACAGTCGAACAAGGTCAGTTCGTTGTCCTGCTGGGTCTCAACGGCGCCGGAAAATCGACGCTGTTTTCACTTGTTACCCGCCTCTACGACAACGTCACCGGCGAGATCTTCATTCGTGGCTTCGATGTCCGCCGTCGCCCTTCCCAAGCCCTGCAGCGTCTTGGCGTGGTCTTCCAAAGCCGCACGCTCGATATCGATCTGACGCTGATGCAGAACCTCAAATATCATGCCGCCCTGCATGGCTTCGCCGGCCGCGCGGCGACCGAGCGCGCACAGCAAGCGCTCGAACTCGTCGGCCTCGCCGACCGTGGCAACGAGAAGGTTCGCGCGCTTTCGGGCGGACAGCTGCGACGGGTCGAGATTGCCCGCTCGATGATGCATCATCCCGATCTGCTGTTGCTCGACGAGGCGACCGTAGGTCTCGATCTCGGCTCGCGCGAAAGCGTGATCAAGATCGTCCGCGACCTCGTCGCCAGAGAACGTCTTGGCGTCCTGTGGGCGACCCATCTGATGGACGAAGTGGTTCGCACCGATCAGGTCGTCATCCTTCACAAAGGAGTCGTTCTTTATAATGGTCCCGTTCCGCAGCTTCTGGCACTGACCGGAACGTCGAGCGTTCGCGAGGCGTTTCGCACGGTAACGGGCACGCAAAGCACGATCGAGGAGGCCGCCTGATGGCCCCGCAAGCGGCGACCACCACACCGGACAACGTTCCGGTGGTTTATCACGAGAGCGATGCCGATGCTCGGCGCCGTCTCGGTGCCGCGGGTTACTTCGCCTGCTTCAAGGGCATCGTCTGGCGCGAGATCCTGCGCTATCTGCATCAGCGCGAGCGGTTTCTATCTGCGCTCGTCCGTCCGCTGATCTGGCTTTTCATCTTCGCCGCGGGCTTTCGGCAGACGCTCGGCGTGTCGATCATTCCCCCATATGAAACCTACGTTCTCTACGAGGAATTCATCGCGCCCGGCCTGATTGCGATGATCCTTCTCTTCAACGCAATGCAATCGTCGCTGTCGATGGTCTACGACCGTGAAACCGGCACGATGCGGACGTTGCTCGTCAGCCCGTTCCCGCGCTCGTTCCTGCTTCTGTCGAAGCTCCTCGGCGGCGTCTCGGTGGCGCTGCTGCAGGCCTATGCGTTCATGCTCGTCGCCTGGTTCTGGGGCATTCAGCCCCCTCCGATCACGGAAGTGAAGCTCTTCACATTCTACGATCCGCCGAACTGGGCAGGCGGCGCAATTCCGGCAATGACCGATCCGATCATCACGCCGCTGTTTGCCGTGCCGGGCTTCCTGCAGACCTTTGGTGGCTATGTCACCGTTATCCCGGCAATCATCCTGGCCGGCTTGATGCTTGGCTCGCTGGCGCTCCTGATGTCGTCGGTCATCAAGCAGCTGGAGAACTTCGCGGGCGTGATGAATTTCGTCATCTTCCCGATGTTCTTTGCGTCCTCCGCTCTCTATCCGCTGTGGCGAATCCGGGAGGCGAGCCCGCTGCTTTTTGAGATCTGCCGCCTCAACCCGTTTACTTATGCGGTAGAGCTCATCCGCTTTGGCTTATATGGACAGGTCGATACCGTCTCACTCGGCATAGTTGTCGGCTGCACGGTCGCCTTCCTCGCTGGAGCAGTATATGCCTACAATCCATCGAAGGGGTTGATCGCTCGGCGCGGCGGCCCCGGAGGATCTGCCTGAGGACTGAAAATGAAAATGATCAAAAACATTCATCGTCGCGCCGCCCTGCAAGCTGCAATTCTCGCTTTGGCCCCGATCGCTTGGGCAACATTGCCTTCGCTCGCAGATGAGCCCGCCAAGGATACCAACGAATGGCCCTGCGTTTACCGTAAGGTCCCCGTACTCACCGCGGCGACTATTTGGGACGGTCCTGCCATCACCGACACGTCGAGCTGGCGCAAGGACGAAGCCATTCGAAAGCTCTCGCAATTCGTGATTTCCCGACGGATCAAGGAAGACGATGCTGAGGCGGCCATCAAGAAATACGCGGCAGGCCTGCCCGCCGATCAGCACGATGCGAAGCTGACGGAACTCTTCGCCGCTGTCCTGACGCGCACGAACGAAGATCGTAAGCTCGTCATGTCTGGCATCGAGCGCTTCCATAAACGTCAGTTGGAACGCGCCAAGGAGATCGAGAAGGAAGGCATTGATCTGCCGCCCGAGAACGAAATGGGCGTTACCGACGATTCAAACGGTCCCGCTGGCGAAATCTCGCAACTCTCCAGCAAGGAAGAAAAATACAAATGGGAGGTGCGCACCTTCCAGGAGAAGCAGGCCAACATTCCGATCGCTTGCGAGATCCCTCAGCTGATCGATGAACGCGCCGGCGCTCTCGCCCGTGCCATCCGCGCCGAGATGAAGAGCTAAGGCGTTCCGTTCTCGAAATTCCGTCTGCCCGAGGCGCAACGTTTGTTGCACCTCGGTTTTTTTCTTCACGCTTCGTTAGCCTTAACGCGTCCTTAACCAAGGTTGACGCACTCTCAACGCATCGGCTTTCGCCCCGGCCACTCCGCTCCGAAAGCCAACATTGCAAGTCGAAGTGTCGTCACCCCTTAGTCTCGCGTTGTGAGGTTGACCATGCACCATGAACTTGTTTCGCGTGCCCTTGCCTACGTCTCCTGCTTTTCGACTGCCAGCCTGCTTATGACGTCGATGGCGATTGCCGCCATCAATGTCGGAAGGACGCCGTCCCTTTGCGCTCCACATGCCTGCGTTGCCGGCATCGTGATCGGCAAGGATGGACAATACGGCGCCCTTGAAAGCCCGGCTCAAATCGATGCGCTGGCTGCAAAGCTCTGGTCCGCTAAAGCCTGAAAAAATCCTGTCCCCGGAACGACGCACGACCGGTCGCGGCGGTCGATGCGAAACGAACGGCGACCAGAAACTGCCACGTCACTGGAAATATCACTGCACTGAAGACGTTCACGATCGAAATAAAAAGCATGCCGTCCGGGCGCACGGACGGAATTCACTGCGATACACTCAAAGACCACATGAAATTCGGTTTGCCCTGAAACCGGCCGGGGCAAGCTTTCAGAAAAAATTCCACACGTCTGCGGAAGGGCGCGAGCTTCAGATCTGGCTCGTGGCCTTTCGCGCTTTGACGACAGCGTCGATCTCTTGCAGCTCGGATATGAGCGCAGCGAAATCCTTGAGCGCCACCATGTTCGGGCCGTCCGAGGGTGCCCTGTCGGGATCCTGATGCGTCTCTATGAAAAGCCCGGCCACCCCCACGGCGACGGCGGCGCGCGCCAGCACCGGCACGAAACGCCTATCCCCGCCCGATGATGTTCCCTGGCCGCCCGGCTGCTGGACGGCATGCGTCGCATCGAAAATGACCGGCGCGCCGGTTTCGGCCATCTGTGGCAGAGCCCGCATGTCGACCACCAGCGTGTTGTAGCCGAAGCTCGATCCGCGTTCCGTCACGAGCACATTGGGATTGCCCGAACCCGTCACCTTCGCGACGACGTTCTTCATGTCCCAGGGCGCCAGAAACTGGCCTTTCTTGATTTTGACGACCCGCCCGGTCTGCGCCGCCGCGATCAGCAGATCGGTCTGCCGGCAAAGAAACGCCGGGATCTGCAGCACATCGACGGCTTCCGCCACCCGCGCGCACTGCGCTGCCTCATGCACGTCGGTGACGACCGGCAGCCCGAATGTCTCGCGGATTTCGGCAAAGACCGGCAACGCCGCTTCGAGCCCAATTCCGCGTCGACCCGACAGCGACGTCCGGTTGGCCTTGTCGAAGGATGATTTGTAGACGAGCCCGAACCCGAGCTTTTTCGAAATCTCGCTCAGAGCCGCCGCCATTTCGAGCGCATGGGCGCGGCTCTCCATCTGGCAAGGTCCTGCCAGGACAGAAATCGGGGCCTCGTTGGCGAAAAGAACGTCGCGGACGCGCACGTGCGCGGCAGGCTTCAAGGTTTCATGCTGAGTCATGGTGGGGTTATAGCCGCCGTGAAGCGCTGCGGCGACCCCTCGCAGCCGTCCATAAACAAAAACGGCGGCCAGAGGCCGCCGTTCAGGAACATAGAGTTCGAATTCGTTAGATCAGGTCGATCTCAGCCGGCAGGTAGCTCGTGACTTCGAGACCAACTTCCTGCTCGCGAACTTCGGGCTTCGTCCAGACTTTCATGGTGTGTCCTCCTCGTATTCCGACAGGTTTGTTCCTGTTGGGCAATCACTTACTTAGATAACTGTCAAAATTCCAATCTCTTTTCACTAACGCCGCTCAAACTTTTCGTGATCACGAAATGGTGAAGTGTTATATCATTTCAACAACCTGCCATTTAAATCTTCAGCCGATTTCTCGCTCACGATCGCGACACAATTTTACAGGCGAACGCAGGTGCGAAACGGCATGCCCAACGCGCTTCCCTTCCCTGAAATTGCTCAATCGAGCGATGCCTCTGTGCCATTCAAGTGGCACCTCGTTACCCGTTGGCCGTTTGCAGGGACGGTTGCCACCTCATCAGCGGGTCGAACGTGCTAAGGCAACAGGGCAAGCCGCGACTCGGGAGGCGGCGCAACCAAAAAGGTGAGGACCACTCTAATGCTCGACAAATATCCCTGGCTTGAACCGGTGCTGCTCGGCGCGGTGATCGTGTTCATCCTCGATCTGATCGGCAACCTGATCTCGTTCTCGAACCGGGTCCTGAATGCCTTGGCAACCGCGATCGTGTTCGCCATCGTATTCGGCGGTCTGCTCTACACCGGCGTGCTGACGCTCGATGTGAAAACGGTCACGACGGAAACTCCGGCGGCCACTGAACCGGCCACCCCCGCGACCCCGGCGCCCTGACGGCGCTACGCGAATAAGCACAATCTGGAAATCTTCGGATCCCGGCGCATTGCGGCGCCGGGATTTAAATTTTTAAGCGCGATCGCCGATCAGGAAAGATCTGGCGTCACTTCGCTCGCGTCCTTCGCCTTCTTGACGCTTCCCTCGAAATGCGCGCCTTCCGCGATGGTCAGTTTTTCCTGCACGATGTTTGCTTCGACCACCGAATGCTCATGAAGGATAACGTTGGAGCCCTTGAGCTCGCCCTTGACGCCCCCCTGAATGGCAATCGTCCGCGCCGTGATGACGCCTTTCACATGTGCGCCGTTATCCACCGTCACAGCCTCGCCGTGAACGTCGCCTTCGATGTGGCCCTGGATCAGCAGCGAACCTTTGGTTTTTAGGATAAGCTGCTCGCCGAAGATCGAAATATCGGGCCCGAGGATCGACGTCGGCCGATCGGGAGAAGCGGATGAGTAGCCGGGCGTCGGATTGTTCGACACTATTCCCATCGGTCCGGAAAATCTCGGCGGAGCCACCGGCGTCGCTGTCTGCCTCTGGTTTTCCGCACGTGTCTCTGCTCGTGAATCGCGACTGAACATAGGAACCCCCTCGGGATTGATCCACTCTGAACATAAGAAAAGGGCATCTCCCGCTCATCGAAGAAGGGCACGCGATTGCAGCGGCAAGAGGGCACGAGCTTGAGAAATTCACGCGTCTCGCGCATGGCGAACAGCTGCCTGCTGATGAATTGCGCCCGGCGCAGTATCGCTGCAGCGGTATTGGCTTTCCTTCCGTTCTCACCGATCGCCATAGGAAACGCCGGCGATCTCGATCAGCAGATCGCCGAATATCGCCAGAAGCTCGCCGCCTATAAAGAAGCGCGTGCCGCCTACGACGAAGTCGCCGGACCTTATTGGGCGACGATCGGCAACAAGCGAAAGCGGCGCATCGCGATTTTGCGAACTGGCGGCCGGCTGACCGCGAACGATTACGTCATGGAACAACCGCCGCTTTATAGCGGCCCGCCCAAGCCGGAAAATCCAGAAAAACCTCGCGCCGAAGGCGAATATGTTCCCGTCGTCTCGGATTTCCTCGAACAGGCCGAGAAGCATTTCGGTTTCGTGCCCGACCGTCCCGAGAGCGATGACGCGTTTCGCCGGGCGTACGCACGACAAGCGCTCGCGGCGGGACTGACACCCGAGCAGTGCGTGAAGGTCTACGCGTTCGAATCCGGCGGCGACGGCGGCTACGCCGTGCAGGCCGAACTCGAATATGATCGGCCAGGGGCCCACGCCATCAGCACCGCACTCGGCTACAATCAGCTCCTGACGACAAACAGCATTGAGCTTCTCGCCGAGCAGGGTGGCGCGATCCTGGCATCACTCCGCAACAAAGCGGGCGACGCCGAAGGCCCCCGTCTCGATCGATTGAATGATAAAATCGCGATCCTGAAAAAAATGATCGCGTTCAGCCGCAGCGTCCCCGACACTTGGTCTTCCCATAGCCGTCTGGCCTCTACGGACAAGGGATTGGGTATTCACGCGCTCATTCTCGATATCGACGTCGGCCCGCTGCTGCAGGTCTACAAGCTTTTGACCTCGGTCGAATTCGCCAAACGCAAAGGTTACACGGCCCCGCTCAGCGCCGCCGAACTCGAAATGATGAACCTGACAGGCGACGGCAACGGCTTCGACATGGTCACGATGCCAAGCGCACTGCGCAAGAAAGTGCCGACATCCAATTTCTTCCAGCAAGGCGGCTACGAGCGCAACCCCGTCGCCATCCGCAACAACACCGTCGCGAAACTATTGGCTGCGACGGATGCAAAGATGGAAACGGAAGCTCAATTGGCCGGGGCAAAGGCACTCGCAGCCGCGTTTGCCCAGACGGAATAGATTGGAGAACCGTCATCCTCAGCCGAGCGCAGCAAAGCTGCATCGAAGGCTTGGGATCGAGCGCAAGACGCGCCGAAGGCTCAATATCGCGATGGAATTTTTGCTGGCTTCCCGGCGTTCGCATACGCCCCGCCGAGAATGACGACTGAAAACTAAACCAACCGGCTCTGCTCCACAGCCGCGCCAATGAAGCTCGCGAACAGCGGATGCGGATCGAACGGCCGCGATTTCAGCTCCGGATGATACTGCACGCCGATGAACCATGGATGGTCGGGATATTCGACCGTCTCCGGCAACAAGCCGTCCGGCGACGTCCCGGCGACGCGCAATCCCGCCCGCTCCAGATCGGCGCGATACCGCATATTGACTTCGTAGCGGTGCCGATGGCGCTCCGAGATGTCGTTCGATCTGTAAATACTTGCGATCTTGCTGCCTTCCGCCAGTAGCGCTTCATAGGCTCCAAGCCGCATCGTGCCGCCGAGTTCGCCACCCTGGCGCCGCTGCTCGAGTTCGTTGCCGCGCATCCACTCGGTCATCATCGCCACGACCGGCTCTTTCGTTTCGCCGAACTCCGTCGAACTCGCTTCTTTGATGCCAGCGAGATTGCGAGCTGCTTCGAGGCACGCCATCTGCATGCCGAAGCAAATTCCGAAATACGGAACCCTCCGCTCGCGCGCGAACTTCGCCGCCAGGATCTTGCCTTCCGAACCGCGCTCGCCGAAGCCGCCGGGCACCAGGATGCCGTTGACACCTTCGAGATAAGGAGCAGGGTCCTCGCGCTCGAAAATTTCGCTTTCGATCCACTCGAGCTTGACCTTGACGCGGTTCGCGATGCCGCCGTGCACCAGCGCCTCGTTGAGCGATTTGTACGCGTCCTTGAGGCCCGTGTACTTGCCGACGATCGCAATCGTGACCTGGCCTTCGGGGTGCGCGACCGCGCGCGAGATCGTCTCCCAGCGCTGAAGGTCGGGCTTCGGCGCTCCCGTGATGCCGAACGCCGCCAGCACCTCGCGGTCGAGCCCCTCGCGGTGATACGCCAGTGGAACGTCGTAGATCGACGCCACGTCGAGAGCCTGAATGACGGCTTCCGGCCGAACGTTGCAGAACAGCGCAATCTTCTTCCGCTCTCCGACCGGGATATCGCGATCCGAGCGGCACAGCAGGATATCGGGCTGAATGCCGATCGACCGCAGTTCCTTGACCGAATGCTGCGTCGGCTTCGTCTTGAGTTCGCCAGCCGACGGAATGTAGGGCATCAGCGTCAGATGAATGAAGACGGACGCACCGCGCGGCAGTTCGTTGCCGAGCTGACGGATCGCCTCGAAGAACGGCAAGCCCTCGATGTCGCCGACGGTGCCACCGATCTCGACCAGGACGAAATCGACGTCCTCGTTGCCGGACAGCACGAAATTCTTGATCGCATCGGTGACGTGCGGAATGACCTGCACTGTGCCGCCCAGGTAATCGCCCCGCCGCTCTTTCGCGAGGATGTCCTGATAGATGCGCCCTGTCGTGACGTTGTCCGACTTCTTCGCCGGAACGCCCGTGAACCGCTCATAATGGCCGAGGTCGAGGTCCGTCTCGGCACCATCGTCCGTGACGAACACCTCGCCGTGCTGATACGGGCTCATGGTCCCCGGATCGACGTTCAGATAGGGATCAAGTTTCTTGAGCCGAACCGAATAGCCACGAGCCTGTAGGAGCGCGCCGAGAGCGGCGGACGCGAGGCCTTTGCCGAGAGAGGAGACCACGCCGCCGGTGATGAAGATATACCGCTGCATGGGCCTTGGTTCTGGCACAGCAGCCCCCGGATTCGGAAGCGGTTTTTTTGCACCTTCACCAATAGAAAAGGTCGCAACCCTCAGAACCTAGGCAAACGGCTCAGGTCCGCCCGCACTGCTGCGCGACTTCCTGGGTCGAGGCGGCCTGAACATCGGGCGGAACGGTGTCGGTCTGAAGCTCTGACTTCAGCTGCTCGGCCGTCTCCTTGGAATTCCGCGCAGCAGGGGCAATCCCGTCGCGACCGTAGGTGACGTCGATTGAGACCACACGCAGATCGATAGGCTTGATGGCGATGACATTGCCTTTGTCGGTCGTCTTGGTCTTACCGCACTTGAACGTGGTCTGAGGCGGCGTTGCCGTGAAGGTCTTCTGGTGCTGCTCGTTGCCGTAATCGGCGGCAGCCGCCAGGGCGATTTTCGTCAATCTATCCGAGGGCGTGCTCGGCGAACCCGCCGCCGTGACATGAATGCTGCCGTCGGCATTATTGGAAATATTGTACCCGGCCGGGGCGAAAACATTCGCCTGCGTATAGTCGGTCACCGAAGCCGTCGCGAGATCGCCGACCGTTGCTCCGCAGCCCGCGAGCCACAGAGCCGCGACCAACGTCATCCCGAGGATTGCCATAAGCCGCGCCGCGCGCCGCACTTCACCAAAGCCGATGTTTGCCATGACGTCGATCCCCCCAACCCCCGCGCACATTTGCAAGGAAAAATTGGGCGGTCCAGACCTCACGGTATGGAAGCGCAGACAACGCACAAAAAATGCGCGTTGCTGTCACACTACTGGTTTTGCGGGACGAGCGGCGCGCGCGGCGTCTCAAGCTTGTCCAGGATACCACCACGGCCTGCTTCGGGCTTGCTGGCGTCACCCTCTGCCGGCTTGGTCGCGCCCGGGCCCGGCGCCGTCGCCGCTGGCGTACTATCGAACACCGAACCGCGCTGGACCGAATGATTAGCAAGCAATGTCAAAAGGATGCTTGTTGTGAAGAAGGCCGCTGCCAAGCCCGCCGTCGTCCGCGTCAGCAGGTTGGCCGTTCCGCGTCCAGTTAGAAAACCACCGCCACCGCCTCCACCAATGCCAAGCGCGCCGCCCTCTGATTTCTGAAGCAGAACAACGCCCACGAGAGTGGTAGCGATCATCAAGTGAATGACGAGAAGGACGGTAGCCATAAAATCCGGTTCCAAAGGCGGGCGGAAAGCCCGGCAGGGGTCGGCCTATACACCACCCTTGGCCGAGGTTCCAGCCCCCATCGTGACGGCGCGTCAAGCGCCTAACTCATACTGTCAGATCGGACGGTTCCTCAGCCAATTCAAGGCGATGATTGAGGAAAAACCGTCGTGTCGCCGAACCCGAACGCCGGCAGAGACGGCGTTTGCGCGTCCGCAGCCCCGCCGGAAGCTGACGCCTCCCCGGATCCTCCACCGGAAGCGGCAACAGCTGGAGCGGGGCTCGCCGACGGCTCAGGCACGCGATCGGCCTTCGAATCTTTCCCGCTGGAAGCCTTGGCCGATTTACCCTTATGAGCGGCCTTTTTGGTCGCCTTCTGAGGACCATCTTTTTTGGCGGCCGCCGCTCCGGGCTTCGGAGGATCCTTCGCGATCGGCGCCGTCGGATCGGCATCGGAATTGATCTCGATCCGGGCCGCCGCCTCGCTGGCACGCTTCGCCTCAACCGTGATCTTGGCGTCGCGACAGCCGAATTGAACCTGCTCGTCGAGTTCCAAGTAATGCTGGATATCGCGCAGCCGCTCCGCGGACAGGTTCGCCTTTGCCCAAGCGGCGCCTTTGTTTAAATCATCGAGAATGCCTGATTGGCGAAACTTGATCTGCTCAAGCCGCAGGGAATCGCAGGTCTCGGAATCGAGCTTCGCTTTGGTTGCCCACGCATGGGCCGACGCGAAGCAGAAGGCGGCAGCAAGTATGGCGCGGCGGGCAAATAGCATCACGCGCCACCATACGTTCGAACTATGGCGAGAAAATCGCTCGCTTTGAGGCTTGCACCACCGACCAGCGCACCGTCGACGTTCTCCACAGCCATCAACGTCACCGCGTTGTCCGGTTTGACCGACCCACCGTAGAGAATGCGCATGTTCGCGCCTTCCGCACCGAATTGCTCGATGAGCACGGCGCGAACGGCACCGTGAACCTCCTTCACGTCGTCGGCAGTCGGCGTCAGGCCGGTTCCGATCGCCCAGACCGGCTCATAGGCAACAACCGTATTCGCGGCAGCCGATGACTTTGGCAGCGACCCCTTGAGTTGCCCGCACACCACATCGAGCGTCGAACCAGCGAGTCGCTCGTCTTTGGTTTCCCCGACGCAAACGATGGCAATGAGCCCGGCGCGATGGGCGGCCTCTGCTTTGGCTCTGACTTGCGCGTTCGTCTCTCCATGGTCGGCACGCCGTTCGGAATGTCCGACGATAACGGCCGACGCGCCGGCATCCTTAAGCATTTCGGCGGCAATATCCCCCGTATGGGCGCCCGACGGCTTGGCATGGCAGTCCTGACCCGCCAGAAGCACCGGTTGCGGCCCCAGAGACTGTGCAAAGGGGGCGATAAGGGTGGCGGGCGGGGCGATCATCACGTCGGCCGGAATCGCCGCCAGCGGGCCCAGGAGCGCGTCCCGGACGGCCACTGCTTCAGCGAGGCTCGCCCTGAGGCCGTTCATCTTCCAGTTGCCTGCCACCAGAGGCCGAATTTCGCGACCTGCGTTCCCCATGCCGTGCCTCGTGTTGCGGACGCCGCGCCTCCCCCAAGAGGCATTCCCCGGTGAACACTCCGTAACCTCAACCCGGGCACCCTTGCAATCCGAAACGGGCTGCGCTTCATATCACCGCCATCCGGCCCGCCCCGCGCGGGCATTTATCATCTGAAGCTCGTTGACCCTACGCATTCCCGCGCCAGCGTCACGCTTCCACAATCGGGACGCGATTATCCATGCTTGAAGCTCTCAGACGCGGCGCCCAGACCCGGGTGGCCAAGCTGCTGTTCGGATTGCTTGTTCTGAGCTTCGGCATTTGGGGTGTGCACGACGTCTTCAACGGCTGGGGGCGCGGAGCCATCGCCAAGGTTGGGGGCACCCCGATTACGGATGAAGAATTCCGCCGCACCTATCAGCAGGAACTCGACCGCTTCTCGCAGCAGGCGCGCCAGCGCATCACCGCCGAGCAGGGCCATGCCTTTGGCCTCGACCGTCGCGTTCTCGGCCAGTTGATGGCGGGAGCTGCCGTGGAGGCCCACGCCGATAAGCTCGGACTGGCACTCTCCGACAAGACCCTGGTCGAAGGCGTGCAGTCGGACCCCGATTTCCAGACCGACGGCAAATTCTCCAAACCGAACTTCGATGCATTGCTGCAGCAGATCGGCTTGACCGAGCGTGGCTTCCTTGCCCTGCGTCGCAAGGACGAACTGCGCGGAGCGATTATCCGCTCGCTCGTCTCGGGCCAAACCATCCCGAAGCCGCTCTTCGATTTGATGCACGCCTACAACCAGGAAAAGCGCGTCATCGAATGGGTGAAGATCGATCCGGACGCGGTCACTGTCGTCGACCCGACGGACGCGCAGCTGAAGGAAACCTACGACAAGGACAAAATCAAATACATGACGCCTGAGTATCGCAAGATCCAGGTGCTGACGCTGAGCGTCGACGATCTCAAGAAGCAGATCGACGTCACCGACGACGAGATCGCCAAGGCGTACGAAGCCACGAAGGCGACTTACGACACTCCGGAAGAGCGACGCATTCAGCAGATCGCCTTCAAGGACAAGGCGACCGCCGAAGCCGCCCTGAAAGCCCTTCGAGACGGCACAAAGACGTTTGCCGATGTGGCGAAGGAAGCCGGCGCCAAGGACACCGACGTCGACCTCGGCCTCATCACCAAGAAGGCTTTGATTGATCCGAAAGTCGCCGACGTCGCCTTCTCGCTTGAGAAGGACAAATTTTCCGACGTCGTCGAAGGCCGTTTTGCAACCGTCATTCTGCGCGTCACCCAGATCGTGCCCGGAGTGACCCACACGCTCGCCGACGTGAAGGATCAAGTTCGCGACAAGCTCGCGACCGAAAAAGCCAAGTCCGCTCTTCAGAACAAGCACGACGAAATCGAAGACAATCGCATCGCCGGCAAATCCCTGAACGAAATTGCCGACAGCATGAAGATTTCATTCCAGGAGATCCCCGCGACTGACGCAACCGGCCTTGCGCCGGACGGCAAGCCGGTGATGGAGACGCCCAACCTCCGCAAGATCATTTCGCGCGCCTTCGCACCCGACAGCAACAATGACGACGCCGGCATCGAACTCGGCGACGACGGCTTCGCTTGGGTGAACGTGCTCTCCACCGAGCCGCCGAAGCAGAAGCCCTTCGAGCAGGTCAAGGAGCAGGTGAAGACCGACTATGTGACCGCCGAACGCCATCGCCTCATCGACGAGCTTGCAAAAAAGCTTGCGGCCCGCGTCAACGCCGGCGAGCCGATGACCGCCATCGAGGCAGAAGCGAAAAACAAGGTTGAGAAGACCGATCCCATCACGCGCAAGACCATTCCGCCAAGCCTTTCGCAGGCTGTCGTGACGGAAGCCTTCGCGTTGGCCAAAGGCAGGGCCGGCTATGGCGAGTCGCCCGACCGCACGACCGAGACCGTCTTCCAAGTCGCTGAAGTCATCCCTGCGCCCGCGCCGTCTCTGACCGAAACCGATGAACTCGATAAGCAGCTTGCGCAGGAGCTGACCAACCAGACGATCACCGAATATACCGAAGCCCTTAAGAAGCGCCTCGGGACGTCCGTTAACGAAGCCGAGCTCAAATCGGTCGTTGGTGTTAGCGACGAGTGAGGCTGATGTGAACGCCAATCCGGCCATGTCCACGACCGAAATTCATCCGGCGGCCGACGCGTTCGCGCGCGTCTATGATGCGGGAAAACCCCAGGTCGTCTGGACGCGCCTCATCGCCGATCTTGAAACGCCGGTTTCAGCATTCCTGAAGCTCGGCGATCGCCGCCCGATGAGCTTCCTGCTTGAATCGATCGAAGGCGGCTCCGCCCGGGGACGCTATTCCGTCATCGGCTTCGCACCGGACTTGATCTGGAAGGCGAACGGCGACACCGCCGAGATCAACGACTCTCCGGAAGCAAACCCCGCTGCCTATCAGCGCGATGACAGGCCCGCGCTCCAATCGCTGCGCAACCTGCTGCAGGAGAGCGCGATCGCCTTGCCGGAATCCCTGCCGCCGATGGCCGCCGGGATTTTCGGCTACATGGGCTACGACACCGTGCGGTTGATCGAGAACCTGCCGGAAATGAAGCCCGACACGCTCGGCGTCCCGGACGCAATCCTCATCCGGCCGACGCTGATGCTGATCTTCGACAACGTCAAGGACGAGATGATCCTGGTGACGCCTGTCCGGCCGCACCCGGATATTCCGGCTGAAGACGCCTACGCCGCGGCGCTCGCGCGCATCGCTTCGACCATCGCTCAGCTCGAAGCACCCCTCGCGCACGTTCCCGGCGCCGCGTCCGCCAATCTTGCGCTTCAGGAACCGCGCTCGAACACAACGCCCGCCGACTACATGGCGATGGTCGATAAAGCCAAGGAATACATCAAAGCCGGCGACATCTTTCAGGTCGTGCTGTCCCAGCGCTTCTCAGCACCCTTCGAGCTGCCGTCGTTCGCGCTCTATCGCGCCCTGCGACGTCTCAATCCGTCGCCGTTTCTTTTCCATCTCGACTTCGGCGATTTCCAACTCGTCGGATCATCGCCCGAAATTCTCGTTCGCGCCCGCGATGGCGTCGTCACCATTCGCCCGATCGCGGGCACCGCGCGCCGCGGCGCGACGGACGCCGAAGACAAAGCGCTCGCGTCGGCTTTGCTCGCCGATCCGAAGGAGCGCTCGGAACATCTGATGCTGCTCGACCTCGGCCGCAACGACGTCGGCCGCGTCTCCGAGCCAGGCTCCGTCACCGTCACCGACAAATTCATCATCGAGCGCTACAGCCACGTCATGCACATCGTCTCGAACGTGGTCGGCAGGCTGGACGAGAAGAACCACGACGCTATCGATGCGCTGATGGCGGGCTTTCCCGCCGGCACCGTTTCCGGAGCGCCGAAAGTCCGCGCCATGGAAGTCATCGCTGAACTCGAAAAGGCAAAGCGCGGACCATACGCCGGCTGTGTCGGCTATTTTTCCGCCAACGGAGAAATGGACACCTGCATCGTCCTTCGAACCGCGATCCTCAAAGACGGAATGATCCACGTCCAGTCGGGCGCCGGTATCGTTTACGACAGCATTCCGCAAAACGAGCAGCAGGAGTGCATCAATAAGGCGATGGCCGTTGTCCGCGCCGCCGAAGAGGCCGTGCGCTTCGCCTCACGCTCATCGAACGTTCCGCGTTCAGGTCGCTGACGTCGTCGCTCTTGCACGTCACCGCGGCTTCGGTGCAGCCTTCCAGCGTTTCGCCCACGCTCGTTGCCACGGCGACCACTTCGGTCGCCACAGCAGGCTGACGATGCTGTGCCACACTGCATAGATCGGAAACCAGAACAGCACGCGGATCGGCAGGACACCGAGAGCGAAGACCAGACGCTGCAACCGCTTCGAGGCCGACGATCCGTACTTCTGCGTACGGACCTTGACCCAGGCTCTGACTTTCTCTTGGCCCAGCACGCGTTCGGCCACGCGCAGCGCAACAAATCCCAGGATCGCCAGCGGCAAAAGCAGCCACAGCACGATCCAGAGAATCTGCACGAATATCCACCAGACGATGCTGGCGAGAAGACCAAAAACCCAAAAAACCGGCGCTAAAAGGTAATCCATGGACGATGGAGCTTGTCATCACGCCAGCGCGAATCTATGGCCTACAGCTTAACGGTACGATTGGCCTGCTATAAGGTCCGATCATCCCGCAACGCCAGCCCAAGGCCGCAATGCTGTCACTCGCCCTCCTCCGCCACGCCAAATCGAGCTGGGACGATGCCAACATGGATGACTTCGATCGGCCGTTGAACGATCGAGGCCGGGCAGCGGCCCCCCTGATGGGAGCCGCCCTCAAGGAACTGAACTTCGTCCCCGATCTGATCCTTTGCTCGTCCGCCAAGCGCACCCGTCAGACGCTCGATCTCATCGCACCGTTCGTTAAGGGCGCCGAGGTGAAGTTCGACGATCAGTTGTATCTCAAAAGCCAGGAAACCCTGTTCGGATCGCTGAAAGACATTCCCACCGGCGTTAAGCGAGTGCTGATGATCGGCCACAATCCCGGCATGCACAGCCTCGCGCTGTTTCTGACCGGTACCGGCGACGCCAAATCGATTTCACGCCTGGAAGACAAATTTCCGACCGCCGCTCTGGCGGTTTTCTCGTTCGAGCAGGCTTCCTGGCGGGACCTCGCTCCAAGCTCCGGCCGTCTCGAAGCCTTCCTGACGCCGCGCGAACGCGCCTGAAGCGACCGCCAGCCCGCTCTTTACGTTGAATCACCGGCCCCGATCGCCATATTTTTCCGTGTCGCGCCCCGATCATCGTCTGCTAGAAGGGCAGCGTGAAGAGCGGATTTCGGCAGACAAGGGCCAATATGCTGATCCTGATCGATAACTACGACAGCTTTACCTACAATCTCGTCCACTATCTGGGCGAGCTTGGAACCGAGAGCGTCGTCATCCGCAACGACAAGGTCACGGCCGACGAGGTGTTGGCCCGCAAGCCCGACGCCATCGTGCTTTCGCCTGGCCCCTGCACCCCCAACGAGGCTGGTGTCTGCCTCGAACTGATCAAAAAAGCCGGACCGACCATTCCGCTCCTCGGCGTCTGCCTCGGGCACCAGGCCATCGGCCAGGCCTACGGCGGCAACGTCGTGCGTGCGCCGACGCCGATGCACGGCAAGCTGTCGACGATCACCAACACCGGTAAAGGCATCTTCAAGGGCCTGCCGAAGCGCTTCGAAATCACCCGCTACCACTCGCTGATCGTTGACCGCGCCACTCTTCCCGATTGCCTGGAGGTGACGGCCGAGACCGACGACGGCTTGATCATGGGTTTGCAGCATAAATCGCACCCGGTCCACGGCGTGCAGTTCCATCCCGAAAGCATCGCGTCCGAGCAAGGCCACGCGCTTCTCGCAAACTTCCTCGAGCTTGCGGGATTGACCCCCAAAAGCCGCAAGGCGGCCTGAGCCGTGACCGAAACCTCAACCCTCGCCAATCCGGCACGCGAGCTGAAGCGCCTCATGAACCGGATCGCCGATGGCGAAACGCTCGGTGACGAGGGTATGCAGCAGGCCCTCGATCTCCTGATGTCGGGCATTGCTCCGCCGGTTGCGATGGGCGCCTTTCTGATGGGCGTTCGCGTCCGCGGCGAGACGACAGAAGAAATCACCGGTGCTGCGAAATTCATGCGCGGCCGCATGACGACCGTCGACGCGCCGCCGGGTGCCATCGACATCGTCGGAACGGGCGGCGATAGCCGAGGCACATATAACATTTCGACTGCCGCAACGTTTGTCGCCGCCGGCGCCGGAGCCATCGTCGCCAAGCACGGCAATCGCGCCGTAACATCACTGTCCGGCGCCTCCGACGTTCTGACCGCGCTCGGCGTCAAGCTCGACGTCCCGCCCGTCATCGTCTCACGCGCGATCGCCGATGCCGGCGTCGGCTTTCTTTGGGCGCCGCTCTATCACCCCTCATTCAAGACATGGGCCCCGATCCGCGCCGATCTTGGTCTCCGCACGATCCTCAATCTGCTCGGACCGCTCTGCAATCCGGCGCAGGTCACACGGCAAGTTCTCGGCGTTTACGATCGTAAGCTGGTCGAGCCGATCGCCGAAGTGCTTCGCAAGCTCGGATCCGTGCATGCCTGGGTCGTGCACGGCGCCGATGGCATGGACGAACTGACGACGACCGGCATCACCCATGTCGCTGAATTGAAGGACGGCGACATCTACGCCTTCGACCTCTCCCCCGAAGACGCGGGCCTCGCCCGCAGCAGCATCGACGAGCTGAAAGGCGGTGACGCCGCGACGAACGCCGCAGCCATTCACGCGCTCCTTCAAGGCGAGCCTGGCCCCTATCGCGATATCGTGCTTTTAAACACGGCTGCCGCGTTGGTCGTTGCCGACAAGGCCGAGAGCTTGGCGGAAGGCATAGAGAAGGCAGAGGCCTCGATCGACAGCGGCCGCGCCTCGCGTGCGCTTGACCGGCTCGTCGCCGTCACCAACGAGCGGGTGTGAGCCATGGCCGACATTCTCGACAAGATCACCGCTTATAAGCGCGAGGAAATCGCCCGCGCCAAAACCATCAAGCCGCTACGCGTGATTGCGGAATATGCCCGCTCGGCGCCGCACGTGCGCTCTTTCGCCGGCGCCATCGAAGCCAAGCACGCACAGAAAAAACCGGCACTCATCGCCGAGATCAAGAAGGCGTCGCCGTCGAAGGGATTGATCCGCGCCGACTTCGATCCGCCCGCGCTCGCCAAGGCCTATGAAGCCGGCGGCGCCGCCTGTCTTTCCGTGCTGACCGACCGGCCCTCCTTCCAGGGCGCGCCGGAGTTCCTGCCCGCTGCCCGCGAAGCGACGTCGCTTCCCGTGCTCCGCAAGGACTTCATGATCGACACCTATCAGGTCGCCGAAGCCCGCGCCTGGGGCGCCGATTGCATCCTCATCATTCTCGCCGAAGTCGACAACACGACCGCCCATGATCTCGCCAGCGCAGCGAAGGACTGGGGCATGGACGCCATCGCCGAGGTTCACGACGCCGAGGAACTGGATCGCGCGTTGAAGCTCGACTGCCGCCTCATTGGCATCAACAACCGCAATCTGAAGACATTCGAGGTAACGCTCGAGACGACGGAGAAGCTCGCGCCCAAGGTTCCCTCCGACCGCATCGTCGTCGGCGAAAGCGGAATTTTCACGCCCGCGGACCTTGCGCGCCTCGCCAAAGTCGGCGTCAACACCTTCCTCGTCGGTGAGAGCCTGATGCGCCAGCCCGACGTAACCATCGCCACCCAGACCCTGCTCGCGCCTGCGCCATGAGCAAACTTTCCCACATCGACGCCAAGGGCGATGCGCGCATGGTCGACGTGTCCGACAAGGCGGTCACGTCGCGCCACGCCATTGCCGAAGGCTTCATCTCGATGCAGCCCGAAACGCTTGCCCTCGTTGAAAAAGGCGAAGCGAAAAAGGGCGACGTCCTCGCCGCAGCCCGCATCGCCGGCATCATGGCCGCAAAACGCACGCATGAACTGATCCCGCTTTGCCACCCGCTCGCGATCACCAAGGCGACTGTCGATTTTGAACTTTCCCATCAGCCGACGGGCATACGCGTGACGTCACAAGTGAAGGTCTCCGGCCAGACGGGCGTCGAAATGGAAGCCTTGACCGCTGTCTCCATCGCCTGCCTCACGCTCTACGACATGCTGAAAGCCGCCGACAAAGGCATGACCATCGCCGGCGTGCGTCTCCTCGAAAAGGAAGGCGGCAAGTCGGGCGCTTACAAAGCCGGTGCGCGCCCGGCAGGCGGCTAAAGCATGGCCCTTTTGCCCGTCCCGGTCGCGCTCCAACACATCCTGGAAAGCGCCACAACACTTCCGCCCGAACGGGTCGGCTTGCTTCATGCGCGCAGCCGTACGCTCGCCGAGCCCGTGACGTCGAAAGTCGATAATCCGCCCTTCGATGCCTCTGCCATGGACGGCTATGCCCTCCGCGCTGAGGATATCGCGAGTGTGCCCGCTACCCTGACAGTCATCGGCGAATCCGGCGCGGGACGGCCTTTCTCAGGCACACTTGGCCAGGGAGAAGCCGTTCGCATTTTTACCGGTGGACGTCTCCCCGACGGCGCCGATGCCATCGTTATCCAGGAAAACGTTACGGCGTTGGACCAGACCGTAACTGTCCTCGAAAATGCAGCACGCGGTGCAAACATCCGCACCAAGGGCCAGGATTTCGTCAAAGGCGAACGTCTCGTCGAACCGGGCCGCATCCTCACCGCCCGCGACGTTCTCATTTCGGCTTCAGCCGGCTACGGCGAACTCGCCGTCGTTCGCAAGCCCGTTGTTGCGATCCTCTCGACCGGTGATGAACTGGTAACGCCGGGGCTGCCGCTGGGCGAGGGCCAGATTTCCGGATCGAACGCATACGGACTTTCCGGCGTCATCGAGGCCGCTGGGGCCGAAGCGCGTTTCCTCGGCATTGCGCGGGATTCGCTCGCCTCGCTGCAAGAATTCATTGCGGCGTCCGACGGGGCCGACATCCTCGTCACCAGCGGCGGCGCTTCTGTCGGTGATCACGATCTCGTCCGCCCGGCTCTCGAAAGCGCCGGTGCCAAGCTCGATTTCTATAAAATCGCGATGCGTCCGGGAAAGCCGCTGTTCTTTGGAACGCGCACTCCCGATCAAAAGCGGCAATACTGCCTCGGGCTACCGGGCAATCCCGTTTCCGCAATGATTTGTGCGCGCGTCTTTCTTGTGCCGCTCATCGGCCGACTGCTCGGCCGCGAAACGCCGTTCGATGAACTTGAAGCCGTGCTGTCGCAATCCGTTCCGGCTAACGGCCCGCGCGAGCACTACATGCGAGGCTTGCTCGATCTAAGCGTCACGCCTCCTCGCGTAGCACCCTTCAAGAACCAGGGCAGCGGCCTCGTCAAATCTCTGCAGCGTGCCGACTGTCTTGTCGTTGTTCCCGCAGACGCGCCCGCGCTTGCGGCAGGCACGACCGTCAAAGTATTGAGATTGGATATCTGAGCGCGTAAGCATATTTTCAGCATCGCCTGCATGAGCCGACAGAACTAAAGTCGGGTTCCTGCTTCGCAGCCATCGGCTAGACTTCGCCAATACTCATTGATTGCCAGATATTTGTGCATTTCGACGCCCGTTTTTTCGGGAACATTGCAGCATCGAGTGACGTTCAGAAGTCGTTTCCTGGTCGCGAGGGCGTACGCATATGCTCATTCACATCGGATATGATATCGGCATCGACGTAGCTACGCCGACGCCGCTTTTGTTGCTTCTTGACGTTCACGCGAGCAGGCGTCGCGATCTCATCCATGAAGATGCGATGATCACGCCGGATATTCCGATCGAACGCGGGCTCGACCTCTACGGCAACCGCACGCAACGCCTCATTGCACCTGCCGGAACTCTGAAAGTCAGCTATCGCGCGATCGTTCGCGACTCTGGCGAGCCTGAAGAAACACCAATCGGCGCGCGCGAAGTACCGATCGCTGATTTGCCCAACTACGCAATGCACTTCTTGAGCGGCAGCCGCTATTGCGAAACCGATCAGCTCACGGAAATTGCGTGGCAGCTGTTTGGCGGGGTGCCGCCGGGCTATGCCCGCGTCAAAGCCATTTGCGATTTCGTGCACGACTGCATCAAGTTCGATTATCAGGCGGCGCGATCGACACGCACGGCATTCGAGGCCTACAACGAGCAGACTGGCGTCTGCCGCGACTACGCGCATCTCGCGATCGCATTCTGCCGCTGCCTGAATATCCCCGCCGCCTACGTCAACGGCTATCTGGGCGACATCGGTGTCCCGCCGGACCCCGCCGCGATGGACTTTAGCGCCTGGTTCGAAGCCTATATCGACCATCGCTGGGTGACGTTCGACGCCCGTCACAATAAGCCGCGCATAGGCCGTGTCGTCATCGCACGCGGACGCGACGCCGCCGATGTCGCGATGATCACGTCATTCGGCCCGCACTATCTGAGCGAATTCAAAGTTATTTGCGAGGAAGTCGCGCCGCAAATGGCGACGCAGCTGACATCTCGGGCAGCTTGAGCATCGCGCCGGGCGGACGGATGCTAGTAAGGCAGCCGCCCGGCGCAAACCAGAATAATTAATCCTTTGCGCGTTCGACGTACGAGCCGTCCGCTGTCATCACGACGACGCGCGTGCCGGCGCCGATGTGCGGCGGCACCATTACGCGGGCTCCATTCGACAGCTTGGCAGGCTTGTAGGACGACGACGCCGTCTGTCCCTTTACCACGGGGTCGGCCTCGACGATTTCGAGCGTCACGCGCTGCGGAAGCTCGATCGAGATCGGATTGCCTTCGTGCAGCGACACGAGGCACGTCATGCCTTCTTGCAGCCACTGGCCCTGGTCGCCGACGACATCCTTCGAGATCGAGATCTGGTCGAAGGTCTCGGGCTGCATGAAGTTGTAGCCCATGTCGTCTTCGTAAAGGTAGTTGAAGTCCTTTTCGTCGAGATAGGCGCGCTCGACCTGATCGGTCGTCCGATACCGCTCGGTAACCTTCACGCCATCGGCGATCCGCCGCATTTCGAGATGCGTGACCGGCGTGCCCTTGCCGGGATGGATATTTTCCGCGTGCATCACGACGGCAAGCTTGCCGTCGAGGTCGAGCACGTTGCCTTTGCGGACCGAGCTTGCAATAACCTTTACCACCGGTACGTCTCCGTTCTAATCCAAGCGCGAGCCGCCCGCCTCAAAGGGCGGCCCGGCCGGCGGAAGCCTTCAGGGAATCTGTCGCGTCTCTTACCCGCTTAGTTTCCTGCCGCCAAGTGCGGCAAGCCTGTCCCAAACGCCCAAATTGCGAGCATGTCCCAGCTTTCTCCCTGGTGGAGCCCAGAACGCCACGCCGACCGCCGCCCGTTTCTCATCGCCCGCGGCCAAATCAAGGCGGCGATACGGTCATGGTTTCTTTCCGAAGGCTTTATCGAGGTCGAGCCCGGCCTGCTGCAGGTCTCGCCCGGAAACGAAACGCACCTGCATGCCTTCCGCACCGAACTGATCGACACCGACCTTTCCCGGCATGAGCTCTACCTGCACACGTCGCCCGAATTCGCGATGAAAAAGTTGCTGGCGGCAGGCGAGACGAAAATTTTCGCGTTCGCTCCCGTGTTTCGCAATCGCGAACGCGGCCGTCTGCACAGCCCTGAATTCACGATGCTCGAATGGTATCGCGCCAATGAGCCGTATGAAGTGCTCTGGGAAGATTGCGGGACGATCCTCAAAATTGCCGCCGACACTTGCGGCAGGACGCAATGGTCCTATCGCGGCAAGCCGTGCGATATCGCCAAGGGCTACGATTGGACGACGCTCTATCAAGCCTTCGCGCAATTCGCGGAGATCTCGCTGCACGAGACGGTGAATGCAAATTCGGTCGATCGCGACAAGCTCGCGGAACTCGCCGCAGCGCAGGGCATCCGCATAGCGGCCGACGACACGTGGTCGGACATCTTCAGCAAGGTGCTCGTTGAAAAGATCGAGCCGGGCCTTGGCGTCTACCGGCCGGAGGTCCTGTGCGAGTACCCGATCAAGGAGGCTGCTCTCGCCCGGCCGACCGCCCACGACCCCGCCTTAGCCGAGCGCTTCGAGCTTTACGTCTGCGGCGTCGAGCTTGCGAACGGCTTCGGAGAGTTGACGAACGCCGCAGAGCAACGCCGGCGCTTCGAAACGTGGATGACGGAAAAGGAACGTATCTACGGCGAGCGTTATCCGGTCGATGAGGATTTCCTCGCCGCGCTCGCCCTCATGCCGCAAGCGTCGGGCTGCGCGCTTGGCTTCGATCGCCTCGTTATGCTTGCCACCGGTGCCGAACGCATAGATCAAGTGCTATGGACACCATTTCCTGAAGTGGGCAAGTAACCCGAATGACCAAAATTCCCTCTCCCCGTTCTTTGCGGGGAGAGGGTTAGGGTGAGGGGCAACCATTTGCTCTGGCTTACGACGGCCCCTCACCCCGACCCTCTCCCCATTCAAAGTGCAGGAGAATGGGGAGAGGGAGAGCATGAGATGACCGAAGAAATTCAAACCGGCGGATGCCAATGCGGCGCGGTTCGCTTTCGCGTCGAGGGCACGCTTGGCGACGCTTCCGTTTGCCATTGCCGCATGTGCCAGAAGGCATTCGGCAACTTCTATGCGCCGCTCGTCAGCGTGCGCGACGCGAAGCTGACCTGGACACGCGGCGAGCGGAAGAAATTCCAGTCGTCGAATGCGGCGGCGCGCGGCTTCTGCGCCGACTGCGGAACGCCTTTGACATATGAAGCCCCCGACGGCGTCGCCATCTCTATCGGCGCGTTCGACGATCCTTCGACGATTGTCCCGATCATACAATGGGGCGTCGAGGCCGAACTCCCCTACGCCCGCTCCATCCCCGACCTGCCGCGCAAGGGAACTCTCCATGACCCCAATGCCGCGCCTTTTCTGAAGACGCTCGTCTCATACCAGCATCCCGATCACGACACCGACGTTTGGCCGCTCAAATGACGCTGATCGAACGCAAGCTGACATCGGTCGACGACCTCATCGATGCCGGCCTCGTCCGCATCGAAGACGCCGACGCCTTACGTCAGGTTGGCGATCGTTATGCCATCGCTCTGACGCCTGCCATCGCGAACGCCATCGATCGCGCGGTGAGTTCCGATCCCATCGCCCGTCAATTCGTTCCGAGCGCGCGCGAACTTGAGTTGCATCCCCGCGAACTCGCCGATCCGATCGGCGACGGCGTCAAAAGTCCCGTCCCCGGCATCGTTCACCGTTACGCCGACCGCGTGTTGCTCAAAATCGCGAGCGTTTGCCCGGTCTATTGCCGCTTCTGCTTTCGCCGCGAGATGGTGGGACCGGCGAATGGAGAATCGCTTTCCGCCGCCGATCTCGCCGCTGCACTCGATTACATCTCGACTACGCCGGCGATTTGGGAGGTTATCCTCACCGGCGGCGATCCTTTCGTTCTATCCCCGCGCCGGATCCGCGATGTGACCGAAGCTCTTTCCCGCATTGAGCACGTGAAAGTGCTGCGTTGGCATACACGCGTACCCGTAGTCGATCCCGCGCGGGTGACACCCGAACTCATCGACGCGCTGAGGGCGACCGGACAGACCGTCTTTGTCGGTCTGCATACGAACCACTCCAATGAACTGACATCCGCAGCCCGCGCCGCGATTGCCCGCCTCGTAGACGCGGGCATCCCACTCTTGAGCCAGACGGTGCTGCTCAAAGGTATCAACGACAGCGCCGACACGCTCGAAGACCTGATGCGCCGCCTCGTCGAGCTTCGCATTAAGCCCTACTATCTTCATCATGGCGATCTCGCCCCCGGCACCGCACATTTCCGCACCACCACGGCCGAGGGACGGCGCCTGATGGCAGAACTGCGCCGCCGCCTCTCCGGCATTGCCTTACCGACCTACGTTCTCGATTTGCCGGGCGCTCACGGCAAGGTTCCGGTCGAGCACGCGGCAGTGTTTTCAGAGAATGGCGCTCATGTCTTTACCGATCGCGACGGCGCAACGCATTCCTACGAGGACGCCTGCGCCGCCCCCGACGCCCCCTGATCAATTCCGGCGCCAAGCAGACGATAAAAATCGCTCAGGCGGCGCCGCACCGGTTTCCAGATCAAGCGCATCGACCTGATCGAACCAGAAATCTCGCGCGCTCGCCGGCAGACGCGATCCGCACCATGGGCAACGGTCGATCAGCACATAGGACGCTGTGCCGTCATGGATGATCAGTCCGTACTCACACATGATGTCATTGTAGATCACCAACGAGTCACCACACGCGAACGGATCCGCGTGCTCCTTGCATTCGAAACGCAGGGCATCGACCATGCTGGCGCAGCAATGTTGCAACTCGCAAGTCGGCGGCCGCCATTGCGCTTCCAACGGCATCCAGAGCACCCGACGACCCGGAAACAGCGCTCGCGACACGACCCCTTCTCCATCCCAATCGGAGGAATTCGCCGTCGAATTCCTCGAGAAATTCCTAAATTAATTTCTAAATCAGTCGCTTGCAGCAGGTCCGCCATAAGACTTTTGATCAGGCTTCTCTAATCCCTTCATCCAACGTCCGGAGATTCTTCGCGGATCCCCGGCAGTGTTGGACGCAACCGAAGTTCGGTGCCAAACTGTCCTACATCAGACAACGTCCGGCAAACGGGCGGCAATTTTGCGACCGGGAGGAGCATTATGAACGAACAACCCAAACGCGAGAAATTCTTCGGCGCCTGTCCTCACGATTGCCCCGACACCTGCGCGATGATCTACGAGGTCCAGAACGACCGCCTGGTCGAGGTTCGCGGTAACAAAGATCACCCGATGACCCGCGGCGGCCTTTGCGTGAAGCTCAAGGATTTCGCCGATCACCACCACAATCCCGACCGCCTGCTTTATCCGCTGAAGCGGACCGGCCCCAAGGGCTCGAAAGAATTCAAGCGCATAACCTGGGACGAAGCGATTTCCGAGATCGGCGCGCGCTGGCGCGACATCATCGCGACGCATGGTTCGCAGGCCATCATGCCCTACAGCTACCTCGGCAATATGGGGCTCGTGCAGGGCATCAATTCCGGCGATCCGTTCTTCAATCGTCTTGGTTCGACGGTGAATGAAAAAACGTTCTGTGCGTCCGGGTCATCGACGGCGTGGCTGCTGACGGTCGGGCCTACGGGGGCAGTCGATCCCGAGAGCTTCGTGCATGCCAAGTACATCGTCATCTGGGCGTGCAATTCGATCTCGACCAATCTTCATCACTGGCCGTTCGTTCTGGAAGCGCAGAAGCGCGGCGCCAAGGTTGTCGTCATCGACGCCTATCGCTCGCGTACGGCGAAGGCCGCCGACTGGCACATCTGCCCGAAGCCCGGAACCGATGGCGCGCTCGCAATGGGCATCATCAATTCGATCATCGAACAAGGGCTTGTCGATCAGGATTATGTCGACAAACACACCCACGGCTTCCCCGAGCTGAAGCAGCGCGCGGCTGATTTTACGCCCGAATACGTGGAACGCACGACCGGCGTGCAGGCTGCGGACATCGCGAAGTTCGCGCGCGAATTCGCAACCGCGCAACCCTCCGTTATCCGTCTCGGCGTCGCTCTCGAACGCAGCGCCGGCGGCGGACAGGCGATCCGCGCGGTATGCAGCTTGCCCGCACTTGTGGGCTCCTGGCGTCACGTCGGCGGCGGCCTTCTGCAGATGCCACTCTGGGACTTTCCGATCGACTGGGTCAAAGCTGCCCGGCCCGACTGGATCAAACCCGGCACCCGCGTCGTCAACAATCTGCGGCTTGGTGCTGCGCTGACCGGCGAAATGAAGCTCGATCCTCCGATCAAGAGCTTGTTCGTCTTCTGCACCAACCCGGTGAGCCAGGCTCCCGAGACCAACAAGATTGTCGATGGCCTGAAACGCGAAGATCTTTTCACCGTCGTCGCCGAACACTTCCTCACCGATACCGCGAAATACGCCGACATCGTCCTGCCGTCGGCGATGGCGGGCGAAGCCGAGGATATGATGTGGTCATGGGGCCATTTTTATCTGACCTATAATCAGAAAGCCGTCGATCCGCCGGGCGAATGCAAGCCGACAAGTGACCTTTGGCGTTTGCTCGCGAAGGAAATGGGCTTCGACGATCCGGTCTTCAAAATGACCGACAGCGAGCTTTGCTCTGAATACGTCCTGTGGGCCGATCCCAAGATGGGCGGCATCGACATGGAGTATTTCAAGGCCAACGGATACTTCAAGATCGCTGTAGGCTCTGCAGATACGCGCGCACCCCACGCCGAAGGCAAGTTTCCGACGCCGTCCGGCAAGGTCGAATTTCTTTTGCATGACGCAAAGAACTTCGTCGCCGGTCCCTTCCGCGCCATGTACGAGGGAGAACAGTCCGGCGAGCCGATTGATCCGCTGCCAGGTTACGTTCCCCCGCGCGAAACACCGGAAACCAACCCGTCGCGGGCCAAGCTCTATACCCTCAACATCATCTCGCCGAAGAGCCACGCGTTCTTGAACTCGTGCTACGCCAACGAGCCGCACAAGATCAAAGCCCAAGGCGATCAGTTCGTGATGATCTCCCCGCAGGACGCCCAGCAGCGCTCGGTTCGCGATGGCGACCCTGTCCGCGTTTATAATGACCGTGGCGACTTCGAAGGCGTCGCCCGCGTGACCGATGACGTCCCTCCGGGCGTCGTCGTCGCAACGCTCGGCTACTGGCGCTCGCTTAACCGCTCCGACGGGTCGGTAAATTGCATCTCGTCGGATGCCTGGAGCGGCCTCGGACGAGCGCCGACCTTTTCGGACAACCTCGTCGAGGTCCAGCGCGTCAACTGATCGACGGCGCGGGAGACTTGCCGGCCTGCACGGGCGCTGCCTGTGCGGGCCATTTGTTCCCCAGGTGACATCTGTTTGGCCTCCGATAAGCTAAACAGCGCATGGGGAAGTTGGGTGGACGGTATCGCATGCTCCGGAGCAGGCCGGAACGCGAGACCGCCGACCAGGCAGCGATGGAACCATATGTCACCCGTTCACGCGGCGCTGGCCGCGATCTCATACCTTCTCGTCAAGCACGCTTTGGCTGACTTCATCCTTCAGACGGATCGGATTTTCCGCCAGAAGGGGCATTATGGAGCGCCCGGCGGCCTGTGGCATGCGCTCATCCATATCCTGCTGACGGCGCCCGTTTTTTTGCTGTTTCCGGGAGGCGGTCCGGGGCTCGCCGCGCTGCTTCTCGCGGCCGAATTCGTGTTGCACTATCACATCGACTGGCTGAAGGAGCAGATCGTCAAACGGGAAGGCTGGTCACCGAAGGATAAGTTTTTCTGGTGGGCGCTCGGCATCGATCAGCTGCTTCATGGGCTGACTTACGTCGCCATTCTCTGGTTTTGGCTGCCGTCCGGTTGAACCGCTTGCCGTTTTTGCTCGCCCGGCGGCCTTGCGCTTTTAACGGTATCTCTGCCATATCGCCGCGTATCGACACTGGCCGCAAAGCCCGACTTTGGGGTGTGGCTGCCGCATGTAACATTCGCCGAAGTGGCGACGAATTCAACTAAGTAGGCGGATTTTGGACCGAAAGGCTCGAGACGCGCAGTGGTCGGGTTTGATGCGCGCGGCGATCGCGGGCGACGAATCCGCTTATCATAAGCTCCTTTCGGAACTGTCGCAGGTTCTGAGAGGCGTTGTCCGCCGGGGTTTCGCAGGCGTTGGCGTGCCCCGCGACGACGTGGAGGATGTGGTGCAAGATGTCCTGCTTGCAATTCATTTGAAGCGGCATACCTGGGATCAGTCGATGCCTCTCGGGCCCTGGGTGTCCGCAATTGCGCGCAACAAGATGATCGACGACCTGCGCCGTCGCGGCCGCCGTCCCGAGGTGCCCGTTGACCTCACCGAATTCGATATCGAAGGCGACGATCAGCAGGCATCGATCGACGCTCACGACGTCGACCGCATTCTCACCGGGCTTTCAGAAAAGAACCGGGACATCGTCCGCTCGATCAGCATCGACGGACACTCGGCCCGGGACGTCGCCGAACGCCTGGGCATGACCGAAGTTGCCGTCCGCGTCGCGCTCCATAGAAGCCTGAAGGCGCTGGCGGAGACATACCAAGAGAAGAAACTATGAAGACCGAAGATCTGATCAAAGCCATCGCCGCCGACGCCAAAAGCGTCGCGCCGCCCATTGCCCAGACGCTGGCAGTGGCGGTCGGTGCCGGCACGCTGATCTCGGCGCTTCTGATGCTGGGGACGATCGGCATTCGCGAGAATTTTCTCGTCGATATAACGACGTCGATGCGCTTTGCGTTCAAGTTCATTCTGACGCTCAGCGTCGCCATACCGGCATTCGTTCTCGTTCGCAGCCTCGCACGCCCCGATTTCGCGCCGGGGAAAAATCTGTGGTGGCTTGCGCTCGCGCCAGTTGTACTGGCCGTCGGCGTCATCGCCGAACTTTTCGCCCTCCCGCGTGACGCGTGGCACGCGCATATGGTGGGTCAGAATTCCGTTTACTGCCTGATTATCATTCCGATACTGTCGCTCGCACCGCTGGCCGCCGTCCTCTATGCGCTTCGTCGCGGCGCGCCGACGCATCCGGTCGTAGCCGGTGCCGTCGGCGGATTGTTGTCCGCCGGCATCGCGGCAACGCTCTATGCGGCCCACTGCCCCGACGACAGCCCGCTCTTCCTCGCGGCCTGGTACACCATCGGCGTCCTCGTGATGACGGCTGTCGGAGCGCTGCTCGGCTCGCGTATTCTGCGCTGGTGATGCGAACCTACAGAAGATCGCGCAAGCGATAATAGAGCATCCCAAGCCCCAGCATGTAATTGCCGAACTGATCGCTGAGCGGCAGTTGGATTTGCTTTATCCGCGCAAAGAGATCGAACTTTTCGGTCGTCCCGCAAATGGCATCCACCACGATTTCAGCGGCAATGTGCGTGGCGTTGACGCCGTGGCCGGAATAGCCCTGGAAATAATAGAGGTTGGGCGATAGCCGACCGACGGCGGGCACACGCGTGACCACGATCGCGATCGTGCCGCCCCACTTGAAGTCCACCCGTGCATTCTTGAGCCGCGGAAAGACCTTTACCATGCGCGGCTGCATGACCGCAGCAATGTCTTTCGGATCGCGGTTGGTATAGTTGCAACGGCCGCCGAACAGCATCCGCCGGTCGGCCGACATGCGGAAGTAGTCGAGAACGACATTGCTGTCGGCCACGGCTAGATTTTGCGGATCGACACTCGCTGTCTCGGATCCGCTCAACGGTTCGGTGGCGATGATGTAGCTTCCGGCCGGCAGCATCAGTCCTTTGAGGCCGGATTGCCCGAACTTGTCGAAGACCTCGCCGCCGATGATGACTGTCTGGGCTTCGACACGGCCCCGTGCGGTCTCGACCCACGGCTTGGCCCCGCCGGAGAGTTTGACGACACGGCTGTCTTCGAAAATTTTTGCGCCAAGCGAAACCGCGGCTGCCGCCTCGCCCCGGCAAAGGTTGAGCGGATGCAGATGGCCGCTGCGCCGATCGATATAGCCGCCGTAGTAGGATTGTGTGCCGAGAACCTCCGGCATCCGCGACTTTTCGACGATCTCAATCTGGTCGCCGTCGCCGTCTTTCATGCGCTGCTCGACATAAGCGCGCATGTTGTCCATGTGGCGGGGCCGCGCCGCGACTTCCATCCAGCCGTAAGCCAGGTCGCATGCAATTCCGTACTTCGCGACCCGCTCTTCTATGATCTGATGCCCGCGATAGCGGATATCGCGGACAAACTTGGCGCCAGCCGCGCCGAGCTGTTGCTTGATCGTCTCCTCGCCGCTGATGCCGCCGATCATCTGGCCGCCGTTGCGACCGGACGCGCCCCAGCCAATGCGATTGGCCTCGAGCAGCACGACGGATCGGCCGCGCTCGGCCAGTGTCAAAGCGGCCGCGACGCCGGAGAACCCGCCGCCGACAATGCACACGTCGGCCTTCACGGTTCCCTCCAGCGCCGGATAGCGTGTCTGGTCGTTCACCGTCGCCGCGTAATAGGAGCGTATGTAATCTTGTGCCGTCACGATGGCCCGCTGCTTAGCGCGAGCCGGCGCGAAAGACAAATGCCTCGTGCCATGATCAGCCTGCCGCGCCGAACGCCTTCCGCCGCTCTCGCTCCGCACGTTCCGTCTGGCGCTTGGTGAAGTACGCCGCCGACAGCACGCCGACCGTCACAATGCCGATCAGGATGGTCGAGATGGCATTGATCTCGGGCGTCACCCCGAGCCGGACCTGGCTGTAGATCTTCATCGGCAGCGTCGTTGCGCCCGGGCCGGTCGTGAAGCTCGCGATAACGAGGTCGTCAAGCGAGAGCGTGAACGCCAGCAGCCACGCCGAGATGACCGACGGCGCGATAATCGGCAGCGTTACCTGGAAGAAGGTGCGAAGCGGCGTCGCGCCGAGGTCCATGGCAGCTTCCTCGACCGATTTATCGAAGTCCTGCAGTCGCGCCTGCACCACCACCGCCGCATAGCACATCGTGAAGGTGATGTGGGCGAGCGTGATGGTCCCGATACCGCGATCGATTCCCAGCGCCACGAATACCAGCAGCAGCGACAGGCCGGTAATGACGTCGGGCATGACCAGCGGTGCGAAGATCATTCCCGAAAAGAGCGTCCGGCCACGAAACCAGCCCATCCGAACCAGCGTGATCGCTGCAAGAGTTCCGAGCACCGTCGCAACCGTCGCCGAGACGACTGCAACGCGCAAAGTCACCACCGCGGCATCCTTCAAAGCCTGGTTCTGCAGTAGCGATCCGTACCACTTCGTCGACCAGCCCGCCCAAACCGTGACGAGCTTCAACTCGTTGAAGCTGAAGATCACCAGCAGCAGGATCGGGATGTAGAGGAATGCAAATCCGAGTGTCACGGATGTCGCGTTGAACCACGAAAATCGTCCGCTCATCGTCCGGCCTCCCGCTGCATTTCCTGCTGCCGTTGGAACAACACGATCGGAATGATCAGCACGAGCAGCAGCAACACCGCCACCGCCGAAGCCAGCGGCCAGTCGCGGTTATTGAAGAATTCGGTCCACAGCGTTTTGCCGATCATCAACGTGTCCGATCCGCCGAGCAGATCCGGGATCACGAATTCACCAACCGCCGGGATGAAAACGAGAAGGCAGCCGGCAAAAACCCCCGGCAGCGACAGCGGGAACGTCACTTGCCAAAACGCCCGCCAAGGCTGCGAACCCAAATCCTGTGCAGCTTCGAGCAGCGACGGATTGATTTTCTCTAGGCTCGCATAGAGCGGCAGGATCATGAATGGCAGATACGAGTAGACGATGCCGATATAGACCGCCGTCGTCGTATTCATGATTTGCAGCGGCTCACTGATGATGCCGAGCTTTATCAGGAACAGAGACAGAAACCCCTCGGGCTTCAGAATTGCGATCCACGCATAAATGCGGATCAGGAAGGATGTCCAGAACGGCAGGATGACGAGCATCATCAACGTCGGCTGCCACGACTTTGGCGCCCTCGCCATGCCGTAGGCCATCGGATAGGCGACGAGCAGCGTCAGAAGCGTTGCAATGAACGCAATCTTGAGACTGGAGAGATAGGCATTGATGTAAAGGGAGTCGCCGAAAATGAAGGAGTAGTTCTCGAAATCGAGTTGCGAAACGAACGCAGAAATGCCCGTCGCCCAACTGAAGGTTGGAGTGTACGGCGGAATCGCCGTTGCCATATCCGAGAGCGACAGCTTGAAGACGATGAAGAACGGAATGAGGAAGAAAACGAGCAGCCAAACGAACGGCGGCCCGATGACGTACCAGCGCCGGAAATCGGATGTTTTTGCACTCATGGAAACCCTCAGCCCGCTAGAACCACGCCTGCGTCGACCGGCCAATCGAGCCAGACGTTGTCTTCCCAGGTGATCGCGCACTCGACCGTGTGGGCTGCATTGGCGCGAAGCGCCGTCACGCGCTGACCATTGGCGGTGCGGACGTGATAATGTGAAATGGAGCCGAGATAACCGATGTCCTCGACCTTGCCGGGAATGGCATTGATGTCGCTCGCCGGCTTGTCGATCGCGATACGGATTTTCTCAGGCCGCAACGCAAGCCCGACCTTCTGACCGACCGAGACGCTTTCAGCACTCTTCGTCTTGAATTTGTGGCCCTCTGCCGTATCGACCTCGATGCAACCGTCCGCGACTTTCGACACCGTCCCATCGAAAACATTCACATCGCCGATGAAGCCCGCGATGTAGCGCGTCCTCGGATTTTCGTAGATATCGCCAGGCGTCGCCACCTGCACCAGAACACCTTTCTCCATGACGGCGATCCGGCTCGCTACAGTCATCGCTTCTTCCTGATCGTGCGTGACGATGATGAAGGTCGTTCCCGTGGTCTCCTGAATGCGCATCAGCTCGAATTGCGCCTGCTGCCGGAGCTTCTTGTCGAGCGCGCCCAACGGTTCGTCGAGCAGCACAATCCGCGGTTTCTTCGCGATCGCGCGCGCCAGCGCCACGCGCTGCTGTTGGCCGCCCGAAAGCTGATTGGGTTTGCGTTTCGCGAACTGCCGGAGCTCGAGCATGCCCATCGCTTCGTCGACGCGCTCGGCGATTTTGTCTTTCGGCATTCCCTCCTGCCGAAGTCCGAATCCGATGTTCTGCTCGACCGTCATGTGCGGGAACAGAGCGTAGGACTGGAACATCATGTTCACCGGCCGCTCATAGGGCGGCAGCTCGGTGATATCCTGTCCTGCCACAATAAGCTTGCCCTCCGTCGGCCGCTCGAAGCCCGCGAGCATCCGCAGAAGCGTGCTCTTTCCGCAGCCCGATGGCCCGAGCAGCGCGAAGAACTCTTTCTCATAGATATCGAGCGTCACGTTGTTGACCGCGACGAAGTCATCGAAGCGCTTCACGATGCCCTCGAAGCGGACGATCGGCGGCAGGTCAGGATTTTTCCACGGCGCAAACCCCGACTGCGGTGCGGCCGTACGCGGACCCGCGCGTTGAGCGGTTGCAGTATTCGCTTGGGGTTGTGCAGTCGCGACAGCCATGATCGAAGTCCCTTAAACCGTTGTCATTTGCGCGCCGGGCCACCGGCAGCGGAGAAAGAAAAAACCGCGCCAGTGTGAACTGGCGCGGCTCTGGAATTACTGGCCTGTCGTGATTTTCGTCCACATTCGAGTGGCGAGCCTTTGGGTTTTGTTGTCCCAGGTCAGATGCACGAAAAGCTTCTTCATCGTATCGGCATCGGGGTAGACCGCCGGATTTTTCAAGATGCTTTCGTCGATGAACTTCTGCGATCCGAGATTGCCGTTGGCATACTGCACGAAGTTCGAAGCCTTCGCCATGACCTCGGGACGGTTCAGATAGTTGATGAACGTCAGTGCCTCGTCGACATCCTTGGCGTCCGCCGGGATCGCCATCATGTCGAACCACATCTGGGTTCCTTCCTTCGGGATATTGTATTTGATGATCTGACCGTTCTTCGCGTCCGTTGCACGCGAGGCGGCCTGCAGGATGTCACCTGACCACCCGAGCGCCATGCAGATATCGCCGTTGGCGAGCGCATTGATGTATTCGGATGAGTGGAACTTCTTGATGTACGGCCGGATCTTCAACAGCATGTCCTCGACTTTCTGCAAGTCTTCCGGATTTTTCGTGTTGGGATCGAGACCTAGATAATTGAGCGCGACCGGAATGATGTCTTCCGGAGAATCCAGCATATAGATGCCGCAATCCTTGAATTTCGCGGCAATTTCCGGCTTGAAGATCATGTCGAGAGAGTTGACCGGCGCATCCGCCATCCGCTCTTTGATTTTGGCCTCGTTGTAGCCGACGCCGGTGGTACCCCACATCCAGTTCGCGGCATAATCGTTGCCGGGATCATACTGGGCGATGCGATTGTAGACTTCCGGCCAGGCGTATTGGAGGTTCGGGAGCTTGGACTTGTCGAGCTTCTGGAAAACGCCGGCCTTGATCTGTCGCGACAGGAACGACGCCGTCGGCACCACCACGTCGTAGCCGCTACCCCCGGCCAGCAATTTTGTCTCAAGCACTTCGTTGCTGTCGAAGACGTCGTAGACGACCTTGATCCCGGTTTCCTTGGTAAAGTCGGTGAGTATCGAAGGATCGATGTAATCAGACCAATTGTAAACCTTTACGACCTTCTCTGCAGCCTGCGTGCTCTGCCCGACAAACGTGACGACGGCAGCCGCAGCAACAATAGAATACGCGACGCGACGCGCCGCCTTCCCGAGCCACAACATCAGAAATCCTCCACGGATCAGTCCCATACCCGCCACACGTTGGTAGCCGGTCCCACGCACCACGCCGCTTACGCAACGTTTTGCTAAACGCCGACCATACTGCTCATTTAAATTGCGAAGCACAACGGGGCCGACTGCATAAAAATGCTTTCGATGCGGTGCACCGATCAAAAACAACCTTGATACGGTCGATTGCCCGATCTCAAGTCAGAGCGCTGCCCTATTGGGCGATAACGACAAAACCTGCGGTATCACTGGGACATTGCGCCGGCTATTGAGGTTCTCCCGGCGAACGGGTTATCTGTTGCCCGTTACCGTACGACAAGCCAATGCGTCGGACGCGGCCCCGGACCAAGGTAAATTACAAGGGTCCCCGCTCATCCCTTGCCTTCGTTTCTCTCTGGTACGCGCATTGAGACGCCGCCCGCACGCGTCGCGTCGACAACATAAGCGAAACCGATACCCAGGTGCTTCATGAATGCCCCTCCTGCACGGCCCTTGAATGAGGAAACTGATTTTGGCGTAGGTTCGACACCGGAACGACTTCGGGATTGGCTGCGCGAGCATCGCATCGAAGAGATTGATTGCGCCGTCCCCGACATTGCAGGTGTGGCTCGCGGCAAGACGATGCCGGCCGAAAAATTCGTCAAGCTCGACGCCGTGCATCTTCCCATCTCGATCTTCCATCAGACGATCACCGGCGATTACGTCGGCTTCGAAGAAGACGGCCAGGAGCTTTACGCCGAAAACGATTTGATGATGGTCCCGGACCTTTCGACCATCCGGCCCGCACCCTGGGCTTCGAGCCCAACCGCACAAGTCATTCACGATGCGCAATGGCAGAGCGGAGCGCCCGTCGAAATCGCACCGCGCAACGTGTTGAAGCGGGTCGTCGATCTTTATGCAAAGGAAGGCTGGGTGCCCGTCGTCGCGCCCGAACTCGAATTCTACCTCACGAAGACGAATCCTGATCCCGATTATCCTCTCGAGCCGCCGACCGGCCGTTCGGGCCGACCGGGCGCAGGACGGCAGGCCTATAGCCTCGGCGCCGTCGACGAATACGACAAGATCGTCGACGACATCTATGACTTCGCCGAACGCCAGTATTTGAAAATCGATACGATCATTCAGGAAGGCGGCGCGGCGCAGCTTGAAATCAATCTGCTGCACGGCGACCCGGTCGACCTCGCCGACCAGGTCTTCCTGTTCAAGCGAACGATACGCGAGGCAGCGTTCGCACAGAACTGCTACGCGACATTCATGGCCAAGCCGCTCGCCAATGAACCGGGCAGCGCCATGCACGTTCATCAAAGCATCGTCGATGCCAAGACGGGCAAGAACATTTTCTCGCTGCCAACCGGCGAGCCGAGCAAGCTGTTCTTCAATTTTCTCGCCGGGCAGCAAACCTATCTGCCCGCCGCCATGTGTCTTCTCGCACCTTATGTGAATTCCTATCGTCGGCTCGTTCCCAATGGCGCGGCCCCGATCAATGTCGAATGGGGTTACGACAATCGCTCCGCCGGATTGCGCGTGCCGATTGCCAATACCGCCGCGCGCCGCGTCGAGAACCGTCTCGCAGGCGCAGATTCAAATCCCTACCTCGCGCTCGCGGCGAGCCTCGCATGCGGCTACCTCGGAATGAAAAACGCTCTCGAGCCGCGTCAGGCGGTCGTCGGAAATGCGTACAGGAACGATCACCAGCTGCCGCGCGGACTGCTCGAAGCACTGACGGATTTCGAGGAAAGCACCGCGCTTCACGACATTCTGGGCAAGCGCTTTTGCCACGTTTATCTTGCTCTGAAGCGGAGCGAATTCGAGGAATTCATGCGGGTCATCAGCCCGTGGGAGCGCGAACATCTATTATTGAGCGTTTGATCGCCCAAAGTCGGATCGGCGACATAACCGCCGATCAATTCACAATAGCGGCCCGATTGCGGGCCGTTATTTACCTGCGCAAATAGCCGCAGCGTGCGAGTTCTCAAAGGCGGCCGCAGTCAAAGCACGCATTCATTTTTTCTGCCCATACCGTGTTTGCCGGTGTCCGTGCGATCAAAACGGCCGCTTCTGCGGCTATAACGAGACTTTTGTTTCGTTGTGAAAATCGCGGTCAGAGATTTTTAAGAATGCCTGCGGATCAATTTCAATTTTCGACCAATGTAGCATTGTTTCCAAATATTCCTGGTCCAATTGAATAGTATTGAACGGCATGCATGCACGTGGAATAAGCCGCCCGAATTAAAGGCTTCGCCTTACGGCGAGCAAGGTTTCCAAAAATGTCAAATACGACAGCTCTGAGCGAAAAGAAAAATACGACGATCCTGTTCGTCGACGACGAACCTTTGTCCCTGAAGTATTTCAAGGCATCGATCGGCAAGTATGCCAACGTAAGAACGGCAAACAGTCCCGAGGCCGCTCTTGAGATCCTGGAAACGGAAGGCGATGAAATTTCTGTCGTCGTCAGCGACGAACGCATGCCGCGCGACAGTGGCGTGTCGTTCCTCAGCGACGTTCGCAAGTCATGGCCCTCGGCCGTGCGTGTGCTGACGAGCGCTTATGCCGACATCGAAAACCTGCAGCATGCGATCAATGATGCAGCCATCTTTCGTTTCGTTCCGAAGCCCTGGAACCTCGACGAACTCTGCACGGCGATGCAAGAGGCACTACAGGTTGAACAGGACGCCGCCGCCGTTTCCGAGCCGATCCTGGGCCACGCGCCCGACGGCGACGCAAAGGACGCTAATCTGGCGCTGCTTTCGGTTCTTGCGAACGGCCTGGAGCGACCGCTCAAATCTCTCGACGCCGAATCCGCGCATCTCAACCAGCTTATGAACCAGGGATCGCTCGAAGCACCTGCTTCGGCAACGTCTTATATGGAGACGTGGTCGTCGCGGCTGCGGCAATCGAAGATCACGGCCTCGACCGCGCAAATTCAGAAAGACATCGAGCACTGCCGCGCGCTGGCAAACTCGATCGGCAAGCTCGCGCGCGGGCTCTTAAGTCCAGCCGCCACTCCGGCCTCGTCGATGGCGGACACCGTTCTTGAAGTGATCGAGCAAGGGACGAACGGCACGACGGGAGAGTTGACCCTCGATACGTCGAACGACTTCTCTTATGGCATGCCGCGCGAAATCATGAAGTTCGTCCTCTCGAGCCTGCTGCGAGGTGGCGCCACCGCGCGGCGATCGCAACCGCCCCCGCCCGCCCGCATAACGCTAACGAACGGCACCTCGCATAACGAGCTGCGGCTTGACCTCGAGCTTGGGCAATCCTCGATGTCCCTCGATGAAAATCAGGCTTGGAGGACGATCCGCAGCGCGCTTTGGGCGTTCGGAGGCGAGCTTTTGGTGTCCCCTGCCAATGTTTCGGGCAGAACCTCGTTCATCGTTTGCCTCCCGAAACCCCTTTAATCTGCCCCAAAGCAAGGATGTATCATCAAGTCATTGATAACTAAATTCTATATCAACTGTTTCTAAATCACGCGGCGCAAAACTGAGCGACTGTGGTAACCTTGCGTTTGCCATGTCCACAACGTTCAGTCAGGAGCGGATCCCTTGCGTATCGAGCGTGACATTGATCGCACGGTCTCATTCAGAAGCAGCCAGGGCACCATTATTCGCGGAACCCTCAGCAAGCTTTCACGACACAACATCGTCTTTGAGATCTACAATCCGTTTTCACCTGTCCAGACGAGCGAGGTCTTAAGCGACCTAAAAGTACGTCGTGGCAAGAACTTAGTTTATCAGGGCGATGCCGTCGTCACCGGAGTTGTTACAACAAGTATCCTGGTGGTTGTCTCCGCCACCCTCGTCAACCAGTGGTCGGCAATCGATACCATTATCTCCGATCCGCATGACCTCGGCGCCGAGGTCGGGCGCTTCGTCGAAGAGTGGGAACGGACCAACAAGCTCGATCCAAATTATCAGCTCAAGATCTCCGACCTACGATCCTTCCTCAGCGACCTGAGCTTCTGGCTCGACCAAGTCGACCTCGCCGTCGAGAATGAATCGGGTTCCAGCAACGCTGCATTGGACAACGCCCGGTTTGAAGAGATCAAAGCCCGCATCGTGCCCCGGCTCAACGACCTCTACATGGAACTGGAAGAGGCATGTCGCCAGCTCGAAGTCGATGAGGTTGAAAACCACAAGCAGGCGGCGCAACGCGATTTGCTGCCTCTTATGATGGCGTCACCCTTTTTCAATCGGGTCTACTCGAAGCCGCTCGGCTACGCCGGCGATTACGAGATGGTCAACATGATGTTCCGCAGGGAGCGGGACGGCAAGACGACCTACGGCCAAATCATCAACGACTGGCTATTGAGCACCTGCCCGGCGGAAGCGCACCGTAACCGGATTTTCATGCTCGAGAATATGTTGAACGAGACGGCCGAAGCCGCCGCGGCGGCAAATAAGGAAGTCAGCGTCCTCAACGTCGGATGCGGCCCCGTCCAGGAACTGCAGCTGTTCTTCTCGAAAAACGAGGATGCGCACCGCTTTTCATTCGATCTGCTCGATTTCAACGCCGAGACGCTCGAGTATGCGAAGCAACAGATCGAGGTGATTACCGATAAGCAGGAAAATCCGCCGAAGGTCACCTACATCCTGAAGACGGTGCAAGAGCTGCTCCGGCAAGCGATCGAATTGCCCGAAGCCACCAAAACCTACGACGTCATCTATTGCGCCGGCCTATTTGATTACCTGTCCGATCGCGTTTGCGCCAAATTGGTACGTCTCTTCTATCAGTGGTGCAAACCCGGCGGCCGGGTGATCGTCACAAATGTCCATTCTTCAAATCCTGTTAAGGGTTTGATGGAACATGTCTTGGAATGGCACCTGGTTTTGCGCAACGAAGCCGACATGGAAAGACTTGGGCTCGATGTCGGGCCGCTAAAGATTTATAGAGACGAGACCGGTATCAACGTCTTCTTGGAGACCGAAAAACCCCAGACCTGACATCATGGACGACAGCAACGACCTGAGGCAGGCCTTCGAGGCTGAAGAGCATGAGCTTCGGCTTAGGCAGACGAAAGTTGCTGGTATCCTCGGTATCGCCCTGGTTCCGGTAGGGATTTTCCTCGATTACATCACCTACGCCGATCAGCTCGGCACTCTGACCTTCATCCGGCTGGCGACCGCCGGCGTGATCGCCGTTCTCTTCGCCCTTCTCTTCTGGGAAAGAACTGCCGTCCACGTCCGCTACGTGACGATGGCCGGCCTGCTTGTCGCCGTCGCCTCGATGGCCGTTATGATCGGCATCACCGACGGCGCCAATTCGACCTATTACAATGGCCTCTTTCTCATTTTGTTCATCGTCGGCGTGCTGGCGCCGATGCAGCCGTTCGAGGCCGCGCTCCTCTCCGTTTCGACGCTCGGCATCTACATAATCGCGTGTTGGCACGTCCCCGGCGCCGCCGAAATGACGAACGCGCTGATGAACAAGCTCTACTTCCTCGTCCTGACCTGCATCATCTCGGTCACCGCCGTGCATTTCAACTACCGCCGGCGCTTCAACGAGTTTCGCCTGAAATACAAGCTCGCCGCGCAGCATCAGGAATTGTCCGCGCTCGACCGCTTGAAGTCGCAGTTCTTCGCCAATGTCAGCCATGAACTCAGAACGCCGCTGACGCTTATCCTGGCGCCGGTCGAAAAATTGAAGTCCGATGCCGCTCAACTCGACCCGTCGGCCCAACAGCTTCTCGACGTCATAGAAAACAACGCGCTTCGCCTGCTTCGACTCGTGAACGACATCCTGAGCCTCATCCGGCTCGAAGAAGGTCGCGCCGCGCTTGCCAAGAAGCAGATCGACCTTGCCAGCTTCCTGAAGCACACCGCAGCATCGATGAAGCACCTCGCCGCCCTTAAGGGCGTGCAACTGGAGCTTCAGGAGCCGGACGGCGATCTCCTCATCAGCGCCGACCAGGACGCGCTGGAAAAAATCGTCAGCAACGTCATCGCCAATGCCATCAAGTTCACCCCGCCCGGCGGGCGCATCGATATGTCGGCGATCGACGACGGCAAATTCGTTACCGTAAAGATCTCCGATACCGGCATCGGTATTCCGGCGGAGCAGCTGCCGCACATCTTTGATCGCTTCTATCAGGTCGATGGTTCCGCCACCCGGCGGCACCAGGGCCTGGGTCTCGGCCTCGCCTTGGTGCGAGAACTGATGACGCGCCACGGCGGCGACGTGACGGCCTCCAGCGCCGCCGGTCAAGGCACGACATTCGTTTTACGTTTTCCGCATGCATTGACGACAACATACTTCGATATGGATAGCACTGAAGCAAAGCCGGATAATCTCGCCGACGATCCCTTGCGTACTTTCGATCGCGCCGCATCCGCCCGCGCCCTCATAATCAATGAAATAGCGGATGTTCCGGCTTCAGCGACGCCGACGGAGAAGATCGAGCAACCGCCAGCAAATGCCTCGGCCGATCTCCCTCTGCTTCTCGTCGTGGACGACGAACCAGACATGCGCCGCTATCTCGTTTCGATGCTGCGCGAAAGCTATCGCGTCATCGAAGCACCGGACGGCATCACCGCGCTGGAAAAAGCCAAGGAGCAGAAACCCGATCTCATGCTGCTCGACGTCATGCTGCCGGGCGTCAGCGGTCTGGAGGTCTGCCGTTCGCTGAAAGAGCGCGCCGATACGCGCGGCATCAAGATCATAGTCTTGACGGCGAGGGTCGACGAAGAAGCCAAGATCATCGCGCTGAAGCACGGCGCCGACGACTTCCTCATCAAGCCATTCAGCGGTTTGGAGGTTCGCTCGCGCATCGCCAACCTGATCCGGGCGGCACAGCTCGAAAGCGACCTGCAACGAACCAACGGCGAGTTGAAACAGAGCCTGCAGCAACTGCGCGAAACCGAGGCCGCACTGGTCCAGAACGCGCGCCTCAGCGCCCTCGGCACGATGGCCGCCGGCCTGCTGCATGAAATCGGCAATCCGTTGAACTTCATGGGGACGGCGCTCCAGCTGGCGGCCCGCGATCCGACCATTCAGGCGGATCCGGACACCGCCGATACCTTGAATGACATCCAGGCCGGCTACGAACGCATCCACCGCGTCGTCACCGATCTGCGCGGCTTCACCGCGCCGCACCGCCCCGAACATCCCCGGCCCTTCCACATCGAGTCCGCCATCGACCATGCCCTCCGGTTCACGGCTCATGTTCAGAAAGGGATAACCATAACGAAGAATATCACCGCGCAGGGCGAGGTCGTCGGATCACAGTCGACGATCGCCCAGGTGCTCGTCAATCTGATCGTCAACGCCGTCGCGGCGGTGCGCACCGTCGAGGAACAGCGCACGCCCGAGATCGCCATCACCTCCTACGTCGAAGGCGATGAAATCATTGTTTCGGTGCGTGATAACGGCACAGGCATCGACCCGAAAATCCAGACACAGATATTCGATCCCTTCTTCTCGACGAAGGACGTCGGCGAAGGCATGGGATTGGGATTGGCGGTCAGCCACCGCATCATCGCCAATCATGGTGGTTCACTGAGTGTTAAGAGTAGTCTTGGAGAGTGGACGGAGTTCCGTTTCAACTTGCCGATCGCATCGGACAAAGGACACCAGGTTTCTTATGGAGTCGCTGCGTATTGACCAGCCCGTCGAGATTCTGATCGTCGACGACGAGCCTCAAGCGGTCAAATACTTCAAGAAGGCGTTTGGCGCGAAGTACGACGTACTGACCGCGACGAGCGCCGACGAAGCTGAATCGCTGATCCTCTCTGGCAACCACAATATCGGGCTCGTCATCTCGGACCAGCGCATGCCTGGCCGCAGCGGCGTCAGCCTTCTCAATCGCATTCGCAACGAGCGTCCCGACATCATCCGGATGTTGACGACGGCCTACGCCGATCTCGACAGCGCCATCGACGCCGTCAACAAGGGCGAAATCCTTCGCTACATTTCCAAGCCCTGGGATCTGCGCGTTCTCGAAGCCGAAATCGAGCAGGCGATCACCTTCTATCTCTTGAAGAATGAATACGACATGCTGCTGCGCGACAAGCTCAGCGCCCTGCACCGGACGCTTTTGCGCGACCGCATGAACAATCTCGCCATGCAGTCCGGCCTGCTGCCCTACAACAACGCGCCGCTGACGATCTATCACTACCTCAAAGATTTCGATTGCCGAGACGGCTTGGCGCCCGGCGGTGCAGAAAGTCTGGTCTCAGCTTCGCGTCCGCGATCACTGGCGCATTCCCGTCGAGGAAACTCAGCGCAGTATCGACCTGTCGGAAGAATTGACGCGCAATGCGCCCTTCGCCGACGCTGCCCCCGGCACGGAAGCCGATATCGCATTGATCGCAATGTCATGCGCAGAAACGGTCAATCGTGACTTCGGCGTTCCGCAGATCAACGTCATTACTGAAAAGCCGAGCATGGTCATCGCCGCCGATCCGACGGCAATGCGCGACATCCTGCTTCAGCTGATGGAGCCGATGAGCTCGTGGCCTGCGCAGGGTAGCGCCGTTCAGGTCAACGTCCGGAACGAAGTGGCCCATGGCGACGAACCCGTCGTTGGCGTTCACTTCGAGATGCGCAACTGCGAACCGCAAAAAGCCATGCTCGACTGTGCTCTGTTCACGCCTCCCCTTCAGGCGGCTCCGAAGCGCGCCAGCGATTATCTTCGCGCAACGCTCGCGATCGGCCATATCGGCGGCACGGTCGTCTCGCCCCCGATGCAGAACGGCTACAAGCAGATCCACGTCACGCTGCCCGTCCGCGCGACGGCAGGCGAAAAGAGAATTGGCGCCATGCCGAAACAGTGGCTGCAGGATCTGAGCGACGAATACGAGAAGTGGGTTCTCGGCACGCTCGACATGGCGGCCTGATCGCCGCCACCTTCGACGCCTTCACGCCACAAGTCCTTCGAGCAGGACCGCAAGAGCGGCAGCCACCGGCTGCTCACCGACTTTTTCCGGCATGAGAAGCCGATCCAGTTCCAGCATCGTCAGCCCATGAACGAGCGCCCAGCACGCTGCTGCCTGACCCTGAAGCGCTCCGGCTTTGAAAACGCCGCTTTGCTGCCCGCGCGTCAAAATATCCAGAAGCACCGTGAAAGTGGACGACGACGCCTCTTCAAGAGCTTCGCTTGATCCCTGCCTAATCTCTGAACTGAACATAAGGCGATAGAGCGCCGTATTGGTCAGCGCGAAGCACATATATGCCTTCGCGACGGCCAGAATTTCGTCCTTCGGCGGCATCCCGAGCGGGTTTGTCGCGGCTAGCAAGTCCTCCCGCAGCTGTCGAAAACCCTGGGCTGCAACTTCTACAAGGAGAGCGCTCTTATCAGTGAAATGCTTGTATGGCGCCGTGTGACTGACGCCCGCCCGTCTGGCAACCTCGCGCAAGGTAAATTGCCAACCCGGGCCTTCGCGAAGCATCCCCAGCGCGGTTTCGACCAAAGCGCGCTTGAGATCGCCATGATGGTATGGTCGTTCGGGTTGATCGCACACGGACGACACCAGAATTAACAGGCCATAGATGTTGACACGCGAAACATCGTAACCTAAATCGCACTATGTTTCCACTGTCTACATTGGAGATCGTTTAATGACTGCTCACGTTCCGGTCAAGGATGACTTCCTCCTGAGCGCCCTCCTTTCTAGGCAGCGGGCCGCCTTTCTCCGCGACGCGCACCCGTCTGCCGCCCAGCGGCGGTCCGATCTCCTGAAGTTGAAGCGCGCCCTGCTGGCGCGACGTCCACGGTTCGAAGCTGCGATCAGCAAGGATTTCGGCTACCGGTCCGCCTACGAGACGCGGATCATGGAAATCATCCCCATCATCCAGGCGATCAACTATCTTCGTCGCAATGTCAGAAAATGGATGCGCCCAGAGAGGCGCCGCGTATCCCTCCACTTCCTGCCCGGCCGCGCCAGCGTCATCTATCAGCCCGTCGGCGTCGTCGGCATCGTCGCCCCTTGGAACTATCCTCTATCGTTGGCGGTGATGCCGCTTCTCTCGGCCATCGCCGCGGGCAACCGCGTCATTATAAAGCCCTCCGAGCTGACGCCCGCGACCAGCGATCTTCTGAAAGCGATGCTCCGCGATATCTTTTCCGAAGATCAGGTGGCCGTCGTGACTGGCGGCCCTGAACTCGGCGCGGCCTTCTCTCGCCTTCCGTTCGATCATCTGGTTTTCACCGGCAGCACGAATGTCGGCCGCATGGTCCTCAAAGAGGCGGCCGAAAACCTCGTGCCCGTCACGTTGGAGCTCGGCGGAAAATCTCCGACCGTCATCGGTCCCGATGCCGACATCCCGACCGCCGCTGCAAGCGTCGCGTACGGCAAGCTCGCCAACGCCGGACAGACCTGCATCGCACCCGATTACGTCCTGATCCATGAAAAAGATGCGGCGGCTTTCGTTGCGTCCTACGGCGAGACGGCGACAACGTTTTATCCTGGCGGCGCTGATGACCAGAACTACACCTCGATCGCCAGCGCCCGCCACTATGCGCGCCAGCGAACGCTCCTCGAAGATGCCGAAAAAAAGGGTGCGCGTATCATCGGCTGCGGAAAGGACGGCGCGTCCGGCGGCCACAAGCTCGCTCCCGCGATCGTACTGAACGTCACCGACGACATGATGCTCATGCGCGAAGAAATCTTCGGCCCCATTCTGCCGATCGTGACTTATCGCTCGCTCGACGATGCCATCTCCTACATCAATCGCAGGCCGCGCCCGCTCGCACTTTATTATTTCGGCAGCAGCGGCGAAGATCGTCAGAAGATTTTGACGCGCACGATCTCAGGGAACGTAACCGTCAACGACACCTTGATGCATTACGTGCAGAACGCGCTGCCGTTCGGTGGCATAGGGATGTCCGGCATGGGCGCCTATCACGGCATCGAAGGTTTCAAGTCGCTCAGCCATGCCAAGGGCGTGTTCGAGCAGAGCCGCTGGAATCTTGGTGGATTGCTGCGGCCGCCGTTCAATCGCGCCACGGACTGGGTGATCCGCTACCTCCTGCGCTGATCGCGATACGTCGCCTCTTTACATCATCGCTGGAATTTCCGAGACAACGATCTCGCTATGCGCGTGCGTGAGCCTGCGTGACCCCGCCTGTCGGCCAGAAACCACCTAAAGGAATTCCAATGCAGCAAACGGTTGTGAGGGTCATCTGCGCGATCGGCCAATCCGGCCAGCTCGGCCTTCACGGCCAATTGCCCTGGGAAGGAAACACCGACCCGGAATACGTTGCCGACGTCGCCCGCTTTTTCGATATCACGCGTGGCCATGTGTTGATGGCGGGACCGAAAACCATCGGCGCTGTGCCTGAATTCGCCCGCCGGGACCGCACTCTCGTTGTGATACGCTCTCACATGGATCCCGAAGAAACGTTGAAGCAGTATGCCGGCCGTGTCGTCTATATCGGCGGCGGCCCGCCAGTCTGGGACGTCTATGCCAAATACGTCAGCCACTGGGATGTGACGCGCCTGCCGTACGACGGCCCCGCTGATCGCTGGTTCAATCCGAAATGGCTGACGGCCTCGAGCCTCGGCGCCTAGACCGGCCTCAGGACAAACGTTGAAGGCATCAGTGCTGGCCGCCTTTCCGGCCAGCCTCGGCGGCACGCTTCGGATCGTTGCGGAAATTGCCGCCGCTTTCATGACCGCCTTTCCGGCCGGCCGCTGCAGCGAGATCATGGTCGCGGGCGAAACTTCGTGCATGATTAGGAACGCTTGCACCGCCCTTGCGCGCAATTTCACGCTGCTTCTCCTTATCCATTGAAGCAAATCCGCGTTTCGATGTCTTGACCTCTTCCGTCATCATTTCAACCTTCTGCTCATACGCTTTTGCTCATATCGAATCCGGCAGCAACGTGGTTCCCAATGCATTGCTTCCGCTTCGGTGGCTTCGATATGGGAACTGGCCCGCAGCGAACCGGTTCCCCGATACGTCGCGACAAGGCAAAGGAACATCTGCTCGGCCCGACAGGCCAAAGCGCGCTCTAAATCTGAAGGCAAAACTGGAAAGAAGAAGCGCAAAGCAAATGCGTAGCCATAGCGAACGGCTATAGCGGATCGCAGTCACCGATCATCGGCACGGTTGCTCGATGATCGGCAAAAGCGTCAGGCGTGTTTAGTTAAACATCCAGACTGTCGTCGTCGGTCCAGGTGTCTTCGTAATCGTCTTGATCGTCTTGCGCGTCCTGCATGCGATCGAGTTCGGCATCGTCCGCCGCAAGATCTTTTTGCGCCTGGTCGGCATCATCGCGCGCGTCCTGCGCGTCGTCCTGCAAGCGATCGATTGTTGCTTGATCGCTCGCGCCTGAACTTCCGGAAGCATATGCGGTGCTGCCGCCGCCGAAGAGACTGCGAATACCCTCGGCAAGAAAAACACCCCCGGCGACGCCGGCGGCCGTCGACAGCGCCGAAGACAGAAAACTCCCTGAACCACCGCCGGACTGAGGCGAAGAGGCCCAAGGGCCGCCCGTTTCCGCTGCGCGTTGCTGTTGGGGTGCCGCGCTGCCGAACCTGCCTCCGGATTGCGGCACCGAACCTCCCGAAAGAAAGCTGCCCCGCCCCGTTGCATATTGTTGCGGGCGCGACGCTGCCTGCTCGAGGTCCCTCATCCGGGCTTCGGCGCGCTCCAGCGCCTGCTGTTGGATGATGACCGTCTGGGCAAGATAATAGGGAGCGTCTGGCGATCTGCGAATGAGATCGTTGATAAGCGCCTCGGCGTCGGGATCCTTGGCGTCCGCGCTCCGATAGCTGCGCAGGCGGTCAAACAAGTCTTCGATGAGCTGCTGTTCTTCCCTATCCATGGGAATAGCCTCCGCTAGAGTTCACGGCCAATGGCTGTGCATTGTGCGACGCGGAAGATGTAGGAAGCGCACCGCGTCAGTGACATGGGCGACCGATTACATTTCCTTCACATTTTGCGTGCGTCGAAGGCTGCCAGCCGGCGAAACCTTATTCGACGGGAAATGGCACGAAGATGAACGGACACCCGCGCTCGCACGGCTTCGCACTCGGCCACTTGGATTAGGCCGCACCGCCAACGCCCGAGAACTCGAGCCTCAGCCTTGGCTCAACCTCCCCTCGGCGCGACCCCACGCCTTTCCTTTGTCGCGACCCGCCAATGCGATACAAAAATTGGTACTGATGGAGCTAATCGGGAGAAACGCACATGGATAAAATCGCCATCGTACTGCTTTTCACTGTCACCGCCGCCATCTGTCTGACCGTCTTTCACATGGCGGACGGTAAATTCTGAACCGGCCGACCGCGCCCATAAAGAAGCGGCGGACCTTGTCGGCCCGCCGCTCGAAGTTTTCGGGATCGGTAGTAGTCGAGAGTAAGAAACTCAGAATTTCACTTTCACGCCGCCGTAAGCCGCGAACGGTATCGCAGGCACCACGGTCCGCGAGTTGTCCTCGTTGAAGTGCACGCCGGTTGCTGGCGTGAGTGCATTGGCATCGTCGACGCTGAAGTAGGTACCGTAGATCGAATAATCCTTGTCGAACAGGTTTTCGAACAAACCATAGATCTGCACGTGGTCGGTGACGTCGTAAGACGTGTGCAGATTGACCTTGGCGTAGCCGCCGAGCGGCTTGTCGAGGTTGGCTTCGTCGCCGAAGAAAATCTGGTTGCTTGCCGCCACGAGATCGGCACCGAGTTTCCACTTCGAGGTCAGCCAGTAATCGAACCCGGCTTTGAACGTGTGCGCGGGAATCCCCGGTAGACGATCACCCTTGTGGACGGCATAGCACTTGACGTCATCATCGTCGTCGCCTCCACCGCCGTCATCATCGCCGCACTCAGCCGTTCCTGCACCAGGGTGATTGGGCGACGGGAAAATCGCGTCGGAGTCGAAAGTCGCGTCGGTATAGGTGTAGTTGGCGTAGGCGAACAACCGCTCCGTGCGATACGCAACGTTTGCTTCGACTCCCTGCCGAAGCGTCTTGCCCACGTTCTGGAAGTATCCATGGCCGATGTCGGTCGAAGCAGCATCGAAGATGTCGTCGGTATTGAGTGTGCGGAACAGGCCGACGCCCCAATCCCATTGCGACTTCTGCTGCCAGTTCTTGATGGTCCCGCGGAAGCCAGTCTCCCAGGTATGAGACACGACCTGCTTCAAATGCGGATCCGCCGTCAGGAAGCTTTCGATCAAGCACGGGTTATTAGGATCGGCGCAGGCAAGTTCCGCTGCCGTCGGCGCGCGGTTGGCTTCCGAGTATCCGCCATACCAATTGAGAGACGGCGAGAATTTGTACGTCAGGCCGGCAGACGGGTTAAAGCGGTTGTACTTGTTGACGCCATTGAGTTCGTCGTTTTCCGGGCTGCCGGTGTTCTCGATCTCAATGCGAGCAAAGTTGTAACGGCCGCCGACGGTCAAAGCCAACTGATCTGTAATGTCGAAGGTGTTCGTAAAGTAAGCGCCGAAATAGTCGTTCGTCGTCGTGAGCGAGCGCGGGTTGAAATCTTCCGTACCGGTCAGGATGATGCCTTGACCGTCGACCACGAATTTCGGCTCCATGAATCCAAGTTCGCTTTTCGCCGTATAGGCGACGTGGCCGTGATCATAGCTGACGCCGACGATGAACTGGTTGGTGTGCCCGAAGAGCTTGGCGTTCTCTTGGGCCTGCAGCGTCAAGCCGGCCGTATCAGCATTTTGTGACGTCTGGTCGATCGAGCCATAAACATTGTCCGTAAACGGGATCGGACTGTTATTGGCCGCATTGAGAACCTGATCGTCTCCCGAGCACAGCGTCCCGGCTTCCGCTCCGCCGCAATCACCCGGATCGTCGAACAGGTTGCCGTCAAGGTGCTTCTGGTTGAAGTGCCGATAGTAGGTGACGCCCGATAAAGTCAGCGTGTCGGTCGCGCGCACCTTACCGTTGACCGAGTACATCTGCATCGTGTTGTCGGTCGTTTGCGGCGAGGTGAATGTCAGGCTCCGGTCAATATCGAGCAGTTGTGTCGGCGCCGCGGCCGTAACGCCGACATGGTTGTCCGCGCCCGTGAAGTTGAAGTGGAACTCAGCGTTATCGCCTTTGACACCCACATCGAAGTAGCCGCGGCGAACCTCGGCATCGGAGAAGTCGCGGAACCCATCGTCGTCGATGGCCTCGAACGCCCCATAGGCCGCCCAGTTCCCGCTGCGATATCCAGCTTCCGTTGACACTTGCTTGCGCCCGTACGAGCCGAACATCGTGTCGACGTCCCAACCCTGGTAGTTGAAGCCGTCCTTCATGTCGATGACGACAGCGCCCCCGAGGGCGTTGAGTCCGAATACGGGATTGCCGACGACGACCGCGACATTGTTGATCGCATTCGACGGCAGGAAGTCCCAGTTGACGATATCGCCGAACAACTCGTTGATGCGGACGCCGTTCTGATAGACGGCAAGTCCCTGCGGGACGCCATTGACGGGCGACGCCTCGAAACCGCGGAACTGAATATTAGTCTGGAATTGGTTGCCCTGGAGATCGTTGACGATGAGGCCAGGGATCTGGCTCACGAGCGCGTCCTGAAGGATGACTTGATCGCCGCGCTTCAGCGCCGCCGAATCCATCTGATAAACGCTTCCGGGCACCTTATCGACCGGCAGTGTGCCGCCGACCGGAGACATCTTGACGGTGCTGGACTCAGGCGGCGCCGCAAATTGCAGCCCCTCCGCCGTTGCCTCGGACGACTGGGGTGCCACCGGCGCCGGAGTGGCCGCAACGGCTGTCGCCGGCTTCGGCTTCGGCTTGCTCGCCTTCTTTACCGGCTTCGGCGGAGTCTTCTGCTGCCCCTGAATGACTTCCACCTCGGGAAGCTTTTGCGCCGGAGTTTGCGTTTGCGCGGGCGCTGGAGGAGGCGTCTGCCCCGTGCCCGTCCCGCCGGCGTCTTGCGCGTAACCCGAATTCGTCCCGCTGGCCGCTAAAAGCGCGGCCATCGCCGCCGACGTCAGTATCCGACGCGTCATCCCCCAAGTCCCCATCTCATGTGTCCTCCGCTAACCCGGAGGAGCGCAGAACAACTTTTACATGGCCTCGATTCGGGCCAATTTCCCCACCGCTAACAAAGTGGAGTTCCCACAGATGGGTCAATCCGATGCAGCCGCTGACTTTTTCCCAGCTGTCGCCTTCCAACCCGCGCGTGACATTGCGGCAACAAAACCTTGTTCACTCGGGAATATTTCCCGATTATTTCGGGAAATGAAACGCCATACGGGCGGGACGAATCGGGCAACCACAGCGATCGGGAGCAATTCCGCGGGCATATTCGCGGAACGCCGACCGATCTCAGCTGGATTTCCAGAAATCCGAACGGGAATAAGTAGCAAATGGCGAAGCGCCCTTGAACGGCGTTTCCGCTCGCGTCGCCATCTTGTCGTAGCACGCTAATCGATCGGCATTCGCGCGGATGTGCGCGCACTGCAGAAAGCCGGAAGCTTCATTGACTTGCATGACGCCGGAAAGTGAAATCCCGACCAGCACGCATGCGCAAATAATCAGCACAAAGATCGTTACCGCCTTGCGTACGTCGATCGCCGCGAAACTGCTTTCCTCATTCCCTCTGCGATGACGCATCACTCGCGGTTCTTCATACCCATCCTTCGCGGCCTGCGCGCTCAATTGATCCATATCCATGGCCGCCTCCATCAATCAGAGACCTGCCAGGAAAATTGGGAACTATCGCATAAGGATTCGATACGCTTTCGGACTGGAAAACATAAAGGCGTGACGAGTTGCTTCCTCGCGGCCGTCTCGCGCCGGAATTCTCACTCCGCCGGCGCTGCACCCCGGTGCGTCGATACCGGCGCCATCGCTTCGAACACCCCGTCCTGCCTGACGAGCGCGTGATAAAGCGCCGCCGCGATATGCACCAGAACAACGGCGAAGAACGCGAATGCAAGGTAATAATGTGCCTCCCAAAGCCAAGTATGGAGGCTGTCGCTCTGCGGCAGAATTGGCGGCAACCGCAATCCGCCAAAAATGACGATCGGATACGCCTCGGCCGACATCATCGCCCATCCGATCAGCGGCATGCCGATCATCAACGCGTAGAGCACATAATGCGAAAGCTCGGCGGCAAGCTTCATCGGTTCCGGTAAATCGCGCGGAAGTGCTGGCGTACCATATCGCAGCCGCACCACCAATCGGACAAGCGCAAGCACGAGAATCGCGATGCCGAGCGATTTGTGAATTGAAACGAGCGTCAGATATTTCGGCATCACAGTCGAGACCATGCCGACCCCGATGAAGAGCATCGCGAGAATGCAGATAGCCATGACCCAGTGCAGAAGTCGCTGCAATGGATTGAAACGCTGGTTGGTTCCGATCATTGCTTCTCTCCAGTCAGAGTGCGCGGATAATCCTTCGCCTCCGCTGTTCGAAGATCGTAGGATTTTGCATAAGCGGCCGACCTCGCGGCTGGGAACGGATCATCCGACACCGCGATGCCTGTCGGCAAAACGGTTGGATCGAAATTAATGTCGCGACAGGGGCCGTCCCGCTCCTGCTCGATCTTTTCGACGGTCAGCGTCCCGACCTCGATTTTCCTGCGATCAGCCGGCCATTCCTTGCTCGGGTCGGCGGTCGGATCTCCTGGATCGGCAAGCGTCAGAACGAGTGTCCACATCTGCGGAGCCGCAGCGACGCGCTGCGTAATCTCTTGCTCCAGAGTATCGGGCCCGCGTTTGGTAAGCTCTTCTTGCGAAATAGGAACCGCTTTGGCTGTCGGCGACAGCGACCAGCGCACGACGTGTTGAGCGCCGTCCTTGTTGGTCATGACGAAACTGTTGAGACTGTTATACGGCTCTTCCGCATAACTTCCCGTCCAAGGGGCGGACTTCGCCCATTCGCCGAACTTCGCGAACTCCGGATTTTTCGCGACGAACGTTTTCATCGCGTCGGCATCCTTGCTCTTGGACGCCATCAGCAGCCCGTAGAATGCTTGCGGATTGGAAACCGGGAAGAACGGCGGATCGATCATCGCGCTGCGCCAGACCTGTCCGTCAGGCGTCGTGAATTGCACGCCAAGACCGCGAACGCGAACGGTTGCATCAGGCGCATCAGGGTTCGGCGTTCCGAGATTGAAGCGGCCGACGACCGGATATTCGCCCTTGAGAAAAACGCTCGCCTTCGAGATTTCGCTTCCCGCACCATTGGCCGCGAACGAGCCGGTGAAACAGATGCCCTTGGCGTGGTTGCGGCGGTGTCCCAGAGCCGGGCCGCCAGGCGGCGCAAAAGCATCCACCAGTTTCGTCGGAGTAAGCCGTTTCGGCGACAACCATCCGGCGGTATACGCGAACGCCGCAGCGCCGGCGCCGACGATGAGCGCGATCAACACGAACGAGACGGAGGGCGGCAGCCTATGAGAATCTGGCATGGAAGCCTCACTGGCAAGGAGCAATAAGACCGGCGGTCATCTGCAATGGAATATACGCCGACAGCCCGGATAATCTTTCCGATATCGCTGTTGGTCTTGCGAATTCGCACGACATATCGTCCAACCCGTATCCGGAGGCGAAATTCCGTTTTTCTCAACCCAACTATGCTAGATCCTGATCGGGTTGGTTCAGAAATATCAGCACTGCCAGCATGGACACGTAAAATCGGAATGCCGGCTGCTGGCCGTTCCAGGATTGCGATTCCCACATCGCGAACCATTCGCCGCCAACGACCATGAAGCCGAAAAACCAGACTAGAAATCCGAGCGTCGCCGCCGCGATCGCATAGCTCTTCGCGCGATTGAAAGCCTGCCCCGAACCTCGCCGCACACGCCAGAGAGCAGCCGATCCGGTGACGAAAAGTATTCCCGTCAGCGCCTCGGCGAGAATGATGGCCGCGTATGCAATTTGCCAAAGCAATGGATTGGAAATCGCCCTATATTTGAGATCATTTCCGGGGAACGTCGTGTCCATGCTCAATACGTGCTGCACGAACGCATAATTGGTTCCGTAGTCCGCAATATTGTCGAACGCCACCAACAGGCAAAAAAGCCCGAGCGCGAAACACATGATAATCTTGCTGAGGCGCGTGACGAGCATCCGCCTAATTCCCCTTCAAACCCGCATTTGAGCCAGGACGTAACGGCCCCCGCTTTTGATCGATAATCTGCGTCCGGCCGCCGCAGTCTACAAAAGTCCAAATCGTCTTTATTCGAACCAGTTTTAATACCGAATTTACACATTCGAGCAGCTTTAATTTATATCTCCAAGTTAGCATCGCGCTTACCGTAGTGTCGTTAGCGCGGGTGCCGCTTTGTCCAATACAGTTGAACGCCGATCTCCGCTGGCCCGTGGCGCGAAGATGCGCGCCGACTCTGAACCGTCGATCCCGACCGGGCCCGGCGATGGCGCTCCCGCCAGTCCCAAGACCGATTTCACCGCCCCCGCCCAGCTCGCATATCTGGAGGCGGCGGTTACCGAATGGCAAACGCCCGATCCGGCAAAACACACGCCGCCGACCCTAGAACCGGAAGTCGCCGCCGAGCCCAACCCAGCGCCGATTGTTGTGCCGCGTTCGGGCGTCAAACTGAAGACAGTCTTGAAGTCCCTCGCCGCGATTGCGATTGCCGTTGCACTGGGCTGGCTTCCGGCCCAGCGCCTTCTCGCCACAACGAGTGCCGAAGCGGTCGTCAACGCCCGGATCATTACGATCAGGGCACCGATCGAAGGTGAAGTCTCGATGAATCAGGCCGGAACGGATATCGGAAGCCTGTTCCGCGCCGATCAGAACATCCTGACGATCCGCAATCCGCGCGCCAACTCCGTTCACCTCACCGATCTGATCAGAGAGCGCAATCAGTTGCAGACCTCCGTCGGTGCTCTTCAGTCCAAAAAGCAGATTTTGGAGAGCAGCCTGCAAGAACTCACCAGGCAGCAGGAGAGATTTCGGCTCGGCCGTATCGAGCAGCTCGACCAACGTGTTCGCGAGGCCGACGCCGATATCGCGGCCGCCGAAGCACAGTATTCGGTCGCCTCTAAATCGTTGAAACGGGCTACTTCCCTGCGCCAGACCGATGCCGGCAGCCAAGCCACGCTCGATAAGGCCGAAGGCGACGAACGCGTTGCCAAGCAAGCCATCCAGGCGAAGAACGAATACAAGAAAGGCATTCTCGTCGAACTCAACGCCGCCAAGGAAGGCACGTTCGTCGGCGATAGCTACAACGATACGCCGCAGTCGGCCCAGCGCAAGATGGAAGTGTCGCTCGAACTCTCGGATGTCGATGCGCGCCTGACCGGCAGCAAGTCGCAACTGGCAGAAATGGATTCCGCGATCGCCATCGAGAAGGCCCGTCAAAGTGAGCTGTCAGAGGCCGACATTCATTCGACCGTGAACGGCCGCGTCTGGGAAATGCTTACCGCCCCGGGCGAGCACGTCAATGCCGGCCAGGATCTGATGAAGCTCCTCGATTGCGGCAGCGCGATCGTCACCGCAAGCGTCACCGAAACGGCCTATGAACGCCTGGCGATCGGGCAACCGGCTACGTTTACACCGCGCGACGGCGGTCCGGAGTTGCATGGCTACGTCGTCGGCCTCAATGGTCTCGCCGCCATTGAATCCAACGCGGCAATTCACCAGAGCGCTCTGTCACGCGAACCCTACCACGTCAGCCTCAAATTTCCCGAGCTGACGAAAACACTCGATTGCAGGGTGGGACGCGCAGGCCTCGTGAAATTCGCCGGCGGCAGCAGCCTTGCCGACAGCCTGAACTGACGGCGCCGCCATGACTTCAGTCGCGGGAATTGGCTATCTCGACGCGCTGCTGCCGGGACTCATCATCGCGCTGCTGGCCTCCGCAGTGCTGCCCTGGGTCAACCGCAACAACACGATCGTTCGCGCCGTCGCCATCCTCATCGGCATAGCGCTCGGCTGGCGGTATATGTCCTGGCGCCTCTTCGAGACCATTCCCTCGATCGACCACCCGATCAACTTCATCACCGGCACGATCTTTACCGCAGTCGAAGCGCTGACGATGGTTGGCGCCACCGCCTCCCAGCTCTTCCTGACCCGAACCCGCAATCGCACGGCAGACGCCAACCGCAATGTCGAACGTTTGCGCGCAATGCCGACATTGCCAAAAGTCGATGTCCTGATCTGCACATATAACGAAGACGAGACCATTCTCGAACGCACGATCATCGGAACGCGCGCGCTCGACTATCCCAATTTCCGGATCTGGGTCTGCGACGATGGCCGCCGAGCTTGGCTAAAGGAACTCTGCGACCACCACGGCGTCGGCTACCTCACCCGCAGCGACAATGCTCACGCCAAGGCCGGGAACATCAACGCTGCCTTGAAAAAGCTCGCGGCGCTCGATGACAAGCCCGATTTCATCTCGATCCTCGACGCCGATTTCGTCCCGCGCCCTCAATTCCTGACGCGCGCCGTATCGCTGGCACTCGACGCCGACGTCGGCGTCGTCCAGACGCCGCAGCACTTCTTCAATCCCGATCCCGTCCAAAGCAATTTGGCGCTCACCCGCGTCTGGCCGGACGAGCAGCGCTTCTTCTTCGATATCGTTATGGCATCCAAGGATGCCTGGAACGCCGCATTCTGCTGTGGCACTTCGTCAGTCATTCGCTTCAACGCGCTGCAAAGCATCGGTGGTTTCCCGACCGACTCCGTCACCGAAGATTACCTCGTCTCGCTTCGCCTTCGCGAGAAAGGCTTCCAGACCGTCTATCTCAATGAAGTTCTCTCACTCGGCCTCGCCCCCGAGGGATTGGCGGAATATAGCGGCCAGCGCAGCCGCTGGGCGCTCGGCTTCGTCCAGATTTGCCGCGGCCCAAGCGGTCCCCTCCGCTTTCACAACGGCTTACCCCTCGTCGACCGCATCATGCTCTGCGAAACCTTCTTGCATTGGTCTGCGACACACCTGTTTCGAGTGTTGGGCGTGATCGTGCCTGCGCTCTATCTTCTGTTCGGAATTGAAGCCGTCCATGCCAACGTCATCGACGCGATCTGGTATCTGGCGCCATTCCTTATCGCGCAGTGGGCGATCTTCACGTGGCTGACGGAAGGCCGCGTACTTCCGTTGATGTCAGATCTCTACCAGATGCTGTGCTCCACCGACGTCCTGAAGGCCGTGGTATCCGGGCTTCTCAAGCCGAAGGGGCAAAAATTCAAGGTCACAGCTAAAGGCGGCGACCGCAGCAAGCAATTTCTGCAATGGCCGTTGCTACGGATTTTCTGCACCCTGCTCCTTTTGACGATGCTCGGCATCGTCACCACATTCCTCGTCGACCAACATGAGCAACCCTCGGAATCGGCCACGATCGCCCTGTTCTGGAGCTGGTATAACATCGTCGTTCTGACCCTTTGCTGCTACGTCTGCAGCGAACAACAACAGCGCCGCGCAGGGCAACGGTTCGATATCCGCGTCCCTGTCGAGCTCACGACTGAGGGAGCGACGCGCAAGTACGAGGCATCCGATATATCCGTGAGTGGCATGCAGTTGCTCGGCCGCGCTCCGCTACCGATCGGAAGCACCGTCAATGTCCGCTTCGCCGGCATCGATGTCGATGCGCGCATCCGCCGGACAACTCAGAACGGTTTCGGCCTGGAATTCGAACTGACAGACGAGACCAAATCTCTCGTCTTGCAATTCATCTTCTCGGGCAAAGCGACGACGGCCGTGCATCAAATCAAGCCGCATCTCGTCGCCAAGGCGCTGGCGGCGCGCGTACTCCGCTAGCGGCCTTCGCTGCACGCTCGCCAGTCTTCGTCAGGCGTCTTCTTCCATGGTCGTCTGCGCAATCGCCGTTTCGCCGCCGTTGAAGTAGGCCGCGATCGCGTGCCCCGCCGCCACCGCGACGACGCAAAGCACGACCGAAAGCCCGACATTGAGCATCCCCCTGCCGATCGCCCCCGCTCTGAACAGATCCAGCGTCTGCAGGCTGAACGAGGAGAACGTCGTAAATCCTCCGCAGATTCCGACCATAACGAACATGCGCAGTTCTTCACTCACTGGGTATCGGCCGTGCGCGAGCGTCAGAGTGCCGAAAAAGCCGATGATAAAAGACCCGAGGATATTGATGATGATCGTGCCCCAGGGCAACTCGCTGCTGATGGGGAGAGCAAGAAGCGAGATGGCATATCGGAAGAATGTTCCGATAGCGCCTCCGAGCATGACGACCAGGCAAGTAGCAAAATCCATCGGTGACATCCTTTCAGCATTCGAACGCCGACCGCTTCCTTGAGAGAAGCGTTGCATCAGAAGTCATCAGCCACCATGGCGGTTATCGGGGGAACCCCATCCCCATCACCAGTCTTGATACATGAATTCGCAGCGCACCTGAACAGCCTCCGAATGCCTCACGCGAACGGCTGCCCGCGATTTCCTGTTCGCGAGGCCCCACATGGCCATGCTCCACTTGGACTAAAGGCCCGTATTGAGCATTAATCAGAAAGCACTACGAAAATTTCGGCGATTCGAGCAAATGCTCGCAAAACTTCCTTAAGTTTAAAACTTGGAAACCATCCCCCGTGCATCCTCTCGCCAGGGCTGATCCGGGCGGGATAACGGCTCATCCATGCACCACAGACGGAACCCGAGACCGACACACAACTGTCGGTCCCGGTACGGTGCTGGTTGACTGCTCCCCGCTGCGTAACCAGTGCCGGGCGGCGAGGCGATGGTCGCCTCGCCCGCTGCTCTTTCCGCGTCAAACACCTACTATTCAGGAAGGTGCTTCGTCCGGTGAACCGAACGATCGCGCTATTAGGGCGGTCAGGCGGCCCGCTGAAAGACCGCCTGGTTCGACGACTTTAGATCTTCTTGCAATCCAGCCAGCCGAAAAGACGATGACCGAACTTTTCAGTCCGATCCGCGACGCGTCTGACGAACGTCGTCGTGCCGTCAACGGCGGCAGTTACTTCCGATCTCACATGCTTGTATCCGAAGCAGTGCGCTTGAGACGCAGCTGGAACGGACACGAGCGCAGCAATTCCCATTGCGGCGCCAAGGGCAATACGTTTCGACATGCGGGGAACTCCTGTTTGCTTCAGTGTTCCCGGAATCTACGCCGAATTGGGAAAGTCGCGACAACGGTATTGCGCCGTGGTTAGCCGGGAATGAAGTGAAATTCGCCAAAATCGGTAAATGGCCAATATTGCTGGACATTTAAATGGACGGCAAAAGAAATGAAATCGGCGAGCATTAGGTTTTCCACGACCGCCGGTCGATCCAATATCGGATCGCTTTCCAACAAGCTTACCGAATGAAGTTTCGAGCCGGCCGGATTGGAACGATCCCGCTGGAAAACGCGTTTTGCCCAGCATGGATGACATTCGACTGCTCACAGCCATCGTGGTGATCTTCGCTATTCTTGCGTTCGACGTCGCCTTCAATAATAGCGCGATGTTGAATTGGATCGGCACACAACTCGGAATTCATTAGTGCCGCCTGCCCGTCAATTTGTTTCACGCGAGGGCAATAAAAAGGGCGGACCGAAAGCCCGCCGCATTTACAATCAACAGTGCACGTTTCAATATCGTTCTATTCCGCCTGAACCTTGATGCCGTCGGCGTTGATTTTTACCTGCGAACGCGTGCTGTCGTAATAGAAATAGCCGCCCGCCAAGAGCGCCACGATCAACGCACCGATCAGAAACGATTTCCCGTCCATAACAAACTCCTTCGGTAGCTCGGCCCTGAAACGCGCGAATCCGCCAAGAAGTTCCGGCTGCGGCAGCCTTACCATTCCCTCGCTCCGCCTTCTCTCTTTCGCACCCAGCCTGTATGCTCGGGAAAAGGCGCCTGCGCCCTAAACAGAATTGCATATGCCTTTCCTGAGTTGTCTCGCCGGAGATTGAACTTGAATCGCAAGATCGCAGTCATTCTTGCTGCCGACATCGCCGGATATAGCCGGCTCATCTCCGAAGACGAGGAGGAAACGCTGAGACGCCTCGCCGTCTGCCGCAGCGTCTTCCAGGATCTCGTCGCGCAATCGAAGGGGCGCATCTTCAATACCGCCGGCGACGCCATCCTGGCCGAATTCCCCAGCGCCGTGGAGGCCTTGAGATGTGCGATCGATATCCAAGAAAGCCTGCGAACGCGGAACCTTGCCTATCCGCCAAGCCGCCAGATGCTCTTCCGGATGGGTATGACGATCGGTGATGTCGTCGAAGACGGCGGCGATCTTCTGGGCGACGGCGTCAACGTCGCCGCGCGCCTGCAAACGCTGGCGAAGCCCGGCGGCATTTGCATTTCCAAAAGCCTTCACGAGTCCGTGTCGAACAAACTCTCCGCGAACTACGCCGACATGGGCTGGCATACGGTCAAGAACATTCCAAATCCGATCCATGTTTTGGGTGTCGGCCTCGCGGGCGCCGCCGAACCGCTTCCCAACAGCAGCGCGAGCGCTCCTTATAAAAATTTCCTTCCAGGCTATTGGGCCGCCATCGTGGGATTGGTTCTAGCCGTCGCCGCGGGCGCGGGCATCGCATATCTTTCCGGTGCAATGACACCGTTGAACACCGCCGCCGTTGCCACACCGCCGAAACCTCAGACTGCCGCTGAACCACCGCCAGTCCAATCGGCCAAGGCTCAATCAGAACCCGCAGCGGCGAGCCCAACACCGCCGGCTGAAGCGGCTGCACCGCCATCTACCACGCCGAATCCGAAAGTCGCCACCGTGCCGCCCGAAGATGCGAAGCCGGCCACTGCGCCGCCGCCGGTCACTGCATCCGACGACCAGGACGTTGCGCAGCTTCTTCGCCTTCGATCGGCACAATGGGCGGCGTGCCGGAGCGAAGACACCGCAACCGCGCTCAACGCCTGCCAGCGTTTGACTTCGGCGACCGACATCCAGGGGCCTGATCTAGCGCTGGCCAACGCCAAGCTAGGTTACGCGCTGCGCAAACAGGGCAAGCTCGACGAAGCGATTGCAGCGCTGACAAAATCCATTGAAATCGCCAAAACGTCCGAAGCCTATAACGACCGCGGCACCGCTTACTTCATCAAGGGGCAGGTCCCTGAAGCGATTACCGACTACACCGAGGCGATCGCGCAGGACGGCAACAACGGCGATGCCTTCAACAACCGGGCGTGGGCCTACTACACGACCGGTCGCACAAACGACGCCCTGGCGGACGCCGACAAGGCAATAACGCTCATCCCCGGAAAAGCCGATGCCTGGGACACCCACGGCCATATCGAGGAACGGCTCGCAAATAAAAATGCGGCTATCAGCGATTTCAAGAAAGCGCTGTCGATCAATCCCAAGCTGGAATCAAGTGAGGCAGGGCTCAAGCGACTGGCGACGAATTGACCGGCGAAAGCCGCTGCCTCACTCGCCGAGATTGACGATCTGAACCCGCCTGTTTTCCGGGGCGTCCGGCTCTTTTGGGTTCTTGAGGTGCTGCGGGCCATATCCAACCGCGATCAACTGTTCATCGGTCAGATGGAACTCGCTCATCAGTGCTTTCCGCACCGCAGCCGCCCGACGTTCCGACAGCGCCTGATTATAGGGAACCGTGCCGGAGGCATCGGTGTGCCCCGCCAGCAGGAAGCTCGCGCCCTTCAGCTGATTGTCCTGCAAAGCTTTCCCCAGCGCCTCGATATTGGGACGCGCACGCGCTGTGATCTCCGCTGAATCGAGATCGAACGGAATTTCCATGTCGTAGGTCGGCAACGACTTCGCGACCTCCGCCAACCGATCGCGCTCTTCCGATGAAATGGCAATTCCTCGCGACGTCTTCTCTTTCAAGGCTTTGATCAGCGCGCTGTCGGCGCCGGTCGTGAGGCTGCGAGAAGGTCCCTTGGCTTTCAGCGCGGAAATAAGACTGTCGGCGCTCGGAACCGACGCCTGGTCGCCGAAAGCGACCGCATTGTTCAGCAGAAAAATGGCACATACCGAAGCGACGGCCACCCGCGCCGAAGCGAAATGACGAAAACCACGGCCTTTCATGAATTTCTCCTGCAATCGCTCAGAGGCACGATTTCACGGCAGGCACATTGGCACGAAGATAAGTGTTCGCGCATACGCCAGCCAGCATAGGTTAATTCTAACCGATCCAGAAATAATGGCTGTACCCGACGTTACAGTCGAACAACATATCAAGCCGCATAAATCTGTGACAGTCTGCTCCAGAAATTTTGGCCCGATCGAACGATGCACGGTCTTATCCGTTTTCTGATCATCGCCCTCATGGCAACCGTCGCGACCGTTGCGCGCGCGACCGAAAACACGTCCGCCACCATTTCCGCACTCGCGGCCGCCGCCAAGTATGACGACGCGCTTACCGCCGCCATCGCCCTCGAAAAGCAGACAAGCGCCGCGAACAACGGAATTTCCCCAGATCACGCCGTCGCCGTTTCCTGGATCGCCTTTCTGAAAAGCGTCTTGGGCGACCGCGCCGGCGCGACGCCCTTCTATGAGCAGGCCGTCGACATTTATTCCAAAGTTACCCCGGCGCGCCCCGCCGACTACGCCACCAGCCTGAACAACCTCGGTTATAACCGCGCCGAAACCGGTCGCACGACCGAAGCCGAACAGCTCTATCTGAAGGCCCTCGACCTTCGCGAACGAAACCTGCCGCCGAATTCGCCCGCGATCGCCGATACACTCAACAATCTTGCGCAATTATATAAGGGCGAGGGTCATCTCGAAGACGCTCTGCCGCTTCTCAACCGCGCGTTGGAAATCCGTACGCGCAGCCTGCCGCCGAACGATCCGCTGATCGCTTCCAGTCTGCAAAATCTCGCCGGCGCCATGGAACTCGATCCCGCCGGCGACAAGTTCGTCGCCGCCCAGCATCTTCTCGAAAAAGCGCTCGAGATCAGGCGCAATTCGCAAACCGCCAACCACCCCGAAATCGCCGGGGTGATCAGCAAGCTCGCCACCAATCTCTTTAATCAAGGAAAGTTCTCGGCAGCCGAAACGCGGTTCGAGGAGGCACTGCAAATGCGCCGAAAATCCCAGCCCGCCAATCATCCCGACATCGCCAGCACCCTCCTCGGCCTAGGCATGACCGATCTAGAACTCAAGCGATATTCGGCAGCCGAAGCCGAATTCCGCGAAGCCCTCGCAATCCGCGAAGCGGCATTGGCGCCCGCATCTTCCAAAATCGCAGATACGCTTAGCCTTCTGGCGGGCGCACTCGACGGCCAAGGCCGCCTTGCCGAAGCGCTCGACGCGATGCGGAGAGCGACCAAGATCCGGCTTCAGGGCGGGGACATAACGGCGAGCGATCAGGAATACTTTTATCATCATCTCGACCTGCTGGCCGAGGCCGTCTCGGACAAGGCGCAGGCCGACAAGCTTTTGTCCGAGAGCTTCCTGCTCGGACAAAACGCCGAACAAAGCGAAGCCGCCTCCGCAGTCGCGAAGATGGCAGCGAGGTTCGCGACGCACGATCCGGCGCTCCAGGATCTGGTGCGCGAACGCGACGAACAGGACGCTATGCTTTCGGCGCTCGAACGCCAGTTTAGCGACGACCTCGGCCGCCCGCCGGAAAAGCGAAATCCTGACACGCGCCGCGACATGCAAAAGCTGCAGGCACGCCGCGTCGAAATCGATGCCGCTCTGAAAAAGGGCTTTCCGAAATACTTCGAACTCGTGAAGCCGGACGCCGTCGGCGTGGACGCCGCGCGCCAACTTTTGAAGCCCAACGAAGCCCTGATCAGCATCGCCTCGGGACCCGACTTCACGTTCGTCTGGGCGATATCGCGCGATCACGCAGCGTGGCAAAAGGTCGAAACCTCCCGCGACTGGCTATCGTCGTCAGTCAAATCGCTGCGACCCTCGCTCGACACCGAGGATCTGAAGGCCGGAATTGGCAACGGCGGAGCGCTGTTCGATCTCGGCTTGTCCTACGAGCTTTATGCCAAGCTCCTCCAGCCGCTCGAAAGCGTGTTCAAGGATAAATCGCACCTCATCATCGTGCCGTCCGGCGCATTGACCAGCCTGCCGTTTCAGGTGCTGATCACCAAAAAACCAGGAACGCCACAGCCCAAGCTCGAGCAGCTCGGCGTTTATCACGACGCCGACTGGCTCATTCGCGACCATTCCCTGTCGGTGCTTCCGTCGGTCAACAGCCTGCGTTCGTTGCGCCAACTAGGCCTCGCCGCGGCGACGACGAAACCGATGATCGGCTTCGGAAACCCAGCCCTCAAAAAGCGCGTCGCCTCCAACGCGAATTCGGCGGCTTCACTGCAACTCGCGGAATTGCAGACACGCGGATTGAGCCGGAGCCCGCGCGAGATCCTTGCCGAGAACGAGATTTTTGACCGCCTCGAAGAGCTTCCGACAACGGAGACCGAACTTCGCGCCGTCGCAAAAGACTTAGGCGCCGCGAATGATGACCTCGAACTCGGCCCGAACGCCACCGAGACGCGCGTTAAGCAATCCAATCTCGCGATCTACAATGTCGTTTATTTCGCAACCCACGGCCTCGTCGCCGACGACCTCAAGGGAACCCTGGACGAGCCCGCCCTCGTGTTGTCGAGACCGGAACATCCCGACGCCTACGACGACGGCTTCCTCACCGCTTCCGAAATCTCCGAGGATTTGAAGCTGAATGCCGATTGGGTCGTGCTCGCAGCATGCAATACCGCCTCCGCAGATTCAAAGCCCGGCGCAGAAGCTCTCTCGGGCCTCGCCAAGGCTTTTTTCCACGCCGGCGCACGGGCCCTTTTGGTGTCGCATTGGCGCGTTGAATCGGAATCCGCAGCGCGGCTTACGACGGCGACCTTCGCAATCAAAAGCAAGAACAAGTCGATGGGACGCGCCGAGGCCCTGCGCGAGGCGATGCTCGCCGAGATCGACCGTAAACCAGTTGCCACCGCCGATTTATGGAATGCCTATCCGGCTTTCTGGGCGCCGTTCTCTGTCGTCGGCGAGGGAGGTTGATAAAGCCTCACGGCTACCAGTGATAGCGCACGCCAAGCTCGCCATCGACGCCGACGACATCTTCCCCGCCATAAACCTCCGTCATGACGAGGTATGATAATCCATTGCCGACGTCGAGTTGACTGGTGAACTGGCCGAGACCCCGGATCTTTCCTTCGTCCACGGGCCCGACCGTCGTCAATGCACCGCCAGGGGCGACAATCCCTGACTTGCTCTCGAAGCCGGTGATTAGCACGTCGCTATAAATGAATGCTCCGACCGTCGTCGTCAGCAGATAGCCCTGCGGCGATTTCCAAACTTCGCCATAGCGAACGCCGCCTTGCAACCGCAGCGACGTGCCGTCGTCCAGGCCCAGCGTGCCGTTGGTTATGCCCAAGCTGGTGTTGTTGGCCTCCCCGAAGGTCGCAGAGTTCGTGTCGCCGCTGAAATTGGTGGCGGTAAATCGAATTGCAAACGTCGGCTCGATCCAGCTGGTGGTGCTGAGTGGCGTGCGATGCGACGCCTCGCCCGCGATGATGTAATCGTTAACCGAAGCGCTGCCGTGCTGGAAACCGTTGAGCACATTGCCCGGGATTCCGCATGTCGGATCGACCGCAGCCGTCAGCGAGCTGCGCTGCGACAGGTCGAAGAAATCGGCTTTAAATGCGGCATCGAAAGTCCAGGCGCCGTAAGCGTAGGCCAGATAAGCGCCGACGAATGGCCCGTTTACGTCTTGGCTGTTATTGCTGCGCGTGAAATCAACGTTGTTTGTCGTCCCCAACGAATTCACCGAACCGGTGAAGCTGGTGTCGGAAAAATTGTTGTTCGTCTCGCTGAAACCCGAAAAAACACCGACCTGAAACGCCTGCAGCGTTTCTCCGCGTTTGACCACGGTCCAGTCCATGCCGCCCATGCCGCCGCCGGTGACCTGGTTACGGCTCGGGTTCTCCTGCTCGCCCGGAGCGAGGTTGCTATGATGCTCGTAGCCGCCGAAGCCTTGCGCCCATACGGCCGTGCTACGGATGTTTTGTCCGTCATAAATCGCATCTGTCGCCGAGCCGTAATCCTTCAGGCTCGCGTATCTCGGATAGCCCGACGGCTCCTCGTACGTCGATCCGGAAGTGGCCTTCTTGGATTTCAGCGTCGCAGCGTTACCAGTAGACTGAGCCTGCACTCCCGACGTCGTAGCCTGCTGCTCGACAGCCGTCGCCGACGAACTGCCCGGCGCCGCTTCAGTTGTATTTGACGCTAAAACAGGCTGCTGCTGCGTGGCCTGCACGCGCCTGCGAATCTGTTCAAGAACCTGCGTTGTCGAGGTTTCCGTTTCCGATATCGAAGGCGGCCCCGAACCACCTGCTGTCGAGGGCATGCCGCACGGAAGCGTCTGCGCCATCGCGACAGGCGAGCACGCCGCCGCCAGACCGGCGGAGAAAATTCCGACTTTTCCGATATGTGGAAGGTGCTTGCGCATAAATGAATATCCCCGCGCCGATGGCAACGACTTCAGATACGCGATGCGACAGACTACGACGCGGAAACAGCACTCCCGCCAATGCTTTATCAGCGCCGCCCTTATGGGTCGAGATTCTCAGTGTAAAGATCAGAGGTATTCCTTCACGTAACGAGATCGGAGTGCCTGAGCAGACACACAAATCCGAGAAATGAACCGCGTTTAGAGCAGCGCTGCGTCTCTGAACCCCGAAGCGCGGGAAAGTTTGCCCGCCGTCCTCAGTAGACTGCCAAAATTGCTCTTAAAGACTAGAATGCCCGCGACCTCATCGAGTCGCGCCATCGATAGCAGATGGAGTTCCGAACTTTGCCTCGCCTATTGAAACTCGGCCTAGCGATGCTGGTCATCGGTGCTACGCCGCTCCTGGCGGTTATCCTCGCGGCCAAAATCGGACTGTGGGGCGACCCGGACCCGAACCCGATCGGACTCGGGCTCCTCTTTGCCGCCATGACCCCGCCGGCGACGATACTGATCGCAATCGGCGCATTCCAATGGCTGAAGCAACGCACCTAGCTGAAATCGCAAAACGCCCTCACCGTTCGCATCCCAAACGAAAAAGGGATCGCGAAGTCTCGCGATCCCCAAGGCAACGACGGGATGAATGCAACTTCAGAAGTGGACGTCGAGCCGGGCAGAGCCGACGTGGGCGAGATAATCCTCGCGAACGTTGGCATCGTAGTTGATCTCAAAGGTGGTACCCCCGCCGATCTGAGCGAGCATCCCGATGCCGAGATCAGCCGTGTCGCGCCCGACGCCGGGACCTGCAGCCGTAAAGGTGCCCCCGCCCGCCGCGAAGCTGGCGTTGACGACTTGCGCGTCGTCCTGGAATTCGTGCAGCCACAGCGCGCGACCTTCGACGACTGTGCCGTCCGCGATCGGAACGAGACCCTTGAGACCGAGACTCGACACCAGTGAGTTGTTGTTCTGGCTGTCGACCGCGAGAGCCATGCCGCCGTCGCTCGTTTCGGAATAGCCATCCTGATGCAGTCTCGAATAGGTCAAGCCCGCAACCGGCGTAATCACGGTCCCGGCATGCGCGAGCGGAACCCCGAATTCGATGGCAGCATTGAACTGATCGCCGTCGTGGTTTCCACTGGCCCGGTCGCCATAGGGAACTGTCAGGTAACGCGTGGTCTCATAGTCGTGCCAAGTGAAGCCTGTGCGACCCGTCGCGTACCAGCCATCGCCCTTGAAGGCGCCATACGCTTCGATCAGATAGCTGTCGATGCCGGTGTTGTTTGCTGTCGTGTTGCCGTCTCCGTCGATGTTGGTATTGGCGTAGCCGCCCGCGACGCCCAAGCGCACGTTCGGAGAAATCCAGTTATCGTAGCCGGCGATGAAGCCGTAGATGCGCGCATCATAACCGTCCACTTGCTCCCGGCCGTCTTGATTGAGGCCGGCACCGAACGCCTGTCCCCAGAGTGCGGCGCTCCGCGGAGCGATGACGACGCCGTCGTCGTCCTTGAGGCTGCCGCCGAGGCTCATGCGGTTGGGATCGTCCTGCGAGGGCTTCATGCCGAGCCCATAGGGGCCGTTGCTATATCCCTGAGAAACGCCCGTCGCGCCGACACCGTTCAATCGGGTATCGATGTGCTGGCCGATGACATTGTTCAACGTAATCGCCGACTGCTGCGTCGCATACGTCGTCTCGGGAGCAAGCTGGGCCCCGGCCTTGGCGACGTCGGATTGCTCCGTAAGCCCTTCGACCGCGCCGCCCAGCGCATTGAGTGTCGGATCCGATCCAGCACCACCGCTTGCAATAAGCGTGTTGATGGCAGCGGCTCCAGGGCGGGAGATTCCAGAAATACTGGACGCGTCAGCAACGTCCGACCCGATCACCAGTGCGCCGCTTGCGTTTTTCTGCGCGTCCCATGTAACGAGCGCCGTGTTTTCCACAGTCGGCAGATCCGAGCCGTAAAGCTGGCTCGCAACCGTATACCACTCCCCGCTTTTAACGGTCCCGTCCAGAACCGGCGCTATTGTCGTCGTGCGCGCAATTGACGACGTGCCGCCGGTGCCGTTGACGATGCCGTCGGCGATCTTCAAGGTGCCGTCGATCAGAGCGATCGTCCCGGCGCCGCTCGCCGTATTGGCACTCGCGCCGCCGCCGCCGAAAATATGCGGAAGAATGTTGACTTCGCTATCCTGTATACCGATCGCCCCAACAGTTCCGGATCCTTGCGTTTCCACCGTCAGATTGCCGACATAGGTGCCGGCATTGTCGAAGGTGAACGATTTTGCCCCCCACATGCTGAGCGTATACGTTGTGGTCGAGCCGCTCGCCGCACCGGTTGTAATCGTGGAAGCCGAATTCTCGTTCAGTTCCTCGGCGGTGGGATTGCCGACAACCGTCGTGCCCGTGGTCGTCGCCGTGGCGAAGCACCCATCGTTTCCGACGGTGCACGTCCGCCCCGTGAGCACTTGAATGCGCTGATCGACGTCGATGTCACCGGTTATCGTCGCGCCTTTAGCGTTAGTCAGGACGTGCTCACCGTTGCCGTAGTAGATCTTGCCTGTGATCGTTCCCGTATTGTCGATCGTGGAATCTACCGCACCGAACTGACTGTTGATGCTCAGCCGAGAATCGATCGTCCCGCCGAGGCCATTCGAAAGAGCCCACCACCTTTGCGCCTGCCCTCCGACCGCCAGAATATCGCCCGTGATCGTCCCGCTGTTCGTCAGATCGAGCGTCCGGACCTCGCCCGAATCCGAGACCTTGGCGATCGCGAAGCCCTGCGCGGGTGTCGTCTGGATGATTTGTCCGTCATTGACGATCGTTGCATCCCCCGCCCGGCTGTAGATGCCTGCGGTGAGTAAGCCAGTCGCCTTGATTATGCCGCTAGATTTGTTGGTGATCGTGTCAGACTCGACTTCCTCCTCGCTATAGACGGAGGCAGCCACATCGAGACTCTGATTGCCAAGCGCTGCGGCATGTGCCGTGAGAGAAATTGCGGAAACCGTACCGAGCGTTATCGGACCGCGAACGATCTGAATCGTTCCGCTGTTCGTCGTTTCCATACTCTCAGTATCGCCGTTGGCAGCGACACCCCAGAGCCTACCGACGCCCGAATGCGTAACGGTGATTGTGCCTGAGTTGAAGACTTCATAATCGCCTTCATCGGAGCCCGAAACGCCATAAAGGCGTGTTCTCTGGAAACCAGATGTGCCCGCGGTGTTGTTGGGTCCATCCGCCATATAGACATCGATGGTGCTCAAATTCGTGAAGACCGATCCGGGAGCAAGGTTCACCGCAGCGTTGCCCCCGTCGCCTGATGTCGAAGGGTTTGTACCGGTATTGACCAACGGGCTCGAATTCGTGCTGACACCTTCGCAATCAACGGTGATCCCCGAGGTCGGACTTGCCGTGCAAGCCGCCAACGCCTGGTGCGAAACGCCCATGCTCAAAGCGGCCGCGAGCGATCCCAATAAAAATCGCGAAGACGAGCTGCGAATGCGGTGAACCGAAATAGACATGACCTCTCCCCTTCCGGCGCAGACATTCTGGCCGGATGTTGTCGTTCTTCTTTATGGATCCAACCCCGGCGATGAACCGGCGTCGGGAGCTAGGGTTTGACGTTCGCTAAGGACATGATTTCCCCCTCCCAGCGCAGGGACCCTGCGCCAGACACCGCTCTGCTTTTTTTTGATAGTTCCGGTAAAGGCGCTCGCCGATCCCGGTCGTTTAGCTTCGACGTTCGTTAGCGTCGGTTATTTTGCTTGACCCGATGACATACTTCAGACGCTCCATTGCTATCGGCTGGTAGCAAGGAGAGGAAATAGGACTAATTCCTGGACAATGAATTCCAGCGCAAATATCCCACGCCGTTGCAACTTTACGACAGCACACTGAACATCTCCCAAAAACGGAGAAAGTCCGACAATTCACTCTTGAAATCGAAAGTCGGAATAACACGCGGGAATTTATCCGCACACTGCTCAAATAAGGAGTGGCCACGCCGCATCTGAAATCGCCTATTGACAACAATGGATATTGCCGCGGCGTCTCGGCGGCGAGATGACTGCCGAGACGCGCGCCAATCGAACTATCTAATTTTCCGAAGTTGCTCCGCAGTGATCGAAACCGCACGCCGGATATCGTCACTCGAATGATTGACGGTAATGAAGAACCGCAACCGTGCTGCTTTGAGCGGCACGGCCGGATAGATGATGGGCATCACATTGATGCCGGATGCGAACATGCGATCGGTCAATTTTCCGGCTGCGATCGTGTCACCGACCATGACCGGGACAATCGAAAATCCTTCGCTCGTGCAAGTATCGAGGCCGTGGCGCCGCGCCTCCTCGAGAAAAAGCTGCCCGTTCTCCCGGACGCGTTTGACGCGCTCAGGCTCCGCTTTGAAAACGTCGAGTGCAGCGAGCGCCGCTCCGGCGACGGCCGGTGCCATACCGACGGAATAAACTTGACCAGCCGCCCTGTACTTCAAAATGGTGATCAGAGCCTCGCTGCCCGCGATATACCCGCCGCAGCCAGCCAGCGTCTTGCTCAGAGTTCCCATCCAGATATCGACGTCTTTGGTATCGATCGCATGATATTCGGCACTCCCGCATCCACGATCTCCAAGAACGCCCAGCGCGTGCGCTTCATCCACCATCAACCAACAACCGTAACGCTGCTTAAGGGCAATCAGCGATGGCAGATCCGGAACATCGCCGTCCATCGAGTAAAGTCCCTCTACTGCGATCAGCACGTTCCTGAAATTGCTCCTGTGCTGCCGCAGAAGAAATTCCAGAGAGCCAAGGTCATTGTGACGGAACGTGAAGATCTGTGCTTTGGACAGCGTCGCGCCGACATGAACGCTATTGTGCACGAGCTCATCGCAGAAGATCGCGTCATCGCCGTCGAGAACCGTCCCGATCGTCGTGACGTTCGTCGCATGGCCACTCACGAACGTAAGCGCCGCCTCGGTACCGTAAAGTGCCGCGAGTTCCGACTCTAAATGACAATGGATTGGACGGTTTCCGGCGACGATCCGACTTGCCGAAACGGACGTACCATATTGATCGATGGCCGCCTTCGCCGACGCCACCACATGCGGATGGCTGCTCAATCCGAGATAGTCGTAGGACGCGAAATTGACATACGTCTTACCCTCCGCTTCGACATAGGCGCCGGAGCACTTGTCAAAGCTGCGATAGAAGGGATCGGAAAAGCCGAACCTGTCGGTCAGCTGCCGCGTCTTGATCACGGATCTATAAGACGCCAGATCGGAGAAGTCTTGCGAGCGCGCATAAGATGCATCCGCGTCCGGAACATCGCCACGCTGCGCTAGGCCCTTGAGTTTTGCTGCTGCGGCATCATACGCGGCCTTGGAGTTTATCGTTGTTCGGATCGCAGCGCGCGCCAGCGCAGCTTGGACTTTCTCGGCGATGGGCGGCAGATTGTTATTCGCGTTGCGTATGTCCGTCATGACGTTCCTGGATTCATGCTTTGATTGCGGCCGTGGGAGGTCCGCCGTAGGAATTGTTCATCGTCGACCAAAATTCCACTGCGCACGAAGACGCGCTCGATCTAAAGCGCAATCCCACGTCTAGGAGGAGGCGCGTAAAATGTGCTGTTGTGGGTCAGATTTTGGAGAACGCCATTGTCCCCACAACGCCCGCGGCGCCGCGCATGTTGCCGGACTAGGCTGAACGGCCTATGAATGTGTTAGGTCGTCAAGGTGAGCTGTAATTTGTTTATTGACGACCGATGCGCCAACGCAGAACTGCAGACATTCACTCTCACCGATAAGAAATGGCTGAAAGAACCATCGGCAATTGCAAACGGACAGCCGATGAGCAGCGTGTGAAGCCCCGGATTGCCGCCGCGCAACCTTATAATCTTTAATGTGTTGACCCGAGCCGAACGTCGGCGGAACTGGCCACGGCACCGAATATACCGCCTTCAGTCGCAATCGTACGCAACGCGGCTGCGTGGTTCTCCGGAATGCTTGCGGCACACGCATCCCCAACCACCAGGCACTCATAATTTCGATCGACGGCGTCCCGCAACGTCGAATGCACGCACACGTCGGTCGTGACACCTGTCAGGACGAGATGTCTGATCCCTCGCGTACTCAGGATGCGTTCAAGGTCCGTTCCATAAAACGCGCTGTAGCCTGGCTTATCGACGACGACATCGCCCGATTGCGGCTTCAGTTCGTCAATGATGTCCCAGCCGTTTTCGCCACGGACGAGCAATCGACCCATCGGGCCCGGCGTCCCGATCTCGCCTCCAGCTTGCCGTGAACGCCAAGCTTTAAGCGGCGGCAGGTCGCTGAGATCGGGCCGATGCCCCTCCCGCGTGAAGATCACGAGACCTCCCCAGGCCCGAACTTCCTGATAGACGGAAACAACCGCAGGCACGATCGCGCGCGTTGCGGCTATGTCGTAACCCGATGCGCTGAGATACCCCTTCGGATCACAGAAATCTCGTTGCATGTCGATAATGAGCAGCGCCGTCGTCTCTGGGCGCAAATCCCCATCATGCGGCCATGGATAAGGGTCGGCCCGTAAAAAGAGTGTTGTCACGCTTGCGTCCCTTTTCGAAAGTCCAGTTCGCCCGACGCCCAGAAGCAACGCATAAGGCTTATCAAAATGCCACGGCAGCGCCGTCGGAGCGCGGATCGCTCGCTCCTTCGATCGGTCCCGAAGGATGCACGACGACCGCTCCCGCGTGGCCCATGGTTTCAGAATAGTCGGCAACCCGTTCCGTGCTATGGCCCATTTTCTTCAGCTCAGCTTCAATTTCTACCGGAATGCGGCCTTCAAGCTTCAACGATACCGTATCGTTGCCCCATGTCTTGCCGAGCAGCCAGCGCGGTTCCGCAATTGCGCGTTCGAGGCCGTGACCGAATATGGCGTAGCGGCTGAAAACCGCGGCCTGTGTTTGCGGCTGCCCATCGCCGCCCATCGTTCCATAAGCCAGCATCCGGCCGTCGTTGAGCTCGGCAAACGCCGGATTGAGCGTGTGGAACGGCCGCTTGTGCGGAGCCAGTTTGTTGGGACCATCGCCCAAAGAAAAACCCGCGCCCCTGTTCTCGAAGACGACACCCGTATCGGGACACGTTAAGCCCGAGCCGAATTCCCAAAACAGACTCTGGATGAAGCTGACGACGGTGCCGTCCCGATCGGCCGCTCCCATCCAGATCGTCCCGCCCAGCTGCGACGGACCGGGCCAAGGAGATGCCTTTTCGCGGTCGATCGCCTCGGCCATTGTCGAAACGACATCGGGCGCAAGAAGCTGTGACGGGGCCGCGACCATGAAATCCGGATCACAAAGGCTGGCATTCCTGACGGTGAATGCACGCTTGGTCGCCTCCACCAGACAGTGGATATAGAGACTGCCGTCCGAAGATCCCACACCCAATCGGTCGAAGATCGCGAGAATGAGCAAGGACGCCAGCCCCTGCGTCGGCGGCGGAGAATTATAAAGCGTTCCCGCGGAAATAACGGTCGAGATCGGCTTGGTATACTCCGCATTGTAGGACTGGAAGTCGGCAAGGCGCAGAGGGCTTCCGGTTGCTTCGAGAAACTGCGCATGGATCTGCGCCAGCGCCCCTCGATAGAAGCTGTCCAGTCCTTCGTCTGCGAGTTTCAAAAGCGTCGCGCCGAGCGCAGGCTGGCGATAACACTCGCCGACGCGCGGAACTTCGCCGCTTGGCAGAAACACCTGCTCAAATCCGCTGATCGCGCGGAGGCCGGACGAAAAAGTCTCAAGAGTAGCGGCGAGACTGCGGGATACGTCGCAGCCATTCACTGCATAGTCTATTGCGTCTCGCAGCAGGCGGCCCAAGGGCAACCGTCGCGCCTCCGGAACAAGGTCAAGCGCAGACCGCCAGCTGGCAATAGCGCCGGGAACCAACAGCGCTGCATCGGGACCGCGGACCGGCACGGATGAATATCCGCGATCGCAATAACGCTCGGAGGATGCGAGTTCAGCTGCTCGACCGCAACCCGAAACGACGATCGGATCGCGTCCCTTCTGCTTGATGAGCCAGAACGCATCCCCACCCAAGCCGTTCATATGCGGATAAACGACCGCAATCGTGGCTGCCGCCGCAATCATCGCCTCGATGGCTGTGCCACCTTCCTCAAGGATCGCTTTTCCGGTTTCGGCGGCCACACGGTGCGGAGCCGAAACGCACCCTTGCGAGCCCACTGCATAAAGCCCCGGAACGGTCGTCTGCACGCTCATCGCATTCTCAGGCAACGGCATGCCGGCTTTGAACCGCGGTCCCTGTCTCGAACGTTCCCGCCGCGATCGGCCATGATGCGATGGCCGCCGTCGACGAAAGATAAGCGAACACATCGCTCATGCACAGCAGAGCCGCCGCCTGATGTGCCGGCGAAACGGCAGCGACCGCGTCTGTGGGCACGATTACGCGATAGTCGAGGTTGCGCGCCGAATAGACGGTGCTCATGACACAGCAGTGCGTCGTCACTCCGCAACAGACCAAATTCTTGATGCCGCGCGAGCGCAAAAGAAGATCGAGATCGGTGCCGACAAAGCAGTCGTATCGCCGCTTATTGCGAATACGCCAGTCCTCCGGTCGAACATCCAAGCCGTCCGTCAGCTCGCACCCCGGCGTTCCTTCGAGGCAATGGACCGGATCGAACTCCAGCTCGATGCCGTAGTCGCTGTGGTCTGCCCTGTGCATCTCGTGCGTGAAGATCACCGGCAGTGCATGTTGACGGGCCCAGCCGATGAGCCGGTTGATGGCGGGCACAATGGCCCGCCCGCCCGGCGTCTCCTGAACGGCACCGCCATCGACAAAATCGCGTTCCATGTCGATGACGAGCAAAGCCGTGTTCTGTGTTCCGACCTTGCCCGCCGGTATCGGTCTATAGAATGGCTCCATAGCCTATTTGCCTATGAACGAGGGATTGAAGATGTTCGACGTATCGACGACGCCATCGTTGACTTTCACCTCTTTGAAGAAGGCAGCAAGCTCCTTTCCGACCTCGATGGCCGGCCCTTTCATCTGAGTGACGTTCTCGGACGCATCATAGAGCTTCACCTTCGGCAGCATGTCGAGCACTTCCTCGGGCTTGAGTTCCAGGGATTTTGCTGCGATTTCCGAAGCTGCTTTCGGATCGCTGATGGCGAGTTCATTGGCCTTGTTCAGAGCTCTGAGAAACGCCTTCGTCTCGTCAGATTTGTCCTTCGCCGTTGTATCGCTGATGGCGACGACATCGAGAATGAGGTTCGGCGCCTCTTTCGACGAGAAAATGACGTGGCCTTTCTTCTCGCCTTGGACTTTAGTGATCCAGGGCTCCCACGTGACGGCTGCGTCGAGTTTTCCGGCTGCAAAGGCCGCACCGGCGTCATCTGGGTTCATGTTCGTCAGCTTGATATCGCTCGGCGTCAGTCCGTATTTGGTCAGCGCTTTACGCAGCAACAATTCGTTGCATTGGCCTGCTGTTGCAGCCACCGTCTTACCCTTGAGATCCGCTGGCGTCGCAATATCGGATTTAGCCAGAATGGCGTCGGCGCCGGCGGAGGTATCCGTCATGTAGACGATCTCCAGCCGGCCGGGCGCCTTGTCGAGCGCAGTGATGACGCTATCGGCGGTCGTGAAATGGGCATCGAGCTGACCAGCGAGCAAGGGCGCGAGACCGTCACCCGGCGAGCTGAACGATTGCATCTGAAGATCCAGGCCCTCGTCTTTGAAAAAGCCTTTCTCCTTCGCGATGAAAAGCGAAATGTATCCGATCCAACTGTTGTAGCCCACCTTGTACGGTTTCAGCGCGTCGGCGTGCGCTGGAGACCACGCGGCTACCGAGAGCATAAGAACAAGTCCGGCAGCAAAAGCTCTGAATGCTGGTTTCATTGTCTTTCCTTTCGTGCATTGTGCAGTTGATCGGAGACGTTAGGCTGCTGCGCCTGCAGCAACCGTTGCATGTAATCGTCGCGGTGAGCGTCGGACTCGTGCCTCAAAAGCCCCAGCATGTGACGCTTGAGTGAGATGAACTCTGGTGCGAGTTTGAGATCGAGCGTGCGGACCTCACCGAACGGCACGGAGATATCGTCGATGATCCGTCCAGGGCGCGGCGAGAACACCAGCGTGCGCGTCGACAGAAAAAGCGCTTCGTCGACGTCATGCGTCACCATCAGCACCGTGGTGCCTTCGTGGCGCGTGAGAAGTGCTGTCAACTGTTGAATTTCCTCGCGCGTCTGAGCGTCGAGAGCACCGAACGGCTCATCCATTAAAAGTATCGCCGGGCGCGGAAGCAGCGCGCGCGCAATGGCAACGCGCTGCTTCATCCCCCCGGACAGTTCGCGCGGATAAGCATCCGCAAACGCTTCCAGCCCCATCAAATAGAGAAGCGCGTCGCATCGCTCTTTCGCTGATTGCAGGCTTCCTCCGCTTTCCCGAAAGGCTTTCAGCGTTGCGCTGAAAAGAATGTTCTGAGTGACCGTGAGCCACGGATAGAGCGTGTAATTCTGGAAAACCATGCCGCGGTCGGCGCCCGGGCCGACGGCCTGACGGCCGTTGATAAACATATAACCGCCAGACGGCTCTTCGAGCCCGGCCAGGATAAACAGCATCGTCGTCTTGCCGCATCCCGAGGGACCAATCAGCGTCACAAACTCGCCGCGATCGACCTTGAACGACGTCGGCTGCAGCGCTTCGACACTGCCTTTATCGGTACGATAGACTTTCGAGACGCTCTGAACCTCCAGGATCGGACTCATTTCCCGCTCTCCGCCCATTTGAAGAGCCTGCGGTTGAGTGCGCGAAACATCAGATCGAGCAGCAATCCGATTGCACCAAGCAAGAGCAGATAAACCCAGATTTTCGGCGTTTGCAGAAATCGCGAGAATTTCAGAATGCGAAACCCGAGCCCTTCGTTGGCAGCGACAAGTTCAGCAACAATCAGATACGTCCAGGCCCAACCATTGCAAAGTCGCAGCGCATCGAAAATTCCTGGCATCGCCGAGCGCCAGAGAACCTTGCGGATGATCTCGCCCTGCGTCGCCCCAAGCGTCTGAGCGACTTGCAGCAAGTCATAGGGCACACGACGAACCTCGTCTGCGACCATGAGCACGAGTTGGAAGTAGGTGCCGATGAAGATCAGCGCCCATTTCGACTCCTCGCCGATCCCAAGCGTCACCATCAGGATCGGAATCAAGGCCGGAACCGGAACATAGCGAACGAATTCCGTGACCGGCTGCATCAGTGCTTCGACTGGCTTGAACGAACCGATCAAAATGCCGATCGGAAGCGCGGCGATGGCCGACAGCAAAAAACCGATCGTAACGCGCTCGAAACTGATCCACAGATCCGACCAAATTGTTTGATCGCTGAAGATCTCCGCCATCGTGTGCGCGACGGTGAGCGGCGATGGCAGGAAAATAGGATCGACGACGTTCGAGGCGCTGACGATCCCCCAGATGATAAGACACAGACCAAACCCGACGATTGCCAACAGACGATACCGCCGCGCCGGAATACTGCGTCGTAGCTGGAATGCCGCATCCGTCCCGTTCGCGCTCATCGAACATTCACCTCTCTGCCGAGCGAATGGATCGAAAGGCAACGAGATCGACCTCAACCCGAGCACCTCGGGCAAGTGCGGTCACGCCGATGCACGTCCGCGCCGGCAGCCGATCGGCGGGAAAATAGCTCGAATAGATTTCGTTGAAGCGCGCGTAATCTTCCTCGAAGTGAGTCAAGTAGGCGCCAGCCCGCACGACGCTTGACCAGTCGAGGCCAAGCCCCGTCAGCACGACTTGCAGATTGGTCATCACGCGATGCGTCTGCTGCTCGATGCCCGTCGGAATCGGACGCTCGGGCTCGCCCGGATAAGTCGGCATTTGCCCCGTCACATGAACGAAGTTTCCCGCTTCGACAGCGTGCGAGAAGGTGGCAACCGGTTCAGGTGCGTTCGGCACCATGAAGAATTGCAGCGCCGATGTCGCGTTATTTGCAGACATAGAAAGATCCATACAGCCGAAATGTCCGACACCGAATTTGCAAGGCATGTGCCATCGACTTGACTGTGAACGACCCCTGGCCGCCAGCAAAGAATAATGAAGAAATGCTGGATTTTCTTTCGAAACGAGATGCTCGAGCGACGTAAAATATCCGCTCGCCTGCCCAACAGAAGAGCTAGCTGCATCTAATATATGCAGACAAAGCATCTTCACGGCAGCCTGAAAATCCATACAATGATCTCACGCAGCATTTGCAAATGCCATGAAATGGATTGCCGAAATCAAGCGCCTGAGAGGGCCGCGCTACATCGCAATTGCCGATGCCGTCACGCGCGCAATCGACGATGGCGAGTTGTTGAACGGCACGAGACTTCCGACCCATCGCGCCCTCGCCGATGAACTGGAACTCGACGTTACGACGGTGACGCGCGCCTATTCTGAAATACAGCGCCGCGGTCTGGCCGAAGCACGCGTCGGCCAGGGCACGTTTGTTCTTGCGCGGCTTCCAGATTCTCCCGCTTCGCCGTCCGCGATGCCGCCGCAAAATGCACCGTTCATCGATCTCTCACATAATTTTCCGGCCGGCGCGCCACCGCTTCCGAACTTGCGCGAGTTGGCAAACGAAGTTGCACGCGACATCGACTACGGCGCGCTTATCGGCCGGCAAACGGACATCGGCATCGTTTCGCATCGGGCCGCCGGGGCCACGTACCTGGAAACACTGGGAATCAAGGCCGGGAGCGACGACGTCATCGTTTGCGCCGGAGCACAGCACGGCATCGCGATTGCCATCGCCGCCCTGACACAACCCGGCGAAAGCATTCTCACGGAGGCGACGACATTCTATGGCGCACGCGCCGCCGCCCGTCTGCTCGGCCGTAATGTCATCGGTGTCGCCATGGACGACGACGGCTTGCGACCCGATGCTTTGGAACTGGCTATCCGCGCCAGCGAGGCTCGCGTGCTCTATTGCACGCCGAACCTGCACAACCCGACGACCACGATCATGTCTTCCGTCCGCCGGAAAGCGATCGCGAAGATCTGCGAGCGGCACAAGATTGCGGTGATCGAAGACGATGTTTACGGATTTCTGCTATCGCCGCGACGCGATCCATTATCGGCGCGGCTTCCGTCGCAAGCGATTTATATCACAAGCTTTTCCAAGAACTGCGGCCCCGGCTTGCGCATCGGCTACATGCGTGTTCCCGAGCAATGGCGACGACCCATTGGTGCAGCACTTCGCGCCACGACTTTGATGGCGGCGCCGATCGAAGCAGAGATCGTGGCTCGCCTCGTGCGCAGCGGTCTCATTGTCAAGCTTGAGGACGCGCAGCGCGCGCGCAACATCGAACGGCAACGCATCGTCGAGCCAATCTTCCGCGGTCTGGACTATTCTTCGAAGCCGAATGCGTTCCACGCTTGGCTCTACATGCCTGCCGGATGGCAAAGCGAAGTCTTCGCAGCTGAAGCCAAACTCCGCGGCGTCGGCGTCAGCCCGGCCGCGTTTTTCAATCTCGATCCGAAGATTGGCCCTGACGCTGTAAGGGTATGTCTCTCCGCAGCGGAGTCCAACAGCGCTCTTATCCAAGCCGCAAAAATTCTGGCCGATTTGGTCGCTGGCGGTAATCCATGGGCCGCCAACTCCGGGCTTGGCTAAAGCGCAGACGCCGCACGCAAATGCCTAATCGTTGAACACAGTGACGCGTTTTTGCAGTTGGCGGTCGCGCCATCTGTCCATAATCTTCTGGAGTTCGCAGACGGTCGAGATCGCGAAGCAATGGCAAGTCTAATCCCCGCAACCGTTCACGTCCGGGAATCCTGGCAGACGGCAGGCGCCGTGCCATTGCGCATCGATATTGTCGATTTTTCAGAAGGCAATAGCGGCGACGCGCCCGGTAATCATTTCGTCCTCTGCTTTGTTCTACGAGGATGCGGAGACATTCGGTCCTCGTTCAACGGATTGAAGCCCCGCAATCAATATTTCCGCGCCGGAATGTTTGTGCCGGTTACACCTCCCGACGTCTCCGCCGATTTCTGGATGAGCGCGCCGATGCGCCACCTGATGTTGACCGTTCCGGAAGCGACTTTCGCGCCTTGGAAAAGCAGCGATGCCAATCCCTGTCAAAGCATGCCCCATGAGGACGGCTTCGAAGACGCACTTCTTTCGGAAATCGTGCGGGCCTTCTGGCGCGAGGCCAAAGAAAACAACGGCAACGGCATGCTCTATGCCGATTCATTGCGTATGGCACTTGCGGCGGCCCTTATCCGCCGCGCCAACGACGGAACAGCCCAGCACCAACGCACCCGCCGCCTTTCCCGTTCGGAACTGGCATCACTTCAAGACTTTCTGTCCGATCGCCTCGATGACGATGTTTGCCTCGCAGATTTGGCGACGCACGTGCAAATGAAAGAGCGCTCCTTTGTAAGCGCCTTTAAATCGGCCACCGGCCAGACGCCCTACCAATACCTCATCCGGATGCGCGTCGAACGAGCGAAGGATTATCTCGCCAACAGCAAGATGACGCTGTGGGAGATCGCCGACGCCACCGGATTTGTCGATCAAGCGCATCTGACGTCAGTGTTCCGCCGCCATATGGGACTGCCGCCCGCGAAATATCGCGCGAGCCTGAAATTCTGACGCACTCAGAAATTTGCACCATCTTGAAAGTTTGCGCTTTCTTCCAAGACGCCGAGGCACCGCGTCGATCATCTTTTGCGAAAATCAGTCGCCACCGCCGGGCAAGAAGGTTTCCGGCTTCGTTGCGGCACGCGAATAGCAACAGGAGACTGTCGATGGTCGTCGGAAATGTATCCCGCCGCTCGGCGCTTGGCATCTTTGCCGGAGCGACCTCTGTCTTGGCATTCGGCTCGAAACTCTCCGCTGCCGATGCACCGCTGAAAGTCGGGATTCCGATCTGGGTCGGCTGGATGCCGTTCTGGATCATGGATGAAAAGAAGATCGGCGATAAACATAAGCTCAACGCGGTTCTCACTCAATTCACCGTTCAGACCGATGCCCGGCAAGCGCTCGCCGCTGGAAGCCTCGATGTTTGCGCCCTCAACACCGCCGATGTGCTCGCCATCGATGCGGTGTCGCCCGTGGCAAGCGTGATAACGCTGACCAACGCGTCGGCAGGTGCCGATATCGTCATTGCCCGCGGCCTAAACAAGCTCGCGGATCTCAAAGGCAAGAAGGTCGCCCTCGAGATCGGATCCGTCAGCCATTTCTTCTTCAGCAAGGTGCTTGAAAAAGCCGGACTGACCGAAGACGACGTCAATATCATCAACATGTCGGCCCAGGACGCCGGCTCAGCCTTCGTTGCAAAAGCTATCGACGTGTCGGTGACTTGGGAACCGTTCGCCTCGCAAGGTATCGCATCGGGCGGCACTGCGCTCATCACGAGCAAGGATACGCCTAATCTCATCATCGACATCATTTCCGCCCGCAACGACGTTCTGAAAGCGCGGAAGGATGACGTCAAACGTCTTCTCGATGCCTGGTACGATGCCCTCTCTTTCGTTGATACGAACAAGGATGAGGCTTTCGCGATTATGGCGAAGCACTCCGATGTGAAGGTCGACGAATTCGCCGGCATGTGGGCCGGCGTGAAAATGTATTCCCGTCCAGAGAACATCGAACTGATCGGCACCGCGGAAAAACCCGGCCCTTACGCCGACGCGGTCAAGGCGATGTCGAGCTTCATGGTCAAATCGAAACTTATCCCCCACGATGTCGCCCCCTCGTCGATGATCGATGGCAGTCTACTGACCTGATGATTTCGATTTCAATTGCGACCGGATGCTCGTCACAATGGGTTCAAGCTCCTGCCACTGCCTGTCCGAAAAATGCATTCACAAGACTTGGAACAGAAAGCAAAAGCCCCTCCTCTTCATCAAACCGGGCGATGAAGTCACGATCACGTCGCCCGACGCGTCCAATGGCGAGATTACGCGAGCTTCCACGACGGCAGACATCTCGAAAATCGACTATCGCCGTCTCGATCCGTTGGTTGGCCCGGTCTATGTCGAAGGCGCGTCGCCCGGCGATGCGCTTGAAATAGAAGTACTGGACTTGAAGATCCTGAGTTGGGGATGGAATGCCTGCCTCCCCGATTTCGGGCTCTTGTCAGACGAAATCACCGATCCCTATCTGAAAATCTGGGAGCTTGATCGTGATCACATCGAAATGCCCAATGGAGCCAAATTCAAACTTCGCCCCATGATCGGTTGTATCGGCGTAGCGCCGGGAGAGGACGGCGATTACGCCTCCATCACGCCGACCAATGCCGCAGGCAATATCGATGTTCGCTATCTCGGAGTGGGCGCAAAGCTTTACGTGCCGATCTTCAATGACGGCGCGTTGCTCTCGGCCGCCGACGGACACGCTATTCAAGGCGACGGCGAAATCAACGGAACGGCCATCGAATGCCCGATGGAGATGTCACTCCGGATCAACTTGATCAAAGGCGCGGGGATCGAGGCTCCTGAGATCTTGACTGTCGATACTTTCGCGGCCGAGGAAGGCTACCGCATCTTCACCGGGATTGGGCCGGATTTGATGGCGGCCACGCGAGAGGCCGTGCGCCGCGCAATCCCAGTTCTTGCCCGTTCGCAAAATGTCAGCGAATTGGAAGCTTATGCCATGCTCGGTCTGGTAGGAGAATTGCGGATTCACGAAATCGTCGACAAGCCGAACTGGGTCGTCGGCTGCATGCTCCCAAGGCGGCTTTTTTGATGCCTTCAGCCGTCTAAATTAAGCGCGCCAGGTCTGACGAGTTTTTCCGACGGCTCTCCTTTCCTCCAAGCACTACCGGCTCTCCCCTCGCTTTCGATCTCCAACACGACTTGCCCCCAACTCTATAATTTCCGCCGTGATTTCTTCCTGGCGAACGATTTGACTTCGAGCCTGCAGACCTGCGAGCTGCTTTTGAATTTCGCGATAAGCCGACGCCATCGCTTCCATGCGCGCTTCGTTCTCCGCAGCAAACGCGTTCAACGCGGCATCGCAGAGTTGAGCATGGATGTAGTCGGCGGTCAGGCTTGCAAGAATCTTGGCAGGCTCGAGGTTCAGCAATGGCGGATCGCCCGCGGCGGCAGAAGAAAATGACTCGGCGCCGAGCGGAAAGAGCCGACGCTTTTCGAGACCATCGTGAGAGAACCAGGCTTCCAGACGCCTCACGCCGCCGCTCGCGATCCGTCTGTAGAGTTCTTCCACCAGCCGGTCCGCAAAACGCGGAATAGACGCCGGATGCACAGGCAATGCGCCCTGCCAGACAGGTTTCAGACCGCGCTCGGCCGAGAGCATTGCGCCTCGCGTGCCGACAATAAAAACTTCGGCCTGACGCAAGTCGTCCACGGCTGCGTCGAGCAACCGGCGGCTGAAAGAACCCGCAAAGCCCTGCTCGGCGAGAAACAGCACCACGATGCGGCGGTGGCCAGTCTCCGAGCGATCGCGCGCCGGCAGCAACGCCAGCATACGTCCGATGGCGAAGGCAAGGCTTTCAGCATAGATCTTGACCGCACTGACGCCGCCCCGCGCTTGTTGTGCGCGCGCTCCTGCAATACCGCGCATGGCGTTTACGACAGACCCAAGTTCTCGGATGCTCGTGATGTGCGCATTGATGTCCGAAAGACGCTCGCTCATGGCGCGATGGCTTTCAGCGCCGAGCGCAGCTGACCTTTACCGAGTTCGTCGAGAGCACCCGTCGTTTCGATCTGCCGGAGGGCATCCTCGGCGCCATTGCTGAATATATCTTTGATCTTGGCGCGCGCCTCTCCCATTTTTTCGATCGGCGTATCGTCAAACAGGCCGTTCTGTACGGCAGTGACGAGCGCGACTTCCTCGCTCAACGATAAGGGAGCCAACTGCGACTGAGCAAGGATCGCCCGGATTCTCGCACCGCGCGTCAGTTGTTGCTTCACTCGCGCGTCCGGCACGCCGCCGAACCGCGTGAACATCTCGAGCTCGAGAAATTGCGCATAATCGAGTCTCAGCGTTGCGGCGGCATCGCGCAAGGCACGCGCCTGCGTCTTGCCGCCGACGCGGCTGACGCTTAAGCCCACATCGACGGCGGGCTTTTGCCCTTCGTAGAAGAGCTTCGCATCCAACACGATTTGCCCATCGGTGATCGAGATGAGGTTTGTCGGAATATAGGCGCTGAGGTTTCCTGCGTCCGTTTCGGCAATGGGTAGCGCCGTCAGAGACCCGCCTCCCTTCGCTTTCGAGAGTTTCGCCGCCCGCTCCAACAGTCTCGCATGAACGTAAAAGATATCGCCCGGATAGGCTTCCCGTCCCGGCGACTGATGTGTGAGCAGCGCAATTTCCCGATGACATGCCGCGTGCTTGCTCAAATCGTCGATGACGATCAATGCGTGCTGACCTCGGTCACGGAAATATTCCGCCATGCTGAAGCCGGCGAAAGGCGCGATCCACTGTAAACCCGGCACAGCAGCCGCTTCAGCGACGACGACGATCGTTCGCGCAAGCGCGCTGTGCGATCGCAGTGCATCGATGACCCGGGCGACGCTTGCGCTTTTCTGCCCGATTGCCACGTAGATGCAAACCACGTCGCTTGATTGTTGGCTAATGATCGTATCGACCGCGATAGCGGTCTTTCCGATTGCGCGATCGCCGATAATGAGTTCACGTTGTCCGCGTCCCAGCGCAAACAGGGTATCGATGACCAATGTACCCGTCTGGACCGGCTCGGTGACAAGATCGCGGTCGATGATGCTTGGCGCCGGTCTTTCGACAGGCAATGTTGTCTTGGCTGCGAGGGCATCCAAGCCATCAAGTGGCCGCCCGAGCGGATCGACGACGCGCCCAAGCAGTGTTTCGCCGACCGGCACGCGGACCACGTCTCCTGTTCCGAAGACTCGTTGTCCCGCCTCGAGACCGACGGCGTCGTCAAGAAGAACGCAAGCGATGCGATCGCTATCGAGCGTCTGCGCAAATCCAAGCTGACCGTTTTCGAAGCGAACGAGTTCATCGAGCCGAACACCGAACAATCCCGACACAAGCGCTATGCCATCCGCGGTGCTTTCGACCCTGCCCACTTCCTCGGTATAGGGCCCAATGGGCGCCGACGCTGCCTTCTGCCGGGATTTGGCGAGCCAAGCCTCCGCGTCAGTCATTCTTCAACTCCGCGCGGATGCGATTAAGATCATCACGCCAGTTGTTCGCAATCACCACATTCGGCGTATCGAGGAGAAATCCGGCGATAAGTTTTGGATCGATTGCAAAGGTAAGATCGACCTCAGTCTCAAATGCGGAACCGAGTATCCGTCGACATTGCGATTGCTCCGGATTGGTCAGTGCCGACGCACTGATAAGCTTCATCGGTTGTCCGGCGAGCGCTTGTCGCCGCGTTGAAGGCAACGACATGATCTGCTTGCGCAGAGCATCCAGAAACCCGGATTCGATGGAGTCGGTGTCGATTCTCGCCAGCAGCCGCGCCGCGATGTCGACCGCGAGCGACGCCGCCTGGTCTTGCATGACCTTCGTCGCTTCCGCCTTCTCCTTCGCGGCCGCTTCCTGATGCGCCGACCGCAAGACGTCGATCTCTTTTGCTACGCCCTCGATTCGACGTGAGCGCTCACGCTCGGCTTCTACGGCAGCTTTCGCCAATATCGATTCGCGCTCTCTTTCAATGCCAGAACGCTCTTGATTGACCGACGCCAGAACCTTGTCGGCCTCGACACGCTTGGCCGCTGCCCGGTTCAGATCATCCATCGCCTCGGCGCGTCGCGCGTCGAGCATCGCCGAGACCGGCTTCCAGAAAAAGCGCTGAAGCAGCCAAACCAGAACAGCGACATTGATCGCCTCGAGGCCGAGGGTCCACCAGTCGATCGTCATTTCAAAAGCGGATTGGCAAAGAGCAGCAGGAGCGCAATGACGAGGCAATAAATGGCCATCGTCTCGATCATCGCCAGGCCGACGAACAAAGTGCGTGAAATCGTGTTCGCTGCTTCAGGCTGACGGGCGATCGCATCCATGGCGGCAGCAACGGCGCGGCCCTCGGCAAGTGCCGGACCGATCGCTCCGAACGAGACCGCCATTGCGGCCGCAATGATGCTGGCAAAGGAAAGCCAATTCATTTCGTCATCCTTTCATCCGGATTTTTCATGGGAGATCCTTCGCTGATGGCGCCGGCGATGAACACCATGGCGAGGACGGCAAAGATGTAAGCCTGCACGGCTCCGGTCAGCAGATCGAGCGCCATCAATGGTATCGGCACCAGTAAACCCGCCAGAGATAGAACGATGCCGATCACGAAGACACCGCTCATCACATTTCCGAACAGACGCACCAAAAGCGAAAACGTCCGCGTCAGGCTCTCCGCAAAATTCAGCGGGATCATCAATGGCGTCGGCGACGCGAATGTCGACAGATAGCCTTTCACGCCGCTAGCACGTATGCCAAAGTAAATGACGGCAAGAAAAACGAGCAACGCAAGCGCTGCATCCGTCTCTAGATGTGCAGTCGGCGGCTCGATGCCCGGAATCAGCTCCGACCAGTTCGCCACAAAGATGAAAACAAACAGCGTGCCGATGAAAGCCCGATAAGGTCCGGGCTCGGCCTGCATCGTGTCCTGGATCTGCCCATCGACCGTCTGCACGATCAGTTCGAGGAATGCTTGAAATCGCGATGGCTGCAAAGACAGTCGCCGGGTCGCGACCAACGCTCCGCCAGCAAGAAATGCCATGATCGCCCACGTCACCAACACCGGCGCCGTAATCGGGACCGGGCCGATGTGAAAAAGAACGTCGAGTGAAAGCGGTGATTTCACGATGCGGCCCTCAGCACAAAATGCCGGGCCGCAAGAAAGCCGATCATTGTCAGCAGCAGCGGCAATGCCCCCTCGAAGATGGCGACAAAGGCCAACGCCGATACAAGAAGGGCAAAGCGCAATCCCGTCCAGCTTAGCGCCGCCAACGCGCTCTCTTGAAAAAGATGCGCACTTTTCCACACGCCATAAAAATAGAGCCGGCCGATGCCAAAACCCACGACCGAATGAAGCAAAAATAGCGCCGCTTGTAGCGCGCCCGGCAGTTCAGCAAAGCTCATGCGTTGTTCATCCATCTCCATGCCGACCAGCATCCGAGCGCGAGGCCCAAGAGCAAAAGCGGCGCCGTCCAGAACAGACCGCTGGCGAATTCGCGGTCAAGCCAGCGACCCGCGAACAATCCGAGCAGCATCGGCGTAACGACGATCCAACCCAAAAAGCCGATTTGGGCGAGACGCTTTGCCACCGTCTGCTCGCCTTCGCGCAGCCAGCGGCTATGACGTTCGCTTCGCAATCGGGTGCTCTCGGCAAGGGGATCCTCATTGGGTCCGCGCTCGTCGCTCATGGCGCACCGCCCCGACCATCCGGCCGAAGCCGCTGCATGATCCTGCGAATGGCTGCGAGTTCGAGCTGCGTCCCGCCAACGCGCTCGTCGCGCTCGGAGTCGAGATCATCTCGAAATTTGGAAAGCACGACATCATGAAGCGTTGCAAGATCATCGCCTGGAACGGCTTCACGGGTGGTCACCGAAATGACGCCGCCTCGGCTGACACTCAACAGTCCGCCCCGCACGGCGCAATAATGCCGTGTGCCGTCGGCGCGTTGCCATTCGACGACCGAAAGCGTAAGCGCCGTCAGGAAGTCCGCATGTCCAGCGAGTATCCCAAAGCTTCCGCTATCGTCTTCGGTTCGAACTGAAACAATCGCACCCTCGTCGACGGCGACCGTCAGCGGCGTGATGATGCGTAGTTTCATCCAGCTGCTCCCGGCTGCTTTTCCTTGGCGCGTGCGTCATCCAGCGTACCGCACATATATAGCGAACTTTCGGACCAATCATCCGTTTCGCCATCGAGAATGGCGCGACATCCCGCAAGCGTATCTTTCCGCGAGACACTCTTTCCCGGCAGCCCCGTAAATGCCTCCGTGACCGAGAACGGTTGACTGAGAAAGCGCTGCAGACGGCGCGCGCGCTTGACGATCAAACGATCCTTCGAGCCGAGTTCGTCCACGCCGAGCAAGGCGATGATATCCTCTAGATCCTTGAAGCGCGCGAGCATTTCGCGAACACGCTCTGCTATTTCATAGTGCTCGCGCCCGACGATCAGCGGATCAAGCAGAACCGACGACGACGCTAGCGGATCGATCGCGGGATAAAAGCCTTGAGCGGCAAGACTGCGAGACAGCATGATCATGCTGTCCATGTGGGCGGAGATCGCGGTAACAGCCGGATCGGTGAAATCATCGGCAGGGACGTAGACCGCCTGAATCGCCGTCACCGCAGCACCGGCGACGGAAGCGATGCGCTCTTCCAGCGCGGCGACCTCGCTAGCCAATGTCGGCTGATAGCCGACACGCGATGGCAGACGTCCGAGCAGGCTCGATATTTCGCTTCCCGCCTGCACGAACCGGAAGACATTATCCATCAGCAGCAGAACGTTCTGATGGCGTGTATCGCGAAATTCCTCCGCAATCGCCAGCGCCGTCATTGGCACGCGCCAGCGCGCCCCTGGCGGCTCGTTCATTTGGCCGTAAACGAGCACCGTGTGAGGTAGAACGCCGGAACTGCGCATGTCCATCAACAATTCGTGGCCCTCGCGGGACCGCTCACCAACGCCAGCGAAGACCGAGATACCGCGATATTTCTCGGCGGTGGCGTGAATGAGTTCCATGACCAGAACGGTCTTGCCGACGCCTGCGCCACCAAACATAGCGCCCTTCCCGCCTCGCGGCAGAGGCGCGAGCAGATCGATGACCTTGATGCCGGTTTCAAACAATGTCGAAGCGCCGGTCTCGTCTCTGAGACGCGGAGGCACCGCATGGATACCGCGCGTGGGCACGTCGATCGGCAATGGCGCGCCGTCATCACCGATCGTGCCGACGACATCGAGAAGACGGCCCAAAACGGCCTGACCCACGGGAACCGAGATGGCATGTCCGGTCGCCTGCACGATTGTGCCGCGCTTCAGACCGGATGTTGACTGCATCGCAACTGCACGCACCGTCTCGGGATCGAGATGGCTGTGAACTTCCAATACTAGCCGCCCCGGCCTGTCCCATGCCACATCGAGTGCGGTCTCAATACCGGGAAGGCCACCGGTGAAGCGAATATCGACGACGGCTCCGCGAACGGCGACCACTGTTCCATTCAGTTGAGGCGACATATCAGCGGCTAGCTACATTCGAATCCACTTTACGATACCCGGCCATTTTTCTTTCAGGGTATGCGAGCCCATGAACAGCCCGATATGTCCGCCGGGAACGGTTTGCTTGGCAATCTGCGCCGGCGGCGTCCCAATATATTTGCTGGCGTCGAGAACCTGCTCCGGCGTGGTGATATCATCAGCCTCGCCTGCCAGAAGATAGGTTGGACACGTGATCGAACGTAAATCCAGTTTTCTGCCCAGCGCGATGAATCGACCCTTGGCCAGACGGTTCTCCTTGAAGATCTGCGTGATCACCTGGAGATACCAGCGGCCCGGAAGGTCGAGCGGGTTTTCGTACCAGCTCTCGAACTTTTCTTCCTTGGCGAGATAGGCCTGATCGTCGATGTGCTCGTAAAGATCGACGTAATTCTTAAAATAGTGCTCCTCGGGATGCATGTTCTTCCAACCCTGAAGCATAAAGCGGCCCCGCATCAGACCACCACCGAGACTTACAAGCTCCTCGTAGAACGATATTGGATACGTGTGGGCCATTCGTTTGATCGGGCCGTCGCCGGCGTCAGTATCAATCGGCGCGCCCGCGAGCACGAGCTTGTTCACTTTTTCGGGAAAACGGGCGGCGATCATCGCGGCGAACCAGCCGCCCTGGCACAGACCGATGAGATCGACTTTGCCGCCGAGGTCGTCGATCGCCACGACGAGAGCGGCAAGATAGTCGTCGACCTCGAGGTCTTTCATGTCGAGCGTCGCCGATTTCCAATCGGTCAGCACAACATGCTCGATACCGCCGGCCATGAGCGTTTCGACGAGACTTTGACCTTTATTGAAATCGGCGATCATCGCGGTATGGCCCGCGTAAGGAGCGATAGCCAGCGCGGGCATACCGGCCTGAGTGCCATAGTCGCGCAACGTCATCTCGCGCAGATCGAGGCGAACTTTGTTTGGCGTCGCCAGCGCCGGCTTCAACCCGGTATCGAGCTTGACCGCTTCATCGATGAACTTCAGATTCTTCGCGTAAATTTCCGCGCCGTCTTCGGCCAGCTGCTCCGCCAACGCCATCGGCCAAAAAGCGGGCACGCTGGACAGCGGCATTGAACACTTTTGGCTCGCACGCTTGCCAAGAGCCGCACACTCTTTTGGTTGACTTTGTGAGCTGGACATGTCGCGCCTCGTCTAAGGCTTCAAAAATTCAGCTTATATTATGCGCGCAATTCCTTCAGGCCTTTGGGCGAGATCAAAGTCAGACAAAATTTCCCTTGTATAATTATCCTGCTTTGGCGCGGTCTCGATCACGCCGAAAGTCGCAGGGCTTTCGTGTCTGCCCGGCAGAAAATTTGACAGAGCTTTGCTCGAAAGTTTCAGCATACGAACGGGCCGCAAGACGGCAAGATCCGTTCATAGATCGAACATCCTCTCCCAAAGTTTTCTCACAAGATTACCAATACCTAACTTTCTTCGGCCTTTGGGTCGCGCTAGCACGGGCGCAGACGAACATTCCCCGGCGGACGGTACGCTACAATGGCTGAGAAGCAGAACGAGGCTCCGCAGCCGACGGCGCCCGGCCGAGGTCTGCTCGAACGGATCGATTGGTCTGTGGTCGGCGCAATCGTGGCGCTTGCCACCTTTTCCTATGCCGCGACGATCCTCTATCGAAACCTCGAAGATATCTCGTGGCCTCAAGTCAGGCATACGATCGCGACGTTCCCGATCTCGCATCTCTTGCTGGCCGTATTTTTTACGATCCTCTCGTATGCCGCGCTCGTCGGCTACGACTTCATCGCGTTGCGCGTGGTCGGAGCCGGTCGGGTGCCGCTACGGATCACCGCGATCACGTCCTTCATCAGCCACGCAGTGACGTTCACGTTCGGCTTCGGCGTGCTGACCGGCGGCGCGGTGCGTTTGCGGCTCTACCGCGTCTGGGGCGTCGATACCGACCGGATTCTCGGCATCGTCATGCTCTGCGCCTTGAGCTTCTGGACCGGCCTGGCGACGATTGCCGGCATCTGTCTGGCGCTCGATCCTCAGCTTGTCGCCACTTTAGTGCATCTGAGCGTACCCGTGTGCCGGCTGGCAGGAACGGGCATTCTTGCCGTCATCGTCGTCTGGCTTATTTACGTCGCCATCCGCCCGATCCGGATTGAAGTCGGCAATTGGCGGCTGCCTCTGCCCGGAACCGGCGCTACGATCGCTGCAATCATCGTCGGCATGCTCGACGTCGCTGCGGCTGCGTCCGCCCTATGGGTACTGCTGCCGCCAGACCTGCACATCACCATGCCCGGCTTTTTCGTCGTCTTCGCATTGGCGACCGTGCTCGGAGTCGTCAGTCACGTTCCCGGCGGCCTCGGAGTATTCGATGCAGTCATTCTGCTCGGCATCGCGCCGCATCCCAACGGTGAACTCGTCGGATCGCTGCTGCTTTTCCGGCTGATCTACTACATCGCACCCGTGGTCGTCGCTCTGACCATGCTTCTTGTCCATGAAATGCGCAGCCGAAAGCTGTCAGCGCACGAGGACGACAGCACCTCCGCCACCATCATCGAACCTATCATTCCACCGCTTGCGGCCATCGCCACGTTCTCCGGCGGCTTGATCCTGGTGATTTCCGGCACACTTCCCGCCCATCGGCTGTGGCTCATCCGAGATTTCCTGCCTCTGCCCTTCGTCGAGGCATCGCACTTCATCGCAAGCCTCGTTGGAACAGTCCTGCTGCTGATCGCCAACGGTTTGGCGCATCGGCTGCGGTCAGCGTGGCAGCTTGCCATCATCCTGCTGCTGAGTGGATCTGTTTTCTCGATTACAAAGGGGTTCGATTTCATCGAGGCGCTCGCCTGCCTCGCGGCAGCGGTCATCCTGTATGCCGGACGGCGGGAGTTCTATCGTAAAGGTGGAGTGCTCGCCGGTAGCCTGTCGGCCTCCGCTGTTCTCGCCGTCCTGATCGCGATCGGCGCATCAATCCTAATCGGCCTCGCAATCTACCGTGGCGTACCCTATGACAATTCGCTGTGGTGGGAATTTGCGTATCACCAGGACGCTTCGCGCTTTCTTCGCGCGACCCTCGGCGCTTCGATCATCGTGATGATCATCGCTGCCTATCAAATTCTGCATCGCGCGCCGAATATTGTCCATAAGGCGTCGGCCGCTGAGTTGCAGCACGCCTTCGAAATCGCGCAGACATCGTCACAGGTCACCGCCGAGCTCGCCTTTACCGGAGACAAGCGTTTCCTGTTCTCGCAAAGCGGCGACGGCTTTGTCATGTTCGGCGTTCGCGGCGCCACTTGGGTCGCCATGGGCGATCCGATAGCGGAAAAGAGCACCGACCTCATCGACCTCGTCTGGCAATTCAAGGAAAGCGCCGATGCGCAACGGGGCACGCCGGTCTTCTATCAGGTGACGGCAGACCACCTCCCCATCTATCTCGACGCCGGGTTTTCGTTGATAAAACTTGGCGAAGAAGCCTGGGTCGATCTCGAAGCTTTTACGCTCGACGGCAAGGCCGGCAAGCGTCTGCGGCAGACCAAGACGCGCGCCGAACGCGCCAATATTGAATTCGAAATTCTTCCGGCAACCCTTGTTCCGAGATTCTACCAGCCCTTGAAACGTGTCTCGGATGCGTGGCTCGCACAGCGCGGCCATCGCGAGAAAGGCTTCTCCCTCGGCTTTTATAATCGGGAGTATCTCAAGCGCCATGACGTGGCCGTGCTTCGCCACGACAACCGCATTGTCGCATTCGCCAACTTCTGGCGGAATTCGGTTGCCTCTGCATGGACACTCGATCTCATGCGCCAGGTGCCCCAATCGCCCGAAGGCGCAATGGAATATCTTGTCCTCAAATTATTGGAGCAAGCGAAGTCGGAGGGCTATCGCTGGCTTAATCTTGGAATGGCACCGCTCTCTGGTCTTCCCGATCACCGCCTTGCATCGCGTTGGGCGCGCGTAGCCGGGCTTTTCTTTCGCTACGGCGATCGCCTCTATAATTTTGAAGGCGTCAGGATTTTCAAAAGCAAGTTCAAGCCCGAGTGGCGAACGAAATACCTCGCGTACGAACATGGCCTGCGCCTCCCCCAGACACTTTTCGACATTGCCTCCCTCATCAGCGCGAGCGCTCGCCGCTCATCATCCAATGGTCACCACGAATGATCCGGAAATTGCGTTCGATCGCCGCTGTCTGCTTTCTCGCCATTACATTTGAAATAGTATGCGCCATCGGGGGGCGCGCTGAGCCGACATTGAGTCAGCAAAAAATCATCACGGAAAAGCGGTTCGGCAATGTTCCCGTCCTTTGGTCAGGGAGCGATCCAAAGGCTTTCGTCGTGCTAATGGCCGATCCCGACGATGCTTCCGCCTCCTTCAAGCCCGTCGCCGATGAACTGGTACGTCAAGGCGCAGCCGTCGCCATTCTGGACCCCAACGTCGTGCGCGGAATTCTTTCGACGTCGCTGCCGGCAGGTCAATGCGATCGGCTGTTCGGCAACCTCGAAGACCTCGTTCGCCTTTCCGAACGCGCCCTGAACATGAAACAATGGGAATCGCCGGTCTTCTTCGGTTTCGGTCGCGCGGCGACTATCGCTTATCTGGCGCTGGCACAAGCGCCGCCCAACAGTGTCACTGGCGCCGTGAGTTCAAACTTCTCGCCTTCTCTCGCGGCCGATGCCGCGTTCTGCAGCGGAGCACCGCTAGTGAGCGCCAAAGACGGAACGTTCGTGTACGGCCCGGCCAAGCTCAACGGTCGATGGACTATTTTCGCCGAAGCTCCGAACGATCCTGTTTTCAAACCATTCGTCGACATGAACCCCGGCACCGAGATCGAACATGGCAATGCCGCCGACAAGTCGACGTTGCCATCCGTCATCAAAGCCGTCTTCGAGATGGCCGATGTCCGCAATGTTTCGATCAACGATTTGCCGCTGACCGAGCTGCCCGCGAAGAACCCGACCGGCCTTGCCATTTTCCTCTCGGGCGACGGCGGATGGCGGGATATCGACAAGCAAATCGGCGAAGCGCTTTCGGAGCACAACATTTCCGTCATTGGTCTCGATTCGCTTCGTTATTTCTGGGGCAAGAAAGATCCGCAAACGATCGCCGACGATCTTGAACGCATCGCGCGGCACTACGGCGATGCCTGGCACATCCAAGATGTCTCTTTGATCGGTTATTCGTTCGGTGCCGCCACCATCCCGATGGTGTGGGCGAAGCTCGATCCGGATCTCCAGCGCAGGATCAAGATGATCGTCATGATGGCGCCCGAGCCGGTCGGACGATTTGAAATGTCGATGTCGGGCTGGCTCGGCATTCACTCGTCCGACGACATCAGCTTGCGGCCTTTCCTGGCGGAGCTGCCGAAGGACAAAGTCACATGCATCTTCAGCGCCGAAGAAAAGAATGATGGCGATACTGGATGCACGCTGCCCGAACTCAAAAGTGCAACGCTGATCGAAAGAACCGGCGGTCACCATTTCGGCGGCGAATACCTCGACATCGCAAAGCTGATCCTCGATCGCTGGAAAGCCAGCCAAAGCCGCCACTAACGCGCCGCCTCGCTGAATATGGCAAGACGGCGCTTGACATGGCAGCGGCGGGAAAATCGCAGGTCTTCAGGGCGACGACCGGTGTTCAGAACTCAACCTTAGAATTCAACAGGTCCTCATTCGGGGATCTCATTCCCTGATCGCCATGGCGTCGAACGGGCTGCAAGCACCGTTTGCAATCTTCACAGATAGGCAATCGCCCTTTCGGCTTGGATGTCTTTGAGCGCGTCGACGAGGACGTCAATCTCGTCGCAGGTGTTGTAGAACGCGAACGAAGGACGGACTGTCGTCTCCTGCCCGAAGCGGCGAAGGATCGGTTGCGCGCAATGGTGGCCAGAACGAACCGCTATTCCGTACTTGTTGAGACGCGCGCCGATCTCTTCGCTCGGGATGCCCTTGAGCGTCAGTGAAATGACGCTCGCCTTTTCGGGCGCGGTGCCGATGATGCGAAGACCCGGGATTTCCTTCAACCGGTCGGTCGCATAGACAAGCAGCTTGTGCTCATAGTCGGCGATGTTGTGGATGCCAATACGGTCGACGTAATCGAGCGCGGCACCGAGACCGACGGCATCGGCGATGTTGCCGGTGCCAGCCTCGAACCGTTGTGGCGATTTATGGAATTCGGTCCGTTCGAACGTCACGTCGCGGATCATGTTGCCACCGGTCTGATAGGGCGGCAGCGTGTCCATCAGATCTTTCTTGCCGTAGACCACGCCGATGCCGGTCGGCGCGAAGATCTTGTGTCCGGAGAACACGAAGAAGTCGGCTCCGAGATCCTGCACGTCGACTTTCATGTGCGAGACCGATTGGGCGCCATCGACGAGCACGCGGGCGCCGACGCGATGCGCCATTTCGACGATCGTTTTTGCCGGCGTGATCGTTCCGAGCGCGTTCGAAACTTGCGTGAAAGCGACGAGCTTTGTGCGGGAATTCAGAAGCTTTCCGAATTCGTCGAGAAGAAGCGCACCGCAATCATCGACGGGAGCGACGCGTAGCTTGGCGCCTTTTTCGAGACAGAGCTGCTGCCATGGAACGATATTGGCGTGATGCTCGAGATTGGTAACGACGATCTCGTCGCCCGGTCCGATATGCTGGCGCCCGAAGGTTGCAGCAACGAGATTGATGGCTTCCGTCGCGCCACGCGTGAAGATGATTTCTTCTGCGGATCCGGCATTGATGAAACGCGCGACCTTGTTACGTGCGCCCTCATAGGCGTCTGTCGCACGGGCCGCCAATTCGTGCGCGGCGCGGTGGATGTTCGAGTTTTCGTGCTCGTAGAAATATTTCAGACGCTCGATCACCGCTCGCGGTTTTTGGGTTGTCGCAGCGTTATCGAACCAGATCAACGGGCGGCCGTTGACGGTTTCGTTCAAGATCGGGAAATCGCGCCGGACGGCGTACACATCGAAACCGCGGCCGCCGGTGAGAGATGGTGCCGACGCCGGCGATGCGCCCGCAGTCGTCTCCGTGAAAGGCGCGGTGGTGTTGAGAAAGTAGAAGTTGGACCCGGCGTCGCCTAGGAGCGCGCTGATCGGATCGGCCGCGAGAGGCGCGAGCAACGATTTCAGTTCAGCCTCGAAAGGAATGCCGATCAGATCGTAGCCAGACGTCGATCCGCCCGATCGAGGCGTTTCGATGCCGGTATGATCGTTCAGAATTTGTGCTGGCGGGGTAGCAGCCGGCGCTTCCGGCGGCGCCGTTCGGTCGACGCCCGGGAGAGCATCCGCCGAATGAGAACTTTCGGGACGCGCTGGAATGCCTTTCGATGCTCCGTATCCGGAAAGTGACGGACCCGCATCGACGCTGGTCGGAAGCGACCCGGTCGGAGTTCCGATCAAGGCGTTGACGTTCTTCAAATCGATGGCCGAAACATCGCGCGCAGGGATCGGATCAGCTGGTGCCGCAGGGATTGCGATGCCTGGTGCCGTCGGTTCGGCGGGAAGCGAGGACGAAGTCACATATCCGGCGTCGATATAAGGCGAGGAGCCAAAGCCTGGAAGCGAAGGTCCGGAAGGCGCGCCGGCCGGAAGCGACGGTACTCCTCCGCCAATCAGACCGAAAAGCACGCCTTGATCAATCGCAGACGTCTCGAAGGGTGAAGCTCCAGCGGGCCCAACGACCGACGTCGCGCCCGGCACCGGCGCCGGTGAAACGGCCGCTGCCGCAAGATGCGGAGCAGCGCTGCCGCCGACGTCGGTCGGAGATGCGCCCAAGCCCGACTGGGACGGACCAGCCGGATAGGCAAGCGATTGTCCGGGCAACGCCGCGAACAGTTCGTTGGCGAGCTTCGTCAATGTGCCGACGTCGGGCAGGCCTGCCGGCGGACGAACGCCGGCGTCCTGACCGAGTGCCGCGGCAGCAAGTGCGTCGAGGCCCGCGCTTCGTCCGAGATCAGCTGTAGGCATGGTACTTGGTCACATCCACGTTCTCGAGAACACCAACGGCATCGTCCGTCAGAATGGCAAGCGAGCAGTAGAGAGACACAAGGTAGGATGCGATGGCCTGATCGTTGATGCCCATGAAGCGGACGGACAGGCCTTTCGACAACTCGCCGGGCAAGCCGGGCTGGAACAGGCCGACGATGCCCTGCTTGGCTTCGCCAGTACGGATCAAGAGGATGTTGGTCTTGCCAGCCTTCACGTCGAGCTTGTCGGACGGGACCAGCGGAATTCCACGCCAGGTCAGGAAGGGCGAACCGAAGAGCGTGATTGTCGGCGGGGGAACGCCGCGGCGCGTGCACTCGCGGCCGAACGCGGCGATCGCCTGCGGATGGGCGAGGAAGAATGCCGGCTCTTTCCAGACTCTCGTGATCAGTTCGTCGAGATCGTCCGGCGTCGGCGCGCCGGTGCGCGTCTTGATTTTCTGCGACGACGCGATGTTCGGAATAATTCCGTATTCCTTGTTGTTCAGGAGTTCGCTTTCCTGACGTTCCTTGACCGTCTCAATCGTCAGGCGAAGCTGCTCTTTGATTTGGTTGTGCGGAACGCTGTAGAGATCGGAGACGCGCGTATGGATATCGAGAACGGTCTGGACCGCGCTCAGAAGATATTCGCGCGGGTTATCGACGTAATCGACAAATGTCTGGGGCAGGATGCGCTCGTCGCGGACCGAGCAGGCGACCTCGACGCTGTCGGCATCTTTGACCTTGTTCACGCGATAGATGCCGGCTTCGACCGGAACCCAGCTCAGAAAATGCACCAGCCAGCGCGGCGTGATGCTCGACATCTGTGGGACGGTCTTCGTCGCATTGGCCAATTGCCGAGCGGCAATATCACCTAACGCTGTCTGGACTTCATCTGCCATGGTCAACCTATTCTCTGCTATATTGGAGAATTAAATTCTGCGTATATGCTTATCCGCAGAACGAATAAGGGCGTCAACGACGTTATATTGGAACTAAATACCTGCGCCGTGATCGAAGGTCTCGCTGCGTGGCTGCGCTTGCACGATCGTGCTGCCGGCCGGCACGCCACGCGTAAGCCAGACGTTGCCGCCGATCGAGGATCCGCGCCCGATGGTGATCCGTCCGAGGATTGTCGCACCGGCGTAGATCACCACGTCATCTTCGACGATCGGATGGCGCGGCTCTCCTTTGACGAGAGCGCCCTGTTCATCGATGGAAAAGCGTTTGGCGCCGAGCGTCACGGCCTGATAGATGCGCACGCGCTCGCCGATGACTACGGTCTCGCCGATGACGACTCCGGTGCCGTGATCTATGAAGAAGCTGCCGCCGATTTGCGCGCCGGGATGGATGTCTATACCAGTTTGTGAATGCGCGAGTTCCGCGATGATGCGAGCCACCACTGGGGCGCCCAACGTGTGCAAAGTGTGCGCGATGCGATGATAGATGATGGCCTTCACGCCTGGGAAACTGAGAAGTACTTCTTCGGTGCTTCGCGCTGACGGATCGCCATCGTACGCAGCGCGAATATCGCTCTCCAAAAGTTCGTAGGTGTCGGGAAGAGATTGCGCGAACAGTTCCACGATCTTCTCGGCGGCGTGCGGTGGCCGTGAGCCACTAGTCCGCCCATTGTCAACAAAGCCGTGCTCGCGCCGGATCTGCTCGGCCAGGAGATGAAGCGCTTCGTTCAGGGTGCTGCCGACAAAGAAGGTGAGCCCTTCTTCACTGTGATCGACGGCGCCGGCGTGCCGCGGGAAGAGAGACGCATAAATCCTGCTCACAACCTGTTGCAGCAGTTCTGGCGAGGGTATGGGTGCGCGGCGATTTCCGGCCGAAACGACACGAGTGCTTCGGCGACGGGCATCGCGCAGTTCGGAGACGATCGCGTCGATGTTCCATAAGGGGTCGAGGCGATCGCCGGACTCCGTTTCGACTTTGATGCCGGGCGTCAGATCGTTGGCCACAGATTTATTTCCCGCTGGCACATGCATTACTCAGATTAATTTTGCTTTGCGGTGATCTGATCGTAGATGCCGCCGTCGGCGAAATGAATCTTCTGCACCTCAGCCCACGGACCGATCTTGTCTTCGACAGAGAAGGTGCGGATTTCGGGCAGGTGCGCATCCTTCAAGATTTCCGCGTTTTGCGGACGGAAATGATGCTTGGCTATGATCTTCTGGCCTTCGTCGGAATAGAGAAAATCAAGATAAGCCTTGGCGATCTTCTCGGACTTGCGCTTCTCGACGACCGGCTGAACGATCGCGACGGGAGGCGCCGCTTCGATGCTCACCGATGGGTAAACGATATCGAAATCGCCGCCCGCAACCTCGGCCTTGATGAGGGCTGCCTCGTTCTCGAACGAGACGAGGACGTCGCCAATGCCGCGTTGCGTGAAAGTCGTCGTGGCGCCGCGGCCGCCGCCGTCGAAGACGGGAACATTGGCGAAAAGCTTGCCGACGAAATCGCGGGCTTTCTCTTCAGAACCGAACTTCTCCTTGGCATAGCCCCATGCGGCCAAATAAGTGTAGCGGCCGTTGCCCGAGGTCTTCGGGTTCGGAATGACGACCGAAACGCCCGACTTCACTAAGTCATCCCAATCTTTGATCCCCTTCGGATTGCCTTTTCTCACAAGGAAGATGCTGGTTGTGGTGTAGGGCGCGGCGGCATGAGGAAACTGGCCTCTCCAGTCGCTGCCGATCACGCCCTTTTTCGCCAGAAAATCGAGATCGGTCGGCTGATTGAGGGTGACGACGTCGGCTTCGAGACCTTCGGCGACTGCCTGAGCCTGCTTGGTCGATCCGCCGTGCGATTGCTTCACCTCGACATCCTCTCCGGTGGCCTTTTTCCACGAAGCGGAGAAAGCGGGATCGATATCTTTATAGAGTTCTCTTGAGACGTCGTAGGACGCGTTGAGAATGGTTGTGCCGGCGAAGGCCGTAACGGGGTTCGTGAATGCAAATGCCAGTGCAATGCCAAGGCCGGTCGCTGCTCGTCGGCTGATCATGCCAGTTTTCCTGTCTCGAAATTTTCCTCAAAGACGGTTTTTCCAAAGCAGCGCCTGCAAGCAAACGAATAAAAAATCACAAGCTTAGTCCCCAGTCGCTGGGGCCTAATCAGAAACATTCATAAGCAAAGAAGAATTTGTTTCATTCTCGATTCTGCAAACACGGATAGCTTGCAAACATCCCAGACGTCCGACCTCGTCGGCCCGGCGGATCAGAGGCCCTCGTTCATGAACTTTCAGCAACTCAGGATCATTCGGGAGACGGTACGGCATCGGTACAATCTCACCGAGGCCGCCAATGTGCTTTTCACCTCACAATCCGGGGTGAGCAAGCATATCCGCGATCTCGAGGAGGAGCTTGGCGTCGAAATATTCGTACGGCACGGAAAGCGTCTTCTGGGATTGACGGAGCCCGGAAAGGAAGTCTTCAAAATCGTCGAGCGCATGCTCGTCGACGCTGAAAATCTAACGCGTGTGGTCGCGGACTTTTCCCAGGGCAACGACGGCTTGCTGCGCGTTGCGACGACGCATACACAAGCGCGCTACACGCTACCGCCCGTCATCGCGCGATTCAAAGAAGCGTTTCCGGATGTTCGACTCAACCTGCAGCAAGCAAGCCCGAAAGATCTTCCCACCATTCTGTTGGAAGGTTACGCCGATATCGCGATCGCAACCGATACGCTCGACGATCATCCCGGCATCGTCGCGTTTCCCTATCACACCTGGGATCACGCCGTGGTCGTGCCACGCGACCATCCGCTGACCAAGGAAAAGACGCTCTCGCTCGCTTCGATCGCGGAATGGCCGATCATCACGTACGACGAAGGCCTGACCGGACGGCGTCGCATCGATCAAGCTTTCGATGCCGCCGGAGTTACGCCAGATATTTCGATAACAGCGCTCGATGCCGACGTGATCAAGGCTTATGCTGAACTGGGGATGGGAGTTGGGATCATTGCGTCCATTGCATATGATAGCGACTACGATCGAAAACTCGTGAGGCTTGAAGCTCCAGGATTATTCGCCTCGAGCACATCGAGCATCGCGATTCGACGCGGGCGGCTGCTGCGAAGGTATGCTTACCGCTTCATCGAGCATTGCAATCCGGAGATCACCGAAGACGCAATAAGATCTGCAGAGGTCGCGCTTCCGACCGACTGAAACGGGCCTGCCGCACCTGATGATGATCGTTACTACGGCGGAGCTGGTATTGGTCACCGGCAACAGAACTTCCCTCCATAGCGTCGTCGCGTTGGCTGCCCGAGCCGTCAAAACTGTTGCTTCGCCGCCGTAAGAATAATAATGCCCATGCTGTCTCACGAATAAAAGGCGCCGTTCGTCGTCGCGCGGTGTTTCTGGTAGCGGCGTGCCCTGTCGCTAAGTCGCATCTACTTGAACGGAAAAATGATCGGAACAAGCAGCACGCTCACGATCAAGACGACGAAGGAAAACGGCGTGCCGATTTTGACAAAATCGCCGAAGCTGTATCCCCCCGGCCCGACGACGAGAGTGTTCACCGGCGACGAGATTGGTGTCATGAAAGCGGTTGATGCTGCCAACGCAACGATCATCGCAAAAGGATAGGGAGACGCGCCGAGATCCTTGGCGATTGCGATCGCAACCGGCGCCATCAACACCGCCGTCGCGGTATTTGAAATGAAAAGGCCGAGACCAGCGGTAATCACAAAGATCACTGCAAGCACGACATGTGGGGATGCGCTCCCGACCAGATGGACGACACCATCCGCCGCAAGATCGACGCCGCCGGTCCGCTGCAACGCAAGTGAAAATGGCAACATTCCGACGATCAACAGCAGCGTCTTCCAGCTTATCGAGCCATAGGCGCTGTTGAAGTCAACGCAGCGGAAAAGTCCCATGAGCAGACACCCGATCAGAGCCGCCTGGACATTCGGCACGACGCCACTCACCATCAGAGCAACGACGAGACCAAGTATCATGACAGCGTAATGCGCCCTGTCGGCCGCGGGCAGAACGTCGCGAAACTCGGCCGGCATGTTGAGGACGACCATGTCGGCGGTCTTGTCTTGAAGATTGCGAATATCCGACCAGAAGCCGACGAGAAGAAGCGTGTCACCGAGCTTTAGCCATTCGGCCGACAGGCTTCCCATCGCGACGCCGCTGCCATGTCGGAGCCCTATGGGCGTCAATCGGAATTCATCGGGAATGCCCGCGTCAAAGACGGTCTGCCCGATCAATAGTGATTCCGCCGGAAGCATCACCTCGACCATACCGAGCTCTTGCGATCTATCGCTAAAGTAATCCTTGTTCCCGTCGAAGCGCCGCTGTTCCAGCCCATAGGTTCGGCACAGCGTCTCAACTGTTGCGAACGGCGCATCGATGTCGATCAGCAATATATCGCCGACCGCAACTTGGGTTTGCGCCGTAGGGCGCAGCAGCTCTCTGGAACGTCCGTTGCGCTTTTCGATTGCGATCAGGTTCACACCATTCGCCGGCGAGGCTAAATCATCGAGCGGGCCGTCAATAAGAGGAGAACGATCCATTACGATGAGCTGCCATTCCCGGTCTTTAAGGGCATAGCGATCGCTCCACTCGCGCCAGGTCGGCTCACGATTGGAAACAATGGCATCCTGAGATTTTGGCGTCAGGAACCGTCGCGCGAACAACATGTAGAGGATACCGAGAACGAGAATAGGCAGCCCGAACGGTGTGAAGCTGAAGAACTTGAACTCCTCACCGCCCTGACGGCTCAATTCCGCATTGACGACCAGATTTGGAGCAGTCGCGACAAGAGTCAGCATCCCGCTGATGAGCGCGGCGAAGCTCAACGGCATCATCAGACTTGCGGGCGACATTCCGCGATTTCGCGAAATACGGAGCACGACGGGAATGAAGATCGCAACGACAGCGGTTGAACTCATCAGCGAGCCGAGCCCGCCGACGGCCGCCATCAGCAGAACCACGAGGCGTGTCTCGCTTTCGCCGGCGCGAGCATCGAGCCAATCGCCCAGCCGACGTGCGACGCCGGTCCGCACCAGGCCATCGCCGATCACGAACAGAGCCGCGATGAGAACGATGGACGGATCGCTGAACCCTGCCAACGCCTCGTTCATGGTGATGACCCCGGTAAGAGGCATCGTGACGAGTGCGAGAAGCGCGACGGCATCCATCCGTGGCCGGTTGATCACGAACATGGTCACCGCGGCCATGAGCATCAGTAGGACGATGGCGAGGTCGAATTTCATCTGTGGTTCCTGCAGAGGAATAAGATGGTTTGTTTGGCTGAGTGGAAGCGGTATTGGTTTGGTTTCGTCCTCAGCGGGATATGATCGGGAAGCCAATGGCGCGGATCAGGATCGTACATTCGACGGATTATACTTACCGCAATCCGGTTGGTCTCACGCGACATCGATTGATGGTCCGGCCGGATGATAGCCACGATCTCCGATTGCACAGTGCAAAGCTCGACGTCGATCCGCCACCGGCTTCCACTTTCTGGAAGCACGACGTTTTCGATAATTCCATCTGCTTCCTTGAATGGCCAGAGAGCTTGCGGACAGACCGGCTGAGCATCGTTTCCAGTTTAGATCTTACCCATCATCCTGACGGCCAACCGCTTCCGAAATACACGTTGGACGCAAAATCCTTCCCATTTTCATACTCGAACGACGATGTCAGCGACTTGGGGCACCTGCGCACTCCCCAACCGGGGGTCGCGACGGAAAGGGTCCAAGCCTGGGTTCGGCGCATTGTCGCCGAGGCCGGATGCACCGAAGCGCTCAAGGTCGTCGAAGCAATTACACATGCCATCAAGCAAGAGTTTCGTTATGAAGCTCGTCACGAGGAAGGCACTCAGACCGCTGCAAGAACCGTCGAACTCGGTCAAGGCACTTGTCGCGATTTTGCCGTGCTGATGATGGAGGCACTGCGGACCTATGGCATCGCCACTCGCTTCGTCACCGGCTACCTCTATGACGACACGTCCGGTGTCACCCGAGGAGGAGGCAGCACGCACGCATGGTGCAGCGTTTATCTGCCGGGAGCGGGCTGGATCGAATACGATCCCACAAATGGATTAGTTGCGGGCGCAAATCTTATCCGCGTTGGCGTGACGCGCGAAGCTGCACAAGCCGTTCCTATTTCCGGCGGATATTTCGGCAATCCCGATGACACGATCGGTATGGACGTCGACGTCTCAGTAAGCGGCAATCCAATTTCATGATGCGGAGCATCTGCGATAAGCGTACTGTGTCCTTACTGAAGTAGGTAACGTCCATGATCGTGATCGATCGACGTCGTCGCAATTTGCATAGTTAATCCCGCTTCCCAGATCAAAAACGCATTCGAATAGGAAGCACCGCGGTTCTAGAATTCCCTCCGACGGAAAACCAAACGATACGGTGTGGTACTTTTAGCGCGAAATCGAGAGTCCGAAGACTTAACAGAGTTCAGCGCATGTCGATATTGGGTGCAGTCCTTTCAATCGCTACCGGCGTCATGATCTTAGGCTTCGGCCTGCTGCTGTTTTATGCGTGGTTGCCCGTCTTCTACGGTCTCGTCGGACTGGATCTCGGTCTGCTCCTCGGCAGGTCGTTGACCGGCGACATCGGATTTTTCGCAATTGTATTGGGCATTGCGGGCGCCGCTATTCTCGCCGGTCTGGCATACGTGCTCGAGCCCTATCGACGTATTTTGATCGGCATTTCCGCGGGTATGCTGATAGGCGTTTCGCTCGCATCTGCACTGGGCTTGGATGCTCCTAGTGGCGGATTCCTGGGCACAGCCCTCGCGATCGTCTTCGGCGTCATGGGCGCGAGCGTGGTGCCGAGATATTTCGACCAATTCATCATTGTCTCGTCGGCGTTCGCGGGGGCGGCCTTGGTGATGGCCGGCGCCAATGCACTGTTTCCCGGAGTCGGCATTTTCGATCGCTCACAGGGCGCGATCGTTCCGACTTTCTTGACGCTCGCGCTCGCGGTAGCTGGCATCATCTGGCAGATGAGCAATATCGCCAAGTGGATTCAGAATCGTCCGCGGCTTGAAAACACCTAAGAACTGTTCCCGTTGCGCCGAACATTCTTCAAAAGCGAGGTCAATTAGAATTCTGATTTGAATCGGCTTAATTTGGATTCCGATCGACAAAGGTCCCGCAACCCGATCGGACGAAACAGCCCGATAAAACTGCTACCTTTGTTCCTCTCAATTCCGAAACCATTTCAGCATGAAAAGTGCAGCCCTCGATATTTCCGAGTCGGCACCCCATTGGCTCGACCTGTTAGATATAGTAAGCTGACACAGATAGCCGCGAATAATAACGCTTGGCAGTTTCGCCTGCGCAGACGGCGGCTTCGCGATCGCGGGTCCGCCGTTGCACGAGACTGTGACTTCATTCTCGGAGCACGCCCTTGAGCACGCCCGTAGAGAGAAGCCCAAATCAGTCGACCAGAAGCGCGACGCTACGCATATCTCTGTTCTTTGTCTTTTGGCTGATGATTTCAGGATGGGCCCCTGCCGATTTTCCTGTCGGCCTGGTTACGGCGGCGGCCGCCGCATGGATCAGCCTATATCTTTTGCCTGCAGGCGGATCACGCCTCCACGCCAGACAATTCGCAGCGCTGATCCAGAATTTTGCGCGTCAGTCCATAATTTCCGGCGTCGATGTGGCTCGACAGGCATTGCGGCCACAGCTGCAATTGCATCCGGGTTTCATCGCATATCATTGCCATTTGCAGCCGGGCATCACGCGGAGCGCCTTTTGCGCGCTCTCCAGTCTGCTGCCAGGAACCTTGCCGACCGGTACTGATGGAAACGACACGCTGCTCGTGCATTGTCTCGATGTCGAGCAGCCCGTCGCGGCTAATCTAGCGACTGAGGAAGCTTTATTTACAGGCGTTCTCATACATGTATGACTTCCTGCTAGCGGCCGCCGGCTTCATTCTGTTTACGGTTGCAGTCGGTCTTGTTCGTATTCTGCGCGGTCCCACAAATGCCGATCGCGTCATGGCCACACAGCTTCTCAGCACTGGCGGCATAGCGACACTTCTATTGGTCGCCTCGGCCACGGGGGTTCGCGGCGTTGATGACGTCGCTCTTGGATTGGCCGTCCTCGCTGCCTTTGCCGCTATCGCCTTTGTCGACAACGCGGCCTCGCCGGAACCCGATACGAGCGACACCGAGAAGGCATCAGATCAATGACCCGCATGCTGGATATGTTCAGTATCATCGCAATCTGCGCCGGCACCTTCTTCTTTCTCGCCGGCACCGTTGGATTGCTGCGCTTCCCAGATTCTCTATCGCGTCTGCATGCGCTCACGAAAGCCGACAACCTCGGACTGGGACTCATCGTCCTGGGATTGTTGCCCCTCGCAGGAACAGTCCTCTCAGCACTGAAATTGATTGCCATCTGGGCGCTTGTTCAGTTGGCGAGCGCCACGGCCTCTCAGCTCATTGCTCGCGCGCTGCGTCATGGCGGGGGATCACCATGACCGTCCTCCAGATTCTAGACATCGCGCTCGCGGCCCTAGTCCTTGCGGTCGCCTCCTGGTCGATTTTTGCAAAAGAGGCATTCACGGCGGTCGTCGCCTTTGTTGCGTATGGACTGCTTCTCTCAATCGTCTGGGTTCGCCTATTCGCGGTCGACGTTGCGTTGACCGAGGCCGCAATCGGGAGCGGCGTAACCGGTGTGCTACTCATCGGCGCCGCCGGACGGCTGCGGCAGGCGGAGAAATCTGCGGCTGCCGAGCAATCCGGCTGGGCGACGCGCATCTCTGCGGCGGTTCTGTGCACCCTTGTCACTTTGTCTCTCGCGGCCGTGGTGCTGTCGCTGCCCGATCCTGCCCCGTCGCTCGCGCCTGAAGCTGCGCAAAATCTTGCCGGAACTGGCGTAGGAAACGCCGTCACTGCTGTCCTCATCGCCTTTCGTTCATTCGATACAATGCTGGAGAAAGTCGTCCTCGTCCTCGCCGTCGTCGGCGTATGGTCGCTCGCCGCGGACCGCTATTGGGGTGGCGCATCCGGACTGCCGCGCGCCACGCAGCCCGAAGGCACGCGTGCTCTCCTAGCCCAGGTGTTGCCGCCACTCGGTGTACTCATCGGCGTTCACATCGTCTGGGTCGGCGCCGACGAGCCAGGCGGCGCATTTCAAGGCGGCGCTATTCTCGCGGCCATGTGGATGATCACGATGATGGCGCGCCTGACCGAGATGCCTCCCATCAGCTCCGTTTGGCTTCGTGGTGCACTCATCGCGGGGCCGGCCGTGTTCATTGTCATCGGCACCTCAGGCGTCGCGATCGCCGAAGGATTTTTCGCGTATCCCGTAGGTTTCGCCAAACCGTTGATCCTCTTTATCGAGGCTTTCATGACGCTCTCGATCGCCGCCACACTTCCAATCCTGGTTGGCGGGCCGCCGCGGCGGATACCACATCAATGACAGCGGCAACACTCGCAGGATTGATCGGTGCGGCTCTGATTGGTCTTGGTCTCTACGGCCTAATCACCAATTCGCAGCCGATGCGAAAAATCCTTGCATTCAATCTCGTCGGCAGCGGCGTTTTTCTGACATTCGGCATCATCGCCCGTCGCGGAGCAGCTGCCGGGTTCGTTGCCGATCCTGTGCCGCAGGCAATGGTTATCACCGGCATCGTTGTCGCCTTCTCGGCCAGCGCACTCGCGGTCGCCTTGATGCTGCGACTGTACGAGGTCGCCGGCCGCGTTTCGCTTCAACCCGACGCCTCGACTGGATCCACCGCCAACGAAACTGATAGCTGATGGATGTGAACGCCGTCGCCACGGCCGCAACGACGACCGGCGGGTATCTGCTCGTCTTGGCAATCCTTTTGCCTGTCGCAGCGATCTTGGCTGCGTTCGCCCTCGGCGGCCGTTATGCCGAACGCACAGCACTCGTCTTTATGCCCATCGGGCTTGTCATTGCCGTCGCCATCGCGATTCACATCTGCCGCGCTGGCGAACCGTTGGTCTATGTGCTTGGTGGCTACGCACCGCCTCTGGGAATTACACTGCGAGCGGACGGCTTCTCGGCCGTCATGCTGGTGACGACGGCCCTCATAATTTCGTCTGCGGGATTCTACGCGCGCGTCAATTTCGCAACCGCGGATGGAGTGACGGAAACGCGCGCACCCTTCACGTTCTGGATCCTCCTTCTGGCGATCTGGGCATCGCTGAATATCATCTTCGTCGGCGGCGACCTATTTAATCTCTATGTCGCGCTTGAGCTTTTGACCTTCGCCGCCGTGCCGCTCGTTTGTCTCGACGGCCGCGCGGAAACTGTTGTTGCCGCACTGCGCTACCTTATGTTCGCGCTCTGCGGGTCGGTATTTTACTTGCTTGGCGCTGCACTGCTTTATGGCGCCTACGGCACGCTGGACATAGCGCTTCTCGCCCAGCGCGTTCATTCGGAACCGGCGGTCTGGACCGCTGCTGGCCTGATGACGGCAGGATTGCTTGCCAAGACCGCGCTCTTTCCACTGCACCTCTGGTTGCCGCCAGCACACGCCAACGCGCCGGCAGCATGCAGCGCAGTGCTCTCGTCGCTTGTCGTCAAAGGTTCTTTTTTTCTGATCGTGCGAATTTGGTTCAGCGTTCTTCCGAATTTACCGCATGAGCCAGCCAACCTACTTCTCGCGACGCTCGGTTCGGCGGCCATCGTGTTTGGCAGCGTGCTGGCATTGATGCAGACGCGTTTGAAACTCTTGATCGCATATTCGACCGTGGCGCAGATTGGCTATCTGTTCCTGATGTTTCCGCTCGCCGGCGGCGTGCACCCATGGGCCGCGGATGCATGGAGCGGTGGCATTATGCAAACGCTCTCGCACGCATTCGCGAAAGCATCCATGTTCCTCGCCGCCGGACTGATCGCGGAATCTCTCGGACATGACCGCATTGTCGATCTTCGCGGTATCGGCGCGGCGATGCCGGTGACGCTATTGGCCTTCGGTTTGGGCGGACTATCGCTGATGGGACTGCCGCCGAGCGGTGGATTCGTCGCGAAATGGCTCTTGATCAAATCCTCAGTCGAGGCCGGGCAATGGGTGTGGGCGGTGGTCATGCTCGCGGGCGGGTTACTCGCAGGCGGTTACATTTACCGCGTGCTGGCTCCTGCTCTGTCGAGCGACGTCGTGCGATTGAATGCCTCTCCGCAGCAAAGCCGTGAAGCTGTCGTTCTTATGTTGGCAGTGCTGGCAATCCTGCTTGGCTTTGCGCCGCCATCATTCTTCGGGTTCCTGCAGATCGGGCGAGCTGGCATTGAGGGCGGCCCGCTATGAACGAAATCGGCACAATTCTGCTTGCTCTGACGATGGCGCTTCCCTTCGCGATGCTGGCGATGTTCGCGTCACCGCTGTTGCGCGCCCATGTGACGAGGTTTCTGTGGCTTGGTCCGTTGCCGGCGCTAGGAGCGTCGCTCGTAGCTCTCGGCAGCGGGTCGTTGAAATTGGACGTACCTGCGTTCGGGATGACCTTCCTCCTCGATAAGCCGGCCGCAATCCTTCTCCTCGCCGCGGCACTCCTTTGGGTTGGCGCCGAGGTGGCTGCGGCGCGCATCGCGCAAGGCGGCACGCGATTTTCGGTCTGCTGGCTGCTGACAATGGCGGGCAGTTTCGGCGTCTTCATCGCCGCCGACCTGTTGACGTTCTATCTCGTATACGCACTTGTCAGCATTCCCGCCTACGGCTTGATCGCAACCGACGACCATGCTGAGTCCCGGCGTGCAGCCGGCGTCTACATGGCCTTCACGATTTTGGGCGAGGCGCTCTTATTGCTGGCCTTCGCCGCGCTCGCAGCGGGTGATCCCGCCGGCAGCATCATGATTCACGACGTCATGGCGGCCCTGCCGACGTCTCCGTGGCGCGACGCAGCGTTGGCGCTGACGATCGCGGCATTTGGATTGAAAATTGCACTGGTGCCGGGTCACGGCTGGATGCCGCTCACCTACACGGCTGCGCCGATACCGGCCGCCGCAGTTCTGAGCGGCGCCGCGGTGAAGGCCGGCGTCATAGGCCTAATCCGTTTTCTCCCCTTCGATGTCGCGTTCCCGGGCTGGGGCGCCGTGTTGGTAGCGCTCGGCTTCTTCTCGGCATTTTACGGCGTCGCGATTGGCCTCACGCAACACAATCCCAAAACGATTCTGGCCTATTCCAGCATCAGTCAGATGGGAGTGATCGCCGCCGTTCTAGGAATGAGCCTGTCGACGGCCGATCAAGGCGCGCCTCTCGACATCGCTTTTTACGCTGCACATCATGTCCTCGTGAAAGGCGCATTGTTTCTCACCATCGGTGCGATCGCCGTGGCTCCCTCTCGCCATAGACAGCTCGTGTTCGTGCTCGCCGCGATCATGGCGCTAAGTCTGGCGGGATTGCCGTTCACCGGCGGGGCGTTGGCAAAGATTGCCGTGAAAGCTCCCTTAGGCGATGGTATTGCCGGCTCACTCGCCGCGCTCTCATCCGCCGCGACGGCCCTTCTCATGTTGCATTTTCTGGCCTGTCTTTCACGCTCGTTCCCAGGTGGCGCGAACGCAGTAGCCGACTCGGGATTGGACCGCCCATGGTTGGCGCTGACGGTCGCGTCGCTCGTTGTCCCTTGGCTGTTCTATCCGGCGGCAGGCGGTCGCGCCGCCGATTTCCTAAGCTTTACTGCATTTTGGAAAGCACTCTGGCCGGTTGCGCTCGGCGCGGCCGGTGCCGCTTGGCTATGGACTTCAGGACCCCGCCTGCCTTCAATACCCGCAGGAGATATTCTCCAAGGCCAAATAGCGGCCTTCCGCGCGAGCTTCGCTGTCAGTTCGTTCTTCGAGTATCTGGATTTGCGTCTGCGGCAGTGGCCGGTCGCTAGCCTTTCGCTTTTGGCAATCGCTCTCCTGCTCACGGTAGCGACGAGGGCTAGCAACTCATTCACTTTGATGCCCTGAAACACCGGGCAGCGCATGAGATTTATGTCATGAGTTCAGTACTCAAGTCGATCATTGCGAGGTGGGATGGCTAAAAAGTCAGCTTCTGTGCGCGACCCCGTTCTGATCGATCTCGCGCTCCAAGGCGGAGGATCTCACGGTGCTTTCACGTGGGGCGTTCTCGATCGTCTGCTGGAAGAGCCCTGGCTTCGGATCGATGGTGTTTCCGGCACATCGGCGGGGGCGATGAACGCCGCCATTCTCGTACACGGGCACCATAAAGGCGGCGCGCGAGGTGCGCGCGAAGCGCTCGAAGCGTTCTGGCGGGCCGTATCCGACGCGGCACGCTTCAGTCCGTTTCAGCGCGGACCTATGGACGTTCTGCTTGGCCGGTGGACGCTCGATTCCTCGCCGATGTACATTGCCATGGATCTGATGTCGCGACTGATATCGCCCTATGACGTCAATCCGTACGGCGCCAATCCGCTTCGCGACATCCTTGCTGCGCAGATCGATTTCGGTTTCCTGGCAGAAGCTCCGATCCATCTTTTCGTCACGGCAACGAATGTCCGGACCGGCCGCGGCAAGGTGTTCAAAAACGATGCCGTCACGCCAGACGTCCTGCTCGCCTCGGCTTGTCTGCCGACCCTGTTCCAAGCAATCGAAATCGATGGCGAGCCCTATTGGGACGGCGGCTATTCGGGCAATCCGACGCTCTCGTCGTTGATTCAGGAGTGCGATTCCGAAGACACGATCCTGATCCCCATCAACCCGATCGAGCGCCCAGGCGTGCCTCGCTCCGCCAGCGATATCCTCAACCGGCTGAACGAAATATCGTTCAATTCGGCAGTTCTGAAAGAGCTGAAGATGATGGCGATGTTGCGCAAGGTCGCCGATCCCGGCCACGGCGAGGGACAGCGATGGGCGCGCATGCGCCTGCATATGGTTCGCAACGACATCATGGCCGATCTCGGTGCGTCGTCGAAACTCAACGCCGAATGGGCCTTCTTCGAATATCTCCGCGACGAGGGACGCAAGGCGGCGCAAACGTTTCTCGAGGCGAATGCGCAAGACATCGGCCGCCGCTCGACGCTCAATCTCGACGTGCTGCTAGAAGGCATTTGAACGATGGGACTTTTCGGTATTCTCGTCGCGCTAGCGCTCCTGATCTATCTCGCCTATCGCGGCTGGAGCATTCTGTTGCTCGCGCCCGCGGCCGCAATTATCGCGGCGGCCCTTTCAGGCGAACCGCTGCTGGCGCATTGGACACAGACCTTCATGCGCAGCGCCGCGCAGTTCGTCATGCAGTTCTTTCCGATTTTTCTGCTCGGCGCATTGTTCGGCAAGCTGATGGAGGACAGCGGTTCGGTTTCGGCCATCGCCACATTCATGACCGAACGATTGGGAACCGGACGCGCTGTGCTTGCTGTCGTGCTCGCCGGCGCCCTCGTCACCTATGGAGGCGTCAGCCTGTTTGTCGCCTTCTTCGTACTGGCCCCAATGGCGCACGCGCTGTTCCGCGCCGCTGCCATTCCGAAGCGCCTCATGCCGGCTGCGATCGCTCTTGGCACCTCGACATTCACGATGTCGATGCTGCCGGGAACGCCCGCGATCCAGAACGCTATCCCCATGCCTTTCTTCGGCACGACGCCGTTTGCTGCACCGGGCCTCGGCATCATTGCCTCAGCGATTACTCTCGGCTTCGGCCTGTGGTGGCTCGCCTTCGTAGAGGCACGCGCCCGCAAAAACGGCGAAGGTTATGATGGAAATGCCGAAACTGCCGCATCGGCGGCCCAAGATGAAAAAATCCGTGAACGCGCAACCACCTCTGGTGCGTTCGATCCCGCCGAAGCTGCGCATGGAGCGCAGAGCGCGACCACGCCTCCGATCGTTATCGCCGTGCTGCCGCTGGTCGTTGTTGTTGGCGTCAATCTTCTGATGTCGCTCATCGTGATGCCCCGGCTCGACACCGCTTACCTCGCAACACCCGAATGGGGATCGACGTCGCTTTCGGCTGTCGGCGGAATCTGGGCGGTCGTCACGGCTCTTGCGGTGGCGATTGCAGTGCTTATCGCGCTCAATCTCGACCGGCTCCCGAAGCTGCGCGAAACCATGGATGCCGGCGCGAACGCTGCCGCGCTGCCCGTACTGAACGTTGCCAGCCTCGTCGGCTTCGGCGCGGTCGTCGCGGCACTCCCGGCGTTTGGACTGGTGCGCGACTGGGTACTCGGCATCGGCGGCGGACCGCTTGTCTCGCTCGCGGTTGCGACGAACGTTTTGGCGTCGTTGACCGGGTCGGCATCAGGCGGATTGACCATCGCGCTCGACGCATTGGGTTCGACGTATCTCAAAATCGCCGGCGAGCAGGGAATCAATCCAGATCTTTTGCATCGCGTTGCGGTTATCGGTGCCGGAACTCTCGACAGCCTGCCGCACAATGGCGCCGTGGTGACGCTTCTTGCCGTTTGCGGATCGACCCATAAGGAGAGCTACCTCGACATCGTCATGGTTGCGATCGTCGGCGCCGTCATCGCGCTGATAGCAGTCATCGGCCTTGGCTCAACGTTTGGGTCTTTCTAAACGGCCGCCTGCGGTTCGGGCTCCTTGACGCCGAACATCGTGACATAGAGCACCGGCAAGACGATCAACGTCAGCATCGTCGCGACGAATAGCCCACCCATGATGGCGAACGCCATCGGCCCCCAGAATACGGTCGGTGCGATCGGAATGAAGCCAAGGACGGTTGAAATCGCCGTCAACATGATCGGTCGGAAACGCGAGAGCGTACCTTGCACGACCGCGTCCCATGTCTTCTTGCCTTCAGCACGCTCGGTTTCGATCTGCTCGATCAGGATCACCGCATTGCGAGCGATCATACCCATCAGCGCCAGAATGCCGAGGATCGCCACGAATCCGAGCGGCCGCCCGGATATCAGGAGTGCGGCGACAATCCCGATCAGGCCCATAGGCACGACGCTCAAGACAAGGGCCAGACGGCTGAAACTGTGTAATTGGGCCATCAGGAACAACAGCATCAGAAACAGCATCAAGGGCACTTTCTCGAAGACGGATGCCTGCGATTGTGCGCTTTCTTCGACCGTGCCACCGACGTCGATACGATAGCCGTTAGGTAGCGACTCGCTGAGTTTCGCAATTTCCGGCGCAAGCGACTCGACCGCGGCTTCGGGCGTGACGTCGGAAGCAACATCCGCCTGTACCGTCAGGGTCGGCAAACGCTGTCGCCGCCAGATCAAGGGATATTCCTGCTCGAAATCGAATGTCGCGACCTGACTCAGCGGCACCGTCCGGCCACCGGCCACGGGAAGCTGCAACGCGCGCAATGTCGCCAACGAAACGCGCTGCTCGTCCAAGGCACGAGTGACGACATTCACCAGATATATGTTGTCGCGCACCTGCGTGATCGGCGTTCCGCTCGTCACCGTGTTCAGGACCTCAGCCAACGTCGCCGAGCTTAAGCCCAGAATGCGAGCCTGATCCTGGTCGATCTGGATTCGGACCTTTCGAGCAGGCTCCATCCAATCGAAATTGACGTGGCGGACGTTCGTGTCCGCCCCCATGACCTGACCGAGCTGCAACGCGATGTCCCGCACCTTGTCGATATCAGGTCCGGTCACCCTGTACTGAACCGGCCAGCCGACGGGCGGACCGAGTTCCAGCGGCGATACGCGTGTAACGGCACTCGGCAACAGTTCAGGAAGCTTTTCTTCCAGCATGGCGTGCAGCCGCTCGCGCGCCGCGACGTCCTTGGCGACGACGACCGCCTGGGAAAAGAAGTCGTTGGCGAGTTGCACATCGAGCGGAAGATAGAACCTGACGGCGCCGCGCCCGATATAGAGACTCCAGCTTGCAACGTCGGGATTATCCTTGAGAAGCGATTCAAGTTTCGTCGAGGCCTGCTCACTCGCATAGATCGAAGCGTTTTGCGGCAAGACCAAATCAACGACGAGTTCTGGCCGGTCCGAAGCAGGAAAGAATTGCCGGGGCACCAGGGGCAGCGCCAAAAGGGAAAGAACGAAAAATCCGAGCGTCAATCCGATGGTGAGCCAGCGCTTGCGCATCGCGCCGATCAGGATCTCATGGAAAATGCGAACGATCGCACTCTCCTTCTTGGCTGCGGACGCATCGGGCTTCTTCAAAAGCCAGACGCCGAGCAACGGCGCGAACAAAACGGCCACGAACCAGGACACGATGAGCGCAATCGTCACCACCGCGAATATCGAGAAGGTGTATTCTCCGGCCGCGCTTTTAGCAAAGCCGATCGGTACGAAACCTGCGGCCGTGACGAACGATCCCGTCAACATCGGAAAAGCCAATGTCCGATAGGCAAAAGTCGCGGATTGTTCCTTGCTGTCTCCGGCCGCCAATCGAGACGTCATCACGTCGACGGTCGTCATGGCATCATCGACGAGAAGCCCCAAAGCGATGATGAGCGCGCCGAGCGAAATCCGCTGCAGGTCGATGCTGAGCCACTGCATGATCGGGAAAACGATCGCCATGGTCAGCGGAATCGACAGCGCCACGACCGCGCCAGGGCGGAACCCCAGACTGATGATACTGACCGCCATGATGATGGCGATTGCCTGCCAAAGCAACTCTGTAAATTCGCTGATCGCCGTCTTGACGACAACGGGCTGGTCGGACACGAGACTTGCATCTATGCCGATCGGCAGATCGGCGACACTTTCATCGACCGCTTTCTTCGCATTCTGACCGAGCGCGAGAATGTCCCCGCCATCGCGCATGGCGATAGCGAGGCCAATCGCTGGCTTTCCATTGACACGAAACATCGGTTGCGGCGGGTCGGAATAGGCGCGCCTCACCTCGGCGATGTCCCGCAACCGGATCAGCCTGCCATTGGATAGGAAATTAACGTCGAGAATATCCTTCTCCGACCGGAAGGAGCCCGATACCCGCAGTATCAGCTTTTCGTCGCCGAGCTGCAGCGTGCCTGCCGGATTGACCGAATTCTGCGCCTGCAATGCCGCGATCAATGCCGATCGATCGACGCCGAGACCAGCGAGCTGCTGTGTCGAAAACTCGACAAAGATCTGCTCATCTTGTGCGCCGATGACATCTATTTTCGAAACGTCCCGAACCTGAAGCAGACGCGACCTGATATCCTCGACATAGTCGCGTAGCTCACGGTGGGTGAAACCGTCGGCCGTGAAGCCGTAAATCAGTCCGAAGGTATCGCCAAAATCGTCGTTAAAGCCCGGACCGACGATCCCGGCCGGAAGCGTGTGGCGGATGTCGCCGATGTTTTTTCGCACCTGGTACCAGATGTCGGGCACCTCGGACGGCTTCGTCGAACCCTTCAAGGTAACGAAGATCGTTGTCTGTCCAGGTTTCGTATAGCTGCGCAGAAAATCCAGGCCGCGCGTCTCCTGGAGCTTGCGCTCCAGACGCTCCGTGACTTGTTTCAGTGTATCTTCCATTGTAGCGCCAGGCCACGAGGCCTGCACAACCATCGCTCTGAACGTAAAAGGCGGATCCTCGGCGCGACCAAGGCCCAGATAGGAAACGAGGCCCGCGACCGTCACGGCGATCATGATGAAAATGGTGAAAGAGCGATGCTGCAGTGCCCATTCGGACAAATTGATGCCACTCACGAAGATGCTCCGAGCAACCGGACTTTCTGGCCGGGGTGGAGCGCTTGAACACCGGCAGTCACAACGATGTCCCCCTCCTGCAGTCCGTTCGATATGATCACAGTTGCCGGGTCGAAGCGTTGAACTTCGACATTTCGCAGTGCCACCGTCAAATTCGCGGGATCGACGATCCAGACCGCAGGCTGACTGTCACTTGTGGTCAGTGCACTGGCAGGAATCGACATGCCGGGCGTCGCCGACTGGCGCATGCTTCCCGTTACCGTCGCGCCAAGCCGCATCGTCGCCGGCGGATCGATAAGACTAACCCTGACACGGAATGTGCGCGTAATGGGATCGGCCTGCGGATCGACCTGGCGCACGCGTCCCATGGCTTTGACGGATGTGTCATCGGTCAGCGTCACGGTTATTTCCGGATTCGGCGGCGCCGAGTGAATGACCTGGGCCGGCACATCAAAAACGGCATCCCGGCCCTCAATGCGGGCAACTTGAAAGACCGCCTGACCGGGCTGCACGACTTCTCCAGCCTCGGCAGATCTGCCGGTAATCGTACCGGTAACATTCGCTTTGAGCTCGGTGAAGCTTACCCGGTCCTTGGCGATCTCGAGTTGCGCCTGCGCATCATCCTCCCGGGACTGCGCCGAGCGCAAATTCTGCTGTGCCTGATCGAATAGAACCCGCGTCGTGTGTCCCCGGCTCAAAAGCTGGGTTTGACGATCGTAGTTGTTGCGCGCCTCGACAAGCTGGCCTTCGGCGGCCGACAGCGCGGCCCTTGCCGAGCGCAAGGCGTTCAGTTCGTCCTGCGGATCGAGCTTCGCCAATATCTGATCGGGAAGGACGTGATCGCCGACGCCGGCCGATCTTTCGATGATCCGTCCGCCAATGCGGAACGCGAGAGCGGCCTCGTTTTCGGCCTGAACCTGTCCGGTTAACACGACGAGCTCACCGAGCTCGCTCTTTTCCGCTGTGACCGTTCGAACGGGCCGCGGTTGCTGGGGCTCGACTTTCGCTTGCTCCCCGCACCCAGCGATCAATGCAGCCAATAACAAACACGATACCAGGGGTAAACTGACCCTCGTGTTTCTTAGCATCATGACGGGAGCCAATTCCTGCTTCCTTCTGCGGACGGAAACTCTGCTCAGCGCCTTTTGATATTCAAATAATATGCTCCCTAAATATTTATCCGAAACATCTTCAGAATCCAATCGATAAGGCGTGAATAAGTTGCGATGCCATCGGTGACGGGTGATCACCGATGGCCGATCGATTTCATTCAGCCCGAGAGGGGACTACTGCTGGTTTTGCGTTCCGGCGCCTTGCTCCTGGACACGTGTACCTACGTTGCCGGTTGCCGGAAGCTTGCCTTCATCGCCCATCGTATGCGAGCCGGTGGTGCCACTGCTTGCTCCCGTTCCGGCGCCCATCTCTGGAACACGTGTCGTTACACTATTTGTTGCAGGAAGCTTGCCCTCGTCACCCATCGTGTGACGCGTGGGATCCGAAGGAGACTGATCGTCGGCAATTGCTGGTGTCAGCGCCGCACTAAGTAGAAAACCTGCGAAGACCGTTCCGATTATGGTTCTCATTTTTCTGACTCCTTGGTTACAGGCTGTTTCCCCCAAGTGTCCCCGAGCCGGTCATCTAGAGGCCGACGGCCGCAAACAACGGCCGATAGCCCCGCAAGATGGTAGCTGAATTTTTCGGAATGTCAGTGACAAGCCGTCGATTTCTCTCTGCTTTAACCGAGCTTCACAGCATCCACTGCTGACGCAGAAACGGATTTCTTGGAATTGCGAGCGCGACTTAGCGCATCAATGACCGGTTCAACGATTGAGCTTGATCTAAGCCAGAGTTCATAGGCCTTTTCGCGCCCAATCCGTCGGCGGACTTTCCGGGCAAGCGTGATCTTTGTTCAGTCGACGATAAGGTTGCGAAGAAATTTCAGGATCGACGAGATCGCCCGCTATTTGAAACGGCGGTACGATCAGGCGAATGCCGGAAGGCCGCATCCAACCTAACACCATTCGAATAAAATGCCGAACGCGCAAGACGAGATCGGTATCGACTTCATCCTTTCGAATGCGCTAATCAATAACGCGGTCAGACGCCCTTCCAAACCGCTCCTTTACCAACTAACGGAACGCAAAGCGCGAAATCGCCCGGCCGGAGCTTGACCGGAGCCGCCGCTAGGCTGAAAGTTTTCAAAGTGGACGCCCCTCAACGCTTTCCTCCGACCAACATGCTTCGCGTGATGACTGCCATGTTGGCGGCCTGTACCGCCGTTCTTTTGGGCGTGGCACTTTTCCAAGCAGAACGCGTTTTCGCGCCTCTCGCTTTCGCACTCTTTATCATTGCAGTCACATGGCCCCTGCAGAACTTCCTGCAGAACCGAATGCCGAGGCTGATCGCGCTGGCTCTGACGACCACGGCCATAGTCGTTGTCATATCTACCTTCGCGCTACTGTTGGCTTGGGCTGCTGGTCGCGTGGGCCGCTTCGTCGTCAGCGACGTCGCCCGCTTGCAAGCGCTTTATGGTTCGATGGCCGCGTGGCTGCAGAGTCACGGAATCGAGATTGCCGGAATCTGGTCCAGTTATTTCAACGTCGATCAGTTGCTCCGCCTCGCGCAGGAGGTCACGTCTCGCCTCAACACAGCCATCAGCTTTCTGATTGTAGTCTTTGTTTATGTGCTGCTCGGCCTGCTTGAGGTCGACGACGTCAGAGCCAAACTCCGCGCGTGGCGGCACGGAAACCTGGGTAAGGTTCTGCTAGTCGGCGGCTCGAACGGCGCCGCAAGGCTTCAGCGGTATATGCTTGTGCGAACCCAGATGAGCGCCATAACCGGCCTACTGGTCTGGGGATTTGCATGGCTCGCCGGACTTCCGCTCGCCTTCGAATGGGGCGTCATAGCGTTTGCGTTGAACTTCATCCCGTTCATCGGGCCCTTCATCGCGACCGTATTTCCTACCGTGTTCGCCGTGGCACAATTCGAATTGTGGCCAATGGCGATTGCGATTTTCGCTTGTCTCAACGTCATTCAATTCGTGGTCGGAAGTTATCTCGAGCCGCGCTTCGTCGGCAATGCGCTATCGATTTCGCCGATCATCGTTTTATTTTCAGTCTTCTTCTGGACGTTTCTCTGGGGCATCCCCGGAGCCTTTATCGGCGTTCCGATCGTCATAGCCTTTCTCGCTCTATGCGAGGCCAATCCGTCGACGCAGTGGATTGTCGATCTTTTCGGCGCCCCTCCGAATGCGCCCCCCCAAGCCTAGGTCGAACGGCTCCAGCTTCCCGCCAAACGAACCTGCTTATCTTTTCGCCATGGGCATCGACGCCATAGGCGTGGAAAACGTCTTAGCGATATCGAGGCCGACTGTGACTGGCTGCAGCATCTGACTTCCTCCATCTCAGATCTCAAAAAACCATACCGGTCTTTGGGCCAAGTGATGGATGCCGTCCACAGCATCATAAGTCGACGTTGGTCGATCTTCTGTGGGAGCCGAGAAGAACCTTTCAAAAATGTCCGCTCGTTGGACGAAAACAGGCTCTGAAAAGTGTACGCCTGCCGCGGAAGCCCACTCGTCGCGCCACATCGCCTCTCATTTCTAACCTTCGGACACTTCAGGCCGCTGGTGCGTCGGCATCACTTTGGCGCTCGGCCGGACGGACGGTCGCAGTCGTTCTCGGAGAGCCTGGAACGTTACGTAAAGCGGCGGAATTGCGAAAATCCCGATGAATGACGCAAAAATCATTCCGCCGAACACCGGCGTACCGACATTTCGACGCGCAAGCTCGGCAGCGCCGACCGCGACGACAAGCGGAAGCAAACCGAGGATGAAGGCAAACGATGTCATCATCACCGGTCGGAATCGCAACCGGCTGCCTTCAGTCGCGGCCTCGTGCAATTCCACTCCGCGCTCACGCTGCTCCTTGGCGAACTCGACGATGAGAATGCCGTTCTTAGCAGCAAGACCGATCAGCACGACCATGCCGATTTGGCCGTAGAGATCGAGCGTGAGGCCGCCCATCACGATGGCTGCGAATGCCCCGAACACGCCGACGCTGACCGACAGCAGGACGGGGACAGGGATGGTCCAGCTTTCATAGAGCGCGACGAGGAAGAGATAGGCAAAGAGCAGCGCAAATCCCAAGATGATCGCCGTTTTGCCCTCGGCGCGCTTTTCCTGAAAAGCAGTGTCCGTCCATTCGCCTGCGTACCCGTCGGGCAGCGTGCGCGCGGCGACGGCTTCCATCGCATTCAGAGCTTGACCTGAGGATACGCCAGTCGCCGGACTGCCTTGAACCGTCACGGCTCTAAGATTGTTATAGCGAATGATCGCAGAAGGCCCGATGACCGGACGCACCTCCACCAAGCTGCGCAACGCAATCATCTCGCCTTTCTCGTTTCGCACATTGATCCGGAAAATATCGTCCACTCTTGTGCGATCGGCGGCATCGGCCTGAACCTGCACCTGCCACGTCCGACCAAAAAGATTCATATTGTTGACAAAATATCCGCCGAGCGACGCCTGCAAAGCTTGAAAGACGTCGCTGAGCTTCACACCAAGAACCTGCACCTTATCGCGATCGATATCGAGATAGATTGAAGGGTTCGTCGCGGAATATGTGCTGAAGACGCGCGACAGCTTCGGATCCTCGTTGGCAGCGACGAGAAGGCCGCGCAGCACCTGTGCCAAGGCTTTTGGATCGCCACCGCGTAGATCTTTGAGGACGTACGCGAAGCCGCCGCCCGATCCGAGACCGATGATCGGCGGAGGCGCCAACGGTACGACGGTTCCTCCTGAGATCGCGCGAAACTTTGGTCCGAGCCGAGCGATGAGTGCATTGACACCTTGCGAACGATCCTTTCGCTCTGCGAACGGCTTGAGCGTCACGACCATGAAAGCGCCATTGGCCTGCGAATAGTTGTCGATGAAATTGAGGCCGATGACTGAGGTAACATCCTGAACGGCAAACTCAGCCTTCAGAATTTCCTCGGCCTGCTTCACAACGTTTGTGGTGCGTACGACGGATGCGCCTCCGGGAAGCTGCGCGATGACGAACAGCGCGCCCTGATCGTCTTCGGGCAGGAAGCCGGTCGGCGTGACCTTTGATAGCGCATAGATTCCGACACCGGAAATCGCCACCAGCGCCAGGCCAATGAGCGAGAAGCGCAGCATGCGTGCGACTGCGGCGCCATAGGCGTCTCGGATGTAATCGATGCTCCTCATAACCACGCCGATAAGACCTCGGCGCGGTCCATGATGCGATTTCAGGAAAATGCCACACAAGGCCGGCGAAAGCGTCAGCGCGTTGATCGCGGAAAGGAACATCGAAACTGCAATCGTCACCGCGAATTGGCGAAACAGTTCTCCTGAAATTCCGGGAATGAACGCCACGGGTACAAAGACGGAAAGAAGAACGAGCGTAATGGCGATGATCGGCGCGGTAATCTCTTGCATGGCGAGTTTGGTCGCCTCGGCTGGCGACAGCTCGGGCCGTTCCTCCATGACGCGTTCGACATTCTCCACCACGACAATGGCATCGTCGACCACGATGCCGATCGCCAAGACGATCGCAAGCAACGAAACGGTATTCGCCGAATAACCTATAGCCAACAGGACGATGAAGGTGCCGATAAGGCTGACCGGCACGGCGAGAGTTGGGATCAGCGTCGCGCGAACGCTACCAAGGAAGAGATAGACGACAAGAACGACGAGAACGAATGCTTCGATAAGCGTCTTCTGGACTTCGTGAATCGTGTCGGTGACGAACTCCGTCGGATCGTAGGTTACCTTCCAAGCAAGATCTGCCGGAAATCGCTTTTCTGCTGCCTCGAGCTTGGCCTTGACCTCTTTCAACGTCGCAATGGCGTTCGCACCAGGAGCCTGATAGATGGCGATGACCGCTGCCGGGCCGCCATTGAAAAGCGTCTCTCGGTCCAGATTGGCCGCACCGAGCTCGAGACGGGCAACATCTCCGAGACGGAGTACGGATCCGTCAGGATTTGTTCGGAGGATAATCTTTTCGAAATCGGCGACTGTGTTGAGGCGCCCCTTGGTTTGAAGATTGAGCTGGAGCTGCTGCTCGTTCGATATCGGGCGTGCGCCGATGCGTCCGACTGCTGCTTGAATATTTTGTGCTTGGATCGCGTTGATGATGTCCCCGGTCGTCAAATTGAGACCCATCAGCCGGTCCGTTCGGATCCAGGCGCGCATTGCGTAATCTTGGGGGCCCCATAACGTCGCGTCGCCAACGCCCGGCGTGCTCTTGATCTGATCGAGAAGGTTGATCGTCACGTAATTGGAGAGGAAGAGCGGATCGTAAGTATGTTTCGGCGAGTACAGCGCGATGACGCCCAACAACGCCGAGGATTTTTTCTTCACCGACACGCCCTGCCGCTGCACTTCGGGCGGCAGGCTCGACAGCGCAACCTGTACTCTGTTGTTGACGTTGACGGTATTGATGTCCGGGTTAGTGCCGAGTTCGAACGAGCAAATGAGCGTATAGCTGCCGTCGTCGCCGCTGACGCTCTTCATGTAGATCATCTTGTCGACGCCGACGACCTGCGCCTCGATCGGCTGCGCCACCGTCGCATCGACGACGCCCGAATTCGCGCCCGGATAGGTTGTCGTCACCTGAACCTGGGGCGGTACGATGTCAGGATACTGCGCGAGGGGTATCGCATAGAGCGCAAGAGCGCCCGCAATTGTAGTGACGATTGCGATGACAATTGCGAGTCTCGGCCGGTCGACAAAAATGGCTGAGAGCATCTCTCAGCTCCGATCGGTTGTGGAGGGCACCGGCGTTGCGATCACCGGAACTCCGGGCCGAACGCCCTGCAGTCCTTCGACGATGACCTGTTCACCTCCGGAAAGTCCATCTTTGACGACGACGCCGTTTCCGAAATCTCCTCCGGTCTTGATTCTTCGAATTGCGGCCTTCCCATCATCAACAACAAAGACGTAGACGCCTTCCTGATCGGCGATGAGCGCCGCCTGCGGAACAATAACTTTATCTTGCGGTGTCCCCGTCTCGACGCCTACGCGCACGAATTGTCCATCGATAAGAGCGCCATTGGGATTGGGGAAACTCGCGCGCACAAGGACGGTATCGGTCGATTTATTGACGGTTACATCGACGAAGTTGATGGTGCCAGTCTGGTCGTAGGTGCTGAGATCGGCAAATCGAAGCGTCGCCTTGAGCTTCGTTACATCCAAAGCTTGACCACTTTTCTGGAACCGCAGGAATTCGCGCTGGCTTACAGGAAACGTCACATACATCGGATCCTGGCTGACGATAACGGTCAGCGGCCCCGTGTCCGGTCCAACGACATTTCCCTTCGTAACGGCCGACCGCCCGATCTTTCCGGCGATCGGTGCTGTGATGACAGTGTATCCGAGATTGATCTTTGCCGTCTGCAGGCTGGCTTCGTTGACCAGTATCGTGCCTTTGGCTTGTTCATCTGCGGCAATAGCTTGATCGCGAGCGACCGCAGTCCCGACATTTCGCTCGAACAGGTCCTTTGCGCGATCGAGCTGGACCTCGGCCAGAACTTTCGCGGATTTGCTGCGCTCTAGTGCGCCTTCGGCCTCGCCGACCGCCGCTTTGAAAAGACCGTCTTCAATTCGAAAGAGAGGCGCGCCAGCGGCTACCGTCTCCCCTTCCTTGAAGTCGATCGCGTCTAAAAAGCCCGTTACGCGCGCGCGCACGTCAACCCGTTCGATTGCCTCGACCCGGCCAACGAAATCGAGAGCATTGGAAACCGGCTTAAGTTCAGCACGAACAACGCCCACCGAAATTTTTGGCGTATCTGTCGGTTCGGAAAATCCTGGGGTAGGCGCTATGAAGAGCGCAGTGAGAATGAATGTAGAAATGCGCATTTCGGACTCCAAACACAGTTTGACGCCGCCGAATGCCGGCTGCCGCTAACCATCGCGGGTCGAACGCAAAGTCGAATAATAGTCGCAAGAAAGTTTTCGGTCACTCCGTTATCGGATTAAAATGTTGACGTTCGTCCAGTCACACGCGATGAGTTCGATTGCAGTGCACGATGCTCAAGCTGTCACACTGCCATCCCGTGATAATGCAACGGCGATCCAGCGCCAGCTCGGAACGTGGGCGCAAACAATCATGATAATTACAAGAATGGGAACGCTCAGAAACATTCCGACGATTCCCCAAATCAGGCCCCAAAAGGAGAGGGAAAGAATGATCGCGAACGGGCTCATATTAAGGCCCTTACCCATCAGCATGGGTTCGAGAACGCTGCCGATTGCGACTTGAATAGCGGTGAGGCTGATGACGAGGACAAGGAACGGCTTCAGAGAATCAAATTGCACCAGAGCTAATAGACAGGGGAATGCAACGGCGATGATCGAGCCGATGTTGGGTATGTAATTTAAAATAAAGATGAGGAGTGCCCAGGTCTCGGCGAAGTCGACGCCCTCGAACCGTAATACCGCGTAGCACGCAACGCCGGTTAAAACACTGACGATTGTCTTGAACCAAATATAGCGCCGAACACTATGGGAGATCTCCTCGAGAAGCTTGCTCACATTGGCCGCCTGACGCGGGTCCGAAAACATAGCCGCAATCTTCGTTCCTACGTGCTCGCGTTCGACGAATAAGAACGCAACGTACGCGATGATGAGAAGCACAGTGATGATCATTGACTGGGTCGAGGCAATGAGCGTCGGCAGCCTTCCCATGACGTCGATCCCTGCGATAGCTGATCTCACTCTTGCAGATCGGTCCGGACCAAGCCATTCGGTGAGATTGCCGGCAATCGTCTGAAAACGGCTCAAATAACGAGGCAACGTCGCGTTTATTGCATCAACTTGGCCGAGTAAAACGGTGAATATCAGATAGACGCCTAAGCCGACGGTCGCCAATCCCAGCAGGGTGGCAAGCCATCGCGGCACTCGAAAATCCCATAGCTTGACGCTCGAGAAACCTTGAACCATCGCCTCCATGATGTTGCACAGAAATATCGCCAAAGCCAAAGGCAATAAGAACGGCCGGCCATAGATCAATCCAATTACAATGATGCCGAATGCGATGATTGGGAGCGCGATGCCCGATGCATGGATGCTACTCTGCTGATCCGAAATTCGACTCATTTCATCAATGTCGTTCGGGAACCACTTTGAACGATGAAGATTCGTGCTTCTTGGGTTTGCTGACGTCCCTCTTCGGCAGTTTGACCTTGTCGCGCTTGATCTCCTCGTATGGAATGAGACTGAGGAAGTGCTCGATAATATTGAGCCGTGCTTTCCTCTTGTCATCGGAGCGCGCCACGTGCCAGGGCGCCCACGCCGTATCCGTCGTCGCAAACATTTCGTCACGCGCGTGCGTATAGTCGTCCCAGCGAGTGTAGGACTTCAAATCCATGTTCGACAGCTTCCAGATCTTGCGGCCATCATCGATGCGCGCTTCAAGCCGGCGCGTTTGCTCGTCCGGGCTGACCTCGAGCCAATACTTGATCAAAATAATGCCGGAATCGATGATGGCTTTTTCGACCGAAGGCACAATTCTTAGAAAGCGTTCGACCTGTTTTTCCGAGCAAAAGCCCATGACGCGCTCAACGCCCGCACGATTGTACCAGCTGCGATCAAAGATCACGATCTCGCCACCTGCCGGAAGGTGCGGAAGATACCGCTGAATATACATTTGAGACTTTTCGCGCTCAGTCGGTGCGGGGAGCGCAACAACGCGAAAGACGCGCGGACTGACCCTTGCCGTTATGGCTTTAATCGTGCCGCCCTTCCCGGCGCCATCCCGGCCTTCGAATACGACACAAATCTTTTTTTGTTCGTGGCGAACCCATTCTTGCAATTTAACGAGTTCTGTATGCAGCCGTTTAAGTTCGCGCTCGTAATCCTTGCGCTTCAGTTTGAGCTTGGCTGGGGGGCGCTCGTCTTTGATCACGGAAGCGGGAGCACTCTTGCTATCTTCCATTTCACCACCTCAACTGACTGCGCGCCCCGACGTCACCACTCGCAACCGAGCTATTAGTTTCGCCGATATTTCCTGCGTTAGGAAGATCAGAATACGGACTATCGGTTAAATTCGGTATTGCGGCGCGGCGTGAACTAGACTTGTGGTGTCAGGAAGAAAGCAATCCCGAGTATCAGATAGACGGTTAAAAGTTGGACGCCCTTCAACCAATCCGACCGGCCGTCACCCGCGACTTGTCCCGTTATGACCACCGCCAAGAACACCGCGAGCACCAGTCCCCTACCGAACAACAGGTCCATGGGATTGGGTCCGATAAAAAAGCTCGCCAGCACGAGAACGGGTGCGACGAACAATGCGACTTGAACACTCGATCCGGTGGCGATCGACAAGCTGAGATCCATACGGTTTTTCAGGGCGGCTGTGACTGCAGTCGCGTGCTCTGCGGCATTGCCAAGAATGGCAACGACGAACACACCCACGAAAAGATCGCTGAAACCGAAAGCATGTGCCGTCGGCTCGATGGCCCCGACCAGGATTTCACTCAGCCACGCAATCGCCGCCGTACATGCCGCAAGCACGCCAACTGCTTGGCCAAGCGGCCAGCTTTGGCTGTGTTGGTCGGTGTTTTGTGCGGTCGAAGCCAGAAAGAAGTTAGGATGAGTCCGCAGGGAAAATACGAGAAACAGTCCATAGAGGACGAGAAGCACGATCGAAATAGCAACGCTAAGCGTGCTTTCGCCTCCGCTGTAGCGTTCGCCGACGAGCGCGCCGTAAGCAGCGGGAATGATGAGCGCTACGGCCGCTAGCGTCAGCATGGTTGCCTGCGCGCGCGCCCCCGCAGCGTTGAAGTTCTGTTCGCGGTGGCGCAGACCTCCGGCCAACATAGCAGCGCCCAGCACGAGAAGGATATTTCCAACGATCGAACCGACGATGGTGGCTTTTACGATATCGTGCAATCCGGCACGCAAGGCAGCGAGGGCGATGATGAGTTCCGCCGCATTGCCGAACGTTGCATTCAGGAGGCCGCCCACGCCTTCGCCGGCGCGATCGGCGAGTTGTTCGGTCGCCCGGCCGAGCCACGCAGCCAGCGGCAGAATGCCGAGAGCTGACGCAAGAAATATGAGTGTGTGGTGGCCGGGGGCAAGATACTCGAGCGCCACGGCGATGGGGGCGAAGCACAGCAGCCAGTTCAACATTTCCTGCTCCTGAGGCTGCGCTCGCTATGGGGTTCTGTCTTCCCAATCGACCCAATCGACAGGGTTTTCTTCAAGATAGGCTCCGACCGCCGCACCAATCGTCGGGAAAAAGGCGTGTCGGCCAAGTTGCTCCTCGAGCCCGAAGCGTTTGAACTTGTCTTTGACTGGGTCTTTCAGCTCGGCAAAGCACAGTACAATGCCTGATTGCCTAAGTGCATGGATCAGTTCGACGGCCACGTCGGCGGCGGTAACGTCGACATTCGTTATGGGTTCTGAGGCGACGACGACCCATCGCACCCGAGTCGGCGCATTTTCCACCGCAGTAATCACACACTCCTGGAACAACTCAGCGTTCGCGAAAAAGAGCGGTGCGTCCCAGCGGAATAGCACAAGCCCAGGAATACGACGTGCATCCGGGTATCGGCTGATGTCGTGATATCCCTTGACGCCTTCCGCACGTCCGAGAACGGCATAATGCGGTCGCCAGGCGTCCCAAAGGAATTGCACCAGGGCGATAATAACCGCGAGCGCGATCCCTTGAATTGCGCCAAACACGGCGACGCCCGCAAAGCATACGACGGAAAGCCAGAATTCCCACTTTTGCACGCGGTAGATGCGCATAAGATCCTGGATTTCAAACAGATCGATAGCCGACGCGATAACAACGGCGGCAAGCGCACTCGTGGGCAAGTTTTGCAGCAGGTTGGGCGCGGCGACGATGAGCAAAGCAACTGTCAGTGCGCCGACGACGCCCGTCATTTGGGTTTTCGCGCCGGCGGCTTCCGCGACCGGCGTGCGCGACGAGCTGCTGCTGATCGGGAAGCCTTGAAAGAACCCGGCTGCGAGATTGGCCGCTCCTAGGCCAACGAGTTCCTGATTGGGATCGACGTATGTCCTTGTTCGTGCAGCGTACGCGCGCGAAAGAACGCTCGTGTCCGCGAAGGAGATCAAAGCAACAGCCAGACCGCCCGACAGAACCGTCGTGAGTTCGGCAGTAGAAATCCAAGGGATCCGAAACGACGGCAATCCGTGTGGTAACGGTCCAAGGACAGAAACTCCGGCGCTCTCCGCCAATCCTAGCGTGCCAACGACTGCGGTCGCCCCTATCACCGCAATCAAGATTCCGGGAACAGCCTTGCTGCGCTTGAGAAGCAAGATGACAGCCAGCGTTGCTGCTCCGATTGCAAACGCTGTCCAATTCGTTTTGCCACTCGCGACACCTCTAGCGATAGCAACGATGTCCCGCAGTGGGCCCTGGCTTTCAATAGAAAACCCAAGAAGTTTTGGCACTTGGCTGAGCAATACTGTCAGGGCGATGCCGTTCATATAGCCGTAGCGGATAGGTTTCGACAGAAGCTCGGTGACGAAGCCCAATCGCGCCAAACCTGCCGCGACGCAGACGGCACCGGACACGACCGCCATTGCTCCCGCGAGCGTCACGGCCCGCATCGGATCACCGCCCGATAACGGCAACACGACAGCAAGGATCACGGCGGCGAGGGAAGAATCCGGGCCAAGCACGAGAATGCGGCTCGGACCAAAAATGGCATAGACGATCAGCGGTACAATCGTCGCGTAAAGTCCGTAAATTCCTGGCAAACCGGATGCAACGGCATAGGCAATGCCAACCGGCACAAGCATCGTCGCTAAAACCAAGCCCGCCACGACATCATGCTGGGCCCAGCTACGCTGATAATCCTTCCACGCGTCCAACCCCGGAAGCCAACGTGCTAAGATCCCTTGATCGGCCGACAATTTCGGGCGCAAGACCTGGCGCTCGTGTGTGTCTCCTGCTGTGGGATCAACGGTCATCCAAGGCCCCAAAATGTGGACCGGCCATGCGCCTCAAAACATGGTACGCTGACAGCATTCTACTGCAATAGGCGGGCTGTGCTGTTGCGAACCCTTTTGATCTTCGTCCAATTATGTGCCGCTCAGTTGTCGGCAGGAAGCTCCGCACGCATCATAGTTTTCTAACCTTGATTTTCTTCATTATCGGAATATCGTGACCCTGCTGGTAAACAGGCGGAACGTTTTCGTGAGTTGCCGCTAATGTCCGACAATTCGTCTGCAGCTGTTGCGACAAGCCAAGCGCGCGTCTTGACGCCGTTCGATTTGGCCCACGATGCATGGGAATATTCGATCGATGCCTGGCAGCGGAGTATCTTATTTCTGGACGTCCTTAATCAAAGAAGTACTCATTATCACGAGCATCAATCCAAGACCGCGCCGAACGTTTTAAAATTTGGATGGGAGCTCGAGGTTGACGGCCGCAAGCTGTCCAAACCGGTAAATTATGCGCTCGTGCGCATTGTACCTCCAGACGGTCAGCGGCCAGACAAATACAAACGACCTTTCGTCGTCGTTGATCCGCGCGCAGGGCACGGGCCGGGCATCGGCGGCTTCAAGCCGATGAGCGAGATTGGCGTGGCCATGAAGGCCGGGCATCCCTGTTACTTCATCGGATTCTTGCCTCAGCCTGTTCCAGGTCAAACCATTGAGGACGTTGCTCGCGCAGAAGCGGTCTTTCTGCAGCACGTCATCGATCTTCACCCGGAGGCGGAAGGCAAGCCGGCCGTTATTGGAAACTGCCAGGCGGGCTGGGCTGTCATGATGCTGGCGGCCGCACGGCCGGAACTCTTTGGTCCGATCATCATCGCGGGCTCGCCGCTATCCTATTGGGCCGGTGCACCGAAACAAAATCCCATGCGCTACACTGGTGGCGTGCTGGGTGGCACTTGGCTCACGGCGCTGCTCGGTGATGCCGGAAACGGCAAGTTCGATGGCGCCTGGCTCGTCTCGAACTTCGAAAACCTCAATCCTTCGAATACACTGTGGAGCAAGCATTATAATCTCTATGCCAAGATCGACACCGAAGCTCCGCGCTATCTTGAATTCGAAGACTGGTGGGGTGGCCATGTGCTTCTTAACGCCGAAGAGATGCAATACATCGCCGACCAGCTTTTCGTAGGAAACAAACTCTCCTCGGCGCAAATGACCTTTTTGGACGGCGCGCGGCTCGATCTTAGAAATATACGTACACCCATTGTCGTCTTCTGCTCCAAGGCAGATAACATTACGCCGCCGCAGCAAGCTCTCGATTGGGTCCTGGATCTCTACAGCACTGTCGATGACATCAGGGCCCACGGACAAACGATTGTATATTCGGTGCACGAATCTATCGGGCACCTCGGCATCTTTGTCTCTGGGTCGGTCGCCAAAAAGGAACACGATCAATTCGCCAGCAACATCGACCTCATCGATGTGTTGCCGCCAGGGCTATACGAAGCCGTATTAACGCCAAAAGATCCGACTGATCCTGCCGCCGAATTCGTCACCGGCAATTACCTACTGCGGTTTGAACAGCGAAATTTGGATGACATTCGCGCTCTCGGTGCCAATAGCGAAGCCGATGACCGCGAGTTCGCAACCGTTGCGCGGATTTCGGAGATCAATCTCGGCCTTTATCGCACGTTCATGCAGCCGTGGGTCCGCGCTTGGACGAACGAGAGTACAGCTGAGGCATTGCGCAAGCTTCATCCGCTCAGGATGCAGTATGAGCTCTTCTCCAGCGCAAACCCGTTCCTTCAACCCTTTTTGTCCAGCACAGAGTGGTCGCATAGCTTCCGTCAGCCGATCTCCACGGACAACACCTTCTGGAAATTGCAGCAACAATGGAGCGATTGGATCACCGCTTCGCTCGATGCTTATCGCGACAGCCGCGACAATGCGATCGCGGCTTGGTTTCACGCTGTCTATGGTTCACCGCTTTTGCAAGCGCTCGTCGGATTGCGGGCATCGGACATCGCTTCCTCTCCTCGTCCCGGTGACGATGCCATGCACCGCACGCTCGTCGAGCAGAAAATCTCAGAGCTCAAATCGAGAATTCCTGACGGAGATCCTCGCGAGGCCGTCATTCGCGCGCTTCTTTATATTCGCATGCCGGACGGTGTGGTCGACGAACGCGGCTTCAATCTTCTGAGGAGAATGCGCGAAGAGACGGGCCGGGGCGTCAAGCTCTCTGCATTTAAAAAGATACTTCGCGAGCAGTTTTTGATGCTGCTCATCGACGAGCGTTCGGCTGTCAACGCCATTCCGGCGATGCTCGCACGAAACCCGGATCTTGCCTCGCGCATGAAGGGAAAGCTCGATCGCATGATTGAGCTCGTCGGCGTTTACAGCAAGGACGCGAGGGCGCGCTTGGCGGAAATCGAGGCCTTGTTCGAAAGCAGCGAGATACACATGCCTCCCGAAAAGGGAATGGGAGTGAGCACCGAGGGACAGTCGGTCAGGAGTCCGAAACATCATTGAAGGGGGATGAAAATCTAAGGATCGAAGGAGAAAAGTAATGCCTGGGCTGTTGCGACCCGAAGACTTGAAGATGATCTCGTCCGACGCGGAAATGGAAGAAATCGACCGCGAGCGAGATTTCAAGAAAAAGAAGGCGCAGCAGGAACTCGAATTGCGCGAAGCTTTCATGTCACGCAAAGTTGCAGAGAAAGCAACGGCGATCGAGCGTGTCAACAACGCGGTCCGAAATGCCGCCAAAAACGGCCAACGCCAGCTTCAAATCATAACGTTCCCGTCGAGCTATTGCAGCGACGGCGGACGGCGCATCAATATCGCCGATCCTGAATGGCCGACGACCCTTACCGGCTTTGCGAAGGATGCATACGATTTCTACAATAGCGAGTTGCGACCTCTCGGATACAAGTTGCATGCGGAAATTATAAATTTCCCCGGCGGCATGCCGGGAGAGGTGGCGATGTTTTTGGCGTGGTAGGTGCCCGGCAGGAGAGACGTTATGGCAACGGCGGCCGTCTCCGAACTCCACACGCATCAAAAATATGAGCGGCTTATCGCAGCGGCTCAGAGCCTGGAAGCGCTTCCGACGGCCGTTGCTCATCCGTGCGACGAGACTTCTCTCAGGGGCGCCGTCGAAGCCGCTGAAGCCGGCCTCATTGCTCCGATTCTTATCGGCCCTCGAGACAGGATAGAGGCCGTAGCAAAAGCACAAAGGCTCGACATCTCTCGTTTCGAGCTGATCGACGTTCCTCACAGCCGGGCGGCAGCCGACAAGGCGGTCGAAGTGGTTCGGGCGGGCCGAGCTGAATTGCTGATGAAGGGCAGTCTCCACTCCGACGAACTTTTAGGAGCCGTAACCAAGAAGGATACGGGCCTGCGCACAGGGCGGCGGATTAGTCACGTCTTCGTTATGGACGTGCCGACGCATCCGCAGACGTTATTCATCACCGACGCTGCCGTGAATATCGCGCCCGACTTGGTCGCAAAGCGCGATATCGTGCAGAATGCCATAGATCTTTTCGTCGGATTGGGCCTCGGAAGACCGAAGGTCGCCATTCTCTCCGCCGTGGAAACGGTCACGCCCGCCATTCCTTCCACGATCGAAGCGGCAGCGTTGTGCAAGATGGCGGACCGCGGCCAGATCACCGGCGGCGAACTCGACGGGCCGCTCGCTTTCGACAACGCGATCAGCCCTGATGCCGCTCGCATCAAAGGCATCAAATCATCGGTCGCGGGACAGGCGCAGATTCTTGTCGTGCCCGATCTCGAAGCCGGCAACATGCTGGCCAAGAATCTTACATTCATCTCGAACGCGGATGCGGCCGGCATCGTTCTCGGTGCGCGAGTACCGGTTATTCTGACATCCCGGGCCGATAACGTCCGCACGCGCATGGCGTCCTGCGCCGTTGCCATGCTGCTCGCCCATAACAGAAGAGCCAACGCACCAATCAGAGCTTGACCGATGTCGGAAACGATCCTGGTGGTGAACGCCGGTAGCTCAAGCATCAAGTTTCAGCTGTTTGCAGTCGAGTCCTCCAATCGGCTCGCGCGGCGACTTAAAGGCCAAATCGACGGCATCGGGACGCGACCGCGCCTGGTAGCAAAGGATGCCAAAGGCGCGTGCGTCGTCGATCAATCATGGAGCACGAGCGACGTCGCCGAGTTGCCGGATGCACTCAACCAACTCGTTCTGTTTTTGCGCAACTATGTCGGCAGGCTGCCGGTCGCCATTGGCCACAGGGTCGTCCACGGCGGCTCGGGCTTTTCTGCACCAACTGTCGTCACATCGAGCGTCGTTCAGCAGTTGGAGCGCTTCATTCCGCTTGCGCCTCTGCACCAGCCAAACAACCTGGCGCCGATAAGAATCGTTCTCGAACGCCAACCGCAATTACTGCAAGTGGCCTGTTTCGACACCGCATTTCATCGAGGCCATCCCGATGTCGCGGACCGCTACGCGATCCCCGAAACGCTTTATGCCGAAGGCGTACGCCGTTACGGCTTTCACGGTCTATCTTACGAATACATCGCAGAGAAACTACGCGAAATTGCCCCGGAAATCGCCGGCGGTCGCGTGGTCGTCGCCCACCTCGGCAGCGGCGCTTCGATGTGTGCCCTGGCGGCAGGAAAAAGCATCGAGAGCAGCATGGGTTTTACCGCGCTCGACGGATTGCCGATGGGTACGCGGCCGGGTCAGCTCGACGCCGGTGTGGTCCTTTACCTCATGAGCGAAAAAGGCATGAGTGCAAAGGAGACGGAGCATTTTCTTTATCACGACTGTGGTCTCAAGGGTCTTTCCGGAATCAGCAATGATGTGCGCGAGCTTCTGGCAAGCTCCGACCCGCGCGCCAAGCTTGCGCTGGACGTCTTCACATACCGCATCGCCCTCTTCGCCGGCATGCTGACGGCCGCATTGGGCGGAATAGACAGTTTGGTATTCACCGCCGGCATCGGCGAGAACGCACCGTTAATCAGGCGGGCCGTCGTGGAACGTTTGGCCTGGCTCGGCATCGAACTCTCCGACGAAGCCAACGAGAAAAGCCAGACGCGCATCTCGCCCGAGCGATCCCGCGTCGCGTGCTACGTCATCCCGACCGACGAGGAACTGATGATTGCTCGCCATACGCTTCAAATTTTAAGAGAGAACCATTCCGTTGAGTTTAAGGAGAAGCGCGCATGAGCGATGCTCCCTCTCTTAGCCTGCTCAAAGGAAAGAAAGCGCTCGTTACCGGCGTTGCCAATGATCAATCGATCGCGTGGGGATGTGCAAAAGCTTTTAAAGCGCTCGGTGCCGACGTCGCGATGACGTATCTCAACGAAAAGGCCAAGTCCTATGTCGAACCGCTCGCCAAAGAGATTGACGCATCGCTTTTAATGCCCCTCGACCTTCAACATGAAGGACAGCTTGAGGCCGTCTTTGACGAAGTTGCGAAGAGGTGGGGCAAGCTCGACATTTGCCTGCATTCTATTGCATTCGCGCCCAAGAACGATTTGCAAGGCCGCGTCGTCGATTGCTCGAACGACGGATTCCTCCGCGCGATGGAAATTTCGTGCTGGTCGTTCATCAGAATGGCCAAGCTCGCCGAGCCGCTGATGCCCAATGGCGGCGCACTGTTCACGATGACCTATTACGGTTCTCAGATGGTCGTCGAACATTACAACATCATGGGTCCCGTTAAGGCGGCTCTTGAATCTGCCACTCGCTACATGGCGGCCGAACTCGGTCCCAAAGGGATCAGGGTCCACGCCATATCGCCAGGCCCGCTAAAGACGCGAGCGGCGTCCGGCATCGGCGAATTCGATAAGTTGCTGCAGAAAGCGCAGGCAAAAGCACCCGCCCGCAGCCTCGTTTCGATCGATGACGTCGGCATCGCCGTGGCGTTTCTCGGCATGGATGGGGCGAAACTGATCACAGGCGAAACGCTCTATATCGACGGCGGATATCACATCATTGACTGACGCTCATTGACCATTGACGCGCACGACTTTGCCTGTTCACCACACGCCACACGGAGTAACAGAAACGCCGCTGGATGAAACACCAGTGGCAGGTCACCCATTCAAAATGCGCGGTGCCCGAGCACGGGCGCGCAATGCTGCAACGAAAGCCAAATTAACTAGCGATCTCACCTTGGCAGCCTGCAGGCATGGCGGTCTCGCGGAACTCGGGGATGCTGAACTCACCGGACAGCGCGTTATGGCTCTATCCGGCCATCGAACTCCAGAGGCAGCGAGGCTTTACGTGAAGCGCACTGAGACCGAGCGCGTCACCGCCGCACGTGGATCGAAAGCAAACAGAATCGAGAACAATCCGCTGACAAGAGTCGGAATGGAAACGACAGTTTTCACTAAACGCCTGAACCAAATGGTGGGTGATGAAGGACTCGAACCTTCGACCCGCTGATTAAGAGTCAGCTGCTCTACCAACTGAGCTAATCACCCGTACCAACACCGTCCTGCAACGAGCGGGAGCCTAGCCCCCAAGGACGGCGAAAGGGCCCGAACGGGCCCCGAGACCGGAGCGCATAGCACCGCTCCGCGACTCTGTCCACCCCCCTCTCCGCGACGGCCAACCAATTGAGGAATTTGCCGTTTACAAGCCCCCAAAACCGGCAGCGGCGGCGCCTCGCGGGCTCATCGCGACCCATCTCGGCCGTGCACATAGGCCGACATGGCGACCCCCAGCCCGATCATCAACGTCGTCATCGACGTTCCCCCGTAGGAAACGAGCGGCAACGGAATGCCGACCACCGGCACGAGGCCCGTCACCATGGCAAGATTGATGAAGACATAGATGAAGAACGTCATCGCCGAGCCGGCGATCGCCAATTGCGCGAAGCGGTTGTCGCACCGCCGCGCCATCAGCAGCATCATCAGGATGAGCGCCGCATAGATCGCGACCAGCAGCATCATGCCGGTAAAGCCCCATTCCTCGCCAATCACGCTCGCGATGAAGTCGGTGTGCTTCTCAGGGACAAAATCGAGCTGGCTTTGCGTTCCTTGCATGAACCCGGCGCCCGCAAGGCCGCCGTCTCCGAGCGCGATTTTCGATTGCGTGATGTGATAGCCCGCGCCGAGCGGATCCATTCCGGGATTGAAGAAGACCTCGATCCTTCGTTTCTGATAGCCGTGCAGCCCGGACCAGATCGCCGGCAGCGCTGCGACGACGACCACCGCACCAAGGACGAAGTAGCGCACAGGCACGCCGGCAAGAAACATCAGCGAAAGCCCGAGCGCCAGGAATAGCGCTGCCGAACCGAGATCCGGCTGCCCGAGCGTCAGCACCACCGGGATGCCGATCATCGCCAAAGGAATGAGCACGTAGCGCACGCGCCCCACCTCGTCCTTCGGCAGCCACATGTAATAGCGCGCCAGCGCCGCAACCAGCGCGAGCTTCATCAGCTCGGACGGCTGAAACGATATTGCGCCGGCACCGATCCAGCGCTTCGCGCCGAGAGCTTCGACCCCGATCAGCGGCACGAGCGCCAGCGACGCCAGCGCCACCGCATAAGCCGGATAGGCGAGTTTGATCCAGACATCGAGACGAACCGTTGCCATGACGACAACGACCACGAGCATGACCAGGAAACGCAGCGTATGCCGTTCCGCCCACGGCACGAAAGAGCCGCCCGATACCGAATAAAGCGTCGCCGCGCCGACGCCCGCCAGCAGGCAAACGATGGCGATAACGAGCCAGTTCACCCGCCACAGCTTGGCTCCGGCATGAATAGGCGGTCGGAGGCTCCACGAAGAATAATTCATCGCCATCATCCGGCTCCATGAAGCGCATCGAGCTGCCGCAGCCCTTCGCCGTCGGCGCCGGATTTCCCGTGTTCTAAGCTTTCGCGCCCGCCGATCAGCCGGAAGATGTCGCGTGCCAGAATCGCGGCGGCATCGGGACCGCCGCCATGCTCGATGACACTTGCGATCGCGTAGCGCGGTGTCGCCACCGATTCATAGCCGACGAACACCGAATGATTGCGCTTGGCCCAGTCGACCATCTCCCCTGCCCGCGCCGCGGCGCGGCCGCCGATCTCCGACACGCCGCTCTTGCCCGCGATAAGCGGCTTGCCGTCACCGGACGCCGCAGCTCGTGCCGAACCGTCGGCATCGTTGACCGCTTCACGCATCGCCTTTCGCACCGTCTCGATGTGTGAAGCATTGAACGCAAGCTCGGCAAACGTTGTTGGATCAATCGCCGTCGACTGATCGGTCTTGCGCAGCACGGGCGCGACCGTGCGACCGCTTGCCAGCCGAGCCGCAACGATCGCGAGCTGTAACGGAGTAGCCTGCATGTAGCCTTGACCTATGCCGGTCAGCACGGTTTCGCCACCGACCCAGCCGGCATTGAGATTGCCCCGCTTCCAGTCGGGATCCGGAACGATCCCCGGCTTTTCTTCCATGAGACCGCAATTGCTCGCAGCTCCCATGCCCATGGCGCGCGCCGCAGACGCGATCCGGCTGATGCCAAGACGGGTCGACATCTCGCAGAAAAACACTTCGCACGACGACCGGATCGCCTCTTCCACGGTCACGTTGCCGTGCCCCGACGGCTTCGAACATCTGTAGACTTGGCCGCCAAGCTCATATTTGCCGTTGCAGGTGATGTGTTCATCGACTGTAACGACGCCTGCTTTGAGCGCAGCGAGCGCGGTCACGACAAGAAAAGTCGAACCCGGCGCGTAAAGTCCGGCGACGGCACGATTAAGCAGCGGATTGTCTTCCAATTCCGACAGAGTTTTCCAATCGACGTCCGAGATCCCGCCCGCGACTGCCGCCGGATCGTATCCAGGAACCGATGCCAAAACTTCGATATTGCCGCTGGCAATATCAAGCACGACGGCCGCGGCGCGCCGCTCGCTCCCCATGCGTTCGACCACCCGCCTTTGCAGCTCCGCGTCGATGCTCAGCATAACATCACGGCCGGGAACAGGATCAATCGTTTCAAGCGTGCGAACCGTTCGCCCACGCGCATCGACTTCCGATTTCTGCGTTCCCGCAGCACCGCGAAGATCGCTGTCGAAGGCCAGCTCCGCGCCGCTCTTGCCGAGGCGAATATCGGGAATGCGGGTCACCGCGTCATCGGCTATGCCGAACCGCTCGACGCTGCCGACGACACCGACGGCGTGGCTCAATGCGGTGCCGTCATGATAGCGCCTGCGCCAGACGAAATCGGTTTTAATGCCGGGAAGGCTTGGCGCATAGAGATTGAGCTTTGCGACTTGCTCGAACGATAGATCGGACGCGATCGTCGTCGGCAGGTTGCGGTTCTGCTTGCGCGTTCGCGCCAGAATTCTCGCGATATCGTCATCCGTCAGCGCCACGATATGGCTGACGCGCCGCAGGCTTTCACTGGCGTTTCCGCTCAAAGCCGGCGTAATGGTCGCCCGGAACAGCCGGTCGTTGTCAGCGAGCACGCGGCCGAATGTATCGAGAATGCGCCCGCGCTTCGGCGCCAAAGGCTGAATATTGATGCGGTTGTCGTCGGCCTGAGGCGCGTAGCGGTGAGCATTGACGACCTGCAGATCAAACAGCTTCCAGCCAATCAGCGCGAACCCGGCAACCTGCGCTCCGCCGAGCAGCAAGCTTCGCCGCGTGAAAGGGCTCGCCGTCATCCAGTCGTCGTCGTCGGGGTCCGCCATCAATCCCCTCGCGTCAGCCGGGCAGGACGCACGGGCGAGCCCGACGACTTGAAGAATCCTCGAACAAGCGCCAGCGCCGTTGCACCGAATAGAGCGAAAGCAGCGCCGAGTGCGTACGGCTCCCACGCCAGCAGCTCGAGGAAATAGATCGATGCGGCAAGCCAGGCGAAGACCGTCACCGCCACGATCGCGCCCGCGAATAATCCAAGCTGTCCAGCCGTCGTCTCGACCCTGATGTTCGAGCAGTAGACCGCCACGACATAAGCAATGAGATACACAAGCGCCCAGTAGCCGAGCGGTCCTTGCGTCAACGCATCGAGCATGAGACCGGCGAGGAAGATGGCCCATTCAGGCAGCCATGCATCGCGATCGAGCGTCCAGTAGATGATCGCAACAATCGGCAAAAGCGGCAGCACGAAGCGATCATCCGTCGGCAAGCCCCACGGTAGGACCGCAACGATCGTCAACGCCGCGACGGACAGGATCGGCGTCAGCAGCCTCATGGCCCCGCCCGCTCGTCGCTATGCTTCACTTCCATCGCAGCTTTTCGGCTCAACAGATCATCCGTCATGTCAGCGGATGGATCATTGTAGAAAAGAACGCCGACATAGGTGAGCCGATCGAGGTTAGCGCGCAGCGCGACACGAGGCGCCTCAGCGTTGTCGTCGGTCACCGTGCCAAGCCGTAGCCCCGCCGGAAAAAGACCGCCGGTGCCCGATGACGAAACGTCATCGCCGGAAGAGACTTTCTCGCCGTCCGGAATATAAATCAGACGCGGGTTCGCGCTGTTGTCGCCGGCCAGAATGGCTTTGACGGCGTGCGGCCCGACAACAACGGGAATGCGGCTGTTGAGATCCGTGGCCAAAAGCACACGCGCCGCCGTCGGACCGACGTCGACCACACGTCCGATGAGACCGTCGTCGTTGATCACCGGATAGCCGCTTTTCACCTTGTGGTTTCGTCCCGCATCGATCGTGACATTATGCACGAACGCTCCCCCCGAATCCGCGATGACCCGGCTCGTGATGAAGTCGAGCTTCTGCTCCGGTACGACCTTGGCAAAAGCTTCGAGCGCCGACAGCTTCGCTTCGAGCTGCCGCGCACGCCATTGCCAGCTTTCGAGCTTCTGATTTTCCTTCTTGAGGCGTTCGACTTCATCCTGCAGATCAGCCTGTCGCGAAATCGTCCGCCCGATTTCACGCAGCGGCTCGACCGGCACCATCGCCGTTTTGATAACCGGCGTCATCCACGAGGCGACCTGCCAGCGCACGTCCCCTAGAATGCTGTGATCGAAGCGGCTGAGCAGCATCAGCGCCGCCGAAACGAAAATCAGCAAAAGAAGTACCGGCCGCAAACGTCGCCCGGCCGGAGCGTCATCTCCGCGCCGGAAAATGAGGTGACCTTCCTTGAGGCGCGTCATGCCGAATATCCGCTGCTCTCAAATACAAACGATGATCAAGTCAGGGCTTGATCAAAAGATGCTCGCGCTCTTTGAGCGACTGCAAGATCGCCGCCGAGCCTGCGATAACACATTGTTCCGGCTGTCCTGGTAAATGAATTTCGATGCCGATTCGGCGCTCCAGCTCTTGATCGAGCTTTGCGAGCTTCGCGCCGCCGCCCGACAGGTGGATGCCGCGCTCGCAGATATCGCTGGAAATTTCAGGCGGAAGATCCTCGATCGTGTGCTGGATGAACTCGGCAATCTTCTCGATCGGTCCTTCCAGCGCTTCGGCGATGTCCTGCGGGCCGAGAACGACGGTCTTGGGCTTCCCTTCCCGGATCTCGCGTCCGCGGATGACGATTTCCGCCGCCTCGCCATTGACGGCGCGCGACGCCGACCCCGCCTCGATCTTGATCCGCTCGGCGTTGGACTCACCGATAAGAAGTTGATGCCGTCGTCGAACGTATCGGATAATCGCTTCGTCCATCGCGTTGCCGCCGCAGCGGATCGAACTCGCCTGCACGACGCCGCCGAGCGACAGCACCGCAACGTCCGTCGTGCCGCCCCCGATATCGACGACCATCGAGCCCTTCGGCTCGTCAATCGGCAAACCCGCGCCGATCGCAGCCGCCACCGGCTCTTCGACCAGATAGACTTTCCGCGCCCCAGCCGACATCGCAGTCTCGTAGACCGCGCGCCGCTCGACAGGCGTAGCACCCGCCGGCACGCAAATCAGAATGCGCGGCCGGACGAACTCGACAAGCGATTTTGTTCTGCCGATGAACTGCCGAAGCATCTCTTCCGTCGCGACGAAATCGGCGATGACGCCATCGCGCAGCGGCCGGATCGTTTCGATGCTTTCAGGCGTGCGGCCGAGCATCTGCTTGGCCTTGTCGCCGACCGCGAGCACTTCGCGCACGCCCCCCTTCGAGCGGATCGCGACGACCGACGGCTCGTTCAGAATGACGCCGCGTCCGGCGACATAGACGAGAGTGTTGGCCGTGCCGAGATCGATGGCAATGTTATCGGAGAACGCACTTTTGATGCCTAAACCAAACATCCCACCAACCTGACCCGTTACTGCGCGTCCAGCTTATGGGACGCACGGCGTTATTCAAGGTCACCGGACGTTTGGAGAGTAACGAGTGTCCGAATGGTTACCGCTTTGAGCGCAAACAATCGCCATGTCTCGCTGACCGGAGGGCGCGCTTCACCGAAGCGAGCCTCTCCGACCAAAGTTCTACACCTTATCGACTTGCGTTCAAACCGCCTGCTGCGCCTGGGCGGTCTTTTGCCGTTTCACGACGAGCTTGTTCAATGCCGCAACGTAAGCGCGCGCTGAGGCGACGAGCGTATCGGGATCGGCAGCCCGGCCGGTGACCGCGCGTCCGTCTTCCTCGAGCCGCACCGAAACCTCGGCCTGGGCGTCAGTTCCTTCCGTCACCGCGTGCACCTGGTAGAGTTCGAGACGCGCGTTGTGCGGCAGCAGCTGCTTTATGGCATTGAAGGTCGCATCGACCGGCCCGTTGCCGAGACTTTGCACCGTCTTCGTCTGCCCGTCGACATCGAGCGTCAGCGTCGCCGACTGCGGCCCCATCGTTCCCGCGATGACCGTCAGCGCCACGACTTTCACATTGTCGTTCATATGCGCGACGCCGTCGTCGACGAGAGCCTCGATGTCCTCGTCGTAGACATGCTTCTTACGATCGGCCAGCGCCTTGAAGCGATTGAAGGCATCTTCCATCGCGTTGTCGCCGAGCTCGTAGCCCAGTTCCTTCAGCTTCGACTTGAACGCGGCGCGGCCGGAGTGCTTGCCCATAACCAGCGATGACTTGCTGACGCCGACCGACTCCGGCGTCATGATCTCGTACGTCTCGGTGTTCTTCAGCACGCCGTCCTGATGAATGCCGCTTTCGTGCGCAAACGCATTCCGACCGACGATCGCCTTGTTGTACTGCACCGGAAAGTTGGTCACGGCCGACACGAGTTTCGACGCCCGCGACAGCATCTCGGTTTTGATGCCCGTATGGAACGACAGGAGATCATGGCGCGTGCGGATCGCCATGACGATCTCTTCCAGCGGCGCGTTGCCGGCCCGCTCGCCGAGCCCGTTGATCGTGCATTCGATCTGCCGCGCACCCGCGCGTACGCCTGCCAGCGAGTTCGCCGCCGCGAGGCCCAGGTCGTCATGGCAATGGGTCGAGATCACAACCTTGTCCATGCCCGGAACGCGCGTCTTCAGCATCGTGATGAGATCGAAATATTCTTCCGGCAGCGCGTATCCGACGGTATCGGGAATGTTGATCGTCGTGGCGCCAGCCTTGATCGCGGCCTCGACGACGCGGCACAGATAATCGTGCTCGGTCCGCGTCGCGTCCATCGCACTCCATTCGACGTCGTCGGTGTAGCCGCGCGCACGCGTCACCGAAGCGACGACACGCTCATGGACCTGATCCTGCGTCAGCTGAAGCTGATGCTGCCGATGCAGCGGCGATGTTCCGATGAAGGTATGGATTCGGCCGCGCTTCGCCGACTTGATGGCTTCGCCGGCCCGGTCGATGTCATTGAAGTTGGCCCGTGCCAGACCGCAGATCACCGACTGCTTGGCGAGCTTGGCAATCTCGGTCACCGCCTCGAAATCGCCTTCCGACGCAATCGGAAAGCCTGCTTCGATGACGTCGACGCCCATGGCATCGAGCAGTTCCGCCACCTGCAGCTTTTCTTCGAAAGTCATCGTCGCGCCGGGGCACTGCTCGCCGTCGCGCAGAGTTGTATCAAAAATGATGATTTTATCGTCGTCGCGCTTCGGCTCAACCGCCGCATCTTTGGTTCGAGACGTCATTGCACTTTATCCCTTGCCGGGCGCCCTTTGAGGTTCGCCGCTTATCGCTCTCAAGCTCGAATGTCTGGCTATCCGATCCCCTGGGCACGGACCCGGCGGACAGCCGGGCGTCACACGGCCCAGGGGCCGCTAAGGAGGAGCGACTTGAGAAGCTTGGACGCGAAAAACCGACCGCGCATACTCTGACGAGGCGCTGGCAAAACGGCAATATCGGTCGCACGGGCCATAACGGCGATGATCCAAGAAAAACCGACCAGAGGTCCAGATCGCGGTCAATAACCGATCTGGCGCACCAAAATCAAGCTGTTGTCGTCAGATATCCTTCCCGCGAACTACAAATCTGCGGCGAAACCGCCCTTTCCTTTCCAAAATCTTATCGCCATCAGCACTGAGCAACGGATTTACGGCCTAGGCCAGTTGACCGGCTGGAGCCCCAAGACCGCTCCAAGCCGAAACGGAGGACAATTCGTGACTGCCGCAGTGCATGCTTCGATCCGATCTCAGCCCACGAGCTACGGATCGGCCTTGATCGCAATCCATTGGATCACCGTGATCGCCTTCGTGGTTGTCTTTGCGGCGATCGAATTCAGAGGCGACTTCCCGCGCGGAAGCGCGACCCGCGATTTCCTGACGTCGACTCACAAAACCGGCGGCCTGCTGATCCTGCTGCTCGTGCTCGTCCGCCTCGTGATCGCCAACAGAAACACGAGACCACCGATCGTGCCTGCGCCTCCGGCATGGCAGCAGTGGCTGTCGCGCCTGGTCCATCTCACGCTTTACGCCGCCATGATCGCGATGCCGCTCCTCGGCTGGGCGATGACCAGCGCCGCCGATCGTCCGATTCCCTTTTTCGGCCTCTCGCTGCCGCCGATCCTGTCCCCCGACAAGGAACTCGCACATCAGCTCGAAGAAATTCACGAGTTCTTCGGCAACGCGCTTTATTTCGTCATCGGCCTGCACGCCGCAGCGGCGCTGTTCCATCACTACGTGATGAAGGACAACACGCTGCTTCGCATGGTGCGTCCGAGCCGTTGATTCAAATCGGTACCTGCCATCCTCGGGCCTGACCTGAGGATGGCATGAGGAACGCCTAAACCTGAAGGACGCCCTCGGCGACGCGCACCGCATAGCCGCCGATGCGGACGCCGTCGAGCTTGCCGCGCGAAACCGACATCGTCAGCGCGATGGCGCTCGGGCGCCCCATCTCAAAACCCTGCTCGATGGCGCGCTTGTGCATGCCGTCGGGCAACGCATCGAACTCCTGCACGACATAAGCGAACGTCGCCGCCGCCGAACCGGTCGCCGGATCTTCCGGGACGCCTATTTCGGGCGCAAACATCCGCGCATGAAACGCCGACTGCACGCGCACGCATTGCCGGGTATAGAGATAAACGCCGAGGATTCCCCGATCCGCGAACGCCCGCGCCCAATGCTGCGGCGCCACCCGCACTTTCGCCATCGCCTCGAGATTGGCGACGGGAACATAGGCAAACACCGGGACACCGCGGATCAGAGTCGGTTTGTGATTTTCAAATCCGATCTCTGCCGGAATGAGCCCGACAGAGGCTGCGATCTGTTCCGGCTCCGATAGCGCTTCAACCGGGTTGGCGACTTTCGGAGCGTCGAATTCGCCGAACGACGCCGCGCCCGCTCGCGTTCGCACCCCGACCCGGACGCTGCCTATTTCCTCTTCGAGCGCGATGATCGCGTCGCCGTGGCCATTGCCGAGAGGCGAACGCAGTTCCGCTAGCAGCACCGCCACACCGATCGTCGGATGCCCCGCAAACGGCAGCTCGCGGGTCGGCGTGAATATCCGGATCCGCGCCGTATGACCCGGACTGGTCGAGGCCAGCACGAAGACCGTCTCCGACAGATTGAACTCGCGCGCCACCGTCTGCATTTCGGCGGTCGAAAGACGATCAGCCCCGAGCACGACCGCGACCGGGTTGCCGCCGAACGGCCGTTCCGTGAAAACATCCAGGATATGATACGTCAGCGCCATCGCGCCCCTGTCTCCCCGCTATGGCTCGCGATGAAAGTCCGCGCGAGCGGCGGCACCATGCGGCAAGCCTCCGCCCGCGCCAAGCTCTTTTTCCTTCGAATTGAAACTTCAGCGCGCGACCAAAAGGGCTTCGAGCAGCGCGCGCGCATGAGGCAGCACCTTCAGCCCCTCGAGATCTTCGAGCCTGCCGACCGGAACGACCGCTTCGATCTCCGGATCATCCGACGTTGCATTGTGCTGGGCGACCCTGGCGACGAACTCCTCGGACGTCATCGGCACATAAAACGGCACCGCAAAGCACAGGTGAACGCCGGCGCGTGTGGTGACGAACCCATCCTCGCGCACGAGACTGTTTCCGACCTCGCCGATTTCCTCCTGAACTTCGCGTTCGACGCTGCGGCCGATATCGACCGTTCCGTCGGGCAGCACGTCATATTGATCGATGAAGCCCGACGGCAGGTACGCAAAACCGTGGTTCACATTTCCCGGCCGCTGCAGGATCAGCATGAATTCCCCATCCGACGACCGAATGAGCGCCGACCCGAATCCGTCGATCACGCCCGCCTCGGGAAATCCGCGCGACCTCCAATAGAGATAGCTTTTGAAATCGGTCTTGATCAGCGAACCGTGAATTTCGCTCTCCTCCGACCGGATATCTTTCGTCAGATAAACGACGCCGTTGAAATATCCCGGGTTCGATGCCTTCGCATTTTGCCAATGCGCCTCGATATCGGCCGCGAATTGATCGGCAAAAGGCCAGCCGTCGCCGACGATCGTCAGCACGCATCGCGAAATCACTTTCACCCCGTTTTCAAAAGGAAAACCGGCTTGCTGCGTGCTTTGCATTTTCACCTTCTGAGTGGGGGAGGAAAATTCGCGGCTTCGGACACAAATAAGTCTCGGTCTGATTAGAACTCCAAAACCGAATAGTTAATAAGATTTAAATGCTCAAATTGCCGATATCAGAAAGCAATTCGCCCGTCGCTCTTTCTCGCACAAAATCGCTTCAGCCACGCGTTGATCGAAGTTTGGTCATGACGCGGCCAAGATTCGACAGCCATATGTGCTTAACGACAGCGTCGCTGGGGGGCGACAGTCAAGATCTCCCAGCACCTCTGAGCCGGTTTCACATCCTGGTGTTGCACCAGGAACGAAAACGTCGAGGTGCCCTGATGGGATCATCTGCCGCCCGATGGAAACACCATCGGGCTCACGATGCAGCGGCCGCGCTGCAACGTTGAAGCCCCTTCAAATCCGAAGAATGCCGCGTAAGCGGCAATATTCGGAAACGGGCGGCAGAGGTCCCCGCTCCTCTGCCGCCCGCGTTAGTCCCGGCCATCCGTCCCGCAAGGGCGACGGCTGGATATGACGTGGACCGCCCGCGCTGCCGCACGTAAACCCTCCCCAAGAGCGCGGCAGTGCGGGTTGGTTCCCTTCTTTGCCGATCCCTGCCAACACACAATTAGTCCCGTCATGGCCAAAGGCGGCTTTCACGCGATTGGCCACGCACCGATCGCTCGGCGGGCGGCTCCGACGGTTATTTCTCAGCGTATGATGGATTACATTTTCCTCCGTCATGGCCGCGCAGGCGGCCATCCACGCGATTCGATCGATGCGCCTCCACCAACCCAAACAACCCTGCATGTATTTGCTGGCGAGCCGCCCGAACGGCGTCATCTACGCGGGCGTAACGAGCGATCTCGCGAAACGCGTCTCGTTGCATAAACAGAAACTGATCGAAGGTTTCACGTCGCGCTATGGCGTCTCGCAACTCGTCTATTACGAAATGCACGAGACGATGGAACAGGCGATCCTTCGAGAGACGCGAATCAAAAAGTGGAAGCGATCCTGGAAAGTCCGCCTCATCGAGCAAATGAACCCGGAATGGAAAGATTTGTTCGATGAAGCAACGGGAGAAGTCCTGTTCGGACCCGCCGATATAGAGCGGGAGCGATCATGACCAGAAAATACTGATTTTATCTTGGATGGCCGCCTGCGCAGCCATGACGGGAATGCGTGCAAGAAATTCTCACGTCCGATATTTCCATCGTATCTTCCAAAGCCAACCCAAAACGTCATGGCCGCGAAGGCGGCCATCCACGCGTGTCACCTAAAAAAAAACGCGGCAGCCGCTCTGGCCGCCGCGCTTTCAAATCGTCCGAGCCGAACCGCGAACGCTCAGTTCTTGCCCTTATCCACAAGCTTGTTCTTCGAGATCCATGGCATCATCGCGCGCAGCTTCGCGCCGACTTCCTCGATCTGGTGCGCATCGTTCAAGCGTCGTGTCGCCTTGAAGTTCGGCTGACCCGCCTTGCACTCGAGCATCCAGTCGCGCACGAATCGGCCCGTCTGAATGTCGGCCAGCACCCGCTTCATCTCGGCCTTCGTCTCCGGCGTGATGACGCGCGGCCCCGTCTTGTACTCTCCGTACTCGGCCGTGTTCGAGATCGAGTAGTTCATGTTGGCGATGCCGCCCTCGTAGATCAGGTCGACGATCAGCTTCACTTCGTGCAGGCATTCGAAATACGCCATCTCCGGCGCATAGCCCGCTTCGACCAGCGTCTCGAAACCGGCGCGGATCATCTCGACGAGACCGCCGCATAGTACGGCCTGTTCGCCGAACAGATCCGTCTCGCATTCCTCGCGGAACGTCGTCTCGATCACGCCCGAGCGGCCGCCGCCGATTGCCGACGCATACGACAGGAAGAGATCGTGCGCATTGCCGCTCTTGTCCTGATGGACGGCGATGAGGCACGGCACGCCGCCGCCCTTCTGATATTCGCCGCGCACCGTGTGACCCGGACCCTTCGGCGCAACCATGCCGACATCGAGATCATCGCGAGGCTCGATCAGATTGAAGTGCACGTTGAGACCGTGCGCGAACAACAGCGCGGCACCCTTCTTCATGTTGGGCGCCAGATGCTCTTTGTAGATATCCGCCTGCAATTCGTCGGGCGTCAGCATCATGATGACGTCGGCCCACTTCGCGGCGTCCGCGACTTCCATCACCTTGAGACCGGCCTGCTCGGCTTTCTTCGCCGAGGGCGAACCCTTGCGCAGCGCGATGGCGATATCCTTGACGCCCGAATCCTTCAGGTTCAACGCATGCGCATGGCCCTGGCTGCCGTAGCCGACGATGGCGACCTTTTTTGATTTGATGAGATTGATGTCGGCATCACGATCGTAATAGACGCGCATGGGCGGCCTCTCGGGTTCCCCGGTCGAAATCGACAGTCGGGCTGGGTTGAAAACAATGGCGGCCCGGATGCATCTCGAACCGGCCGCCTTGAAATCTGGGCGGAACCTATAGCTATCGGATCAAGGATTCAACGGCTCCGGGCTGCTGCCGGCGGCCCGAAACGCGGATATTTCACCGCAGCCTTTGGCGCATGCTGCAAAGCGGCATTAACCCAATCCTCTGCAATCCCTCAAATCATCTCCTTCACGACCGGCCAGAGCGATGCGACGAGCGCAACCGCCATGACCGCGTTGAATATTCGCATCGACCTCTCATCCCTAAGTAGCGGCCGAAGCGACGTACCGAACATCGCCCAGGAACTGGCGGAAATCACCGACACGATCAGAAAAACGGCCGACAAAATCGCAACGTCGCCCCAAGGATCCTCCGGCGCCACATAGTTCGCGGCGACGCTCAGGCAAACCATCCAGCCTTTCGGATTGACCCACTGGAAAAGCGCCGCCTCCAGGAAGGTCATCGGCTGCGCTTCCTCGCCGACGATCGGATCGGTCGCACCCGCCGTGCCTATCCGCCATGCCAGCCAGAGCAGGTAGGCGATGCTAATCGCCCGCAACAAATTATAAAGCTGCGGAAACAGCGAAAACACTTTCCCGACGCCGAACGCCACTGCCAGCACCATGATCGTGAACCCGATCACCACACCGAGAATATGCGGACGCGTTCTGACGAATCCGAAATTGACGCCCGATGCTAGCAGCATCGTGTTGTTCGGCCCGGGCGTGATCGCCGACACGAACGCGAACGTGATGAGCGAAAGAAAAAGTTCGTGGGACATCTGTGATTGCCCGCGCGGCGAATGCCGCGTTGATCAAAAAAATCCGAATTGACGCCGATTGCAGCGGCGCTCAGCCGATTGCGCCGCGCCCGATCGCGGCGATGCCCGTGCGCGAGACTTCGACCAGGCCGAGTTCCGACATCAGCTGAATGAACGTCTCGATCTTCGACGGCTTGCCCGTCACCTCAAAAACGAAATGCTCAATCGACGTATCGACGACTTTCGCCCGGAAGATCTCAGACAGTCTCAGCGCCTCGATGCGTTTGTCGCCTTTGCCAGCGACTTTCACCAGCGCGAGCTCGCGCTCGATCGATCCGCCCTCTTCCGTCAGATCGCGCACGCGATGCACCGGAACGAGGCGCTCCAGCTGCGTCTTGATTTGATGAATGACCGCCGGCGTCCCGCTCGTGATGATAGTGATGCGCGACAGATGCCGCTCGTGCTCAACTTCCGTCACCGTCAGCGAGTCGATGTTATAACCACGGCCGGAAAACAAGCCGATGACGCGCGCCAGCACGCCCGGCTCGTTATCGACGATGACCGACAAGGTCCGCGATACGATTTCTTGCGAACGTGATGGGCTCGGATAATGCGACTGCTTCAGGGATTCGGACATCGTCGGTCTCTTGGGCTCAAACAAAACTTTCAACGAGGGTGTGGCCGCTCGCATAATCGGGGATGCTCCACGGCTCGGCAAGCGCGGCCTCGCGCCACGCAACGAACCCTGGATGGGATAGGACGGCATCCATATAGGCTCGCGTCGATTCACGAACGGGGATCTGGTAGCCGTCGAAGCGCATCACGACCGGCGCATACATCGCGTCCGCCGCCGAGAACGCGCCATACAGGAATGTCTGTGCGCCGGCGAACCGATTGTGCGCTTCCGACCAGATGTCTTCCACCCGATCGATGCTTGCCTGCAGGGCTTCCGTGATCGGCGGCGTCGCGAACCGCGCCCCCAGATGCATCGGACAGGCCTGCCGCAACGCCTGAAACCCGGAATGCATTTCGTTCGAAATGGCTCTGGCGTGCGCGCGCGCTTTGCGGTCGCGCGGCCAGATTTCGAGATTCGGAAACGTCTCAGCCAGATACTCGATGATGGCGAGACTCTCCCACACGGTCACGTCGCCGTCGATGAGCGTCGGAACCTTGCCCGACGGCGAATACTCCAACATCTGATTTCGGCTTTCGGCCGTCCTCAGCGGAATGAGGATCTCTTCGAACGGAATTCCGAATGCGGTGAGGACCAGCCAAGGCCTCAACGACCACGACGAATAAAGCTTATTCCCGATGACGAGCTTCAGCATTGCTATTTACTGCCACCCGTCGCGCCGTCGTCGCTATTGTTATCGTTATCGCTATTGTTGTCGGCATCACCCGGCTTCTTCGGCGGGAACACGGCCTTCAGGAAGATCGGCATGCCGTTCTTGTCGACCATCTTCTTGAAGGCTTCGGCCTGCTTCACCGAAATTTTGTATTGAGAAAAAGCCGCAACGAAACGAGCGCCCATGCCGCGCGCGATATCTTCCGGGGCCGGCGTCCCCATGCGGACGCGGTCCGCTTGCGGAATGCGCGCGTAAATCTGCGCCAGCACCTGGCTATGCATGTAGTCCTGAGCCATGCATGACTCGAGACCTTGCGAATATTCGCTGGCGAGCATCTGTGTCCGGTAGCACGCGTCGAGGAACTTCAAGACGCCAGCCGAGCCCTCACGCCGGTGCAGATCACCGAGGCGCTTGGCGGCGTCCTTGATGTTGGCGACGTGGTTCCAGGTTTCCTTGGCGGCCGACGCATGAGGCACGCCGACAATCGCCAGCGCGCAAATCGCGATGACGATGCCGAGGATGCCGGAACCTGTTCCCCCGTGCGTTCTCAAACCAGAACCTTTCCTTCGTCTCCGATCGCGTTCTCGACTTCGTCGTCGCTAACGTCCTCGCCGAGAAGCATCTCGTTGTGGGCCTTGCCCGACGGAATCATCGGGAAGCAGTTCGCGAGCTTGGCGACCCGGCAATCGAACATCACCGGACCCTTGGTATTGATCATCTCGTTTATCGCATCGTCGAGATCGGCGGGATGCTCGCAACGCATGCCTGTCCAGCCATAGGCATCGGCAAGCTTCACGAAGTCCGGCAGCGCCTCAGTATAGCTCTCCGACAGCCGGTTGCCGTGCAAGAGCTGCTGCCACTGACGCACCATGCCCATGTACTCGTTGTTCATGATGAAGACCTTGACCGGCAGACGGTACTGCACCGCTGTCGAGCACTCCTGAATATTCATCAGGATCGACGCATCGCCCGCCACATCGATCACCAGCGACTTCGGATGCGCAAGCTGTACGCCGATCGCGGCCGGCAATCCATAGCCCATCGTACCCAATCCGCCCGACGTCATCCAATGATTGGGCTCTTCGAAGTGCAAAAACTGCGCGGCCCACATCTGATGCTGGCCGACCTCGGTCGTGATGTATGTGTCGCGATTTTTCGTCAGTTCATAAAGCCGCTGACATGCATATTGCGGCATGATGTGGTCTTTGGAATTTTTGTACGACAGCGATTTCTTCGCCCGCCAGCCGTCGATCTGCTTCCACCACGCCTTGTGTGCCGGCTTGTCGAGGATCGGCGCCTTCGCCTTCCACACCCGCAGCATGTCTTCGAGCACGTAGGCGCAATCGCCGATGATCGGAATGTCGACCATGATGTTCTTGTTGATCGATGAGGGATCGATATCGACATGGATCTTTTTGGAATTCGGCGAGAACGCATCGACGCGCCCGGTGATGCGATCGTCAAAGCGCGCGCCGATGTTGATCATCACGTCGCAGTCGTGCATCGCGAGGTTGGCTTCGTAGGTGCCGTGCATGCCGAGCATGCCGAGCCACTGCTTGTCGGATGCCGGATAAGCGCCGAGACCCATCAGCGTCGACGTGATCGGATAGCCTGTCAGCCGCACGAACTCGCGCAACAGCTGGCTCGCTTTCGGTCCAGAATTGATGACGCCGCCGCCGGTATAGAACACCGGCCGCTTCGCGCTCGCGATCAGATCGACGGCTTCGCGAATGGCCGTCTGGTCCGGCTTAAGCTTCGGCCGGTAGGTCTTATGCTGGATGTTCGACGGACCGACGTAGTTGCCGGTCGCGAACTGCACGTCCTTCGGGATATCGACCACGACCGGTCCCGGGCGGCCCGTGCGCGCGATATGAAACGCCTCGTGCAGCACCCGCGCGAGATCGTTGACGTTCTTCACCAGAATATTGTGCTTCGTGCACGGGCGCGTGATCCCGACCGTATCGCACTCCTGAAACGCATCGTTGCCGATGAGGTGCGTCGGCACCTGACCCGTGATGCAGACGAGCGGGATCGAATCCATCAGCGCATCGGCAAGGCCCGTCACCGCGTTTGTCGCGCCGGGACCCGACGTCACCAGGCAGACGCCGACTTTGCCCGTCGAGCGCGCATAGCCTTCGGCGGCGTGCAACGCACCGCCTTCCTGGCGGACCAGGATATGGCGGACCTTCTCCTGCTGGAAAAGCTCATCATAGATCGGCAGAACGGCGCCACCTGGATAGCCGAATATTGTCTCGACACCTTGGTCGGCCAGCGCAGTCATCACAATTTCCGCACCGGTCATCGTACGTGCCATCGAAAAACTCCTCTGCGGGCACGAAGCCCGCGAACCATCTCGAAAGTGCCGGGAACCTAGGCGCGAGAGCTTAATTGGTCAACGCTAACGCTGAATAAATGCGAAAATATCTCGCATAGATCTTTCCATTTCTTTCGTTTTAACCGGCATCCAAGAAATCATGTGACTTTTAAGCCAAGTTTCCTGCCTTTTGATGTACTGGCGCGTCTCTGCTTGTGCCGCCTCCACGGCGCCGCCGAGATCGACTTCACCCCTCGAATATCGAATCAACGGCTTCACCCCGATCGCCCGCATCGCCGGCAGCCCCTCATCGAGTTGCATATCCGATAGAGCGCGAACCTCCGCCATCGCCCCTTCGTCGATCATTCGGGCAAATCGCTGGTCCGCACGGGCATGAAGCTCCGCACGCTCGACACTTACGACGAACCGAAAAGTCTCGGCCTCACGCAGGACCGGCCCCCCCTTCAGCGCCTGCCATTCCGCGAGCGAGCGTCCCGACGATTCCAAGACCTCGAGCGCCCGCACGATCCGCTGCACATCGGACGGCTGGAGACGGGCCGCCATGACCGGGTCGCGCCGCGAAAGCTCCTGGTGCAGCGCTTCGGCTCCATAGCCAGCCGCCTCGTTTCGCCAATAGGCGCGCACGTCTTCGCGCACTTCGGGAATTGGCGACAGACCTTCGAGCAATGCTTTGAAATAGAGCCCCGTGCCACCGACGATGATCGGACGGCGGCCTGCCCTCCGCGCCTGCGCGATCGCCTCCGCCGCGTCGCGAACGAAACGTCCTGCCGAATAGGCTTCTCTCGCCGGCACAAACCCGTAGAGCGCATGCGGCGCGCGGGCTTCATCCTCCGCCGACGGCCGCGCCGTCAAAACCCGCAACTCGCTATAGACCTGCATGCTGTCGGCATTGATGACGGTGCCGCCGGCCCGCTCCGCGATTGCGAGCGCCAGCGCCGACTTACCGCTGGCGGTCGGTCCCGCGATCAGAATGGGCCAAAGATGCTTGTCGACGCTGCTCATAAAAACGCCTCCTAGCGCTCAGGCACTAGGAGGCGCAAGTCAGACGGTAGAACTTGCTTTCTGCCTCAGGCCGCTCAGTAGCTGACCTTCAGACGCGCGCCCCAGACGGCCGCGTGATTGACGTCGGTAACCGCACCCGGGTTCCAGAAGTACTGGAAGTCCGGCGACAGCGAGATGCCATTGCGGATCTCGGCGACGTAGTTGAGTTCGACGACCGATTCATAAGTCTTCAGTTCCGAAGGATCGGTATTCACGAGGTCGTCCGAAATTTGGCCGTATCCGAATGCCGCGCCGAACGTATCCTTGGCGCGTCCCGGCACGAAGCCGCTAAACAGGATGCCGGTATCGAAATAGAAATCCATCGGGCTTTGCGCCGTCGGACTTCCCGAGATGCGGCCGAACACGCTGACGGATTTGTCTTCGCCGGATTTGAAGATCGTCTGGTCGATGATGCCGTAAATGCCGTAGTCGCTGTTGACGCCATTGCCGGATTTGAAGTCGACGTAATAGCCGTCCGGCGCGTTGAACTGCTTCCAGCCGCCGACTTTGACCGTGCCTTCATAACCGATGTTGTACTTATAGGCGCCTTCGAGCAGCATCAGCTCGCCATCACCGAAGCGGAAGTCGGTACCGTGCCGGTTAGATTTCTGCGCATCTTCCGCGAACGGATCTGCCGGGCTGCCGTTAAAGACGGCGCCGATAAGGGTCAGACTGTCGTTCGGCGTGTACGTCACGACCGCGCCCATCGAGGTCAGCGGATAGCCCGGACCGCCCTGGATCGTATTTGACGCCAGAATGCCCGGCCAACCGAACGTACCGTTGAGGAAAACGGCCGCCGTATCGCTGATGAAGAAGATCGTGTCGGCGGCAATCGAGCCTAACTTAACCTTCAACTTGTCATCGAGCAGCGATTGCTCGAGCCACAGCTCGTCGAGTCGCACCGTCTCGAAGCCTTCGAGGTTGCTCACCGCGAAGATGCTTCCCGTCTTGTTCGTCGGACCATCGCCGTGAACGTAGAAGGCGTTGGCGTGGATGGTCGCGCCCTTCCAGCCCAGCAGCTTTTCGAGATCGAGATCGGTGTAGACCTCGATCAAGCCGTTGTAGGTCGAGCCGCGCGACAGGCCGCCCGACGTCACGTCGTAATATTCGCCGGTGTAGTTGAGGCCATATTTGATGCCGGAGGCCGCAAGCGAAGCACGGGCCGCATCGAACGGCATATCCTGCGCGATGGAAAATTCCGGAACGCCGTTATCGGGCTTGTCCTCGGCTCGGGCCGCGGTCGCCGTAGTCAGCGCCCCCAACACCAAAACCGGCAAAGCGCCGGCGCGTAGTTTCGATCCCATTTCAGTCCCCCAATTCCCTCCGGACCGCTACGACCAAGGTCGAGCAGCTCTCGGACCATTGAACCTGCCTCCCGGCCCAATGCATTGAACAGAAGATACTTGACAGACCTAGTCAACATTAGAGTGACGAAATTGTATTAATTGCCTCGTCTTACGCGGAAAGCTGTTGCCCAATTGCACTTCCAGCCCGTCCTCTTCAGAGTAAAAACCCTGCGACGCCCGAGTAACCGGGAAGAGTTTGCAAGAATGGTCAGGCAATCTTTTTCTGATTCCCGCCGGTGTCGGAGCGCTCTCCGAATTGCGTCAGTTATAGCGTCAGCTGATGTCCGCCTCGTTTCGAGGACCGCCGGAAAACGGCAGCTCGCGCCCCGTCCATCGCCGCCATACTTCGGCAACGCGTGGCCGGAGGCTTGCCCAGCCTTTCCGGATTTCCCCCTGCACGCGCGCCTTGACGATGCGCCCGTAACGCCATGCCCACGATGCGCGGATCTGGGCGTAGAGCGCATCCTTCCACGGCACGAACCGGTTGTAAGCTGCCGCGAACCAGCCGATCTGCATCAGCGCCGGCTTCACCAGAATGAAGATGCGAGCGATCAGCGCCGTCGAGGCGATCTTGGCGCCGACGAACAGCAACGTCGCCGAAAAGAAATGTTCGTTGGCGAGCAGCCAGATTGCCAGCAGCTTGAGTGGAAAAAGCAGCGAAGCGGGTAGCGCCAGCGCCACCAGCGCCGCGTAGGGCGGCAGGCGCGCCAGCAGCCGCTCCAGCGCTGCGATCGGCGCGAAGGCCGCCAGTCGCCCGATCAGGTTCGAAAGCGGCCGCCAGCCCCATTCCTCGAACAGGATGATGAGCGCGGCGATGATATTGAGCGCCGCGATCAGCGGTCCGCGCACGATGCGCCATGCCGTCCTGATCAGCTCTCGGGCGGTCCAGATCGCGATCACCGTACCGCGCCAGACGGCGGCAAGAACCGCCTTTGCCGTCTCTTTCAAATCGTCCGTAGTCAATCCGTCGGCACCTGCTCAAGGCCGCAAATCGCGGCGTTTTGAGAAGTGTAACACTCAGTTCTGAACCGGGGATAAGTTTCGCCTGCACAATCTGTTGCACCAACTTTTGGACAACGGCAGACGCGTCAAAACGGCGCTTGAGACCACGCCGAACTTATTCTATACATTTTTTGTAAACAAAAAAAGGCCGGGGCGAGGAAACGAAATGAAGCTGATCCATCAGGTTTTGATGGCAGGCGCCATCACCCTGGCCGCCGTCGCCATTCCCCATAGCGCAGGTGCCACCGAGCACATCATCGAAATGCGCAACCAGGACAATGCCGGGAACCGCATGGCGTTCGAACCGGGCTTCGTAAAAGTCGAAGTCGGCGACACCGTGAAATTCGTGCCGACCGACAAGGGCCACAACGCCCAGAGCGTTCCGAACATTTGGCCGGAAGGCGTGCCGGAGGTGAAAGGCGAATTCAGCCGAGAGGTCGTGTTCAAGGCTGACAAGGACGGCCTGTATATTTTCAAATGCCTGCCGCACTACGGCATGGGCATGGTCGCGCTGGTGCAAGTCGGCAAACCGGTCAATCTCGACGCGGTAAAGAAATTCGTGGCGACCGGCATGGCCAAGAAGCGCCTCGACGGCGAGATCGCGAAAGTGACGCCGTAACGGAATCGAGTTGAGCCGAAGTTTTCCTGGAAGAGCTTCGGCAAAGCTCGTGCTAACCCCGAGATGGGTCTCCCGGCCCCAGATCTCGGGGTTAGCTTTATCTAGCGTCACGTCATCGCCGCGCAGGCGGTCATCCACGGAATCCGAAGCAACTCCCGGCGTCGATCGAGCTATCCTCGGCAATGAAACCCCGAGGACGATCCCGATGGCCTATCTTCTCGAAGAACATCGCCCGATGCCGCTGGCCGTCGACACGAAGCACACCTATCTCGGCAATGGCGACGTCTTCGTCGGCCGCGCCCTCGCCATCCGCTTCGCAACGCGCGACGAAGCCGAAACCAAACGCGCCAAACTGCCCAACCCCGACAACTGGATCATCGTCGAAGCCTAGCTGTCATCCTCCGCGTTAGGCCGACGATCTCCAGCGCGTTCAATCCGTCCCCGTTCTCTCGAACGCGATATCATCATCCGACGGATCGAACCGCGACAGAGGCTCGCCGGCTGCTTCAAGCGCCTGCGCCAGATCCTCGCGCGCCTTCTCCGCCTGCCGCTGACGCGCCCACAGGCTTGCGTAAAGCCCGTTCTTGGCGATGAGCTCCGCGTGCGTTCCCTGCTCCGCCACCCGCCCGGCCTCGAACACCAGGATTTTGTCCGCATGGACGATCGTCGACAGCCTGTGCGCGATGACGACCGTCGTGCGGTCCTTCGAAACGCGGTCGAGCGCGTCCTGGATCTCTTTTTCCGTGTGGCTGTCGAGCGCGCTCGTCGCTTCATCGAGCAGCAGGATCGGCGGCGACTTCAAAATCGTTCGCGCGATCGCAACCCGCTGCTTCTCGCCGCCCGAAAGTTTCAAGCCGCGTTCGCCGACCATCGTATTGTAGCCGTCCGGCAAAGCCCTGACGAAACCGTCGATCTGCGCCAGCTTCGCCGCCGCGTAAACCTCGTCATCCGTGGCGTCCGCACGGCCATATTTGATGTTGTAGAAGATCGTATCGTTGAACAGCACGGTATCCTGCGGCACGACGCCGATCGCCGCCCTGAGCGATGATTGCGTCACGTCGCGGATATCCTGTCCGTCGATCAAAATCCGCCCGGCCGTCACATCGTAGAAGCGCAGCAACAGCCGGCCGATCGTCGACTTGCCCGCGCCCGAAGGCCCGACGATCGCAACCATGTGACCGGCCGGGACATCGAATGAGACGTCCTTCAGAATGACCCGTCCCGGCTCATAGCCGAACCGCACCTTGTCGAAACGGATCGCGCCGCCGGAAACCGCGAGCTGCTTTGCCCCGGGCCTGTCTGCGACTTCCGGATTCTGTTCGAGCACTTCCATCATGCGCTCGATGTCGGTGATGCCCTGTTTGATCTCGCGATAAACCATGCCCATGAAATTCAGCGGCATGAAGAGCTGCAGCATAAGCAGATTGACCATCGCGAAGTGGCCGACCGTATCCTTGCCCGCGACGACGTCGTTTGCCGCCATGACGAGGCAGATCGTCAGCGCGATCGTGAAGATGACCGCCTGCCCGGAGTTGAGCACTGCAAGCGACGTATAGGTCTTGATGCTCGCCTTCTCATAGCCCGCCATCGACTTGTCGTAGCGTGCCGCCTCTCGCTCTTCCGCCCCGAAGTATTTGACAGTCTCATAGTTCAGCAGACTGTCGATCGCCTTGGTGTTGGCGTCGGTGTCGCTCTCGTTCATGGCGCGCCGGATCGACAGCCGCCAATTGGTGGCGCGGATCGTGAACCATAGATAAGCGGCGATCATGCCGACGATCGTCACGATATAACGCCAGTCGAACTCGTAGGCGCACACCGCGATGATCATCAGGAACTCGACGATCGTCGGGATCAGCGTCATCAGCGCCATGCGGCTGATGTTCTCGATGCCCGTGCGGCCGCGTTCCAGTACGCGCGTCAAGCCGCCGGTCTTGCGTTCGAGATGGAACCGCAGCGACAGCCGATGCATGTGCTCGAAAGTCGAAAGCGCAAGCTTGCGCACCGCATGCATCGCGACGCGCGCGAACATGCCTTCGCGCACCTGCACCAGGAGCGACATCACGATCCGGGCGATGCCGTAAAAAATCACGGCCAGCACCGGCGCGCCGATCAACCACGGCAGCGTCTGGCTCGACGCCACATGCCCGCCCGACGCCGCCACCAGCGCATCCGTCGCCCACTTGAGCGTGAACGGCACACTGACGGTCACCGCCTTGGCGATAACGACAATGACGAACGACCAGATGACCGTCCACTTCAGATCCGGACGATCATCGGGCCAGACGTAGGGCCACAGCGCCCTCAGAACCCGTGATGTTTCGGTGGAAGGAACGAAGCGCGCCAAAAATGCGCGCGGAATAGCGGAGGAAAGTTGCATCCGCTGTGAAATAGGGGTCCCGGGCGCGATTGTCTACGTGAAGTTAACCGCGTTCGCCGGAACCGCCCGATGCTGAACCGGCCTTAACCCGGTTTTACTAGAACCGGCATTTTCTGGCTTTTCCATGCAGCGCCTCGGGCTCCCCGCTTCCCTCTGGTGGTTTGTCATCACCGCCGCAGTTTATGCACTTCAGGTATTCCCGATCCCGGGAATTTTCCTGATGATGTTTGCCGCTCCGTTCTGGTCGGTTTTGACGATCAACGTCGGCTTCCTGTCGTTGGCGCTCGAAGCGCTCACCCGCCGCATCAACCGTATCTGGCTCATCGCGCCCGTCGCCTGGTTCGCTGGATATGCGCTGCTGACGCTCTTCAGTCACGCCGAGGTTTGGAAACTCGAAAAGCAATTCGCCGCCTACAACGCCAGCCAGCATCTTGCATTCGATGGTCACAACCAGACCGTCGTATTTCCTTCACGCGGCTTCAACTTGCAGAACGGCGCATCGGAACTGGTCCAAAACTACGACGTCTCGTCCGCGTACCAGGAATCTCAGGGCAACAAGATTTCGGGCTACCTCGCCTATCGGCTGGCTCCGAATGATCTCTGCGACAAGGTCCGCGCCAACAGCGCCTATCGTGAAGCGGGAATTTCAGCTTGGGGTATCCATGATCGCCCCTTCGGCGAACGGCAACGAAAGCGAGTCGAAGGCGTTTGCGTCCTCCGACTGCCCGAGGAACCGCAGCTCGAACCTCTCTTCCTCTCCGAAACAAGCGAAGACGTGCGCAGCTTCATTTTACCATATCGGCTTGTGAAGACTACGATCGAGCACGGCACCGAAAGCATTACGCTCTTGTCCGGACGTGCAAGTCCACTCACTTGGTTCCCTATTCCGGTGATGGGATGTGCCCTCATCGATAGCTCGTCGAGTTGGGACTGCGTTGTTCAGTTCTGGCGCTCGTCTGTTGAGATTCCGCACCCGGACGGAACGGCATCGACGTCGGTGTCGACCGTCGCGACCGCGCTTGGTCTCAAATATTCGCCCGTCGCCGAACGGATAACGGCCATTGACGCTGCGAGACTGCCGAATGTCGACAATGTCGTCGACGATAGCATTCAGCGCGCGACCGCAACGATCGACAGCGTCATCGCCAACCCCGCCCAGCGCATCATGCGCTCGGATGTCCGCGGCTTGGATAAGCGCCCCGACATCATCGCACCGCGCGCCGAAAAGATGGGCGAAGCAGTCCGCGGCGCGCTCGACAATGGCTTTTTAGAAACGGCGAATGTTCTTGAAGACCTTCTCGCAATTCTCCCATCCGATCAATTCGACCCGGTGGCCCGTACCCTCCTGGCGGACCTGAAACAGAGGCGTAGGGTCGATTACAATATGGCGTCTGAAATGTTTGTTGCCCGATTAGGCGATTTCGGTGCGGATGCAATTCCGGTACTGCAGCATCTTGCATTCGAGGTCGATGCCTTTCGTCGCCGCGCAGCGCTCGTCGGGCTATGCCGCGCGGGACCAGTGGCGGCACCGCTCGCCGACCGCATCAATCATATCCTGACGACGACGTACCGAGGCGATAATTCGCACGAACCGGCCTTCGTCGCGTTGCTTCGCATCGGACGCCGTGATCTCGCGGAGCAAGACCCTCACGCCGATTCCGAATATCGCAACCGCGACTATAAAAACTGGCTCGCCACGGTCACACCGGACAGCCCCGTCAGCATTTGCGACACGTTCCGGCTCTTTCCCAAGGATGCCAGCATCAAAGGCTGAACTGTCACCCACGCCGCCGCGGCAGATAGAGCTTCTGACACGGATAAATCCGGTTCGGACTGCTGAGAACGTCGCGATTGGCGCGATAAATCCGCATGAAATAAAGCCCGCTTCGGTAATGGCGAAGGGCGATCCTCCAGAGCGTGTCGCCGCGCGCCACCACATACCGGCCCGGCAGGAAGATTTTGCGCCCCGCGAACCGGCATTGCCCCTGTCGCGCCCGCCGCACCCAGCGCTGAACGACCGGCCCATGCGCGACGTGCCGGGTATTGCTCGCGTGACGAACGAGCTGCGCCTCGTGCGGCTGCGACGGCGCCTCCGGCGTCTTGGGAGGAGCAGCTTCAGCCGAGGCCGCTGCCTTGGCCGCGGCAGACTTCGCTGCTTCTTCCTCGGCGATGCGCTGTTTGTCGGCAGCTTCCTTTGCCTCAGCTTCTTGCGCGGCCTTTTCTTCGGCGGCTTTCGCGGCGGCGGCTTTTTCGGCTTCTTCCTGGGCAAGCCGCTGCTTTTCCGCTTCGGCCTGTGCAGCGGCTTCGGCGTTGGCTTTTTCTTCCGCCGCTTTGGCTGCCGCGGCCTTCGCCGCTTCTTCGTCGGCGATACGTTGCTTCTCTGCCGCTTCGCGCGCTTCGGCTTCCTGTTTCGCTTTTTCCTCAGCGGCTTTCTCTTGCGCGGCCTTTTCAGCGGCCGCTTGTTCCTCGGCAGCCTTGGCAGCCGCGAGCCGCGCGGCTTCCTGTTCGGCAGCAACGCGCTTTGCATCTTCGGCCGCTTTCGCCGCCGCATCCGCCAACGCACGCTGATGCTCTTCTTCCTCACGGCGACGCTTTTCGGCAGCCGCCTTCTCTGCAAATTCCCGCTCTTTCGCGGCCTGAGCTTCTTTCTCGGCCTCAGCCTTCGCCTGGGCTTCGCGCGCGGCGGCATCCTCCGCGGCCTTCTTCGCTTCGGCTTCTTTCTGCGCCTCGACCGCCCGCTTGGCCTCTTCGATGCGCTTGGCTTCATCGGCCTTGCGCTGTTCTTCAGCCAGACGCTGCTGCTCCTCGATCCGCTTGGCCTCGGCTTCGAGGCGCTCGCGCTCCTTGCGCTGTTCTTCGGCAAGAGCGGCAGCCTTGGCCGCGTCGTCTTCGGCCTTCTGCTTCACTTCGTCGGCCAGCTCCTGACGATGCTTGGCTTCCGCCGCGAGCTTCGCCTGCGCCGCCTTGATCGCTTCGTCCGCGCGCTTGGCAGCAGCCTCGGCGTCTTCTTCCTTCACCTCTTCGAGCTTGCGGGAAATGTCGTCCCCGCCTCCGCCCGGCGGCGCAACCGACAACCGCCGGATGATGACCGCCTGGAATTCGCGATTGGCGCGCGCCAGCCAGTCCTGCAGCCGGTCCAGGATGCCGAGTTCCTTGGTCGCCCACGGCGTCGGCTCCTGGCTGCCGCCGCTTTCGGCCGGCGGCTGCTCTTTCGGAGCATCCTGCGCTACGGCGAAAGACGGTTGCCGCGCCGCTTCCAGCGTGTCGTCGTCGTTGAGCGCGACGACGGTCCGAAAATTCCTGTCGATAACCGCCTCGCCCGCGGCCGGTTCGGTGCTTCGGCGTTCGATTGCCGCATCGAGCGGCAACGACAAAAGCCCCGCCGCGACCAAAATGCCCGCAGCCGCCCCGGCCTGCGCGCAACGAAGCGCGGTTTTCCCTGCCGAAACCGTCGGTTCCCCGTCCTTCATAACATCGCCTTGTAGCCGCTATACGAACCTAAGCACACGTCTCCACGCGGAGCCAAGCCCCGCCAGGGCTGGCAAATGCGATTGGGCATGAGGCGTGACCTGTTGCTCACAAGCGGCGGGTCGGCGGCACTAACGATGGTCGGATGCACACCTGGGCAGCGCGCGGTCGCGGCACTAAATATCAGCTTTGATAGTCTGAGAACGAAATCGAATGAACGAAATGACCAAAATGCCGGTCGACAGGCCGGCCAACGATAAAAACGCCAAAGCCGAGGCAAACCCAGCAAAGGCAAACCAGATCGAAAGCGTCTGCGTCTACTGCGGTTCCGGCAAGGGCGTCGACAGCGCCTACGCCATCGCAGCGCGAAAACTCGGCAAGACTCTCGCCGACAACGGCATCCGCCTGATCTACGGCGGCGGCAGCCTCGGGCTGATGGGTGAAGTCGCGCGCGCGGCGCTTGGCGCCGGCGGCAAGGTGACGGGCATCATCCCCGAGTTTCTCGGCAGCCGCGAGCACATGCTGAAAGACGTCGACGAGTTGATCGTCGTCGAGAACATGCACGTCAGAAAGCAGCTGATGTTCGACCGCGCCGACGCGTTCGTTGCGCTTCCCGGCGGCATCGGCACGCTCGAAGAGCTGGTCGAGCAACTGACCTGGTCCCAGCTCGGCCGCCACTCAAAACCGATCGTCGTCGCCAACATCAACGGCTTCTGGGATCCGTTCCTGAACTTGCTGGATCACATGAAGGCGGAAACCTTCATTCGCGCCGGCCTCGATGTGCGCTTCACGGTCGTCAATAATGCCGAAGACATATTGCCCGCGATCAAGCCCCATGCTGAGACGGAGAGGACGTCGGATGACAGCATAAGCAGGCGCTTCTGATCTGCGCCTCCGGGCAAAGGAAATCTGACTTGCGGCCGAACCGTCGGATTTTCGCGATCGCACTTTGGCTGCTGGCGCTGGCCTCTGGCTTCGTCGCGGAAACGGCAATCACGTCCGCCGACACCGTCATCACCATCTCGGCCGCGGGTCAGAAGCTCTCGCAAAAGCTCGACAGCTTTCACGTCGAGGATCTGTGGCCCGCGCATCTCCACGTCAATTGGGAAACGGGCGTCCCCGACGGCAAGCCCGAGCATGGAACCGGCGTGCATACCCATTGCAGCGCCTTCGTCGCCTCTGCCGCCAAGCAGCTCGGAGTCTATATCCTTCGCCCGCCCGAGCACGGTCAGGTCCTCCTGGCGAACGCTCAAAGCGATTGGCTCGCGAGCGAAGGCGCAAGCCACGGCTGGCGGCACCTCAAGGATGGATCGGAAGCTCAGAACGCCGCCAATCAAGGCAATCTCGTCGTCGCCTCCTATCACAACCACCACGACGACAAGCCCGGCCATATCGCCATCGTCAGGCCAAGCAGGAAGAGCGCGGCGGCCATCGCCGAGGAAGGCCCCGACATGATCCAGGCCGGGGGCCACAACTACAATGTCGTCAGCGCGAAAAAGGGTTTCGCGGGCCATCCAGCCGCCTGGCGCAACAACGAGATCGAATACTACGCCCACGATCTCCAGTTCGGACCGAACTAGTCGCGCGCCTTGGCGCCACGCCATCTCGCGGCATCCTCACCAAAACCACGCTCCTCCGTTGCGTTCCGGGCCTATCCCTCTTATCAGCGCGTATGGCCAAAACGACCACAGAATCGCCTGCTCCCCCCGCCCGCATCAGCGACGCCGACATCCCGGGTTACATCGCCCGCATGCGGTCCGGCGAACGCCGTGCCATTGCGGCCGTCATAACGGAATTGGAACGCCTTTCTGCAGCCGCTCCGGGATTGTTGCGCGCCCTCCAGCCCCACCTCGGCCACGCCCTCGTCGTCGGCTTCACGGGGCCGCCCGGCGCCGGCAAATCGACCCTGGTCAACGCCGTCATCGCCCACCTGCGCGAACATGGCCGGACGGTCGGCGTGATTGCCGTCGACCCGTCGAGCCCCATTTCCGGCGGTGCCATTCTCGGCGACCGCATCCGCATGACCTCGGCTCTCGACGACGACAGCGTGTTCGTCCGCTCGCTGGCGTCGCGCGGATATCTCGGCGGACTTTCACCTGCCGCCGTCCGTATCGTCGATGCGCTTGACGGCGCCGGCTTCGACATCGTGCTGCTCGAAACCGTGGGCACCGGCCAGAACGAGATCGACGTCGCCGAAGTTGCCGATATCCGCGTCGTCATCGCCGCGCCGGGACTGGGTGACGACATCCAGGCCATGAAATCCGGGCTGCTCGAGATCGCCGACATCATCGTCGTCAACAAGGCCGACCGCCCCGGCGCCGAGCAGACGATGCAGCAATTGATCGGCGCGCTCTCGATCCGCGCCATGCAGGCTGCGAAAGTCCCTGTGCTGAAAACCAGCGCCATCAATGGCGACGGCGTCCCGGAACTGGTCGGAGCCTTCGATGCCATCGGTAAGCGCGTCGCCGCCAAGGGAGCGATCGACCGCCGTCGCCGCCGCGCCCGCTATCTCATCGCCCGTGCCGCCGCCGATATCGTCGCCGCCCGCATCAAATCCGGCGGCAAGGACGGCCTCGATCCGTTGGCCGACGCCGTGCTGTCCGGCACCATGACGCCGGACAACGCCGCCCGCCGCCTGCTCGAATCCTGATCCGTCATCCTCGATGCGGTGAGCATCGCTCTCCACATTTCGTCAGCCCGGCGAAGGCCGGGATCCAGTCAATGATCAAAACCGTAGCTGTGGATGTTTGCCTGGGTGCCGACCTTCGTCGGCATGACGCTGCTGACAGATGCGTTCGTATGCAAACCACCGTCATCGCATTGGCGGCCGGAGCGCGGCATGCGCGGCGCCGATGCCGACATCAAAGCCACCGTCGGCGCTTGAAGTAGAGATACGGCAAGATCGCCGAGACGACCATCAGGCCCAGCGCCCACGGATAACCGAAGAACCATTTGAGTTCCGGAATATCCTCGAAGTTCATGCCGTAGATCGACGCCACCAGCGTCGGCGGCAGGAACACGACCGCCGCCACCGAGAAAATCTTGATGATCTGGTTCTGCTGCAGGTTGATCAGCCCCAGCGTCGCATCGAGCAGAAAGTTCACCTTGCTCGACAGGAACGTCGCCTGGTCCGTCAACGCCACGACGTCGCGGTAAAGCACCTTGATGCGCGCCTTGGCTTCCTTGGTGCCTTTCTTGTCCGCCTGCTGATCGAGCGTGGTATGGTACGTCAGCACGCGATTGATGCTGACGAGACTTTCGCGAACCTTCGTCAACAGATCGCCGTCCTGGCCGATGCGCTCGATCGCAGCCTGCAGTTCGTCGCTCGACGGCGCCGCTCGCTCCTTACCCTTGCGGAACACCTGCCGCGACACGTGATCGATGCCCGCGCCGACGCGTTCCAGCGCATCCGCCATCCGGTCGAGCAGCGCTTCGATCAGCCCCATCATGATCTGCTCGCCGTTTCCCACTGGCACGGCATTGGCCCGCTGCGCCCGGGCGACGAAATTCGCGAACGCCTTGGGCTCGGCATATCGCATCGTCACCAGCGTGCTGCCCTTGAGGACGAACGTGATCGGTGACGTGAACGGCTCGTCGGTCTCAAGCTGCGAGGCAGCCGTCAACGTCATGAACTCGGCGCCGTCTTCCTGATAAAGTCGCGCCGAAACTTCGATCTCCTGCATCTCCTCGCGCGTCGGCAGCGAGATCGCGAGCAACTGCTCGACCGTCCGGTTGTCCTGCGGAGCCGGATTGTAGAGGTCGATCCACACGGCCTGCGCGAGGCCAGCCGCGCCCTGCTCGGGGGGGCCTTCGGAGGCCAGGACGAGATGCGAATTATCGCGCCGGTAGCTGCGCATCATCGGTATGGGGCCCTTTCTCGTTATCGGCTGCCGCGCAACCGAACGAGCGGCCCGCGGTCAGGTGTGCTGGAGGGCTATTGGCGAAAGCGAAACGTCACTGCGACTGTCGCAGTCCATTGTTGATCGTCCTCGTGTGCGCCCGGCCGCAAGGCCAAGCCGGCGCGAACCTACCTCCGGCGCCGGCCTTTTTCCAGTCGGCGCCGCCTGCGGCAGAAATGTTTTTGTGTGACGGTCCGTTGACCGCTTACGCGGTCGCCAGCCGGCTGTGCTTGATCGAATAGCCGAAGTAGATCACGAGCCCCGCGGCCAGCCAAAGGATGAACCGCAAATGCGTTTCATACGGTAAGAACGCGATGAGCGCCCCGCACGAGATGATCCCGAGCGTCGCGAAAAGAATCCCGAACGGCATCTTGAACGGACGTGGCATGTCGGGATGCGAGCGCCGCAGCACGATAATGCCGCCGCACACCAGAACGAAGGCGGCCAGCGTGCCGATATTCACGAGTTCGGCCAGAACGCCAAGTGGAATGAGCCCGGCCATGATCGCCATGATCACGCCGGTCAGAACCGTCGTCCGCACCGGCGTCTTCGTCCGTTCGTTGACGACACCGAAATAGGGCGGCAACAGCCCGTCGCGCGAAACGCCGGTGATGATGCGCGTCAGACCGTAATAAAGCACGAGCATCACGGTCGTCAGCCCGAAGATGACGCCCGCCGCGACCAGCCCCGCAGCCGCGTTGTGGCCGATGCGGAGCAGCGCTTCCGACGCCGGCGAAGACACGTTCAACGCCGTGTACGGCACGATCCCCGTCATCAGGGCCGACACGATGATGTAGATGATCGTACAAAACCCGAGCGCGGCCAGAATGCCAATCGGGACGTCGCGTTGCGGGTTACGTGCTTCCTCGACCGCGGTCGATACCGCATCGAATCCGACGTAGGCAAAGAAGACCAGCGATGCGCCCGCCAGAACGCCGATCGGCTGTCCGTCGGCGTTATGCGCGAACCAGCCGAACGGCATGAAGGGCGACCAGTTCGCCGGATTGACGTTGAAGGCAGCGACGGCAATGAAAATCGCGACCGCCAGAAGCTTGATCATCACCGCGGCAGCGTTGATCCGCGCCGTTTCCTTGACCCCAATGATCAGCAGCACCATCAGAATGAGAATGATGACGATCGCCGGAACGTTGATGACGCCGCCCGCGAACGGCCCTTTGGTGTAAGCCTCCGGCAACCCAATCCCGACTGCGGTCAGCGCATTGTTGAAATAGCCCGACCAGCCGTTGGCGACTGCCGCAACCGATACGCCGTACTCGAGGATGAGGTCCCAGGCGATGATCCAGGCGATCAGCTCGCCGAACGCCGCGTAGCTATAGCCGTACGCGCTTCCGCAACCGCCGACCGACGAAGCAAGCTCGGCGTAGGACAGCGCGGCAAACGCACATGCGATGCCGGCAACGAGGAAGGACAGCACCACCGCCGGCCCCGATTGCGTCGCAGCCGCATGTCCCGAGAGCACGAAAATGCCGGTGCCGATGATCGCGCCGATGCCGAGCAGCGTCAGGTCGAAGGCGCTCAGCACTTTTCTCATGCCGAAATCGTTATCGTCGTAGGCAACGGCTTTCTTGCGAAAGAGATTGGGCATGCGAACGGATCCCCTCATTAAGGTCTGTGCCAGGTCCCCACGGCGCACAGAACGTATCGAGCCGGCCGATAACCCCACCGCCGCGCGCGCCGAACGCTCCACGCCGGCCGGGAGCTTCGCCCAGACCCATGCCGATGTCTATGACCAGTTTGCCGAATAATTTAGCCAGCCCATAAGTTAGGCAGCTTTCCGAGCTGGCGCAGGACGTCGGCACCGCTCTCCCTTGCCCCGACGCCCCAAACCCGATAGCGAATTCCGGACTTTTTTCACGCGAGCCAGGGGTTTCCAGCCCCAAGCCAAAGATGGAGCATGCACATGGCCGACCCCGACGAGGCAGTCGTCGCACAGAAGGGCCCGTATCAGGTCGAACTCACCGAGGGTCAGGAATACTGGTATTGCCGCTGTGGCCGGTCGAAATCTCAGCCATTCTGCGATGGCTCGCACGAAGGCACATCATTCGAGCCCATGCCCTTCGTCCCCGATCGGACAGGCACGTTCAACCTCTGCGGCTGCAAGGCAACCGACGACGAGCCCTATTGCGACGGCACGCACAACGTCCTGTGAGGCGGCCCCCGCTCCGGCGGCTTTCGGCTTTGACGCCGGCGAATGTTTTCCACAGCCCATAAAAAAAAGCCCGCCTCGCGCGATCGCTCGCACCGGCCGGCTTCGATCATATGGGAACTGATCGAATGAAAGGAGGGGGTCGTGTTGCAGGCTTTCTCTCGCCTGCGGTATTGGCGGAAATCAGCGGCCTTGCGAGGCCAGCATGCATTCCGTCATTAACTGTTTTTCAAGCTTCGCCAATTCGTCGGGAATATCCCGGCCCGAATGCCGAAATTCGCTGATTCGTTCTTTTACCAGTGCATAGCATTGGCGCGGATCGTCTTCTGATTGTTCCATTTGATGGACCAAATCAGCGAATTCCCCGCTGCCCATCTGTTGCGACATGTGCTTCTAATCTCCCGCTTTGGTTTTATTGAAGCGCTGAAGACTTCCACCTTTCAGCCAAGAGCGCTTCGACTCGTTACTTCCTTGGGTCTTTCTATGTAGGCTCAACCGTCATCGAATAAAATGCGAGTTTCGACCGACGACTGACGATTTTTATGAGTGTGGCTAAACTGCCCTGAATATAACCTGAACGCGAAGCAAGAATTAGCACCCTCATATCTTGCGAATTAGCCCAGTTATTCGTGGCGAGAGACTGACGATAATCTGGACAACGCATCACGAATTGTTGCGGAGCATTAGCTGCGAAGCAGCATTCAGTTGAGACTGTTCGAAATCGCGCGGCGCCTAGAGAACTCGCACTCCTGCGATTGATGCGCGGTGGCTCGTCTGCTACCCCTCCCGCGTCGCATCAAGGATTTAGCTCTATGATACCCCGCTACTCCCGACCCGAAATGACCCGCATCTGGGAGCCCGAAACCCGTTTCCGCATCTGGTTCGAAATCGAGGCTCACGCCGCCACCGCAAGCGCCAAGCTCGGCATAATTCCGGAGGCTGCGGCAAAAAAGATCTGGGAAAAAGGGTCCGCTGCGACCTTCGACGTTAAGCGGATCGACGAAATCGAGGCGGTTACCAAACACGACGTCATCGCATTTCTTACCCATCTCGCCGAGCACGTCGGTCCTGAGGCCCGTTTCGTCCACCAGGGCATGACATCCTCCGACGTTCTCGACACCTGTCTCAACGTGCAATTGGTGCGCGCCGCCGATCTCCTGCTCGCCGATCTCGACCGTCTGCTCGCAGCACTGAAAACCCGCGCCTTCGAACACAAGAACACGGTCACGATCGGCCGCAGCCACGGCATCCACGCCGAGCCGACCACCTTCGGCATCAAGCTCGCCTTCGCCTATGCCGAGTTCCAGCGCGCCCGCGAGCGTCTCGTCGCCGCCAGGAAGGAAGTCGCGACCTGTGCCATCTCGGGCGCCGTCGGCACCTTCGCCAATATCGATCCGCGCATCGAGGAATACGTCGCCGAGCAGATGGGCCTCGTCCCCGAACCCGTCTCCACACAAATCATTCCGCGCGACCGCCACGCCATGTACTTCGCGACGCTTGGCGTGATCGCGTCCAGCATGGAACGCCTCGCCATCGAGATCCGCCATCTGCAGCGCACCGAGGTGCTCGAAGCCGAAGAGTATTTCTCTCCGGGCCAGAAGGGCTCGTCCGCGATGCCCCACAAGCGCAATCCCGTTCTGTCGGAAAATCTGACAGGCCTCGCCCGCATGGTCCGCGCCTACGCCATCCCCGCGATGGAGAACGTCGCCCTCTGGCACGAACGCGATATCTCGCACTCGAGCGTCGAACGTATGATCGGCCCCGACGCGACCGTCACCCTCGACTTCGCGCTGGCCCGCCTTGCCGGCATCATCGAAAAGCTCGTCGTCTATCCCGAGAACATGAAGAAGAATCTCGACAAGCTCGGCGGCCTGCACAATTCCCAGCGCGTGTTGCTGGCGCTGACGCAAGCCGGTGTCAGCCGCGAGGACTCCTATGCCCTGGTCCAGCGCAACGCCATGAAGACGTGGGAACAGGGCAAGGACTTCCTGTCGGAACTGAAGTCGGACAAGGACGTGACCGCGAAGATACCGCCCGCCGAGCTCGACGCCATGTTCGACCTCGACTACCACACCGCCCACGTCGATACGATTTTCCGCCGTGTGTTCGGTAGCGCCTGAGCAAACCACCCTCCTGTCATCCTCGGGCTCGTCCCGAGGATCCATTCAGCACACACCTTTCACCCGCCACTTCGAGGCGTCTTCTCCCAAACTGCGCATCACCGATCTGTAATAAAACCGACACGCCGCTGACATAAGCGCCGACGACGGTGCGGGGGTGGGGCAACGTCGAGGCAGCGGGAATGTGGACGCCGAATTTCGCGTTCGATTGGCGGCAACGGGACGAGGATGAAGAGGATCGAATCGCCCGTCCGCCCGTAACGGCCATCGCCATGTTGCGCGCCGCCATCGCTGTCGGCGTCGTTGCAGTTGCGGTCTTTGCCTGGGCCCCCGACCTCGATCTCGCCTGCGCCCGCCTGTTCTATCTCGGCAACCGTCACTTCATGGGCAACGAGGGTGTTCTCTTCCCGCTGATCCGCTGGACCTTCATCGTTTTCTTTTATCTGACCTGCACCGTTACACTGCTCGGGCTCGCGATGTCGGTGCGAAAGGCAGGTCCTTGGCTCGACCTGACAAAGGGAAAATGGCTGTTCATGGCCTTGTGCCTGATCACCGGTCCCCTCGTCGTCGCCAACATCGGCTTCAAGGACCATTGGGGCCGCGCGCGCCCGAAGGACGTCATTGAATTCAGCGGCCACAAGCTGTTCACCGCACCATTCCCGCCCGCCGGTCAATGCGATTACAACTGCTCGTTCGTCTCGGGCGAAGCCTCGTCCGTCTTCATCGTGCTGTTTGCGGCAGCGTTGTTATTCAAGGCTTATTCGCGAAACTTTGTCGCACTCGGCATCATTTTGGGCGGTCTCGCCGGTCTGACGCGGATGACACAGGGCGGCCATTTTCTATCCGATGTCATTTTTGCCGGTGTTCTTATGGCCGTCACCGCCGCCTGTATGCAGATCGTTTTCGAGATTTTGGAAGCGGAGCATACGCGCCCGGTCAAACCCGCGATGGCATAGGCCGAATGGCGGAAAAAATCTCCGTGTGACATCTTAAATCCGAAAGTCTAAGCGAACGTCGGACCGGAAAAGAAGAGTCCGATGGGGATCATGACGGCGGTAAAGTCGCAATACGAGCATCGGAGCCGAGACGCGAGCAGCAATGTGTCGTTGCTTGTGTGGGGCGGCGTGATTGTCGGCGCGATCGCCGCTCTCGTATTTTTCCTCTTTCCGCAGATCGACCTCAAAACGTCCGAATTATTCTATCGAGGCGACGGTGTCTTCGTCGGCAAGGGCGGCAACCTTCTGCTCGAAGGCGCCGACGCGACATTTGCGGGCGTCGTCCGCCTGGCTCTTTATTCCGCGTTCGTTGTCATTTGCATCATCACCGTCGCAGGCATTGTTGCCTCCGCTGTCCTGAAGCGCGACGTCTTCGGCCTCGGATTTCTGAAATGGCTCTTTCTCGGCGCCTGTCTCCTGATCGGACCCGGATTCATCAGCAATGTCGTGCTGAAAGATCATTGGGGTCGGGCCCGTCCCGTCCACGTCACCGAGTTCGGCGGCAAGAAAGCCTACTCTCCGGCGCTGGTGCCGTCCGATCAATGCCGCCGCAACTGCTCTTTCATCGCCGGTGAAGCCGCCATGATGTACGCGACGTTCTTTGCCGCGGCATTTCTCTTTCCTGCCATCGGCCGTAAACTCATTCTCACCGGCGCCGTCGTCGGATTCCTCTCCGGCCTGATACGCGTCTCGCAGGGGGCGCACTTTTTGTCCGACGTGATTTTCGCCGGCGTCGCGATGGCTCTGACCGTCGCCGCCATCCATACGATCTTTCGGATATTTGTTCGAACCGAAGGCCCCGACGGCGACCCGTTGATCGCTCGGAGCCCGTAGTGTCGGAACCCGCCGCCGCTGCCATGTCCTCACCGCGCGCCGAGCCGGCGAGCGAGCAACGCGACGACCGCGCCGCAAATGCACTTCTTCTCGCGGCCGTGCTCGCGTTCACCGCCGTACGCCTCGCGGTTGCAAGCCATACCGGCCTCGTCGACGACGAAGCCTATTACCGCATCTGGTCACTCGGCGCGTCGCTTTCCTATCTCGATCACCCACCGATGGTCGCCTGGATCATCGGCGCCGGGCGCGCCATCGCCGGCGACACCACACTTGGCGTCCGCCTGCTCGCGCCGATCCTGATGCTCGCTGGCACCGGCATCCTGTGGCGGACGGCCCACCTTCTTTACGGCCCCGATGTCGCCCGACGCGCCGTCTGGATCATGCTCGCAATGCCATTGCTGGCGATCGGCGGCATCATCGTCACGCCGGACTTACCTTCCGTGCTTTCCGCCGGCCTCGTCATCTGGGCATTGGCCGAACTCGACCGCAGCCGTAATCCCAAATGGTGGATCGCGATCGGGCTCTTCTCGGGGCTCGGACTGCTTTCGAAATATACCAACCTATTCCTCGGCGCCTCGATCCTGCTCTGGCTGCTGGCGACACCCGAAAATCGCCGGTGGCTCCGCTCGCCGATGCTTTGGCTCGGCGGCGTCATCGCCGTGCTCGTCGCAAGCCCGGTCGCCATTTGGAATGCCGAACATGGCTGGGCGTCTTTCATCAAGCAGTTCGGCCGCGTCGGTCACGGCGGCAAGGCCGGGCTCAACTATCTAGTGGAATTCATCGGCGGGTTTGGCCTGCTGGAAAGTCCGCTGATCGCGCTGCTTGCACTCGTGGGCTTCATCGGCGCGGTGCGCGGCGCCGTTTCAGAGCGCCGCCCGAACGACGTCCTGCTGACGGCAGCGATCGCACCGATGCTGCTCTATTTTACCGTCCATGCCCTTCACGACCGCGTTCAGGGCAATTGGCCGGCCCCGCTCTATCCAGCATTTGCCATTTGCGCAGCGCTCGGCCTTCAGAAAATTCCGCACACGTGGCGTCGCGCAACGTTCGTTTCCGCTCTCGCCCTTGGCTTTGCCTCGACCGCGATCATTTACGCCCACGCCTTTCATCCGCTGCTTCAATCGGCGAAAGACCCGACCGAACAGATGCGAGGCTGGCCCGCTCTCGCCGACGAGATCGAAAGGAAGCGCCAGGAAACCGCCGCTGCCTGGCTCGCAACGTCGAGCTACGCCACCACCGGCCAACTCATGTTCGCCATTAAAGGCCGCAGCGAAGTGGTCCAGCTCGATGAGCGTCTTCGCTACATCTTTCTGCCGCCGCCGCGCGACGACCTGCTGAACAAGCCGGCGCTTTACGTCGAACTCGAACGCCGCGTCGATCTTCCGCTGCTGTCGAAGAAATTCGCCAAGATCGAAAAGGTCGGCACGCTGAAGCGCGTCAACGGCAGCCCCGACGGCGCGACCTACGTGCTGTATCTTGTCTCCCAGCCCATCGCGCCGCTCCTTACGATCGACGGCAAGCTCTGACGGGCTATCGCATCGCCTCGGCTTCGCAGACCTTCAGCTGCTCGCGAGCTTTCGCCAGACCGGAGAGATCGAGCTTATACTGCCGACCCGCCACGTCGATGGTGACGAGTTGCTCTGGCAGATCCGAAACCAATTGCCGCGTCTTGCCGCTCTCTTGCTCCGCAGTCGCAAACGCCGGTCCCTCGGCCACCGAGGATAGCGCGCCGAACTCTTGAGGACCGGCCGAAAATTTCATCGGGCCGCCGCTCGACGGCGGCGACGCTTCATCGACCAGCGTTATCAGCATCGTCGGCCCGCTCTGCACGATCGACAGCCCGAACGGATGCGCATCTCGAAACGCTTTGCCGGTCGAGCAGACCTGAGCCCCATCGGAGTGCTTGCGAAGCTCCGTCAACCACCCATCGTCTGTACGCCACGCCTGCACCACCTTGCTGACATCGGCGAGCGCCGGAGTGAACGAACACGCGCCGGCAAAAACCGTCACGAGGGCAAAACGCGTAACAGCGCTCATGTCAAAATCCTTGAAGAAAAAACCGAGCCTCCCTTACCTGCCTCGCGCCTTCCAGAAGATTGAGATCTTGACCGCAATTGTATTCAGTCTGCTGACGAGGCTGACTTCGCCACCGCAAAACAAACGCCGCTGCGCAGATGGCGCAGCGGCGTGCTCACTGGGAATTCGCGTCGGTTGTGAAGCCTACGCAGCTTCCTTGTTGAGCTTGCTTTCGGCGAGTTTGGTCAGCTTGTCGTCGGCCGCATATTCTTCCTTCAAAGTCTTCTCGAGGATCGCCGCCAGATCCTTGTGGCCGAGCAGCTTCGCCCACGACACCAGCGTGCCGTAGCGGGTGATCTCGTAATGCTCGGCTGCCTGTCCAGCCGCGATCATCGCAGCGTCACGCGTATCGGCGTCCTTGATCTCCGTCATCAGCTCTTCGCCTTCCTCCAGGATGCCCTTGATGGCAGGGCATTCCGTCGCCTTGGGCTTGCGGCCGAGCATTTTGAACACCTCTTCGAGCCGCTCGACGTGCTCCTTCGTCTCTTCCAGGTGTCCCATAAAGGCTTTGCCGAGAGCCGCTGAATCCGACGCCTTCGCCATTTTCGGCAGCGCCTTCACGAGCTTCATCTCGGCGAAATAAATGTCTTCAAGCGTGTGATTGAACAGGTCTTCGAGATTTTCGACTTTCATGGACGCGTCTCCTGCAACGATAACTGATGCTTCCCCGGGCAACGTCGCGCGCGCCTTGCGGTTCCCAGCAGAAAGCCCCTTTGCCGGAAGGGGCCGGGGTGACGCCAACACTCTTCCCTCGGCTCGCGCGGTCGGTTAATCAAGGCCGTCCATGAAAACATCCGAAATCGACATTCTCATCGTTCCCGGCTGGCAGGATTCCGGCCCCGACCATTGGCAAAGCCGCTGGGAGCGGAACCTCAAGACCGCGCGCCGCGTCATCCAGCAGGATTGGGATAATCCCGACGTCGAGACCTGGGGCGACCGCATGGCGAAATTCGCCGGCGGGGCGACGCAGCCTGTGGTCGTCGTCGCGCATTCCGTCGGCGTCCCCGCGGTGGTCTTTGCCGCCGACAAACTGAAGAAGAACGGCGTTATTGGCGCGTTCCTGGTCGCACCCGCCGACGTCGATCACGCCGATTTCTGGCCCGATACCGGCGGCAGGCGCTGGCCACCGGAAAAAGGCCCGCGCGGCTTCGAAACGATGCCCGAACGGCGGCTACCCTTTCCCGCCCACGTCGTCGTCGCCAACAACGATCTCTATTGCAGCTACGCCCGCGCCGAGCATCTCGCGGGCAAATGGGGCGCCACCATCAGCGACGCCGGCGAGAGCGGACACATCAACATCGATTCCGGGCACGGCCCCTGGCCCGAAGGGCTGCTCCAGTTCGGCCAGTTTTTGAAGAAGCTCGGATAACGGGGCGCTGTGTCATGCTCGGCTTGTCCCGAGCGCCCGTTCGGCAACGACTGAACTTGCGATCAGAAGCGGCCTTCCGCAGGCAGGCATTTGAGGCCGCGCAACGTTTCCCGCACAGCCTCGACGATGTTCGTCCTCGGCTCGTATCCCAGCTCGCTCACCAGCCGCTTGTTGCTGATCCGAAGGGGAACATCCCAAAGATAGCGCATCTCGATGAGCTCGCGGAATGTCGTGACGAACGGCGAAGCCAGCCGGATCAGCCACCAGGGAAAGGGCTTGATCGGGATCGACGGATCGCCGGTGGCAATACGGATCGCTTCGCCCATCTGCTGCCCGTCGGCATCCCAAAATCCATCGAAATGAAAGACCGCGAAATCGGCGAGCCTGTCTTCGCGTTCCAGCAGCACGGCCATGGTCTCGGCGAGATCAGGCAAGTATGCCCACTGATGCCCGACACCGGCTTTGCCGGGATTGCGAACGACCTTGACCGGCTTTCCCGGTTGGATGAGGCCCTGCGAAAACCAGCTGCCTCCCGCATGCGGACCGAAAAAATCTCCGGCGCGCACGATGAGCGTCTTTGCGCCCGTGTCGGACGCCTCTTTTAGCCGGCGCTCCATTTCGACGCGAATTTTCCCCTTCCGCGTCAGTGGATTTTGCGGCGCGTTTTCATCAGGTGAATCGAAGGCGTCCGGCCCGAAATTGTAGACGTTTCCCGGCAGCACGATCCTCGCGCCAGCCGTTTTTGCCGCTTCGATCGTGTTGTCGAGCATGGGCAGAAGAAATTTGTCCCAGTCTTTGTAGCCGGGTGGATTGACCGCATGCGCGATGACGGAAACACCCTGTGCCGCGCCGATGACATCGGCACGGGACATCGCGTCCCCTTTCAGCCAGATGGGCGACGGATCTTGCTGCCAGCGCCTTCGGGCCGAAGCAGGATCGCGGGCGAGCGCTTTGACGTCCCAGCCTCTCCGAAGAAAATTCGCGGCAACTGCGCCCCCGATGCCGCCGGTCGCTCCCAGCACGAGTGCAGACCTCATTCGCGTCTCCCCGGCTGACTGAGAAAGCGATCACTGCCAACGTTCCGGCCATGTCTCCCGGCCGGAAGGTCCCCTGCAGTTCATGGGGCTTTTAAAGAAACTCGGCTGAGAATGTCATGCTCGGGCTTGTCCCGAGCATCCGTTCGGCAACGACTGAACTTCGCGATGGATCCTCGGCATGAAGCCGAGGATGACACCTCTCAAAATCTTCAGCCCTTCGCGGATTCGATGTCCGAAATGGCCTTCGCAAACGACTCTGACATCATCTTGCGAATGTCGGCGTCGTCGACCGCGATGCCCTTCGCGGCAAAATCGGCTTTCAGTTTCCGGAAAACGTCTTCATCGCCCGCTTCCGCGAGGTCCGCCTTGCGAACCTCTTTGATGTAAGCCTCGAGCGCATCACCCGTCAGTCCGAGCTTGGCGCCCGCCCATTCCGCGACTGCCCTGTTGCGACGGGCCTCGGCTTTGAACTTGACCTCTTGGTCGTAGACGAACTTGTTCTCGAAGCCCTTTTCGCGCTCGTTGAAGGTCGTCATGTCCGTTTTTCTCCCTGCTCCACCGCGCTTATAGGGCGCCGACTTTCAGTTGTAGTTGCTATAATACAACACGCAGTGCGCGTATTGCACATGCCCATCAAGCGCATATCTATCGCAGCGTTACCGCGTGCCCTGAGCTAAATCAACGGCTTGGCTTTTAGTCACCATAAGGGCCGCTGCGGCTCATGGTCTACATTGTGTCGCCCCCCTCGTTCGGCTAGTGTCCGGCCAAGACATCCGAGCGCGAAAAGGTAGCGCCGCTCCTTTCCCGACATGAAGAAAACTGTTTGGAAAATCAAGGCGTCAGCGTCCGTGTACGAACTCGTGAAGAAGACCCGTGTATCGCAATGAGTGAGAGCAATCTGTTGATCCTCAGAGGTCCAGGAATGAACAAGCGTCGGCGCATTTACGAGGGTAAGGCAAAGGTCCTTTACGAAGGTCCCGAGCCCGGCACCCTCATTCAGCATTTCAAGGACGACGCAACCGCCTTCAACGCGAAGAAGCACGCGTTGATTGAAGGCAAAGGCGTTCTTAACAATCGCATCTCCGAATACATCTTCGTCAAGCTCGGCGAGATCGGCGTTCCGACGCATTTCATTAAGCGCATCAACATGCGCGAGCAGTTGATCCGCGAAGTCGAGATCATTCCGCTCGAGGTCGTCGTGCGCAACGTCGCGGCCGGCTCGCTGGCAACGCGCCTCGGTCTCGAGGAAGGCGCGCAGCTGCCGCGCTCGATCATCGAGTTCTACTACAAGAAGGACGAGCTTAACGATCCGATGGTCTCGGAAGAACACATCACCGCGTTCGGGTGGGCGACGCCGCAGGAAATCGACGAGGTCATGCAGTTGGCGCTGCGCGTCAATGATTTCCTCGTCGGCCTGTTCCTCGGCATTGGCATCCGCCTCGTCGACTTCAAGGTCGAGTTCGGCCGCTTCTACGACAACGATCAGGTCCGCATCGTGCTTGCCGACGAGATCAGCCCCGATTGCTGCCGCCTGTGGGATGCGCAGTCGGGCGACAAGCTCGACAAGGATCGCTTCCGCCGTGACTTGGGCGGCGTGCTCGAAGCCTATCAGGAAGTCGCGCGCCGATTGGGCGTCCTGACGGAAACGCCGCGTCCGCGCGGCGCCGGTCCCGTACTCGTCGCTTCGAACTCGACGTCGAACGGCCCGGTCGCGCCGGTCAACGGCAAACCGAACTAAAGCACTTCCCTCTCCCCATGACCCTGCACGCGTCATGGGGAGAGGGTTAGGGTGAGGGGCAGCCCTGGGTTCCGGCCTGCTGCCGCCCCTCACCCCAGCCCTCTCCCCGCTTAAGCGGGGCGAGGGAGCAGGGGACACGCATGAAAGCCAAAATCAAAATCACTCTGAAAAACGGCGTGCTCGATCCGCAGGGCAAGGCCATCGAAGGCGCCATCAAGGGCCTCGGCATTTCAGGCGTCGGCGACGTCCGCCAGGGCAAATACATCGAGGTTGACCTGTCCGAGACTGATCCGACCAAGGCGAAGGCCATCGTCGAACAGATGTGCAAGGACCTCCTCGCCAATACGGTCATCGAAAACTACAGCTACGAACTCGGCTGACCGATGCTGCCAAGGTTTGCGGTGACGCTCGTTGCGCTCCTTGTCGGGCCGTGGGCGGCACTCGCCGAGCCCGCAGCGGTTCCGCCTGACCTCGATTGCAAACTGGGCTTCGATGCGCTGCGAAACTGGTCTGCATGGCTGCCTGGCGCCAAACAGAAGACCGCCAATCCAAACGTCGTCACGCTTGAAGATCCGGACGTCTGGCGTGTCGAGATCACGTTCACGGAGCCAGGCCAACCGGCACACCCTGCCATCGTCTTGCGCAAATTCGTAAAGCAGGTCACGGGCGTTTGGACGGCTCAAAGCAAAGAGTGCGGCTACGGCAATCAGGCCGAGTACATAGCTCTTGTCGATGCGATGAAGGCCGAGGATAGCCGCCTCACCAACGCCTCGCGCGATGAGGTCGAACGCCTAAAGCGCGAACAGTCGCCGCTCGGTCAATAATCCACCGTCATGCCGACGAAGAGCCTGCCCCGGCGAAGGCCGGGGTCGGCACCCAGTCAGGCTTCAACACGCAGGGTGGATCGTTGCCTGTATCCCCGGCCTTCGCCGGGATGACGTTGTTGTTGGATTGACCGGCGCCCTCAAACGTCGTGGCCGCGGAGGCGGCCATCCACGGCAAGTCGCCCTTCGCCGCGTGACGTTGCGCGCCGACCGCGAGTCGTGACTTCACGTCCGAGTCCCTATATTCAGGGCTCACAAGAGCAAATAAATGCGCTTTATGAGGTGCACACTGAAATGCTCCGCGCTTCCGTCATCGTCTTCCCCGGCTCGAACTGCGACCGCGATGTGCAAACCGCGATCGAACGCGTCACGGGCTTTGCGCCGAAGATGGTCTGGCACGGCGACGCCAGCGTCCCTTCGTCCGATGTGATCGTGCTGCCGGGCGGCTTCTCCTACGGCGATTATCTCCGCTGCGGCGCCATGGCCGCGCATTCGCCGATCATGAAAGACGTCGTCGCCAAGGCGAAAGCGGGCACACCGGTCATCGGCATCTGCAACGGCTTTCAGATCCTTTGCGAGTCGGGCCTGCTGCCGGGCGCGCTGCTGCGCAACGCCTCGCTCCACTTCATCTGCCGCGACGTATTCCTGAAGGTCGAGAACGATCAGTCGTTCTTTACGAAGTGCTATCGCAAGGGTGAGGTGATCAAGGTTCCGATCGCACACGGCGAAGGCAACTACTTCGCCGACAGCGAAACGCTCGATCGCCTCGAAGGCGAAGGCCGCGTCGCGTTCCGCTATTCGGACGCTGAAGGAAATGTCGACGCCAAGACCTGTCCGAACGGCGCCCAGCGCAACATCGCCGGCATCACAAGCGAAACCGGCCGCGTGCTCGGCATGATGCCCCACCCCGAGCGTCTTTATGAAAATGCGCTCGGCGGCACCGACGGCCGCCGTGTCTTCGAAAGCATCCTGCTGTCCACCCTCGAAGCCGCGTAATTTTTAGATGGCATGCTCGAGTTTGTCCCGAGCATCCATCATGCAGTAACCGAGCGGGAAGCCCTCAGCCTGAACGCGAGGATGACAAGAGAGAGCAAGGCGCTCTCCAACCACACGTCATCCCGGCGAAGGCCGGGATCCAGACCGCCCTCGACGGGCGATCTGTATAGATTTGCCTGGGTGCCGGCCTGCGCCGGCATGACGGATGGCTTAATCGCAAACGCGAATACGCGAATAGCGCCAGACGCCTTCGTAGTCATCCCAGTAACGACGGCCGCGTTCCCAATGGCACGGGCCGCCATAACCGGCGCCACCATAATAGTACGCGGGCGGCGGAGGCGGCGGCGGATCGTAGTAATAGGGCCGCGATGCCGAACCGATGATCGCACCGGCTGCAAGACCGCCGAAAACGCCGGCAGCGAAATCACCACCACCGGCATGTGCCGGAACCGCCATCGCGCTGACGCTCGCCGCGGCAAGCGCGACCTGCAAAAGACGTTTCATGACCGAACTCCCCTCGGAATCCCTTCAAACGCGTTTTTGAACCAGCCCCCATGAACCAAGCTTGAATGGCTGATAAAACCGCTTCGGGGTTATTCTGTGATCGGAAAAAAATTGCGTTTCTGTTAAGAGGTTGCGCGCCTCAAGCCGAAACAGCGAGATAAGCCGATACCGTCAGTATCGAGATTATGGTCGAAACGAGAATGACGCGCGACGTGACGGCGGCCTCTCGCGCGTAAAACTCGGCGAGCATAAAAGGCCCCGTTCCCGTGGGCAGCGCCGCCAGCAACACCGCCGTCCGCGTCAGCGTCGGCGTCAGATCGAACACGGTGCTCGCCAATACCCACGCAATGATGGGATGCAGCACGAGCTTCGCGCCGACGAGAAGCGCCGTGGAATTGGATACCGCAGGCGCGGTCTTGGCCTCGGTCTCGGGCTTCGCCGCCAGAAACAGCCCGAGCGCCACCAGCGCGCACGGAGACGCCGTCCCGCCGAGCAGCTTGAGAAACGATTCCGCCGGCGCAGGCACGTCGAAACCGGAGATCGGAAACAACGCCCCCAGCGCGGGCGCGACCAGAAGCGGATTGCACGCAAGCGACACGCCGACCTTCCGGATGAGATGCAGCGTCCGCGCCTCGCTTTGCAGCCCGACCTCGATCAGAATGATCGCAAACCCGAAAATCACGCACACCGTAATGATCGATGCGATCGTCGTCGGCGCCAGCGCCTCGTGTCCGAGCACGGCGAGTGTGATCGGAAACCCCATATAGGCCGTGTTCGCATATCCTGCGTTGAGGCCATCGATCGCCGCATCGGCCAGATGCCGCGTCCCGCGCAACCGCACCGCGACGGTCACCACGAAGATCAGCATCGTGCTGATGCCGAACACCGCGATAAAACCGGGCTGCCAGAGGTCGCTCCAGTGCGCATGGCTCGTGATGTCGAAAAGGAGCGCGGGCAACGCCAGATAGACGACAAAACGGTTGAGCTCTGTTGTCGCGTTCGGCCCAAGCACGCCGATGCGCCGCGCCAGCCATCCCGCGAGCACGAGCGCAAAAATAGGAAGAACGATCAGAAGGGTCGAAAGCATGGAAGACCAAAGCCCGGTGATGGCCGTTCAAGTATGCTGCAACGCGGTAGCCGTCTAATGCTGAGTAGAAATCCCAGGCATGCCTTTCGGCATGGCGCGCCCCGCCTCCGATTGTGATCTTTCGAAGGCATTTGCAGCGGGCACCTTGCACGGTGTCGCCTCGCTCCTATGTCCAGTGTGTTGCGGGGCCGGGCCCCTCTGGCAGTGCTGCGATAGCGCTGCGATGTCGGACCGCATCGGGTATGCCCGGTGCCTCGACTTTTTTCACCGGACATACCTCCAAAGTTCCGAACCGGAGGAAAATCTATGTCCCGTCGTTTCCTGATCCTTCTCGAACGTGCAACCCGCATCCGCGAGCTGATCGACCGCGAGCAACGGTCCGCTGCGCCCAACGTCCTGCGGCTCATGCGCATGAAGCAGCTGTATCTGAGTTTGTCGTCCAGTCTGCGCAAAATGACGGAAAAGCGGCTTGTGGCGATGGCCTCGGCGCCGAGCTTCACGCCGCGCATCGCCTTCCCCAGCGCCCATTCGGGCCCTGTCTTTTCAGGGCGCTGGTAAGGAACCCCCACTTCGTCGCTGGCGGCCGGCTCCGCGAAGCAGAGTCGCCAGCGACCAACAAAAAAGGAGCCTCGCGGCTCCTTCTTCGTGCAGTCAAACAGTCCGCTCGATTAGCGGCTGTTCCCGCGCCGCCGGCTCTTGCTGGCGGCGGACGAGCCGAGCGACAGCGAGTTGAACACAGCGAACACGATGGCCTTCATAGTAGCACCTGTTTTTGAGCTAACCGGCGGGGCTTCCGGCCCGGCCTGGCTCCCGGGATAAGCCCCCGGGTCGCTTTCTTCTACACTGTAGATAAGCGATCCGACCCCTGTTCGCCAAGGGGGGGTCAAGCAGCTCTATCATGCGCGCCTTGCAGCGCCGCTTGGTCGCGGGGGACGGCCGAAAAACCAAATGAAATCAGTAAGTAAGTGGTAAAGAAAAAAAGGGAGAGAGTTGTAACTCCCTCCCTTGTTCAGACAACTTGCAAGCGTGGACTTGGAAGCGCTGACGCAACCCGCTGCCGAAATTTCGCATCCGCAAAATCGAGTCCGGGACCGAGTGTCGGATCACGGACTTCAGGTCCTCAGATAACCGGCTGGCCCCAAAGAGAAAATCTCCTGCGGCCGCAATTCCGTAATGCGCCTTTTGCAGCGCGGAACGGTCACAGTCCGAACGGGTAGGACGGAATGAGCCAGAATGCCTGGTCTTCGAGCACCGACGCGCGACGCACAGCCGGCACGAATGCCAGCTCCCGGCGATCAGAAAGGCGACAACGGCAAAGGTCAGGCGGCCTGACGATACTGCCACACGTCAATGGCAGGCGTCGTCCTGGAGCCCTCCGCCTCGGTTCCGAAAGGCTGTGACGGGGCCGCAAAGCGCGACGCATAGGCAGCGTCCAGCACCGACGGCAGCTCCTGATGGCCTCCGTGCCGACGATAGCGCGCCGCGCGCCAGAGATCCGCGAACGAAACGTCCGCGAACAGCGAAGTGTGTCCTGCGAACTTATTTGCCGACATGATGATCGTACCTTCTATCCCTCGAACAGCGCCGCTGGTTGCCAAACTCAGCTCGCCGGCATTGCCCTATTAGTCGGCATATAGGGTTCAGATTCTGCTAAATAAAATGGCATTTCATCGCAACTCTGAGATGCGCCGTTCACAGCGCCAAGCCGTCGCAGGCCGCGCGCGCGGCCATTCATTTCAAGTTCAGCGACGGCACAAAAACTCTGTGCACCAGCCATTTCCGCGTGGCGCCGCGACAATCACCTATCGAGCCACTATAAGCGCCGCCGGAACCACACCGAACGCCCGAAAGGACACGCAACCATGAAAGCCATCGTCGGCCTTCTGTGCCTCAGCCTCGTCGCCGCCACGGCCGCCCGCGCGGAAGACATGGACATGAAATCCATGGACCACATGAACATGGATCATATGGACATGGGCGCGACCTCAGCCGAAGCCGCGCCATCGTCTAAAGCCTACGAAGCGGCCATGCAGAAGATGCATGAGGCCATGATGGTCGGATACACCGGCAACGCCGACGTCGATTTCGTCAAAGGCATGATTCCGCACCATCAGGGCGCGATCGACATGGCGAAGGTCGAGCTGCAGTACGGCAAGGACCCCGAGCTACGAAAGCTGGCGGAAGACATCGTCAACGCGCAGGAAAGCGAGATCGCTTTCATGAACGCCTGGCTCGCCAAGCACGGCAAGTAAGCCCGACTTCAGCTCTCAGCTTCGTCATGCCGGCGCAGGCCGGCACCCAGACAGCCGTCAACACCCACTATGGAAAATGATGGCTGGATCCCGGCCCTTCGCCGGGATGACGGCGAGAGCTGGCATCTGCTCCGCAGCAAAGAGCGTCGCGACCATTGGCCGTGGAGTGCCGCCAGTCCCTGGGGCGACAAACCCGCCTCGACCCCATATAAGCGGTCGCAATCGACACGCCCGCCAGAGACTCTGCCAGAGACCCTGAATGACCGAGACGACCACAGCCCGCAAGATCACCCCCGAAATCGTCGCCGAACATGGCCTGAAGCCCGACGAATACGCGCGCCTGCTCGAAATCCTCGGCCGTGAGCCGTCGATCTGCGAACTCGGCATCTTCTCGGTCATGTGGAGCGAGCACTGCTCCTACAAATCATCGCGCGTCTGGTTGAAGACGCTGCCGACCACCGGCCCGCAGGTGATCCAAGGCCCCGGCGAGAACGCGGGCGTCGTCGATCTGGGCGACGGTGACGCCGTCGTCTTCAAGATGGAGAGCCACAACCACCCCTCCTACATCGAGCCGTTCCAGGGCGCGGCGACCGGCGTCGGCGGCATCATGCGCGACGTCTTCACGATGGGCGCACGCCCCGTCGCCAACATGAACGCACTCCGCTTCGGCGCCCCGGATCACGCCAAGACCCGCCACCTCGTATCGGGCGTCGTCGCGGGCATCGCGCATTACGGCAACTGCACCGGCGTTCCGACCATCGGCGGCGAAACGAACTTCGACGAGGGCTACAACAACAACATCCTCGTCAACGCCATGTGCGTCGGCCTCGCCAAGACCGACAAGATTTTCTATTCCGCCGCTAAGGGCGTCGGCCTCCCCGTCGTTTACGTCGGCTCAAAGACCGGCCGCGACGGCATCCACGGTGCCACGATGGCATCCGCCGAATTCGACGAGAAGTCGGACGAGAAACGCCCGACCGTGCAGGTCGGCGACCCATTCACCGAAAAGCTTCTGATCGAAGCCTGCCTCGAACTGATGGCGACGGATTCGATCATCGCCATCCAGGACATGGGCGCAGCGGGCCTCACGTCATCAACGTCGGAAATGGCGGACAAGGGCGGCGTCGGCATCGAGCTGAACCTCGACCTCGTTCCCCAGCGCGAAACCGGCATGACCGCCTACGAGATGATGCTCTCGGAATCGCAAGAACGCATGCTGATGATCCTGAAGCCCGAGCGCGAGGCTGACGCCAAAGCCATTTTCGAGAAATGGGGCCTCGACTTCGCCGTCATCGGCCACACCACCGACACCCAGCGCATGATCATCAAGCACAAGGGCAACGTCGAAGCCGACCTGCCGGTGCCGGTACTCGCGAACTCCGCGCCGATGTATACGCGCCCGCATGTCGAGCCGAAGAAGCCCGCGAAAATCCTGCCCGAATGGGTGCCCGCCCCGAACTCGATCGTCGGCACGCTGAAGGATCTGATGGCAGGCCATCACCTTTCGTCGCGCCGCTGGATCTGGGAACAGTACGATCACATGGTGATGGGCGACACCGTCGGCCGTCCGGGCGGCGATGCCGGCGTCGTCCGCGTGCACGGCACGAAGAAAGCCATCGCGGTCGCCTGCGATGTGACGCCCCGCTACGTCACCGCTGATCCGGAAGAAGGCACCAAGCAGGCTGTCGTCGAAACCTGGCGCAACTTGACAGCTGTTGGCGCCGACCCGCTCGCCATCACCGACAACATGAACTTCGCCAACCCCGAGAGGCCCGAGATCATGGGCCAGTTCGTTGCAAGCTGCCGCGGCATGGCGGAAGCCTGCACCGCACTCGGCTATCCCGTCGTCTCCGGCAACGTCTCGCTTTACAACGAGACGAACGGCGTCGGCATTCCGCCCACCCCCGCGATCGGCGGTGTCGGCCTGGTGCCGGATTCATCGAAGCTCGCCGACATTCGTCTCAAAGACGAAGGCGATGTGCTGATCGTTATTGGCCGTGAGGAAGGCCATCTCGGCCAGTCCCTTTATCAGCAATACGCGTCGGGCAAGTTCGAAGGCGCGCCGCCGCCCGTCGACCTCGAAGCCGAAATCAAAGCCGGCCGATTGATCCGCTCGCTGATCCGCGAAGGCCGCGCGCTTGCGGTGCATGACTGCGCCGACGGCGGACTGCTCGTTGCCATTGCCGAAATGGCGCTCGCCGGCGGCAAGAACGGGCTGTCGCGCGAAGCCTCTGGCCTCGGCGTCGAGTTGTTCGCCTACGAAGGTAAGCTGCCGCCGCACGCCGTCTGGTTCGGCGAGGACCAGGGCCGCTACGTCGTCGAGGTGACGCCACAGAAGGCGGAGGAGGTGCTCGAACGCGCGCGCTTGCTCGAGCTCCCCGCCCGCATCATCGGTCGTGTCACAGGCAGCGCCATCGCGCTCAAGGGCGAAACCGCTTTACCGCTCTCCGAGCTTCGCACCGCCCATGAAGGCTTCCTGCCAAAGCTCATGCGGGGTGAGTTGTGAACTAAAATGTCCGAGGAAAGTGAGAATAACCTCCCAAACATATCGCCCGGGCCTTCTGATCGTGCCGCCGCCGTTCTTCGCGCAATATCGAGTGCAGTACCCCTTATTGGTGGCGGCCTTGCCGAGGTTTTCACCGCGATAATACCCAACCAACAGGCTGAGCGCTTCGAAATGTATCTTTCGACGTTAGCGCGCCGATTGGACGAATTAGAAGCTTCACATAAACATTTATCTGAACATCAAAACGCGGGATTGGTCGAAGAAGGCTGGCGTCAAGCGCGAGAAACAACAGAAATACAACGCGTCAGGAACATTGCGTACTGCGTCGCGCACGGAATTACCGAAGACAATCGCAATCAGCTCCACAAATCACGACTGCTCGCTTTGGTCGCCCAATTAGACGCCGAAGAGGTGAGCCTACTCGAAGCACTTCACACAAATGATCAATCTGCATTGAACCAACTGCGCCCTCCTCCAAACTACATAGGAGCTTCCGAAGAAGTTCGAGAGCGAAATGCTATGTGGGACGCCATGTGGGGCAAGCTCAAAGTACTAGAACTCATTTCCTTCAGGCCGCACGTGAAGCAGATTTCAATGCCGAATGGAAGTCGCGGTGAACGCAGTGAAAAAGTGAACATCATCGAATTGGACACTTGGGGCAAAGAGCGAGGAATTCATACCGTGACAACCCTCGGTCGAATGGTTTTAGAGAGCATTGGTTGCGCTGATTAGGTTGACACGCTATCCCTGCGTGAAATTCTATCAGGCGCGCGGGTCACACCAACGAGGCATGTACGATGGCGTCCGATCCAACTCCCGAGATGAGCGAACTCAAAGGCGCGCTCGACGTCCTCTTCACGCTGCGCGAGGAATTCGCGACCTGGGTCGAGGAAGCCCAAGACGGTGAGCGAAAAGAAGAGCTCGACAACGTCTATCAGCACGTCCTGGCGATGGAGGAAGAATACCAGCGCCGCCTCGCTGAACTGCAGAAGAAATCCGAAGCACCGTCCTGATCGCACCAGCGCACCGTCGCATGCGCCCCCGATACGAGAGTAAAAATCATCATCATGCGGCGAAGGCCGGCACCCAGACAAGAAGCTGCATTTTAGATATTGAAGCTCGGCTGGATCCCGGCCTGCGCCGGGACGACGTAAGAATAAGAATATGAGTGCCCGTCCAGCGGTACCACTCGGAAGATAGGAACTCAAATGCACCGCTTTCGCTTGCCCGTTATGATGGCCCTCTCAGCCGCACTCGCGCTCATCGCGGCAGCACTTCCTATCAACCCCGCAATCGCAGACCCGCAAGGAACAACAATGACGACCACACCCTCCGGCCTCCAATACGAAGACACCGTCGTCGGCACCGGCGCCACGCCCGAGACCGGACAGATCTGCGTCATGCATTACACCGGCTGGCTTTATCAGGACGGCAAGAAGGGCGCGAAATTCGATTCATCGGTCGATCGCGGCCAGCCATTCGAATTTCCGCTCGGCACCGGACGCGTCATCAAGGGATGGGACGAAGGCGTCGCCTCGATGAAGATCGGTGGCAAGCGCACGCTGATCATTCCGCCGCAACTGGGTTATGGCGCGCGCGGCGCCGGCGGCGTCATCCCGCCCAATGCCACGCTGATCTTCGACGTCGAGTTGCTCGGCGTGAAATGACGTCTTACGCGGCGGTGACGGCGAGTGGCCCAGGCTCCGCCGCGTATTGATGCTCGATGAAGTCCGCCAGCTCGTCCTTCATGTCCCAGCTGCGCGGCCGATGAAACCGCTCGATGTTGGTGAGAAAGCGGTCGCGCGTGACCATGTTGGGATGCTGCGCGCCTCGGGCTTCCTGTTCCTCGGGACTCATCTTGGTTTTGATTTGCAGCTTGCGCGCGATGCTCGCTTCGTCGACGACCGCATAGCCATAATAAAAGATCATCACGTCTTTTAACGTCGGCCGCTGGGCCCAGTGCCGGCCGCCTTGCGGCGCATAATCGATCGGATAATTGTGTAGGCTGCGGCTCGCGCGGCAGCCCCGATGCAGCCGCGACAGCGCCGTTGCCGGATTGTCCTCGTGGTAGCCGAGCGTCACCTGCTCGTGCAGCGGCCGCGAGTAAACGAGCGGTTTGGCATCTTTCGCCGCCACGAACACATAATTGCCGATGAAGTGCTGCGTCGGCGCCGTCACCTGATCGAGTTGCGCGACATTGCCGTAGAGAAACTCGGTGACGTTGAGGGCCATGCGCCAGCCGTCGCACGTTCGCTCATAATCTTCGACTTCGCGATCGATGCAGGCGCTGTCGAAATAGGCGTTGCGCGTGGCGTGGATTTCCCAGGTCGGACAGAACTTATTGATCAGCTCACGGCTTTTATCTGTCGAGTTGTAGTCGATCATGATGCCGTGATCGAAAATCCGCCGATGATGCGCGAGCCACCACGGCAGCAGATACTCTTCATTGAAGAAATGACAGACCACTGTGCGCATTCTTGCACCTTGGGATGGAATATAGAGCCCTCGCCAATGCGGACGCTCGCACCCGCTAATGTCCAGGCTTTCAAATCGCTCGAAATATGCTTCGATTCGCTAAAACAGCGAAGCGGCTAGCCGCACGGGAACGCACTTTCGGCGCGGCGCCGATCAGGCCATGCGCCGGCGTTTTTCGGCTTTGCCGCGATAGATGTAGATCAGCCCCGGCTGCACGATGAACTCCCCGTCCCTCAGCGCAGCGTCGTCGAATTGGCCATTCGGCAATCTTGGCGCAACGCCGGAATAGGCAAAAAGCCGTCCGAACTCATCCTGCACGAATTCCGAGAATTCGTAGTCGTCGAGCCGCCCGATGATGGGTCCTTCATGCTTGGCATTATGTAGGATCGAATATTCGATGAATTGTGCGCGGCGTGAATTCACCAGCATGACGCCATTCCCTTTCGGCCTCAGCGCGCGCTGTCTGAATGCGCGGCCGGAGTGACGCTCGAAAGCGTTGCGCCGGGCTCGACGTTTGCCAGGAGCACGATTCCCAGCGCCGCACAGATGCCGATGATAAGAACGTAGATCAGCGCCGCATCGTTCTGTTCACGCTTTCGCTTTTCCTGAAGCGTGCCGCCGCGCGCGATCGCATGTTTGCGTAGCCACAAATTGCTTGACATGATCGTCTACCGTTTCTGCGCCATCCTGATGGCGCATGCTCGATAGATAGGGATCGGCGCATAAAGATTCGACCCGGGATCGGGTGCAAAAAGATAAGGATCCCATAACGGACGCCGTTCACTTCTCAGGCCGCACCCAGACGAGGCCGGAAGGCGCATCGAAAACGACGGTTCCGAGCCCCGCAATAACCGACATGCCAAGCTGCGCTGCCGGCGAGGACATATCGGCGATGCCGCCGCACCCGTTGGCCGATTTGCGGATCAGCGCAACGCCTCGCAAAATTTTGATCTCTCGCCGCTCATCGGTTTCCAAAGAAAGTTGCGTTTGCGGCGCTGCAAAAACGTCGTGTGTCGCAACCCCGCGGCAGGTCGTGACCGTCACCTTCCCGATCGCATGGAGAGAAACGCCCGCCGCGACGAGCTTTGCAAAGAATGCATCGTTGATATCGACCGACGGCGGCAGTCCGCGATCGTCATAGCCGGTATCCATTTGCGCTGCGGCCGAAATCCCGGCGGCGCTGACGAACAGCACCGGCACGTTCGGCATCGACGGATCGAGGCTGCGCGGATCGCTTGCGAAAAAACCGCCTTGACGAACCGGGATCAATCCGCGCGCTTTCAACACATCGTGATCGCAGGGACGCGCGTCGAGCACGACATCACTTTTGCCGCCACGAAATGAAAAATCCGCAGTCAGCAGCGACAGAAAATCCGTGCCGATGATTCCGAGCTGGCCCCCGGGCGGCTGCTCCAGCAGCCGATACGTCGCAAGATCGAAACGGCCGGACGAAAAACTTGGAAGCGATAGAGGCGTCTGTAAGCTGGCCTGATCTTCGCGGCCGTATGATTTGAAAATGTCTCGCGAAAGCGAGCTTCGCGTCGTGCCGTAGTCGAGCAGAAAATATCCGCGCTTTTCACCGGCATCGAGCATCACATAAGGAGATGTTCCGCCTGCGATCGTTTCGATTGCAAAGCGCTCGCCCGGACATCGATCGCCGTTGCCGCTTCCGGCCTGCACGGCCGAGGCGAGGAACATGGCAAACGCCACGAACACGATCGCGGCACAAAACGCTTCAATCCCAAATCTGCCCGTTCGCCCAATCATGATGAGCAACCATAGCAGACCAATGCCGTCGCCGCTCAATAAGGAAAGGAGGAGGCGACCTGGATCGTCTTCCTCCCCCCTTCAGAATAACCGCCGGCATGCGCGTCACGCGCACGGCAAGCGTTATTACTTCTGCGCGCCGGAATTCTGTTCCATTTCCTTGCCCGCGAGAGAGCCATCCTCGGGCTTTGCATTGGGCGTCGCGGTGGAACCCGTCCTGTCGCCGTTGACGCCGGGCTGGCCCTGCATCTGCTTCTCCGAAAGGCTGCCGGAATTGGGCTTCGCCGTCGGATTGCTCGTCGATCCGGCGCCGTTGTTGCCGGGGAGATCCTTCATCGCTTTCGTCGTGATATTGCTGTCTTCAGCCGCGAATGCGACCGAGGCCGACAAGGCAAGCGCCATCGCTGCCAGAAATGGCTTCATCATGGGATTTTCTCCTATTTGAGAACGTTAATTATTTTTCAGACCCGAGCGGGAAAGAGGCGCGCTACGATGTGATCGGTCACCGCAGCAGGATGTTGCGACTGTTTCTTGCTCTTGCACGGATCGATACGATACGGTTCTGAGTTTCGTTTCATGCACGTTTCGGGAAATTGCGCCGACGGCTGAAGAAGGAAATGCGCGGTCCCGTAATCGAAGGCGCCCACCTGTTCCGATCGGAACATCCTGGGCGAACGGTTTACGGCACAAAGACCGCAACATTGGTCGTCCGAAACAATCCTGATCTCGTGAAGAAGGATCTTGTCATGCGGGTATTGAAATTTATTGCGCCGGTCGCGGTCGTTATGTCGCTGGCCCCAGTCACAGTCGAGGCCGCGTTCGCCGGATCCGATCCGACGGGCATCTGGATGAACGACACCGGCCGCGGTGCCATCGAAATCAAGCCGTGCGGCAGTGCCATGTGCGGCAATGTCGTGTGGGTAAAATCCACCACCGACGCCAGCGGCTGCGGCAAGCAGATCATCGGCGACGTCACGCCTGTGGGCGGCGGCCGCTGGGACAACGGCTGGATCTATTCGCCGGAGAAGGGTCGCAAGTACGACGTCGAGCTGACGCCGCTTGCCAACGGCAATCTCAAGGTTCTTGGCTACGCGGGAATGAAGTTCCTGTCGAAGACCATGATCTGGAAGCCGGCGCCGAAGGATCTTCAGCTTTGCAACCAGCCCGAGACAACCGCGAAGGCCGCGCCTGCAGTTCCGGCTCCGGCAACGACGGCGAGCATTCCGGCACCGGCTCCGGCGAAGGAAGCGAGCAACACCCCAGCAAAAGCTGCGGAAGTGAAGCCCGCCGATGCAGCCCCAGCCGCGACACCGGCTCCGGCGGCAACGCCCGATCAGGCCAAGCCCGCGCCGAAGGATGAAACCGCAAGCGCCGACGCGCCCGCCGATGGCGACGCCGCCGACGGCAAGGACGACGGCATCGCCGGCGCCCTCGGCAATCTCAAGCTCGGCGACCTGAAGCTCGACAAGGTTTTGACGCGCACCAAGTCCGGCAAATGCAAGCTCGACCTGCCGTGGTTCAAGGTGACGATCGATTGCGAGCAGCAATAGGCGCTCGCAGACGCCGAGACCTCCCCCCGTACTCGGCGTTTCAGAGACGCCCGCTGGTACTGCCGCAGCGGGCGTCTCCATTTCCGAAATCGCACAAAAAAACGCGGTGGCAGGATTATCCTGCCACCGCGCTTGAATTCAGATCGAGCCGACCGACTTAGATGAGGTCGATCTCGGCCGGAAGGTACGAGGTAACTTCAAGGCCGACTTCCTGCTCGCGAACTTCGGGTTTCGTCCAGGTCTTCATGGTGTCCTCCATTAGACTTCAGGGAGCTTCAAACTCCTCGTGCCCTAATACATAGCGTCCCCCCTCGATAACGTCCAATCGCAATCGCGTGAGATTTTGATAAGAATGCCTGATCGGATGGCTTGCCGGAGCTGATCGGAAGCGCCATACATCCGGCGAAAGTCTCGCAGCCGCATACAAAACCGGGAGTTTACCAGCAATGCCGATGGCCGCGGCCGATATCGAACGGATGATCAAAGCCCGCTTCCCCGACGCCGAAATCGTCCTCAAGGACCTCGCCGGCGATAACGACCACTGGGCGGCCCACGTCGTCTCCTCGGCCTTCAAGGGCAAAAGCCGCGTGCAGCAGCACCAGATGGTCTATGACGCGCTCGGCGGCCGCATGGGCGGCGTTTTGCACGCCCTGCAGCTTACGACCGCGCTCCCGCCCGATTGACTAACGCGATGCTCTGACCCAAATCTCGGTTGAACTGCCGGTCCGCCGTTTGGGCGACCGCACGATAGGAGCCTCGGAATGGCCTCTGACACCACCACCGTCAACGACGCGATCGCCAAGACGATCGCCGACAATGACGTCGTTCTGTTCATGAAGGGAACCAAGCAGTTCCCGCAGTGCGGTTTTTCCGCGACCGCCGTGAAAATTCTTGAGCACCTCGGCGTGCCGTTCAAGGACGTCAACGTCCTTGACGATCAGGGCCTGCGCGAAGGCATCAAGACCTTCTCGAACTGGCCGACCATCCCGCAGCTCTACGTCAAAGGCGAATTTGTCGGCGGCTGCGATATCATGCGCGAAATGTATTCCGCCGGCGAGCTTCACGATCTCATCTGCGACAAGGGCATCCCCCATAGCCACCACCACGGCTGATCGCGCGATCTTTTTTGCAAATTCCAAGCGGAGCTGTTTCAGCTCCGCTTTTTTTTATCGGTCGTCGTCCGATGCGCCGAGGCAGCCGCAAAACCGCGCCGCAAACTCTCAGTTGCCGATTGACTAGATCCCGACCTTCGTCGGGATGACGATGAGGGAGCATCCAAAAGATATCGTCATGGCCGCGGACCAATGTGCTTTGCCGCGTCCGCAGCAAGGTGAGGCAAAAGCCGCAATCGCAAAGCTTCAAACATTCACCCACGACGAAAACGTCGCCGCCTGCCCGCGGTTGATGCCGTCGGCATCGATCAACTGCCAGACGACACCGCCGTCGATTGCGAACCGCCGCCCCGACTTGGAAATGCGAACGCCGCGATAGCCGCGCACGAAACCGTTGCGCGCAACCGCCTCCAAAATCCGCGCCCGCTCCTCCCGATTGGGGGCCTCCGCCGACAGCCGCGACGGCAACGTCACGAACTCGTCCCACGCATATTCGAAACACGCCTGCGCCGTCCTGTTGGCATAAACGAAGCGCGGGTCCGCATCGGTGTTGTGCGCGACGACGACGAACGGCGCATCCTCGTAAAGCCATCGCGCGTCGGCGCCAGCGGGCACGAGCCGCACACCAACGAGACGGTCATAGCTGCCGGTCAGCAGATCGAAGAACGCCGCATCGTAGCGCAAATCGCTCGCACTCATCCGACGACGAGCGCCTTGAGCTTGTCGGCGTCGATCGCTTTGACCACGCGGCCGTGCTTACCCGTCGTCGTCTCGGCCGCGAGCATCGCATTCACCACCGCTTCCTCCACGCTCTCCACGACCGCCAGATAGATCGCATCGAGATCGTCGTTGCTGACCGCCGTGAACGTCAAGGCCGCGGGCTCCGGCAGCTCGCCCGGATCGTTCGCCGTCGAAAACGCCATGAAGATGTCGCCCGAACTGTTACCGGAAGGTGTACCGCCGCGGCCGATGCCGATCGACGCCCGCCGCGCCAGCCGCTCGAGTTGCCCCGGCAGCAGCGGCGCATCCGTCGCGATGATGACGATGATCGAGCCGCGCTCATTCTCATAAACCCGCTCGCCCGGCAGCAGTTCGCCCACCGGCTTGCCGCACACCGTCAGCCACGGCTTGATGCCATGGTTCGCCTGCACCAGCACACCGACGGTGTGCGCACCAAGCCGCGTTTTCGCGATCCGCGACGACGTCCCCGTGCCGCCTTTGAATTCGTAGGCGATCATGCCAGTGCCGCCGCCGACGCAACCTTCCGCCACCGGCCCGGAGCGCGCACCGTCGATCGCCGCCCACACATGCTCTTCGCTGACGTGAAAGCCCGCGATGTCGCTGAGAAAACCGTCATACGTCTCGGCCGCGACCGGCAGCGCCCACAGATCCTCGCCCAGCGCCGGAAAATGCTTCGCCATCCATTTGAGCGTCGCGTGATGCGCGAGCCCGACCGAGAACGTGTTGGTGATCGTGATCGGCCCCGTAAACCAGCCCGCATCGCGAATCCAGTGCGCCCCCGTCATCTCGCCGTTGCCGTTCATCGAGAACACCCCCGCCCATAGGGGATGAGCGAGATTTTCCGGCGCCCGCGGCAGGATCGCCGTGACGCCGGTATGGATCGAGCCGCCGTCGTTGCGCAGTGTCGTGAACCCGACCGTCACACCGCCGACGTCGGTTATCGCATTCAACGGCCCGGTGACGCCCGGCATCGGCAGGCCAAGCCCGCGCGCTCTCGCTTTTCCCGACGGGCTGATTTTCACCGGATCGTGCGTTCCACCTGTATCGCTCATGATCGCTCGCTCGTTTGCACCAATACCTGCGTAGCCCCGCAAGTTGCTATAGTCTTGACTTGGCAGGTCTCAATTTTGCCCCAAGCGGATGGTGCCTCGAAACCACGGTAGGCTCGCTCACCTCGCTGAGGAAGGAACCGGCGAAATGAAGGTCATGTGGCTGAGCGGCAGGCGCTTCTTTCTTTCGCTCACCATTCTCACCGCCAGCGTTTGTCTCGCGCTCGGCATCACATTGCCGATCCTGAAACTGACGAGCTTCGGTTTCTGGACGACCGAGCATTCGCTGCTGTCCACCGTCGGCGTGCTGCTGAAGGACAACCAGACCTTCCTTGGACTGATCGTGCTCGTCTTCTCGATCCTGCTTCCCGTTACCAAGCTGCTTTACCTGCTGCTCGTCTCGACCTTGCCGCCCGCCGAGATCGTCCGCCACCAGACCCGCCTGCGCGCGCTCGAATGGCTCGGCAAATGGTCGATGCACGACGTGCTCGTGCTGGCGCTGACCATCTTCTTCATCAAGAGCCAGGAAGTGTATGACGCCTCGAGCCTCAACGGCGTCTATTTCTTCACCGCCGCCGTCGTGCTGATGATCCTCTCTTATGCCTGGATCCGAACCGACGGCATGGCCGCCGCTCCTGAGCTCGTTCCCGTGCTTCCGCAGCCCGATATCGGAGCGAAGCAGTCAACGCCCGCCTGGCGGAACTTCGCGCTGAGCTTCCTCATCATCCTCGCGACAGTGTTCTTCGCGCTCGGCATCATCATGCCGTCGATCCGCTTCACGACCGTCTACGTCTGGACCAACGAGCACTCGATCCTGACGATCATCTATGCGCTGTTCGAGAACCAGGAATACTTTCTCTGCACCGTTGTTTTCGCCGTGTCGGTGTTCTTCCCGTTCCTGAAGCTGTTTTACCTGCTGACGCTCATCACCTCGCACGACATGCCGCAAGACTTCCGTCGAAAGTCGTTCGCGACGATGGAATGGATCGGCCGCTATTCGATGACCGATGTCATGGTGCTGGCGCTGATGATCTTCTACGTCAATTCGTCGGGCTACACGGAAGCCCGCGTGCTGCCTGGCGTCTACTTCTTCGCCGCATCCGCACTGATGACGATGCTCGCCTATGCGTGGGCCAATGCCCAGTCGCCGACCTACCGCCAGCGCAAACGCCCGATCGGCGGCGGCCCGGCAATCTCTCCGAACCCCGGCATTTCCATCGCGCCCCCGCCACGGCCCCGTCGACGCCGCGCGGCTTGACGAAGTCTGGGTGCCGGCCTTCGTCGGCATGACGGAGGGTGAAGCAACGCCCCGCCAAACAAAAAAGGCCGCGCGAGCGCAGCCTTTTTGAAACTCGATCCACTTCGGCCGAAGGCCGCGAGCCCGACCGGGCGACGGCGCGAGCGCCGCCCCCGCGGAGCCGGCCCGCGCGACAAGCGCGGAATAGCCGGCGTGAGCGCTTTAACGAGAGTAGAACTCGACCACGAGGTTCGGTTCCATCTGAACCGGATAGGGCACATCCGAAAGCGCCGGGATCCGCGTCAGCGAAGCCGACATCTTGTTGTGGTCGGCGTTGACGTAATCGGGAACGTCGCGCTCGGCGCTCTTGATCGCTTCCAGCACCAGCGCCAGCTGCTTCGCCTTCTCACGAACCTCGATCACATCGCCGACTTTAAGGCGATAGCTCGGAACGGTGACTCGCTTGCCGTTAACCGAGACGTGGCCGTGGCTGACGAACTGACGGGCGGCAAACACCGTCGGCACGAACTTGGCGCGATAGACGAGCGCGTCGAGGCGGCGCTCGAGAAGGCCGATGATGTGCTCCGACGTCGAACCTTTGAGACGCGAGGCTTCATCGTAAAGCGACCGGAACTGACGCTCGGAAATTGATGCGTAATAGCCCTTCAGCTTCTGCTTGGCCTTGAGCTGCTGACCGAAGTCGGAAAGCTTGCCGGAACGGCGCTCGCCATGCTGGCCGGGACGGCTCTCGCGGCGGTTGAGCGGGCTCTTGGGCCGGCCCCAGATGTTCTCGCCCAGGCGGCGATCGATCTTATGCTTGGCGCGAACGCGCTTAGTCATCTTCTAGCACTCCATGAGTTATGGCCCGGCCGAATGGCCGGAGCCGTGGAGCGCCCCCTCCTCTGCCTCCTTTCGGAGGCCGACAGGCATGGACCTTCGACAGTCCCGCCACGGGTGCGCAGAAATCAAACGCGGGCCCGAAGGCCCGCGAAGGTTGTGGTTGATAGCGATGTCGGGCGGCGGCGTCAACCGGCCAAGACGACCCGGATCGCCTATTTCTTTTGGACCGTCGTTTCGCTGACCGACGTCGAACCCGTCGAAACCGGTGCCCCGGCCGGCGCGGGCGCCGGTGCGGCGCCTGCGGTCACATTTTGCGGCGGCGGGCTGGCTGCGACGTAGTTCGCGATCAATTCCTTAACCTTGCTCCGCTGCTCTTCCGTGCAGGTCTGCGGCGGCTCTTTCTTCTCGTCGACCACAACCTGCTTGTCGCCTTCCTGCTCGACGAGGCGAATGCGCCCCGTCATCAGCATCAGCGTCGTCAGATGCAGCTGGCTGATGTAGACGAGTTGCTGCTGCGTCCACCGCTTCGTCGCCTCTTCACGGCGCATCAGAGCGCGATGGTTCAAAACCTGCTCGTCGCGGAGATCGCAAATCTGCGCGTGGGCCGAAAGACGGCCAGCCATGATCACGCGGCGCGCCACGTCGAGCGGCACTTCGACCTGTGCTTTCTTGGTTTTATCGATGACGATGACGGAGCCATCGGGCTTCGAGAACTGCTGCGGCGTCAGAGACCACGCATATTCCATGAACGATCGGACTGCATGCTCACTCAACTCCTGCGCACTGGCAGGCGCCGCGGTTCCCCACAGCGTCAGCGCCATCGCGCCCGCCAACACAACCCCCGCCCTCGTGTTCATCCACATCTCCAGTTGCGCCTCTGCGTTTTTTGTCTCGTTATCGAATGCGAAAAAATTTTCGGGCGCGGCCCTCCACCAGCCGCGTTGCATATCGCCCAGTATGCCTCTCGACTTGGCATCGCTCGGCCCAAAACTTGGCCATATGAAGGCACTTATTCCCGCCCTTTTCCGCCCTTCCCTTTGCCCTGTGCGAGCGTTGCAACTATGCCACGCAGGGTGCGGACTTCCTGCTCCGTCGCGTTCATCCTGGTCAGCAGTGTGCGAAGATTTTGCGACACCACGGCTTTGCGATGGGCCGGATTGAAAAACCCCTTCTGCTCCAGCTCTCGTTCTAAATGTTCAAACAGTCCAATGAGTTCCTCTTTGGTCGCGGGCCGGTCTCGGCCCAGATAAAGACCCTCGCTCAAGGGCTTCTCGTAGGTTGTGACCCGGCCGAGACTGCGCCCCGAATCCCCCCGCATCCACTCGTAACCCGTTAGCAGCACTGCCTGGGCAAGGTTAAGAGAGGCGAAGCGGGAATTCACCGGTATCATGATCAGGGCGTCCGCTTGCGCCACCTCGCTCGTCTCCAGACCGTTCCGCTCCCGCCCAAATAACACTCCGCAGCGCTCGCCCCGGCTGATCCGGACCCTAATTTCGGCGATCGCCTGCTCCGGCGTCAGCACCGGCTTGCGCAAATCCCGTTGCCGCGCCGTCGTCGCCGCAACCCAGTTGAGATCGCCGATGCTGTCCTCCAGCGTCCCGAACGCGCGCGCATCGTCGATGATATAATTCGCCCCCGACGCCGCAATCCGCGCCTTCTCGTTCGGCCAGCCGTCGCGCGGGCTGACGAGCCTCAGATCGTCGAGACCGAAATTCGCGCACGCCCGCGCCACCATCCCGATATTGTCCGCGAGTTGAGGCTCCATCAGGATGATCGACGGCGTCTCGCCTTCGCCCGCCACCGGCTCGCCGCGCATATGTGCGCGCCTCAGACCATGCCGCAGCTTGCGGATGACGCGACGCGCCCAGAACCAGTAATTTTCACCTGACCACTGCTTTGCCAGCGTCTCGAGACAGGGCGTCGTGACCGTCTCCGTCCCCTCGCCGCGAAGCCGCACCCGTCCGTCACCGACGATCACTTCCTTCTTGCTCAGAATGAATTGATCGAGCGTCTCGATGCCCTGGACTTCCGTGCGCCGCTTGCATCCCGGACACGTCACCTCGTCGGATACGCATTTGAGGCTGGCGCAGTATTGCAGCACCGGCTCCAGCGTGTCGCGCGTCAGTCCTGGAATGGCGAGCTTCTCGAGCCCCTGATCGATCGACGCCGAATGGCAGGCGTGAACGATCTCAGACACGCGCGTATCCTGCGGTCCAAGCATCGGCTCGCCTCCGCCGACGCGGATTGCCAGCGCTGTTTCGCCTTGCGCACCGTCAGTCTCGACGTTCAACCATGCCTCCGTACGGCCTGCAGGATCAGGCAGCTTCCTCGTCGCCGATACCCGGCCCGGAAAGCCTAATCCTTTGGTAACGACAGGGTGTCAATCTCCAGGGCCCGTCAAGAGCCATGCTCGATAAGCGCCGACAGCGGCCGGCCCGCCCCGGATTTCAGCCTGTGATCAGATCGTTTACCAGCAGGATCGACAAACCATCGGCCCTGGCTCTGGCTTTGATCGCGATTTGGATTCTGGCGCTGGCGACCGGCTTGAGCAATCCGAACGGCTGGATCACGACGGCACGCGGACTTCCCGCCCAGGGAGATTTCCTAGGTATTTACGCCGCCGGCACGCTCGCCGCTTCCGGCGAACCGGCGTCCGCTTATGACCCCACGATCCAATATGCGACCCTGCAGACGCTGACCGACAATCGGCAGGTCGGCAACTTCCCCTGGGTTTATCCGCCGACGTTCCTGCCGATCGCGGCAGTTCTGGCCCTGCTGCCGTTTTGCGCCTCGATGGCGGTGTGGACGATCGGCACACTCGCGGCATTCGCGGCGGTGCTTTCACGCGTAACGACGTCACGCCGCGATCTGCTGCTGATGCTCGCGACCCCGGCGCCATGGCTCAATTTCTACATCGGCCAAAACGGTGCGCTGACCGGAGCCTTGATGGGGTCCGGCCTCCTGCTTCTTGCCGAGCGTCCGATATTGGCGGGCCTCGCGTTCGGGCTTCTCTCGATCAAACCGCACCTCGGTCTGCTCATCCCGGTGGCGTTGCTCGCCGGACGATATTATCGCGCCTTTTTCTCCGCCGCCGTGACCACGATCGCGTTTGCCCTCGCGACCCTTGCGGCCTTCGGCACGGTGCCGTGGATCGCGTGGCCGGCACAGATGAGCCGCGTCGGGCCGCTTGTCGGCATGGCCTCCGAGACCGAAAAGATCCAGAGCCTGTTCGGCTTCGCGCGAAGCCTCGGCATTCCATCCGCAGGCGCCATGACCCTCCAGGCGATCCTGACGCTGTCGATCGCCGCAGTCATAGCCTGGCTTTGGCGGCGTCGCGACGTCGGCCTTCCCTTGAAATGTGCGGCGCTGGCCGCAGCGACGACCCTCGCGAGCCCCTACCTGTTCGCCTACGACCTTCCCGTACTGACCATCGCACAGGCCTTTTTCCTGCGTCATCTTCAGCTCAACGAAGGAACGGCTACGAAAGGCGAGGTCTATGCCCTTGTCCTGGCGAACGTCCTCGTCCTGGCATTTGCGAGCTTCCCACCCGTTCCGCTCGCCGTATGCGGCAGCGCAATCGTCCTGGGCGTCATTTTACGGCGTGTCCTGATAGAGCAGCGCCGAGCCCGCAAGTCCCTTCCACAACCGAAAAAATGCCCGGCGCAGCCCTGGCGTCCGCACTTGGCGCCGGCAAGGCTTGAAACCTTTCACGATCTGAAGCACGACTACGTCGATGGTTCTCTTCGCAACTGCGTTATGAGCCGTTAAGCTTTGCGCGCCCGTGTCCCGGGCCATGATCCGCTTCCAAATTATCGCGCGAGACCCCCATGCAGAAAATCAAGGTTGAAGGCACCGTCGTTGAGATCGACGGCGACGAGATGACCCGCATCATCTGGAAGATGATCAAGGACAAGCTCATCCACCCCTACCTCGACGTCAATCTTGAGTATTACGATCTGAGCATCGAGAACCGCGACAAGACCAACGACCAGATCACGATCGACGCCGGCAACGCCATCAAGAAATATGGCGTCGGCATCAAATGCGCTACCATCACCCCCGATGAGGCGCGCGTCAAAGAATTCAATCTGAAGGAGATGTGGAAGTCGCCGAACGGCACGATCCGCAACATCCTCGGCGGCGTCATTTTCCGCGAGCCGATCATCTGCAAGAACGTGCCGCGCCTCGTTCCGGGCTGGACGCAACCGATCGTCGTCGGCCGCCACGCCTACGGCGACGTCTACCGCGCCACCGATTTCCGCTTCCCCGGCAAGGGCAAGATCACGCTCAAGTTTGTCGGCGAAGATGGCACCGTCATTGAGAAGGACGTCATCAATGCCCCGAGCGCCGGCGTAACGCTCGGCATGCACAATCTCGATGACTCGATACGCGATTTCGCCCGCGCGTCGCTGAACTACGGCCTCGCGCGCAATTATCCGGTCTTTCTCTCGACCAAGAATACGATTCTCAAAGCCTACGACGGCCGCTTCAAGGATATCTTCCAGGAAATCTTCGATGCCGAGTTCAAGGAAGAATTTGCCAAACGCAAGCTGACCTACGAACACCGTCTCATCGACGACATGGTCGCCTGTGCGCTGCGCTGGTCAGGCGGCTATGTCTGGGCCTGCAAGAACTACGACGGCGACGTGCAGTCGGACATCGTCGCCCAGGGCTTCGGCTCGCTCGGCCTGATGACGAGCGTGCTGATGACGCCCGACGGCAAGACGGTCGAGACCGAGGCCGCGCACGGCACCGTCACCCGCCATTACCGCGAGCATCAGAAGGGCAACGTGACGTCGACCAATCCGATCGCCTCGATCTTCGCCTGGACCAGCGGGCTCGCGCACCGCGCCAAGCTCGACGGCAACGACGAACTGATGAAGTTTGCCAAGACGCTTGAGAAAGTCTGCGTCGCAACGGTCGAGTCGGGCTTTATGACGAAAGACCTGGCGCTGCTCGTCGGCCCCGGCCAGAACTGGCTGTCGTCGACCGGCTTCCTCGAAAAGATCGACGAGAACCTCAAGAAGGCGATGGCGAAGCCGGCGTAATCCTCGTCAACCTCGCTTATTCCGATATGTGATCCTCGGGCTTGGCCCGAGGATCTATTTGGCGGTAAGCACCTTAAATCGCATAAGCCGAAAACAACACATCGTTGCGGACGTCGAACCCGTGCCCGTCATGGCCGCGAAGGCGGCCATCCGCATACGCCAACTACTTCTTCTGCCCGGCGATCTGCTGATTGACCTGCGCCTGCATCTGCGCGTTCATGACGTTGAAGTCGTTCTGCAGGCTTGCGCACGCCACCTGCTCGCCGTCGCAAACGACCTTCATATCGATCGTCAGCACGTCGCCCTTGCGCACGACCTTGCGGCACACCGCTGCCGGATGCGCCGGATTTTTCTTGGTCGTGAACGTGTACATCACCGTCGCGTTCTTCGGATCATCCGAATAGGCGATGTACTTGTCACTCTCGTAGACCTTCTGCAGCCCGGCCTTCGACGAATAGGTCGCGATAAGGTCTTCGGCCTTGCCGACAGGCGCCCCGCAAAACTCTTCTGCCGCCGCTGTCGTCGGACCGGCCGTCGGCATCGGCGTTTTCGGAAGCTTGACGATGGCGTCGTCAGCCAGCGCCGGCGACGCGGCGAAAACGAGGGCGGCGAAACTCAACAGGCGCTTGCGGGACATTGCGATTTCCTCGGGTAAACGAAAGCGGCGCCTATATACCGGTTTTTCCCGAGGGTCATTAGTGAAATGCCTGCAAGGTAACGAGAAAAGCCTTCCGCAACGCAGCATTGATGATTGTATTGCTCGCTCGCGTTGAACCCCAACTCCGTCATGCCGACGAAGAGCCTGCCCCGGCGAAGGCCCGGGTCGGCACCCAGACAACGATCGGCATGTACCTGTCGATATTGCCTGGATCCCGGCCTGCGCCGGGATGACGGTGCTGTTTGCAAAGTGCTTCCGGACCAACGTCATGGCCGCGGAGGCGGCCATCCACGACAAGGCTCAGCCAGACTCAAGCCGACGATGAAGTTGAAGACCTCAGCTCGCGAGCCGCGCTTCAGGCTTCTCAATGACGTCAGAGCCGATACGCTATTCGAAATCGCTCACCGCATAGACAGAGAATGCGATGTCCACACCGTAGCTGCTAATGATCTCGGCAGCAAAACTTGGCACCACGACCGAGAGGCTCATTTGGCCGTCGACAAAGGAGGCGGCCAGATCAAGGCTTGTCGATCCGATGAGACGTTCCTGCCGCAGCTTCGATAGCTGAGGCCCCAATCGTTTGACCCATCGGGCGATCGCGCCCCAAACTTCCTCTTCTATCGGTAAGTCGACCTGAGCGTAATATAACGAGCCCGTGCGGGCTGGCTCATACCGCGCCAGTGTAGTGCCGAGCGCCGCCTCTAATGCTGGCCGAGCGACCGCGGTATCGCTAATTCGAAGAGCGGCCGAGAAGATTTGGGAATTGGCCAAATTGGCTTCTCCTGCTCCCGCCGCCATCAAGATTGAATTTACTCAAGTGCGCGTTCAACTCGCCAGCCGCGCTTCGATCGCCTTCAGCGCATCGCCGGCTTTCGCGCCATCCGGTCCGCCCGCTTGCGCCATGTCGGGACGGCCGCCGCCGCCCTTGCCGCCCAGCGCCTCCGCGCCGGCCTTGACCAGATCGACGGCGCTCCACGTCTTGACGAGATCATCCGTCACGCCGACGGCGAGACCGGCCTTGCCATCTTCCGTTACGCCGACCACTGCGACGATGCCCGAACCAACCTGCTTCTTGCCGTCGTCGATCAGTCCGCGCAGATCCTTCGGATTGAGGCCCTGCACCGTACGCGCCAGCAGCTTCACATTGCCGACGCTGCGGATCGCTTCGCCGTTCGACGCCGCGCCCGCTCCTGCACTGCCACCGCCGAGCGCAATCTGCCGCTTGGCATCTGCCAATTGCTTTTCGAGGTTCCTGCGTTCCTCGACCAAATGCTTCAGCCGCTCGATGAGATCCTCAGGCCGCGTCTTGAGCAGGCTCGCCGCCTCCTTCACGCGCGTATCCTGTTCGTCGAGATAGGCGCGCGCGCCTTCGCCGGTCAGCGCCTCGATGCGCCGGACGCCCGCAGAGCTGCCGCTTTCCGCAACGACCCGGATCAAGCCGATATCGCCCGTGCGCGACACATGCGTGCCGCCGCACAGCTCGACCGACCACGCCTTGTTGGCGCCGGGCCGCGTCGAGCCCATCGATACGACGCGCACCTCTTCGCCGTATTTCTCGCCGAACAGCGCCATCGCGCCGGTGGCGCGCGCATCATCGAGCGCCATCAGCCGCGTCACGACTGGTGTGTTTTCGAGCAGCACGGCGTTCGCCATGTCTTCGACTTGGCTGATCTCTTCCGCCGACATCGGCTTCGTATGCGAGAAGTCGAAGCGCAGACGCTCCGGCGAAACGAGCGAACCCTTCTGCGCCACGTGCGTGCCGAGCACCTGCCGCAGCGCTTCATGCAGGAGGTGCGTCGCCGAATGGTTGGCGCGCGTCCTGTCGCGTTTGGCGTCATCGACCTGAAGCCGGACATGACGTCCGACCGCCATCGCGCCCTTCGTCAGTTCGCCGGTGTGTACGAACAGATTGCCGAGCTTCTTCTGCGTATCCTTGACTTCGAAATGGAACGGCGCGCCGGAGCCCTCGAGGCCCTCGATGATGCCAATATCGCCGACCTGGCCGCCCGATTCCCCATAGAAGGGCGTCTGATTGACGATGACCGCATATTGCCCGGGCTTGCCCGCTTCATTCGTCTCTTTGCCGTCGGCGACGATGGCGAGAATGGTCCCTTCCGCCGACGTCGTATCGTAGCCGATGAACTCGGTCGCGCCGGTCCGGTCCTTGATCTCGAACCACAGGCTTTCGGTCGCCGCCTCGCCCGAGCCTTTCCATGCGGCCCGCGCGGCGTCCTTCTGTTTCGACATCGCGGCATCGAACGCCTTGGTGTCGACCGTGATGCCGCGCGGCTTCAGCGCGTCCTCGGTGAGATCGAGCGGAAAGCCGTAGGTGTCGTAGAGCTTGAACGCCACGTCGCCCGAAAACACCGCGCCCTTTTTCAGGTTGGCGGAACTCTCGCCCAAAAGCTTCAGACCGTTGTCGAGCGTGCGCTTGAACTTCGTCTCTTCGAGCTTCAGCGTCTCGCTGATGAGCGGCTGTGCGCGCACGAGTTCCGGGTAAGCATCGCCCATCTCGCGCACGAGCGCGGGAACCAGATGATACATCAGCGGCTCGCTGCAACCCATCTGGTGCGCATAACGCATCGCGCGGCGCATGATGCGGCGAAGCACATAGCCGCGCCCCTCGTTCGACGGCAGCACGCCGTCGGCGATCAGGAAGCTCGTTGAACGCAAATGATCGGCGATAACACGCTGCGCGACATGATCGAAGTCGGCGGAAGCCTTGCTGTCCTTGGCGCCGACCTTTGCCGATTCCTGGCGGATCGCCTGGATCAGATGCTGAAAGAGGTCGATGTCGTAGTTGTCGTGCTTGCCCTGCAGCACCGCCGCGATGCGCTCGAGCCCCATGCCGGTATCGATCGACGGCCGCGGAAGATCGATGCGATTGCCCGGAGCGATCTGCTCAAATTGCATGAACACGAGGTTCCAGATCTCGATGAAACGATCGCCGTCCTCGTCAGCCGAACCCGGAGGCCCACCGGGAATCTTGTCGCCATGATCGAAGAAGATTTCCGAGCACGGACCGCACGGTCCCGTATCGCCCATCTGCCAGAAGTTGTCGTTGGTCGCGATCCGAATGATGCGGCTGTCCGGCAGCCCGGCGACTTTCTTCCAGATTCCGAACGCTTCATCGTCGGTGTGATAGACAGTGACGAGCAGCTTATCTTTTTTGAGTCCGAAGTCTTTCGTCAGCAGGGTCCACGCAAGCTCGATGGCGCGTTCCTTGAAGTAGTCGCCGAACGAGAAGTTGCCGAGCATCTCGAAGAACGTGTGATGCCGCGCCGTATAGCCGACGTTGTCGAGGTCGTTGTGCTTGCCGCCCGCGCGCACGCACTTCTGCGACGTCGTCGCCCGCGGGATGGCGCGCGTCTCCTGGCCCGTGAAGACGTTCTTGAATTGCACCATGCCCGCATTCGTGAACATCAGCGTCGGGTCGTTGCGCGGAACGAGCGGCGACGACGGCACGATCTCGTGGCCGTTCTTGCCGAAGAAGTCGAGAAACGAAGCGCGGATTTCGCTGACGCCAGCCATAGGTGCTTTCGGGCCTGATCTTGAGGTTCGTCTGCCCCGGGACGAAATCCCGGAACGGCTTGAGGCCGCCGTTGTAGCGGCGGCCTCTGAATGTGTCCAGGAATGGCGGTATGCTCCGCGGGCACCCAGGCTGCGGCGGAAGCGCAGCCTCAAACTGCCCCGAAATGTCATCCTCGGCTTTATGCCGGGGATCCATTGGGCCGGGTCCATCGGTTGGAAAATGGATCCTCGGAACCAGCCCGAGGACGACATCCATCTTACCGCTTCGCCTTGGCGACCTTCTTGCTCGAATCGTCCGGCAGCACGCCGTCCTCATCGGGCTCTTCGCCGTCGTCTTCGCCCGATTCCGGGTTCGCCAACATCTTCTCGACGATGAGCCCGGCGTTGGCCCGGATGGCACGTTCGAGCTCGTTCGCGACCTTCGGATTTTCCTTCAAATACGCCTTGGCGTTTTCGCGGCCCTGGCCGATGCGGTCGCCATTGTACGACAGCCACGCGCCCGACTTCTCGACCAGCCCGGCCTTGACGCCGAGATCGATCAGCTCGCCGACCTTCGAGATGCCTTCACCGTACATGATGTCGAATTCGACCTGCTTGAACGGCGGCGCCACCTTGTTCTTGACGACCTTGACGCGCGTCTGGTTGCCGACGGTTTCCTCGCGCTCCTTGATCTGCCCGATGCGCCGGATGTCGAGCCGCACCGAGGCGTAGAATTTCAGCGCATTGCCGCCCGTCGTCGTCTCCGGATTGCCGAACATGATGCCGATCTTCATGCGGATCTGGTTGATGAAAATCACCATCGTGTTCGACTTCGAGATCGAACCCGTGAGCTTCCTGAGCGCCTGGCTCATCAGACGCGCCTGCAGTCCCGGCAGGCTGTCGCCCATCTCGCCTTCGAGTTCGGCCTTCGGCGTCAGCGCCGCGACCGAATTCGACGACCAGCACATCGACGGCGCCCGAGCGCACCAGCGTATCGGCAATTTCCAAAGCCTGCTCGCCTGTATCCGGCTGCGAGATCAGCAGGTCTTCGACCCTGACGCCGAGCTTCTTGGCGTAGCCCGGATCGATCGCATGCTCGGCATCGACGAATGCACAGATGCCGCCCTTCTTCTGAGCTTCGGCCACGACTTGCAGCGCCAATGTCGTCTTGCCCGACGATTCAGGTCCATAGATTTCGATGATGCGCCCCTTCGGCAGACCACCAATGCCAAGCGCGATATCGAGCCCCAGCGAGCCGGTCGAGATCGCTTCGATATCGAGCTTCTCGTTGGCGCCAAGCCGCATGATCGACCCCTTGCCGAAGGTCTTGTCGATCTGCGCGAGTGCCTGCTCCAGCGCCTGCTTCTTATCCATTTTGCCCCCTTCGAGCACAGTCAAGTCCGGCCGTTCCATGTCGTCACCCTCAATCCCTTATGGCAAGCGCCTCGCGCCATCAATTAAGGATAAGCGTACTCCATTTGTTCCGAATCTGTCAATCACGTTTTGTTCTTCATTTGCCCTATCACAGAAAACGCATCCGAACAGACCCTGGATGCTCTTATCAACGCCTGTTTCCTCGGGGACAGCGCGCTTGTGCTCGAAACGGCAATCTTCGGACAACCCAAGCCGAAGGAGGCTCCAGTGTCCAAGTTCCTCGCCGTTCTGATATCCATCGCCGTCATCGCCACCTCATTCACGTCCGCAGCCGAAGCATTCCCCGGCCGCCGCATGGGATTTTTCCTCGGCGGCATGGCGGCCATGTCGATGATGGCTCACGCCGCCGAAGAGCGCCGCCGCCAGGAAGCCTACGAGAGAGAGCGGGCCCGCCAGATGATGATCGCCAAGCAGAGGGCCGCCGCCGCAGCAGCAGCAAGGCGTGAACGGGCTCGCCAGATCGCCATTCAGCAGCGTAAGGCCGCGGAGATCGCCGCCGCCGAAGCCGCGCAGCAGTCGGCCACCACTACCACCCAGGCCAACGATGCGCTGGTCCTGAAGAAGGGCGACCGTCTGCCGTCGGCTCAGGATGCATCCTCGGCCCCGGCCGATGCGACCCAGACCACGACCGTCGAAAAGGCGCCGGCCGACACGTCCAAAATCGAAACCTCGTCGACGACCCCGGCCACGGACACCGCCTCGACTGAAACCTGCCGCCGATATTCCGCCGCCGCCGACGGCCTCATCGACGTCCCCTGCCAGTAAGCATGGCAAATAACTGAACGGCTCCCCGGCCCGCTATCGAGCAACTCGAACAGGCGGGCCGCAATGTTTTTTTCTCTCAATATCGTACCGACCGCTGGCCTGTTCCGCCCGAAACAGCGCCAGCCGCTTCCTTCGCGCATGATCCTCGCATCGCCAAGCCAAGGAGGCAGCCGTGCTCAAGATTACAACGCTTATCGCCGCTCTCATCGCAGCCAGCGCCTTCGCTTCGAACGCCGAAGCAGCCGGGATGAGTACTTTCTATACAAGCCCATTCTTCCGCAACCAGGGCCGAAAGCCGGCAGCACCCACCGAACAATGGAACGCACCCCGCGTTGAAAGCTACGCCAGACCCTCGCGCGACCGCAGGCTCGAAGCCTTGCGCGCCAGACAAGCCGCCGAGGCTGCTGCGGAAGCGGCGGAAGAAGCAGCAGCAGCCAAGCGCGCGCGGCTTCTCGCTATGCAGAAGAAGGCGGCGGCCGCAAAATTGATTGCCGCTGCGCAGGCTGAAGCTGATGCTCACGCCGCGGCCGAGGCACAAGCTGCGAAGACGACTGCAGCCGCCCCCAAAGGCGATCTGCTTCCCGTCGCATCCTCGACGGCGCCGGCCACGACAACCACGTCAACGCCGACCAAAACCGCCGATGCCGATCAGCCGCCGGTCACCGCCACGAAGACGGCCGCTACCGACACGCCTAACGTCTGCCGCAAATATTCGCCGGTCGCCGACGGCCTCGTCGAAGTGCCCTGCAAATAACACCCCTCGCGACCCTGAGACGCGCCATAACCAGAACTTATGGCGCGTTTTCCTTTGCCCTGGTTTATCGCATCGTCGTGCGCCGGCTTCGGCGTCCGAACGACAACCAGAGCGCAAGGTGGAAAGACATGAGCAGTACATCGCGCCCGTCAGGGCGTTTCGGCATCCGCGTCGGCGAAGCCCTCGTCGCGGGCGGCCCGCCGGGAACGGCAGCGGAGCCCGAAGTCGCAATCGGCGAAATGGACGGACCTTTCGGCACCGCTTTCGCGACGCTCCTTGGCGATCAGGTCAAAGGCCACAGCCGCGTTCTGTCGCTCTTGAACACCGACGTCATGGTCAGGCCGCCGACGATCTGCGTCAGCAAGGTGACCGTTGACAACGAGCGCTACACCAATATCCTGATGGGAACGGTTCAGTACGCAACCGCGATGGGCGTGCTCGATGCGGTCCGCGCCGGCGACCTGCCGAAAGACAAAGTCAACGACCTCGGCATCATTGTTTCGGTGTGGCTGAACCCGGTCGTCTCGACCATCGACAAGCTCGATCACAAGATCCTGTTCGACATCCATCGCAAGGCGACGGCGCAGGCCATCCATAAGGCGATGAACTTCGAGCCCTCGATCGACTGGCTGCTCGAGAACCAGGACAAGATCATTCACAAGTATTTCGAGAAGGGCCTCAAGGGCGAAGTGTAAATTCCGCCGTTTCCCTCTCCCCATTGAAGGATGGGGGGGGTGGGTTAGGGTAACGAGCGGCTTGGCGCAAATGACGACGGCGACCGCAAGGAATGTCACGCCCGTTACAGCGCCGCCGCCGCTTTTCATCGATGTTTTCCCCGACCTCGCAGTTGGAGAAAACGCCCGTGTCCAAGATGCCCGCACTTTTCGCCGCCGTCGTGCTCGTCGCCGCCGGTTTTGCCTCGGCCGCCGAAGCGCACGACCACTCCCCTTTCTTCCGCAATGACTTTCACGACATGGGCCCGATGGAGCCGCCGTATCATCATCATTGCGATCACGGAGAACGCGCTTTCGAAATCGAACAGCAGCGCGAGCTTGCCGAAGCGCAGGCCGAGCAAGCCGCACTAGCGGCACAAAAGGCAGCAGCCGCGAAGCGTGCACGCGCGGTGGCTTTACGGCGTCAGCAGGCTGCCGAAGCTCAGGCGGAAGCGAAGGCCGCAGCGGCCAAGCGGGCTGCCGCTGCGCGACAGGCTGCATCGGCCGAAGCCGCACACGTCGCAAAGAAAGCCGATCTGCTGCCGACGACAAACGCTTCGTCGCCCGCCAAGGCCACGTCCAGCCCGCCGGCCGCCACAGCTGCGAAGACCGTCACGGTCGCTTCGCAACCGGAGCTTTGCCACAAATTTTCTGCCGCCGCCGACGGCCTGATCGACGTCCCCTGCCAATAACCGCTGATGGAATCGCGAGCGGCCAAGCCCCCGGCAGGCTCGCGTCTGTGAGACGCGCCATACCCAGAACTATGGCGCGTCTCCGCTCTTCCAACCGAGTTGGTGCTGTCTCGACCCACCGTCGTCCCGGCGCAGACCGGGATCCAGCCAAGCCTCGACATTGAGATTGCGGCTCGTGGTCTGGGTGCCGACCTTCGTCGGCATGACGGAGCGAAAGGCGGAACCGTCATCCCCGGCCGAGCGCGGCGGAGCTGTGTCGAAGGCCGGGGATGACGAAACGATCAAGCCAGCGGCCCGGGCTCGGAGGAGCCGCCTAGCGCCATCAAAAAAGCCCTACTTCGCCAGCTCTTCCTTCACCTTCGCGGCGAGCTGCGGCAGCGAGAACGGCTTCGGCAGGAACGCGAAATCGTCCGAGCCCATCGACTCGCGGAAAGCTTCGTTCGGATAGCCCGACACGAAAATCACTTTCAGCGACGGATTGCGCTTCCGCAATTCCTTGAACAGCGACGGCCCATCCATCTCCGGCATGACGACGTCCGACACGACGATATCGATCTCGCCTTCATTCTCGGCCATGATCTCGAGCGCTTCGACGCCGTCGGCCGCTTCCAGTACCTGATAGCCCTGCCTCTTCAGCGCCCGAACCGCGAACTGCCGAACCTCGACTTCGTCCTCGACCAGCAGCACGCGACCGGTGCCGGTGAGATCGGTTGCCGTCAGCTGCTTCTTTGCGGCAGCGATCGTCTGCGGCAGCGCCGTATCGACCTCGGCGCCCTCCTCGATGTAATGGCGCGGCAGGAAGATCTTGAAACTCGTGCCCTTGCCGATCTCACTCTCCGGCAGGATGAAACCGCCCGACTGCTTGATGATGCCGTAGACCGACGCGAGACCGAGACCCGTTCCCTTGCCGACGCCCTTGGTGGTGAAGAACGGCTCGAAGATCTTCGCCATCACGTCCGGGCTCATGCCCGTTCCGGTATCGGCGACCTCGACCAGCACGTATTCGCCCGGCGTGAAGCCAACGACGTCGCGCATCTTCTGGCTCTCGCGCTCGGTCACGTTGCGGGTCTGGATCGAAAGCTTGCCGCCGCCCGGCATCGCGTCGCGGGCATTGCGAACCAGATTGAGGATCACCTGATACAGCTGATCGCTGTCGGCCTTCACGTACCAGAGGTCGCGCTCGGAATGGATCTTGAGCTCGATCTTCTCGCCGCATTGCGTCTTCAGCACCGGCAGCATGTCGGACGTCAGGTCGCCGAGATTGAATACCGACACCTGCTGCGTCTGCTTACGCGAAAAGCCCAGAAGGCCCTTCACCAGCGCCGCCGCCCGATTGGCCGCCGACTGGATGTTCTTGATGTCGCGATAGGCCGGGTCGCTCGGACGGTGCGTCTGCAGCAAGAGATCGGAGAAGCCGATGATGGCCGTCAGCACGTTGTTGAAGTCGTGCGCTATGCCGCCCGCAAGATTACCGACCGCTTCCATTTTTTGCGCCTGCGCCACGCGGCTCTCGAGCGTCTTCTGCTCGGTCGCGTCCATGACGTAGAGCGCCGCGGCGGCCCCGCCCTGAACGGCGGCGAGCGGCGACATGTAGATCCGGCGCGTGAACTGCCTGTTTTCGCCTGCCGTGATTTCGATTGGCTGGATGTTGCCGCGCCCCGCCAAAACTTCGGCCAGTCCGGCATCGATCTGCACGCGCTCTTCGGGCTCCGCTGTCCGGCTCAGCGCCTCGGCGGCGAGCACGTCTTGGGCCGGTTTGCCGTCGAGCACCATCTGCATGAACGCGGTGTTGCAGTTGGCGATGCGGCCCTCGGCATCGAGCGCCGCGATCCCGAACGGCGCCGACTGGAAGAATTGCGAAGCACGCACGTCCTGCTGGCCGCGATCGACAAGCCCTGTCGTCTGCCGGTTGATCGCCGTGATCGTGAAGCCTTGGTCCGCCTGCGCCCCGATCGGCTCGACGAGCAACGTCAAAGCGACGATGCGGCTGTCGTGACGCGTCAGATCGAGATCGATGATGCGCTGATCGGCCTCCGGAATGGTCGCCATGTGCTTGAGCAAGCGAAGCCCTTCCACTCCCGCGAGCGAAGCAAGACCGAGAGCGCGCGAGCGCAGGCCTCCGGTCGGATAGCCCAGCCACCGCTCGAATGCGGCGTTGACGTGGACGATCGCACCATCGGCGGCAACCCACATGAATCCGGCGGGCATGGCGTCGAACGCGGCGATATCGGATTCGAGCTTGTCGATGCGTTCGGCTTCGCCGCTCTTCTCCGCCGTCACGTCGTTGATCTGCCACGACACGAGGCGTTGGCGGCGGGACCCGAAATCCGAAATTTCGTCAGGCGGCGAGAACGGCTGAACCGTGATGCGCGCCCACGTCAGTTCGCGCCCGGTGCCGAGCCGCAAGCGCACGTCTTCGCGCAGCGCCTCGCCGCGACCGGCGGCACGCGTCAGCCGGAAGAAGGCCTGCATGCCCTCTGCATCACCTGAAAGCGCAGCTTCGAGTGCCGAGAACGGCCCCGCCTCGTGCCGCCCGAGAACTTTTTCCGCCGCGTCGTTGACGTAAAGAACGGTGCCGTCGGCTTCCGCGATGATCTGCGGCTCTTCGCCGGCATCCGTCGCCGCCTTGAGCAGATCGCCCGCCACCACGCGAGCGCCGAAGCGGACGTGCCCGGCAGCAATCGCAAAGAGCATAAAGGTGCCGAACATCGCCAGCAGCGCGATGACCGTCAAAAGCAGCGGTTCGCCGGAACCGCTGGCCAGCAGCCCGAACAAAACTGCGCCGCCCGCAGCCGCGATAATGATCATGGGGAGGAGACCGCCGAACCCTTCCGCTGAGTTCAGCGGATCGATCGGGGCGGTATCGATCCTCAACGCCTCGCGATCCTTCATGGGCCGAGAATCTAGCTGATTCTCGAAAATCGAAGCGTCGGATTGGGGCATGGATATGGAACTCAAACGCAACTGCAACTGTGCCGCAACGGTGCGGCGGGACTCGATTGGCTAACACTTCACTCAAGAGGGTTAACATGGGGTCAACTAGGCGCTATCGAACCATTGACGGGCGAACGATATCGGCACATCCCGGCGAACCCAGCGCGGCGAGGCAAAGCAAATGGAAAACTATTTTTTCTGGACGGCCCTGCTCGGAGTTCTGGCGGTGCTCGTCGCCGGCGGAACGGTATTCGCGCGCGCCTATCTGACGGGAACGTCACCGGCCGCGCTTTTCTTCCGGCCCAAAGGCGAACGTCGCCTGGAAGTCATCGATCACGCCAATATCGACGGACGGCGCAAACTGATCCTGATCCGCCGTGATGATGTCGAACATCTGCTGCTGACGGGTGGTCCCGTCGACGTCGTCGTCGAAACCGGCATAGCTACAATGGCGCGCCCCGTACCGGCAGCCGTTACGCCGAATGATGTTCCGCCGGTGCGTCGCGCCCCGCTGTTCAGCAATGTAAGTGGCAATGTCAGTGAGCCCGCGCCGTTGATCGGCACGCGCGAACGCTGATCCGATAGACCGTCAGCGCCCCGGCTCGACGTCGCCGAAATCGGCCATCGTCAGCTTGCTGAGATCGAGCCGGCGTGTCGCGCTCGCAACCTGCGCCCGGCCGCCTTGTAGATCGGAAAAACGGGCAGTTGCCGATTTCATCATGCCCGCGCGATCGACCTTGGGTCCGGAAACGACACTGGTCTTCGCGCCAAGCTGTTCAGCGCAAGCTTCCTGCGCCGTGACGGCTGCGATCCCGGCCAATAAGGCCGCCAGCATCTGCTTACGAACCATGACAACGCCCCATCTGCGCACCCCTCTAACAGGAGCGCCGACGAGTGTCGGGCAAATCCATTAACGAGCCGTGAAAACACGTTCCGGACCGGGACACGGACGTGGCCCCGGAGATTGCTACTCTTCGCGATAGACGCGTTCGCGGCGCTCGTGCCGCTCCTGCGCTTCCACCGACAGCGTCGCTATCGGACGCGCATCGAGACGCTTGAGGCCGATCGGCTCGCCGGTATCTTCGCAATAGCCGTAAGAGCCGTCCTCGATCCGGCCGAGCGCCGCATCGATCTTGGCGATCAGCTTGCGTTGCCGGTCCCGCGTCCTGAGTTCCGTCGCCCGATCCGTTTCCGACGTCGCGCGGTCTGCAAGATCGGCATGCTGCGCGGAATCTTCGTGCAGAATGGCCAGCGTCTCGCGCGTCTGGCGCAGAATCTCGTCCTTCCACTCCAGAAGACGCTTGCGGAAGTAAGCCTTGTGCATGTCGTTCATGAACGGCTCGCCTTCCGAGGGCTTGTAGCCCGGCGGAAGAACGATATCGGCAATCTTTACGCGAGCTGCCATCTTCTTATTCGTACCCTCTGACTTTTTCGAAGCTGTCGGCTTGGCGACAGCAAGTGTTCGCGCCGCGGCCTTCGCCGGACTTGCGCTGGCAACAGGTGCCTTGCTAACGCCCGAAGCGCTCTTCCCCGTCGCTGTCTTTACGGCGGTCTTCGCCACCTTGATGTTCGCTGCCGCCACCTTTGTGGCTTTGCCGGTCTTGGCCGCCCCGGCCGACGACGCACCGACCTTGACCCCGTTCTTGGGGCCGCCGGCTTTCGGAGCGGGCTTTTTAGAAGCCGCTTTTGATTTCGCAGCCTTCGTTTCGGTCGCCTTGCTCATCGTCCGCCTCTCCAGAGGCTGAGTTCGCTAGATCCGGTCATCCTCCGCCGAAAATCCTACCGCAAGTCGGCCCTCATTCGGCCGCCCCTTATCTATGCGCGACGGCCTCCGAGTCAAGCGCGAGACGAAGCCATGTTAAATTCCACATCATGTCGTTTTTCATATTGAAAACAATCACATACACGAACAATCGATCACCGGCGCCTGCCTCCCGCTCCGACACTCCGCCAGCCGGGGGTGCGCTTAGGTCACCTTGCTCGCCCGCCCGAAGCCTTCCAAGACACACGCCATGAACTTCGAAGGAACCTCGGCATACGTCGCAACGCCCGACCTCAAGGTCGCGGTCAACGCCGCCATCCGCCTCGAGCGCCCGCTCCTGATCAAGGGAGAACCGGGCACCGGCAAATCGGTGCTCGCGGCCGAAGTTGCAAGAGCCCTCGATGCGCCGCTGATCGAATGGCACATCAAATCGACGACCAAGGCGCAGCAGGGTCTTTACGAATATGACGCCGTCTCGCGCCTTCGCGACGGCCAGCTCGGCGACGAGCGCGTCAAGGACATCGCCAATTACATCAAGCGCGGCAAGCTCTGGGACGCCTTCGTCGCCCCGAAACGCTCCGTGCTGCTGATCGATGAAATCGACAAGGCCGACATCGAGTTCCCGAATGATCTGCTGCAGGAACTCGATCGCATGGAATTCTTCGTCTACGAGACGGGCCAGACGATCAAAGCCGAAACCCGCCCGATCGTTCTCATCACGTCGAACAACGAAAAGGAGCTACCCGACGCCTTCCTGCGCCGCTGCTTCTTCCATTTCATCAAGTTTCCCGATGCCGAAACGATGCGCCAGATCGTCGAGGTGCATTTCCCCGGCTTGAAAAATCGCCTCGTCAGCGACGCGCTGCGCGTCTTCTACGAACTCCGCGACGTTCCGGGGCTGAAGAAAAAGCCGTCGACATCCGAACTTCTCGATTGGCTGAAGTTGCTTTTGCACGAAGACATAGACCCTGCGCTTCTGCGCGAAAGCGATCCCAGAAAGCTGGTGCCGCCGCTTGCCGGTGCTTTGATCAAGAACGAGCAGGACGCCCATCTTCTTGAACGCCTCGCGTTCATGTCGAGGCGTCGTGGTGAATGAGCGGTCGCAAAAAAATAATAAGAAATTTTCTCCCCCGTGCCGGGGCATCTTTCCGGCCTTGGCGGGCGAAAAAGTGAATCGCGATCATCGGGCTCGGCTGAACGGCCGACAGTTGGAATTTCTCTTAGGCTGCTTGGCCTAAAGCCGTTTTTAGCGCCGTGCGATTTTGTCGCGAATGGTAACCACCAATGCGGACCGGACTGGCAATATAGGATCATCCACGGCAACTGATTGAGGTCGTACGCACGACCGGGATCAAGGCAAGCTCTCCCGTCCGGCGGTTTGAGTTGTCGCTTGGTTCCCTATATCTGGCTGACGGCCAAGAGCCGCTGACCATCCGCCGAGCTATTGGACGAACGTATGTGTGGCATTTTCGGAATTATCGATCTCAAGGGCCGGCGCGCGGTTCCGTTGTCTGTTTTGAAGCGCGCCGCCGACGCGATGCTGCATCGCGGCCCGGATGAAGACGGCTATCTTCAGCGCCCCGGCTTCGGGTTCGCTTCGCGCCGCTTGAGCATCGTCGGTCTCGCCGACGGTCAGCAGCCGGTGTTCAACGAAGACAAATCCATCACCGCCATCTTCAACGGCGAGATCTTCGACCACGGGGATTGGCGCGAGCACCTTCGCGGCCTCGGCCACACGCTGACGACCCATTGCGACACCGAACTCTTCCCGCACATGTGGGAGCAGTACGGCAACGACATGTTCGAGAAGTTCAACGGCCAGTTCGCCGTTGCCCTCTTCGATGAGCGCAGCCAGAAATTCGTGCTTGCACGCGACCGCTTCGGCATCTGTCCGCTGTACTGGACGCGCACCACCCGCTTCGGCACCGATTGGCTGATCTTCGGTTCCGAGATCAAGACCATTCTCGCCACCGGCCTCGTCGAGCCAAAGCCCGACCGCCGCGGTATCGATGCGCTCTTCAACTTCCTCGCCATCCCGGGTCCGGCGAGCTGTTTTGAAGGCATCAATAGTCTGCCGCCCGGCAAGTTCCTGACGATTTCGCGTGGCCGCATCGGCGAAGACGCGACCATCGACGAGCGCACCTATTGGCAGATGGATTTCCCCGACATGGGGAAGGAAACGCGCTTTGCCGATGAGGAAAAGCTCGTCAACGATTTCGAACGCGTTCTCTACGATTCCGTAAAGCGCCGTCTGCGTGCCGACGTGCCGGTCGCCTCCTATCTTTCCGGCGGCGTGGATTCCAGCACTGTCGTCGCCATGGCGAAAGATATTCTCGGCGCCGCCCCCGCGACTTTCACCGTCAAGATCCGCGATCCCAAGCTCGACGAAACCGAGCAGGCGGCAGTCATTTCAAAACACCTGTCCGCCGACCCCTATGTCGTCGCCTGCGGATCGGAAGAGATCGTCTCGAACTATCAGCGCCTCCTCGTGGCGACCGAAGCCCCGGTGACGGACACCTCCTGCACCGCCTTGATGATGCTCGCCGGTAAGGTGCACGAAAAAGGCTTTAAGGTCGCGCTGACGGGCGAAGGCTCCGACGAATGGCTCGCGGGCTACCCCTGGTACAAATTCCAACGCTTGATCGAGTGGATCGGCAAAGGTTCGGCCGGCACGCTGCCTCCGAAGATGACGCGCTTCTTCCATCACTGGCTCGGTTGCGACGACGAGGCCGATGCCTATCTCGACAATTGCGCCAAAACTTCAGGCGGAATGCACGCGTTCCAGCGGTTCTACGATCTTCTCGGCGCCTCGCGTTCCCGCTTCTATAGCCCTGCGATGCGCGCGAGCTTCGGCAGCGAATATTCGCCCTATCTCGCAATCGATCCCGACTGCACCAGGGCGGCCAAATGGCACCCGGTGAACCGCGCCGTGTTCTGGGCTGGAAAGATTCACCTGCCCGGCCAGCTCTTGAGCCTCAAAGGCGATCGCATCGCGATGAGCCAGTCGGTCGAGATGCGCTATCCGTTCCTCGACAACAACGTCTTCGACTTCCTCGCCGGCATCGACCCGAAGTGGAAGCTGCATGGATTGACGGAAAAGTATCTGCTCCGTCGCGTCGCCGAGAAGTGGCTGCCGAAGTCCGTCGCCTGGCGGCCCAAGGGCATGTTCCGCGCGCCGCTCGACGGCTTCTTCCTCGACCAGCGCCTGCCTTACGTCGACGAACTCTTGAGCGAAGAGTTGATCAAGAAGGCGGGCTACTTCGACGCCAAGGCGGTTGCCAAGTGGCGCGCCGAATATAAGGATCTCTCGTGGTGGGGGTATCAGCGCCAATCGGGTGAGCTTGGCCTTGTCGCGGTGCTCGCAACCCAGCTCTGGCACCACACCTATATCGATCCGACACTCGCCAACTTGCCGGACTGGCGCGCCATCGCCGGTGTCCCGACCGAGTGGAGCGATCTCGATTTCGCCGAGAGGGGAGCGGAAGAAAGCGTCGCCTGATCGGTGGCGAATGTCATTCTCGGGCTTGTCCCGAGGACGAGCAAGGACGTCGCCGCGGTATCAGCCCGCGGTCGCATATCCCTTCATGAACAGCCTCACGCCGGAGCCCACGATCTTTTCGATCTCCTCCGGCGACAGCGGTTCTTTCAGGACGCCATAGAGGCGCGCTTTGAAGCTGCCGCCCTGGATCACTTCCAGGAACTGCGCCGCCGCCAGACGCGTATCGGGAATGTTCAGTCGTCCCGCCTGAACATGATGGTCGAGAAAATTCGCGACCGCCCCGATCACGCGGACCGGTCCGGCCTCGTAGAACTCCGATCCGATTTCCGGCATTCGCTCGGCAACGCCGATGACGATGCGATGCGCCGACACGACGAACGGCTGAGACATCGTGGTCATCATTTCCGCGCCAAAGCGCATCAATACGTCCGCAATGGGTAGATTGATATCGAGCAACGCGATCTTCTCGGCAACTTTTCGGTCGCGCTGCTCAGCGCAGATCGCCGTGAAAAGATGCTCTTTATCCTGGAAGTAGACGTAAAGCGTCGCTTTCGACACCTGCGCCGTGCGCGCCACATCGCTCATGCTCGTGGCATCGAAGCCGAGCTCGGAGAAGATGCGCCCTGCGCCTTCCAGAATCTGCCGCCGCTTGGCGGGATCGGTCCCGGCTGCCGGCCGACCGCCGCGCCGATCCTCTTTCCGCTTTGGGCGCGTGAATTGAGAACCTTCCATGACGTCCATCCTTACCCGATTCAAACCCCGGGTTCAGCTTAATACCTTGTAAAAATGAACCGAACAGTTCAGTTTCCACTTGATATCCCCTTTTGAACGCTGTATGTCAAGCTTAAATTGAACTATACGGTTCAGTTCAGCGCTGTTAACTCCTGTACGAGGTGGGCGTGATGGGCAAAAATAATTTGAACACCGTTCCTAAATTCCGGCCGAATACTGCGGCTGATGTTGATCCCTCCATCAGCGACGACAGGCGCGCGCCGATGTCTGCCGTCAGAACCGTTCTGGAAAAGCAGCCGGGAACGACGGGTGACGCGACGCCGAAAGCCGAGTCGCCGGAGTTCAAGCCTGCTGCTTCTCCCGCAACGGCACGCGAGCGCGGCTCAGAAGCGCCCGCCAAGACGACTCCGGCGCAGATCGGTTCACGCCGTAAATCGATCTTCATGGGCATCGGCGCGCTGGCACTGATGGCCGCCGCGTACTTTGCTTACAATTATATCACCGTTGGCCGCTTCATGGTCTCGACCGACGACGCCTATGTCGGCGCATACATGTCGATCATTTCGCCGAAGGTTTCGGCCATCGTCACCGACGTCCCCGTCGTCGACAACCAGGCCGTCAAGCAGGATCAGGTTCTCGTTCAGCTCGACAAGGGTGACTACCAGCTCGCGCTCGATCAGGCGCAGTCGAAGCTTGCGACGCAGATGGCCGTCATCAAGACTTTTGATGCGCAGATCAAATCGGCCGAAGCCGCCGCTGCGCAGGCACGCGCCCAGCTCGATGCCGCGAAGGCGAACGTCGTCAAGACGCAGGCCGACTTCGAGCGTACGGACGCCTTGACCGCCAAGGACTACGCGTCGAAATCCACGCTCGACGCCGCCATTGCCGCCCGCGACTCGGCCACCGCCCAGGTGAGAGCAAACGAAGCAGCCATTCAGTCTGCCGACGCCAACATCGCGATGCTCCACGCCCAGCGTGATCAGGCCGAGAAGCTTGCCAACGAATTGCGCGTCGCTGTCAGTCAGGCCGAGCGTGATTTGTCCTTCACCACCATCCGTGCGCCCTTCGACGGCGTCGTCGGCAACCGCGGCGGCGTTCAGGTCGGAGACTATGTCACGCCCGGCAAGCGTCTGATGGCTGTCGTGCCGCTCGACAAGGTCTTCGTCGACGCGAACTTCAAGGAAACGCAGCTTCCGCCGATCGCCGCCGGCCAGACCGCGACTGTGAAGGTCGACGCCCTCGATGGCAAAACGTTGCAAGGCACCGTCGAAAGCGTTTCACCCGCATCAGGCTCGCAATTCTCGCTGCTCCCCCCGGAGAACGCGACGGGCAACTTCACCAAGATCGTGCAGCGCGTGCCGGTCCGCATCGCCATCCCGGCCTCGCAATCGAACGGCAGTCTGCGTCCGGGCCTTTCGGTCGTCGTCAGCATCGACACGCGCACGACGCCTGAGACCCACGCCGCCTCCGGCCAAGCCGCGAAAGACTAGCTCGGCAGAACAACCTGCATTCGGGAAAATCCTGGCGAACCGCCATGACGATTACGACGACATTTTCGGATGAACCGAGGAAGCTCGAATGGATCGGCGTCACGCCGCGCCAGCTCGCGGGCTTCCTCGCCATGGTCTTCGGCATGTTCATGGCGATCCTCGACATCCAGATCGTGTCGGCATCGCTGCAGGAAATCCAAGCCGGCATTTCCGCCAGCGCCGACGAAATTGCGTGGGTTCAGACCTCCTACCTCATCGCCGAAGTCGTGATGATTCCGCTGTCCGGGTTCCTCTCACGCGTATTCTCGACTCGCGCTCTCTTCACCACCGCCGCGATAGGCTTCACCGCAGCGAGCGCGCTTTGCGCCACCGCGACCTCCATCAACGAGATGATCATCTACCGCGCCATTCAGGGATTCATCGGCGGCGGCATGATCCCGAGCGTCTTTGCGGTCGCCTTCACGCTGTTTCCCCGCTCCAAGCAGAACATCGTCTCCCCTATCATCGGACTCGTCGCGACGCTCGCCCCGACCATCGGGCCGACCGTCGGCGGCTATCTGACCGACACCTACTCCTGGCACTGGCTCTTTCTCATCAACGTCGTGCCGGGAATTCTCGTCGCCGCCGCTGTTTTCATCCTGGTCGATTTCGACAAGCCGAATTACGCCCTGCTCGACCGCTTCGACTATGTCGGCCTGATCGGCATGGCGATGTTTTTGGGTTCGCTCGAATACGTGCTTGAGGAAGGCCCCCGCTACGACTGGCTCGACGATCAGACGATCGCCACGTTCGCCGTGCTGACCGTCGTCGGCGCCGTCGTTTTCTTCTGGCGGGCCTTCACCGCAGCAGAGCCGATCGTCCAGCTCCGTGCATTCAAAGATCGCAACTTCGCCTTCGGCTCGGCGTTCAGCTTCACGATGGGTATCGGCCTTTACGGCCTGACCTACGTCTACCCCGTCTTTCTCGGACAGGTGCGCGGCTACGACTCGCTGATGATCGGCCAGACGATGTTCGTCACCGGCGCCGCCATGTTCCTCACCGCCCCGATCAGCGGCCGCCTCGCGGGCAAAGTCGATCCACGCATCATGATGTTCATCGGCTTCATCGGCTTCGCGCTTGGCACTTACATCGCGTCGTTCATCACATCCGATTGGGATTTCTGGGAGCTTCTGATCCCTCAAATCCTGCGCGGATCGTCGCTGATGCTGTGCATGGTCCCGATCACGAACCTGTCGCTCGGCACGCTGCCACCCGAGCAGATCAAGAACGCCTCGGGACTTTTCAATCTCACACGAAACCTCGGCGGCGCCGTCGGCCTCGCAATCATCAACACGCTTCTGAACAAGCGGCTCGACTTGCATCTCGCACGCTTGCACGAGCAGGTCTCGTGGGGCCATCCCATTGCCGAAGAACGTCTCGCCACGATGCAGCAGAGCTTCACCCAAGCCATGCAGGCCGATGGCGATATGGCGGCGCTGAAGAAGCTCGCGATGATCGTTCGCAATCAGGCGAACGTGCTTTCGTTCGCCGATCTCTTTCTGGCGCTGACAGTGCTCTTTGCCGTCGCCGGATTCTGCACGCTGCTGATGCGCAAACCGGCAGCCGTTCCCGCCGGTGCCGGCGGCCACTGACGCAATTCTTTCATCAAATTTCGTGCACTCGGTTACGAGACGTTTAGCAAAGCCGGAAATTCGCCCTCTTGCGCTCGATCGCGATCTGCTGCATTGCAGCAGTGCCTGCAAACACACGAGGCCCCGGTGCCTCCACGTCACCATAGCCACCCCCAGCTTGGTAGATAGACAATGGCCCAGCCAAACGGCAGCGCGGCAAAGAGCAGCGAGAAAACCGTTCTCGTCCTGCAAGGCGGCGGCGCGCTCGGTGCCTATCAGGCCGGAGCCTATGAAGCGCTCGCTGCCGCCGGCCACGAACCGGAATGGATCGCGGGCATTTCGATCGGCGCCATCAATTCCGCGCTCATTGCCGGCAATCCGCCCGAGCGGCGCGTGAAGCGCCTGCGTGAATTCTGGGATCGCGTCTCGAGCCATTTGCTTCTGCCGCCAATTGCGACGGACAATGCCTCGCGCAAAATCTTCAATGAGGCGAGCGCCGCTCTCGTCGCCTCGACCGGAGCGCCCGGCTTCTTCGACCCGCGCTATCCGCCCGCCGTCATCATGCCGCCGGGAACGATGCAAGCCATCAGCATCTACGACACCAGCCCTCTGAAGAAGACCCTTCTCGAGCTTGTCGATTTCGACCTGCTCAATTCGGGAAAAATGCGCTTCAGCGTCGGCGCCGTCGAAGTCGCCACCGGAAACCAGGTCTATTTCGACAGCGGCAATGAACGGATCATCCCGGAACACATCATGGCGAGCGGCGCCCTGCCGCCCGGCTTTCCGCCCGTCGAAATCGGCGGCAATCTCTACTGGGATGGCGGCATCGTCTCGAACACGCCACTGCAATATGTCCTCGATGGCGGCATCCCGCGCACCGACATGGTCATTTTCCAGGTCGATCTTTTCAGCGCGATGGGCACAATCCCTGAAACGCTTTTCGACGTGCAGACGCGCGAAAAGGAAATCCGCTATTCCAGCCGGACGCGGCTCAACACCGATTACTCCAAGCTCATCCAGTCGTTGCGCCGCGCTGTCCGGCGCCTCGACACCATCCTGTCCGAAGAGATCAAATCGACGTTCGACTGGAAGCTGCTGGCATCGCACAGCTGCAACGCGGCGATCACGATCGTTCATCTGATCCATCGTCGCGCCGTCTATTCCACGCAGTCGAACGATTACGAGTTCTCCCGCTACACCATCAACGAACATTGGCGCGCGGGCAGCGATGACGTTGAACGCTCCCTAAGCAACCCCGCCTGGATCAATCGCCAAACGCCGGAAGACGGACTGCTGGTGCTCGACCTGACGAAAGAGCTGATGCCGCACACACCCCCGGAGAAACACCCATGAAAATTGCGGACGTCAAGAAACGCGCCTTCGCGATGCCGCTCACGAGTCCCGCCTTCCCTCCTGGTCCCTATCGTTTCGTCAATCGCGAATATCTCATCATCGCCTACCGCACCGACCGCGAAGCCCTCGAAAAGGTCGTTCCCGAACCGCTCACCTTCGACGACCCGATCGTCAAATACGAATTCATCCGCATGCCGGATTCAACCGGCTTTGGCGATTACACCGAATCCGGCCAGGTCATTCCCGTCAAGTTCAACGGCATCGAGGGCGGCTATACGCATGCGATGTTTTTGAACGACGGGCCGCCGATCTTCGGTGGCCGCGAGCTTTGGGGTTTCCCTAAGAAATACGCGACGCCCAAGCTCGGCCCCGACATCGATACGCTCGTCGGCACGCTCGATTACGGCAGCGTCCGCATCGCGACCGGCACGATGGGCTTCAAGCACAAGGCCATTGATACCGCCGCCGTCGCCAAATCGCTCGCGGTGCCGAACTACCTCCTGAAGATCATCCCGCACGTCGACGGCAGCCCGCGCATTCTGGAACTCGTCGACTACAGGCTCGAAGACGTCAACATCAAGGGTGCATGGACCGGTCCCGGCGCGCTCGATTTGCGGCCCCATGCGCTTGCGCCTGTCGCGGATCTCCCCGTCCGTGAAATCATCTCGGCCACGCATATTCTTGCTGATCTCACTTTGGGCCTCGGCAAGGTCGTCTACGATTATCTCGATACGAAATAGCAAGGAGACGCCCCATGAAACTCGACGGCAAGGTTGCACTGATCACGGGCGCGGCAAGCGGCATCGGCCACCAGATCGCGCGCCGCTACGTCGAAGCTGGCGGACGCGTTGCCATCGCCGACCTGAACCTCGACGCCGCAAAGGCGGCCGCCAAGGAACTCGGCGGCGAGAAGGAAGCCATCGCCGTCGCCATGGACGTCTCGAATGAAGAACAGGTCAACGCCGGCGCCGACGCGACAGCCAAGGCTTTCGGCACGATCGATATTCTCGTCTCTAACGCCGGCATCCAGATCGTCCATCCGATCGAGGATTTTCCCTATTCCGATTGGAAGAAGATCATGGCGATCCACGTCGACGGCGCCTTTCTCACCACCAAGGCGTGCGTCAAATATATGTATCCGCAGAAGTCCGGCGCTTTGATCTACATGGGCTCCGTGCACAGCCACGAAGCCTCGCCCCTGAAGTCGGCCTACGTCGCCGCCAAGCACGCAATCCTCGGCCTTGGCCGCGTGATGTCGAAGGAAGGCGCGAAATACGGCGTCCGCTCCAACGTCATCTGCCCCGGCTTCGTGCGCACGCCGCTCGTCGACAAGCAAATCCCCGAGCAGGCGCACGAACTCGGCATCACCGAAGAGCGCGTCATCAAGGAAGTGATGCTCGGCGAGACCGTCGACAAGCAATTCACGATGGTGACCGATATCGCCGAGGTCGCCCTCTTCCTCGCCGCGTTCCCGACCACCGCGCTGACCGGCGAAAGCATCATCGTCAGCCACGGCTGGCATATGAACTGATTGAAAGCGCCGATCACCGACCTGTGGCGAACGGCGCTTCACATTCCGTCATCCCGGCGAAGGCCGGGATCCAGTCACGTTTGGCCATTCGTAGCGTTGAGGATTGTCTGGGTGCCGACCCCGGCCTTCGCCGGGGCAGGCTCTTCGTCGGCATGACGGAAAAAATTATTCGCCCGGCGCAGGTTGCGAACGGAGCTCCGAGGCAGCCTCTCGCGTGTTTGAGTCCGTCGCCAGCGAGATTGCCCAGAACAGCAAGCCTCCGATTGCCAGTGCGGCGCCGACGAAACCCGTCGAACTCCAGCCAAAGCCGTGCGCGATTGCAAGCCCACCGAGCCACGGGCCGATGGCGTTTGCCGTATTGAAGGCACTGTGATTGAGCGATGCCGCGAGCGTCTGCGCGTCTTCGGCGACATCCATCAGCCGCGTCTGCAGCGCCACACCGAGCCCGCCGCCGCATCCGATCATGAATACGACCGCAGTTACCGCATAGATGTTTCCGGTCGCAAACGGATAGACGGTCAGCCAGATCGCGCTCCAGACTAAAAGCCCGCCCGCCGTCGCCATCAGCGCTCGGTCCGCCAGCCAGGCGCAGACGAATGTCCCGATCGTCATGCCGAGCCCGAAGAACACCAGCACGATCGGCACGACATAAGGCTCGACGTGCGTCACTTCCATCAGCGTCGATGCCAGATACGAATAGACGGCAAACATTCCGCCGAAACCGATCGCGCCGATGGCAAGTGTCAGCCACACCTGCGGACGTTTGAGCGCGCCGAGTTCCCGCATCATGCTGGCGCCTTCGACGGGCCGGTCTGCCGGCACGAACGTCCAGACCAGGAATATCGTCAGCGATGCCAGCAGCCCGACGATCCCGAAGCCGACGCGCCAGCCGAGCACCTGTCCCATCCACGTCGCCGCGGGCACACCGATGATCGTCGCGATCGTAAGGCCGATCAATACGCGCGAAGCCGCCTGCGCGCGCGCATTGGGCGGCACCAGCGAGGCCGCGACCAGCATCGCCACGCCGAAGTAGGCGCCATGCGGCAGGCCACTCAAGAAGCGAAACGCGACCATCATCCCGTACGTCGGCGAGCACGCCGTCAGCACGTTGGCGACCGCAAAGCAGGCCATCAGCGCCAGAAGCAGTTTTCGCCGCGGCCACTTGGCGGCGAGCACCGCAATCACCGGCGCACCGACGACCACGCCCAAGGCGTAGGCGCTGATCGCGTGTCCCGCGGTGGGCTCCGTGATCCCGAACGTCGCCGCGAAGTACGGCAACAGGCTCATGGCCGCGAACTCGGAAGTTCCGATAGCGAACCCGCCCATCGCCAGCGCGATCAGGACGAGACGGATCTGGCCCGGGCTCAATGCCTTCGACGACGCCGCGACGGCGGTGTCGAAATGCTCGGTTCGCGCGTCCATGCTCGCTTGCCCCATGCTGAGTTTCGCTGCACCGCGCAAGCGAACTTCGGCTGTCTAAACAACTGCATATGTTATAGAAGCGGTTCCAAGTCGAGGCCGCGAGCTGCCCGATTTTGCAACTGCGAACTGTCGCACGCTCATGGCTTCGCGCTTCCAGCCCCCGATCGGTACGGTTCGTCAATAAACCCTTTAGATTTGCGCTTCGCGTCCAGGCCAGCACACCGAAAAACGGCCTTGCGTGTTTTGACGCAATCAAAATGCTCCGGGCGAGATGTTTCCGCCCCCGACTTTTGACCCAAAATTAATGAAAACGCTTCAGCTTGGTCCGATGGAAATCCGAAAGGTAGCTGATTTTCTTAGCAATTCCCGGTCTCGCACGTCCCGGAATTGAAGGCTGAAACGGGAGTAGTCGGGCCGCCGCCCGATCGGGGACGAAAGCGTAAGTCATGGCAGTTACGAGGGTCCGCAATCTCGCTCGACCGCGCACTGTGTACGCTGAAGACACGGAAGGCCTGACCAACGCCATCTTCGTCGCTGCGGCTTTCGGATTGACCGCCTATGTCTGCGGCGCATTCACCCAGGATGCCGACGGCATCGCAACGATCTGGCCTGCGAACGGCATTTTGCTGGCCGCGGTCATGTTGGCCAACCGCCCGTGGCGACGTCATCAGATCTTCGCGCTCGCGTTCATCGCCAATGTCATTGCGAACGTGTTCGCCCATCGCGTGCCGCTGGCCAACGTCGGCTTCGCCCTCACGAACGGCCTTGAAGTCTACATCGCCTTCCGCATTCTCAAGATGCGGGAACTGCAGCCGTTCGAATTTCGCAGCCTCCACTTTGTGACGTCGTTCCTGATCGCCGCCGTCGTGGGCTGCGCCATTGCCTCCATCGCTGCTGCCGTGGTCGCGGCGCTGACCTTGGAATCTGTCACCTGGCGCGTATTTTCCTCCTGGCTGTTCGCCGATCTGCTCGGACTGCTGACGGTCACGCCGGCGCTCGTCCGGCTGCGCCAGGAACGACGGTTTCACGCGGCTTCCGCAGCCCCGTGGGAAACCTACGCACTGTTTGCAGCGCTCACGCTGGCGATGACGCTCGTGGTCAGCGTCCCGCAGACGCCGCTCGGCTTCATCGTCCTGCCGATCCTCGTCCTGATCGCATGCAGGCTTGGACCGAACGCAACCTCGGCCGCCACGTTGATGATGTCGGCCATCTTCCTGACTTTCACCGCCGCCGGATTTCACACCGATTTCGAGTCCTCCGCCATATCGTGGCTGACCGATATCCAGCTGATGCAGCTGCGGTTTCTGACCGTCTTTCTCATCGTCATGCTGCTGGCCGAAACGACGGACTCCCAGGGCCGCCTGCAGGAGCGGCTGTCATCCGAAATCGCGTTGCGCGATGAGTTGAACGAACATCTCAAAGCCCAAGAACAGGCGATGTCGGAACAGAAGGCCGAACTCGAAAAGGCCCATAGCCGCCTGAAGGAAGCCATCGAGATCCTCCCCGAAGGCATCGTCATTCTCGACGCCGACAATCGCTACGTCGCCTGGAACAAGCGCTACGCTCAGATCTACCACCGCGCCCTCGACACCATCTACGTCGGCGGCAGCCTCGAAGACGCCGTTCGCATCGGCCTAGAGCGGCAGATGTATCCCGAAGCATTCGGCAGAGAGGAAGCCTGGCTCGCCGAACGCATCAAGACCTTGCGCACCCCCGCCGCTCCCCACGAGCAGCTTCTCGACAACGGCCGCTGTTACCTGATCGAAGAGTGCCGCACCAGCGAAGGCGGCTTGATCAGTTTGCGCATCGACATCACCGAGATGAAGCAGCGCGAGGCCTCGATCCGGCTGCTGTTCGAGAACAACCCGCTGCCGATGTTCGTCGTCGGCCGCGAACGTCTGAACATCCTCGCCGTCAACACCGCAGCCGTCTCTCACTACGGCTACTCGCGCAAGGATTTCTCGCGTCTTTCGCTGCGCGACATTCAAACCGGCGAACTCATTCTGCCGTTCGACAGCAGCACGAACCGGCTGCTGCCGACCGAGGAAGCGCAGCTCTTCAAACATTATCGCCGCGACGGCCGCTCGATCGAAGTCGAAGTCTACGTTCGCCCGCTGGTGCATGAGGGCCAGAACGCGTTGCTGATCGCCGCCATCGACGTCACCGAGCGGCGCAAGGCCGATCGCAAGGCCGCCTACATGGCGCGTCACGACGCGCTGACGTCGCTGCCAAACCGGCATCTGCTGGCCGAGCGAATGCAGCTTGCGATGGCGCGCGCCAAACGCGGCGACCGCATGGCCCTCCTGCTGCTCGATCTCGACGACTTCAAGGTCGTCAACGACACCCTCGGCCACGCCGCCGGAGACGAACTCTTGCAGATCGTCGCCGACCGGCTGAGGTCGTCGCTGCGCGAAACCGATACCGTCGCCCGCCTCGGCGGCGACGAGTTCGCCGTGCTGATCATCGACCTCGATCACCCCTCGAACGCAGCCGAGCTCGCCCAGCGCCTCATCGGCATCCTCAACGAACCGATCCGCATCGGCCAGAAGGATGTCGTCTGCGGCGGCAGCATCGGCATCGCCATGGCGCCCGACGACAGCTGCGATCCAAACGAGCTTTTCCGCCTCGCCGACCTTGCGCTCTACGCCGCCAAGGAGGATCAGCGCGGAACCTTCCGGCTTTTCGAGCGCGAGCTCGATGCCAAGGTCAAGGCCCGCAATCTGCTCGAATCCGAAGTGCGTGAAGCCATCAACAACAACGATTTCGAACTGCACTACCAGCCGATCTTCAGCCTGAAGACCATGACGCCGGTCGGCGCTGAAGCCCTGCTGCGCTGGCGGCACCCGCGCCTCGGACTTGCATCACCCGCCGACTTCATCCCGATCGCCGAGGAGATCGGCATGATCGCCGATCTTGGCGCCAAAGTCATCCGCGCGGCCTGCCTGGAAGCCATGTCATGGCCCGAGCACACTAGCGTTTCCGTCAACATCAGCGCCATCGAACTCGAGACGGAAAGCTTCGTCGATACCGTCAAGGCGGCTCTCGCCGAATCCGGACTGCCGAGCCACCGTCTGACGATCGAAGTCACCGAGTTGATGATCATGAAGGACATCCAGCTGGCGACCAATACGCTCAACCAGATCTGCGAACTCGGCGTCGAGATCGCAATGGATGATTTCGGCACCGGCTATTCGTCTTTGAGTTCGCTGACGAAGGTGCCGTTCCAGAAGATCAAGATAGATCGCTCGTTCGTGCGGGACCTTGCCGTTTCGATGGAAGCGCGCGCCATTCTGGCAACCATCGTCGATCTTGCCCGCACCCTCGGAATGCGCACTACGGCCGAAGGCGTCGAAACGATCGAGCAGCTCAATACCGTCAAGGAATACGGTTGCACTTTAGTACAGGGCTTCCTCTTCAACCGCCCCGAACCGGCTGACGTCATTCGCAAAATCCTGCACGCCGGAGATGAAGCCGGCCGCGACGCCGCCTGACGCAGGCTGGATCGGCGCAGTGGAATGATCTGAACACCGATTAAAATCTCGGCAGCCCCTAATCCAAAGAGGGATGCATACGGATCAAATCCGCAGTTTCGCCGCAACGGTACGACAAGCTTTCGCTCGCCTACCCCAAACGGATGATGCTGACGGGCTTGCCGACCGCCGAGAAATAGCTCACCTAACCGATGATTTTATAAAGTTATGTTGTGTGCGGAGAGGCGTCATTGGCAGAGGTCGACCACGCTGCGCGTTGTGCCCCGTTCAATTTGATCGCCGATCTTTGCGATTGCGCCGTCGACCCCGGCCGCTGGAAGTCGGTCCTTCGCGGCACCGCAAACCTGATCAAGGGATGCGCTGCCGCAATCATCGCTCAAACTCCGGGTGAAGACGTCGCTCGCATCGAAGCAAGCTGGAACATCAACTCCAAGTTCGAGCGGGCTCTCGTCGAGACGGCACCTTACAGTCCGACCGTTCCCGCGATCTGGTTGCTCGGCATCGACAAGACCTTCACGACCGGATCGCTTTTCAACGAGTCCGAGCTGTCCAACTCTTTCTGGTACCGGCGCACGTTGCAGCCCCAAGGACTGAAGGATATGGCAGTAATCCCGCTGATGAAATCCGCCGACACATTCTCGGCCGTTATGATCATGCGATCCGCCGACACCGGCATGTTCCTGCCCGAGGACACTGCCAAGCTGTCCGCTCTGTCGCCCTACTTCCATACCGCCGCGACGACGTCGAAACTCCTCGGAGCGGTGCCCCTTGCGCGCAACGGCAGTGCAGCAAGCTTCGACGGCAGCGAAGTCGGCATCATACTCACCGACGCCGCCGGTAAAATTCTGCACGCCAACGCAGCGGGCGAACGGATACTCGACGGCTGCGCCCTTCTCTGCCTCGAGGACGAACTCGCCGCCCGCGATTCCGATTGCCATGATCGGCTGCGCAGAGCGATCGCCAACGCAGGGAAAACGTCGGCGAGCGCCGCCTCGCGCGTCACCGGACCGATCTTCGTGAAAGGGGCTGGCGCCAGATCGCTGGCACTATGGATCGTCCGCATCGACAAGCGAATTCAGTTGCCGATCTCCGCACCGCCATCGGCCCGGGTTGCAGTCATCGCTCGCGCGTCCGGCCCGGCCGCCGAATGCTTATCATGCACGGAAGCGGCGGCGCGCGGCGGACCGCTGACAGCCTCGGAATATCGGCGGCTCGCGGCGGTCGACTATGGCGCAGCCTTTGCCCCAAGCAAATCTCGCCCGGCCGCATTGCAACGCACCTGAGCGCCTGACCGCAGCCTTCGATGAATGTGGGTTGGCTTTAGTTTCTCGCCTGCGCCGAACTCAGCAAGGTCCGGTCCGGATTGATGATCTGGACGCGCCGCGTGCTGCAATTGGCTTCGGTAATCGATATCCGGACGCCGTCGGCACGCACACCGGAAACCGTTTGTCCCGCCCCGACCGCCGACGCCACACGCTCGCAGCCCGCGCGCGTCATCCAATGCGTCTCGACCTCGCCGTTGGCTAAGGTCGCAACCAGCAACGAATTGTCATCGAGACCGATGGATATGCCTTGCGCATCGCCTGAGACCGATGTCGTCTTCGCGATGCCTGCCACCCCGCTCGCCGATGCAAGAACGACAAAGGCAGAAGCAGCCAACTTCGGAACTGTTGTGCTGAACATGACGCAACCCCTCGCTACCGAAATTCAGTCAACACGAGTGATTCTGATGGGCCAATCCCAAGCGAGAACGAAGTCCACACAAAACGAGTAATGCACAGGCTGTTGTGCAAAAAGTGGCATGGTCCCCGCGCGTTCGCGCAAAAAAGCCCCGGTCCGCTAAGACCGGGACTTGGTATAACTCTGGGCTGAGCGCCGCTAGTTCGTTAGTCGCAATAGCGATAGCCGTTACGCCAATAGCAATCGCGATAGCTATTGGCAGCGGCAGCGCCAACAATTGCGGCGCCCACGCCGAGCGCGATCCAGCGCCCGTTATGCCAATACCCGCGACCACGGTGCCAGCCGTGCCCGTACCCATGGCTATAATGATGGCCATGCCAGGCATGCCCACCCCGGAAATGTCGTGCATCCGCGGTCGTCGCAAATGTCGCGAGCGGCAGAGCAGCGGCAACTGCGGCCGCGAGGCCGATGTATTTTCTCATTCTATCCTCCTTGGCGGGACGAGGCCCACCGCATCGATGTCGGATAGAACGCAGGAAGCCCCGGCTTTGTTTCATGCGCGCCGCCTGACCGCATCCCGGAATTTCTCGAGTTACTCCGGAACAAATTCGCCCGAGCCGCCGAACTCCGCCGGAAAATCCTTGAGCTTCGGCAGGCCGTCCTTCATCGGCAGCACGGTCTCGGCATAGTTGACGTGCACGGTCGGCTGGAACGGCAACGTCGGCAGCATCGCCGAAAAGACGTCAACCATTCCAAGCGGCGGATGGTTCGTCATGACGTGGCCGCCGCACTTCGTGCAGTACTTCCGCTCGCTGACTGGCGTCTTTTGATATGTCGCGATGAATTCGGCGCCGCCCGTCACGCGCACCGCTTCAGGCTTCCAGAGCGTAAAGGCATTGACGGGCGATGCCGACCACGAACGGCATGAGTTACAATGACAATATCCGCTCGCTTCGGGCGCGCCCGTCGCTTCGAGCTTGACCGTTCCGCAGAAGCATTCGCCTTTATAGGTCGGCATTTCCTCACCTCGTTGGGATTTCTGAACAACGAGCTTTTATATAGATATTCCTCCCAGGTAACGAGCCGAGCCGCCGGGAATATCCGCTTCCGATCGGATCTTAGCGAACCAAGGATTTTCGCAATGATCCCCGCCGCGCCCGGCCTCGCTGCCCGGCCTCACGCCACCCCGGATGGGCCCGCTGCCTGCGCAACAGCGTCACTCGCGCCTCCTCTTTGATGAAGGTCAAGGCCGCTCATTTGCAATCGACCGATCCAGACCGAAGCAACAATGACGTCGCAATGACGCAGCCTCGGGGAGGAAACGGTGCGAGACACGTCCGCAGAATGGGCCGGCATGAATGATATGCTGGCGATGGGCAGTGCGCTGTTATTCGCCATCATCGGCCTGATCCTGTCCTTCGCCGGCACGGACGGCGGCATGCGGCTGCACGGTCTGTTCCTTCTCGCGGCCAGTGTCGCCTCCCTCTTCTATATTCTCTCGCATCCGACCAACCCGCAGGCGCAGAAGGCAGAAGGCTATTTCGATGCCCCCGTCCGCGTCGCCACGATCGCTTGCGTATTCTGGGGTGTCGTCGGTTTTCTCGTCGGCGATATCATTGCTTGGCAGTTGGCCTTCCCAGCGCTGAACTTCGATCTGCCCTGGACCAATTTCGGACGCCTGCGGCCCGTTCACACCTCGGCCGTCATTTTCGCGTTCGGCGGCAATGCCCTGATCGCAACCTCGCTTTACGTCGTGCAGCGAACCTGCCGGGCCCGCCTTCCCGGCCGTTGGGTGCCGTTGTTCGTCGTCTGGGGCTATCAGCTTTTCATCGTCATCGCAGCGTCGGGCTATGTTCTTGGAATAACCCAAGGCAAGGAATACGCCGAGCCCGAGTGGTACGCCGACCTTTGGCTGACGATCGTCTGGGTCGCATATCTTTTGATTTTTCTGGGCACGCTCGCCAGGCGCGACGAGCCGCACATCTACGTCGCGAACTGGTTTTACCTCGCCTTCATCGTGACGATTGCGATGCTTCACATCGTCAACAATCTTGCGCTGCCGGTATCGTGGCTGGGAACCGAGAGCTACCCGCTTTTCCCCGGCGTCCAAGGCGCGATGACGCAATGGTGGTACGGACATAACGCTGTCGGCTTCCTGCTGACCGCGGGCTTCCTCGGCATCATGTATTACTTCATCCCCAAGCGCGCCGAGCGGCCGATCTATTCCTACCGCCTGTCGATCGTGCACTTCTGGTCGCTGATCTTCCTCTATATCTGGGCCGGACCGCATCACCTTCATTATACGGCGCTGCCCGAGTGGGCCCAGACGCTCGGCATGACGTTCTCGATCATGCTGTGGATGCCGTCATGGGGCGGAATGATCAATGGCCTGATGACACTGTCGGGCGCCTGGGACCGCCTCAGAACCGACCCCGTTATCCGTCTCCTCGTCGTCTCCGTCGCGTTCTACGGCATGTCGACGTTCGAAGGCCCGCTGATGTCGATCAAGGCCGTCAACTCGCTGTCGCATTATACGGACTGGACCATCGGCCACGTTCATTCCGGCGCGCTCGGGTGGGTCGGCATGATCTCGTTTGGCGCCATCTATTGCATGGTGCCGTGGCTGTGGAAGCGGCAAGGGCTCTATTCCATGCGCCTCGTCGAATGGCATTTCTGGCTCGCGACCATCGGCATCGTTCTCTACATCACCTCGATGTGGGTCGCCGGCATCACGCAGGGCCTGATGTGGCGCGCCTACGACCACCTCGGCTTCCTCAAATACTCCTTCATCGAAACGGTCGAGGCGCTTCATTGGCCATACGTCATCCGCGCCACCGGCGGCGTGCTGTTCCTGCTCGGCGGCATCATCATGGCCTACAACGTCTGGCGTACGATCAGAGGCGATCAGCCCGTCGATCTGAAGGATCAGCCCGGCGTCGCTGCAGCACCTGAATTCCGTCCCGGCGCTCTTGCCGCTCCGGCAGAATAAGAGGACGGGCCATGAAACACGAAGTCTTTGAAAAGAACTCGCTCATCCTGTTGATCGCCGTGCTGATCGTCGTCTCCATCGGCGGCATCATCGAGATCGCACCCCTGTTCTGGCTGAAATCGACGATCGAGAAAGTCGAAGGCATGCGGCCCTATTCGCCGCTTGAGCTTGCCGGGCGCGATATCTACGTCCGCGAAGGCTGCTACAATTGCCACAGCCAGATGATCCGTTCGCTGCGCGACGAGATCGAGCGCTACGGCCATTATTCGCTCGCTGCCGAGAGCATGTACGACCATCCGTTCCAATGGGGATCGAAGCGCACCGGCCCCGACCTGGCGCGCGTCGGCGGCAAATATTCCGACGCTTGGCATGTCGAGCATCTGCGTGATCCGCGCTCGGTCGTCCCGACGTCGATCATGCCCGGCTATCCGTTCCTCGAGAAGACGCCGCTCGACTACGGCAACATCGCCGAAAAAATGAAAACGATGCAGGACATCGGCGTTCCCTACACGAACGAGATGATCACCGACGCAAAGACGGACGTCTTGGCGCAAATCAGGCCCGACTCGCCCGAGGCAAAGGCACTGTCGAAACGCTATCCGAAAGCGCAGATCCGCAAATTCGACGGCGAGCAGGGCGACAACCTGCAGCCCACCGAACTCGATGCAGTGGTCGCCTATCTGCAAATGCTCGGCACGCTCGTCGACTTTACAAAGTTCGACGCCAGCGGCCCCAATCTCCGGTGAGGTGCAGCGATGACCTATGACGAAATCCAAGTCGTTACGCAGCTTGCCTCGATGGCAATCTTCATGGGCCTGATGATCGGGGCATTCATTTATGCCTTCCGCTCTTCCAACAAGAAAGCGTTCGATCACGTGGCCAAGTCGGCGATCGGCCTGAACGACGATACCGAGAAGCGGTGAGGCTCATGGGCGACAAGCATATCGACAAAACGACCGGAGCCGAGACGACGGGACACGTCTGGGACGGCGACATCATGGAGCTCAACAAACCGCTTCCGAAGTGGTGGCTCTATACGTTCTACGCCTGCATCGTGTGGGCATTCGGGTATTGGATCGTCTATCCGGCATGGCCGATGCTCACGGGCTATACCCAAGGCGTCATCGGCCACAGCCAGCGCGCCGAAGCGACAAGCGACGTCGCAGCCGCGACCGCCGAGCAGGAAAAATATCGCGCCGAAATTGCCGCCACGCCGATCGCTGAGATAAAGAAGAACCCGGAGCTTTTTGAATTTGCCCGTGACGGCGGAGCCGCCGTCTTCGGCGACAACTGCGCGCCATGTCATGGCCGTGGCGCGCAAGGCGCGGTCGGCTATCCCAACCTTAACGATGACGATTGGCTCTGGGGCGGCGATCTCGAGCAGATCCAGAAGACGATCACCTACGGTGCGCGCGCCGGAAACCCCGACACGCACGATACTGCGATGCCGCGCTTCGGCCTCGACAAGATCCTGGAGCCGGCGCAAATCAAGGATGTTGCCAATTACGTCCGCTCGCTGTCTCATCTCGACGTCGACGCGGCCGCAGCGGCTCGCGGCAAGCAGATTTTCGCTGACAACTGCGCCGCGTGTCACGGCGACGACGCCAAGGGCAATCCCGACATCGGCGCACCGAATTTGACGGATGCCATCTGGCTTTACGGCAGCAGCCAGCAAGCCGTGATGCGCAGCATCGAAACCGGACGCGGCGGCGTCATGCCGGCCTGGACCGGCCGCCTCGATCCCGTTTCGATCGAGATGGTCGCTGTCTACGTTCATTCGCTCGGCGGCGGCAAACCCGAGCCGAGCAATGCCGAAGACGGCAAGGCTCAAGAAAAAGAACCGCAAGACCATAAAGACGAGAAGTCCGAGGCACCTAAATGACCATGATGGGCGGCCACAACAAGTTCATCACCGAGTCATCTCCCGCGCAATCGGGAGAGGGCAAGCCGCCGCCCACCTACGTGTCTCACCAGAAGATCTATCCGAAGGAAGCGCACGGCACGTTCCGCAACGTCAAGTGGACGGTGCTCGTCGTCACGCTCGGCATCTATTACATCCTGCCCTGGCTGCGGTGGGACCGCGGGCCCGGCCTTCCCAATCAGGCGTTTCTTCTCGATTTTGCCAACCAGCGCTTGCTGCTCGGACCGATCCAGATCTGGGCGCAGGAATTCTATTACGTCACCGGCGCGCTGGTCGTCTCGGCGCTGGCGTTGTTTCTCGTGACCGCAGTCGCCGGCCGCATGTGGTGCGGCTATGCCTGCCCGCAGACCGTTTGGACCGATCTGATGATTGCGGTCGAGCGTTTCTGGCAAGGCGATCGCAATGCCCGTCTGCGCCTCGATCAACAGCCCTGGTCGCTTGAAAAGCTCTGGAAAAAGTTCGCCACGCACGTGTCGTGGCTGCTGATCTCGGTGCTCACCGGCGGCGCGTTGATCTTCTATTTCCGCGATGCCCCAACGCTTGCGGGCGAACTGGCCACCGGAACCGCGCCCTATGTCGCTTATGCGTTCCTCGGCATCTTCACGATGACGACCTATCTGCTCGGCGGCCTCGCCCGCGAGCAGGTCTGTATCTACATGTGCCCATGGCCGCGCATCCAAGGCGCGATGTTGGACAAAGACTCCCTCTTCATTTCGTACCGCGACATTCGCGGCGAGCCGCGCGGCGCGCACAAACGCGACCAAAGCTGGGAAGGTCGCGGCGATTGCATCGATTGCAAGGCATGCGTGACCGTCTGCCCGATGGGAATCGACATCCGCGACGGCGCCCAGCTCGCATGCATTCAGTGCGCGCTCTGCATCGATGCCTGCAACGAAATCATGGATCGGGTCGGTCGCCCGCGGGAATTGATCGCCTATACGACCGTGCGCAATCTTGAGAGCGCCACCAAGGGACCGCGCGAGGGATGGCGCATCATACGGCCGCGCACCATTCTCTACAGCATTCTCATTTCCGCGATCGGCGGCCTGATGACGTGGTCGCTGATGAATCGAGCCGAGTTGCAGGTCAACGTCCTTCCGGACCGCAACCCCCTCTACGTCGTGTTGAGCGACGGCGGCCTTCGCAACGGCTATACCGTCAAAATAACGAACAAGCTGCAGAACGCCGAGCAATTCAAGATCACCGTCTCGGGACTGCCGGAAGCCAAGGTAAGTTTCGTCGAATTCGACGGCTCCGATCCGACGATCGTCGTTGCGCCTGCAGAAGTTCGTGCCGTGAAGCTATTCGTTTCCTTGCCCCCGTCGGCACGAAAAGAATTGAAAAGCGATGCCATGCCACTGACCATCACGGTCACCGACACCAAGAACGAAAAAACCGCCTCGCGCGTCACAACCTTCAGCGGACCATCGCCATGAAGCAAGCAGTCGGCACACGCGGCGGCATCAACGGATGGCACGTGCTGTTTGGCATGGTCGGATTTTTCATCGCCGTCACCGCCGTCGATAGTTTGATGATCTACAAGGCCCTTTCGACCTTCGCCGGCGATACACCCGATGCCTACCGCGAAGGCCTCGACTATAACGATCGGATCGCCGAGGAACGCCGCCAGGATGAGTTGGGCTGGACGGAAACGACGAAATTCGACAGCTCATCCGGCAATTTTAAATTCACCCTCACCGATCGCCAGGGCAATGGCGTCGAAGGCCTGAAAATTATTGGAACGCTCGGCCGTCCCGCAACCGACATCGCCGACCGCGCCGTCACTTTGACCGACATCGGGCAAGGCACCTATTCGCTTGCCGTTGCCGGCCTCGCGGAAGGCAATTGGGAAATTTCGTTGCAAGCCGCCCGCACCAGCGATCCCAAAAGCGAAATCCTTTACCGCTCGAAGGTCCACCTATGGAAGCAGCCCTGAATGCTTCCGCCAGGCTTGAACGCGAAGCGGACCTGAACGATCGCACGAACCTTTCGACGATCACGCTTTCGGCGCCGGACATCGTCTGCGGGCGCTGCATTCGCACCGTGGAAAACGCCTTGTGCGAGGTCCGAGGCGTCGTCGCCGCGCGCGCCAATCTCTCCGCCCGCCGGATCACCGTCACCCTCGACCAGACCGCCAACGATAACGGCATCGGCCCCAAAGAACTCGTAGCCGCACTGAGCGCCGTCGGCTATTGCGCCGCCGAACTCGTCGAAGGCCCGGAAACGGCCGCCTCGCGCAGCCGCGCCGGCGATCTTATTCCACGCCTCGGCGTCGCCGGCTTCGCCGCAGCTAACATCATGCTGCTGTCGGTATCGGTGTGGTCGGGCGAAGCCTCCGACATGGACGGCTCAATCCGCGATCTCTTCCATTGGCTTTCGGCGCTGATCGCACTGCCCGCGATCGCGTACGCCGGGCAGCCGTTTTTCCGGTCCGCCATTGCAGCCCTTTCCGCCCGGCGCCTCAACATGGACGTGCCGATTTCGCTCGGCATCCTGCTCGCGGCGGGCATGAGCGTCTTCCAGACCATCAGGGGTTCCGACCAGGTCTATTTCGACGCCGCTGTCACGCTTGTCTTCTTTCTTCTCATCGGCCGCGTGCTCGATGAAAACGTTCGCGTTCGCGCCAAAGGCGCCGCCGAAAATCTTCTCAGCCTGCGCGCACTCGCCGCGACTGTCGTCAACGCCGACGGCTCCGTCCGCGCGATTGCCGCCCGCGATCTTGCCCCCGGAATGCGTGTCGTCGTCACCGCCGGCGAACGCATTCCCGGCGACGGCACCGTCGTCTCCGGCACGAGCGACATCGACGAAAGCCTGATCACCGGCGAGACCGTGCCGCGCTCTGTTAATCCCGGCGATCACGTCAGCGCCGGAACCGTCAATGGCGGCGGCGTGCTGCACGTCGCCATCACCTCATCCGACGAAAACACGCTTCTCGCCGAGATCGGGCGGCTGATGATCGCCGCCGAGCAAAGCCGCGGCCGCTATGTCCGCCTCGCGGATCGGGCGGCACAGATCTACGCGCCCGCCGTCCATATCGCCGGACTGCTGACGTTCATCGGCTGGATGCTCGCAGGCAGCGGCTGGGAACTGTCGCTCACGCACGCGATTTCGGTGCTGATCATCACCTGCCCGTGCGCCCTCGCTCTCGCCGTTCCCGCCGTCCAGGTTGCCGCCATCAGCCGCCTGTTCGATCGCGGCGTCATTGTCAAATCCGCCGACGGCCTCGAGCGCATGGCCGAACTCGACAGCATCGTTTTCGACAAAACCGGCACGCTGACCCTCGAACGCATCGAGCTTGCCGACGACGAGATGATTTCCGATGCCCTGCTGACGCGCGTCGCCTCGCTTGCGGCCGGAAGCCGCCATCCCTATGCGCAAGCCATCGTTCGGGCCGCCCGCAATCGCACGCTGCCGATCAACGCGCTGGATGCCGTGCAAGAAGTTCCAGGCTCCGGACTATCCTTTGCCCACGACGGACGCGAAGAGCGGCTCGGATCGGCGCAATGGGTCGGCGTGTCGCCGGACCGTCATACCGATGGCTCTCTCTGGTATCGCTCCCCCGACGGCGAGATAACAGGCTTCCGCTTCATCGACCGACTTCGCCCCGACGCGCGCGCAACAGTCGATGAATTGGTGCGCGCCGGTTTTCAAATCGAGGTGCTGTCCGGAGACCGGCCGAAAGCCGTGGCGCAGGCTGCAGCCGCCGCCGGAATATCGCATTGGCATGCCGCGCTCCGCCCCTCCGAGAAACTGCACCACCTCGGCGAGTTGAAAGCGCGCGGCTTGCATACCTTGATGGTCGGCGACGGCCTGAACGATGCCCCGGCCCTCGCCGCCGGTCACGCCTCGATATCGCCCGCCTCCGCCGCCGACATCAGCCAAGCCGCCGCCGATGCCGTCTTCCAAGGCGATCGTCTCGGATCAGTGGTCGAAGCCATAAAAGTCGCGCAGGCGGCCCACCGCATGGCGCTGCAGAATTTCTCCATTGCCATCGCCTATAATGTTATTTTCGTCCCGCTCGCGATGATGGGACACGTCACGCCGCTCGTCGCCGCGATTGCGATGTCGACCTCGTCGATCGTGGTGACGGCGAACGCCATCCGCCTCAGGACGAAAAAGCTTCGGCTTCATCCGGTCGGGAGACACGCATGACCTCTCTCGCATGGCTCATTCCCGCCGCCCTGGCGCTCGGCCTCATGGGCCTCGCCGGTTTCTTGTGGGCGCTGAGAAACAATCAATTCGAAGATCTGGAAGGTGCAAGCTGGCGCGCGATCGAGGACGGTGATCCGCCAACGCCGGACCGTAAGAGCGAGCGGTGAGCGCCATGCCGTTTTCTGTTGCCCTCTCCGGGTTGGGTTTCGGGCTCGCGAGCGCACTCCATTGTGCCGCGATGTGCGGCGGCATTGCCTGCGGTGCTCTATTGCTGCTCGATCCATCGACTCCGCGACAGCGCAACCGGCAGCTCGCCTTGATGCAGGCGGGCCGCGTGGCGACCTACGCGACGATGGGCGCGGTCGCCGGTGCGATCGGTGGCAGCTTCGCGGCGGCCCACGGCGGCATCAGTTTTCAGATCATGCAATGGGCCGCGGCCGCCACGTTGATCTGGATGGGCCTTGTCATCGCCGGCGCGATGCCGCGTCTTGCGTTTCTCGACCGTGGTATTTCCTATGTCGGCGGCGCCCTCGAAACCGCGGCGCTGCCGCTTCGCAAAAGGCCGACGGTGGGACCATTGGCGCTTGGCGTCGCCTGGGGGCTCAACGCCTGCCCGATGCTCTATGGCGCGGTGTTTTTCTCTTCGCTGACCGGCTCAGCGTTGAACGGCTTTCTGTTCATGGCGGGCTTTGGCGTGGGCACCGTCCCCGCCGTCTTCGCCGCCGCCAATGGCTTGACCTTCCTGCGAACGATCAACGCCAGACCATCGCTCCGATGGGCGACCGGATCCGCCATCGCGCTCACCGGGTTTGCAAGCGTCTATCTCACCGGCGCGGTAATCCCCGGCCTCTGCCTCACACGCTAGCTGCCGGGTGCTTCGCTATCGCGGCACCCACGCGTCGCCTTCTTTGCGGTAAGACCGCTTGACTGCGGCCCACGCAATCCGATGCGAGGCTTCCTCCTGGCGCGGATCGCCTTCGTGTTCGTCGTAAGCATTGTTGAAAGCCGCCCGATAAATGTCCTGCGCGTGCGGCGGCAGATGGTTGCGAACCGACGGCGGCAAATCGGCATTCGAAACGTAAGGCATGGCAAATCCCCTGGCGTTTCAATCTCGAACGGATGGCAAGCTTTTTCCAAAAATGGCAGCGGATGACAATGCACGGCCCGCTGCCGTCGGCAGGTTGTATCGAACCTTTTAGCCGCCCGTTAAGAGGGCCTATGCCAAAAGAGCTATGCCCCGTTCCTCATATTTTATTGGGGCGAAACAATACGATCCGATCAGCCGATTAACTTTCAAATCGTCTCTCGCACATGTCGAATGAATTTGGCCGTCGCCGCTGGAAAGGCAGCGAAGAAGCAGTCCCAGCCGCAAAGCCCGCGATCACCGGTTCCAACACCTGGATGATCCTTTTGCTTCTTCTGGCACCCTTGATCATCGGCGCTCTCTATTTCCCCGTCTCCAACTACATCGCGCGGCGTGCCGAAGAAAACAGCCGTCTCAAAATCCAGGCCGCAATCGCCGAGGCCTCGCGCCTCCAAGAGTTGGCGTTACAGGCCAGGATTGCTTCCGTGAAGGAGACCGCAGCGGGAATGTTGAAAAATCCCGAATCCGCACGTTTCAGAGAAGTAACGATCGACCGCAAAACGCGCGCCGTCTGTGGCTATATCAACGGCACCAATTCCTATGGCGGCTATGCCGGCGAGATGAAATTCGTCGGCGACAAAGAGATGGTCTACCTGATCAAGCCGAACGATCCGGAAAATCAGGCAGGCATCGCCGCTTACAATATCAACTGCAACTGATCACAGCGACGCAAAGCGTCCGCGCTCAGCGGTACGCTTTCAGCAGCTGCTGGCTCCATGCCGGATCTTCGGATCGCCGTTTGAGCCAGGTGCCGCCTTTCATATCGGCCTCGGCAGCACAGTCGTCCGCCCAGGCGATCAGGTTCTCCGACTGCATCCTGAGCTCTTCCAGTTTGATGGTCCGCCGCGCTTCCATCGTCCGGCCGGGCTGATGCGGAAAGACCGGCTTTCCGTTTCGATCGACGCTCCACCGACAGAGAATTTGCAGATCGCCGTCACCCGCCGCCCCCTCCTTGACGATTTCGGCCAGGATGTCGTCGATCGGAAGAATCTCCGAATACCCGCCTCCGAACCCGACAAAAAGCTGAATCTGCGCGAGATTCTGCGACCGTCGCAGCACGTTACGCAGCATGACGTGACGATGCATCTCGCGCAGCGCGCTTTTGAATTCGCCGCTCAGGATCCGAAGCAGCTCAGTGCCCCGATCGCTGTCGGCCTTTCGCCACAGCGTCTGCTCGGCGTCATATTCGAGATCAAGGAAGGGAGTTTGCGAGTTTGTACGCAATGGCATGGCGGGCCCCGGATGCGCTCGAACGCGGTGTGATTGGAACACCGACGTGAAGCATTTTCGAATTCCCGCGATTGCTTCAGTAATTCAGAATTTGGGACAAAAGAATGACCGGACAGAGCATTTCGATTAATTTCTCAAAATTCTTTCGCAACATTCAATTATTGAAGGCGAATTGAAATCGGTCTTTCGGGGAACCAGCCGCCGCGGTTCGTCATCGACGCGCGAAACTATGATCGCTATACAGAGGATCGTGTGGGTGCGGGGCGGTCATGGCCGATCGAGAAACGGTCGTTCTTGTGCACGGAACGTTTTCCGGTCCGCGCGATGGCATTGCCCAATGGTACGACCGCGGTGAAACGTTCTGCACCAAACTGAACGCCGCCCTCGAAGCGCGCGGATCATCGGCCCGCTGCTGGGCGCACGCCGATCCCACCGCGGGGCCTTTCAGCTGGAGCGGCAGAAACCAGTGGGCCGATCGCGTCGAAAGCGCCACCGACTTTGCCCAATATGTCAGTGATCTGCAGCACGCCGGCTGGACCTGTCATGTCGTCGCCCACAGCCACGGCGGCAATATCGTCACCGACGCCCTTCCAACGATTTACCGCCAGACAGGTCATCCCGGCGGCATCAACGGCACCGTCACAACGTTAGGAACACCGTTCCTCGACACACTTTCACCCTTCGAGCGCAAGAGACGGCGCCGTTCGCTCATCGGCGCCGGCCGCACCATCTTCGCCCTGTTCCTCGTTTGGGCCGTATGGGCTCTGCTCTTTTTTGGCGCCGTCGACAATGACAAGGGCATTTGGAAAGATCTCGTCTTCATGCCGCGGCCTAACGGAGAGCCAGCCAACGTCATGGCGCTCCCCATCGACGTCTCCGCTCTTATCCTGCTGCCCCTTACAGGATGGACGATATACCGGGCATTCTTCACGCGGCGTCGGCCCGGCTTCTGGGAAGCCACCAAGGTTCGCTCACCCTTCTTTCTCGTCCTCACCAGCAAATTCGATGAAGCTTGGCAGCTCCTGCACCACCTCCACGCGACCGCCAACCCTCTGAAGCCGAAAAGCGGCTGGACCGGTTTTCTCGACGACGGCCGCAAGCGCTTCATTTCGCGACTCAAGACCGTCGAAAAACTTCACGGCAAAGCCACCTTCGGAATGCTTCCCCGGCGCGGAAAAATCATGGTCGCGATCATCTACGCGCTCACGACATGGCTGTTTGCCAGCAGCACCTATATGGGATTCACGACTCTGCATCGGCTGGGCGACAAGGACGAAATGATTGCCCGCTTTGCCGCTTCTCGCGCGGCCGCCTTCTGCGCACCGCAAAAAACGAATTTGCCGCCAATGCCTCCCGAACTTTGCGTCAACCAATCTTTCGATTCCATTTTATTCCCCACCCCCCAGGGCCCCGTCGATCCTTCTTTCCGCGCTTGGGTCGAAAGTCCCGAAGGTCAGAAACTCTTCCAGGCCTATGTCGCGACATCACGATCCGCTCTCGCCTCCACGCTGCTGACAACCAGTATCTTTTTCATCGGGCTGATGTATCTGTTCGCGGCGCTTCTCGCGCCCATTGGCGGAGGCGCCTATTTCTCCGCACTGTTTTCGCCGGTTCGCGCTGTCTTGAGGACCCTGCGTTCGCTCTTCACCCTTCCGAGCCTCGCAGCCAACTACATCGTTCGTGAACGAGGCTGGAACGTCATCCAGCAATTGGCATTCGGCCTGGAAGGCTATGCCTATCGCATTCCGCCGCCGGAGCAGATGCCGACACGCGTGCCCGCCGAGTTCATGCGATTTGAGGAACTGGACTCCGACGCCACCGAGCGCGCGCTCAACAATCGCTCGAACTGGTTCGTGCGCAATTTCGGCGACCTTACGGAGACCCTGTCGAAGATGGTGCTGACCGCTTCCGACATTTCCTTCCTGCAGCGCATGATCGAGACCGACGCCCAGCTCGTCCACGGCGTCTACTACACCGACGACGACGTCATCGCCCGCATCGCCGATTGGATCGCCAAAGCTCCAACCGATACGGAAGCAATGCCCCAAACGCGCTAATCCGCGCAGCAGTGCACAGACGCGTCATCGCCAATCGCAACGCCGCCCGAAATAACGATGACGTCTTGCCTCGATCAGCCGCGCTTCGCCGCGCTCAATCGCGATGCGTCTTTGCGTCGATGCTCCACGGCCCTGGCCCCGCGAAGACAAGATAAAGGAACACGAAGCAATAAAGGATCGCCGCGTCGCCTCCATTCAACAGCGGAATGAAACTCTTGGGAGCATGCGCCATCCAATAGGCGAAGGCCATTTCACCTGAAAGTAGAAACGCGATCGGCCGAGTGAAGAACCCGACAGCCAACAGAGCGCCACCGGCAAGTTCCAGCACGCCCGCCGCGCCCATCAGCGAGAACAGCTCAGGCCCGGATGCGCCGCCCATGCGTTCTGGGATGCCGAAAAGTTTTTGCAGTCCGTGTTCGAAGAACAGTATCGCGGCAACAATCCGCAAAATGCTCAGAACGTAAGGAGCCCACCGATCGAGGAATTCTGAATTCATTGCAGTTCACCTAAATTGTATCCGCGTTTGTCGGCACATATCGCTGCAGGCACGTCTATTCGTGGAAATGACTTCGTTATAGGTCACGACCAAACGCTGCGAGAACGCATGCACGTCTCGCCATGATGCCACTTGTGTGAACTTCCGCACATTTGCTCAACCACGGCCCCAGACGACTTTCAGTATGACTGGGCGAAGGCGGAGCCTCAACTGCTTTACCAGCCCACGTAGTAAGAACCGTACGGACGTTCAACCACGAAGTCGCTGTATGGAGCATATACGGCGGGTCCGGGGTAGTAGCGAGGGCCGGGGTAGTACACGACAGGCGGTGGGGGCGCATACACGACTGCTGGCGGCCCATAGTAATATGGACCATAGGCCGGGTATGGTGCGTAGTATCCGGGATACCAGTAGCGATGATGATGAACTTTCACCACAGCGCTCTGGTGCTTCAGCATTGGCGCCGCGAAGTTCGCTGCGTCCGCCGAACCAACGGAAGCTGAATTCACGAAAGAGCAAAGCGCAAAAGCAAACAAGGTCGGTGCAAAAGTTCCTGTACGCATGGGACACTCCAGACATCGTCCGGCCCCGTCCAGCGCTTCATAACGATCTTCCAATCGTCTGATGCTGTCAAAGGAATTGCTCAACCTCGCAGCTACCAGGTCGGGAAACCGCCCAGCGCCCTGTAGCGCTCGCGGTAATCAGTTGACTTGCACAAGTTAAGGGAAAGTGGGGGCGTCGGCTTTTCTTGGGGGGGGGTGATGACCGACGCCCTGAGAACTGGTGCATGGGGGGAATGCAAACCAGTCTTCGCGTCCGAGGGAAAGGGACGCGCTGCTGACGGTCCCTATACGGATGTTCGATCACGCGAGTTGTCGAATTGCGTCAACAACCATAATGGCGGCGACGCGGGGACGCGCGCTCACCCAAAATTTCGCAGCTTTGGCACCCCGTCGCTGCTCGAGAATTTCGAATTGGCCGCGCCGTACGGAACGTTGATGCCTGTCGCAACACACTGATCTGGTGGTGAGCCCGGTTGGGATCGAACCAACGACCCTCTGATTAAAAGTCAGATGCTCTACCGCTGAGCTACGGGCCCTTATCACACCAAATCAATGACTTAGGCGGACATGCCGCCAATCACGATCCCGGCCCAGACCGCCGCCGCCTCGATCCGAGGGACTGGGCACGCCGCGCGCCGAAGCGTGCTTATAGAAACGGGGCATGGAACCCGCAACCCTCATTCCGTCTGCCCTTCTGACCGATGGTCGCAGCCCCGCTACAAACGCCGGTGGTCCCCGATCTTTTGGCGCGCTATATGACGCCCGAACGCGCCGCCTCCGGCTCGAGAGCGCGCGCGCCCCGAAACGAATAGGAATGATTATGGCCGACACTGAAGCTCTCGCCGAGATCGAACAGCGCATCGCCATCCTTCGCGACAATCTTCGCCAGCTCGTCGAACAGGCCGCTGGCTATTCAGGCGCCGAGGACGAGGAACGCAACGCCGACCGCATCGCCGACCAGCAAGCCAAACTTGACGCCCTGGTGAAAGAGCGCGACGCACTCCTCAAGAAGTAACAAAGCAGATCCTTTCCGGCTGGCGCTTCCGACGAACCGGCCGGCCGACCAATTACCCGATACGCCGATTGGCCAAGCTCGCTGCGCGCCCGTGCGGCGAGCCTCATGTCCCTTCGCGAAAGCGTTGCGAAATGCCCGATCGCCTGAAGGCTATCCTCCTGACGTGCATCGCCGTCACGCTGTTCGCGGCGCTCGACACGACGGCGAAGTATCTCGAAACGCGGCTCAACGCGCCGATCGCGCAAATCGTCTGGATCCGGTTTCTCGGCCAGATCTTCTGGACCGCCGTGGTCGTCGGACCGGCGGCGATGCCGAAGCTTCTGATAACGCACAACCTGAAACTTCAACTCGTGCGTTCGGCGTTGCTCGTCTCGACCACGATCCTGAATTTCCTCGCCGTGAAATATCTGCGCCTCGACCAGACCCTGTCGATCACTTTCCTGACGCCGCTCGTCGTCGCTGCTCTCGCTGTGCCGTTCCTTGGCGAGCACGTCGGCTGGCACCGCATCTCTGCGATTATCGTCGGCTTCATCGGCGTCCTCGTCGTCGTGCGTCCGGGATTTACCGCGTTGGACCCCGCGTTCGTATTCGCATTCGGCTCGATGCTCGCCTACTCGCTGATGATGATCGTCACGCGTAAGCTGTCGGTTTTCGACGCACCGCTTGTCACGCTGAGCTACGGCGCCTTCATCGGCGCGGTCGGCGCCGCCCCGTTTGCAATTCCCGAGTGGGTTTGGTTCTCCGACCCCAAGGCCTGGGCGCTGCTGCTTCTGCTCGGCGCCCTCGGCGGCGGCGGCCATTTCCTCATCATCAAGGCCTATGGCATCGCACCGGTATCGACCGTCACGCCCTTCATCTACATCGAGCTGATCAGCATGCTCGCGCTAAGCTATGCCGTGTTCGGCGACCGGCCGGACCATTGGAGCTTCATCGGCTCGCTCGTGATCGTCGCGTCCGGCCTCTATCTGATCCATCGCGAGCGCGTCGCCCACCGCGAAAGCCTCATGGCGATGGAGCCGATTGAGGAGAAGGAGTAATTCGCGCCTTCGTTTCCGTGGCCCAATCGTCGAAGCGGCCCTCGGCGATCGCCGCCCGCATCGCCGCCATCAGATCCTGATAGAACACGGTGTTGACCCACGACAGGATCATCGCGCCGAGATACTCGCCCGACTTGATCAGATGATGGATATAGGCGCGCGAATAATCCCGCGCCGCCGGACACGAACTCTCCACATCGAGCGGCGCGCTGTCCTCGGCATACTTTGCGTTCCGCATGTTGAGCGGCCCGCTCCATGTGAAAGCGTAACCGTGCCTGCCGTTCCGTGTCGGCATCACGCAATCGAACATATCGACGCCGAGGCGCACGCTCTCGATCAGGTCGAGCGGCGTGCCGACGCCCATCAGATAGCGCGGCTTGTCCGACGGCAGATGCGGCAAGGTCTCGCCGAGCGTCGCGATCATCGCCTCGTGCCCCTCGCCGACCGCTAGGCCGCCGACCGCGTAACCCGGAAAATCCATCTGCACGAGCGCGTCGGCCGAGCGATGGCGAAGCTCGATATCGGTCCCGCCCTGCACGATCGCGAACAGCGCCTGCCCTGGCTGCGCACCGCCTGACGAAAGTTGCATCTCGAACGCCCGTTTCGACCGTTCGGCCCAGCGCAACGACAATTCCATCGCCCGCTCGACCTCCTTGCGCTCGGCCGGCAGCTCGATGCATTCGTCGAACTGCATCTGGATATCCGCACCGAGCAGGCATTGAATCTCGATCGAGCGCTCCGGCGACAGCATGTGCCGCGAGCCGTCGAGATGCGACTGGAACGTGACGCCCTCTTCCGTGATCTTGCGGATCTTGCCGAGGCTCATCACCTGAAAACCGCCCGAGTCCGTCAGGATCGGCTTGTCCCAACGCATGAACTTGTGCAGGCCGCCGAGCTTTGCGATGCGTTCTGCACCGGGCCTCAGCATCAGATGATAGGTATTGCCGAGCAGAATGTCGGCGCCCGCGTCGCGCACCTGTTCGGGATAGAGCGCCTTGACGGTCGCGACCGTGCCGACCGGCATGAAAGCGGGCGTGCGGATGATCCCGCGCGGCGTCACGATCTCACCGAGACGCGCCTTGCCGTCCTGTTTCAGAAGCCGGTAGGCGAATGCGGGGTTGGCCGTCGGAGCGGCGGAAGCCGGTATCTCGATGTTCATGCCTTGCGGTCAATCGTAATGGCGCCGTCCGCGAATTGGACAGACAGCGCCGTTTCAGTCTTCAGTTCGAGATCTTCTCGACCACGGCTTTGCCGGGCTCGACGATCAGCTTGGTGACGTTCGGTGCTTCATCGCTGTAGACGAGATCGAGCGTTGGCGCGCCGGTCGTGATGAATGAGTGAATGTCCTTCGCGACCGTCTCCGCCGCCGACCATTGGATGTTATGGCCGATGTCGCTTTCCTGCGCACCGGAAGCAGGAAGCGGCTTCTTGCCGTATTCCTTCCAATAGAACGTCGTTCCCGCTTTCGCAGCCGCTTCCTTCAGCGACGCTTTGATCTCGTCCTGATCCTTCGCAAGGTAAATGCTGTCCTGCGTCGCCCACATCACCAGCGCCGGAACCTTCAGAGTTTTAAGGCGCTCGGTGTTGTCCTGCGCCAATAGCCCTTTCGTCGCCCCGATCCAGGTGCCGAGCCGAACCTTCGCCGTCTCCGGCGTGTATGGCGTGAGAAACGACGGCTCGGCGGCCGGATCGAGCGTCCAGTTGGCCGCGATCCATTCCATCGCCTTCGGATCGGCATCGAGCGGCGTCAGCTCATAAACGCCCGACGGATAAGCCAGGCCCTTGGCCTCCAGCGCCGGTTTCCACGCGCCTTCTATCGTCTGCTTCAAAACGAAATCGCCGAGCGCCGCGTTGCCGACACTCTTCGCACCTGTTGCGTCGAGAACGGCATGCCCGACCATCTCCGGATGCGTAATCGCGATCTCCTGCACGACGAACGATCCCATCGAATGCCCGGCGAGATCGGCTTTCGAAATCCCCTTCGCCTGCATGAACGCGACGACGTCGCCGGCAAGATCCGAGATGCGGTAGCAGGTCTCGGGCGCTGAGGCACACGCCTTGGCATCCGGCATGCTGCTCTGGCCGTGCCCGCGCAAATCGACGGCGAGAATGTGCAGGCTCGGATCGATCTTATGCAGCGCATCCATCGCCAAAGACCACGACCGCACGCTGTCGGTCAGCCCATGGATCAAAAGCACCGGCTTGCCGTCTGCCGGGCCGACTTCGATGTAGGCCATGTCGATGCCGGTCGGCAGTTTCACCATGCACCGCGGTGTATCGACCGACGTGCACGCCGCCTCGGCGGACGCCGGCGCGCTGGCGCCAAAGACGAATGCGGCCGTCATCAGCGCAAGTGCGCTCGGCCGAAGGGAAGCGATCAGATTGCTCAATGTCATGGAACTTTCACCGGACTGGATGCGGACACTGACGTGAATGCGATCATCGGGCGACCATACCAATCGACCCTGCGAAAGAGAAGCCGGGCCGTTTTTCATGATCGTTCGCTGCCGTCGTCGGCGCGCATGAGTAAGCTGGCGTCGCCATAGGAATAGAAACGGTAGCCGGACCGGATCGCATGACCATAAGCCGCCCGCATCGTGCCGAGACCTGAAAACGCCGCGACCAGCATGAAAAGCGTCGAACGCGGCAGATGGAAGTTTGTCATCAGCACATCGATGGCTTTGAACCTATATCCCGGCGTGATGAAGATCGCTGTTTCGCCCGACCATGGCATGATGGTGCCGTCGTCTCGCGCCGCACTTTCGAGCAATCGCAGCGACGTCGTGCCGACAGCCACGATACGCCCGCCACGCGCCTTGACCTCATACAGCGCCGCCGCGGTCTCGGCTGAAACCTCGCCCCACTCGGAATGCATCTTGTGCTCGTCGGTGTCCTCGGCTTTCACCGGCAGGAATGTCCCCGGCCCGACGTGAAGCGTCACGAAGTGGCGCGAGACGCCACGTGCGTCCAAAGCCGCGAACAGCTCGGGCGTGAAGTGCAGACCCGCCGTCGGCGCCGCCACCGCGCCGTCCTTCTCGGCATAAATCGTCTGATATGTTTCGCGATCGCGCGCATCGGGCACACGCTTCAGCGCGATGTAGGGCGGCAGCGGCATCAACCCGATTGACGCCACGGCTTCATCGAGTGCCGGACCCGACAGATCGAACGCCAATTCGACCTCGCCTGCCTCGCCCTTTGCCGCGACCGTCGCATCGAGCCTGCCCTGCAGACAGACTTCGCCCGAATGACCAAAGCGCACGCGATCGCCCGCTTCGAGCCGCTTAGCCGGCCGCGCAAACGCACGCCAGGTGTTATCGCTCACCCGCTTCGTCAGATTGAAATCGACGTTCGCTAGCGTCTCGCCGCGCACGCGAACGCCTGCCAGCGCTGCGGGAATGACTTTGGTGTCGTTGAACACCAGCGCATCGCCGGGACGGAGCAGGCTCGGCAGATCGCGCACGATCTTGTCTTCAAGGTCGGCGTCATCGCGCGCGCAACCGCCCTTGACCGGATACACGACCAGAAGCCGCGCGCTATCCCGCGGCTCGGCCGGATAAAGCGAGATCGCGCTGTCGGGCAGTTCGAAATCGAAGAGATCGGTACGCATCGGCGCGGCATAAACGATGATCCGCGTCAAAGGAAGACCGGAAGACCGCGACCCTTAACGCCAGCTCACACACTCCGTTATCCCCGAACGCAGCGAGCATCGCAAGCGCGTTCGGAGCTCCAGCTCACTTGCCCCGCGCGCTGAAGAGTCCTGCCACCGCAACCAGCAGCCAGCTCAGGATCATGCCCGAGCCGCCGACCGGCGCCAGGAATCGCAACGACGCATTGCCGGTGAAAGTGTGAAAAGCAATCTCGCCCGAGAACAGCGAGGCGGCGAAAAGCATCAGCACCGCCGCCAAACCCCAGAGCTTCGGCCGCATGCTGCGCAACGCCACGGCGAAAATGCCGACTGCAGCCGCGGCGTGCAGCGTCAGGATGTTCGCGGCCGTCGCCAGCGCCGGACTGTCGACCTTATGCGCGGTCGCCGCTGACAGTGCGACACCCGCCGCACCCGCAAGACCGGCCCAGACCAGAATGAGAAAAGGCGCGCTGCACCGCGCGCCTTCGCAAGTGTTGCCCGGCGCCGCCATCACGCAGCGTCCGCCGCGACGCGGACCTTGATCATCTTGTCCGGGCTCTTCGGCGGCTCGCCCTTGTTGATCTTGTCGACGTTGTCCATCCCCTCGATCACCTTGCCCCAGACCGTGTACTGCTTGTCGAGAAAGCGCGCGTCATCGAACACAATGAAGAACTGGCTGTTGGCCGAGTTCGGATTGGACGCCCGCGCCATCGAGCAGACGCCGCGCACATGCGGCTCGGCGTTGAATTCGGCAGGCAAGTTGCCATGGGACGAACCGCCGGTGCCGCGACCTTGCGGACATCCCGTCTGCGCCATGAAGCCGTCGATTACGCGGTGAAAGACGATGCCGTCGTAAAAGCCTTCGCGCGCCAGCTGCTTGATGCGCTCGACATGCTTCGGCGCGAGATCGGGGCGCAACTCGATCACTACGGGCCCCTTGCTCGTCTCGATCAGCAGCGTGTTCTCGGGATCTTTGTAGTCGGCCATTCCAAAAGTCCTTTCTAGGGTCTTCCCCTCGCCCCGCTTGCGGGGAGAGGGCGAGGGTGAGGGGCGGCCGCAAGACGGTCGAGCCGCAGCATGTTTTCCCAGCGCCACTTGGCGATAGGAAGATGGAGTTTCAATTACTGCACGTAGACCTTTTGCATCACGTCCGGGTTCGTAACCGTTCCCGAGCCCGGCTCGCCGCGCTTGATCATGTCGACGTACTGCATGCCGTCGATCACCTCTCCGAAGACGGTGTATTGGCCCTTGAGACCGGCGCAGCCGATGCTGTTGAAGCAGATGAAGAACTGACTGTTTGCCGAATTCGGGTCCGACGTCCGCGCCATCGCCACAGTGCCGCGCTTGAATTCCACATCCGAGAATTCCGCCGGAAGATCCGGCAGCTTCGAGCCGCCCATGCCCGTGCCTGTCGGATCACCTGTTTGCGCCATGAAGTCGTCGATCACGCGATGGAACTTGATGCCGTTATAGAAGCCCTGACTGGCGAGCGCCTTGATCTGCGCGACGGTCTTCGGCGCCAGATCGGGCCGCAGCTGAATGACGACCTTGCCGTTCTTCAATTCGATGACGAGCTTGTCGCCGTCGGCACGCGCCGGCTGACCCAGAAACATGCCCATCGCCAGCAGCGATGCAAAGACGAACGATAGAAATCGAACCATGGCGCTTCCTCGTGGATTGATCATTTCGCCGGCGTTTTGTGCGCTCCGGCCCCGCCCCTTGGCGTTGCGGCGGGCAGTGTTGCCGCCCTTATGGCGATTTGACGGCCTGACCGCAAGGCTCGAAGGCCCCCCCGCGGCCGACGGGGCGACACCGCGCCCCAGGGTCATTGCCCGGCCTTGGCGGCGGGCCCGAAAATGCCGGACTTATAGACCCCGTCCATCAGTCGCCCGACCTCATCCTCGTGGATGTTCCATAGCCGCCACCAATCCGCGAAACTCTGCGCGGTCGCTCCCGGATAAAGCTTCTGCATGCTGCGCCAGGCTTCGGCGGCCTCTCGCTTCATTCCAAGCTGCCCATAGATCGGAATGATTTCGAGATAGACGTAAAACATCTCCTGAATACCTTGCTTGGCGATCTCGAGAGCCTGGGAGTAATCGCCTGCGAGATAAAGCGCCGTATAGACGGTCGAATGATACCAGCCGATCGCGGCGTCGCTGTTGATCGCATTTCCTCTTTTCGCGAGCGCGACCCCGCGCTGATGATCTCCGGCGGCTGAGATCATGCATCCAAGTGTGGCCATGATCTCGGCATCGTAAGGCGCAAGGTTGAGCGCCTGATCCGCCTCGTGTCCGAAGCGGTCGAGTTGCTTGGTGAAGAAATAGGCGGACGCCGCGGTCATGCGTGCGCGGGCATCCGCGGGGTCGAGCACGACCGCATTCGTCGCCAGCTCGACGATCTCAGCCGGGGGCACCGGCTTTTCATCGAGACGGAAGACCCAGCCCATCACCGCAATCCATGCAAGCTCCCGCCGTGCTCGCGAATTCGACGGATCAAGTGCCACAGCCTTGTTAAGGAAGTCTCGCGCCGCGTGAAAAATCTCCGGTGTCCAATTCCACTGCAAAATTTCCCGTGCCCGCAGAACGAGATCATAGGACTGAACCTGTTCGGGGCTCTTGCGAAGCGCCGACTTTGTTTCCGTGCTCTCGATTGCGCCGTAGCTGCCGGCGACTTTGCCGACGATCTGATTGACGACCTCATCCTGCACGAGCAGAACGTCCGCCATTTCGCGATCGTACTTTTCCGCCCAGACATGCGAACTCGTTTCCGCATCAAGCAGCTGCGCCGTGATGCGGACGCGATTATCGACGCGCCGCGCACTGCCTTGCAGCACGTAGCGGACTTTCAGGTCCCGTCCGAGTTTCTGGACGTCGACGGGCTGGCCCTTGTATTGGAATGTCGTGTTGCGGGCGACGACGCGAAGATCTCGTGAGCGGGCCAATGCCGTCAGGATATCTTCCGTCAATCCGTCGCTGAAATAATCCTCCTTTGGATCGCCCGACAGATTTGTGAACGGCAGAACCGCAATCGCCGGAACGCTTTCAAAGTCGGCCGTTACATGCGCGTCCGTCGTTCGGGGCGCGGACACATCCAACGAGCGATAGACGAGTGCACCGGCGATCACCAAGGCGGCGGCAGCCGCAAACGCCAAAAGCACCAACTGCGGCCGCATGGTCGGCGCTAGCAAACCTTTAAACGCCCTTTCCAAAGCCTTCTCCGATTGCAGCGACGACTGATCGGATACTTTTGCCTCGGTGTCGCGCGGTGCGACAGCATTCCGGAATTCGATCGTCGGGGTATAAGTCCCCTTCGGCAGCTCGATCCGGATCGGATCGCCTCCGGCGACGGTCTCATAATATTCGCGCAGCCGGTCGCGAACCCTTCCCGCCTCGATGCGCACGACCGGATCGACATTGGGGTCGAACCCGTCGCCGCGGTCGAAAACCTCGCGCGCAATCGTATACCCCTTGATCCTGTCGCCCCGACCGGCAAGCGTCTCATCGACGATGTATTCGAGAAACCGTACCCGCCGGCGGGATTGCTGGAATATCTGACTTGTGACGATGCGCGCCAGCTGCTCGCGGATCGCGGCCCGCTCGGATTCGCTCCAGCAACGAGGCTGAATTTCCGTCACGCATACGCTCCAGAAAGCGCGTGAACAGCACAATCCTGCTGCTCAGGCCGGCTGTTTGACACGGTAACACACTTCGCCGAACACCCGCGATCGGCCAGTCTCGGCGTCGAGGGAGCGCGGGTTCTGCGGCCCTCACGACATGAAATCAATAATGAGTATTCCGAACGCCGGACGCGCTGAACGCACGCACGGCGCCTGCTGAATAATTTTGCAAAACGAAAGCGGAGGATCAAATATGAACAGTGTTCTGATGAAGCTATCTTTCGTCCTCTCTTCAGTCCTTATATCCGCGCTGGCGTCCCCGACGACGGCCGCAACTGGGCAGGAAACGGGCGTCATCGTCTGCATGACGGATAAGTGGGACGAGAAAGAAGTCGCCAAGGGGCACAAGATCGCCGACTACACCGGCCGCTGCATCACCGTTCCCCATGACACGGCGCGCGAAACCATCGTCTCCGACTGCATCGGCAAATACGAGTATATGCCAGACGGCACCTGGAAGGGTGTCGGTACCGGCACTGACCACTTCAAGAGCGGCGATACGCGAACCTTCACCTGGGACGAAGGCTCCGACTTGAAGGAATATCGCTACACGAACACGGGCGGCACAGGAAAATTCCAGAATGCCAAGGGCGGCGGCACATACTTCTACGTCCCGATCACCGAAACGGTTTTCTCCGGCACATATAAAGACAAGTCCGAATAGGCACTGCAGCGGGGTAAATGGCGCGGGCGGTTCTCCGGCCGCGCCTCACGATTGTTTGCGGGCCTTCGCCTTCAGTCGCTTCAGCACGCTCGCCGAAACGAAGGGCGAAGGATCGCCGCCCATCATCGCCACCGCGCGCACGAGATTGGCCGCAATATGGCGCACCGCCGGCGATGCCGCGACGTAGACCGTTTGAATCTCGGGCGCCATCTCGCCGTTCATGCCGGCCATCTGCATTTCGTAGTCGAAGTCGGTTCCGTCCCGCAGCCCGCGAATGATGATCGACGCCTTGTTGGCGCGCGCCGCATCGACCGCGAGCCCCGAGAACGTCACGACCTCGATCTTGGTCTTCGTCGCCGCGGTGATGGCCAGGACTTCCTCCTTCAGCATCGCCACCCGCTCGGCATCATCGAACAGCGGCGCCTTGCCGGGATTGACGCCGATGCCGATCACCAGCTTGTCGAGAAGCCCGGTCGCCCGCCGGATCACGTCAGTATGTCCGAGCGTCACGGGATCGAAAGAGCCAGAATAAAAGCCGATGCGGGTCATGGGCGCCTTCGTGATTCCTTCGGGATTTAGCGAACATCTGAATAGCCGCTGCCCCTCCCCTTGCCCAGAGGGCGAGACCACACATCGCCAAATACGATGAAAATTCTCTGCTTCGCCTAACTGTCATCCCGGGCGAGCCCCTTTTGCGAGACCCGGGACCCAGATCTGTCGTCCGCATCCCGCTCGTCGCCCTGGGTCCCGGCTCTCCGCTTCGCTTCGGCCGGGATGACAATCGAACACAGAACGTCATCCCGGCGGAGGCCGGATCCACTCAAATCTCGACTGACAGATGATGATACTTGCCTGGGTGCCGACCTTCGTCGGCATGACGGTGAAGTAGAGAGTGACGCGAGGCAACACTCAACCGGGATTGGACTTCAGAAAGTCGATAATCTGCTTGCGCGTCGCCGCATCGGCGATGCCGCCGAACGGCTTCATGTTGTTGTTGGGAACAAGCCCATTCGGATTGGTGACGAACTTATCGAGCGATGCATCATCCCACGTGATGCCCGATGATTTCATCGCTCCCGAAAAGCCGAACCCGGGCGCCGTCCCGGCTTTGCGGCCGACAACGCCATGCAGGCTCGGGCCGAGCCGGTTGTCGCCCTCCTTCCACGAATGGCAGGTCCGACAGTTGTTGTTGAATGCCTCCTGGCCCTTCTCATCGGCCGCGAGAAGCGGTCCCGGAAGGAGCACGTGAAGGACGATCGCCGTCGCAACGGCAGCAGCAGCGCGCATAACTTCCTCCCGCCCGGCGAACCCGCGCCGGACATTGGCTTTTGCTAAATGTTCCTGGCTTGCGAACGCCATGAACGGGGTGCTGTTCCCCCTGTCATGCCGAGGTCCTCGAGATATCGCTCAACGCCCGATCCGGCCGCGAATCTATGGCGTCCTCGCCATCCGATCGCCGGATTTCCCGCGCCGATCCCCCGAACTCATCCTCATGCTGTAATCCCGCACGGATGCGCTCCCGCAAACCAATGATATCAAACGATTTTATTGAAGGTTGTGGAGCCGTGTCACGAAGCCGCGCAAGTGGCTTTCAGAATTCATTTCTGCTAGTCTATAGCTTCCCTTTTCCGAGCGGCTGCCGGTGCTTTGCGCCCGCCGCTCCTCATCCCGGAAAGAGCTGCCTTTGACCGACAATAACGACGACGACAAACCGGCTGGCCGCGAGCCGAGCGACATTCGCCCGATCTCGATCTCGGACGAGATGAAACGCTCATACCTCGACTACGCGATGAGCGTCATCATTTCGCGCGCGCTGCCCGACGTGCGCGACGGTTTGAAGCCCGTGCACCGCCGCATCCTCTTCGCGATGAACGAGCTTGGGCTCGACTGGAACAAAAAATACGTCAAGTCGGCGCGCATCGTCGGCGAGGTGATGGGCAAGTATCACCCGCACGGCAACCTCGCGATCTACGATGCCCTCGTCCGCCTCGCGCAGGATTTTTCCATGCGCGTGCCGCTCGTCGATGGCCAGGGCAACTTCGGCTCGATCGACGGCGATCCGCCCGCTGCCGAGCGCTACACGGAATCGCGTCTCGCCAAGGTCGCGAGCTTCCTGCTCGACGATCTCGACAACGACACCGTCGATTTTCGCGAAAACTATGATGGCACCATTCAAGAGCCGTCGGTCCTGCCCGCGAAATTCCCGAATCTGCTCGTCAATGGCGCCGGCGGCATCGCAGTCGGCATGGCGACCAACATTCCGCCGCACAACCTCGGCGAAGTCATCGACGCCTGCATCGCCGACCTCGACAATCCCGAAATCGGCATCGACGATCTGACGCAAATCATCCAAGGACCCGACTTCCCGACGGCCGGCATCATCCTCGGCCGCGGCGGCATTCTCTCCGCCTATCACAAGGGCCGCGGCTCGATCATCATGCGCGCCCGCGTCAAGGTCGAGAACATCCGCAAGGATCGCGAAGCGCTGATCGTCACCGAGATCCCCTATCAGGTGAACAAGCGCACGCTGATCGAAAAGATCGCCGACCTTGTGCGTGACAAGAAGATCGAAGGCATCTCGGACCTGTGGGATGAATCGAACCGCGAAGGCATCCGCATCGTCATCGAATTGAAGCGCGACGCCGTCGCCGATGTGGTCTTGAACAACCTCTACAAATACTCCGACCTACAGACGACGTTCGGCGCCAATATGCTGGCGATCAACGGCGGCCGCCCGGAAAGCCTGAACCTCAAGGACTTCATCTCGGCCTTCACCAGCTTCCGCCAGGAAGTCGTCACCCGGCGCATCAAGCACCTGTTGAACAAGGCCCGTGACCGCGCTCACGTCCTCGTCGGCTTGGCAATCGCCGTTGCCAACATCGATGAAGTCATCAAGCTCATTCGCACCTCGGCCTCGCCCGCCGAAGCCAAAGAGCAGCTGATGGCGCGCGACTGGCCCGCCAAGGACATGACGCCGCTGATCGAGCTCATCGCCGATCCACGACACAAGGTTTCCGAAGCCGGCACCTATCGCCTGTCCGAAGAGCAGGCAAAAGCCATCCTCGAACTGCGCTTGGCCCGTCTCACCGCTCTCGGCCGCGATGAAATTTCCGACGAGTTGAACAAGATCGCGACGGAGATCAAAGAATATCTCGCCATCCTCGCCTCGCGCGCCCGCGTCGTCGATATCGTCAAGGGCGAGCTGCAGGCGATCAAGAACGAGTTCGCAACCCCGCGCAAAACCGAAATCGTCGATATCGAAGGCGAGGTCGAGGACGAAGACCTCATCCAGCGCGAGGACTGCGTCGTCACCGTCAGCCACAAGGGCTACATCAAACGCGTGCCGCTGGCCGCCTATCGCGCGCAAAAGCGCGGCGGCAAGGGCCGTTCCGGCATGTCGACGCGAGATGAAGACTTCGTCACGCAGTTGTTCGTGACCTCGACGCACACGCCCGTGCTGTTCTTTTCCTCGCGCGGGATGTGCTACCGCATGAAGGTCTGGCGCCTGCCATCGGCATCGCCGCAGTCGCCCGGCAAGGCCCTCGTCAACCTGTTGCCGCTGGAAGAAGGCGAGGTCATCACCTCGATCCTGCCGCTGCCAGAAGATTCCTCCACCTGGGGCGATCTCGAGCTGATCTTCGCCACCCGCTCCGGCAATGTCCGCCGCAACGCGCTGGCCGACTTTGAAAGCATCAACCGCAACGGCAAGATTGCGATGAAGCTCGACGAAGGCGACCGCATCGTCCAGGTCGCGATCGCGACGCCCAATCAGGACGTGCTGCTGACGAGCGCCGAAGGCCAGTGCATCCGCTTCCTGATCGGCGACGAGATCCGTCTCTTCAAGGGCCGCGACTCGACCGGCGTGCGCGGCATCCGCCTCGACGACAACGACGAGGTGATCTCGATGGCGATCCTCGATCACTTCGCGGCCGAAGCCGATGAGCGCGCCGCCTACCTGAAGCAGGCTGGCGCCCTTCGCCGCTCGGAGGATGCGGAAGAAGGCGAAGCCACCGCCGAAGCCGATGCTGAGGAAGTCTCAGGCGACGTCAGCATCAGCGCCGAACGCTTCGCCGAGATGCAGGCCGCCGAGCAGTTCGTGCTGACCGTTTCAAGCAAGGGTTTCGGCAAACGTTCGTCGTCTTATGAGTTCCGCACCTCGGGCCGCGGCGGCAAAGGCATCGTCGCGATGGTTGCCAACGACCGGAACGGCCGCCTTCTCGCGTCGTTCCCGATCGGCGAGAACGACCAGATCATGCTGGTGACCGACGGCGGTCAGCTCATCCGTTGCCCCGTGCACGACATCCGCATCGCCGGCCGCAACACCCAAGGGGTGCGCATCTTCAAGACCGACGCGGAAGAAAAGGTCGTCTCGGTCGAGCGCATCACCGAGGAAGAAGCCGACGAGTCCCAGGAAGCCGTCAGCGAATAATCGCTTCACACCCCATCTGTCATGCTCGGGCTTGTCCCGAGCATGACAGGGCGACCGCGAGTCAGCCCATCCCCCAAAACGTCATCCCGGCGAAGGCCGGGATCCGACCAAACGCATCGCATCTGCCTAGGATTGTCTGGGTGCCGACCTTCGTTGCATGACGGCGTTGGGAGAGTGAGCCGGATGATCGCTTCCCGTCATCCCGGCGAAGGCCGGGATCCACGCAAGCATCTACATCCGCTCCACTCGAGATGCTGAAGCCTTGTCAAAGATGGCCGTCTCCGCGGCCATGACAGCTTTTTTCAGCGGACGAGCTGCGGACGCCCTGCCCCGTGTGCGGCGACGATGGCGTCGCTCATCGGGCATTTCTCAAGCAGCGCCGGCCAGTCGCGCACCACGATCTGGAACCGCCCCCGCCGCTCGATAATCCGCGACGAACCGAACGCCGAAAACGTCCGCGAGATCGTATCGGCGTTGAGCGACAGATAATCGGCGATGCTGTAGCGCGACAGTGGCAATTCGAACGCGACCAACCCACCAGAAGCGATGCCGAGCCGCGTTCCCGCTTCGATCAGGAAGGCCGCCACCCGCTCTTCCGAATTCAGAATCGACATCTCTGCCGCATGCAGTTGCGAGCGCGCGTTCTGATCGTTGAGCCGCGTGAACATCGCGTGCCAGAGATGACTGTCGCGCGAAACCTCTTCGGCGACGGCGGATGCCTGCAGCTTCCAGAATTCCGCTGGCCTCTGCGAGATCAGCGACAAGCTCGGCAGCGGCGCCTGCAGCTCGGGCACCAGAATGTCGCCCGGATAAAGAAGATTGGTGACGACGCGGATATCGGAACCCGGCACACCCGACTCCAATCCGACCACGCCCTTGACCGCGATGAAGACATGCCCGCACCCGAGCGAGGAAAGCGCATATCGATTGCCCAGGCGAATGAACTGCGCGCGTGCTCGAAGCCGGGAAAAACCGACGAGGCCCGGATCCGACGGAACACGCTCTTCGTTCCGTGCGCTGAGGTGTGCGGCTGCTGCTTCGATTGTCGTCATGGACGTAATGGCTCCCTGCGCCGGAACGTTCGGCCGGTTGCCAAAAGTTATCCGACCGTCGGGAGCCCGAGCATTTGACGTGAATCAATAAATGCCGTGTCGCCCGTGTCACAGGCGCAGAGATCACCGCGCGGCTCTGACCCCCGTCAGAAGCAAGCGCCACAGCATCCTGGGCGTCCACTCGCAACGCACCGATAACGATGTCCAGGACTTCCAATTGAGTCGCCGCGCGCGGCTTTGAACATTGGATTGAAAGCAGGGGGATTTGAGACGATGCGTTTGGCTGCACTTGCAACGCTATGGGCACTTGCGTTGGTGCCTGCGACGGCGCCGGCATACGCTGGTGATTACAGCGGCGACACGCTGATCCGCCTTCAGGGAACGGCGGTGGTCCCGGACTCGAGCGCCAAGGTCTATTCCTCGGGCACCCGTGTCCCCGGCTACGATGCCGAAGTCAGCACCGAAGCCATCCCGACGCTGACGATCACGCACTTCTTCACGAAGAACATTGCCGCCGAACTCTTCTGCTGCTTCGCGAACTTCGACGCCACCGGCAAGAAAGACATCAACGGCCTCGACCTCGGAAACTTCTGGGCATTCCCGCCGATCTTGACGCTGCAGTACCACTTCGACACCGTCGGCGGCTTCAAGCCCTACGTCGGCGCCGGCGTGCAATACATCCATTATTTTGCCGGCAGCCACAGCGATCTCGGCCCGCGGATCAGCCTGGACGATTCCTGGGGCTTCGCGCTGCAGGGCGGCCTCGATTACGAAATCGGCAACGGCTGGTATCTCAACGCCGACATCAAGAAGGTCTGGCTCGATACCGATGCCAACTGGAAGGGCAGCGGCGTCACCGCCAAAGTCGATGTCGATCCGCTGATCGTCTCGGCCGGCATCGGCTATCGCTTCAATCTCTCCGACCTGCTCGCCGGCCGGTCGGCGCCCGTGCCACTGAAATAAATTCTACCCAAACCCGCCGACCACTTCCCGAGGCCAGGAGTTCGCTCCTGGCCTCTTCTGTTTTAAGGATGTGCTCCGGCGCGCCGTACCCCGCGACGTACTCCGCCCTGGACGCCTTCCTAGCGCATCGGCTACGGATTGATGCGGCTGCACAGGAGGCTCGCGAACGTGGATACCGGCGGATCGAAATCCGTAATCATCGTGGCCTTTGCCTGCAATCTCGGCATCGCCCTGACGAAGTTCGTGGCGGCGGGTTGGACCCAATCGTCGGCCATGCTGTCGGAAGCGATCCACTCGCTCGTCGATACTTCCAACCAGCTTCTTCTTCTCTTCGGCATCCACCGCGCCGCCCGACCAGCGGATGCCCAGCATCCGTTCGGATACGGCAAGGAGATGTACTTCTGGAGCTTCATCGTCGCGATGGTGCTGTTTTCGCTCGGCGCAGGCGTCGCGATTTATGAAGGCATCGAGAAGGTCCTGAACCCGCATCCGCTCCGCGACACTTACGTGCTCTATATCGTCCTTGGCGTCGCGCTGGCGCTCGAAGGCTATTCGATGCTGAAGGCGCTCGGCGAATTCAATGTCCGGCGCCGGCCGTCCGGGCTGAGTTTCGTCGCGGCGCTGCGCGCGTCCAAGGATCCCTCGCTGTTTGCGATCGTGCTCGAGGACGCCGCGGCGCTCGCTGGCCTCGTCATTGCCTTCGTTGGCACCATGATCGCCGACTTAGGCGGCTACGAGCAGGCCGACGGCTACGCTTCGATCCTCATTGGCTGCGTTCTCGCCTTCGTGGCGATCTTCATGTCGGTCGAAATCCGCTCGCTGATTGTCGGCGAGGCCGCGTCGCGCTCGGTTCAGGACGGCATTCGCGACATCATTTCAGCCGATGTCGGGCCCGAGAAGCCGATCCGCGTCATCAACGAGATCCGCACCATGCATCTCGCGCCGCAGGATATTCTGGTCACCGCCAGCGTCGATTTCGAGGATTGGGTGAGCGCACGGACCGTCGAAGAGGTGACTGCCCGCCTGCAGCGCGCCATCAAGGCCCGCTATCCGGAAGTGCAGCACCTTTTCATCGAAGTGCAATCCGACAAGGCTTTCCAGGCCAATAAGGCCGCGGCTTCCGCTCGCGCCGCAACGAGCGCCGCTTCAGTACATTAAGCTCCGTCGGCCCCGCGTCCTCGTCATCCTCGGACGAGCTCAGCGAAGCACAAACGCGACCGGACCATCGCTTCCGTCATGGCCGCGAAGGCGGTCATCCACGGCGACCGCTTTGCCCCCAATTTCATGCTCGGGCTCATCGCGAGAATCCCATTCATCAGTGTTAGCGGAGAATGCTGCCCGATAGGTCCTCGGCATAAAACCGAAAGGTGACATCGGAGGTTTACGCTCCGCGTCGTTGGCAGCCCCGCTCATAAAAAACGCGGAACACCGGCGTTACCGCCAACGACCGGTCCCTCTATTCCATCGCGCGGTGAGCGCGCCGAACACATCGTGCCTGGGAGTCGGCTCGCGGAACGCGACTCGCCCGCGCAATCAGAAAGGAATCTCGTCGTCGATGGCCTTGTCGAAGCCGCCCTTCGAGCCGCCGCTTTTGGCCACGCGCCGCGTCTCGCCGGCACTCGAACCGAAGCCGCCGTCGGACGCGTAATCCGGACCGCTCTCCTGCATGCCGACCGAAGCACCGCGCCCGCCGCCCGCGCCATCAAGCATCGTCAGCGTGCCGTTGTAGCCCTGGATCACGACTTCGGTCGAATACTTCTCGGCGCCGCTCTGATCCGTCCACTTGCGCGTCTGCAAGGCGCCCTCAATGTAGAGCTTCGCGCCCTTCTTCACGTACTGTTCGATGATTTTGCACAGCGGCTCGCTAAACACGACGACGCGATGCCACTCGGTCTTTTCCTTGCGCTCGCCCGTCTGCTTGTCACGCCACGTATCGCTCGTCGCGATCGAGAGGTTCGCGATCGGACGGCCATCCTGCGTGCGGCGGATCTCCGGATCCTTGCCGACATTGCCCACCAGAATGACCTTGTTGACCGATCCTGCCATTTCGCTCGTCTCCTTGACTGACCGCGAGCGCGACCACGGCTCTCACGCCATGGCATCCGCCTCGCGAAACCGGCGGCGACTGCCAGCCGGACCTATAGAGTTGCATCGACACGCCACTCGGGAAAGAGCGGAATCTCACCCTGACCTTAAAGGCTGGCGGTCGCGCCTTCTTCCTCAGATTTGCCGTTGTCCACGACCTTTCGATCCCGGACGGCAAACCAAATGTTCTCTAATTGTTCTATATATAGCGAGGCCGCCCGGCCATGCAAGGAGTTTCCGCACTGTGACCCCGAAAGCTCCGCTGCCGCACGCACCGACAATGTCTCCTTGACTGACGCAACGCATGATCTATGGCCGTTGTCGGGAATGGCGTGCGTAGGCGGGAGCACCAAAGCCTCGATGGCTCAGTACAATTGTTTGAATTGCCCGGGATACTGCTGCTCGTATCCGGTCATCGCGTTGAACAAGCGCGACGTCGAACGCCTCGCCAAGCACTTCAACCTGAAATACGAGACCGCCAAGCGCCGCTTCACGCGTGAGGGCCACGGCCACAAGTATCTGATGCGCCGCAAGGGCGACAAGCACTACGGCCGCATCTGCCAGTTCTTCGATACCAAGCTGCGCCGCTGCACGATCTACAAGGCGCGCCCCTTCGCCTGCCGCGACTATCCGGGCTCGGGCCGCTGCGGCTACTACGACTTCCTGATGCACGAGCGCCGCTGCCAGAACGACGACACCTTCGTCGCCATAACCAATCATAAGGATTGACGTTCAGGCGACGGCCCCCGCCGGCTGAAGTTGCTACCCGCTTTCACTGAAGGAAACGCGACATGCCGACGTATTTGTGCTGGACGCAGACGGGGCAATTGTCGGCCGGCCAACGCACCGCAATTGCCCGCAGCATCACGGATGCGCATCACGAGGTGGGACGCGCGCCGCGATACTTCGTGCAAGTGATATTCGCCGACATCGCGCCTGGATCTCACTTCATCGGAGGCCGTGACGCCCCATCTGGACACATCTGGATTCGCGCAGACATCCGAGGAGGGCGGACGCAAGAGCAAAAAGAGCAACTGCTCAACCGCATCGCGGATGAGACGGCGCAGATTGCGGGAGTATCGAAAGACAAGGTCTGGATTTATATCTCCGACATTCCAGGGCCAAGCGTCCTCGAATTTGGCCACGTCCTCCCGCCGCCGGGTGGCGAGGAGGATTGGTTCAGCAAACTTCCCGCCGAGCTTCGTGATCGCCTGAAGTCGCTGGCCTGAAGTCGCTGGAATGAGATCGCCCGCGCTCGAAAGCAAGTCGGCACTCGTCGCCGAGAGCTTCGACGATTGCTGCGGATGCGGACGGATCGCAACGGCGGAATCGTGCACGCACCCTTCAAAAGCGAAACCCCGCCGCATCCTCGGATGCGCGCGGGGTCGTTTTACCTTCGATGGAATGCCCAGACTAAAACCGGGCCTTTGAACGCGAGGCTCTGGCAGCCACACGGACCGCCGCCCTCGTATGAGATATCCAAATTGTAGCGATACCAGCCGAACAGACCGTGGCCACTATCTCGAGAATGCCTGTCAAGCTGTTGACCCCGCGATCGAGTTCTCGAGGTCCTGTGCGATAACCCGGTGGAGTCATCTCCTCTCCTCGAAAGTTGCGTCGTCACGCCTGCCGTCGTTCGCCAAATCCCATGGACCCTACACGCCGCATGAAACTCTGGCGCCTCGCGTTTCCATTCCGCAGCTCATCGACCCCTCGGCCGAGATGCACTTACCGGAACAGCTAGCGAGAGCGGCACCGTCACAAAAGGAAATGTGTGCCTCAAATCCCATGTCGTCAAGACGTCATCTCGGCGGAAGCGATCACAATTATTCCTGCGATTTATCAAAATCCGCGCAATATATTTACAGACCGCCACTTGCAAAGCGGCGCGCACATCGCAGGGAAATTCAAAACTTATGACCGTTCACGCGACCGGAAGCTGCCTGTGCCAGGGTGTGACCTTCGAAGTCACCGGCGAGCTTCATCCCATCCTCGCTTGCCATTGCTCGCAATGCGCCAAGACGAGCGGCAACTTCGCGGCCATGACGCGCTGCGCCGCCGCGGATCTCAAAATCCTCAACGACGAAACGTTGCGCTGGTATCGATCATCCGAGCTTGGCCGGCGCGGATTCTGCGCGCGTTGCGGAGGAAATCTGTTCTGGAAACAAGAGGGCGCGGCCGACATCTACATCACCGCCGGAACGCTCGATAAGCCGACCGGCGTCAAGATCGCCGAACACATCTTCGTCGGCTCCAAGTCGGACTACTACGACATCACTGACGGCCTGCCGCAAAAACAAGAGTGGTGAAACGCGCCGGTCATTGCAAATCCAACTGCCATCGCCACCCTTCGTCATGGCCACGAAGGCGGCGATCCACGACCACGCTCCATCCCACAAATGTCGTCCTCGGGCTCATCCCGAGGATCCATCGCGACGCGGAGTCGAAAGCCTGTACGAAAGCAAGTCGCCTTCGCCCACCTGAAGACTTCTACCTTATAGGACATGCCTTGTCGCACGGCACCGGCTGGCTCTTATCGACAGAACCGCGAAACATCGACACCGTCTCCTGCACGCATTGTCCGCCCGTTTGCACGACGCGGATGATGTTGTCGCCCGACTTGGCCTGGCAAAGGACGGTCGAATCCTGCGCCACTTCGAACGGCACATCAGTGCGAACCGCTTCGTCCGCCAACGCCCGCGACACGATGAAATCGATAAGCCCCGCCGTCTTCGTCTTCGGCTTCGGCAACCGATCAAACGCGATCCACTCGTAATTGGTCTGGCCGTTGCCGCTGACGCGAATGGAGATGTCGCCGGTTTTCTTGCACGTGCCGACGTCGATCTTTTCGGCACCCGTGATCGCGAGCGACCGGTAATCGATCTTGCAGTCGAAATTCTTCTCGAACAGATCCGCCTGCGCCAACCGGTGATCGACCTGATTGAACGGCACGTCGTTCTTCCACGAGAAATAGAGATTGCGCGCCGTCGGCACCGCCGCCGCGACCGACACCGCAAGCACCAGGAGCTTGATCACCGACATCGTTCGGTTCACCGGATGCGCCGGATGCGAGATATTGAGCAGGGACGGAGCGTCGCTCATGGTTGTTGCCCTCATCTTTAAGATGATCTCCGGTTCATTTCCGTGACGGATACCGAACCGTCAAGGCCGAATGCGGACCAGTTGCTGACTCTCGCGTGAACGCCACGTCTGAACGCCGTTTCTCCCCGCAAAAAACTTTTCCTCTTCGCTTTAGCGGCGGCCAATCGACAAACCACCGTCATCCCGGCGCAGGCCGGGGATCCAGTCAGAGCGCAGCACCTCCAAAATCAATGCCTGTCTGGGTGCCGGCCTGCGTCGGCATGACGAAGCTTGAACAATGCCACCACGACACCCGTCATCCCAAAGCCCTGATCCCCAAACCTCATCCCGAGCTTGATTGTTTCGCCGTGCACAATGCAGACTGCTCTCACGGCCTCCGGAGGTGCCGCATCAGGTATGGCGCACGATACCCCACTGATTGCTACGATCGTCGTCGGCCTGTCATTGGCCTTCCTCTTTGGCACGATCGCCCAGAGGCTTCGCATCTCGCCCATCGTCGGCTATCTGCTCGCAGGCGTCGCGATCGGCCCCTTCACACCCGGCTTCGTTGCCGATCAGGGCCTCGCCAACGAACTCGCCGAAATCGGCATCATTCTGCTGATGTTCGGCGTCGGCCTGCATTTCTCGATGTCCGAGCTTCTCGCCGTCCGCACGATTGCCGTGCCGGGCGCCATCGTGCAGATCGCGTCTGCCACCGTGATGGGCCTCGTGCTCGCCGCAGGCTTCGGCTGGTCAGTCGGCGCCGGTGTCGTCTTCGGATTGGCGCTTTCCGTCGCGAGCACCGTCGTGCTGTTGCGCGCCTTGCAGGAGCGTCGTCTCGTCAAATCCGATCAGGGCCGCATCGCCGTCGGCTGGCTGATCGTCGAAGACCTCGTCATGGTCCTGACGCTGGTGATCCTTCCGGCGATCGCGCCGTTGCTCGGATCGCAAAGCTCCGAAGCAGCGGCGGCAAGCGCCCAACCCGGCGGCCTCGCGCTCGCCCTCGCCATCACGCTGCTGAAGGTCGTCGCCTTCATCGCCGTGATGCTGCTGTTCGGCCGCAAGCTCATTCCGGCGATCCTGCACCACATCGCTCACACCGGTTCGCGTGAACTCTTCCGCCTCGGCGTGCTGACGATCGCACTTGGCGTCGCGTTCATCGCCGCCAAGCTGTTCGGCGTCTCGTTCGCGCTCGGCGCCTTCTTCGCAGGCATGATCCTGAGCGAATCCCCGTTGAGCCAACAGGCCGCCAACGAATCCCTGCCGCTGCGCGACGCCTTCGCCGTGCTGTTCTTCGTCTCTGTCGGGATGCTGTTCTATCCCTACATTGTCGTCGAAAACCCGCTACGCGTGCTGGCCACTGTCGCGATCATCATTCTCGGCAAGTCGCTTGCCGCGTGGCTGATCGTCCTCGCGTTCGGCCACGGCATGCGCACCGCGCTCCTGATTGCCGCAAGCCTCGCCCAGATCGGCGAGTTCTCGTTCATCCTCGCAGGGCTCGGCGTCACGCTGAAGCTGCTGCCCGTTGAAGGGCGCGAGTTGATCCTCGCGGGCGCGCTGATCTCGATCATGCTCAATCCGCTGCTGTTCCTGCTGGTCGAAAAATACAACGACAAGGTGGCCGCCGCGCCCGATGCGGCCGCCGGCACGAACCCTCCGTTAGCGACGGCCAAGTCTCGCTCGGAAATCGCCTACGTCACCCCCAAGACCGATCACACCGTCCTGATCGGCTTCGGCCGGGTCGGCGGCATCGTCGGCGAACGCCTGATCGCCGAGGGCACGCCCCTTTTCGTCATGGACGATCGCGACGAGACCGCCGCCGCGCTCAAATCCCGTGGCGTCGATGCCGTTGGCGCCAACGCCGTCACCGACCTCGCGTCCGCCAACATCAAGGCGGCCAAGCGCCTCGTCGTCGCGATCCCGGATTGCTTCGAAGCTGGCCAGATCGTCGCCCAGGCTCGGGTAGCGAACCCTGGCCTGAAAATCGTCGCCCGTGCCCATTCCGACGCCGAGGCCAAGTACCTCAAGGACTATGGGGCCTCCGACGTCGTCCAGGGCTCCCGTGAGACGGCCGCCGCCATGATCGCCGCGCTCGATGCGGACCCCGCAGGGAGCGCTTCCGGGGCAACCTGACACGGCCCGCAACCCCCGCTCGGCCCTGGTTTATCCCCTCCCAGCCGCCCATATTGTGCGCCCGCGCCGCCTGGTTGCATTGCCAGTCCGGCAGCCCCTCGGCTAGACGGATGCCATGGCCAAATCGACAAAACCGAATTCCCGCCCCGCCTCCGAACTGATGAAGACCATCCACGTCCGGGGTGCGCGCGAACACAACCTGAAAAACGTCGATCTCGAAATCCCGCGCGACGCACTCGTCGTCTTCACCGGGCTGTCGGGCTCGGGCAAATCCTCGCTCGCCTTCGATACGATCTACGCGGAGGGCCAGCGCCGCTACGTCGAAAGCCTCTCGGCCTATGCCCGCCAGTTCCTCGAGATGATGCAGAAGCCGGACGTCGATCACATCGACGGTCTGTCGCCCGCCATCTCCATCGAGCAGAAGACGACGAGCAAGAACCCGCGCTCGACGGTCGGCACGGTGACGGAGATCTACGACTATCTGCGCCTGCTCTTTGCCCGCGTCGGCGTTCCCTATTCGCCCGCAACCGGCCTGCCGATCGAAAGCCAGACCGTCAGCCAAATGGTCGACCGCGTGCTGGCACTGCCCGAAGGCACGCGGCTTCTCCTGCTCGCGCCCGTCGTGCGCGGCCGCAAAGGCGAATACAAAAAAGAAATCGCCGAGTGGCAGAAGAAGGGCTACCAGCGCGTCAAGATCAACGGCACCGTCTACGACATCGGTGACGCACCGAAGCTCGACAAGAAATACAAGCACGACATCGACGTCGTCATCGACCGCATCGTCGTGAAGAAGGACCTCGGCACCCGCCTCGCGGATTCATTCGAGCAGGCGCTGAAGCTCTCCGACGGTCTCGCCATCGCCGAATACGTCGACAAGCCTCTCAACTCTCCCTCGCCCCGTCCTTCACGGGGAGAGGGTCGGAGTGAGGGGCGGCAGAAAGCCGAACAAGAGGCAGCCCCTCACCCTAACCCTCTCCCCGCAAGCGGGGAGAGGGAAATCCTCAAAAACAAAAACGAAACCCACGAACGCATCACGTTCTCCGCGCGCTTCGCCTGCCCGGTCTCCGGCTTCACCATCGACGAAATCGAGCCGCGCCTCTTTTCGTTCAACGCCCCTGCGGGCGCCTGCCCGGTCTGCGACGGCCTCGGCTCCGAGCTCCGCTTCGAACCCGACCTCGTCGTCCCCGATCCGTCTCTCTCACTCGAAAAAGGCGCGATCTTTGCCTGGTCCAAGACCGGCGCCACCTCGCCCTACTACGAGCAAACCCAGGAAAGCCTGGCGAAACACTACAAAGTATCGATAAAAACCCCGTGGGAGAAGCTGCCGAAACACGTCCAGCTCGCGATCCTCTACGGCTCGGGCGATGAGGACGTGACGTTCACCTACTGGGACGGCACGCGCAACTACACCACCGAAAAACCGTTCGAAGGCGTCATCGGCAACATCGCCCGCCGCTTCAAGGAAACGGATTCGGACTGGGTCCGCGAGGAACTCTCGCGCTATCAGGCAGCCCACCCGTGCGAAGCCTGCGGCGGCTACCGCCTCAAACCGCAAGCCCTCGCCGTGAAAATCGGCGGCAAGCACATCGGCGAGGTCTGCGACCTGTCGATCAAGGCCGCCAACACCTGGTTCGAGGACATCCCGAAAACCTTCACCAAGCAGCAGTCCGAAATCGCAACCCGCATCCTGAAGGAAATCCGCGACCGCCTGAAGTTCCTCAACGACGTCGGCCTGACCTACCTCACGCTCTCGCGCTCGTCCGGCACGCTGAGCGGCGGTGAATCGCAACGCATCCGCTTAGCCTCGCAAATCGGCTCGGGTCTGACCGGCGTGCTCTACGTCCTCGACGAGCCCTCCATCGGCCTGCACCAGAAAGACAACGACCGCCTGCTCGACACGCTCAAGCACCTGCGCGACATCGGCAACACCGTCATCGTCGTCGAGCACGACGAGGACGCGATCATGACCGCCGACCACGTCGTCGACATCGGCCCCGGCGCGGGCGTCCACGGCGGCAAGGTCATCGCGCAAGGCACGCCGCAGGACATCATGGACAGCCCGCAAAGCATCACCGGCGAATACCTCTCCGGCGTCCGCTTCGTGCCCACGCCCAAAACACGGCGGCCACCCGACCCGAAACGCATGCTCACCGTCACCGGCGCGCGCGAGAACAACCTGAAGAACGTCACCGCGTCCGTCCCCGTCGGCCTCTTCACCTGCATCACCGGCGTCTCGGGCGGCGGAAAATCGACGCTGCTGATCGACACGCTCTTCAAGGCCGTCGCCCGCAAGCTCAACAACGCCAAAGACCACCCCGGCGAGCACGACAAGATCACCGGCATCGAGCACTTCGACAAGATCATCGACATCGACCAGTCGCCGATCGGCCGCACGCCGCGCTCCAACCCCGCGACCTACACCGGCGCCTTCACGCCGATCCGCGAATGGTTCGCAGGCCTGCCGGAAGCCAAAACGCGCGGCTACGAGCCGGGCCGCTTCTCGTTCAACGTCAAGGGCGGCCGCTGCGAGGTCTGCCAGGGCGACGGCGTCATCAAGATCGAGATGCACTTCCTGCCCGACGTCTACGTCACCTGCGAGGAATGCAAGGGCAAGCGCTACAATCGCGAGACGCTCGCCGTCACCTTCAAGGAGAAGTCGATCGCCGACGTGCTCGACATGACGGTCGAGGAAGGCGCCGAGTTCTTCAAGGCCGTGCCGTCGATCCGCGACAAGCTCGAAACGCTGGCGCGCGTCGGCTTGGGCTACATTCATATCGGCCAGCAGGCGACGACGCTCTCGGGCGGCGAGGCGCAGCGCATCAAGCTGTCGAAGGAATTGTCACGCCGCGCGACGGGCCGCACGCTCTACATCCTGGATGAGCCGACGACGGGTCTGCACTTCCACGACGTTGCCAAGCTCTTGGAGGTGCTGCACGAGCTGGCGGACGCGGGCAACACCGTCGTCGTCATCGAGCACAATCTCGAAGTCATCAAGACCGCCGACTGGATCATCGACCTCGGCCCCGAAGGCGGCGACGGCGGCGGCACGATCGTAGCCGCCGGCACGCCCGAGGACGTGGTGAAGGTGAAAGAGAGTTATACGGGGCAGTACCTGAAGCCGGTGCTGGCGAGAAAGCCCAAACCCACATCTAAGAAAGCCGCAGCAGAGTAACCTCTCTCCCTCTCCCCTCGGGGAGAGGGTTGGATGAGGGAAGCATTCCCGCGATTCCCCTCCGCCTGCCCGCGGCGAAGAACAGCGCGCAGCGCGGTCCTCCCCAAACCCACCTCCCAGCACTCTCCTTGCAAACGCTCCCGCCGGCAGGGCCTAGACTTTTCCCAATCCGAACTTTGTCAGGACAGATGACACCGCATCCGATTCCGGACTTGCGTTCGCAAAGGCGCGAGTCATCCACTGAAAATCACAGAAGAAGCAGCATTGTTTATTTTGTGGATAAAATGCCCGCAATAGGCGATAAAACACGAAAGCGCAGTGAATTATTTCCGTTATCAACAGGCGTCCGACTGTTTTAAAAAACACAATATATATCAACATATTAAATGAGAGTTCCGGGTCAACACAAGCTAAATCAATTATCAAAACCAACGTTTTTGTTATGTTCTTGGGTAGATACTGCCTTCATGTTCTGGTTTTGCGCCAACTTCTGTGGTATACAAAGCGTTATGACTTAATTCCGATTTTATCGAGGCGTCAATGGATGAAACGGACACGGACCCAGAATTGGATGCGATGTCATCTGTCCTGGCAAAGTTGAGTGCACTTGAAGACAAGGAAATGCAGGCAAGAGTCCTTGCGTGGGTAGCAGCCAGGCTTGGTGTCGGCGCAACAACGCTTCCCGCAATAGCGGTTCAAGGAAGAGAGTCCAAAGGATCGGCTCGGGAAGGCACTATCACAACTGTTGCTGCGCGATTGAACGTCAAGTCGTGCCGCGATCTGTTAGTTGCAGCCGCCACCCACCTCAGCCTTTACCAAGGGAAGGAGAAGTTTTCTCGCGCGGATTGGGTAGCCTGCGCAAAAGACGCGAAGCAGTGGAAGGTGGATTATTCGGTGCAAACCGCGACAGCAATCGGCCGGATGCTCAATGCAGGATTCGTAAATGAGACTGCCAAGGACGTCTTTAGCGTCCAGGACGAGGAACTAAGAAACATCGAAGCAAAATTATAATGTACGAGGTCAATACATGAGCACAAACGCGCATGATACGGTCGACACTTCTCCGGATCCCGCCAAGGCTGGCAAACTGGCTCAACAGATAGTCAGTATACTGATAAATGAGGATTTGATTACCCGCCAACGGGCAGTGCAAGCAGCGATGACGCTTCTTGGCGACGCTCCTGTCCAACCAAACGTTGGACCACCTCATTACACAAAAGAAGATGGCAGTGGCGACAGTCACGACTTAGCATCCTTTTTTAACCGTGACGGCGAAATGAAGCCTGCTGACTACGCATACTTGTGCGCCGCCTATCACTTCTCCCAATTCGGAGGGGTACCTTTTTCTTTCATAGAGATACGCGCTATCGCGGCAGACGCCGGTGTCGTCATCCCCGATCGGCTCGACATGACTTTCTCCCAAGCAACAAAAAAGGGCAAAAAACTATTCCAAAGCACTGGCAAGGGCTCGCTTAAGCCCACCGCAGCTGGCGGTTTGGAGTTTGGCGAAAGATGGGGTGTTCGTCCGGGTAAGAAGGCAAAAGCTCCTTAATCTCAAAGCTGATGGCAGCGGTATGCTAACGCTCGACGACGCAAAGCGAATTCTGCACGGACCAAAGCTGGGGACCAAAGATCAACTCTTTGTCGTTCTCTCAATCAAGCCGCTTGAGGCCCTAGCCGTTCAGAAGATTAAGGAGCGATGCGCGGCGGTGGGCCTTCCACGCCTAACGAAAATGAATGTTTCAGATATTTTGAGTTCAGCGACTGGCGCTGTCGCGCGGACGCCGCAAGGCTGGGAACTTCAACAGCCAGGAATGCTGCGAGTTCGGGAAATTGCGCAAGCTGCTAATGTAAACTTAGTAATTACGCACTCCAGCCAATCACTCCGCGGCCATGCAGAATCAATCGCAGACACTTTGACACAATCGTTCGTCATGGAGGCTATAACGTGCTTTGAGGCGCAGCAGCATCGAGCTGCTGTCGTCTTCTCCTGGGCTGGGGCCGTGGCGCTGCTTCATCGTCATGTCTTCTCAAACAAGCTGGTAGAGTTCAATGCTGAGGCGGTTCGCAGAGATGCAAAATGGCGAGGCGCAAAGCAGCAAGACGATCTAGGAAGAATGAAGGAGCACGATTTTCTTGATGTCTGCGAGGCCATCGGAGTTTTAGGAAAAAACGTTAAACAGATTTTGCAGAACGAATGTCTAATGCTTCGCAACGCATGCGGACATCCAAACTCTGTGTCCATCGCAGAGAATAGCGTGGCCGCCCACATTGAAAAGCTAATCAAAAACGTGTTTTCAAGATTCTGAAAGTTGCGGCAGTACGTTTGTTCGGCAATGAGCTTCAACTTCCTAGTGATGCCCCAAAAAAACTTATCCCCGCCCTCAGCACACCCCATAATCCCCTCACCCATCCGCGCTTGCGCGGCGCTCGGGTGACGCAGCCTCACCCGCGCGCAAACCCTTCCTTGTCCGCTTCTGCCCCTTCTCCGACCCACATCGATGGCCACGCCGTGCGGGGTGCGCCTCAAAAATCGCATCGCGGAAAATATCTGTGACAGCAACGGTCCTTTACTTGGCAACGGCCAAGCACTCGACTAGCGTTCGCTTAGCTTTGTCCGCACCGGGGGGTTGCAATGCAGGTTTTCAAGTCAGGCTTCGTGGCCGCGATGATGGTGTGCGCACTTTCGGCGACGGCTCAGGCGGCCAAATGTGAGAAAGTCGCAGCCATTGGCGATAATTTCACCCACGATTTGGCGGTGCTGTTCTCCCACAACGCGCTCAAGAATACGATCGCCGGGAAAGGGCTTATACCGAAGGGCCCAGTGAAAACCACCTGCAAAGGCGAGGGCATGATCGAGTGTTACTCCTCGCAAACGGCCTGCGAGGGCGGGACGCCCGCGGCCTGCTTGGGCCCCTGGCTCTGCTTCTGAACTCAGGCCGAGACGTGCCCTCGTTTCGAAGCTGGTCTTGGCGCGCGCGAAGCTCGCCGGTACGCTAAAGGCGCATTTAGCAGGGCACGTCGACCATACCTCCGACCACTGGCGAGTATTTACGGCACGTCGCCGCCGCCGGAGCGTCTTGCGCGGGCGCGCTCGGAGATTTTGTGACGACTGTTGTTTGTTGGAGGTCTTCTTTCGGCGCCGCCGCCGCCGGTCCGGTTGCGATTGCCGGCTTGATTGGTCCGCCGCCCGAATTGTTCGGCTGCGTAGCCTGCAACTTCGCCCTCGCTGCGGCAGCCGCCTGCGCTTGCGCTCGTGCTCTTTCTCCCGCTTTTTCCCTTAGTGCCCGTTCAGTTTCATAGCTACGCGGCTGCGCTTTGTGCTTCGCCCGCTGCCCGTTTTGGCAGCTTGGCGTGCCGCTCTCGCATCCATAACGTTCCAGCAATTCTTTGTCTCTTTCGCTGACGGCGCCGCCTGCCCGGGCATTGGCTCGGGCGGATATTGTGTCTTCAAGATCGCCTGCAAAAGCTGCCGGCGTCCACGCGGCAACAGTGAGCGAAACGGCAGCGATATATTTCAACACGGCCACAACTCCATCTTGAAAAGCAGCGGCCATGAGCGGTGCAGCTGCCCTTGCGTGTATGCGCCCAACCATGGAGGCCGAGCCAATGAAGGCCTTCAATATCTATAACGAAACCGCACATCAGGGAAACGGTGCAGCATTTCAGGGGATGCCCGCGACGGGGACGTTGTCTCTGAAGCGCCCCCCAAAAAAACTTATCCCCGCCCTCCAAGCCTCCCGCATAATCCGTGATACCCATCCGGCAAGGGCATCGCGCGAGGCGTCGCGCGGCGCTCGGATGGGGCAGCCTCACCCGCTCGCCTCACGCGCGCGATGCGGACAAGGCGGAAGGCAGGCCCGCACGGGGTGAGAAACCCGTGTGCGGAACATCCCGCTTCATTAAGTGACCTGCCTAGAACCCTGTTCTTTGGCTGTCACGGAGCGGACCGGTTCCGAGACTGCTCAAAAGCGAAGACCCGACGCCGCGGAACCCGTCCGCTTCGTGCTTTTTGGTTGGCGCAACCGACTCTCGTTCGGAGAGCCGGCCGGTTGCGCACGCTTGTGTCATCGTTCTTCGCTCCCGTTCCGGGAGCCGGCCGTAGGAGCATGTGCTGCGTGCTTCGCCCGCAAACAAAAACCAAATTCCCCCTGTCGGAATGCGGCCGCCGCAATCGTCTTCAAATCGACGCCCCACGCAAAAAAGACAACCAGCACTCAGGGAAGGACAGTCGATGCCCAAGAACACGGTCTGCATCTGGTACGACAAGGACGCCGAAGCCGCCGCCCGCTTCTACGCCGAGACGTTCCCCGACAGCACCGTCGGCCCCGTCCACTACGCGCCGAGCGACTTCCCGTCGGGCAAAAAGGGCGACGCGCTGGTGGTCAACTTCACCGTCGCGGGCATCCCCTGCATCGGCCTCAACGGCGGACCGGCGATCAAGCACAGCGAAGCCTTCTCATTCCAGATCGCGACCGACGATCAGGTGGAAACCGACCGCTACTGGAATGCCATCGTCGGCAACGGCGGCCGGGAAAGCGAGTGCGGTTGGTGCAAGGACAAATGGGGCATCAACTGGCAGATCACGCCGCGCGTGCTGATGGAAGCGCTCGCAGCCGGCGGCGATGAAGGCCGTCGCGCCTTCGAAGCGATGATGACGATGCGCAAGATCGACGTCGCCGCGATCGAAAAAGCGAGACGGGGCTGACCCCATCCGCGCCTTGCGGCCGGCTCGCGGAACGCATGTCGCAAAGCGCCGAAAAAGCTAATATCCGTGTGGAGAGCTTCGACACGGAGGTCGCGCCGCGCATGCCCGAGAAGGTCACTCCCCTTGGCCCGGACTGGCCCGGCCGTCCGCTGCCGGTGATGCCCGGCGACTTCTCCCACTACGCTCCCGACGGCATGGGCCTCAGCGTCCCCCTTGTCGTGCGGCCGTGGGACAGCCTCGAAGGCGCCGTCCGCGCCCAGGGCCACTACGGCCTCGCCGCCCGCGAGACCGATCCCGTCCGTGCAGCGCCGCACTACGACGCGCGCGGCGGCGTCATCTATTTCGACGCCGGCGACGAATGGCAGACGCTGTCGGCCGCACTGATGCTGATGGGCGTGCATCTGCTCGAGAAAGATTTCGCTGTCTTCTTCGCCAGCGCGGCTGAACCGGAAGAGCAGCGCTACGCCGACCAGGCGCGCATCATTCGCCGCTCGACGCTGGCGCATCTTTACGGCGTGCGCGACGAGGTCGGTGCGCTGCAGCCGCAGACCGCAACCGTCGGCGATTACATCCAGCAATTTCTCGCCGAGCAGCGTGACAAGTGGGATGGCGGCGGCGCCTTCTCCCCCGCGATGTACGGCATGTTCGGCGGCGACGGCGACTGGGCGAAGGAGGATCTCTGCTTCGGCTTCATGGTCGAGAACGGCTATCTCGGCGTCTATCGCATCTGGAGCCGGGCATGGCTCGTCACCAAATGAACGCGCACGCTCACCGGCCGCCCCTCGCTGGGCCGGCCGGCTACGCACCCACGCTGCACGTCCGAACGAACGAGAGCACACGGCAGCCGGCGCGCGAACGCCCGTCGCCGTGTGCAAAGCGATAACGAGCTTACTTCTTAGGGCACCACGACTCGGTCGACGACTTGCACGACACCGAATAGTTCTGCGTCACCTTCTGTGCCGCTGCCCATTCGTCCTTGTCGATGCTGTTATTATTGTCCGTGTCGATTGCCGTGAATTCCGGCGCCGGGTCGAGCTTCAGCTTCTGCCAGTTCGCATCCCACTCCGCGCGTCCGACCGTGCCGCTGCCGTCCGCGTCGATGAGAGTGAACTTCTCGGCCCATTCGTCCGCCAGCGCGTAGGCCGAACCGGCGACGACGAATGCGGCCGTGAGGACCGCTAATCTCTTGAGCATTTTGGTTTTCTCCCAATATTTATCGGCTCTATGAGCTCATGTTGCTCGGCGGCTTGAACGCGGCCGACGGCGGACATAAGCAACACGCGACCAATCCACGCGGGCAATGGCACGGCTGGCAATTCTGGCTGGGAGAGTTGGCAAGTGCGGTTGCTGTGTGCGCTGCGCAAAAGAAAACCGCAGCCGGGCTTATTGCGCGGCTGCGGTCATCTTATCGCTTTTCGGGGCATTCGCGGCATTGGCTAATAGCCGTAAACGCCGACACCACCCGGACCGACGTAAACGCTCACACCGCCGGGCCCATCATCGTAATAGCCGTCGTCGTAGTCATATCCGCGGTAGCGGCCGCGCCACCCATAATCGTCGTTGCCGCCGTAGCGGCGCAGATGCTCTCGGTCGCCCCGATTGAGATAGCGGCCCTGCCGCTCCTTCGCGCGTGCACCCTCGACGCCGCTGATCGAATCCGCATACGCCACCGGAACGACGACCGGAATCGCGAACGCCGCGATCGAAACCGCGCCGATCATAGCGGCTAACGTCCTTTTCATCGCTGTCCTCCATAGGTTCCGCGCCACAGATGTGATATCATCCGCGAGCGCATCATCTGGGAGGGCAACGCCCCCACCCGCCCCCTGTTCCCGATCCGAGGGCGGCGCAAGGACACACCAAGATTTTGCCTGCGCTACTTGGCGTTTTCGCTGGCCTTGAGGCTGTTCAGGTAAGCAACGATCGCATCGATCTGATCCGCTTCGAACGTAAACTCCGGCATATCGGGATGCCCCGACATGATTCCCTCCGCCAACGACTCTTCGAGATCTTCGACCGGATAGCGCTTGACCACATCCCGAAACGGCGGGGCCTGCGGATGAGGGCTCGCGCCGGTCAGTTCAATCGCATGACAACGCGAACAATTTTTCTTGAGAAGGGCGAAACCTTGCGCAGCCCTTTCCTCATCCGTCATCGCATCGGCGCGGTTCGGCGCGACCCCGGCAACAAGGAAAAGAAAAAGAAAGTAGAGAATTGTTGTCGGCACGTTCATGCCTGCCCGTCCATGTCCGAAAGTTGCGCTTCATCAATTTTCACTTCGCATGGCCATGTCACAGAAGCGTTGACTTCGAACAACGGTCGTGCGGGGGCGGAAATGATGATGGTTCATTGGAAGGGCTTGAGAAAGGCTTCGGCCACAAACGCCAACACGCTGGTATTTCAAGCCCTCGCGGCCTTCCTTCTTGCTGCATCGTCCGGATTGGCTTTCGCTCAGCAGATGGATGCGCCGCCCACGATCAAGGACGAGCCCGGCAAGGCTGAATCGAAAAAGCCCGATATCGACAACGGACAAAAAATCGCGCGGACACTTTGCACATCGTGCCATCTCATCGGCGAGCCCGCAACGACTCCGGTGCCGAGCGATGTTCCGACGTTTGCAAGCATCGCCAATCGCCCCGGCCAGACCAGCGATCACATCGCAACATGGCTGACGCGTCCACACCCTCCGATGCCCAATCTCAATCTGACGCGCATGGAGATCCGCGATTTGACCGGCTATATCCTGTCACTGCGCAAAGAATAACGATGGCGAGGAACTGAAGCATGCGTGGATTAATCGGCAAACTGGCGCGCACCGCCGCTTTTGCGCTCATGATTTGCGGGGCCCCACTGCATGCAAGCAGCCAGGAGATCGGCGACCCGCGCCATGGTTATGTGTTCGCCTCGGCGCATTGCACCGAATGCCACGCTATCGATCCGAACAATTTGAATTCGCCCAATCCAAAAGCGCCGAGCTTCACCTCGGTCGCCAAGAGTTCAGGAATGACAGGGCGCGCGCTTGCCGTTTGGCTCGACAGCACGCATCCGACCATGCCCAATTTCGTGCTGCGCACTTCGGACCGGGACGACGTCGTGGCCTATATCATGTCGCTCAAGGACGTTCCCGCGCCCAAATGAGACCGAGCGAGGAACACGATATTACTGTTCCTCACGCGCCGTATCCGTCGAAGCCGGTATGAGGCCGTGGACGAGCCGGATACGCGAATAGGCGACTAGGCACAGGATGAGCGCAAACCACGCGCCAAGCCCAAATTCATCTAACCAGGAGACGCCAAAGCCTTTGACGGCCAACCGGATGCTGAGAAAAGTCAGCGCCAGGATCGCGATGATGAACGCAATGACCTGCAAGCGCATCGCCTGCTTCATATCGCTTTCTTTGTCCGCAGGCAGAAAATATCCGCGCCGCCTGCGCCCGAAAGGATAGAAGACGATTTCCCCGCGCTGATTTTTAAGAAAATGCCTGTTCAAATATAAGCGATCGAACAATCTGATATCCGTTCCAAGGCCGATCGCGTCTTCGGCGTGAGGCCTTCTCGCGTTTCCTCGCACATCCGAAGCCGATCTTTAACGTCGACGAAACCAAATATGCGATCACCGCGCGGCGCCTTGAGACACGCACCATGATCCGCGCTAAACTTCCCGGCGAGATACGGGTGTTTGATGCGAGCGTCGCTGTTTTCTGTCGTTGCATTCCTTTTGCTGACCGGCGCCGCTAACGCCCAGGCTTCACTGGATGGCGTGCTCGATCCCGTCCGTGCGAAATACGCGCTTCCCGCCATTGCAGCAGCCGTCGTCAAGGAAGGAAAACTCTTGGCCGTGGGCGTCGTCGGGGTTCGCGTCGTCGACACCGACATCGCCGCCACCATCGAAGACCGTTTCCACCTCGGCTCCGATACCAAGGCGATGACCGCAACTCTCGCCGGCATGATGGTAGAAGAAGGCAAGCTGCGCTGGAATTCGACCATCGGAGAGGTTCTTGGCCAAGATCTCCCCGCCCTCCGGCCAAAATTTGCAGCGATCACGCTCGCGCAACTTCTCTCCCACACCAGCGGCATCTCGCCTGACAACGACGAGATCGGAAAGCTCTATTTCAGCGCCGACGCCTACGAGTATTCCTTGACGCAATGGCGACTTCGGATGATCGGAGCTTGGGGCTCCAAGCACGATCCGAGCTTCCCTGCGGCAGGCAAGTTCCAATACGCGAACCTCGGCTACATCACCGCCGGCGCCATGATCGAGAAGGTCTCGGGAAAGCCGTGGGAGCGATTAATTTATGAGCGCATCTATGCCCCTCTCGGCCTGTCGACCGCAGGCATCGGCGCTCAGGCGACATTCGGCCTCTACGACGCGCCCGTCGGACACCGTACAGACGACAAAGGTAAGGTAACGCCGCAGCCCTGGGGCGAGCCGGCCGACCTTCCTGCCTCTCTCGGTCCGGCAGGATTGGCGCACATGAGCGTCAAGGATTTCGCGGCCTGGGCCGCCTGGAATGCCGGCGAAGGCAAACGTGGTCCCGCACTCGTGCGACCCGAAACGCTGAAGCTGCTCCACACGCCGGTCGTCGAAATGCAGATCAAGGACCCCAAGCCCGGCACGCCCAAATCTGGAGCCTATGCCCTCGGTTGGGGACTATCGAAATTCGACTGGACGGAAAAGCCCATTCTCACTCACAATGGCTCGAACGGCATGAACTTCGCGTCCGTCGAGGTCGATCCCGATCACGACTTGGCACTGGTGGTCTTGATCAATATCGCGGGCCCCAATGCCGACAAGGCCTCACTTGAAGTCATGAAAACGCTGTATGAGACTTATGTAAAATAACCCCGGTCCAGCTGGCAAACGCACATGTTCCTCCCATTCTGGCAACGCCTGCTCATCACCGTCGCCGTCATGTTCGCGGCAAGTTGGATCGCGGGCGTCATTTGGCACGCGATCTTCAATTTCCCGTTGCCGAGCTATGTCGGCGGCGTCGTAGGAGGATTGGCGGCTCTTCCGCTTTGGGACCTTTTGAAGCGAATCCGGCCAAGCGGAAGCTGACGGAGCTGCCGCGCCGTCGGCCGGGTCAGATGGGCAGAACGGACCGGATTTGATCTTCGTACTGCTTTACCGCCGTCAGCGCGCGCGCCTTCATGACCGGATCGACCTTCACTTGCGACGTAAAAGCCTCGATTGCATCGCGCGCATTGTTGACGATCTGCGTAGCGGAATTCTGCGGGCTCATCTCCCGGCTGACGATCTTCTGCAGCAACTGTGTGAGAATGACGCCGGTGGCCAGCGACAAACCCGAAAGTTCGGCGATTTCTCGTTTCAGCTCGGCGATTGCCGCGTTCGTGTCGGTCGTGTCCGCCATGCCTAAATCTCCCTTCCAGCGACGTGCTTAGGGCCGTTTGCTAATACCCCGCCGCCGCGAGCGCAAGGGACCTCGCACGGCCGTGTCGATGCGACACCCTTTCCACAGCGCCTGGGGCGCAAAGCCCGAAATTCGCCGAAAACACATGCCACTGTCCCAAGGCGCGGGAGTTCTGGTGACGGCAGTCGAGGGTAAGGCGTTTCATGCGTGAGCTGAAGTCGGCGTCGAGTATCGGCCGCACTCTATCAATTCCGCGCACAGCAACCATTGAAGGCGGGATCGACTACCCAGGCCCCCTCGTCATCGAGGGCACCGTTCTGGGCGACGTCAACTGCCTGTCGCTCGTCGTCGCCCAACATGGCGTGGTCGAAGGCACGATCAAATCCGAAAGCGTGACCGTTATCGGCGAGGTGACCGGCGAAATATTCGCCGAAGAGCTGACATTGAAGGCCGACTGTCTGGTCAACGCCGATATCGTGCACAAGAAGCTATCACTCGAAACCGGCTCGTTTTTCGAGGGCAAGTCGCGTCGCCACGCGACGCCGCTGCAGCTCGCCTGAATCCCGCAAACCCAATCAATTTTCTTGCTTATTGCCAGGCTTCATTAAAGCTTTGGGGATTTGATCGCGTACCGCGGAGGACTCCCCATGCTTTCAAGACGACATTTTTGCTGCAGCGGAGCCTTGATGGCGAGTTTGCTCACCATTGGCCGGGCGTCGGCCGATCAATGTACCGTGCTCACCCCGGAGGGGCAGGCGGCGCTCACCCCTGAAGACGCCCTTGCCAAGCTCAAGGCCGGCAACGAACGCTTCGTCTCCAAGACCATGCGAAACTGCGATCTCCTCGCCCAGGTCCGCGCGACGGCAAGCGGACAATTTCCCTCGGCAATGATCATCGGGTGCATCGACTCCCGTGTTCCGCCCGAGCTTGTGTTCGACCAACGCATCGGTGACATTTTCAGCGCCCGCATCGCCGGCAACATCATCAACGACGACATCGTCGGCAGCAGCGAATTCGCAACGAAACTGTCGGGTGCCAAGCTCATCGTGGTGCTGGGCCACAGCGAGTGCGGCGCCATCAAGGGAGCTGTAGACGACGTCGAATTCGGCATGCTGACTGGCTTGCTGGCCAGAATCAAACCCGCCGTCGAGGAAGCCAGCAAGGACTGGTCCGGAGAACGCACCTCAAAGAATAAGGATTTCGTTCAGAAAGTCGCGACCGTGAATGCCGAACTCGGAGCCCAGAAGCTGACGGCGTTGAGCAGCGTGCTTCGCGAACTGGTAGAAACAAAGCAACTGAAAATTGTTTCGGCGATGCACGACATCACCACCGGTCAGGTCACCTTCCAATAGCCCGCTTAAATAGCGCGGCGTCCCGTGGAGTCGGCTGCAACGCGCCGCGCGTGTGAGCCGGCGGGGACACACATTAGACGCTTCGCAGCCGACACCGCGAGGCATCGCCGCAAAATACACGTTATTCGGATCATGAGCCTTGTGCTGTTCCCTGGGGAACAGCACGGCCTCGCTCTCCAAAGGGTTGTGGCGTAGAACTCCTGGAATCACAGTCCGTGGAGGTGCATCCAACCCATGCCGAGAGTTCTAATTACCGGGACATCGTCCGGCTTCGGGCTGAGCATAACCGTCGAACTCGCCAAGCACGGCTGGGACGTTGTTGCGACGATGCGGGATCTGACAAAGCGCGCCGAACTCGACCGAGCCGTGAAAGCGGCGGGGGTGAGCAAAAATGTGAGCATAAGCCAGCTCGATGTGACCGACCCACAGTCGATCGATCGCGCCGTCGCCGACCTCGACTTGGCCAACCGTTCCCTCGGCGCTGTCGTCCACAATGCCGGCGTGGCAGCAGGAGGGGCCTTCGAAGACCTCGATGAAGCCAATGTCCGCCGCATCATGGAGGTCAATTACTTCGGAGTCCTGGCGCTGACGAAGCGTCTGTTGCCGACCTTCCGCGCCCAGCGCCGCGGTCGCATCGTGATCATATCGAGCGAATCCGCCTTTGCCGGGCAGCCGGCAAACTCGCCGTACTGTGCCTCGAAATGGGCGGTCGAGGGTTGGGCCGAAGCGCTTGCCTATGAAGTCGAGCACTTTGGCATTGAAATCATCCTGGTCGAGCCTGGTCCTTACCGCACGAGCATCTGGGACAACTCACCCCGCATCCTCCCGAAAGACAGCGCTTATCTGCCGCTTCTGAGGCATCTCGATGCAACCGTGGATGCCCTCGTCGCCAAAACCGCTGGCGACCCGGCGGATGTCGGTAAGGCAGTGGCGAAAGCCCTGGGCGCCCGCCGTCCTCGCTTCCGTTATCCGGTCGGGCCGACGGCCAAATTCAACCACTTCGCCCGCGGGAAAGTGCCGAGCACGCTTGTCCGCAAGATGATCGGCCGCTATCTCGCCCTTCAACGCGTTCGCTGGTAGCCCAGGCTGGGGGCTGCAAAAAGCAAAGCCCCCGCCGCGGAAATGGCAGCAGGGGGCTCGAAAAATGTGCGACGGCGCGAGCGTTGCGCCCGCGAATTACTTGTTGTGCTCGCGCTTGTACTGTTCGATGTCGGCCTGCGTAACCTCGTTCGAATGTCCCAGCGCCTTAACACATGAGTCGGTGAGCATCTTGCGATGTTCGCGCATGCATGCCCTTGCGGCTTCCGTACCGACCTTGTGCTGGCTGCAATAGGCCGCGTAATCCGCGCTACAGGCATCCTTTACGGCCTGACTGACTGCAAACGCTCCACCCGATGAAAGGGCAAGCACAACTGCCCCCAAAATCGCGACCCGTTTCATAGTTTCGTTCCTTCTCGGCAAGTCCCACAGCTCAACGCAAATGCAGCGGCAATGTTCCGAGGTCAAGAGCGTCAAACTAAAACGCAACATGGCAAGAGCGATGTTGCAAATGGAGGTCGTCAAACCTGCATATCGGCATGCAGCTCGCGCATGAGCAGAGATAAGGAAAGAGGCTGCTTCCTTGAGGTCGCAAAGCACGCTCCGAGAAGCATGCCGTCACGCCAGAAGTTTTCGTTCCATCGTCTCGATGATTTCGGTGGGCCCCAGCCGCGGCGCGACCTGATTTCGTCCGTTGCCCTTCGCCGAGTAAAGCGCCGCATCCGCAGCCGAGATCACCAGCCCGACTCGAATCTCCCGGCCGATGACCGCCGACGCCACGCCCATGCTCACGGTGACGACTTCGTCTCGCCTCAGCGCCGGGTGCGGAATGGACGCATCTTCAACGGCTCGACGAATGCGCTCGGCGATGCGGATCGCCGTCGGCAGACCAATTCCACGCAATAAAACAATGAATTCTTCGCCTCCGAAGCGGAACACGTCGTCGGCATAGTCGCGCAACTCGCTTTGAATGATTCCCGCAACCCGTTTCAGGCAGACATCGCCGGCTTGATGCCCCGCCGTATCGTTGAATGCCTTGAAATGATCGATGTCGAGCAAAATGACCGCAAGCTCGCTGCCGATCAACTCGGCCCGGTCGCACATCTCGATCGCTTCGTCGAGCGAGCGGCGGTTCCGCAGTCCCGTAAGGGGATCCCGACGGGTCTTGGCATCGAGGTCCCGCCGCTGCAGACGGCCCTTCAGCGCCAAAAGATAGTTCATGCGGGTTTCGCGCTCGAGCACGTAAGACGCAAAGAGCGTCAGAACGACGGCGCAGGCAAACACGGTATTGGCCGAGACCTGAAACTCGAACGCATACGAAGGTAACATCCTCAATCCCACTGCATGCATGATGAGGCAGGCAAGGCAGGCCGCCACCGCCCACCAAAAGCGAACGCGCTGGACCATGGTCACGAACAGGATAATGAGAATAATGGATTGATGCAGCGCATCCTGATCCATGCTCCGGCTCACGAGCATCAGATAAAGAATGCTGCCAGCGCCGAGCACAGCCCCGCCGGTCGCGACCATGAACTCCCGCAACGCCACCGGCGGCCTCAGATACAGCGATGCGATCATCAGCAGCCCGATGGGCGTAACGATGCCGAGCCGAACCCACACCGCCGTGACGAACGTCTCCGGCGACGTCATCCAGTCTGGAATGAGAAAAAGATCGTACAGCAGAATTCCGAACAGGCCCCCGAGCGCGAGCTGCCGACAACGGCCCGCCTCCACCTCTTCTTCGAATGCAGTTTCAAGCTGCCGAGGAAATTTCAGCAGCGGAAAGCCGGAAGCAATCGCTTTTTCGATTACCGAAAGATCGATACCGGCAGGAATCGATTCGCCCGTCACTCGTTCCATCACAAGCACTTTCCCCGCTCATCATGAGCGCAGGTGACGACGAAGACGGTATCGATGGCTCGTTAATGCGAGGTACACAGAATTCGGGAAGATCGAAACAATTGTTCCCGGCCGGAAAACATGAACGCCGTGCAGCGGCGCCGGGCGATCAGTTTAAAGACAAGAGAAGATCAGAATCATCGAACATTTTCCGAACCTTACGCGAAATCTCTTTCCGCTCAGCTCAAAAAAATCAATGGCTCGAATTTGCCGACGTCATACTTTCTGACGATCGAAAAAATCCTGTCCCGGAAGATTAAAGATTTGCAAGATGCCGGCGTCCCACCAGGCGTGCGTCAGACTTCGGCGGGTTTCGCCACAATCGGACGAACGAAGACCAGAAGCACGGCAGCCAAGAAGATCATTCCGCCGGCCAGCTGAAAGAGGGCTCCGAACGGTACCTGCTGCTCCTTGAGGTATCCGCCGATATAGGTCATCGCGCCGCCAGCAGTGGTACCCGCGAAATTCAGCAGCCCGTAGGCCGTCGCGCGATGTCGAAGGTCCACGACCGTGCACGCCGCCGGCATCAGATTGGCGTCGAGAAAGCCCTGGGACATCCCCGCCACGAATACGCAGGAAAGCACAATCGGAATCTCGTCGACCGCGCCCATCAACACCAGACAAGGGGCCGCCATCATGAAGCCGATAGCGGGAACCAGGGCGCGCGCTCTGGGCGTCCGTACCGCCCACCAATCCGACAGGTTGCTGGCGATCAGCATCCCGACGAATGCCGCTCCATTGAACGCCATGGGACCGTACACTCCAGCCCAGGCCGACGAAACGCCGAGCTCGCCGCGAAAAAACTCGGCGAGCCAATTGCGCACCGGCCAATAGGCGGCGCCGTCGAGCATGTTCATTGCGAGGAGCAACAGAAACCCTCGGCTCGACAGCAACGACAGGAAAGCGGGCCGCCCTTGCGTGTCGATCACCACATCTTCCTGCGTGGCTGTGTAGCCATTTTCGGGAGGGGCCGGAAATAGCGCCGCGAGCACCACGGCGTATGCGACCCCGATGCCGCCGATCATGAGAAATACGTTCCGCCAGCCAAAGGCTTCAGCCAAAAAACCGCCGAGCCCCCCGATGACGGAGCCCGCATAGACGCCACTCAAATGTAGCCCTGTTGCCCGGCTTCGCGTTGGTCCGCGGTGGTAATCGACGATCAACGCCACGGCTGCCGGCATATAAAAAGCTTCGCTCACCCCCAGCGCCGCGCGCGCCGCCAGCATGCCACCGAACGTCGTCACGAGACCGCTGGCGAACGTCGCAGCCGACCAGATCAACAGGCTCGACAAGATCACGCGTCGTTTGCCGATGCGATCCGCGACATATCCCGCGATCGGCGAGCAAAAACCGTAAATCCAGAGAAATACCGACGAAAGCAGCCCGAACTTTTCGTCTCCAAGGTTGAGATCGGCTTTGATCGGACCCGGCATCGTAACGACGAGCTGCCGGTCGAGATAATTGATGAGGGCAACCACCCACAGCAGGCCGACGATGGTCCACGCGGCGCGTGTCGCGCTAGCCGTCATATCCTCTGCCCCTGCCTCTCCCACCCGGCTGAGCGGAAGTAGCTGGGTATGACACGGTTAGCAATTCTCGATCGCACGCCATTTTCTGAACGGTCGATTGCTGCTCTGCAGCGCCGCTGCCACGCCCTCACGAGCATCAACGCCGCTGCTTCATTTTGGCTATTGTGACTGACCCCGAGTTGAATTTACGCTCTGGCCAACGTAGACAAGAAACTTTTCGGGATCACGCGCCCAAGACGACCGCACGGTGGACGTTCCGCCGCTGAGTGAACCGTTTTGGAGCGACTATGAGCGAAAAGACAGATCTTACGTTTTTCCTCGCCCTTCTCATCGTCACGATCGTCGGCTTGGTCGCATCCTCGGCAAGCCACGCCGAAGAGATGCTTGCTTCGATGCTATCGATGCGGTGAATAACGCCCTTATCGCCGCCGATCAATCGTAGATGTACGTCACCATGAACGTACGATCGGCCTCATTGGACCCGGCAGGCGGGATCGGATAACTCGTCTGCTTGGCGGCAAATACGACATCCTGATTGAGCGACGGGTCCTTGGAACCCGCAAGCAGCTTCACATCGACGACGTTGCCGTTCTCGGACAGAAAGATTCTAACTGTCACCCGTCCGAGTGTATTCGTCAGCTGCGGCATCGTCTGCTGCAGCGCCCGGATCACCGCCCGCGCGAACGCATCGTTGAGGCCCGAGCGCGTAATACCAGGCGGCCGTTGAAACGCCGCCGCGCCACCGCCTCCGCTTAAGCTCGGCGCCAGTGCCTGAGTTGATAAATCGAGCGCGGCCACTTTCTTCTGAGCCTTCGAAGATGACTTCTTCGCTGACTTGCTTGTCGTTGGCTTTTTGGCTTCCGGTTTGGGCTCAGATTTCGGCTTCGCTTTCGGCTCTTTCTCGCTTTGCATCTTCGACGGATCGAGATCGTCGAGAGAGAAGAGATCGGGCGCCTGGCTATCCGGTGACGTATCCTCTTGCTTGGCAACCTTTTCAGGCTCCGGCTTCGCCGGATCGCTGTCCTGCGGAACGTCGGGCTGCGCGGTGTCTTGAGGTTGCGGCGTTTCCTGCGCTTGCGGTTCCGGCGGTGGCTGTTGAGGCTCGGGCGGTTGAGGCTCTTGCTTCGCCTGCTCGGGCTGCGGCGGCGTGGGCTGCTGCTCCTTCGGCTGCTGAGGCTGTGGCTTTGCTTGCTGTTGTTCCTGTGTCGGCGCGATTGGGCCCGGCGGCGGCGAAACCTCGTCCGCGACGGTGGCGCGGCTCTGCAAATCCTGTTCTGTCACCAGCGATACGCTGATCGCATCGTCCGCACCGTTCTCGGCGCCGAGCCTTTTTGCGCCGCCGTTCTGCGCGGCGCTGACCAGAAACGACGCGTGAAGAATGAAAGCGCACGCCAATGCAATGTAGAAATTACGCTCGCGCTTCGACGTGCCCGCGCCCCAAGGCGCGAAGCCTGCAATGGAAAGACCGGCCGTTTGCCCCACGTTTTCGGCAGTCATGTGCCTTGCTTGACCCCAACGGCATAAGTTTACAACGCTTGCCCCAAGCGCTGCCACAAATGATAATTGACCGGCAAAAAAAGGCCGAGATGCCGTAACCCGCGTTTCCCCTGCATGCGCCCCGAGGTCGCGGGAAAAACATGAACTTGCCCAGAATTATGGCGATTCGCTGAACCCAAGCATTGTTCGCTCTCAGATGCCCGGGACTTCTCATGGTCGCTAAGTCGGAAAAAGGCCAGAAAGGCGCTATTCGCGCGGGGATCGGCGGCTGGACGTTCGAGCCCTGGCGCGGCACTTTTTACCCAGACGGTTTGCCTCATACCAAAGAACTCGAGTTCGCAAGCAGCCAACTCACGACGATCGAGGTCAACGGCACCTACTACAGCACGCAGAAACCGGCGACCTTTGCCAAGTGGGCGAAGGAAACGCCATCGGCTTTCATCTTTGCGCTGAAAGGCCCCCGCTATGCCACCAACCGCCGCATACTCGCCGAGGCAGGAGATTCGATCTCGCGCTTCATCGATTCCGGTATGGCCGAACTCGGCGATAAGCTTGGCCCGCTTCTATGGCAGTTCGCACCCACCAAAAAATTCGACGAAGCTGACTTTGGTGCTTTCCTCGACTTGCTGCCTAGGAAAATCGGCAAGCGTCCGTTGAAGCATGCCGTCGAAGTCCGCAACGCATCGTTCTGCACACCCGCATTCATCGCGCTTGCGCGTGAGAAGTCGGTTGCCGTCGTCTTCGCCGACCATGCGACCTATCCCGCGATTGCCGACGTGACATCCGATTTTGTCTATGCCCGGCTACAGACCGGGCAGGACTCCATTCCGACGGCATACAAACCGCAAGCGCTCGACCAATGGGCCGAGCGCGCGAAAATCTGGGCGACGGGAAGCGTTCCGGACGATCTGCCGATTGTCGATGCCGACCGAAAACCGCGGTACACGCCGCGCGACGTGTTCGTCTATTTCATTCACGAAGGAAAGATCCGCGCGCCCGCGGCCGCGATGGCGTTTCAAAAGCGCGTGACACCCAATTCTAAACCATGAAACTATCGGACGCCGCGCCTGTCCGAGGCGGCCGAAATTACGTCTTCGACGTTGCCTTATCCGCCTCGTCCTCGAGATTGAGGCAGACCGAGTTGATGCAATAGCGCTTGCCGCTTGCCGTCGGTCCATCATCAAACACATGACCAAGGTGCGATCCGCACCGCGCGCAGGTGATTTCGGTCCGAACCATGCCGTGCGAGGTGTCGGCGTGATATTCGACGGCACCAGGGAGGGCTTCATCGAAGGATGGCCAGCCCGTCCCGGAATCAAACTTTGCATCGGAAGAGAAGAGCGGATTTCCGCATGCGGCACACGTAAACGTGCCATCGCTCTCGGCGTGCAGGAATTCGCCGGTAAACGGCGGTTCGGTACCCTTTTCGCGAAGGATCCGATACTGCTCCGGCGTGAGGAGTTTTCGCCAGCCAGCCTCATCGCTAGGCATCGATTTTTTGTCCATGGCGCATATATCGGCCAAGAACATCCGCCATTCAAGAGCGGAGCTCAATCGTAGTAGCGGTCTCCGTAGCGCTCGCGCCACCACAACCGCCTGAGATCGATGCGACGCGGCGGCGGCGGTCCGTACTGAGGATAATAGCCGCTCGGGCGCCCATATCGCCTCAGCTGGTCGATGTCGTACCGGCTCGCAACGCCCGCCCGATACATCGCACGAGCGTGCTCAACGTCGAAAATCGACTGAGCGTTGCTGTCCGTTGCGAGAAAAGCAAAAGATGGCAAGGCAATAGCGATAGCAAGCGCAGCAAGTTTCATATCACGTCCGTCCGTTGTCGCCGTCAGCGGCAAGCCTGCCGCCGACACTTTCCGATGACCGCCGATCACCTAGTAATCTGGGCAGATGCGGGCCCGGTACCTGTGGCTGTAATAGCAGTAAGGGTATGCCGGATAGTAGCCGTCGTAATAGTAGTCGTCGAAGTACGGGTATCCGTAGAAATATGGATATCCGCCATAGAAATACCCGCGTCGGAAATGGCGGTATCCATAGCCGGGACCGCCCCAAGGCCGTCCGCCCCAGTAACCGCCTCCACCCCATCGACCACCGCCGCCCCAATGCCCTCCACCGCCCCAATGGCCGCCGCCACCCCAGTGGCCATGGGTAAGGACGATAGGCCCTGGAGCCCGAGAAGCAGCGCTGCCCAAGCCTGCCGGGGCCGCGTTGGACGGCTCGCAAATTCCCATCCAGGCAAGCAATAACCCGCCGACGAACAGACGACCCAAGCGGAACATGGATACTCTCCGATCTGAAGCCGCGCCGGAAACGACCAACCCCTCTCCTCGCCAACGAAAGCGCCGGCTCCGAGGGCTTGAACACTTATATCCCGCCTTGATTGAACCGTGTTACCGGACCTGAAAACATAGTGATCAACTTCCTTTGAAAGCGCTCGGATCGGGCCGAAAAGCTCTGGAATTGCATAAGCCGGCTCCCGGTTCCGACCGGAAAGAGTGCCTCGCGTTCGCCACGATGACCGTGCGAATCTGGTAAACACGGAGAATAAATCCCGGGGCGCACCTTATCGATTGCGCCCTCGACCAAACCTTGATGGAGCGCATCATGTCGGACCGGACGCAACTCGCCATTGGCCGAAATTCGATATCGGTGCCGCGGCTGACAAAACGCTTGGTCGAGGCTGTGATTGCCACGGCGCTGACGTCGCTCGTCGCATTCGTCATCCTCGCCCTGAATAACGTGCTGACAAACCGGGGCGGATGGATCGAAGGATTTTACGTGTGGCAGTCGTTGATGCGCCAGCCTGCCATCCTTGGAACGATGCTGTTGACGTCACTCGTTACCGTGATTTTCCTATCCTGGCAGCGTGATCGCGAAATCAAGCGCTGAGCTTGCCGAGGACGGCGCCAAGCAAAAACGGCGAGATGAAAATCTCGCCGTCGCCACGTCGGGGTATGCTTCGACCGGAGATTACTTCTTTAAGGCCGCGTTGCACTGGCTGTAATAGCCGCCGCCCTTCTGAATCCATTTGAGGCTGCCGTTGCCGCCGTTCGCTTTGTTTGCCCGGTATTGATCGAGGCAGGTGTGCATCCGGGCCCGGCCCGCACTTTCCTTGGAGTATTTGGAATCGATTGCGTTCGGGAAAACGGCTGCGCCTGTAGATTTCGTCGTCTCGACCTTCGCGGCCGGCTTTTCTTCCGGCGCAGCTTCGGCTCCGGCACATTCCTTCTTGCGGAATTCGTTCCAGGTCTCGCCATTGAGGGTCCCGGCCGATTTAGCAGCTTGATACTTGACGCTGCATTCCTTGGTCGAAAGAGCAAAACTTGGGCCGGCGCCCATTACTGCAAAAGCGGCGAACGCCGCCGCACAGAAAGCAATGCGTGAGGTCATGTGAGATCTCTCCTAGGACGGCGCACGCGCCGGTTCAGCCCATAGCAGGAATGATACCGTCGCCCGCGGGCAAGCTCAAAGACAGACTGATGTCTTCGATCGCCAATTGCGCTGGTACGGTATATGAGGTTGCCGGATTTGCCGAAATGCAAATCGTTTCTACTTACAAAAAAGTATAAGCTTTAGACAGGATTTGCTGCCCTGCGCGCAGACAGCGAGGGGTGCTTCCGAATGATCGTCAGTAGGCTGCGTCGGGATAGTGTTGTTCATGCAATCAACGGGCCGAAATAGGCCGCGGATGATTTTCCGGGCGCCGGGAATCCATTCTGTTCTGCCATTTCTGATCGCGGCCATGTCAGCGACCTGCTGCGGAGCAGCGTGGGCTGCCGATCCGCCTAAGGATCTTCTGGCATCGACAAGGGCCGCCATCGCCGCCACCAACCTGACGCCCTACGATATCGGCTCCCGATACGCCCAGGCCCTTGGTGCCTCCGAGACGTGTCCCGGCGGAACAATAACCGCCAAGGGCTCCATTCTCGCCCTGCTCTACACGGGAACCAATCTTGAAACTTTCGCCGCGCAACAGAAAAAAATCTACGATGCGTGGATGCGCGTGAAACATTGCGTTCCGGATGAGCCGCAAAACCAATGCAAACTCATCATCGACGAAAGTTGCGCGGCGGCCCTGTCCGAAATCGGCCCTTCCGGCACGGCGTTGCCGGGTCTGCTCGAAATCTCGCGGCCCTAATTCAAGAAGCCGCCCCGTCTCGCCGCCACCGCCTCAGCACGAACGCGACGCCTTCGGCCGCCATCCACGTGACCAGCACCACAGCGAGAACAACGAACACGACTTCGCCAAGACCGGCTGTCACCGTGAGATCGGACAACACCGGACCCAAATCGATGCCACGCATGCGACACGGTTCTGCCGCCGCGTCGTTGATCGTGCACCCAAGCGCGGCCGCCAAGAGCGCCGCAGCAGCAATACCCGAAAATGGCGCGAGAGCGAGTACCGTCGAGAAGGCGATCATGAACCAGCGGAAGCGGTACAGCACGCAACCTCCTGCAACATCTGTCGCGTTACGCGTAATGGAAGCCGCCAACTAGACCCGCGAACATCGTTTTGGGCAGAGCGCTGCGCGAAGTAGGTTAACGCCGACCTCTATGCCCCTCGTCTAAATCCTGTTGATCAATGCGGCAGCGCGCCTTATGGGCCTCTCTGCCAAAAGGAGCACTGGCGAATGGCCGACCTTTCACAACTGCGCATAGGCCTCGTGGGAACGGCGAGCATGCTCGTCACCGAAGAGCGCCTCGCCACGCATGTCGGAAGTGGCAATGTACCGGTCTTCGCGAGTCCCATGCTGATTGCGGTGATGGAAGCGGCGGCCGTCGATTGTCTCGACGGCTATATGCCGGCCGAACACCAGAGCCTCGGCGTCCATCTGGACGTGACCCATTCCGCACCCACGCCGATTGGCCTGACGGTAACTGCCACGGCCACCGTCAAAGCAGTCGACGGGCGGAAAATTACCTTCGACGTCTCGGCGACAGATGGCATCGACCGCATCGGATCCGGCGTACACACCAGAATCATCGTCGACACGCCGCGCTTCATGGCGCGCATTGCCGCCAAATCTCTGCCACGGCATTAGGCAAAGGCTTAGACCATTGGCGTCCCTGGAGATCGAGTCCAAGATCGCCGGCTACTCACATTGGAGCTTAACTGCCATGCGATCGACAGCTGCCCTTCTCGCCTTGGCGATCGCGCTTTTCTGGACCGTGCCTGCCGCGGTGGCTGCACCGTGCACAGCTAACGATTTCGCGGCGGCCGTCGACCAATCCGGTGCAAGCCTTCGAGCGATGACCATTGAAGTCCAGCCCAAATTGCAGGAGCGCCTCAAACGCTACAAGGAAGCGTTAAAGCTTCCCGCCGCCGACTATGAAGGTTCCGTATTGGATGCCACTCAGGACGCGACGCTGGACGACTTCGATAAAAAAAGCGGCGAGCTATTGCTGACCGTCGATTCCCTTGGCCGCGTGCCGGACGGCACGGAACCAGACTGTGCCAAGCTCGAACAACTGAAAGCCGCCGCCGCGCAGCTCAACACCGTAATCAAGGCGAAATCCGATTACATGCTGAAGCGCCTCGACGAAAAAATCGCCGAAGCGGAACGCAATCGGCCCTCGGCGGCTGCCGCAGTTCCTGCTCCTCCGTCAAAGTCCGGCGAGGACACAGCTCAGCCGGCGAAAAAGCCAGCCGAGATCGCCACCAAAAAGCCGGCGTCCAAACCTGCCTCCGATTCAACGAAAGGCTGGGCAACGCATACCAAGCCCGACGAGACGAGCCCGCCTCCTGTGGTCGCGATGAAAGAGCCGGAACCTATGCCAGCGCTGCCGCCGCCGGAGCAGGACGGCTATACGATTGAAGAAATCCGCGACGTCACACGCGGCTTCTTTGGCACCATCTCGACGAACTTGGCAGCCGTCATCGAACACGCGTTCAAGCAGTCCGGACGCCCGACCGCCTACGTCCTCGGCGTCGAGGGCGGAGGCGCCTTTCTCGCTGGGCTTCGTTTCGGCAAAGGCACGCTGTTCATGCGCTCGCAACCGGGCACACGCGACGTTTACTGGCACGGACCGTCCGTCGGAACCGACCTCGGCGCCTCCGGATCGCGTACGCTGTTTCTCATCTACCGCATGAACAAGCCCGAGGATCTTTACCGCAACTTCACCGGCATTGATGGTTCAGCCTATTTCGTCGGCGGCGTCGGCGTAACGCTGCTCAAGGGCGGCCCCGTCATCATGGCTCCCATTCGATCGGGCGTCGGCATGCGCCTCGGCGCAAATATCGGCTATGTGCGCTTCACCGAACGGCCGACCTGGAATCCGTTCTGATCTCAATAAAAAAGCCCGGCAACCCGGGCTTTTCTCGATAGCATTCTGGAGGGTCTGTCTCAGTTCGCTTCATAAGCGTAGCTGCCCGAATAACGAAGGCGCTTTGGTCTGTTCTTATAAACGTACTCGCCGTTTTTTCCCTTTTTCAATTTGACGCGAACGCCGTCGATATAGACGTAGCGATCCTTGCGGTCCTTTTTGCGCGCGATACGCTCGTCATCATTGTTTGAGCTGCCGCCCCAGAACCAGCCGCCTCCGCCGCTCGCATACTCGTCGCGGTTTGAATCGCGGCGCGCCATCTGCGTATCGCGCCAATTCGGCCGTCCATGCACGCTCACACGCGTTCGGTCCATACCGTGTCGCTGCACGAGATTGTAGAAGGTCTTTGCATTTGCGAGCGACAGCCGGATGCAACCGTGCGAAGCCGGCATGCCCAGTGACTTCTGATGATAGGTGCCGTGAACCGCGACACCGCCGTTGATGAAAACAGCGTTCGGCATCGGCGCGTTGTCGTATTTCTTCGAATACCACATGGCCGACGTCCACTGCGGGCGGAAGTTGCCCGTCGGCGTCGCATATTGCTGCGTTCCCGATGAAATGGCCCAGCGATAGCGCGGCTCACCATTGACTGAAACCGTCATGGTCTGCCGCGAAAGGTCGATGGACGCAGTCAACGTCGGAGGAAGAGGCCGCGGCTTTACGACCGGCTTGCCCTCTGCGGCAGCAGCCGTCGCGGGTTCCTTCGATTCAGGTGCCTTCCCAAAGAAGGTCGTCGTGCCAGATTGCGTTTCTGTGGTGGTGGGCGCCCCGCTCGGATCGGCAAAAGCCGAGAATGACGGAGCAGCGGCGAGAAAAATCGCCGCTAACAATGTGGTACGCAACATGGCTACTCCCTACGCAATACTTCTTGGCCCGTATCTTACGGCTTCCGCAGTCGGAACGTTAATGGAAATTACCGATAAATCGTCGAAGGTACAGTTGAACAGCTCAACTAGCTTACGAAACGGTTTCGCATCTCGCTCAATCAGAACAGTGGCTTCATATCAAGCTCTTTGCAAAACATACCTTTTTCACGTGTGAACCGACGCGGCCAATGGTTGCAATGCTCACCGTTTGAACGATTTCAAATTTTCATACGCCGCCAGAGCCCGGCCGCGCGCCGTTTTATGATCCACAATCGGAAATGGATAGTCCTTCCCGATGACAACATTGGCGCGCTTCAACTCTCCGGCAGATGCGGCCCATGGAGAATGGATATCGGGCGGTGACAAGCGCGCAAGCTCAGGGATCCAGCACCGCACATAGTCTCCGTCCGGGTCGAACTTCTGTCCCTGCAAGATCGGATTGAAGATGCGGAAATATGGCGCTGCATCGGCGCCGCAGCCAGCAACCCACTGCCAATTCGCAGCATTGTTCGCAAGATCGGCATCGACAAGAGTATCCCAGAACCATGCCTCTCCGGTCGTCCACGGATGCAAGAGATGCTTCGTCAAGAATGACGCTGTGATCATGCGAGCCCGGTTGTGCATATAGCCGGTGGCCCAGAGTTCACGCATGCCCGCATCGACGATCGGATAGCCAGTAAGACCCTTCTGCCAAGCCTTGAGATCCGCCGACGATTTATTCCAAGCGAATGCCGAGAATTCTTTGCGCAGCGGCTCATCGGGCATATTCGGAAAATGCAAGAGAAGCGAGTGACTGAACTCGCGCCAGACCAGCTCTTTCAGAAAAATCTCGATCGACTGATCGCTCGTGCCGGTTTTGCCCGACGCGTTTGCTGCCGCACGCCAGCACGCCGACGGCGAAATTTCACCGAACGCAAGATGCGGTGAAAGCCGCGATGTTCCAAGATCGGCAAGTCGGTCGCGTCGCTCGGAATAGCCCGCAAGGTCCTTCGCAATGAAATGATCGAGACGCTGTCGCGCGCCATCTTCTCCAGGTTGCCACGTTGCAGACATTCCGCCCGACCAGTCCGGCGAAGTCGGCGACAATGCCCAGAGCGAAATATTGTCGGACGCGACAGCCTTGCGGATCGCGTCGATGCGTTGCGGCGCAGGCAATGCCTTTGGCAGGTTGAAGTCTTTGCGAAATGCCCGCCAGAATGGCGTGAAGACCTGATAGGAACCGCCCGATGACGTCCTCACGTCTTCCGGCTCTCTCAGCAAGCGGCCGCCGAACCGTTTGAAGGCGACACCCGATTTGCCCAACGATGCATGAAGCTTTTCTTCGAGCATGACCGAGCGGGGCTCGTACCCGCGCGTGACGTGCACAGCAACCGCATCTGTCTCCGCGACAAGACGCATGAGTTCGTGCGCCGGATCTCCTCGACGTAAAATCAGCTCATTCCCGCGGCGCTTGATATCACGCGCCAGCGACGCCAGGCTTTTCGCCAACCACCATTTCGAAGCCGCGCCGAGCGTCCAATGATCTCGCGAGGTCTCGTCGAGAATATAGAGGGGGATGATCTTCGCCCCCGATTTCACGGCCGCCGTCAGCGCCGGATGATCATGCAGCCGCAGATCGTTTCGAAACCAGACGATGATAGGCCCGCCGCTCATGAACCCGCCCGAAACGCACACCTGGCCGACGCGGCATCTCCGCCGACTTCAGTTACCGAACAGGAATTCGAAAAATGACTTGGGCTTATATCGCCGTTGCTGCCGGTCGGATCGATCCGCGCTGTAGGCCTGATCACGATTGCCGACGACCGCGACATTGACCGGATGCAGTTGATACTCGTCCGTCACTCCATCGACGCTCGCGATCTGCAGGCGATCGCCATCCCACGTCCATTGAGCAACGCGCGCGCCCTGGCGATGCGGCTCGATCGCGAGCACCTTTCCTCCGCTGATATCGATAATCGCTGCAAGCTCGGTATCTTCCGGGCCGTTCTTGCCGCGAATGCTGCCTCCGGAAAATCGCAAAATGCCATAGCCCGCATAGGGCGAGTTCTGGATGTCCCACGCCAGCAGTTTAGGCACGCCCTCGCCCATCATTTCCAGCGGGACACGAACCTGAGGATAGTCGCTGCTTTTTGCGAAATAGTCTTTTCCATGCAGGACGACATTCCACTTCGCAATATCGAGCGACGGCATCGGTTTGTCCTCGACGTCGTCAGCTGCCGCCCCGAGACGCTGAAGGGCATCGCTCGCAAACTTCCAGCTCGGCCGCAGCTGCAATGCGCGCCTGAGGTCGCCAATCGCACTGTCCGCCTGGCCGTTGGCTTCCTCGATCTCACCGCGCGCCCACAACGCTTCCGGCGAGTTCGGGATCAAGCTTGATCGCCGTCTCGACGTCCTTGGCGCCGATGTCCGACTGCCCGTTTTGCTTGTAGATGAACGCTCGGAACGCAAACGCAACGGGAGAACGAGGATCCAGTTCGATCGCCCGGTTGAGGTCTGCGTAGGCATCATCGAACGCTTCTGCGACGCCGTTGGCGATGCCGCGACCTTCGTAGCCCTCTCTCGATTTGGGATCGAGTTCAATGGCACGCGAAAAGTCTTTGATTGCCGACGCCGTATTTCCATTCAGCAGATAGGCATAGCCGCGAACGACATAGAGCTCGCCATTATCGGCATCGAAGGCGATCGCTCTGGAAAGATCTTCGATGGCGTCATCGCCCTGACCGATCGCAACCCTCGCCTCAGCCCGATTGCGATAGGCAGACGCGAAACGAGCATCCGCGCTCACTGCCCGGGAAAAATCGCGAATGGCCGCGTGCGGCTTTCCGATCGCGAGATAGGCGAGGCCGCGCCCTGAAAGTGGAGGCGCACTCGCAGGCAGAAGTTCGATCGCTTTGGTGAAATCGGCGACCGCCGCCTCTGGTTTGCCGAGCTTCATCTCGGCGTTGCCGCGGTTCGAATAGGCAGCGGCGTATCCAGGCGCCAGCATGAGCGCTCGATCGAAATCCTTGGTTGCCTCACCAAGCTGCCCCAGCGCCAGAAGCAGATTGCCCCGGTTGTTGTAAGCAACGGGATATTCCGGAAAAAGCTCGACGGCGTGGTTGTAGTCTTCAAGTGCGGCTTTGGTTTCCCCAAGACGAACATTGGCGACGGCGCGATCGTTCAGGATTGTCGCGCGCCGGTCATTGGGAAGTCCCGTGTCCTTCAAAGCCGCGGAATAAATCTCGACCGCTTTCGTAACGTCTCCGCGGATGAGATGGGCCGCTCCCTCTTCCGCCGGCGAGGGCGTAGAAATAGCGTCCGCAGCATGGACTGGCATGGCCCCGAGCAACCCGACGACCACACAAACCAGCTTTGCCCGAAAGCCTCTCATAACTTCCGCCAAATCCTCTTCCGTTCGCCCGGACGTCATTCGAGACGCGATTCGATATCCTCGCAGTAATACGGTGCCATTGTGGGCACTGGTGGAGCAACCGACAAATCCGGTAGCAACCGAGGATAGAGTTGACCTATACGTAAACCTGCCATACGGCTGGCCCAACTCGACCGGGAAATTGCACATGAACCTTTGGTTCAGATTGCTTTGGGTGCTCCTGACGGCGCGTCGCCGCGGTGCTCTCGCGTTGCCAACCGATGTCTCGAGGCTGGCGTTTCGCGTCTGGCCCCATGATCTTGACCTCTCAGTCCATATGAACAACGGCCGCTATCTGACGCTGATGGATCTCGGCCGCCTCGACGTCATGGTTCGCTCAGGCCTGTGGCGCGAGGTTTTCCGCCATCACTGGACGCCGATAGCCAGCGCCATCACTGTCCGCTTTCAGCGCGAGCTGCGTCTGTTGCAGAGATTTCGGCTCGAGACCCGTCTGCTCTGTTGGGACGAAACCCTGGTCGTCATGGAACAGATTTTCGTCCTCGACGGCGGACCGCGCGATGGGCAGGCTGCGGCGCGCGCGCTCTTCAAGGGCGGCCTCTACGATCGCAAGGAAAAGAAATTCGTGGAAATCGCCCGGCTGATGTCCCTCATCGGCGTGTCGGAAATCAGTCCACCGGCGACGCCGGAAGTCGAAGCATTTCTGCACACCGACGATCGGCTGAAGCAGGCCGGAAGAGGCAATCCTCTCGGCGCCTGACCGCTGCTCCTTATCGAAACTTCTCCGAAAAAAGCCGCTGAAGCACCGTCGGTAGGACATCCGGAAGATCCTCGGCGATAAGGCCGACGCCGAACGTGTTCGCCGCTTCGCCATGTAGCCAGACGGCCGCCGCAGCAGCCTCGAAGGGCAGCATGTGTTGAGCCAGAAGTCCTGTGACGAGACCACCGAGAACGTCGCCGGATCCGGCCGTCGCCAGCCAAGGCGGCGCGTTTGAATTGATCGCGGCGCGTCCGTCTGGCGCAGCAATCACCGTATCGGTGCCTTTCAGGATGACGATTGCACCCGACATCTTCGCGGCTTCGCGGGTCCGATCGACCTTCGAACCCGCGAGTTCGCCGAATAAGCGTTTGAATTCTCCCTCGTGAGGCGTGAGAACGACAGGCGCTTTCCGATCCCTTATCGCCGCAAACAGCGTCTCGCGCCGATGCGGACCGTCCCCGTTGCGCGCGAGAAAGCCCATCCCGGCATCACCACGCGGCTTGTCGCCCGCGTCAGAAAACGATGTCAGCGCATCCGCGTCGAGCACGACGGCCGCCGACGATTTGAGAATCGCCAATACGTCGTCGGCCGTTTCCGGGCCAACGGACGCACCTGGCCCTATCAGCACCGCATTCCGCCGCGTATCGCGAAGAAACATGGACAGTGCCGCCGCCCCCGAAACCGAGCGCACCATGATCGACGTGACCTGCGTCGCAATAATTGCGGTCGCCGCCGCGTTGCCGACGAGCGTCACCAGCCCTGCTCCAACGCGCAGAGCGCCGCGCGCTCCGAGCCGCGCCGCCCCCGTTTGCAGTGCCGGTCCGGACACCACGACCGCGTGACCGCGGTCATACTTATGACCGCCGTCCTCCGGCCAGTTGAAGTGGTCGCGCCAAAGCGGCAAGCCGTTCTCATGCAGCGACGGCTTCAATGTCTCGAGGACCCGTTCCGGAATTCCGATATCGGCAACGACGACCTCGCCGCATAGATGCCTGCCCGGCATCAACACATGCCCTGGCTTCTTTCGAAAAAACGTGACTGTCTTGCGCGCCTTGATCGCAACGCCGCGAACCTCACCGCTCGTGCCGTCGAGACCGCTTGGAACGTCGATCGCTAAAACCGGCAAACCGCTGTCGTTGACCGCCTGCACCAACTCCGCCGCGTCGCCTTCGAGCGGACGCGACAGCCCGGCACCAAAGAGCGCATCGATCACCAGGTGCATGCTCTGGAGAGCATCGGGGCTCGCGTGCCGTATCGGCAGCGGCCATCGCCGCGCCATCTCGGCGGCATCGCCCTTGAGCGCCGCCTTGTCTCCGAGCAGAAAAAGACGAACGTCATAACCCTTGTCGCGCAGATGGCGTGCCGCAACAAATCCGTCGCCGCCATTATTCCCCGGTCCGCACAGCACCACGACACGGCGGTCCGGCCCCCAAACCATATCGACGGCCGCCGCAGCGACCGCCTTACCGGCCTTCTCCATTAGTTCGAGAGAAGGCACCCCGGCCTGAGCAGCGAGGCGATCCGCCTCGCCAGCTTCTGCGGTCGTAAGCAGTTCATTCATGATCGTGACCTATGCCGTCCCTTCCACGTGATTTATCGGAGCCTCGACTGCCTAGAAATTCATCGCCCAAAAGCTGTTCACCAACACCGAGGAAATCGGCATAAAAAATATGCATGTCGCATATTTTTAGGGCTTAAATGTCGGCTCATGGCTGTTCAAAAATCCGGCGCAACACGCTAAGCCAATGACATACCGTGTGTTTCTCCCAAATGCCGCAGGTGGCACGGCCTCTGCTAGCCTTTGGGCCACTGGGCACGCGTGAACTAACGACCGTCATGCTGTCCAAGATTCAAGGGGCGAAAATGAAAAAGATTGAAGCGATTATAAAGCCCTTCAAGCTCGATGAAGTAAAAGAAGCGCTACAAGAAATCGGCTTGCAAGGCATCACTGTTATCGAGGCCAAGGGTTTCGGCCGCCAGAAAGGCCACACCGAGCTTTATCGGGGGGCGGAGTACGTGGTCGACTTCCTGCCCAAGGTGAAGATTGAAGTCGTTTTGAGCGACGACATGCTCGACAAAGCAATCGAGTCCATCCAAAAGGCCGCGAAAACCGGTCGGATCGGTGACGGCAAGATCTTTATCTCGTCGATCGAAGACGCTATTCGGATCCGCACCGGTGAATCCGGGCGCGATGCTATCTGACAAAAAAACGAACTAAAAACACAAACACGCCAATCCGGGCCTTTGAGCTCAACGAACCGGCACGCGTGAAATCCAACAATGCCTAGACATGGGAGTGTCTATGAAAAATGCACATGACGTCCTGAAGTTCATCAAGGACAAGGAAGCCAAGTTCGTGGATTTCCGTTTCACGGACACGAAAGGCAAGATGCAGCATGTGACGGCCGACGTCAGCTGCGTTGACGAAGGCGTATTCGCTGATGGCTATGCCTTCGACGGTTCTTCGATCGCCGGGTGGAAATCGATCGAAGCTTCCGACATGACACTGATGCCGGATCCGTCGACGGCCCATGTCGATCCGTTCTTCGCACAGACGACCGTCGCCATTTTCTGCGATGTTCTCGAGCCATCGACCGGCCAGCCCTACGAGCGCGATCCCCGCTCGATCGCCAAGAAGGCCGAAGCCTACATGATGTCACTCGGCATCGGCGACAAAGTCTACTTCGGACCGGAAGCCGAATTCTTCATTTTCGATGACGTCCGCTTCACGGCCGACATGTACTCGGTCGGCTATCAGGTCGATTCGAGCGAGTTGCCCTCGAACTCGGGCTCGATCGTGGAATCGGGCAACCTCGGCCACCGGCCGCGCGTCAAGGGCGGCTACTTTCCTGTGCCGCCGGTCGACAGCGCGCAGGATATTCGATCGGAGATGCTGTCCGTTCTCTCGGAAATGGGCGTCACCGTCGAAAAGCACCATCACGAAGTCGCCGCAGCCCAGCACGAACTCGGCGTCAAATTCGGCCCGATGATCACGATGGCCGACCACATGCAGATCTATAAGTATGTGGTGCACAACGTGGCGCAGGCGTACGGCAAAACGGCGACGTTCATGCCGAAACCGATCTTCGGCGATAACGGCTCGGGCATGCACGTCCACCAGTCGATCTGGAAGGGTGGCCAGCCGATGTTCGCGGGTGACAAGTATGCCGACCTTTCGCAGATGTGCCTCAACTACATCGGCGGAATTCTCAAGCACGCGAAAGCCATCAATGCCTTCACCAATCCGCTGACGAACTCCTACAAGCGCTTGGTGCCGGGCTTTGAGGCGCCCGTGCTGCTCGCCTACTCGGCGCGCAACCGCTCCGCCTCGTGCCGTATCCCGCACGTGACGAGCCCCAAGGCCAAGCGCATCGAGATCCGCTTCCCGGATCCCGGCGCCAATCCTTACTTCGCCTTCACCGCGATGCTGATGGCGGGCCTCGACGGCATTCAGAACAAGATCGATCCCGGCCCTGCCATGGACAAGAACCTTTATGATCTGCCGCCGGCCGAGTTGGCGCAGATCCCGACGGTTTCCGGCTCTCTCCGCGAGGCCCTCGACAGCCTCGACAAGGACCGCGACTTCCTGAAGGCCGGCGGCGTCATGAATGACGACATGATCGACGCCTACATCGCGCTGCGCATGGAAGAAAACATGCGCTACGAGATGACCCCGCACCCGATCGAGTATGACATGTACTACTCGGTCTAAGGGCGAAGCTCGGCTTGACGATGATCGGAGGCGGCCCATGGCCGCCTCTATTTATTTGGGCATCAATAGAAGACCAATACGCCAGCGCACACCGCGATCAGCGAGTAATAGAAGAACTTCTGCTCGCGAACGAGGAACCACGTCACGATCCGGCGCGGAATGTCCGACCAGTTGCAGCGGCCGACGGCGCCGAGCGTCAGGCCGAGCCCCAGGCCGATCGCCAAGGATTCAAATTGCAGGCCTTCGGTCAACGAGCGAACGCTGTCGGGAACGTGCTGCGATAGCCATGGCGTCAGCGCGAAAGCCGCGGCCGCAGCCATGATCCCAAAAGCAAGAACGGAGAAAAAGGACAGAACTGATCGCACGAACATCGAAGCGAACCCGCATGGCAACAGCACCGAAGCTTGCATGAGGCTAGCGCCGGGACGCAAATAAACGATTAACCATGCTCGGGAGCGCCGCCCTCAATCCCCCATAGCGCGCCGGCGGGCCCGGATTTCGATCCAAGCTAGGGCCAGTGCCGCAAGTGCCATCGTGATGATGACGATTGCCACGAAGCCTTGCACCGGGCGGTCGGTCATCGCGATCCCGGCGCAGGCCGGACCCACCAGAGATCCCCCCTGGTACATGATGATATAGGCGGCGTTAACGGCTGCCAGATCGCCCGCCTTGACGCGCTGCCCGACGTCCGCAAGCCCCAACGAATAAAATCCCAAAATAACGCCGCCAATGAGAAAACACGTCACCACCGACGCGACCGTGCTTTCCAAGACCCACGGCAATGCCAGGGCGAGCAGCATGAACAGGCCTATCGAACTGGTCGTCAAAACAAACCTGGACATTTTGTCGGACAGCCAGCCGAGCGGAAACTGGAGCACGACGCCGCCGATGGTCGTGATCGTCAGAAGTCCAAGTGCCGGCGTCTCCGACCAGCCTGCCGCAAGAGCCACGTTGGGAATGAGCGATAGGATCGTGATTTCGGAAAAGCCGCCGATAAACGCCGAAACCATTGCCGATGGCACGATAGCGAATGCCGACAGGATCCGGTCTGCCCCTCCGGTATGAGTAAAGGGGGGCGCAAGCCGGCGGCCGAAGATGATCGGCAATCCAGACGCTGCGGTCAGCAAGGCGCCGGCAAGGAACGGCGCCGACCCCACAAGCCCGAGAACTTGAAGAAAGACTGGACCGATCGCATAGCCGGAAAAAAACGAAATGGCATAAATTGCAATGACTCTGCCGCGCGTCTCGTGCAACGAAACCGAGTTGATCCAGGTTTCACCCGCCAGCCAGGGAACTGCAAATCCGGCGCTCATCAAAAGCCGAATGGCAATCCACGCCCACGGCGACTGAAAAATTCCAAGCGCCAGAAAGCCAAGCGACCCGATCATACAGCCCGACATGATCGCCGCGACCGGCCCGCACCAAGCAATCACACGCGGCGCGATCGGCAACGTCAACAGAACTGCTAGGCCCGGAACCGCTCCGGCCAAACCGATCATCCACTTCGGCTGGTCCCACATTTCGAAGGTCAGCGCCGTCAGCGGAAAGCCGATGCCGAATGAAATGCCGACACCGAACGCCGTCGACATGATCGCGGCGAGGCTTAAGAACCTATCGCGGGCGCTGAACTCTCGTTCTGCAACGGCGGCCATGTGTTTCCCTTATTTCAACACCGTTGGAATATCGCTTGACTTCGCCAGCCGCAAGCGACATTTCAACACTGATGGAAACACGACACACTCGAGGACAAAGAGGCCTCATCCCGGCCGAACTCGTTCAGGCGGCGCTCTTTGAAATCGAGCGCGCTGGCTTGGAGGGCTTCAGTCTTCGTTGTGCCGCACGGGCGATCGGCTGCGATGTCGCCACCCTGAGCTATCGTTTCGGCTCGAAGGAGGGTCTGGAGCGCGCAATCGCGGATCGCCTCCAAGACGAGGTTGAGGCTCCGAAGCGAAGCCTTCCTTGGCAGGATCGCTTCATCGCGATGGCGAACAGCTACCGAAAAATCGCGAAGCGCTATCCAAACGCATTCGCGCTGCTGTTGCGTTTCTGGACGACCGGACCAAGGGACCTGCAGGTGGCCGAGGAATGGCATCAGGCGCTCTACGATGCAGGCGTACCGGAAAACGACATCCCGGCATTGGGTTTTGCGACCTACGCTGCCATCCTCGGCGTGTGCTCGGGAGAAATCGGCGGTTTACTGAGCAAGCCAACTGCTGACGATATCGGCAATATCGAACGGCAGGAAGGTTTGCCTCTCACCAAAAAGCTTCTGCCGATTTTGACGCGCCTCCGCGATGAGGACGTGTTCGACGCCGCCATCACGAACATCGTCTCAGGAATCCAGGCAGAGGCCGCCAAGAAGCCTAAGCCGGCGAAGAAAAGTCCTCGCAACGGAAGCTGACTTAAGCTGTGCTGGAACTCGTCATGCCTGGACGCGCGCCAGCACGTCCGCCAGCGCTTCGGCGAAAATATCGAGATCCTGATCTCGTCCGCATGATACCCGAATAAATTGCTCCAAGCCCTTTGCAACCGGTTTGCGCACGAAAACATCTCGCTCGAGTAAGCCTTGCAGAACGTTCGAGGCAAAGGCCCCGTCGGCACCGCAATCGATGGCAACGAAACTTGCAGCCGACGGTAGGGGTTTAAGGCCATTTTCCGCTGCGATCGCTGCAATTCGATGCCTCGATGCCGAAATTTGCGAAACGGCTTGTCTCAGATAGTCTCGATCGAGGAGAGCCGCCCGGGCCCCGAGCTGGCCGACTCGATTGATCCCGTAGTGATTGCGGATCTTATCGAACGCCTCGATCGTACCGCGTTCGCCGATCGCATAACCGATGCGGGCTCCGGCAAGACCATAGGCTTTCGAAAAAGTCCGATACCGGACGACCTGCGGATTGGAAACATCGATTGCGGGAGCCGTCCCGGCGGGAGCAGTTTCGCAATAGGCTTCATCGAGGATCAGCAACGTTTCGGATGGCAGCGCCGCTATGAATTCGTTGATCTGCTCTCCCGTCCACCACGTTCCCATCGGGCTGTTCGGATTTGAAACGTAGACGAGCCTCGCTGAGGTCGCGGCAGCAGTATCAATCAGGCGCGGAATGTCTTCGCGGAAATCGCGCATAGGGATAGCATGCAGTCGGCCACCATGCGCCATGACGTGAAAGTTGAAGGTTGGATAAGCGCCGTCGGTCGTCACAACCTCGCTGCCTGGTGTGAGAAACAGCGTGCACGTCAGACCGAGCAATCCATCGATCCCTTCGCCGACGACGACGCAGTCGGCCGGTACGCCATGGTGCGCGGCAATTGCCTCGCGCAGATCGTGATTTTCGGGGTCCGAGTATTTCCAGTTTTCCGCCGCCGCATCACGCATCACGGCGACGGCTTTAGGCGACGCTCCGAAAACACTTTCATTGGCCCCGAGGCGGGCACGAAACGGCCGACCCCGCGCCCGCTCCATGGCTTCAGGACCGACAAAAGGTACGATTTTCGGCAAAGCCGCGATCGTTGGCGTAAAGGGTGGGCGGGACATGCAGGCGCTCGGGCGAGTTCGCGTTCAAATCAATCCAAGGTCGGCGAGCTTTTTGCGCATCGCGGCAGGCATCGCGGCGACCTGGCCCTTCTTACCCGATTTTAGATCCGGTGGCGCATCGGCCGCGTCGAGATACCGCCACCCCTGGAACGCGCGCCTCGGTGTCGGCCGAACCAAGACCAAAGCGGGATCGAACATAAGGTTACAACAGGCCGAACCATCGTCCCTTGCACCCTCTTCAAATCCGATAAGCTTCTGCCGAACGAGGATGACGCCGCGGATGACCCAATAGATCGAGCCTCCGTCCAGAAGCTCGGCCTGTCGTTTTGGCGTTTGAAAGGTCCGGTGATAGGCACAATCGATGCCGTCTCGGCTCTTGCGCCGTCGGTGCTCTGTTTGCCAGGCCGCGAGTTCATCGACCGCCGACACACCGACACAGAGCTTGACGAGATGCAATGTCATAATGAGCGTTTTGCCTCAGCGCCGCAGCGCGCGCAACTCGGCCATCCACACCTCAGGATTTAGGAACGCACGTTCCGGCATATTGCGCAAAAACCGGCTGTCCGAAGAGTCCGAAATGCCGCGAATGCACAGCGGGATATTTGCCGGTCGCCGGATCCCGATCATAGATCGTGGTGAGGTTCAAAAATCCCTCGTTGACCACTTCGATAAAGTGGTTGGCATTGATGGCTCGCACGATCTTGAGGCCATTGGCAGGCTTTCCCTCCAGAATGAGAGATGCCGTTTGCCGGTCGAGATCAATGGCCGAAATTTCGAACGCAAGATCAGCAGGCGGCGCCGCTTTATATTTCCCGGCGTCATAGGTCCACGCATAGCCCTGGTTGAAATCGCAGACAAAGTGCTTTGGAAAGTCCTCTTGCGCCGATGCCGCCCCGCTCGCGATCAAGGCAGCGAGAAACGCAAGTCCCCTTAGCAAATATGACATCTGAGCGACCCGTCTTTGATGAAGCGGCAAGAAGAGCGAAAATCGGGCTGCGAAGCAACACGACAAGTGAAAGTTCGTCAACGCCAAGGCGCAACCCCCAAGTACCTGGAGTTTGCCTTGAGACCGCCCCGGAAATGATATCGGGTTCAAGCTCAACCCGTTTAGCGAGTTGTCATGCGAACTGCTGTACTATCTTTTCTTGTTTGTCTGACGGTCGCGCTGCCGTCGGCCGCAGAAGCCAAGAAAAAGAAGCCGGACACCCCCGATAACAAACTGTCCTGCAAGCAGATCTCGGGCCGCATGCAGATCAGTATCATGGAACTTCGCGGATTCAACGAGCGCGGCCAATCAACCCTATTGTCACGAGGACTTCAGACCGGCCTCGCAGCGACATTCGGGAATCTGTCGCACGGCGTCGACCCGCAAGGTGATTACGAAGCCGATATCAAGAAGCTTCATGATTACAATCAAATGCTCGTCGCCAAAGGCTGCAAAAGCTACGATCTCGACGCTGAACTCCAGAAGAAGGGCGTCGACGACACACCGGCTCCGACCGTGCCGGCACCCAAAAAGCCCAAAGTTTCGGCCACCTCGCCAGCCCACTAAACTTGGCGCGCAGATCGCCACGGCCTAGGCCTCGCGGCTGACCATTGGAGCGTTTGGCTATAATATCGCCCGATGACCGACGAGACTTCCGAACCCTTGACCCCACCAGCAGCCTCCTTTCCCTGGCCGCCGGTCCTGTTTGTTTCAACCCTCGCGATTGCGTGGGGACTGACCGTCTTCCTCCCGCTTCCATGGCCCGGCCTCGACGACGGTCCGGCCCATTGGATTGGCATCGCATTCGGCATTCTCGGACTTGCGTTGATCGTCTCCGGTTTCGCCACGCTCGTCGGCAATCGAACAACCTACCTGCCGCACAGGGCGTCAACGAAGCTGGTCACGACCGGGCCGTACATCCGTTTCAGAAATCCAATTTATCTGGGCGAGGCGCTTTTGCTCCTCTTCGGAGCAGAGATCACCAAATCGGTTTGGTTCGTGGCGGCCGCCCTTCTCTTTGGCATCCTCGTCTCGGTCCTGCAGATCATTCCCGAAGAACGCCATCTCGAAGCGGCATTCGGCGAGGAATATCTGGCTTACAAGGCTCGCTCGCGGCGCTGGATCTGATATCAGATCGCCATGAACTCCGCTTATGCCGAAAAAGAACGCGAATTTGTTGCCGGTCTCGCCGAAGACACCGGCCGCGACCTCGCACAATGGATGACGGCGATCGCTGACAGCGGCCATACGGAGCGCAACGACATCATCGACTGGCTGCGCCATCAGGGCTTTCAGTTCGCCTGGGCGTCCTGGCTCGAGCGCATCCACCATAATGGCGGTCGTCTCATCTACGCCGACGACACCCGCAGCGATCCACGTGCACCGAACCGTCCAAGAAGACCGGCAGACATCGACGAAGAGCCACCCGCTCGTATGCGGCCACTCATTAAAGCTTCACAGAGCGCCAAACCGCAGACGAGCGGCGATATCCAAACTCTTCTGACCGAAGCCAAAGGTTTGCGACCCTTGGCCGAGCACATCCTGCGCGAAGTCGGCCGTGCCGTCCCGGCAACCGAGTTTGCGGCCACCGGCGCACTCGTGACGATGTCGGCGCCGAAGCCGTTCGCAGCACTCCATCCGGGACCTAAAAAACTACGACTTTTCGCCAACTTCGGACTCGCCGGCTCCAAGCGGAGCCTACCGGCCGAAGCCGTCAACAAAAACGCGCCGCCGTTCGCGGAAATGCTCGTCCTCGATGACGTCCGAAGCATCGACGAAGACTTTCGCCGCCTGATCCGCGCCGCAGCCGCTCGCTAACCTCACGATAACCTGTCCTGGCCATAGATTGCATAGGCCACGACACGATCGCACCATTGATTTGCCGGATTTTTCATCGCCATTGTCGCGCCGGAGGCGCCCATGTCGGTTGAGCGGCGGCCCACAGCGGCCCTGTACCTTGCACTTCTTATACTGATCGGATTTTCCGGCGGCGCCCATGCGCAAGCCTCGAAGCGCGACGCCATCGCCGATTGGCTGAAATCGGTCGAGGGCAAGACAGCCGAAACAGGCAACGCGAATGCGCTCGACCCGACCAAGAAGCCTGCCGAGCCGACCCCCGAGGAGAAAGCGGCCAAGGCGGCGATCGCCGATCCGCGCGACGGCGACCCTCAATACGAGCAGGCCAAATCGCTGATGGCCGCTATCGATACGATCTTGCGCGACGCAGCCGACACGCGCGCCGGCTCGGAAAAGCTGCCGAGTCGCGACGATTACATCATCCCTCCTTTCTGGAAGGAGACGCGCGAAGATCGCAACGTCAAGGTGCGCAACCTTCTCGACGCCGCCCTCGGCATCGTCACGAACTCTCCCGTCGTGGAAGTCCAGAAGCGGGTCGAACTTCTTCGCCACAACATCCACGACCTCGATGACGCCAACGTCAAGCTGAAGGAGAAACAACTCCTTGCGCCGAAGGACGCGACGTTCCCGGGCATTTTGACTGATACGATCTCATCGCTTCAGGATCAGATTAACGAAAACAACAAGCGCATCGCGGCCAACCAGGCGGAAATCAAAAGCTCGAAAGCCGAGATTGCCGCGTCGTTGAAAGCGGCGGGCGTCGAACTTTCCCAGGAGCAGGTCGATCTCCTGCTCGACAGCGTGCTTTCCGGCGATCTCGTCCGCCTCGTCGCCGTTTTCAATGCCGCGAAGCTGATCGATGGCCAGCTTGCCAAGCTGATCGGCGCGACCGGCGACAACATGGAAGCCGCTCGTCGTTACTTCGCGATGCACGCCGCGCTGTTCGCGATGCTGGTCCAGGCTCAGGACGCGACCATCGCCAAGATCGATACGCAATATCTCCCGAAGCTCGATGCCATCATCGCCGATATCGCCGCCGCACGCGGACGCACTGCCGATCTGCTCAAGGCCAACAATCGCCCTGACCAACAGCGCGCCCTTGAATCCAATCGCGACAGTCAGAAAGTCGCCGACGAAGCCGCGAAGGCGTATCGCCGGTATCTGCAGCAGCAGCGCGAGCAGATCGCCAACGCGCGCCTCAAGGCGACGCATGACCTGAAGATCGCCGACAACACCTACGAAACCGTCGAAGCCAGCGTGCAGCTCCGCAATTTGATTCGCGAAAGCTCGACCTCGTTCGAGGCCATCCAGAAGCTCGAAGCGCCGAGCTTCGACCAGCTCTTCAAAAATGACGAGTTGCGTAGGGAATTCGAAGATTTGACAAAAAAGCTTGATGTCCCCGCCAGCTGATAGGCGTGTGTGACTTTCGCGCAAGGCTTCTGTTTCCTTGCTGCATCCATTATGTTTCCGCTCGGACTATTTCCGTAGTCCTACAAGCGGGTTCTAGATGGTGTTTTCAGGACGGATCAAAGAAAGCGCGGCGGCCACCAAAACCTTCGGTTCGCTTCGCATCGATCGGCGGGTACTTTCGACGCCGACACGCACGATTGCGATTGCTAACATAGCAACCGTCAGCACCGGCACGCACGTCGCTCACAGGCCGACCGCGATCTATTGGCTCCTGACGCTTCTCTTTGTTCTGATGGCTCTTGGATCGATGCGGCCCGACTTTACCTGGGGCCCGTTGGCCCCGACGGGCGCCACCGTCGTGCTTGGCTTTCTCGCTGTCGTTTTCGCCGGTCTCGCGCTGCGGCCAGACGATAAAACCCATTACCTTTTGATCTCATCTTCCGATGGCGTGCTGTCACGCTTCACTGCGCCGGATCGCACGATCCTCGAAGAAGTTCGCACGCTGCTGACGGAGAAAATCAACCGCGGCGACGACTCGATGACCTTCAACATCAACTTTGATCGCGGTCAGATCGAAAATCTCGCCGGCTCCGGACCTCCGGCAGCGCTTCCTTCCCCCGGTCCCGATCATGGCCAGCAACTCCCGAACCAAACGAACCGTCCAGGAACCGGGGCCTCCGAACGTGGAGGCCAAATGTCCGCGGGCCGGCCGCGGCCGATGGCCGGAGAAAGTACCAATCCGCCCTCACGTCCGGGACAACGCGTTCAGCCGACGTTGTCCTCGTCTCTGAATGGCAATGCCGCCCCTAACCCGGCGCAGCCTGAAAGCTTTGTCGATTACAGCGGCGTGCTGCCAGCCATTGTCGAGATGCACCGTTTCTATGCGCGCCAAACGGGCACGCAGCATCTCGAACAACGACTCTCGGAGCTTGAGTTGTTGATGCGCGCGGGAACTCCGACGATTTCTCAAAAGACGCGCCTTCGCGAATTGTCGGGTGAGATGTCTCAGATCTTGGGAGCCTACCCGCAAGCGGTCGAGCTTTTCGACCACATCACCAATCTCGCCTGACGAGGTGTCAGCGGCGATACTGTAGGAAATCCGTCAGCGTCCCGATCCGATCATAGAGTTCGCGCGCCGTCGCGTTGCTCTCTTGCGTTGCCCAGTATGTCCGGGTCGCGCCACGCCGATCGGCCTCCGCATATGTCGCCTCGATCAGCGCCTTGCCGACGCCATGCCCCCGCGCCTCGCCCGCAACGAACAGATCCTCGAGATAGCAATACCAAGTCGGCGACCACGTTGAGCGATGGAACACGAGTGCTGCGATCCCGACAGCCTTTCCGCTATCGTCAACGGCGATCAGCGCCCGCATATTGTCATCTCCGTTGAGAAGGCGATGCCACGTCTGCCCGATGACCTCTTCCGGAACGCTCGCCTTATAGAAGGCGACATAATCCCGGAAGAGCTTCAGCCATGCTTCCTTGTCGTCCGCCGCGACCGGCCTGACGCTAACCATCGATCATAGACCTCCGAATTTCACGCTTCGACCGCCGCCCGATGCACAACTCGCCGCACCCGCGATCGCGAAAACGAACTCATGCCGAGCAATAGCGGACTCCCGGTCGTCGCATCTGTAATCATTGCTTCATATTTCATCTTACGAAAGGGTAAGCGGAACGCGGCACTTCAGTAACAGCGCGGAAAGGATCTGTCGGCCAAAATCGCCGTTGCTTGATCATTCATGTTCGCGTCCGTAAAAGTCCGGCTCGGCTCCCGGCACGAAGTGAGAAAGATGCGGCACGTTTCCGTTTATATCCTGGCTGTTGCGTCGCTTCTGGCGCTCGCATCGCGTGATCCGGTTGTCGCCGAAATCGAGCCCGGCGCCGCCGTTAAAGCGGACGCCTGCGATGGCGACAGCACAAAGCTCGGCGTATCGCGTGTCGTCGAAATCGACACCACCGGCGGCGTCGAAGTTGGCGGCGAAGGTGCCAGCGCCAAACACTTGCTCAACGATGGCGAAGTCGTTTTGACCTTCGACGACGGCCCGATGAAATCGGTTACAAGACCTATTCTCAAGGCCCTCGCCGACCAATGCACGAAGGCGACGTTCTTCATGGTCGGTCAGATGGCGCTCGCCGATCCCGATCTCGTGAAAGAAGTCGCGGCCGCCGGTCACACCGTCGGAACGCACACATGGTCGCACAAGAACATTCATGCCATCTCGCTGCAGAAAGCGCAGCAGGAAATCGAAGCCGCGGTTTCGACGGTCTCGAAAGCCAAAGGCACGCCCGTCGCACCTTTTTTCCGCTTTCCCTACCTCAACGCGACCAAGCAGACGGAAGCGTATCTGAAATCCCGCAACATCGGCGCGATCTGGATCGATATCGACTCCAAGGATTACCGGACACGCAGCCCCAAAGTGGTCGAGCAGAACATTCTCTCCCAGCTCTCCAGGCAGAAGAAGGGCATCATCCTGATGCACGACATTCACTCCTGGACCGCAGCGCAGCTCGCCGACCTGCTGAAGGAACTTCACGACCGCAACTACAAGGTCGTCCACTTCGTGCCCAAGACGTCTGTCGAAACGCTGGCCTCTTACGATGCAGCGGCAGAGAAGGCGCTTGCCGCCAAGGCTGCGGCCAAAGCGGCAAACCCGATAGTGTCGCGCTCAATCGTTTGGCCCATGGCGTCCGCTCCAGGCCCTGAACTTGCTTCCACGTCTCCGACCGGAACCCGCCGCAAGACCGGCGTTCACTACAGGAAGGTCGCGACGAAGCCGACGATAGTCGATGGTGTTTCCGATGATGGTGCGCCGGTGAAAGTTCCTGAAACGAAGGCACGGAAAGGCACGAAGGCGAAACAAGACACATCGCCCTGGAGCATCTTCAACTAGGCGCGCGTCCATCGCTCAACGGAAAAAACAGCGCCGTCGGAAATCCTCCCGACGGCGCTTTTGCATTCAAGAAGAAATTCAAGAGGCCGGCGTCGGCGCTGTCACAGATGGCGCATGGATAGCAATCGCATCGCGGAGTGCCTGCTCTTTCGTATGATCGAGAGATGTTTTGAGGACGACGCCACCCGTCCCCTTGATCGCTTCGAGCACCTTGTCTTCCGTCATCTTTTTGATTTCGACGAACAGTGCCGCGCTTCCTGGCTGCAGGCTCGACGACAGATCCTTCATGAAATCGTCGTTGATGCCGTAGTCTGCCAGCGCGCCTCCGAGCGCACCCGAGGCGGCACCGACCGCCGCTCCCAGAAGCGGCATCAGGAATATCATGCCGACGAGCGTGCCCCAGAACCCTCCGGAGATCGCACCGGCCGCCGTCGTGTTGAGGAGCTGATTAAGCTTCACCTTGCCGTCTTCGTGCTTGACCGCGATCACGGCATCGCCGATTTCGATCAGATACTCTTTTTGAAGCTGAAACAGCTTCGTGCGCATTTCCTCGGCTTTCGCCTCACTCGGATAAACGATGACAACGAGATCGGACATTGGGCTCACTCCACCGGGTTGATCATGCCCTTTATCGGGCTCCGCAACATCTGCGCCGATGAAATAGATCAAATTGGCGAATAAACCGCCAGCCGATGCAGGAACGCGGTAAACGTCCGCTTAGACCCCGTTCCGGCTGCAACCGGCCATTCAATGCGCCGTCTGTTTCGATTGCCGCCGCGAGATTTTGTCGGCCATCAACTTCCTCAGCTTGGTCGCATCTCCGCGCATTGTAATCCGTAGATACGTGGGCAAGCCGCCGTGGCCTTCGGCGCCCTCCGCCAAGGCGCTGACGAAATCGCCGATCGTCAACGCCCCTTCGAAGTGTCGCGTAACGATGTCGTGGTCCGGATAGACCGCGGCTGCGTCGTCGACATCCATATACGCCGGTCGGGTGATCTCGGCGTCGGACGCATTTCGCGAATAGAAACGTTGTCCCATGGCCATCACTCCTGAAGCGTCCGCTTGTGCCGGACAGTGCCTATATTCGTCTGAGGCTAGTGGCCTTCGTGGATCGTTTTCTTTCTCAAACGATACCCGAATTTTCCAATCGCACGATAGACAGTGCATCCGGGGCGGACAATCGCGACAAATGAATTAGGACTTTTGCTTTCTATTTTTTAAGCCGTTGGACGGATTCCGGAAAGCTTGGCTTCGGCAAATTGCCATCACCCCCAGCCGGGTGTGGCGCTGTGCAATGCACTGTCCTGCACCGAAGACTCAGGAACAAAATGATGGACGAGACCAAGATGAACGCGCTGCAATATTCGAGTGGCGGACGCGTGATTGCTAACCACAAGGCCAAATTGGCCGCCTACGCCGCAATTATCGCTGTCCTTAGCGCCGGCGCGGTTTTGGCAAACGACAAACCCACGGCCAACTCTCTAATGAATCGGGTGGCCGACCTTAGCACGTCCGACGCACCGCAGCAGGCGGTACCGAGCTTCGCCGGTCTGGTGGAGCGCGTGAAGCCGGCAGTTGTGTCTGTGTTCGTGAAGGCCGAGCAGGTCGACGAGGTCGCCGATTCCCAGGAGCAGGGCGCAAATCCGTTCCAAGGCCTGCCCTTCCAATTCGGACCGCAGTCGCAGGATCAGGGTGGTCACCAACAGCCGCATCTGATGCAAGCGCAGGGTTCGGGCTTCTTTATTTCGGCCGACGGCTACCTGATCACGAACAATCACGTCGTCGATCACGCCAAGAGCGTCGAGATCATGACCACCGACGGCAAGCGCTATAAGGCAAAGGTCGCCGGCACCGACCCAAAAACCGATCTGGCCCTCCTGAAGGTCGAAGGTTCGAGCGATTTCCCGTTCGTCCGCCTGGCCGAGAAATCGCCTCGCATCGGCGACTGGGTCGTGGCGATGGGCAATCCGTTCGGCCTCGGCGGCACCGTCACTGCGGGTATCGTTTCGGCGAACGGCCGCGATATCGGCTCAGGCCCCTATGACGACTTCATCCAGATCGACGCGCCCATCAACAAGGGCAACTCCGGCGGCCCGACCTTCAACCAGAACGGCGAAGTCGTCGGCGTGAACACCGCGATCTTCTCGCCGTCGGGTGGATCCGTCGGCATTGCCTTCGATATTCCAGCCGAAACGGTGCGTTACGTCTCTAATCAGCTTCGGGATTCGGGTCACGTCACCCGCGGCTGGATTGGCGTTTCGATCCAGCCCGTGACCGCCGATATCGCCGATAGCCTCGGCCTCAAGGAGGCAAAGGGTGCCCTCGTCGACGAGCCGCAGGACGGCGGGCCAGCCGCAGCGGCAGGTCTGAAGTCGCAAGACGTGATTGTCTCCGTCAATGATCATGAGATCAAAGACGGCCGCGATCTCGCCCGCACGATTGCCGCAATCGCTCCGGGTCAGCAGATCAAGATCGCCTATATCCGAAATGGCGAACGGCGCAGTCTTGATCTCGACGTCGGACGCTACCCTGACGGCAAGATGGCGTCGAACAACGACAACGCCGAGAGCGATTTCAAGCTTGGAATGACGTTGGCACCCGCCGATCAGGTTGAAGGCGCGGGCACGCACGGCGCCGTCGTCATGAATGTCGACCCCGAAGGCGCCGCGGCCGAGAAGGGCATTCAGCAGGGCGACGTCATCCTCTCGGTCGGCGGCAAGTCCGTCTCCGGCCCGGCCGACGTGAAGCAGGCTCTGAAGGATGCGAAGAAGGCCAGCAAACGCGCAGTCTTGATGCAGCTGAAGACCGCCCAGGGCGATCGTTTCGTCGCCGTTCCGACCAGCCAAGGCTGATCGGAATTCAGGGCGCAATGCGCGAACGGCAGCGGATCGCAAGGATCTGCTGCCGTTTTTTACATTTCACGGTGGTTTGAGATGGCAGCGAAACCGGTTAGCGCTCAGCCGGATCATCCGATCGTCGAAGGGCTTTATCGATGCATCGGACCATGGCCCCTCCATCGAACGGTTTGCTCAGAAAGCCGACCGCACCGGCAGCATCGACCCGCTGACGGGTCCGCTCTTCTGGATATGCTGTAATGAAAATCATCGGCAGATCGAAACCGTGCGCTATCAAATGCGATTGCAATTCGATCCCGGTCATGCCCGGCATGTTGACGTCCGTAATGACGCACGACGTTTCTTTCATTCCCGAAGAGTTCAAAAACTCCTCCGCTGAAGCAAAGGTCGTCGCCCCAAATCCGAGAGACCTGACGAGATTTTCGATCGCCGCTCGAACCGGCTCATCGTCATCGATGATGCTGATGGTCAGATTTCGCGACACCTTCGGCGGTCCTTCCCGGATTTCAGCTCCGATTGAACCCGAAGCCCGAAGTACAATTGCCGCTTCTCACCGCAGTTTTAAATTATACGCTGGTTTGTAATGCGCCGCTTTGCGCGCTGCGAAGCCCGCCCCCCGGTGCGACCATACTAAAGTATGTCCTGACCAATCTGATGCAGTAGCTCCGAAACCGCTCGTAGAATGGAGCACCGCGGCTCGCTTCCATACCTTCCCAATCAACGCCGACAGCCACCGATCGCATTGATCGAAATCACCGGCGCGGTCTTAGGCTCCAAGAACTGGGAAGGTCTCCGCGATGTCGCTCCAATTGGCCGAAAACGTCCAGACCAGCACGGCGTCCTATCCGCACGTCGATGTGTCTCTCGAACATGTCGGCAGCCGTCGAGCCGCTCAATCGGGCGTGTTGGAGCGTCTGGCCAAAGCGCTCGTCGAAGCGGGCGTCAACCCGGAGAAACTGGATCGCCATGCGGAGGGTGAAAGGCGGCTCGCAATCGTGGCGAACCTCTTCGGACTGCCGGTCACCGCCGAGGCAAAGCCCAAGCAGACCGAGCGCAAACCGCCCTCGGCGCTTCCGAAATGGCGTCTGAAGCGCGTCGTAGAATATGTTGACGCCAACATCGCGGAACCTCTGACCCTGTCCGACCTCGCCGCCGCCGCGGGCATGAGCCGGATGTATTTTGCGAGCCAGTTCAAGGTGGCGACATCCATGCGCCCGCACGAATACGTGCTACATAAACGCATCGAACATGCCCAGCACCTGCTGCTGACGACGGCGGAGCCGCTGGTTGAAATCGCGCTCAGCGTCGGCTTCCAGACGCAGGCGCATTTCACGACTATCTTCAAAAAGATCTCTGGGAACACGCCGCTTCGCTGGCGGCAGGAACAGCGAACCTGAGCCACGTCCAACTAGGCCGGTCGCGTTCCCTTGCGACTGCGCTCCGTTCGACGACCGGGGCGCCGGAGGATGATATCCGTCCGTACGCGCTCGGTCCGAAACGATGGCTTGTCTCGTCAGCCGCGCCGGCCTCCAAAGCAATGGAGACGCTCAGCGAGCGATTTCGAGTGGTGCGGTTGAGAGGACTCGAACCTCCACGCCGTTTCCAGCGCTACCACCTCAAGGTAGTGCGTCTACCAATTCCGCCACAACCGCAGTTCAGACCCTAAGATCTGGAGATCACGGGGGCGCTTGGCGCTGCCCAAATCCGCGAAGACGCCGACGTATCAGAGCCCTTCCCCGAACGCAAGCGGCAGTTTGGCCGGTCCTCGTTGCGAGCCGCAAACGGCGGGACTCGCTCTATATATGGCCCAGGGCGCATAAGATGTCGCAAGGTCACGGATACCTCCGGCCGACCCGCCGATAGATGCGCCATTCTCAATTCGAAGATGATCAAAAGTGACAGCGCAGCCATCCAAAACACCGATCGTCGCCGCGCAGACCCCTGTCGATTGGGCCATCAGTAACGAATACGTAGATTACGACCTGGCGCTGGAAGTCATGAAGCGCCGCACCCTCGCGATTCGCGAGGGAAGCGCCCGCGAGCTCGTCTGGCTGTTGGAGCACCCTCCGCTCTATACCGCCGGTACGAGCGCTAAAAATGAGGACCTTTTCAATCCGAATGGCCTGCCCGTGTTTCGCACCGCACGCGGCGGCCAGTTTACCTTTCATGGGCCCGGGCAGCGCGTTGCCTATGTGATGCTCGATTTGGAAGCGCGCGGCCGGGACATTCGCGACTTCATCACCCGGCTCGAATTGTGGCTGATCAAGGCTCTCTCGGAATTCAACGTCAAAGGCGAAATCCGCAAAGATCGCGTGGGCATCTGGGTTCGACGCTCGTCGAGAGGCAACGACGTCGAGGACAAGATCGCGGCCATCGGCCTCCGCGTCAGTCGCTGGGTGTCCAGTCACGGCGTTGCCCTCAACGTCGATCCGGACCTTTCTCAGTTCCAGGGCATCGTGCCCTGTGGGATTCGGGATCACGGGGTGACGAGCTTGGCCGACTTGGGCTTGCCGGTGTCGATGTATGACGTCGACGTCGCGCTCCGCTCTAGTTTTCAACAGATTTTCGGACCCACAAGACAGATCGATGCCCAGTCCCTGGGCCTCGAGGCAGGGACCGACCAGCGCTGAAAGCACGCCAAAAAGAAAAGGCGCCCGCATCCTGTTGGGATGCAGACGCCTGATTACCGATGCCGCAATCTTCTCTCTACCTCAATGTCTTTCCCGCTCTTCTGAGGTGCTGCCAACCGGCGGCGCACCCCCATTCACGGGCGAATCGTAGTAGAGAAAACCCCCTTCGACAGAGACGCTGTCCGAACCATCAAGTTCGTACTCGTCACTCGCATTGTCGCTGAGGCGGATGATACAGCTCTTCTGACAGACCCCGCCAATCACCTTACCTACTGGGAGAACCTCATCCTGGACGGACGTGTCCTCGGTGATGGTGAGCTTGACCTCTTTGTCACCGCGGTTGGTAATCGTGGCAGCCGAAGCCGCCGAGGTCGTAAGAAGAACTGCGATCGCGCCAGCCGCCATAACCCGAAGGTCGAAACGGCCGCTCCTGCGATCGCGGCAGAAAGTCATTACTTCTTCTTCTTCGCTGCCTTCTTGGCAGGAGCCTTCTTGGCGGCTTTCTTTGCAGCTTTAGCCATTTTAGATCGTCCTTCCGTTTGATCGTTGACAGAACACGTCTGTCGACCTGACTCGAAGTCGGGTCATTTGCGACATTGATGAAATTCAAGTCGATGCACAAACGAAATTTGATGTTTGGTGATATCGAAAATTTCGATAGATGAGTATTCACGTCGTCGATGAGGATCTCAACGGATGGACGTCAATCTCGCTCGGACATTCCTCGTCGTCGCTGAGACGGGTAGCTTCGTCGACACCGCTCGCAAGCTCAACATCACCCAATCGACCGTTTCGGCACGCATCAAGGGCCTCGAAGATCTCCTGGGACGCCCGCTCTTTACGCGATCGAAGGCGGGCGCCGAGTTGACCGGTGCCGGCGAGCTCTTTCAAAAGCATGCTCTCGCGATGGTTCGCGTCTGGCAGCAAGCCCAGCTGCAGGTTTCCCTCGCCGATCAGCACCCCGAGCACATCTCGGTCGGCGCGCCGCTGAGCATGTGGAGCGGATTTTTGCTGAAATGGGCGGCCGGATTGAGGCTGCAGATCCCGGGAATCGCCGTGTCTGCGACCGCCGGAAGCTCGAATGTATTGAACCAGCGACTCATCGAAGGAACGCTCGATCTCGCCATAATGTATCGTCCTTCACCGCCGCCCGGCCTCACGATCGAGCACCTTTTTGATGAAGAGTTCGTGCTTGTCTCCTCGGCGAAGCCGACGGCACGACGCGGAGTTAACGATTATCTCTTGGTCGATTGGGGAGCCGATTTCATCCAGGACCACGCTGCCGCATTTCCCGAGCACGCAAACCCCGCGCTCAGTCTCGATCTTGGTCCAATGGGGCTCGATTATCTTCTCGCGAACGAATGCTCCGGATATTTTCCAGCGCGCATGGTTCGGGGATTGATCAGCAGAGGGCGGGTGAGAGAGCCAAAACGCGCCCGGAAATTCGTGTATCCGGTCTATATGGTCTATCCGGAGACCCGGAACGAAGAGGCTTATGAACCGATTCTTCGAGGTCTGATGCGAGCGGCGGCGAAGCTCGGCTGAAGCCGATTCAAAACCGGGGCGCCTTATTCAAGCGCCGCTCGCAGCCTTCTTCTCAAGCGAATTCGATGATCACGGCGTCGACGGCGAGGCTGTCGCCAGGTTTCGCGGCAACCTTCTTTACCTTGCCGTCGCGCTCCGCCTTCAGGATATTTTCCATCTTCATGGCTTCGACTACGGCCAGGTTGTCACCCGCCTTGACGTCCTGACCCTCGCTGACGTTTACCGCCTTGACGAGCCCGGGCATGGGGCAAAGCAGGAATTTCGACATATCTGCGGGGACTTTCACGGGCATAAGCGCCGCAAGTTCAGCCTCGCGCTGCGTATAAACGTAGGTCGGCGCCTGAATGCCGCGGTAAGACAGCGTCATTCCATTCGGAATCGGGCGAACTTGGACGGCGACGTCGGCGGCATCGACGGTTCCGATCCAAACCGGCTCGCCCGGCCACCACTCCGAGGTGATCTCCATCGTCTTGCTCGGATGGCCGTCCTTATCGAGAATCGACACGTAATACGGCCCTGGGATGGCGCCGAGAGCTTCGATCTCGACGGTCGCCGAGCCGATCTTGACCACACGGCGCTTGGCAAAGCTGACGCCATGCCCCGACATCTGATGCGTAATATCACGCCGGCGCGAATTGCTGAGATGGTCGATGGCGCCTGCCACCGCCGCCAAAGTGATCAAATGCTCGCCTTGTGGCTCCCGTGGAACGAACCCGTCGGGGAACTCTTCTTTGATGAAGCCGGTCGAAAGATTGCCCTCGCGCCAGCGGGGATGCTGCATGACAGCCGAAACGAAGGGCACATTGTGCTGAATGCCATCGATATAAAAGGCATCGAGCGCAATCGACTGCGCGTCGATCGCTTCCAACCGACTCGGCGCATGGGTGACGAGCTTGGCGATCATCGGATCGTAATACATCGAGATCTCGCCGCCCTCGAACACGCCCGTATCGTTGCGAACGGTCACACCATCCTTGGTGCCCTCGGCCGGCGGCCGGTATTTTACCAACCGGCCGATCGACGGCAGGAAGTTCCGGAACGGATCTTCGGCGTAGACGCGGCTTTCGACCGCCCACCCCTTGAGCTTTATGTCGGACTGCTTGAACGGCAGCTTCTCGCCGGCCGCGACGCGGATCATCTGCTCGACGAGGTCGATTCCCGTCACGAGCTCCGTCACCGGGTGTTCGACCTGTAGGCGGGTGTTCATTTCGAGGAAATAGAAAGAGCGATCCTGACCAGCGACGAACTCGACCGTGCCTGCGCTGTCATAACCGACGGCCTTTGCCAGTGCGACGGACTGCTCGCCCATGGCTTTGCGGGTCTTTTCGTCGAGCAGGGGCGACGGCGCTTCCTCGAGGACTTTCTGGTTACGGCGCTGAATGGAGCACTCGCGCTCGCCGAGATAAACGACGTTGCCGTGCTTATCGCCCAAAACTTGGATTTCGATATGCCGGGGATTCTCGATGAACTTTTCGACGAAACAACGATCGTCACCGAACGATGACTTGGCTTCGGAACGGGCAAGCTCGAAACCTTCAGCCGCCTCTTTGGCGTTGTAGGCGATGCGCATGCCCTTGCCGCCGCCGCCGGCCGACGCCTTGATCATGACGGGGTAGCCGATCTCGTCGGCGATCTTGACCGCATGCTTGGCGTCGCTGATTTCGCCCATGTATCCCGGAACGGTCGAGACCTTGGCCGCCGCCGCCGCCTTTTTGCTTTCGATCTTATCGCCCATGGCGGCGATTGCCTTGGCGTTCGGTCCGATGAAGACGATGCCGTTCTTCTGCAGCGCCAGTGGAAAAGCCTCGCGCTCGGACAGAAAGCCGTAACCCGGATGAACCGCCTCGGCTCCGGTCGCCTTGCAGGCCTCGATGATCTTATCCATCACAAGGTAAGATTCAGCCGCGGGCGACGGTCCGATGTAGACGGCCTCATCCGCCATCTCGACATGGAGCGCGTCCCGATCAGCGTCCGAATAGACCGCAACCGTCTTGATGCCCATCTTCCGGGCGGTCTTCATGACGCGGCACGCGATTTCTCCGCGGTTGGCAATGAGTATTTTTTTGAACATCGGCGCGTCCCGGTCCTTCCCGTAAATGTTCTTTCTGCCTCAGCTTGTCGCAAGGCAACACGCCGTTCTAGAGCGTGCGTAGGGCCGCGTAAACACGCCGTTGGCACCACGCGCACCGGGGCCTCTGCGATCAGCTGCCGCATAACGAGAGCCGCCGGCGAGTGGGGCTCGCCGGCGGCTCGAAAGTAACCATCGAATTGGGGGGCTAGGCCGCCTGACCCAGCCGGCAGACCGCTTCGGTCAGCGTCGGATGGATGCGCGGGCTCTCGTGATTGAGGTAGGAGACGAGCGCCCTCTCGCTTGCCGTCAACCGGCCGCCGCGTCCCAGCCGGCTGACCAGCCAGGACGGATCGGCATCGGCGATGTTCTCATTGGTGATGATCTCGATCCGCTGGTGCTCGAGCCGGGCGAGCGCCCGCTCCTCTACGGTCTGATCGTGGTAGGCGTCCTGCATGGACGACAGGTTGGCGTGCACCATGGATAGAAGAGAGAACAGGATCGACGTCTGCTCGTCATCGTCCTTATCCAGATCGGCCTCCTGCCGGAGAGCCTCTTCCCGCGACGGCACGGAATAGCCCGAGGCCGACATCATCACATTGGCGATGGCCTTGACGAAGAGGTCGGTCCAGACCGCATTGGGCGGCGATCCTGCCACGGCTTCGTCGATGTCGAACAGAACGTCGGCTTCGCTGCGTGTCATGGGCACCTGCCCGTCGCCGCCGAAGGCATAGAGGATGCGCCGCAAGAGATCGACCTCGGCGTCACTGATGCGCCCAGCCGGCAGGAGCTTGCCTTGTCGCAGCGGACCTTGGCCGGAGACTACCGCCTGCTTCACCTGTTCGAGCGCGAATTTCGACAGGCTCGCGGGCGCCCAGCGCGCTTTATCGAGCACATTCAGAACGAGATCGATTTCCGCTTTCGACTTGATCTTGCCCTCTCTCGAAAGGCGCTCGATCAGCCAGTTCGCGTTCGCCGCCGTCAGATAGCCGCGGGGCGGCTCCTGGAACACCAGATAATCGGTAATCGTCTCGACGAAGAATTCGGGCCAATCGGCATGACGGATTGAGCACGCCTGATGAATCGAGATCAGGAGATCTGCTTCATCCAAAGACGCCAGACCATCTTCATAAAACGCACGTTTGAAGAAAAGAACGTCGTCGAACTCGATCGTTTGCCGCTCGAAAATGTGCTCAATCGGCAGTGACGCAAACCCACTCATCGATAGCCCCCACGCCACAATAGAATGCCCGTAGAGGGTAAGCGCCGATGCTTAATCGGCTCTTAAAGGCTGTCGGAAAATGAAGTGGAAAGCCTTTGTTTTCCAGGAGGTGGCCACGAGGTGCCACAATATTGCGGGGTCGCAGCTCATCGCCACGACCCCGTTGTCCCGCCATGCTCCCGCATGCATGGACGGAATAGAATAATCACCACGGTAGTTGTGTGCGCATCAGCATGAACGGTTGCTGAAGGGAGAGCTGCTTCCTCCCGAAAGCGCGAAAACAGAAACTTTTCCGCATCGATTAAGGAAAAGCCCGTTCGGAGGGGGGATCCGAACGGGCGATTTACTGACCCGGCGGGGCGGTGTGGGTCGCTGCGCGAGGTCAGTTTCAAGCCGCCGGACCGACAAAGGGAGAAGGAGATCCGGCAACGCATTCATTGGCCATGAGCCGAACGCAAGAACGCCGATTGCCCATAGTCGTAAGAGAGAACGCCGGACCGGTCGCAAATCCGTCGCCGGCTTACAAAAATCAGCATTAAAAAATGGAAGGCTTCGGCAAAGCTACGCTGCGAGCTGCGACACCAGCCGCATCCGCGACGCCGGCAGGGTCTGCCCGCGTGGCGTCAGCAGATGCTTCTCGATGAAATGTCCGGTCAGGGCAAAGCCGCGATTGATGTCCTCGGTCGTCACGGTTGCCGACCTTTGTTTGGTCAGAAATGGCGGGAGCGCCAAAAGCTTGTCCCGATAGGGCTCTCCAGCCGATGCCGAAACGGCGCGGCCCGATTTCGGCGAAACATATATGAGCTGATCGTTCGCCCCTGTCGCCGCGCACTGGCTGAGATCGAGCCCGAAGCCGAGTTCGTCGAGCAGGGCAAGTTCCCACCTGACCAGAAGCGCCGGCCAAACGGTGACGTCGTTCAGAAATCCAAGCACGAAAAGCGTGATCTCATAGAGATTGGGATGGGGGTCGCGCTCGGGAAGCAGTCCGGTCAAAGTGGTTACGGAGGATAGCGCCATCAGCGCCTGCGGATCGTCCAGCGTCTCGGCTGCGAAGGCGCGCCGCATCTCGACGCTCATTGAGCCGAGCTGGTCGGCAAGCCTCGCCTTCCAGACCGCATCGACATGGTTTCCGGCCTGAAGGATCGGACGCAACCGTCGCGATCGGCCGCCATGGACGAGCCCCATGTGCCGGCCATGGGCACGTGTCCACAGGTCGACGACCGCCGCCGTCTCGCCGTGCGGCCTCACCGAAAGAACGATTCCTTCATCCGTCCACTGCATGGGGATTTAATAGCAGGCAATTCAGGATTTCGGAAAAGGCAGGCCCATTTCCCGATACCGCTCGGGGTCGCTTTCCCAGTTCTCCCGCACTTTGACGAACAGGAACAGGTGGATCCGATGGCCCGCCATTTCCTCGATCGCATGCCGCGCGGAACTCGAAATCTTCTTGATCGTCTCGCCGCCTTTGCCGAGCACGATCTTCTTCTGTCCGTCCCGCTCGACGTAGATCGTCTGCTCGACCCGCGCCGAACCGTCCTTCAAGGTTTTCCAGTCCGTGGTTTCAACAGTTGTCGTGTACGGCAGTTCCTGATGCAGAAAGCGATAGATGCTCTCGCGCGTCAGCTCCGCCGCTTGTGCCCGCATCGGCACATCCGTCACATCGTCTTCGCCGTAGTGCCAGGGCCCTTTAGGAACGAGAGCGGCGAGATACGTCAGCAGATCCCTGATGCCTTGTCCTTCGAGCGCCGAGATCATGAAAATGCGGTCGGGTCGTAGGCTTTGGTCGATCGTTTTGGCGAACTCCAGAAGCTTTGGCTTGTCTTCGACGCGATCGATCTTATTCAGAACCGCGATCTTGGGCATTCGAGCCCCCTTGAGCCGCTCGATGATGCCGGCAACGTCCTCGCCAATGTTTGCCGCGGCATCGAGCACCAGAAGGACCGCATCGGCATCCTCGAGCCCGCCCCAGGCGGCATCGACCATGGCACGGTCGAGCCGGCGCTTCGGATTGAAGATGCCCGCGGTATCGATGAAAACGATCTGGCTGTTGCCCTCGATCGCAATGCCGCGGATCGGCGCCCGGGTCGTCTGCACCTTATGCGAAACGATCGCGACCTTGGCGCCGACCAATGCGTTGACGAGCGTCGATTTGCCGGCATTGGTCGGGCCAATGACGGCGACAAACCCGCACCGCCGCTCGGCGTCAGGGCCAATCTCGGGTTTGACGTCTGTGTCAGCCATTGGCGTGTCGTGCTCCAACGCCTTCTCGCGTGAGAAGGGCACTTGCTGCCGCTTGCTCGGCAATACGCTTTGAGGCCCCTTCCCCCTGAGCCGGCGGACGGCCCGCAATCAAAACCTCGGCCGTGAACCGAGGCGCATGATCCGGCCCGTTGCGCGCGACGACCGTGTAGCGCGGAAGGGCGAGCCCTTGTCCCTGCGCCCACTCCTGCAACGCGGACTTCGCGTCGACCGTCACTTCGGGCACCGGCTCGGATTGATCCTGCCATAGCCTGTTAACGACAGCGCGCGCCTTTTCGAATCCGCCATCGATAAAGACGGCGCCCAGGAGTGCTTCCGCTGCATCCGCCAGGATGGTTGTCTTATTGCGCCCGCCGCTATCGGCCTCGCTTTCGGAAAGAATGAGATGGTCGCCGAGCCCGATGTTGCGAGCGACCTTCGCGCAGGCCTCTCCCCGCACGAGCCGGTTATAGCGCCTCGCGAGTTCGCCTTCGTTTGCTTCGGGATATTGCTTGTTCAAAGCTTCCGCTATCGCCAGGCCGAGCACCCGATCGCCGATGAATTCTAATCTCTCGTTGTCGGACCGGACGACCTTGCCGCCGCGAACGCTGGCGTGCGTCAGCGCACGCTCAAGAAGGCTGGGGTTCTTGAACTTATAACCCAGCTTCGTCTCAAGCTCTTTGAATTTGCGTGGTCTCAACATGGCGCAGAGGCCGCTTTACGGTCACCTCACCAGAGTGAAGAACCTGTTCCATCGAATGTCAAACGGCCAAGTCCAAGGGGTATACCAATGGGTGGCGTCAGGGCCGTCGACCTTTGCGGAAAAGAAGATGATCTCCGCGCGCCCGATGAAATTCTCATAAGGAACGTAGCCGACGACACTCTGGACCCGGCTGTCCGTCGAGTTGTCGCGGTTATCGCCCATCATGAAGAAATGGCCCGGCGGAACCTTGTAGATGCCCGTGTTATCGTAGGGTCCGTTGGGATCACTATCGAGAACCTTGTATTTCACGCCGTTCGGGAGCGTCTCCTCGAACACGGGAATCGTGCGTTCGCGGCCGTCTTCCCAGGTCGTAAATTCGCCCGCCGACACCTTCGGCACGCCCTGCCCGTTGATGAACAGCTGGCCGTTCTTCATTTGGATTTCGTCGCCGGGAAGTCCGATGACGCGCTTGATGTAATCAACCGAGTTATCGCGCGGAAGCTTGAATACCGCGACATCGCCGCGCTTAGGCTCCGCGCCGAAAAGGCGTCCGGAGAACAAATTTGGACTGAAGGGAAACGAAAACCGGCTATAGCCATAAGATAGCTTCGAGACGAACAGATAATCCCCGATCAGCAGAGTTTCCTTCATCGATCCCGACGGGATGTTGAAGGGCTGGTAAAAGAAGACCCGCACGAACATCGCAATAGCGAGTGCTTCGACGACGATGATGAGGGTCTCAGACCAACTCGATCTCGACGCCTTAATCCCAACGCTCATTCAAGGGGGCTCCTCTGCGCCGCCAAACGGCATTGGCCGGGCTCGCTTCATTCAGCGGTCCGCTATAGCGAGTTTGGCCTAAGGCCGCAATGACGGCTATGAACCTGACTAAAAGGTAAGGAAAACAGGGACTCAGCGGCATTGGCCGCCCTGCACTCCGAAACCGATGAAAGATTTGCCGCACTAAAAATTCAGCCGGAAGCTACGGTCTCTTCCGGCACCGCCGATATGATCACGAAGGCTGCAGCGATTGGATATTCGTCGGTAATTGTGACATCAATTCGAGCCTTGAAGCCTGCAGGCACCAACCGGTCGAGCCGGCGCGCCGCTCCGCCAGTCAATGCCAGGGTCGGACGGCCCGACGGCGCATTCACGACTCCGATATCCTTGAGATATACGCCAGCCCTGAATCCGGTGCCAAGAGCTTTGCTGGCCGCTTCTTTCGCCGCGAAACGCTTCGCGAACGTGCGTGCGGCATGGGCCCTTGAGAATGCCTTGCGCCGCTCCTCGGCAGTGAACACGCGCTCCAGGAAGCGATCTCCGAAACGCGCCATCGTTTTTTCGATCCGCCGGATATCGCAAAGATCGTTGCCGATGCCGAGGATCATTTTGCTGATCGCGCTGCCGCCGGAATGCTGTCGCGCGCTTCATCCATGAGCACACGCATACGCCGGACCGCCATTGAAAGTCCGCCGAAAATCGCTTCGCCGATCAGGAAGTGTCCGATATTGAGTTCGACAATCTCCGGGATTGCCGCGATCGGCTTCACGGTGTTGTAGGTCAGGCCATGTCCGGCATGCACCTCGAGGCCTGCCGCTGCCGCCGCCGACGCCGCTTTCTTATGGCGTTCCAATTCACGCGCTACCCCGGCCGCGTCATGTTCGAGTGCAAGATTACAGTAGCGGCCGGTATGAAGTTCGACGATGTCCGCACCGACGGCCGCTGCCGCATCGATCGTCTTCAGATCGGGTTCGATGAAAAGCGAAACCCGAATGCCGGCGTCTTTCAACTTGGCGACAAACGGCTTCAATGTTTTCACGGCGGCGAGGACATCGAGACCGCCCTCGGTCGTGCGTTCTTGCCGTCGTTCCGGCACTAGGCAGCACGCGTTCGGCACATGCCGGAGCGCGATCTGCTGCATCTCCTTCGTCGTCGCCATCTCGAGATTGAGCGGCCGCGTCAACTCGTTCTTGAGACGCGTGATATCAGCGTCGGAAATGTGCCGGCGATCCTCGCGCAAGTGCGCGGTAATGCCATCCGCACCGCCCTCGATCGCAAGATGGGCGGCGCGAAGCGGATCGGGATGCATTCCCCCACGCGCATTTCTGAGCGTCGCCACATGGTCGATGTTGACGCCGAGCCGCAATGCGCGAACAGGCATCGCTGCCGGGTTGCCTTCAGACGGCTTGCGGATGTTGGCCACGTTCTGCTGTTACCGATCGTTGGAATTTTTAACTGAGTTCCGCGAGGGGGACCCGATTGCGACGCTATATGAGTTTACGGTGACGTTGGAATACCCGTACCGCCCTTCGCGTAGGATAATAGGCGAAGATAGCCGCTATCAAGCCGACGAGAAGACCTCCAACCAACATAGGCTCGGCAATCGGAGAAAGATTATCGACGGCAGCGCCTAACGTTTCGGGTGAAGGCGCCGAGAGAGTGGCACCAAGCACGTTAGCCGTCTCACCCAGATGATCGGTCGCATATGTCGGGTCCTGACCCAGGAGAAGCGCGCCCGACACATAGGATGCGCTCCAAATCGCCGGCCAACTCAGGGGATTGCCGACGAATGTGCCAAGCAGCGCAGCCGGCATGCTGACCCTGAACAGGAACGCCAAAGCGAACGCGAGAATGGTTTGGACACCGAGAAATGGCGTGCAGGCGGTGAATACGCCGATCGCAAAACCGAATGCCACCGCATGCGGTGTAGCGCGCACGCGCAGAACCTGCCGCCAGAAATAGCGCAGCCGAGCCCGCACGCGGGCCATATTGACTGGCCAGCCAAGTGAAAAATCGACCAGCGCTGAATGCTTCTCGTCCAACGACAACAATCCCGACAGCACTAAACGGCCAGCCTCGCGGCCGGCACGCCGGCGCACCATAGCCTACTCAAATAAACGTTCCACCTTCGCAACCGACGACTTTGCTCGGAGTCCGGCGATGATGTGGTTCAAATGCACCAAGTCAAAAACCTCGAGCTCAATATGCATTATTGTGAAATCTGCCGCACGCCGGGCCATTTTAATATTGTCGATATTGCCGCCCGTCTCACCGATCACCTTGGCAATCTCGGCAAGTGACCCAGGAGCATTGACCGCCGTAACGCTGATTCTGGCCGGAAAACGCTGCGGTCTTTCGGGGTCGACGTCCCACGTCACGTCGATCCAATGTTCCTCTTCGTATTCCTTGAGACGCGGCGAATGGATCTGGAACACCCGGATACCCTCTCCCGGAGCCATCACGCCGACGATCCGATCGCCCGGCACCGCCCCTCCGGGCTCGAACGCTACCGGCAAATCTTGTTTCGGACCGCCGATCGACACAGCCGTCATGCTGTCGATCTCGGATGTCCGAAACTTCAGGCTGTTGACCTTGTCGATATTGAACCAGCCGTCCTGCTCGCGCGCTCGCCCGAACCGGCGGGTCGGCTTATAGGCTTCGTCGATGGCTTGGCCGTGCGGAAGGATTGCGCCGAGCACGTCTGCAAGCTGCACATCGTTGCGGCCGACCGCCGCCAGAAGATCGTCGGCCGTCTTGAACCCGATTTTCGGCGCCGCAGCCCTGACTTTCTCTTCCGAATAATCGACCTCGATCCCCGCGAGCGTTGATTGCAGCAGCTGCCGCCCCAGCTCGATGAAACGCTTGCGCTCCGCTTCACGTGCTGCCCGCCGGATCGCCGCACGCGCACGACCCGTAACGGCGAACGCTTCCCACGCGGCCGGCCGGACATGGCCCTTCGAAGTTTCAATGACCACCTCGTCGCCGTTGCGCAGGTGGGTATCGATCGGAACGTGCCGCCCATTGATGTAGGCCGCGATGGCTTCGTTGCCGATGTCGGTATGAACCGCATAGGCAAAATCGAGCGGCGTCGCGCCTCGAGGTAGCGCAATAAGACGACCTTTGGGTGTGAAGCAGAACACTTGGTCGTGGAACAGCTCAAGCTTCGTGTGCTCAAGGAACTCTTCCGGATTCGCTGCTTCGAGAAGCGATGCGATCATCGTGCGGAGACGACCGTATGGACTATCGTCGCCCTCCTCCTCCGCTTCAGCATCATGGCCGTTCGTCAGCCCCTGCTGCTGATCCTTATAAAGAGCATGCGCGGCGATGCCGTATTCGGCGATGTGCTGCATCTGGCGCGTGCGTATCTGGAGCTCGACCCGCTGATGCCGAGGGCCATAAACCGTCGTGTGAATTGACTGATAGTTGTTCCGCTTGGGCGCCGAGATGTAGTCCTTGAAACGGCCGGGAACGGTGCTCCACGTCGTATGAACGATGCCGAGAACCCGATAGCAGTCCTCGATGGAATCGACGATCACCCGAAACGCATAGATGTCGGAAAGCTGTTCGAGACTGATCTGCTTATGCTCCATCTTGCTCCAGACGGAGTAGGGCTTCTTCTCGCGCCCATACGCTTCAGCCTTTATGCCGGCTTCTACACACTTGCGTGCGATGGCCAACCGAATTTCCTCGACGAGGCCGCCGTTACGCTCGCGCATATCCGCGAGCCGTTCCCGCAGAGCCTCGTAAGCTTCGGGGTGCAGCCAACGAAACGCGTGATCTTCCAGTTCCTCACGAAGCGCCTGCATGCCCATCATGCCGGCGAGCGGCGCGTAAATATCGAGGGTCTCTTCCGAGTTCCGCCGTCGGCTCTCGGGCTTCATGTGCTCAAGCGTACGCATATTGTGCAGGCGATCAGCGAGCTTCACGAGCAGAACGCGAATATCGCTCGAAATCGCGATGAGCAGCTTGCGGAAGTTTTCTGCCTGCTCGGCCTTTTTCGAAACGAGGTCGAGCCGCTTGATCTTGGTCAGACCATCGACAAGCCCACCGATCTCGGGCCCGAACATCTGATCGATTTCCGAGCGGGTGGCGTCCGTGTCCTCGATCACGTCATGCAGAAGCGCCGTCGCGATCGTCGCATCGTCGAGCTTGAGATCCGTCAGGATGGCGGCGACTTCGAGGGGATGCGAGAAATACGGAGCGCCCGACGCGCGCTTCTGATTGCCATGCGCCTTCATGGCATAGACGTAGGCGCGATTGAGCAGCGCCTCGTCAGCCTTGGGATCGTATTTGAGAACTCGCTCCACGAGTTCGTATTGCCGCATCATGACCCGCCGCACTCCTTCTGGGCGCAAGCGTAACCGAAGAGGCAGGTCAGGTTAAAGCGGAACGGACTGAGCCTGATGTCGCGAACAGGTATTCCCCGGTTGTCTTAGCGGGACCTGTCGCGAGGGTCGCGATCCCGCTCACGCGGGCCTGAACCGGAACCCGAACCGATGTTCGCCGAAGGCTCCAACGGCGTCATGCTCTCGAGCCCGCGCAGAAGCTGCTCTTCCGTCATGACATCGACTTGCGTGTCCGAAGAAAGATCGTCGCGTCCGAGCATCGGAGCGCGGCGCTCCGGCGGCAGCAGCGGCGCTGCAACGGCCTCCGGCTCGTCGACTTCCGTGTTCTTCTGAATGGATGAAATAAGCGTTTCGCGCATGTCGTCCGGCGAAAGCGTGCGTTCTGCGATCTCGCGGAGCGCGATGACCGGGTTCTTGTCATCGTCCGGTGTGATGGTAATGGCGCTGCCGTTCGTGATCGCGCGCGCCCGGTGAGCAGCAAGCAATACCAGCTCAAATCGATTCGGAATCTTGTCGACGCAATCTTCGACAGTTACGCGAGCCATGAGTGGACCTTCTCTTGGAGGAACTAGGCGCTAATTGTTCGCCGTTTAAGGGCGCACACTACCGTTCGAGACGGCCGTCCGGCGCCACGCTGCCGTTTCAGTGCCACGCCGGCCCGGATTAATCAAGCCGTCAAGTCACGAAATATCCGGCAGATCCTGGATCATCGCCCACCAAGGGACTATTATCGACAGACTAATTGTCACAATTCTTGACTAGCACTCAAATTTTATTATTTGTTGCAAACACAGTGTTCTACGCTGTAGATTATCTGTAGACGATCTCCGATTTACCTAAGTCCATGTGGCCATTAGCAAAGTAGGTTTCTCGACGATCTTCGCGGCAAGGTTTTTGGACGCTGTTTAGCGAGAATTCTACTTAGGGAACGCCAATGCATTTTTACCCCACGGAACGCATCGCCCTCTTCATCGATGGCGCCAATCTGTACGCCACAGCGAAATCTTTGGGGTTCGACATCGATTACAAGCGTCTACTCGGATTGTTCCGGCAAAAAGGCCAGCTTGTACGTGCACTTTATTATACGGCTCTGGCCGAGGAGCAGGAGTATTCGTCCATCCGTCCCCTCATCGATTGGCTGGACTATAACGGCTTCTCGATGGTGACAAAGCCGACCAAAGAATTCACCGACGCAACAGGCCGTCGCAAAGTCAAAGGCAACATGGACATCGAACTCGCCGTCGATGCGATGCGCCTTTCCGACAACCTGGACCACATCGTCATCTTCTCGGGCGACGGTGATTTCCGCAGTCTCGTCGCCGCGCTCCAGCAGAAGGGCAAACGCGTCAGCGTCGTTTCAACCCTTCAAACTCAGCCTCCCATGGTCGCCGATGAACTCCGCCGCCAGGCGGACCAGTTCATTGATCTGGCCGACCTCGAAGATCAGGTCGGACGTACGCAGGGCGGTGGCAGCACCAATGGCGGCCGGACCCCACGCGAAGGCGGACGCAATGTCTCCGCCCGTCAGCCGGCTGGCGCACGTGACACCAATTACCTCGGCGACGATGATTTCGTCGAAGAGGAAATCTGAACCGCCGAGAAGAGCGTTGGCGCATGGCTACGGCCATAGGCGAGTTGGCATTCGGCCCCGAAGCCCCGCCGAAATGTACGCGCTGTCCGAGGCTTGTTGCCTACCGTGCTGAGAACGAGCGCATCGAGCCAAAATGGTTCAACGGCGCCGTACCGTCATTCGGGGATCCAACAACAAACTTTTTGATCGTAGGCCTCGCCCCCGGTCGCAACGGTGCCAACCGTACCGGACGGCCGTTCACAGGCGACTACGCCGGCGAACTGCTTTACGGCACGCTCATCCGGTATGGCTTCGCCACCGGTGAATATCACGCCCGCCCTGATGATGGGCTGCGGCTGCGCAATTGCATGATCACCAATGCCGTGCGCTGCGTGCCACCGGAAAACAAGCCCGAACCGAAAGAAATCGCCAACTGCAGGCCGTTCTTCGAAGCGCGGCTCGCAAACCTTCCGAAGCTGAAGATCATTCTCGCCCTCGGCAAAATCGCACATGACCAGACGCTCGCGGCGCTGGCAAAACGGAAAGTCCTGTTCCCTTTCGCGCACGGAGCCCGGCACGAACTCTCACCTGGCCTCGTGCTTTTCGATAGCTTCCACTGCTCGCGCTACAATACCAATACCGGACGGCTGACGACGGAGATGTTCCGGTCCGTCTTCGAGGCGATCAAGAACGAGTTGCCCTGAGAGATTCCAGCAACGCGCGCGCGTGCCCGCCCGGCGCATCGACCGGATAGATGACCCGATAAATGATGCCGTTCCGGATAATCATCGTGAGACGAGACAGATAACCGACGCCGCCCGTTTCAAATCGCGGCAGCTTCAGCGCATCGGCGAACGCCAACGTTTCATCGCTCAAAAGCAAATACGGAATGCCGGCGCGCAGTGCAAAAGCATGCTGGGCTTCTGGTGATTGCCCGCTCAGTCCGAATACTTCGTAGCCCATCACCTCGAACTCGGCATAGGCATCGCGAAAGCCTTCGGCTTCCGGCGTAGATCCATGCGCGCCTGGGATGTCGTCCCAACCCGGTGGATTGGGAACACCCGGTGTTCCAGTCATCGGATAGACGAAAACAACCGCCCGTTCCTGATAGCGGGAAAGGTTCACCGGCGCACCGCGAGTAGCGGGAAGGGCCACATCCGGCAGCCGCGTACCCGAGATCAAATGCTCCGCGGCGCCATCATTCACCTGAGACGGCCAAGTGGAAGTCGCAACCATGCCGAAGCCTCCTGTCGTCGTTGAAGCGGCGCTTCAGGCGCTTCAACCTTTCTCGCGCATGAGACGCGCCTTTTGCCGGTTCCAATCGCGCTTAGCCGCGTCCTGCCGCTTGTCGCCGTGGCTCTTGCCTTCGGCGAGGCCGAGCTTGACCTTGGCGCGGCCCTTCGCGTTGAAATAGAGCTCCAATGGCACCAGCGTCATGCCCTTACGCTCGACCGCGATACCGATTTTGTGGATCTCGCTCGCGTGCATCAAAAGCCGTCGCTTGCGGCGGGGCTCGTGCGGAAACATCGCGGCGCCGGGATACTCAGCGATGTAGCTGTTGATCAGCCAGACACCCCCATCCTCGACCGAAGCATAGCTCTCCGCGATGTTCGACTGGCCGCGGCGCAGCGACTTCACCTCGGACCCGAGAAGTTCTATCCCCGCTTCCCAGCTGTCCTTGATGAAGTATTCATGCCGCGCCTTGCGGTTCTCGGCGACAAGCGTACTGCCGTCGTCGCGTTTGGAGGCCATGACTCAGTGCTTTCCGCCAATCGTCACTCGGCCGCTTTGGCGCTCACGAGGTCGAGGTCGCTCAAAACCTTGTCGATCGCGCGTCGCGACGCCTCGGTGAGTGGCACCATCGGCAGGCGCATGTCTGCCGTTCCAAATCCCAGTCGCGAAACGGCATATTTCGCAGGGGCCGGATTGGTCTCAATGAACATCACCTCAAAGAGCGGCATGAGCCGGTCGTGGAGGGCCAGCGCCTTTTTGAAATCCCCTGCCATGCAGGCATTCTGGAAATCGGAGCACAGACGTGGCGCCACATTCGAGGCAACCGAGATGCATCCGGCACCGCCGTGCGCCATGAAGCCCAGTGCCGTCGCATCTTCACCCGAAAGCTGGCAGAACTCGGTGCCCAGCAGCGCCCGCGTCTGCGCCGGCCGCGCGAGATTGGCCGTCGCATCCTTGACGCCGACGATGTTCTTCAATTCGTAGCAGCGCGCCATCGTGGCGACCGACATGTCGACGACCGAGCGACCTGGAATGTTGTAGATGATGATCGGAATGTTGATCGCATCGTTGATGGCCTTGAAGTGCTGATAAAGCCCTTCCTGGCTCGGCTTGTTGTAGTAGGGCGTAACGATCAGAACCGCGTCGGCGCCGATCTTTTCGGCATATTGCGACAGCTCGACGGCTTCATCGGTCGAGTTTGAACCGGTTCCCGCCAGGACTGGGACACGCTTTTTCGCCGTGCTGACGGCGAGTTCTATCACCCGCTTGTGCTCGTCATGGTCGAGCGTCGGGCTTTCTCCTGTCGTCCCCACAGGCACCAGCCCGTGCGTACCCTCGGAAATCTGCCATTCGACAAAGCGCGTGAAAGCCGCTTCATCGACCTTGCCATTGCGGAACGGCGTAACAAGTGCCGTAATTGAACCTCTGAACATGCGTTCGCCTTAAACTGAATCGGCCGGGACAGCATCACTGGATGCGGCACCCCTGCTCGATCGGGAAATCAACGTCGAAGGGCTCACGCCAAAGGGCGATGGGCCACGGTCTTGCCGCACGCATCTGCCAATCGTCCGGCCCGAACCGCTTGCCTCAACATGCATAATTCCGCTTAATGCAGGGTATCGTTGCGAGCGACGCAAGCGCCATAACATTAGGCGCTCGTAAAGCTTGCCGCAAGGTCGGGGCGAGTAGGGCGTTTTACCCAATGGGGAGCAATGCGACTAAGCCTCAATTCCAGAACGCGAATTCGCTCTCTTCCCAGCGCCCGCTGCCGATTGGCCGCGCTGCTCGCCCTGATCGGCTGTGCCCTCGTCACGACCCCTTGCGAAGCCGAATCTGCGATGGGGCGCGTCCCGGCTCCCCAGCCCCAAGCCGCCGAGAGAGATCAGGCCGCCAAGCTCGAATTCGGCACTCGGGCCGCTGCTCTCTCTTTCGGCCGACCCGGGCGACCTCGCAGCGCTCCGTGACGCCGCCTCGGCTGTCCGCTCCAAGGATCTCGACGCTTTCGCCGATGCAAAGAAGAAGATCGGCGATCCCGTCGGCCGTATCCTCGCCGACTGGATGCGTCTGCGCGCGGGCCTCGGCGAGCCTGACGAGTTCCGCGCATTCCTCCGCGACCACCCGTCCTGGCCCGATCGCTCGACCATCACCGAAGGCTTCGAGGAAGCCGTATTCCGGCGCGGCGGCAACGCCGCAAAAATCAAATCGTATTTTGCAAACGGAAAACCCGACACGGGCGCCGGATATGCCGCTCTCGCCTCCGCAAATCTGGCTGACGGAAACACCCAGGAAGCGCGTAGGCTCGCATCCACGGCTTGGCGGGAAATGGACCTTCCGCCGGAACTGGAAAACGGTTTTCTCGATCGCTTCGGAAGCCTTCTCTCCCCCGCCGACCACAAATGGCGCTTCGATCGCCTCGTGACCGATGATGTGCGCTATGCCGGAAACCGCAAGGATCGCGCCGCACTTGCAAAGCGCCTGATCCCTCTGCTTCCCACCGGCGAGCAGAAAAAGGCGGCCGCGCGTCTCGCCGTCTTCAACAAAGCACCGAATGCCCAGGCTTTGATGAACGCGTTGCCGGCGGGAAGCCGGGACGATGCCGGCCTTGCTTTCCATAAAGAGCAGTTGCTGCGCAAAGCCGGAAAGATCGAGGAAGCCGCCGACATCATCCTTTCCATTCCCCCCAACCCAAAGAAGATTGCCGCCCTCGACGAATGGTGGGCTGAGCGGCGCGAACTCGCCTACGGCGCATTGAAGCTGGGCAATCCAAAACTTGCCTATGATCTCGTCAAGGACGCCGGCCCGCTGACGGTCAATCCGCGCAAAGAGCAAACCTTCCTGGCCGGATGGATCGCATTTCGCTATCTGAAGAAGCCCGCGCTTGGCGCCCGGCATTTCAAGGACATGTCCGCCGCCGCTGACGGGCCCTTGAGCCGCGCCAAGGCTGCCTATTGGCTTGGCCGTGTCGAAGCCGCGCTAGGCAACAAGGCCGCCGCCTCCGAACAGTATCGCATCGCAGCCAAGAACCCCGATACGTTCCACGGCCTGCTCGCAATGCAGATGCTCGATCCGGGACGAACACGCTTAGAAATCACACCGCCCGCTTATCCGACCGCCGCCCAAATTCGCGCGCTGACCTCATCCGATATCGCCAAAGCCCTTGTGCTCGCGCAGAAGGCCGGTCTCTCGCGCGAAATCACCCGCACGTTCCTCGCCGGATTGCGCAATGCATCGCCGACCGAAGCCGAGGTCGGCATGGTGGCCTATCTCGCGCAAGAACTCGGCGATCAGCAGATGTCGCTTCGGATCGCAAAGATCGCCATCGGAAAAGGCCAGAACCTGCTGACCTACGGTTATCCGCTTAAATCCTTCCCCGGCTATGCGCCTCTGCGCGCACCTCCGGAATTGCCGTTCCTTCTCGGCATCGCGCGCCAGGAAACCGAATTCAATTCCCAGATCGTCTCCGGCGCCGGTGCCCGCGGCCTCCTGCAGGTCATGCCGATGACGGCACGTCACGTCTGCAAGGATTACAAAATCAAATGCCAGATCCCACGGCTTCTGTCGGACACCCAATATAACGTCATGATTTCGTCGGCCTATATCGGTGATCGGATGGATGAATTCGGCGGATCCTACGTGCTGGGGCTTGCAGGTTATAACGCAGGGCCCGGCCGGGCGCGCCAATGGATCAGGGAGTTCGGAGACCCGCGCGATGCGAACGTCGATCCGATCGACTGGATCGAACGCATTCCGATCACCGAAACGCGCGAGTACGTCACCAAGGTTCTGGCCAACATTCAGATCTATCGCGCGCGCCTCGGCATGAAGAATCCTCTTCGCCTGCAGCAGGACATTGTGCGCGATCGCGGCGATTCCAAAGTTCCAAACGATAACGATCAGGGCGAAGGCGTCGCCGAATCCAATAGCGACGGCTGATCCGAGAAGCGAGGCACGGCATCATGGCGACAGTGCAGGAATTCGAAGATATCTACTTCACGGGCTTCGACGGTTTGCGCCTTTATGGCCGCCATTACCGACCAGAGGTCGCATCCGGCGCCCGGCCCGTCGTCTGCCTCGCCGGGTTGACCCGCAACAGTCGCGATTTCCACGATATCGCCTTGGCGCTGACCAAGGGGCCCAAGCCGCGTGACGTCTTCACCCTCGATACACGCGGGCGAGGCCATTCGGAATATGACCGCGATTGGAAAAACTACGCAGTTCCGATCGAAATGCAGGACGTCATCGATTTCATGATGATGCTCGGCCTTCGTAACGCCGGCATCATCGGAACCTCGCGCGGCGGCCTTATCACCATGGTGCTCGCTGCGGCTCAGCCTTCACTCGTCGGCGCGGTCGTCCTGAATGACATCGGCCCCGTCATCGATCCCGAGGGGCTCGCGCGCATCGCCGGGTACGTCGGCCGCATTCCCCTTCCGAAGAACTGGGCCGATGCCGCGCGCATCGTCGGCGATCTTTTTCGCCGCGATTTTCCCGACGTATCCGATGCCGATTGCGAGGCGATCGCGCGCCAACTCTTCAATGACAAAGATGGCAAACCCGTCAGCGGCTACGACCCGAAGCTTGCAAAATGTCTCTCCGCGCTCGATGGCCCGATACCGAAGCTATGGCCTCAGTTCGAGGCGATGAAACGCATCCCCGTTCTCGTTCTGCATGGTGCAAACTCTGATCTTCTGTCCGACAAAACCGTCGAAGAAATGCGCCAGCGCCATCCCAGGCTATCGTCGCATACGGTTCCGGCGGAAGGCCACGCGCCGCTATTGCGTGACGAACCGACAATCTCGGCGGTTACTTCATTCTTCGCCGAAACGGATGAGCCGACCGACGGATTTCGCAGCGTGCCCGCTCAACTTTCTCGGCTCGTATCGACTTCGCCTCTGTCGACGCGCCGGGAAAACTCGGTCTGACCGCCGCTCGCGAGAATTCGCGCTTGCTCCACCCAGCTCTCGCGTTCGATGCGGCCTTTGAATTCCAGCATCCGGCTGACGCGATCGATGTCGCCGCTGGTCCAATTTGCGATTTGCTCGTAACGGCGAATGCCCATGGCATTGAGGCGTTTCTCGATGAGCACGCCGATCCCGCGGATGCGCTTCAAGTCGTCGGACGGGCCGTCTCCGCCCGTCTCCGGGGCAGGATTTTCCTTCGCAATCTCAACCGTCGCGGTTGCCATTTCCTTTTCTCGGATGGCATCGGTGATCCGCGCCGGCATCGAGATTTTCGGATCGACCTTCGAAAGCGGCGAAATCGGCTCGATCGGCTTTAATCCGCGTGTGACGCTCGCCGATGCCGCCGCGATTGCAGCAGCGGCCGCCGCCGCCATTTCCGCGACTGACCTGCCTTGGCTGGCAGCCGCGACACCGGACGGTTCCTCCGTCTGAAGCGCTGTTCCCGTTGCGGGCGCGGACGACGGTTGCGCTTTGCTTTCCTGGGCGACGGACGGTTTCGTCTGATCGGCGCTTGCGCTCTTCTCCGCATCCAACGGTGCCGCGCGTGTACTGAGCATCGCCTTGCGGTTCCGCGAATAGTAGGTTTCGCCGCCTTTCGCCAAAATCTGCGCTTGCTCGACCCATTGTTCCCTGTCGATCCGTCCGGGAATCTCGAGTTCCTGACCGATGCGCTTGATGTCTGACGCGCCCCAACCGGCGATGTGCTCGAAGTACGTCACGCCGCGCGCCTTGAGCTTCTGCTCTATGTCACTATCGATGGCGCGGATGCGTTGAAAGTCGTCGCCGCCTTCGATCAATGCCGCCGGGACAACAGGCGCTTGGACCACGGGCTTGGATTCGCGCGCGGGTTCCGGCTCGATCACCTGCGGGGGCTCGGACTGGGCAGGTTCCTCCGGTGTATCGTCCGTCGCATGTCCGAAAACATCCTCGGTCGTCTCATCGAGGAACTTGGGCTCGTCGGCATGGGCTGAACCTTCCGACGGAATGTCTTCTGGCTCGCTCGTCGGCGTTTCCTCGTCGCTCTCTTTGACAGGCGAGCGCCGCAGCGATCCAATTCCGGGCATGCCGACCGACGCCGCAGCAGCAGCTTTGGCTGCCGCGACCGCACCTGCCGCCGCAGCCGTCGTCGCATCGCGCAATCTTGCCGCCAAGCCGCCTTTGCGTGGTTCCGGCTCCGGCGCGGGCTCGACTTCAGGCTCTTCCAAATCTGGAATGTCTGCCGCAGCAGCAGGTTCTTCCTGAATTTCCTCGACCGGAGGCGGCGGCTCAGGCGGCGGCGGCACGTAGATATCGGTCACGGGAGGCAGAACTGAAGGCCGGATTTCTGCGATCGCGATCCTGGGTACGCCTTCGTTCGGACTGGGCCCAAGCAGAGCCCGCTCGAACCGCGACGGATCGAGCACGGCCGGCAGCGGGCGCGGTTCCGGACGGCGCAACACTTCGATCTTCGGCTGCACGGGATCGATTGCCCGCGGCGCGACCTGTTGAAGGGAAGGCTGCATCACGCGCGGATGAATAGGTTGCGGCGGAACGACGACCGGAGGAACATCGACTTGGCCCGGGGCCATCGCGTGCGCCGGCACCTCGTCATGCGTGCCGAAGAATGCACGTTTCACGACGCAAGCGACAAACGCGCCCAAAAAATACGACGCAAGCAACAACAGGAATGTTTGCAGCAACAGATACGTCATATCGGCCCTAATGAAATTCCACGTGTCACGACCTCGAAAGCAGCAGGCCGCGAGAAATCCCTAATTTTCCCTGCACGATATCCAGCCGGTCGCAAGCCCGAGCGCGAACGCGAGCGCGATCCACCAGATCAACTTCACGAACAGATAGTCCATCGTTTGATCCCCGCTCCTCAATTGACCCTGACGGTGAATTCAATACGCCGGTTCTTTGCCCGGCCTTCCTGTGTCGAGTTATCGGCAATCGGCCGCGTGGCGCCGTATCCGATTGCCGACAGCCGTCTCGGGTCGACACCGTTCTGCGCCAGGAAATCGGCGACCGCTCGCGCACGCCGATCGGAGAGCCGCTGGTTGCGCTCATCCGTTCCCTCGGAATCGGTGTGGCCCTCGATCTCGATTTTAAAGCTCGGGCATTCGTTCGCAATCTGAGCAAGATCCCGAAGCGTCTGCGTGCTGTCCGACGTCAGGTCGGCTTTGGCGCGGTCGAAGTTGATCGTCCCTTTCGCCGACGCCTGACGCATGAGCGTCTGACAGGAATCGGCGGCCTTTTCCTCGGCCGACATCACCGTGATCTCATCGCGGCTCTTGAATCCCGGTGGCAGGTCGGTCGAAAGAACGCTGCGGATATCGTTCGCGACCCGATCGCTCTCGGCCGCCCCCTTGATCACCAATTCCTTGCCGGCGATCGACACTTCGCCGTTTTTCAGCCGAGCCATCTCCTGCAAGCCGAGATGTGCCGCCGACGACCACGGTTCCGAGGAAGCCCCGACGATCTTCATGTTGTCCGTTACGCTCGAGCCGGCGAAGATCTGTTGCGCAATTTCGACCAGGCGCAGACGAGAGGCATCATCCGGTGCTTCGCCGCCGATCGTCACCATACCGTTCGGTTCACGCATCGCCTTCCAATCGAGATCGGTTTTCATCTGCCCGGTGAAGGTAATGTTTGTTCGCGTTTCGCACGTCTGGCCCGCGGCCGCCTTGACGTCGCCGGGAACCGATTGCGACGCTGCATAATCATCCGTGCTGCCCAATACCTCCAAGACCCGATCGGTCAAGATCGACTTGCCTTTCTTGAGGCGAGGTAGAGACGAAAGACCGGCGACGACGCATTGCTGCCAGCCGTCGGGCGCACCCGGCGCGACCTGCGTTTTGTCGTTGACGCGGCGCCCGGGAAAGCGCGCGCCGATCGCATCGATAAGCGCACCCCGCACCGCTTCGCTCGGTACCATGCCGACGAGGTCGAGAGACGTCCCATCGTTCACGATACCCATAACGTAACCGCCGCTCGGAAGCGAAAGGTCCGGTCTCGGAAAGCTGATACGCTCGCTGATACGGAAATTCTGCGGCACCTCGAGCTTCAGCGTCCTTTTGACGGTCGCTGCCGTCTGTTCGTCGGGCGCCTCACCCGAGAACGCCATGTCGCGATCCGTAATCGCCACATCGCCGGACCGCAGTTGCGCCAGTTGATCAAGCGCCACGGACGTGGCCTTGAGCCAACCTTCCGGTGCCCCGGCTCCAATGTCGGAATTGTCGGTGATCGTCATGCCGCGAAACAGCGCTTTCGCACGCGCGTGCGTGCGTTCGCGATCGTCATCCGCCGGGGAAAAGCCCGTAATCGCGATTCCCGCTCCGCTCTTTTTTACGCCCCAAACGAACGGCTTGACCAACGGCGGCGTAATATCCGAGCGCACCAAGCGAAGACCTGCCGGCCGCCGTTCAGACAGCGCTTCCCGCACATCGCGATAGGCATCCGGCGTCTTTGCCTCTCCCGAAATCGACAGATCGAGCATGGCGAGGTCAGCCCGCCCGCGTTTGAGTTCCGACAGGTTTTGCACGCTGAAGATCGCACTCGCGAGCCAGGCGTTGCGATCGATCGAACCGCGCGCCAGGCTCATGCCGTCGGAGATGCTCGCTCCGCGAAATGCATTTTGGGTGGCCGCAAGAAGCGCTCGCCGTGCATCCTCGGAGGGCACGTCGCCAGCCAACTGCACCCGGCCGCTGTCGGCCATCACTGACCATCGGTAGTTGGCGACACTTTCCAGAAGCTCCGACCGGTCGCCGACGACGCGGACGCCCCAGACCTTCTCAATGCGCGCCAATGCCGCCGCCGGATCGCGTTCTTCCGGCGCCCGGCCCGTCACGACCGCGTCGCGACCGACGAAATGCAGATTAGCCCATCCGAGCCCGGATCGGTGAAGCGCATCCCTGGCCCTGTTCGTCAGGTCGAACTCGATCGGACCTTGCTCGAACTGAACCGCAACCCAGCTCAAAATTGCAATCGGGACGAGTCCCAAAAGCCAATATGATGGATTGCAGCGCATACGCACGCAACTCCGAATTCCTACCGACGTCTCGCTGCCGCGGAACGACCAAAACTCAACCTTTGGGGAAGCAATGCGCTAACCCGCCCAGCATGGCAAAACTCTGATCCGAGCGGACCCCCGAACTTCAAGTATAGACAAGAGGACTGGCCATTCCAAGCCAAGGAGAGCGCCGGCATATCCATATAAGTTGCTGATAAGAAACTGTTTTATTCGATCTTAGTCGAACCGACCACACCGTGTGGCTTCAGGGCCGCGCAAAGCGGTTGCTCGCATCTCTTCACGGCAAGGCGATGGCGGATAATGCGAATTGTGCTCGGGATCACGCTTCCGGACCGGTCAGCTATTGGGACGCGACGAACGAACGGCGACCGAAACGCCCGCAGAACGCAAGGCATCCGCTTCCCTGTCCGGTTGCATGACGCCGTCCACCAAAAGCCTGAGGCGCACGCAGCGGCGCCCTCCGGTCTGCGCCTCGATCAAATGAAGGATGGCAGCCGACAAACCTTCCTCGCCGCGAGAAACAGGATGCCGTCGCGCTTCCCGGCGAGCGAAATCCATCACTTCGGCCGACACGCCCTCATCAAAAAAGATATCGTCGGCTGAGCGCAGCGCTCGTACGGCCCCGAGAGTCAGAGCGTCGGCATCGTCGCCGATGTCGATGATCACGACTGGTTCCACCGCACCGTTGGCAGGACTATTGACGAACAACGCTTCTATATCGCGCTCGGAGGGGCTCCGTTCGGCGTTACGAAGCGCAAGTTCGCTGAAACGCTGCCAGAAGCGCCGTTTCTCGCCCGGCGCCTCAACGGACGAACTCCCCCGCCTCCTCAAATCGCGAGCCGCCACCGCCCAAAGTCGGAAAGTCTCGGGCAGCAAACTTTCAATCGACGATCGAATGGCCTGCCCAAAGACCGGCGCGGCGCCATCGGTCGATATGCCGACGATCAGGGGCGAGCGATTGACGATCGCGCCAAACTGGAAATCGCACAATGCCGGCCGGTCGACGACGTTCACCGGCACGCCCGCAGCCCGCGCCGCATCCGCGAATGCCGCCGCTTCCCTTTCGTCCGCGAATGAGCCCACCGCAAGCGCCGCGTTCCGCAGATCTTCCGGCTGCCAACACCGATTGGAGAGGACGATCTCGCCGTTCGCGGGTATCCCCGACAATTGAAAGAATTCTTGCGCGAAAGTCTCGGCGAAGACCTCGACCAATGCCCCGGCTGCCGACAGAAGATCCGCCTTCCAAAGCGCCGGCTCGCTCCCCCCAACGAGGACCACCCGCTTGCCATCGAGCTTGAAGAAGACGGGCAGATTGGCAAGCGGCCCGATGCGCGAACCCAAACTCTGCGGCGCTGCCGTTTGCTCACTGTCCGACATGGAAACTCAAAGCTTTACCCGCAGCGTCAAGCTGCAATGCTTCGAGGTTCCTAGCCACCAAATCCCGGCAGAACAAGATTATTCGTCGGCCTACTGCGATGCCTGCTTGCCGATGGTCTTGATCTCGCCCGCGGTGATGTTGGACTTCGCGGCACCAAATCTCGCGGTGACGTAATTGGCGACAGCCGCGATCTCTTCGTCCGAGTATGCGCCCCCGAACCCGGGCATGGTCACGACGCCGTTCGGGGTGTGCCGCGTCACGCCCCAAATGATCGCCTGGGCAACGTTGCGCGCGGTTGGATCGTTAACCGTCCGGCCCCCGACAAAATCGGCATACGTAAGGATAGGGCTTTTGCCGGACCAGCCATGACACGCCGCGCACGCCCCCGCGAAGATCTTGGCGCCGCGGGCATTCTCGTCGATCTCATGGCCGCTCGGGAACGACGATGCCAGCATCGTCTTCGGCAAAGGTAGAGACGTATCGGCGATCGCCGGGATCGTCTTCAGATAGCTGACCAGCGCATTGATATCGTCGGACGTCATATGACGAAGACTCATATCGATCGCTTCGCCCATCGGACCCGAAGCGGTTCCCAAGCCCTCGACGTGTCCATGGGCGAGGAACTTGGCTGTGGTCTCCGCATCCCAGCTGCCGATGCCGGACACGCCGTCCTGAGTTATGTTGTAGGAACGCCATCCCGCAGTCACTGCACCAGCAAATTTCTTTTTGTTGTTCACCGCTTGCAGCAGATTGCGCGGCGTGTGGCATTCACCGCAGTGGCCTAGCGCTTCGGCAAGGTAGGCGCCGCGGTTCCACTCGGCACTCTGGTTCGGATTGGGGCGATATCGTTCGTTGCTATTGTAGAAGAACGACCAGAATGCCATCAGCCAACGCTGATTGAAGGGGAATGCCAGCGTATTCACCGGCGTTTCCTGGCGCACCGGCTTCAGGCTGAACAGGTATGCTTTGATCGCGAGCGCATCATCGTCCGTCAGCAGCGTATAGGATGGATACGGAAACGCCGGATAAAACCTGGACCCATCCGGCGCGATCCCTTTGTGAATTGCATTGAGAAAATCGGCATCCGTCCAGTTCCCGATGCCGGTTTCCTTGTCGGGCGTGATGTTGGGAGAATACATCGTGCCGAACGGCAGCTTGAACGCCAACCCTCCAGCATAAGGCACCCCGCCTTTCGCCGTATGACAGGCTTCGCAGTCTGCCGCCCGAGTCAGATACTCGCCACGAGTGACCACATCCGCACTGGCGAGACTTGCCGGCACGCCGGTCGGACTGCCCTCCTTGTAATCAGCAAGCGCGACCGTCCCTCCGCCGACGAACGCCGTCGCACCAGGTACGTAGATGATCCAGCCCGCGATAACGCAGGCGACGGCAGCGAGCGCCACAAGAATCCAGACAGCGCGCTTCATGCCGGCTTTCTCCCGGCGAGCGAGTTGCGATCGATAGGAAGCCGAGTTCAAGCGGACTCCTGTCGCCGCGAAAAGTGCATTTGTAAGGGCGGGAGGCGCTGACGCCGTTCCGACCTCGCCAATTCCGCCCGGATGCTCAGTGCTCGGTATCAGATGCACCTCGATCTTCGGCGCTTCATTGATGCGCAGCATGCGATAGTCATTGAAGTTGCCTTGCTGCACCCGGCCTTTTTCGATGGTGATTTCGCCGAACAGCGCGGCGGTTAAACCGAAGATCAGCGCCCCCTGAACTTGCGCGACGATCGTGTCGGGATTGACAGGAATTCCGGTATCGAGCGCCGTCACCAAACGATGAATGCGGATCTCTCCGCTTTCGTCGACCTCTGCCTCGCATACCGTCGAAAGGAAGGTTCCCCAGGCATTTTGCGCCGAGATTCCGCGCCCCATGCGGGGCGAAAGCGGTGCACCCCAGTTACCTTTTTCAGCAGCCAGCTGAATCGCGGCCTTGAGGCGCGGATTGCCATCGAGATGCTTCAACCGGAACGCAACCGGATCGACCTTCTCGCGATGCGCGATATCGTCGATGAAATTCTCGATCGTAAAGACGTTGTTGTTCGGACCTACACCCCGCCAAAAGCCGGTTGGGACCGCGGGCGGCTCGGCGCGAACATAATCGATTTCCTGGTTCGCAAAGCCGTACGGCTGATCGATGGCCGCATCGACGGCATCGATGTCGATGTTGTTCTTGTAAGCTGGAGGCAGCCACCGGGCGATGACGGCCGATCCGGTAATGCGATGCGACCAGCCGACGATCTTGCCATCCTTCACGCTGGCCGAGACGGTGTTGTGATACACGGGACGATAGACATCGTGCTGCGTGTCTTCTTCTCGCCGCCATGTCACTTTGACGGGCGCGTCGACCTGCATTGCAACCAGCGCCGCCCTGACCGCCATATCCTGGTCGAGACGACGTCCGAAGCCGCCGCCGATGTAGAAATTGTGAACTGTTACCTTCTCGACCGGCAAACCGACGGTCTTCGCCACATCCTCTTGCACGCGCCCGACGACCTGCGTCCCGATCCAGACTTCACACGCGTCTTTGGTGTAGTGAACCGTGCAATTCAGCGGCTCCATCGTCGCGTGTGCAAGCAGTGGAAGCTCATAAACGCCCTCGTACCGCGTGCCATCCGCGAACGCGGCTTTGACGTCTCCCACCTGCTTTGCGACCGCAGCCTGTCCCTTGCTCGCGGCGCGCAACTCATCCCAAATCTGGGCTGAATTGACGCTGGCATTCGGACCTTCATCCCAGGTGATATTGAGCGCGGCGAGGCCGCGCATCGCGGTCCACGTCGTGTCGCCGATCACTGCGACGAAATCGTCATGTGCGACGAATTTCTCATACCCTTTGATGGTCTTCGCATTGGTGTCATCGACGTGTCCGACCTTGCCGCCGAATACCGGACACTGCGCAATCGCAGCGAACTTCACGCCCGTCGGCATGGCGTCGATGCCGTACTGTGATTTCCCGTTTGTCTTGTCCGGCGTATCCTTGCGCTTCACCGGCTTGCCGATGAGCGTGTAATCCTTCGCCTCCTTGAGCTTCGGATTGGCGACGGGCTTCATCGTTGCCGCAAGCGACGCGATCGCACCGTATCCGACCTTGCGACCACTCGCATCGTGGATCACTTCGCTGTTCGATGTTCGGCAAGTCGACGGCTCGACGCTCCATTGCTGAGCGGCAGCCTCGACGAGCATCGCACGTGCCGACGCCCCCGCCTTGCGCAGAGGATCCCAGAATGCCCGGACTGACGTCGAACCTCCGGTCGCCTGCACGCCGAAGATCGGATTGATATACTCCTTGCCCGGCGGCGCGTGCTGCAGCACAACCTTGGCAAAATCCGCATCAAGTTCGTCGGCCAGGATCATTCCGATGGTCGTGTAAATGCCTTGCCCCATCTCGACCTGCGGCATGACCAGCGTAATGACATCGTCGTCGCCGACGCGAATGAACGCGTTGGGCGCGAACGTATCGCTTGCGGCACGCGCGACCGGCAGTCTGAAGCTGTAAAGCAGAACACCCGCCGCGCCGGCCTTCAAAAGATCACGCCGCGAAAGGCCGCGCGATTCGGCAATAGAATTTGCTCGCATTCTTGCCTCCATTACGCAGCGGCGGCTTTTTTGATCGCCGCCCGGATGCGAACGTACGTGCCGCAGCGGCAGATATTGCCCGCCATAGCCGCATCGATGTCATCATCGCTCGGGTTTGGAGTGTGCGCTAAAAGAGCGGCAGCGGACATGATCTGCCCGGATTGGCAGTAGCCGCACTGAATAACTTCGAGATCGAGCCACGCCTTCTGCACTTTTGCGCCGGCATCGGTCGCGCCCACGCCCTCGATCGTCGTGATCGGGCGATTGCCGACCGCGCCGACGGATAGCTGGCATGAACGAACCGCTTGTCCGTCAAGATGCACCGTGCAGGCACCGCACTGGGCGATACCGCATCCGAATTTTGTTCCAGTCATGCCGAGCACATCGCGCAGCGCCCACAGTAGCGGCGTCTCGGGCGAGACGTCGACACTATGAGATTGACCGTTGACTTGGAGAGTGATCATCGAGAGCTCCCGGCACGAAATGATCAGCCCGACCGACGACACATGGATCGCAGTCTTCGATGTCTCTTATATTACTGCTATCATCTCTTTATTCAACGTCGCGGGAAGGTCCATAATTCCGCTATTTCCGACATTCGATATAGTTGAATGACGATATCGAATTGCGTGAAACGACTTCGCGCAGCGTCATGCATGCGCGCGAACGAGATATGAAACGATCATCCGCATCACCGGCGGCGCGAAAAGAATGTTGCGATGACCAAATCCTTGGAAAGCGATCAGCTCTGCAGCTTCGACGTCCTCCACGATCTCTTCTGCGCTTCGAAATGACACATCACTGTCATCGCGGTCATGGATGACGAGCGCCTCGCAGCCGGTAGCGTTGAGAAGCCTCGCGATACTGAAGCACTCGATCGGCCGTCCGCCGACCCGCTCCAACCGCTGCTCGAACGCTTGCTGACCAGCAGCCGAGAGCCCCCAGTGCCTGGAAAAATCCGCGGTAACCTGTGAGAGGCGATTTGGGCTCGCAACGAAGACCGCCCGCCGCACATTGAGGCCTCGGGATATCGGCGCGGCTCCTTCCGAAGCGACAAGCGACACCAAGCCGCCGAACGAATGCGCGACAATAGCGTAAAGAGGCCCGTATTCATGCCCGACGAAAGCAGTAGCCCGCGCACAATCGATCAGATTGGTAGAGTTCTCGCTGCTCAATCCGTGTGCTGGAAAATCGAACAGCACGACACGAAATCCGGCCCGGCGGATCGGCTCAGCGATGGCCGTCATAAAAGACGCCTCGCCCGTCCAACCATGCGACACCAAAATCGTGCCCAAAACTTCGCCGCGGTCGGGCTCAAACGTATATGTCTGTATCTCGCCAACGGGAGTCGGAATTCGCTTCCAATTTGCATTGCGCAAGTGAAATCGTGCTCGCTCTACAAGCAGTCGATGATTGGGGGCTCGATATTGCGATAATTCCGGAGTGCAAAAAATTCTCAATGCCGTGTCGCCGGCAATGCCGACGGGCAATCCCGACAGGCTTTGATCAGCCCAGACGGTTTTCGGAATCCAAATCATGTCGCATTTTTGGTTTTCGACTTTCAATTCGCAAGGCGCGTTTTGTTCGAGTTGGGGAAATGGTTGACAATTTCCATTGCGATCGGACATCGCGCGTTGCAGGACATCGTTCGCTAAACCGCGCGTTCACTGATGCCCCAAGCGATCAAATTCGTGAGGCTTCCATCGCTTCATGTGATTGACACGAAATTCGCCAGCCTATTACAGCAACTCTTCACGCTCGGCTTCGCCCGATCCTATACAAAGAGGAACTCCTTTTGATTGCACCCGAACAACTGCATCATCTGTTCCAAACGTATGGAATCTGGACCGTCGCTTTGATCGTTGGGCTCGAAAGCCTGGGCATCCCTTTGCCAGGCGAAGCCGTTCTCGTCGCCGCCTCCATCTACGCCTCCACGCACGATGGAAATATCGCGATGGTCATCGCTGCCGCCACCATCGGCGCGATCGTCGGCGACAATTTCGGTTACCTGATCGGCCGCGAATTCGGATACCGGCTCGTTCTCAAATTCGGCTCTTATCTCGGATTGACCGAAGGCCGGATCAAACTCGGCCAATATCTTTTCCAGCAGTACGGCAGCGCCGTCGTATTCTTCGGACGCTTTTTCGCGCTCCTGCGTTTTCTTGCGGCGTTCCTTGCCGGCGTCAACCAATTGGCATGGCGCCGGTTTCTCGTTGCGAACGCCCTAGGGGCCCTGGTCTGGGCGAGCATCGTCGGAATATCCGCTTATACGCTCGGGCGTGGGATCCATGAGCTGAGGGGGCCGATCGCCACTGTGGGGGTGGCCGTGGCCTTGGGGACTATCGTCGCCATCACTATCTACCTGCGACGCCACGAGGCGGAACTTCAGGCTCGCGCCGAGGCTTCTCTACCAGGGCCTTTGCCGGGCTTCGAACGTCATGATTGAACCGGACTTCGTGCTACGCGAACGCCGGGCCGATAGTGGCGACGCATCTCACCACTAAACAATGCTCTCGCAGGAGGGATTCAAGCGATGGAAAACTTTCCCGAGCACAGTTTTCGCTGACATTTATCGACCGTTGCCATATTTAGGCCGCGTGGAGCGCCGTCATGCAAAAAGCGGCCGGAACGTTTAGCCCTCCCGTCGAAAATCATCATCGCTTCTCAAAGGTTTATATTAGATGAGAGGATTACTCCGGGCAGTCTCGGATCAACTGAAGCTTGCGCTTGCAATCCGCTCGCTGCTGCCGCCTCGCCCGGAAGATATGAAGGCACGCGCTGAAGCCCGCGATGCGCGCTTCCGCAATCTCCTGCGCTACGCCAACGAAAATTCTCCGTACTACCGCAAGCGCTTTCAGGGCATTGACCTCGCGACGTGCGCCATCACCGATCTCCCGACGCAAAACAAATCCGAGATGATGGCGAACCTCGACGATATTCTCACCGACCGCGCTCTTCGTCGTGACGACCTCGAACGGTTCATGTCCGATCCGTCCAACATCGGGCTCTATTACAAAGACAACTACGCCGTCTGCCATACATCCGGCAGCCAGGGCCAGCCCGCAATCATTGTTCAGGATAAGCCCGCCATCCTGACGACCTTTGCAGCCCAGTTCGCTCGCGGCAAGCCGCTTTCCCGCCGGTTCCTTCCTCACCTTCAACGGCTTTTCAAGCCGGCGCGCTTTTCGATCATCACCCAGAAGCCGGGATTTTATCCGAGCAGCACCTTCTTCAATTATTTCCCGGAGCGCGCCCGCCGCTTCCTCAAGCTGCAGCGTCTTTCGGTCTTCGACCCGCCCGACGTGCTCGTCGAGAAGCTGAATAGCTTCCAGCCGAACTTCATCACCGGCTATACGAGCGCGCTGGAAACGATCACTCGTGAGCTTCAGGCCGGTCGCCTGAAACTCAACGGCGATCTCGAGCAAATGACGAATATCAGCGAGCCCTTGCCCGAAGCGATCGCACAGCGCGTCGAGAAGGCGTTCGGCGTGCATATCACCAACATTTACAGCATGGCCGAATGCATGGCGCTGACATGCGGCTGCCAGGCGACACACGGCAGCCACTTGAACGACGAACTCGCATATCTGGAGGTGGTCGATTCAAACAACCGCCCCGTTCCCAACGGCACGGCAGGAAGCAAGGTCTTGCTGACCAATCTTTACAATCTGGCGCAACCGATCATCCGCTACGAGATCGACGACATCGTCACCATAAGCCCAGAACCCTGCCAATGCGGCAGCCTTCTGCCTCTCGTGAAAGCCGTCGAAGGCCGGACGAAAGATCAGTTCTGGGTCGATGTCGACGGCCAGATTCGCGATCTGCCCTACTATGTCTTCCTGCTCGCACTCCATACCGAGACCAATCTCGCCGAGCATCAGTTCCTGCAGACGGGCGTCAACCAGTTCGTCCTCAGGGCCTCCGCTTTGCCCGGACGTGCATTGGACGCTGACAAGCTCCGCCAACTCATCGACCAATCCATCAAATCGGAAGGCTTCGCCAAAGTCATTCGCGTCGAGATCGAAATCGTCGATCAGATTCTGCCTGAAGAGTCGGGAAAAATCCGCCGCGCAAAGAACGTCTTCGGACCTCCCCCCGCGGTCTCCTCCGGCCAATCGCACGCCCTCGCCGACGGAGGCTGACGGACGATTCACGTCGAGACCGAACGCGAATTAAGCCTATTCTCGCTATTTCATTATTTTACGAAATCAATTTGCGTGCCGACGAACTATCGTGCACGCGCTCGAGCGCGTGCTTGCCACTCGCAACTCCGGGCCTCACTATAAGACGCCGAACCCCGGCGCGGCGTTGAACGAGACCCGCTTTGACGCCCCAAACAAGGTGCGAATGGGATGTTGGAAGAAGCGCTTCCAAGTTCGAAATCGAATACCTATTCCTACCCCGCGCTTGCGCTGCTCGGCGCCGTCGCAATTTTCTTGATCGACACGTTTACCCCGCTCGAAAGCGCCATTGCCGTCCTCTACGTCGCCGTCATCGTTTTGTCGGCGTCATTCCTGAGCCGCGCGGGTCTGCTGGCAATCGCAGCAATCTGCGCGTTTCTCACGTTCGCGAGTTTCGTGACCGTACATTGGAACGATGTTGAAAGCAGTGCGGCCATCCGTTGCCTGGTAAGCCTCAGCGCCATCGCCGTCACAACGCTCTTGGCACTCAAAAACAACCGGGCGACCCACGACCTGCGGGATCAGGCCGCGCTGCTCGACCTGACGCACGACGCGATTTACGTCCGCAACGACAAGGACGTGATCACCTATTGGAACACCGGCGCCGAACAACTCTACGGATGGCGGCGCGAAGAAGCGGTTGGCCGCAGCACCGTCGATCTGTTGAAATGCAAGTTTCCAAAACCCATTGAAGAAATCGCGGCGGAACTTAGCGAAGTCGGCCGTTGGCAGGGCGAGATCACGCACACCAAGCGCGACGGTACGGAGGTGATCGTCGCCAGCCGGTGGTCATTACAGCGGGATGACAAGGGCCGGCCCGTCGCTACTATGATAACGAACAACGACATCACCGAGCAGCAGCGCGCCGAAGACGCCTTACATACGGCCCAGGCGGAACTCGCCCATGTCACGCGATTGACGACGCTCGGAGAACTGATGGCCTCGATCGCGCATGAGGTCAATCAGCCGCTCGCGGCCGTCGTGACGAATGGCGAGGCCGCCTTACGCTGGCTTCAGCGCGATGTTCCGGATCTCAACGAAGTCCATAGCTCGCTCGAGCGCATGATCAGCAACGGCCGCAGGGCGAGCGACGTCATCGCAAGGTTGCGCGCACTGACACGGAAAACCGATCTCATTCGCACCCCGCTCGATGCCAACGAGTTGTTGGACGATGTTTTGCTCCTCATCGAGCGCGAGCTGATAGCCCGCGACGTGGCGCTGAACCTCAACCTCGCAAACGCCCCGCTGCCGTTGCTTGGCGATCGGGTCCAGCTGCAGCAGGCCGTCATCAATCTCGCCGTAAACGCAATTCAGGCCATGTCTGCGATTGCCGATCGCAGGCGGACGTTGCGGATCGCCACCCGAAGCGAGCAGACCGAAGCACCTCTCGTCGTCATCGAGATCAGCGATAACGGTCCGGGCATCGAACCTTCTGTCATTAACAAACTGTTCACGGCATTCTATACGACCAAGTCGGAAGGGATGGGGATGGGTCTATCCATTTGCCGTTCCATTGTCGAAAGCCATGGCGGCAGGATCATCGCCTCGTCCGAGCTGGGCCAGGGTGCTACGTTCACCGTTCACTTGCCTGCCAGGGAGGAAGCAGCGTGAAGACCAATCCCGCCGCTGATCGTTCCAACGAGGCGCGCTCATCGTGTGTGTATGTCGTCGACGACGACACCGCCATCCGCGACGCTCTCAGCAGTCTCTTCAGATCAGTGGGGCTGCAAGTGAACGTCTTCGGCTCCGCTGCGGAGTTCCTGCAAAAGAAACTGCCCCACATTCCAAGCTGCCTTGTCCTCGACATTCGCCTTCCCGGCGTAAGCGGGCTCGACTTCCAGACCCAGCTTGCGAAGGCTGGAATCCGCATGCCGGTTATTTTCATGACCGGACATGGAGATATCCCGATGTCGGTCCGCGCCATGAAAGCCGGCGCCGTCGATTTTCTGACCAAGCCGTTCCGCGATCAGGACATGCTCGATGCCGTCTTCTCCGCCATCGAGACCGACCGCAAACAGCTGGAATCGGACCACGGCATCGCCGAGCTGGTCGCGCACTACGAAAGCCTGACCGCGCGCGAAAAAGAAGTCATGGCCTACGTGACGAAGGGGCTGATGAACAAACAGATTGCCGGTGAGCTGGGCCTCAGCGAAATCACCGTCAAAATTCATCGCGGCCACGTCATGCGCAAAATGGAGGTCCGTTCGCTGGCGGACCTCGTCCGCGCCGCCGAAAAGCTAGGGCTCTCCGGCATCGGCGCCTAGTCTGCCGATCTTATACCGGAACCGTATACGGATCGGAAATTATTCAATGATTTCAATGTGTTATGAGAGGCGCTGGCGGAGACGGAGGGATTCGAACCCTCGATACGCCTTTAAAGCGTATGACGATTTAGCAAACCGTTGCCTTCAGCCACTCGGCCACGTCTCCCCAAATCACTAGGCAGTGGCCCCCTATAGAGGGCAGCCCCGGGCAATGCAAGACGCCATGGAAAACACCGCGCAACCTGCCGCTACTGTATGGCGGGCGCCTCAAAGTCGCCCTAGTGTCCGGAAAGCGATAACCCACCATGGAAACGGGTCGAAACTTGGCTCATCGCATGCAATTTTTGTTTGGTGCCGGTGGCTTGGCGCTTCTTGCCGCAGCGCCGGCCTGCGCGACCGAATTATGCGTGAAATGCACCGGGCCTGACGCCAGCTATGCCTGCGTCGTCGGAAGCGGCTCGAACTCTACGCTCGACACCGTCTCCAAGTTCTACTGCATCACGACACTGGCCAAAGCCGGACAGCACGCCAGCTGCTCTATCGATCGAAGCTTCAATCCACCCTGTCCCGGCGAACGCCGCGAACTGCCGATACCGGCGTTCCTCAACAATCCGGCTGGCGATGGCCAACCGAATGAGGCTCCCTCCGAACCGAAGCCGCACGGAAATGACGCGGGGCCACCGACTGAGCTTCCACCTCAACCAGGCCCGCCCGCTCCGCCTCAAAACGCAGCGGTAGAGCCGCCCGCGAGCGAGCCGCCTCCGAAAACAGTCGAGGAAATGGTAGAGAAAAGCGCCAAATCGGCGGGGGCCGGTCTCAGCCAGACGCAAAAGTCAGCGGGTGATGCAGCCAAATCGGCGAGCACAGCGCTTGAGAAAGCCGGTTCTGCCGTCGGCGGTGCGGCCAAGAGCTCATGGAAATGTCTGTCGTCATTCTTTTCGAACTGCTGAAACGATCGGCTCGTGCAGAGTCGATTGCGATCAGCACTGTGAATTCAGTGAACCGACGCCAGCCATTCGCGCGCCAGACGTTGCGCCTGAACGATTTCGGCCTTGCTCATGTCGTTCGCGAGTTCTGAACGATAGCGCTTCGCCTCGCAGTTGCCCCTCATCGCTGCGATGTTGAACCACTTGTGAGCCTGAACGAGATCGACCGTTCCATCACGTCCGGTGCAATAGCTGAGGCCGAGTTCGAAGAGGGCATCCGATTGCTCTCCCTGCGCGGCGTACTCGAGCGTTTGACGGGACAACACGTCCACACGTGCCATTTCTGCATACTCCGATATTGAGCTGCCGCTGCGTGCGCGTTGTCGGGCGGCGGCCCTGCCATGCGCTTCTCATGGTGACGAGAAGCACACCCGAACAATCTCAGTCCTTGGATGAAATCTCGTAAAAACCCGAGCAAAATTGCGGTAATTTCCGAGCAAACTTGCTTTATTTTGGATTTCCGGCCGCCCAGGATCGATCAGCTTTTTCCACAACAAAACGCTTGGTGACAGCCTCTTAACTCGGGTTGTCAGGGTTTGCTAACCATGCTTCAAAAATGCGTGCTGGCAGCTCGCCGGAGCGACAGGGCTCAACGGTGTTCAGCCAAGGTTCAGCCAAGCGCTGGTAACCATAACATTGTCGGTCGAGGAATGCCTCGATTGCGAGAAGGGTTCAAGCCGCCAACGTGGCTTGATGAGGGACGATGGTTCACGCGACGGTCTGCCGCTCGCTTGCGGCTGCGGGAATTCTGGCGCTTGCAGGTTGTGCCCAGGAAGGCGGCACTCATCCCGCTTACATCGGTCTGTCGGATCTGGGCGACATCAATCCGGCAGCATCCGCGCAAGCCGCCGAGACCGACGACACGCCGGACGTCCTTCGTCACATTCAATCGAATAAAGTCCTCGGCGCGATGGCATTCCAAAGGACGACAGGCCAGACGGTCGATCCCGACAGCCTGGTTGGCCACGACAACGAATAGCCGGGCTAATCCTGCACTGTCGCCTGCGGTCTCTTCAGCGCGAGCCCCTTCGCCACCGCGGGTCGCGCGCCGATATCGCCAAGCCATCGTGCGATATTCGGATACTTCGCTATGTCCTGCCCAAGCGTTTTCCAGGTTCGAACCCACGGGAAGCTGGCGATATCGGCAATCGAATAGGCGCCCCCGAGATAGGGCCGCGCGCTCAAGCGCTTCTCCAAAACGCCGAACAGACGCTCGATTTCCTTGCTGTAGCGATCGATCGCGTAAGGAATCTTTTCTGGTGCCGAATTGACGAAATGATTGCGCTGCCCGGCGATCGGTCCGAGCCCACCGGCCTGCCAGAAAAGCCACTGGTCGACATCGGCTTTGAGACGTTCATTGGTCGGATAGAACGCTCCATATTTGCGCGCCAAGTAAAGCAGGATCGCTCCTGACTCGAAGATCGCAAGCGGCCGCCCGTCCGGACCGTCAGGATCGACGATCGCCGGGATTTTGTTATTTGGCGAGATGGCGAGGAATTCCGGCGCAAATTGCTCACCCTTTCCAAGATCCACGAACTTCACCTCGTAGGGAACACCAAGCTCTTCGAGCATGATGGAAATCTTGAACCCGTTCGGCGTCGTCCAGAAATAGAGGGTGATCGGCTCCTCTTCCAAGTCGTCCAGCATTTGGCTCCTCAGGGAACGAGAATAACCGAACCCGTCGTTCTACGGGTCTCCAGATCACGATGCGCATCGGCCGCCCTGGCCAACGGATATCGATGGTTGCTCGTGATCCGAATTTTCTTGCTCAACACCATCTCGAAGAGGTCTGCCGCATTCTCTTCGAGCTCCTGGGTTGTGGCCGTATAAGCTAAAATCGACGGGCGCGTGGCGAAAAGTGAGCCTTTGAGCGCCGTTAGCTCGAAAGGCGGAACCGGCCCGGAAGAATTGCCGAACGAAACCCAGAGCCCCTTCGGCTTCAGACAATCGAGCGATTTTGGAAACGTGTCCTTGCCGACCGAGTCGTAGACGACGTCACACCCCTTCCCTCCAGTCAGCGCGCGCGTGCGTTCGACGAAATCCTCACGCGTTGTGTTAATGACGTGTGTGCAGCCATTTTCGCGCGCGAGGTTGGCTTTCGCATCGGAACTCACGGTCCCGATCATCGTTGCGCCGAGCGCGCGCACCCACTGGCAGGCAATGAGGCCCACACCTCCAGCCGCTGCGTGAAACAGCAATGTCGTGCCTTTATCGACGCGATAAACTTCTCGCAGCAGACTCCGGACGGTCATGCCCCTGAGCAGCATCGACGCCGCAAGCTCGTAGTCGATCCCATCCGGCAGCTTCACCAGACGATTTTCCGAGACCGTTCGGATATCGGCGTAGGCACCGAGCGGCCCAGCATAAGCGACGCGGTCGCCGACCTTCAATCGTTCGACGCCCGGTCCGACGGCGATGATCTCTCCCGCACCTTCCGACCCGATCGTGGCGGGATAGCCGGGCAGCTTATAAAGCCCAGACCGGTGATAGATATCGATATAGTTGACCCCAATCGCATGCTGGCGAAGAAGGACCTCGCCTTGCCCTGGAACAGGCATTGGCACTTCCTCCAGAACCAGGGCTTCGGGACCGCCGGGAACGTGCACGCGAATGGAATAAGCCATTGGAATTCTCTTCTTGAACGATCTTGTGGACCAAAGATGCCGTTTCGCCGCGAATCTCGCTAGTGGCTAAGGCAAGCGTCACATCTTGGGCCGCACTCTGCCACGAGCCCGCCACGCTGGCTTTCTACCGCCAGTGTGAAACAATAACGGAACCCGTCTTGCATAGCCCCAGGATCACGCCCCGAGCAAAGCCGAAAGCCGTCGCGTCGCTGGCCTTCGTGCTGTTCGCCGTCGGTGGCTGCTCGGGCAACCAGGCAGCGCTCGGCGATCCCGCCCACGGTCTCAAATGCGTCGACGACAGTCATGTCTGCATTAGCCAGCGCAAGATGGTCTACGATTCCTATATGGCGGATTCATCCCGCGCCTGGGTGAAACAACCGGCTGGACCTCACGAATATGCGTCGGGCGTGCGCCTGATGGCACTGAGCAAAAAGCGCAAGGAACTGACGTGTGCGGAGTTGGCGCACGGCAAAGAAGAAGCCGATCGCGGTCCAGCAGTGCTGACCGGCGGCGCCTATGTCGGACTCACATCGGCTCAAGTTGCCCGCGGCGCCATGCTTTCGCGCGAAGTCTCGCGTGAGCTTGCGCAGGAAATCGCGCGCAGGTGCCGGTAAGACTTGAAGCGAAACGCGGACTTCCTATTTTGCGCAGATGGCTTTTTCTCCGCGCACGCCGGAAATGCAAATAAAAACGTCTAATCCGAAAGCATCAGAATGAGCGTGCAGGAATTCGTCGACGCGATCGTAACTTTCGTCAGAGCGAACGAAAATTGGGCCGTCCCCGTCGCGTTCCTTGTCGCCTTTCTCGAAAGCTTCTGCTTTCTCTCGATCCTGTGGCCGGGCACCGCTATTCTGGTCGGCATTTCCGCACTTCTTGCCAAGAGCGGTGTCGAGCTGAGCGTCTTGTGGCCCGCGATCGTTGCGGCCGGCGTCGGCGGTTCGGTCGGCTACGCGCTGTCGTACTGGATCGGCCTCTATTACAAGAACGGCATTCGCGAGCTTTGGCCTTTCAACCGCAACCCTCAGATGGTCGATAGCGGACAGGCCTTCTTTGATAAATGGGGCGCCCTCAGCGTTTTCTTCGGCCATTTCTTCGGTCCGATCCGCGCCGTCATTCCGGTTGTCGCTGGCATGTACGCTTTGCCACAGTGGCAGTTTCAGCTCGCCAATATCGCATCGGCCTTCATTTGGGCGGCAGGCATAATAGCCCCGTCCTACTTCGGTTTTGGCTATCTTCTCGGTTCAAGCGCCGCCCCCTGACGCGCTCCGGCAAGCCTGAGCTTGCGCGAATGGGCCTGATCCCGTAGATGAACGCTCCAATACCGCGCCGAGTGCCCGGGCATCGCATTGAAATTCCACTTATCGAGGCTGTTTTCCCATGTCTAAGACGTCGTTGAAGAATATTCAGAAGCAGAAGAAGAAGGCCCGTCGCACCATCGACCGCCCGACTCAGACCCGCATTCAGGGCAACACGGCCGCGGCTCGCAAGCGCCTCAAGAAGCTTTCCGGCCTCGCACGCGCAAAAAAGGCGTCCGCCTAAGGGGCGCGGACGCTTTCATTGCCAAACTCCGTCAAGCGCCGGCGCATCGTGACGACGTGAGCAACAAGACCGATGACATCCGCGCTCTATCCGCCGACAGTCACGCCAGCATCGCGTCCGCTGCCGCTGCTGCCGTTTCTGGGCCGGTTCGTTCGCAATCCGCTGCGGGCAATCCCGCAAGCGGTCTATGACGAGCCAATCGTCACCTATGGCAAGAAGCGCACGCTTGTCGCCTGGGTGACCGATCCTGCGCTGGTCGAAAACATCCTAGTCAAGAACGCAGACCGATTTCCGAAAACGCGCCTCGACCGGCGCGTGCTTCGGCCCGTCGTCGGCGACGGACTTTTAACGGCCCAAGGCGACAGCTGGCGCTGGCAGCGGAAAATCGCAAGCCCGCCGTTCAGGCATTCCGAGCTGCTCTCTTACGTTCCCGCCATGGTCGACGCTGCCGACCGATGTGTCATGCAATGGCGGCGACGCCCCGGCGCAGCGTTCACGACCGATGTCGAAGCCGACATGACCGAAGCGACGTTCAACGTCGTCGCGCGAACGATCTTGGCCGGAATCAGCGAAGCCGATGGCGATACCATTAAACGCTCGGGCCGCGCTTATCTCGATCCGATATCGTGGGAAGTCGCGGCCGCTCTACTGCAATACCCCGAGACCTACTGGCATCCTGGCAAAACTCGGATGAAGCGGTCCGCCGCCGAACTGCGGGCCATCGTCAAAGGACTGGTCGCCAGACGCCATCGCGATCAATCCGAAAGCAACGACCTCGTCGCGCGAATGCTCGCAGCCAAGGACCCCGAGACCGGGCAACCGATGTCCGATGAAATCATCGCCGACAATCTCGCGACGTTCTTATTCGCCGGGCATGAGACCACCGCCAAAGCGCTGACCTGGGCGCTCTACATTCTTGCGCGTGCGCCGGAATGGCAGGAACGTCTTCGCGACGAAATCACGGCAACGGTCGGAAATGGCCCAATCACGGCCGAGACGATCAACAAGCTCCCGACTTTGTCGCGCGTGCTGAAAGAGGTTATGCGCCTCTATCCTCCGGCGCCCGTCATGACGCGCGTCAACGCCGATGGCATCGAGATCGGCGGCAAGGAGCTTCAGAATTCGACGCTGATCGTCATGCCGATCTTCATCATCCATCGCCATCGTGCCCTGTGGGAAGATCCCAACCGCTTCGATCCGGATCGCTTCCTGCCGGAGAAGGAAGCACGCTATCCGCGCACGCAATTCATGCCGTTCGGCTACGGTCAGCGGATCTGCATCGGTTCCTCGTTCGCGATCCTGGAAGCCACCGCCATTCTGGCAACTCTCCTCCGGAATGCGCGCTTCGAATGGGACGGCAAGCTCGCGCCGGAGCCCGTCAGCCGCGTCACTCTCCGGCCGAAAGGCGGGATGCCACTCATCGTCCGGCCGTTGTGAAGCGGTCTTCGCCGTTGGTGGCGCTAAGCTAGCAAATCATTAACGGAGGTTAGCGAAGTCCAAACTTCGCTTTCGCATTTTTACGCGGCGCGTGAGCGTGGCTGCAAACTGTCGGTGCTATGATTTGTCGCAATAGAAAAAACGCCTCCAAAGGAGAGGCCAATGACAACGACAAAAATCATCTACCTGATTGCAGCGATCGCGCCGGGAGGCTTGGTCCTGCTCGCATGCATCGGCATCGCCCACGTTGCACTGACGGGCCTCAAAGACAGAAGGGCCAGACAACTGGCCCTCCAGACAGTGCCGGCAAAGCAGCCCGTTAGAGCCCGAGCTTAGCTTTCAGGATATCGTTCACGGCGGCCGGGTTCGCCTTGCCGCCGGTCGATTTCATCACCTGACCGACGAACCAGCCGAGCATCGATGGCTTCGCCTTCGCCTGCTCGACCTTTTCCGGATTGGCGGCAATGATGGCATCGACGGCCTTTTCGATGGCGCCGGTGTCCGTCACCTGCTTCATGCCGCGCTTTTCGACGATGTCCGCCGGGTCGCCGCCCTCGGTCCACAAGATCTCGAAAAGATCCTTGGCGATCTTGCCCGAGATGGCATTCGATCCGATGAGATCCACGATGCCGCCGAGTTGTGCAGCGGAAACGGGGCTGTCCTCGATCGATTGGCCTTCCTTGTTCAACCGACCAAACAATTCGTTGATGACCCAGTTGGCGGCAAGTTTGCCATCGCGGCCCTTGGCAACCGTCTCGAAGTAATCGGCTGAGGACCGCTCGGCGACGAGCACGTCCGCGTCGTAGCCCGACAAGCCGAAGCTCTTCATGAAGCGCGCGCGCTTTTCATCCGGAAGCTCGGGCAAATCGGACTTCAGTTCCTCGACGTAGCGCTGCGAGAATTCCAGCGGCAGAAGATCCGGATCAGGGAAATAGCGATAATCGTGCGCTTCTTCCTTCGACCGCATCGAACGCGTCTCGCCCTTGCCGGAATCGAACAACCGCGTTTCCTGATCGATGGTGCCGCCGCCCTCGATGATATCGATCTGCCGGCGCGCCTCATACTCGATGGCTTGGCCGATGAATCGGATCGAATTGACGTTCTTGATTTCGCAACGTGTGCCGAACTTGTCTCCGGGTTTGCGCACCGAGACGTTGACGTCGGCACGAAGGTTCCCCTTCTCCATATCGCCGTCGGAGGTCCCGAGATAACGCAGGATCGTGCGCAGCTTGGTGATATAGGCCTGCGCCTGCTTCGACGACCTAAGGTCCGGCCGCGACACGATCTCCATCAGCGCCACGCCGGAGCGATTGAGGTCGACGTATGAATAGTCGGGGTGCTGGTCGTGCAGCGACTTCCCCGCGTCCTGTTCCAGGTGAAGCCGCTCGACGCCGATCTTCAGCGTTTCGCCATCGACCTCGATCTCGATTTCGCCCTCGCCGACGATCGGCTGCTTGTACTGCGAGATCTGATAGCCCTGTGGCAGGTCCGGATAGAAATAGTTCTTCCGGTCGAAGACGCTCTTCAGATTGATTTCCGCCTTGAGTCCAAGCCCGGTGCGGATCGCCTGCGCCACGCACTCGCGATTGATGACCGGCAGCATGCCGGGCATCGCCGCATCGACCAGCGATACATGGCTGTTGGGTTCCGCGCCGAATCCGGTCGATGCGCCGGAAAAGAGTTTCGACTTCGAGGCGACCTGGGCATGCACCTCCATGCCGATCACGATCTCCCAATCGCCCGTCGCCCCCGAGATGAGGTTCTTTGATTTCGGCTTTTCAGCGATTTTCTGAGAACTCATTTTCTGCCTCCGGCCCGACCCTTCATGGCAAACCCGATAGCCGCGTAGATGAAGCCCGCAATCAGCGACACGATGAACACGCCGGCGACCGCCCGCCCCAGCGTCGGCGCATCCCAGATCCGCAGCAACGTCACGATATAAAGGAGCGCGGCCCCTGCGACCGCGCCGCCAAACCCCGCGATCAGGATCTTGGCTTTGTCGTCGGCGCGCTGACCGAGCAAATATGCGACGATAATCGTCGCCGGATTGAAGATGCCGTAGAGCAGCACTTCGCCCAACGGTACATCCGGCTGAAAATCAGGTCCCACCGTTCGCTCCCGGCTTCTCGTGAGCCTCTTGCGCCTGGCGCAGCTTTTCTTCTTCGTACTGCACGAACCAGCCGATCATATTGCGCCACTGTGCGCCGACCATCTCGACCATCTCAGCCGGCATACCTTTTTCCGACGCGCGCCCCTTCACCCGGTCGATGACCTGCTGAATGCGCCATTGCACGACGGCGCCTTCCCGCGTCGTCATTTTAAGCTGCCAGGCTCGATCGACATAACCATAGCGCTCTGCAATCAGATCAACCAACGCCGCGTCGATCCGATCGATCTCGCTTCGCACCTGGGACATGTCTGCGCATTCCCACGGACGTTTTGGGTCCATGACTTCAGCCCTTCATCCACCACGCGTCCGGCACAGGAAAACGGCCGGCGGAATCTTCAATCACCTGAGCAGTCCGAAACAGCGTTTCCTCGTCGAACGGCTTGCCGATCAACTGCAGACCGAGCGGCGTTCCCTGCGAAGACAGCCCACCCGGAATGGACATGCCCGGAAGCCCCGCCATGTTCACCGTCACGGTAAAGATGTCCTCCAGATACATGGCCAGAGGATCGCCGGACTTTTCGCCGAACGCAAAGGCCGGTGACGGCGTCGTCGGTGTGAGAACCACATCGACCTTGCTCCACGCCTCATCGAAATCCTTCTTTATAAGCGTGCGGACTTTCTGCGCTTTGAGATAATAGGCGTCGTAATAGCCCGCAGAAAGCACATACGTACCGATCAAAATCCGGCGGCGCACTTCCTTGCCGAAACCGGCCGCACGCGTTTTCTCATACGTATCGATCAGATTATCGCCGTTGACGCGCAGGCCATAACGCATGCCGTCGTAACGTGCGAGGTTCGATGAGCACTCGGCGGGTGCCACGATATAATAGGCAGGCAGCGCATATTTCGTATGCGGCAGCGAGATTTCGTGGATCGTCGCGCCGGCCGATTTCAGCCACGCGATGCCGTCATCCCACAGCTTCTGGATTTCCGGCGACATGCCGTCGACGCGATATTCTTTTGGTATTCCGACGCGCAGGCCTTTGATACCTTTGCCGAGCGTCGCCTCGTAATCTGGCACCGGCGCGTCGACCGACGTCGTATCCTTCGGATCGTGGCTTGCCATCGCCTTCAGCATGATCGCGCTGTCGCGCACCGTCTTGGCGATCGGCCCCGCCTGATCGAGCGACGACGCAAACGCCACGATGCCCCAGCGCGAGCAGCGCCCGTACGTCGGCTTGATGCCGACAGTGCCCGTTAGCGCCGCAGGCTGGCGGATCGAACCGCCGGTGTCCGTTGCCGTCGCGGCCAGGCAGAGGTTGGCGGCAACCGCCGAGGATGAGCCGCCCGAAGACCCGCCCGGCACGAGCTTGTCCGTCGAAGCCTTGCCGTCCTTGCCCTTTCGCCGCCATGGGCTCACGACATTCCCGAATGCGCTCGTCTCGTTCGAGGAACCCATTGCGAATTCGTCGTTGTTGAGCTTGCCGAGCATCACCGCCCCGGCGTCCCACAAGTTCTGCCCGACCGTCGATTCATAGGTCGGCTTGAAGTCATCGAGAATTTTCGAGCAGGCAGTCGTGCGAATGCCGTTGGTGCAAAACAGATCCTTGTTGCCGATCGGCAGGCCTTCGAGCGGACGGGCGTTGCCCTCGGCAATCCTCTTGTCGCTTTCCTTCGCTTGCGCGCGCGCGTGCTCCGGCGTCGGCAGGACATACGCGTTGAGAGCCCCGTTGCCCTTCTCGATCGCGGAGAGAAACGCGTCCGTCAACTCGGTCGACGTGAAGGATTTCTTCGACAGTCCATCGCGCGCTTCGGCCAGGGTGAGTTTGGTAAGATCGGTCACCGCTTACTCCACGACTTTCGGCACGACGAAGAAATTGTCTTCCGACATCGGCGCGTTCGCCGTCACCTGATCGGCAATCTCGCCGTCAGTCACGACGTCGTCGCGCATCTTGAGCTTCTGATCGACGACGCGCGTCATCGGCTCGACCGCCGACGTATCGACTTCGTCGAGTTGCTTGACCCAGTCGAGAATGCCCGAAAGCTCCTTTTCGAGACCCTTTGCCTCTTCGTCGCTCACCTTGAGCCGGGCGAGGCGCGCGATACGGCGAACGGTCGCTTCGTCGACCTGCATGAAAATTCCCTTCAAGAAATCGGGGGATTGCGCCGCACTCATAACCGGGCAAGCGCCCCCAATGCAACCAGCGGCGGCAGTCCTCACGCGGTTAAGTCCTGCAAATGGCCGCGAGAGCCGAAACCGCCCCACTTCCGATGCCAATTTGTCGCCGAAGCTGCTAGAGCCAGGGCGAAAACGCTTCCCGGCTTCGAATAGGCTTCTTCGTGACCCGACCACTCAACCCAGCGCCTCTCGGAGTGACCACCGAGGATCCTGCCCAATTCACAGCCGCCGCCGCAGGCTCCGGCCGCCTGATCGGCATCGATGCCGGCACCAAGACACTGGGCCTTGCGCTGTCCGATGTGCGCCGCACGATCGCCTCAGCCCTCGAGACGATCCGCAGGACGAAGTTCACCGCCGACGCCGAAAGGCTGTTCGCTCTTACCGCCGAGCACGGCGTCGCGGGGTTGGTGCTCGGCCTGCCGCGAAACCTGGACGGAACCGAAGGACCGCGTGCCCAGGCGACGCGTGCGCTTGCCCGCAATCTTAATAAATTGTCGCCGCTGCCGATCTTGCTGTGGGACGAGCGCCTGACGACCGTCGAAGCCGAACGCATGCTCATCGACGCCGATCAGACCCGCAAGCGCCGCGCCGAGGTGATCGACAAACTCGCCGCCACGATCATTCTGCAAAGCGCCCTTGACCGCTTGAAACAAGGAAACTGACACGGTTCTTCCCTCACCCGTGTTATCCTCGGCTTTATGCCGAGGAACCATCGCCCTACAGGCACTCCGGTCCGGTGGATCCTCAGGACAAGCTCGAGGATGACTGGATCTGTGCCGACATTGGCGCGACCGGGCTAAGCCAAACCTTGCATCTTTGAAATAATTTCGCGCCGACGCCGTACAGACCGTTGCATTTCAGGCTCCGTTAAGGGCTTTGCGATTGATGTCGCGCCCCGAGCTTGCAGCCCCGCCAGACTCCCCCTATAGAAGCGCCTTTAATGACAACGAAATCGAATTCCAACGCGCTGAAAGTCTTTCCGCGCCGCCATTTGCTGACTTGCGAAGGTCTGTCGGCGAATGAGATCAATTTTCTTCTCGACCTCGCCGATCGCAATGCCGATCACATCAGAAATAACGGCCGAAAACGCCAAGTTCTCGCTGGCCGAACGCTGATCAATCTCTTCTTTGAATCATCCACGCGCACGCAATCGTCGTTCGAGATGGCGGGCAAGCGCCTCAGCGCCGACGTCATGAACATGAACGTCGCGACTTCGTCGGTCACCAAGGGCGAAACCCTAATCGACACCGCCGTGACGCTGAACGCCATGCGGCCCGACATCATCGTCGTGCGCCACCATGCAGCCGGTGCCGTCGAGCTCCTCTCGCAGAAGGTCGATTGCTCAGTCATCAATGCCGGCGACGGCGCCCATCAGCATCCGACCCAAGCCCTGCTTGACGCATTGACGATCCGGCGTGCCAAAGGCCGCATCGCGGGTCTCACTGTCGCGATCTGCGGAGACGTTCTTCATTCGCGCGTCGCCCGGTCCAATATCAATGTTTTGAACGCCCTTGGCGCTCGCGTCCGCATCATCGCGCCGACAACGCTTCTACCGTCGTCACCGGAGCGGCTTGGTTGTGAAGTCTTCACCGATATGTGGAAAGGCATCGAAGGCGTCGACATCGTCATGATGCTGCGTCTGCAGCGCGAGCGCATGGACGCCTCCTATGTGCCGTCAAGCCGCGAGTTCTTCCATTTCTTCGGCCTCGATCAGGAAAAGCTCGCCCGCGCCAAGCCCGATGCGCTCGTGATGCATCCAGGCCCGATGAACCGCGGCGTCGAGATCGCCTCGACCGTCGCTGACCACTCCCGAAGCGTGATCCGCGAACAGGTAGAAATGGGCGTTGCAGTACGAATGGCCGTTCTCGAAGCCCTGTCGGCCCACCTGCCGGGCTTCGCCGAGGACGCGCCATGAGGAAGCCGATCGAAAAGCCCAAGACCGTCGGCAATGCGACCGTCTTCATCAACGCCCGCATCATTGACCCTGCATCGAACAGGGACGAACCCGGCGGCTTGCTCGTCAAAGACGGCCTGATAGCCGATCTCGGCGGCCACCTCCGCCGAAATGCGCCGGAGGGCGCAACGGTTATCGACTGCAAAGGCAACGTGCTTGCCCCAGGCCTGATCGATGCACAGGTCTTCACCGGCGAACCGGGATACGAGCACCGCGAAACGCTCAAAACCGCAAGTCACGCTGCTGCCGCCGGCGGCGTCACCACCATCGTCGTGATGCCGGACACCAACCCGGTGATCGACCAGGTCGCGCTCGTCGATTTCATCCAGCGCCGCGCCCGCGACAACGCCCTTGTCCACGTCCACACCATGGCCGCAATGACGAAAGGTCTGCAGGGCGAGGAGATGACCGAAATCGGTCTCCTGAAGCGCGCTGGCGCCGTTGCCTTCTCGAACGGCAAGGCAAGCGTCGTCAACACGCGCGTCATGCGCAACGTGCTGAGCTACGCCAAGGATTTCGGAGCTCTCGTCGTCCACCACACGGAAGATCCATATCTCTCGAGCGGCGCGATGAACTCCGGCGAGGTCGCGGCCCGGCTCGGCCTTTCGGGTGTTTCCAAAATCGCCGAAACGATCGTGCTCGAACGCGACGTCCGTCTCGTCGAATTGACCGGCGGTCGTTATCACGCCGCAACGATAAGCTGCCAGGACAGCCTCGATGTCGTCAAAGGCGCCAAAGCCAAAAAGCTACCCGTCAGCTGCGGCGTCTCGATCAATCACCTGACGCTCAACGAGAACGACATCGGCTCCTATCGCACCTTCTTCAAGGTGAGACCACCGCTTCGGCGCGAGGAAGATCGCGTCGCCATGGTTCAGGCCGTCGCCAACGGCGATATCGACATCATCGTTTCGAGCCACGACCCGCAGGACGCAGATACCAAGCGCCGCCCCTTCGCGGAAGCCGCCGACGGCGCCGTCGGGCTCGAAACGCTCCTGTCCGCGGCTCTTCGGCTCGTCCATTCCGGCGACATCACCTTGCCCGGCGTTCTCAGGGCCCTGACAATCAACCCCGCCCGCCTCTTGGGGCTCCATTCCGGACGCTTGGCGAAAGGCGCCATCGCCGATCTCGTCCTCTTCGACCCGGGCGAGCCGTGGGTCGTCAACAAGGACCTGTTGCGGTCACGCTCCAAGAACACGCCGTTCGATGAAGCCAAGATGCAAGGCCGTGTTCTCAGAACCGTCGTCGCCGGCGAAACGGTTTATGAATACGCTGGCGTCGAGCGCACCTAGGCTTTACCTCTCGTCGACGCTCCAACCGGCCTCGCGAGAGATCCCTTCATGAGTTCGTTGCCACCCTTGGCTTTGCTGACGGACGACGGCTCGTGGCTGACGGTCGTCGCGAGCCTCGTTCTCGGCTATCTCCTTGGCTCGATCCCATTCGGCTTGCTGCTAACGCAGGCTGCCGGCCTCGGCGACATCCGCAGCATTGGATCGGGCAACATCGGCGCCACCAATGTTCTGCGAACCGGCAATAAAAAGCTGGCCGCGGCGACACTTCTGCTCGATGCGACCAAGGGGGCCGTCGCTGTGGTAATCGCCAGGTACGCCCTGGGCGAAGGGCCTGCAATGCTGGCCGGCCTCGCCGCCTTCCTCGGGCACATTTATCCGGTCTGGCTGGGCTTTAAGGGCGGTAAGGGCGTCGCAACGTATCTTGGCGTACTGATCGCGCTTGCGTGGCAGTTGGCACTTGTTTTTGCCGTGCTCTGGCTCATCGTCGCCAAGCTCAGCCGGATTTCATCACTCGCAGCCCTCGTTGCAACCATCGGCGTCGTCGTTGCTTCCTGGCTCTGGGGCGACCGAGATCTGGCACTCGTAACGAGCATCATGAGCGCGATCATCGTCGTGAAGCACCGCGCCAATATCGGACGCCTGATCTCCGGAGAGGAGCCCACCATTGGCTCCAAAACCTGATCAAGCCGAGCTATTCGGCACGTCGCCCGGACCAATTGCCAAACTCTCCCAGGAAGAGCGTCTCGCCTGTCTGCGGCTGATCCGATCCGAAAACGTCGGGCCGGTGACGTTTCGAGATCTCATCTCCTATTACGGCGGCGCCACAAAGGCGCTCGAAATCCTGCCGACCCTTTCCCGCCGTGGCGGCGCTGGCCGACCGATCCGCATCTGCCCCAAATCAGACGCCGAGCGCGAACTCGCTACCGCCGAACGCATCGGCGCCGTTCCGGTTTTCGCAGTCGAACGCGACTACCCGCCCGTTTTGGCGCGTATCGATGCGCCACCGCCGATGCTCTACCTCAAAGGCCGCCGAGACCTTCTGAACGAGCCCGCAATTGCGATCGTCGGCTCCCGCCAGTGCTCGGCCGCCGGCACGCAATTGACGAAACAGTTTGCAAGCGAACTCTCCGACACGGGCTTCGTGGTCGTATCGGGTCTCGCCCGCGGCATCGACCGGGCCGCACACGAGGCCTCGATCAGAGGCGGCACAGTCGCCGTCCTGGGCGGCGGCATTGACTGGATCTATCCGCCGGAGCACGCCGAACTGCAGGCGCGGATCGCAGCCGAAGGCTGCCTAGTGACCGAACGCCCCCCCGGGCTGCAGCCGCGCGACAAAGACTTCCCCCGGCGCAACCGCATCATAGCCGGCCTCGTCTACGGCGTAATCGTCGTCGAAGCGGCGGCGCGTTCCGGAACTCTCATCACCGCCCGCTTTGCCAACGAACTCGGGCGAGAGGTCTTCGCGGTTCCCGGCCATCCCCTCGATCCTCGCGCCGAAGGCACAAACCGGCTCATCAAAAATGGAGCGACGCTGGTGACTGAAGCGGCGGACATTGTCGACGTCCTGCGCCCTATTCTGGGGTTGCAGGAGCGCAGGTCTGGCTATGCGGACCAAGCGCACCCGGAACCCGAGGATTTCCCGCCCCCTGCCCCCCTGGCCGACGTCGCCCCAGAGGACGCCTTGAAAGCCGTTTTAACGGCGTTGGGCCCGGCTCCGGTGGCGATCGATGCCATTACCCGCCAGACAGGGCTTAGCGTCCAGACGGTCCAAATCGCGCTGCTGGAGCTTGATCTGGCAGGGCGCATCGAGCGCCAGGGGCAAAGCCTCGTCGCCCTCAGAGGCCCCTGAGCGCCCGCCATTCTATGCTCCGTGCGGCCTAGACCGTACTTCTCCGAAGGGCCTCCCGCAGCGCCTCCGCATAGGATATCGCCAGCATGCGCGATAGCCTCCGGCAACCCTCCCGCTGCGCCATTTGCTGTAGCTCGCTCAACAAATCAGCGAGGTATTCCAGCCGATCCCGTTGGTTCGCGTCCGCTTGACCAGCATTTTGGCTGTTGTGCAAATGGTTCATCTTATTCGATAGCATCCCGCAACTTCCGCACGTCCGCTTGCGATTCACTCCCCCATAGATAGCAATATTAATGTTTTTCACAACCATTAATTGAGACAACCAGGGATTTGACAGCGCTGCGGCGATCAACCATGTTCCCGCCCCGCCGAGCGGCACCAAATTGGGGCCGTCGATCCGCGCCACGAGCGGAGACGGCGCCAGGAGCGAAATCGCCAGATGAACGTCGTCATCGTCGAATCCGCCGCTAAGGCCAAGACGATCAATAAATATTTGGGTTCGGGTTATAAGGTCATCGCGTCCTACGGGCACGTGCGCGATCTGCCGCCGAAAGATGGTTCGGTCGAGCCCGACCATGACTTTGAGATGCACTGGGAGGTCGACGGCAAATCCCAGAAAATCATGCGCGAGATCGCCGAAGCCGTCAAAAAGGCGGACAAGCTGATCCTTGCCACCGACCCTGATCGCGAAGGCGAGGCCATCTCCTGGCACATCCTGCAAATTCTCAATCAGAAGAAGGCGCTTGGCAAAGGGACGGAAGTCGAACGCGTCGCCTTCAACGCCATCACCAAGCAGTCGATCCTCGCCGCGCTGAAAGAGCCGCGCAAGATCGATGAACCGCTGGTGGACGCCTACCTCGCCCGCCGCGCCCTCGACTACCTCGTCGGCTTCACGCTGTCCCCGGTGCTCTGGCGCAAGCTTCCCGGTTCCCGCTCCGCCGGACGGGTGCAATCAGTGGCGCTGCGCCTTGTCTGCGACCGCGAAGCCGAGATCGAGGCATTCAAGACCGAAGAATACTGGACGATCGAAGCCCTACTCTCGACCGCAAAGAATGAAGACGTCCGCGCCCGCCTCGTGGGCATCGATGGAACGGCGCTGAAGAAGCTCGACATCAAGGACGAAGCCACAGCTACCGCGATCCGCAAAGCCCTGCTCGGCCAGGATTTCCGTGTCGCCTCGATCGAGAAAAAGGCGACCAAGCGCAATCCCTATGCGCCGTTCACGACCTCGACGCTGCAGATGGATGCATCCCGTAAGCTCGGCTTTTCCGCCAAGCAAACGATGCAGATCGCCCAGCGCCTTTATGAAGGCGTCGATATCGGCGGCGAAACGGTCGGCCTCATAACCTACATGCGAACGGACGGCGTCCAGATCGTCCCCGAGGCCGTCAGCCAGATCCGCGACGTCATCAGCGCGCAATACGGCAAGAACTACACGCCGTTCGCCCGCGAATACAAAACCAAGGCCAAGAACGCCCAAGAAGCGCACGAGGCGATCCGTCCGACCGACCCGCGCCGCACGCCTGATCAGGTCCGCAAGCACCTCGAAAAGGACCAGGCAGCACTTTATGAGCTGATCTGGAAGCGCGCCATCGCCAGCCAGATGGCACCCGCCGACATCGAGCAGACCACAGCCGAAATTGAAGTCAAAGGTGCGGACGGCAAGGCTTACGGCCTTCGCGCCAATGGCTCGGTTCTGATGTTCGACGGCTTCCTCAAGGTCTACGAGGAAGGCCGCGACGACCGCGTCCGCACCATCGAGAAGGGCAAGGACGATCCATCCGACGAGGATGACGATAGCCGCCGTCTGCCGCCGCTCGCCGTCGGCGATCGCCTGAAGGACAAGGAAATCAGCGCCGACCAGCACTTCACTCAGCCACCGCCCCGCTTCTCGGAAGCGACGCTGGTGAAACGCATGGAAGAGCTCGGCATCGGCCGCCCATCGACCTACGCGTCGACCATGGCCGTCCTCGTCGACCGCGATTACGTCCGCATCGAGAAGAAGCGCCTCATTCCCGAGGACAAGGGCCGCCTTGTCATTGCGTTCCTCGAAAGCTTCTTCAAGCGCTACGTCGAATACGATTTCACGGCCGATCTTGAGGAAAAGCTCGACCTCATCTCCAACGATGAACTCGCATATAAAGAAGTGCTCCGCGACTTCTGGCGCGACTTCATGGCGGCCGTCGGCGAGATCAAGGATCTGCGCGTCGGTGACGTGCTTGAAGCGCTGAACGAAATGCTTGGGCCGCACGTCTTCCCCGATAAGGGCGACGGCAGCGACCCGCGCCTTTGCCCGAAGTGCGGCACCGGACGCCTGAGCCTCAAGATCTCCGGCAAATACGGTGCCTTCATCGGCTGCGGCAACTATCCCGAATGCAACTATACGCGCCAACTCACGCAAAGCACCGACGGCGACGCCGCCGCTCTCGATGGTAAGATCCTCGGCTATAACGATGACGGCCTTGCCGTAACGCTGCGCACCGGCCGCTTCGGACCCTACATCCAGCTTGGCGAAGCCGAAGGCGACGAAAAACCCAAACGGTCGAGCATCCCAAAAGGCGTCGACGCCGCCACGCTCGACTTTGACAAGGCGATGCAGCTCCTGTCGCTGCCGCGCGAAGTCGGCGTGCATCCAGACGAAGGCGGCATAATCACCGCCGGTCTCGGCCGCTTTGGACCTTTCATCGTTCACGAGAAGGATGGCGCCAAGACGTACGTCAACCTCGAAAGCCTCGAAGATCTTTTCACCATCGGCCTCAATCGCGCGGTGACGCTGATCGCGGAGAAACGCGCGGGCGGCGGCAAGAGCCGGTTCCAGCGCAACGCTCCGAAGGTCGTCAAGGATTTGGGACCGCATCCAACCGAAGGCGGCCCCGTGCAGGTGCTCGAAGGCCGCTATGGCCCCTACGTCACGCATAACAAGGTCAACGCCACGGTTCCGCGCGCCAAGAACCCGGCCGAGCTGACGATGGACGAAGCCGTCGCCCTCATCAACGAGCGCATCGCCAACGGCGGTGGCAAGAAGGGCAAGCCTACGCGCGGCACCAAGGCTAAAGTCGCGAAGGAAAAAGAAGAGAAGCCGGCGAAGACTGCAAAAGCTTCGAAGTCTGAAAAATCTTCCGCTGCAAAGCCAGCTGCGAAATCTGCGAAAGCGCCTGCCAAGAAATCGGCGCCGCCCGCGGGCGACGCTAAAAAGCTCGCACGGGAAAAAGCCTGAGCCCAAACAATCAGACCGCAAAACAACGAGGCGCCAAGGTGGCCCGCAAATCGCCTGCAACGCGAGCCCCCGCCAACGGCGGTCTGCCGACGAAGGAGCAAATCCTCGATTTCCTCAATTCCTCGCCCGGCAAAGCCGGCAAGCGTGAGATCGCGCGCGCTTTCGGCGTCTCTGGAGGCGCCAAGATCGCGCTGAAACGCCTGCTGGCCGAAATGGCGGAAGAAGGCTCGCTCGCCGGCGACAAGAAGCACTTGCGCGAAAAGGGCAAGCTGCCGCCCGTCACCACCCTCGAAATCACTGGACGCGACGACGACGGCGATCTCATCGCCAAGCCTCTGCAATGGGAAGAATCCGACGGCAAGCGGCCGGTCGTGCGCATCGTTGCCGCTCGCGATGGACGCGACGCCGAGATCGGCATTGGCGACCATATTCTCGCGCGCCTGCAAAAATTGCCGCGCGGCAGTGGACTCGCATCGTATGAAGCGACGCCGGTCAAGAAGCTGCCGCGCGAGAAGCGCCGCCTGCTCGGCATTTATCGCGCCTCGAAGCGTGGCGGCGGCACAATCGAGCCGATCGACCGCAAGGAGCTCAAAAGCTGGCAGATCCTGCCCGACGACGCAGGTGACGCCGCCGATGGCGATCTCGTCCGCTTCCAGCTCAATCGCCGCGGACGTTTCGCGACGCCCCGCGCCGAGATCGTCGAAAGCCTCGGCAATCCCGACGACCAGCGCCAGATCTCGCTCATAGCCATTCACGCCCACGGCATTCCCGAGGACTTCCCCGAATCCGTCCTGAAGGAATGCGAAACGCTGCCGCCACCCTCGATGGAAGGCCGCACCGATCTCAGAAACATTCCGCTTCTGACCATTGATCCGATCGATGCGCGCGACCACGACGATGCGGTTCACGCCGAAGCCGATTCCGACCCCAAGAATTCAGGCGGCTTCATAGTGACCGTCGCCATAGCCGACGTTGCGCATTACATCCGCCCCGGTTCCAAGCTCGACCGCGAAGCGCAACTCAGGGGCAACTCGGTCTACTTCCCCGATCGCGTCGTGCCGATGCTGCCTGAGAAGATCTCGAACGATCTGTGCTCGCTGCGCGAGCTTGAGGAACGACCCTGCCTCTGCGTCCGCATGATCTTCGACAAGCACGGCGAAAAGCGCAGGCACACGTTCATCCGCGCCATAATGAAGTCGGCGGCGAAACTCTCGTATCAGGAGGCGCAGGCCGCCATCGACGGCAAACCGTCAGCGAAGTGCGAACCGCTGATGGAACGCGCGCTTCAGCCATTGTGGGCAGCTTACCGTGCCGTCGCAAAGGCGCGCGATAAACGCGGTCCTCTCGACCTCGACCTCCCGGAACGCAGGATCGTTCTCGATGCGCATGGCAAGGTTGCGCGGGTTGTGACACCCGAGCGGCTTGAGGCCCATCGCCTCATCGAAGAATTCATGATCCAGGCAAACGTCGCCGCAGCCGAGACGCTGGAAGAAAAACGCTTGCCTCTCGTCTACCGCGTTCACGACGCGCCAAGCCCCGAAAAGCTCAAAGGCCTGCGCGACTTTCTCGAAACGCTCGACATGAAAATCCCGCACGCAGGCGCGCTGAAGCCCGAGGCATTCAATCGCGTTCTCGAGCAGGCAAAGGATCTGCCCGTTCCCGATCTTATCAACGAAGTGATTTTACGTTCCCAGTCGCAGGCCGAATACAATCCGAAGAACATCGGCCACTTCGGTCTGAACCTCGTGCGCTATGCGCATTTCACGTCGCCGATCCGGCGTTATGCCGATCTGATCGTGCATCGCGCTCTGATCCGTGCCTTGGGCCTCGGCGCCGACGGCCTCTCGGATGAGGAAATCCCCCGGCTTGGAACGATCGCGAAAGCCATTTCCGACACCGAGCGGCGTGCGATGTCGGCGGAGCGCGAAACGACGGATCGCTTGATCGCAGCCCATCTCGCCGACCGGATCGGCGCGACGTTCACGGCCCGCATTGCAGGCGTAACCCGCTCCGGCCTTTTCGTTCGCCTGAAAGATACCGGCGCCGACGGCTACATCCCGATCTCGAGCCTCGGAAACGACTATTATCATCACGTCGAAGCGGCTCATGCGCTGATCGGCGCCCGCTCGGGCGAAGGCTATCGTCTGGGCGATACCGTCGAGGTCCGTCTTCTTGAAGCCATTCCATCGGCCGGAGCGCTCCGGTTCGAAATGCTGACCGAACCGTCCCGTTCGAGCTTCGGCGCAAAGGCTGTATTGCGACGCAATACGGGCGGCAAAAGAAAGTTCGGCAAATTCCGTGGCGGCAGGCGCTAAATCGCGGTGCAAACGACGCAGGAAGAACCGTTTGTCTTGACCTTGCGAAACAGACGTCCCATCACCGAACCATGATGCAAACAGCGGAAAAATCGATCGCGACCGATGACGGCTCGGATCGCGACACTTGGCAGGCGATGCGTCGCGGCTGGCAGGAGCGTTGTCCGTGCTGCGGCACTGGCCGCATGTATGGAAAATACCTCAAGGTCAACGACGTCTGCTCCGATTGCAGCACCGAGCTTTTTCATCAGCGCGCCGACGACGCGCCGCCCTATTTCGTGATGACGATCACCGCTCACGTCATCGTCGGCGGCATTCTCATTTGCGAACGTCTTTTTTCCCCGCCGACCTGGGTGCAGTTGTCTATCTGGATGCCGACGCTCGTGATCTTGAGCTTGTGGCTGTTGCCGCGCGTCAAGGGCGCGTTGATCGGCTATCAATGGGCACTTCGGATGCACGGCTTTGGCGATCCGAGCATGGACGAGCCTGAAGAGTTGCCGCCGGCTGAGACAAGTCTCCATTAGCGTGGCGGCGACATGTCCAAAGTCCAAACCGGAAATTCGGCTGCCGAAACTTTGATCCGCGACGCTGCCTGCCTGCTGGTTATCGACAGCGCCGGACCGGAACCAAAACTGTTGATGGGGCGCCGCCATTCCGACCAGGTGTTCCTGCCGAACAAATGGGTGTTCCCTGGCGGCCGCGTAGAAGATGAAGACCGCCGCTTTGCCGACGTCTTCGGCGGCCTGTTTTCACCGGGAGATCTCGCCCGCGAGATCAAGCCGTTTGCGCTCGCCGGGATCCGCGAACTCTTCGAAGAAACCGGACTGACGATCGGGACAGCCGGTCCGCTGCCCGATCCCAGCCCCACCTGGCGAACATTCGCGGTCTCCGGCCAGATGCCCGCACCGGCTCGGCTCTTCCCTCTGGCACGAGCGATCACGCCTCCAGGCCGTGTCCGCCGTTACGACACATGGTTCTTCATGGTCGATGCCGAAGCCATTTCTGCCGACCATTCCACAACCGATGGCGAACTTCTCGATCTGGGATGGTTTACACTCGCGGAGGCCGGTGCGCTCGATCTGCCCAACATCACGCGGCTTGTGCTCGACGATGTCGCCTCGATCCTTCGTGCGGCGAACATCACCCACGACACCGCGGAAACACTGCCGTTTTATTATTCAGACGGCTCGGCCTTCCGCCGCGACCTGATATCGTGTAAAGTCGCACCCCCGACGCCTTGACATGGCGAAGTTGGCGCGTATGTTGCGCGCTCCTTGGCCAAGGTCCCTTGGCATTTTTTCACTTAAGGCCACGATCTCATGGCGAAGCCAGTCACTCAGAAAATCAAATTGTTGTCGTCTGCCGGAACAGGCTTCTTCTACGTTACGAAGAAGAATCCGCGTACCGCGACGGAAAAGCTTGTTTTCAAGAAATACGATCCCGTTGCGCGCAAGCACGTGGAATTCAAGGAAACGAAGATTAAGTAAGCTGCCTGCGCTCAGCCGTTTTGGCTGAATTCGACAGATCGCGGCCTAGGCCGCAAGCAACATTTTATTAAGGAAGAGCACTGGCCAGATTGATGTGGCCAGGGCTTAAAGCAAACTCGGCAGCGGGGTAAATCGTTCCGAGGCAGCTTCGCGACCCTGGCCACGACCGGGCGAGGTTCAAAGAGGGCGTTGTTCCCCACCCAGCTTCGCGATCGACCCTCTGCAACCGTTCGAGGAGGCCACTCGTGTGGTCGCTTGGCTCGATCATACCCACTCTACCAGGCTATGCGGCGGGCCCGATAGCGCGGGATCTCATATTCGCTAGCGCACAGCAGAGGACCCGCAAAGCTAGCGTTGAATTCGCACGAATTCCTGTTTATCCCCACTTTTAGCGGGTAGATTGGTGCCAGATAACGATGCGGAAAGCAACAACTGCTTTACTGTTGCGTTTCAGATACGAATCGATCGGCAGCGCCGAGTTAGGCCGCTTCTTTAAGCATCAGAAAATACTAGAAATTTTCTCGAATTCTCATTCGAGACGTTCCGGCCGCATTGAGCATTTGGCATCAAGGCAACGGCATTTGGCCTAAAGAAGCATTCAAGCCGCATCGGACACGACGCGGTTTCGTCCGCGCCGTTTCGCAATGTAAAGGGCGCTGTCTGCCCGCTTAAACATCATTTCTGGCGTATCGTTCTGCATTTCGAGCGTCGCGATGCCGACGCTTGCCGTAACGCGAATATTCTGCCCGTCCCCGATCACGAATTCGTCGGATGCCACGCACGCCCGCAGACGTTCCCCGACTTGATAAGCATGCGCGAGGTCAGTGTCCGGCATGATGATAACGAACTCTTCTCCGCCGAACCGGCACGCGAGATCTATGCCCCGCGTGTTTCGTTTGAGGCGCACGGAGAATTCCTTCAGCACCGCATCTCCGGCATCGTGGCCGTAAGTATCATTGACGTTCTTGAAGTGATCGATGTCGGCAACCAGCATCGACAAGCTGCGCCCGGTGCGCTCAGCCTCCGACACAAGCGTTCGCATGTGCCCTTCCATATAACGGCGATTATGGAGGCCGGTGAGGGAATCCGTAATCGACATCTCAACGCTCTCGGCAAGACGGTGCCGGAGAAAATCCGAATGTCGCTTCCGCTTGATCTGCGTCTTGACGCGCGCGAGCAGCTCATGGCGATCGATCGGCCGCATCAAATAATCATTCACGCCCATGTCGAGGCCGCGAAGCAGCCGCGCCTCGTCGCCCGGCTCGACCAGCATGATCACCGGCAAGTGCCGCGTGCGCTCGAGGGAACGCACTTGCGAGCACAGCCGCAATCCGTCCGAGCTTTGCAGAGAGAGCGAGACGATCAGAAGGTCGAAATTGCCCTCTGCCAGCCGCACCAGCGCGGTCTGGGCATCAGACTCGCTATAGGCATCGTTGCTGCGCGACAGAACTTCGAGCAGTCGGGCCGCGGAACGCGGAGGATCGTCAACCAGCAGCACGCGCCCTGATCGCGCCGAGAGAACGCGCGCCAGCGAGCCGTCGTCGGGAATTCCCATTGTCTTGCCGGTCGACGCCCGCATGATCATTTCGTCGTTCAGCATCTTCAGGCGGGCAAGATTTTTCACGCGCGTCACAAGCGCGATGTCATCGACGGGCTTGGTCAGAAAATCGTCGGCGCCGCTTTCAAGGCCCAGCACCTTGTCGGCAGGCTGGTCGAGCGCTGTCACCATGACGACGGGAATGTGGTGCGTCAGGTGGCTGCCCTTGATGCGCCGGCACGTTTCAAAGCCGTCCATGCCCGGCATCATCACGTCGAGGAGGACGACATCGACGCTTTCGCGTTCGAGAATGTCGAGCGCCTCCTGTCCGTTGTGTGCGGTGAGCACTTCGAAATATTCGGCCTGCAGCCTCGCTTCGAGAAGCTTCACATTGGCCAGAATATCGTCAACGACAAGAACGCGGGCGGTCATGGGTCAAAATTCGGTAAGGCGCCTATGGCCTGGAAGATCCGATGAATTTGCGTACCGTTTCCAGGAACGAGGAAACCGAAATCGGCTTGGAAATATACGCTTCGCAACCGCCCGAACGAATTCTCTCTTCATCGCCTTTCATCGCGAACGCCGTGACCGCAATGATCGGAATTTGACAGAGAGTGTCGTCGTCCTTCAGCCACCGCGTCACTTCAAGACCGGATACTTCAGGCAGCTGAATATCCATGAGAATGAGATCGGGACGGTGCTTGCGCGCCAGTTCGAGCGCCTCGAAGCCGTTCCGCGTCTGGATCGTTTTATAGCCGTAAGCGACGAGCAGATCGTTGAAGAGCTTCATATTGAGCTCGTTGTCTTCGACGATCAGTACCGATTGCCCGCCAAGCCGAGGCTCGGGTCCGCGACGCTCGACGTTCGCTCTCGTTTCTTGGTACGTCATAGCAACCGCCCACTCTCCATCGCGGCCGTTGTGCACCGATTCTCGATTGAACGGCGCTCGACTTTGCTCTCGAAAGCGGTAACCAACAGTTAATGTCCCCAGATGATCAGGTCGCAGGCATGTTTCGATCGAAATCTCCGAGACTTACCGAGGAACGAGCCGAGGCCCTTGCGTTGCAGGTGCTGGCTTTTTTAGTGGCCGATCCCAAGCAGATTTCGCGCTTCCTGTCGCTGACGGGAACGACACCCGACGAACTCAGAAATACAGGCTCATCGCGCGAGTTGCAGATTGCGACCCTCGAATATCTTCTCTCCGATGAAGGTCTGTTGCTGACGTTCTGCCAGGACGCCGGGCTAGACCCAGCGTCGATCGCGCCGGCTCACCAGCTCCTCTCGGGCACACAATACGATTGAGAGAGATTACCGCGAGCTGCCTGCAGCCGGGCAAGTTTCCGCGGGTAGGAACGTCAATTCCTTGAGTTCGCCTTTGATCGAGAACTCACCGTAGTCGATCTTGAGGTCGCTCGTCACGCCGTTTTCGAAATAGCGAAACGACAGTTCATAGGCCGGCGTCTGGTCTTCGTGATCCTTTCCGGCGTCGAAATAGCTGATCGTCATCGGCCAGGATTCGATCTGCGCCAGACGGTCAGCGCCCTTGAACGTACCGATCGGTGCCTGCGATGACGTTTCGAACTTTTTGCCGATGATCGTATTGGTCAGATAATATTTCTCGCCCTTCTCCGATCCGTCATAAAGATTGGCAGTGAACATCTTGACGCCGCTCTTGGCCGCCTGCACCAGCGTCGAGGCGTGCTGCATCGGGAAATAGATATCGGTCGGCAGCGACAGACTTTTCTTGGCCGGTTTGACCAGATCGACACCGACGACCGGCGTCGCACCCTTCGTGCGCAGCGCATCGCCTTGGCTCGAATCCGCCAGTTCATCGTTTTGATATTGCATCGACGAAAATCTGAGCTTCTTGGCGTCGGCCTCTTCCCAGCTCGAGTTTCTGAGATCGCTGACTGTCTCGGCGCCATCCTGGTTCGACATCACCGTGACGAAACGCATATTTTGCGTATAGCCGTCGCAGGGCGAACCTTTGAGCTCATACACCATCCGCCCGGCAATCCCGGTAACGCCCGATCCCGCCGTCGCATCGCCAAGCGACAGATCGTAGACGGCCCGATGCGGCGCGAAAGTCACGAGATCGGAAGCCGCTGCTGGTTTGCACTCCACAGCAACAGCCGCAAGGCTCAAAAATGCTACGGACACGCAGCAACGACGCGGGATCATCGGACTTGGCTCACTCTCCGGTCAGAAAAGTTTATAGCAACTGCAGTCTAGTTGCCAGATATAGCATTGCAAAGAGGCGCCCCGGGGGCCAAAAGCGCCGGAACAACCTAAACATCGAGTAATCTTCAATGACCTCTATCGATCAGCGATTATCCGAGCTGGGGCTGAAACTGCCTGATGCCCCGCAACCCGTCGCCAATTACGTGCCTTTCCTGCTCAACGGCGATCAACTTTTCATCTCCGGTCAGATCGCCAAGGACGCGAGCGGACAAGTGCTGACGGGTACGCTTGGTAAAGGTGTTTCCATTGAAGAGGGGCAGGCCGCCGCCCGTCATTGCGCCCTCAACCTGCTCGCCCAAGCAAAAGCCGCACTCGGCGATTTGAACCGTGTTGTACAGGTTCTGAGGCTGACCGGCTTTGTCGCGTCCGCTGCCGATTTCACCGACCAGCCGAAGGTCATCAACGGCGCCTCCGATTTGCTCGTGGCCGTTCTCGGCGACGCCGGCCGCCATACGCGTTCTGCAGTCGGAGTGATGAGCTTGCCGCTGAACGCCTGCGTCGAAATCGATGCGATTTTCAAGGTTCGCTGAAGTCGATGGCAGGACACGAGCAATTCTTTCGGCCGATTGCCCACCGTGGGCTGCATGACCCCAGGGGCGGCATTATCGAAAACACAGGCCCCGCCTTTGATGCCGCCATTGCAGGCGGCTACGGCATTGAATGCGACATCCGGCCGATCAAGCGCGGCGTGCCGATCGTATTTCATGACGAAACTCTGCAAAGGCTCATCGGTAGAAAGGGATCGGCGTCCGATCTCAAGGAAAGCGATCTCAAAACGCTCCGCTATCGCGACAGCGATACACCAATTTTGACACTTGCCGCGCTCCTCGACCTCGTCGCGGGCCGCGTGCCGTTGCTCGTCGAGATTAAGAGCGAATGGCAACCGCCGAACAGAGCGTTTATCGCCAATATCGCCTCGCTCGTAACCGATTACCCCGGCCCGATTGCGCTGATGTCGTTCGATCCGGCCGTCATGGCTGCAATTAGAGTGGCAGCGCCCGAAGTCCTCCGCGGTATTGTTTCCGGTAGTTACGCTGGCCCCGGATGGTGGCCGCGCAAAATCGGCAAGGCGCGCGCCGAAGCCCTGCGCGATTTGCTCGAATCCGGACAAGCAGCGCCCGATTTCTACGCCTACGAGGTCGACGCACTGCCCACTCCCGTCACCGAATATGTCCGTCGCTCCAACGGGCTGCCGGTCTTCACGTGGACCGTCAGAACGCCGAAACAACGCAAGATTGCCGAGACCTGGGCCGATGCCATGATTTTCGAAGGCTTCCGGCCTTAGAGCAGGCTCTGCGACATCAGGCTTATTCCGCATGTCTGCCTTGCCGGCGCTTCGATCCTATATCAAGGCGTTGCATAGAGAACAGACGCACGCGACAACGCCATCAATGTCGATTTCTTCAGATACCGCCGTCAATCTCGTCCCCTCGATCGCGACGCTCGACGCTGCGCAGTGGGATGCTTGCGCGAACCCTGATCCTGCGAAGTTCAACCCTTTCGTCAGCCACGCATTTCTGAAGGCGCTCGAAGATGCGCGCACCGTCGGCCGCAATACTGGCTGGTTGCCGCGCCACCTGGTCGTCAACGACGATGCCGGAAGCATTGCCGCCGCGGCGCCCGCTTACATCAAATCACACAGCCAGGGCGAATACGTCTTCGATCATGGTTGGGCCGACGCCTACGAACGCGCGGGCGGCCACTATTACCCGAAACTCCAGATCGCCGTACCGTTCACGCCCGTGCCCGGCCCCCGATTGCTCGTCAAGCCGGGCGAGGGCGCGGCCGCCAGCGAACAGCTTCTTGCCACCGCCATCGCCGAGGTCGTGCGCCAGGGCGGGCTATCGTCCGCGCACGTGACATTCCTGGAGTCCGCCGTCGCCGAACGCCTCAGGGACTTGGGCTTCCTGATCCGCGTCGGCCAGCAGTTCCACTGGCAGAACGACGGGTACGCAACGTTCGACGATTTTCTCGCCAGCCTCGCGTCTCGCAAGCGAAAGGCCGTGAGGAAAGAACGCCAAACCGCCCTCGCACCCGGCATCGAGATTGAACAGCTATCGGGCCGCGACATCACCGAAGCGCACTGGGACGCCATGTTCAAATTCTACATGGACACCGGCAGCCGCAAGTGGGGACGGCCCTATCTCAACCGCACGTTCTTCTCGCTGCTCGGCGAAACAATGCCTGACCGCTGCCTCCTCGTCCTCGCCAAGCGCGAAGGACGCTACGTTGCCGGCGCACTCAATCTCATTGGCGGAGACTGTCTCTTCGGCCGCTACTGGGGCGCGATCGAGCACCACCCGGCGCTGCATTTCGAACTTTGCTACTATCAGGCTATCGATTACGCCATTGCCAACGAGCTGCCTCGCGTCGAAGCCGGCGCCCAGGGCGAACACAAGCTCGCGCGCGGCTATCTGCCGGTCGAAACCTATTCCGCTCATTGGATTGCCGATCCGTCGCTGCGGCGCGCCGTCGAACGATTCCTGACGCAAGAACGCGAGGCCATCGCCCAGATGAATGCCGACTTGACCGAAATGGCCCCCTATCGCAAAGACGAGGCCTGAAGCGGAACCCGGCCGGGGTTTCGCACGAACCCGCCAGAGCGAGCCCCATGTCGTACGACAGTTCCAACATCTTCGCGAAAATCCTGCGCGGCGAAATCCCTTCCCACAAGGTCTATGAAAATGCCGACGCCATCGTCTTCATGGACGTGATGCCTCAGAGCCCGGGCCACACACTCGTCGTGCCGAAAGCCGCTTCCCGGAACCTCCTCGATGCCGATCCGGCCGTGTTGGCGAAAGTCATTCCTTTGGTCCAGAAAGTCGCCGTCGCCGCCAAGTCGGCGTTCAACGCAGATGGCATCAGCATTGCGCAATTCAACGAGCCGGCTGGTGGCCAGACCGTCTTTCACCTGCACTTCCACATCATTCCGCGCTACGAGGGCCAGCCGCTGCAAACGCACGCCCGCAAGATGGAAGATTCCGCCGTACTCGCGGCCAACGCGGAAAAGCTAAAGGCAGCGTTGGCGTAGCGCCCCCGCCAGATCGACATTCGCAACGAAAAACGCCGGGACCCACGATCCCGGCGTTTCATATCTCTGATGCAAAGGAACGCGGCCTACTCTTCCTTTTTCTTCCGCGGCACGCTTGGCACCGCACCGGAGCCGTTGGGCTTGTCGCCCTTGTCCTTCGGCCCAGGCAGCGCCTTTTTCGGCGTCGCATCGGCAAGAACCGGCTGCGGGAGGTCGTCGTCGGTCTCTTCGTCTTCCGGCGTCTTCACCTTCTTGGAAGGATCGAGAGGCAGGAAATCGAACGTCAGCGTCCGGTCCGGGCCCTTGCCCGCAACGAGCACCTTCACCGTACCGCCATTCTCGAGCTTGCCGAACAGCAGCTCTTCGGCCAGCGGCTTCTTGATGTACTCCTGGATGACGCGCCCCAGCGGCCGCGCACCGAACTTCTCGTCGTAGCCCTTCTCCGCCAGCCAACGCGTCGCTTCATCCGAAAGCTCGATCGAAACGCCGCGATCTGCGAGCTGCGCTTCGAGCTGGAAGATGAACTTCTCGACGACCTGCGCGATAATCTCCGGCGACAGACCGGCAAACGGCACGATCGCGTCGAGACGGTTGCGGAACTCCGGCGTGAAGAGCTTCGACACGGCTTCCGTATCCTCGCCCTCACGCTTTGCCCGGTTGAAGCCCATCGGCGGCTTCGCCATGTCGGAGGCGCCCGCGTTCGTCGTCATGATCAGCACGACGTTGCGGAAATCGACCGACTTGCCGTTGTGATCGGTGAGCTTGCCGTGATCCATCACCTGCAACAGGATGTTGAACAGGTCCGGATGCGCCTTCTCGATCTCGTCAAGCAGCAGCACGCAGTGCGGATGCTGATCGACGCCATCGGTCAGTAGACCGCCCTGATCGAAGCCGACATAACCCGGAGGCGCGCCGATCAAGCGCGAAACCGTGTGCTTCTCCATGTATTCCGACATGTCGAAGCGCAGCAGTTCGACGCCCATCAGGTTGGCGAGCTGCTTGGCAACTTCTGTTTTGCCGACACCCGTCGGACCCGAGAACAGGTAGCAACCGATCGGCTTTTCGGGCTCGCGCAAGCCGGCACGCGCCAGCTTAATCGCGCTCGAAAGAGCCTCGATCGCCTTGTCCTGGCCGAACACGAGCCGCTTCAGATCGCGTCCGATATGGGCGATGATCTCGGCGTCGCTCTTCGTCACGGTCTTTGGCGGAATGCGCGCCATCGTCGCAACGGTCGCTTCGATCTCCTTGGTGGTGATCTTCTTCTTCCGCTTGCTTTCCGGCACCAGCATCTGCGATGCGCCAGTCTCGTCAATCACGTCGATCGCCTTGTCGGGAAGCTTCCGGTCGTGGATGTACCGCGCGGAAAGCTCGACCGCCGCCTTGATGGCTTCGTTCGTGTACTTGATCTTGTGATAGTCCTCGAAGACCGACTTCAGACCTTTCAAGATCTCGATCGCATCCTCGACGGTCGGCTCCTTCACGTCGATTTTCTGGAACCGGCGAACGAGCGCCCGGTCTTTCTCGAAGTGCTGACGATATTCCTTGTAGGTCGTCGAGCCGATGCAGCGCAGCGCCCCCGATTGCAGCGCCGGCTTCAACAGGTTCGAAGCATCCATCGCTCCGCCCGACGTCGCACCAGCACCGATGACGGTGTGGATCTCGTCGATGAAGAGCACGGCGCCCGGAAACGCCTCGACCTCTTTCATCACGGCCTTCAGCCGTTCCTCGAAATCGCCGCGATAGCGCGTGCCCGCGAGCAGCGCGCCCATATCGAGCGCGAAGATCGTGGCGCCCTTCAGCACATCCGGGACCTGCCCCTGAACGATCTTGCGCGCCAAGCCTTCCGCGATCGCCGTCTTGCCGACGCCCGGATCGCCGACGAACAGAGGATTGTTCTTCTGCCGGCGGCAGAGCACCTGCACCGTGCGCATCACCTCCTGCTCACGGCCGATCAGCGGATCGATCTTGCCGTCGCGCGCCTTTTTGTTGAGATTGACGCAATAGGTGTTGAGCGCATCGCCGGGCTTTTTCTCTTCGCTCTCGGTATTGTTCACCTCGTCGTCAACCCCGCGAACAGTGCGCGGCTCGAACATGCCCGGCCGCTTCGCAATGCCATGTGCGATGTACTGGACCGCATCGAACCGCGTCATTTCCTGTTCTTGCAGGAAATAGGCGGCGTGGCTCTCGCGTTCCGAGAAAATCCCGACCAGAACGTTGGCTCCGGTAACCTCTTCGCGGCCCGACGTCTGAACATGCACGATCGCCCGCTGAACGACCCGCTGGAACGAGTTCGTCGGGTGCGCATCGCGCGCCGATTTCGATACGATCGGCTTCAATTCCGTATCGAGGTACTCGATCAGACGGGCTCTGAGCTGCTCCAGATCGACCGAGCAGGCACGCATCACCGCCGCCGCATCCCGATCATCGACCAGCGCCAGAAGCAAATGCTCGAGCGTTGCGAATTCGTGATGGCGGACATTGGCGTACTGCACCGCCCTGTGCAGCGAGGCTTCGAGATTTTTGGAGAGCGATGTCAATCGAGTCCTACTCTTTCTCCATGGTGCATTGAAGTGGGTGGCCATGCTGCCGGGAAAAATCCATGACCTGGGTCACCTTGGTTTCAGCAACCTCGTACGTATAGACGCCGCAAATCCCGACGCCTTTGTGGTGGACGTGAAGCATGATGCGGGTCGCGTCTTCCTGTCCCTTGTTGAAGAAACGTTGCAGCACGAGCACGACAAACTCCATCGGCGTGAAGTCGTCATTCAACAGAAGAACTTTATATAGGTTGGGCTTCTTTGTTTTTGGACGGGTCTTTGTGACAATACCCGTCTTTGACTCGCCGTCGCCATCGTCGCGGCGCGGGCCATCGGGCGGTTCGTTAGCTGCCATACGCGCAGCATTCACCGGCGAATAATCTTTCACCTTCGTCATCGCGAGCCTCGGGCGAAACCCGAATCCATCCGATCCCCAAACGTTATCCCGCGACGCGGTATTGTTGGAGGCAGAAAAGTGACGCTCACCCACCAAATGCGCCCCTTCTCGGAGCACCTGTCGTTCATTCCAAATGTTCAAGCGAAACACCCGTTTCCTTCAAGCACGTAATATAGGCACCCCCGCGAACAAAAAGTAGAACGAGCGGAGTGACGCATCAGACGCTTTCGCAGATGCCAATTGCAACATCCGGTCGGCGGCTGCGCTCTTTGAGCAGTGGCAAACCCAAGCCTGGCCACAATTCGTATGAGCGCACCAAAGCCGCTCCTTCACCCCACAACTTTCCACCTTTTCCCGACCTCGTCGGCACAACCGGTCCCCCGACCTTAGCGTGCAATAAAGGGACGATTCAAAAGGGAAATTTTACCGTACTGCTTAACGCTAACGAAGTCTTCCCGCCGCTAAAGTCAGAACGGCATCGGAAAGCGCCAAAGCCTCTTTGACGCCCAAAAGGTGCCTAAAAACAATGCTCTCCCTGTATCGACGGGCGGGGGCGCTCGTGGGATGCCGTCCGGCCAACTCACGAACAGGCATCAAAATTCAACCGCTGCGGGGCGGCTCAGAGGGAAAGAGCGTCGTGTTGCGACGAGCGTTTGCGTACGCATCGGCATTACTGATCGTCTTCGGACTAGCCCTGACGAGCGCCAACGCCCGTGGCAAGCGCTACGCTGCGCTGATTCTCGATGCCAATTCGGGAGCTGTTCTCCACAACTCCGAGGGCGACGAACCGCGTCACCCCGCCTCTCTCACGAAAATGATGACACTCTACCTGACGTTCGAGACCCTTCAGTCCGGCCGTCTGAGAATGTCCGATAAGCTGACGATCTCCGAGCACGCCGCCAACGCCGCGCCCTCGAAGCTCGATCTCGATCCTGGCGACCAGATCTCGGTGGACGACGCCATCAAAGCCATCGTCACCAAATCCGCTAACGATATCGCCATCGCTCTCGCCGAACGCATCGGCGGGACGGAAGCCAATTTCACGCGTCTGATGAACGCCCGCGCCCGCGACCTTGGCATGTCCACAACGCATTACGAAAACGCTTCCGGCCTGCCAAACGACGACCAGATCACCACCGCCCGCGACATGGCGACCCTGGCGCTGCACCTTCAGGATGATTTTCCCCAGTATTACCCCGTCTTTTCGACACGGGTGTTCGCTTACGGCGGCAAGTCGTACCGCAACCACAACACGATGCTGAATTCCTTCGCCGGCGTCGATGGCATCAAGACCGGCTATACGCGCGCATCCGGCTTCAATCTCGTGACGTCGTGGCGCCGCGGCAATCGCCATCTGATCGGCGTCGTCTTCGGCGGCGACACGGCGGGCGAACGAAACGCCGAAATGCGTACGCTGCTGACACGAACCGTGACACGCGCATCCCCGGTCAAGACGCGCAAGCCATTGCTCCTCGCCCGATTGAAAGCCGAACCCCGCATCGCCCAGCGGCCCGCAAAGCGCATGCCTGCCGTGAAGGTCGCCGAAGCAAGCGAACCCGCGCCGCAACAGGCAGCCCCGGCAATGGAACCGACCGAAACCCCGGTCCAGGTCTTCAAGGTCCGCGCCGTTCCGATCGTGGCCAAGCCCCGTCCCGCGCCTCCGTCTCCCGACGAAACGACCGACACCGAAGACGTCGATCAGACGCCGGAACAGTCGGTCCCGCCAATCAAAGAGACCCCGCCGGCTTCCGTACGGACAGCTTCGACGGCGAGCCCGGAGCCACGCGACCCTGAACCGGCGCCACTCCGTCAATTCGCGCCCGTAAATCTATCGGCGCCGAGGAATAGTCTGCCGCCGGTCGCTGCTGCCGAACCTCCGCCGCCGCGTCCGAAGGAAGCCAAGCGCATGCGTCCGACTCAGCAGAAGGTCGCCAGCGCCACCCTTCACGAGCCCCCCGTCATCCGTGGAATGCCGCCATCCACGCTAGGCGCCCAAGCCCGCGCCCTTGGCTCCGTCGAACCCGCAAGCTACGAGCCCCGCGCAAGCGCTACGCGTACCGCAAGCGGACGTTATGCCGTCCAGATCGGCGCCTATGGCTCGATCGATGATGCCCAGCGCGCCCTTTCAAGTGTGCAGGACCGTGCAGGCCGGCTGCTCGCCGGTGTGTCGACCGTCACAAATCCCGCGATGAAGGACGGCCATCAGATCTTCCGCGCCCGCTTCACTGGTTTGGATGCCAATCGCGCGGCGACGACGTGCAACGCGCTCCGCCGTCAGTCCGTCGACTGCTTCGTCATGGCCGGCGAATAGCGACCGCTTGTCCAACCACCCGGCGAGATCTTAGCATTGCGAACCCGCTCGCAATGCAAGGCACATCCGTGACAGCGACCACAGCATTCCCCCGGCTCGTCCTTTTCCAGGGCGTCCTCCCGCCCGGAGAAACTTTTCGTCCGGCCGAAGATCGAATTGTCGCCGGAGACCCCGTCCAATCCGCTCAGAACCTGTTCCAGTCTGCCGACGGCCGGTTCAATTCGGGTATCTGGAGCGGTGACCCTGGAACCTGGCGCGTCGTTTTCACCGAATCCGAGTTCTGTCATATCCTCGAAGGCGTCATCGTCGTCCGCGGCGACGACGGAAGCGAAGCAACCTTTCGCGCCGGGGATGCTTTCGTCACGCCCGCCGGATTCACCGGAACCTGGGAAATCGTCGAGCCTGCCCGGAAGTTTTACGCGGTCTATGAGTGATGCAGCTCGATCCCAGCGTTTCGCCGCCGGAATTGCAATCGTGACCGCTAGCCTCTCCCACCAAGCAGCGTGTAATTGCCACCAGTCGCCGTGATGTCGGTCGAGCATGTCCGCTCGGTCGCGAAGCGTGCCAAATAGTTGGGACCCCCGGCCTTGGGACCCGTGCCGGATAGTCCCTCGCCGCCGAATGGCTGCACGCCGACAACCGCCCCGATCTGATTACGGTTGACGTAGAGATTGCCGACATGCGCATTCTCGGCGACGTAATCGGCGACGCTTTCGATGCGGCTGTGCAGGCCAAGCGTCAACCCGTAGCCGGTGGCGTTGAGCGCCGCGATCACCTTGTCGAGATGACCGCGTTCATAACGCACCATGTGCAGAATCGGCCCGAACACCTCATGGTCGAGCCGATCCATCCGATCGATCTCGTAAAGCGCCGGCGTCACGTAGGTTCCCGCTCGGCAGGCTTCCGGCATCGCCAGATCGATGATCTCGCGCCCCTCGCGCTGCATCAAAACCTTATGGCTTTCGAGATTGTCCTGCGCAGCCTCGTCGATCACTGGCCCGATATCTGTCCCGTAGTCGAACGGATCGCCAATATCGAGCGCTTCGATCGCCCCCGCCAGCATTGAACGTATGCGCGGCGCGTTGTCGTCCTGCACGAACAGGATGCGCGCGGCGGAGCAACGCTGACCAGCACTGTCGAACGCCGATCGAACGGCATCGCGCACGACCTGCTCGGGCAGAGCCGAGGAATCGGCGATCATGGCATTGATGCCGCCGGTCTCGGCGATGAACGGCACGATGGACGACCTGCGATCGGCGAGCGCCCGTTGAATGGCCCACGCCGTTTCGTTCGAGCCGGTAAAGGCGATGCCTTGAACGCGAACATCCTTGACCAGCGCTTCGCCGAGCTTGCCGCCGCCCGTCACGAGATGCAGCGCTCCCCGCGGAACGCCCGCTTCGTGCAGCAGCTTGATCACGAGAAAACCTGAGATCGGAGTTTGCTCGGCGGGCTTCGCGACGACCGCGTTGCCGGCCGCGATGGCGGCCGCAACTTGCCCGACAAAAATCGCGACCGGGAAATTCCAAGGCGAAATGCAGCCGAAAACGCCGCGCCCTCGCAGCGATAGAAGATTTTCTTCTCCCGTTGGTCCGCGGAGCAGGGCGGGATTTGCGAACAGCCGGCGCGCCTCGACCGCGTAATAGCGAAGATAATCGACGGCCTCCCGCACTTCCGCCTGTGCCGCCTCAAGCGTTTTCCCGGCCTCCCGGATGAGAGCCGCCATCAGCCCCGCGCGATCGCGCTCGAAAAGATCGGCCGCAACTTCGAGAATGCGAGCGCGCTCGGCCGCATCCGTTTTCTCCCAAGCGGGAGCCGTCGTCGTCGCCGACGAGATCGCGTCTTCCAGGTGCTGGGGCGTGGCGAGGCGGACGGTGCCAATGCGATCGCGATGGTCGTGGGGTGACGCAACGATGCCCGCGACATCGCCGCCAACCGTCGCAACGCCGTTGACGATGGGCCCCGCCGCGAACGGCGTCTTCAAGACCTTGGCGATGTCGCCTTGCAGATCCTCGCGCACGCTCATTTCGGTGAGCGCCAATCCCGCACTGTTCTTCCGTTCCGGCAGAAAGATGTCGCGCGGACGGACGATCAGCTTCGGCCGCTCGCCCGAGCTGAATTCGCGATCCGCGATCTCGACGGGATCAGCAATAATCTCGGAAATCGGCGTCTCTTCGTCGCCAAGCCGGTTGACGAACGACGTGTTGGCGCCATTTTCGAGAAGGCGCCGCACGAGATAGCCGAGCAAATCTTCGTGGCCGCCGACCGGCGCATAGACACGGCACGCACGGCCGAACTTGCCCTCGCCGACGACCTGATCGTAAAGCGCTTCGCCCATGCCATGCAGGCGCTGGTATTCGAACTCCACTGCGCCGCCCGTAACCGACGCCGCCGCGATGGTGTGCGCGTTATGCGTCGCGAACTGCGGATAGAATGCGACCGGATCGGAGATCAAAAGCCGCATCGCCGCGAGATACGAAACATCAGTGTTGAGTTTGCGCGAAAAGACCGGATAGTCCTCCAGTCCCCGCTCCTGCGCCCATTTGATCTCGCTGTCCCAATAGGCGCCTTTGACGAGCCGCACTGGAATGCGTTTTCCCGTTTTTTCGCTCAAGCGCCTGAGCCAGCGCAGCATCGGAATGGCCCGTTTGCCATAGGCCTGCACGGCGATGCCCAGCCCGTTCCATCCCTCGAGCTGCGGATTGACGAATGTCTCGCCGAACAGCTCCGCCGTGATATCCAGCCGATCCTGCTCTTCCGCGTCGATCGTGAGTCCGAGCCCCCGAGCCCTCGCCGCGCGTGCAAGCGTCAACAGCCGCGGTGCAAGCTCCGCCCGAAGCCGGCGTTCTTTTCCGGGCTCGAAACGCGGATGCAGCGCCGACAGCTTCACCGAGATCGAAGGCCGCGCGAAGATCGCCGCTGCATGTTGCGTCGTAAACGGCCCGGCAGCATTTCCGACCGCGTCGATCGCCGCCACATAGCGCTGAAAATAGCGCTCGGCATCCTGTTCGGACCGCGCGGTCTCGCCCAGCATGTCGTAGGAAAAGCGATAGCCCTTTTCCTCGAATGCCCGGGCGCGGGAAAGCGCCGATTCAATGGTCGAGCCCAGAACGAACTGCTCGCCGAGCAGCTTGACGGCATGACGGACCGCAAGCCGAATGGTGCCCTCGCCGGAGCGCGCCACCAGCCGCTTCATCGCCTGCAGCGGATTGGTGCCTTTGGCTTCCTTGAGCCGCATGATGCGGCCGGTGAGCATCAATCCCCAGGTCGATGCGTTGACGAAGAGACTGTCCGAGTGGCCGCGATGTTTGTCCCAGGCGCCGCCGGAAATCTTGTCGGCGATGAACGCATTCGCCGTCTCCGCATCGGGAATGCGCAACAGCGCCTCGGCGAGGCACATCAGGATGATGCCTTCATCCGTCGCCAGCCCATACTCATGCATGAAGGCGTCTACGCCGGCGTGCCGAGCCTTGTCCGCACGCGCCGTATAGACCAGACGCCGGGCAATATCGGCGGTGCGCCGGCGTTCGTCCTCGGTAAAGAATGCGCGCTCGATCAAGGCACCGAGAAGTCGGTGCTCATCCATGAGATACTGCGCATCGAACTCTTCCCGCGACGGGAGGCTCCGCTGTGTCACGCTGTCCTCATGCCGCAATGTCGCGACCATGCCGTCTCCGCTGAAATAAGGCCATCGGATACGATTCGCCCGTCGACGGATATTAGCAGATCGGTTTTCCTCCGCCTCCCTTCGGATGCGAGGAACTTTGCCTTGTCCCCTTGACGGTTGCCCATTAATCCCGGCACGAGTGGCCAAAAAATAAGCTCGGGGCTTTCCCTTGTCCGAAACAGTCAAAATCGCCCGCACCGTTCACGACCTTAGAAAAATAGTCGCCAAGTGGCGTGGACGCGGCCATTCGATCAGCCTGGTGCCGACGATGGGTGCGCTGCATGCCGGCCACATCGCGCTCGTCAAACTCGCGAAAAAGAAGGCCGGCCGGGCCGTCGTTTCGATCTTTGTCAATCCGACGCAGTTCGCAGCCAACGAAGATCTGTCGCGCTATCCCCGCGACGAGCCCGGCGATCTGAAAAAGCTTGCGGCGGCCGACGCCGATCTCGTTTGGGCGCCCACAGTGGAAGAAATGTATCCGGAAGGCTTCTCGACCAGCGTTCGTGCGGGAAGCGCCGCAAAGGACCTCGAAGGTAGCTTTCGCCCGCAGCACTTCGATGGCGTCGCGACCGTCTGCGCCAAGCTTTTCAATCAGGTGACACCCGATATCGCCATTTTCGGGGAAAAAGATTTTCAGCAGCTGGCCGTCCTTCGCCAGATGGTCCGCGATCTCGACATGCCGTTAAAACTGATCGGCATGCCGACGAAACGCGATACCGATGGCCTGGCGCTATCGTCGCGGAATGCCTATCTTTCCGTTGCCGACCGCAAAATCGCGCCCGCCCTCTATGCGGCGATCTCCGCTCTCGCTCAGGACGTTGCCAACGGCGCCGATATTCCGACCGGCATTTCCACTGCCAAACGAAAGCTTACCTCGGCTGGGTTCGGCAAAATCGACTATGTCGAGGTCCGAGATGCCGAAACACTGGAACCCGTGCCGAATTCAAGTGGTCGCCCGATGCGCGTTCTGGCCGCCGCATGGCTCGGCAAGACACGTCTGATCGATAACGTCGCAGTCTGATACCGACCGCAAGTTGCAGAGCGGCCACAAGTCGGAAACGGCATGGTAGCCGCGGCCCGGCTCGGGCTATAAGAAGCCTCGCAAGATTCGCTTCAGCGGCTTGAGCCGTCGTGCGTCCCCGCCGCTTCTTCCCGAATGCGTGGTTACGCCATAGCACGACCGAGGCTGCCAATGAGCCGATCGCAAACAGACCTTTTTCCGGAATTCGAAAGCGAAATGACTGAGAAATCGTCGCGTGCCCGCAAACCTGTCGAAAGCGCCTACAGCGAACAGCACATCGAGGTGCTGGAAGGCCTGGAGCCCGTGCGCCGCCGCCCCGGCATGTATATCGGCGGCACCGACGAAAAGGCGATGCACCATCTGTTCGCCGAAGTCATCGACAACTCGATGGACGAGGCCGTCGCCGGCCACGCCACCTGGATCGAGGTCGAACTTTCCACCGACGGCTTCTTGAGCGTTACCGACAATGGCCGCGGCATTCCGGTCGGCCCGCACCCGAAATACAAGAACAAGAGCGCGCTCGAAGTCGTCATGACCATCCTGCACGCTGGCGGCAAGTTCGATTCAAAGGCCTACAACACCTCCGGCGGCTTGCACGGCGTCGGCGTCTCGGTCGTCAACGCACTGTCGGAAACGCTGGAAGTCCAGGTCGCCCGCGACCAGCAGCTTTATCGCATGGTGTTCTCGCGCGGCGAGCCGCAGACCAAGCTCGAAAAGCTCGGCTCCATTATGAACCGACGCGGCACCAAGGTCCGCTTCAAGCCGGACGAAAAGATCTTCGGCAAGGGCGCCGCGTTTAAGCCGGCACGCCTGATGAAAATGGCCCGCTCGAAAGCCTACCTGTTCGGCGGCGTCGAAATCCGCTGGAAATGCGCGCCCGAGCTCATCAAGGACGATACGCCCGCTGAGGCGACCTTCCATTTCCCGGGCGGCCTCAGCGATTACCTGACCTCGTCGATCGAAGGCCGGACGCGAGTGACAAAAGAGATTTTCGCGGGCCGCGTCGAAAAGGATGCCGGCCACGGCTCAGTCGAATGGGCCGTCGCCTGGATCTCCGACGAAGACGGTTTCTCCTCGTCCTACTGCAACACCATTCCGACGCCCGAAGGCGGCACGCACGAAAACGGTCTGCGCCAGGCGCTCTACAAGGGACTGCGCGCTTACGGTGAGCTTGTCGGCTCCAAAAAGGCCCAGCAGATCACCTCCGAAGACGTCATGGGGACGGCCGCGTCTATGCTGTCGGTCTTCGTGCGCGAGCCCGAATTCCAGGGCCAGACCAAGGACAAGCTCGCAACTGTCGAAGCTACGAAAATCGTCGAAACAGCCGTGCGGGACGCTTTCGACCACTGGCTGGCAGATAGTCCGCAGCAGGCGACACGCCTGCTCGAGTGGACCATCGACCAGTCCGAAGAACGCCTGAAGCGCCGCCGCGAAAAAGAGGTCGGCCGCCAGTCCGCAACACGCAAGCTTCGCCTTCCCGGCAAGCTCGCCGACTGCTCGATCCAGCAGGCCGCTGGCACCGAAATCTTCATCGTCGAAGGCGACTCGGCCGGCGGCAGTGCCAAGAGCGCGCGCGATCGCGAAACCCAGGCGGTACTGCCGCTGCGCGGCAAGATCCTCAACGTCGCCAACGCGTCATCGGCGAAGCTGTCGCAGAACCAGCTGCTTGCGGATTTGATCCAGGCCCTCGGCGTCGGCACCGGCACCAAATATCGCGATGAGGATCTGCGCTACGAACGCGTGATCGTCATGACAGACGCCGACGTCGACGGCGCCCACATTGCATCGTTGCTCATAACCTTCTTCTATCAGGAGATGCCTGAGCTGGTCGAAAACGGCCACCTCTTCCTGGCTGTCCCGCCCCTCTATAAGATCTCCGACAAGAGCGACGTGGCCTACGCCCGCACCGAGGCGCACCGCGACGAGTTGCTCGCGACCCACTTCAAGAACAAGAAGCCGAAGGTGACACGCTTCAAAGGCCTCGGCGAAATGGACTTCAAGGACTTGAAGGAAACGACGATGGACAAGAAGCGCCGCACGCTTCTGCGCGTCGCCATCGCCGAAGGCGCCCGCGAAAGCCTGTCGGAAGTCGTCAACGCGTTGATGGGCTCAAAGCCCGAAGCGCGCTTCCGTTTCATCCAGGAAAACGCCGCCTTCGCCAAGGATCTAGATATCTGACGGGCAAGTCCACGCCGCCCCGTCATGGCCGCGCGGGCGGCGCAAACTACCGCTTACTCGCCGCGCGCGGACTTTTCGTTCTGCTGCTCGATAGCAGCCGCGTCGCTCACTTTCGCATATTCGAGAGTATCGGTATCGACGTAGATCTCGCCGTCAGGCTTGGGCGCATACTTTTCGCCGAGCACTTCGATGACGGTCGGGTTGCGCTCCTCGACCTTGCCGTGAGGCGAATTGAAATACCCCTCCACGACAATGCCCTTCTCGCGATACTGCGGATCTTCCAGCAGCAGCTCGTGCAAACCCTTGAGCTTGTAGTGCGGCACCGACGCATAGATGTGGTGCGGCAGGTGATAATCCATTCCGAACGGAAACACGGCATAGCGGATGAAGGGATTGACGAGGAAAACACGCGTGTTCGTGTACCGCCCGCGATCGGCATTCCCATGCTGTACCCACTGCCGCATGATCATGAACAGCGGGAATGTCGTAAACAGCGGCAAGATCCAGAGCAGGCCGTAGAAATCCCATGCCCTGCCCCACCCCGCGACCTCGACTGCAGTGAGCGCCGTATAGGTGATCGCCATGTAGACAATGCGGCTGATGTTCGTCACCCGATGCGAAATCACCGTGTCGACATGCGCGTGCGGCAGCTTGTTTTCGTCGAGGAAATAAAAGTAAGACACGACGATCGCCGTCAGTGCCCCAATAGCCGCGAATGCCCAGGCGCCGTGTCCTCCCCTGATCAGCGGGATCGCAGCGATCGGCACCGCCACAGCGTAAATCACTCCCATCAGCGTCGGTAGGCGCTCGCCCTGCCGCTCGCGGTCCATATACGGATTGTTGTCAGTTCCGAGCGCGCTGTAGCGAGCACGCACGATCATGTAGCGGAAGAGGTTCGGCAGCCAGAGCTGCTTCCCCAGTTCTTTCAGCATTTCGACATGCGTAATCGGGAAATCGAGATGGTGCCCACTTTCATCGAGCTGCGCCCAATCGGGGTCACGTAGCGGATCGTTGATGAACTGATGATGCGCGAGGTGATGCAGCCGGTACTGAAAGGTCGACGTAAAGATCGGAAAGCCGCCGAGCCAATCGGAAACCGCTTCGTTCAGGATCTTGTTTTCGAACAGCGTGAAGTGCGTACCCTCGTGGATGACGCCACCGAACTGATGCTGCGAAGCGCCAATGATGGCGATGCACAGCAGCGTCATCGGAATATTCCACCACCATTCGAGACCGGCTGCCGCAACGGCGCCATAACTCCAGATCGTGGCCGCGATCGTCGCGACGATGACGAGATAGACGAAGCCGATGTGGGCGAAGTTCGTATAGTTATTTCGCTTCTTCAATTCCCGGATGGCGTCGCCTCGGCGCACGCCTTTCGGACGAGCGTCGGACGGGCTCGCTGCAGCATTGCGGGCTGTCAGACCACTTGCCGCTGATTGCGCATTTACGGCCATCTGTACGATCCTCGCGAATTGCCCTGCGCATCTGTCCAGCCCATAAGACAAAGGGCGCGAATCAGGTTCCGCAGCGCCATCCACTCTAGCTTACTTGAGATGTTCAAGCACTGTAGCCGGCATCCCCCCGCCGAAATCTACGCCGCCGAATATGGGCCACAAAGTCAATTTCGTTGATACGACAAATAAGCTCTTGTCCGCCTGTGGCGGGTCGTTAAGCAAAATTCAGCCTGCGCGTTGGGCCGGCGAGTCTACGGCCTGAGTTCAGTTGCAGCCGTGCGTCGGAGCGGAGCTTGAGTTTGCGCCGCGAAGAAAAAGAGCTCGCGCTAAAGAGACAGAAAACCTCAAGGAGAACATTTCGCATGAATAGCAGAGCATTAGCGGCTGAGGCCTTTGGCACATTTATGCTGATGTCTTCCATTCTTGGATCGGCGTTCTATTCCTTCGGAGCGCCCTCCGGGGCGGCCGGAATTCTCGGCGTCGCATTTTGCATCGGCATCACCGTCATGGTCACCGCCTTTGCGATAGGTCAGATCTCTGGCGGCCATTACAATCCTGCCGTATCGCTTGGGCTCGTCGCCGCCGGCCGTTTCGAACTCGGCACCGCCCTGCAGTATGTTGTCGCCCAGCTTCTTGGCGCCTGCGCCGCCTGCGGAATTTTCTCGCTCGTCGGCCATACGAGTCCGACTTTCGCTGCCAATGGCTACGGTGATCTGTCGATGCTGAAAGCCACCCTCTCCGAGGTCTTTATCCTCGAAACCGTCCTGACCGCGTTCTTCCTGGTCGTCATCGTCGGCGTTACCCGCGCCAACGGGCCATCGCTCATGGCGCCTATCGCCATCGGCCTGGCGCTGACGGCAATCCACATCATGTCGATCCCGATCTCGAACACGTCCGTCAACCCGGCCCGCAGCTTCGGCCCTGCCGTTTACGCCGGCGGCGAGCCGCTGTCGCAAATTTGGCTGTTCTTTGTCGCGCCGATCCTCGGCGGCGTCATTGGCGGCCTGTTCGGCAAATGGCTGCTGGAGGAATAACCAACGGGCCAACACGCCGCCCGGCGGGGTTTAATCACCCCGCCGGCGCCCCTGTGACACAACCCCGCGGACAACTCCGTGAAAACCGGTCGGTTTTCCTTGCGATTCTCCAAGATGTATGCGAGCACCCGAGCGTGCCGGAGCGCAGGGGATCGATTTGCGCATTTTTTAAATGCTTTTTTGATCCGCACTCCTATTCGGCTTAGGTCCTTTCGGCACCCGTCCCCCCTGCGCTCTCGAAAGATCGTCTGACGCTTCGCGCCGGACTATTCGAGCCTATGCAGATGGAGATACCTGCTTTTGGAAACCAAGACGTTCGCTGACCTCGGGCTGTCGCCCAAGGTTCAAGCAGCTATTGCAGCCGCGGGGTACGTCAACCCGACCCCGATACAAGCCGCTGCCATTCCGGTCGCCGTGACCGGCCGAGACGTCCTCGGCATCGCCCAGACGGGCACCGGTAAGACCGCCTCCTTCGTTCTTCCGATGATCACGCGCCTCGAAACGGGCCGCGCCCGCGCGCGCATGCCGCGTTCGTTGATCCTGGCGCCGACGCGCGAACTCGCCGCCCAGGTGGCGCAGAGCTTCGAGAAATATGGCGTCAATCATAAGCTATCGCTCGCGCTCCTGATCGGCGGCGTCTCGATGGACGATCAGGTGAAAAAGCTCGACCGCGGCGTCGACGTGCTGATCGCCACGCCCGGTCGCCTGCTCGATCATTTCGGCCGTGGCCGCGTCATGCTGATGGGCGTCGAAATTCTCGTCATCGACGAAGCCGATCGCATGCTCGACATGGGCTTCATCCCGGATATCGAGAAGATCTGCAAGCTGTTTCCGCCACGCCGTCAGACGCTGTTCTTCTCGGCCACGATGCCGCCGGAGATCACGCGTCTGGTCGATCAATTCCTGACCAATCCCGAACGCATCGAAGTTGCCAAACCAGCGACCACCGCCAAAACCATCACCCAGCGTTTCGTCTATTGCCCGAACGGCGAGGACTGGGCCAAGCGCGAAGTTCTTCGCGACATGATCCGCAACGGCAACGTCAAGAACGCGATCATCTTCTGCAATCGCAAGCGCGACGTCGCCGTTCTCTACAAATCTCTCTCCAAACACGGCTTCAACGCCGGCGCGCTTCACGGCGATATGGATCAGACGAGCCGCATGGACACGCTCGACAAGTTCCGTAACGGCGAGATCATGCTGCTCGCGGCCTCCGATGTCGCCGCCCGCGGCCTCGACATCCCGGATGTTTCGCACGTCTTCAACTTCGATCTGCCGTGGGCCGCCGACGACTATGTCCACCGCATCGGCCGCACCGGTCGTGCCGGTCGCGAAGGCTACGCCGCTTCGCTTGTCAGCCCGGATGACCTGAAGTTCGTAAAGGACATCGAGAAAATCACCGGCGAAACACCCGTTTGGCTTGGAGAGCCGCCCACCGAAGAAGACATTGCAGGCGCCGGCAAGCGACGCCGGGGACGCGGCGGACGCGGCCACGAGAAATCAGGAAAGCCCCATCGCGGACAGCAATCCGGTCATCGCGATCAGAAGCCATCGGGCGACCGGCAACGAAGCCATGCGCCTGCACGTGCCGCTAAAAGCCCACCGCCCCCGGGCCATGGCGAGCAACCTCACGTGCAAGACCGGCCTCCGTCTGAACCAAAACGCCCGCAACAGCCGCGCGCGGCCAAACACAGCGAGCAGCCAAAGGTTGACGCCTGGACGGACCAGCCGAGAGCGCCGCGCCGTACCGAGGGCACTCCCGAAAAACGTCAGCCGGCGCACGAACAGTCGCGCAAATCCCCGCCACCTCCACAACAGAAAAGTGGCGACCGGCTCGGCTTCGCCGAAAACATGCCGGCCTTCATGCGCAAGCCCGCACGGCCAATCAAGGTCCCCGGTCGCGGTTAAAGCCGGCTTGTTCCTTCTCTCTCGCGATAAAGGCGTCGCTGAGGAGAAGGGTTTTTCTCCCGGCGCATCGCGTCGATGGCCGCCTGCGCGGCCATCACGTGGATTGTAGACGACGATTCATTTGATCGTCTCGTGCGGTCCGGGGCTGCCGAGCAGACAGCATGAGAGTTGAGCGCTCGATGCCTCAACCTACCGTCATGGCCGCGCTGGCGGCCATCCACGTCAACGTCGGTTATTGGACGTTCTCGATTTGGCTTTTGCTCGAGATTTTGAAGCTGGCGCTTTTTTTCTTTCCGCCACATCCCGCGCGGCAGCAATGGACGCCCGCGCCCATTCGTACAACTCATCCGGCTCATCGAGAAGCCGTTCGGGCAGCCGCCAATAAGTGCGCAGCTCCGCCGCGCCCTTTTTTGTCATGTATGAGAACGCGCGTGACCCCTCGGCTTCGAACTGGGCCTGCATCTCGTCCGAGATTTTGAGGTAAACTGCTCCGTCGTCGATGATGGCGAAAAATGTGCCGTTGAAATAGACGCCGACACCACCGAACATGCGCCGCCCGCTGACGGAACCGGCGCGATCCAACGCTTCTTTTAGAATCTCGAGCAGATCATCATTCGCGGACATGGATCAACCGCCCGCGTTCATGTCATCAACCGGCCGGAGCAAAGCCCTCGGGCGTCGCAGGCTCCAGATTGACGCTCTCGCCGCAACCGCAGGCGCTCTTCTGGTTCGGATTGTTGAACACGAACTGCGATGCCAGCTTATCGGTCTTGTAGTCCATTTCGGTGCCGATCAGGTACATGATCGCCGCCGGATCGATCAGCACGACCGCGCCTTTATCCTCGATGACTTCATCGAATTTGCCGATCTCTTCCGCCCAGGTCAGGGTGTACTCCATGCCGGCGCAGCCGCCCTTCTTGATGCCGATCTTGAGTGCCTTGACGCCCGGCTTCTGCGCAAGCAGCGCAGAGACGCGCGCCGCGGCCGCATCGGTCAGGGTCATCACCTTTGGCATCATTCTAAGCGAGGGCACAGCGGCCTCCGTGGTTGGGCGAGTGTTGGCAAGTATATGGGAATTCGGCGTTCAAAAGCGAGCCCCGTCAGAACATGCCGACGGCCAGCCGCGCTTCGTCCGACATGCGGCTCTGGTCCCACGGCGGGTCGAACACGATGTTGACCTTCGTTCCAGCGACACCCGGGACCGCATTAACAGCGTTCTCGACCCACACCGGCATCTCGCCTGCGACAGGACAGCCCGGCGCCGTCAGCGTCATGTTGATGTCGACATTGCGGTCGTCGTCGACCTCGACCTTATAGATCAGTCCGAGCTCATAGATGTCGGCCGGAATTTCCGGATCGTAGACGGTCTTCAGCGCCGCGACGATGTCATTGGTCAGCCGCTCGATCTCCTCGGGCGGCAGCGACGACGCACTGGCATCGGCCTTTGCACCGCCATCCTCGCCAGTATCCGGCGCGACGCCGCCGTCGGGCGGCATTACCGGCGGCGCATCCATCGCCTCAACCGCCGACTTCAGCGCTTCACGATCATCTATCGGCTTCCTATCGTCCATCCGGAAGCTCCTTACGTAAACAAGTCATGGGCTTTAGTGAGCGCCGCCACCAGCGCCTCGACTTCAGCCTTGGTGTTGTACAACGCGAAAGACGCGCGGCAGGTTGCAGTCACGCCCATACGCTCCATGAGTGGCTGCGCGCAGTGGTGGCCGGCGCGGATCGCCACGCCCGAGCGATCGATGATCGTCGACACGTCGTGCGGATGCAACCCGTCGATCGTAAACGAAAAGATCGCGCCTTTTCCCGGAGCCGTGCCGTAAAGCTTCAGCCATGGCAATTCCGCCAATCGCTCCGCCGCGTAAGCGCCGAGTTCCGCTTCGTAGCGTGAAATCTTTTCGCGCCCGATCTGCATCATGTAATTGAGCGCCGCGCCCAAACCGACAGCCTCGACAATCGGCGGAGTACCAGCTTCGAACCTGTGCGGCGGCTGGTTATACGTGACATTATCGAGCGTCACGCTCTCGATCATGTCGCCACCGCCCTCGTAAGGCGGCATCGATTGCAGCCATTGACGCTTCGCATAAAGCACGCCGATGCCCGACGGCCCGTAGGTCTTATGGCCCGTGAACACATAAAAATCGGCATCGAGATCGCGCACATCGACAGCCATGTGGACCGCGGCCTGGCTACCGTCGATCAGCACCGGAACGCCCTTGCCGTGCGCGATTCGAATGATTTCCTTCACCGGGTTGATCGTGCCAAGCACGTTCGACATATGCGTCACAGCGACGAGCTTCGTGCGCTTGCTGATCAGGGCGTCGAGCTTTTCGACGATCAGTTCGCCGCGATCAGTCATCGGCGCCCACTTCAGAACCGCGCCATTCCGCGCTCTAAGAAAATGCCACGGCACGATGTTGGCATGATGCTCCATGATCGTGATGACGATTTCATCACCCTCGCCGATCCTGGGTTCGCCGAACGATCGCGACACGAGATTGATCGCGCTCGTGGCGTTGCGGGTAAAAATGATCTCGTCCGAATGCTCGGCATTGAGAAACCGGCGCGTCGTCTCGCGCGCGGCTTCGTATTTCTCGGTTGCCGTGTTCGACAAGTAATGCAGGCCGCGATGCACGTTCGCGTATTCGAAGCGATACGCATGATCCATCGCTTCGATGACCGGCAGAGGCTTCTGCGCCGACGCTCCGTTATCAAGATAGACCAGCGGCCTGTCGTTCACTTCCCGAAAAAGGATCGGAAAATCCGCACGGATACGCTCGACATCGTAAGGAGCGGCCGTAAGGCCCGCGTGCGATGCGGAGCTTCGAGCAACGGCAATGGTCGATTCACGTCCCATGATATCTGTCCGCCCAAGCTATCGGCGAGGAGAGCGCCCGAGCCACTCGACGGCGTAGGCCGTCAGCGCATCCCGAAGCTGCTCGTTTTCAACCTTCTCGATGGCTTCACCAATAAAGGATTCGATCATCAGCGCGCGCGCTTCTTTCTCCGGAATGCCGCGCGACCGGCAATAGAAAAGCAGATCCGTATCGAGTTCGGCCGCCGTCGTCCCGTGACCGCAGACGACATCGTCCGCATAGATCTCGAGCTCGGGCTTGGAATCGAATTCCGCGTCTTCCGACAGCATCAGCGCCTGCGACATCTGCTTGCCGTCGGTCTTCTGCGCATCCGGACGAACGATGATCTTGCCCTGGAACACGCCGCGGCCATGGCCGTCGAGAACCCCTTTGAACAGCTCTCGGCTTTCGCACCGCGGCACCGCATGATCGACGACCAGCGTCGTATCAATATGTTCGGCCTTCCGTGCGAGATACGCCCCGGAAAGATCGAGCTTGCCGCCCTCGCCGTCGAAAATCACGTTGAGGCCGTTGCGCGCAATCCCCAAGCCCGAAGAAAACTGGAAGTTGCGATAACTTGCATCAGCCTCAAGTGTGACATCGCAATTGCTCAGGTGCAGCGCCTTGCCTCGATCGACCGCGACTTTCACGTGATGCAGCGTCGCGCTCTTGCCCACCGTCACTTCTGTCAGCGCGTTGAGCTGCGCCTCGTCCGCTGCGCCGGGCAATACCACATGCGCTTCGATGATGGTCGCCGTCCCGCCTTTTCCGACCGTCAGGAAATTTCGAACGGCGACGGACGATGCCTCAGCGCCGGCCCGCACGAAAACGATCAGCAAAGGCTTCTCGACCGAAGCGCCTTCGGCAACGGTCACAACCGCGCCGTCGGTCATAAAAGCGGTGTTTAGCGCTTCGACCGCATCGCCGCCCTCAGGTGTCGTTGCAAGCGCCGCGCCCATGTCTTCCGTGGCCGACGATAGCAACGCGCCGAGGGCCGAAATCTGGATGCCGTCCACCTGATCGAAGTCGCCGAGCCCGGCGCGGAAATGACCGTTGACGAACACGATGCGATGCGCGTCGACATGCGCCAGCGGTCCGAGCGCAATGATCAATTCGGCGATCGTCAGCGGCGTTTGATCTTCGACCGCCGCCGGCAGGATCTCCTTCACGTTGGCGCGCAGATCCGTGTACTTCCATTCCTCGATGCGCCGATGGGGCAAGCCAAGGCCGCCGAACATGCCCATCGCACCGGCGCGCCGCTCCTTTATGACTTCCGTTCCCGGCAGTTTCGGAGCGGCTGTCTCGAAGCTCTCCGAAATGGCCTGCTCGGCCTTGGTCTTCATTACTGCAACATTCATGTTACGCCGCCTTATGGGTGTATTCAGCGTAGCCCGACTTTTCGAGTTCAAGCGCCAATTCCTTGCCACCCGTCTTCTGGATGCGCCCGTCAGCTAGCACGTGCACCTTGTCGGGCACGATGTAGTTCAGAAGCCGCTGATAGTGCGTGATGACGAGAAACGCGCGATCCTTGTCGCGCAGCGCGTTGACACCTTCCGACACAATCCGCAGCGCGTCGATATCGAGTCCCGAATCCGTTTCATCGAGCACGCACAGGGTCGGCTCCAGCAACGCCATCTGCAGGATTTCCGAACGCTTTTTCTCGCCGCCCGAGAACCCGACATTCACTGGCCGCTTCAGCATATCGACGTCGATGTTGAGCTTCTGACCCTTTTCTTTGACGAGCTTCAGGAATGCAGGCGTCGTCAGCTCGGCTTCCCCGCGCTTCTTCCGCACCGCATTGAGCGCGGTCCGCAGGAAAGTCAGCCCCGCGACACCGGGAATCTCCATCGGATACTGAAACGCCAGGAAGACGCCTTTGGCCGCCCGCTCATCGGGTTCCATGTTGATCACCGACTCGCCGTTCCACAGGATGTCGCCGTCAGTCACCTCATAGCCGTCACGACCCGCGAGCACATAGGCCAGCGTCGACTTGCCCGAACCGTTCGGTCCCATGATCGCGTGCACTTCACCCTTCGGCACCGTCAGCGACAGCCCTTTGAGGATCTCCCGATCCTCGTCCGCGAGCTTCACGTGCAGGTTTTTGATCTCAAGCATTTCAACAACCGTTCCTACAAACTTCAATTCTCAATCCGTCATGGCCGCGAAGGCGGCCATCCACGACAACCATCAACCGACCGAACCTTCGAGGCTGATACCGATCAGCTTTTGGCTTTCGGCCATGAACTCCATCGGCAACTGCTGCAGCACATCGCGCACGAAGCCATTGACAACAAGCGCCACCGCCTCCTCCGACGAAAGCCCGCGCTGACGGCAGTAGAACAGCATGTCGTCGGATATCTTCGACGTCGTCGCCTCGTGCTCGAAGTGCGCGCTCGAATTCTTCGCCTCGATATACGGCACCGTATGCGCACCACACTTGTCGCCGATCAGAAGCGAGTCGCAGTTCGTGAAGTTGCGCACGTTCGTCGCTTTCCGATGCGCCGACACAAGCCCGCGATACGTATTCTGCGAAAACCCCGCCGCGATGCCTTTCGAGATGATCCGGCTCGACGAATTCTTGCCGAGGTGAATCATCTTGGTGCCGCTGTCGACCTGCTGATGTCCGTTCGATACCGCGATCGAATAGAACTCGCCGCGCGAGTAGTCTCCGCGCAGGATGCAGCTCGGATACTTCCACGTGATCGCGGAACCCGTCTCAACCTGCGTCCACGAAATTTTCGAGTGATGACCGCGGCAGTCGCCACGTTTCGTCACGAAATTGTAAACGCCACCCTTGCCGTTGGCATCGCCTGGATACCAGTTCTGGACGGTCGAATATTTGATCTCGGCATCGTCCAGCGCGACGAGTTCGACGACTGCCGCGTGCAACTGATGCTCGTCGCGCATCGGCGCCGTGCAGCCTTCGAGATAGGAAACATATGCGCCGCGGTCGGCGATGATCAGCGTGCGTTCGAACTGGCCCGTTTGCTTCGCATTGATGCGGAAGTAGGTCGAAAGCTCCATCGGGCAGCGAACGCCTTCCGGCACGTAGACGAACGAGCCATCGGAAAACACCGCCGAGTTCAGCGCCGCATAGAAATTGTCGGACTGCGGCACGACCGAGCCCAGATACTTCTTCACCAACTCGGGATGCTCGCGCACCGCCTCCGAAATCGAGCAGAAAATCACGCCCGCTTTCTTCAGTTCGTCCTTGAAGGTCGTGACCACCGACACGCTGTCGAACACGGCATCGACAGCAACGCGCGAACCCTGCACGCCCGCCAGCACTTCCTGCTCTTTCAGCGGAATGCCGAGCTTCTTGTAGGTTTCAAGCAGTTCCGGGTCGACCTCGGCGAGGCTCTTCGGCCCCTCCGTCGACTTCGGCGCCGAGTAGTAATAAAGGTCCTGAAAATCGATCTTCGGATAATGGACCTTCGCCCACGTCGGCTCGGTCATCGCCTTCCAGCGCGTAAACGCCTCGAGCCGCCAGTTCAAAAGCCACTCCGGCTCGCCCTTCTTGGCCGAAATGAAACGCACAGTCGTTTCATCAAGGCCCTTCGGCGCCATGATGCTGTCGATCTTCGTCTCGAAACCATACTTGTACTGGTCGACATCGATCTTGCGAACTTGATCGATCGTCTCCTGAACAGCAGCCATTCTTCGTCTCTCTTCCTTACGCGCAACCTTTCGGCCGCACTCGAAAACCTAAATCCTCACGCCGCGAGCGCCGGCTCGCCAGCAATCGTCTTCCACGCAGCGAGAAATGCCGCGATATCGTCTTCCGTCGTCGTCGGACCGAGGCTGATGCGAATGGCGCTCGATACGACGTCGTTGCCCAAACCCATCGCCTCCAGCACATGACTCGCGCCGACCTTGCCCGACGAGCACGCCGAACCCGCGCTAACAGCAATGCCCGCGAGATCAAGCCGAATGACCAGCGTCTCGGCGAGCTTTCCCGGCACCGCAAGCGAAGTGGTATTTGCCAGCCTCGGCGCGCCCTCACCGACGATCACCGCAGTCGGCGTGATGCGCTTCAACTCGGCTTCAAACCTGTCGCGTAGCGCTTCGATGGCGCCGATTTCACCGATCTCGCGAAGCGCTGCTTCCGCGGCCGCGCCAAAGCCGGCGATTGCCGCGATGTTTTCCGTCCCGGCCCGGCGACGACGCTCCTGGCCGCCGCCTCTGATCAGCGGCACGAGATCGAAATGATCGCGAATGACCAGCGCGCCGATACCCTTCGGGCCGCCAAACTTGTGCGCAGAGATCGCCAGCGTATCGGCTCCGAGACTTTCGAAGTCGATCCCGATCCGCCCTGCGGCCTGCACCGCATCGACGTGCATTTTTACGCCGTTTGCGCGAGCGAGTTCGGCGATTTCCGCGACCGGCTGAATCACGCCAGTTTCGTTGTTCGCGAGCTGCACCGCGATGACGGCGGGACGGGCGAAATTCTCCGATGCCAAACGCTCGGCAATGTCGTCAATCTTCACCCTGCCGTCGGTCCCAACGGCCAGCATATGAAGCGCTGCCTTCGACGCTCGCGCCGGCGCCAGCACTGAATCGTGCTCGATGCCGCTCGTGAAAATCGTCACCCATGGCTGCGACAATGCCCAGGTGTTCGCTTCGCTCGCACCGCTGGTAAAGACGACCTCCGAAGGCTTCGCCCCAACGAGCCGTGCCACGCTTTCACGCGCCGCTTCGATGATCGAACGTGCGCGACGACCTTCGGCATGCACCGATGACGGATTGCCGACGACATCGAGTGCTTCGACCATCGCCGCCTTGGCTTCCGGCCTGAGCGGCGCGGTCGCGTTGTAGTCGAGATACGTTCTCCGAACGCTCCCGCGCGCAGACGCCTGATGCGCACCGCGCGTCGTCCGCGCTGAAAATTTTCCGCCCGCAATGACATCGGCCAAGCTGACCGACGACATAAACTTTTCGGTCGTATCGCTGAGGGCACTCCACAACCCGTGCGTCACGCATGGCGTCGAGGCCGAGCAGCGCGGATCGTTGTGAGAGCAGCGCGTGAACCGCGTATCCTCTTCGACAGCACCCATGACGTCGGCGATCGAAATCTCGGCTGCCGGCTTCGCAAGCCGATAACCGCCCGAGCGGCCTCGGGCGCTCTCGACCAGGCCTGCGCGGCGCAATGGAACGAAAAGCTGTTCGAGATAGGAAAGCGGCAGGCTCTGGCGCTCTGCCACGACCGAAAGGGATGTCGCTCCATCCTGCGCATGGCCGGCAAGGTCCGCCATGGCCATGACCGCGTACCGGCCTTTGGTCGTCAGTTCCACGTCTTGATCTCCGGACTGTCGTCGCCCCAAATGGCGGCGGAATCCATGTCTCGCGCATCCTTAGCTTGCGTCCGGCACCCCGGATTGTGCTAAGAGACCCGCCCGACCGGCAGGGTCTGACGTTTACCAACGCGAGCCCCTACATTTCGAACGGTTCTAAGTTTATGGAAATCCTGAGTGCTGAAGTCAAGGATTGAGAGTTCGAGCCACAAGGATTTGAACGCCAAAACGCCGCAGTCAGCCTAGCTGACGTCGCCCCGGCGCTTGCCGGCGGCTCCATTCCACACGAACGAAATCGAGTAACGAATGCCTGAACTCATAATAAATGGCCCCGGCGGACGCCTTGAGGCCCGGTATCACCACGAGAGCAACGCCGACAGCCCGATCGCGCTCATCCTCCACCCCCATCCGCAGTTCGGGGGCACGATGAACAACCAGGTCGTCTACACGCTCTATCACACCTTCGCCGCCCGCGGATTTTCGGTGCTGCGCTTCAACTTCCGCGGCGTCGGCCGCAGCCAGGGCGTCTGGGACGGCGGCCCCGGGGAACTTGCCGATGCGGCCTCCGCCCTCGACTGGCTTCAGCTCGTCAAGCCCGACGCGAAAACCTGCTGGATAGCCGGCGTCTCGTTCGGAACCTGGATCGCCATGCAGCTTCTGATGCGCCGGCCCGAGGTCGATGGCTTCATCTGCGTTGCTCCGCCTTCGAACCTCTACGATTTCTCGTTCCTGGCGCCCTGCCCATCGTCGGGCTTGATCATCAACGGCGACATGGACCGCGTCGTCCCGACACCCTCCGTCGTCGAGATGGCCGCAAAGGTGAAGGTGCAAAAGGGCATCAAGATCACCCACGAAATCGTACAGGGCGCCAACCACTTCTTCGAGAACAAGACCGAAGAACTCGGCAACATCGTCGGATCCTATCTCGACGAGCGCATGATCCAGTTCGAACTCGACCGCGAGCGCAATAAGGAACGCGAACGCGAGCGTGAGCGCGAACGTCAGCGCCAGCGCGAACTTGAGCGTCTCGAAGCCCAAAGCGCACCAGCCGCGGGTGCCGGCGGCGGCAGCAGCGACGACGACGGCGACGACGAATAAGCCCGGTCCGGCTGCCCGTTATAGCCTGACTAGTGAATGACGTGAGCGGTGGGATCGGCTTTGAGACCGCCGCTCATCGGTTCGGGAACCCCGGTCGTTCCAGGGAATGTGATCGGCAACCCCCGAACCGATCGAACCGCGAGATATGCCCAGGCCTCCGCTTCCAGGCTGTCGCCATCGAGCCCGATCGCCTCCGCCGGAACGACGGCATGGTGCACTTGCTCCGCCAGCATCCGCATGATCGTGCGGTTTCGCCGCCCGCCCCCCGCGACAATCCAAAGCTCCGGTTCGCCGGGCATGTGCTCGCGCGCTTTTGCGATCGCCCGCGCCGTAAAAGCCGTCAGCGTCGCCGCCCCGTCTTCGGCACTCAAACTTTCCACTGCCTCCGACGAGAAGGTATTGCGGTCGAGCGATTTGGGCGGCGTTTCCGCAAAGAAGCTATGGCTCAACAGAGATATCAGAGCATCCTCGTTGACGCGGCCCTGCGCCGCTGTGGCTCCGCCCGAGTCGAGAAACGCGCCGGTCTTTCGCCGCATCCAATCATCGATCAGCGCGTTGCCCGGCCCGGTATCGAACGCCAGCAGCCCGCCATCGCTGCCGATCCAGGTCAGGTTCGCGACACCGCCGATATTGACGATCGCAATCGGCCGTTGCGGCAGCTTGGCGGTGAGCGCCCGGTGATAAGCCGGAACGAGCGGCGCCCCCTCGCCGCCCGCCTCCACGTCGGCCGCGCGAAGATCGTAGACAACAGGGCAGCGCGTGAAATTCGCCAGCAGATCCCCGAGCCCGAGCTGAACCGTCAGCCCGATCTCCGGCCGATGAAGCACAGTCTGGCCGTGAAATCCGATCACGTCGATCGAAGACCGCTCGATCCCCGCTTCCTTCAGAAATCGCGCCACCGCGATCCCGTGGCTTTCGGTCAGCGCCCGTTCGGCATCCCCCAGCAAATAAGGCCGCTCGCCGCGCGTTTTCAGGTCTTTGGCGTCCGCGATCGCATTGACGAGCATACGGCGCATGGCCTCATCGTACGGAAATGTCCTCGCGGGGCCGCGAACCAGCGCGTCCTCCCCATCGGTCTCAATGAAGGCGACGTCAATGCCGTCGAGCGACGTGCCGCTCATCAATCCGATCGCCCTCATCAACTTGCCCATTTGGACCTTCCCGTGCATGGTGCCGCCGCCTTACGGCACGGCCAGAAAGAATAGTCCGCGACGACCGAAGTGAAAGCCTGAATTGCGATGACCACACCAAATTCCGAATTTCTCAAAACCATGACCGAGCGCGGCTTTTTCCACCAATGCTCGGATCTAGAAGGTCTCGACAAGCTGGCGACCGACGGCCGTATCGTCGCCTATGTCGGCTACGACTGCACCGCGCCGTCCCTGCATGTGGGCTCGCTCATTTCGATTATGATGCTGGCATGGCTGCAGAAGCTCGGTGGCAAGCCGATTGCGCTGATGGGCGGCGGCACGACCCGCGTCGGCGATCCATCCGGCAAGGACGAAACGCGCCAGATGCGCTCGATCGAAGAGATCGAAGCCAATAAGGACGGCATCAAACAGGTCTTCGCGAAATTCCTGCAATTCGGCGAAGGCAAGTCCGAAGCCCTGATGGTCGACAACGCCGAATGGCTGGCGCCGCTGAACTACATCGAATTCCTTCGCGATGTCGGCCGCCACTTCTCGGTCAACCGTATGCTGACGATGGATTCGGCCAAGCTTCGCCTCGATCGCGAGCAAGAGCTGTCGTTCATCGAGTTCAACTACATGCTGTTGCAGGCCTACGACTTCGTCGAGCTGAACCGCCGCTACGGCTGCAATCTGCAGATGGGCGGTTCCGACCAGTGGGGCAATATCGTCACCGGCATCGATCTGGGCCGACGCATGGGCGTCAAGGAGCAGCTCTACGCACTGACATGCCCGCTGCTCACGACTGCGTCGGGCGCCAAGATGGGCAAGACGGCCGCAGGCGCGATTTGGCTCAACGAGGCGCAGCTTTCCGCTTACGATTACTGGCAGTTTTGGCGGAACACCGAAGACGCCGATGTTTCGCGTTTCCTGAAACTCTTCACATTCCTGCCGCTCGACGAAATCGCCAAGCTCGAAGCGCTTTCGGGTTCCGAGATAAACGAGGCCAAGAAAATTCTCGCCACCGAAGCGACCGCGCTGCTCCACGGCCGCGAAAAGGCCAACGCCGCCGCCGAGACCGCGCGCAAAACCTTTGAGCAAGGCGCACTCGCCGCTGATCTCCCGACCATTGAAATTCCGCGCGCCGATCTCGATGCCGGCCTTGGCATTCTGACGGCATTCGTGAAAGCCGGGCTGGTTGCTTCCAACAGCGAGGCGCGCCGCCAAATTCAGGGCGGCGGTCTGAAGGTCAACGATCAGGCGGTGACGAACGATAAAGCTAATCTTTCCGATGCCGACATGCTGAAAAGCGGCGTCATCAAGCTATCGCTCGGCAAGAAGAAACACGTGCTGCTGAAACCGGTTTGACCGCGGACTAATGCGCGGTCGTCGTCGACGACCAGCCGTCGATTGCGTCTGCTTCCTTCGGCGCGGTCTTTTTTGCCTTGGCCTGCGATTTCGATTTGGATTTCGACTTCGGCTTGGTGGCTGCCGGGCTCTCGTCCGGCGGCGAGGCGCGAACACCGTTGAAGGCAGGCACCTGCGATCCGCCATCCCGCACCTGAATGGTCGGGTCCATCGATGTCATCTGGAAGATGTCGCGGAAGATGCCGGGCGCGACCAGCGAGAACGGATTGACGATGACCTGCGGATTGGACGTCGGCCCCTGCACCGCAAACGTCATGCCCAGAATGCCCTCGCCCTGCGTCCCGGACAGTATCTGCCCAAGCACCGGAATATCGCCGAGCGCACCGTTCAGGCCCTGCAGAGGAATATACGTGCCGCCGATGTTCACGCGCTTGGTGGTGAAATCGACCTTGCCGCGCAGCGTTGCCCCGAGCATTGGCCCTTTCAAATAGGATTCCTGCAGCACGAACTGGCCGTATCCGACCGAAAACGGCGCACGCATCCGGTTGAAATCGAAAACTTCGCGTACCACGCCCTGGCCGCCGCCGATCGCCGGATGGCCTGCGTCGGCGCTGCTGACGACTTCCGTCACGATCGGGTCGCCGAGAATGCGGAAATTGTCGACGACAAGCGTGCCGGTCTTTTCGGCCGGACCCGCTCCGTCCAACCCGACCTCCAGACGCATGTTGCCGCCCTGCATGTTCGGATAGAAGTTGACGAGCTTCATCACCTGCCCGGCATCGCTTGAAGTCACGATCAGCCGCCGTGATCCCGAGCTTTGATCCAGCGACGCAACCAGCGGCGCGCCGCCATCGAGCTTCCCTCTCGCATCCAGACTTGAAAGGTTGCCGTTCTTCGTCTCCGCCTCGAGCTTCAGATTGCGCAGCGAGACGTCCGAGCTGCCAATGACGTTGTCGAGGTTGACGGTAACGTGCGAGCCCTTCGCTGCCTGCTTGTTCGTCCGTCCGGGTCCGTTTCCGACGCTGAACAGCGACTTGAAATAGTTGCGCGCGTCATAGTTCGATCCGCTGATATCGACGGTCCAGAAATCGTCCTTGCTGCGCGTGCCGCTGATGTCGAGCTTCGAGATGACGTTGAGGTTCAGATCGGGAAATTCAAACGAACTGATCTTGTTGTCAGCTCCCAAAAGAATATGGCCATTGGCGGCCATGTCGTCGCTGATGACTTTGAAGTTCTGCAATTCCGTCTCGTGCGCCGGAGTCGTGATGACGTCCATATCGAGCGACGCCGACCGACCCGAGGCCTTCCGCCATTGCAACTTGTCGAGCGTGATCTCGGCGCCGGTCAGGTCCGCGTGCACTTTGATCACAGGTTCCGGGCGGTCACCCTTCTGATACGACAGCTCGACCGGCACCACGCCGTGCACGAGATCGTTGACATCGAAACCGAGTTGAGTGCGATCCGCCTCGTCGAGCTTGGCGATGATCTTCAGCGGAGGTTGCTCTCCGGCGTCCGGTCCGAGCAGGCGCTGGCCGACCACCTTGGCGGGAACGCCGTTGACCAGCAGATCGCCTTTCGCATCGAGTGACGTTTCGGTCAGATTGAGATCGAGCGAAAAGCCCTGAATGTCGAAACGCCCGGCTACTTTTCCGAACCGCCCATCCGAGACGCGCGCCTTGCCCGTGATCGTCATGTCGTCGCCCGACACGCCCGGATAGAGCGGCATCTTGATAAGGAATTGCGCGTTGACCTTGCCGTCGCCGGCCCGAGGCAACGGCGAAGCATCACGCACGGCGCGAACCGGCAGCCTCTCGATCGTCTCGATAAACGGGCCGAGATCGCCGACCGCCGTTAGAGCGATCTCGCCGTTCGGCCGGTCCGAGATGACGTTGTCGGCGCGCATCGTTCCGTCTTTAAGCGGAAATTGACCGCCGCTCGACAGCGCCACCGTTCCGGTTGGCACCGTTATCAGCAATGCGTTGTTCTGCACCTGCATCGAGACTTTCGGCGCCGTGATCTGCTGCATGTCCGGCAAAGGCGTAAAGACCGCATTCTCAGCCTCGAAGTCCGCATTCGCGCGCTCTGTCGCCGTCTGGACAGTCCCGGGCTCTATGCCGCCGACGTCGCTGTTCGAAAATGTCAGCGTGCCGCCTTTGAAATCGACTGCGCTGACGTTCTTGCCGACCCAATCGCGGGTGCCGGTCGCAACCGCCCTGGGCCATAGCGCTTTCAACGTATTGAGAGGCATCGGCGAGACATGGAATTCCGCCGACATGCTCTGGCCCTGCGGTCCCGCCTGCGTCGTCGCCTTGACGGTGGCCTCGCCGCCGCCGCCCGCCAGCCGGAATTCGGCGAGATCTATGAAGCCGCGCCGCGGAACGATCGTGCCGCGCGCCGTCCACTTGTCGATCGTAACCGGTGGAACGCCGAACTCGGACGCCTCGAACACGCCGTTCCGGCCATCGATCGCGAAATTCCAGGTCGGAGGCTCGCCAGCCTTGGCGACGTCCGTCATGCCGCCGGTGAACATGATCGTTCCGTCCGCCCACTTGACCGGGCTCGGCTTTAAATCCCAGCGCTTGCCCTTCCCGTCATAGGCGAGCTTGAACACCCCCGCCGTCACTTCCATCGGCTGCACCATGTACGGCAGCCGCGCCCGTCCCTTGCCAAGCTCGAGCGAAAGATCGGCAGCTTCGATGTCGCCGCCGGTCGAAAGATCGACCGTGGCATCCCCTGAAAGCGGCGTTTCGAAATTGCCCAGAAGCGCCAGCGGCGGTGCTGCCGATGCCAGTGTCGAAGGTACCAGATCGCGGATCGTCGCTTTGACTTCGAGCTTTCCGGTCTGCTCGCTTTCGTCGGTCAGGAACGAGACCGACCATGGCCCTCGCTGCGACGCGACCGTCGCCCGCCCGACGATGACGCTGCGCCGCGCCGCGTGATCGAAGTCGACGCTTGCCTCATCGATGCGCCATGAACTCCTCTGCCCCTCGTAATCGACGACGACGGTCGCGTTCGAGATGCCGAATTCCGTCAGGAACGACGTCGCATCCAGTCGCTGGCGTGCGCGATGCGAAGAGTCGCTCAGCATTTTAGCGAGATTGACTTTCGCACCTGTTGCGACGGGTGCTTGCACCACAACATTTGCTGCCGATGGGACGCTCGCTCCCGCCGCCGGGGAAGAACCGCCTCCACTATCCGGATGCAGAGGCACCGGCCTCGGCACGGCCCTCTCAAACACGAAACCAGACTTCTCGGAATAGGCCAGCGCAATGATGGGATCGATCAGCTCGATCCGCGCAGGAACGATCCGCCCCCGCATCAGCGCCCCTAGCGAAATATTGACCGCCGCGAGTGGCGACGACAGCACCACGTCGCCGCCTTTTTCGAGCACGCTAACGTCGCGCAGCCGGAATTCTAACTCGCCCGACGGCCCCAGCCGCAACTCGGCGCCATCGATCTTGACCGAGCTGGTCAGAAGCTCGGCGTTGATACCCTTTTCGATCGGCGCCACGACAAAGTCGAAGGCGATCGGCCCATGCCGAAGCCGAACGTACAAGACGCCAATCGCAATCATCGCCAGAAGTGTCAGCGGCATCACGAGGTAAAAAAGAATGCGGCAGCCGCGGAAGAAGTGCCGTTTCCCCCATGCCACGGTTGTATCTTCCGTCGGCATCGGCGGCGGCAAAGCGAGAGGTTCGCGCTGCGGAGCTACCGGCAGGCGTTGCGAAGTTTGTCGCTGCGCACCTTGGTCAGCGACACGCCGATTGGAAGCGCGTCCGCCGGTTGCCAGTTTCGTCAACGCCGCTCCTCAAAAACCCCCAACCGGCCCGTTGCATGCCGGTCACCCATACTGTAGCCCGGGAACGGACAGAAAACCCTTTCGCAAGAAAGACTAAACTCTCAAGCCCCCGCTCTCGTAATGTCAGCTACTAGCGGCAAAAACGACAAAAGAAAGGCACTTTCAAGATGATCGCAGATGGCAAGAAGGCGCCCGACTTCACGTTGCCCGACGACAGTGGAGAAACAGTCCGGCTTGCGAAACTCAAAGGCCGTCCCGTCGTCGTTTATTTCTATCCCAAGGACGACACTTCGGGCTGCACCCAGGAGGCCAAGGATTTCACCTGCATCGCCGACCAGTTCGCGGCCGCAGGCGCCGAGCTGCTCGGCATTTCGCCCGATAGCCCCAAGAGCCATCAGAAGTTTAAATCGAAACACGGACTTGCCATTCGATTGCTCGCCGACGAGCAGAAGGAGGCCGCCAACGCTTATGGCGTGTGGGTCGAAAAATCGATGTACGGCAGAAAATACATGGGGATCGAGCGCTCCACATTCCTGATCGACAAGACCGGCAAGCTCGTCAGAAGCTGGCGCAAGGTCAAAGTCCCCGGCCATGCCGAGGAGGTGCTTGCTGCGGTTAAAGCCCTCAAAGCGTAACCATATCGGCAAGAACCCTCATTGCCGTTGATCTTCCGCCACAGTTCTTCGCCAAGAGGCGAGATGCCGCGTAGCGCTGTCGAATTTCCGGTGGAAACCTCAGGGCAAAGCGGTGGACGGAAGCCGTAAAAGTGCTACGCGAATCAAACGCGCTCGTCGCAAAGCGATTACTGTGATGCGTTGAGTTGTTTCGGGTGCGGATTGTTGCTTAAGTTGTGTCAGAGGGAAGTCCGACCATGCTGCCAAATTTTCGCCGAACCGAATCCCAGCCCACTGCCTCCGCAACTGATCCGAATTCGCCCGCAGCTCCGGCATTCCAGCCGCGCCCTTTCCTTAGTGTTCCGCGCGCGGTGTCTGCCGGCCCCAAAGCGGTCTCGGTCATCGGCGCCGATCTAACCATCACCGGCAATCTCATCTGCAAAGGCGAAGTCCAGGTCGACGGAACGGTCGATGGCGATATTCAGGGCAGCCATGTCATCATCGGCGAAGGCGCGACTGTAACCGGCAGCATTTCGGGCGACGAGGTCATCGTTCGCGGCCATGTCATCGGATCGCTGCGCGGCCGTCGCGTCATGCTGCAGACGACCAGCCAAGTCGAGGGCGACATCTATCATAACTCGCTGTCGATCGAGCAGGGTGCGATGTTCGAAGGCAAGTCACGTCGCACGAAAGACGACCCCCTCACTGCGGAAATCAAGTCCGAGCCGATCGGCTTCGTTCTGCCGACGCGTCCACCCGAATTACCGAATTAGTTTCCCCACCACCCCAAACCCCCAAGACCCTTCCCCCAAGGGTCTCAACTTCACCTTTCCGGTCGCCAGTTTGTATTGCTTCGTCGGCGTCCGGAAGGGATTTCCATCACCTCATAGTTCCCGCGCCAGCATGACGAGGCTACCGCCCGTCCCCGCCTGCGCGATCTCTTCAAATCCATTCCTGTTGTAGAAGCCGACGTTCTGCGCTCCGGCGCTCGTCACGATATGCACCCCGGCCACGCCCGCCGCCTTTGCATCCACCACGAAGCGATCGATCAATCGGCTGCCGATGCCCTTGTTCCGAAAGGCCGGGCTGACGTTGACATGCAGATGCGCAGGAAACCGCTCCGTCTCGGAGGCGAGCGCCGAGAAATAGGCAATGTCCGCAAACCGCGCCGCTTTCGCCGGATCGTCGATAGCGCCGACAAGATAGCCGACCACTGAACCGCGACCATTAACAGCCAGATAGCAAAACTGCGGATCGTGCGTCAGATAGCGGCCGAGCCAGCGCTCGCGGAACGCCGCCCGCGCGTCATCGCTCGCGAACGACTTCGTGTTGCTCGATTCAAAAAAGATCCGGTCGAGTGCGCTGACCTGCCGGGGCGTCAGCTCGACATCGACGTAGCGCCGGATGGTGATTGGTTCGGACATCAAGCCGCCTTAACACGCCTCACGCCCGACCGCATCGGCGTCAGCCCTCGGCGTCGACCGCCGCGACAAGCTGTTTCCGGAATCCCGCCGGCAGGTCTTGAGGGATCGGGAACGTCGAGGCGGGCTTGTCGTTGGCAGCTTTCACGGTCGGCTGCGCCGGGACCGTGCTCGCGGGATTCTCTCCCCCGTAATTCGGACTGAACGGCTGGCTCGGATCATCGGGCAACTGCCTGATCCGTGCCGACGGCGCCGCTTGCACCGGAATGCCGTCGCTCTCCATCTGCACCGATGGTCCCTGTGCAACGTATGCCGGAGTGGTCGGATAGGTTGCGTTGCCGCTGGCGCATCCGGCCAGGCAGACTGCCGCCGCAGCGGAAGCAAAACGAACAACGACTGACCGCGCGGCGTTGGCAGCCGGGTGGCAAAGAGAAAACGCGAACATCGGATACGCCTTCGGAAACGCAACAAAACGCTACGCAAGCTCAACAGATGTCCGGGATTGAAACAGCCGGGCGTTAAAGCCACCCTAACGCCCGGCAGCATCTGAACCGCCGTCGAGTTGCTCAGATCGCTATGGAAGTTGCGCAGCCGTCGGCACGAGTCCGGATGCACCGATGCCGTTAAAAAGCGCCTGCACCGCAATCGCCGCGAGCAAAATCCCGAAGACCCGGACGAGCACGCGCTGCGCCGTCACCCCGAGAAAATGATTGAGCTGATTGGCCATCATCAGCAGCACCAACGTGATTGCCATCACCGCCACGAGCGCACCGGTAACGACGGCAAGTCCGAGCGGCTCCCCATGGGCGTTCGCAGCAAGCAGGATGCCGGCGCTCATTGCGCCCGGCCCCGCGAGCAAGGGCGTCGCCAACGGAAACACTGCCACGTCATCGCGAGAGTGCGCTTCCGCGCCTTCCGGCGGCGTCAGTTTTATCGAACCGCCGGGCCGCGCGAAAATCATGTCGAGCGAGATCATCAGTAGGATAACGCCACCGGCGGCCTGCAGTGCAGCAAGCGAAACCCCAAGCTGATTGAGAATCGGACCGCCAAGAAGCGTGAAAAAGCCGAGAATGGCCGAAGCAATCAGTGTCGCCCGCGTTGCGATCGCCTGCCTCTCGGCATAGGGCATCTTGGGCGTCAGCGTCGCGAACAGCACCGCCGCTTCGATCGGACCGACAGTCGCAAAGAAGGTCGTGAAGCTTTTCAGCGCCGTCTCAAGCATCCGATCCGACCTTTTCAAATCGACAGCGGCCTCGCCAATGGTTGCCTCGCCGGTTCGGGCAGCGCCCTGCACAGCACTTCGGCAGAAACCGCCAGCACTCGAAGTAAGCACCTGCTAACAATGCCTATTCGCTTCACTTCGCGATAGACAAGCAACGAATCTCACTCGATCATCGTTGGCTCAGGGAGGGCGCCCAATCACCTTTACGATAGGGGAGATTGCTAAGTGACCGAACAAAAATTGTCTTGTGATAGCGGCTTCAAGGCTCAGCTTGCAGGGTTCAGCCTGACGACCGCTGAAATTCTCTACCGCATGCCAGATCATCCTTCGCTTTTACAAAGCTATATCTGGCAGGAATACAATTCCGCCCCGCGGTTTCCGAAACTCAAATCCTTCCTCGATTTCTGGATCGCGAAGCTCGAAGGCAAGCTCTACCGGGTGACCGTCGCTCATTCCGAGTTGATCCGACCATGCGAGCTGAAGTTCATCGGCATGGAAGTGAAACTTCACTAGTCTTCGCGACGCTCATCGGCGGACCGCCACGTTCCGGCATCGAACGCCGCAAGCGCACCGCATTCCTCACTTCACCGTTTTTACCGGGATGGTGACAACGACGGCGACGCCGGGCGACATCGGCTGGAACTCAAGCTTGCTGTTCAGTTGCGCGGCGAGCATTGCCATCAGCCGATTGCCGATGCCGCCGTTCGATACGTCGCCATTGCCGACACCGTTATCGGCCACGACCAGCTTGTACGTGTCGCCCTCACGCCTGAAATTGATGGCGATGGTTCCTGACCGTTGGCCGGGAAAAGCGTGTTTACCGGCATTGGTCACCAACTCGTTGATGATCAATCCGAGCGGCACAGCCTTTTCCAGGCTGATAGAATGGCTCTCGACGGTATCTTCGAGCGCGATCGGCCGCATCGCGAGACGCGACAGCCTGAGATCGGCACATAACTCGCCGATATACGCTTTGGTATCGACCACGACGCGATCGTTGCGCAACTCGAGCTGCCGGTGAACCCGAGCAATCGTCTGCACGCGTTCCGCCGCCGATTGCAGTGCCTCGCGCGCTTCCGCATTGGCCGACCGCGATTGCAGGTTCAACAACGTTACGACGTTGGCGAAATCGTTGCGCGTGCGGTGAGCAAGCTCGTTCAAAAGCAGCTCGCGTTCTTTGATTCCCGTTCGCGCGTTCTCTCGCTCCGCCGAGAGCGAGACCAGTCCAACGTGCAGCGCCTCGACGACCGAGGAAATTGCAAAACCGATGACCAGAAAAAGCACGAAGCCGCCCTGATCGGCCGGGCTTACGATATCCAGCGAATGGTGAGGCGGCAGAAAATAGAACGCGCACACCACCGCACTGAGGATAGTCGCGAAAAACCCGTTGCCGCGGTCAAACAGGGTGCCGCACACAAAGACCACCGGAATAAATGTCAGGAATGGATAGCGATCGCCAGCCGAACTGCCCCACGCCACCTGCAGCCACGCCGTGAGAAAAACAAGGAGTGCACTGATCGAATAGCGCAATGCGACCGGAATATCTCGAGCAGCCAGCGCCGTCTTGTGAATTGTGGAAACCCATCTATCCATGCCGGGCAAACGCCTGAGGTGAGGGAATTGTTCAGTTTCGCGCATAGGAACTTTGACCAACGGCCGCGCGGGCGTCGATGCCGGTCAATCCTAAAGCTTCAGCGTCGTCGTGCGCTTAGCACCTTTCGCTTCACTGCTTCATTGTGACCTAAAGCGGTCTCTCTAACTTTGAGCGGCTTTACCGGATGTTCCGCTACAGCAGATCATCACAATTACACTCATTTGTTACAAAACTAGTTTATCGCGCCCCTTGCGGCCTGAGGTCGTCCGCCTGCGGACCGGTGTCCGGCACGCTCACATAATTTTTGGGGGACCAAGTTATGCAAGCAAAAACCTTGCTCACCATCGCGGCGATCGCCATCGCGGTCTCGGCCGCACCTGTAGCTTTTGCGGCCAAAGCCAAGAAAGCCAAACACGCCGGGTCGCACAAGTCCCACCACATCAAGGGCTGGAAGTCCTGCAACGGCACGTACAAGTACCTCAAGGACGGCAAGTGTCTCGACGCGCGCAGCAAGAAAACGAAGAGCTGATCCGCCAATTGCTGTTGCGCAGCATTTACGCAGCTATTTGTCTGGCCGGCGGCTTTCCAAAAAGGCCGCCGGACAACAAGTCAGCGCGAACAATGGAGACATCGACCGCGATTCGCGTATCCTAATGCTCAAGGCTCGAATTTCTCCGGGGCCGAACCTGTTGGCTAGCGCATTGGGGCTCGCGAAATGGATCTCGCGCATTGGATTTGGCTCGCAACTGCAGCATACGGCGTTCATGCGTTCGAGGAATTTGAACTCGATTGGCGCAATTGGGCGCGCGCGGTGATCGGCTTGCCGGTCGAATGGCACGATTTCTACGTCGTCAATTTTCTCGTGATCGTACTTGGCATCGTCGCGGCGGAACTGGCACCCGCATCACCCGGCCTGGCGCTCACGTTTCCGGCCCTCATGTTGATCAATGCCGTCTTCTTCCACATCGCACCTTTTTTCTGGACGCGAGGACGGTTCTCGCCCGGATTGATCACTGCAATACTGCTCTTTCTGCCGATCGGCGCCGCTTGCTTCGCGGTCGCAAACGACAGCGGGGCTTTGAACACCGGTACCTTGGCACTGTCTTTCGCACTCGCCGCTCTACTGATGGCGATGCCGATCATTCTGCTGCATATCAAATCCAAAGCCTATTTCCGCCAGGATCATCCCTGACCGGCAGTCTCCGACGCGATTGTCGGCGCACCAAATATTCGGCTCGGAACCAAGATGCCCACCGCTAGGGAAAAGGATAACTTTTGCGGCGCAATTTCCGGATGCGGGTTAAAAAAAGCCGCACGCGCCTATTGGCATCCCCGCGCCGGCGCCACAAAAAAGATGGATGCTTTGCACATTCGGGGGGCATAAGTAGCGCGCCTTCGCGTCCTTCCGGACCGAGCGCGCCAGAACCGTAAGAACAGACGGAAGAAGTTGGGGGAAATGAAGCGTTCGGCAATTCTGATAATAATGGTCTCGACGACCTCCGCGTACGCAGCGTCAATCGACGAATCCATGCTTAAGCTCGAGCCCGAAGAACGCGCTCATCAGGCCTGCATCCTGAGGGGCATCGACGATATCAATCGATCCAAGAAACTGAAGAAGGTCGACAGGCTCAAGACCAGTATACTCTCGCGTGCGACGTTCGACGGCGTGACCGTTGTTGCGAAGGGAGGCGCCGTGCGCGCCAACAGTCACTGGTACTCGCTGACATTCACCTGCAAGGTCGGCAAGGACCAGATGAAGGCCACATCATTCGAATATAAGATCGGGCCCGAGATCCCCGAGGACCGCTATGAAGATCTCGGTCTTTGGAAATGAGGCGTAGTATCAGCTGCCTCCCAACAGTTCTTGATGAAGTGGTCCCCGCCACGCGCAACAAGAAGCGGAAACCCCAAATTCTCGCTGCAGCCGATCGGACGGCTCGCTGATACCCGATTTACGTCCACCCGCGGTTTCCAAGCGCAAGGCCACTCATTTTCGCGCTCGCGGCCCTGGGCCTCGCCCCTTCGGCCAAGCAAATATTAAGCTAATTAGGACAATAATGGGCGGACGTCCTATCGGGAGATAGCCGATGCGAGCCGATCCGACTCTGGCAGCTCGAAATCTGCGCATTTGGAACGACTTTTCCCGGACCCTCGTCGCGGGGTTCAAGGCGCACGCCCTCGTGCTCGCCATCGCCGCCATTTATTTCCTGTTAATGGCCCTCACGATCTGGACCCGGCCGGACGCGATCACGGTGCCCTTCTTCGCCGTCGTCGGCAGCATCTTTCAGATTTCGGTTTTGCTGACGCTGATCGCGATCGTGCTCCAGCGCTTCTATCACATGGTCATCCACGCCAAGCCCGAGCGCCCTGGCATGTATTTCATGGCCGACCTTGCCGCGCGATTGTTCGATCCTCGCCGCTGGGCAACCGGCTTCCCGATGGGCGTCGCCATGCTCGCGTTCATGTATGTCTACGCGATCTTCAAATACAATATTCCCCTCATCGCTCCGTTCTCGTGGGATCAAACGTTCGAGGTGTGGGGCCGTATGCTGCATTTCGGATTGCACCCATGGCAGTGGCTCGCGCCGCTGCTCGGCAACCCCACCGTCACGTCCCTGCTCTGCGCCAACTATGTCCTCTGGGGCGCGCTTCTCTGGGGAACCACAGTTGCCCTCGGTTTCTCCGGAAAAAATAACGTTCTGCGCACGCGCTTCTTCCTGACGTTCATGCTGACATGGTCGATCGGAGGCTCGTTGCTTGCAATCGCATTCTCCTCCGCCGGACCGTGCTTTTGGCAGAGCCTCAATCTGCCCGGAAACCCGTATGGCGGAGTGATGGAAAATCTTCATGCGTCCAACAACGTATTTACGCGTGCGGTTCTCCTGACACAGGACACGCTCTGGCAGGGCTATTCAAATCACGCGCTCATCGCCGGCATTTCGGCGATGCCCAGCATGCACAATGCGACGGCGTTGCTTCTGGCGCTGACTGGATTGCACTTCGGGCGCGTCATAGCGATCACGATGTGGACCCATTGCATCCTCGTCTTCATCGGCTCGATCTGGCTCGGCTGGCATTACGCCGTAGACGGTTACGTCGCGTTCGCACTGACCGGGCTCTTCTGGCGGGTTTCGCTACCCGCCGCGAGGTGGTGGCACAGCCTCGATTTCGTGAAGGATTTCGATCGCGTGCTGGAAGAGCTTCCAGCGCTCGATTCGGCTCCGACCGCGAAGCCGACGACGCAGCAACCTGTCGCCGCCTAGACCCGATCAAAAAGTCTAGAGCGTTTAAGCCTCGCCTACACCAACGGCCGGCTCGCGGAAGACAGTCGATTGCGCCGATCAAACAAAGGATGGGCCGGCGGGGCCCCTCGCGGTAGAGAGCGCCGGCCTACTACGAAAAATTCCCGTTGAAACTCACTTCCCGGGCCACAAATACGATTGGGGCTTGCAGCAAACCACCAGTCTCCCTATGGTGGCGCCCAAATCGAGCTTCGCTGAAAACGACTTGGCCTCGCCCGCGAAGTGCGCGCCTGACCGACGACCTTCCAAAAAATCTCGACCTAAACTCTGAGCGTTTCGATAGTCGGCGCGCATCTATTCGAGGATTTCATCTATGCAGACAGGAACCGTGAAGTGGTTCAACAGCCAAAAAGGCTTCGGCTTCATTCAACCGGATGAGGGCGGCAACGACGTTTTCGTGCACATCAGTGCCGTTGAGCGGGCCGGATTGCGCAGCCTCAACGAAGGCCAGAAGGTCTCGTTCGATGTCGTGGCCGATCGCCGGAGCGGCAAATCTGCGGCCGACAATCTGCGAGCCGTTTGATTTTTCGACCGGGCTCCCGCCCGAACGAACGTGAATCACCGAATTCATAGAAGTCGCGGCCGGCACTCGGTCGCGGCTTTTATCGTTCAAGCGTCATGGTGAACCATGTTCCGCTGCTCCATACGCCGACTTCATCGCTGCCTTCCGCCCGATCGACCGCCAAATCCACAAGCTCCGCATAAACCGCCCGCGTACACAGCGCTTCCAATCGTCCGCGGACCTGCACGTACGGCTTCAGGCCTCCATCGGGTCCTGAGCGTTCGAACCGAAGCGGATGCTCGGCATCGACTGTCACCACGTCGTCCAGGTTCGTGCGGAACGTCAGCCGCTGCGCCGCGCCTTCGCCCTCGACGGCCATCTCGACCGCGAGAAACGGCGCGTCCTCGACCGCCACATCCACCTTCTCAGCCGGAGTGACGAGATACGTTCGTCCGTCCGCATCCTTTCTCAGGATCGAGGCGAACAGCTTGACGAGCCCGATGCGGCCGATGGGGCTACCTTGATACGTCCACGTACCGTCCCGGCGGATCGCCATGCCGATATCCCCGCAGTAGGGCGGGTTCCACTTTTCCACCGGTCTTGCGCCTGCGGCCCCGCCCTCGCGCGCGGCCTGCAAAAGCCCCTCCAAACCCGGCGACGGTGCGGCAGAATTTCCGGTCATTGAAACAACTTGCGGATTTTCATTCGGCATTTGCGCTCATCGTTTGCGTGCGCCCTCTGATGCACCACATCCTAACGTAACATTCACTTGACCCTATGAGGGGCGGGCAGGATCGTCTAGGCTTAACGCGATGCCGGGAACGCCGCTGCTCGGCCATTGTTTTATATGGCGAAATTCGCCGTAAGATGAAACTTAACGGCTCTGCGCGAGGCCCCCTTTTATGAGCAACGTCGTCGAAACCCAAACCGATATCGTGCCTCGGCTCGAAGCCGCGGCCGAGCGCATCCAGCGCGCCCATAAGACGGCGGCGAGCGTCATCTTCGGTCAGGACGAGGTGATCGAGCGCACCCTGATCACGATTTTATCTGGCGGGCATGGACTTCTCATCGGCGTTCCGGGTCTTGCGAAAACGTTGCTGGTCGAAACACTCGGCAAGGTCTTGGGACTCGATGCCAAGCGCATTCAGTTTACGCCGGACTTGATGCCCTCGGACATCATCGGCTCGGAAGTTCTCGAAGATGAGCCGGGCCGCGGCCGCGCCTTTCGCTTCATCAAGGGTCCGATCTTTACCCAGCTTCTGATGGCGGACGAAATCAACCGCGCCTCGCCGAAGACGCAATCTGCGCTCTTGCAGGCGATGCAGGAACATCACGTCACCGTCGCAGGCCAGCGCCATGACACGCCGGCACCGTTCCACGTGCTGGCGACGCAGAACCCGCTGGAGCAGGAAGGCACCTATCCGTTGCCCGAAGCCCAGCTCGACCGTTTCGTTCTGCAGATCGACGTCACCTATCCCGATCTCATCGCCGAGCGGCGCATGCTCTATGCCACCACCGGCACCGAGACGCCGAAAATCGACACCGTCATCGGCGCGCAGGAACTGATGGCGACGCAGCGCCTCGTCCGCCAGATCCCGGTGCCCGACAAAGTCGTCGAAGCCATTTTGAAGCTTGTGCGCTCCGCCCGTCCGGGCACTGGCGCCAACGAGGAAACGGACAAGTTCATTGCCTGGGGTCCAGGCCCCCGTGCTAGCCAGGCGCTGATGCTCGCGGTTCGCGCCAAGGCGCTGATCGATGGCCGTCTCGCTCCCTCCGTCGACGACGTGATCGCGCTCGCAGAGCCCGTCCTGAAGCACCGCATGGCATTGACGTTCGCGGCGCGCGCCGAAGGCGAGGATTTGAACCACATCATCGCCCGTCTCGCGGCAGCCGTGGAGTAGGTGCGGAATGGCGAGCCCACTCGGGCGCAAAACCCCAGGCGGCGAAGGTCCGGGCCCTGAGACGCGGCGCGTGCTCGCGCTTGAGCGCGAAGCCGTTTCGCTCGTTGACCGGATGCCGGAGCTTCTGATGGAAGCCGCGCGCATCGCCTCGACCGTTGCCCAGGGCATCCACGGCCGCCGCCGCGCCGGACCGGGAGAAACCTTCTGGCAGTTTCGGCAGTATCAGCCGGGAGAAAACGCCAACCTCGTCGATTGGCGGCGCTCCGCCAGTTCCGATCATCTCTACGTTCGCGAGCGCGAATGGGAAGCGGCGCATACGCTTTATCTCTGGCCGGACGTCTCTCCGTCCATGGATTTCAAGAGTCATCTCGCTCCGATCAGCAAGCGCGACCGCGCGCTTGTTCTGGCATTGGCGTCCGCCGAGCTTCTCGTTCGCGGCGGCGAGCGCGTCGCGCTGCTGGCCCAGATGCTGCCGACCGCCAGCCGCAACGCCGTCACGCGCATCGCCGAAACCATCGTCGCCAATGCCAATTCGCAGCATGTGCAGAAGAGCTTGCCGCCGAACGCGGGCCTCAATCGTTTCTCCGGCGTGATCCTGTTCAGCGATTTCCTGGCGCCGGTTCATGCCATTCGCGAGCGCCTCGAAAGCTATGCCGGCAATGGCGTCGGCGGTCATCTGGTGCAAATCATCGATCCGGCCGAAGAGACGCTGCCCTATCAGGGCCGAACGGAATTTCTGACCCCATCTGGCAGCCAGCGTTGGGTCGCCGACCGTGTTGAATCTTTACGGCCGAAGTATCAGGCCCGCTTCGCCGCTCACCGCGCCGAGCTTGCAGAGATGACGAAGCGCTTCGGCTGGTCGCTTCTGACCCATCACACGGATCGACCAGCGTCCGAGCCTCTGCTCTCGCTTCTGATGCGCCTCAACGGTTCGGCCGCGGGCTACCGCTGGATGTCGTCGAGTTCCGACGCTGTCGGCAGCGGCCATAAGGAGCCCGCCCGATGAGCATCGGCTCGCTCGCTTTCCTCAATCCCTGGCTGCTTGCCGCGCTCGTCACGCTGCCGCTGATCTATTGGCTGTTGCGCGCCGTGCCGCCGCGCCCGACCCAGGTCGAATTTCCGCCAACGCGGATTTTGGTCGGCATCGAGGATGACGAGAAGACGGCTGAGAAGACACCCTGGTGGCTGACGCTCCTACGCCTCGTCGCCGCGACGCTGGTCATACTCGCGCTTGCCGACCCAATGCTGAATGCCGCGAAGAACAAGGGACTGGCGGGCACCGGCCCGGTCGTCGTTTTCGTCGATAACGGCTGGGCCTCGGCATCGCGCTGGCCCGAACGCGCCAACATGATCCAGCGCATCATCAGCGAGGCCGAAAGCGCCGGCCGTCCGGTCGTGATCACCCCGACAGCCGCCGCCAATAAATTGCCGACCGTCAAGATCGAACCGCCGGGTGAAGCGCGCAGCACAGCCGCCGCCATCAATCCTCAGCCGTTCGAGCCCGATCGCGAAGCTGCATACACGGCCCTGAAGACCGCGTTGACGGAGGCAGGCGTTAAAAATCCCTCCGTCGTCTGGATCGAAGATGGCGTCGATCACAAAGGCAAAGCTGCCGATGTGGCGGAGAAGCTCCAGTCACTCGCCGGCAGCGGCACGCTCTCCGTCATCGACGAAACGAAGGGCCACGAGCCTTTGGGTCTCGTCGCCGATCTCGCCGAGCGCGGCAAGCTTGAAGCAACGGTACTGTCACCTGGAGGACCGGCACGCGAAGGCACCATCAACGCCTATTCCGGCCGCGGCGAACGCCTCGGAGAAGCCGCGTTCAAGCTGCAGCCCGGAGCCACGTCGTCGAAAGCAACATTCGAAATGCCGCTCGAACTTCGCAATCAGGTGGCACGCATCGAAATTGCAGGAGAGCGCTCTGCGGGCGCCGTCAGCCTTATAGATGCGATGACTCAATGGCACCGCATCGGCCTGATCTCAGGCGAAAGCCGCGAGGAAGCGCAGCCCCTTCTCGCGCCGCTCTATTACATCGAAAAGGCCCTGAAGCCTTATGCTGACGTGGTGGCGGCGAACAATTCCAACCTCGTCGAAGGGCTCGATACCGTTCTGAGGCAGAACATTTCAGTGCTGATGCTCGCCGACATCGGCACCTTGAGCGGCGAAGCCGCCGAAAAGGTCGACAACTTCGTCAAGCATGGCGGCTTGCTTGTCCGCTTCGCCGGGCCGCGCCTCGAAAAGGCCGGCGACGACCTCTTGCCGGTCGTACTCAGAAGCGGCGGCCGATCGCTCGGCGGCGCGCTGTCGTGGTCTTCGCCGCAGCGGCTCGCCGCTTTCGATGAATCAAGCCCGTTTGCGGGGCTGACCGTTCCCAAGGACGTGACCGTTAATCGCCAGGTGCTCGCCGATCCCGCTGAACTCACCCCGGACGTCGAAATCTGGGCGCGACTGGAAGACGGCACGCCGCTCGTCACCTCCGCCAAGCGCGGCAACGGCCGCCTCGTCCTCTTTCATGTAACAGCCAATTCCGACTGGTCGAACCTCCCGATTTCCGGCCTCTTCGTCGAGATGCTTCGTCGTCTTTCGACCATGGGCGCCGTCGGCGCCGCATCTGCCGACGGCCAATCCGACACCAGTGCCACCACCACCGACACCACGGCAAAGACCAACACGCCGGGATCGAGCGTCCTTGCGCCGTTGAAAACCTTGAACGGCATCGGCACGCTTGTCGCTCCGCCTCCAACCGCTGAGCCGCTGAAAGCCGCCGACATCGGCACCATCCGTCCGAGCTTCGAGCATCCCCCCGGATATTATGGCCAATCGGCCGCGCCTCGTGCCGTCAACGTCCTGACGACCAAAAGCGCGCTTACACCGTTTCCTGCACTACCTCCCGGTGTTGAACGCCTGACCTACGACAACGCCGCCAGCACATCGCTGAAGCCCGCGCTACTCACACTCGCGCTCGCTCTCCTCTTCATCGACATCATCGCGGTGACGATCCTGCAGGCGGGCGGCATCGCCGGGCTCTTCTCGCGTCGCCCAGGATCGCGCGCGCGGCGAACCGCAGCAGCAGCCGTCGTGTTCGGCGTCCTCGCATTGGGGGCAGGCATCGTCGTCGGTGCGTCGAACACCAAAGCGCAAGAGCTGCCGCCCGAATTCCGCGATGCCATTCCGCAGCTCGACGGCTTCTCGCCGTCGATGCCATCGCAATCCAACGGTCCGGTGATCGTCCGGCCGCCGGCTTCGCCCGCGGATAACGCCGCGATCGACGCGACGAGCAAGGTCACCCTCGCCTACGTCGTCAGCGGTGACCGCGATACCGACGAAACGAGCCGCGCCGGTCTCAAGGGCCTCGGCCGCGTCCTGCAGACACGCACCGCCGTCGAGCCGGGCGAGCCCGCGGCCGTCGACATCTCCAAGGACGAGATCGCCTTCTATCCGGTTCTCTATTGGCCAGTTTTGAAAACCGCCGAAGCACTGCCGGACGCCACCATCGCCAAGATCGACGCCTACATGAAAGAAGGCGGCCTGATCATTTTCGACACCCGCGACTATGGTGACGGCGGCGCCGATCTCATCCCGCTCGCCGGACGCGGCGGCACAGCCCTGCAGCGGCTCTTGAGCAAGCTCGACGTGCCTCCGCTTGAACCCGTTCCAGAAAATCACGTGGTGACGAAGTCGTTTTATTTGCTCCGCTCGTTCCCCGGCCGATGGGACGGCGGCCAGCTTTGGGTCGAAGCGACACCCAAGAACGACAACGACACGCACAAGGCCCGCGTCTCCGACGGCGTGACGTCGATCATGATTACGTCGAACGATTTCGCCGCCGCTTGGGCGCTCGACGATCGCGGCCGTCCGCTGTACCCGGTCGTACCCGGTGGCGAGATGCAGCGCGAAATGGCGTTTCGCGGCGGCATAAATATCGTCATGCACGCGCTCACCGGTAATTACAAAGCCGATCAGGTTCACGTGCCAGCCCTCCTTGAGCGGCTGGGTCAGTAGAGGCTTCAGGTTTTGAACTGGTCGATTACATTCGCGCCCCTGATTTCGATGCCGATCTTGATCGGCCTGTCGGTGGTGGCGCTTGCGCTTATCTTACTGCTGCTGCTCCGCCGAAGTCGTGGCGCGCTGTTGCGTGCTGGCGCGCTCGCCGCGCTGATCTGCGCCCTCTTCAATCCGATCCTGAAGGAAGAGCAGCGCGAAAGTCTCGCCAACGTCGCCATTGTCGTGCTCGACGAAAGCCCGAGCCAGAAACTCGCCGACCGCACCAAGCAGATGGATGAGATCCGCGCCGACCTTGAAACCAAATTCGCGAAAATCCCCAACCTCGACATCAAATGGGTGACAGGCGGCGTCCCCTCCGAGCAGGCCGCGCCAGGGACGAACCTCTTCACCGATCTCAATGCCGCGCTGAACGACACGGCGCCAGACCGCATCGCCGGCGTCATCTTCGTGACCGACGGCGAGATCCATGACGTTCCGAAATCACCGGCCGCGCTCGGCTTCGATGCACCGGTCCACGCGCTGCTGACTGGCAAGCGCGATGAGTTCGACCGCCGCATCGAGGTCATCGAAGCACCGCGCTATGGACTGGTCGGCCAGTCGCGTGAAATCGAAGTCGCTGTTCGCGAAACGGGAAGTGCCCCGTCAGCAAATTCCGGCACCGCCGTGCTCAAGGTTCGCCGCGAAGGCCAACCCGACGAAACAATCCGGACCGCGATCAACCGCAACGTCAAGATCGACATGCCGATCCCGCATACGGGAACCAATATCGTCGAGATCGAACTCCAGCCCGTCGAAGGCGAACTGACGACGGCCAACAACCGTACCGTCGTCGCAGCCGAGGGCGTGCGCGAAAACTTGCGCGTGCTGCTGGTCTCCGGCGAACCTCATCCGGGCGAGCGCACGTGGCGCAACCTGCTGAAATCCGACGCTGCCGTCGATCTCGTCCATTTCACGATTTTGCGTCCGCCTGAAAAGCAGGACGGAACTCCCATCAACCAGCTGTCGCTGATCGCATTCCCGACGCGCGAACTTTTCTCAGAGAAGATCAACGAGTTCGACCTGATCATCTTCGACAGGTACGAGCACCGGGGCATCTTGCAGCTGCTCTATTACGACAACATCGCTCGCTACGTGAACGAGCACGGCGGCGCGCTGCTCGTTGCAGCGGGCGACGATTACGCCAGTCCCTACAGCATCTATAATACACCACTCGCGCCGGTGCTTCCCGCCGCGCCGACGGGCCGCGTTCTGGAAATGCCGTTCAAGGCGAAGGTAACGACCGAAGGCCAGAAGCATCCCGTCACGCATGATCTGCCCGGCTGGAACGGCGCCCAGGTCGCCGACAATTCCCCGCAGCCGTCGTGGGGCAAATGGTTCCGCCAGGCCGAGGTCACACCCTCGCGCGGCCGTGTCCTGATGAGCGGCGCAGAAGACAAGCCGTTGCTGATCCTCGATCGCAAGGGCAAGGGTCGCGTCGCACTCCTGACCTCAGACCACGCTTGGTTGTGGGCGCGCGGTTATGACGGCGGCGGCCCGCATACCGATTTGCTCCGGCGTCTCTCGCACTGGCTGATGAAAGAACCCGATCTCGAAGAAGAACGCCTGATCGCCTCGGCCAAAGGCATGAAGCTCACGATCGAGCGGCGCTCGATGGAAAGCACGATCCCGCAGGTGAAAGTCCTCGGACCGGGCGGCGACAGCTCGACGATCACGCTCGAACTCGGTGCCGGTCGAGCCCGGCGTCTGGCGTTCGGCCATCGATGTCAAATTGCCGGGCCTTTACAAGATCGAGACCGACGGCCCCAACGGCCCGCTGACGGCCGTCGCCAACGCCGGCGTCGAAGATCCGCGTGAAATGAGCGAGGTCACCGCCACAGACCAGAAAATCAAGCCGATCGCGGACGCAACGGGCGGCGGCATTTTCTGGACGAAGCCCACTGGCCTTTTGGCGACTGCAACCGAAGTCGACGTACCGCGTATTTCAATGATGTCGGCCGCCAAGGTGATGGCGGGTTCCGATTGGCTTGGCCTCAAGGATCGTCAGGCCTTCTTGACACGCGGCGTGAAGTTGACGCCGATGTTCACGGGCTTCGCTGCGCTTTCCGCGCTGCTCGCCTTGATCGCCTTGGCCTGGTGGCGCGAGGGACGATGACGAAAGGGCGCGAGACGTCATGGGCACCGCTTCGATCAGACGGCCGATAGGCATTATCGGCAACGACGAGTTCGGCCCCGCAATCGCCGAGCGCATAGCCGCGTGCAACCTCCCGGCGCAGTACGCGGCACCGATAGAGATATCGGCCACGCGCACGTCGCCCGAATCCTCAACAGAAGGCGATTTCTCGGATTGTCCGGTCATTCTTGTCGCCATCGAGGATACAGAGACCTTTCGTGCCCTGTTGGATGGCCGCACGCGCGTTAATTTTACTCCGACGTCCGGCACCGTACTCGTCGATCTCGGCGCCCGCACCCCGCGCGAGTTCGACGCCCTTCTCGAACTCGTTGAACCGCGTGGCATCGCGCTGACCGACGCCGCGCTGATCGGCGGTCCCGAAGCCGCAATCGAAGGCCGTGCTAAAGTTCTGCTAGGCGGTAACGAAGCCGCGGTCGAGGTCGCCGCCAGCGTGATCTCGCTCCTTGGTGGCGTCGAGCGCACAGGTCCGCTTGGCAGCGCCCATGCCGCCGCGGCACTGATGGGATACGTCGAAGCAGCCCATGCCGTCGCCCGCGAAGAAGCCATGGCCCTTGGCGCCGCCTGCGGATTGACGCCTGACATGATCTCCCGTGTCCTGTCCGAACGCTCGCCGCCCTTCGGCATGAATGTGGTCCAACTCGCGCGGCGCGCCGATCTCGCGCGCCGTCTTGCCCGCGACCAGAACCCCGGCGCCGAGATCGTCGATCTTGCGGCCGAGAAGCTCGCACGCTCGCAACGCGAAAACCGTTGATGACTGCCGGCGCCATCTCCCTCCGGATCGAGTGAGCCCCGCGACTCGCGTAAGGATCGTTCGCTGATTGCCGTTTTCCGCGAACACTGGGGCTTCCGATGTCGCCGCTCTTTCGAATTGTGTATGCCACGCATGCCAATGGCACGCATCACAAGCTGGCGCTCGACGCGCTGGAGGCGATGACGCGCCCCGACAGCGCCGATTGGACTCGCCTCTTCCTCAAACACGTCGAGCTTTATCTGAAAGGCTCGAAGGACCCCGACAACACCTTCAAGGACTTCAAGAACCACGTCTTGCACGTCTCGGAGAACTACTGGGGCGGAGCGCCCGAGAAGACGCAGGAATGGTACAACCGCACCGTCTTCGAGCTCAAAGCCGGGAACTGGCCGGAAGCCGTTTATGCGGCAGGCGTCCTCAGCCACTATTTCACCGACCCCGTCATGCCGTTCCATACCGGCCAGACGGAAGCCGAGAACGCCATCCATCGCGCCACCGAATGGAGCATCAATCGCTCTTACAATACGCTTCGAGCGCTTGGCGAGGCGCGCTTCGGCAGGCTCAGCATTGCCGTTCCGTCTGGCCCGAAATGGCTGCCGGAATTCGTCTGCGACGGCGCGGAATTCTCGCATCGCTACTATGAAAAGCTGATCGCGCACTACGACATTCACAAAGGCGCAACACGGCCCGAGGAAGGTCTCGACGACATCGCCAAGCCCATTGTCGCGGAACTGCTGATCTACGCCGCGACGAGCTTCGGCAAAGTCCTCGACAAGGCGATAGCAGAATCGGGCGCGAGCGCGCCGGACGTTTCACTTACCGCTGAAACATTCCTCGCTATGACGCAGATCCCACGCAAGTTCATCGAAAAACGGCTGTCGAACGAGGCGGACAGAAAGCTCGTTGCCGCGATTTACGACGAACTGAAAACCACAGGACGCGTCGACCGCGCGCTGCCGGAGGACGACCGCGTCGTCCGCGACCTGCACAATGCCGAGGTGCTGGCGCCAAAACTCGCCGAGCGCGACGCAGCGCGCACGGCGCGCGTCAATGGCGCCGACAATACGCCTCTCGAGCTTGCCGTCGCCAAATCGGCGACCACCAAGATGGACTTATCCGAGACGCCACCGACAATTCCCATCTCAAAGACGCCGCCGCCGATGCCCCGTGCGGCTCCGAGTATCGCGGCGCGCATGGAACCGCTGCGCCTGGGTGAGCCTCGCCCGGCCCCGCCGCCGCGACAAACTCAAGAGCCCGCGCCCGCAAATGCCAAAGTCTATTTGGCTGAAGGTGATGACCTCGAAGCCGCGCCGTCGATCGGGCCGAAAATCGCCGAACGCTTTGCCGCCGTCGGCGTTCATACCGTCCGCGATTTTCTCTCCCGCGACCCCGAGCAACTTGCCGACAGCCTGAACGATCCGCATTTCGACTCCGAAACGCTGATCGACTGGCAGGATCAGGCGAAGCTCGTCATGGCCGTCCCCGGCCTGCGCGGCACGCACGCACAATTGCTTGTCGGTGCGGGATACAAGACCGCGCAGGCCGTCGCCGAATCGGACCCGCTCGTTCTGTCCGCCAGCGTACTGAAGTTCGCGACTACGTCGGCCGGCAAGCGCGTGTTGCGCGAGGGCCGGCCGCCCGACATCGAGAAGATCAAAGGCTGGGTCGAATTCGCCAAGCTCGCCGCTGCGGCTTGATCGTCATCCTCGGCCAAGCGCGGCAACACCGCGTCGTAGGGCGGGGATTCAGCGAAAAACTCGTCGCAGATCCGTTATTGTTCCCTCGGCGCTCGTAACGCCGGATTCCTGAACATTTTCGCACTGCTCGCCCGTTCGAGAATGACGGCTTGCGATTGCAGTTAAGCGGCTTGCCTTCCCGCCGCATCGGCGCGACAATGGCATTGTTTCCGAGGGGCGCCGGTTGTCCGGCTGAGATCGCGTAATCATCGCGAGCACCCTTAGAACCTGATCCGGATCATGCCGGCGAAGGGACGGAGCATGAAGTGGCTGGAGCCACATTCCGCACCTTTTCTGGATAGTGCAAACTCTGCGCGCATACGCGCAACCAGATAGAGCACTCCCTTACCAAGGGAGAGGTCGAAAGGAGCGAACCCCATGAACAAACCGACGCGCGCTGCCGACATCCAGACGCCGAAGGTCACGACCGGCCCGCTCAGCGCATCGACCAAAGTCTATTCCTCTCCCAAGGGCCATGACGACGTCCACGTCCCATTCCGCGAGATCGCATTGACCGACCCGAACGAACAGTCATTCCGCGTCTATGACTCGTCTGGCTCTTACACCGATCCCAATGCCACGATCGATGTCGCGAAGGGCCTACCGCGCATCCGCGACGCCTGGGTCGCCGAACGCGGTGGAACCGAAACCTACGACGGCCGACTGGTCAAACCGGAAGACAACGGCAATGTCTCCGACGCACACGCCGCGCGCATGTTTCCGATCGTCCATCGGCCGAGACGAGCGACCGCTTCCCCCTCTCCCCGACGGCGGGGAGAGGGTTGGGGTGAGGGGCAGAACCAAACTCCGGCACATGTTTCCGCTCCTCACCCCAACCCTCTCCCCGCTGAAGAAACGGAGAGAGGGAACGCTCAACCACTCACCCAATTCGAATACGCCCGCGCCGGCATCATCACGAAAGAGATGATCTATGTCGCGCATCGCGAGAACCTCGGTCGCGTAACCGCGCTCGCCCGCGCCAAGGAAGCACTCGCCGACGGCGAAAGCTTCGGCGCCGACATCCCCGAGCACATCACGCCGGAGTTCGTGCGCTCCGAAATCGCCCGCGGCCGCGCCATCATCCCGGCAAACATCAACCACGGCGAATTGGAGCCGATGATCATCGGCCGCAACTTCCTGGTGAAGATCAACGCCAATATCGGCAACTCCGCCGTCACCTCATCGGTGGAAGAGGAAGTCGAAAAGATGGTGTGGGCGATCCGTTGGGGTGCCGACACCGTGATGGACCTCTCCACCGGCCGCAACATCCACACCACACGTGAATGGATCATCCGCAATTCGCCCGTACCCATCGGCACCGTTCCGATCTATCAGGCGCTGGAAAAATGCGGCGGCGATCCAGTCAAGCTCACCTGGGAACTCTATCGCGACACGCTGATCGAGCAGTGCGAGCAGGGCGTCGACTACTTCACGATACACGCGGGTGTTCGTCTGCCCTTCGTTCCCCTCACCGCCAATCGCATAACGGGCATCGTCTCACGCGGCGGCTCGATCATGGCCAAGTGGTGCCTCGCGCATCACAAGGAAAGCTTCCTCTACGAACACTTCGACGAGATCTGCGACCTTGCGAGAAAGTACGACGTGTCGTTCTCTCTGGGCGACGGCCTACGCCCGGGCTCGATAGCCGACGCCAACGACCGCGCCCAATTCGCCGAACTCGAAACGCTCGGCGAGCTGACCAAGATCGCCTGGGCCAAGGGCTGCCAAGTGATGATCGAAGGGCCCGGCCATGTGCCGATGCACAAGATCAAAGCCAATATGGACAAGCAGCTGAAAGCCTGCGGCGAAGCTCCGTTCTATACGCTTGGGCCCCTTACGACGGACATTGCTCCTGGTTACGATCACATCACGTCCGGCATCGGCGCGGCAATGATCGGCTGGTTTGGAACCTCGATGCTCTGCTACGTGACGCCGAAAGAGCATCTCGGGCTGCCCAATCGCGACGACGTCAAGACCGGTGTCATCACCTACAAAATTGCGGCCCACGCCGCCGATCTTGCAAAAGGTCACCCGGCCGCACAGCTTCGCGATGATGCACTCTCGCGCGCCCGCTTCGAGTTCCGCTGGCAGGATCAGTTCAACCTGTCGCTCGATCCCGACACGGCGATGGCGTTCCACGATGAGACGCTGCCGAAGGACGCCCACAAGGTCGCGCACTTCTGCTCGATGTGTGGCCCGAAGTTCTGTTCGATGAAGATCACCCAAGACGTCCGCGACTACGCCGCGACCCTCAACGATCAGCAGGTCGGCATGCTCGAGATGAGCGCGAAGTTCAAGGAGATGGGAAACCAGATCTACGTCGAAGCCGAAAAGCCATAGGCAGCATCCGCCCTTTTGCTAGTATCCCGCCAGCGCGCGGTGCACCTCACGCATCGCGCGCTCAAAGTAACGGGGGAAACGCCATGGGGTTCAAGACTTATCAGCTGGGCGAATTGTTCGGCATCATTCTGCTGCTCGGCTCGACCGCGATGCAGATGTTCTATCTCGATCCGTTGAAGCGCGAGATTGAATGGCGGCTTGCGGCCTTCAGCACGCAGCAATCGGCCCAGGTCGAGATCAAAGCCATTCACGACAATCGCATCATCTTATTGCAGGCGCTGAACGCTCCCGCCGATAAGATCAAGGAAGCCGAAGCGGCGCGTGACGAAAGCCTGAACCGCTTCAAGACCGCCGACGCCAACATCTCCGATTTCATGATCGACAAGGAAAGCGTCGAGGATAACTTGCAGTACATCGTACTCGCGCTGTTCGCGCTCGGCACACTGCTCGCCGGGTTTGGCCGCGCGATGGAAATGCGCGCGCGTCCGGATTGACGAGACCGCAGATGCTTACGCTCTACTCTTATCCGACCCTGTTCGGCGTCGCCGACAACAACGGCTATGGCCTGAAGGTCTACGCCTTCTTGAAACTCGCCGGTATGCCGTTCCTGCACGAGCACATTTTCGACGCTTCGAAAGCCCCGCGCGGCCAGCTCCCCTACATCGTCGACGACGGCGAAACCATCGGCGACAGCGAAACCATCATCGCCCATGTCAAGCACAAGTACGCCGTGACGATGGATGACGGACTGTCGGAAGCCCAGCGCGACACCGACTTTCTCGTCACCCGTCTGCTCGACGATCTCTATTGGGTCATGTCCTATTCGCGCTGGCAGGATGAGCGCTATTGGAAGCAATTCCGCGACGCGTTGTTGCGCGAGCATCCGCAGCTCACCGAGGAATGCCTCATCGCCGCAAAGGAATTCAATGCCAAGCGCTATTATTTCCAGGGCATCGGGCGCTACGAACCTGATCAAGCGATGGCGCGCGGTCTCGCCGATCTCTCCGTGCTCGCCAAACTCATTCCTTCAATCGGCTTCGTACACCGGCCGACGCCGACGACCATCGACGCCGCCATCTACGGCTTCATCGCCAACATCTATTTCTACGATATCGAAACGCCACTGAAAAAATTCGTCGGCTCACACGAAAACATGGTGCGCCACTGCCGCGCCATCCATGCCGCCGTCAGCACTCCCGCGTAGACCTGCAGAATGCCGTAGGTGTCATATTTGTAATTGAAATACGAGGCAGACGCCGTATTGATCGCCCATGCGCATTTTCATTCTTCTTCTCGCCGCCGACGCGGCAGCCCTCCTGATCGCCGTTTATTTCTTTTTCGTCGGCATCGGCGATGGCAGCATATCCTCGTTCAACATCACGCTTTGGTTGACGGTTCTGGCGGTCCTCATCGGCGTACCCGCAGCCGGCTATGCTTTGCGCACTCGTGGCGAGCTTGCCAAAGCCAATCTGGTTCTCGCCCTTGTTGGCGTGCCGACAATCCTCGCCGGACTGTTCGTCCTGACGATTCTGATTTCTCAGCCGCGATGGAATTGAGGCCGGCGCCGTCCGACTATCGACATATCCCCGAGCTAGCGGTTGTCGAAAATAGACCAAGGACCTTCGCATGCGCCGGCTGACGATTTTGCCTCTTCTGCTTTGCGTGATGCCATGCGTCGCCTCGGCGGAAGACGTCTCCAAAACAGCATCCGAGAGCAAACCCCTCGCGGTCATCTCTCCGATCTTCGGACAACTCGTCATGTTCTCGCTGCCGACCGATTTCAAAACCGTCTTCGAGCAGCCGACCGCGGATAGATACATTCGCGAAGCCGTGTTGAAGGGCGAAACCGTCGACAAGTGGTCGCAAATGATCACGGTTACCGGAGCAAAAGGCCTCGCCGCCAAGCCGGAAATGTCGGCCCAATATTTCGCGGCTCAGATCGCCAGCGGTTTTCAGAAAGCGTGTCCCGCAACATTCAACGTGAAGCCAATGGGGCCCGTGACGATCAGCGGACAGGATGGCTTCGTCGCGATCGCGAGTTGCGGCAAGGTCGAAGCCAGCGCGGACAAACACAGCGAGACGGCACTCATCATCGCGATCAAAGGAACAGCCGACGTCTACACCATCCAATGGGCCGAACGCACTCCGGCAAACGCGGAAAATCTCACCATCGACGAGAGCAAGTGGAAAGCACGGCTATCGAAGCTGGCACCTGTGCGCCTCTGTGCGATCAAGCCCGGCGAAGCTCCTCCTTATCCGAGTTGCATCAACGAATGACGCGAACGAAACTTAACAAACCGTCATAAAACAAAGACTTTTCAAACACGGCGAACAATGCAAGCTTATCTCGTCTTTCAACAACAGAGAGGAGGTGATCCGATGTCGAGTGGGATCTTGAGGCGGTCGATGTCGAGGTCGCTCGGGCTTGCACACGGAACTCTCCTGGAGTGCGCCTGACACCTAAGCGGCAGACATTGCACTTCCGCTTTCAGACGATGATCTCACGGGGCCGCTCGCAAGAGCGGCCCTTTCTCTTTTCGCGCATGTCACGCGGCAACGAATGAGCGGCCTCTTAAAAGGATCGAGAGCGTGATCCACAGCTCATTAATCGGGGCACGGAATATTCATTTCGTTGTATCCAATACGCAACACGGATTCGCTTTCGCATCGAGGTGATTCGTTTTTCTGTGGAAGAGCCCTCCGACCTCAAATAGCTTCCTGTCCGTGGGCAATCGATCGGGGGGTCGATTGGGGGGACCAAGCCCACACGATGCCGGAAACGCTACGTCTCTGATTATCAGCGTCAGACCGTGGCGAACGCCCAAGAACTTACCGTTGCGCTGTCTTGCGCTCGGACGGAAGACTTGGTTTGCGGCGGGCCCGGGGGGGCCTTACAGGGCGTCCAAAAAAGAAATGGGTGGCACACCTTGCCACCCATTTCTTTTTATTTGCACCAGCGTCACTCGCCGAACCAGAATTTCCAGGTTTCCTTGAGTTTTTCGGAAATCGACTTTGCCGGTTGCCCGGAATGCGGCGCGTCCAGCGTATCACCGCTCGGCGCCGGCTCCGCAGAATGCACCGTTGCTACAGGCCCCACGCCCGACACGGTCTTGACCGGAGAGGATTCCGCCGTCGCAACGCTGACCGGCGCGCCGCCGCTCTGTGAAACAGTCGAGACCGGGGCTTCAATCGGCCGTGCCGCCGCCGCTGCAGCCGCTGCCGGACTATCCGCGGCCTTCGCCGGCTCGGCTGATGATTGCTTGCCCGGCATGTTTTGCACTGGAGGCGATGGCGGCGAAGATTGTGGTTCGGCTTTTGGTGCAGCCGCCGGGAACGATGGAAGCGCCGCACCCGATGGCGACGACGACGCGGCCTCCGCGGGTGGCGGAGCCGGAAGCCCCTCAGGCTCTTCTCCCGCCGCGCTCGAATCTTCCGCTGGCGGCGTTCCGCCAACCGTCTTCACGATACTCGAAAGCGGCTTCTCGGCGCCGACCTGAGGCAGACCCTTCGCTTCTTTTTCGATTGCCTGATCGTATTCAGCCAGCGTCGTCACGGGAGACTTCGCGGTCATATGGACGATTTTGTAGCCCTTGGCCTTGAGCTGCGCGAGGATCATCGGCAGGGCCTTCGCCGTCGTCTTGTGAATGTCGTGCATCAAGAGGATGCCCTTGCCCCTCTTGTCGAGCTTCTGCATCAGCGATTTGACGAGATGATCAGCCGTCTGCGGCCTGTAATCGACGCTATCGATATCGGTCGAAAACATCGCGATGTTGCGTTTGCCGAGATAGGCGACCGCTTCTTGCGTATCGACGAGCGTCGGAAAGCGGAAAAATGGCGCGATCGGACCACCGACGGCCCGATGCACGGCGCTGATGCCGCGCTCGATCTCGTCCTTGCCGTCGTCGAACGTCTTGAGCTTCGCGATCGCCTTGTGGCTCCACGTGTGCGTGCCGACCGTATGCCCGGCTTTAGAGACTTCGCGGATGATCTCGGGATAGCCGAGCGCCATCTTGCCGATCGAGAAGAAGGTTGCCTTCACGCATTCGTCGGCGAGCGCCTTCAGCACCGCTTCCGTTGTGTATTTCTGCGGGCCATCGTCGAACGTCAGCACGACTTCCTTGTCCTGCAGGAAGTCGTAGGCCTTGTAGTGCTCCATGCCGAAGCCGGGACCGCCAGTGGTGTCGATTTCGACCGTGCGCGAAACGCCGAGCGTGCCTGCTCTCGGACAGGGTGCTTCATCAGCCGCTCTCGCCGCCGGAAGACCGAGAAGAAGTGCCAACCAGAAAATGGCGAATCCCACCCGGTGAATGACCATTGCGTCCTCCCTTTTTGTTAACGAACCTAACAGACTCCCCCTCTCCCGGAAGCCCGGCAGCGCAATTTCTGCAGGGTACGTCGCATTCGCGCGTCACCGATTGTGTCTTTATGAGCACAAAGCATCGGCCGTTCAGCCATATGCCGCATGGCATTTTGCGAACCGAACGCTCACCTCAGCCGTTACGAAAGCGTAGGAACAGAAAACGAGAGAGTTTTGTCATGACGGCTTTTTCCCGTCCTCTTACCATCATCTCTGCAGTTGCCGCGTCGCTGATCGCGGCCTCCGCCGCCAGTGCACTGCCCGCCGCCAAGCCGGGAGTTTCCGCTGGATCAACGCGCGTCCTCAAGGTCAATGATCGCTACGATCGCGGCGATTACCGGTATCGCCACCATTATGATCACCGCCATGTCGTCCATGCACCCTTCACGCGCGTCGAAAGTGGACACCGGACCGTGGTCGATGCGCCATTCGTTCACGTCTACGACGGCCGCCACGGAACACATGTCGTCGCCCCGTTCGTCGATCTGTGGCGTTAACGAAATCCGAGCGAATGAAATGAGAGGGCTGCCGGGCAAGGGCGGCCCTTTTTTTCGAAATCTGCGCGGGCGCGGCGAAACAATTCTGGCGCCAGCGCAAACTTGGACATAATCTCCCCAAACTAGCGTGACCAAGCTGAAGCTCGAGCGGGGAAGGGCGACAGCACTCGTTTTTTGTTGGGGGTAAACCGATGTTCAACCGCGCAGCGACGCCGGAACCACGCGCCGCAGAGCCAGCCAAGACACTCTCTCCGCAAGCACCGGCAATGGCGCCGCTCAAAGCTCCGGCTCCGCCGCTCTTCGGATCGCCGATCCAACAAACATCAACACACACCCACAACCACGCCATCGATGCTCCGACATCCGTTCTCGGACAGGACATCACGATCGCCGGACACCAACTCGTCATCAAGACGAAGGGCTCGCTGCTCATCGCCGGACATATCCAGGGCGATGTTCACGGCGAGGCTGTAACGGTCGGCGAAACCGGCAGCGTCGTCGGCACAATTACCGCGCGCACGATCACGGTTCAGGGCGAGGTCAGCGGCGCCCTCAAAGGTTCATCCGTCAATCTCAACGCGACCTCGCGTGTCGACGGCGACATCGTCAAGCAGACGCTTTCGATCGACGAAGGTGCGCAGTTCGATGGCAGCGTCCGTCGAGCCAAGGACGTCGGCGAAGTCACGCCGGATCTGAGCTGAGCTTTCTGCGGCTTGCAAGAAACACAAGGCGACGGACGCGCAAGCGCTCGTCGCCGTTCTTACGTCCACAGACTTCCCGCTAGAACCGGCCACGCGAATTCGGATTGACCTCGTCACAGGATTCCTTGATCCGGATGTCCTGTCCGATGAAGCGGCACAGCCGCTGTTTGAACATCGGATTATTGCGAACCTTGTCCGCCGACGCGCTGAAACCATAGGCGCGCGCCACTTCCGCGACGTACGCATCGCTGCAATAAGGCGTCGAGAGCCACGAGCCCGCGACCTGCTGAAAGCCTTTGTTGCAAACGATTTTGGCCTCGGCCGGCACGCTGAGGATACCGATGACGACGCCCGCCGCAGCTACGGTGATGGCCGATCGTGGAGACATGTGTCTTCTCCATTAAAGCTTTATTCGCCCTTTTCCGGATGCCCGTCTCCGCCGACAGCTCCGGTGAATCGATCTTGTCCATTTAGCAGACTTGCAGGACGCCGGCTGACATGAAATGGCTCCCGGTCCGGCATATCGAGGCTTAGCTAGCACTTCCGCACCACGCCTGACGCGATAAGGTTGCAATCAATGATAACGGTCTATGACGCCGCCGGCGGCAAATTGATAGAGCGCACCGAACCCGGCGACCTCGCCACCAGCGTCTGGATTGACCTGGTGAATCCCGGCGAAGACGAAGACAAAGCCATCGAGCAGGCCCTCGGCATCGAAGTGCCGACGCGCTCGGAGATGCGCGAAATCGAGGCGTCGAACCGATTTTACACAGAAAACGGCGCCTACTACATGACGAGCATTATTCTGCACTCCGGTGTGCAGGAGGCGCCGTTGACCTCGGTCATCACCTTTATTCTTTCCGGGTCTCACCTCGTCACCGTGCGGTATGCTGAGCCGAAGGCCTTCCCGGTCTATGTCGCACGCGCCGCCAAAGGCGATGTCGATTGCGTGACAGGAGCCGGCGTCCTCATCGGCCTGCTCGAAATGCTGATCGAACGGCAAGCCGATCTGATCGAACGCATCCAGGACGAAGTGGAACGCATTGCCCCGCTCGTATTCGCCCAGAAAGGTCAGGCGACGCAAAATCGCCGCCTCGACGTCATTCTGAGAACCGTCGGCAAGGAGGGCGATATCACCGCCAGAGCGCAGGAAAGCGCCATGTCCCTCCATCGTCTCTCGCTTTATTTCGCCAACGCCGCCCGCGAGCGCAAAGATGATCCGCGCGTGCTCGGCCGCATCGAGGCCGCCAATCACGACATTCTGTCGTTGATGGAGAGCATGCGCTTTCTCTCGGCCCGGACCAGCTTTCTGCTCGACGCCACCCTCGGCGTGATTTCAAACGAGCAGAACCAGATCATCAAGCTGTTCTCGGTCATGGCCGTGATGCTGATGCCGCCGACTCTGGTCGCATCGATCTACGGCATGAACTTCAAGAATATGCCCGAGCTCGATTTCCCATTCGGTTATCCGATGGCGCTCTTCCTCATGTTCGTGTCGGGCTTGATCCCCTACCTCTATTTCAAAAGGAAGGGCTGGCTCTGAGCGTGCTCACGCAAACAGCCCCAGCATGAGAGACGCGATTGCTGAAATGCCGAGCGTCGCGACGATGCCCAGACGCAATACGAAAAGCAATATCGCAGCCAGCACGGCCAGCGCTACGGCCGCAAAATCAATGCTGGCCAGCGTTGGCACCTCGAGCCGCAACGGTCCGAGCGTCAATTCCGTGCGCGCTCGGAAAAATACGTGCAGCGAGAACCAGAGCGACAAGTTGAAAATGACGCCGACTACCGCCGCTCCGATCGCCGATAGCGCCCCCTTGAGGCGCGGCGCGAATTTCAGTCGTTCGACGTAAGGCGCGCCGGCAAAAACAAAAAGAAAGCTCGGCGCGAACGTCGCCCAGAGCGTCACTACGGCCCCGAGAACCCCGAAGCCCAGCGGCGATCCTCCACCGTGACGCGCCGCAGCGAGATAGCCGACGAACTCGTTGACGAGGATCAGCGGACCCGGCGTCGTCTCTGCGAGGCCGAGGCCGTCCAGCATCTCACCGGGTTTCAGCCATCGATACGTTTCGACGACTGCCTGTGCCATGTAGGCAAGGCTGGCGTAGGCGCCGCCGAACGTTACGACCGCAAGCTTCGAAAAAAAGGCGGCGAGCTGCGCCAGTACATGTTCAAACCCGAAAAGCAGCGCAATGGCGGCCAAGGGAAGCGTCCAGACTGCCACCCAGATGCTGACGGTTTTGAGCGTCGTCACAATTGGAACGGCCGCCATCGCAGGCAGCGGCGCAACCTCGCGCGGCGCCTGTAAAAGCGTTTTGCCGAACCCGATAACTGCAGCAGCCAGCACGATCAGCGGGAACGGGATCTTGATTAGAAAGATCGCGACGAACGAAAACGCCGCAATCAACCATTCGGTCCAGCCCTTGAGCGATCGTCCCGCAATCCGCAGCAACGCCTCGACGACGATTGCCAGCACCGCAGCCTTGATCCCCCCAAACAGCGCAGACACGAGAGGCACGCTTCCAAAGTTCGCGTAGAGGATCGTGATCAGCAGGATGATCAGCGCACCGGGAGCAACGAACAGCAGGCCTGCCGCCAACCCGCCGCGCGTTCCGTGCAGTCGCCACCCGGTGTAGGTCGCGAGTTGCATCGCCTCCGGCCCTGGAAGCAGCATGCAGAAGTTCAACGCCAGCAGAAACGACTCTTCATCGAGCCACCGCTTCTCGTCGACAATGACCTTATGCATCATCGCGATCTGCCCCGCCGGTCCGCCAAACGACATCAGACCGATACGCGCCCAGGCGTTTCGCGCTTCAGCGAATGAAGGACCAACGACCGCTTCCGGCTGCTCGCTCATTTACAGAATGCCAAACTCGACACCGATCTATCCCCGCCGATTGGAGGCCAAGCCAATCGCGCGCAAATGGCGTGCGCGGAAGATCTTCCGTCCCCGACTTGCTAGCTTACTGATTGGTAAACGAAATACGGCGCCGTGCCCGTTAACGTTTTCGTTCCGCTAAAAGCCCGGAATTTCTGCGACCTGGCGTCGCGCAACCTAAAGATGCGGTTAAAATAAATCATACTTTTCCGCAGGTTACGAATTATGGTTAAAAGGTGGTAGCAGCGATGGGTTGACCGCATGTGCTCCCGATGCTCGTTGTCGCGAGCCAGGACGGGGGTAACCCCAGTCAACAAGCACGGGCAGCAGTAACGAACTGGGTTCTGGAGTTCAGGTACGGGTCAAACAGGGGTTTCCAAACAAGGGCTACTTTCTCCCAACACTAATGACGGTGCCGCCACCGAGGCGGTTGACCCGTGGTCGCCTTAGCCGATCGCGGGCGGGGGAAACCGCCCATTCGACCCACCACCACTGCTGCTCCCGATGAAGGAGTGCATTATGCGTTCAACAATCGCGGTAGCCGCGTTCGCGCTGGCCGGGGTTACGGTTGCTGCCATGCCCGCTAATGCGGCCTGGAAGTGTCAAGGCGCAGAGTATGTCTGCGGTTCCTCGCACCAGAAAGCCACATACCGTAAGGCTACCTATCGCAAGTCGTCTTATAAATCCTACCACAAGTCATCGAACTCCCGGTACGCCTACAAGGCGTCTCGGAAGCACTATGCACAGGCTCCGTCGCGGAAGCGCCACTACGCCTCCGGCGGTGGCTCGGGCGGTGGCATGGCGTCCTACTATTGGCAGGGCCAGCAGACTGCTTCCGGCGCGCGGTTCAATCCCGATGGCCTCACAGCCGCTCACCGCACACTGCCCTTCGGCACCCGCGTTCGCGTTACGAACCAGTCGAACGGCCAGTCGGTCGTCGTCACGATCAATGATCGCGGTCCGTTCGTTGGTGGTCGCGTCATCGACCTGTCGCGCGGCGCGGCTCGTGCGATCAGCATGACCGGAGCCGGCGTTGCCCGCGTATCGCTCCAGGTCCTGAACTAAGGGCTTGTGCTCAGACTGAATGTTCGGGAGGCGTTGGATAACCAGCGCCTCCCGACGTTTTTCCGCCATTGGAATCGTCATAATCAGACTGATTCGAGGGGACGTCCGGGGGGATGTGCGTGCGCCGAAGTACACGCGTGGCTTTTGTTGCCATTGGGGTCGGCTTGTCGGCCGTCGCAGGATCGAGCCTGTCGCAGGCCCAATCGCTGTCTGACGCCCTTTCGGGTCCAGCCAAAGCCGCCGCCGATGCGGCCGGTAACGGCGCCTGGTCAACCGTCGTCGAAACCGATCCGCCAAAGCCCACGGCCGCCCAGTTCGATCATTGGCAGGCCAAGATCACGTTGGCGAACCCCTCGTTCAAACACCCAAATCAGATCGCATCCGGCGGCCCGTCGGATAAGCCTTATGCCCTTCACGGCCCAATCTCGGACGGCATTGCCAAACCCGCGCCCGACCACGCGATGAAGGGCCTAGCCTCCTTCTACGGCATAAGCGCGGGTACCCGGACCGCCACCGGAGAGACGTTCGATCCGACCGCCATGACGGCCGCCCATCGGACATTGCCCTTCGGCACCCGCGTTCGTGTGACCAGGGTCGACACCGGCGACAGCGTCATCGTCCGCATCAACGACCGTGGCCCATTCAAGCCGGGACGCGTCATCGACTTGTCGGAGAAAGCCGCAGAAGATCTCCGCATCACCGACAAGGGTCTGGCGGACGTCAGATTAGAGGTGGTCGACCGGGACGACCAGCCGGCCCGCGTCGAAACCGTCGCTCAGCGCTCGCTCCGGCGATAGGCCCGCTCCAGGCGCGATTCCAGAACGCTGATCTGATCGAGATACGCCCCTTTGATGCATTCGGCATCACGCCCGCAGCCGTCGCGCGCATCGAGAAACTGCCGTTGATAGCTTTTGAGATCGGCGCGTTCATATTTGCTTCCTGAAGCCGCTCTCAAATCCGCATAAAGCGCATTCATGCGCTCATCGAGCGCCGAAAGCCTGTCGCTTCCGCAAATCGTCCGTTCAGATGCGATTTCCGCGTTCCGGCAATCGAATTCCTGTGACGCGGCGGGGGACGCTCCAGCCGCCATGACTGCAAGGCCGAGCAGCGAAGCAGCCGAAACCGCCGCCGCCAATTTCAAAGTGATCGTGTCCGACATGGTGCCCATCTCCTTCAAACTGTCGCGCATCTGGTGCGCGCCGTTCCACCCCAGCGGTGGTGATGAGCAGAATGCCGAAATCGCCGCGGAAACTTGAGCCTGTCAGACCCCAGGAAGCGGCAACCGCAGGAAGACCGCAGTTCGCCTTCGATTCCGATTGCTTCCGACCGGAAAAAATCGGTAATTTCCGGTATCGGCGGCATTTGTCGCCGCGCATCGAAACTCGTGGTCCATGAAGAAAGCCGCAGCCCCGATCGCACCCGCCACCACCCGTTTTGAAGCGCTCGACCGCATCAAAACGGCAATGGTCGAGAAAAAGCTGACGCAGGCTGAGCTTGCCGACGCCTCCGACTGCCACGAAAAGACCATTCAGAACCTACTCGGCGGCCGATCGGTCCGCGATCAGACACTGTTCGATGTCTGCATGGTGCTGGGACTCGATTTCCATGGCCTTCGCGACGCCTGGCACGGCGAGACGGTCGCGGTCGAAAGCGTCAACGGCCCGCTCGAATTGAGGGGCAACGGCGGCGGCATCGCCCCGATCTATATGGGCGCCTATACGCAGGCGGCTGTCGACCACTACATCGGCAGTTATCTGACGCTGCGGCGCTCATTCTCGCTGCCGGACACGATTGTCGCCTATCGCACCGACATCAGCTGGGATCCGGAATGGCCGAGCCTGCTGTTCCAGGAACGTGATCGGCCCGATGCGCCGTATGCCCATCGCGGCCGGCTTTATATTCCCGCATCGTCGAGCTTCATTCACCTCGTCTCGCTGACCAAGGGCGCGATGCGCATGGTCGTCGTCTCGCAGCTCGATCGCGCCGGCGAAATGCGCGGCATCATAACGACGCTCAACAAGCAACGCGCGACCTTCATTCCCGTCGCAACACCGATCCTCTACGCCCAGCGACAGAACTTCGACACCGACGCGTTCGGTGAAATCACGCCGGGTAATCCCGCTTTCGCGGCCTACAAGCGGCTGCTCGATGAAACCGTCGCCGAAGGCTATGCCCGCCTCGTCGGATAACAGCAGTCCGTCACGCCTTCCGCTCAAAGAAATAATTGTTGAGCAGATACGCCAGACTTCGCGACCACGATTGATCGGTGTTGCCGCGAATGTCGACGCTCTTGACGAAGGTGTATTTGTCGCTCGCCGGATCGACGATATAAACATTCATATTGAGGATCAGGTTCGAGACTTTCTGCACCATGATCCACGCGACACGATCCGCTTTCAGCGCTTTTCCATAATCGGCCTCACACCCGCCGCATTGGCCTGCCGGCTGACCGTGCACGAGCTTTGATCGGATGTCGTCGGTCAGGGGCACGATTTGGTAGCCGCCCGACGCCGCAAGCGCATCAGTGAACTGTTCGCCTGTCGTCGTCATGCGATTGCGTTCCGCATCCGTCGTCGGCTCGAACGCTGCGTTGTCGTTCTGCAGCCGGACGCCTAGAAAAGCGAGCCGCAGCGGTTCGGCGTTCGCGGGTATGCTCGCTGCGATGAGGGCGAGCAAAGGCACAATCATCGCCAGCAGATTCAGTATAGCTTTCCTGCCATGACCCATTACCAGCGGTCCTCGCTCTATAGGATCGAAACGAGCGGGCCGCCGGATGGTTGCGTCGAAGCCTATTTTGCGCGCTTGACGCCGACGCCGCGCCGCTGCGCCGGTCGCTTGGGCGACGAAACCGTCCGGAACTGAATGCCGTCCTCGACCGGCGGGAAGAAGTAATTCGCGAGATCGACCGTTTCGAGCCGCCCGACCGCCGAGCGCGCGACTTCAAGCCATTTCTCGGCGTGATTACGGCCCGCACCATGCAGATAGGTGATGATGTCCCAGTCGGGCTTCAGCGTCGTCTCGGGATTGAGCGTCCCCGTGATCGGACCGCCGTCGATCAGATGGAACCTGTGGCGGCAGATCGGCGCCAGCCGTCCCTTGGCAAGCAACGCTCCCGACGTCTCGCGCACCGCCGTAATGACTTCGATATCGCGCAGGAGCGGCGCATTGAACGTCAACCGGTTCGCGTGGTTTGAGATATCGCGCGCCGTCGTCGGCAGGTGCTCGTTGACGCGCGGCGACACCATTACCAGAAGCGTATCGGAAATGGGACTTTCGCTCGACAGCGTGACGAGATCGGGGTTGGCCGAGAAGCCGCCGTCCCAATAGGCTGCGCCCTCGATCTCGACGGCATGGTGCATCACCGGCAGACAGGCCGAAGCAAGCACTGCATCGACGGTAATTTCGTCCTGCCGGAAAAGACGCGCCCTGCCGGTAGCGACATGCGTCGCTGCGATCAGCAATTCAACCGGCGACTTCGCGCGGATGAGCTCGAAATCGACATGCTCGGTAATCAGCCGCCGCAACGGATCGAAACCAAGCGGGTTGAACTCGTACGGCGACAACATCGTCGCCAGATGCGTCGTCAATTGCGACGGACGTACGAGACCGTTGAGGAACGGATTGAGGCGCGTCAGGTCCGGCACGCCTGCTTGATGGATCGCGTGCCAGATCTTGAACAGCTTCTCGCGCGCCTTTGCACGCGAGCCTTCCGCGAGACCCGCAGCCAGCGCGACGGCGTTGACCGCACCTGCGCTCGTCGCGCTGATCCAACCGAATTGGAGTGAATCGTCTTCCAACAGACGATCGAGCACGCCCCATGTGAAGGCGCCATGTGCTCCACCGCCCTGAAGAGCGAGATTGATGTCGACAGGTTTTGCCATTGCTCCCCGCAGGCCACCAAACAACGAAAGCCAGCGCCAGATCATATCACTGCTGCTCGCGGCAAGCTTGTGTCATCGGCGTCGCGGCAGATCGACAGGGGCTTTCACCCACATTATTCACTAGCGCGGAAATATTACACGGACTCGTCGCGCGTTTCTTGCCCATCCTGTGAGCGGCGGCACCGTCATACGTGCTCAGAGCGTAAGCAGACGTTCGAATACGTGCCGCAAAAGCGCGTCGTAGAAGAGATGTTGAACCGCGCGTTTTCTTTCCCGCGTGGCATTTGGCCGCGACGCAATTCAGCACGCGACATCGCGCGGAAATTTACGCGGGCGGTGTCAAAATCATTTCGCCGATTTTCTTCACACTCAAGTCCGCGCCGTCAATGCCGCGAACGATATGACGGATGCGCAGTCCGTTCTCGTTTCTGAAGAATGTGAAAAGATTATAGTTCGCCAGCGGCTCATCTCCGTGCGGAACAGCCGCCGATGCCGAACCGATGCCGACGACGGGAATAGCGCCGCGGCTCGACGGCAGCCAGTCGACGCGTGTTCTGTGATTATGACCGTAGAGCACGAGTTCGGCCGTGCCGCGCTCGAGAAGATGAGCAAGATGCGCTGCATCGCTCAACGCCCGCCGCGGCGGCGCGAGATTCGGCAACGGCGGATGATGGATGAGCACGACGCGAATGGCACCTTCTTCTCCGAGCGCATCGAGCATCTCGGCCGCGATCTCGAGCTGGTGTTGGCCGAGCTTGCCGCTCGCACGGAACGGAGGCGTTTCAACCGCTGAATTCAATCCGACGAGCGCGATCGGTCCGACCCGCCGGACGAAGGGGAATGCCAGCGTATCCCCCTCGCCGCCCATGTAGGCCGCCCATCGCCCGACGCCGGGATCGCCGCGTAATGCGGAATAGATGTCATGATTGCCGGGAACGACCGTCACGCGTTCCGGCGCGCCCACTTTCTCCAGCCAATCGAGCGCCGTCTCGTATTCCCGTGGCAGCCCGAGGTTGATGAGATCGCCGGTGATGGCGATATGGTCCGGCCGCAGCGCCTTGGCATCGTCAATGAGCCTGTCGACGACCGCTCTCTGATGGACATGCCGCCGCTTCCTGATCCAGTTCATATAGCCGAGTGCGCGCTTCGCATTGAGATGAGGCCATCCCACGCCGTGCGCGAGCGGCAGGTGCACGTCGGAAAAGTGCGCGAGCGTGAAAGCTTCGGTCATTTGCGGCGGGAGAGGTATATTGAGGTGGGCAACGTCAACTTCACCTTGCGATTGGGAAATGTCCAGCGACGCAAACCAGAACGGGAGTTTCCGGGCGAGAGAAGACAGATCCCTTCCAGCTCGGTGGATTTCCCGCGTTTTTCAGAAATATTGGCGGATCGTGCGTGGGTTGCGCCTTTCGGTCGAAGCCTGCATCGTCGATGAAACGGGACGCGTTCTCATGGTCCGGAACGAAAGTGGCGGCAACTGGGAATTGCCAATCGGACAGGTGCTGAAAGACGAAAGTTTCGACATGGCACTGCGTCGGCTCCTCGGGACCCTAGGCATCGAGGTTAACGGCAGACCCGAGCCGGCATTCTTTTACGCCCGCGGCAAATACGAGCAAACAGGACTGTGCCTCGTCCGGCATTGGCGGCGCCGGGCAGCAGCGTCAGCCCCGGAGCCAAGCTTTTTTCCAGCCCACGCGCTGCCGGGGGACGTTTGCCCGTCCGCGGCCGAGCGAATTCGCCGCGTAACGGAGGATCGCACAATTTCGCAAGTGTGATAGAAGCCGCGCCTGCCTATCGGCTCCGGTCTTCAATCCTTTCGTGTCCAAGCATGTCCCCGTCCCTGACCATACGTCCCGCACAGCCTGCCGATCTCGCCGAGATATCGAGGTTGCATGCGCGCGTCTTCGGCCCGGGACGCTTTGCCCGATCGGCCTATCGGGTACGCGAGGGCAAGGGGCACATCTCACGCTTCTGCCTCGTCGCCTGTCTCGGCAACGACATCATTGCTTCGATCCGGAACACCGAAATCGCCATCGGGGGCAAGTCCGGCGCGGTCCTGCTCGGCCCAGTGGCCGTTGACGGCGACCATCGCAGCCTCGGCCTCGGTAGCAAGCTGATCATCGCCGCCCTTGACGCCGCCCGCACCGGAGGCGCGCGGCTCGTCGTCCTCGTGGGCGACAGCCCCTATTACGGCCGCTTCGGCTTCAACGTCGTGCCGATGGGGCAGATTGTTTTCCCGGGCCCCGTCAACCCGCAGCGCATTCTTGCCTGCGAACTCGCGCCCAATGCACTGGGCGACTATCGTGGCCTTGTAGTTGCAGAGCCACCAGCCGGAAAACTTGGCTGAAGCGGCCCCCGGACCTCGAAATCGTAACGACCCCGTAACCGAATCCGCCGACGATTCGGCGTAAGCGCGCTCACTTGAGTTGTATCCGGCAATAACCCGCTTGCGGCAGGCCCGCGCAAGCTGCGGATTCGAAAGTCAGCCGAACCCGAGCATTGAAACGAGAACGCCGGCGATGATTTCGACTTACCTGCTCTATCAGAGCTACGCCGCCAATCTCACGAAGACATACGCCCGCATCGGCGCCGAGCCCGACGTTTCCAGCGCGCAGAAATATTATCAGGACAACATCGGCAAGGTGACGTCCGTCGATGATTTCATGAACAACACGCGCCTGTTCTCCTATGCGATGACAGCGTATGGCCTGAGCGACATGACCTATGCCAAGGCCTTCATGAAAAAGGTTTTGACGAGCGACCTGAGCGACAGCACGAGCTTCGTCAATAAGCTCACCGACACGCGCTTCCTCGCCTTCGCGAAGGCCTATCAATTTTCCACCGACGGCACGATCGCCGATCAGGCTGTCATCGCCCAGAACTCGACCGACGAAGACGATACCATCGACCTTTACACCCAGGCCCAGGTCAACAAGGGCAACGCGGCGTCCACTGAGGCGACATACTATCAGGCGAACATCGGAAACATCACATCCGTCGATCAGCTCCTCGCCAATCCGCGCCTCTATGACGTCGCCGTCAGATCTTACGGAATCGATCCCGACCTAATGTCGAAATCGACGATCCGCGCCGTCCTGACCAGCGATCTGTCCGATTCCAATAGCACCGCGAACACGATGGGCAGCGCCTACCAAACACTGGCCAAGGCGTTCAACTTCAATACCGATGGCAGCGTCAACGGCACGGCGCAATCGTCCGCCAATATTTCGACGACGGTCTATCAGTACTTCAACGCCACCGGCACCGGTTCCACCGCCGCTGCGGAATCTTACAAAATCCAATACTTCAAGTCGGCCATTTCGAGCGTTACCTCGGCGGACGACCTGATCAACAATTACGCCCTCTACGATGTCGCGCTGACAGCCGTCGGCCTGACACCGGCCACGGCCTCGAAGACCTTGATCAAGCAGGTGCTGACGAGCGACCTGTCCGATTCCAGCAGCGTCGCTAACCAGCAGACCAACACCGCATACAAAAAGCTCGCGCAGCTCTTCAGCTTCAACACCGACGGAACGGTCAACGGAAGCGCGCAGACGACGGCTCAGACCACCAGCCTCGTCAATCTCTATTCGGATACGTTCGACGACACCCTGCAAACCTCAAACGACAACGCTATCTCGGGCTACAAGGATGCGGTGGAAGGCGTCAAGACCGTATCTGATCTGCTGGATACCACCGCCTATAACTTCCTCATCAGCGCCTATGGCCTCGATGCCGATACGATGACGAAGTACACGATGACGAAGATCCTGACGAGCGATCCGAGCGATCCCAACAGCTTCGCCAATCAGTCTCATAACGCGGCCTACATCAAGCTCGCGGGCGACTTCAATTTCGATTCCGACGGCAACGCCAAAACAGCATCGCTCGCACAGACGAACTCCAACCTGACGTCGATCGTTACGCTTTACACGACGAATAATGGCGGGGCGGTCGCCGATGGCGCCACCGCGACTGCGCAACAGACGGCAGCGACGACCGAGAGTACGTATTACACCAGCACGATTGGTACGATCACGAACGTCGACGACTTCCTGAAAGACAGCCGCCTCGTCAATTACGCTCTGAGCGCATACGGGCTGTCGAAGGCAAATCTCTCGACCACGCAGTTGCGCAAGATACTGACGAGCGACCCAACCGATCCGGACAGCTACATCAACCAGTCGGAAAACGCCGCATACAAAGCGCTAGATGTCGCGTTCAATTTCGGCACCGACGGCAAGACCCTGAGTGTGCCGAAGAACCAGGTTCAAGACCGCAGTGATCTCGTCGCCACCACAGCCGGCTATCTCGAACAGACGATGGAAACGGAAGCCGGCGACCAAAGCACCGGCGCCCAGCTCGCGCTTTACTTCTTGAAGAAGGCTTCGTCCATCACGTCGGCCTATCAGATCCTGGGCGATAAAGCGCTTCTGCAGTTCGCGCAGACCGCGCTCGGCTTATCGACCTACATGTCGAATGCCGATATCGACGTTCAGGCCGCGATGATCACTAAGAGACTCGATCTTGACGACCTCCAGGACCCCACCAAGGTAAACAAGTTGATCGCCCAGTTCTCGGCTCTTTACGACATCAACAATTCCGACGTCGCCTCGACCTCGCCCGTTCTTCAAATTCTGAACGGCAGTTCCAGCTCGTCGAACGGCATCATCACCATCGACCCGATTACGTCATCGATCGCCACCTGAGGCCCATAATGGCGTTTGCGAGCCGATTGTGCCCTTTAAGCAGCAGCGGCCAGGATACGGCCGGATGGTTCTTTTCCGCGGCAGCTGCAGAGTTTAATCTGCTGATGGGAAATTTACGTCTCACGCCGAGGACAACCAGATGAGACCTCTCGCCCTGACAGGTGCCGCTGCGGCCATCGTCGCCCTGTTCTCGGGCATTGCCGATGCAGAACCACGTTCGGGCTCGGGCCCGCGGGCGGCGGCAGGAGATGTGCCCGTGGCCCCGGTCGACCGGCTTGGGCCGACGTTGCCGCCCGACACCATGCTCGGACCGGATTCCGGCTGGAATGGCAGCAACAGCGGCGGTGCAGCAGGGCCAAACTACAACATGGTCCAGCCGCTGTTCGGACCGCCGCTTCCAACGTTGCCGAGACCGCGTCACAAGCCACGCATCATTCTCGGGCAATAGCCGTTTGCGCCGAACGGCCGCCTGTCAGGGACCTGGAAACAGCGCCGAGGTTCGCCCTGACAGCCAATAGGCGACAAGGCCGATCCACTCCCTCGCGGCGAGATCCGTCCGTTTCAAACCGTCCGCGATGCTGTCGAATGGGCTAAGCGCATCCTGCCAGCCTCTGGTCCGGAAATCGACCGGATAGGGTACGACGTTATATCCGACCTTGCGGAAAATCCCGACCGACCGAGGCATATGATACGCCGAAGTCACGAGCACCCAGCGATCGTCCGGCGACGGTTTCAGCAGCGCCTTCGTGAACACCGCATTTTCGTAAGTGTTGCGGGAATCCTTCTCGATGACGATCCGATCCGGTGCGATCCCGGCATCGATGAAAAACTGCCGGACGGGCTCGGCGACGCCGCTACCGCCGAACAGTGAACCGCTACCGCCGGTGAAAATGATCTTTGCGTATGGCAACGCCTTGGCCAGCCGAAGCGTCTCCGTCAGCCGTTCTGCCGCCTCGTTGACGGCGAGTGCGCCGCGCGCCTTGGTAACCGCGATGTCCTCGAAGCCACCGAGAAGGATGATGCCGCTGATCTTCCCCACCGGCACCGGCTCCACGCGCGAGCCGAAACGTTCTTCGAGCGGGAGCACGAGAAGATTGCCGCCGGGAAGGAAGCCGAACAGAACGACGATGCCGAGCCCCACGGCAAGAAATCGCTTCCCCCAGCGCGGATGCCGAAACATCAGAAGGCCGCCGAGCAGCAACGCGAAAAACGCCACGTTCGACGGCTGGATGAAGAAGAAGATCACCTTCGACGCGACGAAGAACATGTACTCCCCCGAGGTCGCCGGATCAGACGAACGGATCCTTCATCAGAATGGTATCATCGCGCTCCGGGCTCGTGGACAGAAGCGTGACCGGGCATTCGATCAGCTCCTCGACACGGCGAACGTATTTCACCGCTTGCGCCGGCAGGTCCGCCCAGCGTCGCGCGCCATAGGTCGATTCCGACCAGCCCTCGAATTCCTCGTAGATCGGCTCGATCTGCGCCTGCGCCGTGGCACTTGCGGGCAGACGGTCGAGCGTCTCTCCGCCAAGCTTGTAACCGACACAAATCCGGATCGTCTCGAAACCGTCGAGCACGTCGAGCTTCGTCAGCGCGATGCCGTCGATCCCCGACACCTTCGCAACCTGCCGCACGAGCACGCTGTCGAACCAGCCGCAGCGGCGCTTGCGTCCCGTCACGGTGCCAAACTCGCGCCCCCGCTCGCCGATCTTCTCGCCGATGGCATCCGTCAGCTCCGATGGAAACGGCCCTGAGCCGACGCGCGTCGTATAAGCCTTGGCGATGCCGAGAACGTAGCCGACATGGCGCGGCCCGATCCCCGATCCGGTCGAAGCTTGCGCGGCCACCGTATTTGAGGACGTCACGAACGGATAGGTGCCGTGATCGACATCGAGCAGCGCGCCCTGCGCGCCCTCGAACAGAATACGCTGACCCTCGCGCCATGCCTTGTCCAGGAATTCCCAGGTCACGTCGGCGAACGGCAGCACCTTCGGCGCAATCTCGACAAGCTCCGCGATCAGCTTCTCTTTCGAAATCTCCTCCTGGCCGAGGCCACGGCGCAGCGCGTTGTGATGCGCAAGCAGCCGATCGACCTTCGGCCCGAGCGTCGCTGGCGACGCCAGATCCTGGAACCGGATGGCGCGGCGGCCGACTTTGTCTTCATACGCAGGGCCGATGCCACGGCCGGTCGTGCCGATCTTCTCGGTGCCCGCCGCCGTCTCGCGCAATAGGTCGAGTTCCCGGTGCAACGGCAGGATCAGCGCCGCATTCTCCGCAATCTTGAGATTTTCAGGTGTGATCGAGATACCCTGCTCCCTGATGCGCTCGATCTCGCCGACCAATGCCCAGGGATCGATGACCACGCCGTTGCCGATGACCGACATCTTATCCTGCCGCACCACACCCGACGGCAGCAGCGACAGCTTGAACGTCTTTCCGCCGATGACGAGCGTATGCCCGGCATTGTGCCCGCCCTGGAAACGCACGACGACATCGGCGCGCTCCGAGAGCCAATCCACGATCTTGCCTTTGCCCTCGTCGCCCCACTGGGCTCCGATCACGACGACATTCGCCATTCGACTTGAACCTTCTCGTCCTTCTCATGATTTGGCCCCGGCTTGAGCCAGGGCCTCGCGGTATATCCGCTTGTTACCGTCCAAGACCTCGGGCGCGACGCCTCAAGGCCCGTAAACGATCGACTTCGTCGTCGGCCACGATACGCGATAGCCGTACTCGAAAATCTTCTCCTCGTCCGGCTCGAGCCGCGCCGAGAACGCGATGACGCCGCGCTTGTCGTCGACATTCTGGGTCGTCGGCATCACCCGCCCCACGATCTCGACCTTGATGTCGTCGTTACGCGCGACCGGCACGCGATCGAGGATCGTCACGTCGATCGGCCGCTCGTGCATATTCTTGACGTTGACCTGAAAATTCCGGCTGTCGACGTGCGACGTCGAAATGATACCGGTCTCGCCGCGCACGTCCTCGAGCACCGCATGCTTGACTTTGACCTGATCGTCAACGCCGAAACCGAGATCGTGGTCCTCTCCGGGGCGCAAAAGCGGCAAATTGCCGGTACCAACGAAGGTTCCGTCCCGGAACAGATAGGCGGTACCCGGCAGCAGTGGGGCACCCTTGGCCACTTTGACCTTGGCGTAAAGGTAGGCGTTGGTGTCGATCTTGGGCACCGAACGGCAGCTTAACGCCGGTTCACTGTCGTCCGTCGACAGCAAGACACGCTTCGGCTCTCCCGTTGCGGCGACGGTCACGCGGCCCGGAACCTCGAACGTCGCCTCGAACGGTGCGCTCTTGATCTGGGCGGCCGTCTCTTCGATCGGCGCAGGCTCGAGCGGCGCTTCCGCGGTATCGGCGGCACCACCGAGCGCGGGAGCTGCCGCGCGTTTTTCCATCAGCACCGGCGCTGGCGGCGGTGGCGGCGCGGCTGCGGCAACGGGCTTCGGTGGCGCTTCGAAATCGACGAACTGCGTATCGATGTCCGGCGACGACGAACCGTCCGACGGCCGCGCGGTCGAAAGTTGCATCGCGACGCCGCTCCAGTCCTCGCCGGAACGCTGCGTGATTGCGGCCCTGCGATCGAGCGAGAGCTTCGGCGGCTCGGTCTTCGTTCCCGTCACCAGCCGCGCATCATAAAGCGGCGACCACTCCGCATCGGGCACCTGATAGTGGATGCTCAAATCGACATCGAGCGGACTTTGCGCGATGACATGAATGCGAACTTCCGTTTGTTCGGTCCGCGCCGGCGCAAGCGACGACAGCAGCGTGTTGGCGTCCGATATCTGCCGATCGATCTCGCGAGTCTTCTGTTCCGCATCGAGCGCGAGTTTGCTCGCATCCGTCGTTCCCTGCACGATCAACGCCAGAATTTTGGTCCAGTCGTCGGTCGGCGTTGCCGTCCCTGATTGCGGCGCCGGGCGCGTCGGCAATTGCGCCAGATTGGCGATCAGCTTCTGCTGCGTCTTGGCGGCGTGGGCCTGAGCCTCGACCGTCTTGCGCTGATCCTTCAAAGTCTGGATCTTGTCTTCGAGAACCTTGCGTTGCGCGTCGGCCGCTTCGCTTTCTGCGTGCTGAAGAAGTTTTTGCGCCGTATCGACCGAACCGATCTCGAGCTTGCCCGTCGCCCGGCCTTCGACGCGGATCGATCCCGGTACGGCGCTCGCGGGAAGATCGTTGACAACGATCGTATTCTCGCCCTTGTCGACATGCGCCTTTGCAAGGCGCGTAACTTCCGCGCCCGACAGAAAGACTGTCACGGCATCGACCGTCGATGGCGCCGGAACCTGGTCGGCGAACGCAACCACGGCGGAAGCGGCGAAGAAAACCACCGCTAAGACAAGACGCATCTCTCTCTGACCTCTTGAATCGTTTCTGACACGCTGAGAAGCATCGCCATCGCGGCTGGCGGCCCCGGCGATTATGGCCGATGGCGAAGCCGAGAAAAAGGCATTGACAGCGCCGGTTTTAACCAGTTTCCGAGAAGGATCTTATGATTTTCCAGCCTTCGTCGCTGCGGCGCGCGCTTCCGCATAAGCCCAATCAAACCAGGGGAGAAGCGCCACGATGTCTCGCGTCTCGATCGTCGTCCCACACCAGATCCTGAGCCCCGCCGGCATCCCGCGATAGGCTGCGACGTCGAACGCCACGCCCTCGTCCTGGAGCAGCCTCACCATCTCTCGCATGACATCAAGACGCACGCTTTCATCTGCCCCCGCCAGCAACGGCTCGGCGAACCGAATGGCGACCGACGTGTGCGATCGCGTACTTTGATCGACCGCGAGCGGCTTTGCCCAATCGGACCGCTCGATCCAATCGTAGAGTGCCGCCGAATTGGCGGCAGCCCTCGCGATCGTCGCATTGAGACCACCGATCTCATGCGCCCAGGCAAGCGCGTCGAGATAGTCCTCGACGCACAGCATGGATGGCGTGTTCAACGTCACGCCCTCGAAAACGTCGTAAAGAATGCTGTCGCTGTTCCACAGCCTGAAAAGCTTCGGCACCGGCCAGGGCGGCCGATACGACGCCAGGCGATCGAGTGCACGCGGCGACAGAACGAGCATTCCGTGCGCGCCTTCGCCGCCAAGCGCCTTCTGCCAGGAAAAGGTCAGGACGTCGATCTTGCGGAAATCGATGTGCTCGGCGAACAGCGCCGAGGTCGCGTCGCAAAAGGTAAGTCCCTCGCGATCGTCAGCGATCCACTCTGCATCCGGCACGCGAACGCCGGTCGTCGTGCCGTTCCAGGTGAACAGCACATCGCGCGCGAAATCGACATTGCCGAGATCGGGAAGATGCCCCGCTTCGGCTTCGAAGGTTCGGAGATCAGGCAGCTTCAGTTCCGCCGTCGCATCGCGCAGCCAGTTCCGCCCGAACACGTCCCACGCCAGCACATCGACGCCGCGCGGCCCAAGCAAATTCCACATCGCCATTTCGAACGCGCCGGTGTCCGATCCCGGCACAATCGCGACCTGATAGCCCGGCGGCAGCCGCAGAAGCTCATGCGTGCGCGTGATCGCAAGCCGCAATCGCTCGCGGCCTTCCGCCGACCGGTGCGAACGTCCGACTAGCGCGCCGGAAAGCGCGTCCGGCGTCCAGCCAGGCCGCTTGGCGCACGGACCGGACGAAAAAAATGGCCGTTCCGGCTTGGTCTTCGGTTTCACAGGCTTCTGCATGCGGCGCCTCTTAGCATGACGCCCGCACAAAGAAAAAGGCGGCCGCGAACGGCCGCCTTTCGGCACCAAAGCAACACAAGGGTGCGCGCTTTCTAATCGAACTTGATGCGGATGCCGGAGCGAAACTGCTGCAGGACGGAGTTTTTGAACGAGAACCTGTTCGTGCCGGCGATCGAGGACGCCGACGACGTCAGCGAGCCGCCCTCCCACAGCATCTGCCAGCCGTTGTCCCAGATGATTGAATTGGTCAGTTCGGTCGCGATGCCGGCCTGCACGGCGGCTGCTAAATCGATCTGATTTTTAGTGTCCGAGCCCGACAGCGAACTGGCCGTCGGAAGATAGGGCGAGCAACCGCCGCCGGAATAAAGCGTCGGATCAAGCGAGTTGCTCGACCCCGTGCAGCCCGACGCTTCCGAATAGGATCGTGTCATCCGCCGCCAAGTGACACCCAGGCCGCCACCGATATACGGCGTGAAGCGGGTGCCCGTCGGAATGTCATAGAGAACGTTGAACAGAGCGGTGGTTCGTGACAATTGCACCGTCTCCTGGCGAGCCACGTCATAGGTCGTCGTATCGGTGCCGCCATCGCCCGTGTTGAACGCCCGGTTCGTCGCGCTGTAATTGACTGTTCCGTCGCGGCTGATCTGGGTGTCTGGGGAGTAATCGATCGCGACTTCCCAGCGCAGCGACGGCGTAAAGTAACGGCCGAACACGAGACCATAAATCATCTGCGAAGGAACATCGCTGCCACTGCGCGCCAGCGGAGCAGTACTCGACGCCCCGAGATTATCGATGTCGATGTCTTTGATATTCGCGTCCGTCAGAAGATTGCCGCCGAGCGTCAGCCCGATATACCAATCGCTATCCGCGTCATAAGTCGGCACCGGCGCTGGAGCCGGAACCGGGATCGGCACCCCGCCTCCCATGTCCTTGACGCCACCCCAGTCGGCAGCCATCGCAGGCGCCGCACCGAAAGCCAAAACGAATGCCGTCGCAATCCACGTTGTCGCAGATTTCATAGCCCCACCCTCTGATCTTGGCGCCGCTGACAATACGCGCGCCACTCGTGACCCTGCTCAACGCTACGCTTGCGCTAACAAAGCCAAGGGAGGGAAAAACGGGCTTTCGTTCGGTGTCCTGTGCGCTCCCCTCACGGGAAGCGCACGACGCGTGACGTGGACACACGAACGCGAAACACCGCAGTACAAACCGCACCTGTTGGCATTCCAAGCAAGACCGGCAAAGCCGCTCCTGCCTACTCATTCGTCTTTGGGCGCAACGCGCCCGCGACGAGAACTAATTCAGGTCGTAACGCACACCGATACGGAACTGGTGCGCGGTGATTTGCTTGAGCGTCTCTGTCGCCGTTGCGCCGTCAGCATCGAAAGCAGCCGTCTTGGCGTCGCCGAGATAGAGAAAGCGGTATCCGAAATCGAGATAGACGGCATGGCCCGTATTGACCTCGACCGGGTCGCCATCTTTCGAGCTTCCCGAAACGTACATCGTGCGGCCGCCCCAGAGCTTCCACGACACGCCCGCCATCGCGGCGGCCGCGAAATTATTTGTCGATCGTCCGTCGATCGAAGAAGCGCCGCCGCCGTCGACAACCGTTCCCGAATTCGTTTCGTTATGCGCCCAGCCTATGCCGACGCCGATATACGGCATGAAGCGGCCGTCGCGATTGAATTCGTAATAGAGGTTCGCCAGCACGACGGTGCTATTGAAATCGAGGCGCGTCGAGCCGAAGTCGAAGTCGGCATCGTTCTTGGCGTCGAACATGTGGTCGATGGTGAGGTCGCCGCGGAAACCCCAGGCGTAATATTGGCCGATGCCGCCGCCCACGGTCCAGGCGCCGCTTTGCTTAGTTTCGTGACTGTCGAAACCGTTGAGGCTCATCGAGGGGGTCGGATACCAGGAATATCCACCGTCCGCCCGGACATACCATTTCCAGGTGTAACCGCCCGGCATCGGCGCCATGGTCGGCGCCGTGTTGAGATCGGGCGAGCCGAGATCTGCCGCCGACGCGCCGATGGCGCCGCCGAATACCAGTGCAGCGCCAAGAAATGGTACTGTGCGCGCAAAAGCCATGCGGGTTCCCTATCGGAGACGACCGGCGCGAAGCACCGACCGGCTCAAAATCCAAACCCGAATATTGCCGAGAGTGTTTAAAGAGGCATTAATCGCCGTCGAAATGTGAAACGCAGCGGCAGCCGGATTCCTAACAAGTCGTAAACGGCGTTGTAGACGACAACTGAAGACTTAGACATTTGACGTCAGGTCCGCCCATAGATCCACCCACTGCGGATTATTGGCTTCGATGAGCTGAAGCTTCCAGGGTCGAAGCCATCGCTTGATGCGCTTTTCGCGAAGAATAGCTTCGGAAATGTCGGAGTGGACTTCATAGTAGACGAGCGCCTTTACGCCATAACGTTTGGTGAACCCTGGCACCAAGCCTTCGCGATGTTCCTGAACGCGCCGGACTAGATCATTCGTAACGCCGACGTAAAGCGTTCCATTGCGTTGACTGGCAAGGATGTACACGAAGTATGTATGAGCGGCGAACATTGTTAGCCCTCGATCCCGGCTCTTCGCTTCGCTCGTCCGGGATGACAAACTGACAGTGCCATTTCTTGTCATCCCGGGCGAGCTCTTGCGAGACCCGGGACCCAAGTTCACATCTCAGCGTCGGACTTGATGACGGACGAATTAAGCCGCCGCGGCGGCGGACTTAACGGCATCGACGATATCGCCGACAATGCTCGACACGACCTTCTCGTCGTCGCCTTCCGCCATCACGCGGATGACCGGCTCCGTCCCCGAAGGCCGGATGACGAGGCGGCCGTTTTCCCCGAGCTTCGCCTTCGCGCCCTCGATCGCCTTGACGACGCGCGTGTCCTCGAGCGGCTGGCCGCTGGCATATCGAACGTTGCGCAGGATCTGCGGCAGCGGCCGAAAGCGATTGCAGACTTCCGACACCGTCTTACCGGTCGCCACCACACACGCCAGAACCTGCAGCGCCGAAACGAGCCCGTCGCCGGTTGTCGTGAAATCCGACAGCACGATATGGCCCGACTGCTCGCCCCCGACGTTGAAACCGTGTTTGCGCATGTGCTCGGTAACGTACCGGTCGCCGACCGGAGTCCGCGCCAGGCTGAGCCCGATCGACCGCAAATACCGCTCGAGCCCGAGGTTGCTCATCACCGTCGCGACGATGCCGCCACCCGCCAGCTTGCCAGTCCGATGCCAGCTCTCCGCGATCACCGCCATCAGTTGATCGCCGTCAACGATCTCGCCTTTCTCGTCGACGATCACAACCCGATCGGCGTCGCCATCGAGCGCAATTCCGATGTCGGCTCGCAACTCCTTGACCTTTTCGACCAGCGTCTCCGGCGACGTTGAACCACAGTTCAAGTTGATGTTGAGACCGTTCGGCTCAACCCCGATCTTGATAACCTCGGCACCCAGCTCCCACAGCGCTTCCGGCGCGACCTTGTACGCAGCCCCATTGGCGCAATCGATGACGATCCGGAGCCCAGCAAGGCGAAGCTGCTTCGGCATCGTCCGCTTGGCGAATTCGATGTAGCGCTCCTGCGCGCTTTCGACCCGCGTCGCGCGCCCGATCCGATCGGCATCGACCAGCAGCGTGCGGCTGTCCGCCTCGATCAGTTCCTCGATATCCTTTTCCATCTCGTCGGACAGCTTGTAGCCGTCCGGATCGAACAGCTTGATGCCGTTGTCGTGCGACGGATTATGCGACGCCGACAGCATCACGCCGAGATCTGCGCGCAGCGAGCGCGTCAGCATCGCGACCGCCGGGGTCGGCATCGGCCCCAGCAGGAACACGTCCATGCCGACCGACGTGAAACCCGACATCAGCGCCGCTTCCAACATGTAACCCGACAGGCGCGTATCCTTGCCGATGACGACGCGATGGCGATGCGTGCCCGAACGAAAGACGGTTCCGGCTGCCATGCCGACCTTCAGGGCAAGCTCCGCCGTCATCGGGTGGCGATTGGCGAGGCCGCGAATGCCGTCCGTTCCGAAATAGCGCCTGGTCATTCGATCCTCCCGTCCACCCAGAGTGAGCGAGCCCATAACAATGTCTTGCGCTCGCCGAGCTGGAATATGCGGAGCGACACGCGCCGCATCTTTCGACCGGCTCCCCTCGCGTCCTCTCGCGCCATCATAGATGCCCGAGCGCGCCTTCGCATTCCATCCCCTTGGTTGAATGAACCCGAATTTTGCACGGAATTCCACTAAGGGTTGCAGACAGCGCTAATAAAGTCTCATGCTGAGTGCTTCCGCGTCCGGACTGGTGAACCGACATGGAATCGGCCCATAGCTCGGCTATTGGTAGTTCGCGCGCCGCAGAGGGCTGAATTGGCGTGCGCGATCTGAGAGGTAACGCAATCATGGCAGTGTTTCTGGCGGTCGCAAACCGTAAGGGCGGCGTCGGCAAATCCACGGTCGCGGTGATGCTGGCGCATGGCCTCGCCGTGTTCGGCGGCAAACGCGTTCTGCTGATCGACCTCGACTCGCAATGCAACGCCTCACTGATCCTGATGGGCGGCCAGGGCTGGAACGAAGCGCGCAAGGCCGGAAGGACCATTGCCGATTATTTCTACGATCTTTTTGACGGCATCCCTGCCAACGCCCGCGATTACGTGGCCAAGAACGTCGGTGATGTTGCCGCCGCCAACGGCAAGCCGGCACCCATCTCACTGGTGCCGGGCTCGCTGCTGCTCGAAGATATCCAGGGCGAGCTCTATTTGAAGCAGGCCAATCAGAGCAATGTCCCCGAAGTTGTGGCGAACCGCGTCCGCGGCCGCATGGAAAGCCTCATCCGCCGCTTCGAGGGCGACTATGACGTCGTCATCCTCGATTGCGCGCCGGGCCTGTCATTCGCGGCCCTTGCCGCGCTGAAAACCGCCGACAAGGTCATCGTTCCGTTCCGCCCCGACTACGTCTCGCAACTCGCCGTCGATCGCGTCGCCATGTTGATCGAAGACCTGCGCAGTCTCGACGATCTGTCCGAGATGCCGCCCGAAGACCGCCGCTACGTCTGCCTCGCGAATTACGTGCGCAATGACGACCGTGACTATATGATGATCGAGGAAATCAGCCTCGTGCATCCCGTGCTCGAGACGTTCCTGCCCCAGCGCAACGGCATCGCCAATGCGTTTGACTACCTTGGCCAGTTGCGCTCGATCGATGCCAAGTATTCCGATGCGGCAGGCGACGTGAAAGAGCTTCACCAGGAAATTTCGCGGCTCGTTGATTCCGTCGCCGCGAAGAAGAAAGCCAAAGTCGCAGTTTCTTAACCGATAAGGCCCGAGAAGACGTCGATCATGAGCAAAGGCAAACAGCTCTGGCCCGGCGACGAGATGCTTGGCTTCTTTCGCGCCCACATCCGGCGCGAAACGACGCTTGGCGGCGAAGAAGCCGAGAAGCTCGCAGCCGCGTTGACGAAGGCAGTCAACCGGATGCTCGTGCGCGAAATGCCCGCGGACGTTCCCGAAGCGCCTGCGCCTGCCGTCACACCCAAGTCAGCCACGGTCGAAAGCCCTGCCACAACCAAAACGCAGGAGCGGCACGACCGCGCTGAGAATTTCAACCCCTACCTGTTCTCAGCCCTCGTTGCTCTCGCCAAACACGGACGCGACGGCCTGATGCTGCGCCTTAAAGACATCAAATCCGCCGAGCATCTTCGCGCTTTCGCCGAGGCCCAGCACGTGCCCGTGGACGCTGCCTTGACCCGGACCGACGAAATCCGCAAAGCCATCGTCGCCGGAGTGGAACGCCGCCTCGCCGATCGCAAGGCCGCTGCGAGCTGAGGTTTTCGGCGTTCACAAGGGGAGAAGCGCGTTGGTAGCCGAGAGTGGAAGCGACGGAACCCCTCACCTCCGCCGCTCGATCGGGACCACGCAACTCGCGCTCTATGCCCTCGGCAGCATGGTGGGCTCAGGCATTTACGGCCTGATCGGCAAGGCTGCGGGCGAAGCCGGATCCGCCGTTTGGTTGTCGTTTCTGATTGCTCTCGTCGCGGCGCTTCTGACATCGCTGTCGTACGCATCTCTCGGCTCACGCTATCCCCGCGCCGGCGGCGCAGCTTACGTGACCGATCGCGCCTTCGGATGGCCGGCATTGAGCTTCACCATCGGCCTCGCGTTGGTGGCGTCCGGGCTCACTTCGATCGCGACGCAGTCGAAGATTTTCGGCGCCATCATCGCTGACCTGGCGGGCTGGGAAGCCGCCTCATCGACCGCCATAGCGGTCGGGTTTCCTCTCATTCTATCCGGCATCGTCTTTCGCGGCATTCGCGAAAGCATGTGGGTCAACGTCGTCTGCACGCTGATGGAGGTGTCCGGACTTCTGATCGTCATCGCGTCCGGGCTTTCGTACTGGGGAACGATCGACTATTTCGAAATTCCGCCCGATCGCGTCGATTTCGGCCTCGGCGTCGTCGTGCTTCAGGCGTCCGTGCTGGCGTTCTTTGCTTTCATCGGGTTCGAAGACGCCGTGAACGTCGCCGAGGAATGCCGCGATCCGGAGCGCACCATCCCGCGCGGCCTTGTCATTGCGACAGTAGCGGCCGCCGTACTTTACGTCGCCGTTTCGATCACCGCCGTCTCCGTCGTGCCTTGGCAGGAACTAGCGTCCGCACCAAGCCCACTGACCGCCGTAATGCAGAAAAGCGCGCCGAGCATTCCGGCCGAGTTGATGACATTCATCGCCCTTTTCTCGGTCGCCAATACCGCCCTCGTCAATTACGTCACGGCATCGCGATTGATCTACGGCATGGCAGGTCAGGGATTGCTGCCGAATTTCGTCGGTCGCGTACATCAAACCCGGCGAACGCCTCACGTTGCCATCGCGGTGCTGCTGGGCTTCTTGCTGCTGCTCGTGATCGCCGGACGGATCGCAGATCTCGCCGCGGCGACCGTCCTTCTGCTGCTGGTTATTTTTATCGCCGTTAACGCCGCGCTTGTCGTCTTGAAGCGCAGGATCGGCGAACCTCAGGGCAGCTTCGAGATACCGCTTGCATTGCCGATCTTAGGCATCGCGGTGTGTGCCATCCTGCTGATCGCCCGCCTTTCGAGTTCCGACTGGCAGGCTCCCGCACTGGCGGCCGCCCTTCTCGCCGGAATTCTTGTCATCTACGCACTACTGCGTTTGACCAACGCGACTTCCCGCTGATCAGTGCGCTGCGCTGTCATTGCTCCTAAGGCGGCCGTTTTCCGCTTCCAGGTCTGCGATACGTGTCTGAAGCCGGCCGATCGCCTCCTTGACGTCGTCGAACGGCAGCATGCGCGGAATGTGCTGCGGGCAGTTGCGGTCCCACGCTTCGAGTGTGAACACGATCGCCCGCTCCGGCCGCGCCCGGTACGTCGGATCGCTCAACGACGTCAGCAGTTCTTCGTCGTTCTCCACCACCTTCGCCGTGCCCCAAAGCTTTGCCCGGCGCTGATGCACGTAATCCATGATGAAGATGTAGGCATTCGGATTTTCCGCCAGATTACCAACGGTGATGTATTGCTTGTTGCCGGCGAAATCTGCGAACGCCAGTGTCTTCTCGTCGAGGATTTTCAGAAATCCCGCCGGACCGCCACGATGCTGAATATAAGGTTGCCCGTCTGCACTCGCCGTCGCGAGATAAAACGACCGCGTCTCCGCGATCGTCTCGGCAAGATCGTCATTGACCGTCGTCGGCCAGCCCTTGAGCCGCTCCATGCGCTCGTACTGCGTACGCGAGCCATGACGCACCTGTTCGGCCTTCACAGCTGGCGTGAACGCAACATCCGATGCTATTGCAGGCATGGCGAACCATCCCCCATCAAATCCCCGGCATCGAGACGAAGCCGGGAAGCTTCTTGATCCGCTCGATCCAGGCCGAAACCGCCGGATAAGGTTCGAGCGGTATTCCGCCCTCCCAACTCAAGGCGACGTAAGGCATGCAGGCAATGTCCGCGATGGTCGGGCGATCGAGCGCCAGCCACTGTCTGGATGAAAGATGCTCGTCCATGATCGTCAGGATGCGCTTGGCTTTTTCGCGAGCGACGACGATATCGAGCTTGTCGCCAAATTTGTCGTGCAGCCGGGCGTCGTTCGGCCCCCGCGCGATTTCGTTTTCGGCAACCATCAGCCATTGCGTCACGATCGCCATCGAGGCCGCATCTGTCGGCAGCCATGACTCGCCGCCGAATTTCCGCGCGATGTAGATCAGGATCGCCTGGCTATCGCGCAGGATCAGATCACCATCTTCCAGAATGGGAAGCTGTCCGAAGACATTGAGATCAATGAGCGGACTTCTTTTGTGCGCACCGGCGAGAAAATCAACCGGAACGCGATCCAGCGGAACGTTCAGCAGCGCACACAAGAGCCGGACTTTGTAGCAGTTGCCCGACACATCCAGATCGTAAAGTTTGATCGCCATAGGCATTTCCTCTCAGCGCGTTCTTGTTGGCTGCTGAGTTAATGCATCGCGCAGATTGGTGGCAGTCCGCCATTCCGACAGTCATCCTTCCAATTTTTGGAAGGCTTCCGAAAGCGAAGCTAGTCGAGCCCCTTCTCGGTGCCGGCAGAGCACGCGCGCCAAACTTCGATCGCCTGCTTCGTCTCCTTGACGTCGTGGACGCGGACGATCTGCACCCCGGCCGCCACCCCGGCGATCGCGCACGCCAACGACCCGGGGACGCGCTCCTTCGCATCGTCGACATTGCAAAGCTGCCCGATCATCTTTTTGCGGCTGGCGCCAAGCAGGATCGGCACGCCAAGACCGTGATAGAGCGCGAGCCCCGCCATCACCGCGACGTTGTGATGAAGATGCTTGCCGAAGCCGATGCCGGGATCGGCGATGATCTTCGACTTCGGGATGCCCGCCGAAATGCACGCCTGCACCCGGCTTTCCAGATAATCGTAAACGTCGAGCACCACGTCGTCATACTGCGGATTATCGTTCATCGTCTTCGGATCGCCCTGCGCATGCATGACGATGACGGGAAGTCCCGAGTCTGCCGCGATCTCGAGCGAGTCCGGCTCGTGCGTAAAAGCAGAGACGTCATTCAGGATGTCGGCGCCGGCACGCGCCGCCTGTCTCATCACTTCCGCCTTGCGCGTGTCGACCGAAATCACGGCATCCGTCTTCGCCCTGAGCCCCTCGACGACCGGGATGACGCGGCGAAGCTCCTCATTGAGCCCGACGTCATCCGCCTGCGGACGCGTGCTCTCGCCGCCGATGTCGAGAATGTCCGCGCCTTCTTCGATCAGCCGTAGGCCATGTTCGACCGCGTCGCGCGTCGTTTGAAATTCGCCGCCATCGGAAAAACTATCAGGCGTGACGTTGATGATACCCATGATCCGGGGTCGATCGAGCGACAAACCGGCGAGCCGCGCTCGGGGCTCCGAAAGCTGCTCCAGAATGTCGGCGGCGGCCAGCGCCTCACGGCCCCAATCGCCGCTGAATGCGTCGCCCAGCACGACCGTCCGCCGCTTCGTCTCTGGCGAGCCGCGCGTCAGCACGTCGAGCGCCGCAAACGACAAACGTCCGCCGGCCAACGGCAATCCCTTCCACTCCGGAAGGTCGGCCTCATCGACAGCGCGACGCCCGCTCCGGTCCCAGAAAATGGCAGTGGGCTGCAGATAGATCGAACGTTTCATTGCGGGTGCGCCTACGACTGCCAGTTGGGCTCAAGCAAAAGCGGCCGCGAAACTATCGCGGCCGCCCGAAGATTGATAGCCGAACATCCCACGCGCCACTTACTGCGGCTGCGGTTCCGGACCGATGTCGATGCCGCCGGTGGGTTCGCTGCGCGGACGCGGCTGACGGCCAGCGCTCGGCACCGCAGAACCCGCCGGGCCCTTGCTGTTGTCGTCATCCGTCGGACGAACGATCTTTTCGCCGCGCATGATCGCCTGACACTCATCGCCGGTGATGGTCTCGTATTCCATCAGCGCTTGCGCCATGGCCTCGAGCTCGCCCTTGTGCTTCGTCAGCACCTCCCACGCGAGAGTTTGCCCGGATGTCACGATCCGGCGCACCTCTTCGTCGATAAGCCTGGCGGTTTCCTCGCTCATGTTCTTCTGCTGCGTGATCGAATGTCCGAGGAACACTTCCTGCTGGTTCTCGGAATAGAGCAGCGGACCGAGCTTGTCGCTCATGCCCCACTCCGTGACCATCCGCTTAGCGATGTTCGTCGCCTGACTGATGTCGCTCGAAGCACCGGTGTTGAGGTGCTCTCTGCCGTAGATCAGCTGCTCGGCCACACGTCCGCCGAACGCCATCGAGATCTTCCCCTCGCACCACTGCTTCGAATAGCTGAGCCGATCGCGCTCCGGCAAACTCATCGTAACGCCCAGCGCCCGGCCGCGCGGAATGATCGTCACCTTGTGCAGCGGATCATTGCCCGGCACGATCAGATTGACGATGGCATGACCAGCCTCGTGATAGGCAGTCGCGAGCTTCTCTTCCTCAGTCATGGCCATGGTCTTGCGCTCGGCGCCCATCATGACCTTGTCTTTGGAATCTTCGAACTCGGCCTGCGTCACCAGACGCTTGTTGCGCCGGGCGGCGAGCAACGCGGCCTCGTTGACGAGGTTGGCGAGATCGGCGCCGGAAAAGCCGGGCGTTCCGCGCGCGATCACTTTCGGATCGACGTCGGGAGCCAGCGGCACCTTCTTCATGTGCACGCGCAGGATCTTCTCGCGGCCCAGCACATCCGGGTTGGGCACCACGATCTGACGATCGAAGCGGCCCGGACGCAGCAGCGCCGGGTCGAGCACGTCGGGGCGGTTCGTCGCCGCGATGATGATGATGCCTTCGTTAGCTTCGAAGCCGTCCATCTCGACGAGCAACTGATTGAGCGTCTGCTCGCGCTCGTCGTTACCGCCGCCAAGACCGGCGCCACGATGGCGGCCGACGGCGTCGATTTCGTCGATGAAGATGATGCACGGCGCATTCTTCTTTGCCTGCTCGAACATGTCGCGCACGCGGCTGGCGCCGACGCCGACGAACATCTCGACGAAGTCGGAACCCGAGATCGTGAAGAACGGCACGTTGGCTTCGCCGGCAACGGCGCGCGCGATCAGCGTCTTGCCGGTGCCCGGAGGGCCGACCAGCAAGCAGCCGCGCGGAATCCGTCCGCCCAGGCGCTGAAACTTCTGCGGATCACGCAGGAACTCGACGATCTCTTCAAGGTCGGCCTTGGCCTCATCAACGCCTGCCACATCCTCGAACGTCACGCGTCCGTGCCGCTCGGTCAGAAGCTTCGCGCGCGACTTGCCGAAACCCATGGCTCGACCGGAGCCGGACTGCATCTGGCGCATGAAAAAGATCCACACGCCGATGAGCAGCAGCATCGGGAACCAGCTCAGAAGAATGCTCGTGATCGACTGCACTTCATCCTCGGCGGGTCGCGCTTTGAATTTTACACCCTTCTCGCGCAAGCGTGTCACGAGATTCGGGTCTTCGGGAGCATAGGTGGAGAACGACGTGTCGCCCGCCGCCCCGTCCCGTTTCGTCCCCGTGATCCGATTGCCCGCAATCACAGCTTCCGAGATGTTACCCTTATCGACGGCGTCGAGAAATTCAGAATATTGAATTTCGTTGGTCCGCCGCGTCGTGCTCGGATTGCTGACGAGATTGTAGAGGGCAAGCAACAGGACGAACAACGCCGCCCAGATCGCAAGTTTCTGATAATTCGGGTTCATTTTTTTCCTTGATGGTGCCGTCGGCACCAAAACGGCACGTACTCGGCGGCACCGCTGCCCCCAAGCGAGAGACTAACATAGGTGCCGGCGTAACTCCGCACAAGTTCGTGCGTTTACCAATGCCGGCCCGGAAGAATGCGTCCAATTCCTTAAATCCCGGTGCTGGTTGCCAAAGGGTTGAGATCGCAACCATTGGGATCAAGCCAGGGCGCACCCAAACGGACAAATGGGGCAAGAGAAGGGGCCGCAAGCAGAAGGTCGCCGGACCAGAACGATGGCAGTGCGAAAGCCGCACGCGTGGGCGGACGCCGTCCGGGCTGGAGCCATGAGCTGATCGCCCCGTACCCCTTTTCGCCCAACGGTTTGACCGTCACCCGAGCCCCTCCGTCCGCCTCGCGCTCGTCTGCCGAAAACCGCAGCGCAAAGCGGTGATCCCAGATTTTCGTCTCGCCCGAAGCGAGGACGTGCTCGGCATGATCGAGCCGGCCGACCTCCCGCCACACACGGACAAAGCGCGGCCCGCACGAAATCATCGTACCGCCAAGTGTTGCCGTCGTCCCACCGTCGCGTTGCATACGCGCCACCAGATCTTCGGCCTCAGCCAGCTGCGGTGGCGGGCTCGCGCCGCCATAACGGTCGATCAGGCGCGCAATCGTCTTTTGCCGCAGGAAGGCTGGTCCGGCCTCAAACGCTTGCCGGTCGAAGCGGGCGAAGACCTCGTTGCCGAACGACAGATCGAGCGTCGCGACGAACTGCTTCTCCGCATAAGCCAGCGCCTCGCGCGCGTTGTTGAGGCGTCGCGCCGAGACAGCGATCGCCTCGGGAGTAAGGCCAGCGGCATCGAGGGCCGCCAAAAGCGACCGCACACGTGGGCGCTCGTAGCGATGATCGCTGTTGGTTGGATCCTCGGCATACCTGATGCCGCGCGCATGAAGCGTCGCAACCAGGCGCGATTTCGGAAACGCCAGAAACGGACGCACCAACATGACCGGCGAGCCATCGCGCAGCGGCCGTTCCGCTTGCATGCCCGCAAGACCGTCGATCCCCGCGCCGCGCGCCAACCGCATCGCGAACGTCTCGGCCTGATCGTCGCGATGATGCGCGGTGACGATTGCGATGCGATCCGCGCCTGCGGCACATGCATGATCTTCGAGAAGCCGATACCGCGCCTCTCGCGCAGCCATCGGCAATCCCGACGCCGGCTTCGGGCCGTCCCAGATCAGAGTCACATGCGATAAACCCCGTCGTCGTGCTTCAGCACCGACAGCGTCCGCCTCGTCGCCAGAGCCGGGTCGAAGACCGTGATCAACCGTCGCGACCGAAAGAAACGGCTTCGAATTCGGGGAGCGTGCGCGCCATTCGGCGGCGAGAACCATCAACGCCAGACTGTCAGGACCACCCGATACGGCAAGCACGACATGATCGAAGCGCGCCAACGCCGCGAAAGCCGCATCGGCTTCGGCATCGCAAATCGGCAAATGCGAGTTCTTACTCAAGGGGGCCAACTCTCGGACGGGCAATCATGCGCGCCCGGCAAACTCCAATTTTACTGACAACCGATGCGCTGACGCTCGCTCTGCGCCCGCGCCTTCACGCTCTGCGGTGCGGTCGGAAACTTCGCCGAAAGCTCCGAGAACGATGAGCAGGCTGCATCCTTCTGACCAAGCCTGTCCAGCGACATTGCCAGCTTCAACAGGCTGTCGGCGGCCTTCCCGCCCTGTCCGTAGGTCTGATAGCCTTTGAGGAAGGCACTCGCAGCGGCCTTATATTGACCGCGCACGAAATACGTTTCGCCAAGCCAGTACTGGGCGTTTCCCGACAGCGAATCGTTCGGGAACTTCTTGAGAAAATCGGAGAAAGCTCCTTCTGCCGATCCGTAGTCGCGCTGCAGCAGGTAGCCATAGGCCGTTTCATAAGCCTGCTTCGGATCGCCGGCCGGCTCGCTCGCCGGCGGCAATGCGGCCGTCGACACCGACCCGGGCGGCGGCTCCGTACCAGCCTCCTGGCCTTGCGGCCCTTGCTGTGCGCCCTGACTGTTTAACAGGCCGCCGATGGCATCGTTTCCGTTGCCACCTGCCGAGACCGTCGTCGAACCGAACCCCGGCCCGGCGTCCGCCTGCGAGGTCCCATTTCCGCTGCCGAGCGAGGCCGTATCGGCCGTCGACGGAATATCCGAACGGTGCGTAACCCCGCCCATACTGTGAATCTGATCCGTCAGCTGCTGCACCTGAACGGTCAGGGCACGAACCTGCGTTTCAAGACTTTCGATACGGGCGCCATCGGCGCCGCCGGCCGAGGGAAAGGCCACGGTCGCTCCTGCTCCGCCGCCATTCTTGGAAAGCGATTCCAGCGTGCCGACGACGACTTGCATATCGACCAGTTGCTCTTCCAGAGCCTCAACGCGTGCCTTCAGCCCATCGTCTGCCGATGCCGCCGCGGCACCTTTCGCAGGACGCGCATCGCTTGTCTGAGCGACGGCCGGTCCCGACGCGAGCATGAGCGCCAGCGCGACCGCCTCGATGCCAAAGCCGCCTCTGAAGATCTGCCCTAGCTTGGCCATACCGGCTCTGCCCCTCGGAAGAAATGACGTGCACGCTACCTGGCCGGAATCGCATCCGCCACGCAACGGCAGGAGCTTAACCCAGGCGCCCCCGCGCCTCCACCTACGCCGGGTCGCAGGGCCTCTTCAACCCGCATTTCCGGACAACTTACTGCGAAAACTGATCCGCCGTTTCACGCAACGGCCGATTCGGCCCTTCCGATGCGGATTTCGCCAGCCCCTGCCCCTGTTGGTTGGGCCGCCAGCTACCGTAGGAATGCCAGTAGTTGATCAGAACCTCGACATTGCGATTCTGCGCCGAGCAAATGGGATCGGAGCAAACCGCAATGCGATCCTGATCGCCCGCCGCCTTGATCTCGATACGATTTTGCTCAAGGCCCGCAGCGACCAGCCGATCCCGGACGGCTTGAGCCCGAAGCAGCGAAAGGTCCCGAGCCGATTTTCCGTCGCCTTCACCATCCGCTCGTCCGATCACCATGATCGAAAGTTCAGGCCGTGCGGCCAGCCAGCGCGCCTGCTGCTCGATGATGCCGCGCGCCCGTCCGCCGATCGCGGCACTGTTTTCCGCGAAGAAAACACGATCCCCCACGTCGACCAGGAAAGCGCGGCGATATTCGGTGGTCCGCTCGGTCTCGTCGGCCTTCAGACGTTCGCGATCCTCTGGCGCGAGCTCGCCGCGATCGAGAGCGGCCAATGCCCGCTTTGCGCGCTGCGCCGCCGCTGTTCCCGGATATTCGCTGACAAGGCGCTCAAGCAGCCGCCGTCCCGATTCATCGGCATGGTCCGAAAGCGCATCGAGACCGTCTTCGAGAAGTTCCGCGGCCGTGATGCCGTCAAAATCGCTGTCATTTTCCTGTTCCTGGGCAGCGACGCGCGTCACCAGCGCACCCATGACCGCCAGGACACAGCACACAACGCTGGCCACAAAAACTGAAGTCCGCAATTTCAACATCGAAAACGGCGCCGCAACCGAGAATGAACGGCGCCGTTATGCGAGTCCAATTGGGCTAAACTTTGCTAATTCTAAGTGGCGTTAAAGCTTTGTTAACGTGTGGCCAAATTGAGCCACATTAAAAGCCCCGCTGCAGCACGCCGCTTTCGAGCCGATCAACGTTGGCTGACTACGCCGCCGCTATTGAGCACCGTCTGCGCGCGCCGATTCTGCGACCAGCACGAAATGTCGTTGCAGACTGCGACCGGGCGCTCTTTGCCGTACGAGATCGTGCGGATCCGCGCGCCATTGATTCCGTGCTGCGACAGGAAGCTGCGAACCGTGGTCGCGCGGCGGGCACCAAGCGCGATGTTGTATTCGCGCGTGCCGCGCTCGTCGGCATGACCCTCGATCGTGATCGTGTACTGAGGATACTGCTGCAGCCATTGCGCTTGCTTCGTCAGCGTCTGCTGGGCTTCAGGCGTCAGGTCGACCGAGTCGGTCGAGAAATAGACGATATCACCGACGTTCTGCGTGAAGTCGCGCTGCGATCCCGGAGTAGCGTTGCCGTACTTGCCGCTGAGCGAGTCGGGCTGCATGTCCTTGTTGGCGCACGCACCGAGCGCCGCAGCAAGAGCAGCAAGAATCGAAACGGCGGCGAGGCGCAGACCCAAGCTCCGCGCAAACGATGCCATCATTTCGCTAATCCCCTTCGTATCGATCCGGTATCTTGCGCGAGACGCACCGCGTAACCTTCGCCAAGAGAGCTGTTTATCCCACGCATCTAGCGGAGCGTTCGGCCCAAAATGTGGCCGTTTCCACAATGGAAACCCAATCTCGAGCAAGAAGATCCGATGCGTTTAGGTGCGCCACGCAACCTGTTATCGAAACTATTACCATCGAGTTTAAAGGTGTGTGTGCGACCAATTTGAATTACGAGCACTTTTCTATGCGTTTTTCCCCATATTCACGACACAGGCAGCGAATAACGGAACTTTGCATTTCTCATTGATCGTCCGCGCAAAGAGAATGCGCTGGATCAACATGGCCCTAAAAAAGCTCAAGACCGAGTTGGTGGCGATAAAATCGCCAACAACTCGGTCTTGAAGATTGAGATGAAAAACGCAGTACTTAAGAAGGCAGGGTGCGCTTAGTGCGCAACCTGCTCCGAAGCTACGGGCCCGCCAAGTTTCAGCGGCGTATGTTCGGCCTCACGACGGCAAGCGCCGAGAGCAACAGCAACCAAAACTGTAGCAAGAACGATTGCGTTCTTCATTGTAGTCTCCTTTGAGTTCTTGATTGCGCGCTAAATTAGCGAGCAACCGAGTCGCTAGCGGTCGGACCGCCGAGCTTCAAAGGCGTATGCTCAGCCTCGCGGCGGCAAGCGCCAAGAGCGACAGCCGCAACAACCGCTGACAAAAGGATCAGCCCCTTCACACCCTGCATGGTCATATCTCCTGATACGATTCCGGCAAAAGCCGTACTCTGGGGTACCGGGAGCCCGGCTCACGATCAAGAACGGAGGCACCAAAACTCAAGTTTTCCAACCCCATAGGTGCGAAAATGCAACGGGCCCGAGTGGGCAAATTTCAACACTTTTCTCCGCGCCGTTAAGATACTCAAAAACCTGATTTACCTTGCTCTTTTGAGGTCGTCAGTGGCCGCTGTTAATAATTGTGACGCTTCATTTGTAAATGCGTTCTTAATTCAGAAGCGGCGACCACGCAGGATCGGAAGCGAACGATGGCGTGTCGACCTTCCGCTCGTTGTAGCCGGTGATATCGACCGAAAAGATTCGCGGTCCGCTGTTCTCCCCGCCGCCAAGATCGCGGAAGAACATTAGGACCCGGCCGTTGGGCGCCCAGGTCGGCCCCTCGTTGTGAAAACCCTCGGTCAGGGTGCGCTCCCCGGAACCGTCGGGTTTCATGACCCCGATGATGAACTCCCCGCCCGTCTGCTTGGTAAAGGCGATGTAGTCCCCGCGCGGCGACCACACCGGTGTCGAGTAGCTGCCGTCCCCCTGTGAGATCGGGTGCGGGTTCGAGCCGTCGGAGTTCATGACCCAGAGCTGCTGGCGTCCGCCCCGATCGCTTTCGAACACGATCTGGCTGCCGTCCGGCGCATAGCTCGGGCTGGTGTCGATCCCGTTGGATTGGGTCAGGCGGCGTGGCTGGCGCGAGCGAAGATCCATTTCATAGATGTCCGAGCCGCCGTCGGGCCGGCCGAGGCTCATGATCACCCGCTGGCCATCGGGCGAGAACCGCGGCGCGAACGTCATGTTGGGAAAGTCCCCCACAAGCTCCCGTTGGCCCGTCTCAAGGTTCATGATGAAAACCTTGGGCTGGTCGGCGGTGTAGGACATGTAGGTGATTTCCTGGTTCGTCGGCGAAAACCGCGGCGTCAGCACCAGCTCATTGCCCTGCGTCAGCAAGCGGACGTTGGCGCCATCCTGATCCATGATCGCGAGCCGCTTGATCCGGCGTTCCTTGGGGCCTGTTTCATCGACGAACACGACGCGCGTATCGAAATAGCCCTTCTCACCCGTCAGCCGTTCGTAGACGCTGTCGGCGATCAGATGTCCGATCCGGCGCCAGTTCCGGGCGGCCGTCGAGAACCGCTGCCCCGTAAGCTGCCGTCCGGCAGCGACGTCCCACACCCGGAACTCGGCTCCGACCCGGCCGTCGCCGCCGTTCACGACACGTCCGATGACGAGCGCATCGGCCTGGATCGACCGCCAGTCTTGAAAGCGCGGCGCCGCGTTGACGTCGCGCACCTGCTCCAGGAACGACGCATGATCGAGCGGCCGGAACAGCCCGGAGCGCTCGAGATCTGCTTCGACGACTCCCGAAATCTGCTGCGCGAGTTGCTGATCGTCGCCGAGAAATGTCGGGATCGCAATCGGAATGGGCGCAATCGTACCCTCCGTCTGCGTGCCTTTGAGCTGCGCCAGCGCTGGCGTCGCCAGACCTGGAACGAGCCAAACGCAGATGGCGACGAGGCTGGCAATGCTAAACAGCCGTTTCAGGCGGACTTTCAAGATCATGAAGGCTCTCTCGTGCGTCTCTGCGGCAAATCGTGAACTCAGGCGGTCGTCTCGCTTCGCGGTCGATTGAAGCAACTTTGAGGCGTTTACAACATCTGTCTGGGATCGAAAATCCAATCGATGATCTTCCACCCTCCTTCATATTTGTCGGGAGGCAGGTGAAACGGCGCACACATCCTGACCGCCCGAAGCGCCGCCTCGGCATAGACTTGCCCGGCCGTCGTGTTGGGCGCCGAGGTAACGCGCGGATCGCCCGCGAGCGTGCCGTCGGGATTAAGTTCCCAATGAAGCTCGACGACGGGCACTTCATCGCCGCCACCGGTCCCCGGCGGCCGCCAGCAACCATTGAGCTGCGACTTCAGCATTCCCTTGAGAAGGTCCTGTTCGCGCGCCGACAGCACGGTATCGCTGCCCGTTGCGGTTCCGGCTTCCTTCCCGGTATCGAACGCATCGTTCTTCGAGCCTGACGCCTGCTGCCCTTTCTTGCGCGGGTCCTTGTCGAGCAACGCCTTCGGAGTTGCATCGTCAGGCGACTTCTCGAGCAGGGACGCGATCTTGCTCGGATCGAATTGCTTCTTGGCGGCCTCGGCTTTCTTGCGGGCCTCCTCCTGCTTTTTCTTCTTCTGCTCTGCGAGCTTCTTCTTTTTCGCTTCTTCGGCCGCCTTCTTCTTTGCCTCCGCCAAGGCTTTCTTCTTGGCTTCTTCTTCGGCCTTCTTTTTCGCGTCCTCTTCGGCCTTTTTCTTCGCCTCTTCTTCCGCCTTCTGCTTGGCTTCCTCTTCGGCCTTCTTTTTTGCTGCTTCCGCGGCCTGACGTTCTTCCTCCGCCTTTTTCTCTTCGGGCGTCGGGCCAGGTTCCGGCGGCGGAGGCGGTTCCGCGGCCGGAGGTGGAGGCGGCGGCGCTTCCTGCAGCTTCTTTGCGATCGGATCGGGCTCGGGCTTCGCCACCTCGGGCGGCGGCGGTGGCGGAGGAGGCTCCGCAACGTCGGGCTGCGGCGGCTCGGGCGGCGGTTCGGTTTTAGCGACCTGCTCTTCGGCCGGCGGCGGTGGAGGCGGCGGAGCGTTGGCGGTCTTCTTCGTGTCGTTCTTGCTGTCGTCTGTCGTCGGCTTGTCGTTGGCCTTCGTCTCGAGATGCTTTGCGTCCTCGCTTCCCTGCTTCAGGCGCAGGAATTCCGACGGCGTGATGAGCTCCGCCGAAATCGCAGGCGTATCGGGCGAAAGCGGCGGCGGCGAATGCAGATCGATAAGCACCCACGCGAGGAGCGAGGCGTGGAGCAAAATGGACAGAAAAAGTCCGAAGGGCACGGTTCAGCACCCGCGATCTCTAAGAGACGACACGCCAAGTCGCCGATACCTGCGACCAACCAGCACGAGCGGCACGTCCGTCATGGCACGCATCCCGCTAGGTGCCTCCCTTTTCTCCATCGAGAACGAACGACAGCTTCTTGAAGCCACCCTGATTGATGCGGCTCATCACCTGCATCACCGTTCCATAGTTCACGCCTTTGTCGCCACGCACGAAGATCGTTTCGTCGTAGCCGTTCTGCGCGATCGCCTTGAGCTTCGTCGCCAGATCATCGAGAGGAACCTGGGAATCGCCGATGAAGACGTCGCCGTTGGCTTTCACGGTGACCGCCAGCGGATCCTTCTTCGGCGTCGGGATCTGCTGCCCCTTGGCTTCCGGCAGATTGACGTCGATGCCCGTCTGCAGAAGCGGCGCCGCCACCATGAAGATGATCAGCAGCACGAGCATCACGTCGACCATCGGCGTGACGTTGATCTCGCTCATCGGCATGTGCTTGCCGCGACGCCGACCGCGACCGCCGCCCCCGCCCGCCTTGACGCTCATACCCATCGGCTAAGCCCTCACATCGATCTGACGCGATACGATCGCGGCAAACTCGTCGGAAAATGCATAGAGACGCTGCGATATCGCAGCCGAATTTGCCGAGAACTTGTTGTAGAAAATAACGGCAGGAATAGCGGCCATCAGGCCGAGAGCCGTGGCAAACAGTGCTTCGGCGATACCCGGCGCGACGACCGAGAGCGACGTATTCTTCGACACCGCGATCGACTGGAAGCTCGTCATGATGCCCCACACCGTGCCGAACAGGCCGACGAACGGCGCCGTCGAGCCGACGGTCGCAAGGAACAGCAGCCGGCGATCGAGCCGTTCCATCTCGCGGCTGATCGTGACGTCCATCACCTTCTCGACGCGAAGCTGAATACCGCCGAGCGCCCGGATATTGCCTTCGACCGATCGCTTCCACTCGCGCATTGCCGCCACAAACAGCGCCGCCATCGTGATCGTGCGTCCGCGCGACAGGTTGGCATAAAGTTCATCGAGCGACTGGCCCGACCAGAACATCTGCTCGAAGCGGTCGCTTTCGACGCGCGCGCGGCGGAACGCCAGCAGCTTCTCGAAAATGATCGCCCACGACCAGATCGAGGCGAGCCCCAGCCCCGACATGATGATCTGCACCACGATGCTCGCGTGCAGGAAAAGCTCGACGAAGGAAAAACCACCCGCTGTAACCGGGGCAACGGCGCTTTGGGCGACATCCGCGGGATTCATTTCACCATCCATGTCGTAGAACTGCGATACCCGTGCGCACTCACACGAGCGTTGAGATTCCGAGAGCTTTGGAACGCGCTTGGCGCGGGCCCGATGAAGAAAGCGTATGACGGCGTAATGACGTCCACCCCGGCAGCAGCGCCCCCGCCACACATGCACATTGAACTGAGAGCTTTTGCCGCCCAATATGACCAAACGAGGGCTTACTGCAGCCCATGGCAACGACGCATCCGCGTGTTTATCCACGAAAATTGCGGCCGTTGGCCTCGTCTGGAGCCATGACGGCCACCTTGTTGAATGTCAATCGGCGTCTGGACGCAATCCGGCCGCGCGGACCGAAGCGATCCCGCATCTCATTAAGGCGACGGGCTTTTCGCGCTTTCGCTGTAGGCCAGAAAAGCGTCACGCACTGTGGCGCTCAGGCGCAGAGGTTTTCCCGAGATCGCCACCAGCACGACCACGACCTCCGCGGAAACAAGCCGCACGCCATCTCGGCTGATGGTCTGATCGAGCGTCACGCTCGCCCCGCCCAGTTCCTTCACCCGGGTCTCGACCTCCAAGAGATCGTCCATCCGGCCAGGCCGCGCATAATCGAACGACATACGACGGACGACGAAGGCCGCCGGTTCGCCGCTGTCCGAGCCGTCGATCAGCCGGCGCGCATCGGTGCCGAGCAGGCGCAGGAAATCCGTCCGCCCGCGTTCCGCGTACCGCACGAACGAGGCGTGATAGACCACGCCGCCCGCATCTGTGTCCTCGAAATAAACCCGGACCGGCAGAATATGGCGCTGACCCATCTCATCCCGAATGATGCGGCCCGCGATATCCGGCCATTGCTCGACGCTCAAACCTCGCCTCCGTCCGATCCGCCGAGATCGGCGATGACGATTTCGGGCGGCGATCCGAACCGGACGGGCAACGACGAGCAGCCAAGCCCGCCCGAGACGATCAAATGGCGACCGTCTTCGACGATATGTCCGTATGCGTATCGCGGCCCGTAGATCGACGGCACCACCGGCGCATAACCGAAAATCCGCACCTGACCGCCGTGCGTATGCCCGGCGAGCGTCAGCGAAACGCGCTTCGAAATCTCGGGGAATATATCTGGCTCGTGCACCATCAGAATGACGGGCGCATCGTCCTTGATCGCGGCCATCGTCGCGGGAAGATCATCGACGCCGGTGTAAGGAAGGTTCGCCAGCCGCGCCGGCACGATCTCGTCGCGATCATCCCCCGTGGGCCGGAACGCCCACTGGTCGCCGAGCCCCGCGATCCAGAAAGCGCGGCCATCCTTTTCAAATCGGACGGCCGTGTTCTGATAAACCGGAATCCCGACGGCGGTGAGAGCCTGCGCCGCAGGCGGCGGCCCCTGTCTCAGCCTCTGGACTTCGGCCGACTGCCACCAATCGTGATTGCCGAGTATTGCGTGCACGCCGTACGGGGCCTTGAGCTTCGCGAGCACGCGCGCCCACGCATCGTTATCTATCGTTCCCGAATAGGCGCCGAGCCGCAAACCGACGACGAAATCCCCGAGTAACAGCACGGCGTCGGCGTGAAGACTGTTCGTCTGCTCGACGATGCGTTCGAGCCTATCCAGCGACATCCATGGATCGCAGACGTGCAGGTCGGCGAGCACCGCTAAGCGCAGCTTTAGCCCCGGCGTCCAGTTCGGTGGCGTGAAGGCGTAGCTGGTGACATGCTCGTCGAAGGCTTCCGCCACCGCGTACCCGCTGAGCGCCGTCGAGCCAACGCCGACGACGCCTGTCATTTTCAGCAGATCACGGCGGCTGATCACGGCAGACCCTCGATTGAAATCAGGAAACAGTGCGGACAATCGCCAGGAAATGCTGTTTAAAGCATGAACAAACTGCGAATTTGGTTGACGAGCGACGTTAAGTCTCGTCCTCGCCGTCTTCGAAGATCGGCAATTCCGGGGCTGCACCCCGCGCCGGGCCGTTCACACCCAGATGCCGGTAAGCTTTGAGCGTCAGCACTCGCCCGCGCGGCGTCCGCCCTATGAATCCTTGCTGCAACAGATAAGGCTCGACGATTTCTTCGAGCGCATCGCGCGGCTCCGACAGTGCCGCCGCCAGCGTCTCGATGCCGACAGGGCCGCCCTCGTAATTTTTCAGGATGCAGCCGAGATAGCGATGATCGAGCGCATCCAGTCCCTCGGCATCGACTTCCAGCATCGTCAGTGCACGGTCCGCAACATCGGCATTGATGACGACTGCTCCCTCGACTGCCGCAAAATCCCGCACCCGCCGCAGAAGCCGGCCCGCGATGCGCGGCGTGCCCCGCGACCGCTTGGCGATCTCTCTCGCGCCGTCCGGCGACATCGGGGCACCAAGCACACGCGCTCCGCGCCCAACAACCAGTTCGAGTTCAGCCACCGAATAAAAATTGAGACGGACGGGAATTCCGAACCGGTCACGCAGCGGATTGGTCAGAAGCCCCGCCCGCGTGGTCGCGCCCACAAGCGTGAACTTCGGCAGATCGATGCGCACCGAGCGCGCCGCCGGCCCTTCGCCGATCATCAGATCAAGCTGAAAGTCCTCCATCGCCGGATAGAGGATTTCTTCGACCGCCGGATTGAGCCGATGAATTTCATCGATGAACAGCACGTCGCGCTCTTCCAGATTGGTCAGCAGCGCCGCGAGATCACCCGCCTTCGAAATCACTGGCCCCGACGTCGCGCGAAATCCGACACCCAATTCTTTCGATAGAATCTGCGCCAGCGTCGTTTTTCCGAGCCCCGGCGGCCCCGCGAAAAGGACATGATCGAGCGCGTCGCCACGTCCGCGCGCAGCCTTGATGAAAACTCTGAGGTTGGCGCGCGCCTGCTCCTGCCCGACGAAATCATCGAGCGACTGCGGGCGGATCGTCGCCTCGAAGGCGTCCACATCCTTGCGCGCGCTGCTGACGAGCCGGTCGGTCATGGTTTGTTCGTGAGGCTATTCGCTTGCGCCGTCAAGTCGGCGCCCCGAGGGGCGGAACAAAGCGGTGCAAAGCGCTAGCTTTTCGGCTCGGCGCGCAAAATGCCGCCCGCGATCAGGAGCGCTCGGAGCCCGATTGCGACAAGCCCCGCCAGAAAGGCCAGAAATGGCAGCGCACTGCCCACTGGGAACGGAAAAATGATCGCTCCCGCCATGAACGCCAGCACGCCCGCGACTGCCGCCTGCAGCCAGGAATAGGTGCCATGTTGCAGAATGAACGGCGTCAGCCCCAGCGCCGCAACCGTCGCCGGAAGTGCGCTCCAAATGAACGCATCGACCGCGATCTCGCCGATTGCTTCGCCCGGACGCGGAGGCAATAGAAAGTCCGTCGCCGGACTCAAGAATTGCAGCGTCACGACGACGAGGCCCGCAAAGAATGGCGCCGCCAGCGACGTAATCAAAACCGTCCAAAGCGCGCGAATGGGATTGCTGATTTTATTCTTTTCGACGGGCAATGGCGCTTTCCTGTTCGATTGAGCGAGACGCGGTGGCCTAGCGCGCCAGCTCTTTCAGGCTGCGCTTGATGAGGCCCGCGGTATCGGCCGCTGCACCCAGCTCCTGGGACGCCGCCGCCACCGCCGCATTCGCCTGGGCCGGGTTGTATCCGAGATTGGTGAGAGCAGAGAGTGCTTCGGCGAACGCCAGGCTCGCAGGTGGAACGCTTGGTCCCGGAGTTGCTATGCCGCTTCCTGCCGCCGGAATGTTATGCCCGCTGAGCGAAAGGCCCGGCGCCTTGTCCTTCAATTCGGCCACGATCCGCTGAGCGAGCTTTTTGCCGACACCCGGCGCCTCTTCGACCGCGGCCCAGTTTCCGAATGCGACGGCATTTGCAAGATCCTGCGGTGCCAGGACGCCGAGCACGCTCAACGCCACCTTGGCGCCGACTCCCTGGATCGTCTGCAGCGTCCGAAACCAGCTGCGTTCGAACTCGCTCTGAAATCCGAATAGCCGGATTGCGTCTTCCCGTACGTGCGTGTCGATGGTCAGCGCCACGTCGTCGCCGACCTTGAGATTGCGCAACGTCTTGGTCGAAGCCTGCACCTCGTAGCCGACACCGTTGACATCGATGACGAGATGACTCTCGCCGATAGCATCGACCTTGCCCTTGAGCTTACCGATCATAAGTGCTTGCCGATCATGTTTCCGCGACCTTGGCCGCAAATGCCGCTGCTCGCTGGCGGCTGACGCGATGATGCGCGTGCGTGATGGCGATGGCGAGCGCATCGGCTTCGTCGGCACAGCCAAATGTCGCCTTCGGCAACAGGAACGCGATCATCGCCTGGATCTGCTGCTTTTCGGCATGCCCCGTGCCGGTCACCGACTTCTTGATCAGGTTCGGCGTGTATTCTGCAACCCTGAGCCCCAGCCTTGCCGGCGCGAGCAGAACAGCGCCGCGCGCCTGCCCAAGCTTCAGCGTCGAACGCGGGTTCTCGTTGACGAACGTTTCCTCGACCGCCGCTTCCGAAGGGCTGAAGCTCTGAATGACGCCGGTCACTTCATCGAACAGCGCCGAAAGGCGATAGGCGAGATCATCCTCTTTGGGCGGCGTGATCACGCCCGAGGCCACATAGACGAGGCGGACGCCATCGCTTTCGATGACACCCCAGCCCGTTCTTCGAAGCCCTGGGTCGAATCCGATGATGCGAATCGTTCGTCCATTCATACCTTTCGCATATCACGAACCGCATACGGCGCCGAAGGCGTCATTGGCGGCGGCGGCAGAGGCGGCGGCTTGGTGGCGTCGGCAACCTTTCCGGTGAGGATCGCATCGAGCGCCTCGGCGACGTCGGGCTCCGACCAATAGCCAGTATGGCCGCCGGTCGCCATGACGTGATTGTCGACACGCAGCCCTGGCGGCGGCGAGATGCGGCCGCCGATGTAGTCGTCGACCCGGTAAAGGTTGATCCAGCACTTGAGTTTCGACGCGATCCCGAGCGGCACCGATTTCGACGCCGCGTATTCGTGGAAGTACTTCTGATAGATGCTGCCGAGCGGCGAGCCGAAGGTCAAAAGCGCCGGTGCCGCATCGCCGAGGCGCGTGTAGTTCGGACCGTTATCGCGCAGGAAATCATAGACGACGACGGATCCTTGGCTGTGCGCCAGAAAGATCACGCCGTCATAGGATTGATTCTGCACGAAGTGTTCGAGCACGAGGTTGAGGCGGCTCTGAATTCGTTCACGCCGGAGACGCCGGTGCCGCATGCGAAACACCGATGGTATGAAATATGCTGCCGTCTCCTGCCTCGGCTGATAATGGTGATCGATGAGGTCGCGCGCAAAATTCGCGACGTTGGCGACGCGCCGGCCGAAGAAGAACGGCAGGGTCAGCGCCACGACCGCCGCCACCGGCAGGATATAGCCGCGAAGCGTCACGAACATTTGGTTTCTGTCGAGATAGGGCTGGATGAAAACCAGCGCGAAAACGACGAGGAACGCAAAGATCAACAATCCGACCAGCACCGGGTTGAACAGCAGCCTCGGCATGTTGCGTGCCGTCTGCTCGAGGTCGGACAGTCCGCGCCGCGCTTTGAACTGCCGGATCTCGATGAGCAGAATGGCGGCCAGGATCATCATCAAGACGGTGAACGCCGCCGACGCGTAGATGAACTTGAAGCGTCCGATCCAGTCGAGCTCGATGTTCGGCACTTGCACAAGCTTCACGATCGCGCTGTCGGGGTCGAGCTGGTGCGCTTCGACCGCGCGCTGGATGACCGGCCGCGCTTCCTTGAACGTCGTGATCGTCTCGGCGCGGTTCAGCATCGGATAGATCACGCTGACGACCACCGTCGTCCACAGCATGAACTGCATGATCAGAATGGCGATGCTCGTTGAAAGTGTGCCAAGCCGCGAACGATCGCGCGTGATGCGTGAACGAACCCAGGCGATGCCGAGCAGGAATGTCGCGAACACCATCAGGCCGCCCCAGAAGCGCCAACCCCAGATGATCACCTTGTAGAGGCCGTTGATATAGCAGGCCGCATTCGACGCCCCATCGACGCAATTCAAAGCCTGCGGAGCCGCGAGCCTCTGGGGCCCGATCTCAAGCTCGGGCACATGCTTCAGAAGTCCGAGCAACGAATTGTTGTAGGTCAGCGCGAACACCGCCAGCGCCGAGATTCCCAACCAGAACACCGTGTCGTACCAGGAATATTCCTGCGTCCGGCTTATCCTGTAGAACACATACAGCGAGCCGATGAAGATCGCGCCGGTGACGATCAGGACTTGCGACCTGACATCCATCGCGTCCGCCGTCAGGGCCGCCGGCTCGAATAGGAAGAGCGTGCAGATCGCTGACGTCACGATTGTCAACGCCGCGCTCGGGCCACGGATCAGCCATCCGGCAACCCACAAAAGCTTGCGCAGGATCCATGAGGTCGCGTCTCGCGATCGGTCGAGCATCGCATCGACCAGATGGTGGGATTCGAAGATCACACGGAAAAGCTGCAGCAGCGTGTTGACCCGGCCTGGCTGGCCTTCGGTCAGATCGGCCCAATGCAGCTCGACGGCCTCGATCTCGATACCGCTGTTGTGGGCAGCGCCCCGGCGGATCACCGGAAAAACCGGTGGCGGATTGCCGGCCTCGGGCTCGGGCATGCGATTGTATTCGTTTGCAGGAGATACGCTGTAGCCCGGTCGTGTCGCGGCCAGAGTATCCAGCACGGCGTTCACGCAGTAGCCGGGCTCTGTTTCGCCGACACCGTGGACAACGACCAGTCCGACACGAACCCGGCCCCTTCCCCCCGAGTGTCCGTCCGCCGCCATACCCACTCCCGTACGCCGTGTACGCCCAATCATAAGGCGTTTTGCCCGCAAAGCACGTTTCCCTCGCTTTGCGGCCGCCCTGGGCCTCGTAAAAACTCAAGATTTCGGCTTTAGTGTGCGAAATGAAAAATAACTTGGCAACCCGCCGCGGCCTTTGGGAAGGGTGATGGATCTGACTTTGGTTCACCCGCGCTGGATTGTGACCGGCATCATACTGATCCTTGCGGGATTGTGGTTAATTCGCTGGGCACGCAGGAATGACGGCAGCGCCGAAATCTCCGCTGCGACCGCCGAAGCCGCATTCGACAAACTCCGCAAGAAGCCCGGCCAGAAAAGTGCCCCGAAACCAGGGCTGGCGGCCGTCCGCTTCCGCAGCTCGATGGCCCAATTCTTCGGGATTGTCGGCACCCTGATGGCCATCGCCGGATTGGTTTCGATTGTTTTCGGTGTTTTCTATAGCGGTAGCCTCCCCTAACGGGCCTAGGCCGCCGTCAGCTTCTTCAGCACCTCGTCCGAAATCTCGAAGTTGGCATAGACGTTCTGAACGTCGTCGTCGTCCTCAAGCGCCGCCAGCATTTTCATGATCGATTGCGCGTTGTCCTCATCGACTGACGTCGAAAGATTCGGCTTCCAGACCGCTTTGACGCTTTGTGCTTCGCCGAGCTTCTTTTCCAGCGCCGACGCGACCGTGCCGAGGGATTCGAACGCCGTGGTAATCACGTGCCCGCTCTCATCCGATTGAACGTCGTCGGCACCGGCATCGATCGCTGCTTCCAGCACGCCGTCCGCCGTCCCGGCGTTGGGCTTGTAGGTAATCTCGCCGATATGATTGAACATATGGCTCACGGAACCCGTCGCGCCCAGGTTGCCGTTGAATTTTGTAAACACGCTGCGGACGACGCCGCCCGTGCGGTTGCGATTGTCGGTCAGGGCTTCGACGATCACAGCGATGCCGCCCGGCGCATAGCCCTCGTAGCGCACGGCCTCATAGTTCGCGAGATCGCCGCCGGCCGCCTTCTTGATGGCGCGCTCGATATTGTCCTTCGGCATGTTCTCGGCCCGCGCTTCCTGGATCGCGAGCCGCAGGCGCGGGTTCATATCCGGATCGGGCGTTCCCGATTTCGCCGCAACCGTGATTTCGCGCGCGAACTTCGCAAAGAGCTTCGAACGCATCGCGTCCTGCTTGCCCTTGCGGTGCATGATGTTCTTGTATTGCGAATGACCGGCCATGGGCGTGCTCGTTGCTTTAGGGAATTGCGTGGAAGCCCCGTCTTTTGCGCAACGGCCGCTCAGCGGTCAAGAGCGCCCCTGCTCAGGCATTAGGCGGCCCCAAAAACGGGAGCGATTTTTGGCCTGGCATTGGCTGACAGTCGCTTGGTAGTCTGCGCGTATGTTGCCGAACCGTACATTGACCGGCTCGTTTGCCCTTGATGGGACTGATTACGAGTGGGAATTTCGCCGTGAGCCGCGCTGGCGCACCGGTTACGGTTTGCAGGGACATCAGGTTGCGGTCCGTGCCGTCAAGGCCGGCGGCCGCGAGGCGCTTCTTCAATTTCCAATTCCCAAGAAGGTCGCACTGCTTCGCCGGGACTACCGACATCGACCACAGGTTCATCAAGCAGAGGTGGAAGCGGCAGTCAGGCTCGCACTGGCAACCGGATGGGATCCGTTTGCGCGCGGAAAGCCTTTTCACGTCGATGTAACGTAGCCTTGGGCGACGCTCTAAGCAGCCACCCAAAACGACGGCGTCGTCGGCTCAAGGTGCGGACCAAGCCTGAGCGGCGCAGCGTTGACCGCAAGCCCGGTACTGTCGTCGGTATCCACCGCAAACCCCGAAATCGTTCCCGGCCCGACCGCCGGCTCGAACCGGCCGCGCGGAATACGCGACAGGAACCTGTTGACCGGCTCGTCCGGCTCCATGCCGAGCACCGAGTTGTAGTCGCCGCACATGCCAGCGTCGGAAAGATAGGCCGTTCCACCCGGCAGCACGCGCGCGTCTGCCGTCGGTGTGTGCGTATGCGTGCCGACCAGCAGGCTCACGCGCCCATCGAGGAACACCCCCAGCGCCTGCTTCTCGCTCGTCGCCTCGGCGTGAAAATCGATCACCACTGCATCCGCACCCTGCTTCAGCGCGCACGCTGTCAGTTCTGAGTCGATGGCGCGAAAGGGGCAGTCGATCTCAGGCATGAAAACACGGCCCATCGCATTGATCACCAGCACCTCCGCGCCCTTCTTCGATTGCAAAAGCGTTGCGCCTTTGCCGGGCGTGCCTTTCGGATAATTGAGCGGCCGGATCAGCCGGTCGTGACGTTCGATGTAGACCAACGTTTCCTTCTGGTCGAAGGCATGATTTCCGAGCGTGACGCAATCGGCGCCCGCATCGATCAAATCGTTGAAGATTGCTTCCGTGATGCCGAAGCCGCCCGCCGCGTTCTCGCCGTTGATGACGACGAAGTCCAAGTCATAGCGCTTGATGAGCCCGGGCAACGCATCGCAAACCACCGTCCGGCCCGAACGGCCGACGATATCGCCGAGAAACAAGAGACGCATGAAAAATCCGGGCTAGAATTTTTTAAATTTTTGGGGCCCTGAGGGCGTCAGCACCCAATCGAGCTTTTCGTCATAGCTTTCGGCCGGCACCACGTCGACCCTTTGTTCGTCGTAGGCAAGCCCAATGGCGATGATCGGCTTCAACTTCCTTAATCTGTTGAGCGTCCGGTCGTAGAACCCACCTCCGTAGCCGAGCCTGTAGCCCCTTTCATCGAAGGCCAGAAGCGGTACGAGAACGATGTCCGGATCGACCTCGGGCTTGTCGTCGGTCGGCTCCGCGATGCCCCAGGCGGCAGGCGCCATGACGTCGCCGGGCGACCAGGACCGCATGACAAGCGGCTTACCCTTCCCCAGCATCACCGGCAGTGCCAGTTTCATTCCCTCCGCCTGCAGCCAAGCCATAAGCGGCGCCGGATTGATCTCGTCGCGGATGGCGGCAAATCCCGAAACGATCGTATCGGGCTTTATCCCAATGAAATCGAGCCCTTGCGCGGCAATCTTGCGGCTTGCCTCGGCTCCATGGCGCTCGAATGCCTCTTTCCGGCGAAGAACCGCCTCGGCGCGCAGCTGCTTTTTCGCTTCCGCCATTCCGTTTCGATCACTTGCCCAAAAAAGAGAAATGCCGCGAAGGCCGTTGGGATCATGAACCCGCGTGGTCCCTACGAGCGTAGGTGGGCACCATGTGTCCGGAGCCACGGCTCCGGTCAGGGACAGCACCCGTGCGGATCTTATAGGCCCCCGGGTCATATTGTCCCTGACGAGCCCCGCAGCACCGACTGATGTATGTGAGCGGGCGGCAAAAATCCAGAGCCGCCGCGGCCTTGTTCACGGGCCGAAGGGTCTCACCCCTTGGCCCGGCGCCGCTCCGGTTCCGCTTCCTCGTCGTCCGATTCGAGGCTGCGGATTGCGGCAGTCCGAAGCTCGGCCGCACTGCCCTCGAGCAGATCGTCGACGTCGGCACGGGTGTCGAAAAGCTCGTCCGTTATCATCAGCGCGGCCATCAAAATCAGGCGCTCGTCACCGATGGCCCCGTGCTCAATCACCAGTTCATCGAGCTTTGACTTGAAATACGAGACAATGTCGGACAGCCGCGCAACATCGTGCTCCTCGCATTGGAACCGATAGGTGCGCTGATTGAAGGTGAACGGGACCTCGGCCATAGTGCCCGGCAACCCGCCGGTCTCCCCTGAACGACGCTCACAGTCACTCGTTTCGCTGTAGACTATGGAGCGAATCGAGAACCCAATCAATGCGATTGAGAGCGTCCGCGGTCCGCTGCTCCAGCTCCGCTATGCGCTGCTGGGCGGTCGCGAGCTCAGCCCTGAGCCGCGCGTTCTCAGACTGCAAATCGACACTGCCTGTCGGCTTGCGGGCAGACTTCAAGTCTTCCGCACGCTTGATCTTAACGGTGTTGCGTTCAGTCATGGCCTCTCATCGCCCTCGCGGGCGACACGATTGACGCATCGATCACCTTTGCTTGTCGGCTAAGTTACGTGGCGAAGGTAAATGTCGTCAATAAACGAGACCGTGTTTGCCACCGGGGAATGAAAAGAATTCAGCGAGCGTAACATAACGCCCAGCCTTGCCTGATTGACAGGCGGCCACCAACTGACGTTAAAGACCCGCAAAACCTTGAGACTGATGGCATCGAGAGCAAAGTCTCGCTCGCGTCCGTCACAATTTCTCGATCACCGGAGGATCCCCCAGAATGGCTGTGAAGGTCGCGATCAACGGTTTCGGCCGCATTGGTCGCAACGTGCTGCGCGCAATCATTGAAAGCGGTCGGAGCGATATCGAGGTCGTCGCCATCAACGATCTCGGCCCCGTCGAAACCAACGCCCATTTGCTCCGTTACGATAGCGTCCACGGCCGCTACCCGAAGGACGTGAAAGTCGATGGCGACACAATCGACGCCGGCAGCGGTCCGATCAAGGTAACGGCGATTAAAAATCCGGCAGAGCTTCCGCATAAGGCTCTGGGCGTCGATATCGCGCTCGAGTGCACTGGTATTTTCACGTCGAAAGAAAAAGCCAAAGCCCATCTCGACGCTGGCGCCAAGCGCGTGCTCGTCTCTGCTCCCGCCGACAACGCCGATCTGACCGTCGTCTATGGCGTCAACGATGACAAGCTGACGAAAGACCATCTCGTCGTTTCGAATGCGTCGTGCACCACGAACTGCCTCGCCCCCGTCGTCCATGTGCTCCACAACGCCGTCGGCATTGCGCACGGCTTCATGACGACGATCCATTCCTATACCGGCGATCAGCCGACGCTCGATACACTGCACAAGGATCTCTATCGCGCCCGTGCCGCTGCGTTGAACATTATCCCGACGACGACCGGCGCGGCCAAGGCTGTCGGCCTCGTCATTCCTGATCTCAACGGCAAGCTCGACGGCGCCTCAATGCGCGTGCCGACGCCGAACGTGTCGCTTGTCGACTTCAAGTTCGTCGCCAAGCGCAACACGACTGCGGAAGAGGTCAACAAAGCCATCGTCGAGGCGGCCAAGTCGAACCGGCTGAACGGCATTTTGACGGTCACGAACGAAAAGCTCGTATCGATGGACCTCAACCACGACCCGTCGTCTTCGACCGTCGCCCTCGATCAGACCAAGGTGATCGACGGCAACTTCGTTCGTGTCGTCTCCTGGTACGACAATGAATGGGGCTTCTCGAACCGCATGGCCGATACCGCGGTCGCAATGGCCAAGCTGATTTGAATCTGATTTTCGGGCGGGCGCCATGAACGGCGCCCGTTCTTTTGAGTATTGCTGATAGAACGGCTTACGGAGGCAAACATGAGCGAAAAACTCGAAGATATCGCCCACGCGCTCGTTGCGCCTGGCAAGGGCATTCTGGCCGCCGACGAAAGCACGAGCACGATCAAGAAGCGCTTCGATAAGATCAATCTGACCTCGACCGAGGACAGCCGTCGCGATTACCGCGAAATGCTGTTCCGCGCGACCGACGCCATGAAGAACCACGTCTCGGGCGTCATTCTTTACGACGAGACGATTCGCCAGAAAGCCAAGGACGGCACGCCGCTCGTCGACATCATGAAAGCCGCCGGCTCGATCCCCGGCATCAAAGTCGACGTCGGCGCCAAGCCCCTTCCCGGCCCGACCTCCAAGATCGAGACCATCACCGAAGGCCTCGACGGCCTGCGCGAACGTTTCGCCGAATACCACAAGCTCGGCGCCCGCTTCGCCAAGTGGCGCGGGGTCATCACCATCGCCGACGGCCTGCCGAGCTGGAACTGCGTCAAGGCCAACGCCCACGCCCTCGCCCGTTATGCAGCACTCGCTCAGGAAGCCAAGATCGTCCCGATCGTCGAGCCCGAGGTTCTGATGGACGGCGACCATTGCTCGCACGACATCGACGAATGCTACCGCGTCACCGAATGGACGCTGCGCACCGTGTTCCGCGAACTTTACGACGCTCGCGTCAATCTCGAAGGCATCGTGCTGAAGCCGAACATGATCATCGCCGGCCAGAAGTCGCCGAAGCAGGCGAGCGCCGCCGAAGTCGCCGAAAAGACGGTCAAATGCCTGAAGGCAACCGTTCCAGCCGCGGTTCCCGGCATCGCATTCCTGTCGGGCGGACAATCGGACGAAGCCGCGACTGAGCATCTTTCGCTGATGAATGCCTCAGGCCCGTTGCCTTGGCCGCTGACGTTCTCCTACGGCCGCGCTCTGCAGGCTGCTGCCATCCAGGCATGGGGCGGCAAGCCTGAAAACGTCGCCGCCGGTCAGCGCGCGTTCACGCATCGCGCCAAGATGAACGGCCTCGCCGCCCTTGGCAAATGGGACCAAAAGCTCGAGAAGGCAGCCTGACGGCCTCTCAACTCTACCGAGTTCAAAGGAAAAGGGCGGATCAACTGATCCGCCCTTTTTTGATTTCAGATTTTCTGCCGCGCGGTTCAGTTCAGGAAGATGTTCTGCAGCGCGTCCTGAATCGGATTGCCCGTCGATCCCGATCCCGGACCGTTCTTCTTCGCATTCTTCCGGTTCTTCCGCGGCGAATCCTGAAGGTTGTCCGACCCCGCATCGACGGCGCTGTCGCCATAGCCGCTGGACCCGCTGGCGCCCGGCTCGGAAGCCTCCGTCGGATCGATCGCTTCCTGCGCCACGAAGCGCACTGGACGCCCGCGCAACGCCGACATCACGCGATCGTCGATGCCGTAAATATCGGAATAGGTGTCGAGCTGGCCGTCATCGCCGACACGCGCGGTGAAATAGACGAGATAGACCGGGATCTCCTTCGACAGCGTGACGCTGGCCCCGCTGTCCCACAGTTCACCGACTTTCTCGGGCGAATAGCCCTTGTCCTCCTGCAGGATCACCTCAGCGGTACGGCGCGGATCCTCGACGCGCATGCAGCCGTGGCTCAGAGCCCGCGAAGATTGGCCGAAAAGGTTCCGCTCCGGCGTATCGTGCATGTAGACGTCATGGCGGTTCGGGAACCGGAACTTCACCAGTCCAAGCGGATTGTCACCGCCCGGCGGCTGGATGAAGCTGTACTGACGGATGTCCGCCGTTCTCCAGTTTACGGTCGTCGGATCGATCCGCTGGCCGTTGTAATAGACTTGCAACTTGTAAGCCTGGATGACATCAGCGCCGGTATACCCAGGCCCGCCACCGAAAAGTTGGTCGAAGAACCCAAAACCAGAATTACCCGATGCCTGCCGAAGCCGCGGCATCAACTCCTTGGCCTTGATGCCGTCCGGCATGCCCCAGCTCGGCTTGAAGATCACGAATTGCATCTTTGCCGCCAGCAGCGGCGTCGGCCACGACGGCTGACCGACGATGATCTTCTGCTTGAGGTCAAGCCGATCGTCTTTCCAGATCTCGCTCGTGTACTCCGGGATGTTGTTCATCACGTAGAACTTGCCGAGATCGGTCGGTAGCCAGCGCCAACGTTCCATGTTGGCGATCAGCCGGTCGGTATCGCCCGAAGGATCGCGCCGCTTTGCCTTGGGCTGGCCTTGGCTGTTGAGCGCCGAACGCACGCGATTGGTCACGACGCCGTTCGCCTTCAGGCCGTTGTCCTGCTGGAAGGCGCGCACTGCATCTGCGAGCTGGTCGTCATAGAGATTTTCGTCGTCGGGATTGTCCGCCGGCACCTTGAGACGCTGGCGCAGCAGCGAGACCTGGTTGTCCTTGACGCCGCGCTTCAGCGACTTGCCGTTCGGCAGCTTGACGAGCAACGCCGGATCGACAGGTTCAGCCGGTTCCTCGGCCGCTTGGCCGCCCCGCGCCTTGAGCAACGCCTGACGAAGGCGCTCGAATCCGACATGCTTCGGATTGAGGCCACGCAGGAACGCGCCGGGATCGGAGGCGCTGGCAAGCTCTCGCATCGTGGCCTTCGGCTCTTTGACCGGCGGCTTCATATCGAGAATGTTGCTGAGCGACACCGGATCGAGACGTCCACCCCGCGCAAAACGTGCATATTTTAGCGCCGAAAGCGTCAACTGAGCCTCGGCCGCTCCTTCCGAAGCCGAACCGTTGCCGAGCGCCGGAATAGCGAACGCGGACGAATCGAGCCCCCAGTCATCCGCGCCCTTCAGCGTCGCGATGATTTCCTTGGCCTTGTGCGTGAACTCACCGCCCTTCACCCAAAGCGGTTCCTCATGCGAGTCGTAGTAGTCGCGTGCCGCCGCCACATCGTCGTTCGCACTTCCGCTCGCGAACGATTTGTCTGAGAGCTTCGATCGCGCAGCCAGAACCGCGGGATTGACAGGCGGCGGTGGAGGCGGCGCAGCGACCGTCGGGGTCGGCTCCGCAGGCTTCGGCTGCTGCGCGGTATCGCCCGCCGGAGCGGCGGGAGGCGTAGAAGGCGCGGCGGCCGGTGATGTCGCCGGCGGCGGCGTTGGCGCTGACGGTGCAGGCGACGCTGCCGGAGCCGAGCTATCGCCAGTGGGCGGAGGCGTGACGATTGCCGTATCGGTTTGAGCCGCTGGTGGCGTTGCTTCAGGTGTGACCGGAGCCGGACCGGCGGCGGGCGCTGCCTTGCTATCTCCAGTCGCAGCTTTGGAGTCCGAGGCCGGGCTTGCCGGCGGACTGACAGCCGCCGTTGAAGCAGGCGTCTGCGATTTCGGCGAGACGGCGGCCGGCGCGGCGTTCGTATCCTTGGGCGGATCGGATGACGTGGGAATTGCTGCAGTCGTCGCGGGCGTTGGACTTGCGGGTGCGGACGGCGCAGCAGACGGCTTCTGATCGGTTGGAAAATACGTCGTTGTTCCGCCGGGCGTCTCTTGCGTGGACGATTCCGCCATCACCAATGGCGCGGTTCCCGCCCAGCAAATCCCCAACAAACTGACGCCGAAAAGGCGAAGAGCGAATTGTTTGATCATTCCCCGTTTGGCTCCGATGGGCGAAAGAGAGCGGCATGCCGACCTTGCCGACACTACGTGAGCCCTCAAGTTGGCGGAAAAACGCCTAAACTCAGAGATAGGCGACCATGGCCCGTTCCCGCAGCTTGGTAAACTCCGCTACGGCGAATTTCCGGCGAAAAAACCGTGCTGTGGCCCTTAAAACCCGATTCGCCTTGAGTACAGCCCTCGATAACTGCAAGGCAGGGGACGAAACCTGACCAATTGACACGAGTTCTTGTTTCCGCCGCATTGCCGACGGATTTGAGCCCTCAAAAACCGGAGCCATCGACGCGTGTCGACCTCGACCAGTTTGTATTTGGATTTTCAACTCGATGATGAGACGGGCGCGAACGCAATGACCGCGCTTTCGGCGGCGATCGCCGCCGCCCCGATCGCAAGCGTATTGCTGAGGCCTGTCGGAACCGGCCATTGGAATGCCGGAACCGTGCGGCAACTCATCGGCTTCGCTCAAAAGAAGGACATCGCTGTGCTCGTACCCGCCGACATCGACGGCGTCGCCGATCTCGGAGCCGACGGTTTTCATCTGTCGTGGTCGGCTGATATCGTTCGCGCATTCAAGAATGCGCGAGCCTCTTGGCCTAACGCGATCATCGGCGCTGATGCCGGCCGCAGCCGCCACGACGCCATGGAACTTGGCGAAGCCGGCGCCGACTATGTGGCCTTTGGCATTCCGCCTCATGTCGAAGACCGCGCCAAGGCGACCGAGCGCCAGCTCGATCTCGTCGAATGGTGGAGCGAGGTATTTGAAGTGCCATGCGTCGCCTTCGATGTACCGGAATGCGATATCGCGCGCGCGCTCGCTGCCGCGGGCGCGGGCGCGGATTTCGTGTCTGTCCACGTATCGAGTTCGGACACCGAACAGTCTGCCGCCGCGCGCGTTCGCGCCTTTTTGGAAGCCTTGCATACGCAAGAGACGACTGAATGATCGTGTCGCGGACAAAAATCATCGTTCGCTTGGCTCTCTCAGCCGCATCCGCACTGAGCGCCGCTTCGGTTGCTATGGCCGAGAGCAGTTCGTGGTTCTCGCGAGATGAAACGACCGTGCCGAAGCTCGCTCCAAGTCTGAAAAAATCCGCGCCCGAAAGGGAAGCCCCGGCGCCAAAGGGCAATGGCATCGGCACGACGATCCCCTCGACCGTTCCCGCAACAGGCGACGACGCGGCCTATACCGCCTTCGATCAGGGCCAGTATCTGACTGCGCTGAAACTCGCGCAGGCGGCAGCCGCCCGCAACGAGCCGCAGGCCAACACCCTCATCGCACGCATCTATGCCGAAGGCCTCGGTGTCCCGAAAGATGAGAAGAAGGCCTTCGACTACTACAAGCGTGCGTCCGACCTGGGCGACATCCAAGGCACGTTCGCCCTCGGTATGTCTTATGCTGAAGGCAAGGGCGTCAAAAAAGATTACAGGCTCGCCGGCGACTTTTTCGAGAAGGCCGCGCTGACCGGAAACGCCGACGCCAATTACAATCTCGGTCTTTTGTTTCTCAACGGCACCGGCAAGCCGCTCAATCCGATCCGCGCCTTCCAGCACATCCGCTATGCCGCCGAGAAAGGCATCCCGCAGGCCGAGTACGATCTCGCCGAGCTTTATCAGAGCGGAACCGGCGTCGATGCCAACGCCCTCGAAGCCGCCAAATGGCTTTCGCGTGCAGCAGACCACGGCCTCGCCGTCGCCAAATACGATTACGCCGTCCGCCTTCTCCAAGGCTTCGGCCTGACGGCGGACGAGCCCAAGATCCCCGCGCTTCTGAAGTCCGCCGCGGAAAGCGGCATTGCCGGCGCCCAAAACCGGCTGGCCTACGTCTATCTCGACGGCATCAAAGTCAAAAAGGACCCGATCGAGGCCGCCAAATGGCGCTTGATCGCCCAGAAGAATGGTTTCGAAGACAAGAATTTCGACGAGATCCTCGCCAAAATGTCGAAAGGCGATCGCCTGAAAGCCTCGGTCGAAGCCTCCGCCTGGATAGACCGCATCGCGGTGGATCCCGAGATGTCGGCGGTTCCCTAGGCTTTCCGTCGCCTTGCCAGGAATGTGAAGAGCCGCTAGAGCGCGCGTCTTGCCCTTTCCTCGCGCCACTTCCGGACATGATGCCATGAGCAGCAACGTTTCCCCGACCCTGAACGTCATGATCTCCGCCGCCCGCAAGGCCGGGCGCAGCCTCATCCGGGACTTCGGCGAAGTCGAAAATCTGCAGGTTTCGATCAAAGGCCCGGCAAACTTCGTCTCCGCCGCCGATCACAAGGCCGAAGACATCATCTTCAAAGAACTGTCGAAGGCCCGTGTCGGCTACGGCTTTCTGATGGAGGAGCGCGGCGAGATTATCGGCGCCGACAAAACGCACCGCTGGATCGTCGACCCCCTCGACGGCACCACCAACTTTCTGCACTCGAATCCGATGTTCGCCGTCTCGATCGGATTAGAGCGTGAAGGCCAGCTCGTCGCCGGGGTCATCTACAATCCTGCCAGCGATGAGCTGTTCACTGCCGAAAAGGGTAAGGGCGCCTATCTGAACGACCGCCGCCTGCGCGTCGCCGCACGCAAGTCGTTGGGGGATGCGCTGGTGACGACCGGCATTCCCCACCGCGGCCGCGAGGGTCACCCGCGCTTCCTGAAAGAGATGGAAAAGCTGATGGGGGAAGTCGCCGGCATCCGCCGCACCGGATCGGCAGCCCTTGATCTAGCCTTCATCGCGGCCGGCCGCTTCGATGCCTATTGGGAGCATAATCTGCAACCCTGGGACGTCGCAGCCGGCGTCGTCATCGTCCGCGAAGCCGGTGGCTTCGTCAGCGACCTGAAGGGCGGCGACAAGATGATGGAGACCGGCGACGTCCTCGCGGCCAATCTTCACCTTCACAAAGCTTTCGGGTCCGTGCTTTTCTCCAAGGGTTGACTGAGGCCAGACGCCCCGTCGTTGTCGGAACTCCGGCTTGATGTTGCCGGTTTTAGATGACACAGCGTTGCGCTAAGGTCTCGCAATGGGACAGCGGGGACGTTCCGGAGACGACGAATGGCCAAGATCCGCCCGGGCGATGCCTCGGCACTCGCGCCGGTTTCACGGCGCCTGACACCACCCGGTGTCTTTCTGCTGCGCATGACGATCTTTCTGACGTTGGTGGGCTTCCTTGTAGCCATCCTTTTTGATCAGCTTCAGCATTCCTTTCTCAACAATCCGGGATTGAACGGCCTGATCCTCGGCACGTTGTTTCTCGGCATCATCTACGCCTATCGCCAGGTCTTCCGCCTTTACCCGGAAATTCGCTGGATCAACGCCTTCCGCATTTCCGACCCCGGCCTGACGATCAGCGCCCGCCCCGTGCTGCTCGCCCCGATGGCGACCATGCTCCGAGACCGGACCGGCACCCTTTCGCTAACGACGGCGGCCATGCGCTCGTTCATGGATTCGATTGGCTCGCGCCTCGATGAAGCCCGCGACACCGGCCGCTATCTCGTCGGCCTCCTGGTCTTCCTGGGATTGCTCGGAACCTTCTGGGGCCTGCTCGAAACCATTCAGTCCGTCGGTCACGCCATCGACACACTCGACAGCAAGGCGACCGACAACGTCCAACTTTTCAGCGATTTGAAAGCCAGCCTTGCCGCGCCACTCCGAGGCATGGGCACGGCGTTTTCATCTTCGCTGCTTGGCCTTTCTGGCTCTCTCATACTGGGCTTCCTCGAACTCCAGGCGAGCCATGCCCACAATCGCTTCTATAACGAGCTTGAAGAATGGCTCTCGGGCATCACCGAACTGACACCCGCGAGCGGCGTGTCGTCGAGCGACTACGTCAACCGCCAACTGCTGTCGGCCGTCGTCGACATGCAGCGCTCGCTTGAAGACTTCACCAACCGTATCGTGGAGCAACCCGTCGCGACCGCGAAGCCCGCCCCTCCGCAGGGCCAGGATGAGGTCCGAGATCTGGCGCGCGGCGTCAACCAACTCGTCACACAGATGCGGACCGAGCAGAAAGTCGTGCGCGAATGGGTCGACGAGCAGGCCCAGCAACAGGCCGAGGTCGCCAGCATGCTGCGCAGTCTCGCCGACGCGATGAAGCGCGGGGGCTAACCGATGGCGCGCGGACGTTCCCGCCGCGGCGGCGAATACGGCGAGTTCTGGCCCGCCTATGTCGACGTGCTTTCGACGCTGCTCCTCGTCGTCACGCTGCTGATGTCCATCTTCATGATCGCGCAGTATTTCTCCGCCCAGGAAGTGACCGGCAAGGACTCCGCGCTCCAGCGCCTGACGCAGCAGATCAGCGAGCTCACCTCGATGCTCTCGCTCGAAAAGGGCAAATCGCAGTCGGCCGAGGATGAATTGGCCGCGCTCCAGGCGACGCTCAATTCCCTCAAAGCCGACAACGAGAAGCTGACGGGAGCTGGACTTGGCGCCGACGAGCGCGCCAAGACCGCCGAAGGCCAGATCGCGGGCCTCACGGCCGAACTCGACAAGCAGAAGAGCATTTCGACCGAAGCACTTTCGAAGGTCGACCTCCTGAACCAGCAGCTTGTCGCCCTTCGCCGCCAGATCGCTGCGCTCAACGACGCGCTCGAAGCTTCCGAGAAAAAAGGCGCTGAAAGCGACAAGACCATCAAGGATCTCGGCGCCCGCCTCAACACCGCGCTCGCCCAACAGGTGCAGGAACTGAAGCGATATCGCTCCGACTTCTTCGGCCGTCTTCGCGAACTGCTGAAGGATCGAAAGGACATTCGCGTCGTCGGCGATCGTTTCGTGTTTGAATCGGAAGTGCTGTTCGCATCCGGCTCGGCGACGTTGACACCGGAAGGCATGGCCGCGATGGACCAGATCGCCGAAGCGATCGTCGAGCTTCAGAAAGAAATTCCACCTGACATCGACTGGGCGCTGCAGATCAACGGCCACACCGACGCGCGTCCGATTGCGAAAGCCGACTTCCCGTCGAACTGGGAACTGTCGACCGCACGCGCCTCATCGGTTGTGAAATACCTCATCTCGCGCGGTGTACCGGCGGATCGTCTCGTCGCTGCGGGTTATGCGGAATTCCAGCCGGTCGATACCGGCAACACCGAAGAGGCGTATCAGAAAAACCGGCGCATCGAGCTGAAGCTCACCAACCGGTAGTCCGTCGTGGCTCCGCACGGCGCGAAACCCGGCGCACATTCACATCAAGCCATGCCGAGGAAAGAGCCGATCCAGCGCACGATCTCTGCATTGTTGAACGAGAGATCATACGCAAACACTGCAAACGCAATGACTATGGCCGTGAGCGCTTTCATGGCGCTAATGATCTGTATACAAATGTTAACAACCAGTTAACTGCAACCTACCCCTCTCGGCCTACTCCGCAGCCTCGCGGCCAAACTGCAGTTCGGCCAAATGGGCATAAATGCCGCCTCGCCGGACGAGTTCGTTGTGTGTGCCCGCTTCGACGATGCGCCCGTGTTCCATGACAAGAATGCGGTCGGCCTTCTGAACCGTCGCCAGGCGGTGGGCGATGACAATGGTTGTCCGGTCCTTCATCAGACCCTCAAGTGCCCGCTGAACCGCGCCTTCGCTTTCCGCATCGAGGGCGCTCGTGGCCTCGTCGAGCAGGAGGATCGGCGCATTCTTCAATATGGCGCGCGCGATTGCGATCCGCTGGCGCTGGCCACCCGAAAGGGACGTGCCCCGCTCGCCAAGCCGCGTATTGTAGCCATCCGGCAGTCGACGGATGAACTCGTCAGCCTGTGCCGCCGTCGCCGCACGCCGAACTTCTGAGAGTGTCGCGCCCGGCGTTCCATAGCGAATGTTTTCCGCCACCGTATCGGCGAACAAAGCTACGTCTTGGGGAACGAGCGCGATGCGATTACGCAGTGCCGACAGATCCGCGTCCTTGACGTTAACGCCATCGACGCGCACGACGCCGCTGTCGGGATCATAGAACCGCAAGAGAAGATTGAAGATCGTGCTTTTGCCGGCTCCCGACGCGCCGACGAGCGCCAGCGTCTCGCCGGGCTCGGCGCGGAAGGAAACGTCGTCGAGCGCCTTGTCAGCCTTGCGCGTCGCATAGGCAAAAGACACGTTTTCGAAAGCGACGCTGCCGATCGCAGGTTGCGGCAACGGCGTCGGATGTTCCGGTGAGCGGATCTCCGGCACGGTCGCCATCATCTCCGAAAGGCGCTCTGCAGCACCCGCCGCTTGGCTGATCTCTCCCCAGACTTCGGAAACTTCGGCGAGCGCACCCGCCGCGAACAGCGCGTAAAGCACGAATTGTCCGAGCCGGCCGCCGGTCAGATCGCCCGTGATCACGGCAGAAGCGCCGTACCAGAGCACCGCCGTCACACTCGCGACCGTGAGAAAGATGGCAATGCCGGTCAGCGCCGCGCGTGCCCGCATCCGTCGCCGCGCAGCCGCGAATGTCCGCTCGACCGCGCGCGCGTAACGATCCGACACCGCCTTCTCGCTGACGTAGGCTTGCATCGTCCGGTAGGCGCCGAGATTTTCGGCGGCATAAGCCGACGCGTCGCCGAGCGTGTCCTGCGCCTCACGCGACAGGCGCCGGACAAGGCGACCGAAGCCGACAAGCGGCAGCACGATGACGGGTATCGCCAGAAACACCAGTGCCGATAGCTGCGGGCTGGTGATGAACATCATGATCAGCGCGCCGACCAGCATGATCATGTTGCGTGCGGCCTGACTGAGCGACGACCCGGCGACCGCCTTGATCTGCGTCGTATCCGCGGTCAGCCGGCTCATGATCTCGCCGGAGTGATTGACGTCGAAATAGGCGGGCCCGAGCTTGGCGAGTTGCGCGAAAACTTTGGCCCTGAGGTCGGCGACGACGCGCTCGCCGATCCAATTGACGAAATAGTACCGTGCCGGACTCGCAATTGCGATGATCAGCCCGATCCCGATAAGCGTCAGGAAGTAATTATTGATCAGCGCTGAATCGTTACCGCCAAAGCCCTTGTCGATCATCCGGCGGACGGCGAGCGGCACCGCGAGCATAGCGACCGCCGATACGACGAGCGCAATCACCGCACCCCACAAAGCGCCCTTGTGAGCGAAAATGAGCGGCTTCAGCGTGAGCAGCGGCTTGAGTGACACCCGACGGCCCGCCGGGTTGGATTCGCCCGTGGGTTGCGCCGCTTTCAGGCGCTCGTCTTCGAGGTCGCTGCTCATAGGCTTTAATGATCCAAGTCGCGGGGAGAAAAGATGGTTTCTTCTCCGAAGGCCGCCGGACCATGCCCGACCGACGCCGCCGGCTCAAGAGGCAATGGGCCGCCGGGCGGTCCGAGTAAAATTACGAATTGCTCAGGTTTGCGACGCCGCGCGCCTTGTGCAGACCGGACAACTCGGCTAAACAACCGGCCAATTCAGTCCCCTTTCGCCAACACCGGGGCCGGAGCTCTTCTGGGCTTCGCCGCGAAAATCGTATTTCTAGACGGACCTTAAGACCATGAAGAAAGACGCTGACCTTCACCCCGATTACCACCAGATCAAGGTGGTTATGACGGACGGAACCCAGTTCACGACCTATTCGACCTATGGCAAGGAGGGCGACACGCTCACCCTCGACATCGATCCGAATACGCATCCTGCTTGGACAGGCGGCGACGCGAAGTTGATGGACCGTGGCGGCCGCTTGTCGCGCTTCAAGAAGAAGTTCGAAGGCATGTTCTGATCCGGCGCGGATCTCAGGAACATCACCGGCAAAAATCAAAAGGCCCGCTCTTTCGAACGGGCCTTTTTGATTTGCTTGTTACGATCGTCTTCAGCTGACCTTTGCCGCGAACGCACGTTGCAGCAGCCCGACCTGATGCGCGACAGGATTGACTGCTGCTTCCGGCGCTTCTGCCGCCGACGGCGACGTCAGAATGCGGTCGATCTGCGAAATGCGATCATGTAGCTGAAAGCTTTCCTCGATCAGGTTCTGCAGACCCGACGGCAGCTCGGAATATCCTTTGACGTGCGAAGGCCGGCCGAAAGCCTGCAGCTTGACGCGGCGACGCTTCTTCCGGGCTTCTTCCTCGGTGATCTCACCCTCGCGCAACGCGCGGCGGATCAAAAGCCACGATGCAAGATCGAGCAGCCGAGTCGTCAGCCGCATGCTTTCCGTTGCATAGAGAACGCCGACCCCACCGGCGAGTCCCTTCGCTTCCTTGCGGCCCGGGCCATCAAGGTAGCTCGCTGTGCGCTCAACGAGCGACATGCCTTCCTTGAAGATGTGGTCGAACTGCTCGGAGGACTGAAACCGCTCTCCGAACGAGACCGTCGTGGCGCCACCAACCGGCGCACCATCCACGCGATATACGTTACTCATGACCCTCAACGATACAAACGCTTACCCGTTCGCAACTGCTACCATGAACCAACACTAGAGCACCATAGTTAACAACATCGCCCAAAACGGGGCACTGCCGATCGCTTCTGTGGACAGTGCAAAAAAAGAGCCGCTCTAAAGGAGCGGCTCGAAAGTCATCAGAGAGGCGTCAAACGAAACGGCAGAGGGGCCGCTTCAAATCCAGATGGCCTGGATTGATGCCGAATTTGCGCCAATATGCTTAAAGTTCAGTTAAGTGGAAAGGCGACGCGCAGATCGCGAAATTAGGATTCGAATGCGCCCGCAAAAATCGCCCTATCTCGAAATCGAACACCACGCAGCGCATTTCAAATTCATCCGAAGCATCTGCTTTACTATTTGAATAGCGCCCGCGCAGCTTCCTCGTGGCGCTTTTTGCGATCGAGTTCGCCTCGCACCCGAACGATTTCGGATTCGAGTTCCTTGATGCGTCTTTCGAGTTCCGCCACCGACAGCGTTTCGAGGCTCTCGCCGATGGCCGTGCCACTCGGCTTTTTCGGCGGCAGAAGATCATCGAGATCCATGGCGGATCCTCCGGTTCTTGTTTTCCGCCAGTCTAAGGGCAAGAAGCGCCAAAGGTCGAGATCGATGACGCCTCCGCCGGCCGCGTACCGGCTTGCCCCGATCGCCGCCGCCGTGCATTCCTTTCGCCGATCGACGATCCCAGGAAAGCGAGCCGATGAGCCTCCCCACGACTATGAAAGCCGTAGCCATCAACGGCGCCGGCGGACCCGAAGTTTTGACCTTGACGGACGTGCCGGTGCCTGAGCCTGCGGCCGGCGAAGTCCTGATCAAGGTTGCCGCCGCCGGCGTCAATCGGCCGGACGTGCTTCAGCGGCAGGGAAATTATCCGGCCCCCAAAGGCCATTCCGATCTTCCCGGTCTCGAAGTCTCCGGCACCATCGCAGCCTTGGGCCAAGGAGCGAAACATTTCGCCGTCGGCGATGCTGTGATGGCTCTCGTCCCCGGCGGCGGTTATGCGGAATATGTCGCCGTCTCGCAGCTGACCTGCATCAAGAAGCCGGACTCGCTTTCATTCGTCGAAGCCGCCGCGATCCCCGAGACCTTCTTCACCGTCTGGCACAACGTCATTGATCGCGGGCATTTGCGGGCCGGCCAAAGATTTTTGGTTCATGGCGGCACCGGCGGCATCGGCGTCACCGCGATCCAGCTTGCCAAAGCCTTCGACGCCATCGTCTTCACGACAGTCGGCTCGGATGAAAAATGCGAAGCGGCGCGTGCACTCGGCGCCGATGTCGCCATCAACTACCACACGCAAGACTTCGCTCAGGTGATCAAAAACGAAACGGCGGGCAAAGGCGTGAACGTCATCCTCGACATGGTCGGCGGAGATTACATCGAGAAAAACATCCGTTCGCTCGCCGACGACGGCCACCTCGTCAACATCGCCTTCCAGAAAGGCTCGACCGCGACCATCGACTTCATGCGCGTGATGCTGAAGCGCCTGACATTGACCGGCTCGACCCTGCGCATCCGAACGCCTGAAGTGAAGGGTGAGATCGCGCGCGCGATCGCCGACCGTGTGGTGCCGTTGATTGTCTCAGGAAAGATCAAAATTCCGCTCGACAGCACATACCCGCTCGCCCGCGCCGGCGACGCTCACGTCCGCATGGAAAGCAGCGCGCACATCGGCAAGATCGTTCTGACGATCACGTAATCGCTCAAAACCGCAATATCATCCTCGGCATGAAGCTGAAGACGACAATTCGTATGGTGGCCGCGCGCGACGACCAAACAAATCACCAAACGAAATCTTTCATCACCCCGACGGGCTTGGGGGCACCGTCACCCGCAAACAGTCGCCCCGCCGCATGACCGATGGCCTCGCCGGATCGCACATAGACGCCGCTGGCGATGTAGACCGAACGCACACCAAAACCGCTCGCCCCCGCGATGTCGGTCGCAACACCATCGCCGATCGCTAACACGCGTTCTTTGTCGATCGTCTGCCCGCGCAATTCCGAACCGGTCTTGAGCGCCAGATCGTAGATCGGAAGATAGGGCTTGCCCGCATAGCTCACCGGACCGCCGAGTTCCGCATATGCCGCCGCAATCGCTCCCGCGCAATAAACGATGCGTCCGCCGCGTTCGACTTTGAGGTCAGGATTGGCGCATATCATCGGCACGTCGCGCGCCTTGAGCATGGCGAGCATTTCCGCGTAATCGTCGGGCGTCTCTTCTTCGTCGTCGTAGAGATTGGTGCAGACAGCGACATCCGCAGTCCCAGCTGTTGCGCCGGGCTGCGCCCTTAGACCCGCGAATGTCGAAAGATCGCGCGCCGGTCCGATGTGCAGAATGGGATGTCCTGCCCAGGCTTCGATGAGACTTCTGGAAACATCGCCCGAACTGACGATGCCGTCATACGCGTCCCGTGACACGCCGATGCTGTCGAGTTGCCTCGCGACGCTTCCGCGCGGCCGCGGCGAGTTCGTGACGAGGAGCGCCGTGCCCCCTTGCCGGCGGAAGGCTTCGCACGCCGCAACCGATGACGCGAAAGCATGAACGCCATTGTGCATCACGCCCCAGATATCCACGAACCAAAGATCGGAGGTCTCTGCCAGCGGCGCGATCGACGAAAGAACGGGAATAGCAGTCATAAGCGGGCCTTCGACGGACACCGCTTCATGCGGCCCCATAGTGCGGCCCTATAAACGAACGAGCGCCGGACTGTCATCCGGCGCCGTCGTCACAGTGCGATGCCAAGGCAGCCGCTCAGGCAGCAGCCGGGTGATCCGCAGAGGCGTGACCGCCGCCGTCGACGTTGACCTGCCTCGGCGCGCCGAACAGCGGGCCCTGACCGAGCAGAACGCCCGAGTCGAGGAGCCGTTTCTGTGTCGCGGCGTCTTGAATGCCGCCCGCAACGATCGAAAGTCCGGCAAGCGTCGCACGTTGCAAAATCTCGTCGGCCGCAACGAACCGCTCCGCCGTTTGCAGACCTTCGAGCAACGCTCCAGCCTCGACCCGCACGAAACGGAAGCCGGCCCGCTGCAACGCTGCGAAGTCGGTCCCCATATGACGGACATGATCCATTGCCAGACGGAAGCCGTAGGCGTGCATATCGTGGACCGCCTGCCAAGCCGACGGCGAAAACGCATCGACGGCGCGCTGTGAAAACGTCAGCACGAGTTGCGACGAGATGCGTTGCCGCGCCTCGTAAACACGCGCGAACGCTTCGAGGAAGGCTCTGTTCGATAGTGATGATCCGAGAAATTCGGCAAATAGCGTGCCTTCCCGATCGCGTACGTTCATCCGTGCCGCGAGCGCCGCAGCGCGATTGAGCCGCGCGATATCGAATTGCGTCCCGACTTCGCCGTCGATCAGCGCGAATTCGTCATCGTTGGCGCCGAGCGGTTCGCCGGTTGCCGAACGCAGATTCGCCGTCATGTCGTAATGGCTGACGGAATGTTCCGCGAGCGTGACGACGGGCCCGAGCAAAACCTCCATCGCCTCGCCCTCGACGGCACGAGCGATCGCCGCTGCCCTGGGAGATTGAGGCGGAATTGAAGGCTCCGCGAAGCTGGGGAGCGGCAGTTCGAGACTTGGCGGCGCCACGTCCCGTTCGCTGCTTATCGGCGCCGGACTGGACAGATCGGGTCCCGCGATTCTTTCCGCCGTCGCCGGAATGACGAGATCCTGAAGACCTGTCGCCGCCGGCGCCTCGGGCTCCGCAGCCGGAACCGAGGGGGGAGCGAAGGCACGCGCTTCAAGCTTTGGAACGAAATCGCCGAGCGAGGGCCGCGACCGCATGTTCTTTGCCGCCGCACGAAGCGCACCGATCGAATCTTCCAGCGCGTTTGACGGCCCCTTCGCGCGAGGATTGACGAGCTGCGGCTTCGGACGCAGCGCCTCAGCCGCGTTCACCTCGTCCGCCAGTTCTTTGATCTTCCGCTGCACGAGTTCCAGATCGCCTTCGACAGTCGTTGCGACTGGAGCGTTCGGAGCCTGCGGCCCGACGTTCATACCGCTCGGCGCTGCCGTAGTCTCCGGCATGGAGGCTTGCGAGTCGGTCCGCGGCCGGAACGACCATTGTTCCCGCACCGGCTCGCTGGTGGGCGAAACCGGCACCTCGGCCAAGACCGGCGCAACGGCGGGCGCCGCATTCGTTTCGGCGGCAGGTCCCGCGCCGTCTTCGGGATTGGGCCGCAAAGCCCGCAGCGGCCTGCGCGCGACGCGTTCCGGCACTACGGGTGCCGCAGCAGCGGGCGGCTCGGAAGACGGAACAGCGGCCGTCTCCGGACGGGGAACGAGATTGCCGATATCGCGGCTGAGTTCGCGGATCCGCTCTTCCGTCGAGCTTGCAGGCAAAGGCGCCGCCGGAGCAACGCGCGGCACGCCCACTCTCGGTTTGGCGGCCTGCCGGGTATGCGCAAGCTCGCTCTTGAGCTGTGCGATCTGAGCCGACTTCTGCATCTGTGTATGAACAAGCATCAGCAGCGCCAGCGTGACCACCCCGGCAACCGCCGAAATCGGCAGCGATAGGCCGAGCTGCGAGAAACACATGACCGAAATGGCGGCGGAGACGATCGCTATCGAAAAGACGATCAGTCCATCGCGAGATTTGGGCTCGCGATGGGCCTCTTGTTCCTGAACCGCGAGCGGAACGGCAGGACCGCTTGTTGGAGCAGGCCCAAGAGCCGGTGTCGGAGGAGCAGCATCGGGCGGAGCGACACTGGCCTGCGGCTTTGCGTTGTCCTGTTTTGTCATCTGATCCAAGCAGCTAGTCGATTCGTTGGCATCAACTTTCGCAGACGCATGAAACGAGAAGCAACGTGCCATGCGCCGACTATCACCAGCTTTTGCACCGGGGCCGCCGCTTCGAGCGCAGATCGAACCGCCTCCGGGGCGTCAGGGTCACAGCATAATAATCGACGGGCCGGTGCATAGCCGCAAAAGCGCCCTTGACCCGTCGCCCGCAAACCCGAATCGGCTGGCTGTTTAGGTCTCGTTAGGCGAATCGGCGTGCTATCATCCGACCGACGACGCCTCTCGCGTTCGCCGGTTCAGCGTGTTGTCAGGAGGGGAAGAGCGCCATGTACATGGATCGAGTTGGTACCAGCGTCGAAAATGATGTCTCCAAAGAGCTTTCGCAGGCGCGAATCCTAATCACAGGTTTAACAGGCACTTCCGGTATCGACGTAGCCCGCGCTTTCGCTGACCTCGGCGTCCGCCTCGTTGTCCATACGACCGAACTATCTCCCGAACTCGTCGAGCTGTTCGCGTTTCTATCGCAGAGCGCCAGCGAGATTCGTTTGCATACTCTCGACATTTCGAGCGCCAATTCCGCCGCCCGCTTTGCACAGACGTCCGCGCAGGCTTTCGGCGGCGTCGATGCCGCCATCAATATGGCATCGATCTCCGCCGACGAAATCGATGCCATCCGTGATGACCGCGACCTCGATGTGCTCATCCAGGAGAAACTGGCGCCGCTCGCTCAGCTCACGCGCGTTATCGCCAACCGCATGTGCGTGGTCCTGAGCGAAGGCCTGATTCTGAATGTCCTGAACATGCCCGAGCCGCGCGACGCCCGCTCGGCCGCGGTCGCGGGTTTTGCCCGGACGGCGCTTGCCTCCATGATCGCCCAGGAAGCCCGCGAGTGGGCCTCGAAGGGAATTCGCATCAACGGCGTCGGACCCCGTTCCTATTTTGACGGCACCGCCGGCGCCTACCTCTCCAACGAGCCCGATATCGCCTCGCTCGCGCTGCATCTTGCCTCGCGCCGCGGCCGCGCTCTGTCCGGACATGTCTTCGACGCGTCGGGAATGGGCGGCTGACGCCTTTCCCGCCGCGGCGGCCGGGCACGTCCGTCCGCAATTGCTTTTGTCGACCGGAACGCGGATAACCGGCTCTCTCTCGGGCGAGAGAGTTGAGAATGGATATCCGGCAGCTTCAATATCTCGTTGCGCTGGCGCGCGAAAAACATTTTACGCGCGCCGCACAGGCTTGCAACGTCACCCAGCCGACGCTCTCGGGCCGCATCCGTCAGCTCGAGCTTGAACTCGGCGTTCCGATCGTCGAACGCGGCCAGCGCTATCAGGGGCTGACGCAGGAAGGCGAGCGCATCCTCAAATGGGCGCAGCTCATTCTCAACAACTGGGCGTCGATGCACCAGGAACTGGCGCAGCTCGCGATCAGCGATTTCGGCCTGACCGGGCGACTGGCCCTCGGCGCCATCCCCTCCGCCTTGCCGATCCTGCCCTATCTGACGCGCGATGTTCAGCAGCTCCATCCGCAGATCAACTTCACGATCACGTCGATGAGTTCGGAAGAGATCCTGCGTGGTCTCGGCGAATATTCGATCGATGCCGGCATCACATATCTCGACAATGAACCGATCAACGGCCTTGTCGCGACACCGCTCTACACTGAGCGTTATTGCCTATTTATTCCCGGCAGCCACGCGCTCGCCGGGCGCGAGAAGATCACCTGGCGCGAAGCCGCGGAATTGCCGCTCGGACTTTTGACGCCAAACATGCAGAACAGGCGCATCATCGACCGCGCCTTCGAGGTCGCCGGCAGCCATCCCGAACCGGCCCTCGAAACCAATTCAGTGATCAATCTCTATTCAAACGTCCGCCTGATGGGACTGGCGAGCGTCATGCCCCATTACCTTCTGAACCTCCTCGGCGACGACCCCGAGATTCGGGCCATTCCCCTCGTCGAGCCGGAGGTCGCTCACAGCGTCGGGATGGTGACACAGGATCGTGATCCGGTTGCTCCCCTGGTCCGGGTCTTCCGCGAGGCTGCCAAGGTCCTCTCAACCAAAAGCATTTCCTGAACCTTCCCAGGCAATTAACTGTCCTGATGGGAATAAACTATGCCAAACGGCTTAGTTTTCGCGCCGCATTATTGATGCCGTCTATCGAAGGATCGACTATATCGATTTGAACGAAAGGTCGGAATGACCCAGTAAAAATCATGCGGCAAAGTGCGCACTGCGGCACGACTAACCGCCACAAACAATGAGGAAACGCCAGATATGGCGAAGAAAGCCGGAAATAAACCAAACGGCTCATCGGCGATGCTTTCCCCGGCCTTGACCCCTTTTGAGGTCGACGCGCTGGCGGTATGCGCCCGTCACGGCAACAAGCCCGATGAGCTTCTCGAGATCTTCCACGAGTTGCAGCATCAGCTTGGCTATGTGCCGGACGAAACTCTTCCGGTCATTGCCAGAGCGCTCAATCGCTCGCGCGCCGAAGTCTATGGCGTGCTGACGTTCTATCACGAATTCAAGCGCCACCCGGTGGGCAAGCACGTCGTCAAGATCTGCCGCGCCGAGGCGTGCCAGTCGATGGGCACCGACAAACTCTGCAAGCACGCCGAACAATCCCTCGGCACGCCGCTCGGCGGCACGACGAAAGACGGCCTCATTACCATCGAGCAGGTCTTCTGCCTCGGCAACTGCGCGCTCTCGCCCGCGATCATGGTTGGTGAGAAACTTTACGGGATGGTCGATTCGAAACGCTTCGACGAGATCATGGGCAGCCTCGAGAAGGAAGCCGCGGAATGATCAGGGTCTTCGTTCCCAGAGATGCCGCGGCGCTGTCCGTTGGCGCCGACGAAGTTGCCGCCGCGATCGGCAGCGAAGCGAAGTCGCGCAAGCTCGACATTCAGATCGTCCGCAACGGCTCGCGTGGCATGCTTTATCTTGAGCCGCTCGTCGAAGTCGAACTGCCGGGCGGCCGTGTCGCCTACGGTCCTGTCAAGCCGACCGACGTGAAAAGCCTTTTCGATGCCGGATTCCTCGAAGGCAAGGGCCATCCGCTCGCGCATGGCCGTACCGAAGACATTCCCTATTTCAAGAGCCAGGAACGGCTGACGTTCGCGCGCTGCGGCATCACCGATCCGCTCTCCATCGAAGATTATCGCGCCCACGGCGGCTTTGTCGGTCTCACCAGAGCGCTGAACATCAAGCCGATCGATATCGTCACCGAAGTGACGACCTCGGGCCTTCGCGGTCGCGGCGGCGCCGGCTTCCCGACCGGCATCAAATGGAAGACGGTTCACGACCTGCCGCCCGGCGAGAAATACGTCTGCTGCAACGCCGACGAAGGCGACAGCGGCACCTTCGCCGACCGCATGCTAATGGAAGGCGATCCCTTCTGCCTGATCGAAGGAATGACCATCGCGGCCGTCGCCGGCGGTGCCCAGAAAGGCTACATCTACGTCCGCTCCGAATATCCGCATTCGGTCCACGTTCTGCGTGAAGCGATTGAAATCGCGAAAAAGGCAAACTGGCTCGGCGACAATATCCAGGGGACGAAATTCTCCTTCGATCTCTTCGTCCGCATGGGCGCCGGCGCCTACATCTGCGGCGAGGAAACCTCGATGCTCGAAAGCATCGAAGGCAAGCGCGGCATCGTCCGCTACAAGCCGCCGATCCCCGCCATCCAAGGTCTGTTCGGCAAGCCGAGCATCATCAACAACGTGATGAGCTTCGCCGCCGTGCCGATCATTCTGTCGAAGGGCGGCGAATTCTACCGTGATTACGGCGTCGGTCGCTCGCGCGGAACGCTAGCCTTCCAGCTTGGCGGCAACATCAAGCAGGGCGGTCTCGTCGAGAAGGCTTTCGGCGTCACCACGCGCCAGCTGATCGAGGACTGGGGCGGCGGCACGGCAACGGGCCGTCCCGTCCGCGCGGTGCAGGTCGGCGGCCCGCTCGGCGCCTACATCCCGGAATCGAAGTTCGACGTGCCGATGGATTACGAAGAATTCGCCAAGGTTGACGCCATGGTCGGCCACGGCGGCCTTGTCGTTTTCGATGACACTGTCGATATGGCTAAACAGGCCCGCTTCGCGATGGAATTCTGCGCCATCGAGAGTTGCGGCAAGTGTACGCCGTGCCGGATCGGCTCGACGCGCGGTGTCGAAGTGATCGACCGCATCATCGCAGACGTCGAACGCGACATGAATTTAGTGCTGCTTGAGGATTTATGCGTAACCATGGCCGACGGATCGCTGTGCGCGATGGGTGGACTGACGCCATTCCCCGTCATGAGCGCGCTCCGTGGGTTTCCCGAGGACTTCCACAAGCCGTCACCGAACAAGTTTCTTGCAGATGCCGCAGAATGAAATTTCCAGGATCAGCTGACCTCAAAGAGGACGCTCGATGAACCACCATGTTAAGCCGATGACGCTCATCAAGGAGACGGATTTCGGCACGCCGACGCCCGAAATCCACGAAGCCACCAAGATGGTGACGCTCGAGATCGACGGCCGCGAAGTGACGGTGCCCGAAGGTACCTCGATCATGAATGCGGCCATGCAGCTCGGCGTCCAGATCCCGAAGCTCTGCGCCACCGACAGTCTCGATCCCTGGGGCTCGTGCCGGCTCTGTCTTTGCGAAATCGAAGGCCGCAAAGGAACGCCCGCGTCCTGCACCACTCCGGTCGCACCCGGCATCAAGGTCACGACCCAGAACGCCCGCTTGGCGAAACTCCGCCGTGGCGTCATGGAACTCTATATCTCCGACCATCCCCTCGACTGTCTCACCTGCGGCGCCAACGGCGACTGCGAATTGCAGGACATGGCCGGCGCTGTCGGTCTCCGCGAAGTTCGCTACGGTTACGATGGCGAGAACCACGTTTTCGCCAAGAGCACCGATGGTGAGATCAACGATCGCTTCAAGGCGAAGGACAAGTCGAATCCCTACTTCCAGTTCGATCCGTCAAAGTGCATCGTCTGCTCGCGCTGCGTCCGCGCCTGCGAGGAAGTCCAGGGCACGTTTGCACTGACGATCGACGGCCGCGGCTTTGCCTCGCACGTCGCGGCGGGCATGGATGAGGAATTCCTCGCGTCCGAATGCGTTTCCTGCGGCGCCTGCGTTCAGGCCTGCCCAACAGCGACCCTCATCGAAAAATCCGTGCTCGATCACGGGCAGCCTGAACACTCGCTCGTCACCACCTGCGCCTATTGCGGTGTCGGCTGCTCGTTCAAGGCGGAAATGCGTGGCGAAGAAGTCGTCCGCATGATGCCCTATAAGGACGGCGGAGCCAACGAGGGACACTCCTGCGTCAAAGGCCGGTTCGCGTTCGGCTATGCGACGCACAAGGATCGCGTGCTGACGCCGATGATCCGTGAGAAGATCACCGATCCGTGGCAGGTCGTGTCGTGGGACGAAGCGATCAACTATGCCGCCAAGCGCCTGAAAGAAACTCAGGAGAAATACGGCAAGGACTCGATTGGCGGCATCACCTCCTCGCGCACCACCAACGAGGAAGTTTATGCGGTGCAGCGCATGGTCCGCGGCGCCTTCGGCACCAACAACATCGACACATGCGCCCGCGTCTGCCACTCGCCGACCGGCTACGGCCTGAAGCAGACGTTCGGTGAATCTGCCGGCACTCAGGACTTCAAGAGCGTCGACCAGACAGACGTCATCATGGTCGTCGGCGCGAACCCGACTGACGGTCACCCCGTTTTCGGCTCGCGCATGAAGAAGCGCATCCGCGAAGGCGCAAAGCTGATCGTCATTGACCCGCGCCGCACCGACATCGTCCGCTCGCCACACGTCGAGGCTGCCTATCACCTTCAGCTTCAGCCCTCGACCAACGTCGCGATCATGAACGCCATCGGCCATGTCATCGCGACCGAGAACCTGATCGATACCAAGTTCGTGAAACGCCGCTGCGAGCCCGCCGATTTCTACCGCTGGGAAGAGTTCATCAGGCGTCCTGAAAATTCTCCCGAAGCGATGGAGCCGATCACCGGCGTTCCGGCCCAAATGGTTCGTGAGGCGGCTCGCCTCTACGCCACCCGCGGCAATGCTGCGATCTATTACGGTCTCGGCGTCACCGAACACAGCCAGGGCTCGACCATGGTCATGGCGATGGCCAACATCGCGATGGCGACGGGCAACATCGGCCGCGAAGGCGTCGGTGTGAACCCACTGCGCGGCCAGAACAACGTGCAGGGCTCTTGCGACATGGGCTCATTCCCGCACGAGCTGCCGGGCTATCGTCACGTTTCGAACGCCGACGTTCGCACGCTCTTCGAAAAGGAGTGGGGCACCAAGCTCGATCCGGATCCAGGTCTCCGCATCCCGAACATGTTCGATGCAGCATCCGACGGTTCGTTCCGCGGCATCTTCATCCAGGGCGAAGACATCGCCCAGTCCGATCCCAACACCCACCACGTCGAGCACGCGCTCGAAGCGATGGATATCGTCGTCGTGCAGGACCTGTTCCTGAACGAGACGGCGGCCTTCGCCCACGTCTTCCTGCCGGGAACCTCCTTCCTCGAAAAGGACGGCACCTTCACCAACGCCGAGCGCCGCATCAACCGCGTCCGCAAGGTGATGCGCGAGAAGCAGGGCATGCCGGAGTGGGAAGTCATCTCCCGTATCTCCACCGCGATGGGCCATCCGATGCGCTACAATTCGGCCGCCGAGATCATGGACGAGATCGCGCGCGTTACACCGACCTTCGAGGGCGTGTCGTTCGACCGTATCGATGAGCTCGGCTCGATCCAGTGGCCGTGCAACGAAGAGCACCCGACCGGCACACCGGTCATGCACACGGACGAATTCACCCGGGGCAAGGGCCGCTTTATGCTGACGGGCTTCGTGCCGACAGCCGAACGCACCAACCGCAACTTCCCGCTGATCCTGACGACGGGGCGTATCCTTGCGCACTACAACGTCGGTGCCCAGACCCGCCGCACCGACAACGTCGCTTGGCACCCCGAGGATATCCTCGAGCTTCATCCGCACGACGCCGAAGTCCGCGGCATCAAGACCGGCATGAAAGTGTCTCTTGCAAGCCGCGTCGGCGCCACCACGCTGACCGCGAAGGTGTCCGACCGCATGCCGCAAGGCGTCGTCTACACCACCTTCCACCATCCGGTGACCGGCGCCAACGTCATCACCACGGAGAACTCCGACTGGGCGACCAACTGCCCCGAATACAAGGTGACGGCCGTGCAGGTCCACGTCTCCAACCACCCGTCCGAGTGGCAGGAGGAATGGCAGGAGCGCGAAATCGAGAACAAGCGCATCTCCAAGGAGAAGAAGCTCGAGCCGGCTGAGTAATCTGCCGGCTGTTCGGGCCAAGGTCTGATCGCCATGAACGTCGTGCCGAAATCGGTCTCGGAACCCAAAGGCGGAGCAGAGCTTTGCTCGCGCCCCGCCACGGGTGAATTGACGACGCCTGCCGGCACTCAGACGATCACCTGGCAGCTTCCCGAGGAAACGCCCGTCGCGCTGCAGCTAAACTCCGTGCCCTACACCGTGATGATGTCGACTCCGGCGGATCTTCGTGACTTCGCCGTCGGCTTTCTCGTCGGCGAAGGTATCGTGCCCGATCCCACCAAGATCCAGGGCATCCTTGTGATGCCGGTCGATGGCGGCGTCGCGATCGATGTCGCCGTCCCCGACGAGGCCGTCGATTCATCACGGCTTTCGCGCCGGACAATCGAAGCCCGCACCGGCTGCGGTCTGTGCGGTGTCGAAGATATCGAATCGGCCGTCCGGCCGCTGAAGCCGCTCGTGCGTTCCTGGGCGCCATCTGCCGACGCCATCCGTCGTGCCGCCAAGGGTCTGTCCGATCATCAGCCGATGAACCAGTTCAACAGGTCGGTTCACGGCGCGGCTTGGGTATCGAAAGACGGTGAAATTCTCCTCGTTCGCGAGGATGTCGGCCGCCACAACGCCCTCGATAAGCTGATCGGCGCGCTGTACGCCAAGGCCATCGACCGCTCCGAAGGCTTCGTGCTGATGACCAGCCGTTGCAGTTTCGAACTCGTGCAGAAATCCGTCACCGCCGGCATCGGCGCACTCGTGACGGTCTCGGCGCCGACCGCACTCGCGCTCGATCTCGCGACCAATGCCAATCTCTTTCTCGCCGCGCTCGGCCCCGGCGGCCCGGTCGTCTTCAATCGCTGAACTCAACAGAAAGTCAAAATCGGTCCAACGATGCAAAGCTCCGATCTCGTCCGCATGGCCAATCAGATCGCCGCCTATTTCGAATCTTATCCGAAGCAGGAAGCTCTCGACGGTATTTCGATGCACATCCACAATTTCTGGGAGCCACGGATGCGCAATGAACTGAAAGCTTATCTCGACAAGGGCGGCGAAGGCCTGTCACCGCTTTTCCTCGAAGCCATGAGCGGCTACTTCAAGGGCCCCAAATCCCCGGCAAAGACCGCCGCATCGCGCTGATGCGGGAAGGAGCGCCTAATACGGCGTGCCGTCCTTGTGCGTGAACAGCCAACGGCCATCATCGCTCCGCATTGGAATTCGCGCGCACGTTAGCAGGACGGCCACGAAAAAGGGCGGCATTTGCGCCGCCCTTGCTCCAATCTCGATACCGAGGACGCGAAGAAGGCTATTCGGCCGCCGCCCTGCTGGCCGCTAGCACCTGATCCCTGAGCCGCCCCGACACCTCCGAAAGATGATCGAACCCGAACGTGAACGATCCGACGCCCGCCGTCGCCGATCTGAGATCGATGATCAGGTTGTCCATCTCGGCTTCTGGAATTTGCGCTTGGATCAAATCCCATCCCGGCCAGCCGGGTCGCGCGTCGAAGCCCAGGATGTGCCCCCGCCGCTGCGAAATGATGCCGTTGATGCGAGCGTTGGATTCCGACGGCACCGCGATCGTCACCGCCATGATTGGCTCGAGCAGCACCGGGTTGCACTTCGGCATGCCCTCCGACATCGCCAGCCGTCCCGCCTGCCGGAACGCCATGTCGGATGAATCGACGGTATGATAGGAGCCATCGGTCAGCGTCACGGCGACGTCGACCACCGGAAACCCGAGCGGTCCTTCGATGAGATAATCGCGGACGCCGATTTCGACCGAAGGTATGAAGTTCTTCGGAATAACACCGCCCGTGATCGTTTCGTTGAATGTGATGCCGCCCGACCTCGGCAACGGCTTGATGTCGAGTTTCACATCGCCGAACTGACCGTGACCGCCCGACTGCTTCTTGTGCCGCGCCCTGACTTCCGTCGCCGTTCGGATCGTCTCCTTGTAGCCGATCCGCCGCTTCTCGCGCGCAACATCGATGCCGTATTTGCGCATCAGCCGTTCGAGCGCGACGCGCAGGTGCATCTCGCCCTGGCCGTGCAGCAGGATCTGATGCATCTCAGCATTGTGTTCGAGCGTCAGCGACGGGTCCTCGTCGGTAAGCTTCGTCACCGCCGACGAAAGTTTCACCTCGTCCTTCCGGTCTTTGAGGCCAAGCCCGATGGCGAGCGCCGGTTGCGGCGCCTTAGGCACCGCGGCTTGCATGGCTGGAGCCTTTCCCACCGAGATCGTCTCGCCCGAACGGATGGAATCGAGACGCCCGAACGCGACCGTATCACCCGCTTTCGCGGCTCCGCGTTTCACTGCTTCTTCGCCGCGTATCGTGAAGATGCCAGCCACACGCTCTTCGTGCCCATCGGCACTTGTCACCGTGGTACCATCTGCGATCTCGCCCGCGAACACGCGCGCCAACGACAGCTTGCCACCCGCCTTCGTGTGCACACTCTTGAACACATAGGCGGCCGACTTCGCGCCATCGATCTTCAGCCGCTTCGCCGTGTCCTCGACCGTCGGGCATTCATGCCGGAGCGCCTTCAGAAGCCGCAGAATACCATGGCCGTGCTCGGCCGAGCCGATCAGAACCGGACAGATGAGACCGTCGCGCAGCTCCTTGGTCAGATCGTCGAACACGCGGTCGTTGGGCGGCGGAATATCGACGAGCAATTGCTCCATCAGCTCATCGTCATAATCGGCGAGCTTCTCGAGCATCTGAAAGCGCGCTTCCTTCTCACGCGCGGCGATCGCCGACGGCAGCTCGATGACCTTGCTTGAAGCGTGCTCGCGATAGACGTAGGCGCGCTCTGATGCCAGATCGACGAAACCGGTCGCGATCCCATTCTCCCAGATCGGAAGCTGGCGCAGCACCAGCGGTTTTGCGCTTGCGGGCTGCAGGCTCGGAATGACGTCGTGCACGGGAATCGTCGAAGCATCGATCTTGTTCAGGAACAGGAGGTGCGGAACGCCCGCATCATCAAGCTGTTTCAGGATGACCTGCAGCGCCGAGACGCGCTTGGGATCCGGTTCACAGACCACGATCGCCATATCGCAAGCTGGCAACGCGAGTGCGCCTTCGAATGCGAACTCGACCGAGCCTGGGCAATCGATGAAGGTATATTGTTCTCCGAGAAAGGATGCTTCCGCCACGTTGAGACTGACGCTCATCACGTGATCGCGGGCTTCCGGACTGCTGTCCCCTATGGTTGATTTACCGGCGATGGAGCCCGCTCGCGTGATCGATCCGGTGCGGGCGAGAATGGCTTCGAGAAGTGTCGTCTTACCGCTTGCGAAGGGTCCGATGAGCGCAACGCACCGCGCGCCCCGGACCCCGCCTCTGCCGCTTTGAGTGCCGTTTCCGCCTTTTGGGCCATCTGAACTTGTCATGATTGCCTCCGATTGCGAGGCGCGCCACCTCACGCGGCCGCACCCCGCACCTCGGAAAGGAGCGGCAACAAGATGCTCGCTCCAAAGGACGAACGGCACAACGAGCTTCCGCGCACAGTTTCGTGAATTTGATCTGTTGCAATGCGGAATATCCGCTGCCGGAGAAAGTTTTATTTTGCGCCGCCAAACCTACTTTGAGGCGCAAGCATGTCGAACGGGGTTCGCAAGCGAAAAATAACTTGAATAACTTTATATTCGTCGCATTGTGAACTCTTCCGGTGTTTCGCGCGTTCTAGGGGTACTGGCGAGAAATACGGAATGGGCCAGAGGGAAAATGGCTCAGAAACGTGAGGCAAGGGTTATGAGTATCGAAACATTGATGTCCGCGGCAAACGCTGCCGGGTACGTCATGGCCGCCGAGGAACAGCTCCCCGAGACCTTTGGCGCCGAGCCGACGGTATTTGAATTCAAGGCGCAGCCCGCGACTGCGATTGCGATCTGGCGTCCAGTTGTACCCGCAGTCGATGGCAAGCCGATCACCAGCCATCTCGCACATGCGTGGGACTGGTTTGCCGGCCGCTTTATGCATCACGGCGCGACCCCAGCCTGAGACCGCCAATTTAGCAATTAGCTGAGCAAGCTTTCGAGCGCGCGACTATGATCGCGCGCTTTTTGCTTTTCAGGACAGGTTTCCGCAGAACCGCTGGATACGGGTGCAGGCATCCTTCAGCGACTCGGTCGAAGCGGCATAAGAGACGCGGAACGATGGCGAACCTTCGAACGCCGCGCCATGCACGACCGCCACGCCCTCTTCTTCAAGCAGCGCCGTGACGAATGCTTCATCGTCCTTGATCACGGTGCCGCCCTTGCTGGTCTTGCCGATCGTCGCCTTGATGCTCGGATAGACATAGAATGCGCCCTGCGGCTTCGGACATTGAATGCCCTTGGCCTGGTTCAGCATGCTGACCACGAGATCGCGCCGCTCGACGAAAATCTTGTTGTTTGCCGCGATGAAATCCTGCGGACCGTTGAGCGCTTCGACACCCGCCCACTGCACGATCGACGACGGGTTGGAGGTCGATTGCGACTGCAGCTTGCGCATGGCGTTGATCAGCACCTCCGGCCCCGCCGCATAACCCAAGCGCCAGCCGGTCATGCAGTAAGCTTTCGAAAGGCCGTTCATCGTCAGCGTCCGGTCATAGAGCTTCGGCTCGACCTGCGCCGGCGTTGCGAACGCCAGCCCGTCATAGAGCAGATGCTCGTACATATCGTCGGTCAGTATCCAGACATGAGGATGCTTGAGCAGCACATCCGTCAGAACCTTGAGATCGGCGGCGGAGTAAGCCGTGCCGGTCGGGTTCGACGGCGAGTTGAAGATGAACCACTTCGTCTTCGGCGTGATCGCCTTTTCGAGCGCCTCGGCCTTCAGCTTGTAGCCGTCTTCAAGCTTCGTTTCGGCGAACACCGGCTTGCCGCCGCCGAGCAGGACGATGTCAGCATAGGAGACCCAGCACGGCGCCGGAATGACAACCTCGTCGCCCGGATTGAGCGTCGCCAGCAGCGCATTATAAAGCACCTGCTTGCCGCCCGTGCCGACCGAAACCTGGCTCGGCTTGTAGTCGAGACCGTTATCGCGCTTGAATTTCGCGACGATCGCCGCCTTGAGCTCGGGAATACCGTCGACGTCCGTATATTTCGTCTTGCCCTCATCGAGCGCGCGCTTTGCGGCGTCCTTGATGTTTTGAGGCGTATCGAAATCCGGCTCGCCCGCCGAGAGCGAGACGATGTCCCGGCCCTGAGCCTTGAGCTGACGCGCTTTCGTCGAGACGGCGATGGTCGCGGAGGGTTGGATTCTGTTCAGACTGTCGGCGATGAAGCCCATGATTGAGCGACCTGTGATCAGAAATGAGATTAGCTTGTTTCGCACCGGCGAAATAAGCGGCGCGGACCGTAATTGCAATGTTTCCGTGCGGCAAGCTGAGGTTTTGCAGATCTCTTATCGCCGCTCGGAACAGACCATGATGCCGGCGAGCCACGCACTGCCCGACATTTCAATCAAAAACCGGAATTGAGCTGCACGCGCCACAATCCGATCCCACCTCCGCCCAGATGCGAGTTCAACTTTGCCTTAACGTGCTGTCGTTACCAAGTTGATGCCAAGCGGGAGGGAATGAGACGATGAGGGTAAGCGTTCAAACAGGGAATCCTGCACGGACCGGCCGCCGCTCCAAATCCCGGCGCCGGGGCCTCGTATGGCGGCCGCTTCTCGACGCAGCGATTGCGGGCATCGTCTTTACGCTCGTCAGCTCCACCCTGATTTGCAACCATGCCAAAGCAGGGATCATCCCGGCCGCATTTTCGGGCGTCGTCGCCGCCACTCCGCAGCCGTCCTTCACCGCGGCGGTCGCCGAGCCCGGTCCATTGCCCATCGTCCAGATCGCAACGGCCGCTTCCCCTGCCGACGCCGTGTTTCGCCGCACGAGCGTAACTGCAGCCTGGAGCCTACTTGGGGTTGCATTTTCCTTGCTCGCCGCGCTGAATTTGGCCATGGTGCGCCATCTGAAGCGTGCCTACGCGACCCCGCCTCGCCGTTTCCCACCTGAGAAATAGGGCAATTGGCTGATGTGCTGCGGCGCGCTATTGAATTGCCGTAATGTCGTTTGTACGTCTGATGGCGCTGGTGTGATGGAATCGCGACTGGCGATCGGCCTGATAGGAATGCTGGAGACGGAAGCATGACGAAGCAGGAAGTAGCGCGACCCTTTTGGCTGGGTTTGACAGCTGGCATTGCAATCGCCGTCGCCGCCGGGGCGTTATTTTTTGCAAGCAGCGAATCGGTTCTTCGTTCGAGCTTCCAGACCGCGCTGAACAACAGGGTTGTTCCACTGGCTCGCAACTATGCGTCGGCGACGTCGCCGATCTCGGGTTCGGAAGATTTCTGGCTGTCGGCGATGCGTGACGGTTCCGGTCCGGTCAACAAGACGATCGCCGTCGGCGACCAGATCGCTTTGAGCTTCGGTGGCGTTCGCCGCACGCTGGAGGTCTCGACGGTTTCCGACTTCACGCCGCAGATCACCCAGATCGACACCTCGAACGCGCCCAATCATCTCGTCCTCGTGACGGCGCGTGACCTCAACGATTCAGCGGCTCGCCCGATCCGCTTCGTGATGGAGATCCAGCAGCCGAATATGCCGGTCGTCGCTGGTGGCCGCTCCGGCAACACGCTCTGACGTTTTTGATCGTTACCTGAATTAAGCCGCTCGCCGTCACCACGGCAGCGGCTTTTTATCTTCAAAAAATCCTCCGCTCGGTCCGTCGTGGCCGAGCGCCGCGAGCCAGATCGCCGTCTCCGCCCCTTTTTCTGGCGAACGCGATGCCTCCGCCCCGCCCATGCGGGTTCTGACCCAACCCGGCGAGCACGCGTTGATCTTCACGTCCCCGTTCGGTGTCGCCGCTTCCGCCGCCGCGATCCTGGTCAACGCATTCAGCGCCGCCTTCGAGACCCGATAGGCCGGAAAGCCCGCGCCCATGCCGCTGAGTTGCCCCGCCCGCGACGACATGTTGACCACGCGACCGAAACCCCTTGCTTTCATTCCCGGAACAAGCGCGCGGATCGTCGCCGCTGGACCAAGCACATTCGTCTCCCACGTCCGCCTAAACACATCGTCGGTCATATCGAACAAGCTCGCCGCGAAGCCGCCCGGGGCATCGATGAGAATGGCTGCGTTGTTCACGAGCACGTCGATTGCTCCGTAATCGCGTTCGATATCCGCGAGCCTCGCCGGAATGGCCGCTGCATTCGCAACGTCTAAAATAACCGGAACCGCGTCGACGCCGGCCTTCTTGAAATCGGCTCGCACCTGCGCAGCCGTCTCTTCCGATCTCACGCCCGCGAGCACGCGCATCCCCTTCGCCGCGAGCCCGTTTGCAATGGCAAAACCTATGCCGCGATTGGCACCCGTCACCAGGGCAAGCTTAACCATCTGCGTCACTCCAAGCTTTCGCGGACAAGTTTAGCCTTCGGCCCCACCCAAAGAAAAACCCCGTCGCAAGCGACGGGGTTTCTCACCGAGACGCGAACGCTGTCGCTTCTTACTTCTTTTCTGTCTTCTTCATGTCGTGCTTGCAGTGCTCGCGGAATTTCTTGCGCTCTTTGCCATGCAAGCCCTTCGCGTCAGCCTGCTTCGAGCACTCGATCGATTCCGGCGAACGCGGCTTATCCGCAGCAACTGCTGCGCCTGCGCCAATGACGAACGTGGCAGCAACGGCTGCAGCAATCAGTCGGGTCGTGATCATCGTGGTCTCCGTGTTCCATTTCCAGGGTTGTTTTCGGCACGCCGCACCAAGACGATGCTGGCAGGCCGGCCCCCCACCGGGCCTTTGCTGGGAATTGCGCAGACCCGGCTTTCGTTTCGCTATCACGCGGCCGATGACACCCGTACATACTGTTCCGTAAGGACATCGATCACGGGCATGGAAGCGGTCGCCATTTCGTACTATTGCCGGACCGTGACACTGTGGCGTCAAAACAGCATTTATGATCGGCCCCCTAATCCCTATATTTTGCCCGTGTCGCCCCCAGCAAAATCCTCCGGGTCAAAGCCCCCCCGCCCATCCCGCGGCAAATCGGGAAAGCCAACGGCTCCGCCCGTCGAGACGGAAGCTGGGACGCCCGGCTTTGGCGAAGCTGGCGGCTATTTTGCGCCGGCCGATTTCTCGGGACACAAGTCGGCCAACGGACTTCCGAGTCTGCCTGCGCTGCGCCAGTCAGGCCCGCGGCCACCGATGGGAAGTGAAAGCCTGACCGACAGCTTGACCGCGCTCCTAACCAAGCCCGAGGAGCGAACGGATCGCGCCCGCGAGATCCTTTCCCGCCAGCCGCTGATGGCGACCCATCCGATCGTCTCGGGCGGCATGCCGACGTTCGTTCCACATCGTCCCGAGCGGCCGGAAAAGAGCGAAGGCGGCGTAAAGTTCAAGATCGCGTCGGAATTCGAACCGAGGGGCGACCAGCCGCAAGCCATCGCCGAACTCGTTGAGGGCGTCAGCAAGCATGAGCACAATCAGGTGCTGCTCGGCGTCACCGGCTCCGGCAAGACCTTCACGATGGCGCATGTCATCGAGCGCACTCAGCGCCCCGCGTTGATCCTCGCACCGAACAAGACGCTCGCCGCACAGCTCTACGGCGAATTCAAAAGCTTCTTCCCGGACAACGCAGTCGAATACTTCGTCTCCTATTACGACTACTACCAGCCCGAAGCCTACGTCCCGCGCACCGACACCTACATCGAGAAGGAATCCTCGATCAACGAGCAGATCGACCGCATGCGCCATGCCGCGACGCGCTCGCTTCTGGAGCGTGATGACGTCATCATCGTTGCGTCCGTATCGTGCATTTACGGTATCGGTTCGGTCGAAACGTATACCGCGATGACGTTCACGGTGCGCCAGGGTGAGCAGCTTTCGCGCGACCAGCTCCTCGCCGACCTCGTTGCCCTTCACTACCGCCGCAACGATCAGAACTTCGTCCGTGGATCCTTCCGCGCTCGCGGCGACACCGTCGAAGTCTTCCCCGCTCACTTGGAGGACCGCGCCTGGCGCTTCTCGATGTTCGGCGACGAAATCGAAAGCATCGTCGAATTCGACCCATTGACCGGAGCGAAAACCGACGAACTCGCCCTCGTCAAACTTTATGCGAACTCGCACTACGTCACCCCGAAGCCGACTCTGCAGCAGGCCATCAAATCGATCAAATCCGAGTTGAAGCAACGCCTCGACGAGCTTTACAACGGCGGCAAGCTGCTCGAAGCCCAGCGCCTCGAACAGCGCACGACCTTCGATATGGAGATGATGGAAGCGACCGGCTCCTGCGCCGGCATCGAAAACTATTCGCGCTATCTCACCGGCCGCAATCCCGGCGATCCGCCGCCGACGCTGTTCGAATATCTGCCCGACAACGCCCTCGTCTTCGCCGATGAAAGCCACGTCACCGTGCCCCAGATCGGCGGCATGTTCCGCGGCGACTTCCGCCGCAAGGCGACGCTTGCCGAGTACGGCTTCCGCCTGCCGTCCTGCATGGACAATCGCCCGCTCCGTTTCGAGGAATGGGATGCGATGCGGCCGCAGTCGGTGTTCGTCTCCGCCACGCCCGCGAGCTGGGAGCTTGAACAAACCGGCGGCGCTTTCGCCGAGCAGGTCATTCGCCCGACGGGCCTGATCGATCCCGTGGTCGAGGTGCGTCCCGCAAAATCGCAGGTCGACGATCTTTTGGACGAAGTTCGTCAGGTGTCGCTGAAAGGTTATCGCACACTCGTCACCGTTCTCACGAAACGCATGGCCGAGGACCTGACTGAATACATGCACGAGAACGGCGTGCGCGTTCGCTACATGCACTCCGACATCGAAACCTTGGAGCGCATCGAGATCATCCGCGATCTCCGCCTCGGCGCGTTCGATGTCCTCATCGGCATCAACCTGCTGCGCGAAGGCCTCGACATTCCCGAATGCGCACTCGTCGCCATTCTCGATGCCGACAAGGAAGGTTTTCTGCGGTCTGAAACCTCGCTCGTCCAGACGATCGGCCGCGCCGCTCGCAACGTCGACGGCAAAGTCATTCTCTATGCCGATCAGATCACCGGCTCGATGGATCGCGCCATCGCCGAGACGACGCGCCGCCGCGAAAAACAGATGGCTTGGAACGAAGCCAACGGCATCACGCCCGAGAGTGTGAAAAAGAACATCGCCGACGTCCTGCAATCCGTTTACGAGCAGGATCACGTCACCGTCGACGCGGGCCTCGCCGATGGCGATAAGGTCCAGACGCTCGGCCATAACCTGCAGGCCGTCATCACCGACATGGAGCGGCGCATGAAGGAGGCCGCCGCCGATCTCGAATTCGAAACGGCCGCACGGTTGCGCGACGAGATCAAACGCTTGCAGCAGACCGAACTTGCAATTTCCGATGATCCGCTGGCGCGCCAGTCGGAGATCGAAGACAAATCTGGCGGCTTCAAGGGCGATCGCAAATACGGTGCAAAGGCCAATGTTCCGCCGTCACCCAATTCTTCACGCGTGAAGAACGAATACGAGCCTGTGCAGCCGACCTACGCGCAGTCCACCTCACGCATCAAGAAGCCGTCACTCGACGACATGGGGCCGGGCACCGACCGTCCCGTGCCCGCACGCGCGCCGACAGTCGACAGCCGCACCAAAGCAGGAGCGTTCGGCGAACATATTTCCGGCCCGCACAAACCGACGCTCGACGAGATGGGCCCGCACGCGTCTCTCCCGGTGAAGTCCGGCGAGAAGCCGTCGCGCATTACGGTGCCGACACGCACACGTGAATTCGACGGGCCCGAAGAGAAAAAGGGCCGCCGCGGCCGCCCACGCAAAACCGGTAGGCCCGGGCAATAGGTGCACGCACGACGTGACTTTAACCCGAAGGCTCAGCCCGCGAGCGCACGCGGCGGCTTTCGCGACGGCATTTCTAGATTGCGCAAGATCAGCAGCAGCGTGTAGCGCACGGCCTCGTCGACGCTTTCGACGAGATTTCCCGGCACCGTCAGGTCCGCCGGCTCCCAGACAAGCTGCGTTGCGACTTGCCGCCAGCTGCCGAAATAATCATGGCCCTTGAGCACGGTCACGCCGGTGCCGTTCAGGCCTTCCCTGATGGAAAACCCGCTCAGCGTCACCTCGGGAATATCCGCGAGTTGCTGCAGCAGTTCGCGATCAAGAGTCGACCATTTCATCGCGCGGTCTCAGAGTTCAAATCGAAAACGACGGTTCAAACGTCAAATTTAGGCAACGAAGGTTGCGCAAGGGTTGACGACGTGCCGAATTTGGACGTGCAGGGGCGCCGCGCCCGTCCGGCGCATAGCCCATTTCGCCAAGTCCGAATAAAGGTGGTGCCAGTATCGCGTGCCGGGAAGCCGCGAAAGATCCAGGAAGGGCTCGCGGGCATGACTGCTGAGAAACCCGACGCTAATCGTCAGCGTGCGCAATTGCATATTTCGATGCCAACCGGCGACCCCGTGATCCGCACCATCGCCATGCCCGCCGACACCAACCCTTCCGGCGACATTTTCGGAGGCTGGATCATGTCGCAGATGGATCTCGCTGCCGGAAACGCCGCCGCCCGGCTCAGCCAGGGCCGCTGCGCGACGGTCGCCGTCGAAGGTATGACTTTCCACTCACCCGTGAAAGTGGGAGACGAGGTGACCGTATGGGCTCGGCTGATCCGGCGCGGCCGATCGTCGATGACATTCGATGTTCAGGCTTGGCGGCGACCGCGGGACGGTGAAACCCAGTTGTGCGTCACCCGAGCCCACTTCACGTTCGTGGCCCTCGATGAAAACGGCCGCCCCCGGCCCGTGCCTGACGTCACCGACGGCGAAACTTGGGTTTAGCCTCCTGCAGGAGTGGAACGCATGAAAACTCTCCGCGCTTACCGGCACTCGCTGATAAAAATCTGTCTGCTTGCGGGTTTTGCCGCCGTCGCATTCGGTCTTGGCGCCGGCACCGAAGCAGCGGATGGCATCAACATCGGCTTACTCGCATTGAGCCTTCCCCGGATCGAGACGGTCCAAACATGCGCCATCTGCATTCGGACCCGCGAGGCCGCGAGCGACTACGCACCGGTCGAGCATTTCATGGGCGGCCCGAAGCGCATCATCCTGATGCGCCACGCCGACAAAACCGACGATTCAGAAGACGAGGATTTGTCGGATGCAGGTGAGGCGCGCGCCCAGCGCCTCGCGACCTACATCCCCGAAACCTTCGGCAAACCCGACATCATCATCGCGACCGCGCATTCGAAGCATTCGGACCGCCCCAAAGAAACGGTGCAGCCGCTGGCCGATGCAGTGGGGCTGAGGATCGAGCACGATTATGAGGACAAAGACTTCCCCGACCTCGTCGAGGACATCTTCAATGATCCCGACTACAAGAACAAAACCGTCGTGATCTGCTGGCATCACGGCAATTTGCCGGCGATGGCGGCAATGCTCGGCGCCCCCACCGGAAGCTATCCCGATCCATGGCCCGCAGACGCCTACAATATCATCCTCGACCTCCAGTATGATCCGTTCTCCAGCAGTCCGCCCAAAGTTTCGCGCGTCATCGAACCGTTTTGATGGGCGTGCACACTTGCGGGTTTGACGCTCGGACCAACCGGGCGGTTACTAGTTTTATGCGGGGGCAATAGGTGCTGGAATCACAAGGGGGAGACCCGAAGGCGAAAGTCGGCTGGCTGAGCGCGCTGTGGCAAGCCTGGTGTGGGCGGACGGAAGTCACGGCGATACACCACCCCGGCCGTGGCCCGGCCCGTATTCTGCTCATGCGTCATGCGGAGAAGACCGGCAAGACGGACGACATTTATCTCTCGAAGGAAGGCATGAAACGGGCCGAGCGGCTCGTAACCTATATTCCACAAGCCTTCGGCCGGCCCGACTTCATCTACGCTGCCGCGCGATCCAAGCGCTCGGTCCGCTCGATCGAGACGATGAAGCCTCTCGCGGCGGCGCTCGGCATCGAGGTGCAATATCATATCGAGGACAAGGAGTTTAAAATCCTCGTTGCCGAGATCTTTTCCAAACCCGAATATCGCGGCAAGGCGATTACCATCTGCTGGCATCACGGCAAGCTGCCGGAGATCGCTGCCCTCCTTGGCGGCCGAAGCGGCACCTTTCCCGACCCGTGGCCGCAGGACGTCTTCAATCTGATTCTGGATTTCCGATACGATTCGAAGCCGGACACACCGCCCATCGTCGCTCAAATCGTCGAACCGTTCTGATTTTCTGCAGCCGAGCGGCGCAAACCGAACGATCGCCGGCGATTTCGGACAAAAGCCACTTGTCAGTGTCGCTTCGAAGTCACACTTTTTGCCCCGAAAGAGAACTACATCCATACGGCTCGCAAAACCGCTAACATCGGACGATAATGCGCGCCGCTTGAACGGCCCGCACATCTCTGGGGAAGGAAGACTTACGTGATGCGCAATCTGAAACGTGCCGCGTCGATGTCGGCTTGCACTTCCGCCGTCGCGCTGGCTCTGGCGGCCTATGCGCTTCCGGCACGGGCGGAATCCGACAATCCTTTCGTGACGCTGGCTGGCACCTGGGGCGGTTCAGGCACCGCTCGCTTCGACGACGGCAAAACCGAAAGCCTGCGTTGCAAGGGCTATTATACCAACAACGGCAATCCGCATAACCTCGGGCTATCGATCCGCTGCGCCAATGCCTCGGCAAAGCTCGAACTGCGCGCCAACCTCGTCGATACCAACGGCGCAGTCTCCGGCAACTGGGAAGAGCGAACCTACAATCAATCCGGCACCGTAACCGGCCGGGCGACTGCCGGGCGCATGACGCTTTCGATAACCGGCGGCATCACAGGCACGATGACCGTCGCGATCTCCGGCGGCTCGCACGTCGTCACCGTCGCATCGAGCGGCCCGTCGTTCAAAGGTGTCCACATTTCCATGTCGCGCTGACCGGTTCGACAAATCCAGACGTAGAAGGAGACCGCGATGCGCGCCAGACTATTGACCCTCGTACCGATCCTGGCGGCTCTTTTGGGCGCGTCCGCGGTCGTCCCGGCGGAAGCAGAGGGCCTGAGCATTGGCCGTCTCAAATCGAACTACAAATCCGGTCAGATCATCACGGCCTACAGCCGCCACGGCAACGGCGCGATCCGGAGTGTCGTTCGCCGCGGACAAAACGGCTGGCAGGTGAAGCTGCCGAGCGGCAACTGGACCTACTGCCGCCGGAGCTGCGAGGAAACACTGCGCGTCCAGACGATCGACTTTTTCAGCGGCGGCAATTCCATTAGCGACGGCGGGTACGGCTCGCTATCGCGTGAATGCGGAATCTTCGGCTGCCTCGGCGGCTCTTACGAATTCTCGTTCTGAACTCTGGCGCCGCCTGACTAAACCAGGAACGGATTGGTCTTGCGCTCGTGACCGAACCGGCTCGGCGGACCGTGGCCACAGATGAAGGCGATATCGTCGCCGAGCGGCAATAGCTTCTCCTTGATCGACGAGATCAGCGCGTCGTGGTCTCCGTACGCGAAATCGGTGCGCCCGATCGAGCCGCGGAAGATGACGTCGCCGACCAGCGCAAAGCGTTGCGCGCGATTGAAGAATACCACCGAGCCCGGAGAATGACCCGGGCAATGAAAAATCTCGAACGTATGTCCGGCGACGGTGACGGTGTCGCCTTCGTTGAGCCACCGGTCGGGGGCGACAACGCGAACCCCGGAAATGCCGTACATCTCACCCTGCTTCTCGAGCGCATCGAGCAGGATCGCGTCGTTCTTGTGCGGCCCCTCGATCTCGACCCCGAGCTTATCGCGCAAATCGGCCGCCCCGCCTGCGTGGTCGATGTGGCCATGCGTCAGCAGGATTTTCTCGACCTTGATCCCGCTTTCCTCGATCGCCTTTTCGATCTGGTCGAGATCTCCGCCCGGATCGACCACGGCGCCGACCTTCGTTGCCTCGTCCCAGATCAGCGTGCAGTTCTGCTCGAAGGGCGTGACGCGGACGATCGCAGCCGCAAGAGGGGACGAAACTTTCTTCGCGGTCGCTTCGGTCATGAAGGGCTCCGTGTTGCTCTTGCCCGTCTTAGCGCATCTCCGGCCGCTCAACGAAGCGTCGCGTTGGCGCTAACGAACATGATCCGTCCCAAAATTAAGAGCGTTCCGTTCGCGATTGCGAGAAGTTCTGCCTAATTAATAATCATCGTTCACGGCCTTTCTGCCTCTGCTCACAAAACCCGAATCGCACAAATGTCCGCATACGAATAATTTTTGCTCGGCGCGGGAAAAACCGAAGATGTCGAAAAGCAAAACGAAATCGCTCCTTGTGCTGGCCTCCTTCTTGGCTGGGGGGTTGGCCTCAGGCACGGCGCTGGCAGGGGAGTGGAACGGATTTTCCTTCGGCGCGGGCGGCGGCTACGGCATGACCAACAACGAGGTAAAAGTGGGCCCCCGGCCCGAAACGACAGGCATCGGCGGCGGCTTGGACATCAACGGCCTGGGCGGCACCGGGGGCTTCTTCACGCTCGGAGCAGGCTACGATCACGTTCTTCCAAACCGCTTCGTCGTCGGCGCCTTCATCGACTACGACTTCGCCGATATCGAAACCGAAGCCGCGCTTGGCATTCCACCCTTGGACAACCTGAACGCCAGCGCAAAATTCCGCATCGATAACCAATTGTCGGTCGGCGGCAGACTTGGATACCTCGTCTCCCCGTCCACTCTTTTCTTCGCAACGGGCGGCTATGCGCATGCGGAGACCAGCAATCTCGACGCCCGTCTCTCCTCCAACTCAGGCAGTATCAGTGGCACGCTCGCAAGCGTCGGCAGCTTTAATGGCCACTTCTTCGGCGGCGGGGTTGAAACCCTCATCGGCAAGGGCTTCAGCGTCAAGGCCGAGTATCGCTACACTTCGCTCGATGCCGAGAACGCGACAGTTCTCCCTGGCACCATAGCAAGCGAGTTTGTATCGGCATCAATCAAACCCCAAATTCAAACGGCGCGCTTGTCGCTCAACTACCGGTTTGGCGATGGCAGCCACGACGAGATTGTCGATCCTCCGCCGCCCGTCGCAAGTAGCTGGACAGGCGCCTATCTTGGCATCGGCAGCGGCTATAGCGTCGCCAACAACCAGGCGACCTTGCAGGATCGCTCACCGCAGCCCGGATCGCTTTTCAACGTTGTCATCGACGGCATCGGAAGCGATGGCGGATTTATTTCGGGAACGGTCGGCTACGATTACCAGTTTGCGCCGCGCTACGTCGTCGGCGCCTTTTTCGACGGCGATTTTTCCAATCTCAGTCACCGCAACTCGCTCAATCTCACCGACGGCGTAAATTCAATCGGCGGCGGAACGACGTCCGAGTTCGACAACATCCTGATGGTCGGCGCACGATTGGGTTATCTCATCACGCCGGACACGCTTTTATTCGGCAGCGTCGGCTATGCAAATGCCGGAATGGATCCGACCAACGCCAACTTTGACTTGGGCGGCGGAAACAGCGGCATCGAGCTGATAGACGGACGTCGTTTCGACGGCTTCTTCGTCGGTGGCGGCATCGAAACCAAGATCTGGGATTCGCTGTCCCTCAAGGCCGAATATCGCTACGTCGATCTCGGTAGCGAAAACATGACTCTACTGCCGAATGACCTGCCGGAGATAAACCAGATCATCTCGACGAAGTTCGACCCCAACATCCAAATGGGCCGCATCTCGCTCAATTATCGCTTCGGAGCCCGCGCCGAACCCGCTCCGCCGCTGAAATAGCAACGCCAAAGCAACAATAAAAATACGGCCCCAAAAACACGACAAGGGCCATCATGGCCCTTGTGCGCGGATAGAAAATTTCGTGAGCGTCTTGGATCAGGCCGCTTCCGAGCCCGACCCTTCGTGTCCCGGATCACGCAGAACGTAACCGCGGCCCCACACCGTCTCGATGTAGTGCTTGCCGCCCGTCGCCGCCTGCAGCTTCTTGCGCAGCTTGCAGATAAACACGTCGATGATCTTCAGCTCCGGCTCGTCCATGCCGCCGTAGAGATGATTGAGAAACATCTCTTTCGTCAGCGTCGTGCCCTTGCGCAGCGAGAGCAGCTCGAGCATCTGGTATTCCTTGCCCGTCAGATGCACACGCTGATTGTTGACGTCGACCGTCTTGGTGTCGAGATTGACGCGAAGATCGCCCGTCTCGATGACCGACTGCGCATGTCCCTTGGAGCGGCGCACGATCGCCTGGATACGCGCAACGAGCTCGTCCTTGTGGAACGGCTTCGTCATGTAGTCGTCAGCGCCGAAGCCGAGACCGCGAACCTTGTCGTCAATACCGGCCAGACCCGAAAGGATGAGAATTGGCGTTCCGACCTTCGCCACGCGAAGAGTTTTCAGAACTTCGTAGCCGCTCATGTCGGGAAGATTCAAATCGAGAAGAATGATGTCGTAATCATAAAGCTTACCGAGATCGACGCCCTCTTCCCCAAGGTCCGTCGTATAAACATTAAAACCTTCCGACTGCAGCATAAGCTCGATGCTTTGCGCCGTGGCACTATCGTCTTCAATGAGTAGAACCCGCATGACCGTCCCTCTGGTGCCCTATCCGATCCGTGTCCGCGCTATGTCTGCTCTTTGCTCAAAGTGAACGCACTACAGTCGAGCTAAGCGATCGTTAGGAAGTTAGCGACGAGAGGTTAACAAACCCTAATCCGCGTTAGCCATTTCATCATGCAGTTGGCACGCCGGCACAAACCGGCCCCTACCGTGGATGATACGGCTTTCACGTTCGCAGGTCACGCGCCGTCGGTCGCGGGGCCAAGCAACCCCGTTCGCGCCAAAGCATGGCCCGCCGCAGAAATAGAATTATAAGAACTGCCCCTCTCGACCCGCCAACAGATCCTAAGCGAAGCCTTTCGCCGGGGCGCCCACCCCATTGATTGGCCTATACAATCGCTTCGCAACCCGCATACGGCTCGAATCAAGAGCTAACAGAATTCGCGTCTTTGCCCTAGACGCATCTGGGCTAAAATCTGCCCCCAAACGAAACGATGCATCAGAATTAGTTACGCGTTGCTTTACCGCAACTTAAGTGCAGAATGTTATTTAGAGTATTGGGAGCCAAAAGCGCTGTTGCAACGCAGCGTTTCGGCCAAGTTTAACGCATTTCTTCCTGGTTGCTACAACGGCGACGCCCTATCATCTGCTGGCACGCTTCTTGAGTAACAAGGGTTCGAACGAGTTTGGGGTATCGAACGATGAAGTCACGTGAGACGGCCATCCGCCTGAAGCGTCGTGAAGTGGAAGAGAAGTCGAGAAAGGTTGACGATCTCGAGCGAATTATTCGTGAATTCGACCAAATGGCCGCCGATCTCGAGCGTCAGATCCAGCTCGAAGAAGACCGCACCGGCATCCGCGACCGTGGTCACTTTTCCTATTCGACATTCGCAAAGGCCGCTGCCCAGCGTCGCGACAACCTTCGCCAATCGACGGAAGGACTTCGCGAAAAGCTCGCCGCTGCCGTCCGTGAGCGTGACGACACCGTCGAACAGTTTTCGCGCGCATCCGAGCAGTCGGCGGCCATGGACGACCCCCGTGGCCGGCGCGAGCGCCCGCTCGGCTTCACGGCCCTTCGCTAAATCGTTTTAGCCGGGCCTCATCTCCAGCCGGGAGATGACTGAAATATCGTGGTTTTAAGGCGGTGCCCGAAAGGCGCCGCCTTTTTCGTCGCAAATTCTGTTGGCTTTTCGGTTGCAGCCGCCGCCGCCCCCTTGCCGAAATCCGGCGCGGCGGGCACGAGTCTCGACGGAGTTCGGTGCCGGTTATTGATTCGCTTGGGCTGCCACATGGGGGAAAATGTTGGTTCGCCGTCTATCGAGCATGCTCCCGGCGCTTGTCGCTGCGGTCGCGGTGTCGGCTTGCGCCGGCAACGGGCCGCAATTGCCGTCGCCGAGCATGCAAGCGACGTCCGGAACCCTGACGCCGGAAACCGTTGCGTCGGCTGAGCCCACTCCGCCGCCCCAGGGCATGCCAGGAAATGCAGAAGAACCACCGGGCGTTCCGATACTTGGCGCCGTCGGCTCGGCGACCGACATTTATTCGCACATCGCGCGGGGCGCGATGGCCTGCTGGTTCGCCGTCAACGGCCCCTTGAAAAAAGATTATATCTTCCACGCCGCGGCCGACGCGCCTTCACGAGGCGGCAAGGCGACCGTTACGATTCATCAGCGCGATCCGACGCAGCCCAATCCGCGCGGAGCCAAAGCCTACATCGTCGATATTCAGCCGACCGGCGAATCTTCGGCCAGCGTCAGAGCCGAGAACCGCAAGATGTCGGAGGCCTACGCAACAGCAATGACCGACGATATTTCGCGCTGGTCGAAGGGCGAAGAAGGCTGCACCGGTCCGAAGACCGCGGCCGGCTGGGCACCGGCGCCGGTCACAGCGACGGCCGCCGCATCGAAACCCACCAAAAAAGCCAAAGCGAAACCCAACGCCGCGAAAGCGAAGTCCGCGTCGTCTCAGCCCGCTGCTCAACCCTGATGGGCATCGATCGGACACGACAAAGCGGCCTGCATACGCAAGCCGCCGCTTTAGCTCTGACAGGAACGCGAGGTCAGTCGCGATAATCCTGCAGGCGCGTCGCCCGGAGACCCGGAAGTCCGTGCTTGTCGATGGAACGCTGCCACGACAGGAACTCGTCGACGGTTAGCGTATATCGCTCGCAGGCCTCCTCGATGCTGAGCAGACCGCCGCGCACGGCAGCGACCACTTCAGCCTTGCGGCGGATGACCCATCGTTTTGTATCCCGCGGGGGAAGATCTGCGACTGTGAGCGGAGACCCATCGGGTCCGATCACATAGCGCCCGCGCGCTCTCATCTGCTGTTCGGTCATGATACTCGATACACACTCTTGACCACGGGGAACTTATAACCTGTTTGCGATTAAATTAGCACTAACCCATTGAGTGAAAAAGACTTAAACGGGCGTGCCAATTTCACCATTGCCGCCACCGAATTAGGGCGCCGTTGAGGCAAACCGTATCGATGCGGGGCAATCGCTAACCACACAGCCGTAAGAGCTAAAAACGGGCCAACACGGGCCTCCGAACGACACACTCGCCTTGCCGACCGCCGATTTGAGAACTATTGATTACCGACCGTCGACATCGCTTTGGATCTTTCCAGGCTTGGCCAAAGCAATGATCTGAAACTGTTCAATCTTTTTAAGGAAAGCGGCATTTGGATGATGTTGTAGGGGCTCTTTGAAGCGCCTCTGCCGAAGCCTCTGAAGCCCTGTTTGACCTGGATGACCGAACCTCGAACGACATTTGCCGACCGCGGCACAATGCCTGAGCCTGCACTGGCGACCGCAGCGCGCAAGCGCGTTGTCGTGGCCATGTCGGGCGGCGTCGACAGCTCGGTTGCCGCCGCAATCATGAAGGCCGCTGGCCATGACGTCATCGGCGTCACCCTCCAGCTTTACGACCACGGCACCGCGACCGGCAGGAAGGGTAGCTGCTGCGCCGGCCAGGACATCCACGATGCGCGCCGCGTCGCCGAAGCTCTCGACATCCCGCACTACGTTCTCGACTACGAGACGCGCTTCGCCGCTAAGGTGATCGAAAGCTTCGCCGAAAGCTACGTCGCCGGCGAAACGCCCATCCCGTGCGTCACCTGCAATAACGAGATCAAATTCCGCGATTTGCTCGATACCGCCAAGGATCTCGGCGCGGAAATTCTCGTCACGGGGCATTATGTGCAGCGCCTTGAGACCAAGGACGGTCCCGTCCTCGCCCGCGCCGTCGATCCCGATCGCGATCAGAGCTACTTTCTGTTCGGCATCACCAAAGAGCAGCTCGCATCGCTCTGGTTCCCTATCGGCGGCATGAACAAATCCGACGTGCGCGAACTTGCACGCTCGTTCAATCTGCCCGTCGCCGACAAGTCGGACAGCCAGGACATCTGCTTCGTTCCGACTGGGAAGTACACTGACGTCATTGAACGTCTGAAGCCGAGCGCGCTCGATTCAGGCAACATCGTTCACCTCGACGGACGCATCCTCGGCCGGCACGACGGCATCGTTCACTACACGGTCGGCCAGCGCCGCGGCATCAAGATCCCGGCCGCCGAACCGCTTTACGTCGTTCACCTCGACGCCTCCCGCAACGAGGTGATCGTCGGACCCCGCTCGGCGCTGACGACGACAGGGCTTATGCTGCGGAACGTCAATTGGCTCGGGGAAAAGCCTCTTGAAACGCTCGCAGACGCCGGATTGCCCCTTTATGTTCGCATGCGTTCGTCGCAGAAGCTCCGCCCTGCAGTGCTCCAAATTGAACAAAATGGCATGGTCAGAGTTGAACTTCATGACGGCGAGGAAGGTATTGCGACCGGTCAGGCGTGCGTGTTTTATGCCGACGACGGCACGGAAGGACGAGTTCTCGGCGGCGGCTGGATCGCGAAAACGATCAAGGCAAATACTGCCGAACTTGACGTGGCGACGACGATGGCCGGGTTGGGACGCTAGGACATCGGGCAAAACTGTTTGCGGACTGATGGAGATCGGCAGTGAGTGACAACAAGCCTTCGAGCTTCCGCGCCGCGGCCGTGCGCGCGGGAGAACAGAAAAGGCGCTCCGAACCCAAGATCGTTCAACTCGACGAAGGGCAGGTTCGCGATGCCTACCGCCGTTGGGCTCCGGTCTATGACTACACCTTCGGCGCCGTCTCGACTGCCGGGCGCCGCCATGCCGTCGAGATCATCAACGGCGGAGCCGGGCGCGTCCTCGAAGTCGGTGTCGGCACGGGCCTTTCTCTTCCGAACTACAAAAAGCATCTCGATATTGTCGGCATCGATCTCGCGCCCGAGATGCTGGAGAAAGCGCGTGAGCGCGTAAAGACCGAGAACCTGACCAACGTCTCCGGCCTTCATGAAATGGACGCCGGCAACCTTTCGTTCCCTGACAACACCTTCGACACCACCGTGGCGATGTACGTCATCACCGTCGTGCCCGAGCCGACGAAGGTCATGCTCGAACTGGCCCGCGTGACGAAACCTGGCGGTGAAGTCATGCTCGTCAATCACTTCAGCCAGGAAGAAGGCGTTCGCGGTTGGGTCGAACGCCAGATGGCGCCCTTTGCCGATCTCGTCGGCTGGCACTCGGTCTTCGACGTCTCGCGCGTCATGGTCTGCCCCGATCTGAAGCTGATGGATCGCAAGGCGCTGCGCCCCTGGGGCATCTTCACAATGATGCGCTTCCGCAAGGAAAAGGACGCCGCAACTGTTCGCCCGGAAGCCGCCGAATAGAAACAAGCATGCGCGCCGACTGCGTTGCGTCGGCAATCCGCGTTTGCAATGCCGGCGTGACGGTGCGCTGTGTTGACAGGAAGGCGCGGCGCTCCCTATAGACGGTCCTTCGCCGGCGGCGCGCCTGCCGGGCTGTGGCGGGATAGCTCAGGTGGTTAGAGCGGCGGTCTCATAATCCGCAGGTCGGCGGTTCAAGTCCGCCTCCCGCTACCAATCTTCAAATCCATTTTCTCGCCTCGAATGCTGCCGGCGGATCGCACTATCCGTCTGATTTATGACAGTTATCCTGCACCTCGGCGCCCCTCGCGTTGATGACGATGTCAGCTTGGCGCGAGCTTCAAAGGTTAACAAAACATTGTTCTAGAAAGAGATGAAGTCGCGCAAAAGGCCCGCGTACGCCCTGCCCCCATAGGAGCCCGCATGTCCGTTTCACCCGTCGGCAACTCAGACGCCTATGCACGCTATCGCCAGCAGGCCCTGGATCTTCTGGCTTCGCCGTCACAGCCCGGCACACAGGCTCAGCAGACCACCGCTCCGTCGTACGTCGCGCCGCAGAGCTGGACCGAGCAGTCTTCGTCAAACTCGTTCACGACCAAATTCAAAGCCGACCTGACGAGCCTCAATTCCTCGCAGGATGGCAACTCGCGCCCGCATCCCGCACACGGCCACCACCATCAGTCCGCTTCGCAAACCGACCCGACAACGAACGAGGCTGATGCCTCCGCAACAACGACGAACGCATCGACGACGACCGACGCGCTTAGCCAAGCGCTCGACGAATTCGCTGATTTACTGAAGACCGCCGCCGGCATCGCCTCGATCATCGTCTGACGTCGGCGCGCCTGCCTGCCACTCAGTCGAAATCGACTTTGCGGCTGCGCATTTTCTTGACCTTGCCGCGTACGGTCTTTGCTTTCATGCGCTCCTCGCGTGCCCCACGCGACGGCTTGGTCTTGATCCTTGGTTTGGGCCGCAACAGCGCTTTTTCCACGAGTTCGACGAGGCGTGCGCGGGCATCGGCGCGGTTCTGCTCCTGGCTGCGAAAGCGATCTGCCTGGATGACGATGATACCCTCGCCTGTCAGCCTGCGCCCTGCGAGACGCTTCAGTCGCTCGCGTGCGAATTCCGGGATCGACGTGTTCGATGCGAAGTCGAAGCGCAGCTCGACCGCGGTCGACACCTTGTTGACGTTCTGCCCGCCCGGCCCTGACGCCCTGACGAACCGCTCCTCGAGTTCAGACTCGTCGATGTCGACCGTATTCGACACGCGCATGCCAATCTCAGCCTTTCTTGATCGGCGAAAAGAACATCAACCGATTGAAGAACGGGTCGAGCACTTTGATCTCGCGCGTGTCCCACGGCATCTGCTCAATGCCGGGGCGCATGTATTTGTAGCCCTTCGCCATGATCTCTGCGTGATAGCCGTCGATGTCATCGACCGCAATTCTCACAGCGCTGCCGGGCGAAGCATCACCGTGATGTTCCGAGAGATGGAGCACCGCCCCGCCCCGGGAAACTTGCGCATAAAGCGGCATGCCAGGCTCGAAGCGATGTTCCCAATCGAGCTTGAACCCGAGAAAACCCAAGTAAAATTCCTTGGCCTTCGCCTCGTCGAAAATTCTCAAAATCGGTACTGCGGGCAAAAATTGCATGCCGAAACTCCCATTTTGCCCCGGCGAGAGGCGAGCGAAAAACGTTAACAACACCGCTAAGATGCGTTAATAACGTGCCACAACTATTGATTGAGACTTGAGCTGCGACATATGATGCTTTCTCATCATCAAAGATAAAAATAGGGAACGATCAGTACGCCAATCGAATTGGACTTTTCGCGCTGCAAAAGTCGCGGAATTCGGCGCTCTGCCATCGGCTGCACGCAATTTAACGATCTTCTTAACGAAGCATTGAAGGCGGCCGGCTTAGCGTTTGGGGCAATCGCACACCCAAGCTGAAATGGCTGGATGTGAGGAGAATCAGATTAAAGGCGAGTGTCAGGGATATCGCCATGCGAACCGTTTCGACTGCGGCAATACCGACGATCGATCGCCCCAAGCGCGTTGGGGAGAGGTCAGGTTCTGCGCGCTTGGTGGGTGTCGCAATCGCCTCTCTCATCCCTGCGGTGTTCTGGAGCGCAATTATCGAACTAGGCGCAGCTTGGCTCGGCAAACCGCTTTCCTCCGCCACGATTGCCGTCATCGGCATGGCCATCGCGCTTTTCCTCTTCGCCGTCTGCGCTCCGCTGATGCTCCGCAAGCCGTCGGCGGAAGTCGAGACACGTGTCCGCACCGCTAAGACCAGCGCCTAGCAGGCCGAAAAATCCCTTCCTCATCGAACGTTCGCGCTGCAAACAAAACGGATGATTGCGGCCTTACTCGGCCGCAACCCGCTTCTTCGGCTTCACCATTTCCATGTAGTCGTGAAGCAGCGTCTCGGTGATCGTGCCCGGCTTGAACTTGTGCTGCCCGATCTCGGAAACCGGCGTTACTTCTGCAGCCGTTCCCGTGATGAAGCACTCGCTAAAGCTTGCCAGCTCTTCCGGCATGATATCGCGTTCGACAACCGTTATACCGCGTGCCTTCGCAAGCCCTATCACCGTCTGACGCGTGATGCCGTTCAGGAAGCAGTCGGCGGTCGGCGTATGAATGACGCCGTCCTTGACGAAAAAGACATTGGCGCCGGTGCATTCCGCCACGCGTCCCTTCCAATCGAGCATCAAGGCGTCGGAATAGCCGGCGCGCTCGGCGCGGTGTTTCTCGATCGTACAGATCATGTAGAGGCCCGCAGCCTTGGCCTTCGATGGCGCGCACGCCGGATCCGGCCGGCGATAGACGGCATTGGTGATGCGGATGCCCTTCAACCGCTGCTCCATGGGGAAATACGAGCCCCAATCCCAAGCGGCGACCGCAAGGTGAATTTTAGAGTTCTGCGCCGAGACGCCCATCTGTTCGCTGCCGCGCCATGCCACGGGGCGGACGTAGCAATCCGACAGCTTGTTGGCGGCGACCACATCGCGGCACGCCTGGTCGATTTCCGCGACGGTATACGGAATCGTAAAGTCGAGGATGCGGGCGCTTTCGACCAGCCGCTCCGAATGCTCGGTTAACTTGAAGATTTCGCCGTCGTATGCCCGCTCGCCTTCGAAAACCGAGCTGCCGTAATGCAGGCCGTGCGTCAGGACATGGACTTTAGCGTCGCGCCAGGGGACGAGTGCGCCGTCCATCCAGATAAACCCGTCGCGATCGTGAAAGGGAATAAGGTCGGCCATCCCAGTGTTATCCTTCCTGGTGTTTATCGTTGGCGATCATGAAGCGCCGGTGTATGTCGCGCGATCCGATGCGGCAAGCAACTCGAAATGACCGGAAAATCCGGTATTTTCAGCGCGCCGCGTCAGAACTTGGGACCTGCAGGACAAGCCAGCAATTTGGCTTGCAACAGAATACAATCAAGGCCAATAAGTCAACATGACTGACATAACGTCAGAAGGTCCGGCGGACCACCGCGACGCAGCTGTACGACAGCCCTCCCCCGCAGACGACGGGCGCCGCTTACCGAGCGCCGACCTGATCGCGTGCATCGAGCTTTTTTACTTCGCTTATCGCGGCTTCACCTGCGACCCCGACACCATTCTCGAGCAATATGGTTTTGGCCGCGCACACCATCGGGTTTTGCATTTCGTCCATCGCAATCCATGCCTGAAGGTTGCGGAATTGCTCGACATTTTAAAGATCACGAAACAGTCGCTGGCGCGTGTCTTGAAGCAACTGGTAGATGAAGGCTTCATCATCCAGAAGGCGGGAAACGAGGATCGCCGCGAACGCCGCCTTTACCTGTCGGCAAAGGGCGCGCGCTTGACCGATAAACTGACACAAATCCAGGCCAAACGGATCGAGGGCGCTCTCGCCGAGATCGGATCGGGATCCGACGAGGTCGCAAAGAACTTTCTATTTGCGATGATCGCCGAGAAGGACAGGCCCCAGGTCGAAACCCTTATCCGAAGGCAGCGCACGTCGCCTGCCGCTGAACCTGATTGCAACTCACGAGATCTCTGATGGCGCAGGACCGAACCGAGCCTCTGGCCGATAATGCCCCGCACATCCTCGTCGTCGACGACGACCAGAAAATCCGGGGACTGCTCGGCCGCTTTCTTTCAAGCAACGGCTTCCGCGTGACGGAAGCCTCCGACGCCGCCACCGCTCGCGCGTTCATGCGCGGGCTGGCGTTCGATCTGGTGCTGCTCGACGTCATGATGCCGGGCGAAAGCGGTCTCTCGCTTGCACGTGACCTGAAGCTGACGCGCCCGGTGCCGATCTGCATGCTGACTGCGCTCGCGGAAGCCGAAGATCGCATTTCCGGCCTCGAAGCCGGCGTCGATGATTATGTCTCGAAGCCTTTCGACCCGCGCGAACTGCTGCTCCGCGTGCGCAACATTCTTCGCCGGGGCCAGGCGCAAACCGCGCCGCGCGACGAAATCCGCATGGGCGGCTGTGTTTTCAACATCACCCGCGGCGAACTCAAACGTGACGATGAAGCGATCAAGCTGACGGAACGCGAGCGCGATCTGCTGCGCCTCTTCTCCCAGCGCATCGGCGTTGCCGTTCCACGTCACGAGCTTTCCAGCGACGACAGCACCGGCAGCGAGCGCGCAATCGACGTGCAGATCAATCGACTGAGACGCAAGATCGAGGCCGATCCTTCGAACCCGGTCTATTTGCAGACGGTTCGTGGCAAGGGCTACATCCTCTACACCGATTGACCGCAGCAACGCGCGCACTCTCGCGAACCCAGGACGGATTGCACCTGATGGCCGTTGTGCCTGAAACGACACCGGAGGACGGCGGCCTCGCCGCGCGGTATCGGCGTTTTCGCGAGCATCCGATCGTGCTGCGCATCCTGAGCCTCGGCGGAGAGATGCTGCCGAAGGGCCTTTATGCCCGCGCCCTTCTCATCATCATCACGCCAATCGTCGTTCTCGAAGGCGTCATCGCCTTCGCCTTCATGGAACGCCATTGGCAGGCGGTCACGCGCCGCCTTTCGGAAGCGACGGCGCGCGACATCGCCGCCGTTATTGAAATCTACCAGGAGATCGGAAAGACCGAGGGGCCGCAAAAGATCATCGATCTTGCCCGCGAACGCTTGAATCTTTCGATGGAAGTTCTGCCCAACGGCGACCTGCCGCCGCCAGGCCCGAAGCCGTTTTTCCGCCTGCTCGACCGCGCCCTTTCGAACGAATTGCGCAAGCGCGTGCAACTGCCGTTCTGGATCAACACGGTCGGCGATCAGAACGTCGAAATCCGGGTCAAGCTCGACGATGCGATCTTGCGCTTCGTCGCGACGCGCAGCCAGACGTACGCTTCCAACTCGCATATCTTCCTGCTCTGGATGGTCGGATCCTCCGTCATTCTGCTGACCGTCGCGATCCTGTTTCTGCGCAACCAGATCCGGCCGATCCTCAGGCTCGCGGACGCTGCCGACGCTTTCGGCAAGGGCCGCGGCATCCCTGAAGATTTCCGTCCGCGCGGCGCCCGCGAGGTCCGGCAGGCCGCGCTAGCCTTCCTTCAGATGCGCGACCGCATCAAGCAGCACGTTGAGCAGCGCACGACCATGCTCGCAGGCGTCAGCCACGATCTCAGAACGGTTCTGACCCGCTTCAAGCTCGAACTCGCTTTGCTGGAAGACACGCCCGAGACCAGAGCGCTCTCCAGCGACGTCGACGAAATGCAGCACATGCTCGAAGACTATCTGGCCTTCGCCAAGGGCGACGGCGGCGAGGAAGCGAAACCGACCAATCTGAAAGAGCTGCTTGAAGAGATCGTCGACGACGCCTCGATCTATGCCTGCACGATCGACCTCAAGATCCGCAAGAGCAAGGGCGACATCGTCCTGCCTCTCAAACGACAGGCGCTAAAGCGCGCCATCATGAATCTCGTGACCAATGCCGCGCGTTTCGGCGACCGCGTCATCATCCGCGTCGCACCCGAAGGACGCTGGGTCCGCATCGAAGTCGATGACAACGGCCCCGGCATTCCCGAGGACGAGCGCGAGAACGTCTTCCGTCCGTTTTACCGTCTCGATCACGCCCGCAATCAGGACGAAGGCAACAGCGGATTGGGCCTCGTCATCGCCCGCGATATTGCCAAGAGCCACGGCGGCGAGATCGCTCTCGGCGAAAGCTCGATGGGCGGTCTCCGCGCGATTATCTCCTTGCCGCAGTAGGAAAATTTCCTTTCCGACGTCCGTCGGGTTGACGCGCAAACACGTCCTTGTGATTTGACTGTTATGTTATGAAGTTACACTCTGATGGCATCGGTTCTGGCACGGTTTCCCGTCCGACTTCGGCAAGGTGTCCTCCAATGCCTGCAGTCACTAGGATCGATCGTTCCGCACGCTTGTTTCGGGTCGCCAACCCATCGGAACGCAACAATAGGGCCGCGAGCCTCGGATAGATCGGATCCCAGCCTGGTCAACGTCCGAGCTCGCGGCCACGCTTTTGTGCCGCCAGCACTGCTTCCGTCATCAGGTCCTTGAGGCCGTTTTTCTCGCGCATCAAAATGGCGAGCGCCGCCGCTGTCGTGCCGCCCGGCGACGTCACGTTCTGCCGCAGCGTTGCCGGATCCAATCCCGATTGATGCAAGAGTTCACCCGCCCCCGACACCGTCGCGCAGGCAAGCCGCTTGGCCGTTTCCGCATCGAGTTCCGCGGCGACCGCGGCATCGGCGAGGGCTTCCGCCAACAGGAAAACATAAGCCGGGCCTGAGCCCGATACCGCGGTCACCGCGTCGATCAGGCTCTCGTCCGGCACCCACACGACGTCTCCCACCGCGCGCAGAAGGCTCTCGCAGATGTCCTTCTGCGCCGCCGACGTATGCGAATTCGCGACCGCGCCCGTAATCCCCCGCCCGATCGCAGCCGGTGTGTTGGGCATGGCACGCACGACAGCCGTGCCGACGGGCAAATGCCGTTCGAAACTTGCAATCGTCTTTCCCGCCGCAATCGACATGACGACCGTGTCGCGCCCGGCGATCTTCGCCAGCGGCGGAAATACGTCCTCCATAACCTGCGGCTTGACCGCGACGACGATCACGGCCGGCGACCGCGACTGCGGTTCAATCGTCGTCGCCGATTTGATCCCGTGCGTCTTCGCCAACTCTAGCGCGGCTCCGGACAGGTGCGGCTCTTGAATGATGACCTGCGACGGATCGAGCCCGCGCTCCAGCCACCCGGCGAGCATGGCGGCGCCCATTTTGCCTGCACCCGCAAGCACGACGGAACCGTTGAGTTTGAGAGCCATGACCCGGTCACCTTGGAAAGCGGCCGGGAAAGGAAACGCCCCGGCTTAAGCCTGCCCTTGCGTTTCGAACATCGTCGACACCAGAGCTTCGCGGCTTTCCTTACCTGCCCACACAACGAACTGGAAGGCCTGGTAATAGCGCTCGCAGCCCTCGAGCGCGGCTTTCAGCATCGCCTCGCACTGCCGCACCGTCGCGACCGCCCCATTGAGCAGCAGCGCATGGCGGAACATGACGAGGCCTTCCTGCGTCCAAAGATCGAAGTGGCCGAGCCATAGTTGTTCGTTGATCTGGGCGATCAGGCGGTACATCTCGGTCAGGCGGTTTTCCGGCACGCGGAAATCGAACGCGCACGCGAGGTGCAATGCTTCGAGATCGTCGCGCCAGTTGATCGAGATGTGATAGTCGGCCCAGGTCCCGGCGACGATCAGCGTCATCTCTTCATCGCTCGCGCGCTCGCACGGCCAGTCATGCCCATGGGCAAGTTGCTCGATCAGATCGATCGGATTGAGAACGCGGTCAGAACCCTGTTCCGCAACTGCCATTGATATCGCTCTCCACTCTGCCGCGCGCCGGGATGGCCACGAAGCAACGGCGCAAGTTAAGCCCCACGATGGCGCCGCTTTCGTGCTGCTGCGCCGGACAAAACCAGACGCCCCTGCGAGTCGCAAGCTGACCCGGCGGACCGGAAAATCTTGTCCACGGTCAAAGTGGCAAAGCGCTGGCAAAACAGAGTCTAATAGCCCTCACGCCCACGATTGCTGGTGAAAAGCCACCGAAGCTGTGGATGCCGCCGCGCGACCCCGTCACCCTATGGCGAAAGCTTCGCGATCCGGGCTTCGAGCACCGCGATGCGGGCAGCGAGCGCCTCGTTCTCCTGACGCGCCTTCTGCGCCATTTCGCGCACCGCTTCGAAATCCTCACGAGTTCACGACATTCATGTCGCGCAGAAACTTCTCTGCCTGTCCGCGGAAAATCGCCTCGGTTTCCTTCTTGAAGCCGTCTGCCGCACCCGCCGCGTCCGTCATGAGCTTGGCAAAGTCGTCGAAGAATTTGTTTGTCGTCTGGGTCATTTGCGATCTCGGATAAGGGGTTTGTTTCAACTATGGCGATTGGCGCCCATGGCTGCAAGCATACGGCGCCGTAACCTTCGCCGCGCCCCTTATCGTCTTGACATTGCAGAAGGGTTCCCAAACAACGCACCCCGGCCGGATAATGCTGGTCGATCGATACGGCCATTTGCGGAGAGCCAATGACGCCCCTCGCCTTGCTGACCTACCCCGATATCGATCCCGTCGCGATCCACCTGGGTCCCGTATCCGTCAAATGGTACGGCCTATCCTACATGGCCGGGCTTTTGCTCGGCTGGTATTATATCCGAAAGCTCGTTTCGACGCCGCGCCTCTGGTCGGGCGGCAATCCTCCCCTGACCCTGGAACGGATCGACGATCTTCTCTTGTACATGACGGGCGCGATCATCATCGGCGGTCGTCTGGGCCAGGTGCTGCTCTACGATCCTGATTTCTACTTCTCCAACCCTGCCGAGATCTTCAAGGTCTGGAAGGGCGGCATGAGCTTCCACGGCGGCGTCATCGCTTGCGCCCTCCTGATCATCGCCTTCGCCAACATCTACAAGGTATCGGCCCGATCGGTCGCCGACCTCGTCTGCGCATCGTCTCCCTTTGGGCTTTTTTTCGGCCGCATCGCCAATTTCATAAATTCCGAACACTGGGGCCGCGTCACCGACGCATGGGTCGGCATGGTCTTCCCCAACGGCGGCGACAACCCGCGCCATCCGAGTCAACTCTACGAAGCAGCCCTTGAAGGCATCGTGATGTTCATCATCATCCGCATTGCCACGCACCACTTTTTCACGCTCAAGCGACCGGGGCTCACGACCGGAATTTGGATGATATGGTACGCCATCGCGCGCAGCTTCTCGGAAATCTTCCGTGAACCGGAAACCTATAATCTCATGAACATCGGACCGTTCACCGCCGGCCAGCTTTACTGCGTGCCGATGGTCGTTCTGGGAATCTATCTGATCTGGTCTGCTCGCAAAAACGATGAGCCCGGAAAGGCCCCGGTGTGAGCAACAGCGAGGCACGGCGAGATACTCCGCTGGCTCGCCGGATCAAGGAAAAGATCCGCCGCGACGGCCCGATGACGATCGATACCTACATGTCGGCATGTCTTTGGGATGCCGAGCACGGTTATTATCGCCGCCGCCAGGTTTTCGGCGCCTCCGGTGATTTCATCACCGCCGCCGACATCTCCCAGGTCTTCGGCGAACTGCTCGGCGTCTGGGCGGGTGTCGTCTGGCAGGGCGTTCTCGCCGCTCCAAACCCCATTACGATCGTCGAATACGGCCCGGGACGCGGCACCATGATGCGAGACGTGCTTCGCGCCGCCCGCATCGTCCCCGGCTTCTCCAGCGTCGCCCGCGTGCACCTCGTCGAGGCCAGCGAAGCGCTGATCGAAATGCAAACCGAGACGCTTTCCGATTTCAAAAACCTTCTGAGCTGGGGACGCGAACTCGACGAATTCAATCCACCCGCGATTATATTCGCCAATGAATTCCTCGATTCCTGGCCCGTCGCCCAGTGGATCAAGACGCCGAAAGGCTGGCGCATTCGTGCCATTACGCTCGATGCCAACGGCGAGTTGCAGTTTGCTGCCATCGACGGCGATTGCCCGCGCGAAGCCTTCGAGGCCCTTCTCCCCGACGCGCCGCCCGGAACCGTCATCGAAACCCAGCGCCTCGATCAACTCGCCGACGCGCTGCAAGCACTTGCCGAGCGCGGTCCGATCGCCTTCCTGATGATCGATTACGGTCACACGACCCCGGCCGCCGGAGACACCCTGCAGGCCGTCCGCAATCATAAGTACGAGTCGCCTCTGACCTCTCCCGGCGAAGCCGACCTCACCGTCCACGTCAATTTCTACGATCTCGCCTCGACCCTGCATCGCGCTGGCCTCGCGCTCGACGGCCCGGTGACACAATCGGAATTTCTTGGCGCCCTCGGCATCGTCGAGCGTGCCTCGCGGTTGATGTCGGCCAATCCGGCCCGTGCCTCGGAAATCGAAACGGGAGTCGCTCGCCTCCTCGCCCCGAATGGCATGGGATCGCGTTTCAAGGTGCTCGCCGCACGATCCGCAGGGTTGCCGTCGCTCCCAGGCTTCAGCGCCTCGCGTGCGCCGAGCGCGGCTGCGGGGCCAGCATGACGAAGGCCAACACGCCATGATGCTGAAGCCCGTCGAAGCGCAGAACCTCGCAGGCGTGAAGGGCATTCGTCACGGCTTCTTCACGCGCGAGGGTGGCGTCTCAACCGGACTTTACGCCAGCCTCAACTGCGGCTGGGGATCAAGCGACGATCAGCAAAGCGTGACCGAGAACCGCCACCGGATCGGCCAACACCTCGGTTGCGACGAGAAATTCGGCGGCGGCGTCGTCACGCTCTACCAGGAGCACGGCACGACGGCGCTTGAGGTCACGGAAACACCCTCACGTGCCACCCTCCCGCACGCCGACGCGGTGATCTCGCGAACGCCAGGGCTCGTAATCGGCATCCTGACCGCTGACTGCGCTCCTGTCCTGCTCGCGGACGCCGAAGCTGGCGTCGTGGCAGCCGCCCATGCCGGCTGGCGCGGCGCGATCGACGACATCATCGGCAGCGCGGTCACGGAGATGGAACGCCTTGGCGCGCGCCGCGACTGCATCGCCGCAGCCATCGGACCCTGCATCAGCCAGGCCGCCTACGAGGTCGGCCCCGAATTCGAAACAACGTTCGTTGAACGAGACCCGGCGTTCAGCATGTTCTTCAGCCATCCGGCGCTTGGCGCGCGGCCTCATTTCGACCTGCCGGGCTTTGTTGCGATGCGGCTTCGCCAAGCCGGCGTCGGCAGCATCGACGACGTTGCGCTCTGCACCTGCAAGAACGAATCGCTTTTCTTCAGCTACAGGCGTAAAACTCACGTCGGGGAACTGGATTATGGCCGTCAAATCTCCGCCATCGTCGTGGCTTAACGGCACAATCCACAGGGAAGTCCGAGGCAACGCCTGCGTTTACACCGGTCGATAACAGTTTCGCCGAGCGCCCGTCTGGACGGGCAGTTCGGGGCTGATCTAGAGGGAATAGGTCAGTTCCGGTAGTAATCAGAGGAGTTCAGGCCGCGGGGGTAAGGAGTTCCGGCCGCCGGGAAGTCGCGGTTGGATAAGGGGGGACGTCGAGTGGCGACCTTTTGCTCTGCTTGGGTGCGCGAGCGCCGAACACGTCTTTGGACGATCGGGTCAATTCTTTTGGCGTCGATCGTAACCGCTGGGCTCTCCGGCTGCGGATCGACACCGAACATCCTGGGCGGCGGCACGCCTTCGTCCCAGACGTCGCTGGCAATTCCGACATCTCCGTCGGCATCGCCCACGCAAAGTGCCAAGCTTCAGATCGCACCGGTCATCGGTTCGCCTGAGAACGTCGCGCGCGATATGCAGTCGCAGCTCGCATCCGCCATCGGCCGTGAGGGCCTGACGGTCGTCACCGCTGGCAACGAGACCGGTGAATACGTCGTGCGCGGATACGTTGTCGCCGCACGCGAAAAGTCCAAGGCCAAGATCTCCTACATCTGGGACGTGACCGATCAGAGCGGCAAGCGCGTTCATCGCGTCACCGGCGAGGAAGTCGTGCCGGGCGCCGGAAAAGATCCTTGGTCTGCCGTCACACCGGCTGTCATCGGCAGGATTTCCGACAAGACGTCGAAGCAGATCACGAGCTGGATCGCGACCGGCGGCAGCGTTCCCGTCGCCTCTAACATCAACACCCAGTCGACCAACGTCGCCGCAAACGCGCCGCCGCCGAAACCATCGTCGATCGCAACTGCTTCGACCGAGCCGGCGGCCCCGACTACCGGCAGCATAACGTCTTCCGGTCCCGTATCCGCCGTCGTGCCGCTCGTAACCGGGGCTCCCGGCGACGGCAGCTCGACGTTGACCTCCGCAATCCAGCGCGAACTCTCGAAGAATGGCCTGAAGCTCTCAACCGTACCCGACTCTCAGGCTTATAAGGTCGTCGGCAAGGTCGCGATGGGCGCCAGCAAGGATGGCAAGCAGCCTATTCAGATCGATTGGAACGTCATCGACCCGTCCGGCAAAAAGCTTGGCACCGTGTCGCAGAAGAACGAAGTGCCCACCGGATCTCTCGACGGGGCTTGGGGTAAGACAGCCGACGCCGCGGCTGCGGCCGCCGCACAAGGCATTATCAAGCTGTTACCAGCGAAAAGCGTTGAATAACCAAACGCTCGGCCGGGGCTTCCCCTGGCTGCACCGGTATGGATAACCCTGGGCCCGGACGGTTGAATCGTCCGGGCCCAATTGCTACAAGCCCGCAAATGATAAGGTTTCTGGAGCGCAAATGCCTTTCGATTCCAAGGGTGACTCCCGGAACCAGGACGGCCGAGGGAAGCTGGGCGTGAAAATCGTTGCAGGAAACAGCAATAGGCCCCTCGCCGAGGCGATCTGTTCCTATCTGAAGTTGCCGATGGCCAAGGGCCAGGTGAAGCGCTTCGCCGACATGGAGATCTTCGTCGAGATCCAGGAGAACGTCCGCGGACAGGACGTCTTCGTCATTCAGTCGACGTCCTTTCCCGCCAACGACAACATGATGGAGCTTTTGATCCTCCTCGACGCGCTGAAACGCTCGTCAGCCCGGCGGATCACCGCGGTCATTCCCTATTTCGGTTACGCCCGCCAGGACCGCAAGCCTGGGCCGCGCACGCCGATCTCAGCCAAGCTCGTCGCCAACCTGATCGAGCGCGCCGGCGCCGATCGCGTTCTGACGCTCGATCTCCACGCCGGCCAGATTCAGGGCTTCTTCGATATTCCGACCGACAATCTCTTCGCTGCGCCGGTCATGACGCGCGACATCGAAGAGCAGTACGGCAACACCGACGATATCGTCGTCGTCTCGCCCGACGTCGGTGGCGTCGTCCGCGCCCGCGCCCTAGCCAAGCGCATCTCTGCCCCGATCGCGATTTGCGACAAGCGCCGCGAGCGCCCCGGCGAGAGTGAAGTCATGAATGTCATCGGCGAGGTCGACGGTAAACGCTGCATCCTGATCGATGACATCGTCGACTCCGGCGGCACGCTCGTGAACGCCGCCGAGGCTCTTTTGAAGAATGGCGCGACCGAAGTCTCCGCCTACATTTCGCACGCCGTGCTATCGGGCGGCGCCGTAAGCCGCATCCAGAATTCGCGGCTGAAATCGCTCGTCATCACGGATTCGATCCTCCCGACCGAGGCCGTGAAAGCCGCGCGCAACATCCGCGTCATCTCGATCGCCCCCCTTATCGGCGAGGCGATCCTCCGCACGAGCCGCGAAGAAAGCGTCTCAAGCCTCTTCTACTAGGCTTTTCCCAACACACCCTCGGCCCGAACCCGCACTGGCCGCCATTGGCGCTGTTTCGTCGCCCGGCGTCAATCGTGACCGGCCGTGCAATCCCCGCAGCGGCCGCGAATTTCCATCGTCATCGAACGAATATTGAAATCGTTCTTGCCCGCCCAGGTCTGCAGGCTTTTCACCGCCGCCGGGCTATCGAATTCCTTCACGGTTCCACAGGAGTTGCAGATCGCGAAAACGGCTTTGCCGCTGTGGTGGGGATGATCGCACGCGACAAACGCATTAAGGCTTTCGAGCCGATGCGCCAGCCCGTCGTCGATCAGACGTTGCAGGGCCCGGTAAACGGTCGGCGGTGCACTGACGCCTTTGGCCCGCACCTGCTCGATCAGCTCGTAGGCGCTCACCGGTTTGCCGACGCCGCGCAGCGCTTCGACGATGATCTTGTCCTGGTCGGCCGCGCTCCGGCGTTTGCTCGGCTTTTTGATCATGGGTTCGGGGCTCTCCGGCGACCACAACAGGCGGCTGAACGCCGCGATTCCAGTTTATCTGCCCCAATATGATGATTTTTCTGGCACCTTACCAGTGCGGAGCCGCGAGTTGCATGGCGAAATCTCGCCTATACGGCCGTTGCGCGTCCCGGCAACCCCAGGTATACACGCGCCATCTCAAGAAAGACTTTCCTGAGACGCCGCCCGGCACCCTTGGAGGCCGGCAAGCGGCTTTTGGCTCTTCTGATAGGCAGCAGAGCCTTTAACACTCGGAGACGATGCCATGTCTGAGCTCATCACGCTCAAGGCTACGGCGCGCCCGCGTGCCGGCAAGGGGGCCGCACGCCAAGCTCGCCGCGATGGAAATGTGCCCGCCGTCATTTACGGCAACCAGGAAACCCCTGAGACCATCAACCTCGAATACAACGAACTGTGGAAGCAGGTCCTGCGCGGCCACTTCACCTCGACCGCGATCGAACTCGACGTCGAAGGCAAGAAGCACATCGTGCTCGCCCGCGACGTCCAGGTTGACCCGGTCCGCGATACGCCGCTGCACGTCGACTTCCAGCGCGTCGGCAAGGACGGCGTGATCCGCGTCTCGATCCCGGTGCACTTCGTCAATGAAACGCTGTCGCCAGGTTTGAAGCGCGGCGGCGTCCTCAACATCGTGCGCCACGACGTCGAGGTTTTCTGCCCCTACGACAAGATCCCGCGCTTCTTCGAAGTCAATCTCGAAGGCATGGAAATCGGCCGCTCGATCCACATTTCGGCTGTGGCCATGCCGGAAGGCGTCTCACCCGTTATCAAGAGCCGCGACTTCACGATCGCCACGATCGCCGGCGCCCTGAAGGGTGACGACGAAGCCGCGAGTGCGGCCACCGATGCCGCCGCCGCTCCGGCTGCGGACGCCAAGGGTGCTGCTCCTGCCGCCGGTGCCAAGGCCGCTCCCGCGGCTGCTGGCAAGGCTGCTCCGGCAGCGAAGGCTGCCGCTCCGGCCGCCAAACCCGCCGCGAAGAAGTAAGAACCCAAGGAGCCGGCGCGATCATCATTTGATCGCGTCGGTCTCGACGTTGGCTGTTCGCCCCTTCCGGCCGGCTCCCCGGAGGGGAGTCGGAAGGGGCAATCGAAAATGAAGCTCTTCGTCGGCCTCGGTAACCCGGGCGATAAGTATCGCGCCAACCGCCATAACATCGGTTTCATGGCGGTCGACCGGATTGCCGACCGTCACGGCTTCGGACCTTGGCGCAAGAAGTTTCAAGGCCTCATGTCGGAAGGCACGATCGGCGGCGAGCGCGTCACGCTCCTGAAGCCCGAAACCTACATGAATGAAAGCGGTCGCTCTGTCGGCGAAGCCCAGCGCTTTCTCAAAATTCCGCTCTCCGACGTCTACGTCTTCCACGATGAACTCGACCTGGCGCCGGGCAAGGTTAAGGTCAAAGTTGGCGGCGGCAATGCCGGTCACAACGGCCTGCGCTCGATCACTGCCCACATCGAAAACGATTACAAGCGCGTACGCCTCGGCATCGGTCATCCGGGTTCGAAAGACGCGGTCGTCTACTACGTCCTGAACGATTTCGCGAAATCCGAGCGCGGCTGGCTCGACGCCCTGCTCGATGCCGTCTCCGATGCCGCCACCTATCTCGCAAAGGGCGACGATGCGCGTTTCCTAAGTGACGTCGCTCTCAAATCCCAGAGCGAACAGGATAAACCCGAGAGCGCACCGCAGCAGCCTCGTCCGCAACCGAAGGCATCGGCGCCACACCCTGCCGGTGAACGCGCGTCCAAACGTCAGTCTGCGCTCGCCGAGAACTTGAAAAAATGGCTCAGCTCGCGAAAATCCGGCGACGAAAACCGCTGAGCAATCGAGTAACGCGCGGAGCTGTCGATGTCCGAGTATCAGGAAGATAGCCGCGCGCGCGACGGCTCGGGATCTACTTTCGATTGGATCCTCGGCGCGCTGATCCTGCTGTTCACCACGGGCGTTTTCGCCAGCGTCGCCTGGGATGCGTATCTCGCGAATGATAAGGACAAGACCGGCGTTCGCCGTATCATCGCCAAGCGCTGGAACGATCGCACGCTCGTATTCCCGATCGAAGGCACAGACCGCCAAGGCCGCCGCGCCGTATTCGATGTCGTCGTGCTGACCAAGAATTACGGCTGGGTGCGCGGCTCGACGACCGAACTCGCAAAAGACGATCGCCGCCTCTCGGCAGATGAAATTCAAGACGAAGTCCTGGCTCCGCAATTGCGCCAAGGTCTGGGCTCCGCGCTCGGATTGATCGCCGTCGGACTGGCAAGCCAGGAAGGCGATGTCGCGCGCGAGGAGCAGCGCGGCGCCGAACGCTCAGTTCGCACCGCACGGTGGGTCCAGTCGGCGCTCGGTGATCGTATCCCGATGTGGACGCTGAACCTCGGTCGCTACGTCGATCCCTGCGCCGACTGCGAAGACACCGACACCAGCTGGCAGCGGCCGTTCATTGTCATCGCCGTCCGCCAAGCCGACGAAGGCGCCCACATTTCCGAGGCATTGGCGGATGCCATGTCAGGAACAACCAACCTCCCTGCGCCCTCACGTTATTCAGCATTCGCGTTTGCGAAATTCAAACGGTGAGCCATAGGGCCGCAGACGGCGCCGACAAGGCTTCACAATAGGCCCCCACTCGCTTAACCCACGGGCCACAACCTAAACGGATATCTCCCCACCATGGGCTTCAAATGCGGCATCGTCGGCTTGCCGAACGTCGGCAAGTCAACCCTCTTCAATGCGCTCACACAAACGGCACAGGCCGAGGCTGCCAACTATCCTTTCTGCACGATCGAACCGAACGTCGGCGAGGTCGCTGTCCCAGACGATCGCCTCGAAACGCTGGCCAAGATCGCCGGCAGCAAGGAGATCCTGCCGACGCGCCTGACATTCGTCGACATCGCCGGCCTCGTCCGCGGCGCCTCGAAAGGCGAAGGCCTCGGCAACAAGTTTCTCTCGCACATTCGCGAGGTCGATGCCGTCGCCTACGTGTTGCGCTGCTTCGTCGATGAGGACATCACCCACGTCGAAAATCGCATCGATCCGCTCGCCGACGCCGACGTCGTCGAAACCGAGCTGATGCTCGCCGATCTCGAAAGCCTAGAAAAACGGATCGCGCAAATCGAGAAGAAAGCGAAATCCGGCGACAAGGAAGCCAAGGCCCAGTTCGCCGTGATGGAAAAGCCATTGCTGCTCCTTCGTGAAGGCAAGCCCGCCCGCCTCGCCAAGATGACAGCGGAAGAAATGCCGACCTTCCGCGCGCTTCAGCTTTTGACATCGAAGCCGGTGGTCTACGTTTGCAACGTCGAAGAAACCGCCGCCGCCAACGGCAACGCCTACTCCAAGCAGGTCGAGGATCGCGCCAAAGCCGAAGGTGCCGCTGTGGTGATCATCTCGGCGAAAATCGAAAGCGAGTTTGCCGGCCTCGCGCCGGAAGACCGCAACGCCTTTCTCGCCGAGATGGGATTGGACGAGCCGGGCCTCAATCGTCTGATCCGCGCAGGCTACAGTTTGCTCGACCTCGTAACTTATTTCACCGTCGGCCCGAAGGAAGCACGCGCCTGGACGATCACGCGCGGCACCAAGGCGCCGCAGGCCGCGGGCGTCATCCACACCGATTTCGAAAAGGGCTTCATCCGGGCCGAAACGATCGCATACGGCGATTATGTCGCCGGCAATGGCGAAACTGGTGCTAAAGAAGCCGGAAAAATGCGTCTCGAAGGCAAGGACTACGTCGTCCAGGACGGCGACGTCATGCACTTCCGTTTCGCCAACTAGGACGATCCGACATGTCCGAAAACTTTCCCGACCGCCTCTGCAATGATCCAGCCAGCCCGTTCTTCAACGAAGAACTTCTAAAGCGCGACATCGGCATCCGCTTCAACGGCACCGAGAAGACGAACGTCGAGGAATATTGCATCAGCGAAGGCTGGATTCGCGTCGCCGCCGGAAACGCCAGGGATCGCAAAGGCCGCCCGATGACGCTGAAGCTCAAAGGCAAAGTGGAGCCCTATTTCCGCAACGCTTGATCGCGTCTTGCTAGCTTCCGCGCCGTTTGCGCGTGGCGGCTGCTTTCCGCGCCGAGGCGCTGCGCGCGGCTGCCGGTCGTGATGCCAACGCCTTGCCGCCGATCCGGCCGCCGCGCCGCGATGCCGTATGCGTTTCGGTCTTGCCGCGGCCCGAGCCACTCTTCTTGCCGCCGCCGCTTTCTTTGTTAACGGTCGCCCACGCACGCCGCTCGGCCTCTCCCTTGCCGACGCCGCGCTGCTCGTAGCCCTCCTCGATGTGTTCGGCCTTGCGCTTCTGCTTGTTTGTATAGCTCGACTTATCGCCTCTCGGCATGACGCGCTCCTCTTTCAATCTGGCACCAATCAGGCAACGCGCGGCGGCGGAGAGGAGTTGCAGGAGTGTCGCGGCCTATGCGCCGTCCGCAAATATGGCGCCGAAATACTCGCGATGTGCCCCATCGCGCGACACACAGCTTGGCTCTGCTCAGATCGTGCAACTAAAGTCGAACAGATGTAAAGTTGTAGGAGGTGGGGCACTGTCTTAGCGTGGAACGCTGTTAAGTCGCGCTATTCGCTGGAGTACGGGTTTTGGAGTTTGCGGCCGGCGTCTACAAGAGCATTCTTTTTCCGGTTATTCCGACAAACACCGGCGACCATCTCTCCGAGTTGCAGAAAGCGATGCTGGATGCGACGCCCGATTGCATCAAGATCTTGTCGGTCGATGGTCGGCTTTTGATGATGAATCGGGCAGGTTGCAAGGCGCTCGGCGTTCCAGAAGATTCCGAATTTGGCATGCTGTGGCTTCCACTGCTTCCGCCAGGCGTCCATCAATCGGGCCTCGAGGCGCTGCGCACGGCGGCGACAGGACAAAGCGCCCGTTTCCCGGGCCAAAGCCATTCTCCGAAGGGGACTCAGCACTGGGACAATCTTCTGACCCCGGTCGTCGACACAACCGGTAACGTCTTCTCGATTCTTTGCGTTTCGCGCGACGTAACGGCAAAGACCGAGCTTGAAAGAGATTTGGAGAATGCGGTCAGCCGCGAAAAGCTTCTCTCTCAAGAGATGCAGCATCGCATAAAAAATGTTTTCGCAATCGTTTCCGCTCTCATAACTATTTCGGAAAAGGAAGCTGGCAGAGACGATGCTTCACAAAGCGCAACCAAAATCCTGCGTGCGAAAATCGGTGCGCTGTCCCGCGCCTCCGAGGTGGCCTTCCCACTATCGGAGATCAAAAACGTCGCCAATTCGCGGCTTGATATCGGCTCCCTCGTCCATTCAGTGCTGAAGCCGTACGGCAATCGCTATAGCGCCTCTGGAAGTCAAACCTCTGTCCGCCACAAGAATTTGACCACCATCGCCCTTTTTCTGCACGAGCTCGCAACGAACTCGGTGAAATACGGAGCCTTCAGTTCCGACGAAGGCGCCGTCTCAATAAATTGGGCGATGAACGACCAGGAATTGAGCTTGCTGTGGTCCGAAAGCGGGGGGCCACCGATTCTGACGGAGCCCCGTGAGCAAGGTTTCGGCAGCGAAATGGTGGGCAGGATCGTCGGCTCGGTCGGAGGACGCATCAGCAGGACCTGGTCGCGAGACGGTATGATCGCGCAATTACATTTGCCGAATTCAGATCTGGCTTGAGCACGCGCGAATTTACGAAAGCAGACCGCTTCCCAAACGCAACGCCGTACACGAAAGGCATACGGCGTTGCGATGAAACGTGGTTACTCTGCCGCTTCCGCGCCTCGCGGCATCTTCTGCTGCTGCGCCGTCTCTGACGCTTTCTGTCGCGTCATGTGCTCCAGAGCCGCGCGAACACCCGCCTCATAATCCGGATGCACCTTCTTGAAATGCGCAAGCTGACGCTCGGCGATGAAATCGGGAATGCCCCACATCGCCTCGGCTAGGTTGGAAAACAGCCGCGCCTTCTGCTCTTTGTTGAAGAGATTGAACAGCGCCGTCACCTGCCGGTAATCGTCGTTGCCGTCGCGATGATTGAAGCGATCGGCGTCGCCCGAAATCTTGAGCGGCGGCTCGGCAACCGACTTGTCCTGCGCGGCGCCATTGAACGAGTTCGGCTCATAGTAAGCATCGACGTTGCCAGTCTCCGGTGCGAAGAACCGCATCGGGCCGTCCTTGTGATAGTTATGAACCGGGCAGCGCGACGCGTTCACCGGCAGATGCTCGTAGTGCGTCCCGAGCCGATAGCGATGCGCATCGGCATACGAGAATATCCGCGCCTGCAGCATCTTGTCGGGCGAGAATCCGATACCGGGCACAATGTTCGACGGCGAAAAAGCCGCCTGCTCGATCTCGGCGAAATAGTTCTCGGGATTGCGGTTGAGCTCGAGAATACCGATGTCGATCGGGGGATAATCGGCGTGCGGCCACACCTTGGTGAGGTCGAACGGATTGTACCAATGCTTATCGGCCTCCGCCTCGGGCATCACCTGCACCTGCACCTTCCATCTTGGGAAGTCGCCGCTCTCGATCGCGGTGAACAGATCTTCCTGCGTCGACTCGCGGGTATGTCCGACGATCTCGACGGCTTCCTTGTTGGTCCAGTGCTTGTGCCCTTGCAGCGTCTTGAAATGGAATTTCACCCAGAAGCGCTCATTCTGCGCGTTGAGGAAAGAGTATGTGTGCGAGCCATAGCCGTTCATGTTGCGAACGCCGACCGGCAGACCGCGATCCGACATCAGGATCGTCACCTGATGCAGGCTTTCCGGCGACAGCGACCAGAAATCCCACATCGCCGTTGGAGAACGCAGGTTCGTTTTCGGATGCCGTTTCTGCGTATGAATGAAATCCGGAAACTTCATCGGGTCGCGCACAAAGAACACTGGCGTGTTGTTCCCAACGAGATCCCAGTTGCCTTCGCTCGTATAGAATTTCAGCGCAAACCCGCGCACGTCGCGCTCCGCGTCCGCCGCGCCAAGCTCGCCCGCAACTGTCGAGAAGCGCGCGATCATGTCGGTCTTGGCGCCAGGCTGCAGCGCTTTTGCTTTGGTATATTTCGAAATGTCGCCCGTGATTGTCAGGGTGCCGTAAGCGCCCCATCCTTTTGCATGCACGGTGCGCTCGGGAATGCGCTCGCGGTTCTGATGCGCGAGCTTTTCGATGAGTTGGTAATCCTGCATGAGCAGCGGACCGCGCGGCCCGGCTGACAGCGAATTCTGGTTGTCTGCGACAGGAGCCCCTGCGGATGTGGTGAGTTTCGCGATATCGGTCATGTGATCGTCCTTCCTGGAGGAAACCAAAGAGACCTAAGATCAGAAAAACTTACTTCACCAATCGAATGTTCAGGAATTCCTTATAAGGCAAACTTATGGTGCTGAAATTCTGACCGTAGTCGATCATTCACTGCTATCTGCACTTCTGATTTAGCTCAGCATTCCTGCCATAGCCTTTAAATCGCTCGACAATCTTGAGCATTTCGGCGTCATCCAAAACATGCACATCGCCGAGCACAAGGAGTTTGTAATACTGCTCGGCCAGAACTTCCACCTCTCGCGCAAGTTCGAGCGCATGCGCCAGCGAAACACCGCAAGCAATCAGCCCATGATTGGCCATCAGGCATGCGTCGCGGTCGCGAAGGCCCACTGCCACATGCTGCGCGAGTTCTTCCGTACCGTACGTTGCGTAAGGCACGCATGGAATGTCTTTCCCGCCCGCAACTCCGACCATGTAATGAAAAGCCGGGATCGGCTTGTGCGCACAGGCGAGCACGGTCGCATGCAGTGAATGCGTATGAACCAAGGCCTGCCTGTCCGGCCGCACGCGATAGGCCGCAAGATGAAAGTGCCACTCACTCGACGGCTTCAGCTGACCTTCGGGAACGCTCCCGTCTTCATTGACGAAGACGATGTCATCAGGGTCCGTATCTTCGTAGTGCTTCCCTGTCGGCGTGATCAGCATACCCTCACCGAAGCGACACGAGACGTTCCCGGCCCGCCCCGGTGAAAGCCCCGACCGGCTCATCTCGAGAGCGGTCGCGATGACTTCTTTTCTGAGGCTCTTTTCGCTTTGTTGTTTCACGTTTCTATGCCGCCGCGTTCGTCTTCTCGGGATAGAGCGAAAGAAGGCCCTCGCGCGATGCTGCACATAGCCCGCGTTCGGTGATGAACCCTGTGACGAGGCGCGACGGCGTCACGTCGAAGGCCGGATTGCGCGCATGCGTCCCTTCCGCCGCAATCAGCACCGACGACACCTCCCCATCCGGGAGTTTGCCGTGCACGCGCAAAACCTCGTCTTCGCTGCGCTCTTCGATCGGAATCTCCCGGCCGCTTTCCGTCCGCCAATCGATCGTCGAGTAAGGTAGCGCGACGTAGAACGGCACCTGCATATCATGCGCGGCCAGCGCCTTCAGATACGTGCCGATCTTGTTCGCAACATCGCCATTGGCCGTTACCCGATCCGTTCCGACGATGACGAGATCGACCTCGCCTGTTTGCATGAAATGTCCACCGGCGTTATCGGCAATAAGGCTGTGGGGAACGCCATGCTGCAAAAGCTCGAACGCGGTCAGCGCCGCGCCCTGATTGCGCGGACGCGTCTCATCGACCCACACATGCACCGGAATGCCCGCATCGTGCGCGTGATAGATCGGCGATGTCGCCGTTCCCCAATCGACGCAAGCCAGCCAGCCGGCGTTACAGTGCGTCAGCACGTTGACCGGCCGGCCGCTTTTCTTTTTCGAAATCTCCTCGATCAACTTCAAGCCGTTGACGCCGATCCTGCGGCACGTCTCGACATCGTCGTTCGCAAGCTCGGCGGCACGGGCATAGGCGGCCGCCGCGCGAACAGCGGGGGCGAGAGGCAAGAGCGTTGAGCGAATATCCTCCAGCGCCCAGCGCAGATTGATCGCCGTCGGTCGTTGCTCGCCGAGGAACGCAACAGAACGCGCCAGGCTGGCATCCGAAGTATCGACGCGCATCGCCAGCGCGACACCGTATGCCGCCGTCACCCCGATCAGCGGCGCGCCTCGTACCTGCATCGTCTTGATGGCGCGCGCGGCATCCTCGACTGTTTTAAGCGACAACCGCACCAGCTTGTGCGGCAACAGCGTCTGATCGATGATGCCGACGGACCAGCCATCAGGCTCCAGCCAGATCGTGCGCGACGGCACCCCGTCAAGCTTCATAGTGTGCCTCCGCCGTTGACCTTGTGAAGTGAATGATTTCGGCTGCGGCTTCCGCCGGCCGCGTCTGCAGCAGCATATGGGCACCGGGAATGATGATCATGCGCGCGCGGCCCCGCTCACTGACGGCCCGCTGCATCGCGGACTTGCGGACCAGCCAATCGCCTCGACCATGCAGCACCAGGATGGGGCACGAAAGCCGGGCGAAATCGTCCCGCACGTCGACCCCTGCGATGGCCCGCAATCGCGCCGCCCGGACCGGCCGCGACAGTGACCGAACGATCTGATCGACTTTGCCTGCAAGCTCCGGATCGCCGAAAGGTCCCATCAGGATCGCGTCACGAATATTCGCCGGAGTCGATTGCGGATCGACGCGCGCCGCATGGCGGATGAACCAGGACGGCCACGGGTTTTTAACGAAGGTCGCAGCCAAAACGATGCCTTTGACCTGCCGCCGCAACTGCGTCGCAACGCGAATGGCGACCGGCCCGGAGAACGACTCACCCAGCAGATACACGTTTCTGGAACCGATCTCCTTTCGCACGATCTCGGCATAGCCGGCATATCCGAGCGAGGGATCCTGCGGGTAGCGCACAACTTTCACGGCAAGTTCGGGCGCCAGCCGCTCCGCCAGACGATCGAACAGGTCGCCCGTCCCGTCGAGGCCGGGCAACAGAACGATTTCTGGTACGCCGTTGACCATGCTCAATAGCCGGCGGGGCCGGGCAATGGGATGTGGAGCGCGGCATCGAGACCGCAGGCTCCGCACTTCAGCGCATACCACTCCGAATAAGGTCGCGCCGACCGATCGATGATCTCGATGCCGGCGACGTCGCAGGCAGGACATTTCTGGACCGAAAAGGGATCGCAACGCCAGGCGGCGATGCGATCGAGGGCGTTGGGAAGATGTTCGCTTTTCAGGTCCACGGCCGGCCCCTAGTGCCCGCCGAATGCGACGAGCGCATGACTTGTAACACCAAGGTCATCGAGGCGCTTCATGCCTCCAAGGTCCGGTAGATCGACGATGAACGTCGCCCCGACCACGTTTCCGCCCGATCGCTGAATGAGTTTAACGGCCGCTTCCGCTGTGCCGCCCGTAGCAATCAGATCATCGACCACCAGGATCCGCGACCCGTTTTCGACGGCATCTTCGTGCATCTCGATCACGTCGACGCCATATTCCAGCGTGTAGGACTGGCCGATCGTCTTCCACGGCAGCTTGCCCTTCTTGCGGATCGGAATGAAGCCGCATTCCAGGCGATCCGCGATCGCCCCGCCCAGAATGAAGCCGCGCGCCTCGATGCCCGCGACCGCGGCAACTTTTTTGTCTTCGAACGGCTTTGCCATGCCTTTGATCGCTTTTTTCAGCCCTTTCGGATCGGAAAGCAGCGTCGTGATGTCCCGGAACATGATGCCGGGTTTCGGATAGTCGGGGATCGTACGAATGAGTTCTTGAAGGCCGTCGAAGTTCTTCACCTGCTCCACTCCCGTCAAATTGACGGCGCAAAATAGCAATATCTCTCCCCTCAAGGTAGATTTAGAGCAACGCCGTCGTGCTTAATCATTTGGCACGACCTCAGAGTTTATGCTTGAGGGAAAAGTGATGGCATCTTCAGGCATGTCGGCAATGGCAGGACCAGATTTCGACCCACTCTTGGACGAGTCCGAAGACCTGCCGCGGACATTGAGACGCGAAAAGGAAGCCCGGGCCCGTGAGGCCCGCGAACGTGACGCCCAGGAACGCGCCGCCGCGCCGAGCCTGCCGATGGGGTCGGACGAGCGCCCGAAACCACAGCCGCAGATCTATGCGTCGGCCGACTTCAATCCCGGTTCGGCAACCGCAGGCCCGGTCACGGTCAAGAAGATCGACGTTCCGTTCGTTGAGCTCATGCTCTTTTTCCTGAAGGCCGTATTCGCCGCAATCCCAGCTTTGATCCTGCTCGGGGCTGCTCTGTGGATACTTGGCAACCTGCTGGAGCTGGCCTTCCCCTGGCTGATCAAGATGAAGATCCTGATCAGCTTCCCGAATTAGCTCTGTCGACTAACGGCTTAGTGAGCATCAGCCACTGGCTCGGGCCGACGCGACCGCCGAAGGCGATCCATGGCAATGACGCCTCTATTTTGAAGCCTCTCTTTTCGTAGAGGGCGCGGGCCCGTGCGTTGGTGTCTTCGGCGACTATCGAGAGTCCCCGGGCGCCGATCTGCAATGCCAAGTGATCGGCGTAGTCGAGAAGCGTTGAAGCGAGGCCCCGGCCGCGAAACTCCGGATAGACGGCAATGGCAAAAATGTTCCAGTAGCCCGGAACGCGGTTTTCCAATGCGATCAGCGGCTCGACGTGCGCTGGATCGCCTTCCTGCGCGGCCTCCTCCTTAGCTATCAGCCCGCCAATCAGTCCGCCAGCCACCCGGCCGCCGACCTCGACAATGTGCGCTCTCGAATAGTGATACGGGAGACTCAGATCTTCCGTCACGAGGCGGCGCGCAGCGGAAAAAACCAATTCATCGCCATCGCGTGCCGTCATCCATTGGTCGAGATCGACGCCGTGCCCGGCGATATCGACGAACGCCGCGATGTCCAGCGCGTCATTAATGTGTGCGCGACGAATTCGGCTGTTCGTGTCCATGATGAAGCGCGCCGATCGCCTTACCCCAGCACTCGCCCCGCAACCGCATCGAGCTTTTTTAGCAGTTCGGGATCCCGCGCTTCCGGCGGCGTGATGAGCGCAACTTCCAGCGCCCGATCCGATCCGATCGGACATGCGGGATGCTCGCGCGGAAAATCGCGCGCCAGATGCGCGACCAACCGCTGCGCCTTTTCGGTATTGTCCCGCATCACCGCGATGATCGACGCGACATCGACGTCCTGATGGTCGTCGTGCCAGCAGTCGTAGTCTGTCACCATGGCGACGCTCGCGTAGCAGATCTCGGCCTCCCGAGCGAGCTTCGCCTCCGGCATGTTGGTCATGCCGATCACATCGCAATTCCATGAGCGATAGAGGTTGCTCTCGGCCCGTGTCGAGAACTGCGGCCCCTCCATCGCCAGATACGTGCCGCCCTTATGCACCTTGATCCGCTCGGCCTTCGCTGACTTTTCCAGCGCTTTCGTCAACAGCGGGCCGATCGGATCGCCCATCGCCACGTGCGCCACGCATCCGTTGCCGAAAAATGATTTCTCGCGCGCGAACGTCCGGTCGATGAACTGATCGGGCAGCACGAAATCGCCGGGCTTGTATTTTTTCTTCAGCGATCCGCACGCCGAAACGGAAATGAGATCGGTCACCCCGGCGCGCTTCAACGCATCGATGTTGGCGCGGTAGTTGATGCCGGTCGGCGACAGCTTATGGCCGCGGCCATGGCGGGGGAGAAAGCGGATCGGAAGACCATCGATTTCGGCGAACAGAATTTCGTCCGACGGCGCGCCCCACGGACTGTCGACCGCTTTCCATTCCGGATTGCTCAGCCCCGGCAGTTGATAGAACCCGCTGCCGCCGACAATGCCCAGAACCGATGCCGTCATCCCTCACCTCGCCAGTCTTACGTTTGCCCCCAGTTAAAAGAAAAAGGCCCCGCAAGCGAGGCCTTCCAGTTTGCAAATCGTCACAAGCGCCTTGGGTCAGTGCTTGATGCTGGCCCAGATCCGCTTCTTGCCCAGATAGAGCAAGACGGTGGTGACGATCAGGTACAGAATGACCTGCCATCCGATCTGCTTGCGCGTATCGAGCGACGGATCGGCGGCCCATGACAGAAATGCGACAACGTCCCTCGAGTAATTCTCGACGGTCGAGGGTGTGCCGTCCTGATATTGGACGACGCCGTCGGTCAGCGGCGGCGGCATGCTGATCTGATGCCCCGGGAAGACCTTGTTGTAGAATTTGCCGTCGACCAGCTTGAAACCATCCGGCGGATCGGAGAACCCGTTCAGCAGCGCATAGATGTAGTCGGCGCCGCCCTCCTGATAGGCCTCGGCGATATCGCCAAGCATCAGGAAAGGATGGATCCACCAGCTCGGATTGCGTTCGACATTGCGCGCCCGCGCGATCAGCGAAAGATCCGGCGGCAGCGCGCCGTTCTGAGCCGCTCGCGCTTCCTGATCGTTATGATAAGGGCCACGGATGGGGTCGGACAGCAGCGCCGGCCTCTCGAACATCTTTCCTTCGTCGTTCGGACCGTCAGTGATCTGGTTCGGCCATGCCTTCGCCAGGTCTTTCACGGCGGCTTCCGGAAATTCCGGACCGCCACGCTGCACGAGATTGCGAAACGCCACACGCTTCAGGCCATGGCAGTTCGAGCAAACATCCTTGTAGACTTGGAATCCACGCTGCAGTTGGGCCGTGTCGAACTGTCCGGTGAAGCCAGAAAACGACCATGGCTGCCGCACGATTTCCGGATGGCCGCCCTCTTCGGCTGAAACGCTCGTCGCCGCCAGGATCGCTGAAAGGGCGAAAAGAAGCGTGAGTGAGATGCGCTGTTTCATCAATCGCTCTCCTCAGCGCACTTCTGGTGCGGCGGCCGCACCTGACGGAAGACCAGCCCCACCCTTCTCCAGCACCGATTCCGTGATCGAACGCGGTAACCTGCGCGGCGTCTCGACCAAACCAACGATCGGCATGATGACGAGGAAGAACAGGAAGTAGCAGACCGTGAAAATCTGCGCCGCCGTCACGTAGACGCCTTCGGCCGGCTTCGAGCCAAGATATCCGAGCGCAACGCACGTAAAGACGAAGAACCAGAAGAACCATTTGAAAATCGGCCGATACTTCGATGATCGGACGCGCGAGGTATCGAGCCACGGCGCAAACGCGATAATGACGACCGCCGAGAACATCGCGACGACGCCGCAAAGCTTCGCATATTGCCCGAGCGGAATACCCAGGAACGAACTCGTGAACGCACGCAGGATCGCGTAGAACGGCAGGAAATACCATTCAGGCACGATATGCGGCGGCGTGACGAGCGGGTTGGCCTCGACGTAATTGTCCGCGTGCCCCAGATAGTCGGGCACGAAGAACACGAACCAGGCATAAAGCAGCAGGAAGGCGAAAATCCCGACCGAGTCCTTCGACGTCGCGTAAGGATGCATCGGAACGCAGTCGCTCGGTTCCTTGAGATCGAGCCCGGTCGGATTATTCTGCCCAACGATATGCAGCGCCCAGATGTGCAGCCCGACGACGCCCGCCAAAACGAACGGCAACAGATAGTGCAGCGAGAAAAACCGGTTGAGCGTCACGCCCGACACTGCGTAGCCGCCCCACAGCCATTCGACGATGGCGGTTCCGAGCCCATTCCAGATCGTATCCAGGGCCGAGAAGAGGTTGGTGATAACCGTTACGCCCCAGAAGCTCATCTGCCCCCAAGGCAGCGTGTAGCCCATGAACGCCGTGGCCATCATCAGCAGCATAATGAGCACGCCGAGAATCCACAGCACTTCGCGCGGCGCCTTGTAGGAGCCGTAATAGAAGCCGCGGAAAATATGGATGTAGACCGCGAAGAAGAACATCGACGCGCCGACCGAGTGTAGGTTGCGCAGCATCCACCCGTAGTTCACGTCGCGCCGGATCTGCTCGATCGAATCGAAGGCGGCCGCCGCGCTCGGCTGGTAATGCATCGCGAGCACCACGCCGGTTGCGATCTGGCCGACGAGAATGATCGTCAGGATGCCGCCGAAGGTCCAAAGATAGTTAAGGTTGCGAGGCGTCGGATAATCGATGAACTGGTTCTTCACCACACGGCCGATCGGCAAACGCTCGTCTAGCCATTTGCCCCAGCGCGTCGTCGCCACGTAATCCGAGGATCGGGCTCCCATTTGCTCTCTCCCCCTAACCGATCTTGATCTTGGTATCGGCTGTGAACGCGTACGGCGGCACCTCCATGTTGCGTGGAGCCGGCCCCTTTCGGATGCGCCCCGAGGTATCGTACTGCGAGCCGTGGCACGGGCAGAACCAGCCGCCGAACTCGCCGCGCTCGTCGCCCAGCGCCTGCCCCTTCGGGATGCAGCCCAGATGCGTGCAGATGCCGATGATGATGATCCAGTTCTCATGCCCCGCCTTGGTGCGGTTGGCATCGGTCGCCGGATCGTCAGTCGGCAGATCTTCGTTTCGCGCCAGCGGATCGGGCAAAGCCTTGACGTCGACATCGATCGCCGACTGGACCTCGGCCTTGGTGCGATTGCGGATGAAGATCGGCTTGCCGCGCCACATCCCGGTGATCGCCTGACCCTCCTTCACCGGAGCAAGATCGATCTCGACCGACGACAGCGCCATCGTGCTGGCGTCCGGATTCATTTGTTGGATGAATGGCCACAAAAGAGCCGCGCCGCCGACTGCGGCAAACGCGTTGCCCGCAACCACCAGGAAATCCCGGCGATTGGGCTCCAAGGCATCAGTGCTCAACGCGTGTCTCCCGCATTGGGAACTAGAGCCCCGAAGGCTTGCCAGCGGCAGAAAACTTGATCCCGCTACCGATTGCCCGTTTTTTGGACTCTAGCTCGTGTGTTTCTTCCCTGATTGAGTGTTTTGACAGCGTTTGATGCCACTATCAATCGGAAAGCGCGACAAAAAGTGAGAGGCAATTTAGCGCATATGTCGCATGGACACAGATCTTCATCAGACGGCAGACACCGGCCGCAATGACCCGCCTCGCCCTTTATCAACCCGACATCGCACAAAACACCGGAACGATGCTCCGCCTCGCCGCTTGTTTCGGCGTGCCGGTCGATGTCATCGGCCCCACGGGCTTCGACATGAGCGATCGTGCGCTGAAGCGCGCCGCGCTCGATTATCTGCCGTTCGTTGACCTCACGCGCCACGCGAGCTTCGACGCCTTCATGGCACAACGTTCGGCCGCTTCGTCGCCGGGCCGCCTCCTCCTGCTGACGACCAAAGCGACGACGCCCCATATCGATTTCACTTTCGCCGCCGACGATACGCTGATGCTCGGCCGCGAAAGTGCAGGCGTGCCCGATGCGGTCCACGAACGCGTAGATGCGCGCATTACGATACCGATGCGCCCGGGTCTCCGATCGCTGAACGTCGCCGTCGCGGCCGCGATCGTTCTCGCCGAAGCGTTGCGCCAGACGGGCGGCTTTCCATCCGCCTGAATCGATCCCGCCTGTCGCACACGTGACACGCGACTGCTGCAAATCTGTCGGATCACCCGCAAGTCCGCAGACTCGTATGCCGATTGATGAAATTTTGACGACTGCAGGCGCCGCATCGGCATTTCTGCTGATCCTCGGGATGCTCGCAGGTCGCTCAAAAAGCCAATGGCGGATATGGCCCGCGCCGCCGGTCGGCTCCCTCAAAAGCTTCGCGTTCTGGACACTCTTCCGCACTTTGAACGTTTCGGTCCTGGCACTTGCGACCGAACGTTTCCTAACGACGCTGTCGGGTCCGATGCTTCCTCTCAGAATTGTGCTGGCGGTGGCGGCGTTCGTTGCCGGTATCGCCTATGCCTACACACTCTGGTCGCTCGGTCGAAAGGCAACCTATTGCCAGGCAAGCGGCCTGCAGACGTCCGGCATCTATCGCTGGACGCGCAACCCCCAATACGCCACCGCTATTCTCGCCTTTACCGCTCTAGGACTCGCGGCTTGGAGCTTCGACGCCACCGCTCTCGCCGCCGCTGTCGTCAGTGTCTATGCCATGATGGCCGCAACCGAGGAGCCTTGGCTCGAAGACCGCTATGGCAGCGCCTATCTCGCCTATAAAGCCAAGGTTCCGCGCTTCTTCAGCATTCGCCGGACCGCCGCTGAGTTGCACGCACTCATCCCCGCCTTCGTGAGCAACGCCCGCGGCAAACGCTAACAAATGGTCAGCTATCATCTGGATTTCTGTCATCCTCGGGCTCGTCCCGAGGATGACAGCATTTCCGAAATCGCGAAAACTCGAACTACTCCGCCGCTTCGCGCGCGAGGAAGCCGCCGGACTGGCGCAGCCAGAGCTTGGCATAAAGACCGCCGCGCTTCAGAAGTTCGGCGTGCGAACCTTCTTCCACGATGCGCCCATCTTCCATCACCACGAGTTGGTCCATCGCCGCGATTGTCGAAAGCCGGTGCGCGATCGCAATAACGGTCTTGCCGTCCATCAGTTTCTCGAAACTCGATTGGATCGCGGTTTCGACTTCAGAATCGAGAGCACTGGTCGCTTCGTCGAGCACCAGAATCGGCGCGTTTTTCAGCAGCACGCGCGCGATCGCGATCCGCTGCCGCTGGCCGCCCGAAAGCTTGACGCCGCGCTCGCCGACATGGGCGTCGTAGCCCTTGCGGCCTTTCAAGTCTTCGAGACCGACGATGAACTCGTGCGCTTCCGCGAGCTTTGCCGCTGCGATGACCTCCGCATCCGTGGCATCGAGGCGGCCGTAGAGAATGTTGTCGCGCACCGACCGGTGCAGCAACGAAGTATCCTGCGTCACCATGCCGATTTCCGCGCGCAAGCTGTCCTGCGTCACCCGCGAAATATCCTGCCCGTCGATCAGGATCCGACCGCCTTCGAGATCGTAGAAGCGCAGCAGCAGATTGACGAGCGTCGATTTCCCCGCGCCGGAACGTCCGACGAGACCGACCTTCTCCCCGGGCCGCACATTGAGCGACAGCGATTCGATCACGCGCGGCGGCGCATCCTCCGCCGAGGCGCGGCCCGCGCCGTAGTGGAAGTGAATGTGATCGAAGCGGATCTCCCCGCGCGGCACCGTGAGCGGCTTCGCATCGGCCGCATCGACGAGCAGGTTCGGCCGCGAGATCGTCTCCATGCCTTCATGCACGACGCCGATGTTTTCGAACACATCCGCGATCGTCCACATCACCCAGCCCGACATCGTGACGATGCGAATGACGAGACCGCTGACGACCGCGATATCGCCGACCGAGACATGATGCAGCGTCCACAGCCAGATCGCGGTGCCGGTCGTCGTGACCAGGAGGATGCCGTTCAAAATGTAAAGAACGATCTGCATCGAGGTCACGAGCCGGAGCGAGGCCTGCCACTTTTCCATCTGCTCGGTCAGCGCCTCGCGCGCGTAAACGTCCTCACGCTCGGCATGCGCGAAGAGTTTCACCGTCATGATGTTTGTGTAGCTGTCGACGATCCGGCCGACGAGCATCGACCGCGCTTCCGACGATTCCGTCGAGCGCGCCTTGATGAGCGGCACGAAATGCCTGAGCGTTACGGTGTAGGCGACGAGCCACGCCATCAGCGGAACGGTCAACCGCCAGTCCGACGCCGCAAACAGCAAAGCCGATCCGACGAACTGCACGCTCGCATACCAGATCGCATCGATGAGCTGCACCAGGCTCTCGCGCAGCGACGTGCCCGTCTGCATGATCTTGTTGGCGACGCGTCCGGCAAAGTCGTTCTGGAAGAAGCTCAGGCTCTGGCGCAGAACGTAGCGGTGCGTTTGCCAGCGAATGCGGGACGTGCACGCAGCCGCCAGCATCTGGTTCTTGATGAAGTCATGCGCGGCGGAAACAAGCGGCCGCAGCACCAATGCCACGAACGCCATGCCAGTAAGCGTCCAACCGTAGACGGACAAAAACGTCGACGGGTCGCCCAGCGTGCGCATCTTGTCGACGATCGCGCCGACGAAGCCCATCAGCGCGACTTCGATGGTCGAGCCGAGGCAGCCCGCGATCAGCAGCAGGACGAAATAAGGCCAGAGCGGCTTGACGAAGAACCAGTAGAAGGCCCCAAGCGTATCAGGCGGGCGCACGATCGCGCGCTCGTCGAACGGCTTGATGCGGGTCTCACCCCAGCTCATAAGGCGGCGCAACATGATCTATCGCAAAGACAATAAAGGCGCCTGATCGCAAAGTCGGCTGGATCCGACTGGCGACGGCGACCGGATGTTGATCGTGGATACCGTTTGCAGCTAAGGGTCTTTTCGGTCAAAAACAAGACATGGCGCAGAATATTCGATGAACGCTCCTGATTTGCCTCTGGCTCCTAAAAAAGCGGCTGCACGTGCTTGGTTCGAGAAGCTGCGCGACGATATCTGCGCGGCGTTCGAAAAGCTCGAAACGGACCTTCCTGCATCGGCCCCGCATGGCTCCGACGCTCCGGGAAAGTTCGTGCGCACGCCCTGGTCGCGCGCCAAAGACGGCGAAGCCGACGCCGGCGGCGGTGTCATGAGCCTGATGCACGGCCGCGTTTTCGAAAAAGTCGGCGTGCACACCTCGACGGTTTACGGCGAATTCTCGCCCGAGTTCCGCAAACAAATTCCCGGTGCCGAAGAAAACCCCGAGTTCTGGGCGTCCGGCATTTCGCTGATCGCGCATCCCGTCAACCCGAACGTGCCTGCCGTTCACATGAACACGCGCATGATCGTGACCAACAAGTGGTGGTTCGGCGGCGGCGCCGACCTGACGCCTGTTCTCGACAAACGGCGCACGCAGACCGACGCCGATACGCTTGCGTTCCACGCCGCGATGTACGGCGCCTGCGCCAACCACGCGATCGTGGATTACACCAAGCTGAAGAACTGGTGCGACGAATACTTCTTCCTGCCTCACCGCAACGAGCCGCGCGGCATCGGCGGCATTTTCTACGATTACCTGACGCCGTCCGACGCCGACGGCGGCTGGGATGCAGCCTTCGCATTCACGCAGGATGTCGGCCGCGCTTTCTTGAGCGTCTACCCGATGCTGGTGCGAGGCAATTACTCGTTGCCTTATTCCGAAGCTCAACGTGAAGAACAGCTCATCCGTCGTGGCCGCTATGTCGAATACAATTTGCTTTACGATCGCGGCACCACATTCGGATTGAAGACCGGCGGCAATACCGAATCGATCCTGTCGTCGATGCCGCCCGTGGTGAAGTGGCCGTGATTTAAGCGGCGGCGGCGGCGTCCGTCCTCGGCATCATGCCAAGGACGATGATTGTTGCAGTTTCGCCATGCCCGCACGAACCTGTTACTCTCGCTTTTGCCGGAGTGGTTTACCCTTTCGCGCACCCGTATAAGCACTGAGCAGTGCTTGCCGTCGGCACTTATGCACACGGCGAGCAAACGGTGAGGCTTTCGGGAGCAACGCGAAATGAAGCGGCTCGTCTGCTCATTCGACGGCACCTGGAATGACGACGATGGTTTGGCGCCGCCGACGAACGTCGCCAAGCTGAACCGCGCTATTCTTTTCCGCGACAGCCGCGGCGTCCGGCAGCTCACCCGCTATATCGTTGGCATCGCGACATCCGAGGACAAAGGCTTCTCGTTCCTCAAAGGTGCACTTGGCTTCGAGATCGGCGATCGCATCAAGGCCGGCTATCGGTTCCTGAGCGGCCTCTACGAGCCGGGCGACGAAATCTACCTTTTCGGATTTTCTCGCGGCGCCTACGAGGCTCGCAGCCTCGCGAGTTTCATCACGCTTTTTGGGATTGCCCGAAAGGATAGCGATTTCCGCATCGATGACGCCTGGACCGTATATCGGCAGAAGGCGCGCAAGCGCGACTTCAACCAAGTGGCCGAAATCAGCGCGCCTTGCCACTATCCGGTCCGCATCCGCTGCCTCGGCGTCTGGGATACCGTCGGCAATATCGGCAATCCTTTTTTGTCGTCGGCATGGCTGTCGCGCAAACTCGATTACCACGACACCCGTCTCCACGACACGATCGATGTCGCCCTTCATGCTCTTTCGATTGACGAGACTCGCAGCCCGTTTCGACCGGCGCTATTCACCTATCCCGACGACGAGAAGCCGCCGTCGTTCCAGCACGTCGAGCAGGCGTGGTTCCCGGGAACTCATGCCGATGTCGGCGGCGGCTGGCCGGAAACGGCGCTTTCCGATATTGCCCTGCTTTGGATGGCCGAACGCGTCCGCGCGACGACGGGACTGGCAATCGATATCGATCGCCTGAAGCGCGACTGCAATCCCGATCACCTCGGGCTTCAGCACAATTCGTCGACGGGTTGGATCTACGCTCTGAGCCGCATGATGCCTCATGTGCGTCTTATCCGCGAAAGCCTGCACGATCACGCGCCGGTCGGCGGCAGGCGAACGAACCGGATTTCCCAAAGCCTCGTCTCTCTTAACGAGAGCATCCACGAAAGCGCCCTCAAGCGTCTCGGCCAAACCGTCAAGGAAGCGCGCAACGATAGGGTCAGAGACATCGTCTACCGGCCTTTGGCACTTTCCCGAAAATCCGATCCGATCAAGGATCCCGCCGCCGTGCACGACATCTCGAACGAGGCAAGCGGCGAAGCCGCCTGAAATTCGCAAAAATCCCCGAAAACGCATTTTTCTGCGCTGGCACAACGGCAGCGGTGGAAAGCCGCAGTTGTCTGCCATACCCAGCGTGCCACATGTTCGATAGTTCGGCGATACCGGACTATATGCTGAAGCCCGCAGTTGCGTTCCATTCGACAAATCGGGAAATCCCCCATGACAACGCTTTTTAACCCGCTGAAGGCCGGCGCGCTGACGCTGAAGAACCGCATTGTCCTCGCGCCTTTGACGCGCTGCCGCGCCAGCGCCGGCCGCGTTCCCAACGACATGATGCGCGACTATTACGTTCAGCGTGCTTCAGCAGGCCTCATCATCTCGGAAGCTACCTCCGTGACGCCGATGGGCGTCGGCTATCCTGATACGCCCGGCATCTGGTCGGACGAGCAGGTCGCCGGATGGAAAAAGATCACCGACGCCGTTCATGCTGCCGGTGGAACCATGGTGCTTCAGCTCTGGCACGTCGGCCGTATCTCCGATCCGATTTATCTTGATGGCGCCCTTCCCGTTGCACCAAGTGCAATCGCACCAAAGGGACACGTCAGCCTCGTGCGGCCGATAAAAAACTATGTTACGCCCCGCGCCCTCGAATTGAGTGAAATCCCCGGCGTGATCGCCGCATATCGCAAAGGCGCCGAGAACGCCAAGCGCGCCGGCTTCGATGGCGTCGAAATCCACGGCGCCAACGGTTATCTGCTCGACCAGTTCCTGCAGGATTCAACCAACAAACGAACCGACGAATACGGCGGCTCGCTTCAGAACCGCGCCCGCTTGATGCTCGAGGCCGTCGATGCCGCCATCGGCGTCTGGGGTGCCGATCGCGTCGGCCTGCATCTCGCACCGCGCGGCGATTCCCATGACATGGGTGACAGCAATCCGCTTGAAACATTCGGCTACGTCGCAACCGAAGTCGGCAAACGCGGCATCGCGTTCATCTGCACACGCGAATATCAAGGGCCGGACGCAATCAGTCCCGAACTAAAGAAGCGCTTTGGCGGGGCCTTTATCGGCAACGAGAAGTTCACGAAGGAAACGGCCGAAGCCGCCATCAGCGCCGGCGTCGTCGATGCGGTTGCGTTCGGCAAGACCTTTATCGCCAACCCGGATTTGCCTCTTCGCTTCAGGCTCAACGCGCCGCTGAACGCCCCCGATCCCGCATCGTTCTACGGCGGCGACGAAAAGGGCTACGTCGATTATCCCGCGCTCGAATCGCAGAACGCCTGACACAGCACATCCGCCATTTCGGATAGGGTCGCTCGCTCAGCGATCGACCCTTCGAAACCCGGAAACGGAATCGAACGCATCCGCGAATTCCTGCGAGCCGGGATTGGTGATCGCCTGCGCCATGCGCCTGTCGAGTTCTGCTTGCAGCTGCGTACCTGTCAGGCCGATCACCATTTTATTGACGTAGTACGCGCGCCTCGCGAAAAAGTTGGGCGTCGGCGCGTCGGATCCCGGCCCCGCCATCATTTCGAGTCCGGTCATCGGGCCCGCCAAATTCATGAGTTCCAGTTCGGCCCCCGAAAGCGACGTGCGGCCAGCCTTCGCCGCCAGATCTTGCAAAGTCCGAAGCTTCATCGCCTGCAGCATCGGCCCGAGATCGCCATCGATATTGAGCGCGTGAATGCCCATCCCGGGCGGCGTCTTCGCGTAAGCCTGCTGCACGTCCCATTCGAATGGCTGATGCTTCACGTTCGCGTACATTTTCTTCAAGACGGCAAGCTTGTGCTTCAGCAGCGCTTTGCGCGCCGGGGGATTGCGCGGATCCTGATATTTCTGCGTCAGCAGCCGAATGAAGGTCGCGCCGCTGCGCGCCAGTTCGTTCACCGAATTGGCGTCGAGAAGCTGCCCATAGCCGAGCGCGCTCGAAATCGCCCGCCCCGTTTTCTTGATCGGATGAATGCCCGCCTGCGTGTCGTAGGTGCCCACTCCACCGGTTTCGAGCGCATAGACCCGCACGACCTGTTCTTTCGACAGACCCAGCGCCGCGGCTTCGGCCGCATAGCGCAACTTGAACTCCTTCTCGGAAACGCGCTCCGGCACGAAGTTGTAGACCCTCTTGGCCGCAGCGAGATAATCCGGCAGCGTCGCCAGCTCTTTCGGCGGCGACGGGTTGGCGTCCCTCTGCGCAGTCAGAAACCGGTCGTACTTCGCCGCCAGTTCCCCCGACAGAAACGGTCCCTTATACTTTGGGGGAAAACTCATTACGTAATCGCTGGCCGAAAACGGAACTCCCTTCGCCCGTTTCTGCCGCCGCACGGCGCGCTTGCGCTCCACCGCATCCCAATAGGCATCAAGCTGGTCTTCGAAATTCTGCCGTGCTGTCTTCCAGACCTGGAACGAGGCCATCTCGTTTTCGGAGAGGGAGGTCAGGAAATCGATCGTCGACATCGCCTCGGCGCGCGGCTGAGCCATGAGGCAAACCAGCGCGAGCGCCATCGCCAGCACCGAAAGGCCCTGCGTCCGGAACGGCAATGTCATACGTAAATAGGCCACGCGCAGTCTGTCCCATTTACCCGAGTACGAGGCACAATCTGATACGACGAATTGAGGGTAACGTGATTCAGGCGGCCCCGGCCACCCAAAGCCAACCACGCACCGGTTGCAATCAGGTTGCGAAATGAACCCGCTTTCTGCCTCCAATATGGCAACACCCGATCTTGATGCCGCCAGTTTCGAGCGGTTAGCGCGTGCCCGTCTGCTCGCTAATCCGCCCTTGCTCAACGAGCCGCAATCCCCCGGCGACGACGATCTCAATCCGACGCTCGGCCGGTTTGCGTCCGGTCTGCGCCACGCCGCCGTGCTGGTTCCCGTCGTTGCACGTTCGCCCCTGACCGTCCTGCTGACGGCCCGTACAGACCATCTTCCATCGCACGCCGGGCAGATTGCGTTCCCGGGAGGCAAGGTCGAAACGTATGATGCCGGCCCGCTCGCTGCTGCACTGCGGGAGGCCCGGGAAGAAATCGCACTCGACGAAGCCTTCATCGAGCCCGTCGGCTATCTTTCGCCTTATCGGACCGGCACCGGCTACATCATCACGCCATCCGTGGCGCTTGTCCGTCCCGGCTTCAAACTCACCGCCGATCCTGGCGAAGTCGCCGATGTTTTCGAGGTTCCCTTCACCTTTCTGATGAATGAAGCCAATCACGAGATCCACAGCCGCCATTGGAAGGGCGCCGAGCGGCGCTTCTATGCGATGTCCTATGGCGAACGCTATATTTGGGGAGCGACAGCGGGAATAATCCGCACGCTCTATCGGAGACTCTTCGAGGCATGATCCGCATCGTTATCGAGAATGTTTTCTTCTTTTTGCTGCCGACGTTCCTCTACGTGGTCTGGGTTGCCTTCTCGAAGGAACAATGGCCGGGCCTGATGACGACCTTGAGCGAGGCGCCGCTGATACGCCTGTTCTTTGCGGGCGCTGCATTGATGCTCGGAACCCTCATCTTCTTTTCGACCGGCGTTTCCAATAATCCGAATGACGACTACGTGCCGGCTTCGGTCGTCAACGGCAAGCTCGAGCCCGCCCGTAGCGTTCACGAGCCCGAGACGAAACCCTCTGCCACGGGCCCATGATCTCATGACGGTTGCCGCTCTCAAATGGCCGCGCATCACCGCGAACTGGCTTCGATCACCGGAGCTGGCGAAGGTATTTGCCGCACTCACTGCGGAAGGCGCTGAAGCCCGCGTCGTCGGCGGCGCCGTCCGCAACACCCTGCTCGACCGCCCCGTGAAAGACATCGACATCGCCACCACCGCGCGCCCAGAAGAAGTTATCCGTCTCGCGCGAAACGCCAGTCTTGGAGCCCATCCGACCGGCATCGAGCACGGCACCATCACAGTCATCGCCGACAAACATCCCTTTGAGGTGACGACGCTCCGGCGCGATATCGAAACCGACGGCCGCCACGCAGTGGTCACCTTCACCACCTCTTGGGAGGAAGATGCCGGCCGCCGCGATTTCACGATCAACGCCCTCTATTGCGGACCCGACGGCGCCATCTACGACTCTGTCGGCGGCATCGACGACTTGCGCCAGCGCCGCGTGCGCTTCATCGGCGATCCGGAAGCCCGCATTCGCGAGGATTATCTGCGCATCCTCCGTTTCTTTCGCTTCAGCGCCCAATACGGCAGGGGCCAACTCGATCCCGAAGGCTTGGCGGCGACGACGGCATTGAAAGAGGGGCTTCCGCTTCTCTCTGCCGAACGCGTCAGCACCGAAATATTAAAGCTGCTCGCAGCGCCGAGTGCGGTCGACGTCGTCAATGCCATGTACCGAAGCGGCATTCTTCAACTTGCGGTCAGGACTCGTCTTGAACCCGAACGATTTGCGCGGTTGGCGGCCATCGAGACAGCGCTTGGCGAGCCTCCCGATGCGCTGACGCGGCTCGCCGCTCTCGCCGTCAGCGATCCGAGCGAAGCATCATTTCTCGCCGAGGAGCTTCGCCTTTCGAATGCCGATGCCTCGCGCCTAGCTTCCGCTGTCGCCGGAGATCCCGGCCTTGATCCAGCAAGCTCTGACCTTGCCGCGCGCACCGCGCTCTACAAACTCGGCCCCGAAACCTTTTCGCGCGCCATACGGCTTGCATGGGCTCGCTCCGGCGCACCGGCGGCCGATCCTCGTTGGCGCGCGCGCGCGCTACTGCCATCGCGTTGGAAAGCCCCGATAATGCCCGTTTCGGGAAGCGACGTGCTTGCGCTCGGAATCGCACCTGGCCCCAATGTCGGTCGCATCCTCGACGCCTTCGAGCGTTGGTGGATGGCGGAAAATTTCCCAGCCGACGCCGAACGTCAAAGCAAGATGCTTAAAGAGCTGGCATTCAAGACACTTGCTTAACAAAGCATTAAATTTCACTTCATCTTTCGTTATGCTCCGACTAAGGTCGAAGACGCGGGGAAGTCTCATTTGTATCGCGTTGAGGAATTGACCTGATGGACAGCATCGGCCGCGAGCGTGGACGTTCGCTCAAGTTCGTTCAAATCGTCTTTGCCGTTCTCGCTCTTCTCAGTCTCGTTCTCGCATTGGCCGTATCGACGCGAGGCGTCGATTGGGGCCTGCCAGAAAGCTCGACCTATCCGATCGCGCTGGCCTTCCTCTTGGTTGGCGCCGTCGACACCATTCTGCTCTATGCCTGGGAACGCATTTTTCAGCGCTCGGAATTCTGAGCGTCGAGCGCGCTGCCCGCTTCAGTGGCAGCGCTTCTTCAATCACGGCGCATAACGATTCTGCGACAGCCATCCTGCTGACGCGGCGCCGGCCCTGCTCTTCAGCACACTGTTGGTAAACGCCCACAAGGCCCGGATTTGCGCGTCGGATCCATCCCGTCGCACCGCTTCGTCATACGCCTGTTACATGAATCCGGTCCTACGTTTTACATGAAATGCAAAGCCGCATTTATGGAAAGCGTGCTGACTGGGGGCCGACATTGAGCGCACCGAACCCGGAATTGAACTACCGCACCGTATTCGTCTCCGACATCCATCTCGGAATGCGCAATTGCCAATCAACCGCCCTTCTAGACTTCCTGAAATACGTCGAATGCCAGAACCTCTATCTGGTCGGAGACATCGTCGATTTCTGGAAGGTGCGGCGCGGACCTTACTGGCCGCAAAGCCATAACGACGTCCTGCAGAAACTCCTGCGCAAATCGCGCAAAGGCACCCGCGTCATCTTCATTCCGGGCAACCATGACGACGCTCTGCGCGAATACGCCGGCATGAACTTCGGCGGCGTCGAGATCCGCCGCGACGCCATTCACGAAGCCGCCGACGGCAAGCGCTACCTCATTCTGCACGGCGACGAGTTCGATGTCGTCGTCCGCTATGCCCGCTGGCTGGCGTTTCTCGGCGACCGCTCCTATGACGCCGCGCTCGCGCTCAACGTGCCGCTGAATTTCGCACGCCGCCTGTTGGGTCTCGGCCACTGGTCGCTGTCGGCGTTCCTGAAGCACAAAGTCAAAAGCGCGGTGAACTACATCGGCGAATTCGAGGATGCTCTCGCCGGAGAAGCCAGACGTCGCGACGCCCAGGGCCTCATTTGCGGCCATATCCATCATGCCAACGAGCGTACGATCGACGGCATTCACTACCTGAACTGCGGCGACTGGGTCGAAAGCTGCACCGCCATCGGCGAACGCTTCGACGGTAAATTCGAAATCATCCGCTGGAAAGAACATCTGGCCGCCCGCGCGTCACAAGCACCTTCGGGCCGCTGGTTTATCGAAGCCGCTTAACGGCAATTATGCCGGACGAAAAGCGAGCCGGCGAACGGGGAGTCGCAAGTGAACGCAACCGCCAAAGCCCTCGAACCGACGAGCGCGGATCTGCTAAGCGAAGCCGTGCACCAAAATCGTGCGCTGAGCCTCGCAGGCATTCTCGAACGCACATTTACGTTCGCCTTCCGCTCGATGGTCTACCCGCAGATCTGGGAAGACCCGCGCGCCGACATGGAAGCGCTCGAAATCACGCCACAAACCCGCATCATGACGATCGCGTCCGGCGGCTGCAATGTCATGAGCTACCTGGCGGCGAACCCCGCCCGCATTTACGCGATCGACCTCAACGCCACCCACATCGCGCTTTTAAAGCTCAAGGTCGCGGCCGCACAGCATCTGCCGAACCACGCCACGTTTTTCCGCTTCTTCGGCGCCGCCAACGATCGCCGCAACGTCGCGCTCTATAACGATCTGATCGCGCCCCATCTCGACGCCGATACGCGCGCCTATTGGGAAGGTCGCGAGCTGACCGGCCGCCGCCGCATCTCTCGCTTCGCACGCAACTTCTATCACTTCGGCCTGCTCGGCCGCTTCATCGCCACCGGTCATCTCGCCGCCCACGTTTTCGGCGCCAATCCGAAGCGCCTGCTCGAAGCCGGTTCGATCGAAGAGCAGCGCGAGATCTTCAACCGCGAAATCGGACCAGCCTTTGCCCATCCGATCCTGCGCTGGATCACCTCGAACCGCGCTTCGCTGTTCGGCTTGGGTATCCCGCCCGTCCAGTACGACGCATTGTCGGGAGGCGGCGCCCGGCCGATGTCGGAAGTATTGAAGGAGCGCGCTGAACGCCTGGCGACCGGCTTCGACCTCAAGGACAATTATTTCGCCTGGCAGGCTTTCGGCCGCGGTTATGCGGCGCACGGCGAAGGCCCCTGCCCGCCCTATCTCGAAAAAGCGAACTTCATGGCCGTCAAGGCCCGCGCCAATCGGGTCCAGGTCGTCCACGACAACATGATCCATTTCCTGTCTGGTGAACCCGCCGAAAGCCTCGACCGCTACATTCTGCTCGACGCCCAGGATTGGATGGACGACGACGCCCTGAATTCGCTCTGGCGCGAGATCACCCGGACCGCCCGGCCCGGCGCTCGCGTCATCTTCCGTACAGCGGGCGAGGACAGCATTCTGCCCGGGCGCGTCGCCGACGCGATCCTGAAGCTATGGACGTACGACGCCGCCAAGTCGGCCGAGATCCACGCCAAGGACCGCTCCGCGATCTATGGCGGCTTCCACCTCTACCTCAAGAACGCTTGACCGGCGCGATGACCGAAACTGCCGCCAGCGCAATGGATGGCATGTACCGCCATCAGCGCTACATTTACGATCTGACGCGACGCTATTATCTCATCGGCCGCGACGAGATGATTGCCGGACTCGACCCGCCGCCAAGCGGTACGGTGCTCGAAATCGGCTGTGGTACCGCGCGCAATCTGCTGCACGCCGCGCGCCGCTATCCGCGCGCAAAATTCTTCGGCCTCGACGTTTCGGAAGAGATGCTGAAAACGGCGCGCGCTTCGATAGCGCGCAGCCAGTTCCCCGCCGACATTAAGCTCGCGCAAGCCGACGCGACATCATTCTCGTCCAGCGAGCTTTTCGGCCTCGACTCCGTCGACCGCATTTTCATCTCATATGCGCTGTCGATGATCCCGCCATGGCAGGCGGTCGTCGACCGCACCGTCTCTCAGCTTGCGCCGTCGGGCGAACTCCACATCGTCGACTTCGGCACCATGGCCGCGATGCCCGCCTTGGCGCGGCAAGGGATGCGCGCGTGGCTGACAAAGTTCAGCGTCACACCGCGCCTTGATCTCGAATCCGTCGTGCGGGAGACGGCACGCCGTCACGGACGCACCGCGGACTTTCACCAAGGCCGCTTCGACTACGCCGCGATCGCGCGGATCGGCGCCAGGATTCCATAAGAGGGCGTTCTGCGGATCAGCTTCTCGCGACCAATCCGAACCCAGCAGGCGATTTCGTCTTTATACATCCCAAAAGCAAATGTACTCTCCCCCTTGAACTTCTTCGCTCACGAGCAGCCGCCTTATCGCGGTGACATAAGCGAGAGTTCATCACGCGGGGGGAAGTTTCATGCTTTTGGCTTTTGCGCCGTTCGTTGCTTTTGCAGTTCTGAACCACTTTATATCGCCGACTGCAGCACTAGCGATTGCCGCACTGATTTCGCTTGGCCTGATTGGCCGAGAAATCGTGCTCGGACATTCCGCGAAAATCCTCGAAGTGGGCACGTGCATTTTGTTTGGCGGCTTGGCCGTCTATGCCTACCTGTCGAACGCGAATTGGCCGATCGTTGGCGTGAAGCTCGCGGTCGATATCGGCTTGCTCGCGATCGTGCTGTTTTCGTTGGTGGTCGGCCGCCCCTTCACGATCCAATACGCACGCGAGACCGTCCCACGAGACTTGTGGGACAGCCCGCAATTCCTCCGGACCAATCAAGTCATCACTCTCGTCTGGCTGGCTGCATTCGCCGCCATCATCGTCGCCGATCTCATTCTTCTGTTCAGGCCCGACGTCCCTCACAAATTGAGCGTTCTGTTGACTATCGGAGCTTTGTACGCAGCGTTCAAATTCACCGAGGCGTACCCCGACAGAGCCGAACCGAGGGCAACGGACAAGCCTAACTGACGCGCGGCCCCTGCATCTGCCGGAGCGCCAGTTCGATGCGCCGCCAGTCTTCTGCCGCGCGCTCGTCGCCCGTTTTCTCGTAGCGGCGAACCATCTGCGCGGCTTCCGCCAACGCCTTTGCACCCTGGGCGCTGTAGAGCTTGCGCGCATGATCGTGGATTTCAACGCCGTTCATGATTGCACCTCCCTAGGCTTCTTCTTTTCATTGAACCTGATGATTTAAGTCAGCCCGCGCATCTGCCAAGCCTGAAAACCGAAACAAGCCGCCCCCGTTCCCGCACTTCGCCGCGATTGCGCAAAAGCCCCGGCATTCCACCGGGGCTTTCGCCGTCACGACAACCACTTGGCTCTTGGAGGACGTCAGTTGGCCGTTGGAGCTGCCGCTGGAGCTTCGGCCGGATGCGCCGCGCCGTTGGTCACGATCGCGGCAACCAGCTCTTTATCTTCGGCAGGAATTTCGGCGACCGGAGCTTCGCCGGAATCGCAAGCCGTAGCGCACGCCTGGGGTGCTTCGGGTTCCGGAGTTGCCTCCGCAGCGGCCGGTGGCGACTCGGCGGCTTGGCCGGAAGCTGCCTGCTCTCCTGCTTCGGGCTCCGGCTCGGCAGACACACTTTCGGCAGCAGGAGCTTCTGCCGCGGCTTCTGCAACGGCTGGAGCCTCCTCGGCCGCTGGCGCTTCCTCAACCGGCGCGGCTTCCTCGACCGGTGCCTCTGAAGCCGCCGCCTCGACCGCCGTTTCGGGTTCGGCTGAAGCCTGTTCCACGGCCGGTTCCGTTACCGGCTCACCGGCTGCTTCAGCCGTCTCGACGACCGCGGCCTCCACCACCTCTTCGACCGTCGGCTCAGCGGCGGCTTCAGACGCAGGGGCATCGGCAGTCTCAGGACCAGAGGCTTCTTCCGCGGCCGCGGACGCCTCCCCAGCGGCTTCGGCCGGCTCCGCTGCCACCACCGCTTCCGGCACGGATTCGGCCTCTACGGCCGCGCTCTCCGCCATCGCCGATGGAGCGAAAATATCATTGAGTTCACCGATCACACGCTCGACGGCTTTCATGGCTCTGAAGTCCGTCGTGGCTTCGATACGCGCTCGAACGTCGTCGTGTAAGGTCTTGAGCTGGGACAGGATATCGGCCGACATTTATTCTTCCTTTTTCTTGGGGTTTTGAGAATAAGTTTTCGCTTCGCCTGCGCATGACTGAACATGCGGACGCTCATCTTCAAATTTTCCAGTAATGCGCAGTAATAAAGTACAGGAATTCGAGCCGCCGCGAACGCCTGCGACAGATTGTACACAACTATAAGTTTCGCCTATGGCCAGTTGACGTATGTAACAGATTTCCCACATCCCTGTGGCGCGATATGGTCAGCGAGACGGGCTGGCGGGGAGAAAGATGGTCAAGAGAGGATTTGCAAAGTTCCTTGGGTGGCTCAAATGGGCGGCCCTATGGGCCTCACTCACGCTGTTCGGCAAGTGGCTATTCGAGCAAGTTTTCGGGAACTTCCTTACCGATTTTATTGTCAGCACGATCGGCGCGCGCTTCGGCATACCGGAGGCGCAGGTGACAGCGATATTTATGCAGATCGCAATATTCGGGTCAGCAATGGGGGTTGCGCTATGGGGCGTTTATCATCTGATCCGGCGAGAGTTCGTGCAAAAGCACATCGGCCCGTCGCCGCTGCAATTCGTTCAACTATCAAGCGAGCACGATTGGTTTTATGGCCGACCTGAAGGTCTTGAGATTCGAACCTTCGTTCGCAACGCAAGGACATCGGAAACGATCGATGACGTCGAGGTAAGGCTCATACAGGTGCGCGACGCCAATTCTTCGGTTTCCAGTCACCTCGTGCTGCCAGCGCTGCCCATTACCCTAGCAAGCGAAAGTGGTCGGGAGAGCGAGCGTATAGATCCTCTACGGAATAAGGCATTCCGCTTGTGCCGAAAAATAGAACGCAATCAGGGAGCGTTCGAAATTGAGCTGGCGCCAGGACGTAGTTTAGGAGTTCACTTGTCCGCCGGTCGATATGCATTGACCGTAATCGCTTCAGGACGAAACGTGTTACCGCGAAAAGGTGTCTATGAGGTCGAGATCAGCAGCGATGAAGGCGGAACGCGATCATCCTTTCGATTGATAAATGCACCAAACTCGGAAATTCTTGGATCGTTACCCATAGATCGGCCACCGTGATAATGAGGATCAATGTCCCGAGGCAAATACCTTTCGCTCGAAGAGGCCCGCAACGCGGGCAAACTTGACCAGTTCGCCAAGGAACATCCAAGCGAGGCCGACAGCACTCGCTTTAAAAGTCTGTTGGAAGCGATGTCGAAAGGCGTCTTAGAAGAGTCGGAAACATCTTCTCCGGATGCCGACGCAGGTTCCAGCGGAACTCGAACTCGCCAAGGTAAAAAGGCAAGCGGTGCGAAGAAACGTGGACGTGCGTCCCGCGAATAGACCGCTTGATGATCGACCAGAAGCCCTCAATCGTGTTCGTGTGACGGTCGCCGCGAACGTATTCCTTCAAAAAGTGGTTCACGCTCTCGTGGTCGTAGCCGTACATCCAAAGCCGCTTGTAGCTGTGAAGTTCATCGGTTGAGACTTTCGCCTCGCGCTTGACGTGCTTCAGAATGTGCGCTTCCAACGTCTTGCGCCGCACGTTCGGGATGACGCGGGTAATCACGTCGCCGTTCCGCTCGACCATGCCGAGCACGATGGTCTTGTATTGCGCCTGCGGGCCTTTGCCGTCGCCCGAGTGCTTGCCGCCGACAAGCGTCTCGTCGATCTCAACGTGGCCACCAAGCGGCGGATCGGCATCGACATAGGCGAGATACTTCCGGATTTGCATCCCCATCCGGTAGGCGGTCTTGTAGTTCACGGAAAGCTGGCGTTGCAGTTCCTTGGCAGGCACGCCATGGCGCGTCGTCGTGAACAGGTACATGGCATAGAACCACTTCTGCAGCGGCGTATGCGAGCGATAGAACGGCGTGCCGACCATGGGGTGGACGTGCTCGCCACATGAGCAGGTATAGGCGGGCATGTTGGTGAGCTTTTTGTACAACCCCACGTCGCCGCATCGGGCGCATTTATACTCGGAGCCGAAGCGGGCCTGAAAGAGATGCTCTAAGCAAGCATCATCGTCCGGGAACAACTTCATGAATTCTATGATGGTCATGGGCTTGGCCATGGCGCGGAACTCCCTCGTTACAGCCTAATATAGCCATTAATTTACATACGTCAACTGGCCAAACGCGATAAGTTTCGCCTGCTTCCCGACCCTGCGGCCTGCCGCATCCAAATCGAGCTTGCCGCGCCGAGATATTTTTCAGTTGAATTGCGATAATTATGGCAACCTTAGATTGACGACGCGATCGGAACCGTCGAAGCTTGGCCCCATGAAAAGCGGTTCGCAATTTCCCGGCCTCGACATGATGCGCGGCTTGGCGGCCCTCTCAGTCTGCCTCGCTCACGTCCGCGGCGCATCGTTTGTCGAATACGGCGCGTTACCGGTGGCCTCGCAAACACCGTTAGTCGCTGTCCTCTACCTGCTCACCCGCCTGGGCCACGAGGCGGTGCTGGCGTTCTTTGTCTTGAGCGGTTTCCTGGTCGGCGGAAAAATTTTCGAGCGCGTGCGCGCGCGAACCTTCATCCTCTCCGACTACGCGATCGAGCGAACGACTCGCATTTTCCTGCCACTTATTCCGGCGTGCCTGCTCACGGCCATGCTCGGCGTAACTTCCCCGGAACCGAAACAGGAATGGTGGGTCTTGCCGATCAACATGATCGGATTGGCCAACGTCGCCGGACCAACGCTTGCCGGCAACGCCCCTCTCTGGAGCCTGACCTACGAGATCTGGTTTTATATCGTCGCCGCCGCGACCGCCTGCCTGGCGCTGAGCGAATCTCTTGCGGCGTTCGTGGTGCTCTCGCTCGGCATTCTCGTCTTTTCGATATTGGAGGCGCGCTTTCTCGCGTTTTGGTGTCTCGGCGCCTTTGCGATCTACCTTCGCGCCAAGCCGGGATCGATGGCAATCATTGGAGCGTTCGCAGCCGCTATCGGCATCGCCGGCTTTCAAATTTCATCGGCAAGCAAATCGTTCGCGACGATCACATCTTGTCCGCCCGCTGCTTCTGAGGCGCTGATTTGTACCGGACTGGCGCTTCTTCTGCCGTGGCTGTGTACGTCCGGCGTTACCAATGCATTGACATTGGCGCGCCGCCCCATCGGATATCTGAGCAGGATTTCCTATTCGCTCTACCTGTTTCACTATCCGATCAACATTGCGCTCGACAGAGTCTTTCCGAAGTCGGCGGACGTGTCACTCGCCGCCATCACGCACTTCGCAGCCCGGCTGTTCGTGATCTTCGTTTGTGTGCACGTTCTTTACCTGCTGTTCGAGGGCAACACCGGTAAACTCCGCCGCTGGATCAGATCAGCGATCGAAGAGCCTGCACCAGTGGCCGGTGCTTAACGCCCAATTCGAATGCAAGACGAATATCGAAAGCTTTCGACATTCACGCCACCGCGGCGGGAGGCTTCGACAGCAACGCATTGGCCCGCTCGGCAAGCCATCCTTGCTTCGGATATTGCAGCCCGTGAATTCCGGCGAACGTCGAATGCCAGAGATGGACACACACCGTCTCGGGCCGAATGAGAGATTCGAGATACCCGGGCTCATACGCCCGCGCGATTGCCTTCTCTTCAATCGCCAGCGGATAAAGCACCTCCGGCTGGAAAGCGAAGCGATCGGCGCCGCAGCGCTCCGCGAAATAGGTGAACGCGGCCGGTCCGTACTTTGCCGCCGGTACGCGAGCGCCGGACACCGCTCCCAACGCGGCCTTCGCGATGCGACCGCATTTCGTGTACCACGGCATCCACGGCATGACGTACTTGCGCAGCGGACGCTCGCGGCAGAACGCCAGGTACGATTGCAGAAGCTCGCTGTCCCTCGGCAGCCGGAGAACCGAGTTTCCGAGCCGCTTGTCGTTCTGCCATCCGAAAACGTAATCCGTCGCGGGAAGCGGACGCACGAAAATCACATCGAGATCGGTCCAAGTGCCAAGTCCGCGCTCGATGCCTTCGAGCCGGAAGTGGTCGGAAAAATGCGGCCACGAGTTCTCACATAGCTGGTCTCGAGCAAAAATAGTCGCCGCATCGGCAACCTCGCACCCGAGCTGACGGCTGAGCTTGGCGTGATTGTCATAGCTGAAGACGGTGATCTCTTCGCCGATGGCGCGGGCGGAGGCCACGCAGAGCCTTTCAAGCCAACCGACCGGGCCCGACCAAAATGAGAAAAGCATCCGCTGTCCGCTTCATCCGAAATTATGGCGCCCACTGAAGAGCAAACTAAGCGAGGGCGGAATGTATCGAAAATAGGAATGAAGCCATTTTCAACGATATTATTCTTGGCAGTGTTCAAAGCGACCCACCCGCTGCCAACAAAAAAGCCCCGCATCACTGCGGGGCTTTTTAATTCGTGGAATTCTGGGCGTTCAAGGAACGACTGCAAAACTTCCTTAGAAGTCCATGCCGCCCATGCCGCCCATGCCGCCGCCGGGAGCGCCGTGCGAGTGGCCGGCGTCCTTCTTCGGCACGTCGGCGATCATGGCTTCCGTCGTGATCAGGAGGCCCGACACCGAGGCTGCGTCCTGCAGCGCGCACCGCACGACCTTCGTCGGATCGATGACGCCCTGGGCGTAGAGATCGCCGTACTCGTGCGACTGCGCATTGTAGCCGAACGCGTACTTCGAGTTCTCGAGGATCTTGCCGACGATGACCGAGCCATCCTCACCAGCGTTCGCAGCGATCTGACGGGCCGGAGCCTGCAGCGCCTTACGGACGATGTTGATGCCGACCTTCTGGTCGTCGTTCTCCGGCTTCACGCTGTCGAGAGCCTTGGCAGCGCGGAGCAGTGCAACGCCGCCGCCCGGTACGATGCCTTCTTCGACGGCTGCGCGCGTTGCGTGCAGGGCGTCGTCAACGCGGTCCTTACGCTCTTTCACTTCGACTTCCGTCGCGCCGCCAACCTTGATAACGGCAACGCCACCGGCGAGCTTGGCAAGACGCTCCTGCAGCTTCTCACGGTCGTAGTCCGAGGACGTTTCCTCGATCTGCGCCTTGATCTGCTTCACGCGAGCCTCGATGTCGGCCTTCTTGCCCGAACCATCGACGATCGTGGTGTTTTCCTTGTCGATCGTCACCTTCTTGGCGCGGCCGAGCATCTGCAGCGTGACCGTCTCGAGCTTGATGCCGAGGTCTTCCGAGATCACCGTGCCACCCGTGAGGACAGCGATGTCTTCCAGCATGGCCTTGCGGCGATCGCCGAAGCCCGGAGCCTTGACAGCAGCAACCTTGAGGCCGCCACGCAGCTTGTTGACGACGAGCGTTGCGAGCGCTTCGCCTTCGACGTCTTCAGCGATGATGAGGAGCGGCTTGCCCGACTGGACGACGGCTTCCAGAACCGGAAGCATCGCCTGCAGACCCGAAAGCTTCTTCTCGTGGATGAGAATGTAGGGGCTCTCGAGCTCGGCAATCATCTTGTCGGCATTGGTGATGAAGTACGGCGAGAGATAGCCGCGGTCGAACTGCATGCCTTCGACGACATCGAGTTCGAAATCGAGCGTCTTGGATTCTTCAACCGTGATGACGCCTTCCGAACCGACCTTGTCCATCGCTTCGGCGATCTTCTTGCCGACGACTTCGTCGCCGTTGGCAGAGATCGTGCCGACCTGGGCGATCTGGTCCTTGGTGACCTTCTTCGAGTTGGTCTTGAGGTCTTCGACGATGGTCTGAACGGCGAGGTCGATGCCGCGCTTCAGGTCCATCGGGTTGGAGCCGGCCGCAACCGACTTAGCGCCTTCGCGAACGATCGCCTGGGCAAGAACCGTCGCGGTGGTGGTGCCATCACCGGCGAGGTCAGCCGTCTTCGAGGCGACTTCGCGCAGCATCTGCGCGCCCATATTCTCGAACTTGTCTTCGAGTTCGATTTCCTTCGCGACCGTCACACCGTCCTTGGTGATGCGCGGCGCGCCGAACGACTTCTCGATGACGACGTTGCGGCCCTTGGGACCGAGCGTGACTTTCACAGCGTTGGCAAGAATGTCGACGCCGCGAAGCATCTTCTCACGTGCGTCCTGCGAAAACTTGACGTCTTTAGCTGCCATGTTGAGCAACTCCTAAGCTTTGCAATTTGGGGGAAAGGGGAATTAAGCGGCGGCTTTGGTCTTGGAGGGGGCCGAGAGAACGCCGAGAATGTCGCTCTCTTTCATAATCAGAAGATCTTCGCCGTCGATCTTTACTTCGCTGCCCGACCACTTTCCGAACAGAACGCGGTCGCCGACTTTGACGTCGAGCGGAACGACTTTGCCCGCTTCATCGCGAGCGCCAGGGCCAACGGCCACCACTTCGCCCTGCTGGGGCTTTTCCTTGGCGGTGTCGGGAATGATGATCCCGCCCGCGGTCTTTGCTTCTTCCTCAATGCGTTTCACGACAACACGATCGTGGAGAGGACGGAACGCCATGGGATTAACCTCATGATTTGGCTAAATGATTGGTCTCAGTTCGCAACCTGGGGGCCAAGTCGCCGACGGCCGGCATTGCTACCCGCCGCCCGTCATTTGCGTCTTGGCCGCTTGCGAGCCCGAACGCGCCGGTTATATGCTGATGACTGCTAGCACTGTCAATGCTTGAGTGCTAAAAATGGTGTCCACGCCCCTGTCATTCTTTGACGGGCGACACCGCCTGCGCTTCCACGTTTGAAAATCCCGCGCGGCCAGGTTGCAGCAGCACACCAATAACCGACAAATGCGGGCACATTTCGAATTTCGCGTGCCCGCCGCCGAAGCATTTCTCGCTTTAGAAAACTTCAATTCCGGCCTTCGCCGTATCGAGATTTGGAAAAGTGAATTTCGCTTTCTCCCGATACGGCAGCCTGCTGATCGTATCGGGATCAAATAGCGAAATCGGCGAGTTTGGCGCCTTTTTTCAGCCGTTCGACCAGCCAGTTCGGTTTGCGCCCGCGACCCGTCCAAGTGTCGGATTTATTCTCGGGATTTGCGTATTTGGCGACACCGACCGACTTGCCTTTTGACGCTCCGCGACCGCGGGTAGCACCAAATAATTCGGCGACTGAAAATCCGTGCGTTTCTGCGAGATCGGCGACTTTCTTTTTCAACTCAGTCCGCTCGCGATCCCGGGCGGCGGCGATTGCCTTCTGAACTTTCGCTTCAAGATCGACAAGATCCTTGAGAGAAAGCTTGTCGACATTGACCGTCGCCATTGTTTTTGCCTTTCGCATCGCTACCAAAAACCTCTGTTGAATCTGCTCCGCTTACGGACGGTGTCACCTGACTTCCGCCGCGCAGGAATCTTCAAGACGCGTCCGTTGTCAACGCAAGCTCGTCAATAGTCGTGAATATTCGACAAACGATAAATTACTATGCGGCGCATTTTCACGCAGCAGCGTTTATCGGCCCAAAAAAACCGATATTGCCTGAAATATCATCGGCGCACGAAACGCTCAACTTGAGAAATAGCACAAAGCCAAAGCGGTTAATCCAGGATTTGAATGATACTTTTTGGTGATCCGGATAAATATCGCAATCAACTGCCGTTGCATGATGTGCATGTCTGCCAAAAGAAGAAAGGCGCAATGCCTCTTGATCCCGGGCAAAAAACTGGTCCCCGAAATCCGTAAAAAAGAGTGCCAATCACCGGAAACAAACAGTTTACTGAATTGTTTCAACACCACGGCCAACCATCCGATATCTGCGAAAATCGGAAAGCCCTCCGATATTAATTCGCGGCGAATGGAACTGCGCCCGACGGCATGAGTTCAGCGTTCGACTTGTGTGCGGCGGTCGCAGAAGCTACTTTCCCGCGTCTTTCAACCCACCCCGCAATCAGATGAGTAGCCGTCTATGACGCTGAAACTCCCCGATCTTCCCTACGCCTACGATGCTCTCGCACCGTTCATGTCGGCCGAGACCCTCGAGTTCCATCACGACAAGCATCACCTTGCGTATGTCGAAAATGGCAACAAGCTCCTCGCTGGCTCCAAATATGAGGGCCAGTCGCTCGAAGACATCGTCAAGAACGCCTATGCCGACAAGGTGCAGGGCCTCATCAACAACGTCGGCCAGCACTACAATCACCTGCATTTCTGGCAGTGGATGAAAAAGGGCGGCGGCGGCAAGAAGCTGCCGGGCAACGTCCAGAAACTCGTCGACGGCTACGGCGGATACGACAAGGTTCGCACCGATTTCATCGAAGCCGGCAAGGGCCAGTTCGGCTCCGGCTGGGCCTGGCTTGCAGTGAAGGACGGCAAACTCGAAGTCGTTAAGACTCCGAATGGCGAGAACCCGCTGATGCACGGCTCAAAGCCGATCCTCGGTGTCGATGTCTGGGAGCACAGCTACTACATCGATTATCGCAACGCCCGCCCGAAATATCTCGAGGCCTGGTTCGATAATCTCGTGAACTGGGAGCATGTCGAAGCTCTCGCGGGCTGACAGCCGATAGCCCCGCAAAAGGTCCGAAACATCGCGAAAGGGCGCTCACATGGGCGCCCTCTCCGTTTCCGGGCGGGAATAGCCCGAGATCTGATGCCCGAACGCCACGGGAAGATGTACTGAATCTGAGACTTGTGATCGGTGCTGGTTTGACGCCGTTGCTCCCGCCCTCGCGCTGCCCTAAAACACATGCAGTAGGCGGGATATTTCGCGGCCGGGGGGATCTAAGTGCTCGTGCCAAGGCTGCACGTTGCTCTTTTGCTCGTTTTGACGTTGGCGCTGACCGGCTGCGCCACGATCCTTACGCGCAACGGAATTTCAAGCGCGAGCCTCGCCGAAACCGCCGAAATCCCCGGCATGCCCGGGGTTCGCTTCTGGGCCGATGAAGTCCCGACCAATCCACTGACGGAAGTCCGGCGGCGCACCGCCCACATGCCGCAGCTCGCCCGCCATGCCAAAACGATCGAGGGCCGCAAGGTCGTCGACACGCTCGCGCTCTCCGGCGGCGGCTCCGACGGCGCGTTCGGCGCCGGGGTGTTAACCGGCTGGACAAAGCGCGGGGATCGCCCCGAATTCCAGTTGGTCACCGGCGTCAGCGCCGGCGCCATCATCGCGCCGTTCGCTTTTCTCGGACCATCCGAGGACGAGAAGCTTCACACCATCTGGACGCAATACAAGCAGGACCAGGTGGTAACGCCTGAAATTCTGTCAGGTCTATTTGGCGGTCCGGCTCTCTCGAGCACGGCACCTCTGCAGAGCCTGATCGCTTATTACATCGATCGCCCGTTCCTCGATCGCATCGCCGCTCAATACAAGCGCGGCAGAATTCTCCTGGTCCTGACGACGAACCTCGATGCCCAGCGTCCCGTGGTTTGGAACATGGGCGAAATCGCGCTCAACCGGTCGCCCGAGGCCACCGAACTGTTCCGCAAGGTCATCCTCGCATCAGCCGCAATTCCGGCAGCCTTCCCACCTGTTCAGATCGAGGTCGAAGCCGGCGGCAAGATGTATGATGAATTGCACGTCGACGGCGGCACCACGCGCGAGGTCTTCGTCAGCCCCGTCGAAGCCCCCTTGAAAGCCTTTGACGTTCTTTACGACAAGCCGCCGATCCGGCGCATTTTTATCATCAAGAATGGCAAAGCCACGCCCTCGCAGGAAGTCGTGAAGCCGACGACTTTGCAAATCGCCGGCCGTTCCATTTCGACGCTCATCAAGAGCCAGAACATGGGCGAGGTCTATCACATCTATCGCGTCGCCCTCGATGCAGGTGCCGACTTCAACTTCCTTGCGGTGCCGCCCTCGTTCGACTTCCAGACCAAGGAAATTTACGATCCCAAATATCAGGCGGCGCTTTTTGCCGAGGGCATGAAGGTGGGCCGACGCGGAATTTGGATGAAGCATCCGCCGGGCCAGGCTCCGATCAACGTCAACGGCGAGCAGCCTCGCCCGGGCGCACCAGAGCCAATCGCTGCGGCCGCGGCGGCAGGAAGCGGCTGATCACGCCCTCGCACCGCGAAAACGAAAGGGCACCGGCGTCTGTCGATGCCTCAATGCTAAACTTGGCTATGACGCGCGATCAGAACCAGCGCGGCTGCCACCAGTGCAACAGCATCTTCACCGTCTCCGGCGCAACCAGATAGGCGATCCCGGCGACGACAGCGACTGCAAGAAGCAGAAGAAAAAGTGTCGTGCTCAGCGGCGTGCGATAGCTGAGGCCGGTCCCCGGAATACCGAGTGTGACGTTCTCGCCCTGCTTTCCGACGTTGAGTGTCGCGCCTCGTCCGCCGAGGCTGCCGCTGACGCCGGTCTTGCTGAGATTGACGCGAACGCCCGGAAAGATCGTGAACGTCTTGCGAAACCGGAAGTAACCCATCTCGTTCTCCTCGTCGGCGGTCGGTTGGAACATTTCGACCGAAGCGCTCGGCACTGCGAATCTTCAAAAAATCTAACGGCCCCGATTGTGACTTTCAACGATTCGCAGCACGTCATCCCTTGCCGCGAAGGATGTTGGAGAACGACGACAGTCGCTGCTTCAGCTGACCGACCATCGTATTTCGCGACTGCAGCCGCTCGTGCGCCGATTCGCGATCGAGGCCCTGGCCGTACTTCTTGCCGTTGGCGTCGTCGCCCCGGATGATCGCCTTTCTCTCCTCCGCCGTCAGAGGGCCGACGCGCGACATCGGCGGCCGGATCAGCGTGCGCTGAACCATCGAGGGTTCGCCCTTGTCGTGCAGCAGCGACACCAGCGCTTCGCCCACTCTCAGTTCCTGAATTGCCCGCTCGGTGTCGATGGCCGGGTTCGGGCGGAACGTCTGCGCCGCGGCACGGATGGCTTTCTGCTCCTTCGGCGTGAAGGCGCGCAGCGCGTGTTGAATACGGTTGCCAAGCTGCGCCGATACGCGGTCGGGAACATCGGCCGGGCTCTGCGTCACGTAATAGACGCCGACACCTTTCGACCGGATAAGCCGCGTGACACGTTCGACTTGCTCGAGCACCGCCTTCGGCGCCTCGTTGAACAGCAGGTGCGCTTCGTCGAACAGGAACACGAGCTTCGGCTTGTCGAGATCGCCGACTTCCGGCAACTTCTCGAACAATTCCGTCAACAGCCAGAGCAGGAACGTCGCGTAGAGCCGCGGCGTGTTCATCAGCTTCTCGGCTGCAAGCACGTTGACGATGCCCCGCCCATCAGGCGCCGTCTTCAGAAAATCCATGATATCGAGCGCAGGCTCGCCGAAGAATTTGCCCGCACCTTGTTCTTCAAGAACCAGCAGCCGGCGTTGGATGACGCCCACGGTAGCCGGCGCCACGTTGCCGTATTTGCTCCGAAGCTCAGCCGCGCGCTTTCCCATCTCGTCGACGACGGAGCGCAGATCCTGCAGATCCAGGATCGTCATCTTGTCATCGCCGGCAGCACGTTCGTCGGCCGCCCAGCGGAACGCGATGTTCAGCACGCCTTCTTGCGGCTCGGTCAATTCCATCAGGCGCGAGAGCAGCAGCGGCCCCATCTCCTGCACCGTCGCGCGTACGGGATGTCCATCGACGCCGAAAATATCCCAGAACGCTGTCGGAAACGACGTATTGCCGTAGCGCGTAAGGCCGATCTCCTGCGCACGTTCCACGAGTTTCGGCGCCGGATTGCCCTTCGCGGCAATTCCCGAAAGGTCGCCTTTGATGTCCGCCGCGAAAACCGGAACGCCGGCCGCGGAAAATCCTTCCGCCAAAACTTGTAAGGTGACCGTCTTGCCCGTCCCGGTCGCGCCCGTTACGAGCCCATGCCGGTTGGCGAGCGCGAGTTCGATACACTCCGGCACGAGATCCTGGCCGGACTTGCTCACACCGATGAGGATCAGTCCGTCTTGTACATAGTCGCGAGGATCGGCGACCGCTTCGCCGGAGTCCCCCGGGCCATGCTTTCCAGTCATCTCGCCTCCTCACGTCTTGGACCGGCGACTCAGCCGTGCTCCGTTGTGGTGGTGATGCCATGCTGGGCCCACCGAAGCAAACGCAGGCGCCTTCGAGGCCGAGCGCGGCAATTAGGCCAAGCCCCGGGGAAAATTCAGGCTCGCACGAGCCTCCCAAGGGGGTATATCGGAAAGACGCCTTATCGATAACGTCCTCTGCCTTGGGAACAAAGTTGTATGACGACCCAGTCGCCCGAATTGCATCTCGCGCAGGATTTTCCCACGGCAACGATCGAAGAGTGGCGGGCGCTTGTCGAAAAAGCCCTGAAAGGCGCGGATTTTGAAAAGCGACTGGTCGCGCGCACGGCCGACGGCCTTAAAATCAATCCGCTCTATACCCGCGCCGACGCCCTGCAAAGCACGGTAAACGCCCTGCCCGGCAAGCCGCCGTTGACCCGCGGTATGAAGCCTGCGCGCGACGGTCTCGGCTGGGACATCCGGACGTTTCACGCCGAGCCCGATCCGAAAGCCGCCAACGCCGAGATCCTGGAAGACCTCGAAGGCGGCGTGACGTCGATCGCCCTGAAAGTCGGAGGCGCCTCGGGCTTGCCCGCGACCAAGGAAGCATTCGACACCGCCCTCGCAGGCGTTCTTCTCGACGTCTGCCCGATCATTCTGGTCGCCGGCGAAAACGTCTTCGACGCCGCCTTGGCGCTGATGATGGAATGGGACGCGAAGGGCATCCAGCCGGCAGACCGGCAGGGTTCGTTCGGCGCCGATCCGCTAGGCACGCTCGCCGCAACGGGCCGCTTGTCCGAGCCAGTCGAAACAGCACTCGCCCGTGCCGTCGCGTTGATGAAGACAACGGAAGCATGCCCGCGCGTCCAGGTGATGACGGCAGATGGCGTCGTCGCCCACACCGCCGGTGCCAGCGAGGCGCAGGAACTCGCCTTCATGCTCTCGGCGCTCGTCTCTTATTTGCGGGCCGCCGAAGAGGGGGGCGTTTCGCCGCCGGACGCACTTCCAAAAATCAACGTCGCGCTCGCGGCCGACATCGATGAATTCTCCACCATCGCCAAACTTCGCGCCGCCCGGCGGCTCATCTGGCGCATTGCGGACGCCTCTGGAGCAGGCGCCGCTGCTTCTGCCGTCACGATCAACTGCCCGACATCGTATCGCATCATGGCGAAGCGCGATCCGTGGACGAACATCTTGCGCACGACCATCGCCTGCGCCGGCGCTGCTCTCGGCGGAGCCGACGCCATCACCGTGCTGCCCTTCACCTTCGCGCTTGGCAAGCCCGACGCGTTCGCGCGCCGCGTCGCCCGCAACATCCAGATCGTCTGCCAGGAAGAAAGCCACCTCGGCCGCGTCAACGATCCGGCCGGCGGCTCCTGGTATGTCGAAAACCTGACCGACGACATGGCGAAAAAGGCTTGGGAAATCTTCCAGGACATCGAAGCGCGCGGCGGCCTGCTCGCGTCTCTGCTGTCCGGCTTCATCCAACAGATGATCGCCAAGACCGCCGATGCACGCGCCAAATCGGTCGCGACCATCCGCCAGGAATTGACAGGCGTGAATGCGTTCCCGCTCCTCGGCGACGACGGCGTCCACACCGACCCTTGGCCCACAGCCCAAGCGCCAACTGGAACGGCCGCAATCGAGATCACCCCGCTAAAACCGCACAGGCTCGGCGAAGCTTTCGAAGCGCTGCGCGACGCCGCCGACGCTCATGGCGGCTTCAAGCTGTTCGTTGCCAGCATGGGCGAGATTGCCGATCACAATGTCCGCACCACATGGGCGAAGAACTATCTCGCGGCCGGTGGCATCGCCACGCTCGTCAGCGACGGCTACAAGACCGCCGACGCCGCGGCCGAAGCGTTCCGCGCTTCGGGTGCCTCTGCTGGCTGCATCTGTTCTTCCGACGCTATCTACGCTTCTCTCGCCGAGCCGACCGCAAAAGCTCTGAAGGCCGCGGGCGCCAAATTCGTCTTGATGGCGGGACGCCCCGGAGAAACCGAAGCGGCACTCAAATCTGCCGGGATCGATCAGTTCCTGTCGGCTGGCGCCGATGCCGTCGCCACTCTCAAAGGTTTGCAAGACAAACTGGCCTGAACAACAAACATTGAAAAAGCGAAGAAAGCGCTCGGCTCGTGGATTCAAAATCGCCGATCGTCCGAAGGGCGGCACATCGCAGAACATTACGCTTGCGTCGTTACCATTACGTCGGTCTGTCCCGACGGATTTGGCTTCGCCGTGCGATCTTCTTCAGCGGAGCGGTGTTGATCGGCCTCGTCGCCGTCGGCTTTGCTCAACTGGCCGACGCTTCTCAGAATCTCTACAGCATGATCCTGAAGCGCTGGCCGTGGCTTCCCTTTTTCATCGCGCCGGCGGGTTTCGCCGCACTGGCATATGTCACCGCTCGCTGGTTCCCTGAATCCGTCGGCAGCGGCATCCCTCAGGTCATCGCCGCCCGTCGCCACAAAAACGCATCTTTCCGCAAGCGGCTGCTCGGCTGGCCGACCATGGTCGCCAAAATCGTCATGACCGCAATCGCGCTCGTCTTCGGCGCATCTGTTGGCCGCGAAGGCCCGACGGTGCAGGTCGGTGCATCGGTGATGTACGCGGTCGCCGGTTTTGCCGGCATCGGCCGCCACAATGGCTTGGTGCTCGCGGGCTCCGCCGCCGGCATCGCCGCTGCGTTCAATGCCCCGATCGCCGGCATACTGTTTGCGATCGAGGAAGTTGCAAAATCCTACGCGGGACGCATCAACGAGCTTGTCATCGCCTCCGTTGCAATTGCGGCCGGCGTCAGCTGGCTCATCCTCGGCAACTACTCTTATCTCGGCGTCGTGTCGGCGACGATGTCACACGCGCGAGATTGGATCTCCATTCCGGTCTGCGCCTTGTTAGGCGGCCTGATGGGCGGCTTCTTTTCCCGTTCCCTTGTGGCTCTGATCCGTCGGCCTCCCGCAATCATCTCCCGGCTGCGCCGGCGCCCAGCCGTGTTTGCTGCGTTCTGCGGTTTCATCGTCGCGGCTCTGAGCATCGCCACCGGGGGCTACGCGTCGGGCAACGGTTACGCCGAAACGCACGCCGCTCTGGTCTCCGGCAACTACATTCCGTTCTGGTACGGACCATTCAAGCTCGTCAGCACGCTGCTCTCTTCGGCGAGCGGCATCCCCGGCGGCCTTTTTTCGCCGTCACTCGCCGTCGGCGCAGGGCTTGGATCAATGGTGACGCCAATCTTCCCGTTCATCGAACCCAGCGCCCTGATTTTGATGATGACGGTCGGCTATTTCTCCGCCGTCGTGCAATCGCCGCTGACCGCAGTCGTCATCGTGATGGAGATGACGAGCGACCGCAACATGGTCATTCCACTGATGGCGACCTCACTGCTCGCAGCTGGCATTTCGCGTCTCGTCCAGCGCGAACCGCTCTATCATGCGCTGTCGTACGGCTTTAAGCCGTCGCCGGAGGAAGCCGCAAAGGCCCCGCCTCGTTAGAGAAGTTAAGCGTGGCCGCTTCAGTCAAAACTACTCGGCATCTTGAGAAGCAGGCTTGCTCTTTCTCTTCTTCTCCGTCAGCGACGACATCGGCGGCGCGTTCTCAGCGGAATCGATCACCATGCCGAGGCCCATTGCCGGCTCGAACGGATTGCTCTGCCGCTCTGCTTTTGCCGCTGCAGCCGCGACTTTCTTCTCCGACTTGTGGCGGCGCGTACCGGCGTCGGCGCGCTTCTCCGAACGGGGCGTAATGATCTTCACCGGATCCGCGACGGCGGATGGCTGTACGCGGGGATCCGGCATGGACGGAATATCGGCGACATAAACCGGCCGCGTGACGATAACCGATGCCGGCTTCGCGGGCTGCGCGGCCGCCTGTTGCGAAGGCGGAGCAGAAGCGGGCTTCTGCGCCTCGTCGGCGGGTGCATCGAATTTCGCGCTCAATGCCTCCGCCGCAAGGCGCGCGCCCGCAGGGCTTTCCGCCGCGAACGTCTGCATGGCTAGGACGAATTCGCTGAAATTGACGACAGGAACGAATTCAGGAACCCGGATCACCTCGGGCGGCGGGGGCACGATCGCATCTGCTGCGTCGGCCCGGTTTCCGGCTCCGAACTTAGTCGATGCGAAAAACGACGACGCAACGACAGCACCCAAAAGAACAGTGATCGTTTTGAATCTCACGACGCATACCCCACGCAGTACTCGATGGGATTGCCCGTCAGCTCCGGCTCGAACCGGAGCAGCGGCATCCTTCAAAGACACACAGGTAAGGCAGCTTTTCCCCTTACCCCCCGTTCCCCGAGAGCATTGATAGCGCCAACCAAGGCAGGAGAATGGCACGCCCGCACAAAGCGGCGCCGATAAAAAAACCGGCTCCGCGAGGGAGCCGGTCAAGGGGACGGGGGGCAAGCAAGGGGAAGCGAAGCGCAGTGAATGTCATTCCCGGCCGGATGCGGCGAGCACGGCCATGATGCCGAGCATCGGAATGGAAGCGAGAAGCGAGGCGGTCTCGACGAGATATTCGTTGCCGCCGTCGGTCAAAGGCGAAAGCAACGCCTTCGCATCGGGAAAGGTCGCAACAAGAACGGTCGCGGCAGTGACGATCGCGGCGGCGGCGGATCCAGCAACGACGGCGGACATGGCGTGCTCTCCTCTCGAAATCGGTTCGGCCCGTATCGGCCCTGACGAGAGGCAGAATGCGCGAAGGACCCCGCCTTCGCTGTCACGCGCGAGACAAGTGTTGAGCGGCCGAAAAAAGAGGAAAAGGCTTGGGCGCCGGCTTAGTTGCCGAGCTTCTCGATCTTGGCGGCGAGATCGGGCACCACTGTCATCCGGTAGCTGCCCCCTTTGCACTCGACGACCCAGACTTTCGCGTTGGGCTTCGAGGCCGTCTCATCGAGCTTAGCGTGATCGGGATGATCGCAGGCAAAACCCTGATCGCGAAGCTGCGTCGCCAGAATATCCATCGGTGGCTCGATGCCCTTCTCCTCGGCAACAGTGCCCGAAGCGGCAGCTCCCATCAGGATCGCGGAGACTGTCAGAATGAGTGAGTTGCGCATACGACTTGTTCCAGGGACTAGAGACGATCTTTATACGCCGAAACCCGCCCGGCAGCCGCCGGCACAGGAATTCGGAGTAAATATTCTATTCTCTAATCCTCAATCTTCATTGAACAAGGCCGGTTTAATGCAGCAACCAGCGTATAGGAAATCAACATCAGTAGAAACCACGAGCCAAGCTTTCCCAGGCCGACGAGCTCCCAGCCGTGGCGCTGATGCGGATAGGCCCATGCCGCGGTAAACGTCCCGATGTTTTCCGCAAACCAGATGAAAAGCGCGACGAGAAACAGCCCGAGCAAGAGCGGCATGTGCCGGTGCGTCTTCCAGATCTTGTAATAGATCGTGCACGGCCCGATCAGCACGATGGCCGCCGCAAACAGCACGGGTCGGAAATCCCACACGTAATGATGAGCGAAAAAATTCACATAGATCGCGACGCTCAATAATCCCAGCGCCCACACCGGCGGATGCCGCGTGAAGCGAAAATCGAAAAGCCGCCAGCAGCGCGCGATATAAGAACCGATCGACGCATACATGAACCCGGTAAAAAGCGGCACGCCTGCGATCCGCAACAGGCTCGCTTCCGGGTAGATCCACGATCCGACTGAGGTCTTAAAGATTTCCATCGCCGTGCCGACGACATGGAAAACCAAAATCACTTTGGCTTCCTGCATCGTCTCGAGTTTGAACACGATCATCACGATCTGGATCAGCACCGCCGCGATAACGAGGAAATCGTAGCGCGCAAGCACCGCGCCCTTCGGATAGAGGAAATGCGTCGCGACCAGCAGCGCCAGCAGCAAGGCGCCGAACAGGCAAGCCCATGCCTGCTTGATCCCAAACCGAACGAACTCGTAGGCGAAGTGCGCCGCACGCCCCCTCGCCTGCGCCCTTTCGCCGAGACGAAACTCCCAGTCGATGAAGCGAGCGAGCGGCGGCCAGGTCCGGGCCGCGCTTTGGCGCGCCGCGTCGTCCGCGACCTTGCGTTGCATATCTACCCTCGGACTTTGAGAGGCTCACCCGGTCGGGCTTGTTGCCGAGGTTTGTGGCTTTATCATTTCGGATGAAAACGCTCGGCGGCCTACGCCGAACGGACCACGGCGGCCGCTTCTGCGCCAAAGGAGCACCCGCCCCATCAAAACTTGTCCCCGCCCCCCGTTTTGCCGTACCGTGCGGCCGGATAGTCCTTTTTTTGAGCGATCAGCGCCCCGAATGACCTCGATCCCGAATTTTGCTCAGGTTCCCCTCGATCCGGAGACCCCGGCCAAGCCCACGGCGGCGGCCACACCGGAGGCGCCGGTCTGGGAAACGCCGGAAGGCATCCCGGTGAAGCCGGTCTTCACCGACGCAGACACTGCCGGGCTCGACTTCATAGACGGGCTACCCGGCATCGCTCCGTTCGTGCGCGGCCCCTATCCCGCGATGTACGCGCTGCAGCCCTGGACCATCCGCCAGTACGCAGGCTTCTCGACGGCGGAAGATTCCAACGCCTTCTATCGCCGCAACATTGCCGCCGGACAGAAGGGCCTCTCAATCGCCTTCGACCTCGCCACCCACCGCGGCTACGACTCCGATCATCCTCGCGTGAAGGGTGACGTCGGCATGGCCGGCGTCGCGATCGAACTCGATCTACGACATGCGCGTGCTGTTCGACGGCATTCCGCTGCAGGACATGACCGTCTCGATGACGATGAACGGCGCCGTACTTCCCGTGCTCGCTCTCTTCATCGTCGCGGGGGAAGAACAGGGCGTGCCGCCGCAGAAGCTTGCCGGAACCATTCAGAACGACATTCTGAAAGAGTTCATGGTGCGCAATACCTACATCTACCCGCCCGCACCTTCGATGCGCATCGTCTCCGACATCTTCGCCTACACCAGCGCGAACATGCCGAAGTTCAACTCGATCTCGATTTCCGGCTATCACATGCAGGAAGCCGGTGCGACGGCCGACCTCGAATTGGGTTACACGATCGCCGACGGCATCGAATACGCCCGCGCTGGCGTCGCGGGCGGCCTCGACATCGACGCGTTCGCACCGCGCCTGTCGTTCTTCTGGGCGATCGGCATGAACTACTTCATGGAAATCGCCAAGATGCGCGCCGCGCGTCTGCTCTGGGCGAAGCTCATCAAGGAAGAGTTCAAGCCGAAGGACAGTCGTTCGTTGTCGCTGCGCACGCACTCGCAAACGTCAGGCTGGTCGCTGACGGCGCAGGACATCTTCAACAACGCCACGCGCACCTGTCTCGAAGCCATGGCCGCAACGCAAGGGCATACCCAGTCGCTGCACACGAACGGCCTCGACGAAGCCATCGCCCTGCCGACCGACTTCTCCGCCCGCATCGCCCGCAATACCCAGCTTCTCCTGCAGCAGGAAAGCGGCACGACGCGCACGATCGACCCGTGGGGCGGCAGCCATTACGTCGAGCGCCTGACTTACGAACTCGCCAAGAAGGCGATGTCGCACATCAACGAGGTCGAAGAGCAAGGCGGCATGGCGAAGGCGATTGCTGCCGGCATTCCGAAGCTGCGCATCGAGGAAGCCGCCGCCCGCACGCAGGCCCGCATCGATAGTGGCCGCCAGACCATCACTGGCGTCAACAAGTATCAGATCAAGGGCGACAAGGAGATCAACTTCCTCAAAGTCGATAACCACGCCGTTCGCGAAGCCCAGCTTGCGAAACTCGAACGCCTGCGCGGCGAACGCAACGAGGCCGAAACCCAGGCCGCGCTCGACGATCTGACCGAAGGCGCCAAGGGCAACGCCAATCTGCTCGACCTCGCCGTCAAGGCCGCGCGTAAGAAAGCAACCGTGGGCGAAATCTCGTATGCGCTGGAAAAAGTGTTCTCGCGTCACAAGGCAGAAATTCGCGCCATCAGCGGTGTCTATAAAAAGGAAGCGGCGATGAACCCGAGCCTTGACCGAGTCAAGAAGCTCGTCGAGCAGTTCGACAAGAACGACGGTCGCCGCCCGCGCATCTTGATTGCCAAACTCGGTCAGGATGGTCACGACCGCGGCCAGAAGGTGATCGCTTCCGCATTCGCCGATTTGGGCTTCGACGTCGACATCGGGCCGCTGTTCGCCACCGCCGATGAAGCGGCGCGCCAAGCCGTCGAAAACGACGTGCACGTCGTCGGCGTCTCGACCATGACCGCCGGCCACTTGACACTCGTGCCGGAACTGAAAGCAGCGCTCGACAAGGAAGGCCGCGGCGACATCATGATCGTCGTCGGCGGCGTCATCCCGCCGTCAGATTACGATGCGCTCTATGCGGCCGGCGCCAAGGCCGTGTTCGGTCCGGGCACCAACATTCCGGACGCCGCCGCCGATCTCGTCGAAAAGCTCAACGCGCAGCTCGGCTACGTCGACAAGCAGGCGGCGGAATAGCCTGCACCCATTTTACGAAAGGCGCCGACAATGGCCTTCGATCTGATCAAGTTGGAAATCGCTCAGCTTCTCACCGAGATGCAGAACGAGCCCGAGGACAAGCATGAGATCTATCTGTCGTTGGTGGAAAAGCTGAACCAGCTCAAAGCCACCGGCATGCCCCTTCCGGAAGACCTCGTCACCCTCGAGCACGAGCTTGAGGCCGAATTCGCCTCCGAGCAGAGCGACGGGGAAAAATAGCGCTCGTCCCTACCCCCGCGTCAGCGCACGAATGAGGCTCGTCAGCAGGCGAACGATCGCAGCCACCGCGAGCCCTATCAGCAAAAGCAGCATCGACTTCGGCCCGAGCTCGCCGAACAGGCTTGCATAGGCCGTGCTCGATGAACCGGAGAAGAAGCGCTCGACCAATCCCGCAAGCGCATCGAGAACGCCGCCCGCAAACCGCACGAGTTCCCCGAAGAATTCGAAGCTGTAAACATTGAGTGCGGTGTAGACGAGTATCGTCAGGATAAGCTCGACGACCAGCAAAACGACCGTCGAAATGATGGCGCCCAGGATGCGCATAAGGCCCTCCGGAAAAACCAGACGACCCACCCTGCCACCAAACAACGGCATCAATTTGCTTCGGGGCGCACGCCGGACCAAGGAACGACCGGCGTGCGCACCCGCGACGGCCCGTTACTCTCCGTCGCCCTCTTCACTCATGAACTTCTCGCTTGCCGTGAACAGGCCCATCTCCGGATTTTCGGCGCAATAGGCACCCATTTTGGCAGCGCTCTCGCTGAACTTATCCAGGTCGATGACGGTGCTCTTGGCCACGCTCGCATGATAGCCGGCGAGCCACATCAGGATCTGACCCAGGCCTTCCGCATCGCCGTCCTTGCTCGAATTGATGGCCTCGCACTTCAGGATGGAAAGGTCGACCGCCTTCGGCGTTGCCTCTTCGGCATTTTCACCCATGAACTTTTCGGATGCCGACATCACGCCCACGGCCGGATTCTTCGCGCAATATTCGGTCGTCGCTGCAAATTCCTTCGCGACGTGGTCGAAGTCGACAACGGTGCCCTGGTCCGATGTCGCCTGATAACCCTCCATCCAATAAAGGATGACGCTGGCGCCGTAGACGGCGGTCTTGTCGGAAGACTGCGCGCTTTGCACAAGGTCTCTGCAAGAAAACGTTGAGGCGTCGATCGTATCGGCGGCGGCCGGATGGACGACGGGGACAAGCAGCATGAAAGCGGCAACTGCACTCCACAGAATGCGCGTCATAGGTAGACTCCGGATATATTTTGAAGAGGGTGAGCTAGCCATCATCGCTGCTGTCCCTTTTCGCACCCGGATCGGACCCGCCGAATGGCAGCATGTCCCCGGCACGAACCAGCGATGCGGCCAACATACGCCGCAAAGCAATAAAGTTCGTATGCGAATTATATTGAATTGAAGGCACCTCGACGATTGGCATTACGGCGCCGAGCGCCGCAGGCCAGTTTGTGGGTGCATGCGGCGATAAAATCGTCTCTGTGCTGATATTATTCCGTCCCGGCTATGGCAGGACGACGGCCGTTAATTCCTCCGCAAGCGGAAGAACGCCGTGCCCGCCTCGCCCGCGAGGTTTACCGATCCGGTACGTCCCGACACCGTGATCTTGATCGAACCACCCGTGTTGTACTGCTCATTGAAAAATCGGCCGACGTAGGTATTCGCCCCGACTTTCGTCAGCTCCGCAGTCTGCTCCACCTTCGCTGACGACGTCGCGCATGAGGCCGACATTGCATAGCTTCGCTCGCCCGTCTTCGAGAAGTAAGCCCGGCACCGCGCCGTCTCCTTCGAGCCAGACGAGAAATTGATATTGCCGTTGCCGGACCACGTTCCGACCAGCAGCACAGCCTCGGCGCGAGCCTCGCCGACAGCAAGCGCGGAAACCATCCCGCCTGCAAACGCCACTGCGAAAACCGAAGCTAGGCAGGCTTTCCGAATTGGGCTGTCGATCATACGGATACTCCTTCAAGGCCGGAGCGCTCGCCGAATATAGCGCACCATGTCGAGCGTTGCAGTGGGGGGCAAGTAGGCATCGGAAAGAATTTCGTCAATTGCCGTCAATTCCAAACTCGGCGTTTCGTACGACGCGCCCTATGGACCCAAGGCGGAGACGCAGCAGAGCCGGCCTCCTTGCGATCCGTCCAGCCCTACCTCATTGCTTGGTTGCACCGTTCTTACCGACCGAACTTGTCGTTTATGCAAAAGCATGCTCAGCAGGGGCCATGAAGACCCTCCCGGAATCCTTCCGCCCCTTCGATGCCCGCATGCTTGACGTCGGCGACGGCCATTGGCTCTACGTCGAAGAAGTCGGCTTGCGCGGTGGCCGCCCGATCCTATTCCTGCACGGCGGCCCGGGAAGCGGATCGCAGGTGCTGCATCGGACATTGTTCGACCCGGCGCGGGACCATGTTTTCCTGATCGATCAGCGCGGCGCCGGTCGCAGCCATCCCTATCTGTCATGTGAAGCCAACACGACGGCACACCTCATCGAAGATCTGGAGGTCATCCGCACGCATTTCGGCATCGCGAAATGGATGATCGTCGGCGGCTCGTGGGGATCGACGCTCGCGCTCGCGTATGCGCAAAAGTATCCCAATCGAGTAACGGCCCTGGTTCTGCGCGCGCTCTTTCTCGGCACCGATGAGGAGGTTCGCTGGGCCTTTGTCGATGGTCCCCGGATTTTCAGGCCCGAACTTTTCGAAGCGTTCTGCTCTCGTCTTCCTACCGAAGAACGCGCCGACCCGCTCGCCGCCTACGTTAAGCGTTTGACCGGCTCCCTCGGCCCTGACCGAACCGCAGCTGCCCATGCGTGGAATGCCTACGAGCGCGCGCTCTCCGAGCTTGCTCCCAAGAACGCCGCGATCCCCTCTGAGGTCGCTGACGATGCCCGCCTTCCGCCGACGCCGATCATAGAAGCCCACTATATTAAGCATAGCTTCTTCATTGCACCCGGCGAACTGCTCTCGAACGCCGCCCGCCTGCGCGACATTCCCGGAGCCATCATTCAGGGGCGTTACGATCTCCTTTGCCCCCCGAAGAATGCCCACGCGCTGGCATCGGTTTGGCCCGCAGCCCGCCTCGAGATCATCGACCACGCCGGCCATTCGATGACCGAACCCGGCGTTATGGACGCCATGCGCCGGTCCATCACCAACCTGGGCAACTCCGCGTCCGAGCGACACAGCTGAACACTAATTAACCGTGGCGCCTTGACTTTGCCTCCGAACCCAGTCACTAGCAGCGCATTGTTCTCCGATGGCGCTCGGGTCCTCGTGCCACTCAAAAGCGGTTCAATCACCGCGCTCGACCCTGCATTGAGATCAATTCCATAGAGACAAGGCCGCACCCCGAAAGCGCCGGTGTGGGCCATGGGACGAGCCCCCGGCACAAGCCGTGCGCGGGCCTCGAAGCCCTTGGGATTTTTTTACTTTGACGAACGACACTTTCGAGGCATTCGGCTTCGCCGAGCCTCTCGCACGTGCCCTGACGCAGTGCGGATACTCCAAACCTACACCGATCCAGTCGCAGGCGCTGCCACCGCAGCTCGAAGGCCGCGATCTCCTCGGCATGGCCGAAACCGGCTCGGGCAAGACCGCAACGTTCCTTCTGCCGATCCTGAACAGGTTCGCGGCTAACCCTGCCGACCCGCAATGGAAGCAGGTCTCGGCCCTGATCCTCGCGCCGACGCGCGAACTCGCGATCCAGATCGACCAGGAAGTTGCCAAGCTCGCCCGCAACATGAACATTCGCCGCGCCGTCGTCCTTGGTGGCGTCAGCAAAGGCCCCCAGATCAGCGCCCTGAAACGCGGGGTTCATATCCTTGTTGCGACTCCCGGGCGACTGCTCGATCACGTCAACATGCGCAGCTGCGATCTTTCGGGCGTGCAGACGCTTGTCATCGACGAAGCCGATCGCATGTTCGACATGGGTTTCATCCGCGACATCAAGAAGATCGTCTCGCTTATCCCGCAGAAGCGGCGTACCGCGCTCTTCTCGGCAACGATGCCGGACGAAATCAAGAAGTTCGCCTACGACATCCTGCACGATCCCTATCGCGTCGATCTTTCGCCGAAAAAGATCGTCGTCGATCGCATCGATCAGAAAATCATGATCGTAAGGACGCCCGAAAAGCAGAGCCGTCTTCACACCATTCTGGCCGATGAGGCTACCTCCCGCGTCATCGTCTTCACCAAGACGAAGCGCGGCGCCGACCGTGTCGCGGGCCGTCTTGCGATGGCGGGAATCAGCGCCTCTGCCTTCCACGGCAACAAGGCGCAGAACGCCCGCCAGCGCGCTCTCAACGATTTCACGATGGGCCACATCCGCGTGCTCGTCGCGACCGATATTGCCGCGCGCGGCATCGATGTTTCGAACATCACCCACGTCATCAACTTCGACATGCCGCTCGACCCCGAAACCTATGTCCATCGCGTCGGCCGCACAGCGCGCAAGGGCACCAGTGGGATCGCGATTTCACTGTGCGATCCCTCAGAGCGCCAGGAAGTCCGCGCCATCGAACGGATGATGAAACAGCCGATCGAAGTCATCGACGACGTCGGCGGCGAAGTGCTTCCTCCTCTGCCGCGCAACCATCGTCCGGACAACGGCGAAGGCGCGCATCGCGAAGGCGGCCGCAATCAGCGCCGTGGCGGCGAGACGCGCGGCCGCGATGGCGGATCACGCCACCAAGGCCAGGGACGGCCTTCCGGCGATCGGCGCGATGACAGGCGCGGTGATCGTCCGCACGCCGCGAGCCGACCCCGCAACCACGGCGTTCGCCACGACGAAGGTCATGTCGATGCGCCTGCCGTGTTTGGCGTCTCCGACCACGAGCGCCCGCGCCCGCCCCGCGGCGAACGCCACGAACGGCCCCATCGCGAAGGTGACCGCCAGGGACGCCAGCATCGCGACGGTGACCGGCCGCGCAACCACGAGCAGCGAGCACGCCCGCATCACGAAAACGGCGAACGCCGCCGCGACCACGGAACCGGCGATCATCATCGCCCGAACGATCGTCGGGGCGATCAGCGCCGCGAAAATGGCCACGATCATCGCAACGCCCATCGCCGGTCGGAAGGCCGCAACGAAGCCAACGGTGCAAATCGTGAAGGTGGCCATCAGTCCGCACGTCCGCGTCATGGCAACGAGCAGGGCCGGCCTTGGGGTAACGACGGCGCACCTAAATTCATGAAGCGCCGCGACGACGATCGCCGCGCCCGCCCGTCGCGCTAAACGACCGATCGGACTTTTTCGAAAATTGATCAGCCCGGCCTCAAAAAAAGGCCGGGCTTTTTAGGTCCCGGCCAGGCTGGAGAGAAGATGCGAAGTGAGGCGGATCAGCCCTTCTTGTCGGGCTCAGCGGGAGCCTGATCCGGTCCCGGACCGCCATCGTTGTCACCGTTGTCATGCATCCCCGGACCACCGTGATCGCGCGGTCCGTCATGACCGAACCAGCCGCCGTGGCGTCCGCCCGGGCCCCATCCGCCGGCAAAGCGATGGCCACGCGGACCGCCGAAGCCCGGCGACAACTCACGGATCAGCGGACGCAGCACATCCTTCTGCTCATCCGAAAGCGACGCATAGAACGGCGAGAATGCCGTCGAGAATGCCTTCATCCGGTCGGCCCGCTCGCCCATCCGCTGGCTCATTTTTTCGAACCGGCTGGCGAGATCGGCACGCTTATGCTCGCCGCCCTTTTCGCCCTCGGCCTTGCGTTCTTCGCGCTTCTTTTTCCATTCCTCGATGCGGGCTTCGCGAGCTTTGAAGGCGTCCCGAACCTGCGTTTCGACCGGCGCCCAAAGCTTTTCCTGGTCCGGCGTCAACTGCAGCGCGGTTTTCACCATCGCCAGCTTGCCGTCCTCGATGCGCGAGCGGGTCTCGGGCGACATCATCGGCCAGCCGCCATTGTCGGCGGTTCTTGCGATAGCAACCGTGGCCGGAACAGCAGCGATGGCTGCAAGGGCGATCCAGGTGCCGCGAGATAGATTTTTCATGGTTTCTCCTTCGGGGCCGGGAGAGGCAGTGGGGGAAAGGATTGCCCGGCCGTCGGAGATAAAAACGCAGCCGTTGACGCGATCCGTCGCGCGAAACGACAGATCTCAACACGGCTTCAACATGAACAAAGATGAACGAAATCAGGCAAAAACGCGGTATTGCGCGAGCGCAGAAACGCCGCGATTCCGCGAGCGATCAGTTCGTCCGATTGATGACCAGCGGCGCGCGCGGATCCGCCGAAGCCGACCGGTTCGGTTTGCCGGTACCGGCTGCGTCTCGCGGATCGACCGGAAGCATGGTCTGCGGCGATAGTGTCCCGCGCAGCGCATTGGCGGAGGGTTGCGCATAGACCACGCGATTGCGGCCCGTGTAGCAGCCGGCGACGCAAATCACGAGATCTTCGCCTGGACGCGCCGCCATGATCTGCTTCACCAGGGGATTGTCCGCCGACATGCCCGATTTGGTCGACGACTCGTCTTCGGGAACGCTGTTGAGATTGCCTTTCTGCGGCACGTAGGAATCGGCACCGGCCGGTTCGATCTGCGATCCGTCCGAACTCGAGTTCTCGACGCTCGCGTTTTCGGCGAATGCGCCGGCTCCCGGAAGAAGCATGAAGAGCGCGAAAAATGCTGCAGGTCCGATCGACCGCAAAGAGCTACGCATAACGGCAGGCTCCGAAACTGAATAAATTCGCAACGAGTGTGCCGGACCGAGGTTAATGAAACGCTTAAAGCGCAGCTATTGAGCGATCGTGACTTCGAAAGTCCGGCCGACGGTCTCGCCGCTCGCCAGCTTGGCCGAAACCGCGAAGCGGTCCTTTCCCTCGGCGCCCTCTCTGGCAGTGTAGTAAACGCCCGTTCCCGTCGCTTTTTTTCCGAGGCATGTTCCCTTGGCCGAATATTCGATCGTCGTTTCCTGGCCGGGAACGAAAGTCACATCACCCTTCGACGGCGGCTCTGTGATCGTGATCGCAGGCGCCGGCAACGGCTCACACTTGTCGCCGAGACCGGCAAAAATAAAAACGCGTGCGCGACGCCCGGGCACAACCGGCGTCGATCTCACCGCCACATCCGCCGGCGCATCGCTCGTCCCGGGTTGAAGAGGCGCCACGCCCGCACCCTGGCCCGAGCATCCGGCAAGACTTGCCGCGAAGACGTTTGCTATCACCGCAACGAACGACCATCGCGGACATGAAGGCCCCAAGCGGCTCCGCATGTTGTTGTTCTTGATCTCGGCCACGCGTTCCAGTCACCCGATCTGCAAGCCCTCGTCCAATCTCGGTAAGGGAATTCGGGACCGTTTGTAAATGCTTCGCGCGCAATGGCCACTGCGAGCCGCGAAAAAGCATGACGGGCACCTCCAGACGTGAAGATCGGTAAGAGGTGCCCGGCCACCAAGCTTGTTGTTTGTGAAGACAAGCGCGGATGGCTGAACCTGTTTGCCAGATAAATTCTAAGAAGCCTGTAACTTACGGAACAAAAAACGGACTAAGGCCAAATATTTCAATCGTCCATTTTCACGTGGCGATTTGTAAAGCGGGCGTTGCCAAGCCCCGTCCCGATGGTCAACACGGCCCAACGGTTCCGCTCCTGCATTCTAGGTAATTCGCTCAACCCCTGCACGACCGCATCGTTGTGCATGACGACCATCGTTTCCGAACCGCCTATCTCCGGAATGGCCGCCTTTATCGCCGCCGGAAGATGGAAGCCGCGGCTCTCCCAATTACCGGGAAGATTCTGGCCGCCTCTGTCGATCGAACCGTCCTCACGGATGATCCCGGGGCAGCCGATGCCGATGACCGGCGCTAAAGCAAACTTTTCTTTCTCGTTCCAGCGTATCTGGGCCTCGAGCATTTTCACCAGCCGGGCGACCGCTTCGGTGCGATTGGTCTCGGCATCGGCATGACACCAGATTTCCGAATTGACGATTTTGCTTTTCCGCAGATCGTTCGCTTTCTTGAGATTGAGCTGAACGGTACCGGCGCGGATGTTCGTTCCACCGATATCGACGGCCAGCATCGTATCGTGCCCCTTGAGCATCCAGGCCGGAAGCAGGTGAGCCACGCCGAGAAGGCCGGCTTCGTCCGGATCATTATCGATCAGCTCGATATCGACGTTCACATCGTCGGCTTTCAGAATGAGACCCGTGCGAGCAGCCACGAGTTCCCCTATTCGGCTACCGCGAAATCCGCCACCGACGACAATCGCTTCCGTCCCCTTCCACGCCTCTGTTTCCAGAAAGCGGCGGATGACCTCGGCGAATTGCTGCGAAAATTCCTCGACCGCGCTTTGCACGATACCTGCCGCCTCGGCGGCGCCTGTTTCAAGCTCGTCCGCCAGATCCTGCTTGGTGAGGGTCTGCGTGCTGGCACCGCCAAACGGATCCTCGCCGATTTTCCTCAACGGCTTTCGCCACTTCTCGACGATCTCCCAGAACGCGCTCTTGCTCGCCTTGTCGCCGATGAACCCATCCCCGTCGCGTACTTCGATGTTGTAGCTATCAATGGTGACACTCGGCAGAACCGCAGCGCCGTGAGTGGGAAGATCGGATCTAGGAGAATTCGGCTTGTCCATCAAAGACAACGACGCCGAAGGGATCCGATAAGTTCCGCTTCGCTGAATGAAATTGTGACAGTCGCGGCCTGATCAATGTGGCACCGCGATCCGCCAAACACTTGATGTGGCTCACCCGATATGCGTATTGAACCCTGAAAGTCGTGTGAGTAAACGTAGGGTGAGCAACATGACATCGGAAAGCGATATCAAAGAGGCCAGATCCGAAGCCCGGCTCATACTCGACCTCAGAGAAGAAGAGGTCGTGAGAATCTTCTTCCAGCACACCATGCGCCGCAATCTAACGCGCACCGTTCGGCACCTCGACCGGCTGGTGCAATGCGGCGGCGACGATCGCACTCTCGGCGAAAGCGCACTGCAAAGATTGGGGTTTGCGACCCAACACTGAGGGCCACCAGCCGATAACGTCGAGTGGCAGGCAGACAACATCTCTGACTTAGTACGGCGGCGGCTTTTTTTGCCGCTGCGTTTTTGCAGCTTCCGTCCACCACGCCAGATCGTCTGCGAACCGTGGAAACGCTTTCTCCAGCGCATCGCCCGCGTTGCCCAATGGCTCTCCATTGGGCCCGAGCGTTTGCCCGATCGGCCCGACGGAAAGCGTGCTCGATACGACGATCATTCCCATTTCCGACAGCGTTCCATGCCATGCGGTCGCCGATCGCACGCCCGAAAGCCGCCCCGCCGAATAGCTCGCGATCGCGGCGGGCCGCCAAAACCACTCCTCAAGGAAATGGTCGGTGAGATTTTTGAGGCCGGGCTGAACGCCCCAATTGTACTCGCCGACGACGAACACGAACGCGTCGGCGCTTTTTATTTTCTCCGCCAGCGCCTCAAGCGCCTCCGGTGCGGTGCCGGGTTTGTATTCTTTGTACATTCGGTCGAGCATCGGCAAATTGACCGCCTTCGCGTCGATGAACTCGACGTCGAGGCCCCGCTTTTCCAATCGCTCGACAACGAAATCTGCGAGCCGGATGCCCATCCGATCGCTGCGATAGGAACCATAAAAGACGAGAACTTTATCTGTCACGCGAACCTCCCAAGCGTCGAGGTGCGACCTCGTAAAGCAGAAAGAAGCAATGCATCCATAATCCTGGCGTCCTTTCCGTCCAATGGAAAATGCGTTGCCCGCAATATCGTTGCGCATTCGCGAAAACCCGACATATTTGCAAGCAGCCAAACGAACACACGCGAGCGCATATGGCACCTGACGGGCAATCGGTCGAAAACAGACGCGGGCAGATGTTTCCGCTGCTCTCCTCGCACGAGATTGAACGCATCCAAAAATTCGGCGAATTGCGATCGTTTGCGCCGGGTGAGGCCGTCGTGGAAGTCGGCAAGGTTGGCCCCGGCTTGCTCGTTCTGCTTGAGGGCCATGTCGATGTCACGCGACGCGACCTCGCGAGCGAAGGCAGTCTTATCGTTACCCATGAACCCGGATCATTTCTCGGCGAACTCGCTCAGCTTTCCGGACGGCCCTCGCTCGTCGATGCGCGCGCGACGGGTAAGGTGAAGGCGCTCGTCATTCCGACGGACAAATTGCGTTCGCTGCTTATCGCCGAGGCCGAACTCGGCGAGAAAATCATGCGCGGTCTTATCCTCCGCCGTGTGGGTCTGATCGAAACCGGCACCGGCGGTCCGGTCATCGTCGGCACGGCTGGCAGCAGCGATGTTATGCGCCTTGAGAATTTTCTCGCGCGCAACGGTCACCCGCACACGGGCCTCGACCCCAAGACCGATGCCGAAGCCCGCGCATTGGTCGAACGCTTCAATCTAAAGCCTTCCGATCTTCCAATCGTCCTTTGCCCGCGCGGCGACCTTCTCCAGAATCCAACCGAGTTGAAGCTGGCACGCTGTCTCGGCCTTGTAGGCCCGCTGGACGGCGAACATCTCTACGATGTCGCGATCGTGGGCGCCGGACCGGCCGGAATGGCAGCTGCGGTATACGCGGCTTCCGAAGGTCTATCCGTGCTTGTTCTCGATTGCCGCGCGTTCGGCGGCCAAGCCGGAGCATCCTCTCGCATAGAAAACTATCTCGGTTTCCCGACCGGCATCACCGGCATGGCCCTGATGGCCCGTGCTTTCAATCAAGCTGGGAAATTCGGCGCTGAATTCGCGATCCCATCGGAGGTCGTCGGCCTCGAAATACCGGCGAACGGACACCGTGAATTTTTCACGTTGAAGCTATCGGATGACCAGCGCGTACGCGCCCGTACCGTCGTGATCGCGAGCGGCGTTCGATATCGCCGCCTTGGCATCGACAATTTGCACGAGTTCGAGGGCAGCAGCGTCCACTATTGGGCGTCTCCGCTAGAAGGCAAATTGTGCTCGCGGCAGGAGGTCGTATTGGTCGGCGCCGGCAACTCTGCCGGTCAGGCAATCGTCTATCTGGCCGGACGCGCCGAAAAAGTCTGGCTGCTCGCTCGCGGCGGCGACATATCGGCGAGCATGTCCCAATATCTCGTCGATCGGATCCGTGGTCTTCCGAACGTCGAGATACAGACGCAATCTGAAATCACCCAACTCGAAGGCGCTGACGGCATCCTCGACACCATAACGTGGCGCACGGCGTCCGGCGAAGATTGCTGCCGCAAGATCCGTCACCTGTTTCTTTTCATCGGCGCCGATCCCGAGACTGCGTGGCTGACGGACACCGGCGTCCGCCTCGATCCCAAAGGCTTTGTGCTGACGGGCTCGGACGCCGCCCGACAAGGTGCCTCGCTTGAAACAAGCATCCCCGGGATTTTCGCTATCGGTGACGTCCGCGCCGGTTCGATCAAACGCGTCGCCGCCGGTGTCGGCGAAGGCGCCCAGGTCGTCGCTGCTCTTCATGGCTTTCTTGCCGCGCAACACGCGGCCCATCCGGCGGCATAGCGCGATCAACCGTATATCGGCCGTTCATCTGAACTAGAAGACAATCGCCCGGACGCCCCTGTAGTCTATCGGCGACCCGGATAAGGAGAAAAAGCGAATGACGAGCTTGCGAGCATTGGCTCTTGCCGCGATGGCGACTGCGGTCTGGGCGTCCCCAGGCCGCGCCGATCAATGCGAAGCCGTAGCGGCGAATGTCGGCGCGCAAGTTCCCGAAATCAAAGTCGCCGGCCACGCGACAGTCGACCAGACGGTCGTCGTCACGCTGAAAAATCCCGACATCGACGAACTGACGCTGACTTGCGAAAATGGCGATGTCGAGCGTCAGCCCGAACTGACGGCGAAGGCCAATGCGACATGGCCGTCGTCGAATTTCTACGACGTCCTCGCATCCGCCGGCGCAGTCATATCTGCGAGCACAACTTCGGCCATCCGAAGCGGATCGGTGCTTTGCGCGCAAAGAGCGATGAACGCCAACGACAACAGCGCGATTTACGACGTCAACGGCATCCATTTTGAATGCGTGACGACGACGGGAACCGGCGGTTCGACGCGTATCCGCATTTCGAAACTCAAGGAAGCACCTCCGCAATAAGGCAGGCTTTTGCTTCCGCGGACCGACTCAGCTTTTGCACGTCGTCCGGTTTTGTCCGCGCGTCAGCGTCGCATCCCTGCCCTTGATCCAGAATTCGGTGTCGCCCACCGCATATCGTCCCCCGTCTGCAGACAGCACCTGCGGCAGCGTGAGTTCGTCTTTGCCTTCGAACTTCAGTTGCGCCGAAGACGGCTTGAACGACGCGCTGAGCTTCGTCCCGTCCGCGCAGACATAGTGAAATTCGTCCTGCGCGTAAGCGCCGGACAACGGCAGCGATGAAACGCAAACAATGCCGAGAATAGCGATGGTGGCTTTGGCCATGAAGGTCTCCCGTATATTGCGACCTTCGATCTACACTCTCCTTGGCTGAAAGTCCGATGAATGAAAATAAAAAGCCCTGACACGCCTGCCCGCGCCCTCGAATTGTGTGCGGACAGGCGCTCGCGAGGACGCCAGCGGGATTGGCGCCCCTCGAAACTCGTCAGATTTTTTGGATTTTCCCCCCGCGGAGAATCTGTACCGAGAGTACCGCGACAGCCTTAATGCTTTCTTTCCAGCGCCTCGGCATCGCCGAGACTTCGCACATGGACCAGATCAAAAGCGGCGGCCTTGCGGTCAAGTCGAAAAATCGAAAATGCGCTATTTGCCTTTCTTCACAAGCCTAATGGTTCGGTACGCTCGGCCCAATCGATTGCGTGTGCCGAAGGGGTGCCATCAACCGTGAACATTCTTGTCTTCCAGCATGCCACCTCCGAAAATCCCGGCAGCTTTTGCGAATTATTTCACGCCGACGGCGCCGCGCTCCACATCATAGAATTCGATCGCGGTCAAAAGCCGTCGGCTCTCGAGCGCTTTGATTTTCTGATGGTCATGGGCGGACCGCAGAATGTTTGGCAGGAGGACGAATACCCCTGGCTCAAAGACGAGAAAGCGGCAATCCGTGAGTTCGTGCTCGAAATGCAGCGGCCCTATCTCGGCATCTGCCTCGGCCATCAACTGCTCGCCGAAGCAGTCGGCGGCAGGGTTGAGGCAGCGAAGACCGGTGAAATCGGCGTTCTGACCAACACCAAAACCGACGCCGGACGCCGCGATCCGGTCGTCAGTTCCCTTCCCGATCCCTTCACCGCATTGCAGTGGCACGGAGCTGAAGTGACCGCGCTGCCGCAAGACGCCGAACTTCTCGCAAGTTCCCCGCTCTGCCCCGTACAGGCGTTTCGTTACGGCGACCGCGCCTATGGCTTCCAAGGGCATATCGAAGCAACGCGCGACACGATTCGCAAATGGGCGAAGCTCCCCGAATACGAAAAGTGCGATGATCCGGCATACAGTCCGGACAACATCAATCGTTTGTCACGCAGCGTCGAAGCCAATCTCACCGATATCAACGCCGTCGCTCGCACGGTCTATGAGACTTTGATCCGTCCGGCCATCATCAAGACCACTTGGACGCGCCGGCAGGCCGACGGGAACTCCCGCTAGCCCGCCGATGCCCACGGAAATATTCCCCTCTCGCCTAAGGTTTCGTTCCGCTGCGGCGAAGAGGGCAGGAAAACAAATCGAAACTTGTTGACGCGGATCTCTCGCCGCATCAGAGCAAAGGCGGCAGCCGGGGGATATGGCGATGGACACTGCGTGGTATGTGCTCGGCCCGATATGGCTGCTCATCATCGGCTACTTGATCTACGCGTTTACGCGCAAGAAGCCGGTCAGTACCTGCACACGGGCCGAGCTCAAGGTCCTCAATTTCGTCTCCAATAATCCCGCCAGCAGCACAGTTCCCGACCGTGGCGACGTTGTCGACCGGCTGATCGACAAAGGCCTGCTCGAGGAAACATCAAACGGATATCGCGTGACCGGCAAGGGCCGCGAAGAACTGGCGAAGGACGTCTGATCCAATCCGGGCATTCGCGGCCGAGGCCGCGCATCAGCAAGTGCGATTGAGTTCCCAGATCACCGCCAGTCCCCCAAGCCTCGCCCGCAACCCGGATACCACCGCATCGTTGAGCGCGTAGCCTTCGACGACGACGCACCTTTCCGCGAGCCGTATCCGATCAACGACCACATCGATAAAGTCTTCGAGGATCTTGCCCGTCTCATTGTTCAGGCTTTCGATAGCCTCGCGAACGCTGGGCTGCCGGCGGAAAAACTCTGCGGCCGCAGACGACGGTCCCGCTCCGCGAACCAAAGCCCTTATCAGTTTGTCGAGACTGAGAACCTGCCCCGCCATTTTTCCAAGTTCTCGGCTGAGCGTCGTCTTGCCGGCCATCGGCGATCCCCTGACCAATAACAGGATCGGCTTCCTCGGCGCGCATTGGAGAACCCGCGCCGGCGGACCGGGCCTAGCTGACGGAGACAAGTCCCGGACGGCGTAATCCGCCAGCCAATCGTCGACCACCATCGACTTGGACGGCATGTCGACCGAAGGACCTAGGCCGGAGCCGAACACATCGTCGATTTCGCTGTCATGGAATTGCATGTCGAAGAGAAGAACGCCGCCGTCCTGCAAAAAGTGCTTCCAGAGACCGAGATAGCGGCGGACCATCTCGTGGTTGGTTGGCAAGCTCGTCAACACGACGATGTCGAGTTTGTCTCCGCTCACCCCGTACCGAGCCAGGTGAGCTGTGAGCGCCTCCCTCGTGTAGATGTCCGCAGACAACGCCCCGGGCTCGATCGGACAAACGATCACCTTGCCCGCCCCACGCCGTTCGAACTCGTCTGCCAACCCTGGTTCGGTTTGTCCAACCAGCAGCACCGATCTCGCCTGCAAATCTGCAGGCAGGCAAAATGTCATGAACCGGTCGTCGAGATAGGACATAAAGAGGCTGGCGGTCCGCGTCGAAATGAACCTAGGCCGAGAGCTATAGTCCAAATCCGACCTCATGAACGAGGTGGGATTTTTTCCCGTCCGCGTCGAAGAGCGACGCCGTGATACGGAATAGCCTGACCGTTCGAGTTGATCGCCCGCCGGAAAGCGCGCAGCGGGCCCGCGACCTCGAAACACCTCAGATTCAATGTCTTTCGCCGAAAATCGGCCGGCAAAATTTGACCCACGTCATGGCTGGCCCCCGCCTCAATGCGGTCGTTGCTTGTCACTGGCAACAAGGCATTCGCAGATATGAAGACCGACTATATCGAGATTACCAAAAACATTGGCGCAACCCTCAAAGAGCTTCGCGGCGGTTCGCCCGACGTCATGAAAGCCTTCGGCGCGCTCGCGCAGGCAGCCACCAAGGCGGAAGCGTTGGACACGAAGACAAAAGAGCTGATCGCCCTCGCCATCGGCGTCGCGGTCCGCTGCGAAGACTGCATCGCGTTTCACGCCAAGGCGGCTGTCGCTCAAGGAGCATCCGACGCAGAAATCTTCGAGACCCTCGGGATGGCGATTTATATGGGGGCGGGCCCATCGGTCATGTATGCCGCCCACGCCGTAGACGCAGTTCGCCAATTCGAAGCTGCCACGAACCCGCCAAGCCCTCCGTAACGAAAAGAGGCCCGGCGCTCAATGATGAGCGCCGGAAAGCTCTCCCGGTCTTGGTTCTCGTGAGCCTTTGACGGCATCTGACTGAACGCGAAGCCAGTCATACCAAAGATCGAGGCCCTCCCCTGTACGCGCCGATAAGGAAAGGACCGTCGCGCGAGGATTGACTGCTTTCACATTCTCGATTGCCTGCTCGATATCAAAATCCAAATGGGGCAACAGGTCGACCTTATTCAGCAAAACGAGATCAGACGCGCGGAACATGTGCGGGTATTTCAGCGGTTTGTCCTCGCCTTCCGTCACTGAAAAAACGGCGACCTTTGATCGTTCGCCAAGATCGAAGAGGGCTGGGCAGACAAGATTGCCGACGTTCTCGATTAGAACGATCGAGCCGAAGGCGGGCTTCAGTTCTTCGAGGCCGCAAGCAACCATATCGGCTTCGAGATGGCAGCCCGTACCCGTATTGATTTGAATGCAAGGCGCCCCTGCGGCGCGGATGCGCTCTCCATCCGCCGAAGTTGCCTGATCCCCCTCAAGAACGAAAAGGTCGTTCTTCGTTTTCAGATCTCGGATCGTTCTTTCGAGTAGCGTCGTCTTGCCGGCGCCCGGTGAGCTTACGACGTTGAGAGCGAGGATCTCCCGCCCTGAGAACCATGCACGATTGAGGCTTGCGAGCCTGTCGTTCTTCTCCAGCACCCGCGCTTCGAGTTCCACAATCGAAGCTGCACCGGTCCCATGCGACCCAGGTTCGTGATCATGGTCATGGAAGCGCTCATGATCATGATGATGTTCGCTGTGGTCATGCGCATGGCTATGTCGCGTCCCGTCGGGGTGCAGATGTTCGTGCGCATGCCCGTGCTCGTGATGATGATGATCGTGGTGAGAGTGATCGCTCAGTTCCCGCGCTTCCCTCGTCTCGAGATTGGTCAGCGTTGTCTTGGCTCCGCTGCTGCATCCGCAAGTCGTACACATCAGGCCGCCTCCTCCAACTCTAGCGATTTGATATTCAGTTCTTCGCCGCCGATCAGCTCAACGTCCCGGCTGCCGCAGGGACAGGGGGAATAGAGCGTCGGCGCCGGAAACTCGGAGCCGCACGAACGGCAGCGGCCCCGACCGTCGATCGCGCGAATGTCGAGACGGGCGCCCTCGATAGGCGTCTCAGCGGACACGACGCCAAAGCAGAATGCGATTGCATCGGCCATGACGCCCGAAAGCGCACCGACTTCGAGCGTGACGGCTCGAACGCGGCGCCCATTGGCGGCTTCGGACGCGATAGCCACGATATTCCGAGTAATGCTGAGTTCGTGCATGGCGTCGCGTCCCGATCGTCTCACGGCGCGACGGCATCCTACCGTCGCGCCGCTTTGCGCAAACTCACGTTGCGAGCCAACCCGCCAAAATGGACACGCCAGCGATGGCTCCGGCAACGCCCGCGCATTTCTTCATGATAGCCGCGGGTGTTTCTCCCAATCGATCAAGGCTGAGGCCGAGAGCAATACCCGTGATGTGGAGAAGCGCAGTCGCGCCGACAAAGCCCGCCGCATAGGGAAGAAAGCTGACTCCAATGCCTATACCCTCCGATCCGTGCGCGTGGCCGTGGAACAGTGCAAACAGCCCGACCAGCGCCATCGCGGCAATCGTCGGCAATCTCACGCCCAAAGCGATCGCGAGACCCATGACGACGACCGAAGCACCGATACCTTCCTCGACCATTGGCAACGGCCAGCCATAATAGCCGAGAGCGCCGCCGAAGATCATTGTGCCGACGAAGGCGGAAGGCACGAGCCAGAGCGCGGCGCCGCCGAGATTGGCAGCGAACAGGCCGACCGCAACCATAGCCAGCACATGGTCGATACCCGTCAGCGGATGCATGAAGCCATGACTGAACGTATCGACCGGACCCACTCCAACGTGGGCGAACGCCGGTCCGGCAGTCATGAAAAGCGCGGTGCATGCGAGTAAAGGCAATTTTCGTAACATGGCATTTCTCCCGGTGGATGTTTTTCTCAAGACGTCAGCAAATTCGAGGAAGCTGCTCGCCGACCAGCATGTCGACAATCCGTTCGCCGCCGAACACTGTCTTCATCGTCACGCGGCCGGGCTCTCCCTGCCCGACTTCTCCGATGATCTCGGCGTCGCACCCCAACGGGTGGCAACGTAAAGCCTGAAGGGCCGCATCGGCCTCGTCGGCAGGAACCACCGCGACGAGCTTTCCTTCGTTTGCGAGATAGAGCGGGTCGAGGCCCAGAATTTCGCAAAAGCCCTTCACTTCCGGTCGTATCGGGGTGTGCTCCTCGTCAACCGAAATCGAAACGCTTGAGGCGTCCGCGATCTCATTCAGAACAGTCGCGATGCCTCCGCGCGTTGCATCGCGAATGGCGCGTGTGCGCGGCGCTGCTTCGAGAAGAGTGGCGATCAGCTCGTGCAGAGGCGCGCAGTCGCTGACGATAGGGCTGTCGAGTGCCATATCGCCCCGCGCGCCGAGGATCGCAGCACCGTGATCGCCAAGCAGGCCATTAACGAGAACGATATCGCCGGGTCTCACCTGATCGACGCCAAGACAAATTTCGTCGGCGATGACGCCGATGCCGGTCGTCGTCAGGAAGACCTTGTCGCAAGCGCCCTTGTGGACGACCTTGGTGTCTCCGGTGACGATCCTTACGCCGGCGGCCTGCGCCGTCTCGGCCATCGAGCGCGCAATTCTTCGCAGAAGCTCGACGGGCACACCTTCTTCGATAATGGCGGCGCAGGAAATATAGAGCGGCTTGGCACCTCCGACGGCGAGGTCGTTGACGGTGCCGCAAATCGCCAGTTTGCCAATGTCGCCTCCCGGAAAGAACAACGGATCGACGACGAAGCTGTCGGTGGTGAACGCAACGCGATCTCCGAGCTTGGTCAAGCCCAGAAGGTCGATGCGGGCCTGGTCTTCAAGCGCATCGGGAGCGCCGCCGCCGAATACTGAGATGAACACGTCGTCGATGAGGTCCTTCATCGCCTTGCCGCCGCCGCCGTGCGCAAGCGTGACGTTCGGAACCGATACGGTGCCGAGCTTGCGATGCGGTCGATTGATCGGAATGACATTCATGACGCCACCGACTGCTTTTTCACGCCGCCGTACTGGTAATAAGCCGCACAGGCGCCCTCCGAGGAAACCATCAGCGCACCCAGCGGCGTCTCGGGCGTGCATGTCGTTCCGAAGACCTGACATTGCCACGGTTTGATGAGACCTTTGAGAACGCTCCCGCATTGGCACGCCTGCGGATCGGCGACCTGGATATTGGGCATCGCGAATTTGCGTTCCGCATCGTAACGCGCGTAGGCCTCACGGATTTTTACACCTGAATGGTCGATCGATCCGAGACCGCGCCATTCGAAGAATTCGCGCAGCTCGTAGACCTTGAATACGGCATCGAGCGCGCGGCCGTTGCCTTCTTCAGGGACAATGCGCGTATATTGGTTCTCGATTCCGGCGCGACCGTCCTTGATCTGTTTCAGAACCATCCAGATCGATTGCAGAACATCGAGCGGTTCGAAGCCGGCAACGACCATCGGCCGCTTGTAATAGTGAGCAACAAATTCATAGGGGTTCGTGCCAATGACCATCGACACATGCCCAGGTCCGAGGAAGCCGTCGATCTGCATGTCTGGATCGTCGAGGATCGCCTTGATCGTCGGCACGATCGTGATGTGATTGCAGAACACGGAAAAGTTCGTGATGCCTTCGTCTTCGGCCTGCAGGATCGTCAACGCCGTCGACGGCATCGTCGTCTCGAAGCCGATACCGAAGAACACAACTTCGCGTTCCGGATTTTTGCGGGCAAGCGCGAGCGCATCCATCGGTGAGTAGACCATGCGGATGTCGGCGCCGTCCGCTTTCGCCTGCAGAAGGCTCTTGCGAGAGCCCGGAACACGCATGGCATCGCCGAAAGTTGTGCAGATTACGTCGGGTCGCTCGGCCACTGCGACACAATCGTCGATGCGGCCCATCGGCAGCACGCAGACCGGACAGCCGGGACCGTGGACGAGTTCGATCTCCTTGGGCAGCATGCCTTCGAGACCGTAGCGAAATATCGAGTGCGTGTGGCCGCCGCAAACTTCCATGATCGCGATCGGGCGTTCCTTCGCGACATCGATCTCACGCACGAGGGCATCGATTTCCTTCACCAGTGCTTTGGCTTTGTCGCGATCGCGAAATTCATCGACGTACTTCATCACACAATCTCCCGGCCGTGTGTTTCGCTGTCGTCCTATTGCAGTCCAGAAGCGCGCATCGCCTCCATTTCCGCCTGCGCCTCGCCGAGCTCGTGCAGAATTTTCAGCGTCTCGGCAGCTTCGGCTTCATCGATGCGGCTCATCGCGAAGCCGACGTGAACGAGAACCCACGCGCCGACGCACGACTCGGTGGATTCACGCCGTCGACGATGCAGGCGATGTTCACCTGGCGTTTGACGCCGCTCACATCGACGGTCGCAAGTCTCTTCGCCGCATCGTCAATTCTTACGATACGCCCTGGAATTCCGAGACACATGACCTGTTTCCTCCAGCTGTCTTGTTCTTGTTGTCTAGGAGTTGGGCGGCTGCGATCGCTGCCTGGCCGAGCGATAGCCCGCCGTCGCCCGACGGCACTTTGGCTTGGGTGAGAATTTTGAACTTCGCTGCTTCCAGCTGGCCGATTACTTGCTCAAGCAGAATGCGATTGTGGAAGCAGCCGCCCGAAAGAGCGACAGTGTCGAAGCGGGGTCCTGTCTCGGCATCGTGCGCGGCGAGTTTCACACACATGGCGGCTACAGCGCGCGCCAACCCGCGATGGAAACGCGCGGCCATGACGCCGACGGGCGTCTTGAGGATGAGATCGCCGAGGATGGCATTCCAGACCGCGAGCGGCTCGATATAGGGAAGCCGCGCTTCCTTGAGGTTCGGAATGGTGAATGGGTAGGCGAGCGCCTCATCCTCATTCAATAGCGCGTCGTCATCGACGGCGCTCTCCAGCATCGCGGCTGCTTCGCCTTCGTAACCCTGGCGTTCAAAGCAAAGCCCCATCGCCGCCGCCACGGCATCGAACAATCGCCCACACGACGAGGCTTTGGGCGAATTGAGCCCAGAGCGCAGCATTGCATCGAGGTTTGTGCGCGGCTTCTCTTTGAGCCGGGAGAGAATTTCGAGATCGCTGAAGTTCATCGCGAACGTCGGCCAGCCCATCTCCGCCATCAGATGTGCGTAGAGATTACGCCAAGGTTCGCGCGAAGCGGCGTCGCCTCCGATCATCGCGACGGGTTTGAATGTCGCGAGCCGTTCGTAGCGCGTATAATCTGCCAGAAGGAATTCGCCGCCCCAAATCTCGCCATGCTCGCCATAGCCCAATCCATCGAGCGCGACTCCGAGAACGCGACCGCCGTTCAGCGGCCAGCCATTCTCCGCCAGACAGCTCGCGATATGGGCATGGTGATGCTGAACCTCGATGAGCGGAATTCCGAGTTCCCGGCTCATATCTTCGGCGCGGGTCTCGCTGTGATATCCGGGATGGCGATCGCAAACGATAGCCTCCGGTCTCGCATCGGTCATGTTCCGGTAGAGACCGATCGTCTTGCTGTAATCGTCGCGCGTACGTGCGTCGGCAAGGTCGCCGATGTGCTGAGATAAGACGGCGTTCCCCGCCTTCACGAAACAGAACGTATTCTTTAAGTCACCGCCGGCAGCAAACAGCTGGGGCGCCTGCTCGAAGCCGCGTGGCAGACGGATGCTAGCAGGCGCATATCCTCTCGAACGTCGCAGAATTCGCGTCGCCCCCGCAGCAATCCGCACGACGGAATCGTCCACGCGATTGAGAATGTCGCGATCGTGGGTGAGCACGTAGGTCGCGATGGCCGAGAGTTCCCGTCGCGCATCGGCGTCATAGATCACTTGCGGCGCGTCGGAGCGGTTTCCGGAGGTCATCACGACCGGACGACCCATGCGCCGGAGGAGAAGCGCATGCAGAGGCGTGGTCGGGAGCATGAAGCCGAGCGTTCGTAATCCCGGCGCGATGGCCTCCGGAAGCGGCTTGCCGCCGTGCGCATCGAGAAGAACGATCGGCGCCGCGGCGCTATCGAGAAGTGCCTCGCTATCGGGTGCAAGGTTTGCAAAGCGCCTGATTACCTCGACGTCGCGTGCCATGAGGGCGAAGGGCTTGCGGTCGCGATGCTTGAGCTCGCGGAGCCGCTCGACGACGTCGGCGCGGGTCGCGTCGCAGGCGAGCTGATAGCCGCCGAGCCCTTTGATGGCGACGATCTCGCCCCGCTGAATGAGCCCCAACGCTGCGTCAACGTCATCGAGCATCGACGCTTGGTCGAAGCTGAAGGGTTTGCCGTCGAAGCGAAAGAGGCGAGCCTTCGGACCGCAGACATGGCACGCTGTCGATTCCGCATGGAAGCGACGGTCGCGCGGGTCGACGTATTCGGCAGCGCAATCGGGGCAGAGATCGAAGGCGGCCATGCTCGTCGTCATGCGATCGTAAGGAACACGCCTGACAATCGAGAGACGCGGGCCGCAATTCGTGCAGGTCGTGAACGGATAGCGGTAGCGTCGCGAGAACGGATCGAAGATATCTCGGGCGCAATCGGCGCAAAGCGCGGCGTCAGGCGATATTTCTGTGTTGCTGTCGCCGCTCGCACTTTCCGCGATCTCGAAGGTATTCGGTAAGTCGCCCGCGAAGGCCCGACATTCGATAGCCTCCACGGAAGACAGCAACGGCGCGCCCGTGCGAATTTCCTTGAGAAGCGCTTCGATTGCCGAGCGCCCGCCGCGAACGCGAATGAGCACGCCGTCGGCATCATTCCGGACGTATCCGGATAAGCCAAGATCGAGCGCGCTGCGCCAGACAAACGGCCGGAAGCCGACGCCTTGCACACGGCCACGCACGCGAATCTCGACGCTCTCAACAGACGGTTCGGTGGGAATGCGCACGGCGAAGCTCATGGCGACACATCCCAAAGCATGACGCGGTTGTTGCCGCTATCTGCGACCACCATCGTTGAGCCGCACGCTGCAATTCCATACGGCCAGCAAAGGCTATCGCGCTGAGGGAAGCGCCAACGGTTGTCGCCCTTGTCGCAGAATGTCGCTTGGCCCGCGAGATAACGCGCGCCAGCGAACATATGAAGATCAGAGATATCATGAGCGACGATGCGGGAGTTCGCTGTGTCCGCGATGGCGACGCGGTTGCCAACGCGGGCAACGCTATAAGGCATATTCAGAGTCGCAGACGTCGGATAGTAAGAGCCGGCGTTATGATCGATAGACGCGAAACTCTTCTGCCCGAGCACGAAAGAACACGGCGCCCCATTCGCTTCCGGCAACTCGTCCCAAACCATGACGCGGTTGTTTCCCGCATCCGCGATGAGAAGGCGTCTATCGGCCACCACAACGGAGTGCGGCCACGTCATGCCCGCATCGGCAACGGCGCGTCCGGCATTGCCGTCGCGCGTGACGAAGTCGGTTTCGCCTAGGACGAGATCGGCTGGCGCGCCGCTTTCCGTCGGAATCCGGTTCCATTTCAGGACGCGGCGGTTGCCGGTATCGGCGACCCAAAGGGCGCCATCGGCAATCGTCACGCCGTAGCACCAGTTGAGCGTGTCGGCTGCTGCCGCTGCACCACGATTTGCAAGGCCGCTTTCGAAATCCCGCTGCCCGAGCACAATGTCGGCGGGCTGGTTCGAACGTGTCGGCAGCCCATGCCAGATCAGTACGCGATGGTTCCAGGCGTCGGCAACGGCAAGCACTTCGCCGCTCACGGAGACGCCCGTCGGCACGTTCAGCGTCGTGGATCCCGGACCGCCTTTGGCATTGCGGCCTTCGCTTTCAAAGTTTGGTTGGCCGATGTGCATGTCGGCCGCGGTTCCATCGTGCGCGGGTGTCCGGCTCCAAATCAGGAGACGATGGTGGCCGGTGTCACAGACGAAAAGAGGTCCGCCTTCGGCTGCCAAGGCCGCGCCGCGCGGGCCGAAGAGCGTGATCGCCGAAGGCTTGATCGGACTCACGAGCCCGTCGAGGCTCGACACATTGCCGAGAATGACGCGCGCGCCGCCAACCGTAAGCGGCGCGGGAGTTTTGCCATCAAATAGCGATTGCCGTCGGGCCGGAGCAAGGGACACGCGCATGGTCATTTGGCGAGCCTCACCTCGACTTGCGATCCGATAACGCGAACGGCATGTGGATGAAGTTGAACTGTCGGCGCGGTCAGGCACTCGCCCGTCATCAAGTCGTATTGGAACTGATGGAACGGACAAGTGATGACGCCGTCGGTGATTTCTCCGTCGTCCAGCGCAAGACCGAGATGCGCGCAAGCGTTTTCGAAGCACGTCACGATCGATCCACGACGCGAAAGAAGAATCTTTTCCCCTTCGAGGATTTGCGCTTTGACACCGCCGTCGGGAATTTCGCTCAGGCGGGCCGCATAATGCCACCGACCATTAGCGCCATTCGCAAACGGACTTATGAAGCGGAGTGAAGCTCCATCCTGATGGCCGCTCGCGGAACCTTTGACCTGTAGAATCTTAGTGATTTCCGGGCACGCCTCCTCGACGGCCTTTTTGACGCCCGCGTGAAACGTCAACGCTGAAGCAGGGCATCCGTCGCAGGATCCGACAAAGCGGACCTCGATCGAGGGGGGCGTGACGCTGATCAATTCGACGTCGCCACCGTGAGAGGCAAGCATCGGACGGATGCTTTCGAGCGCCGTCTCGACGCGCTCGGTCAGACTCGGTTTGATGATGTTGTGACGGCGCAGGACGCCATAGACGACATCGTCGGTGACGGCGGCCTTCATCGCCTTCAGCGCGGCAGGATCTCTCTTTAATGCGCTGACGAGGCGGCGTAGCGCCTCGCCATTCAGCGCTTCGATGGCACGGCCGTAGGCAAGCGCAACTCCGCGCGGCGTTTCATCCCAGCCTTCGAAGATCATCTCCAGGCGCTCGATATCGCCTGCGAGATCGACGATTCCGGATTGTTCGCGCTCGATGGCTTCAACGGCTGTCACAGCGGTTCACCGATATCTCAAATCGCGAAAAAGTCGTGGCTGCAACGCGCCGCCGAAGAACCCCGCGATCGCCGCGGACGCCCAATAGGGAAGTCCAGCCACTCTCGCTGCCAAGATGAAGCAGAGCGCGGCAAAGAGAATTCCGATCGCAAGCTGCGTATAGGCCCGTGTCGGCTCCGCGAAGAGCTTGCCGCGAAAGAAAAGACCAATGGAGCTTCGAACCATTTCAAACATTATGCGTCACCCGATGAAAGCCGAGACGATGATGCCGAGGAGGACGCCAGCCGTTCCAGCGACGACGCCGTAGAACGAGCCCATGTAAGCGGCGAGTTCGGTGCCGAGAGCTTTGCCTCCGGTCAGTACCCCGCCGAAGGCTCCGCCGGCGAGTGACGCAATGAACCCCGCGATCAGCGCGAGAACAGCAACTCCAATCGGGATATTTCCAATCATCAGCCTCGGCTCCTTCGCTTGCTTTATTTAATCGGCTTCGAGCATGTGCCCGTTGGAAACGCGCGGTGGTGCAGACGCGAGCACCTCGCGATCGATCTGATCGAGCGCTTCGGCGACGATGCGGGCTTTGCCTTGTTCGCCTGCGGCAGCGAAAATTTCTCGCGCTTCGACATAGAGGTCTCGCGCCGCCCCGATGTTTTTGCGATTGCCAGACGTCGGATCGCCGACATCGTCGGGAAGATTCCAAAGGCAGTTCGCCTTGTTCGAGATTGTGTTGGCGTATTCGAGCGGCGTCGTCTCGCGATCACGAATCTTCAATGCCTCATTATAGGCTTCGATGGCGCGAAGGTTGTTTTCCAGAACATGGCTCGACGATGCATATTGAAGCGCATTTCCGAGATTGTTCTGAAGCATGGCGTATTCGATCGGATGATCGATCAGATTGACGACCTTGAGACCCTCCTCGAAGGCCTGCACGGCAAGCGCTTCGCGCATCTTGGCCCGCTCATCCGTAAACGGGATCGACAGGAAGGCCGTCGCCAGATTGTTCTGCAGGATGGCGTATTCCTTGGGGAATGCGACGCGGTCAAAGGTGCGCAGCGAGCGTTGATAAGCCGAGATCGCATCGGTGATGCGTGCCTTTCCGGCGCCGGCGAGACTTTGCAAGACGAGACCAAGGTTCATCTCGGCTTCCGCTAGCTCTTCGGTGGTCCCCTGTTCCCGAATGGCGGGGATCGCCGACTGCAGCTCATCGCGCGCGCGTTCGAGCGATTGGGACCCACTCTCCGGCAACGCCTGAAGCGCCGTCGCTTTGCGCGCCGCAATGCGGGCATTGAGCAGCGCATGCTCTGGCGGGCAGATTTCCTGCGCCTTGCGGTAGAGTTCGATCGCGGCGACGAGATCATTGGCGGACTGCGGCCGGATCTGGAGACCGAGCGCGATTTCCATCAGCATTTCGGCGCGTTCTTCAGGAGAAGCGGTATCGGCGTCTGCCGCGGCCAAGGCGGCTTGCACCTGCTCCTGCGCACCGACTGCCACGCGCATTCCTCCCGGAAATTTCGGCTCTTGCGAGCTCTTCATTGCGGCTTTGCCGCTTGGGAGGTCACTATTCTGCGAGCGGTCAGGGGCGTCTATTCACATTTCAGTTTGCAAACTTAGTTGTCAGCAAAGACGTGCCGAACGACGAGTGCTGCGCGGTCGTCATCCCATGCCGCGGGCAACGTCATTTCGACGGAGTCTTCAATGCCGTTGTCGCGGAAGAAGTCAGAGGCAACGACGGCACGATCTCCCGCGCCTGTTCGGATCTTAATGACGTAGCCCCCGGCGGCGCGGTGACGGACCGGCAGTACGACGAGATCGTTGCCGTCACGAAGGAGAACGACGTTGTCGAGGTCTTTAAAGAAGCGTTCGTAAGCCTCGCGTGTGAGATGGAGCGCGCCGCGGCGAATAGTGAGGATAGCGCGCTCCGTCATTCGGCACCGGCAGTGTTGGTTGGTAAGAAGGAAGCAAGACGCGCCGCGACGCGATCCGCGACACTGGTGGCGGCTGCATCGACTTCGGGCGAAAGACCGATCCCAAGACCGAGATCGTTTGCCTCGATCAGGAAGACGGTCACGTCGGATGGGAATTCATCGCGGTAGAGCTGGCGCCCCGCGAACAGCGCGTGATCCCAGCGAAAATCATGGAGATTGAGCGAGGGGACGTGCTGCGTCTCGAGCTCTATTCCCGGAACTTCAAAAATGGACCCTGGCTCAGACCCCGTCCGCGAGCTATCGACAATAATAAGGGATGCACAGCCTCGCGCGGCATACATCACGCTCATGCCGTCGGTGCCTGCGTCGAGCAGCCGAACGTCGTCCCGGGCGCGAAGATCGCCTTGGCAGCGGAGCAGGCGGATGACCTCGATCCCGGCGGCGTCATCCTTCCTGTTGGCGTTGCCGCAACCGATCACCGCGATCATGTCAGATCCGCCAAAGGCGGCAAGACCATTCGGGCTCGACAGGGCAATCGAGTTCCGGCAGCTCGCAATATCTACGGTGGACGAGATAGTACATGCACGTTTCGCACGGCTGTTCGATGCCGCCGTGCTCGACGGTATGGTCTGTGAAACCGGCGATGACCAGTTTGGCTTTCAGATCGTCGCCCGCCTGCTTTAGCCGCGCGATGATCGACTGCACCTCGTCGTGGGAATCGCCGCGCGGAAAAACTTCGGTTTCAAGGCCCGACGCAAGAAGCGTTCTGATCTCCTCGCGCCTCTGATCATCGCTCGTTGTTTCCAGGGCAATCGCCACAGCATCACCTCGATTTTTCGGTTGCCGCTGCTGTTAGATTCTCCACAACCGGCACCACCAGTCCGGCTCGACCGGTACCGAAAGCTCCGGCAAGTCACACCATTTGCGATGCACGAGATAGTACATGCACTCCAGGCACCGCTGCTGGTCAGGCCCGTAGGGGTGGTTGACGAAGCCGCTGATCACGAGCTTCGATTTGAGATCTTCGGGTTCGAGTTGACGAAGCTCGGCGAGAATCGCGCCGAATTCCTTCTCGGTCTCCGGAAACGGTTCTGTTTTCGTTTCGAGGCCCGCTGCCATCATATCGGAGATGGTTTTCAGCAAAGCCTCGTCTTTCCCGTTCGCGCTCATTCTTCCACCCTGATTCCAGACGCGCGCCGTCTCCGACGTACCGGTCGAGAGACTATTCTCTCGCGCCGGCACTGCAGAAGAACGCCAGACCTCAGGCTGTACGGAAGCGAGCGAGCTGCTCGCCGGTTTTCGCATCATATGCATGCACCGTGCAAACGAGACAGCTATCGTAGGATCGGCAGACGTGTCCCACCTCAACCGGATCATGCGGATCGGCGATAGGCGTCCCGACAAGCGCCTCTTCGATGGGTCCCCGTGAGCCATCCGTCGTCCGCGGACCGACGTTCCAAGTTGTCGGGGCAATGATCTGATAGTTTTTTATCTTGCCGCCCTGAATCTCAATCCAGTGGCAGAGGGCTCCGCGGATGGCTTCTGTAGCGCCCCAGCCGCGGCCATCTTTTTCCGTCGGCTTGATGTACCACTGATCCTTGAGCTTGAGTTCGCGCAGTATGCGCTCGGCCTCCCGATAGAGCTTCACCCCCTCGTGCATGCGCGCGAAGTGCCGGAGCATGACGCTCGCGCCTCCAAGATTATTGTACATGTCCAGTACCAGCGGATCGTAGTGCTGCCAGGGCTCGCCGTGCTTGCCGCCCGCGATGAGCTGGCGCGACAAGGGACCCGCTTCGAGGCGGCCGTCCTGCACGTGCAAGACCGCCGACGCCCACGAGTATTTGCCATTGTGGTCGATTGCGTTCTTCTGCATCGGCTTTGTCGTACGGTCGAAAGGATGCAGCGCCTGCGGCTCGTCATACCAAGCGTGCTGCAAATCCTCGCGCGTGAACTGCTGATCCATCAGCTTGTGGGTGCCGGTGGCTCCGTCGAACACACCGCTCTTCATGATGACGGCCGCGTTGCGGCCTTCGATCGTCGGCTTGTTGTAACGATCCTCGTGCGGCAGGTATCCCCACGAAATGTACTTGTGATGGCCACGACCGTACTTGTCCACGCCAATGTCCGAGGACATGCGGCAGAACAAGCCGAGATCTGAGTTGGCGTGCTCCGGCCTCTCGTCGAGCCAGGTCAGCAGGTCGCTGTAAGAGCGAATTTCCTCATAACGCTCGAGCGAGCAGCCAAGCCAGACCGGCTCCATCCAGTTGCGGCGGAAATGCTCGAGGATCGACCAGGCGCGCGTCACGTCGGTGAGCGTCGGCGCGCACATGACACCACCTGGCACCATATAGCTCGAATGTGGCCACTGCCCGCCGAGCAGCGCGTAGATCTCGACCGGCCGTCCCGAGATCGTCACGCCAAGCTCGTAGTTCTTGCCGGTAAACGGCGCCCATCTCTTGACGGCCTCCTCATAGAACTGGGACCGCGAGTAGTTCTTGTGCGTATAGTCGATCATGAACAAGCCATAGTGGTGGCGCGGCAGGCTTTGAATCGACTCGACGATCTGCCCGAGGTTTCGAGCAAGGATGGCATTGCGCGGCACCTCAGTCTTCCACGCGGTGTCGAGCGCCCATGCGGCGCAGGTGAGGTGCGATGCGCCGCAAATGCCGCACGCGCGCGGCGTGACGACGAGGCCCGCTTGCGGGTCCTTGTCGCGCAGGATGACCTCAAAGCCGCGGAAAAGCTCCGCGTTGGTCCAAGCATTGACGACAACACCGTCCTGAATATCGACGCGAACGTCGAGGTCGCCTTCGACACGTCCGACCGGCGAAATATCCAGGGTTTGAACTGCTGCTGACATCGAAGGTCTCGCTCCCTACGTCGATTTCGAATGAATGGTTTTTTGAGTGGCTCAAACGACGAAGATGTCTTCTTCGGCCCACTTTGGAGACGCCGCCTTGGCCGCAGCAGTCAGTTTGATGTAGCCGGTCTTGTCGACGCCGAGAGGCATGTCTTTCGGCACGCCCATCACGGTCTGCGTCTTGAAGACCGTGCCTGGCGCCAAGTCATAGAAGGGGAATTCGGGCTCGGTGCAGCCCATGCAGGGCATACCGGCGCGCGTCTTTGACGACTGACGGTTCCAGAGAATCCGGTTGCACGGTGAGTGAGTCATCGGTCCGCGGCAGCCGAGATCGTAGAACAGGCATCCCTTGCGCTGACCGAATTCGGTCGCCGAAACCTTGTAGGCGAAGTGCATGTTCCGGGTGCAGCCGGTCTGCGTGAAGCTTTGGAAGAACGTCTTCGGACGCTGGAATTCATCGAGCGTCAAATCTCCACCGCGTCCCGTCGCGACCGCAACAACGATCTGGGTGATCCAGTCGGGGTGGGCGGGGCAGCCCGGGATGTTGATGACAGGAAGTCCGGCTTTCGACTTGTAGTCCTTGCCGAGAAACCCGCCGTGTCCGCGCTTCAGGAATTGCAGGCCGACGCTCTCAGACGGGTTCGGCGCGGTTGCCGGGATGCCGCCCCATGTGGCGCAGTCGCCGACAGCAACCGTGAAGGACGCAACGCTCGCAAGCTCACGCACCCAATCCATCATGGGGCGGCCAGCGAAGCGGTTCCACTCGCCGGTTCCGTTCGGAGCTTTGACGACGGTGCCTTCGAACACGAAAATGTCGAGAGGCATTTGCCCGCTGACAAGCGCGCGCATGAGCTTCTGAAGATTCTCTCCAAGCTCCATCCCGAGCGAGGGATGCCAGAGAACGTTGATGCCGAAGTCGGTGACGAGATCGCAGGCACTTGGTTCCTCCGCGTTGAGGAACGACATCGTGTTGCCAGAACATGCGCCGCCCTGGAGCCACAGAAGATTGGCCATTCGTTTTCTCCCCTGATCCGGCGATTGCGTTCGCCTTGTTAGTTAAGGGGAGCAAGAAGCAGGCCACTTGGAGAATTTTTTCGAATGCGTCGCTATTTCAAATCGTTCCCGCAATGCCGCAGAAAAAATTCGTGAGCCGAGAGCGTGAACATCACTGTAAAGTATCTAAGCAGCAGTAAACCTGCTTTGCAAAACTGCGCGCCAGATCAGCCTTGACGGCTGCCGCATGTGGGGCACGCGACTTCAAGAAGATATCCGAACCAAATTTTCTGACAGTAACTGCACCAGTGTCCGGTGGTCTGCTCGACGGGAATGCCGATCTCGCGCGCGAGCGTGCCATAGATCACGCCTTCGAAGTCGGCGGTACGGTTCGGCTTGACGCGCGAAAAGGGAAACGGAACGATTTCTGCGGGCGCTTTCTTGTCGTCGTCAGACGGGCCGGCCGTCATGTTGCATTTTCCTCATTGAGGCGATAGCGACGAATTTTATTCGAAAGTCCGACTCTCGAAAGGCCGAGTTCTTCGGCCGCCTTGCTTTGATTCCAACGGTAACGCTTGAGCGTCTGCTCGACGAGATGGCGCTCCAGGCTTTCGACCTGATCCTTCAGCGTCTTGCCCTCGGGCACGAAACCTCGATCTCGGTTTGGGGCTACCCGGCGCGGGGCATCCTGAATGTTGGGCGAAAGATGCCTAGTCGTCAAATATTCTCCATCTCCGGTCAACGCGACCAAGCGACGAATCTCGTTCTCGAGCTCTCGAACGTTTCCAGGAAAATCGTAATGCGAGAGCTTCTCCAGCAGATTGGCCGAGAGGCCGAGAATCTTCCGCCCCATGCCTTCACTGTGCTTGGCTGCAAAAAATTCTGCGAGCGCGGGAATGTCGGCGACGCGATCGCGCAAGGGTGGGACTTCGAATTCTATGCCCTTAAGACGATAGTAGAGATCCCGGCGATATTCCCTAGTCGCGACCAATTCCGCCAGCGGCCGGTTTGAGGCGGCGATGATGCGCACGTTGGAGTGCGTCGTCCGGTCCGAACCCAGAGGCTTTACTTCCCCCTCTTGCAGGAAGCGCAAGAGCGAAACCTGGAACGACGGAGAAACCTCGGAAATCTCGTCGAGAAATACTGTGCCTCCGTCCGCCGCGCGAAAAAGCCCGAGGCGATCGGAGATGGCGCCGGTGAAGGCCCCGCGTTTATGACCGAAGAGTTCCGACTGCAGAAGCTCATCATTCATGCCACCGCAGTTCTGCATCAGGAGCGGGCTCGACTTGCGCGACGAGTTATAGTGGATCGCGCGCGCGAGAAGCTCCTTGCCGGTCCCGGTCTCGCCCTGAATGAGGATCGGTAGATCGGTTTTTGCCGCCGTCTTCGCCATCTCGCAGATCGTCGCCATTTTCTCGCTGACGTAGACGAGCTTTTCGAACTGCTGGCCCTCGCTGATCAGGCGCAGATCGTGCGGCGGATGATAGGCGATGCTGTCATCGCTCATCTTGAACTCGCGTGAGATCAGGCGATGGCGGCGGGCGAGTTCACGGCTTTCAAGCCCGCGTTTGACGATGAGGACGATCTGCTCAACCTCGAGAGGTTTGCGTACGTACTGGTAGACCGAGGCTTCCTTGAATGCCTTCGATGGCCGGCTCGTGACCTTGGCAAGGACGAGGACGCGAACAACGTCCGGGTTGGAGATGCGCAGATTGGAAAGGAAGGCACAGCCGTCGAAATCTTTGGTCCCCTCGTCGGCAACGACCAAGTCGATGTGAACATCCCTGATGAGCTGTTGTGCGTCCGACACCGTAGCGGCGACGAGCACGCGATAACCGTTGCGATCCGCCAGGACGTCCGCAAGCTCGGCCGAGGAGCCCTCGTCGCGTGCGACGATCAGAATGGTGTAGTTCCGATCCATGAAACCACATTTCCAATATGTCAGCTAAGTTAGCAATAGCGCTCAGACCTGAGGGATGCAATCCGCGGGCGCGCTGTTTCGACAACGTCTCGGGATTAATTCGCTCTGATGTCACCCCGAGCTCACGATGAGGATTGGTTCAAAGTGATTGCGATGCCCGCTGCGCTGCTCCAAGCAATCGTCAATCAACTCAGGCTAAGCAATCGATCCGTCCAGCGCGAACGTCCACGCATTGGGTTGCGCTATCGTCAGCCGTTTTGCTCGTTGGCATCAAACGGGGCCGAGGATCGATGGGCCCATCGATGGGCACATGATCAATGCCCATTTTGTCACCTAGCGAGCGATGATCCTTCTAGAGCGCTTCAGCAGCTGCATCAGGCGGGGTTTTGAGATTCGCCGCTCCTGCCCGATACAGCGTCGCGCCTTGCGACCTCTTTCCGCGCGCGTTCCGAAGGATCATCGGCGATACGGATACCCCTGTTGATCCCCACCGGGTCAGTCTGTCGATTATTAAAATCAATAATTTAAATATTGTATGTGGCGGAGAGAGTGGGATTCGAACCCACGAGACCCTTACGAGCCTACACGCGTTCCAGGCGAGCGCCTTCAACCACTCGGCCATCTCTCCGTCGAGCCTGGAAGCGGCGCACTATACGCATCCGCGCCTTGAGTGCAACGGCACCCGGGCATCATTTTCCGAACTTGACCGGGATGCCTTCGCGGCCCAAAAGAGTCGCGGCTTCACGAGCACACGCCAGCGATGACCAGTTCGACGCTCCTTAAGGTCTTTTCGGCTCTCGCCGCTTTCTCCGCGGCAGCCTACGCTTGGCTCTGGTATTCGGACGGCGAGCCTCCGACGCCCTGGCTAATACGCTTTGCCGCCGCCAGTTTCCTGATCGCGCTGGTTGCTGGCGTCGCCAACGCCGACACCCGTCCCCGGCTGATGCTGCGGTTTCTCGCCGCGCTCTTTGCCTTATTCACCTTGATCTCGTTCGCCGCCGACGTTTCGCGGCCGAGGTCCGATGGCGAAGGCGCCATTTCCTTGCTCCATCACCTTGAAAAGCTGACCCCGGCGCTTGTCTCCGCGCTCGAGCGGACCGTTACCCGCATCTCGGATTCGTTCGTCTGGGACCCGGTGCTGACGACGATCCTGTCGCTGCCGGCAACGATGATTTTCCTGCTGCTTGCGGTCGCCTGCGGCTATCTCGGACGGCCTCGCCGGCGCGTGCGGATCTTCGCCAACGATTATTGATGCCCTCCCGCGGGCATGAAACGGCGATTTCTGAAAGGTCTCAACCGGTAACAAATCCGGCTTGAGCATCGTATATTGGGGCATCACTCCCCCAAGAAGAACTCAAGAATAAAAAGGAGCTAATCATGTTCGCACGGAAACCCGCCGGCATGCCGGCCCCGGAGTTGGCACCCAAGGGCCGCTCGACTCCGATCCTTCCCGCCGGTGCCGAACATTATCTCTTTTCGCGTCCTCTCCATGGCCCTTATCCGGCCGGTCTCGAAGTTGCAATCTTCGGTCTTGGCTGCTTCTGGGGCGCGGAGCGCCTGTTCTGGCAGCTCGGCGACGGCATTTGGATCACCGCGGTCGGCTACGCCGGCGGCTATACCCCGAATGCGACGTACGACGAGGTCTGCACCGGCCGGACCGGACACGCCGAAGTTGTCGTCGTCGTCTATGACCCCAAGGTCATGTCATACGAGACGCTGCTGAAGACGTTCTGGGAAGCCCACGATCCGACCCAGGGCTTCCGCCAGGGCAACGACATCGGCACGCAGTACCGCTCGGCGATTTACACTACGACGCCCGAGCAGTTCGCCGCCGCAGTGGCTTCGAAAAAGGCCTACGAGGCTGCGATCGCCAAGAAGGGCTTCGGCCAGATCACGACGGAGATCAAAGAGGCCCCGCCGATCTACCTCGCCGAGGAATATCACCAGCAGTACCTGGCCAAGATTCCTCAAGGCTACTGCGGTCTCAAGGGAACCGGTGTTTCCTGCCCGGGATCCGAGCCGTCGAAGACCTGAAGTCCGACTGCAAATCAAACTCGGTGTCGTCCTCGGGACCGTCTCGGGGACGACATTCGTGCTACTTCGGATCCGTCGTCTCCGCCTTGTGCAAATGAGGGCGCAGCGCCGGGCTCTTTGAGAGATCCGAAGCTGAACCTTTGCTCCCCGACACGGCTGACGCCTTGTAAAGGGCGAGGTTCACCGCCAACGCCTTTTTCAGCGCAATCTTGACTTGAATCGTCGTCATGCGCGCCGCTTTCGGGATGGCGACGGGTTCGGGCCCGGACGCCAGAACCGCCTGACACTCCTTGGGCAAATCCGACAGCATGATCGGTGCCGACGGAGCCTTCGGCGGCCCAGGCGGACGCGCAGCCGGCGGCCCCTTGGCAGGCACGACTTTGGCGAGCCATTGCGTCACTTCCTTACCGCAACCGTCATCGCCGCTGGGCGGCGGTTGCGGAGTACATCCGCCGAAGCCCGCAGGACATTTGATACGCATGTGGAAGTGATAGTAATGCCCGAACCACGGACGCACTTTGCCAAGCCATGCGCGATCCGTTCCCGCCGCTTCGCACAGCGCCTTCTTGATCGCCGGATGCACGAAGATCCGCTCGACCTGCGGATAGGATGCCGCCCGCTTGATCAGCGCCACCTGTTTTGAAGTGAAGACTTTCGGATCGACCTTGAGCCCCGTGCTGTCGAGCATCGACGTCGCTTCCAACGTTTCGCGTTCATTGCGGTTCAGGCGGCGCTTGGGCATCGGCGTCAGCCAGAAGTCGGCATCGAGCCCGATCTGATGACTGGCGTGTCCGGTGATCATCGGACCGCCGCGCGGCTGCGCGATATCGCCGACCAGCAGCCCGGGCCAGCCGTCGAGCTTCTGCGCATCCTTGGCGAACGTCTCGATCAACGAGATCAGTTGCGGATGCCCCCAGTTTCGATTTCGCGACAGACGCATTTCCTGCCACGCCGGACCATCGATCGGGAGCGGCACCGCACCTGCAAGACAACCGCGCGAATAGCTGCCGATCGCGCGAGCCTCCATCGACGCTGGCTTCTTGGCCGTGCCGAACAAGCTCTTGGCGCCCACGAACTTCGGCCAGGCAATATTTTGTGGTTGCTCGGTCCCGGGGATCGGCTCGACTTTGATCGAAACCGGACGCGCCTTCGATGGCGTATCGGTTCCGGACGATACGGATCCTGTCGTCGACCCGGTCGTGGCGGGCGCCGCTGCGGAATCGGAAGGCGGCGGCGGCGAACCGTCGGGCTCCTCGGGCCCCGATTGACTTTGGTCTGACCCGCTCAAGACATGAGGTTGCGGGACGAAATCGGGTAGCGTCGCAGCTTTCGCGGCGTCCGGATGGCCTGGATCGGGCGCAGAGGGAATGCCACTCGCGTCCCCGCCGTGCGCGCTATCCGCCCACGACGCCTCGACGAGACTGGGTAAGCTCTGCGGTGCGCCAGGCGCCTGAAACAGCGATCCAAAAATCATCGCCAACAAACAGACGACCGCGAGCCCCAATGCTTTCGCGGCTCTCATGCTTCGTTCCCGTTTCGCTTCAAAACCTACTTTAGCTCAATCTCGGGCGAAATTCAGACCCGTGATGCAATTCCCGGCTGCAGCGTGCCAACTGCCACACCCCTGGCAACAGGGTGTCGATTTTGTTTGAACCATACTGTACCAGCCCATTTTCTTCGCGATGAAACCGTCATGATCCGTGTTCAAAAACATTCGGCCAAAGCTGCCCAACCGCCCAAAACGCCGGCCGCACGCACCTTCAGCGTCGATCGCGGGCCAGCCGCAGCCCGCGTGCGGCTCATTTTAGCTCATGGCGCAGGGGCGGGGATTACTTCTCCATTCCTGGAATCAATGGCCAATCTTCTGGCGGACCGCGGATTGGCCCTCACCCTGTTCGAATTCGGCTACATGGCAGGCCGCCGCGACGGCGGAACGAAGCGACCGCCGCCGCGCGCCGAAGCTCTCGTCGCGGAATATCGCGACGTGGTCGCCGCGGTCCGCAAAAAGCATCCCCGCCAGACGCTCGTTATTGGCGGCAAATCGCTCGGCGGCCGTGTCGCAAGCCTCCTCGCCGACGAATTGTACCAATCCCGCCAGATCGCCGGACTCGTTTGCCTCGGCTACCCATTTCATCCGCCCGGCAAACCCGACCAGCTCCGCACCGCGCATCTGAAAGACTTGCGCTGTCCGGCTCTCATCGTCCAGGGCGAACGCGACCCGTTCGGAAGCCGCGCCGAGGTCGAAAAACTTCGGCTTTCGCCTCAAATCGTATTCGCATGGATCAACGACGGCGATCACGATTTCGGCCCGCGCGGCGCTTCCGGCTTCACCCGGAAGGGAAATCTCGCAGACGCCGCCGATGCCGTTGCGGCATTTGTCGCCCGAATTTCCGACGCGCGTTGACGCTGCCCGTCGGTGCACCTACGGTGCGCGCCTTCGACGCAAAAGCCAGCCGCAACAACCGCCATAGACCGATGACCGCACTCGTTTTCACGCCCGAGCAGACCGCCGCCAGCACCAACTCCAAGGCTTGGCCTTTCGAAGAAGCGCGCCGGTTGTTGAAGCGCCTCGAAACCGTTCCGGACGGCGACACCAAGACCGTGCTTTTCGAGACCGGCTATGGTCCCTCGGGCTTGCCGCACATCGGCACCTTCGGCGAAGTCGCGCGCACGACTATGGTCCGCCACGCCTTCGAGACGCTGACCGGCGGCAAGCGCAAGACGCGCCTGCTGTGCTTCTCCGATGACATGGACGGCATGCGCAAGATTCCGGAAAACGTTCCGGACCGTAAGGCTCTCGAACCCTATCTGCAGATGCCTCTGACCGTCGTCCCTAATCCATTCGGCGGCGACTACAAGAGCTTCGGCGACCACAACAACGCCATGCTCCGCCGCTTTCTCGATACCTTCGGCTTCGAGTACGAATTCGCCAGCGCCACCGAATATTACAAGGCCGGCCGCTTCGACGCGATGCTTCTGCGCGCAGTCGAACGTTACGATGCGATCATGAAGGTCATGCTGCCGACGCTCGGCCCGGAGCGCCAGGCAACCTACAGCCCATTCCTGCCGATCTCGCCGACGAGCGGTCGCATCCTCTACGTCCCGATGAAGGAAGTCGATCCCAAGAACGGCACCATTACTTTCGCGGACGAAGACGGCCGCGACGTCACTCTGCCTGTCACCGGCGGCAAGGTGAAGCTGCAATGGAAGCCCGACTTCGGCATGCGTTGGGTCGCCCTCGGCGTCGACTTCGAAATGTTCGGCAAGGATCACCAGACCAACGCGCCGATCTACGACAAGATTTGCGAGATCCTCGGCGGCATCCCGCCCCAGCACTACGTCTACGAGCTCTTCCTCGACGACAAGGGTGAGAAGATTTCAAAGTCGCGCGGCAACGGCCTGACCATCGACGAATGGCTGACCTACGCGTCGCCAGAAAGCCTAGCGCTGTTCATGTATCAGAAGCCGCGCAGCGCCAAGCGGCTCTACTTCGATGTCATCCCGCGCGCAGTCGACGAATACCTGCAGTTCCTGTCGTCGTTCCCGAAGCAGGATTCCAAGCAGCAGATCGACAACCCGGTCTGGCACATTCACGCCGGAACGCCGCCGAAGCCGGAAATTCCGGTCACGTTCGGCCTGCTGCTCAACCTCGTGTCTGTCTCCCACGCCCACACCAAGGACGTGCTGTGGGGCTTCCTGCGCCGCTACGCGCCGGGCGCTTCACCCGAAACCGCGCCGATCCTCGACAAGCTCGCAGGCTATGCGATCCGCTATTACGAAGACTTCGTTAAACCGACGAAGAAGTTCCGCGCCCCCGACGGTGTCGAGATCGACGCCCTCAAGAGCCTCGATGCGGCGCTTGCAGCGCTGCCCCCGGGAAGCGATGGCGACACCATCCAGAACGCCCTGCTCGATGTCGGCCGCGCCATTCCGCGCTACCAGGACACGACAAAAACGAGCCCGAACGGCGGCCCCGGCGTCAAGCTCGATTGGTTCCAGGCCATCTACGAAATTCTGCTCGGCCAGGAACGCGGACCGCGCCTCGGCACATTCATTGCGCTCTACGGCATTCCGGAAACGCGCGCCTTGATCGCAAAGGCGCTCGGCGGTGAACTCGCGGCCGCCTGAAGCGGCCGCTCACTGGCTCAACGCGCCTGGGCCACGCGTGGCGGCCGTACATCTTCGCTCAAATCGACGTCCTTGACCGGAGCCGTTCGCACGGCCGGCTTTTGTCCGACGAGATCGATGCGCCATAGCTCATCGAGCAACGCCAGAAGACGCATCTCGCGCGCCTCGATCTGTGCCTTCCGCCATTCGGGCTCTGCGAGCACGTCTCGCGTAATCGCCAGCAGCGGCGCCTTGGCCGAAGCGCGTGCGTAGATCTCTTTCTTTTCCTGCCACGATGCGTTGCGCGCCCGGTCGTTCTCCTGCTGGGTGATCAGCACGAGATTGCCGAGACTGTCGACAAGCTGCACGCGTTCTTCCGGGCTCGCAAACATCTGTCGCCACGTGCTCGACGCCGATGGCCGTTGCGGCAGCACATGCTCGATGGTGTAGAGATCGGGATCGACCGCATCCATCTCGCCCGCCATCTCGTCACCGAGCCGCATCAGCAGCAGCTTGCACACCTTCGGATTGCGTTTGTGAAAATCCCTGAGATGAAAAGCAATCCCGCGCATTTCCTCGCGCGACATCTGCAGGACCGGATGCGATGTGTCGATCGGCGCACCCGAGCGTATGACCTTGATGAACTCCGCGAAACGGCGGACGCGTTTGCCCGAACCCGCACACAGCAGGCGCATTAGCATCGCGAGCCGCTCGATCTCGCTCAAAAGAAACGCCGCGCGCTCAGGGTCTCGCCTCCAGTCTTTCAGCGCCACGATGGCGGCCGGCGCCCAGTCGGCTTCAGGCAATCGATTGAGATAGGTGAGCGTCTGTTGCATCGCGCGCGGTAGCACGCCTTCGCCGCTGCTGCGGACCAGCACATACGATTTGGCTTTCGGCAGAAACACGTCCTTGAAGAAAATTTCCGACCCGCCGCAGTCGCGAATGACCTGCCGCACGCCCGAGACGATCTGCAGCCGGCCGTGCCCGAATATCGTCCTCAGATGCCCGAAGAATGGCTCGAAGCCCTCCCCGAGCGCGAGGCTCATATCGTCCCACATCCGCACGGCCCACGTTGCATCGCTCGTCGCCATACGCGCCAGAATGTCGGACTTCAAAATGTCGTTGCGCTGCAGCTTCTTTCCGCGCTCGTTTAGCACAACGAACATCTGATGCGACCGGTCGATGTCGCTGCCGACAATCACCACCACATAGCAGGAATCGGCGATGAAATCCGCCAGCGCCCGTCGCGAGGAATTGGTCATCTCCGACAGCAATTCCTTGAAGCGGTCGCGAACCTCGAGCAGCGTCGCTTCCGGCAGCGACGGCGCCGAAAGATAAGCCGGCTGCACCGAGCTTCCCGGCAACAGGATATGATCCTCGAAAACGGCCCGCTCCCGCGTCGACAGATGCAGCCGGAAGCGCTCGGTCCGGAAGAACCGCGTGCCAAGCTGGGCGATCAGCATGCCCTGGACCCGCTTGCCGACAGGCTTCTTGGCATCCGTTTCGAGATCGCGCAGGACCGAAAGCAGCGTCATCAGTGTCACGAGACGCTGCTGTCCGTCGATCACCCCGAATTCTCGCGGCGTCATCTTTGGCGAAAGCTTCAACGTCTCTGCGCCCGGCGCATCCATCAGCACCAGCGCACCGAGAAAATATGCCGGGTCCGCGGCACGCCCTTCGCACCCGACGCCGGCAGCCTCCATCAGATCGTCAAGAAGCTGTTCGGCTTGTTCCCGGCCCCACGAATACGGCCTTTGAAACAGCGGAATGTTCAACAGATAAGGACCGAAGAACAATTCTGAAATCGTGAGTGACGCCGTCGGATACACGAAAATCAAAACCCCTTGACTGCCGTTGGCGGAGTTGAAGACCCACCGCGACCTGAAATTCAGAACCCCGGAACGCGAAACGGGTTGCGCACGGGGATAGCCGTGATAGCAACGACCGCACATCGACGCCATACTTCGCGTGCGACTGCGGCGTCATAAAAATCCTGCGGCAAACCGATCACAGCTCAAACTCCGCAATGACAAAAATCGTATTCAAAATTGCTACCGCTCGTGAATGGTCTAAAGCAACCACGTCCGGAATATATCAAGGCTCGGCGGACGATCATCGCGACGGCTTCATCCATCTTTCGTCGCGACATCAGCTCCTCGGTACATTAGAAAAGCATTTCAAAGGCAAAGGCGATCTTGTTCTCATCGCGTTTGAGGCTTCGAAGCTAGGAGCCCAACTTAAATGGGAACAATCCCGAGGCGGGGATCTCTTTCCTCATCTCTACGCCAATATATCAGTTTCCGACGCGATGTGGCAGCGGCCATTGAGCAATGATGCAAACGGCGTCGCGCAGATCGACGAGGAATGGTTCGCGTGCTGAAAAACTTTTATCGTCTCGCACGCTCCGCGCTGTTTGCGCTCAGCCCCGAAGAAGCTCATGAGGCCTCACTCAAGGCGCTGGAATGCGGCATCTATCCCCGCCCGCTGAGCACCGACGACCGCGTCCTGGCGCAATCGGTTTTCGGACTGGAATTTCCAAATCCGGTAGGCATCGCCGCAGGCTACGACAAGGACGCCCGCGTTCCTGACGCCGTTCTCGGCTTGGGATGCGGCTTCGCAGAAATTGGCACGATCACGCCGAAACCCCAAAGCGGCAATCCACGCCCGCGCGTTTTCCGGCTGATCGACGATGAAGCGCTCATCAACCGGCTCGGCTTCAACAACGGCGGCCACGCAGCCGCGCTCGCGCGCCTGGAAGCCCGCGGCGATCGCGGCGGCATCGTCGGCGTGAACATCGGCGCCAACAAAGACAGCGACGATCGCGGCGAAGATTATGTGCTGGGGTTGGTGCGCTTCAATGCGCTCGCCAGCTATTTCACCGTCAACATCTCATCGCCGAACACACCGGGCCTGCGCGATTTGCAAGCGCCGGAAGCCCTGGACGAACTGCTGACGCGCATCATGGCCACGCGAACGCGCCTGATCAGCGATGGCGCGCCGCGACGGCCCATCGTCGTCAAGATCGCGCCCGACATTACCGAAGAAGACATTCGTCCGATCGTCGAGCGTATTCTTGCCCACGGCGTCGACGGCATCGCCGTTTCCAACACCACGCTGGCGCGCCCCGGCCTGAAATCGGCCGCGGCAAAAGAAGCAGGCGGCCTCTCCGGCCAGCCTCTATTCGCGCGCTCGACCGCAATGCTCGCCCGCGTCTACAAGGAAACCGGCGGCAAAATTCCCCTGATCGGCATCGGCGGCATCGGTAGCGGCAAGCAGGCCCTCGAAAAAATCGAAGCCGGCGCCACATTGTTGCAGCTATATACCGGCCTTGTGTACGAAGGTCCTGGTCTGATCGGCGAGATCAAATCGTTCCTCACCACGACATTGAAAAGCGGTGGCCAATCGAGCCTCGCAGCCATTCGCGGCCGTCACGCCGACTACTGGGCGAAACAGCCGCTTTAGGGGCCAGGCGCCCATTGCAACGAAGCCGGACACGTGTCGCGTAAAGCCAAAGACAAACCTCCGGACCGATCGCGCAAGGGTTCGGGCCGCACGGCGAAGCCGCGAAGCGCTGCGTTGGTCGCGCGGACGTCGAGAAAGAAATCGCAGCCCGCCGCCGCGCCCCCATCTGCAGTACAATTGCCGCCTGAAATCGCCGCCTGGTTCGCGCGCCGCGGCTGGACACCGAGACCGCATCAGCTTGCGCTGCTCGATGCGGCCCGCCAGCGGCGATCGACGTTGCTCATCGCTCCGACCGGAGCGGGAAAGACCCTGGCCGGCTTCCTGCCGAGCCTGATTTCTATCCACCAGGGAAAGCGCAGAAAGACCGGCGCAGGACTTTACACCCTCTACGTCTCGCCGCTGAAAGCCCTTGCCGCCGACGTCGAGCGCAACCTCAACCACCCGATCGCCGAAATGGGTCTCAAGGTGCGCACCGAAACCCGCACCGGCGATACGTCCCTCGCTCGCCGCCAGCGCCAGCGCGTCAAGCCGCCCCACATCCTACTGACGACGCCGGAACAGGTCGCGCTGCTGCTGAGCCACCCGGACGCGCCCTATCTCTTCGCCGATCTCGACACCATCATCCTCGACGAGCTTCACGCACTCGCGGCGTCGAAGCGCGGTGATCTCCTGGCGCTCGACATTGCTCGCTTGCGCAAACTGGCACCCGACGTAATGACCATTGGCCTATCGGCGACCGTCGCGCGTCCAAGCGAACTCCGTGGCTATCTCGTCGCGCAAACCGAACCCGAAACGGTCACGCATCTGTCCGACATCGTCACGGTCAAAGGCGGCGCCAAGCCGATCATCAGAATTCTCGAAGCCGAAAACGAAATTCCCTGGACCGGCCACACCGCACGCTACGCAATGAACGAGGTCTACGAGGCGATCCTCGCGCACAAGCTCACGCTGGTGTTCGTCAACACGCGCATGCAGGCGGAATACGCTTTCCAGGAACTCTGGCGCATCAACGACGCCAGCCTCCCGATCGGTCTGCATCACGGTTCGCTCGAAACTGCCCAGCGCAAGAAGGTCGAAGCGGCGATGGCCGACGGCCGCCTCCGCGCCGTCGTAGCAACCTCCACGCTCGATCTTGGCATCGACTGGGGCGACGTCGATCTCGTCATCCATCTCGGCGCGCCGAAGGGTGCAAGCAGGCTGCTTCAACGCATCGGCCGCGCCAACCACCGGCTCGACGAGCCGTCCGAAGCACTCCTCGTACCGGGCAACCGCTTCGAAGTCTTGGAATGCCGCGCCGCCCAGCAGGCCGCGGAAGCCGGCGACCAGGACGCGCAGCTTTCGCGCAGCGGCGCCCTCGACGTCCTCGCCCAGCACGTGCTCGGCATGGCCTGCGAAGCCCCCTTTGATCCTGAGACGCTTTTCGACGAAGTCCGCTCGGCCCTTCCATACGCGGCTCTGGCGCGCAGCCAGTTCGATCGTACCGTCGATTTCGTTTCGACCGGCGGCTACGCGCTGCGGAACTACGAACGTTTCGCCAAGCTTCGCCCAACCGACGACGGCAAACTCCGCATCGCCAATCCCGGCATCGCGCAGCAATACCGCCTGAACATCGGCACCATCGTCGACGCGCCGCATTTGAAAGTCCGTCTCATCGCCCATCGCGGCGCCAAGCGGCTACCGAGCATGGGCGGCCGCGTGCTGGGCGAGGTCGAGGAATATTTCGCCGAGCAACTGACGCCGGGAGACACGTTTGTTTTCGCGGGCCAGGTCTTGCGCTTCGAAGGCATTCGCGACACCGAGGTCTTCGTGACGCGCGCCACCACCGAAGACCCGATGGTGCCGAGCTACGACGGCGGCAAGTTCCCGCTCTCGACACACCTCGCCCGACGCGTGCGCGACATGCTGGCCGACCCGAGCGTCTGGTCGGCGCTTCCGAACCCTGTCGCCAACTGGCTCGAGTTGCAGACCGAATTCTCAGTCGTCCCTGCGCCCGACGAAGTTCTTGTCGAGACCTTCCCGCGCGGCAACCGGCATTTCCTCGTCGCCTACCCGTTCGAGGGCCGCCTGGCACACCAGACGTTGGGAATGCTTTTGACGCGACGCCTGGATCGCATCGGCGCGCATCCCGTGGGCTTCGTCGCCAATGATTACGCACTCGCTGTCTGGTGCCACGCCGACATCTCGGCGCTGATCGCAGACGGCAGGCTGTCGCTCGCTGAGCTTTTCGCCGAAGACATGCTGGGTGACGACCTCGATGCCTGGCTCGCCGAAAGCGCGCTGATGAAACGCACGTTCCGCCTCGCCGCCGTCATCGCCGGCCTGATCGAGCGCCGGCACCCCGGCAAGGTGAAATCTGGCCGCCAGGTCACGATTTCCACGGATCTGATCTACGACGTGCTCCGCCGCCACGATCCGCACCACCTTTTGCTCGAAGCCGCATGGGCCGATGCCGCCACGGGATTGCTCGACATCAAGCGGCTCGGCGCGTTTCTCGCTCGCATAAAGGACCGAATCAGGCACCAAATTCTCGACCATGTTTCGCCGCTTGCCGTGCCGGTGCTGTTGGAGATCGGCGTCGAGCTGGTTTACGGTCACGATCGTGATGCGGTTCTGCGAGCGGCGGCCGATCAATTGATACGGGAAGCGACGGGGGACGCGCAGCAATGAACATGCTGAAACCTGAGCGGATCGGGCTCGACGATTTCGCCGATCAGCCCGTCAACATCTGCGGCAAGACCTTCATCGCCCACCAGTTCGGCGCACTCTATTGGCCTGCCGAAAGCGCGCTGATCGTCTCCGATCTCCATCTTGAAAAAGGTTCGGCCTTTGCAGCCCGCGGCCAGATGCTGCCGCCCTACGATACCCGGGAAACGCTACGGAAGCTGGCCAAGGTCATCGACCGCTACCAGCCCGAAACCGTCATTTCGCTGGGCGACAGCCTGCACGATTCCGATGGCGCCTCCCGCATGGACGCCGCCGACGTCGAAACGCTGCACATGCTGCAGGACGACCGCGACTGGATCTGGATCACCGGCAATCACGACCCGAAGATCGACCGAGCGCTCGCAGGCCACGTCGCCGAGGAAATCGTTGTCGGCGGCATAGCCCTGCGTCACGAACCGCGCCCGGGCGCCGCAACGCACGAGATCGCCGGGCATTTCCATCCCGCCGCCCGCCTCGTCTTTCACGGCACGTCGCTGCGCCGCCCGTGCTTCGTCGGCAACCGCCTCCGCCTTGTCATGCCGGCATTCGGCGCCTACACCGGCGGCTTGAACATTCTCGATCTTGCATTCGAGCCGTTGTTCGGAATCGACGGTCTCGACGTCTGGATGCTGGGCCACGAGGGCCTGTATCCGGTCGCCCCCCGCCTGTTGCGCGACGATTGATCCTCAGACTGGTTTCCGGAACGCAAATGCCGCCGCAAGACCGCTTGCCGCCGCGAGCAACACCGTCGCGAGGCCATAAAGCAGCGGCTGGGACAACGCCGTTTCGTGAATGTAGCGCTCGATCCCTTCCCGCTGCAGCATGACGCGATTGCTGTACTGGCCGAGCAGCTGCCCCGCTTTGAAAAGATAGACCCTCGCCGTCAGCGGCGCGACCGGCACGTTCGGCGGCAACGCGATCGTCGCCCTGAAAAGACTTCGCCCGACGAACGACACCCCGAAATCCGACCGGACATAAACGTGCTGATCCTCTTTCAGCCGGATGAGCGCCTGTTTGAAAGCCTCGAATTCCGCGGCATTGGCGGTACCCGATTCCGGGATCATGCTGACGTGATCGAACCCGATCTCATGCGCGTCCAGCACCGACCGGTCGGCGATTTCGTCGATCGGCCGCGTCGAGGCAATGGCGTAATAGCTCGGCACCGAGGAAAACTTGAGTGCTTGCGTATTGATCCAGATGCCGCCGACGCGAGACTTCTTTCGCACCACCACAGGCGCCGGAATGCCTTCGACAATGACGATGACATCGTAGGTCCCGGCTTCGGGGCTCGGCTGCACGCTGTTGCCGACCGCGCCGAACACGAGAATTTCCGTTCCCGTGAAGCTCGACGTGATCGCGACCTGTCGCGTCGATGCGTCAGCCTCGACGTTCTCTTTCGGCGTCTCGGCTGATGCCGCACTTGTCATCACGAACGCCAGGAAAATCATGCTGCGGATGGCGGTTCGCATCAGCGCGCCCCCGCCATCGACGCGAGCGAAAATACATCGGCGGGCGGAACCACGAGATCGTAGGCCATGCGCGCCGCGACCAATAGGATGACCGCGCCGAGCAAAGCTCGAAGGTGCTCGCCGCGTAGCTTCTCTCCAACCGACGCACCGATTTGCGCGCCGATCACGCCTCCGACGATAAGGATCAGAGCGAGGACGATATCGACCGTCCTGTTCTCCACCGCATGCAGCACCGTCGCCAGTGCGGATACGAACAGCACTTGAAACAGCGTTGTGCCGATGACGAGCCCCGTTGGCATGCGCAGCAGATAGATCATCGCCGGAATGATCACGAACCCGCCACCGGTTCCCATGATCGCCGACATACAGCCGATGAACGTTCCGATCACGATGGGCGGTATCACGCTGATGTAAAGTTTCGAGCGCGGAAACCTCATCTTGAACGGCAGGCCTTCCATCCAGCTATGCTGGCCGGATTTGCGCACAGGCCCACCTGTCGCCTTCGGTTGCCGCGATGCGCTTAGCCCTTCGACGAAAATAATCGTCCCGACGATGCCGAGAAAAATGACGTAGATGATCGCCACGGTAAGATCGAAATAGCCCGCGCGGCGAAGCACCTTGACGGCGCTGACGCCGAGATAGGTGCCCGCCAGGCCGCCCGCCAGCATAACGAGCCCCATTTTGATATCGATATTGCCACGGCGATAGTGCGTAACCGCACCTGAGACCGACGACGCCACGACATGCGAGGAACTCGTCGCCACCGCCACGGCCGCCGGCACACCGAGAAAGGTCAGCAGCGGGGTCAGCAAGAAGCCGCCGCCGACGCCGAACAAACCCGAAAGAAAACCGATACTCAGGCCGAGAGCCACATAGACGATGACGGAAACCGACATCTCGGCAATCGGCAAATAAAGGGTCATTCTCGGTCCCGGAACGGCAGGTAGCTGAGAGTGGGCTAGCCTCTAGCAGGATTTCTCCCCAACGGACAATGGCAGGCGGCATCGCCGCCTCGCCCGGCCGCGCCGATCAGAAAGCCCAGGGGCTAACCATTCACACCGTTCTTGGGATTTTTCTTCCACTGTTCGCCCGCCACCAGTGCATCGTTGATGGTACGATCTGTCGGCACGATCCGCCACGCAGCGATCATTTTTTCGGTGTCCGAGATCTCCTGGGCTGTCAGCTTCCCTCGCAGAATATCGCGGCGGCGGATCGCATCCGCGTCACCCGCCCGTGCCGCGATCGAAACCCACATGAACGCCTGCTTCATGTCGCGCGGCACGCCGAGCCCGTTCTCGTAGAGGACGGCAAGATTGAATTCGCTGTCGGGCAGCCCGCGCCTTGCCGCTTGCTCGAACCACTTGGCGGCGGTCGCGTAATCGGGCGAACGATCGTTTTGATTGGCGCTCAGGACGGCGAGATTGTGCATGGCCTTGATGTTGCCCTGCTCTGCCGCGCGCTGATACCAACTCGCCGCTTGGCCGCGATCGGGCTTCAGGCCCAGGCCGCGCTCGTAAAGCGTGCCGAGGCGGTATTGCGCCTGCGCGAAGCCCTGATCTGCCGAGCGCTGATACCATTTCGCTGCTTCGATGAAATTCTGCTTCACCCCTTCGCCTTCGGCGAAGCGCGCGCCAACCTCGAACTGCGCGGACGGATCGCCGTTGGATGCCGCGAGCCGCAGCGACAGCGGTCCGACCATTGCCGACGGCATGTCGACCGGTCCCGATCTCGTCGCATCCTGCGGGAGCGCCGGGCCGGAATTCTGATTTTGCGCCGAGGTCTGAATGCGCGCCGAATTGCCCTCGGTCTCAGCTTCGGTCGGCACCATCGACGACGGCACCGATGCCGATTCCCCTGGCCGAGACATCGCGCTTCCGAGTTCGCCCGAGATGTTCGCCATGGCCTGATGGCGGCGAGCCTGCTGCATTTCCTCTTCCGTCACCGGCCGATCGAGATCGACAGCGACGCCGAGCATCGGCAGAGCCGTCCGCGGCTGCGAGCCGTCATCCGACGCAGCGGTCGAGACGTCGTCGCTGCCGTTCGGAGCAAGATCTCCCCGAGGTCCGTTGGTCGCGGGTGTCGTGTCCGAAGGCGCAGCGGACGGCGATGCCGAAGTGCCGGCTCCCACGGGAGCCGATTTCTCCACGGTGGTGCCCGAGACAGCTTGCGAAGAGGCACTTGGTTCCGGCTTTTCGAAGCCGAACGTGTACCAGAGGCCCGCCAGGAGCACGAACACCAGACCCGCCACCAGCATCAATCGAGGAGACGGTGCTGACGGCCCGGACATATTCTTGGCGGCCCGTGCCGAGGGCCGGATCGGACGGCTGCCCGGATGCGCAATTGTGGGATCGGCCGACGGCATCGATTGCGCCGGCAGTACCGGCTCAAGGATATCGGACTCATCCGAGCCGAGCCGCATCTTCGCGCGTCGTGCGTCGGCGGCGAATTCCTGCCGTAGCTTTTCGGTCCTCGCGACCATCTCGTCGAGTGGGATGTCGAGTTCATCGCTGCCCGAATGAACAACTGGCGAATTCGCACCCGGATAAGAGCTGCTTGTGCGGCACTCCGCTGCTTTCTCCGATCCCGCGCCAGGCCTCGAAGCTTCGTCGCTGACGGCGTCATTGCCCGAAGCCGGCGCCGTTGGCATCGGCACCGCTTCGATCGCATCGACGCGGTCGATCAGGCGCACCATCGCCTGCTGCATCGTATCGAGAATGGCTGCCGTCTGCTCGCTGCTGTGGCGGCTCTCCGACATCAACTGCTCGATCAGCGGACGCAGTTCGTCGGCCGCGGTATCCTTATGATCGACGGGATGCTTCGCAAAGCGCTGCGCGGTCTCTTCGGCTGCTGCCCGGACAATGGCTTGCACGTCGATGCCACCCGATGCCAACGCGGGCGCCTGCGTCTGCAGCTCGGCCAGCGTCTTCGAAACATCACCGAGCTTCGTCTCGATCGTCTCCAGACGATCGAGCTGCACGTTCGTCTTTTCGAGATGCCGGATCATCTCGTCCATGTGCTTTTCGACCTGCTGCACGGCGGCGCAATCGTCATGCGTCGCGACACCTTCGAACAGTTTCGAGAATTGCCGTTCGAAATGATCGAACCGATCGGTTATTTCCGACAGCCCTTTGTCCGGCTTCAGATTAGCCAGCGAATATTCCAGTCCGCGGACGATTTCGGCGAACCGGTTCTCGATCCAGGTTTCGTCGATGTGGGGAGCAAGCGCGCCGCCGCTGCTGGTTTCACCGCCTGCGCTCTCGGCGGGAAAAACGGCGCCTCCCGGAGCAAAGTGACCCGCGAACGCATCGGCCGATTCCTGATCCCACGGATCGAAAGGATCGGCCGCCCCCGAGCGTTGGCCTGCCGCCACCTTGCGTGGACGCGAGACGTTCGCAGCCGGAGCTGCATCAGCGAGCCGATGCGCAAGTTCACCGATACCCGCTTCGATGCGTTCGAATGCCGGAGCGAATTGATCCGGAATGCGCGCGCGCAATGTATCGGCTTCGCGCCCCATGCCGGCGATCTTGTCCTGCATTTCATTGAGCGCCGCCATGTGCCGCCGGTCAGCGTCCTGAAGTTGCGAGGCCATGACATCGAGCATCGATTTGAGCTCGTCGCGGGTGTCGTCGCCGGACTCGAGCGGGTCCTTTCCTTCCCGGCGTTCTCCGCTCATTTCCGAATTCGACATTTGCCCCTCAAGACAGCGCGATTGCTGACGGTCCGGGGAGAGCGCAACGGCAGCGGGGCTCAGGACGTCAGGGGGTCCGTACCGCGCAGGTCGAATGCAATCGTCGGCGGACGCGGCACAATTCAGCTAAAGGCAGACTCTTCCGCCGAGCGGGTAAACGGTCCGTTAAAATTCGTGCCGTTTTGATAAAACTTTAAATATTTCAGCAGCTTATTGTCGTAAACTTTTAGCCGAGCAAAACCTTTGCCTCGGGGAATTTACGAGCCGATTCGAGTTGCGCATGATCCTCGGCCGTCTTGCCACACTCGGTCGATATGACCATCTCGGGTTCAACGCCCCTGCTTGGAGTTCGGAAATGATGCTGAAGACGCCAACCATCGCCTGTCTCGGACTGCTCACCCTTTCCCTGCTGGCGACCCCATCGGTTGCGGAGTCCCCCGAGAATGCGGGAGACCGTTTTGCGCTTTCGCCCGTCGATGGCGGAGTCCTGCGTCTCGACAAACAGACTGGCGCCGTCTCGATGTGTGCGAAGTCGGCGGAGCAATGGAGCTGCAAGGCCGTCTCCGACGAAACCGCGATCGTTCCGGCGAACGCGATTACCCGCCTCGAAGCCGAAAATCGCGACCTCAAAGCCCGTGTCAAAGAACTCGAAGATCTTCTCGAAACGCGGCCGCCGGGCAAACCGCTGGACGGCCCATTGGCTGACGGTCCGCCGGGCGGCGTATCACAGCTGCCGAGCGAAGAAGAAGTCGATCAGGCCCTCGACTACATGTCGCGCGTTTACAAAAAGATCCGCGACCACATCAAGGATCTCGACAAGCCGCTGCCGCCGGACGGGCACACGCCTCCTCCCCCACCGGCGCCCGATGCGTCGCCTGCTCCCAAAGGTGCACTTTAGATAATCGTCAGCCCGCGAACTTCCGCGTGGCCCGGATAAGTTCGTGAACGATGCCGGGCTCCGTCATGGCATGGCCGGCGTCGGGCACGATGCGCAGATCCGCGCCGCCCCACGCCTTCGCCAGCATAACTGCGTTCCTGACCGGCGTGACGACATCGTAGCGCCCATGAACGATCACGCCAGGAATGTCCCGGAGCCGATGTGCTTCGAGCAGCAGCTCACCGTCGCGCCGGAAAAAGCCGGCATTGACGAAGTAATGACTTTCGATCCGCGCGAATGCCAGTGCATAGCTGTCCGCACCGAACCTTGCTACCCGGTCCGCTTCGGGGATCAGCGACAGCGTCGTGCCTTCCCAGATGCTCCACGCCCGCGCCGCTGCGAGCCTGACGCTGAGATCGCTCGACGTCAGCCGTCGATGATAGGCGCCGATCATGTCGCCGCGCTCGTCTTGCGGGATCGGCCGCTGAAATTCCGCGAACGCTTCCGGGAAGAGCCAGCTGCAACCATCCTGATAGAACCAGGCGAGCTCCGCCTGCGTCAGCAGGAAAATGCCGCGCAGCACCAGCGACGTCACGCGCTCGGGGTAGCTCTCCGCATAGGCAAGAGCCAGCGTCGAGCCCCACGAGCCGCCGAAAATCTGCCAGCGCTCGATCCGCAGCTCCGTACGAATGCGTTCGATGTCGGCCACGAGATCATGGGTCGTGTTGTTTTCGAGCGATGCATTCGGGGTCGAGCGGCCGCATCCGCGCTGATCGAACAGCACGATGCGATAGCGATCGGGATCGTGAAACCGGCGCATCGTCGGGTTGCAGCCACCGCCCGGGCCGCCGTGCAAAATGATGACCGGCTGGCCGTTGGCATTGCCGCACTCTTCGACGTGGAGCGCGTGCCCGCCGCTGACCGGCAAACGGTACTCCCGATTAGCCACGAGAGGCGGATAGAGATCCAAACGATCGCGAATAGTCATGGCTTGTTCTTTAGAGGGCTCGGAAGGCCCGAGCAATCCTGCTCCATCTGAGAGCCCGCGCACACGGCCCTAAGTGCGCGCATGCTTGCGAAGCTGCAGCCGCTGCATCTCTCGATCGTAGATGATCTCCCCTCCGGGAACCCGGATATCGCGCACGACTTCCAGCCCGTGCCGGTCGGCCTCCGGCCGCATCAGGCTGAGGCCGATCGCGAACGCGAACGAGACCGGCAGCCCGAGAATGCCCGCTATCGGACTGGGCGACGACAGCGCTCCCACCTCGCCCGTCATGATGGCAAAAGCCGCCGCGACGAAACCTGATACGACGCCGACGACCGCGCCGCTGACCGTCAATCTCTTCCACCAGATCGACAGGACCATGACGGGGAAAAGGCTCGATCCCGTTATCGACAGCGCCCACAGCACCAAACGCAACGGATCGGTCGGCGCAGCGATCGACAGCGTTGCTCCGCAAAACGCGACGACGACAATGAAGCCCCGCATCGTCCATATCCGGCGCATGGGCGACGGTGGCTCCCACGACATGCCTTGGACGACGTCCTCACCGAGGACCGCGGCAAGCGACACAGTCGTCGCGCTCGCCGTCACGAGCGCCGCCGCCAAAGCTCCGGCCATCAGAAGATACGAAAATGCAGAAGGAAGGTTGACGACCAGCGGCAGGGCGAAAAGCACGCCGTCGCGATCGAACTTCAAGCCTTCGAAACCCAGATGCGGCGACGCCTGATCGAAAGCTGCGATGTGCTGCGCCGCCGCTTGAAACAGCCACTGCGGCAGCGGGCCGAGCCGATCCTTCATCACCACCTCGAGCGTGAAATCGCGCATGAAGATCGCAATCGACGAAACCGTCAGAAGCGCCAAGCCCGAAAAGACGGTCGCCCACCCAAGCGACTTTCTCGCCTCGTAAACGCTGGGCGACGCCGCCACGCGCGGCAGCAGCCAAGGCGCGACGCTGATGCCGGTCGCAATGGCGAAAACGCCTATGATGAACGCCAGCGGGCCGATCGCACCGAACGGCTGCGTGTAGGGCTTCGTCAGCGCGGCAAAGCCTTCCGGCGGCAACTGAAAGGCAAGCGGCCAGACGTTGATGAACTGCAGTCCCTCATTGACCTCGTTGCGCACGAGCCCGCGCACCATCGGCCCGTTCGCGAGTTGCGGAATGGGAAGGCTGGTCACAATGACGCTGACCGTCGTGGCCACTCCTAGCAATGCGAGAAAAAGCGCGATCGACTGAGCGACGCCGGCCCAGGTGAACGACCGCTTTCCTCCAGCGACCGTCGAAATGGCGACCGTCAGCGCCAGCAACAAAATGAGATTATTGGCGCTCCCTCCGACCAGGCGCTGAGCGACCCCGCCTCCGACCCGAAGCTCCGCCGACAGCACCAGCAGCATCGGCACCGCCGCCACGCCCGCCGTAATGACCCTGAGCGTCCGGCTTTCGAACCTGCGGCCGAGATAGCTCGGCACCGTGAACGCGCCGAATTTGCGATAGAACGGCGCCAGCGCAATCGCCATGATGACGAAACCTGTCAGCGTGCCCATCAGCAGCACCAGCGCATCGAAGCCTGAGAAAAAGAACGCGCCCGTTCCCGCGACGATGAACGTGCCGCCGATGGCGGAGGCTCCGAGCAGAAGACCTGTATAGATCGCCGGCGCGCGCCGGCCGGCCGCGAAATAGCAAAGGATCTCGTTGGTCCCGACGCTCAGGCCGATCGCGGCATAAATGAAAATCGGAACCGCCAGGAAGGCGCCGGCCAACAAGTGCTCGGAGAATTTCAGCTGTTCGAAAATCAGAATGAGAAGGAACAGCGCGGTGTAGAGCGCAGCGAAGATGCTGAAGTACGTGCCGAGGCGCGGGTTGACCATCCTCGCGCGTGCGCTGAACGCCATGGCCGGGCCTCAATTGTCTTCGTGGGCGCCGTGCCAGTGATCGATGGCATTCTGGCGATTGACGTAGCTCGCGACCGTCACCAGCGCCACGACGAAAAACCCGTGAGCGGCGAGAAAATACCCCAGCGGAAAGCCGAGAAACCGGTTGGCATTGAGCTGCTCGGCGTAGAGCGGCAAAACGACGACGAGGGCCAGAAAGGGAATGATGCTGGCCAGAACCTGCCACTTCGTATGGCGCCAATAGGGCTTGCGTTCTTTCCGTTCAATCATCCCATTCCCCCCGAATTCCAAGCCCGATCCGTGACAGACGAAGCACGACCAACCGATTATGCCCGTCCCCGCCGAAACGTGTCCAATACCCCCGCCCTCGCCCCGACGACGGTCTCTGACCAACGTTCCGTTGTCGTCAGTCCCGCTATCCCCTAAGTTTTGCCCGGGAATCGTGCAAGGCGGTCTAACAGATCGATCGCGATTGCCCAGGCGGGAACGGCAACATCAGCACGGAAGGACAGTCAGAATGAAGATATTTGACGAATTCAAGGAATTCGCCATGCGCGGCAACGTCATCGATCTCGCCGTCGGCGTGATCATGGGCGCTGCCTTCGCTCCGATCGTCTCGTCCCTCGTCGATAACGTCGTTATGCCCCCGATTGGCTATTTGATGGCGGGGATCGACTTCTCCAGTCTTTCCGTCGACATCCCGACCCCGACAAACCCTGTTGCCATCAAATACGGTATCTTCCTGAACGCCATCATCAAGTTCATGATCACCGCCTTCGCGATCTTCCTGCTCGTCAAGGCCGTCAATACGATGAAGAAGCCAAAAGCCGCTGCCGCCCCGCCGCCACCGACCCCGACAGAAGAATACCTCAAGGAAATCCGCGATCTTCTCGCCAAGAAGGCTTGAAAAAACACCGCAACGAAGGCCTGCCGGCGCGCCTCAGGTGGCTCGCGCCCGCAGGCCGCTGCTCAGCCCGCACAAGCGGGAAAGTTACTGTTTGATGTTGTATTGCACTTGCTGGGTGACCCAGCCGCTGACGCCCAGACTGATGGTCGCGGGCTTTTTCTCATCGATGGCGGCGCGCGTCGCGTCGAGGTCCTTGATTCGCGCGTCGACATCCTCCGACGCGCCGTTGGACCCGACGGCCTGATTGATCTGCTGATCGAGCTTGGAGGACGTCTGCCCGCCGGTCGCCGGTCCGGCATCGCCCGCCCACGCCGCTCCGGCAAAAAGCACCCCGGCCGTCATTGCAATGGCCCAAAACAGAATCGCGCCGAACTTCATTGTCCCCTCCCGAAGCACGACGCACTTTATCATCTGACCGCCGCCTCGCCGATCAATTTCTGTAAACGCAACGCATCGGCCGAAAGACATATGAGGCTCGCTTGCGAGAACGCGGGGAAAGTGCCACAACCCAAAGAATCTCGCGGGGTTGGCGGGCGTAGTTCAATGGTAGAACGGCAGCTTCCCAAGCTGCATACGAGGGTTCGATTCCCTTCGCCCGCTCCAGCAACCCGACGAATTCCTGATCAATTCGATTCGCACATCGCCGCGCGGCTGATGATGCGCGTAGCCACGCCCAATGCCCGCCATTTCAGAAAAAATTATGGGAGAGGACTTGAAATCCCCTCCCTTTTTTATTGGGCGAAATTTCTAAGCGTGCCGGTTACGCGGCCAGCTTCTGCTGCGGCTTAGCATAAACCGCAGATTCCGCCTTGGCGTTTGCCTCCGTCTGCGAACGCTTCCAGGTCCATGTGTTGTATCCGAGCGCGAACCCGAACACGATCAGCGCTCCGACGCACATGGCCAAGTAATAGGACTCGATAGGTGTCATCGTTTCCTCCCAAATAGGAGGCCAACGTTAGATCCGCGCGAGACCCGAGAATTGACGCGCGTCAACTCGGTGGCGGGCTTGAGCAACGAAGCTATGACCCAGATCAGAATCCGAGCAAAATACGCAGTTTACGCGGCTTTTCCGGCCGCCCCGCCTTTCCGCGTCTGGTTGGCATGCTGGCTGAGAAAGCGCACGAAGCTTCGCACCAGCTGCCGGTCGCCATCGCTCTTCCGGTAAGCCGCAAAATGGCTCGAAACGAACTGATACGTCTGCGGCCTGATCTCGCGCATCAGCCCCTGCTTCGACCAGTTCTCGCCGATATGGCGCGGCAGAAACCCGATGAAATATCCCGACAGGATCAGCATCACCTGCGCTTCCATCTGCACGACATTGCCCGTCGCACGGGGATGATCGGCGCGATAGAGATCATCGAACTGGCGATAGCCGCGCACCGAAAACAGTGCCTTCTCTATGGCCTCCCGCGTAATCGCCGATGTCGGCGCCTCGAACAGCGGATGGCCCTTGCCGCAATAAAGGCCGTGCGGCTCGCGATGCAGCGCCACGTACGTCACGCCCGGCGCCTTCTGCGAAAAAGGCCCGATCACCACGTCGCGCCGCCCGTCCGCGATGGCTTGCTCCAGGTAATGCGGCGTCCCGAGTTCGAGATCGATGAAGACGTTCTCGGCATTCTCCATGAACCGGCCGACAACATGCTGTAGGCCCAGCGCCGAATTGGTCACGATGCCGTCGACGATGCCGATCCGCAGTCGCCCGACCAGCTGGCCATTATACTGCCCGACCCGCTCCTCGAACGAGCTGATCTCCGCGAACAGCTTCTGCGTGGCGATATACGTCGCCTCTCCGAACGGCGTCAGCCGGAAACCGCGTCGTCCGCGTACGCACAATTGCCCGCCGACCTTGCGCTCAAGCGCCGCAAGGTGGGTGCTGAGGGTCGGTTGCGACAGGTTAAGCGCGATTTGCGCGTCAGCGAAGCTACGCGCTTCAACCAGCGTCATAAACACGCGTAACAGGCGGATATCGATATTGTCGAGCCGACGCATCCGGACACCTCGCGCAAAGCCGGGTCACATTACATCGACAGTTTTCAATGTATCGTTCAAATAATCAATATTTTCATAGATGTTATTTTGCCCAACTCTTCGCCGGACAAGTGGTGTCGTCAGCGAGGGGTTTTGACCATGCATAACAGAGTAGGTTTCCGGCAGTTCGCCGGCGTCGGTCTGGCAGTGGCACTTTGGGCTGGCATGTCGATCTCGACAGCCGCGCGGGCTGACGACAAGATCCGCATTCTCTGCCCGACCTGGAGCGGCTACGCTCCCGTTTTCGTCGCGCAGGACCTTGGCTACTTCAAAAAGCTCGGCATCGACGTCGATATCAAGTTCGAAGACGAGCGCGCCAACGTCATGGCCGCCATGGTCCGCAAGGACATCGAGATGGACATGCGCACCGTCGGCGAATACCAGGGCAAGCCGCGCGATGCGACGACTCCCGGCGTCATCATCGGCACCATCGATGAATCTCTCGGCGGCGACGGCGTCCTTGCGCCCGGCGACATCACCTCGGTCGAGCAGCTGAAGGGCAAGACGGTCGCTTCCGAACCCAACATTCCCGGCCGCCTGCTTCTCCAGATGGAGCTGAAGAAAAAGGGGCTGACCCTCGCCGACCTCAATGTGAAGCAAATTGCGACCGCAGATACCGTCGCAGTTTTCGCCGACCCGTCGATCTCGGCCGTCGTCTCCTATCAGCCAAACCTTTCCCAGGCCGTCGACAAGATCAAACAGCGCAATCCGCACGTTCTGATTTCGTCGGCTCAGTATCCCGGCATCATCGTCGACGTCATCATCGTCCGCCAGGATGATCTCAAGGCCAACCCGGAAAAATACAAGAAGTTCATGATCGGCATCTTCAAGGCGATCGATTACTTCAAGACCAACAAGGCCGACTTCATCAAGCTGTCGGCCCCCCATTTCAATCTGACGCCCGAAGAGTTCGCCGCCTCGATCGACGGCAGCCTGGATTACACCGGCTACGCGCAAACAGCCGGATACTTCGGCAAACCGGGAGCGCCGGGCTCGCTCTATAAAGTTTTTGATGAAGTGATGCAGCTGAACCTCGAGAACGGCGCCGCCGATCACAACCTGAAGGCCGCAGACCAAATCGATAGTTCGATCGTGGCCGGCATCACCGAAGCCGACGTGAAGTAAGACTAGCGAAACAGCCGAGCCGGATTTCGCGTGACAAGCAAAGCCACACTATCGACGGCGGCGGATGCCGGAGAAACATCGGCTGCCACGCCGATCTCTCATCCGCCGAGTGTCCGCAAGACGGTTCGCAATCAGTTTTTTGCGTTCCGCGGCACGCTGTCGAAACGCGCCCAGATCCTGACGTCGGTCACCGCGAGCCTGCTCGTGCTCGCTGCCTGGGAAATTTCGACACGGCTCGGTTGGATCAACTCGCTTTTCCTGCCGCCCCCCAGCGTCACCGTCGAGACGCTGTGGACGATGATCACCCAAAAGAATTTGCTGATGAATGCCGGCATCTCGACGCTGAGAGTCTGGGTCGCCTTCGCGCTTTCGGTCGTCATGGCTGTGCCGATCGGCATTGCCATGTCGAGCTTTCGCGGCGTCGGCGCGGCCCTCGAGCCGATCATCGATTTCATCCGCTATCTGCCGGTGCCCGCGCTCGTGCCCTTGAGCATCATCTGGTTCGGCGTCGGCGAGACGACGAAGATCTTTCTTCTCTGGCTCGGAACCTTCTTTCAGCTCGTACTGCTCGTCGCCGACGACATGCGCCGCGTCCCGCAGGAATATGTCGAGATCGCCTATACCGTCGGCGCTCGGCCGTTCCAGATGCTGAAGGATGTCGCCTTTCGCGCTATGCTGCCGAGCCTGTTCGACAACCTCCGCATCACGCTTGGCTGGTGCTGGACCTATCTGATCATCGCCGAGATCGTCGCTGCCGATAACGGCCTGGGCTTCGTCATCTGGGCGGCGCGGCGATACATGAATACGTCGGAGGTGATGGCAGGCGTCGTCACCATCGGTTTGATCGGCCTCCTGACCGATCAGCTCCTGCGCCTCATGCACAAGCGCCTTTTCCGTTATCTCTGAGAGGCGCACAGTGACACCCGCTCCCTACCTCGTATTCGACGGCATCGCCAAATATTTCGGCGACCTCGAAGTCGTTGCGCCGACCTTCAACCTCGACGTCAAGCGCAACGAGTTCATCGTATTCCTCGGCCCTTCCGGCTCGGGCAAAACCACACTTATGCGCATGGTCGGCGGTCTCGAAACCCCGAGTGAAGGCGAGATCCGGCTGCGCGGCCAACCGATCGACGGCCCCGACCGGGATCGCGGCATGGTGTTTCAGTCCTATTCGTCGTTTCCCTGGCTGACCGTCGCGCAGAACGTTGCCTATGGAATGAAATACCGGCTCGACATGACGCCCGAGCGCAAACAGGCGCGGCTTGCCCACTATTTGCGGCTTGTCGGCTTGTCGGATTTCGCCGACGCCTATCCGAACAAGGTCTCTGGCGGCATGCGCCAGCGCATCGCCATCGCCCGAACGCTCGCCGCCGGCTCCGACGTCCTGCTGATGGACGAGCCGTTCGGCGCCCTCGATGCCCAGCGCCGCGAAGACTTGCAGCTCGAACTACGTCGCATTCAGCAGCAGGACGCCAAGACCATCATCTTCGTCACACACGACGTCGACGAAGCCGTCTTCCTCGCTGATCGGATCATCGTCTTTTCAAAGCGCCCGGCGCGCATGCTGGAAGAGGTCGATATTGCCGCCGCGCTCGGCAACGAACGCACCCTCGAGCTACGCGACAGCGAACGCTTCTTCAAACTCCGAACCGAAGTCTTGAAATTCGTCCGCGCTGCCGCGGGCCACGAAAATTAGAGCGCCAAGCGCCGCAGGAAACGCATGCCTATCGACCTCAAAAACAAGAGCGTACTCGTCACCGGCGCGAGCCGTGGCATCGGCTTCGGTATCGCCGAAGGCTTCGCCAATGCCGGTGCCGACCTCGCAATCCTCGCAGACGACGAAGCGATCCACGACGCCGCCGCGAAGCTGACACGCGCCTGCGGCCGCTCAATCCGCGCCTTCGTTTGCGACATCACCAATAAAGGCGCCGTCGCGGGCGTATTTTCGGAATTCGCCAAGCTGGACGTTCTCGTCAACAATGCCGGTCTCGAACTCATCACCCCGCTCGATGATCCAAGCGACGAGGTCGACGCCACGTTCGCGCGCATCATGGACATCAACGTCCGCGGCACCTGGAACGTGACGCGCGCCGCCCTGCCGCTGCTGAAGCCCGGCGCCGGCATCATCAATACCGCCTCCGTCTGGTCGAAAAGCGCCGTCGGGGAATTCGCTGCCTACATCGCATCGAAACACGCCGTCGTCGGCTTGACGCGCACCTTCGCGCGCGAACTCGGCCCCCGCGGCATCAACGTCAATGCGGTCTGCCCAGGCTGGGTACGCACCGTCGCCTCGCTTCGATCTGCCAGCGCAATGGCCGAGCGATCCGGCCGGAGCGACGCCGATATTTTCGCCGACGTCGCCGCAACCCAGTGCCTACCCGGCCTGATGGAGCCGTCGGACGTCGCGGGTCTTTACCTGTTCCTCGCGAGCGATCTCGCCGCGAACATCACCGGCCAGGCCATCGGCGTCGATCGCGGAGAGTTCCTCGGATGAGCAGCACTGTCGAATGCCTCAAGATCGTCGTTGCCGGTGCCGCAAGCGGCATCGGGCTGGCGACCGCCGACCTCTTGGAAAGAAACGGCGCCAATGTTGCCAGGCTCGACGCCGCTCCTATCTCCTCCGGGCTATCATTCCGCGCCGATATTACCGACGAAATCCAGGTCGCCGAAGCCGTCGCAGCCGCCGACATCGCCCTTGGCGGTATCGACGTGATGGTCAATTCGGCCGCCATTTTCCGCTATGGCCCGTTGCTCGAAACACCCGTCGCCGATGCCCGGAAGGTCCTCGAGGTCAATCTCATCGGCTCGTTTCTGATCACCCGCGAAACCGTGCGCGCCATGAAGAGCCGGAGCAAGGGCGGCAAGATCATTCTCTTCAGCTCCGAACTCGCTCAGCTCGGACGCGAGCATCACGCCGCCTATTGCGCGTCGAAAGCAGGCATCAGCGCCATGGTGCGCTGCTGGGCGAAGGAATTCGGCCCCGACATTCTCGTCAACGCCGTCGCGCCGGGCCCGACCGACACGCCGCTGCTCGACTTCGACAACTTGCCCGAAGAATGGAAGCGTCTCGAAACGTCGAACCCGCTCGGCCGCATCGGCCGGCCGGATGAAGTCGCCGAAGTGGTCATGTTTCTTGCGGGCCCCGGTTCGAGCTTCATCACCGGACAGGTGATCGGCGTCAACGGCGGCGCCTCGATGGTTTGATGGAAGGACGAAGATGACCGACCGAATTTTCATGAACGAGATGAGCTGGACGACGTACCAGCAGCGCATCGAGGATGGCGCGCTGATCCTTCTGCCGACAGGCGCCACCGAACAGCACGGACCGCACTTGCCGATGGGCACGGATGCCATGCTCGCCACCGCAGTCGCCGCCGGCGTCGCCAAACAGCTCGATGCGATCGTCGCCCCTGTCCTGTCGTTCGGCTACAAATCGCAACCCAAAATGGGCGGCGGCAATCACTTCTGCGGCACGACCAGCCTCGACGCCGATACCCTGGCTCACGTGCTCCGCGACGTCATCAAGGAATTCGCTCGCCATGGCGCGCGCCGGCTCGTGCTGATTAACGGCCACTACGAAAACATGATGTTCACCATCGAAGGCGTCGACCTTGCGCGGCGCGAACTTGCCTACATGGGCATCCACGATTTCGAGGTCATGCGCCTGGAATATTGGGACTTCACCAGACGACAAACTCTCGAAAAGATCTTTCCCGATGGCTTCCCCGGCTACGACCTCGAGCACGCCGCCGTGATGGAAACATCCCTAATGCTCCACCATCATCCCCATCTCGTCGATCTTTCGGTTCTGCCGGACGACAAGCCCGCGAGCTTTCCCCCTTACGACGTCTATCCGACGCGCACGGGCTGGGTGCCATGCTCCGGCGTGTTGTCGCCCGCGCACGGCTGTTCCGCAGAGAAGGGCAAGCTGCTCGCCGACGATTACGTCACAGGCGTCACCGCCGCGATCCGCAAAGAATTCCCGAACGTAAAGGATAAGTGATGAGCGACATCCACATCGTCCCGGCGCGCCAGGGCCGCGCGGTCGCGCTCAAAGCCGGCCAATCGATCAAGATCATCAACACGCACGGCCATCAGGTCGTCGACACCTGGGCCTTCAACGCCCACGATCTCGCCGAATTCCTGTCGATGGAGCACATGCGTGCCGCCATCGACCGCATCCGCCCACTCGCTGGCGACAAGCTCGTCACCAACAAGCGGCGGCCGATCCTGACCTTGGTGGAAGACACCTCGCCCGGCGTGCACGACACGTTCATCGCGGCCTGCGACATCTATCGCTATCAGGGCTTGGGCGTTTCTGATTACCACGACAACTGCGCCGATAATCTGCGCGCGGGCCTTGCCGGCCTCGGCCTCACGCCGCCCGAAGTTCCATCCCCGCTCAATCTTTGGATGAACATTCCGGTCAACGCCGACGGCAGCATCGGCTGGAAAGAACCCGTCTCCAAGCCCGGCGACTATGTCGTTCTGAAAGCCGAAATGGACTGCATCGTCGCCATGTCCGCCTGCCCGCAGGACATCATCTGCATCAACAAGGGCGCTCCGACCGATGCGCATTACGAGGTCTTGGCATGAACGTGGCAACCGTCTCCGTTCCGTGGGGATTGGATTCAGAAACCGGCGTGCTGCGGCATGTTCTTCTCGGCAAACCCGACTACTTTGAATGGCGCCCCGTTGGCGCCGTATCGCGCCAGACGCTAGCTCTCGGACTGCACTTCGACGCGCAGGCCGCCATGTCGCAACATCGCGAAATGGTCGACGTCTTCGAGAAAGCCGGCGTCACCTGTCATTGGCTCGATGCGCGTCCTGAGCTGAAGTACGGCGTCTTCGCCCGCGACTCGAGCGTGATGACACCATTCGGCGCCGTCATCACGCTACTGCAAACGCGCTTCCGCCGCGGCGACTACGCCCTGACGCTGAAGTTTTACGAGGAAGCCGGCATACCGATCTGGAACATGATCACGGCCGGCCATTTTGAAGGCGGCGACTTCATGGTCGTCGAGCCGGGATTCGTGCTCTGTGGCTACGGCGGCGAACGCTCGGAAAAGGAAGGGGCCGAGCAGATGTGCTCCTGGTTCCGGGAAAAGGGATGGGAAGCCTACGCCGTGCCCTTCCCATCGCATTTCGTCCACCTCGACGTTTCGGTCGGCTTCATCAACAAGAAGCTCGTCGCCGTCGCCCCGGATGCACACCAGCCCTGGTTTCTCGATCTGCTGAAATCGAAGGGCTACGAAATCTTGCCCGTCTCATACCACGACGCGACGCAGCTCGGCACCAACATCGTCGCATTGGGCAACGACCGCGTGCTTTCGACCGCCGCCAATAAAGATTTGAACGAACGCATGCGCGCTCACGGCATCGAGGTCTTCGATCCCGACCTCAGGATGTTCACGCTCGGAGGCGGCGGCCCCCACTGCCTCTGCCAGGCGCTGAAGCGCGATCCGCTCTGAGACGGCCGTTCCCTAAGCAAACGACGATGAACTACCGGCTTTTTGCCGATCGGCGAAGGACATCCTTAACCACGCGTCATCGCGGCTAACTTGATCTTAGGAAGTGAGCATCATCCTCGGCAAAATTTTCTTTGCCGATTTTTCCGCGATGCTTTCACTCGACTATCACTCCTTGCTCCTCGCCATGAGCTTTTCCGCGGCGAGTTTGGCACTGTCGTTTGTGATAAGTTGGTTCGTCACGCGGACCAATTCCGAACTCTTGTCGTGGGCGACCGGCGCGGCGGTCCTGGCGATTTTCGTCCTGACCTACGCCCGCTTCGTCACGGACTTTTCGCCCACTTTGGGAATGCTCGCGTTTTCGGCGCTTCTTATCAGCCTGATGTTCTTCTTCGCGGCGGCACGTCAGTTTCGCACCGGCAAGTTTCCTGCAAAGCTCATGGTTCAGGCGATCCTCTTGTCGAGTGCGGTCATCGCTATCCCGATGTTTCTGGGCTACGACGGTGTTTGCTATATCCTCGTCGATACGATCGCGTGCGCGCTCCTGTTTGCGACAGGATCGGAGTATTGGCGTTGGCGCAAAGAAGCACCCGCGCCGCTCATTCTTCTGTCGGCGCTTTATATCGTAGCCGGCATATCATTCGCGCTTTGCGCCGCTGTGTTGATTGATCGCCGCAGCTGGATCATGAACCGCGCCCAAAACGACTGGGCAACGAACATCAATCTCATCGCCTGTCTGGCGACGTTGACCGCCGCCGGCGCGCTGTCACTGGGCTTAAATCAGATCCGCATCACGAGGCGCCACAAGCTGGAGGCGGAAACGGATGCGCTTACCGGCATTCTCAATCGCCGCGCCCTTTTCGATCGCGTGCCGGAAATGCGGACCTCGACCCCGATCGTCGTCATCGGCCTCGACATCGATCACTTCAAGCAAGTCAACGACACGCACGGTCATTCGCTCGGCGACACGGTGCTGAAGAGCTTCGCGAACATTTTGAGCGATACCGTCCGCGATGAAGATCTGACCGCGCGTGTCGGCGGTGAAGAATTCGCCGTGCTGCTTCCGGATGCATCGCTGAAAATGGCAAATACCGTCGCTGAACGGATCCGTAAAAAATTTTCCGAGCAGCGCTTCCTGTCGAATGGCCAGCTCTTCGGCAGCACTGTCAGCGTAGGCATTTCGCAAATCGGCACACGCGCATGCCTGAATGATCTGATGCTTCAGGCCGACGCCGCGCTTTACATGGCGAAAAGATCCGGCCGCAATCGAGTCGTCGTCTTCTCAACACAGGATGAAGAGATGTCGATCAAAGCGAAGCCTTGCCAGACGAAGGGGGAATCGCCGCGATCGGCAGACCCATCCTCGCAGGAAGAGAATGCGGACGTCCCGCATGCAGTCGCGGCACGAGCGAGGAAATCGAGCCACAGCTGAAGGGGCCGACACTATTTCGACGTGGGCGCCCGCGGATCCGTATACGAGACCGAGACCGGCGCGGGATTGGCCATCAGGCTCGGATTGGTGTCGTCCAAAACCGGCCGAAGCGCGCCACAGATGAACCAGACCGCGAACGAGAAAGCGAACAGCAGGAAGATGATCAGCGCATCGAGCGCACCGTCGCCTTCCCCGGTAGATCCGAACCCGGGGTGGTTATCGTGGTTTCCATCGGAAAAGAGGGCCATAGTCTCTCCTTCCTTTGCGTTAGTCCAAACCTCCCTCCGATCATGCCCACCTGACGGCTCGCGTGCTACCGCGATAACCGTCACCCTAAAATCATGTGTGCGTTAAAAGCCGCGTCGAAAAGCCCCCGCCTGTCCGGGTTCCAGCACCCGACGCCGACGATTAAAACCGGTCTACCGCCGTCGCCGATTGCGTTTGCCCATGGCTGCGACTGTGGCGTCCGATAAGCGCCGACGCGCATGTTGCTCAGAAAGAAATGGCTAAGCCATTCTTTCATCGAGAGAAATTCAAAGACCCCGAAAAAATGCGCATCGGAACCCTGCTTCCCGCTGTGCGTTATAATGGAGGGTAATTAGGAATTATGCTCATGATCATGGAAAGCATCGCAGTCAGTAACAACCAACCGGTTGAGCTTTTTGATGCCCGGTCCCGGATTGCCCAGCTTGAGGCGAAAGTCTCGCAGGCCGACTACTTGCTGGCGGAAGCGCTCGACGCCTCAACCGACCGGGACGATATGCTGAAAAAGCTGCAGATGGCGCAGCGAACGCTGCAGGAAGCGCTTGGCAAGGAGCGCGAACTGATGCGCGTCACTTGACGCGCACCGGAACCTCGCTTCTCGCTAATGCAAATCGGCCTGTTCGACGCGATAGCGATAGGGCAGGTCGGAGCAGTAGTGAGCAGCCGCCTGCTCGGCCTCTTCGACGGTTTCGAATGCCGCGCCAATGACTTCGGACGATCCCCCGAAGCAGCCTTCGTCGTCTCCCCGACAGGATTCACACCAGACGACGACCCGAAATTTGTCCATAACTACCCTCGTGAAAGTCTTCGGACGAGTATTTTTAGCTGCACCGCAGCATCCCTCCTTTTTCCACCCTGTCCGATGAATTCATCATGAACGATGCGGCACCTTCCTCTGGAATTCCCAAAAGTAAGATCGCGGGCGAAAAGCCGTATTTTGCGGCCCGCGGCCGACACGAAACCCCACAAATTATGGGCTGGCGGGCGTCGGCGGCGTGTCCTCGAGGCGGGACCAAGCGCCGCACGCAATGCGAAAATGCAAGCCAGCAATTCCAAGCTGGCAGCTTGTATGTGCTTCCGCTGAGCCTTATTTCGCGCGCTTCAAATTCGAGCTGTTCTAGTTTTGGGTTCCTGTATGCAGAAGCATGCTGCAAAAATTCGTATCTGTGAGGACGATCACCACACGTCCGATGGATATTATGTGTTTGTATCGGTGATCTGTGCAGTCGCCGCGATGACGTCCGCTATCGTTTTGGCCTTCGGCATCGAAATGATCCTCTGAGCTTTGCGAGGTTACCGCGACACGGAAATTTCAGACAAATAGCGCTGGAACGGGGCACCCTTGACCGGGGGACATTTGCCCATTCGCGCAGTTGAGCTATCGTCGCGCGAAGGGCCTCCCAAATCGCCGCCTAACTCGATCGGAACGACGACACGCACAAATTGGAAAATGTCCGGGCCGTCCAATAGAAAAAACCGCATATTGATCGGCGTGGCCGGCCGCTTCGTCTCCGGCCTTATTCGAACGGTCAGACGGACATCGTCGACCGTCTACGAACCAGCTGATTTCATCGACCGCCTCCGCTCTCAAGTGCCGTTCATCATGGCGATGTGGCACGGCCAATTCATGATGTTGCCCGATCTCAACACGCGGGAATATCCGGTTGAAGCCATGGTTGCCCGCCATGGAGACGCCGAGCTAGTCGCCTACGTTCTTTCCCGATTTGGAATCTCCTCAATCCGCGGCGCCGGCGCCGGAGATCGCAAACGAGATCGTGGCGGCGCCTACGCCCTTCGCACCGCCGTGAAAGCTCTTGAGAACGGCTCGATCGTCGCCATGACGGCCGACATTCCACCCCGAAAACCGCGCATCGCCGGCGAAGGCGTCGTCACACTGGCGCGCCTGTCTGGCCGTCCGATCATTCCCGTGGCCGCAGCGACCTCGCGATTCATCGTGCTCAACACCTGGAGCAAAATGACCGTCAACCTGCCGCTCTCGAAATTGGCGTGGGTAGCCGCTGATCCGATATTCGTAGCTCCCGCCGCCGACGACGACGCGATCGAGCACGCGCGGCTCAAGATCGAGGCGGCCCTCAACGCCGTCACAGCGCGCGCCTACGAACTCGCCAACGCTATTGACCCTCAAGCAATTCCGGACGCTAAAGCCGCAAACAAGACCGTTCAGTTTTTCTAAAGGTCGACCGCCGCAGCCTCACTCCGCCGCCACCGTATGATTGAAGACAATTGCCTCGCGTTCCCGCAACCGCTCTTCCTCGGACTCTATGTAATCGCGCTTGAGCGGGACGGTATCGATCTTCTTCGCCAGCTGAATTTGGAAGACCATGAGGCCGCCGTAGCGGAAACCGGCCTCCCCTGCCGCCAGATAGAACTCCCACATCCTGCAGAAACGATCGCCAAGAAGCGCGGCCGCCTCGCCTCGCCTAGCCAGAAAGCGCGTTCGCCAAGCCGCCAGCGTGTCCGCATAGTGCAGCCGCAAAATCTCAACATCGGTGACGATCAACCCGGCGTTTTCGATCGACGGGAACACCTCGGCTAAGGACGGAACGTAGCTTCCCGGAAAGATATATTTCGCAAACCACGGATTCATGGCGCTGCGCCCGTCGCTGCGTCCGATCGAGTGCACAACAGCGACGCCATCGTCCTTCAGGCAGCGGCATATGACGTTGAAGAACGTGTCATAGTCCTTGAGGCCGACATGCTCGAACATTCCGACCGAGACAACGCGATCGAACGTCTCCGACAAAGCGCGATAATCTTCGAGCCGGAACCGGACACGCGAACTCAGACCTTTTTCGCCCGCGCGCCGCGAGGCGACCTTGAGCTGCTCCGGCGAAAGCGTCACGCCGGTCACGTCGGCACCGGCGATATTTGCCAGATAGAGCGCCATGCCGCCCCATCCGGAACCGATGTCCAGCGTCTTCATCCCGGGCTTGACGAGCAGTTTGGCTACGACGTGCCGCTTCTTCGCAAGCTGGGCAGCCTCCAGATCCTGATCCGGCGTTTCGAAATAGGCGCACGAATATTGCCGGTCGGAGTCGAGGAAAAGCTCGTAGATCTTGTCGTCGATATCGTAGTGATGATGGACATTGCTGCGCGACAGGCGTTCCGAATTTCTCCTCGTCCATCGATCGAGAATATTGCGAAACCTAAGTCTGATCTGCCCGAATTGCGGCGGCGTCAGGCTGTGCAGATTGCGCCCAAGCAGCTCAAGCAGATCGTAAATCGATCCGCCGGAAACCGTGAGCCGGCCATCCATGAAAAGCTCGCCCAGCGCCAACTGCGGGTGAAAGAAAAGTTCGCGGCCCGCTTTGCTATCGTGGAGCGTTAAAACGAGCGGGACCCCTGTCCCGTCTCCGGTCGTCAAGCGATCCCCGCTTGGTAAAACGACCGTCAGACCGCCAGTCCTGATGCAGTGATTGAGAAACGATTGAAGAGCACGTTTCATGGTACAAGCCGCAACTAACCAACCAACAAAACCTTTGGGCCGATATTTAGTTCCGCCCAAATTCCCGTCAGTCCCAGCAGCTTAGCAGTTTTTCGCTGATTTTCCAGCATTGTTCTGATGCAGCGCACATCATGCCCGCCGACGGCGAAGATCGCTCGAAAGCGATCGCACGCCGTGCATCGTTTTCTCCCAAAAAAACGGCCTGAGCGCGAGATCGACGATGGCGCGGTAGGCGGCGACCGAAATCGCCAGCCAATAGACCGGCAGAAGCAGGACCGAAATCAAACGGCCCGGAAGCCTCGCGTTGCTCGAAGTAACCAAGATCAGCAGAGCCGCCGTGACGTAGCCCGCAATCAGGTCGCCAACGAACACGAAGTACAGAAGTTGGTTTTCGGGCAGCACGTTGCGGCCGAGCGCCGTCTGCATGCCGACCAGCACATAGAACCACGGATGCGCCAGCATCGAAATGAGCATCGCCGAAATCGTCACCTGAAGCCCTGTGAACCGCCATGCCCCAAGATCGCGCCACAGGCGCCAAGGTCGACGCATGTGCACGAGGTACGTCTGCATCCAGCCCTTGATCCAGCGCGTGCGCTGCCCGAGCCACACCTTCCAGCGGACAGGCGCTTCCTCCATGGTCTGAGAATCAATCACCGAAACCTGATAGCCAAGCCGCGCCAGGCGGATCCCAAGATCGGCGTCCTCCGTCACGTTGAACGGATCCCACCCGCCGCTCTTGAGCAGCACGTCGCGACGGAAATGGTTCGACGTTCCGCCCAAAGGAATTGGCAAACCCAGATGATCGAGCGCCGGCAGCAAGCCGCCGAAAAGAGCGCCGTACTCGAGCGCGAATTGCCGGCTGAGAAAGCAATCGTTGGCATTTGAGATGGCGAGCCGCGCTTGCGCGCACGCGAGCCGCGGGCCGCCGCGAACGAACGCCAACGCTGCTAACCGGAGCTGATCGGCATCCGGTTGATCCTCTGCATCAAAGACCGCGACCAGCGTACCGCGCGCATCCTGCAACGCGTAGTTCAACGCCCGCGGCTTCGTTTTCGGTTGTCCCGGAGGAACCGTCACGACGCGCATGTTTGCGCGCAGGCCTCGACGCAGCAGCGCTTGCCGGGTCTCGACGTCGTCCGCCTCGGTAATGAAGAGAATCTCCAGCCGATCGTTCGGATAGTCGAGCCGCCCCATCGCGGCAACGAGCCCCGGCACAACCGATACTTCGCGGTAAAGCGGAACGAGCACCGAAAACGTCGGCAACCTGTCGTCGAACCGGCGGTCGAGCCAGCGCGGATCTTGTCGCTCGGCCGGCCGCCGAAGCGCATCCCACAGCGCCGCCAGCCTCAGCACGGAAATCATCAGAAACGGCACGGCGATCGTCAGCGACCACAGCACGGCCCCGAAATCGTCAAGCAGCACCAAACCGGCCGAGAGTGCCGAGAGCGCCAGAAACAAACTCGCCCGTTGCCACAAAAGCAGCGGAGAGGCAGCGGAAAAGTCGGGTGCGCGCCGGCGCAGATCGTTGACCGCGCGGTCAAGTTGGCCAATATCGCGTTGGAATGGCTGCAGCGGAATTGTGAGTCCCGGTGCGGCCGCGTTTGGGGGAACGGCAGACGGCGGCACGCGGACAGTCCGCACCTTGGGCGTTCTTGGCCGAGGCTCCGACATCAACTGCACCTGACTGGCCCCGCCGACGACCGCCATCGTCCAGCCAGTACATGACTATATGCTCAGAGTGCGCAAATAAGAAAGCTGGAACGTCACCGAATGAATGGCTCGATATCCAGGAGTTTTTCTTAGGCATGAGATCCCTGGCAGAGGCTGGCCGATTTTTATTTGCGATCGCCCTGATCCTTGCCGGCGCAGTTGGCGTTTCGGCATCGATCTCCGCATACGCGCAGGATGCCCCGGGATCTGACCAAGGCGCTTCTTCGCAATCGTCCGCTACCGCCACCCCGCCACGCCGCGTCGTCATTCGCTTTCTGACCGACAGCGATTACCCGCCTTTCGACTTCTACGACGAAGACGGCGTTCTCGTCGGCTTCAACGTCGATCTCGCCCGCGCCATCTGCCTCGAACTCAACACCTCGTGCGATATCAAGGTACGGCCCTGGGACGAACTCATCGCCGACCTCTTGAAAGGCGACGCCGACGCAGTAATCGCAGGCCACAAAGTGACGGCGGATGCCCTGAAACAAGTCGATTTCACCGACCGCTATTTCCACACCCCGGGCCGGTTCGCCAGCCGCAAGGATTCCCCTCAGATCGAGATGACGCCGAGCGGTCTTGACGGAAAGCGCATCGCGGTTGCCCGTGGCACGCCGCATGAAGCCTTTCTCAAAGCGTTCTTTCGCGACAGCCCGCTGGTAATTTATGAAAATGCCGACTTGGCGCGCGAGGGACTGGCCGCCGGAAAGGCTGATTTTTTATTCGACGATGGCATCTCGCTGGCCTTTTGGCTCAACGGAACGCTGTCGCGCCAATGCTGTGAAATGCGCGGCGGACCGTTTCTCGAGCCCAAGTTCTTCGGCGATGGAATGGCCATCGCCGTACCCAAGACCGATCCGCAGATTAGGCTCCTGTTGAACAAAGCCCTCGATCGCGTGCGCGCGTCCGGCCGCTTCGAAGAACTCGTCCAACGCTACTTTCCGGTCAGAATCTACTGATTGACTGGTTCGAACGGCGATGCCGCTATAAAAAAACAAGCTTAATGCAACGCCGCCGCCCGATGTCCGGATCTGCGGGCTAATTTGAAGAGCTATGATCGAACGATTGATCCGCGCATTCCTGCTTGCTTTGCTGTCGGTAGCGCTGCTCGTGCCGCCGGACGGTTCGGTCGACGCGCGTACCGGATACTACAAATCCGGCTGGCGCAAATATCATAAGCGATATTCGCCGCGCCATCGCGCCCAGCGCAACACCAGCACCGCGAAGAAATCACCGGACTCGGCAGCGCAAACGCCTGCCCTTCCAGCCCGGCCTGAAAAATTGCTGACGCGCGACGAAATTCTCGCAACCGACCCCGTTCGTCTCGAACGCCTCGGCGGCCGCATCATCGTCGGTTTCGACAGCTTCTCGCAGGTCGTTCCGCTCGTTGAAAAGAAAGCGATCGCCGGCATCTTCGTGACCGATCATAACGTCCGCGGCCGTAAGATCCAGGACGTCGCCAAAGATATTGAGAACCTGCAGAACATCCGCAGGCAGCAGGGCCTGCCTCGCTTGATCGTCGCCGCCGACCAGGAAGGCGGCTACGTCTCCCGCCTCTCCCCGCCACTCAAATGGCAGCCCACGCTTGGCATGCTGATCGCCAAACTCAAAACCGACGACGAACGCGAAAGAGCCGTCCGCCAATACGCCGAAACCCAGGCGCGCGAGCTCGAACGCCTCGGCATTTCAATGAATTTCGGCCCGGTCGTCGATCTGCGGCTCGGAACGGCCGACCGCAACGATGGCGAAACCCGCCTCTATTGGCGCGCCATCGACGCCGATCCGTATCTCGTCGCCAAAGTCGCCGGCTGGTATTGCGATACGCTGACGAAATTCAACATCATCTGCACGTTGAAGCATTTCCCTGGCCTAGGCCGCGTCGCCCGAGACACCCACGTCATGTCGGCCGATATCGGCGCGAGCGCAAGCCAGCTCGAACTCAGCGATTGGGTGCCGTTCCGCCGCGTGATGACCGAACCCGGCGTCGCGACCATGGTTGGACACGTTCGCCTGACGGCAATCGACAGCACGACGCCTGCTTCGTTCTCGGACAAGGTCGTCAATTCGATCATGAGACCGCGCCTGGACAACGACGGTCTTCTCATCACCGACGACTTCAGCATGGGAGCCGTCACACGGTCGCGAGACGGCTTGGGCGGCGCCAGCGTGAAAGCGCTGAACGCCGGCATCGACCTCATTCTCCTCTGCTCAGTCGACAAGAGCTACGACATCATGATGTCTGCGCTCATCGAGGCTGACCAGAAGGGCGAAATCTCTCTCGTCCGCGAAAACGAAACCAACGAACGGCTGAAGCGCTACGTTTTCACCGATGATCGCGATCTGCCGCCGTCCGCGCCGGTCCAAGCCCAGCAGTAACGAAGCGGCGCAGCCGTCCCGCCCGATCGAGACGCGTTCCGCGCGGAACAGCAGCGCGCACCCAAATTAGCGAAATTCTCCGCCAGCCCGATGCGCCTCATCGCCCGACGGAGTTCGCCATGATCGAGCCTTTCGCAGCATTTCTCATTCGAGTCTCCGCGCTGATAACGATCTTCGTCGTTTTGACCGCCAGTCTTTGGGCGGCGATGAAGAAGCTCGGATATCTGCGCCTCGACCAGCCGTTCAGCGCCACCGACGTCCGGACATGGTCGCTGTCGTTCGCAATTCTCGATGCGACCTTCTACGGAACCGTCTTCGCCCTTTTCAAAGAGGCGCTCGGCGAGAACCCGATATCGATCGCGATAGCGGCAGCCGCGGCCTCCCTTGTCGCTCTCCGCGCTCTGCCTGCCCTCGTGGCGCGCAAGCGCCCATGATTTCGCGGCTGGCCTGAAAATCCGTCCGCCTGATTCCCACTCCGGACCTCAACGACCAGAAAGGAGGTGCCACCAAATCTTGGATCATGACCGAAGGGCGCGCCAAGCTTCCCCCCTGCCATTGCACCGGTCGCGCCCTTCGAGTCTCTTTGCCGTTAGGGAACAGCAGACGGCTCGGCGGAATTCTCCGCAGCCTTGCCGAACGGATCGCCGATCGCTCGCGGATCGGCAGCGAGCGAATGCTTCACGATCTCCCATTTTCCCCCGGTCAGTTTGAACTTGGCTTGATACTGCCCACCGAGCAGCAGCCGCGTTCCCTTCCGCTCCCCGGTCATACGGTAGACGACGGGACCTGTGACGGTCGCCTCTCCGCATTCGGTGGCAAGGGCGGCGGGACGGATCGACAGGCGGGGACGCTTGGCCAGGAAATCTTTGTAGAAGGCGCGGATCTCGGTCCGGCCGGTATAGGGCTTGCCGTCTTTCCCTGCGATCAAGCTCGCGTCGTCGCTATAAAGCATCGCAATTTGCTCCGCGTTTCCGCTCGTGAAGGCCGCGCGCCACGCGTTGAGCAACTGGACGATTTGAACCTCCGAGAGCTTTGCGCACGCCTCGCTCGCCGCCTCCTCCGCCCGAGCGCCGTCGCCACGTCCCTGGACGCAACCCAATCCGAGCAAAAGGCCAAGCATCGCATGCGCAAATCCGGCCCGCCGCGATCTATTAATGGGCAACATGCTCACCCTCGTTTCCCTTTCCCAAGCCAATTGTTGCAAATTCGTCTGAGGCTTGGGCCGCGACGGAATAACTGCCTGGCCGATTGCCATTCTCCATCGTCTTTGATACAAGGCGCTCCAGAAAAAGCGCGGACACCGGCGGCGAAGGCTCCGGAGTCGGTGTTTTTGCGCATTCAAGAGACAGATTTTCTTCAGAGGATACAACTGCTTGCAGGTTCTCGTTCGCGACAACAACGTTGATCAGGCTCTCAAGGCGCTTAAGAAAAAGTTGCAGCGCGAGGGCGTCTTCCGCGAGATGAAGCTCCGCGGTCATTTTGAAAAGCCTTCCGAGAAAAGAGCGCGTGAGAAAGCCGAGGCGGTGCGCCGCGCTCGCAAGCTCGCCCGCAAGAAGCTGCAGCGTGAAGGCCTGCTTCCGAGCAAGCCGGCGGCTTCGGCACGTGGCGCCGCAGGCGGTAAGGGCGGCCCGGGTCGTGGTGGCCAGGGTGGTGGCGGCAGCGGCTTCGGCGGCGGCGGTGGTTTCCGCGGCGGCCAGAACAGCGGCGGCACGGGCGGCGGCTTCTAAGTCCTCGACCGAAATTCGAAAAAACGAAGGCCCGCGACCCTCATCGGTGCGGGCCTTTTTGTTTGCTGGAGCTAGTCCGGCGCCCTCACCTTGCCGGCACGCAGCCGATCGATCCAGCCGTTGACGAAGTCGAACGACGGCCCATCGTGAATGACGTGCCCACCCCCCGGGATCGTCTTGATCTCTTTCGGAGGGTTCGCCGCCGCGAACAGCCGGCGCCCCATCTCGACCGGCACAATATCATCGGCCTCGCCGTGCAGGATGAATATCGGCGCGTGGACGTCGCCGATGTACTTGATCGACTCGTATCGGTCCTTCAGCAGCCAGCCGACGGGCAGCCACGGAAACTGCGCCGAGGCGAGCTCCAGGATCGACGTATAAGGCGCATCCAGGATGACACCCTCGACCTTCTTTTTCTTTGCGACCTGGATCGCGACGCCGCTGCCCAGAGATTCCCCATAAAGGATGATGTCTTCCGGCTTCACGCCGTCCCGCACCAGCATGTCGTAGGCAAGCTCAGCGTCGGCGACATTCGCAGCTTCGGTCGGCGATCCGGTCGATCCGCTGAAGCCGCGATAGGCGAGCATCAGCATGCCGCGCCCATGCTGTAGATATTTGTGCATCGTCTCGGCACGTAGGGCCAATGACCCGCCATTGCCGTGCAGATAAAGCAGTGTTGGCTGACCGGGACGCGCCTTCCCGTACCACGCGATCAGCTTCTCGCCGTCGACGGTCGGGATGATGATCTCCGACACGTTCCGAAGGCCGGCAGCGGCAGGCGCCGTGCGCACAGGATCGGGAAAATACATGAACCTCCGCTGTGCCGCATACATCACGCCGGCCGCGATGACATACAAAGCGACAGCCCCGATCAATATGGCTTTGAAAACCAAAAGCACCCGCCTTTGATCAATCCCGGTGACGGACCAGATAGCCGATTCTATCGCCTTCGCGTTCACGAATGCTTTCCAGCGCCGCCATCGCATCAAGCCCATGCAGCGGCAGGCCCGTCTCGGCGACGCTGTCCTGATTAAGCTTCATCAACTCGCGATAGATCGGCTCGGCCGTCTTGTGCAGCATGGCGACGACGGCAACCGTCCTTCTCGGCATGTTGATCGGCACGCGCGGGAAAACCGACGACAGCACTTCTTTAGCACTATCTGAAAGGTGCGCGGCGAAGCGGCCGAGCACCGACACCAGCTTGATCGCCGACGTCTCTTCGAAGCGATAGTTGTATTTCTCCATCCACTCGAAAAGCTTGTCCATCGTGAAGTCCTGCAGGCGGATGCCCGCTGTATCCCGATAGTCCTGCCACTCGGCGACGAGATCGAAACCGGATTCCATATCGATGTCGGCAGGCGCGAACGTCAGATCCGTGGCAACCCCGACGCGATCGAGAAAATCCCTGTTCTTTCGCGCAATCCGCGTCGGATAGGTCGGCAGCCTGAACATGCCGAAGCTGCCCTGCTCGTAGGCGAGGCGGACGAGCTTGGAGCAGAACAGATTGCGAGTATCGTCGGTGCGCATCGAAAAATCGTAAAGGATCCGCTTGCCGCCCTTGGCGCGTGACGCCGCCACATAATCGAAGATGTATTTCGCCGCCCGCGCCGCAAGATCGGCGTCCCGGTGCCGATAAAGAACGGCGCGCACGATGTTATGATCGAGCGCTTTCGCCAGCGGATTGATCGTGGCGCCGTCCTCGATCAGACTTTCGACCATCCAGTGATCGCCTGCCGGATCGATGTAGACGATGCCGATGTGGCTGAACTGGCTGTCGACGTCGCCGATACGCGCGATTGCCGCACTGTTATGTGCCGTGCCGCGCACCAGAACCACGTCGCCTGAGCGGAAATGATGCGCCGCGCCGCTCCGATAGAATGCGTAATTCACCAACGTATTGTTGTCCGTGCCGGTAAAGCCGCGGAGCAGATAGCCGCTCTCGTTCGTGCGCGGATGGCCGGTGGTGATCTCACCAAGCATGTCGGACACGTATCTGAGCACGCGGAAGACGTCGCGAAAACCCTGGGTCACCTCGGGCGTCATAAGCCCCAGCATTTCATAATGAGAGAGGTGGTCGCGCAATCCGACCCGAAGGTCGAACAGCCGGTACATCAGCTGCGGCGCCTGCCGCGCGATCCCGGCAATATCGTAGTCGGCAAACCGCGCCTTCGATGCGCGCTCGTAGATGAATTGGAGATTGCGCGCCAGCAGCGCCGAGTTCGTGACCGGGGTCGCGGCAAGAACCTCGATGTGCTCGAGATCATTTTCGAAAGACGCCGACGCAACGGGAGCCAACACGGAAAACCCTCAGAACCACACCCACTCGACTATAGCAGGCCCGGCCCGGCTCCGCCCCGAGCCCTGGTAATCGGCGACCGGCTGTTGCCGATCCGCCCCATCGCCCACAAGGCCCGGCTAGTCTGCCGCGAGCGCTTTAACGATCTCTTCCGTCATTTTCTTGGCGTCGCCGAGCAGCATCACGGTGTTGTCGCGGTAGAAAACCGGATTGTCGATGCCGGCATAGCCCGACGCCAGCGACCGCTTGTTAAAAAACACCGTTCCGGCTTTCCAGACCTGAAGCACGGGCATGCCGTAAATGGGAGAGGTTTTGTCCTCTTCGGCCGCCGGATTGACGACGTCGTTGGCACCGATGACATAAACCGCGTCGGCCTGAGCGAACTCGCTGTTGATGTCTTCGAGTTCGAACACCTCGTCATAGGGCACATTGGCTTCCGCCAGCAGCACGTTCATGTGACCCGGCATACGGCCGGCGACCGGGTGGATGGCATACTTGACCTCGACGCCGGCCTTCTTCAGCGCGTCTCCCATTTCGCGCAACGCGTGTTGCGCCTGGGCGACCGCCATGCCGTAGCCTGGCACGATGATGACCTTGGAGGCGTTCTTCAGGACGTAGGCGGCGTCTTCCGCCGACCCGAGCTTGACCGGCTTCTGTTCGCCGCCTGCCCCGCCGCCGCCTGTGGCAGCCGTCTCGCCGCCGAAGCCGCCGGCGATGACGGACAGGAACTGCCGGTTCATCGCCTTGCACATGATGTAGGACAGGATCGCACCCGACGAGCCGACGAGCGCGCCGGTGATGATCAGCGCAACGTTGCCGAGCGTGAACCCGATGCCGGCAGCCGCCCATCCCGAGTAGGAGTTCAGCATCGACACGACGACGGGCATGTCCGCGCCACCGATCGGAATGATGATCAACACACCGATCAGCAGCGAAAGAGCCACGATCAGCCAGAACAGCCACGCCGACCCGCCCGACTGGATAAAGACATAGATCATCAGGATCAGGAGGATTCCGAGGCCTGCATTGATCAGATGCCTTGCCGGCAGCAGAATCGGCTTGCCGGACATCCGCCCCGAGAGCTTCGAGAACGCGATGACCGAGCCGGTGAACGTGATGGCGCCGATCGCGACGCCGAGGGCCATCTCGAATAGGCTTCCGCCTTTGATGCCGGCCGCGGGATTTGCCGGGTCGGCGAGGATGCCGAACGCCGATGGCGCATAAAGCGCGCTGGCGGCCACAAACACCGCCGCCAGACCGACGAGCGAATGAAACGCCGCCACCAGCTCCGGCATCATCGTCATCGGAATTTCGCGCGCCGTCTTGGCGCCGATGAATCCGCCGATGCCGATGCCGAGCACGATCAAAATCCACGAGGTAGCCGTCGGCTCCGCGATCCCGAGCGTCGTCAGGATAGCGATCGTCATGCCGATCATGCCGTAGAGGTTGCCCTTCCGCGATGTCGCCGGGCTCGAAAGCCCTCGGAGCGCCAGGATGAAGAGAACGCCGGCGGCGAGATAAAGTAGTGCGGCGACGTTTGCGGACATTGGTTCGTTCCCGGGCCTATGTTCTGATGCCTGTGGCGGTTCTCATGCGGCAGCCTTGCTTCCGGCCTCAGCCTTCTTTCTTCGGCGGCGGCGTCTCTTTCTTCTTGTACATCGCGAGCATTCTGTTGGTGACGAGGAAGCCGCCGAAGATATTGATCGACGCCATCGTCAGCGCCAGGAAACCGAACAACCGCGCGACGCCGCTGTCGGATTCCGTCAGCGAGACACCGACCGCCAAGAGCGCGCCGACGACGATCACCGACGAAATTGCGTTCGTGACGCTCATCAGCGGCGTGTGCAGCGCCGGCGTCACCGACCAGACGACGTAATAGCCGACGAAGACCGCAATGACGAAAACCATGAACTCATAGACCGGCGGGCTGACCAGATGCCCTTCCGCCGCAAAAGCCGACGTCGCCGTATATGCGGTGATCGCGAGCGCCGCGAACAGGGATTGAATGAAGCGCATGGCAAGGCTCCTCATGCCGTCTTGGTCGCGAGATTTGGATGCACGATCTGGCCGTCCTTGGCGACCAGCGTCCCTTTGACGAGATCGTCGTCCCAATTGACCGCCAGCGTCTTTTCCTTCTTGTCGATCATCGTTTCGAGGAAGGCCAAAAGGTTGCGCGCATAAAGGCTTGAAGCGTTGACGGCGATCGTGCCCGCAAGATTGAGCGGAGCGAAAATCTTGACGCCGTTCGCGGTCTCGATGATCTTGCCCGGCTCCGTCATTTCCGTATTGCCGCCGCGTTCCGCGGCCAGATCGACGATGACCGAACCCGGCTTCATGCTCTCGATCATGGCCCGCGAAATGAGCTTCGGAGCCGGACGGCCCGGAATGAGCGCCGTCGTAATCACGAGGTCCTGGTTCTTGATGTGATTGGCGACAAGCTCGGCTTGCTTCGCCTGATATTCGGCGCTCATCGGCTTCGCATAGCCGCCCGATGTCTGCGCCTGCTTGAATTCCTCGTCCTCGACAGCGATGAACTTCGCGCCAAGCGACTGCACCTGTTCCTTGGTCGCAGGCCGAACGTCCGTCGCTGTCACCTGCGCTCCGAGCCGCCGCGCCGTCGCGATCGCCTGCAGACCCGCAACGCCGACGCCCATGATGAACGCCTTCGCGGCTGGCACCGTGCCGGCCGGCGTCATCATCATCGGCAGCGCCTGCCCGAACATCGCCGCCCCGTCGACGACGGCTTTGTATCCGGCGAGGTTGGCCTGGCTCGACAATACGTCCATCGACTGGGCGCGCGTCGTGCGCGGCATGAACTCCATCGAAAACAGGGTCGCGCCGGTGGCCGACAAGGCGTCCAGCTCCGCGCGGTCGCCGTAAGGATCGATCATGCCCGCGACGATCGCGCCGGGCTTCAACGCTTTGATCTCATCGACTGACGGGCGGCGAACCTTCAGAAGGATGTCGGCACCCGCGAGCGCTTCCGACTTGCCGACGACCTCGGCGCCGGCCGCGCGATAGGCTTCGTCCGAAAAGCGCGAACGCAGCCCTGCCCCCTGCTCGATGCGGACGAGCGCGCCGAGGCCGGTGAACTTCTTGACCGTATCGGGCGAAACAGCGACGCGCGGTTCGTCGGCCGGCTCACTGGTGACAGCTATCGTAACCATGTCTCGGTCCAATTGGAGGGGCGTCGGGGCGAAATTGGCGGAAATAAAAAAGGGCAGTCCATGGCCGGTCTGCCCTGTCTTGAACTCACCTTAGCGGGTCGGGCGAGCCGAGCGTCAGACCAGGAAGATCTTCATCCCGATGAGAATGACAGCCACGATCGCGATGCCCCACTTCAGGAAGCGCAGAAAATCCCGATAGGTTTGGAGATGCGCCGCATAGTCCATTGCAGGACTACCTTTCGAGATATCGATGCTCAAGGTCTCACTCCCCATTCGTGTTTTCTAAAATCGTTACCAGCTAGGTATCCCAAGACGCGACGGGCTTCAAGGTGTCGCAGTCTCCGCATTTATGGGGATTCCACGATCGGTTCGACGTGATTTGCGGGCATTGTCCGCAGCCGACCGAGCTTAGGTTGTAGGTGCGCAATTGAACGCGGCTAGACCGCCACTTGCGTGCCGACCTCGACGACCCTGTCGGTCGGAATCTGGAAATATGTCGTGGCGTCTTCGGCGCTCCCCGCCAGCGCAATGAACAGCCGCTCCTGCCAGCGCGGCATTTCCGATTTCGCTGTCATCCGCAGCGAGCGCCGCGACAGGAAGAACGATGTCGAGCCGATATCGATATTGCAATCCTTGCGCCTTGCATGCTCGAGGATTTTCGGAACGCTCGGCGTTTCCATGAAACCGTAACGCGCGATGATGCGGATGAAATGGTCCGACACCCGCTCGATCGTCAGACGCTCATGCCGCGCGACCCGTGGCGTCTCTTCGGTCCGGATCGAAAGCAGGATGTTGCGCTCGTGCATGACGCGATTGTGCTTCAGATTGTGCATCATCGACGTCGGCGCCGCGTAGGGATCGCCGGTGAGGAACACCGCGGTACCTGAAACGCGATGCGGCGGCTTCGCTTCGAGCTTGCGCACCAGCCAGTCGAGATCGGCTTCGTTTCGCTTCGTCACCTTGGCGAGAACGCGCGTGCCGCGAACCCATGTGAACATGATGATCGCCAGCATGCACGCGACCGCCAGCGGCACCCATCCGCCTTCGAGCAGCTTCAGAATGTTGGCCGAGAAGAAAGCCTGCTCGAACAGCAGGAGCGGAATGACGATCATCGCCACGCGCCACAGTGGCCACTTCCAGCACTTCCATATGACGAAGAACGCCATCAGCGTGTCGATCACCATCGCCGCCGTCACCGACACGCCGTACGCGGCCGCCAGATTTGACGACGTCCGGAACGCGAAGATCGCGACGAGAACCGCGATGAAAAGGATCCAGTTGACCCTCGGCATGTAGATCTGCCCGGCCATGCTTTCGGACGTATGCCGGATCTCGAACCGCGGCACCAATCCCAGCTGGATCGCCTGCCGCGTCAGCGAAAATGCCCCGGTAATCACGGCTTGGCTCGCGATCACCGTCGCGAACGTCGACAGCACCAGCATCGGAATCAGCATGAAATCGGGGTAGAGGCGATAGAACGGATTTTCGACCGCGGTCGCGTCGTGCATGACAAGCGCGCCTTGGCCGAAATAATTGAGCACCAGCGCGGGCATCACGAAATAGATCCACGATGCGGTGATCGGCCGGCGCCCGAAATGGCCGAGATCGGCATACAGCGCTTCTGCGCCCGTACAGGCCAGGAACACCAGACCCATGACCGTCAGCCCGAGGAAACCGTGATGGGCGACAAACGAAATGCCCTCAATCGGATTGAGGGCTCTCAGAACGTGCAGATTGTCGGCAATGTGGATCAGCCCACCGAGCGCCAGTATGGAAAACCATACGCACATGACCGGGCCAAAAAAACGCGCGACCCGATCGGTGCCGCGCGATTGCATCCAGAACAGGATTGCAAGTACCACGACGGCGGCGGGAATGACGGCGCTCTCGAACTGTGGAGTGATGAGCGTCAGACCCTCAACCGCCGAGAGAACGGAAATTGCCGGCGTGATCACAGCATCGCCGTAGAAAAACGACGCACCCGCGATGCCGAGGGCACCCAGCAGCGGCGCGCTTCGTCGCGCCACCGTCTGGCCAAGCGCCATCAGCGCGAACATGCCGCCTTCGCCTTTGTTGTCCGCTCGCAGGAGAAGCAGGACGTACTTCACCGTCACGACGAACGTCATGCTCCAGAAGATGAGCGACAGCACGCCGACCGCGGCCTCGGCGGTCGTCAAGCCGCGATGCGCGGCAGCCGTAATGGCTTCCTTGAAGGCATAAAGCGGGCTGGTTCCGATGTCGCCAAAGACGACACCTACCGAACCCAACGCCAGTGCCCAGAAATTCTTACTGTGATGCCCCTCTCCGGCGCCATAGTCGGCGGCTGCCTGAGTAGAAGCGGGCGCTTGTGCCATTCAGGCACCTCGACCTATCGAATAGAGCTGCAACGCAGCGAAGTGGCGGGCTTCTACTCCTGCGCCGAGCCAATGAAAAGCGGCAAATTTGCTTCTTACCCCCGCCGCGGGTCCCGCCACCAATTGACAATGCACGAGCGAAAGATTCGTCACTTGACCTGAAAGCAAATTAACTTGCCCTTTGACCCGGCCGGTCACCCCATCGTCTCAAGCTCGTCGATCATGCCCTCGATGACCTTAAGGCCCTTGTTCCAGAACTGAGGATCGCGCGCATCGAGCCCGAAAGGCGCCAAAAGCTCCGCATGATGCTTTGATCCCCCGGCTTTGAGCAGATCGAAGTATTTCGCGACGAACCCAGGGTGCGCCTCGGCGTAAAGCCCGTAAAGCGAATTTACCAGGCAGTCGCCGAATGCGTAGGCATAGACGTAGAAGGGTGAATGGATGAAGTGGGGGATATAGGTCCAGAACACTTCATATCCGGGCTTGAGATCGATCGCCGGCCCGAGGCTCTCGGATTGAACCTCCATCCAGAAGTCGTTGATCTGGTCGGCAGTCAACTCGCCTTGCCGGCGCGCTTCGTGAACTTTTCGTTCGAAAGTATAGAATGCGATCTGGCGCACGACCGTATTGATCATGTCCTCGACCTTGGCCGCCAGCATCGCTTTTTTCTCGCGCGCGTCCTTGGTCTCGGCGATGAGTGCCCGGAACGTCAGCATTTCGCCAAACACCGATGCCGTCTCCGCGAGCGTCAGCGGCGTCGGCGCTAGCAGCGGCCCCTGATCGCGCGCCAGCCATTGATGCACGCCATGGCCCAGCTCATGCGCAAGCGTCATCACGTCGCGCGGTTTGCCGAGATAATTCATCATCACATACGGATGCACGGACGGAACCGTCGACGCCGAGAACGCACCCGGTGCCTTGCCGGGCTTCACAGGCGCATCGATCCAGTTCTTTTCGAAGAACTGCCGGGCGATTGCCGCCATCTCGGGCGCGAAACCGCTGTAGGCACGCAGCACGATCTTCTCGGCCTCTTCCCACGTGATCGTCCGCTCCGGCTTGTCCGGAAGGGGCGCGTTGCGATCCCACGAAGCCAGCTTCTTCTTGCCGAGCCACTTGGCCTTCATCGCGTAGTAGCGATGCGAAAGCAGCGGATAATTGGCGCGGACGCTCGAAACCAGCGCGTCGACCACCGGGCCCTCGACACGGTTCGCCAGATTGCGGCTGTCGGAAACATCCTTGAAGTTATGCCAGCGGTCCGAAATTTCTTTGTCTTTGGCGAGCGTATTGGTGATGCGGGCAAACAGCGGCAGATTCGCCTTGAAAACTTTGCTCAGCGCCTCCGATCCCGCCTTCCGCTTCTTTTCGTCGGCGTCCGACAGCAGATTGAGGGTCGGCTCGAGCGACAGCGGTTCCTTCTCGCCTTTGACGTCGAACCGCAGCGCCGACATCGTCTCGTCGAACAGCCGGTTCCAGGCTCCGCGGCTCGTCTGTGATTTCTCGGTGAAGAGCGTCTCGATTTTCTCGTCGAGCTGATGCGGCTTTTCTTTTCTGAGATCGTCGAACCACGGCTGATAGCGTTTGAGGCTTTCATGCTTCAACGCCGCCTCCAGAACGCTATCGTCGATCTGATTGAGCTCCAGCTCGAAGAAGATGAGATCTGTATAAAGCTTCGTCAGCGCTTCCGACACATCGGCATTGAATTTCGCGCGCACCGGATCGGTCTGGTTGAGAACGTAGTAGAGCCCCGAATACGACCCTAGCTTGCCGGCCAGATCCGAAAGCTTCTCGTAGTCTTTGATTGGCTCGATCAGCTTGCCGCCGTCCTTGGCAAGCTCGGCCAGACGTCCCTGATACGTCGCCTTGATGCGCGTCGCCTCCGCAGCAGCCTCTTTAAGGTCGCGCTGAATCGCCGGATCGTCGGGCCCGGCATAGAGATCGCTTAGATCCCATTGCGGCATCTTCCCGAGAGTATCCCTATCCGCTGCGAGCGCGGCTGCGGACTGGGGAGCAAAGTTGACATCTGACAAATGCCACGGGCGCATGAGATCCTCAAAGGTCGAAGAGTTGCGGCCGTGACTTAGCACAAGCCGCGGAAAGTTAAAATTTGTCGCTTAAGCGCCATGAATTCATTGCGCGATCACCCACGGCGGTTGAACAAACGATCATTCAGGCGCTGCCGATGGCCACAATATAGTGTGAGACCTTCGATCTAGGGATTCCGCCGCCCGCTACAGCACCCGCGCGGAAAAACTTTCCTGCCGCTCCAGCCTTTTGCGAGTCATCGCTGAAATTTGCGCCAAGACGAAACCTTACGTTTACCGTTGTCGGGCAGTCTTGTGCTCGTTGCGTAAGTTCCAGGTCACCAAGTGTGTGAAGCTGGGGCAATCGGCTTCCGTTGCTCAGAAACGATCTCGCGTCCGAGTTAAGAGTAAAAGTTGCGTGAAAATGTCAAAGCGTATTCTCATCGTCGATGACGATCCCGCCCAGCGCCGTATTCTTGAAGAAACGATCAAGCGCTTTGGGTTCGAAACGAAAGCTTGCGGTTCGGGTGAGCAAGCCATCCAGATTCTCGAAGGCCAGGAACGGCCGCAGATCGGCCTGGTCCTGCTGGACCTCATCATGCCGGGCATGGACGGCATGAACGTGTTGGATCGCATCGGCCGCGCCCCGGGCATGCCGCCGATCATCGTGCAAACCGCCAATGGCTCGATCGAAGCTGCGATCAACGCCATGCGTCGCGGCGCCGTCGATTTCGTGGTGAAGCCCGCTTCGCCCGAACGCCTCGAAGTCTCTATCAAGAGCGCGCTGAAGATCGAAGCGCTGAGCGATGAGATCACGCGCCTGAAGAAAACCGCTGATGGCACGCTGACGTTCAATGATCTCGTTTTGCGCGGCGAGGCCATGACGCGCGTGATTACGCTCGGCAAGCGCGCCGCCGCATCGAATATCCCGGTGCTGATCGAAGGTGAAAGCGGCGTCGGCAAGGAATTGATCGCGCGCGCCATTCAGGGCGAGAGCGATCGCGTCGGCCGACCGTTCATCACCGTCAACTGCGGCGCGATCCCCGAGAACCTGATCGAAAGCATCCTCTTCGGCCACGAGAAGGGCTCGTTCACCGGCGCGATCGACAAGCGCATCGGCAAATTCCAGGAGGCCGACGGCGGCACTCTGTTCCTCGATGAAATCGGTGAGCTGCCGCTCGACGCTCAGGTCAAGCTGCTGCGCGCTTTGCAGGAAGGTGAGATCGATCCAATCGGCTCGAAGCGTCCGGTGAAGGTCAACTTCCGCCTCATCTCGGCGACCAACCGCGACATGATCCAGCAGGTCAAGGACGGAAAGTTCCGCGAGGATCTCTATTACCGCCTGAACGTCTTCCCGATCTTCATCCCGCCGTTGCGTGAGCGCGTCGAAGACATCCCCGAACTCGCACGCCACTTCGTCGCTCGTTTCGCTGCCGAGGAAGGCAAGCGCGTCGTAACGATTTCCGACCGGGCCATGCGTCTGCTTCAGGCATATTCCTGGCCGGGCAACGTCCGCCAGCTTGAGAACGCCGTCTTCCGCGCCGTCGTCCTAGCCGATGGCACCGAGCTGACGGTCGCCGAATTCCCTCAGATCGCGGCCCACGTCGAAGGCTTCGAAGCCGAAATTCCGGCCGCACCGTCCGTCGTGCAAAAGCCGCAGGCCTACACCGGACCGGCTCTTCTCGGCGCCGAAAATACCGTCCCTCACACCGTCGAGATCAAGAGTTCGACCACCGGCAGCTCGCTCGGCATCCAGGCCGTCGCCGAGGATGGCGAAATTCGCTCGCTCGAAGCCATCGAAGCCGACATGATCCGCTTGGCCCTCGGCCGTTATCGCGGACACATGACGGAAGTGGCCAAGCGTTTGAACATCGGCCGCTCGACGCTCTACCGTAAGATGCAGGAATACGGCCTCGAGCCGCGCACCAACTGATCTTCGGCACTTCCCCGCAACTGCACGCCAAAGGCGAGATCTCAATCCGGCGCACGCGCTCCGGATTGCAGCGACGTGCGACCTGACCGCACACGTCGAACGAATGACATTCGGGCCGGTGGCCGCAAATCACCGCCTGAATGCGAGAGCGAGCCCCTTCGCCCTCGACCGCAAAAGCCCCGGCTGCATCCGGGGCTTTTGCATTTTCGCGATAGCTGTCGCGAATTCTTTCAAGGTGCAATCAAATTGAAACTTTCCATTTTCTATGGTGTTGGGAGTAAGCGAAACGGGTCGGTGCGTTAGCCGCGCCGTATTTTCCCGTTTCTGCGCGTGGATGAGCACGAAGCAGCAACAGTTTCGCCACAGCGCTGTGTCATGCAGCACGTTCCCGCTGTGGTTCGTCAGGCAATCGCTGGCGCCTATCTGTGGCCGGGGGAGTTGAAAGGTGGTTTTCGGTATGCGCGTCGCGAAAGTTCTGGCTGTCGGCCTGTTGCTGACCGCCGGACCGGGGTCAGCAGCATTTGCGCTCGATCCGGTCAACGATCCAACGAAAGGGTCTGACAGCACATCCGATCCCGCGATCCCCGCACCGGCTGGATCCGCGGAAACGGCGATGGAGCATCAGCCGACGACGGACATCTCGCCGGAAAAGCCCTCGAATCCGCAGGAAGCAGCTCCGGCCGCCGCCACGCTGCCCACTCCCGAGACCGCAACTGGTACTGGTTCGGCCGATCCCAAAGCGGCTCCTGCGACGCCCGAACAGGCCGCGCCAGCTACGGCCAGTTCAGAGCCGGCGAAAATCGTCGCCGACGACCACCTCGTCTACCTGCCGATCGCCGACTACATTCAAGCCAACGGCAAGAAACTGCTCGCAGATACCGACGCCAACGATCGTGCCGCCCTGGCTGATTTTTACAAGTCGCGCATGGGCGCCACGCTTTGGGTCGACAAGCGCGGTTTCACCGCGGAGGCGAAAAACCTGATCTCGGCACTGCAAAGCGCCGACGACTGGGGCCTGCGCTCGGCCGATTTCAAAATTCCCGACCTCAAGGCAAATCCGGACGGGTCCTATAGCCTCGATGATCTGACGGCGGTCGAAACCCGCCTGTCGCTCGAAGCCATGGAATATGCCCGCGATGCACACGGTGGCCGCATCCCCGATCCCTCGTCCCAGCTCGGCACCTTCCTCGATCGCAAGCCCGAGCTGATCGAGCCCCGCACTGTTATCAACAATCTGGCTGCAGCTCCGGATAAAGCCGCATATCTCACGTCGCTTCATCCCCAGGCCGAACAGTTCCGCCGCCTGCGCGAAAAGCTCCTTGCACTTCGTGCTTCGACCAAGAAAGCGGACGAGCTGAAAATTCCGGACGGCCCGAACCTGAAACCGGGTCAGAGCAGCCCGCAGATCGCCATTTTACGCAAACGCCTGAAAGTGACGGCAGCTCCGACCAAGGACGACGGCTCGCCCGCCGACGAAACCTATTACGACAAGACGCTCGCCGAAGCCGTGAAGGCCTACAAGGAGAGCAAAGGCATCAATCCCACGCTTTGGGTCACTGCCGCACTGCGCCGCTCGCTCAATGCCAGCAACGACATCAGCGAAGCCAAGCTCATCGCCAACATGGAAGAGTGGCGGTGGATGCCGGCCGACCTCGGCGACTACTACGTCATGGTCAACATTCCGGAATTCAAATTCCGCGTGGTGTCGAACGGCCAGGTTATTCACGAAGAGCGCATCGTTTCCGGCCGCCCAGATGCCCAGTCTCCGATCTTTTCCGAGACGATGAAAACGGTTGTTATCCAACCACGGTGGAACGTTCCGGATTCAATCAAGATCAAGGAACTGCTGCCTGGCCTCAGGGGCGGCGGCGACCCGCTTCGCCGGCAGGGCCTCGTGGCGGAATACAACGGCCGCAAGATCGATCCGTACAATGTTGATTGGTCACGCACCGACATTCGCAACTTCAATATTTATCAACCGCCGGGCGGCGGCAACGCCTTGGGCGTCGTCAAGTTCCTGTTCCCGAACAAGCACGCCGTCTATCTGCACGACACGCCGAGCAAGAGCCTGTTCAACGAGCCCGTCCGCGCCTTCAGCCATGGCTGCATGCGCGTGCGCAATCCCGTGGCGCTGGCCGACCTGATCCTCAACAAGGACAAAGGCTGGGACAAGGAGAAGGTCGAAGACCTCGTCAAGAACGGCCCGGAAGAAAACGAGATCGCTCTCGATCATCCGATCCCGGTGCACGTCACCTACTTCACCGCCTGGGTCGACGACGACGGTCAGGTCCAGACCTACGCCGACGTCTATGGCCACGAAAAGCGCATTCAGCTGGCGCTTGCCGGCAAATGGAACCAGATCTCCAAGGCGGACGAAAAGAAGGTTTCGCCTGAAGACATTCCCAACGACGGCTGGGGCAACGACAACTTCTCCTCGCTCTTTGGCGACGACGATTACGACAGCCGCGGCCGCAAGAAAAAGAATGGCGGCCTCGGCAATTTCTTCAAGCAGGTCTTCGGCGGCTTCTAACGCGTCCGCCCGATTGAACGACGAAGCCGGCTCGGGTGAACCCAGCCGGCTTTTTCATATCCGCGAGCCTACCGGCCTTTTTATCGCCCTTTCCGACGCTTTAGATGCCGATACGGGATAGTTACCGCCTGTTAACGGTTCGGGATTAACCGTTAAGGGCCGAGCATTTTTGGCCCCAGTCGGGCTCGGGGGTTTTGTTAGTAGGGACGGGGGAATTTTGGCCGCTCGCCGCTCAGGGCTGGTATTCGGCGCATTCGCGCTGATTTTGTCCGTGTGCCTCAACGCCGACAAGATGACGGCGGCTGGCCAGCCCGACGAACGCGTCATTTCATTCTATCACATTCACACCGAAGAGCGGCTGACGGTCGTCTACAAGCGGAATGGCAAATACATTCCGGAGGCGATGCAGAAGATCAACTACATCATGCGCGACTGGCGTAAGAACCAGATCAAGGAGATCGCGCCCGCCACCATCGACCTCGCCTGGGAAATGCACGAGGAACTGGGCTCGAAAGAGCCGATCAACATCATCTGCGGCTATCGCTCCGCCGCCACCAACGAGATGTTGCGCGAGACCGTCGGCGGCCAGGCCAAGTTCAGCCAACACATCACCGGCAAGGCGATCGACATCACCTTTCCCGATATACCGTTGAAGAAAATGCGCTACTCCGCGCTGATCCGCGAACGCGGCGGCGTCGGCTATTATCCGACGTCCGGCGTGCCCTTCATCCACATCGATACCGCGAACGTCCGCATGTGGCCGCGCATGCCGCGCCAGGAACTCGCGCTGCTCTTCCCGGACGGTCATTCGAAATTCGTTCCCGCCGACGGCCGCCCGATCACGCCTTCCGACGTGAGGGTCGCGCGCAGCCGCTTTGGCGAACTCGCAACACAGGTCGCCGAATTCTTCCACGATCGCCGCGAGCCCGGCACGTCCCGGACGATGGTCGCCTCGCTCGGCATCAGCCCGCCGAAAAAGAGCTTGGATGTGGTGGCGTCGCTCAATTTGGGCTCTCGCGCCAAAACGGCCGATGGATCAACGCGCCGGACGATCAATCTGACGACCGAGCCCGACCCGTCGCTGACGCCGCCGGTACGACCGTTCGCTCCGCCAACCCAGGTCGCATCGCTTGAATCCGATGACAGCCAACCGCGCCTGCTGTCCGCCCCGAAACCGGTCGAACGCTCGTCGCTCTTCACGCTTCCCTCGAAAGCCGATCGCGGCAAGCTCGATGCCCTGGTCGCCTCCGCCGCTTCGATGCCGATGCCCGAGCTTATCCAGGCGCCGCAACCGGCCGTTCGCCCGCAGAAGGCGTTGGCGGCCGCCGCCCTGGCTGATGAAAATCGCAAGCCCGCCGCCGCACCGATCGCCCAGGTTGCAAGCCTCGATCCGTCAGCCGGTACCGCAGGCGACACGTCCGCGCCCGCGGGCGGCGAATGGGCCCAGGCGCCCGCATACGACGATGATCATCCCGACGAGATGGATTACCGGCCGTTTCCGCTGGCGCCGTTCCTGACCGACAAGCCGACCGCCCGTGACCAGCCGCTCGCCCCCATGCAGGCTCCCGACGTCGCCGCCACGCTTAATGTTCTCGACGATGCGGGCGTCATAGAGCCGATGAAGCTTCGGCCCGGACGGCAATTGGCGGAAGCCATGTGGTGCGACCAGTTCAAGGGCAAGGCCGTTCACGCCGAAGCGCTGCAAGAACTCGAACAGAACCGCATTGCGGCGACTGGCATAACAAGCCGTCAGGTCCAGACCAGCGCCCGTTGACGGCGCTCGTCACGCCTGCAGCGCCGCCACTCCGCGCTTGAGCGAAATTTGCCCCGCTTCGTTGACGATCTCCGACAGAGCCAGAAAATCTTCGCGCCTCGGGCTCGACCTCCGCCATGCGAGGCCGATCGAGCGCGACGGCTCCGGATCGACGAACCGGATCATCTTGATATCGCGGCCGCGGCTCTCGACCCCAAGGCAAATTTCCGGCAGCAGCGTAATCCCGAACCCCGCCGAAACCATCTCGACGATCGTCGATAGGCTCGAAGCGCCAAACGTATTGACGTCATCGACCTGCTGCAAGCTGCAGTAGGTCAAGGCCTGATCGCGCAGGCAATGGCCTTCCTCCAGCAGCAACAGCCGATCGTGTTCGACCATTTCCTTCGTCGCCCGCACGCGTCCCGAAAGCTTGCGCGCCTTCGGAAGCGCCAGCAGAAATCTGTCTTCGAAGATCGGATACGTCTCGATATCGGGATTCTTGATCGGCAACGCCAAGAGCAGAACGTCGAGTTTCCCCTCGATCAGCTCTTCGGTCAAAATATGCGTCTGCGTCTCGCGCACATGCAGTTCGAGATCGGGATGCTTTTCCTTCAGAAGCGGCAGAAGCGGCGGCAGCAGATACGGCGCAACCGAAGGAATGACGCCGAACCGCAGTGTGCCCGACAGAATGCCGCCCGCGTGCTGGGCATAATCGATCAGATTGCGCACGTCGTTGAGCAGCCGCTGCGCCCGATGCGCGATCTCTTCGCCTTTCGGCGTCAATTTGATGCCGTTACGCGTCCGCTCGACCAGTGCGATCCCGAGCGAGGCTTCCAAATCCTAAATCTGCATCGACAGCGCCGGCTGAGTCACGGCGCAGGCGTCCGCCGCACGCCCGAAATGCTGTTCGCGGGCGAGGGCATCGAAGTATCGAAGTTGCTTGAGTGTGACGTGGGCCATCAGAAGGACTAATGCATGTCGCAAGAAATCGCGATTTGTCCTTATCATGCTCCCAGGCTAGCGTGAACTTATAGACGCGCGGGTCCGATCACTTTTCCGCGCGTGGGAAGAGGGCAGCCGAAAGGTTGCCGTCGCCAGCGCCGCCCGCCTTCAGCGCCGAATGGGGGCCGGGCGGCGCTGTTTCCCGCCTGGCGTCCCGAGGGACGCCGCCCAAACAATCCCCGGTTACTCCGCGGCCAGGATGGCGTCGGCGAATGCCTCCGTGTTCGGAGGCCCGTCAAGCATTCCGAGCGCGTGCATATAGACTTCGAGGATGCTTTCTTCCTCTTGCCGTTCCTGATTGCTCTTCTTGCGCAGCCGCACGATCTGCCGAAGCGCCTTGACGTCGAACCCGACGGCCTTGGCCTCCGTGTATTTGTCGCGAATATCGGCCGCGAGCTGCTTCTTTTCCTCTTCGAGGCGCTCGATCTGCTCGACGAACTGGCGCAGCTGATTTTGCGCCGAGGCTTGAAGCGTGCTCATGGTAACTCCTGCTGTGAGTGCCGCCTGACGCTAGCGGCGGCACCAAGGCACAGCAAGGCGGCGAGCCCGGCAATCCAAAGGGATAAATTCAGTCTTCCATCTTGACGTTGTATATGTCGCGCAGCGATTCGCCCGGAATGACAGAACCGGTCAGTGATCGCGCGGGCGATTCTGCTCGAACGCCGCCTGCTTATCGGGCGAGGCATCCGTCTGATACTTGGCTTTCCAGTCTTTGAAGGGCATGCCGTAAACGATTTCGCGCGCTTCATCCTTGGAAAGCTCGAGGCCCTGGGCCCCCGCCGCGTCCGACATCCACGTCGCCAGACAATTCCGGCAGAAACCTGCCAGATTCATCATATCGATGTTCTGAACGTCCGTGCGCGCCCGCAAATGCTCGACCAGACGGCGAAACACCGCCGCTTCGAGCTCGACCGTCGTTTGCGGATCGAAAGTCTTCATGGTCAACTCCTTGACCGGCAGGATCCTTGGGTCAGGCCATACGACATAAGCACCCCTAGGGCCACCTGAAACCCCCAACTATGCTGCGGCCTCTGATGCCTTGACGGCCGGGGGGCGTTTGCGCAAACCAGACCCCCAATAACTGAGAAACAACCAGGCATCGGCCCCAGGGGAAACGCTATGAAAGACGGCACGAACGGCGGCGTCCGCGCGACTTTGAGCACGCTGTTCGAAACCGCTTATCGTACGGCCCACCCGTCCGTGTGCCTTCCGCCGCACCTGCCGCGGGTGCCGGAGGGCGGCCGCATCATCGTCATCGGCGCCGGCAAGGGTTCGGCTGCAATGGCGGTCGCCGCCGAGGAGCATTACATCGCGACCGGCGAAGCCGACAAAATTTCCGGCCTGATCTCCACCCGTCACGGCTTCGGCCTGCCGACCAAAATCATCGAAATTTTGCAGGCTGGCCACCCTGTTCCCGACGCGAATTCGATCGTCGGCGCCGAGCGCGCCATTGCGCTCGCCAAAAGTGCCGGACCGAACGATCTCGTATTGTGTCTGTTGTCAGGTGGCGCGTCGGCGATCTGGGCGGCTCCTGTTCCCGGCGTCAGCTTCGAAGCAAAGCAGGCCCTGACCAAGCAATTGCTGAAGTCGGGCGCGCCGATTTCAGAGATGAACTGCGTCCGCAAACATCTGTCCGAAGTCAAAGGCGGCAAGCTCGCCGCCGCCGTTTATCCGGCTCGCCTGCTGACGCTCGCGATTTCCGATGTCCCCGGCGACAATCCCGACGAGATCGGCTCGGGCCCGACCGTAGCGGACCGCTCGACGCTGGCCGATGCCCGCGCCGTGCTCGCCAAATGGAAGATCACGCCGTCGCCCGAGATCGCGAAGGCTCTTGAAGATCCGAAGAACGAAACGCTGAAGGCCGGCGACCCGAAGCTCGCGAACTCCAGCTACCAGATCGTCGCCGCACCCCGCGCCTCGATCGAAGCCGCCGCCGTTATCGCCCGCGACCTTGGCTATCGCGTTATTTCGCTCGGCGACGACCTCGAAGGCGAAGCCCACAAGGTCGCGCGCAAACATGCCGAAATGGCCCTCGAAGCCAAGCGTAAGGGCGAGAAGGTCGCGATCATGTCGGGTGGCGAACTGACGGTTACCGTTCGCGGGAACGGCTCGGGCGGCCCCAACCAGGAATACGCCTTGGGCCTCGCCATCGCGCTCAACGGCACACCCGGGATTTCCGGCCTTGCCGGTGATACCGACGGCATCGACGGCGGCGGCGGCCATGCCAGCGATCCCGCCGGCGCGATGGTTTTCCCCGATACCCTCGCCCGGGCTGCGGCACAAAATCTCAATGCCGCCAAGTTCCTGGAAAACAACGACTCGACGGGTTTCTTTCGTCCCATCGGCGATCTTATTCTGTGTGGCCCGACCCAAACCAACGTCAACGATTTCCGGGTCATCCTCGTCGACCCGTAAAACGCGAACGCGGTTGGCGGAACGCCGGGCCCGACCAGAACCCTCCACAACGGGAATGGAGCCTCCGACTTGCCAACCTGCCTGCGTGCCCTCGCCCAACGCGCCGTCTTCTCGTTGAGCCTGTGTCTTTGCGCCTCGGCCGCTCATGCCGATCTGAAGCTCTGCAACGCCACGTCGAGCCGAGTAGGCGTCGCGATCGGCTATCAGGATACATCCGGTTGGGCGACCGAGGGCTGGTGGAACATCGCGTCGCAAACCTGTGAGACGCTTTTGAAGGGCGCGCTGCCGAGCCGCTTCGTCTACGTTCACGCCGTCGACTACGACCGCGGCGGTGAATGGGGCGGCAAGAACGACATGTGCACGACAGAAAAATCCTTCGCGATCCGGGGGGTTCAGGATTGCCTGAAACGCGGATATAAGCGCACCGGGTTTTTCGAAGTTGATACCGGCGAGGCGAAGGAGTGGACCATCCGCCTCACCGACCCGGGCCAAGGAAAAGCAGACAAATGAGACGTAATCGGCGGGTCAAGATCGTAGCGACGCTCGGACCCGCGTCTGCCGCCCCGGAAATGGTCGAGCGGTTGTTCATGGCCGGTGTGGACGTGTTTCGTATCAACATGAGCCATTCCACGCATGAAGGCTCGAAAGCGCTTTACAATACCGTTCGCGCCTGCGCCGCGCGTCATCGCCACCCGATCGGCATTCTCGCCGACTTGCAGGGTCCGAAGTTCCGCATCGGCAATTTCGATGGCGGCCGCGTCGATGTGCCGACCGGGGCGATCTTCAAGTTTGATCGCCGCGAAACAACGGGCACTGCAGATAGGGTTCACCTGCCCCACCCGCAGATTTTCGATGCCATCCAGCCCGGACACAATCTTGTGCTGGATGACGGCAAGTTGCGCATGCGTGTCATCGAGACTTCGCCAGGCGAGATCAAGGCCGAGGTGACGACTGGCGGCACCCTCGCAAGCCGCAAGGGCATCTCGATGCCCGACACCCTGCTGCCGATCAGCCCGTTGACCGATAAGGACAAGGCCGATCTGGCGCATGCCTTGAAACTCGGCGTCGATTGGGTGGCGCTGTCGTTCGTCCAGCGCGCCGAGGACGTCCACGAAGTCCGCCGCCTGATCGGCAACCGCGCCGCTATTCTCTCGAAGATCGAAAAGCCGTCCGCCGTCGCCGCCCTCGAAGAGGTGATCGCGGCGTCCGACGCCATCATGGTGGCGCGCGGCGACCTCGGCGTTGAAATGCCGGTTGAAAAGGTGCCCGGCCTTCAGAAGCGGATTACGCGTCTGTCCCGCGCTGCCGGCAAGCCCGTCATCATCGCCACCCAGATGCTGGAGAGCATGATTTCGTCGCCGATGCCGACGCGCGCCGAAGTTTCCGACGTCGCGACAGCCGTGTTCGATGGCGCTGACGCGATCATGCTGTCCGCCGAAAGCGCTGTCGGCCAATACCCCGTCGAAGCCATCCAGATGATGGACAAGATCGCCATTCAGGTCGAGCACGACCCAGTCTACGAGCCGATGCTCTACGCCACCCAGACCGAACCGTTGCCGACCGGCGCCGACGCCATCGCCGCGGCGGCATCCGCCATCGCCGACACCGTGAAGCTCGGCGCCATTGTCTGCTACACTGCGACAGGCTCCACTGTGCTGCGCGTCACCCGCGAGCGCCCCGGCATTCCGGTCATGGGCCTGACCCCGGTTGAAGCGACCGCTCGACGCCTCGCGCTCGTCTGGGGCGTGCACACAATCCTGACAGGCGACCCCGAGAATCTCTCGCACATGGTGCGCAAGGCCTGCCGCATCGCGTTCGAAGAAGGCTTGGTGAAGGCCCGCGAAGGCATCCTCATCACCGCTGGTATTCCGCTTGGCAGCCCGGGCGCGACCAACATGATCCGCATCGCCTTCGTCGACGAAACCGGCTCTCCGATCGCGGAAGAAGTTTAAGCCGAACGCATCGCGGCCCTGCGCGTTACCTCGCAATGGACCGCGATCACAACCACACCTATCCGCCGCTCAATACACTGAAGCCCGTGGCAGATGACGTTTGGCTGGTTGACGGCCCCGTCATCCGCTTCGGCCTCCCGCTCCTTAAAATGCCGTTTCCAACCCGGATGACGATCATCCGGATCGGCGGCGGCGATCTCTTCGTCCATTCACCGACACCGCTTACGCCGAAGCTGAGCACCGCAATTGCGCAGATTGGACGCGTCCGCTGGATCGTCGCGCCCAATCGTCTGCACTATTGGTGGACGCCGGAATGGAAGGCCACTTTCTCCGGGGCAGACGTCTATCTCGCCCCGCGCGTCGAGGAACAAGCTGGCGACCGCATCGACTTCCCGTTTCTGCGTCTGGAGCAGAACGACGGTTATCCCTGGGATAGCGACATCGCGACGATCGCGGTCACCGGCAGCTATATGACGGAGATGGATTTCTTCCATCGCCCGAGCCGAACGCTGGTGCTCGCCGACCTCATCGAAAACTTCGAACCCGCCAAAATCCCGCTTCTGACGAGATGGCTTGCCCGGATTGGCGGTTGCCTCGATCCGCACGGCGGGACGCCGCGCGACTTGCGAATGACATTCTCGAAACGGAAAGCGGAATTTCGCGCCGTCGTCGAAACGATGACCGCTTGGCAGCCGGAGCGCATCATCCTCGCTCATGGAAGATGGTACGAAAGAAACGGAACAGAAGAGTTACAGCGTGCCTTCGATTGGCTTCTGCATTAGAGGCGACGGAGAAGGATCAGATTCCCTGCCCCTCGATTTCCTTCTTCAGTGCGTCGCGAGCCGTCTCGCCGCCTTCGATGTTGGGGTGGACCTTGAGAAGCTGGTTGTAGACCTCCAGCGCTGCTTTCTTCTCACCCATCAGCACGAGAATTTTGGCCATGCCGTCGAGAGCCCGAAAATTGTTCGGCTCGATTGCAAGCGCGCGTCTTAAATCGCCAAGCGCGGCCGTGTAATTGTTCATGCGATATTCGACGTAGGCGCGATGGCTCCACGCTTCCGCATACTGCGGCTCAAGTTCGACGGCGGCGTCGAGAAAGGGCAGCGCCTTGTCGTTCTCGTTCCGCGACGAGAAAAGCTCGCCCCGGTCGATCAGAAGATTGACCGTGTCGCCGCCCTGCATGCGCCAAAGCCGCTCGATCGCCGCGCCGATCTCGCCAGCCTGACGATGATCGCCCTCGGTCGCGAGGTAGGCGTAGAGATTGTCGAGTGTTTTCGAGACTTCCTCCGACGACTTCGGCCAAGGCAGGCCCATCATTCCGGGCAGTCCTTGCGTCTTCGCAGCAGCGCCAGGTGACGGCGCGACCGGAGGCGCTTTCTTGGCGACGGGAGGCGGCAGCGGTTCGCGGCGTTCCACCGGCCCCGGATTTTCCGGGAACGGCATCGTCTTCAAAAGCTCGTCGTCCGCAAATGCGCTCGACACGCCGCACGAGAGCGCCGCCAGAACGGGCAAAATCCGGGTAAAAGCGATCATGCCCCGAAAGCTAATCGAGGCGATCCATTTGGTCAAAACAACTCTTGGTGAATTCGCCGTAACGTCGCGCAATCGACGCTTGGGCCTCAGCCCTGGCGGGCTTTGAAGCGGCGATGAGTCTTGTTGATGACGTAGACGCGGCCCTTGCGGCGCACGACGCGGTTATCGCGGTGCCGCGAGCGCAGGGACTTCAAGGAGTTTCTAACTTTCATAACGACACCGGTTAAAACCCGAGCGTCCGGGGCGTTGCCACCGTCACGTCGGAAGAACGATTGGGATAGAGCGAGGCTTCTACCCGCGGTAACCTAAGAACACAAGGCCTTCGGCGAGGCAAATTCGCCTGTCCCTGCCCGATTCCGTTGGGGATTTCCGAAGCGGGCGCTTTCGACGCTTGATTTTGCATGTTATGCAACCTTAGATTGATATGCAATATCTAAGGGTCTATTTGCCGTTGCGCCAAAAAATCTACATCCAATATGGCGCGGGTGCCTCCGGACCCGAAGCCTGGCTGAATTTCGACAGCTCCCCAACTTTGCGGGCCGCGCGATTGCCCCTCGTCGGCCGTTTGGTTCGATCACCGTTTCCAACGACAGTTCGCTATGGCGACATTGTCCAGGGATTGCCGGTCGCTGATGAATCCGCGGCCGGAGTCTATGCCAGCCACATCCTCGAACATCTTTCGCGGCAGGACTGCATCGCCGCGCTCCGAAACTCCTTGCGTGTTCTCCGACGCGGCGGACGATTTCGCCTGATCGTGCCGAACCTCAGAGCGCGCGCGGCACGCTACCTTGCTGCCGAAGACGATGCGACCGCAGCCGATCAATTTTTGCGCACTTGTTTGATCGGTGCCGAGCAATCTGAACGCTCCCTCTCAAGCCGGTTGAGACGCGTCGTCGGCAATTCGCATCATCGCTGGATGTGGGATGTAAATTCAATGACGGCCGCGCTGCGCTCCGCGGGATTCGTCGGAATAAGGCCGTGCGAACTTGGCGACAGCGGCGACAGCATGTTCGACTTGGTTGAGGAAACGAGCCGTTTCCGAGACCCGGAACTCGGAATCGCCGAGTGCGCGCTTGAAGCGTTCCGCCCCGCCTGAGCGAGTCGTCGTCACGATCCTCTGCTCGGTTGGCGACACGATCGTTCCGGAAAAACCACCAAAACCGTCAGGCTTCGATGGTGGGCACTAGAGGGATCGAACCTCTGACCCCTACCATGTCAAGGTAGTGCTCTACCGCTGAGCTAAGTGCCCGGAAGAAGCGAGCTTCTAGAGGGTTAGAGATACCGAGGTCAAGCCCCGCAACGACGCAATCCGACGATTATCGCCGGCCGACAGCATCAAGCCGCCAGCAACCGGTCCACTTCCTTCACCAAGTCCTTGAGATGGAAGGGCTTCGAAAGAACGTGCGCATCTTTGGGCGGCTGGTTCTCGCTATTGAGAACGACAGCCGCAAAGCCGGTGATGAACATGATTTTGAGGTCGGGGTCGATTTCGCTCGCGCGCCGCGCAAGCTCGATGCCGTCCATCTTGGGCATGACGATATCGGTCAGCAGCAGCGTGAACGGCTCGGTCTTGAGACGATGATAGGCATCCTCGCCGTTTTCAAAGGCGACGACGTCGTAGTTTGCTTTCTCAAGCGCCTTGACGAGAAAGCCGCGCATTGAATCGTCATCCTCGGCGAGCAGGATTCGACGGATCGGCAGGCTGGATGGCTCGGCTGTCATGGCTACTCTGAATGTGCGAAGGCCCCGGACGAGGAATACCCCATATCTCGTCGTATGCAAACTTGGCCCAACTTAGGTAAACGGAGCATGAAACTGTGGAAAGGGCCGCATATTATGGTGGCCCATTTGCGTTTACTTCGAAATACGATTTGCCTCGCATGTGCTTGCCCAATCCTAGGGCAATCAAAGTCTTGCGTGGACTTCGACCGACCCCCTTGGCAATGTAGCCCACTTTGAAACGATAGTTTTGCGGCCGGGATCTGAACGAGACATCTCCGAACCATGCCTGACCATAGATCCCAAGAAGTCCCAAGCGCGTTCTTCCCGTCCTATGACGTTCTGGCTCCGCGCGCCCAGGCCGTACCGTTCGTTTTCTCTTCGCCTCACTCGGGCCGGCTCTATCCGCCGGAATTTCTGGCGATTTCGCGCCTCGACCCGAAAACGCTGCGCCGATCCGAAGATTGTTTCGTCGATAAGCTGTTTCGCCCGGTCGCCGACCTTGGCGCGCCATTGATCAGCGCCCGGTTCCCCCGCGCCTATCTCGACCTCAACCGCGAGCCCTATGAACTCGACCCGGAACTCGTCGTCGAACCGCTCCCCGCTCATGCCAACACACAATCCATCCGCGTCGCCGGCGGACTTGGCACCGTCGCGCGCATCGTCGCCGACGGCGAGGAAATTTACCCGACGCGTCTGAACCTCGCGAGCGTCCTCGCTCGCATCGAGCAACTCTACTTTCCATTTCACGCCGAGCTGTCGCGCCTTGTCGCACAAACGAGAGAAATGTTCGGTTACGCTGTCTTGATCGACTGCCATTCGATGCCGTCGACCGCCATGGCACCCGGCGGCGCCCAGCGCCCCGACATCGTGGTCGGCGATCGCTTCGGCGCCTCAGCCGATCCGCGATTGACATTGCTGGTGCGCGATGAGTTCCAACGCCGCGGCTTCAAGGTGAACCTCAATCGGCCCTACGCCGGCGGATACATTACCGAGCACCACGGCCGTCCCGCGCGTGGCACCCACGCAATTCAGCTCGAGATCAATCGCGGCCTATACATAAACGAGCTGACCTTCGAGAAAAATTCCGGCTACGACCGCCTGTCTGAAGCTCTGATCGATATCTCCTCATCGCTGTTCCGCGAGGTCCCGGCGATTCTCGATTATCGCGCAGCGGCGGAGTGAATCGCAGCGCCAGCAGCTAAGCGATTCACCATAGAAAAAGGGCCGTCCGAATTTCGCGAACGGCCCAAGTCTAGGGAGGAAACGCCCAAGGAGGGCTGCGAAGCGCGAGCGGAGCTCACATATCGCACTGCAAAAATTAAAGGTGCAGCGCATCACCAGCAAATGCGATTTACGCAGAGCTGCATGTCCAAGAACGCGCAACTGATATCTGGGGTTCTCAATGGAGGCATAAGCTCAACTGCTGCGGGAGCCTAGCTCGCAACAAGTTCCTCAACAAAGAAAGGCCGTCCGAAAGCCGAACGGCCCAAGTCTAGGGAGGAAACGCCCAAATTGGGCAGCAAATGCGCTGAAGCGTGTCAACGCACCCGCGAGACAACGATGATCTGCTTCGGCGTGCATCGCAATCTCTACGCGTATTGCAGTAGCACATTAAAAGGAAGCTGTATCCACCTCGCCACAACTTACGTTACTAATATGTATCTGCTTCAACTTCGCCTCAAGTGGAAGTACGTTCCGGCATCGTCGGGGCCATGAGGTAAATAATTGAAATTTCAGGGTGAGCACGTGTCGGGAAGCGTCCCCGCTGCGGATTTCCAGGCCATTGTCCGCGTGGCACAGGAACTGGCTGACATCTCCGGCTCAGTGATCCTCAAGCATTTCCGTAAACCAATGCCTGTGGAAAACAAGGCGGCCGGAGGCGCATTCGATCCGGTAACGAAAGCCGACCGCGGGGCCGAAAAAGCCATCGTCCAGGCTCTGACGACCCGTTTCCCCGACCACGGCATCGTCGGCGAGGAATTCGGAACGCGCCCGGGCACGAGCCCCTACCGTTGGGTCATCGATCCGATCGACGGCACGCGTTCATTCATCATCGGCTCGCCGCTGTGGGGGACGCTGATCGGCGTCCTCAAGGACGAGGAACCGATTTTCGGACTGGTGGACCAACCCTTCACCGGCGAGCGCTTTTGGTCGGGCGACAAGGCATCCTATCATAGCCTGAGAGGCGGTCGCCCGAGCCGGATCAAGACGCGCCAATGCAGCCGCATCGAAGACGCCGTGCTGACGTCCACGCATCCCGATCTCTTCGAAAGCCCGGAACAATTTGCAGCTCTCGCCAACCTCAAGGCGAAGGCTCGCCTGACGCGTTACGGCGGCGACTGCTACGGCTATTGCCTCCTGGCATCGGGTTTTGTCGATGTCATTATCGAAGCCGGCCTGAATGCCTACGACATCGTCGCCATCATCCCGATCATCGAGCGCGCCGGCGGCGTCGTGACCACCTGGACCGGCGGCAATGCGTCCTCAGGAGGAGATATCATCGCAACCGGCGACCCGCGCCTGCACGATGACGTCCTCGCCCTGATCAATAAAATCTAGACACCTTCCAACGGCCCCGCTTCGATGCCCATATAGGCGTCGAAAGCCGCCCAGAATCGCTGCCGGATCGCGTCCGTTTCCTGCAGGATCTCGTGTCGCGATCCCGGCATTAGAATGTGGCCGCCCGACTTCAGATCGACGGCGAAGTCCTCGATCGCCTGTGTCGAGACCACCCGATCGGCGCCGGCTCCGAACAGCATCATCGGCACACACACGTATTTCGGATAGTCGGGCCGCGATAACATCGCGCAGCTCCGCAGCGCTGCTCTGAGCCACCCGATCGTCGGCCCGCCAAGCGCCAGATCAGGCGCAGCTTCGATGATCGACTTGATCCGCGACCACCGCACATGGTCCGCCGTCAGCCGATTGTTCTCGAATACGGTCAGATCGTTCGGCTGGTCGCCGACGCCCCTGACGTAGGCTGTCGCTAAGCCGACCATGGACGCGGTCGATGCGTAGGCGGTCACCAGCGGCCTGCTCGCCCCGAGCATGCTGTCGTGGATCTCGATCATCGGCGAAAGCAGGATCATCCGCGAGAATGGGCTCGTCTCATCCTGCGCACCGCGCAGAAGAATGTGGCCACCAAGAGAATGCCCGAGCCCGATAATCGGGTCTGGCAGCGTCGGCCGCACGATCTCATCTATGAAGATCGCCAGGTCACGGTCGTATTCGGTGAAGGCGACCACGTGGCCCTTGCGCCGGTTCGATAGGATTCGCTGCGACCCGCCTTGGCCGCGAAGGTCGAAAGTTGCAACGGCAAATCCCCGCCGCCGAAGGTCGGCGATCACCTCGAAATATTTTTCGATGAATTCCCCACGTCCTTGCACGATGACGACGGTGCCGCGCGCAGGTCCCCGCGTCGCGTCCCATAGCGCTAGGCGAAGCTTCAGACCGTCGTAACCGTCGAAGGCCGCCACCGTGGCGCCGCTCGGAACGGGATTGATCGAGAGAGAAACGAGTTTCATCTGCCGCTCTTTATGCCTTGTGAAAAAGGCAAGGACATTCAACGACGCCGAACGAATTAACGCGCTCGCACAGGATAATTTGGGCCGCTCCACCCCTTGAAGCGTACCGCCTGCTCCCTACTTCTCCAATGCGGCTGCCGCAAAGCGGGGCCGCATCAGGAAAGACCGAGCCAGCCGGCCGGTTTTACATGTCGCTTCTCATGGAGGATATGTCATGCGACACGCAGAATTTGCCCCCTTCTATCGTTCCGCTATCGGCTTTGATCGCCTCTTTCAGGCGCTCGATCGTTCCGTCGGCTTTGATAGCGAATCCACTTACCCGCCTTATAACATCGAACGTACCGGCGAGAACGCGTACCGGATTACTTTGGCTGTGGCCGGGTTCTCCCAGGATGAGCTGAAGATCGAGGTCAAAGAGCAGACCCTTTCGATCGCCGGCGAGAAAACAGCTGAAGCCGAAGGCAAGACCTACCTTCATCGCGGCATCGCCGCTCGCGCGTTCGAGCGTCGCTTCCAGCTTGCCGACCACGTCGATGTGACGGGCGCCAAGTTCGAGAACGGCCTCCTGCACGTCGACCTCGTTCGCAACATCCCGGAGAGCAAGAAGCCCCGCACGATTGCGATCGGAACGGCAGAGCCGGTTCAGCAGCTCGAAGCAAAAGCTGCCGCTTAAACTCACGTCTCCAAGGCAACCTCGAACGGCAGCTCTGCTTCAGCAGGGCTGCCGTTTTTTCGTTTGAGACCTGGAAGCGCTGCGCGAGGGGAAATATTGTTGCTCAGGCCGACCCAAAGCGTGCCCGAAACGATCCGCACCCCGGTTGCGTGTTATCGCTTGTGCCGCAGTGTCAAATCTGTAGAATTTGTTAGATAGGTCAACATTGCTGTCCTTTGTGCGCCATCCCGGCGCCCGCAAGAACAGTGCGAACGTGTGATCGGCCGTAGCGTCGCTTTACGGCTTCCGAGTGGCGGCGTGGGAGACATTCAGGTGCTTGAAGACAGGATTTGCGGTTTGCAAGGCCATAATATCGGCGGCGGGCTCCATTCCATGACCGACCCTATTGCCGTGCGCCGCGCCCGAAAACGTCGGCTGACCGTATAATTTTGTTCGACCGGCGAGCTTGCGCAAAGGTCGAAGAGCAAAGTTGCCCGCAACCGGGCACCCTTCCGAATAACGAAGTTCTGAAATTGGGCCACTGGCCACGCGAGGCGAGAAATGAGCGAAGGTTATCTGTCTCCGCTAGAGGACGAAATCGGCACGGGAAGCCGTCCGGCGGCAGCAGGCCTTTTTGACCCGGCACTTGAGCGCGATGCCTGCGGCGTCGGCTTTATCGCGAACCTCAAGGGTCGCAAGTCGCACAGCATCGTCGAAGGCGCCCTGAAGATCCTCGAAAATCTCGAGCACCGCGGAGCCGTCGGTGCCGATCCCCTGTCGGGCGACGGTGCGGGCATCCTGATCCAGATCCCGCATGATTTTCTGGCCGCCGAAACCAAGGCACTGGGCTTCGAACTCCCAGCCCCCGGCGAATATGCGGTCGGCCACCTCTTCATGCCGCGTGACGAGCGTCTGCGCGCTCATTGTGAACGCGTCTGGGCCCGTTGCCTCAAGGAAGAAAACCTCGAACTTCTTGGCTGGCGCACGGTTCCGGTCGAAAACGGCTGCCTGTCGGACATGGTTCGCGACGTCGAACCCGTGCACCGTCAGATCTTCGTTCGGCGTCCGGCCGGCATGGCCGACCAGGAAGAATTCGAGCGTCACCTTTATATCGTTCGCAAGGTCGTCTCGAACGCCGTCCACGATGCCTACAAGGGCCGCGACATCGGTCACTACACCGTGTCGCTGTCGACGCGCACCGTCGTCTACAAGGGCATGTTCCTGTCGTTCCAGGTCAAGGCTTACTACAAGGACCTGTCGGATCCGCGCCTCGTCTCCGCGCTCGCCCTCGTCCATCAACGCTTCTCGACCAACACCTTCCCATCGTGGAAGCTGGCGCATCCCTATCGCATGGTCGCGCACAACGGCGAGATCAACACACTGCGCGGCAACGTCAACTGGATGGCCGCGCGTCAGGCTTCGGTTTCGTCGCCGTTGTTCGGCGACCGCATCTCCAAGCTCTGGCCGATCTCTTATGAAGGCCAGTCCGACACAGCGTGCTTCGACAACGCCCTCGAATTCCTCGTCATGGGCGGCTACAGCCTCTCGCACGCCGCGATGATGCTGATCCCGGAAGCATGGGCCGGCAATCCGACGATGGATACCAAGCGCCGCGCCTTCTACGAATATCATGCCTGCTTGATGGAGCCGTGGGACGGCCCCGCCGCCATGGCCTTCACCGACGGCCGCCAGATCGGCGCAACGCTCGACCGCAACGGTCTGCGTCCGGCACGCTATCTCGTCACCAAGGACGACACCGTCATCATGTCGTCCGAGTCGGGCGTGCTGCCGATCGAAGAAGAAAACATCGTCAAGAAGTGGCGCCTTCAGCCGGGCAAAATGCTGCTGATCGACCTCGAAAAAGGCTGCATCATCTCGGACGAAGAGTTGAAAGCCGAGATCGCCGCCAGCCATCCTTATGAAACGTGGCTGAAGCGGACGCAGATCAAGGTTTCGGACCTTCCGCTGCCGGCAAAGTCCGCCGCCGCTGCCAAGTCGAACGTCGCGGTGCTCGATCTGCAGCAGTCGTTCGGCTACACGCAGGAAAGCATCAAGTTCCTGCTGACGCCGATGGCGGAAAAGGGCGAGGAAGCGACTGGCTCGATGGGCACCGACACGCCGATCTCGGCGCTGTCGTCGAAGTCGAAGCTCCTGCACACCTACTTCAAGCAGAACTTCGCGCAGGTGACGAACCCGCCGATCAACTCGATCCGCGAAGAGCTTGTGATGAGCCTCGTCTCGTTCATCGGCCCGCGCCCGAACATCCTCGATCTGCAGGGCACCTCCAAGCAGAAGCGGCTCGAAGTCGATCAGCCCATCCTGACCAACGAAGATCTCGAACGGGTCCGCGGCATCGGCGCCGTCAAGGACAACGATTTCGAGTCGATCACGATCGACATCACCTATCCGGCAGACAAGGGCGAAGGCGGCATGGGCCCCGCCCTCGACGGCATTTGCGCTGAAGCCGAAGAGTATGTTCGCGCCAAGGAATTCAACATCATCATCCTGTCCGACCGCCGCGCCGGACCGGACCGCATCGCTATACCCTCGCTGCTGGCGACGTCGGCCGTGCACCACCATCTGATTAAGCAGGGCCTGCGCACCTCCGTCGGCCTCGTCGTCGAGACCGGTGAAGCCCACGAGATCAACCAGTTCTGCACGCTCGCGGGCTACGGCGCAGAAGCGATCAACCCGTATCTCGCTTTCGAAACGCTCTACACCATGATCCCGGAGCTGCCCGAAGGCACGACCCCGGAAATGGTCAAGAAGCGTTTCATCAAGGCCATCGGCAAGGCGATGCTGAAGGTTATGGCGAAGATGGGCATCTCGACCTATCAGTCCTATTGCGGCGCCCAGATCTTCGATGCCGTCGGCCTGCGCTCGAGCTTCGTCGAACGCTACTTCACCGGCACGCATACCCAGGTCGAAGGCGTCGGCCTGCGCGAAATTGCGCGCGAAACCGTCGAGCGTCACAAGATGGCTTTCGGCGACGTTCCGGTGTTGGCCAACGCTCTAGATGTCGGCGGCGAGTATGCCTACCGCGTCCGCGGTGAAGCCCATATGTGGCGGCCGGGAACGGTGGCCGACCTGCAGCACGCCGTCCGCTCGACCGACAACAAGGATGCGATGAGCGGCCGTATTCCGCAGAAATTCCGCGACTTCTCGAAGGCCATCAATGATCAGTCCGAACAGTTGATGACGCTGCGCGGGATGTTCCGCATCCGCTCGGCCGAAAGCTTCGGCAGGAAGCCCGTGCCGCTCGAGGAAGTCGAGCCAGCCGCCAGCATCGTCAAGCGCTTCGCGACCGGCGCGATGAGCTATGGTTCGATCAGCCGCGAAGCCCACACCACGCTTGCGATTGCGATGAACCGCATCGGCGGCCGTTCCAACACCGGCGAAGGCGGCGAAGAATCCGATCGCTTCAAGCCGATGGCGAACGGCGACTCGATGCGCTCCGCCATCAAGCAGGTCGCCTCCGGCCGCTTCGGCGTGACGACGGAATACCTCGTCAATTCCGACATGATGCAGATCAAAATGGCCCAGGGCGCGAAGCCCGGCGAAGGCGGTCAGCTTCCTGGCCACAAGGTCGACGCCACCATCGCCAAGGTCCGTCACTCGACACCGGGCGTGACGCTCGTCTCGCCCCCGCCGCATCACGACATCTATTCGATCGAAGACTTGGCGCAGCTCATCTACGACCTGAAGAACGTCAACCCGAAGGCTGACGTCTCGGTGAAGCTCGTGTCCGAAGTCGGCGTAGGCACGGTTGCCGCCGGCGTCGCCAAGGCACGCGCCGATCACGTCACGATCTCGGGCTTCGAAGGCGGCACCGGTGCATCCCCGCTCACCTCGATCAAGCACGCTGGCTCACCGTGGGAAATCGGCCTCGCCGAAACGCATCAGACGCTGGTTGCCAACCTTCTCCGCGGCCGTATCGCCGTACAGGTCGACGGCGGCGTCCGCACCGGCCGCGACGTCGTCATCGGCGCGCTGCTTGGTGCCGACGAGTTCGGCTTCGCGACCGCCCCGCTGATCGCGGCCGGCTGCATCATGATGCGCAAGTGCCATCTGAACACCTGCCCGGTCGGCGTCGCGACGCAAGACCCCGTGCTGCGCGCGAAGTTCTCGGGCAAGCCCGAGCACGTCATCAACTACTTCTTCTTCGTCGCCGAGGAAGTCCGCGAGATCATGGCCCAGCTCGGCTTCCGCACCTTCAACGAGATGATCGGCCAGAGCGATCAGCTCGACAAGGATCGCGCCATCGAGCACTGGAAGGCCCGCGGCCTCGACTTCACCAAGCTGTTCCACAAGCCGCACGCGCCGAAGGGCGTCGCGATCTATAACAGCGAGCGCCAGGATCACGGCCTCGACAAGGTCCTCGACGTCAAGTTGATCGAGCTCGCCAAGCCCGCGCTCGAGCTGAAGCGTCCGGTCAAGGCCGAGGTCGACATCATCAACGTCAACCGCTCCGCCGGCGCGATGCTGTCGGGCGAAGTGGCGAAGCGCTTTGGTCACGCTGGCTTGCCGGAAGATACGATCTGGATGTCCTTCAAGGGAACCGCCGGCCAGGCCTTCGGCGCCTGGGTCGCACACGGCGTTACGCTCGATCTCATCGGCGAAGGCAACGACTACGTCGGCAAGGGCTTGTCGGGCGGCAAGATCATCGTCCGGCCCGATCCGAAGTCGAGCATTGTTCCGGAAGAAAGCATCATCGTCGGCAACACGGTGCTTTATGGCGCCATCACCGGCGAGTGCTATTTCCGCGGCATCGCGGGCGAACGCTTTGCCGTCCGCAACTCGGGCGCCTACGCCGTCGTCGAAGGCACGGGCGATCACGGCTGCGAATACATGACCGGTGGCGTCGTCGTCGTTCTAGGCCAGACCGGGCGGAACTTCGCGGCGGGCATGTCGGGCGGCATCGCCTACGTGCTCGACGAAACCGGGGATTTCGAGAGCCACCTGAACAAGGACATGGTCCAGCTCGAAGCCATCACCGCCGATCCGGGTTCGCTGCAGAAACTCGCCCAGCAGGGCGGTGATGTCGCGATCGCCGTGCGCAACGTCATGGTCGACATGCGCGAGCAGGACGCTGAGCGGCTGCACACGCTCATCTCGCGCCACGCGCACTACACCAATTCGCGCCGCGCTCAGGAAATTCTGAAGAACTTCGCGACCTATCTTCCGAAGTTCAAGAAAGTCATGCCGGTCGAATACCGCCGCGCACTGGCGGAACTGGCGAAGGCGCGCGAAACCAATCGCGAGGCGGCGCTCGAGACGGCAAAGCAGTAACGATCACACCGGCACATCGCGGATAGCAGACGAAAGAAGAAATTTAAGTATGGGCAAGCCGACAGGTTTTCTTGAAATCGAGCGCGCCGACCGCAAGTACCGGCCGGTCGAAGAGCGTCTGAAGCACTATAAGGAATTCGTCGTTCCGCTGTCCGAGCCTGAACTGAAAAAGCAGGCGGCGCGATGCATGGATTGCGGCATCCCCTATTGCCACAACGGCTGCCCGGTCAACAATCAGATCCCTGATTGGAATGATCTCGCCTATCGCGGCGACTGGAAGGAAGCGGCCGAAAATCTGCACTCAACGAACAACTTCCCCGAAGTGACCGGCCGCATCTGCCCGGCACCGTGCGAAGCCTCTTGCACGCTCAACATCGACGACACGCCGGTCACGATCAAAACCATCGAATGCTCCATCGCCGACCGCGCCTGGGAGGAAGGCTGGATCCAGCCGCTGCCGCCCGAGAAGAAGACCGGCAAGAAGGTTGCCGTCATCGGTTCTGGCCCCGCCGGCCTCGCCGCCGCGCAGCAGCTCGCGCGCGCCGGTCACGAGGTCCACGTCTACGAAAAGAACGCCAAGCCCGGCGGACTGCTCGTTTACGGCATTCCCGACTTCAAGATGGAAAAGGGCGTCATAGCCCGCCGCGTGAAGCAGATGGAAGCCGAAGGCGTGACATTCCATTGCGGCATCCACGTCGGCCAGGATCTCTCGGCGAAGTATCTCGAATCCAAGCACGACGCCGTTTTGATCGCGATCGGCTCAGAGCAACCGTTCGACTTTTTCGCCAAATCGCCGGGCCGCGATCTCAATGGCCTGCACTACGCCATGGATTTCCTGCCGCAGCAGAACCGCCGCAACTCCGGCGAGCCGCAGAAGCCGAAGACGAAAGAGATTTCGGCCAAGGACAAGCACGTCGTCGTCATCGGCGGCGGCGACACCGGCTCCGACTGCATCGGCACATCCTTCCGCCAGGGCGCGCTGAGCGTCACCCAGCTCGAAATCATGCCGATGCCGCCGGAAAAGGAGAACAAGGCGCTCTCCTGGCCGCATTGGCCGTTGAAGCTGCGCATCTCCTCGTCGCAGGCGGAAGGCGCCAATACCGAATATTCCATCTCGACCACGGGCTTCAGCGGCGACGACGGCAAGGTGAAAAAGCTTCACTACACGCGCGTCAACGCCAACCTGCAGCCGATCAAAGGCACGGAAGGCGCACTCGACGCCGACCTCGTGCTATTCGCGATGGGCTTCTCCGGTCCGATCGAGTCGGACATCGTCAAGGAATTCGCACTTCCCGTCGTGCCGCGCGGCCGCTTCAAGGGGCTCGACGCAACCGACCGCGACTATAAGCTCGCGACGTCGACGAAGCTTTTCTGCGCCGGCGACATCCGCCGCGGTCAGTCGCTGGTCGTCTGGGCGATCCGTGAAGGCCGACAGGCAGCGCATGCGATCGACAAGTTCCTGATGGGATCGACCGTCCTTCCGCGCTAATGAGCCCGGTCGAACTCACGCGAGACGCAGCGCCACCGCCCCGAGCCCGATGAGACCAGCGCCGACGAGCCGCGCCGGTCCGAGACGCTCGTGAAGGAAAAGACCGGCGATAGCGGTTCCGAATAGGATCGACGTCTCCCTGAGAGCCGCAACCATCGCCACCGGCGCCAGCGTCATCGCGTGCAGAACGATGGCGTAGGATACGACCGTCGCGACACCGCCCACAGCAGCTGCCCCGCCTTGCGATGCGAACATGCGGGCAATCTCCGCTCGTTTCCGGGCCACGACACACCCCGCAAGCGGAATGCCGGTAAGCATGAACACCCACGCGGCATAAGCGGCGGGAGATTGAGACAGCCGCGTGCCCACGCCGTCCACCAAGGTGTAGCTCGCGATCACGATGGCATTGAGAAGCGCCACGTAGACGCTCCTGACATCGCCCGTTTTGGCGTCACGAACCATCGTGATGATGCCGGCGCAGATCAGCAGCACGCCGACCCACGCCGGTAGTGAGAAGTCTCTCGCCGATCACGAACGCACCAACCAGCGCGACGAGAAACGGCGCGGTTCCCCGCATCAATGGATAGGTTTGCCCCATATCGCCGATGCGATAGGCCAATCCCACGAGCGAAAAATAAACAACGTGGATCGCGACAGACGCGGCGATGAAAGGCCAGCTGTCTCGCTGTGGTGCCTCGACAAAGACCAGCAAAACCGCGGACGCGACGGCAGCCGATGTCGCCACCATGATCATCGATAACACTTTGTCGTCGGCGCTTTTTATAACCGCATTCCAAGACGCATGCAGCGCTGCCGCAAGCAACACCGAAGCGAAAACCCAGAATGTCATGCGCTGGCCGAACGCCGTTTCCCGCTGCCACAAATCGATCGCGTCATCGAGCTATCCGCGCGGAGATAGCTCCAGGCTCTTCGCCTGGCTCGTCGTATCGGGCTTCGGCGGCCATGTCATGTCGTCGGCGCGCCCGGGCTTCGGCTGCAGACGTTCGCCCTTGACGAGCAGCCTGAAGTACGGCGCCTGCGTCGGCGACAACCGGCCCCGATCGCGATTGCCCGACGGCGAAATCGAGCTCATCAACGTGAAGCCGCCCGCAATCTGATCGACCAGCAGATCGCCACGCTGTCCCGACGCTTCCCGCCGCGCCATCAGCGCCACCACAGCTGCTGGAATGGCAGGCCTGACGATCGGGATCGTCTGCGTTTCCTCGCGACCGTTGCTGCCGATGATTTTCAGAACGACTTTGCCGTTGTCTTCCTTCTGGTCGCCGGAAGAATCGCCTGATTGTCCGGGCGTCCCGCTCGCGCCGTGAAAACGCACGACCGGCGTCTTCTGATTGGAATCGCCAGCCATCGCCACCGGTGACGACGGCGCCGGAGTTTTTACAGCGTTGTCCGGATTGATCTTTGCCTGTTCGGCTTCCGAACCAAGCAGCGGAATGTTCCTGTTGGCCTTGGCCTGAATGAGGTCCGGACGAAGCTCTTTTTCGACGAAATGCGCCAGCTTGCGATTTCCCGCTTCCGTGAAGTTGACGCCGTCGCGAAGCCGCAACAGCCTTATCGCGCCGTCGAGATCAGGGCCATAAGCCGAATAATCGCCGTTGTCGTCCGTGAAGCCCTGATACGTATCGATATATTTGTACCCGTTGAGGTAGGCTCGTTCGCGGATCGCATCGTTGATGCGCTGCGCGAGATCGTTGGCATCCGATCGCCCAAGGTTCGGCAAGCCGACCCAATAGACCGCCGCGTTGCGGGTCTTGAACACGCGCATCAGGCGATCGATCCTGCGGGTATATTCGATCATCCAGGCTTCGCTCCCGATCGGAAGCCGCTTGCCGTCAGCACCCTTGATCGAAATGCGGTCGTCCTGCCCGGTCATCACGATCGCGATATTGAACGTCTGGCCGGCGATCGCCTTCTCCAGCGCCGCGACTTTGGAATCGAAATTGGGCATCGCGATTCCCGCGATCGGCGTCACCTGCTTCTGGATGTCGAGCCGGGCATCGGCGTTGAATGCCGCAGTCAATCCTCTGAGCAGCCCCGGCGCGAAATCGTCGCCGAAAACACTCACCTGATAGACGTCATTGTCGGGAAACGAAGTCAGAAAGGTCCCTGCCTGATCGTCGTCCGCCGACCAAGCCGACGGCGCGAGCACAACCGCGAGCGCGACGACGATTGCCGCGCTCCAAAAGCGGACATGCCTTGAAAAGGCGATCATGCCTTCAGGTGCCTTTCACACGCTCCAAGCCGCCGGGCCGGCAAATCCGGTGCCTAGCATACAGCCTTGGGTCCGGCGCTCCAATGTCGCAATTGCCCAGCAGCCAGCTCGCTCAACGCCGCGCCGCCTGGGATTCCGCGTGCGCCAATACCCGCTCCGACGGCCAGCAATCGATCGGCAGCCCGTTGGATTTCTCATAGAGTCCGATTTGCTTGCGCGTGTTGGAGCCGATCTTCCCGTCGATCTTGTCCATCGGGAATCCGAGCTGCTGCAGCCGAGATTGGATTCCCGCAACGGTCCGGGTTTTCGGCTGCGAGAACGATTTCCACGGCGTCGCGAAGTCGCCGCCGCCGCAAATCCGGTCGCCGAGATTTCCCACGAACAGCGCGTAAAGGTCGGACGTGTTGTAGAGCCTAATAACGCGGAAATTCTGCGCCGCGAGGAAGGCTGGGCCATAGGCGCCCGCTGGCATCATCAGGTAAGCGTCCGAAGACAGCTCGGCCTTCGTGAACGGACGGCCGCCCGCTTTTTTGAATCCCATCTTCACCCAGTCGCCGATCGGTCGCGCATCGGGCGGCCCTTCGAGCGAACAGTCGGCATGGGTCGGCGCGATGACCTCGTATCCCCAGCGCGCGCCCCGGACCCAGCCTTTGGCCTCAAGCTGGCGTGCGGTAAATGCCAGCGCGTCGGCCACCGATCGCCAGATGTCGATCTTACCGTCGCCGTCTCCGTCGATCGCAAATTTGAGATATTCCGTCGGCATCGCCTGAGTGAGCCCCACTGCGCCGGCCCACGACGATTTCATATCCAACCGGGGCACGCCCTGCTGCAGCATGACCAGCGCCGCGATCAGCTCGTCATGAAAGCGGTCCTTGCGCTTGCCGACGAACGCCAGCGTCGCCAGCATCTGGATTGCATCGTTCGGCGGATGATAGCTGCCGTAAGCCGTTTCGCGACCCCAGATCGCGACGAGCGTATAGCGATCGACACCCGTCAGTCCTTCGATCCGCTCGAGCGCCGCCTTATGATCGGCCAGGAACTGCCGCCCCTGCACCGCGAGCTTCTCCAGATACGGCTTCGAAAGATAATCGGCGGCGGTCTTCGTAAACTCGGCCTGCCCGGTATTATCGACCTTCGGCCGCCCCGGAAGATCGAGGTCCGGAATGGTGTAGTCCGGCTTCACACCGGCGAAAGCCGCGTCGAAGGTTTTTCGGCTGACGCCCGCGGCCTTGGCATCTGGCCAAAGGCTCGCGATGAAGGCACGGAAATCCTGCATCGGCGGCGGCTCGGCCATCGCCGGCACCGATCCGAGCAACCATGCTATGGCCGCTGCGAATGCCATGAGATACCGTCGCTTCAGGGGCATGGCCACGCTGCTTTCCGGATAGCTTCAGTGAATACTCGCGTCATACTTGCTGCGAGTGACGGATTTTCAGGGCATTTTTGCGGCTCAACCAGCCAGTGCAGCAGCTTTCAATTCGTCGACGCGCCGCTCCCAATTGAGCGCCTGCGCCACGATCTGCTCGATATTGTCGTGTTGCGGTCGCCAGCCGAGATTTTCCCGGATTTTGGCCGATCCTGCAACGATGGCCGCCGGATCGCCCGCACGCCGCGGCGAAAGAAGAACCTTGAAATCAACGCCCGAGACTCGCTTCACCGCTGCGACGACCTCGAGAACAGAATAGCCCTTGGAATATCCGCAGTTGAAAATATCCGACGCCCCGCCCCGACGCAAATGATCGAGCGCTACCGAGTGGGCAATGGCAAGATCGCTGACGTGGATGTAATCGCGCACGCACGTGCCGTCCGGCGTCGGATAATCGATGCCGAACACTTCCAAGTGCGGACGCTTGCCGAGCGCTGCCTCGCACGCAACTTTGATCAGATGCGTCGCTCGCGGCGTCGATTGCCCCGACCGTCCCTTCGGATCGGCTCCCGCCACGTTGAAATAGCGGAGCGCAATGAAGCGGAAATCGTGGGCGCGCGAGGCATCCGAAAGCATGATCTCGGTCATGAGCTTCGAAGACCCGTAGGGCGACATCGGCGCCGGCGGAGCCACCTCCGAAACGGGATTTTCCTCCGGATTGCCATAAACGGCCGCTGTCGAGGAAAAAATGAAATTCTTGACGCCGGTTTCGACCGCTGCCGCGATCAATCCTCGCGATTTGACCGTATTGTTCAGATAATAGCCGAGCGGATCGGCAACCGAATCCGGCACCACGACCGATCCCGCAAAATGGATGATCGCATTTACGTTATGGGAAAGGATCGTTTCCTTGACGAGTCCGGTATCGGCAATATCCCCCACGACCAACGTCGCCCGCGGATCGACCGCCCACCGAAATCCCGTAGACAAATTGTCGATGACGACGACCTCTTCGCCCTCATCCAGAAGTTCCAGCACCATGTGGCTGCCGATATAGCCAGCGCCTCCCGTGACAAGCACGCTCATAGTTGCAATGAACTCCCGAGTTCTATACCGACGTCCACGTCTGATTCTGCCGGCCCATCTCAGACCTAATAGAGACCGAACCCGTTGCAAATAGCTTGCTACAGTCCCCCCACGCGACAATTTTTATCGGCTGACCTCCATTAAATCTAAATTGTGAGCAATTGACCTTAGCGGGTCAGTCCGCCCGCCTACGGAGCATATGATGAACGCTGCAAAGAAACCTATTCGCAAAGCAGTCTTTCCAGTCGCAGGACTCGGCACCCGATTTCTTCCCGCAACCAAGGCGGTTCCCAAGGAAATGCTGACCGTCGTCGACCGGCCCGTGCTTCAGCACGTCGTCGATGAAGCGCGTGCCGCCGGTATCGAGCATTTCATATTCGTCACTGGACGGAACAAAGGCGTCATCGAGGATCACTTCGACAAGCAGTTCGAACTCGAAGCGACCCTCGCCTCCCGCGGCAAGAAAAAGGAGATCGAGGCGCTCGCCCGCGATCTGCCGCAAGCGGGACAGACGAGCTTCACACGCCAGCAAGCCCCGCTCGGTCTCGGCCACGCCGTGTGGTGCGCGCGTGAACTGGTCGGCGACGAGCCGTTCGCGCTGCTGCTTCCCGACATGCTCCATCACGGCAAGTCGTCTTGCCTCGCCGATATGATCGACGCTTATGCGCGAACCGGCGGCAACCTCATTGCGGTGGCTCCCGTCCCGGAAGACCAGACGCACCAGTACGGTATCGTCGGTGTCAAAGACACCAAGGCGAAAGTCTCGCCCATCACCGAAATGGTCGAAAAGCCGAAGCCCGGCACGGCGCCGTCCAATCTGCACATCACGGGCCGCTACGTCTTACAGCCGGAAGTCTTCGGTCTTCTGGAAAAGCAGGAACGCGGTGCGGGCGGCGAAATTCAGCTGACCGATTCGATGATCGCGCTGATGAGCGATGCCGACCAACCGTTTCACGCCGTCCGCTTTGATGGCGACATCTACGATTGCGGTTCCAAGCTCGGCTTCCTGACGGCGAACGTCGCGCTTGCGCTCGAACGCGCCGATCTCGCCGACGACTTCCGCCGCGACCTGAAACGCCTGATCGGCGCCAATCCCTGAAATCCGACTTGCTTCACAAGTGCTGATCCGCCGCGAATCATCATTCGCGGCGGCGCCTCGTTGTCGCCAGCTTCGCCGGCGAACCGCGAACGACCTGCCGTCCATCCCCAGGAATTTTGGTTAATTGCGGCCGTGTGCGTGGCCGCGCTTGCGTTATCGGCCGAGGAACGCGAAAAGTGTTAACGTCGTCCCCGCGGTCGTTTATGCTCTGCTTCGGGGGCCGATAAACGGGGGACATCGACGGCATGCAAAAGGTCGTTCCATTTCAGCTGCCCGACGGTGACAGACGCGGTCCCGATACCGCGCCCGATAATGAAACGACGCCGATCTCGTCGGCTCTGCGCACGCTCAACCTCGGCGCCGAAGGCCTCGCCCAACTCGCGCGCGAAATGTCAGGCCCGATGGCGGCCTCATTCGACGAAGCGGTCCGCAAGCTCAAAGCCGTCAGCGGCCGCGTGATCGTCACCGGCATCGGCAAGAGCGGTCACGTCGCCCAGAAAATCGCCGCGACCTTCGCGTCGACCGGAACGCCTGCATTCTTCGTCCACCCGAGCGAAGCCTCGCACGGCGATCTCGGCATGATCACGCAGGCAGACATCATCGTCGCCTTCTCATGGTCGGGCGAAACCGTCGAGCTGAAGCCGATCATCACCTATTCGCGCCGTTTCGCGGTACCGTTGATCGCCGTTACGTCCCAGGCGAATTCCGCACTTGGCGAGCAAGCCGACGTCGTTTTGCAGCTACCGCGCGTCAAGGAAGCTTGCCCTCACGGTTTGGCGCCGACGACTTCGACGACAATCCAGCTTGCTCTCGGTGACAGCCTCGCGATTGCGCTTCTCGATGCACGCGGGTTCACCGCCCACGACTTCAAGATCTTTCATCCCGGCGGCTCCCTCGGCGCCAATCTCAAGTACGTCTCCGACGTGATGCATCAGGTCGAGAACCTTCCGTTGATCGCCAGCGGCGCATCGATGGCCGACGCCCTTGTCGCGATGACGGAAAAGAGCTTCGGCTGCGTCGGGGTCGTCGATCCCAAGGGCAAGCTGATCGGCGTCATAACCGACGGTGACTTGCGCCGTCACATGGGGCCTAAGCTGCTGCAAGCGAACGTCGCCGAAGTGATGACGACGAAACCGAAGACGATCGCACCCACATTGCTCGCTTCAGCCGCGCTGGAACTCATCAATTCATCGCGCATTACCGCGCTTTTCGTGGTCGAGAAGCAGAAGCCGGTCGGCATTGTGCACGTCCACGATTTGCTTCGCGCCGGCGTTGCCTGACAGACCTAAAATTAAGCTCGCGATACGACCAGCACGGTGCCATCGACGCCCGTGACCCTGACGCTCGCCCCTTTCGGGCCGTCCTCGCCTTCCGCAACCCAAACCGTGTCGCCGACGCGAACTTTCCCGCGCCCGTTGACGATGGCGTCTTCGATCGTCACCAGACGGCCGATGTATTGCGCGCCGCGCACGTTGAGATCAGGAACATCGGGCTTGGCTGATTCCTCGCGGCTCTTTTGCCGGACCCAGAACACCGCGGCCAGCGCGATGAGCGCGAATGCAATGAGCTGCCATTGCCAGCCGAACGATGTCGTCAGTCCGATGACGCCGACGATCAGCGCCGAAAGCCCGAACCAGACGAAATGCACGCCGGGGACAATCGATTCCATGATGAAGAGGAAAACCGCGAGCGCGAACCACAGCCACGGCCCGAACTGCTCGACCAGTGACGAAACGGCTTGCATTGATCCTGTTCCTTCCCTCTACGCTAGCTGCGATCTTGGTGCGTTAGGCGCTCGGAACCGAGCCCGATCTCGGCGTCCGCGGACCTTGCGGCTTCGGACCGCCACCGTCGCCACCGAATGCTTCGCCCGCGATCTGCGCGATGCCGCCGAGTGACCCGATGACGGACGACGCCTCCAGAGGCATCATGATGATTTTCTGGTTCGGCGACTTCGCCAAGGCTTCCAACGCCTTCATGTAGTTGTTCGCCACGAAGTAATTGATGGCCTGGACATTACCGCTGGCGATTGCCTCCGACACCAACTTCGTCGCCTTCGCCTCGGCTTCGGCCGCGCGCTCGCGGGCTTCGGCGTCGCGATAGGCAGCTTCGCGGCGGCCCTCGGCTTCGAGCACAACGGCCTGCTTTTCGCCCTCGGCTTTCAAGATAGCCGCCTGACGAAGGCCTTCCGATTCAAGGATTTGCGCACGCTTCTCACGCTCAGCTTTCATCTGCCGAGCCATGCTGTCGACGAGATCGCGCGGCGGCGCGATGTCCTTGATCTCGATGCGTGTGACCTTCACGCCCCAGGACTCGGTGGCGGCGTCCACAACCTGCAGCAGTCGGTGATTGATCTGATCGCGATTGGAAAGCAGCTCATCGAGGTCCATCGAGCCCATCACGGTACGGATGTTCGTCATCGTCAGATTGACGATGGAGTGCTCGAGATTATCCACCTCGTAGGCAGCCTTCGCCGCATTCAGGATTTGATAGAACGCGACCCCGTCCACCCGGACCATGGCGTTGTCGCGGGTGATGACATCCTGGCTCGGAATGTCCATCACCTGCTCTTTCATGTTGAGCTTGTGCGTCACGTGCTCGAGGATCGGGATCAGGATGTGCATCCCGGGCGAAAGCGTCCGCGTGTAGCGCCCCAGGTTCTCGACCGTGTAATTCGATCCCTGTGGAACGATCTTGACCGTGGACCAAAGCGCCCAGATCGCGGCCGCCAATAGAATGAAGCCAAAAGACTCAAAGCCGCCAAAGCCGGACATTTCCGTTCTCCCTCGCGAGCGAATCGAATTGAAAATGGGAATTCGTCCACCGGGTTTAAGTCCCGGAAACAAACAATCCGTAAAAATTGGCTAATATGGCGATATAAGGCGGCAAAAGGACGGAAATTGAACGGCAATTAGCGGAGAAAAAATAGCCGCCGCTTTTTCGCTTGTTAAATCCACCCCGAAAGCTCGCGCCGAACCACGGCCTCTATGACATCCATTCCTTCGGGACTGTCATTTAGGGCCCGCAGATACGCAAACTTCTCTCCGCCATTCGATTTAAAGATATGGCGGTTTTCCTTGTCGAGTTCTTCGAGCGTCTCAAGACAATCCGCTGAAAAGCCGGGCGCGACGAGTGCAATCTTTTTTATGCCCGATTTCGCCAGCGCCTCGACCGTTTTATCGGTATAGGGCTGAAGCCATGGATCGTTTCCGAACCGGGATTGGAAAGTCGTCAACCAGCGTTCTTCCGCAATACCCAGTTTCTCACGCAACAGCCTCGAAGTTTTCTGACATTGGCAATGATAGGGATCGCCGGCCGCGAAATATTTCTGCGGCATCCCGTGGAATGTCGCGATAATCTTTTCAGGCTCGAAATCGAGTTGCGCGAGTTGCGCGGTCATCGATCGCGCCAGCGCGTCGATATAGGCGGGGTGATCGTGATAGCTCGGACTGGTACGCACCGCCGGCTGCCATCGCATCTTCATCAGTGCGCGAAATGCCTGATCGTTTGCCGTCGCGGTCGTCGCGGCCGCATATTGCGGATAAAGCGGCACCAGCAGAATTCGGTCACAGCCCTGCGCTTTGAGCGCTTCGATCCGGCTCTCCGTCGTCGGATTGGCATAGCGCATCGCCCAATCGACGACGATGCGCGGATCGTTGCCGAGCCGCTGCGCCAATTGCTCGGCCTGGTTCCGCGTGATTGTCTTCAGCGGCCCTTCGTTCTTTTCGTTATTCCAGATCGTCGCATAATCCCGGCCTTTGCGCGATGGACGCACCGTCAGGATGATGAGGTTGAGGATCGGCCACCACTTCCACTTGGGCTCTTCGATCACGCGCTCGTCGGAAAGAAATTCCTTCAGATAGCGGCGCATCGGCCAATAGTCCGTGCCGTCCGGCGTCCCGAGATTGAGGAGCAGCACGCCGAGCCGGCCACTCGCGACTGGCGGATGCCCTTCAGGCATGGCGCTCTCGGCGCCGCCAAAGCGTTCCTGTTTGGGAACTTCGTTCATCTGCTCTCCCGGCGCCGGCATTCGTTTGTGATCCTAGCGGATCAGGCGCGGCGTTGCGACGGGACCGACGTTTCGGACTTGGCCGCCAGTCTCGGCTTCGCGGCCACCGGACGCTTGTCCTTCGCCGCGAGTGTCGCGTCCGCAACAGCCGACAAATCATGGTCCGCTGCTGCTACTTGGCCCGCAACGGGCGAGACTTCAAGACGCGGATCAAGCGACCTGCTGCAACGCCAATAGACGGCGACCCGGCCGATGAACGCTTCGGGCTTCTCCGCAAAAAGCCGCGCGGCACGATATTCGGCGGTCGCCCGCAGGATCTCCTGCTGATGCCGACAGATGGCGACGGCCCCCTCCTTCTGTTCGGCCGTCATTGTGTCCGATTTCGAAGCCGCCGCGATAAGAATTGCCAGGTCGTGATCGTCGCCGAGTAGTTGCGACAATTCCCGGGCGGCATCGACGCGAACGGCAAATTCCTCCGGCCACGCCTTCGCGAGCAGCGACATCTGCCGCCAATGCCATTGCACAGCCTTGCGCAGGTCGTGGAAGTTTTCATCCGTCGGTTCTTCATAGGCGTAGCTCGATGCCTTGCGTCCCTGCCGGTAACTTGCTTCGAGCCCTCCCGCCAAAGCAGCAAAGCCCCGTTTGCCGAGCTCCATCCGCGCGAATTTCTTGGATTCCTGTAGCAGCAGCAAACGTGCGCGCTCGGCAATTTTAGGATCGAGCGTCTCCGGATCGGCAGCCTTCTGGCCCGTAAGACCCGCTTTCAGAGGTGCAAACACCTCGGCCGCGCCAGCGACGTCTCGGGAAAGCTTTTCGATCGTCCCGAGCATGACGGTCTGATCGCGGCGAGCCGATAGCAGCTGCGCGATCTCGCCGAGCGATTTGATGCGCCGCCGGGCCTTCTTGTCACCGACTGATCCGGCGACGAGACGCATCAGCGCGCGCAACCTCTTCAAAGATTTGCGGCATTCATGCACGTTCTTCGGACCGACGTGCTCGCCCCCGAGTTCGGTCAGCGCCACATCAAGCTGTTCGCGCGCTATCCGGCGAACGCCCTTTTCGATGGGCTCGTTGATCTTGAAGCGATACGGCATGCAGGAACGGCTCTGAATTCCGGAGAAGGCGGGCGATAATGTAAATGCGAACCACACAAAACTGTCATAAACGATCAGCGCACGAGGATTTGGTTAACACGAAAACACGGCAATTATCGAGCTTGTAACTGTCGCAACCAGAGTTTGATCCGCGCCTCGGGATCGGCGGCTGTCACGAAATCCGTAATAACCGCAAGGCTGTCGGCACCGGCCGCGAGCACGCCATCGGCCCGCTCCGGCGTCAACCCTCCGATCGCGACAAGCGGCAAACTGCCGATTTTCCGGCGCCATTCCTTAATTTTATCAAGCCCTTGCGGCGCCCATCGCATCGCCTTGAGCTTCGTCTCGTAAATCGGCCCCAGCGCGACGTAATCGGGCTCGGCGGCGAGCGCTCGTTCGAGTTCCGCATGATCGTGCGTCGATATCCCGACTTTGACGCCCGCCCGCTTCAGCGCCGCAAGATCGGCGTCGCGTAGATCTTCCTGCCCCAAATGCACAAAGCCAATCCGCGCATCGAGAGCCACATCCCAATAATCATTGAGAACGAGCGTGCATCCGTGGTCCGCGCAGATCTTCGCCGCACGCTTGGCCTGCGCCGCAACATCGGCTCGCGACGCGTCCTTGATGCGAAGCTGCACGAACTTGACGCCAAGCGGAACGATGCGCTGCAGCCATTCGACGTCCGGCACGATGGGATAAAAGCGCTCGAGCCTCATGCGTGGCGATCTCGATGCTCACTGCTCATTCGAGATCGAAAAAGGGCGTCCCGGCGACCGGCGTCGATGGCACCGCCATGTCGCGAGCGGGTATCAGACCTGCCTCATAGCCGAGCCGTCCGGCCTCAATCGCGGCGGCAAATGCCGCTGCCATGCGCACGGGATCAGCCGCCTTGGCAACCGCCGTATTGAGCAGCACCGCATCGTATCCGAGTTCCATCGCGTACGCGGCGTGGGACGGCGCACCGATTCCCGCATCGATGATGAGCGTGACGTCGGGGAAATACGCCCGCAAGCTCTTCAGGGCCTGCGCGTTCGCCAATCCACGCCCGCTGCCGATCGGCGCACCCCACGGCATGATGACTTCGCAACCGGCGCGCTGCAGGCGCTCGGCGACAGAAAGATCTTCCGTCGTGTAGGGAAGCACTTTGAAGCCATCGCGCGTCAGCGTGCCTGCCGCTTCGACCAAGCCGAAAACATCGGGCTGCAAGGTGTCGTCGTTGCCGATCACTTCAAGCTTGACCCAGTCGGTGCCGAAAAGCTCGCGCGCCATCTGCGCCGTCGCGATGGCTTCGGCGACGGTCCGGCATCCGGCCGTGTTGGGAAGCACCCTGACGCCGAGATCGCGAATGATATCGAGAAACCGTTCGCCGAGCTTCCCGCCCGCCGACTCTCGACGCAGCGACACGGTGACGACATTTGCGCCGGAAGCCTTCGCCGCACCTTTCACGATGGCGGGAGAAGGATACCCCGCGGTCCCGAGCAATAGACGCGAGGCGATCTTCTCGCCATAGATGGCAAAGCTCTGCGCATCGTGCAGCGTCTCGTCGCGAATATTCATGCCGACCGAAAGACCTTATCTAGCCGCCTTGCCGGGGCGAAACGATCTCGACGCGATCTCCGCCGCCCAGCGCCGTCGTAGCACGGAGAGCTTCCGGCACGAACTGCCCATTCAGCGCCGTCGCGACCTTGGCGTCCTGAAGCCCTTGCTCTTCGACCAGCGCCGCCAGGGTACGAGCCGCGCTCTCGGCCTTGCGGCCGTTGAGCACGAGTTCGATCCGGCCCTCGGGTTGTACCATCGCCTGCCTTCTGAAGTGATCGCCCGACATGGGAAGTTCAACGCCGTTTACCAGAGCGTGCGCCAAATTTTTACCCCATATGTTCAAAATCAGTCAAAAGAGCCCGCCAATCCGCCGCATTGCTCCAGTCAAGCTCCCGGCTCTCGAATTTTGAGGATCGCTCGACCATGTTCGCCCGCCTGCTGTCGTCGCGTCGCTTCGCACCGCTGTTCTGGAGCCAGCTGCTCGCCGCGCTGAACGACAACCTGCTCAAGAACGCACTGGCGATGCTGGTCGTCTATAAGCTTGCGATGGAAAACGGGCCCGCCCTCGGCACGCTCGCGGGCGCCGCGCTGGTCCTTCCATTCTTCCTATTTTCGGCGCTTGCCGGACAACTCGCCGACAAGTTCGACAAGGCCAAAGTGGCCGCCCGCGTCCGCCTGATCGAAATACCGATTGCCGTCGTAGCCGCCGCCGGATTCCTCTTGCCGTCGGTGCCACTGCTGTTCGCGGCGCTGATCCTGTTCGGAACCTTGAGCGCGTTTTTCGGACCGGTGAAATATGGTCTTCTCCCCTCGCATCTTGAGGTCAAGGAACTGCCGTCCGGCAACGCGTTGATCGAGGGCGCGACATTCATCGCCATCCTGATCGGCACCGTCGGCGGCAACTTCGCATCCGGCAGCCACGTGGAACTGATCGCGGTCTCGATTGCCATCGTCTGCATTTCAGTACTCGGCTGGTTTTCCGCAAATTTCATTCCGCCCGCGCCGTCGTCCGTGCCGGATTTGAAAATCGACAAGAACATCGTCACGTCGACGGTCACACTGCTGAAAGACCTGCGCTCAGATAAACGCATCTGGCAAGGCGCGCTGATTACGTCCTGGTTCTGGCTGGTCGGCGCCGCGGTGTTGGCCCTTCTGCAAAATCTCATTCCGCAAGTCCTGAACGGCGCGCCGTCGGTCTACACGCTCGCCCTCTTCACATTCGCCGTCGCCGTTGCCGTCGGCTCGGTCATCGCGGCCCGCGCCAGCACCAACCGGCCCAATCTCGCACTCGTGCCGATCGGCGCGCTGCTGATGGGCATTTTCCTGCTCGATCTCGCGTGGCTTGCGTCTGGAATTGAGCGCGCCCCAACTCCGATGACGCCCGCCGACGTCCTCGCTTCGATCAGCGGCCTTCGTATGTTGATTGACCTCGCGGGCATCGCGGTCGCGGGCGGCCTTTTCATCGTGCCGTCGTTCGCAGCGGTTCAAGCGTGGTCGCCCGTCGAGCGCCGATCGCGCGTCATCGCCGGCTGTAACGTCCTGTCCGCCGCCTTCATGACCGCCGTCGGCTTGCTGATCGCAGTGTTGCAATTCGAGAAAATCCCCGTCGCCGCGCCCTACGCGGCACTTGGCATCGCCAACCTCGTCGTCGTCGCGCTCGTTCTTCGCGCCTGGGGACGAGAAGGCATCAAGGATGTCGGGCTCTTTCTCTTCAAGACATTCTTCGGCCTGGAAGTGCACGGCCTTGAAAATATGCCAAAGGCCGGAGAGCGCGCCCTGATCGCACCCAATCATGTGAGCCTGCTCGACGCACTACTGTTGCACTCGCTGCTGCCGTCGCACGCCGCTTACGCCGTCGATACCGACATCTCTCAGAAGTGGTGGGCAAAACCATTCCTGAAATTGGCGACGTTCTATACCATCGACCCGACGCGCCCCCTCGGCATGCGCAATCTCATTCAGGCCGTGAGGGACGGCGCCTCGCTCGTCATCTTCCCGGAAGGCCGACTCACCGTCACCGGCGGCCTTATGAAGGTCTACGACGGCACCGCCGTGATCGCCGACAAGGCCGACGCGCCGATCGTTCCCGTCCGCATCGATGGCGCCGAACGTTCTCACTTCGGTTATCTGAGCAAGGCGCAGACCAAGAAAGCCTGGTTCCCGAAGATCACCGTCACCATTCTTCCGCCTGTGTGGTTGAAAATCGATCCGGCGTTACGCGGCAAGGCCCGGCGCCAGGCAGCCGGCGCGGCGCTGCAGGACGTCATGACCGACACGGCCGTGCTGACGACGCCGATCGACCAAACACTGTTCGAAGCCCTCGTCTTGGCGCACAAGACGCGCGACACCGGTAAGCCCGCGATCGAAGATCCGCTCGGCACCAAGCTGACCTACAAGAAGCTGATCGTCGGCGCGCAGGTCTTGGGTGCCAAGATCGCTCCGATGCTGCCGCCCGTCGGATCGTCCGTCGGCGTCCTCTTACCGAATTCCGCCGGTGTCGCGGTGACGTTTTTTGCGCTCCAGACCATCGGCCGCGTTCCGGCCATGCTGAACTTCTCCGCTGGCGCCGCGAATGTGGTGTCGGCCTGTAAAGCCGCGAAAGTCGATGTCGTCCTGACCTCGCGCGTCTTCGTCGAGAAGGGACATTTCGAATCTCTGATTCAGGCCATCGAAGGCGTCGCCCGCGTCATATATCTCGAAGACATACGCGCCACGATCACCTTCTCCGACAAGCTGAAAGGACTTTGGCAGGGCGGCCGCCAGCAGGTCGAGGTCGACTTCAATGCCCCCGCCGCCATCCTCTTCACGTCGGGCTCCGAAGGAACGCCGAAAGGCGTCGTGCTGTCACATCGCAACCTGCTCGCCAATTGCGCGCAGACGCTGACGCGCGTCGCTTGCAACGGCACCGACAAAGTGTTCAATGCGCTGCCGGTGTTCCATTCGTTCGGACTGACGGCGGGTGTGTTGATGCCGCTCATCGCCGGTGTTCCGATCTATCTCTATCCGACGCCGCTGCACTACCGCATCATTCCCGAACTCGTGTACCAGTCGAACGCGACGATCATGTTCGGCACCGACACGTTCCTCTCCGGTTACGCACGCGCCGCCCATCCATACGACTTCGCGCGCGTGCGCCTCGTCGTCGCCGGCGCCGAAGCCATCAAGGATCGCACTCGTCAGCTCTACATGGACCGCTTCGGCGTCCGCATTCTCGAAGGCTACGGCGTCACCGAAACGGCGCCGGTCTTGTCGTTGAACACGCCGCTCGCGAATAAGGCGCATAGCGTCGGCCGCATGTCGCCGTTGATGGACTACAAGCTGGAACACGTACCCGGCATCGAACAGGGCGGGCGCCTTTACGTGCGCGGCCCGAACGTCATGCTCGGTTATTATCGCGCTGAACATCCAGGCGTCCTTGAACCGCCGACAGGCGGCTGGCACGACACCGGCGACATCGTCGAGATCGATCCGCAGGGCTTCATCTTCATCAAAGGACGCGCCAAGCGTTTCGCCAAAGTCGGCGGCGAGATGATTTCGCTTTCGGCCGTCGAAGCTTTGGCTGCCGAGCTCTGGCCACAACACATCAGTGTCGTCGTCGCCGTCCCCGATCAACGCAAGGGCGAACGCCTCTTGCTGCTAACGACGGACGCAACCTGCAAGCGCGAAGACTTCCTGAAATTCGCCCGCCAGAAGGGCGCCACCGAATTGATGGTTCCCGCCGAGGTGCTTGTCGTCAGCAAAATTCCGTTGCTTGGCTCCGGCAAGCCCGACTATGCGGCGAGCCTAGAACTCGCAAAACAGGCGATCGCCGCGAAGGCGACCGCGTCAGGCAGCGCTGAACAACAGCCCCTCACGCCGGCCGTCTGATAGGAACCGCAGCACCTCCCGCGCCAGCACCGGCGCCAGCAGAAACCCGTGCCGGTAGGCGCCGTTGACGTGAATGACGCGCCCACCCTCTTCAACGAGAATGCGCGGCACGTTGTCGGGAAAAGCCGGCCTGACGCCCGCGCCCATCTCCAGCACCGACGCCTCGCCGAACGCCGGGTGCAGAGCGTAGGCTGAACCCAGAAGATCGAGAGCCGATTTAAGCGTCATTGGCCCGTTGTCCTCGCGTTCGATCACGCTCGCGCCGACGACGAACCGGCCATCGCCCTGTGGAACGACGTAGATTGGCTGGCGTGGATGCAAGAGCCGAACGGGCCGCGCCAGGCGCACGTCCCGCGTCTCGATAAGAACCCGCTCACCACGAACGCCGCGCAGCGCGGCCAGGTCATTGCGGGCCCCGATGCCACGGCAATCGATCAGAACGCCGTCGGCGCGCTCATCCCACGACGTGCCGAACCGGACGTCTCCGCCGTTCCCTCGAATTTCATCAAGCAGCCACCCCATCGCTTTGCGGGCATCGAGATGCGACTCGCCTTCGAAATAGAGCCCGCGTTCGAAGCGATGGGCGAGGGCCGGTTCGAGCTGACCGATTAAGCGAGCGTCGGCTGCCTGATGCCTTTCAGTCAGCTTCGCAAACCGTCCGAGATCGGCGGCATCGCGCGCCTGCGCCACGACCAGCGTGCCCTTGTTGATTGTATGCGGATATTGCGCACGCCAGATGCCAAGCGCCTCACGCCCGAGATCGCGAACGATTGCGGGCGCTGCCTCGGCTTCGCATTCCGGCGCGATCATCGCTCCGGCCCAGCGGCTTGACGCCCGCTCGAACGGTTCACTGCTTTCCTCGACTAGGCGAACCCGATAGCCCGCACGCACAAGCGTATAGGCTTGCCACAGGCCGAAGATGCCGGCGCCGACGATGGTTATGGAACGATGGCTCAAGGCTGAAACTCGTCAGAACTTTCCGCTTTCACTAGCATTGATCAGTCGCCGAGAGCGACACCCTCGCGGCGCGGATCTGCTCCGCCCTGAAGCATTCCATCACGTCGCGCAACGGTATTGACGCCCGATGTCATCGTTACTGCAGTGACCGCCTGGCCGTAGGACGTTAATTCGTATGCAGGCCACACGACCGGCAACGAATATTCGATCAGAAACGGGCCTCCCTGGCTGCCGAAATTCGTAAGCGCGGCCGCCTGCTGCGCATCGAGACCCCAATCCATCATGGCGACCAGAGTTTTAACGACATAAAGAATGATCTGCGAGCCGCCCGGTGATCCGGTCACGATCTCCGGCGCGCCGTCGGCGCCGAGCACGATCGTCGGCGCCATCGAGCTTCTGGGCCGCTTGCCACCTTCCACTCTATTGGCGACGGCAACACCGTTATCGTCGACCGGCTTGAACGAAAAATCCGTCAGCTCGTTGTTGAGCAGGAAGCCCTTCGCCCAAAGATGCGAACCGAACGCGCTTTCGATCGTCGCCGTCATGGCGAGCGCATTGCCGTCATCGTCAATAATCGAAACCTGTGTTGTGCCCGGCACCTCGAACGTCGCATCGATGCCGAAGGTCTTTTTCGCCAGACCCGGCGGCAATCCGGCTTCCGCTTTCGCCATCGCCTTGTTCGGATCGATCAGCTTTCTCCGCTCGGCGATGTATGCGTCGTCAAGCGACCCTGAAGGCACCGCGATGAAATCCGGGTCAGCGATATAGCGATTGCGGTCGGCGTACGCCAACTTCTCGGCTTCCGCGATGATGTTGAGCGCCGGCGCCGTCATCAAAGCAGACGGCCCATGTACTTGCGAAAACGGTTCGATGAGCTTCAGCACCGCTCCGACCGTCAAAGCGCCTGACGACGGTGGACCCATGCCGCAAACGCTGCGGCCTCGATATCCAGCGCAAACAGGCTCACGTTCCTTTGCGGTGTATGAAGCAATATCTACCGCCGTCATGTCGCTGGGAATGGTCTTCGCACTCCGCGCCGCCGCCACGATCGCATCCGCAATCTCTCCCGAATAGAACGCGTCCGGCCCTTTGTCCGCGATGATGCGAAGCGTCGCCGCGTAGTCGGGATTTTTCAGCAGTTCGCCCTCCGCACGCGGCCTCGATCCTCCTTCGAAGAAATAGCTGCGAGCATCCTGCGGAAAGTCTTCAGGGTTCTCCGCTTTCAGAAGCGCGGCGAGTCGTGGCGAAATCGGAAAGCCTTCATCTGCGAGACGGATCGCCGGCTCGAACAAACTCTTCCATGGCAGTTTGCCGTATTTGGCGTGCGCCGCGTGGAGCGCCCGCAGCAGCCCCGGCACGCCAACGCTCAGTCCCGATAGAACGGCATCCTTAAACGCCATCGGCGCGCCGTCCTTCCGAAGGAACCGATCCGGCTTTGCCGCCGCAGGCGCGGTCTCGCGCCCGTCGATCGTTGCAACCGACCGCGATTTCGCATCCCAATAGGTGATGAAGGCGCCGCCGCCGAGACCCGACGACTGCGGCTCGACAAGCCCGAGCACAAGCTCGGTCGCGATCGCCGCGTCGACCGCCGAGCCGCCTTTTCTCAGGATCTCGCGCCCGGCTTCGGCTGCCAACGGCTCCGCCGCAACGACCATATGCTGCTTGGCGGTAACGAGAGTTTTCTCTGTCGTTCCCGATGCAGCTTCCGGGGGCGGCCGGAATTCCTGTGCCGTCGCCGCGCTTGCCGCCAGCAGATAGAGAAACGCGATAAAAGTCCGAAACGCCATTCCGTCTCCGGGCACGATATAGTTCAAATTGTCGGCGAGCAGAGCACGGATCTGTTCTCAGTAGCTCTGCTGAACGAAGCTCTCTGGCGTGCCGTCTTGCGGGTTGACGAAAATCACGTCCTTCGGATCGCGCCGCGGCGTATCGACCGACAGAAACACCACCGGCTCTTCGAGAATATCGGGAAGCGCATAAATCGTGCCCTTCTCGAAAAACAACAGCTGTCCCGGCCCGAACTCCGAAATCGTCGAAGCGTCCTTCATCCAGAACGTGCCGCGCCCCGAAAACACATAAAGATATTCATCACACGTCGCATGATAATGCGGCGGCGTCGGCTTATAGACCCGGAAAACGCGCGCGCTCGCCGCTTCCCGATTCGTCAGATAACGGTCGACGAGCAGAGTCGTGGCGGACGAAGGGAACGAGGCGGCAACCTGCCCGATATCAAACCGGCCGGTCGTGATCGCCTCGGACTTTCCTGTCATGAGCAGAACTCCATGCTTACTCCGCATGCCGGATTGCAGACGCTCCCTAAAGAGTGAGTGGCAATTCCAGCACGCCCTCAATTCCTTTGTTTATAGCACGGGGCGGCCGGCTGTCTTTCGAACTCGGCGCTCGACTAGGTTCCCGGCCGGGAGACCCATTTATCCGGAGGGGCAGATGCACTCATTGAAACTCGGGTTCGCGACTGCGACAGTCATGTGCGCGCTTTCAGCGACGGCTCAAGCAGGGGATTGCACAAGGGTCGCCGCTGTCGGCGATGGCCTGACGCACGATCTTGCTGTGGTCATGTCAACTCATGGTCTCGCCAACATCATCGAAGCCAAGGGTCGCGCGGGCAAAGGCCCCGTCCACACCAAATGCCAGCCCGGCACGTTCGGCACTGAATGCACCTCCTGGCAGAACGCCTGCAAATAATCAGGTAGCGAACCGGCATCATCGCGCGTGCGCTCGTGCGGTGATGCATGCCCTCAATGAAAATCGCGCGACTTCGGAATGATCCGCACGTTACGCGGATGCCGCGGCTTCGGCCCGCGCGAGAACCGCGGATGAATGCGCGCCTCCTTGCGGCTCGGATGCGCGGAGCCCGGTTCGGGATGGTGGATCACTTCATCGGCGTTCGCGACCGGCACGGCCATGTCGGCCGCCCATTCCGAAAGCCGTAGCAGCCAGTCGCTTCGATCGATCAGCCTTGCAGCGACGACATGAATGATGTCGGCGTGTTCCTCCTTTTGTTTTTGCACGCGTCCCTCGATCAGGATCAACCGCGACGTCATCACGACCTTGCGGAACTTTTCAAGCAGCTTCGGCCAGATGACGGCATTGGCGATGCCGGTCTCGTCCTCGATGGTCATGAATATGACCGTACCGTTTCCCGGCCGTTGCCGCACGAGCACGACACCCGCGACGCGCACCCATGCGCCGTCTTTCACCTTGCCGAGATCCTCGCACGACAGCACGCCGTCGCCGCGAAAATCGTCGCGCAGAAACGACAAGGGATGCGCTTTGAGCGAAAGCCGAAGCGTCTGGGCTTGTTTTGGCTGGCACTGCGCTTGCGCGCCTAATTTTTCAACAGTCCCGCGGCCAACGCCGGGAACATTAAGCGTCCAAAAAATTCAAACTGACCCACTGCGCGTCAAGGTGGTTCAGACAAAGAACGAACACCGTCCGCACCGTCATCGAACCGCAACACGCAGTGCAAAAATTTGGGAAAATACGAGGAAAGTCAGAGGCTCGAGCACAATCCTTGGGAAACTGTGACTTCCCTGCTCTGCCGGGCAAAACTGTCCTGAACTATACCGGCCTTTCATCTTTCGACGCACAGGATGACCCCTCGTTCTGCGCAAAGTTAACTATTGTTGCCAAATCGGAGCATCCCCATTGATGAACCTGCCCCGTCGCCTCAGCGGACTTGCCCTTGCCGCCATCGTCATGGCCGGCAGTGCGATGTCCGCGTCTTCGGCCAAAGCCGAGGATCTTGTCGATTTCCTTTGGGGCGGCAGTCCGGAATACGGCGGCGGCCGCAGCGTCGTGTCATTCGACCCCCAATTTAAGCCCGGCCAGATCATCGTTTCGTTCTCCGATCGTCGCCTCTACTGGATCATGAAACCCGGCGTCGCGCTGACCTATCCGGTCGCGATCCCGACCGGCGAAGCGCGTTGGCAGGGCGTCACCAGCGTGACCTCGAAGCGCGTCAACCCGCCGTGGACGCCGACCCCCGACATGGTCCGCAACAATCCGCGCCTGCCGCGTTGGGTTCCCGGCGGCCACCCGATGAACCCACTCGGCATTCGCGCCATGTACTTGGGCTCGAGCGCCTATCGCATCCACGGCACCGATGCCCCCTGGACCATCGGCCAGGCGGTTTCGCACGGCTGCATCCGCATGACGAACGAGGATGTCCTCGATCTCTACCCGCGGATCCCGGTCGGGACGCGCGTCACTGTCACGTGGCAGCAGTTCAAGACGCAGACCATCTCGGATGGCAGCAGCCTTCCGCGCTATACCGACAAGGATTCGAACCCGCGAGCGGCCGCAGCGCCTGCGCCTCAGCAGTCGGCAGCCGCCGAACCGGCGCCGTCCAGCTCTTCGAGCTACTCGTACGGAGCTTATGGCTCCGGCAAGACGCAGACGCGCACGGCTTCGAACCAGTCGTCGGGCGGCAGCATCGAAAGCCTGTTCTTCTGGGATCAGCCGAAGAAGCAACAGTCGTCTCCGGCAGCCGATGAACCCGATCAGAGCCAGCAGGCCTCGCGCGACGCCACGAAGGACGACGACGATCTCGTCGCTGAGAAGCCGCAGCCGTTCGAGAAGGCCGAGAAGAAGACCGCCGAAAAGCCTTCCAAGAAGGTCCATGAGGCTAAGGCCGAGATCGACGATCGCGCTTCGAACGAAGCCCCGAAGAAGAAAGTCAGCGACGCCGCACCTGCTAAGAAGAAATCGACGGCTGCTGTTGCGGTTCCGAAATCGCCCGTAGCCTCGGACACGACGTCCGACCCGTCCTCGGACCCGATGGCTGCTGTTCCCGACCCGGTCAAACCGACATCTGCCTCGGCCCCGACGGGTCAATCGGATGCGACGCCCACCGCCACCAAGGCATCAGCCTCGGGCGCAGAGGCGGTCCATGTCCAGAAGGCCGCTGTGCAGGTTCAATAACCCCTTTGATGGCCTAGAGAAATTAAAGGGCGGTTCGGTAGCGAGCTGCCCTTTTTTATATGCGCCGGCCCTGACCACGGGCAGCAGATCCGCACTTACGCCGTGTTGCATTCCCGGCGCCGCCACAGCTATGCTTGCGCTATCCTCGCACCAGCCTGATGGCGACATTGACCACCCTTCTCGATAACGTCGGCATGACCCCGCGCCCACGCCATCCGGAAAAGGCTGCGCGTCCGGAAACGCCGACACTGCCGAAACCGGATTGGCTTCGCGTCCGCGCGCCCGGATCGCCCGGCTATCATGAGACCCGCTCGATCGTGCGCGGCCATCGGCTGCATACCGTCTGCGAAGAAGCCGCCTGCCCCAACATCGGCGACTGCTGGCAGAAGCGGCACGCGACGATGATGATCATGGGCGGCGTCTGCACGCGCGCCTGCGCCTTCTGCAACGTCGCGACTGGATTGCCGGCCGCGCTGGATCCCGAGGAGCCGAAGCGTGTCGCCGATGCCGTCGCCAAGCTGGCGCTCGAACATATCGTCGTGACCTCGGTCGATCGCGATGATCTCAGCGACGGCGGTGCCACTCATTTCGCCGAGACCATCCGCGCCATCCGTGCAGCCTCACCCGCGACGACGATTGAAGTTTTGACGCCCGATTTTCTGCGCAAGGACGGCGCGCTCGAAATCGTCATTGAAGCCCGTCCCGACGTCTTCAATCACAACCTCGAAACGGTTCCCGGGTTGTATTTGAAGATCCGCCCCGGCGCCCGCTATTTCCATTCGCTCCGATTGCTGCAACGGGCAAAGGAAATAGACCCAGCCGTGTTCACGAAATCCGGCATGATGGTCGGCCTCGGAGAGACACGCGAGGAAGTCCTGCAAGTAATGGATGATCTGCGTTCCGCCGACGTCGATTTCCTCACCATCGGCCAATATCTCCAGCCGACACGCCGCCACGCCGAGGTCAAACGCTACGTCGCCCCTGAAGAGTTCGAAGGCCTCGAGCAAGCCGGCCGCTCCAAGGGCTTCCTGCTCGTCGCAGCCTCACCCCTGACGCGATCGTCATTTCATGCAGGCGACGATTTCCAGCGCCTCAAAGCCGCGCATCGCGCCCGCGTCTCCCCCTAACGATCCGGAAAAACCGATGCCGAAATTTGCAGCCAACCTGTCGCTGCTGTTCAACGAATTGCCGTTCCTCGACCGCTTCGAGGCGGCTGCCGCTGCGGGTTTCGAGGCGGTCGAGTTTATGTTTCCCTACGACTTCGAGGCCGAGGATATTCACGCGCGCCTGAACGCCAACGGTCTCCGGCTTGTGCTCTTCAATTTGCCGGCTGGAAACTGGGCGGCCGGAGAACGCGGCCTTGCTATCTTTCCCAATCTCGTCGGTGAATTCCGCGCCAGCGTTGCCCGCGCCGCGAAATACGCTGCGGTGCTTGGCTGCGAGCGCCTTCACTGCCTCGCGGGCGTCGCTCCGCTCGGCGGCGACGTCCGCGCCATGCGCAAGACCTATGTCGAAAATCTTCGCTATGCCGCGCAGGCGTTTGCCGGCGATGGCATCACGCTGCTCATCGAAGCCATCAATACTCGTGACGTCCCGGGTTATTTCATCAATACGACTTCGAAGGCCGCCGACATCATCGAAAGCGTCGAAGCCGCGAACCTGCGTCTGCAGTACGATGCCTATCATATGCAGATCATGGAAGGCGATTTGACGCCGACGATCGATAAATATCAAAAGATGATCGGCCACATTCAGATCGCCGATACGCCCGGCCGCCATGAGCCGGGCACTGGCGAGATCAACTACCCGTTCGTTTTCGATCACCTCGACCGCATCGGCTACGACGGATGGGTCGGCTGCGAATACCGCCCGCTCGCGTCGACCTACGACAGCCTGGCATGGTTCCGCGCGCTCAAGCCTCCGCACGCCGCCTGACCGTACACGCGCACCCGCGCCTCAGGCGTTCGCGTCCAATGGCAAGGCTGTTCCGGCCTTCACGACTTTTTCCGTCAGGCTCGGCGTGCAGAGTTCGATGAACCGATAGGCGAAGCCGCGCAGAAACCGCCCACGGCGCAGCGCGATGCGCGACGTCGACTTCGGAAAGAGCCGCGTGGTGTCGAGAAGCGTCAGCTCCGTGTCGCGATTTTCGTCATAGGCCATCGACGCAACGATACCGATGCCCAGTCCGACTTCGACATACGTCTTGATGACATCGGCGTCGAGCGCAACCATGACGATATCGGGCGTAAGATTGGCCGCGACAAACGCCGCATCTATCGCCGGTCGGCCCGTGAAACCTTCATGATAAGTTATGATCGGCCATTCGGCGATTTTTTCCAGCGTCAGCGGACTACCGTCGTCGAGCGGATGCCCCTTCGGCACGATCACGCCATGATGCCAAGAATAGAACGGAAACGACACGTGCTCGGGCGTGTCTTCGAGCGCTTCCGTCGCAATGCCGATATCCGCGGTGCCGTCGTTCAGCATCGCTGCGATTTCCTTCGGCGTCCCCTGATGCAGAACGAGATGGACGTTCGGAAACTCTTTCCGGAATGCAGCGATCGGCCCCGGCAGCGCATAGCGCGCCTGAGTGTGCGTAGTGGCAATCGTGATCTCGCCTCGGTCCGATTTTGCGAACTGATCGGCCAGCCGCTTGATGTTCGCGGTATCGAGCAGAATTCGATCGACGATCTGCGCCAGTTCCTTGCCCGGCTCCGTCAGCCCGAGCAGCCGCTTGCCCCGGCGCACGAAAAGCTCGACGCCGAGTTCGTCCTCCAGATCCTTGATGTGCTTTGAAACACCGGACTGCGATGTGTAGAGCGCGTTTGCAACCTCGGTCAGATTGAAATTGCGGCGTAGAGTCTCTCGGATGATACGAAGCTGTTGGAAGTTCACGACGCCTGGCTACCGCTCTGATTTAGGAAGACGCTCAATTTGCGTCCTTTGATCTTAACACGTTGTCCGGTCGAAAGACCGAGCGTTTGCAGCTCCGAGCCCGGAATTTCAACCTCGAAGAATTCCTTTTGGCCTTTACGCGCGTCGCCGTTGGCGACCAGCTCGACCCGCGCGACGGCTCCATTACCGAGAATTCGGTTAACGCGAGCCGAGATTCCGTCTTCGGAGCGATCGTGGGAAACGATCTCTGTATCCTGCGGCCGGCTGAAGGCAATGACATCCTGACCATCCTTGAAATGGTCGCCGTCGATGCGAAGCTTTTCATCGCCCACGCGAACATATCCGCTTTCGACCTTACCGCGGAATTCGTTGACAGCCCCGATAAACCCGAAGGCGAACGCCGAGGCCGGCCTCTGGTAGATGTCGCTCGGCGAGCCGACTTGCTCCACGTGTCCCTTGTTGATGAGGACAATGCGGTCGGCCACCTCGAGCGCCTCTTCCTGGTCGTGCGTCACGAAAATAGAAGAGATGTGCAGTTCGTCATGTAGCGTCCGAAGCCAGCGCCGAAGTTCCTTGCGCACTTTCGCATCGAGCGCACCGAACGGTTCGTCGAGCAACAGCACGCGCGGTTCGACCGCAAGTGCCCGCGCGAGCGCGATCCGTTGCCGTTGGCCGCCGGAAAGCTGAGACGGAAACCGGTTCGCGACCCACCCGAGTTGCACGAGATCCAGAAGCCGCGTGACCTTGGCTTTGATTTCGCTTTCGCTCGGACGCTCGCGCCGCGGCCTCACACGCAAGCCGAACGCGATATTCTCGAACACCGTCAAATGTCGAAAGAGCGCGTAATGCTGAAACACAAAGCCGACGCGGCGCTGCCGGACGTCCTTGTCGGTCGCGTCGATTCCGTCGAGCACGATGCGGCCGCTGTCGGCATATTCGAGCCCGGCGATGACCCGCAACAGCGTCGTCTTTCCGCAGCCCGACGGCCCAAGAAGCGCGACAAGCTCGCCGTCCGGGAACTTCAGCGTTATATCGTCGAGTGCCTTGAATGCACCGAACGACTTGTTGACGCTTTGGACTTCAATGCTCATCAACCATGCTCCCCGGAAGCGGATTGCCGTGCGCGCCATTCGACATACGTCTTCAACACGAGCGTTACGAGCGCCAGGAGTGCCAGCAGTGATGCCACCGCGAACGCGGCCGCAAATTGGTATTCGTTATAGAGAATTTCGACATGCAACGGCATCGTGTTGGTCTCGCCGCGGATATGGCCCGAGACGACTGAAACTGCGCCGAATTCGCCCATCGCACGTGCATTGCACAGAATGACACCGTAGATCAGCGCCCATTTGATGTTCGGCAGGGTGACGCGCCAGAACGTCTGCAAACCCGACGCTCCAAGAGAAATGGCGGCTTCCTCTTCATCGCGCCCCTGCGCCTGCATCAGCGGGATGAGCTCTCGCGCGATGAATGGAAACGTCACGAAGATCGTCGCCAGCACGATGCCGGGCACAGCGAAGATGATCTTGATGTCATGGTCGCGCAGCCACGGACCGAACCAGCCCTGCAAGCCGAAAACCAGCACATAGATGAGGCCGGCGACGACCGGCGAGACCGAAAACGGCAGATCGATCAGCGTAATGAGCAGGTTTTTGCCCGGAAATTGAAACTTGGCGATGGCCCAGGCCGCCGATATGCCGAAAATCAGATTCAACGGCACCGAAATGGCGGCGGCCAACAGCGTCAGCTTAATGGCCGATAGCGCATCCGGCTCGACGAGCGCTGCGAAGTACGTCTCCGCCCCTTTGCGAAACGCCTCCGCGAACACCGCGATGAGCGGCAGCAACAGGAAAACCGTGAAATACGTCAGGCCCGTTGCGAGAACAGCGAGCTTGACCCACGACGCATCTCGCGTCGCAGGATTGGCCTCGAACTTTTCCGCGCCATCCAGACGCGCGTCGAGCGAAGCGGCAATGCCCGCCATCAGATCGCCCTCCCTGTGCGCCGCGCGGCCCAGGCCTGCAATCCATTGACGAACAGCAGCAGGATGAACGAGAAAATCAGCATCACCGAAGCAACCGCGGTGGCGCCGCGATAGTCGAACTGCTCGAGCTTCGTGATGATGATCAGCGGCGTGATTTCCGATACCATCGGAATATTGCCGGCGATGAAAATGACGGAGCCATATTCACCGACAGCCCGCGCAAAAGCCAAAGCAAAGCCGGTCAGCAACGCGGGAAGCAGCGTCGGAAGGACAACGCGATAAATCGCCTGCCAACGCGTCGCGCCGAGGCTTGCGGCCGCTTCTTCGAACTCCGTTTCGAGATCTTCTAGAACCGGCTGCACGGTCCTGACGACGAACGGCAGCCCGATGAATGTTAAAGCGACAAGCACGCCGGCCGGCCCGAACGCGATTTTGATGCCAAGCGGATCGAGTAAGCTGCCGATCCAGCCGTTCTTTGCGTATATGGCGGTCAGCGCAATGCCCGCGACTGCGGTCGGCAATGCAAATGGAAGGTCGATCAGGGCGTCCACCACCTTGCGGCCGGGAAAGGTATAGCGCGTCAGCCCCCACGCCAGCAGCACGCCGAAGAAGGCGTTGATCACGGCGGCGAGCAGCGACGCCCCGAACGTCAGCTTGTAGGAAGCTACGACGCGCGGAGACGCGACCTGCGCCCAAAACTGCGGCCACGTCAGACCGGCTGTCTTTATGAAAACCGCCGACAGCGGAATGAGGACGATCAAAGATAGGTAGACAAGCGTGAACCCGAGCGACAGCCCGAAGCCCGGTAGCACTTGTCTTCGCACCCCGCTAGCCATGCCCGATGCTTCCTAGGTCAGAATTGTTATCGCGACGACGACAGCCGAGGCGGCGAGTAGCGCCACCCAGGCGAACGCGAGGTGTATGCCGTGAGCATTCAGGATCATCATCGGTTGTCCGCTAAAGTGAACAGAACGCACACTATGCGAGAGACCACGCCCCTCGAACGAAGAAGAGTTGCTAAGCATTTTCGATTGCGGAATGAGAAGCCGGCGGATCTCTAAATCTGCCGTCCGCGAGAATGCGGACCATCGAAAACCGTAATGACAAGGAACGCTTTTGCTTCTTTGTCACTCGGATTGAGAAAACGGTGCGTAGCGTCCGCATTGAAGAGAATGGCGTCGCCGGTACAAAGTCGTGCCGGCGTGTCCTCTCCGACTGTCACTTCGAGCTCGCCCGATATGACCACGAGGTTCTTTTTGGTGCCTGCCGCCGAGGCATCGAAACCTTCCGAGTGGTGCGGATCGACGGTCAGCTCGTAAATCTCTACGTTCTGCGGATCTCCCCACGGGAAGAGTGCACGGCTCACAAATCCACCTTCGCCGGAGGCGACGATTGTCGCCCGGTCGCGTGGGACGACAATAGTGCCGCCGGCTCCTGGGCTCGAAATAAGGCCCGCGACCGACACCTTGAGAGCTTCGGCAATACGTCCCAAGAGATTGATAGTGGGGGCACTTTTGCCCGTTTCGATCTGGCCGAGCATTGCCCGGCTGACACCCGAGATCGAAGAAAGCTGCTCTAATGACAATCCTTGCCGGCGCCTGAGATGCCTCAGATTTTCCCCGACGACCATCGACAGCTTCGCCGGTCCGCTCACCGCAGCACGAAGCTGAGGGTTGTCTTCTTTTCTTGCCATCGCAATTGCCATCGCGCCGCTCGCGGTTATGTGAACCTCTGCGAATACGGATAGCGGACCTACGATATCAGCGGAACGAAGAAGAAATGCTGAGCTTATGCGGCATTCTCAATAACCGCAGCTCGGAGCCTAAAAGGGCGCTTCGCCCCAAGAAAGTGCGAGAAGGAGAACCTGAAGGTTCTTCTTCTCGCGAGACTCTGACGGGAGGGTCAGATGAAACTTAGATTGCCTTGCCGTCGCGGCTTAGAAGTTAATCTTCGCGCCCGCGACAACCTGTTGGAACGATGACAGATCTGGCGTCGTACCGTTCCCCAGCACAACGTCTCCGTCGACGTGCTGGTAGAGAAGGTACAATGTCATCTCCGCAGCTGCGATGTTCTGGGCTCCGCCGACCGCCCAGAAGTTGACGTTGGCGTTTTGCGTAACTGTCGTCGGAAGTCCGGTCGTGCTGCTAATGCTCACGTTCGATCCGGCTTCATCCCGGCGGTATTCACCGAAGAAATTGGTTTTGCCGAGAGCGAACCACTTCTGCTCGATACCGCCCTGGATGAACCAGGTCCTGGAGTCTTTGTCGACAATGGCAGCGGCGACGACCGGATTGTTCGACCCGTCGTTCTGGTCACCATAGCCAGCGAAAGCATAAAGACCCGTCGGCGTATGCTGCAGGAAGGCGGACACGCCCCACCATTCGCAATTGAGCGCGTTGTCGGGCGATGTCGACGACCCGTGGCAAGGAGTTGATGCTCCATCGGTGGACTGGCCGTAACCAGTTCGCGCATTGAAGTCGAAATCGCCGAACTTCGCTTTATAGACAAGCGCGATATCCCAGATATCGTCCTCACCCCATGCAGCGGCGATGCTGAAGCCAGCGACCGTCGGCGTATCGTAACGTACGATGTTGCGTCGGCCATCGTCGCCCGGCGTCGAGTTGTTGAAGCCGCGAAGGATGCCGCCCCAGGTCAAACCGCTGCCGGATCCGACTTTGTTGCCGCTCTTATCGCGAAGGAAGAAGCTCTGCACATAGTCCGGAGCGCCTTCGCCGTCGTAGAAGTTACGCGTCATGGTCGTATCGGCATCGTCGAGCAAGTGATACGTCGTGGTGCTGTCCTGGCCGACAGTGACCTTGCCGTAAGTATTGCTCTTCACGAACCAGCTGCTCTTACGAACGGAAACGCTGTTAGCACTGGTCGAACCGTCAGGGCTGTTCTGGTCGATTTTCGAGCCGTTGCCACCCCACACGCCGAGTTCGAGCACGTAGCCTGCTGACCAATCAGCGGCAATCTTGGCTTCACCGATGAAGCGGACGCGTGATTGCTCCACGGGGTTGGTCGTGACGTACACATTGCTCTCGTGCTCGTCGTCCCACCATATCAAGTTCTCGTTCACCCAACCCGAGACCGTCAGGCTGACTTTGCGGTTGCCCTTGCGCGCCGTCGTCGCCTCAAGCTCTGCAACGCGCTCCTCGAGATCGGCGCAGCAATCTCCACCGAGATCCGCTGCGGCGGCGGGCATTGCCCATCCGCCGATCAAAAGCGCGGCAGCACCATACCGCCAGGCACCCTTCATTCCCCACACCCGATCCATTTCAGTTCAGACCCCCGTCTGTTACGACAGAAAAATTTCCGTCTAGCCCCTTGTTTTCAATTACTTTCTTTAGAAGCACCGTCCTCTGTCAATTCCTTGCAGCAGCCATGAGGATTTTCCGTCATAGCGGAGTGGTTATCTTGCCACCTGCTATATTGGCTGTTGGCCTCTGCACGCTCCAACCCGCCGCCCGAAGCAGCGCTGCCGCTCCCCCAATGTCGCGCTGGTCAAGCATCGAACGCTGACGACCAAACCCCTGCCGCCGCATCGCTCCGCCATGTCTGGTTTGCTGTTCCCGCGACTGGCGCGCTTGCGACAGGTTCCATGCTGCAAGCCGCTCCGATGCCAATCGAAATTCGGCGGCACGGCGCAGTCTTTCGATCAACGCCAACCCCTCCGGCCAGGGCCCAAACCCTGCTTCGGAATTGATGTGCCCCGCCTCGCCGAGGTTGATGAGATCAGCGCCCCACAGGCGCGCCCAATGGCTGGCAGACGCGAAAGATAGCCAGGGATCGTTGACGCTGGCGACGACGATGGTCGGGAACGTCAACCGGGTCGTCGGCAGGAATTCCGCGACCCCGAAATGCTCAGGATCGGCCGGTGCGACCAATAATGCCCCACTGATTCGCTCAGCATGGTCGCTTGCAGCCTGCACGGCAGCCAGGGCACCGAACGAATGTGCGGCGAGAAAAATCGGCCCGTCGATACGTACAATTTCACGTCGCACGCGGGCGGCCCAGTCGGGCAAATGCGGATCGTTCCAGTTGCTCTGCGAGACCCGGATGCTGCCGCTGACGCGGCGCTCGAGCCAGGTCTGCCAATGAGTCGGGCCGCTCGATCGGAGGCCGGGAATGATGAGAGTGGTGGACATGGAAATCATCCTGGAATGCTGAGCCCTTGTGGGGCGTGGACGTTGTGCTCTGAAGATCCGTGGCGCGGCGAAGGCACTTGCCTTCAACAAAACAGCGCCGGGCAACAGGCCTCCCGCTCTCGCACTCGCATCGCCGATGTCTCCAGTTTCCATGAGTTAAGGACATGCTGGGGATTGCCAGCTTCGTGCGCCGCCCGGCTCGGGTGCTGCTGATCCGGGAGCTTCAGCACCCGTAGGGGGCGACGCACGAATTGTGGTCAGAGCCTGTTAGCTCTTGCTGCCGGGTGTGTAGATCTGATCGAACACACCGCCGTCGGCGAAGTGCGTGGCCTGCGCTTTGCCCCAGCCGCCGAACACTTCATCGATGGTGAAGGTTTTCACGGGAGCGAACTGGCTGGCATACTTCTCGGCGACCTTCGGATCACGCGGGCGATAGTAATTCTTTGCCGCGATTTCCTGGCCTTCCGGGCTGTAGAGGTGCTCGAGGTAAGCCTCTGCGACCTTGCGAGTACCGCGTTTGTCGACGACCTTATCGACGACGGCAACGTTCGGCTCAGCCAGAATGGAGACCGACGGCGTCACGATCTCGAACTTATCGGGACCGAGTTCCTTGAGCGACAGATAAGCCTCGTTTTCCCAGGCAATCAGCACGTCGCCGATACCACGCTCGACGAACGTCGTCGTCGAACCGCGCGCACCAGAATCCAGAACCTTGGTGTTCTTATAGATCTTCGCGACGAAATCCTTCGCCGTCGCATCGCTGCCGCCAGGCTGCTTCAGCGCATATCCCCATGCCGCCAGATAGTTCCAGCGCGCACCGCCGGAGGTCTTCGGGTTCGGCGTCACGACTTCTACGCCATCCTTGGCGAGATCCGACCAATCCTTGATGCCTTTCGGATTTCCCTTCCGGACAAGGAAGACGATGGTCGAGGTGTAGGGTGCGGAGTTGTCCGGGAATTGCTTGATCCAGTCAGCCTTCACAAGATCGCCGTTCTTGTGAAGTGCGTTGACGTCAGCGGCGAGAGCCAACGTCACGACGTCGGCCTCAAGACCGTCGATAACGGCGCGGGCCTGTTTGCCCGATCCGCCGTGCGACTGCTTGATCGTGACCGTGTCGCCCGTCTTTTCCTTCCAGTACTTGGCGAATTCGACGTTATAGGCCTGATACAGCTCACGCGTCGGATCATAGGAGACGTTGAGCAGCGTAATATCGTTGGCAAGGGCAAGTCCCGAAAATCCGGCAAGCCCCAACCCCAGCGCGGCTCCGATTGCCGACCGGCGTGTCAGATTGTGAAATGACATTTCGAACCTCTCAAGTGTGCGTTAACCTGAGAGCGAACCTATCGACGGGGGTGTCCTCCACGAACGAAGAAGAATTGCTGAGCTTATCAGAACCCACCCTCGACGAAATGCGCGCAATGAAGATAGGCCATTGCGCGCAAGATGAATCCTGCATTAGCGGCCACACCGGAATCTCTTTCTCGCAGAGTGCGATCGGAAGCTATTGTTTGCGAGGCACCACGCTGTCGGCATCGAGCGTATAGCCCGCGTCGGCGAGGCCGGTAAACGCCACCGTCGTGCTGATTTTCCCGCTAACGGTCACCGGATCGAACTGACCGCCGACCTCGAAACCCTTCGCGGTCTTCACATAGATGATTTGATTCGCCGGTGGCGGAGGCACGTGAATGCACGCGCCCACGAACGGCACCAGCAGGAACTCTTTCACCGTGGTTGAATCGAAATCGAGCGGCACAACATAGCCGCCGATCGAAATGTTCTGCCCGTTGAGATCGGTAACGACGGCCGGCGGCCTGTCGTCACCCGGCTGATGTCGCTTCACCGACATGAACTTGCCCTCGGGCAATGGCGGTGGTGGCGGCCCGGCATCCGTCATCGGCGCCGATCCGCCGAAGAACGTCTTCGATTTCATCACGGTATTTGCCGGCATGGACTTCGGAACGAGGTCCGCCCACTTGAGCTGCCGTGGCGCCTCGGCCGCAACGCCTGACGAAAGGCCGCCGATGAATACGAGCGCAATCACTCCTTTCAGAGTTGGCGCGAAGTTGGTTGTCATTTCTCCCTCCTATCCGGGGATCGAATTCAAATGCGAACCATCATTCCGTCGGCAAGCGACAGTCGATAAGCGCGAAGAGCGGGCAACAGGCCGGCGAAAAACCCGGCGACGACGATCGCACCGAGCTTCACCCATTCGTCCGCACGTGGCGGATCGATCGGAAGGCTCAAGCCATACGCATGATCGATATAAGGTCGCGCCAGATAAAGCCCGATATAAAGTCCGGCCGTGCCCAGCACCACTCCGGCAAGCGTCAGCAGCCCGCCTTCGGCCGCCAACAACCCGAGCACTGTTCCTGGCGTCGCGCCGACCGAACGCAAAATCGCCATTTCGCGCCGCCGCTCGTTGAGCGTCGTCAGGATCATCGTCACCATGCCAAGAAGCGCAGTTGCGACGACCATGATCGACACCACCGACAGCGCAGTTTCCGCCGTTCCGATCAAGCCCCAAAGCTCCTGCAGGGCGACGCCCGGCATGATCGCCGACAGCGGCTCTTCCTGATAGTCGTTGATGAAGCGCTGCACTTTGAAAGTCGCGAGCCGCGACTTCAACCCGACCAGCGCCGCAGTGATCGCGCGTGGTGTCAGGTCCATCTTTCGCACTTGGTCGGCCGACACGCTTTCGCCTGGCACCGGCGCACCGTTCTGCCAGTCGATGTGGATCGCTTCGATCGCTTCCAGGCTGACATGCACTGTCCGGTCGATCGGCGTACCTGTTTTCGCCAGAATGCCGGAAACGCGAAACGGCTTGTCCTCGTGCTCGATGAACGAAATCGAACCGACGCCATGCGCGACGATAATCTTGTCGCCGACCTTATAGCCGAGCTGTTCCGCAACATCCGATCCGATGACGGCGTCGAACAAATCCTTGAACGGGCCGCCCGCTGTAAAGCTCATGGTCTGCCCATGGCGAAACTTATAGTGCGTGAAATAATCGGCATTCGTGCCGAGCACGCGAAAGCCGTGATGGCTGTCGCCCAGTGACAACGGCACGATCCAGGAAACCTCCGGCATCTTGGCGATGTCTTGATAGCTCTTCCATGTCACATTGTTGGTGGCGTTCCCAATGCGGAAAACCGAATAGAGAAGCAGGTTCAGGCTGCCGCTGCGGGCCCCGACGATCAGATCGGTGCCCGAGATCGTGTCCGCGAAGCTCTCCCGCGCACCGGTCCTTACCTTTTCGACTCCCAAGAGCAGCATGACGCTCATCGCGATCGCGAGGACCGTAAGCAATGCCGTAACCCAGCGATTGAGCAGAGATTGTAGTGCCAAACGTACGATCATCATGAGCGGGCACCTCGCTGCGAGACGGCAATATCCTGCAAGCGCACGACACGATCGAAATGCCCGCCAAGCCCTTCATCGTGGCTGACCATGATGACGCTGGCGTCGACCTTTTCACTTTGGCTGAAAAGCAGTCGGAGAAATGCACCCTCGGTGTTGCGATCGAGCGCGGACGTCGGCTCGTCCGCGACGATGATCTGCGGCGCCCCGATCAAAGCCCTGGCTGCCGCCACGCGCTGCTGCTGGCCGACGCTCAGGCTGGACGCTTTGCTCGACGCGATCACCGTCTCGTCGAGACCGAGCGCCACAAGCAATTTCCTTGCGACCTCTTCGAGAGGCCCCTCGCGCAACGCATTCTCCCGCCGAACTTTCGAAAAGCGCAGCGGCAGAAGCACATTGTCGATCAGCGACGCATAGGGAAGCAGGTTGAACATCTGAAAGATGATGCCGAAGTGATCGACGCGGAACCGGTCGCGCGACGGTCCTCCGAGTTCCGCCATGTCCGTACCAGCGATTTCAATTCTCCCCGTGTCCGGCACGACGATGCCGGCAAGCAGGCTGAGAAATGTACTCTTCCCGCTGCCCGACGGACCAAGAAGCAAAAGCTTCTCACCGCTACGCAGATCGAAACCCGCAATCGATAGCGTGAACGGAGAAGGCCCCGGCCACGTATACTTGACTTGCGCGAACGACACGGCGCGAAGAGAGCCCGCGCTCTCTCCGCTGACGTCCGGCGATGTTACCAGAAGCTCGTTCATCGCTTACATCACACCGGTAAGATCGAGTGACGGCTTTGCGCGAGTCATCTGCGCCTGGGTTTGCCCTTTCGGCGTCGTGACATTGACATTCAAAAGCTGACCGCCGGCAAAATCGCTGAAATAGACGGTTTCGAGTCCGGTGACATTCTCCGGCGCTTCGCACGTGATCGTGTAGGTCGCGTGGAATTCCGAATGCTGCGGCTCGCCGGGTTTGTCGTCGTCATCGTCCTTCTCGCCCGGCTGATGCGTCTCCTTGCGGCTTTCGACATTGGCTGCATCGGCTTTGCACTTTGCCGCTACCGGCAGTTTGAAGACATTCAGTACGTCGGTGAGCTTCGCCTTCGCTTTCTCGACGGCCGCCTTCTGGTCGTCCGTCGTCGCGACGTGCTCAAATCCGACGATGTCCATGCCTGGGGCGACGAGTTCCATTTCGATCTTGTTGCCATCGATCGCGATATCGAGCGTACCCTGCCCGTGGACGTGTGGCCCGAGTTGACGATGCTCCGCTTGTTCGGCAAGTGCCGGCAACGCAACGAGTATCGCCAACGAAGCCAATGCCGACGCAGCGGTTGCTGAGACTTTCGCCATGAATGAATTCTCCAAAGGAAAAGGCGTCGCTGCATGCTCGACATGCGCTACGCTGACCGACGGACGCGCGGAAGACGCGTGCTTTCGCTTGCCTTCGATCGAATGATTGGGACTAAGATGATCGCGACCGATGCCGCGAGATTTTCGAAATCAGCCGGGGGCGATGCCCGGCGGTCCACGCGCCCGCAATTCGGCAAAATGGCTGACAAAAAACCCCGGCCGATTGACAGCCTTGAGGATCACTCCGGCAACGACCGAAGGCGCCGCGATGTCGAATGAAACCGGCGTCAGCGACGTCGATGCAATCGCCGTCGCCCAGCAGAGCATGCAGCCGTCATGGTCTTTCTGCAGAGGCGCGCAAGAACGATCCTGCCCAGCGCGACACATGCCGGCGGTCATCGCTCGTGACTCGATACCGGTACCGCGCGTCACATGGTGATGGAAATCCACGACGGCGATCTGCATGCCGAACGCAAACAGCGTCAGCCAGAGCAGCTTCGAACGGAGTCCGGAGACGATCATCGGTTTCCAGCGCATCTACACGACGCAGAGTTCGGCTGATCTTGTGTCACAATCGTGGCGGCCGTCGCCAAACCGGAACGCCGGCCGAAAAACATGACCCTGCTCGATCACGGGGAACTATTGGGCTTGTTCGACATTTTATGTGGCGGGAGATTCTAGCGCGCCGTGCCGACCACTAGAAACAAATTGTGAATATTAATCAAACAGGGGGGTCGGCCGGACCTCGATTCGCTCGGATGCTGACTTTCACATTTCACCACCCGGCACGCTCCAGGCTTCTCGCTTACGGTCTTTGCTTGGCGATCCTCCTGCCCTCACTGAGTTTTGCCGCCTATATTTTGAGTCAGACGCAGGCGCGCGAACTGAGCATCCTGCATCAATCGGCGCAGAGCCGGGCCATGCTGGTCGCCTCGGCCTTCGACGAGCAGATGACCACCCTGCTCGAAAGTCTGAAGGAATTTACCGGAACACCGGCGACGGCCTCCGAGAATGTTCGCGACCATCTGCGATCCGAGTTCGACCGGCACGGCGTTTTGATCTTCATCAGAAGCGCCGACCTTGCAGTTTTATCGCCGGCCAGCGGCGCGGATGCTGCGTTGATCAGCCTGGACGCACCCGCTCGCACGGCAGCAGCGGCCGCGCTGGCGACACTTGCCCCCCAAATCACGCCTTATGGAGTTGCCGACAAAGGCGGGGTGAACATCTGGATCGCATCGGCTGAAAAAGACTCCTCACCTATCCTGCTGCAGGCTCGAGTCCCCGCCGCTTATCTCTCTTCGGCATTGAAGAATTTCGTCACCGACGGCCCCTGGTCGATCTCAGTGACCGGAGCCGACGGCCAAATCTTCGCAGGTGCAACAGGAAAGTCACAGTCGGACGCGGCCCAAAGCAATGCTTCGCTCGTCGAAGCATTTGCCGATACGTCGCAGTTCGGCTGGAAAATCTCGGCGGGACTGCCCGATCGTTCCATCGAGGGACACGCCCGACGCAACTGGATGACCTTCGCAGCGATTTCCTCATTGATCGCTATCGCATCTTTCACCGGGGCGACGTTGTTAACACGGAGCCTTTTTGAGCAACCCGGCCCGACCATTTTGACACAAGCATCTCCAATGCCGTCTTCATCCGACCGAAGGACGAACGCTCAGCAATCATCGTCTCCTGCGGCAACGGAGCAGGAGCGAATTCGCGGCATATTGCAGGCGGGCAATGTCGGAGTTTGGGAATGGGAGCCGCAGACCGGCCTTCTTCATTGGGATTCGGAAATCTCGCGCCTTTTTGGACCCGTCCCGAAGAGCCGCAATCAGCTCGTGCGCAACGTCCTGTGGCGCGTCGATCGCCATGACCGGCGGCGATTGCTGAAGGCGGTGAGAGCGGCGATCAAGGAGGCAAAACCGATTGCCGTCGAAATCCGCATCCGCCAACCTGACGGAGAACTGCGCTGGATGGCGGTTCGCGGCGCGACGACGAAGAGTGCAGCCGACGAAACGCAGCGCCTCTCAGGTGTTGCCTACGATATCACCGATCAGAAGCTTAGCTTGTCTCGTACAGACGCCCTCCTCCGCGAAGTCTCGCATCGCTCGAAGAATTTGCTTGCGCTTATTCTTGCGATGGCGAGGTTGACAGCACGCGACGCCGTCGATGTTAAATCGCATTTGAAGGATTTCACCCTTCGCGTCGCAGGCTTGTCGGCGTCGCAGGATCTCATCGTCGCCTCGGACTGGCAGAACGTCGATCTCGCGACATTGGCGGCCGCCGAAATCGGCGCCGTCGCTAGGACCGACGCTGATCGCTTTGCGGTTTCCGGCCCTCCCGTCCTGCTGACCCCAGAAGCGGCTCAGACATTCGGCATGGTTTTAACCGAGCTCGCATTGAACGCCGTCGAACACGGTGCTCTTTCCTCGGCGACTGGCGCAGTCAGCCTGTCGTGGGCATTTCCCGACGAGGATACCATTTCGATTTGCTGGCATGAAACCGGCGGTCCCCGCGTCATCATGGATGGATCGTCTGGCTATGGACGATCGGTGGTGGAGCGGTTCTCGTCTCAGGGCCTCAAGCTCTCCGTGCGTGCGACGACAGCCCACGACGGGATCAAATGGACCCTGGTCGGGCCCATCGCCAATATCGGCACCCGTGCGGAAGACCACGCTTGAAAACGGCACCGCTTCGTTCGCCCTTTTTATCCACAAGATCGCGCAAGAACTCTTGGAACGGCGGGAACCTCACGGTAGCCAGAGCGTTGAGCATACGTGACCGTGCCCGCTTACTCCCTCCCACTCCCCCCGTGGCCCTGGGTACGGCATATGTTGAATGAGTTCGCGACCGCTTCCCCCGAGCGGCGCGAACTCAGCTTTTTGGGCCACCCGCTTCCCCATCTCCGCGCTGTTTGAATTCGACTAACGCACGAGAATGCTCGTCGCGATCAGAGGAACTGCCGACGCCATCTCCACGTTAGCATCCCATCGGAACATCACATTAACGGATCGGAGATCCCAATGGGAAACCTGCTTTATTATGCGATCGTGTTTCTGATCGTTGCGCTCGTCGCTGCTGCCTTTGGGTTCGGCGGCGTCGCAGGCACGGCGATGGAAGGCGCGCGCCTCATCTTCTGGGTCGCTATCGTTTTGTTCGTCGTGTCGGTCGTCGCGAATTTCCTACGTCGCGCCTGATCTTTCGAACTTCCATCAAGGGAGGACAAGAAAATGGATTGGAACCGTATCGAAGGAAACTGGAAGCAGCTCACGGGTAAAGTCAAGGAGCATTGGGGCAAACTGACTGACGATGATTTAAAAATCATCGACGGCCGCCGCGAGCAGCTCGAGGGTAAGCTTCAGGAGCGTTACGGCTACGACAAGGATCAGATCCGTAAGGAAGTCGATAACTGGCTGTCCACCGTCTGAGTTGGGATAATCAAAAAAAGAAAGCGGCCGGATAAATCCGGCCGCTTTTTTTTGATCGCACACCTGCGATCGATCGTCAGGCCGCGCGCTGCCCGGCTTTTTTCGACTTCAGACCAAAAAACAGCGATTGGCTGATCATCGCCTTTACCACAGCCGGCTCGAAGGGTTTTGTGATCAGGAACACCGGCTCCGGCTTGGTGCCTGTCAGCAACCGTTCGGGGAAAGCGGTAATGAAAATCACCGGTACGCTGATTGATTCGAGGATCTCATTGACCGCTTCGAGGCCCGAGCTTCCGTCCGCCAGATGAATATCGGCGAGCACCAGCGATGGAGCCTTCGCTGCCACCTCGGCAACCGCCTCCTTGTGCGTGCGCGCGACACCCTGAACGCGATGGCCAATGTCAACGACCAGCGCTTCAAGGTCCATCGCGATCAACGGCTCATCCTCGATGATCAGCACGTCAGCCGACAGCTGCTCCGCAATTTCTGCGCCCGCCATCTGCAGGAGTTCCGTCACGTGTGCGGGGGTGACGTCAAGCACTTGCGCCGCTTCGGCCGTCGAGAATCCCTCGACCGATACCAGCAGGAACGCCTGCCGTGGCAACGGCGTGATCGATTCCAGGCGGCGCTCCGGCAGCGGCTTGTCGATCTGGGTTGTATCGTCGGAAATCCGATTGAGAGCCACCGAATTCCAAACTTTCGTGAAGGCGCGGTAAAGCGCGACGCGCGGCGCCAGCGCTTTATCGAACGCATCCGAGTTGGCAATCAGCGCTTCCAGGACGGCTGCCACGTAATTGTCGCCGGAGACCTGGCTGCCCGTCAGGGATCGCGCATAGCGGCGCAAATAGGGAAGATGCGGAGCGATGGATTCGGCGATCGACATTCGTACACCTCATAAGCTCAGGGAATGGCAAGCGATCGTCGCACGATGAAGTACACGATCGCCTCGTGGGAGCATCGCCCCTCACCCGCGACTGACGGAACGGGTGATGCTTGCGAACTCGCCGTTTGGATTGATATCCTCTCCTTCGTCGAAGCCGAGCGACTTGTTCAACGCAACGCGCGCACGATTGACCCGGCTTTTGACCGTACCGACAGCAGCATTCGTGATTGCCGCCGCTTCTTCGTATGAAAATCCTTCTGCGCCGACGAGAAGCAGAACTTCTTTCTGGTCGTCGCTCAATTTTCCGAATGCTTTTCTGAAGTCTACGAGATCCATGTGAACTTGCTGTTCCGGCAGCACCGACATCCGCTCGGCGAGCGCACCGTCGGCGTCTTCCACCTCCCGCCGGCGCTTGCGAAGCTCCGAGAAATAGGTGTTGCGAAGAATGGTGAAGAGCCATGCCTTCAAGTTGGAGCCGCGTTCGAAACTCTCGAGGTTTGACCAAGCCTTGACGAGCGTATCCTGCACGAGATCGTCGGCGCGCGTCGGATCTCCGCATAGCGAATTCGCAAACGCGCGGAGATTCGGCACTGCACTGATCAACAGAGCCTGCAGGTCGTCGTCGCTTTTTGTCACGACTTGCCTCCTTGCCCGTTGTCCTCTTGCTGTTTCAACTGCTGCAGCAGAACCACGAACCGGTCGGGAACCGGCTCGTTGATAAGCTCGATATATGCCTCTCTCAGACGCTGTCCGATCTGCCCCTGCAGTTCGACAGGTAAGGGTGCATGCGTAGTGACTGAATCCCCCCGCTTGGGGTCACTGCTAGTGCCCATCGTTTAAAAACCTTGTTGACGGATTCCGTGGTAACTTTTGCTCATGCCCCGGGGTTCCCGATATGACTTCCAACCTAAATGCCTGGAGATCGAAAAAGTTCCGATCCTCGGTTGATGTTATTTCATAATGCGACTTAAGGCAGGCGCCTAAGCCGCGACTTTCGGCTGCCGGCTGCCTATTTATCGATAAAATGAAAAAATGACCCCGTCGCCAGGCCTCGGCGGCCGCCCCCGCCCTGCAAGCGATCGCAGTCCGAATTCTCCAATTTGAATAAAGGCAAATCCGGCGAACAGAGCACGGTCGCGTAGTGAAACTCGTGCCCGCGCAGGATATCGCCGCGAGAGCCCAACGGGCACGTTTCAAGAAGCTCCGCTCGTCTGTAGCCAAGGTTCATTTTTCGCACCGCGAAAGACGTTTCGAGACCCAGAAGACCGGCCATAGGATGCCGCACGCCCTCGCTGTCGACGAGACCGGCGCCGAGAACCATGTAGCCTCCACACTCTCCATGAACAGGACGTGACCGGGCGAACATGCTCAGTCCCGATTTGAAGCGCTCTGCGTTCGCCAGCGTCCCGGCATGCAGCTCCGGATAGCCCCCCGGCAGCCACGCGACATCGGCGGACGAATCCGGCGCCTCGTCCGCCAACGGCGAAAACGGCAGAATCTCTGCACCCGCCTTCCGCCATCCGGCCAGCAGGTGCGGATAAACGAAAGAGAAGGCGGCATCCCGCGCCAGCGCGATCCGCTGCCCGGGCGGCCGGCTTGCCGAACCGACCCCCGCCCCGGGGGCCCCGGGTGTCGCGACGCTCAAAATTTTATTGATATTGACGTTGGCCTCGATGAAATTCGCAAGCGCGTCGAGACGGCTTTCGAGTTCGGCCGTCTCCTCCGCCTGCACCAGACCAAGATGCCGCTCCGGAAGGACGACGGCATTCTCACGCGGCAGCGCACCCACGACCGACAGTCCGGCCGCTTCCAGCGCATCGGTCGCAAAACGAATGTGCCTTGCACTTCCGGCGCGGTTCAAGATCACCGCCGCGATCGTTACACCATCGCGAAACCCCTGAAACCCACGCGCGACGGCCGCCGCCGTCTGCGATTGTCCCGATACGTCGAGCACGAGGACGACGGGCCAGCCCGTCTTGGCCGCGATGTCGGCGCTCGCGCCGTTACCCCAGAAGCCAGGTCGCGCAACGCCGTCGAACAATCCCATCAGCGCTTCACCGACGACGATATCGGCCCCGCGCGAAGCATCCCCAAGAATGCTGGAAGCATGCTCCCAGCGCATCGCCCAACTGTCGATGTTGAACGAGGGCCGGCCCGACGCGACGGCATGAAAGGCCGGATCGATGTAATCGGGTCCGCACTTGAACGGCTGCACGTTGAGGCCGCGCCGCACCAGCGCCCGCAGGAGCCCGAGCGTAACTGTGGTCTTTCCCGAACCCGACCTCGGCGCCGCGATGATCAGTCCTGGCGGCAGCGCGCCGGTCATCACGCCCCGCCTCGGAAGCGCCGCCGGTAATCAACGCTATAAAGCGCGCTTTCCCGAAAATCATCGCGCCCGAGAGCTTCGCCGACAAGGATCAGCGCCGTCCGCTCTGGACCTGCCTCCGCCGTGCGCTCGGCGATCGTCGAAAGCGTGCCGCGAATGACCTGCTCGTCCGGCCAAGTTGCGCGGTAGACCACGGCGGCCGGACAATCGGGCCCATAGAACGGCAGCAGACGGCGCACCACGTCCGCAATCGCATGAATCGAAAGATGCACCGCCAACGTCGCCCGCGTCGCTGCAAATTTTTCCAGTTGCTCGGTCTCTGGCATGGACGAAGCCCGCCCCGACGTTCGCGTCAGAACCACCGACTGGGCCACTTCCGGAAGCGTCAATTCACGGCCCAACACCGCCGCAGCCGCCGCAAACGATGGCACTCCCGGCGTGATCGTGTATGCAATGCCCAGCTGATCGAGCCGCCGCAACTGTTCACCGAGAGCGCTCCATATCGACAGATCGCCGGAATGAAGTCGCGCGACGTCTCTGCCTCCTCGCGTCGCCGTCACGATCTGCGCCATGATTTCATCGAGCGTCATCGGCGCCGTATCGACGATCTCCGCGCCGGGCGGGCAATGCGTCAGCAGGGCATGGGGCACCAGCGATCCCGCGTAGAGGCAGACCGGACATTTACTGATGAGATCGCGCCCACGAACCGTAATGAGGTCGGCTGCGCCAGGACCGGCGCCGATGAAATGCACCGTCATTTTCCGCGCTCCGCTTCATCCGCCGATTGCGCCGCCGCGATCGTGATATCGCCGACGACGCGCCTCGGCAGGATAAGACGAGAGCCGGGTCCGGCGCCGGCAAGCGCCGCCGCTTCAGCGATCGACGCGACACCAAAGAGCGACAACGTCCGTTGCGAACAGGTCAGGCACTCACCGCTTCTTTCCCGCATAATATCGAGCGCAACAGGCCGATACGCCAGCGATGCGCTTCCTGCGGCATCGCGCACATACTCTGTGAAGACGGCAGCATCCAAAGTCGCGACCACATCCGCGCCTGCCGCCGCCCGCTTCGCTTCAGCTAGCGCCGCGACGAAGTCCTGCTTTTTTGCCCGGCTATTGGCGCCAATTCCAATCGCGATCATGACGGACCCAATGGCTTCTGTGCCACCCACTGCATGATCGGCAGGGCCGGACGCCATGCGGTTCGCGATCCGACAGGTTCCGCCCGCTCGACACTGATGCGCGTCAATGCTCCACCGTGCGCATGATATGCCGCGAGCAGCGCCAATTCCGATTCAAGCGTCACTGCGTTCGCGACGATCCGCCCGCCGGCCTTCAGGCCTGCCCAACACGCGTCGATGACCTTCCCGCCCCCAGTGCCGCACCCGATGAAGATCGCGTCCGGTTGCGGCAGTTGCTGAAGCGCGCCGGGCGCGGCACCGATCTCGATCTCAAGATGCGGCACGCCGAGCGCCACGGCATTGCGCTTCGCCCGCGCCGCCCGTTCCTCATCGCGCTCGATGCCGATTGCCGTGTTCGACGGATGCGCGAGAAGCCATTCGATCCCGATCGAGCCGCTTCCGGCACCGACGTCCCACAACAGCTCACCCGCGCCCGGCCGCAGAGACGACAGCGTAACCGCCCGGATTTCGCGTTTCGTCAGTTGCCCATCATTCTCGAAATAACCATCGGGCAAGCCTCCGACATAGGGAACCGGTCGCGCGTTCGGACCTGCGACCACGTCAACGCCGATGATGTTGAGTGGATCGACCTCGCCGAGGTCGAAGCTCTCCGCCTTCCTTCTACGGATTTGCTCGCGTTTGCCGCCGAGAGCTTCCATCACGATCACTTGGCTCGGACCAAACCCCGCTTCGGTCAGAAGTGCCGCCGTCTCACGCGCTGTATTGCCATTGAGAGCGAGCGCAAGAATCCGCCGCCCATGATGCAGGTGGCGACGGATGAGCGGCGTCAATCCTTGCATATTGAGCCCAAGCGTCGTCACCATCTGCAACGGCCAGCCAAGCCGAGCCGCGGCAATCGAAAAGCTCGACGGCGTGGGAAAAACGCGCATCTCTTCCAGGGGGATCGAGCGCGCCAGCGTCGCCCCTGCGCCGAACCAGAACGGATCGCCAGATACCAACACCACGACCGGCGTTCCCCGCCGCGCCAGGATCGTCGTCGCCGTCGCTTCGAGCGGCTTCTCCCATTCCGCCTTCTCACCCCCTACGTCACCCACGAGTTCGAGATGCCGCCGTCCGCCAATCACGAGCTCGGCCTTGTCGAGCAAACGGATGCCTTCAGCGGTGAGACCCGCGCGTCCGTCCTCGCCGATTCCGATGATGGACAACCAGCGCTTTGTCATGGCATGGGGCTCACATGACAACGGCGACGACCAGGGACGCGCTGCACATTCTGCTTCTCGGCGGCACGACTGAAGCGACCGCGCTCGCCGAACGTCTTGCGCGCATGAAAAACGTTCGGGCAATCCTGTCTCTCGCCGGACGTACGGCAAACCCCGCCCCGAGTGCGCTTCCCGTGCGCGTCGGTGGCTTCGGCGGCGTCGATGGTCTCACCGCCTACCTCCGCCAGGAAAAAATCGCTCTCGTGATCGACGCTACCCATCCCTTCGCCGCGCAGATCAGCGCCAACGCCGTCGCCGCGTGCGCCATCACCGGTGTCGAATTGCTTGCGATCGAACGCCCGGCGTGGGCGCCCATCGCCGGCGACAATTGGGTAGAGCACGACAGTATCGAAGCCGCCGTCGCCGCTCTGCCCGATGAGCCGCAGGATGTTTTCTCCGGCCTCGGACGGCAGGCAATTCCCACACTGTGCCGCGCACCCCGGCACCGCTATCTCATCCGCGTCGTCGATCCCGTCGACCTTCCCGACGCGCTCGCGCACGCAGAAACCGTCGTCTCGCGCGGGCCGTTTAGAACCGGAGAAGACGCCAAGCTCTTCGCCGACTACGATATCCGCTATGTCCTCGCCAAGAATGCCGGCGGGGCCGCTGCCTATTCCAAAATCGAGGCCGCCCGACAACTCGGCATCACCGTGCATATGGTTCGCCGTCCCGATCTTCCGCCACGGCCGATCGTGGCATCGGCCGACGAAGCTCTGGCCTGGATGAATGAGCGCCATCACTTGCGTTCCGATCTCGGCGTATAAACCCATGACCGCCCGTCGCCGGATATGACCTTCCGCGTCGCACGCGAACCGATCAATACCAGTGTGCGCATATCGCAGGTCGCGTCACCTGCCGTCGCCAGCGTCACGACGTCGATCTCTTCGTCCAGCCGCCCGACGGCACGGGCGAATACGACGAGCGTTTCTCCGGGCAGCACCTCGAGCAGAATGTCGAACGCTTTACCGATTTGTTCCGGCCTCGCCTTCGACGCCGGATTGTAAAGCGCGATGACGAAATCCGCCTCGGCCGCAAGTCGCAGCCGCTTCTCGATCGTCGCCCACGATTTCAAATTGTCCGAGAGAGAAATGGCGCAAAAATCATGGCCGAGCGGTGCTCCGATGCGCGCTGCCGCCGCCAGCATCGCCGTGACCCCGGGCTCGACGCGTATATCGATGCCATCCGCTGACGCCGGATTATCTTCCACCGCTTCATACACGGCAGCCGCCATCGCGAAAACACCCGGATCGCCGCCGGAAACGACCGCCACGCGTCCGCCGCACGCGGCAAGCTCCAGAGCCCGTCGGGCGCGTGCTAATTCCTCGCGATTGTCGGAAGCTTCGAACACTTGCCCGGCCCTTGGCGTCAAGCGGTTCACGTACGGCGAATATCCAAGAATGTAATCTGCGTCGGCGACTGCGTCGGCGGCAGCCGGTGTCACCCAATCCTTCGGACCGGGTCCGAGCCCGACAATGGTCAGCCGGCCATTCATGCGATACGGCGCCCCCGTCCACCAGGAAGCAGGATGATCGAAAAATAGGGAGCGGCGCATTCACCGAGATCGGCGAGGCGCGCAACACGCTCGCCCGGCATTGTTCCGCGCTCGACGTAGATCGCATCGTCGAACCTGCCCGCGACGCGCAATGCCTCTTTGATCTTCGCGATATTGTGGCCAACCTTCATGATGACGGCCGCGTCCGTCTCCTTGATGTGTTTCGCGAGATCGTCCTTCCCGAGCGTGCCCGGAAGCACGGTCATCACGTCATCTCCGTACGTGATCGGAGCCTGTGCCGCCGTCCAGCATCCGGACATGCCGGTGATGCCGGGAATCACCATCACCGGATGCGATCCCTTGATGCGATCGTACATATGCAGGAACGAGCCGTAGAAAAACGGATCGCCCTCGCAAAGCAGCGCTACGTCTCGCCCGCTCTGCAAGTGCGCGGAGATCGCCGCCGCGCTTGTCGAATAGAAATCGCGGATCGCCGAAACGTAGCCGTCCTCGCGAAAGTCCACTTCCGTGGTGACGGGATATTCAAACGCCGCCTCGATCACATCGGCACGAATGTGCGCGTCCGCAATCGTACGCGCATGGCCGGACCGCCCCGCCTTGCGAAAATGCGCGACAACGGGGGCCGTGCGCAGAACACGGGCAGCCTTGAGCGTCATCAACTCGGGATCGCCAGGTCCGAGCCCAACGCCAAACAGCGTCCCGGACGTCGTCTTGCTCATTCGGCCTCGCTTGCCAGCGCGTTGACTGCCGCTGCCGCCATCGCGCTGCCACCCTTCCGGCCCCTGACGATCGCGAACGGGACACGGCCGTCGGCGGCAAGTGCCTCCTTGGATTCGGCGGCGCCGACGAATCCGACCGGCATTCCGATCACCGCCGCGGGCTTCGGCGAACCTTCGTCGAGCATCTCGAGCAATCGGAAGAGAGCCGTCGGCGCATTGCCGACCACGACCACCGAACCGGCAAGCTCCGGGCGCCAAAGCTCCATCGCCGCAGCCGTCCTGGTATTGCCGATCTCCGCTGCAATTCCCGGCACCTTCGGATCACGCAACGTGCAGATGACGGAATTCTTTGCCGGCAGCCGCGCGCGCGTGATGCCGTCGGCAACCATCATCGAATCGCACAAAATCGAAGCTCCTTTTTTTAGAGCAGCTTCCGCGTCGCTCGCAAATGTCGGCGACATCACGATATCCTGCGCGACGTCGACCATGCCGCAGGCGTGAATGATCCGCACCGCAACGCGCTCTTCGACGGGCGACAACCCGGACAAGTTGGCCTCGGCCCGTATGATCGCGAACGAGCGCGCGTAAATCGCCGCCCCGTCGCGGATGTAACTCTGCGCCGTCATGTCACCGGCTCCATGATCAGGCGCGAAATCACGTCGCTAATGTCTTCCGCCTTGATGGTTTCAAGCACGTTCGAAGCATCAGCCGGACCGTTTCTGATAACGTCGTAGCGTCCGCATCTGCCGACGAGCGTAAAGCTGGCTTTGCCGCGGCGTGCGCATCCCTTCTCGCAGCCGGATATATGAAGCGAGCAACCACCGAGACTTCCCGCAAAGATCTGCGCAAACCGTTCCGCATCCCGTCGCGTATCGGTCACCGCGCTCTTGCACGCGGGCGCGCCCGGACAAACATCCATTGCTAGCCGGATATCGTCCTTCCGCGTTATTAACCCGATCATTTCCGCGTCGTGAAGCAATGCACTGCACCCCTCGGCGTCCTCGACCGGAAAGACAAAGGCTCTTTCGGGGCTGAGATGCACCCGTTCGGAATGAGAGGCCGCAGCCATACAAAGCGCATCAAGCTGATGCGCGGTGATACGGCCGAACGGCAATCCCGCTCCGACGGCGAAAGTGTTTCCACCATAGAATTCTACGCCGATTGGAGTGCGCGATTCTCGCGCGGCCGTGGTCCTCGTCACCGGCATTCGCAATCCGGACATAGCAAAAACCGTCGCAACGCCGAGCCTCGCAACGGCGTCGCGCATACGCCGGAAGCCAGCATGATTTTCATTGAGTTCGACGAACGTCAGCGCCAGACGATGCGCAGCGTCGATGGCCTCGTCACGCGAAATCGCGCACCGAACATCGGGTGCACCGTCCAGAGCAATCGCAAAGTGATCTGCATCTGCCGAGATCATGACGTCGGCGTCGCGATCACCGACGCGCGGCTCCGACGTGCCTGAAAGACTGAAGCCGAATTTCGCAGGCAGCCCCCACATCCGCTTATCGCGAGCGAGTATCCCCTCCATCCCTGCCGCAAGCAGGCGAACATCGGCACGCCCTGGATCAATCCCGCTCAACGGATCGACAACGATGTTACGAACCGCTTCCGCTTCGGCGCTGGCATCTAGCAAGCCTGTGCTATCGAGGGCGGCAAGCGCCGGCTGGAATGTCGCGTCGGTCACGCCCCGGATTTGCAGATTACCGCGATTGGTAAGGTCGATCTCACCGGACCCGAACTGCGCGGCAACGGCACCGACCGCGCGCAAGGCAGGCAGAGAAAACGCGCCGGCTCGCGGCCTGACGCGTACGAGCAGACCGTCGCCAGACCGCATCGGCCGAAGCGCGCCTGGGCACCAGCCCTTTCTCAAATGCGCCGCTCTTGTCATTCTGCCGCCTCACGCGATGATGTCTTGTCGCCGCTCATCGCCGAAAGATCGTTGCGCCGTGGCTGCCATAGCCCGCGCGCGATCGCTTCTTCAAACCGTCGCCGCATGGCCTCGATGGCGGCCGGATTTTCGCGTGCCAGGAACGCCGCAACTGCGGGATCCCCAAGATAAGCTTCGTAGAGCCGCTCGAAGCCGCCGTTGTCGACTGCATGTGCCGTCGCGGCGAACGCAAATACGGCGTCGATGCTTTGCGCCATTTCGGCGCCACCACGAAATCCGTGCCGCATCTGGCCTTCGATCCAACGCGTATTCGCGGCACGACCATGTATGACCCGAGCGCATTCCTCTTGCAGCGTGCGCACGCGCGGAGCTTCAGGCGTCGCCGTATCGCCGTGATAGAGCGCCACCCGATCATTGCCGAGCGCCGCCGCGGCTGCCGCGAACCCGCCCTCGTGCGCCGCGAAATCGCCGCCTGTCAGCAGATCGATCTCGCCGTGATCCTGCACATGCACGAAGGCGTCCGCCGATTTGACGCGATCTTCGAAACCGCCTTCGGCCGGTGCACCCGTCTCTCCGCGATACGAAGCCCGCGAACTTTCGAGATACGACCGCCCAAGTTCGTCACGCTGCTTCCAGTCGCCGCGATCGATGTGCTGCATGACGCCCGCGCCGAAGCTGCTGCCTGCAGGTCCGAATATCCGATCAAGCCTCGCCTCGATTTGGGCAGCCGCACGCAAAGGATTATCGCCAACGTCTTCCGCCAGACCTGCCACGAGCCCGACGGCGTTATCGAAGAGCGTGAGCTGCGCGCCGAACATATCGCGGAATAATCCGGAAACCCTCAGTGTAACGTCCACCCGTGGCCGCCCGAGTTCGGCCAGCGCCTCTGTTTCGACGCCCGTCACGCGATAGGAACGTTGATCCCAGACCGGCCGCACGCCGATGAGAGCCAGCGCCGCCGCGATCTCTTCTCCGCCCGTCCGCAGCGTCGCGCTGCCCCAAAGATCGAGCACGATGGCGCGCGGCCAATTCCCATGATCGGAGACATACCGATCGAGAATGGCCTTCGCCGCGCGCCTTCCGTTTGTCCAGGCCGTCGGCGTCGGCACGCTTCTTGGATCGACGCTGAAGAGATTGCGTCCCGTCGGCAGCACATCGGATCGACCGCGGCTCGGCGCTCCCGCAGGTCCGGGCTCAATGAACCGTCCCGCAAGCGCACGGCCGACCGCATCAAGTTCGCTATCATCGAGCACATGCAGGCCGTCGCGGATGGCGAGCTCTTTCACGTCGCAAAGAAACGCATCGATACGTGTCAGCGCCTCGTTCGCTGCCATGCCTGCTTCGAGACCGCATTGTTCGGCGATGCCCGCGCGGATCGCAGCATCGACAATTTGCTCGGAGAGAACCTTTCGCCGCCGCGGATCAAGCCCCTCGGCGGATGAAAACTCATCGACGAGCCGCTCCACGTCGGCGAGTGGCCCCACCAAACCGGCATCCGTCACCGGCGGCGGTTTGTGACCGACAGTCACCGCTGCAAGCCGGCGCTTTGCTTGCGCTGCTTCGCCCGGATCGTTCACGATGAACGGATAGATCATCGGCAGCGGCCCGAGCAGTGCACGCGGCGCGCAGCCACCGCTTCCGGCCACGGCCTTCCCCGGCAGCCATTCGAGCGTTCCGTGCGCGCCGAGGTGAACGAGCGCATCGATCTTCGCAACCAGCCTGAGCCACAGATAGAACGCGACATAGCTGTGCCGTGGCGGCGTCGACGGATCGTGATATTGCGCCTTGCGATCGAGTACCTGCCCGCGTTCCGGCTGCAATCCGATCAACAGATTTCCGCAACGGGCGACACGAAACGCAAATGCATCATTCGTGACGGAACCGTCGTCTTCCGGCTCACCCCAAGCAGCGGCGACACTCTGCCGAAAGACCTGCGGCAGCGATTCAAATGCCGCGCGATAATCGGCCACCGGCCACGCAATTCCGCACGCGGGATCGAGGCTTTCGACAAGCGCACCGGAATCTCTATGGATGTCGCAAACCTCATATCCCTCGCGTTGTAGGCACGAGGCAATTTTGCGCGCACTCTCCAGGCCATCGAGCCCAACAGCATGAGCGATCTGATCGGGTCGCCCCGGATACGTCGAAAGCAATAATCCGACGCGAATATCGGCGCGCGCAGCTCGCCTGAGCTTCACCCATCGCGCAGCAAGATCGCCGACGTGCGCAATGCTCGCGTCGTAGGATGCATGACGCATCAGTGAGACGCCGAGATGCTCACCCAGTTCGTCCGCTTCCTTGAACGAAATGACGCCCGCGAACAGCCGTCCGTCGAGCTCCGGTAACACGACGTGCATCGCCAGATCGGATGCGCTCAAGCCGCGCTGCGAATTATCCCACTGCGCAAACGTCGAATTGGCCATCGCCACTTGCAGAACCGGACAATCGGCAATTTCGAGCGGCGATCCTTCGGCGTCATCACGCGCCGCAAATGCCGTGGCATTGACGATCACATCAGGCTTGATGCGATCGAGTTCACCCCGTAGCCACGCGGCGGCCGCCGGCGGCTTTAGACTTGGCAGATACAAAGCCGTCACCGACAGCCCACGCTCTTCGAGTGCATCGATCAACGCATCGACCGGCGCGACGTCTCCGGCCAACAGGTGCGAGCGGTAGAAAACGACGGCAGCCGTTCCGACTTCGCCGGCTGCGGTCGTGCGGTAGATCCCGAAATCCGGCACCGCCCGCGGCGCCGCGATGCCGCCAGCGCCTTCACGCACCTCAAGCAGCGCCTTCAATGCAACGCGCGTGTTCTCGACGCCGCCAGCATCGAGCAGCGCCTCAAGTCGCGCGAGATCTTCGACCCCGAGCGTCGATAGAGCCGCGAGCCGAATATCCGGTCGTCCATCGCCAGGCACAATCGCCAGGGTAATGCCAAGCTCGCGACACCGCCGCCCGAGCTGCTCGCCACCGTAACGCCAATAGTCGAGCCCGCCCAGCAAACGCACGAGCACGGCCTTCGTGCCCTTCAGCGTCAACTCGGCAAAAAGATCGACCGACATTGGATGGCGAAGGGCGTTGATGTTCGCGATCCGCAGGCTCGGCTGCTCGCCTTCGACAGCGCGAAACGCAGCCGCCGCCATTGCCAGATCGGAATCGGAGAACGACAGAAACACGATATCGGCAGGCGCGAGTCCGAGTTCCTGAGGCGCTGCCGCCTCATCCAGATCTCGGCTCTCGCGAACGACGATATGCATCAGTTGCTGCCCGCCAATGTCCGCGTGATGCCGTCGCGATCAAGTCCCTTCTGCCCGATCACGACAAGCTTGCCGACACGCCGCTCGCCGGATTGCCAGGCGCGCTCATAACGCGTGTCGATGCGCTCACCGACCCCTTGCAGCAACAGCCGCATCGGCTTGCCGTCGATTGCCGCAAAGCCTTTGACCCGCAGCACGTCATGCTCGTTGGCAATGGCCTTGGCCCGCGACGCAAGATCAGCGGCCGAGGAAAGCTCCGGCACCTCGACGATGAAGGTCTCGAAATCGTCGTGATCGTGCTCCGCTTCGTTATCGTGGTGCGACGGCCGCGCGGCGAGATCATCTTCCGCAGCAGCCGAAAGCCCAAGCAGGACTTTCGCCGGCACCTTGCCCTCGCGCGTGGCCACGATCTTGATGGCTCGCGGCACGTTGCTCTTGATCTCTTGCGAGATTGCCGCCGCCTCGTCCTCCGAAAGCAGATCGGTCTTGTTGAGAACGACGAGATCGGCACACAGCAGCTGATCCTCGTAAACTTCCTCCAACGGGTTCTCGTGATCGACGGACGGATCCGCCTCGCGCTGCGCCGCGACTTTCTCAGGATCATCCGCGAAGCGGCCTTCGCGAACAGCCGGCCCATCGACCACCGTCACGACCCCGTCGACCGTCACACGGTTGCGGATATCGGGCCACTCGAAGGCTTTGACGAGTGGCTTCGGCAGTGCGAGGCCGGACGTCTCGATGATGATGTGGTCCGGCGCCGGATCGCGCGCCAGCAACGCTTCGAGCGTCGGCACGAAATCGTCGGCAACCGTGCAGCACAGGCAGCCGTTCGTCAGCTCGATGATGTTTTCTTCCGGGCAGTTCTCGATCCCGCACGAACGCAGGATCGCGCCATCGACACCGACATCGCCAAACTCGTTGACGATCAGCGCCAGGCGCCGACCTTCCGCGTTCTCGATGGTATGGCGCACGAGCGTCGTTTTGCCCGCACCCAAGAACCCTGTGACGATGGTCACCGGAACTTTGCGCGCGCTCATCGGCAGACCTCCCCGTCGGCAAGTGTTTGCGAAGTCCAGGATGCCGCACAACGCCGTGTGCGGAATGATCTGACGTTCATCTTAACCTTTCTCGCCCCACCGGCGACGGCTTAAAAGCTTCGGGTGACGGCAGGTCTCCTGGCTCGCGGGTCCTGGCACATAGCGACCTTCCCGGGCATCCGCCCAGTGGTTCATTCGCCCGTGCTCACCGCTTACAGTTGCGGGGGCAGCTGCGGAATAGAAACCGCATTCCCTTTTGAACCCCCTTGCGAGGGACCGTCATCCCAATCGATAAGTGACGCCATAACCGGCGTCAATCGCCAAGCCGGCGCTTGCGTCATGCCCGAAAGTCCGCCTATGAGCGCGTCATGCCCGAACTGAACTTTCCGCAGCTGACGCTAGTCCTTGGCGGCGCCCGTTCAGGCAAAAGCGCCTATGCGGAACGACTTTTGACTGGCATTCCAGGCCCCTGGGCGTACGTCGCGACGGCGGAAGCCCTCGACGGTGAAATGCGGGATCGCATCGCCCATCACAAAAGCCGCAGACGCAGCGGCTGGATCGACCACGAGACGCCCCTCGAACTTGCCGATACACTGGCGAACCGGACGGCCGAAGTGCCTACCCTCGTCGATTGCCTGACACTTTGGCTTTCGAACCTGCTTCATGCGGGCCGCGCCATTCCCGAAGCGACCGATGCCCTGATCGCCTCTGCCGCCCGTCGCGTCGCGCCTTGCATCATGGTTTCCAACGAGGTCGGCCTCGGCATCGTGCCCGATAATGCTCTCGCTCGAGCTTTTCGTGACGAAGCCGGCCGCCTGAACCAGAAAATCGCAGCCGCGGCCGACAGGGTCGTCTTCGTCGCCGCCGGCCTGCCGCTGACTTTGAAAGGCTGAACCGTGAGCGAAAATCTGCCGGCGACCGATGACGCCGAACGCCACAAGGCGAAGATGGCCAAGCGCAAGGCCGTCCAGGACGCCGAGGTCGCTTCCAAGCAGATCGAGAAAGGCGTCCTTCTCGTTCACACCGGCCCGGGCAAAGGAAAGTCGACGGCTGCGTTCGGGCTGGCGCTACGTGCGCTCGGACATGGCTGGCGCGTCGGCGTCGTCCAGTTCATCAAAGGCGCATGGCGAACGGGTGAGCGCGACGCGCTTGAACGCTTCGGCGATCAGGTCTCGTGGCACACGATGGGCGAAGGCTTCACCTGGGAAACTCAGGACAAGGCCCGAGACATCGCCGCCGCGACCCGGGCCTGGATCATGGCCAAAGAGCTGATGGCCGACCCGTCCATTCGTCTTCTGGTCCTCGATGAACTCAATATCGCGCTTCGCTATGATTACCTGCCGCTCGATGACGTCATCGCAACGCTGCGCGACCGCCGGCCCGATTTGCACGTCGTCGTTACCGGCCGCAATGCCAAGCCGGAACTGACCGCGCTCGCCGACGGCGTCACCGAAATGGCTGCGGTGAAGCATCACTTCGCAGCAGGCATCAAAGCGCAGGAAGGCATCGAGTTCTAATGCCCGCGCGCGCGTTGATGTTCTCCGGAACGGGCTCCGACGTCGGCAAATCCCTGATCGTCGCGGGCCTCTGCCGGCTGTTCTCGAACCGCGGCCTCCGCGTATTGCCGTTCAAGCCGCAGAACATGTCGAACAACGCCGCAGTAACCGCCGACGGTGGCGAGATCGGCCGCGCGCAAGCTTTGCAGGCTCGCGCCGCGCGCGTCGCACCCACCGTTCACATGAACCCCGTGCTGCTCAAACCGGAAAGCGAAACCGGCGCGCAGATCGTGGTGCAAGGAAAAATGTGTGGCTCCGCCAGAGCGCGCGAATTCCAATCGAGAAAGAAAGATCTGCTGCCCGCCGTCCTCGAAAGTTTCGAGCTGTTGAAAGCCGACGCCGACTTGATCCTCGTCGAAGGCGCGGGCAGCGCTTCCGAAATCAATCTTCGAGCCAACGACATCGCCAATCTCGGCTTCGCGCGCGCCGCCGATGTTCCGGTCGTGCTGATCGGCGACATCGACCGCGGCGGCGTTATCGCCAGCATCGTCGGCACGAAGCATGTTCTCGATCCGGCCGATGCCGTGATGATCCGCGGTTTCATCGTCAATAAGATGCGCGGCGACCCGACGCTCTTCGCCGATGGCATGACAGCAATCGCCGAGAAGACCGCCTGGACGCCGCTCGGCCTTGTTCCCTTCTTCCCTGATGCCCGCAAGCTTCCGGCCGAAGACGCCCTCGGGCTACGCGACCTCGCCAAATCATCAAAGCGGAACGATAAAACGAAGCTTCGCATCGCTGTGCCGTTGCTCCCGCGCATCTCGAACTTCGATGACCTCGATCCACTTCGCAATGAGCCCGGCGTTTCGATCGAGTTGATCGAACCCGGCCGCCCGCTTCCGCTCGATGCCGACTTGATCCTCCTCCCCGGCTCCAAAACGACGATCGACGATCTTGCGGCACTCCGCGCCGAAGGCTGGGACATCGACATCAAAGCCCACGTCAGGCGCGGCGGCCGCGTGCTCGGCCTTTGCGGCGGCTATCAGATGCTCGGCAAACGCATTGCCGATCCAAACGGCATTGAAGGACCACCGCGCACCGTCGAAGGTCTCGGCCTTCTCGACATCGAAACCGAGTTTGGAACCGAAAAGACCTTGGAACACGTCTCCGGCACGCTGACGCAATCCGGCGCGCCGTTCGAGGGTTACGAAATGCACGTCGGCAAAACGGCGGGGCCGGACACCTCGCGCCCGTTGCTGACGTTTCCCGGCGGCCGCCGCGACGGCGCGACATCCCCGGATGGCCGCGTTTCCGGATGCTACGTCCACGGCCTGTTTTCATCCGACGCCGCACGCGCGGACTTCCTCGCGACATTCGGCATCGAAACATCCTCGACAAACTACGAGGCCGAGATCGACGCCACGCTCGATCGCCTCGCCGAACATCTTGCGCGGCACATCGCAGTCGATGACCTTCTCAATCTTGCAAAATGATCGCGAGAAAGAGCAACGTTGCGACCATGATGCCCCACGCCGTCGCCGTCAGCCGCAACGCCGCCCGTATGTCGTCAGCGGTCGCATCGCGCCGGCCGTCACCCATATAGGCATCCTCGACGCGCACCTCGCCATAGACTTTCGGGCCATTGAGCTTGAGCCCCAACGCACCGGCAATCGCGCTCTCCGGCCAGCCGGCATTCGGCGAACGATGCTTGGACGCATCCCGTGAAACGGCTTCCAGCGCCCCGGCAGTTGACGCGCCTGGCGTCACCATCGCCGCAACCGCCAGCAGTAGCGCGGTCAGCCGCGACGCCGGCAGATTGACGAGATCGTCCAGCCGCGCGCTGGCCCAGCCGAACGCTTCATGCCTCGGCGTGCGGTGGCCGATCATGCTGTCGGCCGTGTTGATCGCCTTGTAAGCGACGAACCCCGGCAGCCCCAGGATTGCGAACCAGAACACTGGCGCCACGATCCCATCCGAGGCATTTTCCGCAAGACTCTCGATTGCCGCGCGCGCGACGCCATGTTCATCGAGCGTCTGCGGGTTGCGCCCGACGATCCGTCCGACCGCTTCCCGCGCATCCTGAAGCCCATATTGATCGAGCGCCCGCGCCACCGCTCCGACGTGATCGTAAAGGCTACGGCTGGCGATCAGAGTAGACGCAAAAAGCGCGACGACAACCGGCCCGATCACATGATGATCGAGAATATCCTCGACCAGCCACGCGATCACTCCCGGCACCGCTACGATGATCAGAAGCGCGACCATGCCCGCTCTTCGCCGCGCCTGTGTGCTGTCGCTCTCGCGGTTGAGCCGCTGGTCCAGAAAGGAAATGAGCCGGCCGATCCACGATACCGGATGGCCGATGCGCTGATAGAGCCAATCGGGATAACCGAACGTGGCTTCGAGCACCAAGGCGCCCACCAGCACGAAAAGCGTTTGCCCGGCGGTCACGGCGTTTCGCGGAAAGGAGCGATAGTCCAACCGGAGCGCGTCACGGCTGCCCCGGCAAAACTTGCAACGCCGCGAGCACCGCCTCAGCTTGCTCGGCAGCATCCCGCACTGTCGCGTAGCGCAGCGCTTCCCCGACCATGACGAGCACCGGGCCGTCCGGATGTGCAGCTTCTAGTTCCGTCGCAATCGCGCCGACCGTCGATACGAAGACGCGCTCGTCCGGTCGCGTCGCGTTGGCGACGGCGATCGTCGGCGTCTTGGGATCGAGGCCATGCACCAGGGCGACCTCGGTCAGCTCCGCCAACGTCCGCTTCGGCATGTAGATGACGGTCGTCGCCGCGCCGTCCGCGACTGCGCTCCAATCGATATCGCTCGGCAGATGACCGCGGCGATCATGCGCTGTAATGAACTGCAGCCGCCGCGCATGATCGCGGTTGGTCAGCGAAACCTTGAGGCTCGCCGCCGCACCCTGCGCCGAGGTTACGCCCGGGATGACACTGATCGGCACACCGGCATCGCGGCACGCCTCGATTTCCTCGCCCGCGCGGCCGAAAATCAGCGGATCGCCCGATTTCAGGCGAACCACCTTCAAACCTTCCCGCGCCAGCGACACCATCATGGCATTGATGTCGGGCTGCTTGCACGACTTCCGATAACCTCGCTTGCCGACGTCGATCATCCGCGCGCCGGGGCGGACGAAATCGAGGATCGGCTTCGCGACCAGATCGTCGAACAGGACAGCGTCGGCCGACTGCAGCGCCTTCAAAGCTTTGATTGTGAGAAGCTCGGGGTCGCCCGGCCCGGCACCGACCAGCACCACCGATCCCGAAACTGAATCCGCCTTTGCTGCAGCCTTCGTTTCCACTGCCGGCGGCACCGAACCAGCCACCGAATAGCGAGCTTCGAACGGCGTGCGCGGCTGCCATCCGTGGCGTTGCAGCTCCGGATCGAGATGCTCCTCTTCCGGCCAGCCGATCAGCAGATAGCCGACAAGCTTCCAGTCGGGCGGCACATCGAGCGCTTTCGAAACTTCCGCCGGATCGATGATCGAAACCCAGCCGAGGCCGAGCCCAGCCTCGCGCGCCGCGAGCCACAGCACAGTCACCATGCACGCGCACGAATGATCGAGCGTCTCGGGCATGGTCTGCCGCCCTAGGCCATGGCCTTGCAGCGCGTTGCGGTCGCAGAAGACCGCAAGGTGCACCGGCGCCGCATCGAAACCCGCGAGTTTCAGCCGATAGTAAAGCTCGGCCTGCTCCCCGGCGTAGACCTCCGCCGACTTGCCACGCACCGCCTCGAAATTCCGGACGATGGCCGACCGCACATCACGCGATCTGACATTGACGATGCGCCACGGCTGGCTGTTGCCGACAGACGGCGCCAGATCCGCGAGCCTCAGCAGCCGCTCAACTAGGTCATCGGGTACGGGATCAGTCCGGAACCGCCGGACGTCGCGACGCCAGCGCACGAGTTGCTCGAGCGTGGCTCTGCCGTCCTGGTGCTGATCATCCCCGGTATTGCGGGCGGTCATTGCGGAAATTGCGCTCGGTTAATGAAAGATCGTCGGCCTTTCTGACCTATAGCACCATTCCGTGCGCGCCGCGCAAGAGCCGGCTTTTCCGCCCTGCGACCTTAGTTCGGAGGATGCCGTTAGCCTGTGTTTCGGTCGCCACAACGGTCGCATAGAGCGGTCTGGTCGTCGGCGGGGCGCCTGACTGGAAAGCCGCATTGCGAACAAAGAACATGCTGCCCCGGCCGAACGCCATGCTCCAGCGCGACGCGCTCGTCGAAGATGAAGCACTCGCCGCGCCAAAGACTATCTTCAGGCGCGATGCGTTCGAGATAGCGCAGGATTCCGCCATGCAGCTGATAGACGTTCTCGAACCCCTCCTTCAACAGAAAGGCGCTTGCCTTCTCGCAGCGGATGCCGCCGGTGCAGAACATCGCGATCTTCCGTGAGCGGTCATTCGCGAGCGTCTGTCGCACGTACGCGGGAAATTCGTTGAAAGCCCGCGTGTGCGGATTATGTGCCCGCTCGAACGTTCCGATCTCGACTTCGTAATCGTTGCGCGTGTCAATCACGAGAACCTCCGGATCGGCGATAAGCGCGTTCCAGTCCTCGGGCTCCACGAGTTCACCCATCGCCACCACGGGCTCCGCCTCCGGCACGCCGAAGGTCACGATCTCGCGTTTGATTTTTATCTTGAGGCGCTGAAACGGATGCTCCGCCGCCTCCGAGAGTTTGACGGTAAGATCCGAAAAGCGATCGTCCGCGCGGATGTCGAAAAGCAACGCGTCGAGCGCCGCCGATGCTCCCGACAACGTGCCGTTGATGCCCTCACTCGCAATCAGGATCGTTCCCTTGATCCCAAGTGCCGCGCAACGATCGCGCAGCCTCGCCTGAAGCGCGCCGGAATCGTCGATCGAAACAAATTTATAGAAAGCAGCGACGTTGACAGCCACGCGAACGACTTCCGGCAATTGACGATGAAATGGCCTGCATCGATATGGATTGAACAGGCGTTAGAACCCAATACGATCGCAGCCCGCGGCACGCAAGAGCCGAGGTCACTCAGCCGGCGAAATCCCTAAAAAATGAACCGCATTTCTTGATTGGCATCAACGGATCAGGACCATGTTTTCCGGTAGAAGTAGCGTTGGTTCTTTCTGGAGCGAGCGCGATGGTAAATCTTCTCCTTCGGCCTATACTGTTTTTTGCGGCCATCATCGCCGGCTGGTTCGTTTCGCGTGACTTCGGTGAACTTCAACGTCATCGAGATGGTCGTTTCCCTCTTTCTTATCACGATCGCCGTGGCAGTAGCCGCGTTCTGGGAAAATCTGTCCGATTGGCTGTCGAGCCGGAAGGTCAAGAACGACCGCAGCGAGGGCGGCACGGCGTAACGCCCATTCGCGATTTTTAAGCATTCTGCTAGTATTCAATCCTCGATAAAGCCCGCTTCCTGCCAAAACGGACATCTCGTGGATCTGCAAAGTCTCGCCCGCGACCTCGATAAACTTGCAACGGCCGATGCCGTCGTCGCCGACAGTTACCTGAGGTATGTCTTCAGAAAGGGCGCGCTCTATTTCCTCGCTTCTCTTCTGGCGATAAGCGGGCTCGGCCTGCTAGGAGCGGCATTGTATTGGCTTCTGGAAAGTAGCCTCGGCGCCATCGGGGCGGCGGCCTTGGTGGGCGTTATCGGCTGCCTCGTCGCCGGCATTATCGCAACCGTCGCCGTGCTTCAGCGTCCGGGGCGTGAATTCTCGGTCGCCATGGAGATGCGCCGATCGACGATCTCCACCCTTGAACAGAATATCAGAACCAATGCGGTGAACCCCAGCGCCTACATTTATCCGGCGAGCGAGGCGCTGATCAGCTCGGTTATCCTACCCTTGATGGGAGCCCTGATTAGAAATCTGAGATCACGCAACGATACCGCCGAAACATCATCCGAGGTCGCGAAAATCTCAGGCGCGCCGATCAACGGCGACGCGCCCAAAGCCTGACCGCGCTTTACTGCCCGGCAAGTTCAGCCAGACGGTCGCCGTCAAGAATATGCACTTCCGTCCCGCGCACGACGTCGATGACGTTCATCGTCCGCAGCTTCGTGATCGTCCGGCTGACGGTCTCGATCGTCAGGCCCAGCAGATCTGCGATATCCGAACGCCGCATCGGCAGCTTGACGACGCTTTCGTTGCCGTCCGACGAAGCGCGCGCCGACAGGCCGAGCAGAAAACCAGCAAGACGCTCCATCGCACTCTGCTGACCGACCGAAACCAGAAGGCTGCGAGCCGCAGCGAGCTCCGCCGACACTGCCTTGTAAAGCCTCAAGGCCAGGGCTGCATCGCGGGAAGCTTCTTGTTCAAGGGCGGCTGCGGAAAGGCATCGCACCTTCGCCGCGCAAGTCGCCTGCGCATCGAAGATATGCTCACGCAGCGTCCCGAGGCCGATGTAATCTCCCGGATACGCAAATTCGATGATCTGCCGACGACCGTCGCCGAGAAGCTTCGACAGTGCGATCACGCCTTCCTCGATGCGGAAAACGTGGGTCCTTGGGTCACCGTCGCAGAAGACATGCTCTTTGGCATCAACGCGCCGGATGGTGCCGCGTTCAAAACGATCTGCCGGAATCTCGCTGGGGGACAGTGCGCCGGTAGAAGCAAACGATCCGCCAAACGAACTGGCCGAGATCTCCTGAGAAGCACCAAGCATGTCCGTCCTCCATTGCGATGTCTGCGGTACATCAGGAGGTCTAACGGTGCTTCGTCCGTGCGTTATGCGAGGGGCGTGACGGTTTGTAATAGATTGTAATAGGCGCGGGCCCCTCGAAAATGGGCCTCTCCGGGGGTCAATTCCCGAGCTGAGCGCCTTCCTGGGGATTGGCTCCCAAGGAATCCGCCCCGAGCCGCTTCAGGCCTTCGGACGCCGCGTAAAGCGTCGGCTCCAGGCTCAGCGCGGCCCGGAAATCGGCGATGCTGGCCGTTCGGTCGCCAAGCATCTCGTTGGCGAGACCCCGGTTCAGAAATGCCGGCGACATGTCGGGCGCCAGCTCGACCGCCTTGGTGTAGTCGTCGATCGCTTCCTTCGCCTGACCCTGATCGAGATAAACATTGCCTCGATTGTAATAGGCGAAATTGTTCGCGTGGTTGGCCTCGATCGAGGACGTGAAGTCCGCGATCGCCTTTTTCGGCTGGTTCCGCTGGGCATAGGCGATGCCGCGGTTCATGTAGGCGGTCGACAAGGGATCGCCGAGCATCGTCCGCTGGATCACTTTCGTGCAGCCGCTTATCTGCCGGAGCGTGTTGGAGCTGCCATTGCAGTCCGAAATCGCGTCAGCACGGGCGGTGGCCGGCAAAACCGCCAACATCCCGAACACCAGGAAGACCACATGTTTCACAGAATAATGCCTTGTTACTCAGAAACAGGACTTTTCCGCAATCAAAGCTGCCAGTTTCGGCACAGCATCAAACATGGCGCGCCCCGGGTAAAAATTCCATAACAGATCGACTCTATGCACTCCTGATTTGCGCTGGCCGCCATTCTGCCTTCGGTCTCGATATCAAGCAGCCAAAATACGCTGTCCCGCCAATGGCCGTCGGCTGAGGCCCGCTGCCCGTAGACGTTGCGTCACCAATCGGGAATAAACCTCCGACGCGCCGACCGACCGGGGGAGATATATCGGCAAATGGATTACGTCGACGACGCCAGGCGGCCTCTGACCGCCAGCGATTACAAGACGCTCGTGCTGGCCGCACTCGGCGGCGCCCTCGAATTCTACGATTTTATTATATTTGTCTTCTTCGCAAACGCCCTCGGCGGCCTGTTTTTCCCTCCCGAGATGCCCGACGCGCTCCGCCAGCTTCAGACTTTCGGAATCTTCGCCGCCGGTTATCTGGCGAGGCCATTGGGCGGCATCGTAATGGCCCATTTTGGCGACCTCCTTGGCCGGAAACGGATGTTCACCTTCAGCATCGTCCTGATGGCTGCCTCGACGCTCGGCATGGGCTTCCTGCCGACCTATGCCCAGATCTCGATTTGGGCGCCGATCCTCCTCCTCGCGCTTCGGATCATTCAGGGCGCCGCAATCGGCGGCGAGGTCCCCGGTGCCTGGGTTTTCGTCTCCGAGCACCTGCCGCCCGGCCGCGTCGGCTATGCCTGCGGAACGCTGACCGCCGGCCTGACCAGCGGTATTCTATTGGGCTCGCTCGTCGCGACGCTGATCAACCACGCCTATACGCCTGCCGAAATCGCGAGCTGGGCCTGGCGGCTTCCGTTCCTTCTCGGCGGCGCTTTCGGCATGATATCGATTTATCTCCGGCTCCTACTCGCCGAAACCCCGGTCTTTCTGGAAATGCAGGCGCGTAAGGAACTCGCCGCCGAGCTACCGCTGAAGGCCGTCGTCCGCGATCATCGCGCCGCGGTCATCGTCTCGATGATCCTGACCTGGATGCTTTCCGGCATCATCGTCTTGATCATCCTGATGACGCCCGCACTGCTGCAGCATCAGGGCGTTCCGCGCGAAGTGGCGTTTGCGGCCAATACCGTCGCGACCTTATTCCTGACGATCGGTTGCGTGGCGGGAGGCCTGATCATCGATCGCATCGGCCCTGGACGATTTTTCACGTACGGCTGCGCGCTGCTCGCGGTCAGTGCCGTCGTTTTCTATACGAAAGGCGTCGCCGACCTCGCGCTTTTCACACCGCTTTATGCGGTGACAGGATTTCTCGTCGGCGTCGTGGCGGGAGTGCCCGTGGTGATGGTCCGTGTCTTCCCGCCGGCGGTCCGCTTCTCGGGTCTGTCCTTTTCCTACAACGTCGCGTACGCCATATCCGGCGGCCTGACGCCCGTGATCGTGCCGCCGCTGATGCAAATCCATCCGTTCGCGCACATTTATTACGTGATATTCCTCTGCCTGCTCGGCGTCGGCGTGGGACTTTGGCTGCTGCGTTCGCAGCAAGGCGCCGGACGAGCACAATGATTGAAAGGCCGGCCCGCCCCTACCCGGTTTCGAGACCCTCAGCCTGATACCTTGCCGGGAACGATACCAGGCGCATCACTCGGAAACTTCGCGATATCCGCCAGGTCGACATTGAGATGCTGCGCGACGAGCGCGGGCGGCGTGTGCGTCAGCCAATCCGACAAGCTGATCTCTTGGTACTCCGGAACCTTGAAGACCGCCAGAAACTTCAAATCCGTCTTGCCGACGTTCTGAATGACATGGCCCTGGCTCTTCTTGACGTAACCGACATCGCCCGGCCTGAAGTCAGCTGTCACGGCACGCGGACGTCGAATACGGTCATGCGGCCTTCACCTTCGATCCAGTACTGCCACTCGTCGGCATTCGGATGCCAGTGCATCTCGCGAACCGCGCCGGGTTTCAAAACCTCGATCGCGGCGGCGATCGTCTTCGACACTTTGAATACGGAGCTGTCCGCCAATCTCAACTCGCCTGACGCATTGGCCTTGATCGGCTTGGACGCGCCGAGCTTGTAGGTGAACGGATTGGGCGGCGTTCCTCCAGAAGCGACGGCCGCCTGATCTGCCGCCAGCGGCCCCGGTTCCTTGCCCTGGAAAATCCAAAGATCTTGCAGCGGAATATTCTTGAAGACGTCTTTCGGCACGCCGAAATTCGCGGCGAGGATATCCGGCGGCGTATGCGCGATCCAATCGCTGACGAGCAATGTGTTGTATTCCGACTGCCGCCCTTCATCGAATACGATCACGAACTCGCAGCCGTCGGGCCCGAGCCCCTGAAGCGAGTGCGGAAACCCTGACGGAAAATACCACAGATCTCCCGGTCCGACGTCATCGACATAAGCGCGCCCTTGCGGGTCAAGAACCGTCACCCGGCAAAGCCCGTTCGTCACGATGGCCCACTCGGCGGCCAAATGCCAATGCATCTCGCGGACACCGCCCGGACCGAGTCTCATGTTGACGCCCGAGACGGCCTCCGAAATCGCGAAATCCGACTGCGTCAGCTGCCGCGCCCAGCCACCGTTCTGAATTCGCTTCTGCGCATTGTTGAACGAACCCCAGAACAGCGGCATGCCGCCGACATCCGTCGGAGGCGGACTCTCGAACGAAGGAAACTGGCTGTAGAGGACAGGGTTCTTCGGGCCGGGATCCGAAAGCCCCGCCGGATTGGCATTGATCGCGCCTTGCGCCGGCTGATCCGGATTTCCGAATGTCGCTGCGCGCGCGGCGCCGGAAGCGGCAAGCGTTCCCGTCATCGCCGAAAGCGCGAGAATATTACGTCGGGAGAAATCATCCATGGAGCCGTCCTCCTGTTCGTTTGATTGAACTCGGCCCGCTCTCGCAGCCGCCGATCGAATGCGTCGCTGGAACGTAGGCCTGCAAACGCAACAGTTCTTTCCGAAATGCCGACAGGGTTTCGAAATCGCATAACCGCGGACCGCAATTGCAATCGCCTCCGTCACGGTCGCGATCCCATTTTGGCTATCCGCGTCGGAATTGAACATCTGCGGCGCTAAACGCGCGGCCAATCCGGTCTCCGGCTATACCAACGTATAGCTCTCGGAAAACGATCGTCTTGCACGCTAACCCAAACGTGCCTTCCGACGGAACCTACGTGCGATGGCGGCAATGCCGTGCGCGGATCAAATTGACGACAGCTGCTCGGACACCTCCGAGGCCCGAAAGCAGCGATAGGCAAATCGAAAGCTTTTTGGGAGTTACCGCTATGAACAAGATCTTTTCCCTCGTCCTGGTCGCCGGCGCACTGGCAATCTCGGGTGTTCCGGCCTTCGCAGAATCTCTTCCGGCTCTTGAAATTGGGCAGATCAGCGACCGCGCGGTCCCGACCTATTCTGGCGCCGCCCATGGCTCGGACGCTTCGGTCACCGAGCAGGAAATCGAGCAGTTCGGCAACTCGGCTCGCCCTGATGTGGATGCTTCTGCGTCGCGTGGGCACGATGAATCGCTCGTCAAGATGGAACTCGAGCAGATCCCCCACTAACGAATACGACAAAATTTTCTCAGCGTAGTTAGAGCCCGCCGCTCCTCCCGGCGGGCTTTATTTTGCTGGAACAATCGGTGCGTTGGTCGCGCCCATCGCATGTGATAGAGATGACGTCCATTGCTGAGGCGGCCAGGACATAGAGGGCACGAATGGACTTGACCGAACCGTGGCTGCGCAACGAGCGCTTCCGCATCGAAATGACCGTCGGTTGCCGCGACTGCGATCACATCGCAAAAGTCGAGCAAGCAGGCGCAGTCATCGATGAGAACGGCTCGCCCGTTCAGATCATGCACAACGGCCTGCGCATCACCAAAGACTGCTACTACGGCAGCTGGATGACCGAGATCATCACTCGACTTAGTGGCCACCACGAACCGCAGGAAGAAAAAGTCTTCGACGAACTGCTGAAGCACGTTGGCCCGAACGCGACGATGATCGAACTCGGAGGTTATTGGGCGTATTATTCGATGTGGTTTCTGCGCCAAGCCCCCAACACACGCCGTTCGATCGTCGTCGAACCAAAACCTGACAATCTCGCCGTCGGAAAAACAAACGCGGCGTTGAACGGCCTCAACATCGAATTTCTTCATGCCTATCTCGGCAGCCCGCTGCCGGCCGATAGTCCAATCGCTGCGGAATTCGCGTCCGCCCCGCACGAGTTGGTGCCCGACCTTCTCGAAAAGTTCGGGATCGAAACCCTCGATATTCTACACTGCGATACCCAGGGCGCCGAAACGGCAATCCTGGAATCCTGCGAAGACCTCCTGAAGAATCATCGCATAAGGTTCTGCGTGATCTCCACCCACTCGCATTACATCAGCGGCGATCCCCTCACCCACCAGAAGTGCCTCGCCATTCTGCAAAAAGCGGGCGTCAAGATCCTTTCCGAGCACGACGTCCATGAAAGCTTCAGCGGAGATGGCTTGATCGTCGCCTATTCTGGCCGCGAACCGCTCGCGCTGGAACACATCCCCACGAGCTTGAATCGCTATTCGACCAGTCTCTATCGAAATCCGCTGTTCGATCTCGACGACTCCGTCAAAGCGGCAAAGAAGCCTCCTGCACCGACCTCCGTAGGAATATCCGTCGGCCCTGCCGCTGGGCTTCAATCTGACGCCGGAGCACAACCGCCGACGACATCGCGCCGCCTGTGGCCGAAGAAGAGAGAGCTGCGCAAAATCGGACGCCGCCTTCTCGGCATGCCGCCGCGCTAACCCTTATTCCAAAACTCTTGACCATCGACGTGAAATCGACCGCGATAGGAACGCCATTTCACATCATGCTGTTGAGGCTTGCCAGGAAAAGCGCACAACGCTCTAATGAGAGTCGCAAGTACTCAGTGCGATACAGCGACAACTTCCAGCACTCCCCATTCGAGCCAAATCGAGGTGAAGAACGACGCTATGCGTGTGATGGTCACTGGAGCAAGCGGCTTTGTTGGCCAACACTTGCTATCGGCTCTTCCAAGAATTTTGGGAGCTGACGTCAGAATACGAGGAACCTCACTTGGACGAAATCACTTAATTGAACAGGGGATGCACTGGCTGGACGTTACCGACCCCGACTCCGTTAGCCAACAGCTCTTGGATTTTCGGCCCACTCATGTGGTGAATTTGGCTGGCATTGCCGCACCTCAGCAGGCGAACCGAGACCTTGATGCCGCCTGGAAAATTCATCTCCAGGGCACGCTTAATTTAGCCAGGGCCATTATGCTCCATGTACCGGAGTGCTGGCTCATCCATGTCAGTACCGGAATGGTCTACGGTGCTTCGGCAAAACGAGGTGTGCCAGTAACCGAAATGAGTTCGCTCCAACCGATCGATGAGTATTCCGCGAGCAAGGCTGCCGCCGATCTCGCCATTGGCGCGATGGCACAAAGAGGTTTGCGCTGCATTCGATTCCGCCCTTTCAATCACACCGGCCCTGACCAATCAGAGGCATTTGCTGTTCCCGCATTTGCAATGCAGATTGCGCGCGCGGAAAAAGGACTATCGCCGAACAGTATCAGCGTTGGGAATCTTTCAGCGGTCCGCGATTTTCTCGACGTGAGAGACGTCGTCGCCGCTTATTCGTTAGCGATCAAATACTGCGATCGGCTTGAGCCGGGCACCGTCCTTAACCTCTCCTCGGGCGTCCCCACAAAATTGAGCGATCTGCTTCAAAATCTCTTATCGATGGCCCATTTGAACATGCAGATTGAGATTGATCCTTCGCGTATGCGCCCAAGCGATCTCCCGGTATTTCTGGGGAACTCAACCTTGCTTCGGAACACTCTGAACTGGACGCCGAGATATACTCTCTCTGATACTCTCGCCGCCGTCTTGGACAACTGTCGAGAACGGGTGGCGAAGGAAATCGTTGTGAATGATCTCTAAACTCACAAGCAGATCGCGTCAGCTTCTACCTTTGAATTCGGGCAAATCTGAAGAGCGGAGTTGGCCCGTGTCAGTTTCGAGCACCGGACCGCTTTCAAATATGCTCAAGGGTTCGATGAGTTCGCTGCGGCCGATCATTCCGGCGGAACCGGACCATCTCCTCAATGTGTTTGAGCATCGATTGAATGCAGAAAGAACAGGCCGGGCCCGCAACGAAGCGTCCACAGCATTCAGCAATACGCGCGCGTAATTTTCCGCGGTGAAAGTACGAGATGCCCATGCGCGTGCGCGCGCGCCCATTTCCCGGCGAACCTGTTCGCTCGAGGCTAGATGCTCGATAGCCGATCGAAGGTCCTCGAGCTCATTTTCGTGATTAACTTTTATGGCGCAGTCATCGGGAATATCGCGATAGAATCCAAAATCAGTAACGATTATTGGCTTCCCGTAAAGCATCCCCTCGATCGCGGATGCCGAAGCGGCTTCAAGCGTCGGCCACCGGAGACAGCTTATGATATCGCTCTGTTCGATGGCCTCGGCGAGAGTATCATCATCGACTTCTCCGCTGACGACAAGATTTACTCCCAAAGCCTCCGCTTGAGAAATCATCTCGGCTCGCGTTTCGGGCAATATGCGGCCGACGAGACGATAAGTGACTGAATCTCGAAGCGCAGCGCTCGTTCCGATGGCCTCGATGACGCGTGCGACACGTTTGTTCGGATTCACGTGTCCGATGGTGAGCACATAAAGCCTATCACCTTCTCGACGCCTCAAATTGCTTTCGATGGGAATCGGACGAGATGCGGAATATGCGAGCGGCGCCAGGCAAACAGGTCCAGGGCATGAATTCAGCACCCTATCACAGCCCCACGCGCTGTGCGTGACGCAAGCTAATGCATGCGCGCAAATCCATTCGACCATCGGAGCAGTGTTTCTCGTGCCCTCGATGAAACTTTCATTATTTTCGTAGCGGAAGTATGAGGATGCCACCGCATCTCCATACCAAGCTCGGAGAACGCCGTGCGCTTCCGGCCGCCGTGTTGCCGCCCACCCCCAGAATAAATCGCCCAGAAAAAAATCGTGCAAGCAAACGATGCCTGGAATTGCAGGCAGAAAGTTTACGGCTCCTTTGTGCATCTCATAGCTGTCGCCGATTTGATAGATGACGGCATCCGCCGCCCGGATATCTGGATTTTTGATATCAACCGATGTCCACGGATAGAGGCGACAGCCAAAGTCATGAGTTGGAAGTTTCAGAAGTTCCTCGGACTCTGCTTGAATGACCGTAACGCTATGCCCATCGCGGATCAGCTGACGAACCACCAAGCTGGCCATGCGGCCGATTGCTGACGCTGTGATTGTTGGCGTGAAAAAAACGAAATTCATCTTAGCAACGCCTTCACCGTTTCAGGCCAGCTAATTCCAAGATCGTCCCACTGAATTCGCGCTTCGCGGCCATATCCGACGCACGCGCTCTCGTCTGTAAAAATTTCGTCCATGACGTCAGCCAATGCCTGGGCAGTCGGTTCCGCTACCCAACCAGTCGTTTTGTGATGGACGAGCCCCAGGATTCCCCCACTGTCTGAGGTCGTCAGCAGCGCCTTTGAAGCATTGGCGCCTTCCATTGCGACATACCCCAGCGAATCCTCGTCGAACGGCAAATAGGCGACCGCACGAGATCCATTTACGTAATTTGCATATACGTCCCGGGGCAAGAAACGAAGATCGAGCGTCACTCGGCTCTCCAGCCCAAGTCGATCAACTGTTGCTCGCAGCAAATTTGCATCCGCCTGATTGTCCGGCGGACCGCCAATGACGAGCCTTACCCGATCGCTCGTCCGCGCCAATGCTTCGAGAAGTAAATGTTGTCTCTTCATTGAATTGACCCGACCACCTGCGAAAATATAGTCGCCCAGCGGGCCGCCCTGGAACAACTCAGGATCATTGATTGGCGGCAATAGAACCTTAGCGTCGACTCCATTGTATTTTTGAAGTCGCTGTTTGGTCACTTCGGAGTTCGTGAAGATCTTTGTGCACTCCGAAAAACTTTCGTTATCTGCGGTCTTGATGACAGATCGGAGCTCTACGCCATCACGGCCCTCGGGCAGATTACTTTGGCCTGCGTCATGAAGATCGTACGCCTGCCGGTACTGATGTAGCAGCCACAGCACTTTGTTTGGATGACGCACGAGATACGCCGGAAACTTAAGCGCTATGACGAGATCCACATTCGTCAATTCCAATGTGCGGACCAGCAGCATCTGAGCCGGGATGCCATATGCAGGTTCCCACTGAAACGGAATGCGCAAAACTTCAGCGTCGTGTCCAGCGATCTGGATGTTCCGACAAAGATGTGACGCGAGTTCCTCGGCGCCTCCCCAAATAAACGGGGCCATATTGTTGACGATCAGAACTTTCACGCCAGTAATCTTTCAAGAACCGTGGACCAGCGAATATCAAGTCCGGCTATTCGGTCACGAGCGTTGATGCCCATTTGACTTGTCGTCGCCCGCTGTACAAACAGCCTATCCATTTCTGCGGCAATACTTTGCGGAGAGGGCTCGGCTATGACGCCATTTATGCCATCGATCACGAACTCCCCCACTCCGCCCGCGTCGGTTACGGTCAAAGTCGGCTTCGCCGCATGCGCCGCTTCTATTGTGGGATAACCGTATGAGTCTTCATCGAGCGGCAGATATGCTGAGGCCAAGCAGTTGGCGAGATACCCAACCTTCTCGGCTTCGCTGATCCAGCGCTCTTCGAGAAGTACTCGGTCCGACAAGCCCAACTTTGCAATTTGCTCTTTAAGTTTTCGAACATAACTCGCGCTCCCCTGCCCTGCCAGGCGCAGCTTTACGTTCGATTGGGTGTGGCTCATCGCATCGATCAATAAATGCGGCCTCTTGTGATGCTCCAAGCGGCAGACGCTTACGATCTCGTCATTGAAATCCGCACAATAGAACCTCTCTGGCGCCCAAACCGGCGGGTAGAGGACTTCACAATCGATATCGTTGAAGGCCTTTAGCCGTTTCTTCACGATCGATGAATTGGAGAACACAGCCTTCGCTTCGAGCAACGCCTCGCGATCGAGCGCATGAAGCGTTTCGCGGATCCCACGGTGTCGAGAATCATCTGGAAACGTTCGATAAGGAGTGTCCCAAAGATCGTAAAACAAGCGTATGTGATGGATAAACCATACTATCTTGTTTGGATGCCTTATGAGATGCGATTGAGGTCGAAAACAAATCACGCGATCCGCGGCACTTAAATCGAGCCACCTGAAAGCAAACATTTGATCGATTAAAAGATCCGGTTCGTCGACCTCGGGAATATATATGGTCTCGACCTGATGCCCGGCATCTCTGAGTGCAATAGCAAGCCAATCGACGATGTTTCTAGCTCCGCCCCGAACAAACGGTACGAACGACGAGCACAATGCAATTTTCATAAGTTCGAGACGTCCAGACTACGACTTTTCCGCCAACGACACACAACGTCAGAACTCCAGAGGGCCATCATACGAAATACGCAGGCCCACACCGTTCGTCCAGCACATAGCGGTTGTAGTGAACTTCGCGCAATTTCTTCGCGTGTTCGTAGAGAACGAAGTCGAAATAGAGTTTTTCTTTGAGTACGGCGAGCGCCGCGTCATCGAGCATTAGGTCAGCGTCGATCTTTCGCGAGGCATTTTCGCGGGTGCGACCAAACTTGTCGGGGTATGTTGGGAAGCAAAAGCGTCGGATCGCGTCCATATCCTCGCTAAGTGTTTCTGTCGTTCCGACATAATCGAAACACTTGCTCATGCAGTCGAGGTATTCGGGGAGCGCGCTCGTAGCCAACGGCACCCCGCCGTCGGATCTAAACCAAGAGCGATATACGGCTCGTACATTGTCGTCGTGTACTGGATCCGTCGACAGGACAAATTCCCGGAACGACATCTCAGATATTTCTTTGAGCGCACGCACGGTTCGACGCGAGGTATAGAGGAAGTTTTGCTCTGCGATGACAGCCGGATCGCGCAGATAACTAAAGGCCGAGCGAACGCGATCAATCGGATCTCTTAAAAAGGTGATCTTGAAAAATTTTCCCGTGTCGTAGGGAAGTTCGCAAAACGGCTCATGAAGCCATAAAAAGTCGGCGCCCTTGACTGCATCTTCAGTGACAATTCCGAGAGAGTCATCCTGCCATCTGAGTTCAAGTGTATTGCGGCTGGCGTAGACCGATCTCAGATATACCAGCACCGAAGTACCGGCGGTCTTCGGGATATGCATAAAGAGCAGTGGCCGAAAGTTCTCGTTCATTCTTGAGCCAGCGCAAGCTTCAGGCATTTTGCGATGTGACCGATCTGGTCTTTCGTCAGCTGTTGATGCGTGGGAAGATTTATCCCCCGGCTGGACCAACTGTCCGCCGTCCGGAACTTTTCTTCAGACTTGTAGGGAGGAAGCACGTGCATGGGATAAAATACCGGCCGTGTTTCAATTCCCATTTCATCGAGACGCTTCATGGTTGCATCGCGCCGCTTCGCGTCGCCTTTACGAAGATAGACCGTGTACATCCAGAAAACATGCTGAGCCCAATTCGCCTGGGCCGGCCGAACAATTTCGTCATCTAATTCGGACAACGCCTCATCATACCACCGCGCGACGCGCTTCCGTGCCTCCAATGCGCTATCGATGCCTTCGAGCTGCGCCAGCCCGATAGCCGCTTGTATATTAGTCATGCGGTAATTGTAGCCGACGACCGGAAACCAGTAACGCTGTTCCGGGTCCATCCCCTGCCCGCGATACAATCGGATGCGGTCAGCCAATTCGACATCGTCGGTAGTAATCATTCCACCTTCCCCGGAGGTGATGATCTTATTGCCGAAAAAGCTGAAAGTAGCGCATTTGCCCCATGTACCAATCTTTCTCCCATATGCTTCGCTTCCATGGGCCTCGGCCGCATCCTCGACGACCCATAACCCGTGCTTGCGAGCAAGCTCGCTGATTGATTGCATCTCAGCGGGATGGCCATAGAGGTGCACGACGATAATGCCACGAGTCTTCGGAGTGATTTTCTTCTCAATGTCCGAAGGATCAATCGTCAGAAAATTCTCCGTCACATCCGCGAAAACCGGGGTGGCTCCACAGTAGGTCACGGCATTCGCTGTCGCGACATACGTCACCGTTGGTACGATTACCTCGTCACCGGCGCTAACGCCCAAACCCAGCAGAGCAAGATGCAAGGCAGCGGTGCCGTTACACACCGCAATTGCTCTTTTGGCACCACAAAAGTCCGCGAAAGCTTGCTCAAAAGCGCTGATGTACTTGCCGTTCGACGAGATCCAATTCGTATCGAGGCAATCCATCACATATGCGCGTTCATTTCCAAGAAGCGCCGGCATCGCAACCGGTATTCGTTCCATACCCCCCCCTTATTCCAATCCATGGCCGCGACGTATAAAAAGCGGCAAGCTGACCGGTCCAAAAATCCTTACGCCGACAACGTTGACGGTCGCGCCGGAATGCCCACCGCCGTAACTTCGGGATCGATATCGTTTACGACGACCGCGCCGGCTCCAATCGTTGCGGCACTTCCAATCCGAACCCCTGGGATCGCCTTCACACCCACACCGAGAAAGCAATGTTTTCCCACGACAACGTTGCCAGCAAGGCCGCACTGCGGACCCACGTGCGCAGCTCTTCCTATGATACAGTCATGATCTACGGTTGCGCCGGTATTGACAATTGCAAGATCTCCAACGTTCGTCTCAGCATTTATAACTGCGCCGGGCATGATCGCGATACCATTTCCAAGCGTCACGCTCGGCGACACGATCGCGTACGCGCTGATGGCATTCACGAGCGTGTAGCCCATGTTTAAAATATCTTCCGCCAGGCGGGCTCTTAGAAAATTATTCCCGATGGCAACAAACACCTTTCTAAAGCCCTGATCGCGAAGCTCGCGGAGGTGATCGTCTCCTTGCAATACCCGAATTCCCAAGCACGCATCCGGCGCTGATGCGTTCGCGACGCAATAAGCTACCTCAAATCCGGACGATTGCAGGTTCTCAATGCAGACTTTGGCGTGCCCGCCGGCGCCGACGACGACAACTTCGCTCTTCGTCATCGAAGTCGATCGCGGACGCTGTCTGTGTTCCGCGAAAAGAACAGATTTAGCGAATTCTCATGCTTCATTTGTTCCAGAGACCATTCCTCGAGCTTACCCGTCTCGGAATTGATAACTCTGAACTCGAGCCCGTGCTCGGCGAACGCCTTCATCCATTCGTCATGAGACTTGCCGGCACGTGCGATATGTGACGGACCAAATTCGACAATGAGCCCAATGTCGGCACAGCGCGAAATCGTCTTCGAAGCGCCAGCCAGGACTTCAAGTTCGGCCCCCTCGGCATCAATCTTCATCAAAACCACCGACGCATTAAAGTCCAGGACGTCATCTACGCGAAGCAGCGACACCTCGACGGTGGAGCTGTTTTGGTCTTGCCCGATCGGAAAGAGAGAATGGCAACCGCAGGTTGTCGCGAGATGCAAACGGGCGCGACCATTCTGATTCCAGGCCGCCGCCCCATAAATATCGGTGATGTCCGAAAAGCCGTTATTCGAAATCGATTTCGTCAATAACTCTCGCGTTGGACCATAGGGTTCAAGCGCAACGACTTTTCCCACGCCGCCCATCGCTCGAGCTGCCGCCAAGACATGCATTCCGATGTTGGCGCCGATATCGACGTAAGTGTCGCCTTCGCGCAGATATCGCTGAATGAAGAGCCGCGTTCCTGGCTCCAGATCGCCCCTTTCTGCAAGAAGCGAAAGAAGCGCAAAATCATCGGAAGGGCAAAGTACGTAACCGACCTCCGTCCTGATTAGAGCCGCACCGCCTCCGGTATTCAACGCCACTCTCTTGGCGCTCGTCAGCGAATATTTCTCAATCCTGCCGATAGCTGGCAAAATTTTCGCCACTCGCGCCTCAACTCCGCGAAGCATCGCGCCCGCTTCAGCGCGAACTTGGTTGGTAGCCACGATCCCCGCGCTATGAACGCCTTTAATCGCCTCGCGCCGATCGTCGGCCATATCCTTCAGCAGCCTTTCGATGCGCAGAAGCTGGCTTGAGACGGTAGTCAAAGTCGATTGCGCAGCTTCGAGCTGGGAAAGCCTGGCCTCGACCGAACGACCCTGTTCCTCCACACGCGTCAGCACCTGACCAAGCGAATTTATTGAAGATTTCACCGCATCGATGCGGCCAAGCGTCGTACTGGTCGAATGATTGAGAATTTGAGCCAGTGAATCACCGGCGGTCGAGATTTTGTCGACGACCTCGGCGTGTCTCGTTGACCCGAAAAGAAAACCGCCGGCGCTCTTCAGCGCTAGAGAAATCTTTCGACGTAGTGGGCGCGTCTTGAGGCGGAAGCGAGATACATAGCTTTGATTTTGTGTCTTACTCGGCCCTTCGTCAGCAAACGAAGCCGTGGCCCCATCCCGCTCTGTGATAGCCGCAATTGTCTCGATCGATCTTGCCGCGACTTGCAGGCTTACTCCGCTTCGCATCACTCTATTCATTGGGAGAGGACATCCGTCTTAATGTCAGCAGCATGCTGCCGTCGCCGCCAACGATATCACGTTGGCAGAAATTCTAGCACGACGTTGTCGACCCGGCAGCGATCGTCGGTCGTTCCATTTCGGACAAAGCTGAAAATTTTCGCGCCACATATCTGCCCAGGGCTATGCCGGGAACCTCGACAAAACGCTCGGCGAAGACTGCCAGCGGAATTGTTATCAACAAGACTAGAGCGCCGAAGGCCAGCCCCACAGGAAGATGGTAGGTGGCAATGGTTCCCGCGCCAAGCACGAGATTGATGATATGAAAAAGGACCAGCAGGAAAAATACATGATTTAAGTACAAACTATAACTGATGCGCCCGAGAAACTGAACAACCGGCTGGTTCAGAACGCAGTCCGGTCGTTCTCTGTGATAGAGCACGGCAACACAAAAGAACGACAAGCAAATAATGGCAAAAAGCGCGCCCCCGGAAGCAGCGGGAAAAATAAAGCGCACCGCAGCCATCGCAAAAAGGGCCGGCAACCAGGCATCACCGGATACCTTGGCCAATCCTTTGCTGATCACGTCGGTGGGTATCAGCATTCCGAGGGCAAAACAGAGCAGGGCAACGTTGAAAGACACAGGACCAAATGGCGCGCCAACGAAGAAACAACATTCGGCATACATGACAAACGCGAAAATCGCTGCCGTTCCATAGATTCTGAAGAAATAGAATACCGCGAGAATGACCGGTATAGCGATCACTTCGATTTGCAGCGTCCACGTCGCACCGTTTACGCCTTTGCCGAGAAGTGCAGCATTATCAAAAATGGTCTGGAAAGCGTATTCAGGCATTCCAAGCCTGGATCCCACCATATGACCAGTGATGCCCAGCAGTAAGACGGCGGCGATCAATGCGGGGTAGAGCCGGAAGATCCGGCGAACGGTGAAATCAAGCGCGGTCGCAGAAAAGTTCCGTCCCTCATTGCGCAGAAGAGATTGCGCTAATACCGCACCACTCAAAATGAAGAAGATATTGACCGCCATGCCGCCGCTGAAAATGCTGACGGTCGCACGCTCGACGATATAAGAAGCCGGAAGATCCTGAGGGTATCCGATGCTGACACGGCCCCACAACGTTTTATCGCTCAGATGGATTCCGTGGTGAATAACGACTACACATGCCGCTAACCCGCGTAATCCATCGAGCGCAGACTTACGGTTATTCGTCATTCTCGCCGTCCGGCTTCAGGCCGGACGAACGCTATTGGACCAATGGCGAGCGAACAATTGCAGGCGATCAGACTGTTGTGGGCAACGTTGATCAAGTGCCGGAGTTGTGGCGCGACGCACGCACTCACAACCGCTCGCCTTGAGAGCACTCAAGCTTGAAACGGTTCCCGGCACCCGACTGGGACCCAACGAGCGCTCTAAGGTTTTGATTGGCTTTTGTGAAATGGTGCCCAGGGGCAGAATTGAACTGCCGACACTGCGATTTTCAGTCGCATGCTCTACCAACTGAGCTACCTGGGCCTGCCTCCGCGGCGCTGAGCCCCGAACGAAGTAGGCGGTCCTTATAGGGGGGTGATCGGCGGTATGCAAGCGCCTCAGGCGCCGCAATTTCACTCCCCCTCGCCGTCCTCGTCGGCCCGTTTCCGCTCCTCCGCCGGAGCCGCGTTGTCGCCCTCGTCTTCATGTCGCCCCCCGATCGCGTAGCCCCCTGTGAACCAGCGCGCGAGATCGATATCGGCGCAGCGCTTGGAACAGAATGGTCGATAGGCTTCGACGGCATCCTTGCTGCAAATCGGGCAGCGCAGCGGCTTGCCGCCTGACGAAGACGAAGACATGACGGAACTCAATCGTGGTCGACTTCGGCGTACTTCAGCCAATTATACTGGATCGGAAATTTTTCCGAATTGAGAAGCCCGACGACTTCGGTCAGGGGCAGGCCGACGACATTGGTGTAAGACCCGATCAGACGCTGGACGAAGCATCCGGCCAGCCCTTGAATGGCATATCCGCCGGCCTTCCCGCGCCATTCGCGCGAGGCGATATAGGATTCGAGTTCCGGCTTGCTGATATAGCGAAAACGCACGCGCGTATCGACGATCTTCGTCCGCACCCGGTCGTCTGGCGTGATCAGGCAGACACAGGTTTGGACTTTGTGAGTCCGGCCCGACAGCAATTGTAGCGACGCCATCGCCTCTTCGATATGCGCCGGCTTCATCAAGATCTTGCGCCCCATGGCAACGACGGTATCGGCCGCAAGAATGTAGGCGCCGGCCAGATCCGGGTCATTGGCGATCTGGGCGCGCGCCACTTCCGCCTTCTCGCGCGCAAGCCGGGAGACCAGCGCACGCGGCATTTCTCCCCGCTTTGGGGTCTCGTCGATCGAGGCCGGACGGAGCGCATCGGGCGTGACGCCAACCTGCGCTAAAAGCGTAACCCGGCGCGGGCTGGCGCTCGCCAGCACGAGTTGCGGCCGCTCGATGGCGGCATTTGTTTCCGACCGCTCGCGCGACAGCGTGCGCCGCAGCGTTTCCCGGCCGGGAGCCGCGGACCGGGCAAAAATGGGCAATAAACTGCTCATGAGCGTCGTTACCATGATCGCAACCGCGGACGAAAGAATAAAGGCGACACACGCGGCGCGAACAATGACTTGGGCATTGAATGTTTTGCAAGATCGCACGCGTTGCGGAGGCGCAGAAAACAGGGCATGAATACCCCATTCTTTCACAGAATTGATGGCGGCAATGGCTCTGAAACCAGACCCAGCAGACCTACTCGCCCGGACACCGCTTTTTGGCACCCTTGACGAACCGAGCCGGAAAGCCGTTGCGGCCGAGCTTCGCGAATCTGCCTATGAACCAGGACAGATCATTTTTTCCCGGGGCCAGACGGGGTCCGAACTCCATATCGTCACCAAGGGCCGTGTCCGCCTTTCGGTGCTGACCGCCGACGGCCGCGAACTGTCGTTTGCGCACGTTGAGCCGCCTTCGATCTTCGGCGAACTCGCCGTCTTCGACGGCCGCCCGCGCTCAGCCGACGCCACCGCCGTCAACAAGGTCGAGACGCTGATGCTGTCGAAATCCGCCTTCGTCCGCCTGCTGTCGACTCAGCCGGCGGTCGGCGAAGCCGCCGTGCGTTTTCTTGCCGGACGGCTGCGCGACGCCGACGAGCAACTCGAAGCGATCGCGCTGCACCCGATCGAGGCCCGGCTCGCACGCTTCTTCCTGGCATCCGTCCGCCAGAAGGATCCTTCGGGCAAGGCCGAGAAGATTTCGCTCGCCCTGCCCATTTCACAAAGCGAGCTTGCACTTCTTGTCGGCGCCAGTCGTCCCAAGGTCAACGCCGCCCTGGGCATGCTCGAATCGGAAGGCGCAATCGAGCGCCGAGGCCAGCAAGTCATCTGCAACGTCGCGGCCCTGAGCGACATAGGCCGTCTCGACGACAAGGAATAGCCGCCGTTGCACCGTTCGCCGGGTCATGCGCATGACGATCGTTGATCGGCAGAAAGAGCGTGTTGGGTCGGCCATCCGGGCCATCGGCGCGAGCCGCGTGTTCGAAGGCATTCGCCGCTTCATTCGCGGCATCGCGAACCTCGGCATCAAGCGATATCCGCCCGACATCCAGCGCCGTCTCAAGATCGTGAATGTCTTCTCGGCGCTCGTCGTGATGACGACCTGCATCTACGCGCTCCAGCTCTGGGCGTCGGGCAACAAGGAAATGCTGCCGGCCGTATTCATCAATCTCGGCGTTGCGCTCATCGTCTCGCTGGTGCCGCTGATGCACCGTTTCAACGAAATTGCCGGCGGTCTTCTGCTCGTGGTCGCCGAATTCTCCGCTCTTGTCGGCTTTACGGCTTTCTTCGGCAGGATGGGCGGAGCACCGCTTCAATACGTCATCGCCGCAGCCGCGCCTTTCGTAATTTTCGAGGCGCGACGCTTCTGGATCATCATTGCCATCGTAACGCTCGCGCTCGGCCTGCACCTTTTCTCCTGGTTCACGTTTCCGATGGAAGCCGCTCAGTTCCACGCCGACGAGCGCACGATCAACTCGCTCTACATCCAGGGCGCCGTCACGACATTCGGCCTGATCGCGGCTTGCGTCTATTACGCCTTCAATCTGTTCGAGCACGCCAAGGCCGAGACGGAAATGGTGCTGCGTAATGTGCTTCCCGACAGCGTCGTCGAACGCCTGAAGCAACAGCCGGGCAACGCCATCGCCGACGGCTTTTCGGAAGCCTCGGTAATGTTCGCGGACATCACCGGCTTCGTCGCCATGGCCCGCAACCTCGGCCCGGAAAAAACCGTGGCACTCCTTAACGAACTCGTCAGCGCCTTCGATCATCTGGCCGACAATCACGGCGTCGAAAAAATCAAGACCATCGGCGACGCCTACATGGTGGCATCTGGCGTACCCATTCCGCGCGACGACCATGTCCACGCGCTGGCGTCGATGGCACTCGATCTCGTCGATGCGGTTGCGCGCATCAGCGCCAGCGAAAAGATACCGATCAGCGTCCGCATCGGCATGGCCTCTGGTCCGATGACGGCCGGCATCATCGGCAAAAACAAATTCAGCTACGATATTTGGGGAGATCCGGTGAACTTGGCGAGCCGGCTCGAGCAATCGAGCGTCGCAGGCTCGATCGCAATCTGCCCGGGCTGCGCCGCGGCGCTCGAAAAGGACTTTGTTCTACATCCGCGCGGCGCCATCGAGATCAAGGGGGTAGGCCAGCAGGAGTCGTGGTATCTGCGCGGCCGCAAATGACCGCATGGCTCTCGGTCGGCCTCAGCCCTTCCAGTGCAGCGAGCACACCAGCGTGAACAGTCTCCGCGCCGTGTCGTCATCGACAATGATCTTCGGGCCGAGTTTTTCCTTGAGCAGCACGCTGCCTTCATCGTGCAAAGCACGGCGGCTGACGTCGATCGCCTGAATGCGCGCGGGCGGCGCGGTGCGAACGGCCTCGTAGTAGGACTCGCAGATCATGAAATAGTCTTTGACGATCCTCTTGAGCGGCGTCAGCGCGATGCCGTGCTCGATCGTCTCGCCGCCGTCCGCCGGACTGACGGCGAACAGCAGACGCTCATCCGCCAGCGAAAGATGGAGCTTGTAGGGACCTGCATCGGTGCCATCGATGCGAAACGCATTGCCGTCGAGGATATCGAAGATCGCCACTTCGCGCTCATGCTCGATATTGGAGTTGGCACGGCCAAGCGATTTCGCATCGAGAGTAATCTCGATCAAACGATCCCGACTCTTCTCCGGTGATGCGACGGATTGGTCCATCGAGTTTCAACCTGCTTTTTCGAGCCGGATCTCGACGGACCGCCGATGTCCTTCGAGCCCTTCCGACCTCGCCAGCGTCATTGCCGCTGGCCCAAGCTTCGCAAGCGCGGCCGGATCGAGCTTCAAGATCGAGGTCCGCTTCATGAAATCGAGCACGCCCAATCCGGACGAAAACCGTGCGCTCCGCGCAGTCGGCAGGACATGGTTCGAACCCGAAACATAATCGCCAATGACCTCCGGCGTCACTCCGCCGATGAAGATCGCACCGGCATTGCGGATTTGCTTCCCCAGACCCTCGGCGTCCGCCGTCGCGATCTCGAGATGCTCGGCGGCGATCCGGTCCGCGAGAGGCACGGCCTCGCTGAGCGAATCCAAAATGATTGTGGCGCCGAACGTGTTCCAGCTTTCGCCCGCGATATTTCCACGCGGCAGCGTCTCGAGCTGCCGCTTTACGGCTTTTTCGACCGCCGTCGCGAAAGCGGCGTCATCCGTCATCAAAATGGACTGCGCCGCCGTATCGTGCTCGGCCTGGGCCAAGAGATCGGAAGCGATCCATTCGGGATTGTTGTTCTTGTCCGCAATCACGAGAACTTCTGAAGGCCCGGCGATGGAATCGATGCCGACGACGCCGAACACCTGCCGCTTCGCCGCCGCGACATAGGCATTTCCCGGCCCGACGATCTTGACCACCGGCTTGATCGTCTCCGTGCCATAAGCGAGCGCTGCGACAGCCTGCGCCCCACCAACACGATAGATTTCCGAAACGCCCGCGATCTTGGCCGCCGCCAGCACGAGCGGATTGAGATCGCCGCTCGGGGACGGCACCACCATGACGATGCGCGGCACGCCCGCGACCTTCGCCGGCACTGCATTCATCAGAACCGAGCTCGGATATGATGCCAGGCCACCCGGAACATAGAGCCCGACGGACTCGACCGCCGTCCAGCGGTGCCCAAGCTCCACGCCGGCGGCATCGGTATAGCGATCATCCGACGGCAGCTGCCGCTTATGATGATCGGCGATGCGATTGCATGCGAACGTCAGCGCGTCGAGCGTTTCCTTGGTGCATTCGGCATACGCCGCGTCGACCTCGGCCGCCGTTACTGCAATGCCTGCGCGCTTCAGGTCGAGCCGGTCGAACTTCTGGGTCAGATCGATCAGCGCCGCGTCGCCCCGCGCACGAACGTCATTGATGATCTCGCGCACGGCATTGTCGACGTCGACGGACACCTCGCGCTTCAGACCGAGCAGTTCCGTGAAGCGCGCTTCGAAATCTTTATCGTTGTTGTTAAGCCGCACAGGCATCGGAACTTCAGTCCTTGGGAATTGATCGAAGCAAAACTCAGCTTGCGCCCTCGGGATGCTCGGGTGAGCGCTTGGCTGCCCACGCCGCCCCGAGATCTTTCAATTCGATCTCGATACATTCGACGCCCAGCCGAATGGCCGCGCCACCGGAAAATGTCAACGTGACATTGCCTTCGGGGGATTCGGCACCCCCCGTCGGCTCGAATGTGACGGCCAGAAGCGCCAATGAAGTCCGCTTGTCCTTCAGATCTAACCCCTGGATTTGCGCGGCATTCACCCGCTCGAAGCGGACCGCGGCCCGGCGACGCTCGAACTGCGGCTCCGCCCCGCGTTTCGCCTTTAGCGCTCCATCCGCCGCGTTCGCCCAGTCGAAGCGGTTGGCGATGGCGACGAAACGCTTTTCCTTCGGCAGATAGGCCATATCCCCGACGCGCAAAACCGCATCCTGTAAATGCGCGGAAATGACCCCGAGATCTTCGGCATCGAATGCGATGAGTTTCAAATCCGGCATCGTAACGAATGTCTCCCGCAGGTAGCCGGGCGGCTTGGCTGTCGCCGAGTGTTACAAAGACGCGTCGCATGCCGCAACGGCTGCACCCGGCGCCAACGTCAGCCGCTGCTCAACCGCTCGATCTCGGCTCCGCACGCGCCAAGCTTTCGCTCCAGCTGCTCAAAACCGCGATCCAGATGGTAAACACGGTTGATCACCGTTTCGCCTTCGCCGGCGAGCCCTGCGATCACCAGCGACACCGACGCCCGAAGATCGGTCGCCATCACCGGCGCACCTTTGAGCGTCTTCACGCCCTTGATCGTCGCCGTGTCGCCGTGCAGCTGAATATCGGCCCCAAGCCGCGCCAGCTCCTGGACGTGCATGAATCGATTTTCGAAGATCGTCTCGCGGATAACGCTCGTTCCCGAGGCCCGTGTCAGCAGCGCCATGAGTTGCGCCTGCAGATCGGTCGGAAAGCCGGGGAAGGGCTGCGTTTCGACCGAAATCGGTTCGATGCCGCCGCCGTTCCTCGAAACCCGCACGCCCGTCGCCGTCGCTTCGACCGACGCACCCGTCTCGGCCAGAACATCGAGCGCAGTCTTGAGATCGTGGTAATGCGCGCCTTCCAGCATCACGTCGCCGCCTGTCGCCGCGACCGCCATCGCAAACGTGCCGGTCTCGATACGGTCGGGCAAAACCGTATGAATGGCGCCCTCCAGCCTATCGCGGCCCTGAATACGCAGCACCGACGTGCCGATGCCTTCGACTTTCGCGCCCATCTTTGTAAGGCACACCGCGACATCGCCGATTTCCGGCTCGCGTGCGGCGTTCTCGATTACCGTTTCGCCCTTCGCCAGCGCCGCAGCCAGCAGCACGTTGTGGGTGGCGCCCACCGAAACCTTCGGAAAAACAATATGCGCGCCCCTGAGCCCTTTCGGCGCCTTGGCGACCACGTACCCGCTGTCGATATCGATGTCGGCGCCAAGTTCCTTGAGCCCCATCAGATGAAGATCGACCGGCCGCGTGCCGATGGCGCAGCCTCCCGGCAGCGAAACCTTCGCCTGCCCCATGCGCGCGATCAGCGGCCCCAGCACCCAGAAGCTTGCCCGCATCCGCGACACCATCTCGTAAGGCGCCGTCGTGTCGACGATGTCGCGCGCGGTGAGATGGATCGTATCGCCGAGATGGCTCGGCGGGCTCGACCGCTTGCCGTCAACCGCCAAGTCGACGCCATGATTGCGCAAAATCCGGACCAGAAGATTGACGTCGGCCAGATTGGGAACGTTCTTGAGCGTCAGGCGGTCTTCAGTCAGCAGGCTCGCGATCAGCAGGGGCAGAGCCGCGTTCTTGGCGCCGGAAATCGGAATGGTCCCGCGAAGCTGCTGGCCGCCGACAATTCTGATGCGATCCATGAATTCCAATCGTCTCCAGGTAGGAAAATCGCGCGAATCGGCCGAAAGGCTGAAAGCGCGTGATTATCCGTTGCGCATTAGTCTCGGCAAGCTGCTTTTCCGGCAGAAAGACCGCCATGCCTCGTCATCAACCGGCGTTTCCCCCGCCATCCGCTTTGGTCTCTTTGTCGCGTCGAGCCGCAGCCTTGCGGCGCTTCAGATTGGCCCTGAGTTCCTCAGCCAGCCGCTCCTTGCGCGTCATCCGCTGCGAAGACGGCTTCGCCCCCGAGTTTACTGACGGTTTTGGCGGCAATTCCTCGTTCATCGGCCTTTCGCACGTTTCGATGCGTGTCGCAAAACTCGCAATTTACGCCCCGTCGTCTTCCACGCATTAGCTTGGCTTTCCGGCTTGCTCGCCGTCAAGCCTTGTGGCAGTGTCCGCCCGCCCGAAGCAGGAGCCTTTGCGGCGCACCGTTTGGTGCGCGTAAATCTCTGTAAATCTTCGAGGCAATCCGCCCCTTTAGCTGCCGTAGCTCAGTGGTAGAGCACTCCCTTGGTAAGGGAGAGGTCGAGAGTTCAATCCCCTCCGGCAGCACCATAAAACGACAGGGCGCAAGCCGCCTGGCCTGCGCCCCATCAATCCGAAACACGCTAGGCGATTATCGCGCTTTCTGCCACGCAAGCCGCCGCGCCATTTCGAAGGCGTGCGTGAAGTCGAGCATCAGCGGCGCCTTGGCTCCGATCATCCGGCGCAACAGCGCAGCCTGCGTCTTGTATTTGATGTCGCCGATCGCGAGCGGCCCGACCGACGCAATCGCCGTTTTTTCCAGCTCGCGCCCGAAATCGAACAGCTCGACGCCTTCAATTCCCGACGGCGGGACGGCATTGACGTCGGCAACGACCTTGAGCCGTTTCGAGGCGCGCAATTGCTTCGCCGTCAAAACCCGGATGCCTGCCGCTGCCGCGCACAGAACGACGTCGGCGCGCGCAACGATCTTGGCCTTATCCGCGTCGCGGCCGCCGAGAACCGGAACCAGGTTGACGCCAAACCGCTCCTTCGCCGCCCGAACCAACGGCCGAAGCGGCGCTAGGCCCATATGCGATACGACTTCGACTTTCGCACCCTGAAGTGCTGCGATGACGGCGGCGGCAAAGCCCACCACGCCCGTCGCGCCGAACACGGCGACCGTCGCTCCCTTCAGCGATTTCGCTGTTTTATTCCGATAGACCTCTTCGACGCACGCGACCATGGCCGCCGCTGTCGTAAACGAGCCGCCGGGATCGGCCAGCGCCGAAAGCGTGAACGGCGGCACGAGCGCCGATTTCGCGGCCTCAAGCATATCGAGCGCCAGCAGCGCGTCCTTGCCGCCAATAAAGACCGCCGTCCGGCTGCCGAATTCAGGCGGCCGCGAGAAGATGGCGTCCTGCACCAGGCCGCGCGTGTGCTCCAGTCCGACATTCGTATGCGGAACGACAACCGTGAAGCCGGCATCCACGGCCATGTTCACATCGAACGGGCTCGCAAATGATTGCGTCGAAAGGAAATGCAAAATGGGTGTGGCTTTTTTTGTCCGCTTATTTTGTTTCGCGCTCTTCTCTGTACCGATGCTTTCGCTTTCCAGATCGAATAGGCGATCCTCGGTGTCGATCTTAATTCGCAGCGACTCGTCCATCGGCATGACTCATTCCTTTTGACCGTCGATCCGATACGCAGGCACTTTCGGACGGGATATGAAATCACCCGTTCGCAACGGCCAGAACATTCGGCTGGATGTGAAGAACGCTTAAGACATGCCGTTCGGACAACGGCGGCGCGACGTTCGGCATCATGCCTGCGAAGGCCGTTATTCCGGCCATCGGTGCGCATGCCGAAATTAGGTCGGCCAAAGCCAATATTGCGTTAAGGCGGCAATGGCGCGAAGGCCGAAAACGAAAATAAAAAACGCTGAAATCAATTGGCGGGAGCCGATTTATTAGTATTTCCAGAAATTATCGGACGGCATTTTAAATGCTTAATCGGCGATTACTTCTCGCGCACCTCTTCGACCTGATAAAGCGGCCGGTATCGCCGCGTGACGACCGTAACGCGGGCCCCGTCCCTAAGGCTGGGGGATCCCTGGGTCACGAGCTGGATGGTGACCCCACTGTCGGTCAGAAGCTCGGCATAATTGCTTCCCCACACTCGGAGCGTTCCCGAGAACACGTGGGTCCCGGGTTCGAGAAGATCAGGAGTGCCTGTTTTCGGGCCACTCATGTTCCGCGCACCGCATCAGCCAGAGCCGACCAGAGTTTGCCGACGAAATCGCGTCATACGCAAGGCAGCCTTCGCATCATCTCCCGAATTCTGCCTGCGCCACGCGGAGCCCGATCGCCGCCTTCGCAAAAAAATGAAAAGGCCAACGGGTCTATCTTGACTATTAGTCGCGAACGGCTCATGTGACGCGTGCGGCCGAAGCGTTTGCAACGCCGCAAATCCGAAGGAACCCAACCCTTGTCTAGCGACAGTAGTCGATTGCCCCGGCCGTCGAGGCTCGTGGACTGACCGTTGGGTCGGCTCCCGCGATCCGTGCGACGGCGGATCGGAAGGTGAGCCATGGAAAACATCCGTAACGCATCGGGCGACGATGTCGACCCGATCGTCCTGGTCGAGTTGCTCGAAGAGCACGACGCCGACATTGTCGCTCAGCTCAACGAGCAGGATCTCGAGACGGCGGCATCGATCCTGTCGCAGCTGCCTCTCGACCGCGTGGTCGAGATCTTCGACCGGCCCGAGCTTTCACGCGCCAGCGACCTGATCCTGGAATTGCCCGAGGAATTCGCCGGCAAGGTCCTGACCGGCATGTCCGCCGACCGAGCCGCCGACCTGCTACGGCAGATGGACGGACCGGACCAGACCCGCCTTCTCGCCCTCCTCGACTTCGAGACGGCCCAGTCCCTGAAGCTGCTGCTCGCCTACCACGAAGGCACCGCCGGCAGCATCATGACGACCGAGTTCGTCAGCGTCCCGTCGACCTTCACCGTCGCCGACACCCTGAAGCTCATCCGCGAGGTCGAGCACACGCGCGAAACGGTCTACGCCATCTACGTCACCGATCCCGTAACCCGCGAGTTGGTGCGTACCGTCACGCTGCGTCAGCTGATCACCGGCGCGCCGGAAGATAACATCCTCGACGTCGCGCCCGACCGCGATCCGATCACAGTCGAACCAGACACCGACCGCGAGGAAGTCGCTCGTCTGATCTCGATCCACGACCTTTTGGCCGTTCCCGTTCTGAATGCTCGCCATCGCGTCCTCGGCATCGTCACTGTCGACGACGTGATCGACGCCATTCTGGCCGAAAGTACCGAAGACGTGCAGAAGTTCGGCGGCGTCGAAGGCATGGCCGAACCGTACCTCGAAATCGGCTTCTTCGAGATGATCCGCAAACGCGCCGGCTGGCTCTGCGCCCTCTTCCTCGGCGAAATGCTGACGGCGAGCGCAATGCAGCACTATTCCGACGAGCTTGAAAAAGCCGTCGTCCTGACGCTGTTCATCCCGCTGATCATGAGCTCGGGTGGCAACTCCGGTTCGCAATCCACCTCGCTGCTGATCCGCGCGCTGGCGCTTGGGCAATTGCGGCTCAAAGATTGGTGGCGCGTCGCAGTCCGCGAGATCCCGACGGGCATCACCCTCGGCACTATTCTCGGAATCATCGGCATGGGCCGCATCGCACTCTGGCAAAAGATCGGCATTTTCGACTACGGCGAGCACTGGCAACTGGTGGCTTTGACTGTCGGCCTCGGCCTGATCGGCATCGTCACCTTCGGCTCCCTGACCGGCGCCATGCTGCCGTTCCTTTTGAAGCGCGTCGGCTTCGACCCCGCGAGCGCATCTGCGCCCTTTGTCGCAACCCTCGTCGATGTCACCGGCCTGATGATTTACTTCAGCGTCGCCATGCTCGTGCTGCGAGGCACATTGCTCTGACAAGGTGCCCTTCCGTGCGTCCCGCCGGATACTCATTCCGGCGGGAGAGAGGTCAAATTAACTTCTCCGGCCCGATAGGGTCGACAAAGCCGGCGACAATCACCATACTTAGCCCGACGCAAGCTCATGTTTGCCGTTCCGATTCCGATGGGTCTATAAGGGCGCTCCGCTTGCCGTAGATGGCCCCGCCAGGATTTCACACCAGCTCAGTGTTCATATGAATTCAGACAACAAGCCGACGCGCGACGAAGTCGAAGAGGCCGTCAAAACCATCATCCGCTGGTCGGGCGACGATCCGGCGCGGGATGGCCTGCTCGAAACCCCCGAGCGCGTCACCAAAGCTTTCGAAGAATGGTTCCGCGGCTACGGCGAAGACCCGGAAGCCATTCTGAATAAGACCTTCGAAGAGATCGAAGGCTACGACGAGATGATCGTCCTGCGCGGCATCCGCTTCGAAAGCCATTGCGAACATTCACATGGCGCCGATCATCGGCCGCGCCTGGGTCGCGTATATTCCGAACGGCCGCGTCGTCGGGATTTCCAAGCTTGCACGCATCGTCGACGCCTACGCCAAGCGCCTTCAGATCCAAGAGAAGATGACCGCGCAGATCGCCAACACCATCCAGGATGTGCTTCAGCCTCAAGGCGTCGCGGTCATCCTCAAGGCCGAGCATCATTGCATGACGACGCGCGGCGTCCATAAGCCCGGCACCGATATGGTGACGAGCCGCATGCTTGGCGTCTTCCGCGACAACCCGATCACGCGTCAGGAGTTTCTGGCGTTGGTGACGGAGGATACGAAGACGTCCTGACCTCAGGCGGCGGATAATTGACGGCAACCAGGTAAAGGCCCGACGCGGGCGCAACGGGTCCACACGCTTCGCGGTTTGCTGCCCTCAGCGCAGCCTCAAGATCGCGACGCGTCCACTTGCCTTCTCCGACGAGCTTCAAGCTGCCGACCATCGACCGCACCTGATGGTGCAGAAACGATCGCGCTGAAACCGTGCAGATGATCTCGTCGCCGTCGCGCGAAATTTCGAAGATATCGAGCGTCTTCACCGGCGATGCGGCCTGGCACTGCGCGGCGCGGAAGGTCGTGAAATCGTGCTTGCCGACCAGCGCCTGCGCCGCTTCGTGCATCTCGCCCGCATCGAGTTCCTGCATCGTCCACCACACGCGGTTGCGATCGAGGATCGGCGGCGCCCTTCGCGTGAGCAGACGATATTTGTAATGCCGCTTGATTGCGCTGAAGCGCGCATCGAAAGTCTCGTCGACCTCGGCACAGGCCACGATGCCGACTGGGTGCGGCCGCAAATGAAAGTTCATCGCATCGCGAACGCGGCCGGGCGCCCACTCTTTGCTCAAATCGAAATGCGCAACCTGGCCCAGCGCGTGAACACCCGCGTCCGTGCGACCCGCGCCGCGCACGCCGACCGCCTCTTGCGAAAACTTGGCGATCGCGTCTTCGAGCAACCCCTGGATCGACACGCCGACAGCCTGCCGTTGCCAGCCGACAAAAGACGTTCCGTCGTATTCTATGGTGATGCGATAGCGCGGCATTCAAACTCGGCGATGAGGGATGATTGCGTCATCCCTAGACGTTCCGAAGCGCGGGCTCAACGTTTGACGCCTATTCTTCGTCCTGCTTCGCCGGACTTTCGGGCTTGGCTTTATGGATGGCCTTCGGCGCTCGCGCGCTCGGAACCCGGTAGAACGCGGCTCCCCGATACACGACCCCGCCAGGAATCTCGGTCTTTTCGTCAACCACCCAGGCGGGATCGAACGGAATCGGACCAATAACTCTAACTCCCGCTTCGATCGTCACATCGGCGCCGGGCACCAGATACCTTCCCGTTGCCGCCCTCGGCCCCCCGAAGTCCGCAGCCATTGCGGCACCTTGAAACGCGGCCGTCGAAACTAGAAAAATGCAGATCCGCCGAAACATCTTCGTACTCGCCGCTACCAACCGCTGAGTTGTAGCCTCAAGCGCGAACGTTTCGCAGTCGAAATCGGCGAAATCATTAACGCCCGAACCGCTCTCCAACAGAAAGCCGCGTCCCGCGCAGGAAGTCTGCAGCGGCCATCGGTTGCTTTCCCGCCCGTTGCAGCTTTTCGATCCGGATTGCCCCGGGTTCCGCACGCGACGGTCAGACGATCGTCGAGCAACACGCCGGGTTCACCAGAGCTCTCGACCGGCGCCGCCAAAAGCACCCTCGATCCGCTCGCTCTTGCCACCGATCTCGGCATCGAACCACGCGCCGGGAAAGGGCGACAGCCCGCGAATGTGGTTGGCGACGTCTGAGGCACTCCGAGAGAAATCGATTTTCGTCTCGCCCTTGTCAATCTTGGCCGCGTACGTCGCGCCGTCGCTTGGCTGCGGAACACATTGAAGACGTCCCGCCTCCAGCATTGAGAGCGCTTGAACCATCAGCTCCGCCCCGAGCTTTGACAGCTGATCGTGGAGTTCCCCCGCTGTCGTGTCCGCCGCAATCGGTACATCGCGCCCGAGGCAGACGGGACCCGTGTCGAGACCCTGTTCCATCCGCATGATGTTGACGGCGGTGACGGTATCGCCTGCCATGATCGCGCGCTGGATAGGCGCCGCGCCGCGCCAGCGCGGCAGCTTCGAGGCATGAACGTTGAAACAGCCAAGACGGGTCGCTTCGAGGATCGCTTTCGGCGGGAGCAGCAGACCGTATGCGACGACGACCGCCGCGTCCGCCCCAAGCGCCGCGAATGCATCGCGATCTTCTTCGCTTTTGAAATTCACCGGCGTGCGGACCGCAATGCCCAGCGCTTCCGCGCGCCGTTGCACAGGCGACTTGACCTCGGCCATGCCGCGCCCCGCCGGTCGTGGCGGCTGGCTATAGACCGCGACGACCTCCTGCCCCGCCGCCACGACCGCATCGAGCACCGGCACGGAAAAATCCGGCGTCCCCATGAATACGATCTTCAGCGGCATACAGACCCCATACGTCATCCTCGGCTTTATGCCGAGGATCCATTCCGCAATTCAAGCGAAGCCCGGTGGATCCTCGGGACGAGCCCGAGGACGACAGCGAGGCGTGCGCGACAGCAAAAAATTTAGCTCTTCGCCTGCTTCTTGAATTTCCGGATGATCATGTCGCGTTTGAGCCGCGACAGGAAGTCGATGATGAGCTGGCCGTCGAGGTGATCGATCTCATGCTGGATCGCGGTCGCGAGCAGACCTGTGGCCGCGAGCTCCTGCTCCTTGCCGTGCCGGTCGATGTAGCGGACGGTCACCTCCGCCGGGCGCTCGATTTCAACGCGCACGTCCGGGATCGACAGACAGCCTTCCTCGTGCAGGCGCGTAGTCGAACCGAGCGCGACGAGTTCAGGGTTCGCCATGGCGAGCGGGTTGGGCGGCTCCCCCTCTTCCGAGGTATCGAGCACGACGACCCGCTTCAGGACGCCGACCTGCGGCGCCGCAAGTCCGACGCCCGGCGCCGCGTACATCGTCTCGAGCATGTCGTCCATCAGCTTGACGACGGCATCGTCCACCCGCTCGACGGGATCTGAGATCTTGCGCAGGACGGGATCTGAAATCGTGATTATGGGAAGTACGGCCATGGCGCCTGACATATGAAAGGCCGCCGGGTTTCCCGGTCAATGGCGTGCGGCTCTATACCGTTCCGGACGCCGGTTGTTTGACGGCTTTGTTGCCACGGGCGGACGCCTCGAGCGCCTTGGCCGTGGTTCGGGCGGCGACCAGCCGATCCGCCGGAGGCCGACCGCATCGGCCACCAGATCGCCCGTCAGCCGGTCCGCGAAATCCCCTTTTCCGACGAACCGCAGGATGCTGGCGAGCGAGCCGTCGGGCACCGGCAGCAGCAGGTCCGGACGCCCGAGCCCCCGTCGCAGTGACCGGATGATCTCGGCCATCGTTAAGGCTTCTCGGTCGGCGACGATAAACGATGCGTTCTCGGCCGTTTGCGTTTGCAGGATATATTGCAGCGCGCTAATCAGATTGCCGATGCTGACCAGCGACCGCCTGGCTTTCAGCGCTCCGAACGGCAGCGGCACCGGCAGGGCCGCGAGCCGCGTCAGGGCCGCCATGTTGCCCTCGACGCCCGGCCCGTAGACCAGCACCGGCCTCAGCACTGTCCAGTGCGTCGACGCGCCTTGCAGCACCTCCGCCATTGCAGCTTCCGCCGCCAGCTTCGAACGGCCGTAATCGTCGGTGGGCGCCGGCGGCGTCGCCTCGCTCACGACGCCCGAATACGTCGCGCCGACCTGCGCCCGGATCGACGACATCAGAACGAAGCGCTTCACGCGCGTTGCCCTCGCCGCCTTCGCCAGCTGCCGCGTTGCATCGACATTAATAGCGGTATAGGCGGCGGCCGGCAGATCCGCGCGGGACGCCGAAAGCCCTGCGGCGTGAATAACGGCGTCGACACCGCGGACGAGAAACTCGGCGGCGAACGAGCGCGACATATCACCAACCGCCACACCTTCAACACGCGGACTATCAAACACGATCGGATGCCGCGCAGCCGCCCGGATGCTGTAGCCACGCTCCGCCAGCACCCGAACCACGTGCTGACCGATAAAGCCCGACGCTCCGGTCACGAGAATGCGCTGCGCGATGCCCACACCCTCTCTCCGTCCGAAAAGGGATCGACTTGCCCGCCGATCTAGGACCGTCTTGTCCGAAAGTGCAACGCTTCGGCGATCAAAGCCTCAGCGTTTTCCCCAAGACGCGCGATCAGAACGATAGCCCGCGAATATGGCAATCAACCCAAAAGCCACGCCGCCGACCATGTTGCCCGCCAGCACGCCTTCGGCGCCATAGAGCTTTCCGCCCCAGATCACGAAAGGCACGGTTCCCAATGTCGCCCGGCCCCAGTTCAGCAGAGCCCGGCGGAAGCAGCGTTCCGCTTCGTCCCAGCGCTGCTGGAGATACAGGCTGTAGCCGTGATTGTTCCAGGTGTCCGCATCTTTGGGCTGAAGCTGGAACGCCTTTTCGTACATCTTGGCCGATTCGCCGAACTGCCCCTGCTGATCGTGTAAGACCGCGAGTCGGACATAGGCGTCGGAACGATTCGGATCCTTTTCGATCGCCTTCGTATACGTCGCCTGGGCTTGTTCGATTTCGCCGCGATTCTCGAAGCCGTGTCCAAGTGCTACCTGCACGTCCGCCACCTGGGCGCCGTTTAGATGATTGTCGCCCTCGAAATGGGCCACGTCTTCCGAACCGGCCGGTTTGTGTCCGAGCGTCGACTGACAGCCGGAAAGGAGCGTTAGCCCAAGGGCGATGCAGGCGCCGGTTCTGCTGCGAAAGATCGGGGGCATAGAGATCACTCCTCTGTCAAGCATTCTCATCCGGATCGCTTGGCCGTTCCGGTGCGTGTTCGTTAAACGCCGTCAGCGCGAGCCGCCCGAACCGCTTCCACTGGAGCCGAAACCGGTCGATGGAGCGAAACCCGACGAGGCGCCCGATGAAGACTGAGTCGAACCGTTGGGGCTCTCGCCGCGCGACTCCGTCTGGTGCAGAAGGTTCTGATAGATCAACTCGGCTTCCTGTCCATTGAGCGGAAAGGCGCGAGGAATGCCCACAATTACCTGTTCCGGATGGATCGGAATCTTCATGAAGCCCAATTCGTCCAGCACGGCCAATCGTCGAGCCATGGCCAATTCGGGGCAGCGCGGCGTCCGCTCGATTACCAATGGGAAGGGGAGCCCTTGCATCATCTGGGCGCACTGGGCCACTCGATCCTTGCCGCGATAATTGAGTTGGTTGGTGCCCTGGACGAAATCAAAATCGTAAAGCGTCATGCGCGGATAGCCATTGCGAACGTGCGTCCGGAAATGCTCGGCGATCGTGTAGCCAAGCGGCGAGCACTGGAACTCGGAGAGGTAACCGATGCATTTGCCTTCATAGTCGTGCCTCGGCGCGACCGGAGCCGCGGACAGAGCCGGGTTCCCAGGCAAGCAACCGGGCGTCATGGGCATTATGGGCGACGTTTGCGAAGGTAAATATGCCGGCGCCGGCAATACGCGAATCTCGCCGCCGCGCGGATCGGCCGTCGGCGCATTGGGACGAGGCTGAGCGTTCACGTCCGCTGCCGCCCAACCGATCAGCAAGGAGGTCGCTACCGCGGGTCTGGCAATTCGAATGATCATGACTCTCATCTCCGCGTTTTGGTCGGTGCGTTATTTGGTGAATCCGTGCGGGCCGTTGATGTTGTCTTGCTCGAGCTTCAGCAGGCTCCGCAGAATCGGCAATTTGTTTTCGTAATTGGTTGTGGCTCGGAAATCCTTGCCCGTACGGCCTTCGATCCGATTGAGGAAATAGAACTCGCAGTTGTTCGGTGCGTTGACCTCGTCGCCCGGGACTGGCGGAACCTGATCGCATGTGCTCGCCTCGACCAAATAGGGCGTCACCAGGACGATGAGTTCCTTCTCGGTTCGGCTGCCGTTGGTGTTGCTGAAGAACGGCCCAAGAACCGGCAGATTGCCCAAGAAGGGCAAACGCGTGGTATTCCCGTCTAGGGTTAACTGCATCAACCCGGCAATGGCCAGCGTCTGTCCCTCTTTCATTTCGACCACGGTATGGGCTTTGCGTGTGCTGAGGCCGGGAACGGGCGATCCGCCGGGAACCAGCGTGGTGGCGATCGTGAAATCGAGATTGCTCACTTCCGGATCGACATTCAAGCGGATGACGTCGCCATCCAAGATGAACGGCAAGAAGGCAAGACGAACGCCGAATTCCTTGAATGTCACATTCGGCGTGGCGCCGCCGCTAATAGTAGTGACCGTCTGCGGAACGGGGAACTCGCCGCCGGCGAGGAAGTTGGCGGCATGGCCGTTCAGCGTTACCAGGTTCGGTTCGGCGAGAATCTTGAGCAAGTTGTTCTTCTGAAGGGCGCTAAAGAAGAGTGCGAAATCGGCTCGGTCGAAAATCGCGAAGGCACTCGTGGCGGGGGCGCTGAAAATCGACGCCATCCCTTCCAGACCGGCGCCTGGAACGTTCGAGGCCGAGCCGCTGATCGACGAGTTGCTCAACTGGGTTCCGAACGTGAACGATTTGGTTTTCACCAGGATGTCGGCTCCGACCTGGCGAAACGAGGTGCGATTCAGTTCGGCGATGCGAACTTTGAGCAGCACCTGCTTGGAACCGGGAACGCGCAGCATGTTGATGACTTGCGGCGTGACGAACGCGGTTCCAAGTCCGCCACCACCGCCGCGTCGAGCGAGCTCCACACCGACGGGGCGCGGTAAGTCAGCGCCATCGGGCGGCATCGGCACTGGAGGCGCAGTTGGCGGCAATATGGCAGCCCCCGAACCTTGTTGTTGATTCGCTTGGCGTTGTTGATTTTGGACTGAGGTCAGGTAGGCGCGGATTGTTTCCATGATTCGGTTGATCTGGGCGGTGTCGCGCCGCTGCCCCTCGACAACGAGATGATCTCTGACCTGATAGAGGCGGATGCTCGCATCGGGAAATAGGTAAGCCAACTGCCCGCGCACCACATCGAGATCCATCACAACGCGCACTTCGAAACTAAATGTCTGTCCTTCAGGTGTTGTGATAGACAGATCGGTCACTCCCAGCCGTTGGCCGACAATTCGAATCTGGCGGGTGTTGAGAACGGCGTATTCAATCACGCGCGGGTCGCCGATGGCGATCAAGGCCGATGGCTTGCCACGCACCGACAAATCGGCTTTTGTTGTTAAGATGCGTCCCTGGCCAGCCAACACTTCAAATGCCGAGTCGTTTTTGCCAATACTTTGAACAAAAGAGTCGACCGAACCTGGACCATTCGGTGGAAGTGTGGGCTTTTCAGGAGGAGCAGGCAAATGAGGCGGAAAGCCAGATTGGGTAGTTTGGGCAATTTGTGGTGTCTGAGCAATTGATGTAAGGCATAAAAAAAACAGTGTGATGATCGCACTCGCATGCAATCGGGGCGAAGCCGTGATCATTCGTGTGCGGCAGTAAAATGATCGCATGGGAACACCTCTTCTCATTTCGCCCCGGCATATATATTTTCCGTCAATCGTTGGTGTGGTAAAATTATCGGCTTGTATCAGATTTGACTTGACTTATATGGAGTAATTGCGAGACTAAGGTAGTTAAAAATGGACTGCGAAAGGATTGTGAGATTCGCAAAGGACGCCTTCCAGATAACTTACCCAACCTAGTGACTTTTAACAGTTGCCCTCTTGTTAGAGTGAACGTTGATTGCCGCATCGGGGCGATCTACTTCATTCGAGAATTTCCATTAGTGATAGCTGACACTTAGATCGAAACTCGCGACTTAAGTTGTTGAATTTGACTCTCCACACCATGTGTTTGACAGCGTTGACGTAGCGTTTCGCTTGAGAGTTTTAAGGAAGATTCCTTGCTCTCCCCCCAGGAGCATTGTCATGGCCGATATTCTACTCCAGATGATTTCCTCTGAATCGTCCCTGGTTCAGTCGGTTGCGGAAGTCGTCCAATCAATCAGCGGCTTACAATTCAAATCCGTTCCCACTTATGCGAATGCCGGCCGCTCCCTGCGCGATCCAATTCCTGCCGTCATCATCGCCCATCTTCAAGAACCGGCGGATGCACAGCGGATTGCGAGTCTAATCCAAGAGACGACCACTCTGGCGAAGCGAGTTGTCACGCTGGTGATTGTGGATGGCAACCAACCGGAACAAACACTGGCCATGCTGCGCCACGGTGTTGCGGAATGTCTTGAACGCCCCCTGAACCTGCGCCGGCTCGCCTATCTTCTCGACGTGCACACTCTTCGGCTGCGACATGGCGCCGGTCACGCTCAGCCAGAGTCCCGGCGAGCTCAGCATTGACGATCGTTCGTTGGACTACTCGTCGGCGTCCCGATCGCCCTTGCTCAAGCAAATTCGCAAGATAGCCCCGCTCGGCATCAACGTTTTGCTTCAAGGCGAAACGGGCACCGGTAAAAGCTCGTCGGCCAAGGCGATCCATAATCTCTCGCCCCGGCGCGATCAGAAGTTTCTGGTGATTAACTGCGGTTCCCTTTACGGCGCACTGATCGAAAGCGAGATGTTTGGGCACGTTCGTGGTGCATTCACCAGCGCCGATCGCGATCACAAAGGTAAGTTCACCGAGGCCGGTCGTGGTACGATCCTACTGGATGAAGTCGATTCGCTGCCGATCGAGATTCAAGCAAAACTCTGTGCGCATTGTCGACGAGCGGGTATTCGAACCGGTTGGATCCAATCAGACCGTCCCGATGCAAGCGCGATTGATTGCCGCGAGCAATCGGCCGCTCGAACAGGAGGTGGCGGCCGGACGATTCCGTTCCGATTTGTTCTATCGACTCAACGGCGTGACGTTTCACCTTCCCGCTTTGCGCAAAGAAAGCGAGATCATCCCCAACTTGGTCGGCCGTTTTATCGTCGAGTTCTGCCGGCAATTAAATTTTCCCGAGTACGGCATTAGTCCCGACGCGATGACGGCCTTGCAGCAGTTTGGATGGCCGGGCAATATTCGCGAACTTCGCCCATGTTCTGGAACGCGCCGTCATGCTTTGCGCCGGCGAGCGCATTGAACTCGTCGATCTTCCCGAGGCCATTCGTTTCCGAACGGCCGAGGCCGGTGTTCGCGAAACTTCCGGCGCTTCAAGAAGCCTCGGGCGTCTCCAACGCGCAGCCTGGAGCGGAACGCCGGACGAATCGGATTGGCCGTCGTGCGACCGATCTGGAATTCGGCAGCGACATTGCGACATTGACGGCCGCTCGAGAGCGAGCTGAAGCGGCCTTTATCTCTCGCGTACTGCGGCGGAATAACAACAATCGGCAAAAGACCGCCGCCGACCTCGGCATCAGTCGCATGACGCTTTATAAGAAGCTTTATCGCTACGGGTTGGTTACGCCGGGTTCGGAAGGCACATGGCCGGCTTCGGAAGAAGCGACTGCCAACTGTCGCTTCACGCGACGCCATACTGACTGAATTGAACCGCTGCCAAGCGAAGTGATTTCAGTTGGGAGCGAACGATTAATGTCCGAGAATAGACGCTTTCAGCTGATTCAGCTATCACTTAATTTTACGGACATGAATTGGTGATTGCATCGTAAAGGTTTGGCGAATTTCCCGGGTCGTTACTTGACAATCACCCTATTAAAAACCTATCCTTCTCCCTGCGAGGAATGGCTCAATCGCCATAATTCACAAGCCAAACGCACAAGCGAACATTTTCGCTTGATAAGGCGAATGGACTCTTCGCAAGCGCCTCAGGTTTGTGATACCGGCAACCGGCTCGACCATCACACCGAACCCCCCTTATTCATTGTCAACAAATGTTGACAGTGCTTACACTCTGCCTCAAAAGTATGCGATTGATGATCGTATTAAGAACCTTGTTCGAACTTCATTCAGCGCGAATTTAAAGCCATTTGAAGCGGAACATTCGACTCATCAATCAGTTACCTCTTTGCTGCGGCAAGAAATTGAGCTTTGGAACGCTTATTGGCACATCGAATGCTGCCCTTACGCGTTTACTCGCAAACTTGATTGACTAACTTGAGAGTTGCTCCTGATGCGTCTATTAGCCATCATTTTTTTATTGTGTTGTGCTTTGCTGAGTTTCACGGCGAAAAATGATTTCCGCCACCTACACTTGGAACGGTAACGGTGCACGGTTTTAACTGGAATTCGGGAACGAATTGGGTGGAGGCTACGCCAGCTTCAGGGTCGGATCTTGTTTTCAACAATGGAACGTTCAGTTCGCCGCTATTGCTCGGAGCAAATTTTACAGTCGGGACCATCACATTTAGCAACGTAAACACCGCACTCCCGAACAATCTGCTGGTCGAGAACACGAAAAATAACGCCCAAACTTTGACGATAAACACCGGGATTACGCTGACGGGTGGGTACACGAGCACGCTGACCGTTCAAGAGTTCGGCACGGGAAGCGGTTCATTAAGTATCGCACTTGGAGGATCATCAGGCACATTCGCAGCCATGCAAGTTGACGGAACCGCGACGCTGACTTTAGTGCCAGTCATCTCCGGCTCGGCGGGAATCACAAAATCAGGAACCGGCACTCTCACAATAGGTGGGCCTTTACCTACAGCGGCAATACCAACATCACCAACGGTACGTTGAAATTAAGCAGTGTAATCGCTTGCCGACGGGCACTGTTGTAGTCTTGGCCAAGCCGCCAGCGCCAATCTAGGACACCTCATCTGGCTGGACTCAGCCAGCAAATTGCCGGTTTGAACTCGGTCACCGGAACAACTTGGTGCAAGCACTAATGTCGTCACTTCCACGAGCGCTGCTACCCTGACAATTGGCGGATCGGGAACCTATGCCTACGGTGACGGAACCGCAGCCAATTCGGGAGTCATTTCGGCGCAATCAGCCTGGTGAAACAAGGGACGGGCCAGCAAACGCTCGGCGGTGTGCGACACGTACACGGGTACGACAACTATCAATCAAGGCACCTTGGTCGTCGACTCGGTGGTGGTGGCTTCAGGGGCGAGCGGCTTGGGAAATGCAACAAGGACCGTTTTGGGAATGCCAGCACCAGACGAATATTGAGTTATTCGGCGCTGCAGCTACATACACGCGCGGTTTCACCGTCAATGCAGGCGATGGTGGATTGACCAATACCACGGCCAATTTATTGCAGATGTCGACGGGAGGCACGGCGATCACGACGAACGGAATTATGACGTTCAGCGCTACGAGCACCGGCGGGATCACAGTGAATAGTTCAAGCGTGATTTCGGTGCGTGGCGGAATCGAAGTCAACAGCAGTGGAGCCGGCGTGGTCACGCTGAGCGGCGCGTCGAACACCTACACCGGGACAACCACAATCTCGCAAGGAACATTGTCGGCGGACACCATCGTCGTGACGGCGACCAAGAGCGGAATCGGCAATGCGTCGAGTGCCGTCATCTTGGACTCGCCGTCGACCGCGGGAACGCTGAGTTATACGGGTTCGGCCGCTACCTACGTTCGTGGCTTCACCGTTAACGCGGGCGGCGGCGGTCTCACCAACACGACGGGGAATCTGCTCCAATTGTCTACCGTAGGCACGACCGTGGCTTCGGGCGGCACGATGACTTTTATGCTACCAGCTCGGGCGGCATCACGGTCAACAGCACCAGCGTAATCTCAGGCTCGGGCGCCGTGGCCGTCAATAGTTCGGGCTCGGGTGTCGTTATCTTCGCCGGCCCAAATACTTATTCCGGCGGAACAACGATCTCGGCCGGCACGCTGTTGGCAAACTCCGCTACCAACTCGTCGTGAGGCACGAACAATGTCGTCGTGCAATCGGGCGGCATCTTAGGCGGAACGGGAAGGATTCAGCTAACCTCTGGCCAATCGATCACCGTTCAAGGCGGGGGAACACTCGTCGGCGGCACGGGGGCCGCGTTAAGCCAGACGTCTACGATCGCCACCGGCAACACGGTCTGTCGCCAACAACGGCATCATCGATGTGTTTGTAGGCAATGGCGGGACAGCAACTGACACCACGACTGCAGAAAAGCCTAATCGCGGCTCAGCAATTCGGGAGAAGCAGCTCGTCCGGAAACCTGATCAATATTGAACTCACCTCAAACGGGACTATCCTTCCGGACGGCACGACATCCTATACGCGGCGAGTCTTGACGTATACTACGTTGAGCAATCTAACGGCCGGCGGCGGCAGCGGAGCGGGCGGCGCCTTACGTGGCGGCCGACAAGCTGTCCTCAACGTGTCGGTGGCCAATTTCAACACGACGAGCAACTGGCAAGTCTTGGTGACCGGCGGCCATGTCGATGTTGTTTTCTCCGCGGCGCCCGTTCCGGAACCCGGCCATGTGCTCCTAATTTGTGCGGGAGTGCTGGGACTTGGACTTCTCATGCGTCGTCAGCGGGATATGGTTGCTGCACAAGGTTGATCAAACGGGTCCTTGTTGCGTTTGAGTCGCGAATACGACCATGTAAGAAATGCGAGCGACTTCAAGTGCACCGATGCGACAGCCTCGTCGCTGCCTCCATAGCAACATCCCCCACCCAGTGAACTTTTCGTCATTCACTTACATTTTGATTCCAACAAATGAGCATTGTCGAGTCGACCGTCTTCAATCGGCGTGATCGCTTCACTTTTTCTTCGGCTCTTCCTTTTTCGGCTCTTCACCCGGCGGATAAAGCACTTTGGGTGTGCTGCCGCCATCGCCATACATGCGGATGACGCCCTCTTCGCCACCAGTCACTACTACCTTGCCGTCGCCGCTGCAACCCACTGCATAGACAAAATCAGTTCCCCCTTGCAGCGTCTTCGAGTTCCTGCCGTTCTTGTCCCAGGTCTTGACCGATTGATCGCCCGACGTCGTTAAAAAGTTCCCCGGTCTTGCCAATGAACAGCAAACGAGTCACTTGCTTCTGA